>NZ_FPCH01000002.1 GCF_900116175.1 Hyphomicrobium facile
TGCCTGGCGACTCGCGTTCCGCGAGCCGGCCGCCAGGCACGGGGCCGATGAGAGAGTTTTCATTGGAGATGTTGGTCGGAGTGTCGTGTCAACGAAGCGCGCAACATCACGCTCGCAAACGCGTCGCCAGCGCGAACGCGGGATGGTTGCTTCAGAGACTAACGAAGCTTTGCGTCAGCCCGGCTCCGTCACCGCACGAAAGCGGGAGATGCCATGGAACGTCTCGCCGTCGTTGTCGCGTCTCGCTTCGGAGAATTCGTGACGCAAGTTAACCAGCCGGTGGCCTTCGAGAGACAATACCTGGTCGTGTAATGCTTTCCGCGCTGCGGCGATGACGGCATGCGTTTCCTTGCGTCCGCGCGCACGCGACCAGACGTGAAGCGTTATGACGTGCTCGGAGCCGTCTTCTGTTCCGGTCGACCAATCCCGTTCGGTTGATTGGCCAAACGTCATGAATGGAAATTCAGCACGGGCCGGAACGTCGTCATAAATCCGTGGGCCGCCCAATGCCGAAGTCGTCGCGTCATCTGTCGTCAGTTTCGTAAAGATCGCTTGTTGAAGGGCGTAGGCTGCGTTCGCCATCATTTGCCTCCTTGCGGGGAAAGCGGGTCTGTACTGCCGGTTGCGTGCATCGAGGGCCTGTTCGCCAATGCGGAAGCGAGGCTCGCCTCGCGTTTCGCAATTGCGTCGCGCACGAGCATCAATGCCCGTCGCCGGCCTGCCGATCGCAATCCGATCATGGTGCAATGCACATTCATAGATCGCGTTCCTCCGATGGGCACTTCAGCCAGCGCCCACGATCGTCGACGTCGATCGCGCCAAGAATGGCGAAGACGCGGTTGCCGCAGCGAATCCGCATGTCCGGCGTAACGTCGCTGCGGTGGCGTATCCAGATGTCGTGCGTCGCTATGCCCGCGATGCGGTCAGCTGAAAAAAATTCGCCAGCCGATCTTGACCAGATGGCAGCCCAGACTTCAGCGACGCTTTGCCAATCGATCGTCGCGCCGCCCGCCTCATCGGCCGTTCGCGCGGGGCTTTCGATCGTCACGCGATGCCGGAGATCACCGGCGTTGATGGGAGCCTTCATAGCCTGATCGTCCGAAAGGGATTGATGAGCGCGGAAACGGCTTCGGGGATGCGCGCCGCGTCCGATCCGATCTCCTCCGGGTCACGGTGCTCATACCAGTGTGCCGTCAGCATCAGCATCGCGTGCTTCAAAGGCGCAGGCACGCTCTCACCGGTGCTGCCGAAGCCGGCCGTCATGTCGATTTCGATGCCGCCCGCGGGGACTTGCGGTTCGGGCCGCGCCGTATTGTTCCAGACGAGCAGCGCGGGCCGCGATGAGAGATCGACGAGATAGCTTTCTGCAGGCACGACATTGGCGACGCCGGCGGCGTTCTTCACGCGGACTTCATCGATCGAGCGAAGCGGCGTCAGCGGCAGCTCGACATCGCGGCTGCCCGGCCAGCGATTAAGCGTCAGCGTCCACGACTGCGTGATGAGCGCGAGCGACAGCGCCACCTCGATGTGAAGCCGCGACGTCAGCAGCAGGCTCGCGATCAGAACGTCCTCGTCATTGCCGTCGATGCGCATGTGGGCCTTGGCGTCGGCGACCGTCACCGGCTCGACCGCCGGCGGCGCCGTCATCACGAGAGACATAAGAATTCCTTTTTTGATTGCGCTCGGCGACTCGCGTTCCGCGAGCCGGCCGCCGAGCGCGGCCTTGTGGCGCGAGCACGGCGTACAAAAAAATGCGGGGCTGCCGGAGTGAGCAGCAGCCCCGCAGGTTTCCGCGCGGGCGGGAGGGGAACCCGCGCGGAGATTTCGGAAGCGCGCTTGGCGATTTTTGGTCGTGCCGAGCGACTCGCGTTCCGCGAGCCGGCCGCTCGGCACGGACCGGGATCAGGCCGCGAACTTCAGAAGCTTGATCGCGTCGAAATCCTGGACGCCGCCGCCGACGCGCTTCGTCGTGTAGAAGAGCACGTAGGGCTTGGCGGTGTAGGGATCGCGCAGTACGCGGATGCCGGCGCGGTCGACGATGAGATAGCCGCGCGAGAAATCGCCGAACGCGATGCCGAGAGCATTGGCGCCGATCGCCGGCATGTCTTCGCTTTCCGCAACCGGATAACCGAGCAGCGACGGCCATTCGCCCGGTGCGTTTGCTGGCTGCCAGAGGTAGTTGCCTTGACCGTCCTTGAGTTTGCGCACGGCCGACACCGTCGATCGGCTCATCAGGAATGTGCCGTTGGCGCGGTACGGCGCCTTCGCCGCGTAGACGAGGTCGAGCAGTTTGTCGCCGGGATCGCTCTCCGGGAACGCGCCTGCCTCGCCCGTCGCGATGAAGCCGAGCTTGCCCCAGGCCCACGAGCCGTTGGCGACCGTGTCGTAGCTCAACAGGCCCTTCGGCTTGTTGGTGCCATCGCCGGTGACGAAGGCTGTTCCTTCCTGCGCGGCGAAGGCGATGCGAACTTCTTCGGCGAGCCACTCGTCGATGTTGACGATCGTATCGTCGAGCAACGTCTGCGACGCTGCCGGCATCGCGTAAAGTTCCATCGTCGGGAACTGCAGCTCTGCGAGCGTCGGCGCGGTGCTCTGCGAACGTGCCGCCGTCTCGGCCACCCAGCCCGTATCCGCACCTGCCGTTGCAAACGGCCGCTTATAGACAGAGCCAGACACCTGGCGGATGCCGGAGATTGCGCGCATCGGCGAGATGGCTTTGAGCGCGCGATTGACTGCCGCTTCCGTTTCGGCCGGCACGAGATAGCCGCCATCCGGGCCGGAGCCGACGGACAAGGCCTTCTCTTCGATGCGCGCGAGACGTTGCGCATCGCCACGGCGAACGTAGCCGTCGAATGCTGACTTGTGTGCGAGATCCGACGTGGACGGTGCGCCGCCGGTGAGATGCGGGCGCGCCGACTTCAGCGCGAGATTATCCGCCACACGCTTGGTGGAATCGAGAGTTTCCTCGATGCGCGCCAGCTTCTCGGCGACGAGCGTATCGGATGCGCCGCGGCTCTCGACCTCGGCCAGCCGCTGATCGTTCGTTTCCTTGAAGGCTTCGAAAGCTTCGAGGAATTCTTCGAAGGCGCGTGCGGTCTCCCCGCCCGCCCCCTTCGTTTCGAGGGAAGTCGTATCGGTCATGTGATGTCCTGTTTTCTATGGAGCCGACCGCATCCGATGTTGTCATCCCGGCCGAAGCGTAGCGGAGAGCCGGGATCCAGAACTTCAGCTCGGACTTTGCAAGTCCATGTCGGCTGCCCTGGGTCCCGGGTCTCGCCGAATGGCTCGCCCGGGATGATAAGTGCGGAGTTGGCGCGGCTTACGTTGCCTGCATCAACCGCGCCGCCTCGCGGAAACGAGAAGCTAGCGTGGCGTCGTCGCCGAAGGTCCGGCCTGCATCCCGCAAAGCCTTGAGACCGTGGAAACCCGAGCGGAGCACCGCCCTCGCCTCCATCCGCGTCAGCCCAGCATCCCGCGTGAGCCAACGCTCGAATTCACGTTCGGTCGGAGCGCCGGCCACGAACGGCCGCGCCTTCACGCTTTCGACGCGTGCGCCCGGCAGCATCGGAAACGTGACGACCGAAATTTCCCAGAGATCGACCTTCTCGATACGGCGCACGCCGGACGCCGCATCGCGCCTGGCCTTCACCGCCTTGAAGCCGATCGAAAGTCCATCGAGCGCGCCAGCCCGCATCAACTCCAAAACTTCTCGCGCCTTGGAGACAGCGGTCATCAACCGTCCGCGGACGTACAGCCCGCGCGCGTCTTCGCGAATTTCATCCCACACGCCGATCGGCTCGGCCGGGTCGTGCTGGAACAGCATCTTGATGCGTGCGGCGCCACGACTGAGCAAACTCTCGCGGAAGGCGCCGGGCGCGATGACGTCGTGCCCTAAGTCCTCGCGATTGAAGAGGCTCGCATACCCTTCGAAGATCCCGTCGCCGAGCGACTTCGCCTCGAGCGGCAACGCCCGGCCGCGTTTCGACAACGAAGCGGGCAGCAGGAAGTGTTCGGTCGCGTGCATTTGCACTCCGTTGTCAATTGAGCCTAGCGGTATTTGAAATTCGAAAAGTCTGGCTCAGCGGCCCTACGCGCCGCAGCGCGCTTTTTCGTTGGTGGTGAGGAAGGAGGCGCCTTCGAGGCGTTTCCACAGCGCGTCGCGTTCGGACGATATCAGGCCGAAGTCGAAGACTTTATCATCTGCTCGAGGTTTTGGAGCGTCAAATAGAGATAGGGTCGCAAATCAGGTTCCTGTATTCTCAGGATGACGGATTCAAGAAATCCGTCCTCTGGAACCTGCGCAACACCGTCGAGAGTCGCTGCGGCATAGCCACTTAAACCATGAAAGACTTCGTTGAAATTTTTTCGCGACCTCGACAACCACATCCGAAGGTTGGTCTAGAGCGAGCACCCGGAATCAACCGTCATTATGTGCATTAGATTTAAGAGAACAGCCGCGCGGTCCGCCGTCGGTTTACTCCAGAACCTTGCTTTTATTTCTTCCAATTCCATTCGAGAGGCTCCTTCAATTGAGCAAGCGGCGATTAGTAAAGAAAATCGTTTCGTCTATCTCGCAACGGCGATAATTTTGGTCCGCCCCCGAGGCCGCCTGGACCGCGAATACCGCCTCCTCCACCTCTCGGGCCACCAGAACTTCCTGCGCCCCCTCCTCCGCCACTGCCTTCTGAACTAGGCAGGGTCGTTCGTGGTAAGGTGTTCACGTCATACCCCCGCTCTTGCAGAATTTTGATCCTTTTATTCCCATCCATGATGGTGCCGTCGGGTTTGACTAGTAATGGCCCGCCCATTTTTTGACCCGATCCTGGCTTTAGGCTTTCGATGAGGAAGTCTGTAGACTTCTTTCGATGATATTCTAGCGAGCCTTTCGCTTTCTGATCTTGTTCATAAGTTGAATCGGGGTGCAATCTACGCAGCGGCGCTTCGCCGTCAGCCTGCGCAATGCGAACGCGGTCGTCGGTCTTCGCGTTATTTTAGGCTCGGTGAATTTTCGGGCTTTGCTGTGTATCCCGCCGCAACGCGTTTCTCGTCGTCGGTGAGGAATGATGCGGCTTCGAGGCGTTTCCAGAGTGCGTCGCGTTCAGACGACAGCGCTTCGATCTGATCGAGATCGGGTTTGAGTTCTAAGTTTGTGCCCCGCGACCGGCCATAGTTTTCGTTTGCGCTCGGCGACTCGCGTTCCGCGAGCCGGCCGCCGAGCGCGCTTGATGTTGCAAACGCAGGTGCCAACCAGCTCGAAAGTGCCCGCGAGGTTCGGTTCACCAGCGGCAGTACGGTCTGGCGCCAGAAGGCGCGCTGCGCTTCCTGATAGTTCGAGTACGTATTGTCGCCCGGAATACCGAGCAGCATCGGCGGCACGCCGATGGCGAGCGCTATCTCGCGCGCGGCAGAGTTCTTCGCCTCGATGAAGTCCATGTCCTTCGGCGAGAGCGACAGCGGCTTCCAGTCGAGGCCTCCTTCCAAGAGCAGCGGACGTCCGGCGGCGCGCGCGCCTTGGAAGTTCGTCTCAAGCTCGCTTTTGAGGCGCGTGAACTGCTCGTCCGTCATCTGCCCGTTGGCTGCTGCGTAGACGAGCGCGCCCGAGGGCCGTGCGGAGTTGTCGAGCAGCGCCTTGTTCCAGCTCGACGCGGTGTTGTGAATGTCGATTGCGGTTGCCGCCGCTTCGATCGGGCTCATGCCGTAGTGATCGTTCGCCGGATGGAAGAGGCGCACGTGCAGGATCGGCCGCACGCCCGCCGCCACTTCATCGATGAAGCGCACGGACCGTCCGGCGACGGTGTATTCGTAGCCTTCCGGCCAACCGTCGAGACCGGGGATGACCTTCATGCGGTCGGGGCGCAGGATATGCAGCTCGCGGATTTCGCCGTCGAGTGCGACGGCTTCGACATACGCATTGCCCGCGACGAGCAGGAAGCCGTACCAGGCTTCGAGGAAGTCCGTGCCGGTGTGATCGAGGCTCGGCCGCCGGAGCAGATCGATCAGCGGATGATCCTCGATCTCGTTCGCGCCCTCATAGAGGAGCAGCGGGATCGAGGCGGCGGCCTCCGCTATCATGCGCACGGAGCGATAGACGATGGCGTTCTGCATGAAGCCTTCGCGGGCGAAGGCTGCATAGTCCCGCGGCGCCCATACGGGCTCGCCGAGATTTTGATAGGCGATGAGCGGGCCGGTTGAGGTGCCTTTTTGATTGGCGCCCGGAACGAGTCTTTCATTTGCGCCCGGCGACTCGCGTTCCGCGAGCCGGCCGGCGAGCGCGGGGTTGTTGCGCACACGACCGTGCATCGGCAGCCAGCGCGTCAGCGCTTCCGAAATCAGCGACATTATTTATTTGTCCTGTGAATTGCTGTATCGAGATTGGACTTCCCAGACTCTGTCCGATCCGGGACCACCTGAATGTCAGTTGAACGACATATCGAGGCGACGCTCTATTTCCTCACTTCCGATGAAGGCGGCCGCGGAACTGCCGTTTCAACCGGTTATCGAGGTCAGTTTTACTTCGACAACATCGATGTCGATGCGCAGCACGAATACCCAGACGTTGAGTCGGTTCAGCCTGGGGATACGGTTCGCGGCTATTTTCGTTTTTATCGGCCGGAAGCGCATCTTCCTAAGATGCACATTGGCAAAGAATTTCTCATACGAGAGGGCATAAGAGTCATAGCCAAAGGCGTCGTGACGAGGGTGTTCAATCTCAACTCATTCAAAGCATCCTGACCGATGGTTTCGTCGTGTCGCCCAAAAGCAAATCGGTGAGCGCCCAGACGAGTGCGTCGGCGCGGTCGGGGCTGCGGCCCTTGACCGTGCCATCGGACCCAAACGCGCACATCTGATCTTCCAGCGCGTCGAAGCGCCCGACGTGCGCGACGCGGCCCTCCGCATAGAGCGCGGCGACCGGCTCGGCACGAACCCATTTTCCCCGCGTCGCCCTGACTTTGACGACGGGGAAATTCTCGCGAAACTGCTGCAGCACCGAGATCACCAGGTCGCCGCCCTGGTTGACTTCCGCCACCATGCGATCGGCTTCGAAATCATCGTAAGCGCCGAGCGCCGCCCGCGCCCAGAGTTCCGGCGTGCGGCCCTGGATGGTTCGATCCGCCAATACATAGGCGCGCTTATCGACGCCCAATCCTGCGACCACGATCCCGCAAGCGTCCGACGACGCCGTCGCCGTTACCGGCGGATCGAGCGCGACGACGACGCGTTGCATCTCGGGCGCGTTTTCGACGCGCGCCTCTTCGATCCAATGACGCCGCCAAAGGCCGTCGCTTGCATCTTCGACGATCTCGCCGAGCAATTCCTGCCGGCCGATGGCGGAGCCCGCGTAGCGGCGCGTCATCTCGGCGAGGAAGGTCGGCGCGAGGTTCGTCGCGTTGTCGGCGGTCGCGAGGTTGACGGTCACGGTCGCCTCGTCGGCAATGATCTGTTTCAAAAGCTTCGTCGCGCGCGGCGTCGTCGTCACGCACACGCGCGGCGCTTCGCCGAGGCGTAGCGCGAACTGCAGCATGTCCCACGCCCTTTCGGCTCCGCGCCATTTCGCGAGTTCGTCGCACCAGGCGGCCGTGAATTGCGGGCCACGCAGCGCTTCGGCTTCGTCCGCCGAGAACAGTTCCGCGACCGCCCCGTTCGGCCACGTCAAGCGACGCTTCGACGGCTCGAACAGCGGCCGCTCTCGCGGCGGATGAATGGCGAGCAGTCCCGACTGGCCTTCGATCATGACGTTTCGCACGTCGGCGAGTGTTTTGCCCACCAGCGCGATGCGAGTGTCTTTTGTTGGCGCCCGGCGACTCGCGTTCCGCGAGCCGGCCGCCGGGCGCGGGGATGTTGCTTCGTTCATTGGGGAAGAAAGGGCGAGTGATCGCACCCACTCGGCACCCGCTCGCGTCTTTCCCGATCCGCGGCCGCCGAGCAGCAGCCACACACGCCAGCTTTTGATTGCGCTCGGCGACTCCCCTGCGGGGAGCCGGCCGCAAGGCGCGGGCTTGTTGCGCGAGTCTTGCACAATCAATGCTGGTGCAAGCTGCTCATCGCGCGCCCAAAGCTCCCAATCATGGGAGATGAACTCGAGTTCGTCCGCGCTAAGCTCATTCAGGATTTCGCTGAGACGACCGCTTGTGATTGAGGCGTTCAAGACGTTCCGCAATTTCGCGGCGTAGGTTTTCCGCATGGGCGAGCGCCTCCTTGCTCTTGGCGTCACCTCCCGTTGGCTTCCGCTTCGTCATCACGCGTTGCATCTCAACAGCTTTCTCCAATGCATTGACCATTTGCGACAGGGCGCGGGACGCTCGCTCGCGATCCTGCGATGTCAGCCCTTTTTGCTTCTCGAGCTTCGTCAGCTCGCCATCGATCGTGTTGTAGACGCGCTGCACCAGGGCGTTAGGCTTTGCTCGCATTCGCGTCGCGGGCGGCTTGGCGCGCGTGCTTGCCGCCGTTTTCGAAGCCGGAGCGGAGCGGGCGGGTTTCTCGACGGCATCGTTTGCGACAGCTTTCGTTTTCGAAGCGCTCGCGCTCTTCGTGGCAGTCTTCGTAGCAGTGCGCTTCGCCTTCGGCTTTTCTTCCGCCGGATCGTCGTCGTTCGTTGCAGCCACCTTCGTCGTCGGGACGCGCGAGGTCGTTCGCCGCACGATCGATGCCGCCGCCATGCACACTGCCTTTTTGGAATTTCGGTGATTATCGCTGCGGAGCGTTGTTGGACATAGTCGCCCGGGGCCAGTCCCGGTGGCCCCTCACACTTTCCGCGTTATACAGAAACCTACCGGAAGAGCGTTACGCTGTCAATGGATAAAATGCGATAACGCATTGAAATTGCGTGATAAAATCTCTGACGCCAGGACAAACTTTCCGATTATAAGATCGCGCGCCAGAGCGAGGATAAGTTTTGTCGCGGAGCCGCTCAGATTGCAGCTGACCTCTTTTTAGTACCGCGGTTGCGATTTCCAAACGGCAACGCGCCGACCTCCGTCTCGAACATTCCGATCATGGAATGCTCGGCCTTGATCCGGTCGGAAGCGACGCCCCAATAAACTTCGACTGAAGCAGCAAGTAATTTGATTGCCTCTCCGCCCCTATGAGGGCTGGGACGACCATGCACGTGGCGATAAAATTCCGACAGCCGGCGGCGCAGCTTGGTCGCTCTGCCGATGTAGATTATCTGTTGTCCGGCGTTCCAGTGACTGAGCTCTGCTTCCGGCAAATTTTCAGCGAAGCTAGCCGCCGGATCAACAAGGCCAATGACGTACACCCCGGAGGCGGTCTCCGGTATCGGAGTGCTCCACGGCACGGGCCCACGCATTTCTATGGAAGCTCTTCGAAAAAGTTCGGGAACGGATAGCATTGCACTCCCCCCACTTCTTGTTTCGCTCTGTGTGAGCACTTTCTACGATTCTCTATTTTCGGGCGAACGCACCTTCGCGACCGCCCCACCATCGTCATGCCGGCGGAGGCCGGCATGAGGGCAAGTATCAGCGAGGGTGCTGTCGAATGTGCTGCACCGCCGATGCCGCTCGCGGGGACGAGCGTGAGGTGCACCGTCGCGAATCTTCGGCGGCGCTATTCCGTAGGTTCTGAGGGAATTTGCCCGGCGCGGGGACGGTGGCGGTTCTTCTCAATCCCGTCACCCTCCGGCCCGTCGTCCGGAATGATGTATTTCCAATAATTCTCTTCTTTGACGCGACGTTCGCTCATGGCGAAGCTGCGGACGGAAACGCCGGCCTGATGCACCGTGTCGGGCGAACCTGAAACCAGCGGGTGCCACCACATCAGGTCTTGCCCCTCGCCGACGAGGCGGTAGGCGCAGGTCTTCGGCAGCCAGGAAAGCTCGCGCGCGCGTGCAATATCGATCTCAAGACAATCCGGCATCTTCTTGAAGCGATTGGGATAGTCCTTGCAGCGGCAGGTTCGGACGTCGAGCTGCGCGCACGAGAGGCGCGTCAAGTAGACCTCGGCCGTATCCTCGTCCTCGAGCTTGACCAGGCAGCACCGTCCGCAGCCGTCGCACAGAGCTTCCCACTCGTCGCGGTTCATCTGTTCGAGGGTCTTCGTGCGCCAGAACGGTGGATCGTTGCCGTCCAACATCAAGTCTTGCTCTTCCATTGTCGGTTCAGTCGCGATAACCACAATTTCGTCGACTTACGCCGTGTAACGTCGGCAAATCGGTTTAAGCGGCGCGTCCTACTGGAAGCGTCGCGATTGTTGTTGCAAGAAAGACTCTCGCTGTTGAGGGCTTAAGCCCACGTCTCACGCGTGACAAGAGCGACGTCGTTAGGGTGGCCGTTTCTTGAACGACTGGTTTCATAGACAGGGCGGCCGCGACCGCTTCATCGACTGGCTGAGGCTCGATTCGCAGATCAATTCCGCGCTCGGGGAAGCATGGTCGCGCGTCAAAGACTACTGGAATGCCGGATCGAGCTACTTTGCCCGATTCCAGCTCGTCGGCTGGCGCCGCCTCCTCAATGAATTCGCCTCCGAAAGCCTGACGATGCTGTTCGGCGGCTTCGTCGTTCTTTATGGGCTCGCGCTGCCGGCGTTCGAGGAATTCGACGAGAGCAAATTTCTGACCGGGCGCTACGCGGTCAAATTCCTCGACGTCAACGGTAACGAGATCGGCCGCCGCGGCATTTTGCATAACGACGCGGTGCCGCTCGAAGATATCCCTGACGTCCTGATCAAGGCGACGCTCTCGACGGAAGACCGGCGCTTCTTCGAGCACTACGGCGTCGACGTCCTCGGCACGATGCGCGCACTCGTCACCAACGTACAGGCCAACGAAGTCGTGCAGGGCGGCTCGACGCTGACGCAGCAGCTCGCGAAGAACCTGTTCCTGTCGTCGGAGCGCTCACTGCAGCGAAAGATCAAGGAGCTGTTTCTCTCGTTCCTTCTCGAGAGCCGCTACTCGAAGCGGGAAATCCTGAAGCTCTATTTCGATCGCGCCTATATGGGCGGCGGCACCTTCGGCGTCGAAGCAGCTTCGCAATACTACTTCGGCAAGTCCGTCCGCGACATCAACATGTCGGAAGCGGCGGTGCTGGCCGGTCTCTTCAAGGCGCCGACGAAATACTCGCCGCTCGTCGATCTTGCGGCATCGCGCGCGCGCACCAACCAGGTTCTCGATAACCTCGTCGAGGCCAAATATTATACGGCGGGCCAAGTGCATTCGGCGCGCATGAACCCGGCGAAGATCGTCGAAGCGCGTACCTCGACGAGCCCCGACTGGTATCTCGATTGGGCGTTCGAAGAAGTCCAACGCCTCGCCGACGGCAAAAACCAGTTCGTGCTGACGGCGCGGACGACGGTCGATCTGACGCTGCAGCGGCAGGCCGAAGAGGCTCTCGCTGCGGCTCTGCGCAAGGAAGGCCGCGACCTTCACTTCACCTCAGGCGCGATCGTCCTGATGGAGACGGACGGAAAAGTCCGGGCGATCGTCGGCGGGCCTGACTACGGCGAAAGTCAATTCAACCGCGCAACCCACGCCAAGCGCCAGCCGGGCTCGTCGTTCAAGATCTACGTTTATGCAACGGCGATGGAGAACGGCTTCACGCCAGAGACCATCGTCCGTGACGCGTCGCGTTCCTGCGGAAACTGGTCGCCGTCGAACTACGGCGGCGGCGGCGGCTCGGGCTCGCGGATCCCGCTCTGGATGGCGCTCGCCAAATCGTTGAACACGGTTGCGGCAGAGCTGTCGTTCGTCGTCGGGCGCGAAAAGGTCGTCGAGATGACCAAGCGCGTCGGCATCGAGGGCGTCAAGAAAACCTGCTCGATGGCGCTCGGCGACGGCGGCATCACGGTTCTCGAGCACACCGGCGGCGTCGCGACATTCGCGAACGGCGGCAAGCTCGCCAAGCCTTATGGCATTCTCGACATCACGACATCGAAGGGCGATCTTCTCTATTCGCGCGAACGCGACGAACCCCCGCCGCGGCAGGTCGTATCGCGGCACGTCGCCGAAGAGATGAACGTCATGCTCAATCGCGTGGTGACGGAAGGCACGGGCGGCATGGCCAATCTCGATTTCACCAACGCCGCGGGCAAGACCGGCACCTCAACCGGTCCCAAGGACGCGTGGTTCATGGGCTTCACCGGCAAATACGTGGCGGGTGTCTGGCTCGGCAACGACGACAACCGGCCGATGCGCTCCGGCGTCACGGGCGGCCATCAGGCGGCGCCCATCTGGCGCGACCTGATGACGGTCGCGCACACCGACATGAATATCCCGACCATTCCGGGCCTCAAGCCGCATCCGCGTCAGATCGCCGAGCAGCAGCGGCTCGCGGAGGTTCGGGCGGCGCAAGTCGCGGCGGGCATCGAACCGGCGCAGCTTGCAGGCGACGCAACGAAGACGCAGGCTGTCCTGCCGTCAAAGACGCGCGATGCTCTCAAGGTTCTCGTCGCGGCGCTTCGCAAGGCGAACGGCCAAGCGGAGGCGGCACCTGCAGCCGCATCCGGACCATCGCATGCCCCATCGTCACCAATCGATCCGAAGCAGGAGGCGCCGCAGCCTGCGACCCGGCCGGAGGCTCCGAAGACCGACCGGCGCGCGACGCTGCTTGACACATCTCGCGACGATCTTTCAGTACCGGCAGCAATGCCGCCCGCGGCGCCGCCAACGAAGTCACCGGCTCCAGCAGCTGCCCATTGAAACAGAAAGCCACGGACTTGGCATCGGTCGAACTTGAGCCAGCAGCGATATCGCCCGCGTCGCGCAATAGCGTGGTGCGCACGGTGTTCGCGATCCTGCTGCGCGCGATCGGTCTCATTCTGACGATCGTCCTCGCTGTCACCGTCGGCGTCTGGTCGAGCCGGTACATGGTTGCGCGCGGTTCGCCGCTGTCGACCGACATGTACGGGCCCTGGCAACAGTGGCGCGACATCGGCCGCGAAAGCGCGGACCCCTACACCAAGGCCCACGTTGTCACGACGGGGAAGCTCAGGATTTCAGCCGACAGCGCCGGCACCTTCGAAGCGCGCACGGACTCGCAAGGGGCGCGGCTCCATTCGTCGTGCAACTACGTCGTCGAAGGCGCGAACATGCGCGGCTTATGGTGGAGTCTCGCCGTGTTCGATGCGCGCGGCAATCTCATCTCGAATGACGCCGACCGCTACGAGTTCACGGCCGACACGATCGCCCCCAATCCGAACGGCTCCTTCGTCGTCACGCTCGGCCGCGACGCGCGGCCCGGCAACTGGCTGCCGACGAGCGGCGCCGGACGTCTCGTGCTCGTGCTGACCGTACTCGACCCGGCAACGGGTCTTTCGGCCGACGAGCGCGCCGAGCGGAACAAGCATTTGCCCGTCATCGTGCGGGAGGGATGCTCATGAGATGGCTTCAGCGCTTCGATTTCCGGCTTCTCGCGATCTTCCTGCTGGTTACGGGGATCGTGCATCTCATCGCGACGTTCATGGCTGTCAACGATGCGCGCGGATCGGCGTATTCTCGCCTTGCGCGCTCTTTGCCGAAAAATCAGATGACGATTGCCGCCGCCGTCACGCCGCAGCACCAGCCGCTGCCTTTCCTTGCGCCCGACGAGCACTATGCGTTCTGTCTGTTCGATACCGCCGATACCACGATACGCGTTCGGGCGCTGCTTCCCGATCTCGGCTGGACCATCGGCATCTACGCGCCCGACGGGCACAATCTTTATTTTGCCGCCGCCTCAGCGGACCGGGAGACGACGGTTGATCTCTCCATAGTGCCCGCCGACGATCGCTTTCTCGGGCTGCCGCAAACGAGTTCCACGAAAGCCGGCGGCACGCCGCAAGCGGTCGATACGCAGCAGTCGATCGCCGCGGAAAAAGGATTGGTCGTCGTTCGCGCTCCCGACAAGGGCGATCCTTACCGCGCGGACGAACAGGCGGTTCTCTCGAAGGCGTCGTGCGCTCCGGGTGGAGCTTAGGAATTTTTTTCGGTCTCGAGGTCGAGCGTGTCGCGTGTGCCGCGTCGCGGCTTCTTCGGCTTGTTTGCCCGTTCCTCGCCGTGACGCTCGTAGCGCACGCCCGGGAAAAGCACGATCTCGGCTGATTGGCCTGCTCCGTATGCCGCGAGCACCGATGCTGTCGTCGGTTTCGGTGCGGTCTTGAATGCAATGATCGTTGCCATTCGTCCCCCTGGCGCGAGCCCTTGCCCACGCCGTGCGGCACTCCCCGCCCTTGAAGGCTCCCGCCACGGGAACGGGACGCAATACAGTCTTTGTACTGATTAGTGGCGTGAATGCGCTGCTGCCGCCAGAATCATCGCAATCAATGGAGTAGAGTCCGGGAGTTCTTAACGGACGGTAAAACGAAATCCGAACTCTCGGATAGCGTTGCTAGCTCATCAATTCGTCGCCGAGAAAGTGCCGCCCTTCGCGGTCCTCGATCTCGACGATCCAGACGTCGCTGTCGAATTCGGCTTCGCGTTTCAGCAGCTTCTCGGCGTCCGCCTCCGGCACGAAGTCCTGTTTGAATCGTGCGACCCAGCGCCGGTCGACGTCGGCGTCATCGAGCCCGGCCGGTGCGGGGGAGAAAACTGCCGCGGTTTGATCGGGACGTACGATCTTGATGAATACCGCTCCCGCATCGTCGTCGCCATGACGAGCGACCACGCCATGAGCGCCATTGACTTGGCAGCGACGCAGATAAGCTTTGACCCAGATTTCGGTTTTGAGGCGCATGTCGGTACGTTATCAGCAAGCACCCGGAAATCCCTAATGCTTCGCCGCCTTGGCAATCGCCTCGCGCCGCGCCTTCGGCTCGCCCTGCAGACGGATCAACCGGCTCATCAACGGACCGGAGATGCGGCCGGTGACCTTCAGCTTCTGATCGGTCTCGAATTCGCGGACGGCACGGGCGAACTCGGGCGTCATCGCGGAACCCGGAACGCCAGTCTGATAGCCAAGCGTCGCGAGCTGCTGCTTGACGGAGCGTACGAGGCTTTCGCCATCCGCCGTCATTGTCTTGCCGGGCCGCGCAGCGCTCGGCGACATCGACGATGAACCAAGGATGAGCTGGCTCAGAAGCTGTTCGCTCGGTTCGCCCGTCAACACGAGTCCGTTGTCGTACTCGTATGCGAAGATCGCGGCGCGCGTGACCATTCCCAAAACGCCGTCGGGCTGGCCGGGCTCGTAACGGATGTTGCCGAGTTCGCGTTGTATGCCCTTCGTCAGTTCCGCGCGGTTGGCATCGTCGCTTTGGCCCAATGGCGCTGGCGGCAGAACGCCCTCGTCTGCGGGCTGCTCGGCTGCGGGACCCGGCGACGTCGGCCCAAGCGCAATGCCCGGACCATCGACCCACGAGGTGCGATCCGTCACGATGCCGCCCGTTTCGATGGCGCTCGTCTTGGTGGTGTTCTGGAAGACGAACATGTTCAAAGCCACGCTCGTCGTCGCCAGCAGCGATATGACAGCTGCGAGCTTAATATCCCTCTCGGTCATGCTGACGCCCGTTGCTCGTTCCCAAGCTCGAAGTATGGCGAGTCAGCCGTTAAGACCTGCTTAACCGTCGGGAATTTCGGGCCCGCAAAGCACATCCAATTTATCTAAAACTTGAAGCAAAAACGGTTCGAATTGCACTGCACAAACTAGCGTGACCTTGAGCCGGGGCTGGTATCCATTGAGCGAGGGTAAGAGCCTTCACTGCCAATCCGTTCAACGGCCGATCGCGTTTCGGCCGCAGATGGGGAAGTTTGAGCTATGGGTTTGTTGCGTATTGCTGTGTTTGCGGCGGTCGCCGTCGCACTGCTTCCGTCCGACCGGGAGCAGCAGCAGCGTCTTTACGAGCGCGCCGGGTCGACGGCGGAATGGGTCGTCACATTCTGCGACCGCAACGCTGCTACGTGCGCGAAAGGCTCGGAGTTGTGGTCACAATTCGTTGCCAAAGCCGAGTTCGGCGCCAAGCTCGCCTACGACATGATCCGCGAACGGGAGGCTTCGAGCCTCGCCAACACGAACTTGCACCTCGACGAGAGCAAAGGCCGGGTTGCGCCTGCTATCCTGGAGCGGGAGAGCGGCACTCTGACGCCGGTCGACAAAATGCCGGACTGGCGCGGCAAGAACGCCCACAAGAGCGGCGTTTGAGAAACACTTAGGTCATTGAGTTCAAGCATCCTAAGCGCATACGGCCTTGCCCTCGACCGGCCCACATACCTATGTGTATTGTGAATGCCCGATTAAGCGGGTTGCAGGCTGGACTTTCCCGATGACCCTCGACGACATTCGCGCCGATTTCGCGCTCCTCGACGATTGGGAGGACCGTTATCGCTATGTCATCGAGCTCGGCCGCGCGCTCCCGCCATTCCCCGACGCCCTTCGAACTGACGCCAACAAGGTCCGCGGCTGCGCGAGCCAGGTTTGGCTGGCGACTGAGCGTGTCGGCTCGCCGGGCGCACCGGCTGCCGGCGACAAGCTCGAAATGCAGGGCATGAGCGACGCTCACATCGTGCAGGGCCTGATCGCCCTCCTCTTCATCATCTACCGGGGCAAGACGCTCGACGAGATCGTGAAGACCGACGCCGAGGGTATTTTCGCAAGCCTCGGCCTCAGGGAGCATCTGACGCCCCAACGCTCGAACGGGCTCGCCTCGATGGTGAAGCGCATCCGCTCGGACGCGACAGAGATGCTCGCGGCTTAACTTCGAACCACGCTCAACGTTCTGCTCAGACTTGGGCTCAGAGACTTGGCTCAGAGACTTGGGCTCAGACTTGCCCGGGGTCGATTGCGGGGCGGTAGTCGTTCGCGCCCCAATGCCTGACGCGCACCGGTCTTTGATCATTCGCTTCGGGCGGCGGCGGAAGCATTCCGTAATGCCGGGCGAGCTGGCGTAGCGCGATTTGCAGAATGATCTTGCCGGACCGTTGCGGCCAGCCGCTCGCCTTCTCGCTCGCCTCGAGACCCTTCAAATGGCAGCAGACGTCGATCAGAACGCCGGCGAGCTCGGGGCCGACGGCTGCGAGCGCGCGTTTGACCCGCTCGTGCGCTGCTATAACGGAATCGCGAATATCCGGCCCGATGTCCGGCGCGCCTCTGGCACCGCCTCCCACGCTCAGGAACGACGACCAGTTGGTGGTGACGCGCGGGGTCATTTGCGCAAACCAAAAATCGGCGCGGAGTTTTTCGCCTGCATCGAACTCGGCATCGGTGAGCATCGGCTGGCCGTCCTTGTCCTTGCGCCGCGCGAGCCACGCAAGCGGGCTTTCCGCGAGATTGCGTTCCAGCGCGTGCTGTTCCTCTGTCCGCGCAACGCTGCGGGCGCGCGACGATCTTGCTGCCATTTACTGATCCTCGGTGTGGGGGGAAGATTTCTGGGCGCTAGAGCGGACTTCGCGCATCACCAGCGTCGGGAGTGCCCATCCCAGCACGTCGAGCGCACGATCGAACGCCGGATTGTCGCGCCGGCATTCGACTTTGAGACAGGCATGAGCGACCGTCGTCCGGTCGCGGCCGAACATGGCTCCAACCTCGGTCAGCGTCATGCGGCAACAGACGTGAGCGAGATACATGGCCACCTGCCGCGCCTCCGCCACGTCTCTGACGCCGCGCGTACAGTGCCAAAGTCCTTCCGAACCGATGCCGAACACGTTCGAAATCGCGACATCGATCGCGAGGCGGGCGCAGCGGTGGCGATGTTCGCCCTGCGTGAGATTAAGATTGGACGTAGACTGATCTTGCTGCGCTGGCGAAGGCTGCGCCGAACCGCGCAAGATCAGGCGTACGCGTGGTCCGAGTATCGTGCCATCGATGCTGCCATCCTCGGCGGTGGCTCCGGCGATGTTCCGGGTCAGAACTGAAGACGCTATCTGTTCCATTGCATGAGAAGAATACGGCCCTGTCACATCGCGGGGATAAGTTTTTTTCGCTCGTCGTATTCACCCTAACGGGATGGCATTTTCAGAAAGATATCCCCGCATCTCGCGACCGCCGCACAGTCGGCGGCATGCAAAATCGCGTTTCGATACGAGACACCAGAGCGCCTAGAAATACGTGGCGCGGGAGACACCGCAATTCAGAGTCCAGTTGTGCACGCGACGCTGCGCAGCTCTTACCGGTCTGGCCAAAAGATCTCGCTGACCGAAGTCCAGAGGGCAGACGAAAGCTGGTCGCCCTCATCGAGCGCGAGATCAGAAAGGAGCGGCGGCGCGGGCTCGCGTGCAATTCGGCATATAACGTGGCGCGTCACGCTCGCCTCAATCATCTGCTGAAGGAGGAACGCCGATCGCTCGCCACGCTCGAACTTTCCGAAATCGGAAATCGTGTCCGGGGCGGCGGGGAACAATTAACTCATAAGCGATAGTTGCCGCGCCGTCGGACAGCGCCAGTCCTTCGACAGCACACGGCTGATATTTTCGATGTCCGCTATTTTTCCCGGCGCGGGTTGTTACTTTTCCCTGCGCGTGCCGAGACCCATCTTCTTGGCGAGCTGGGAGCGCGCATTGGCATAATTCGGCGCGACCATCGGATAGTCCGGCGGCAGGCCCCACTTCTCGCGGTACTCTTCCGGCGACAAGTTGTAGTGCGTCCGCAAATGACGCTTCAGCGATTTGAACTTCTTACCGTCTTCGAGGCAGATGATGAAATCCGGCATCACCGATTTCTTCACTGCGACCTTCGGCTTCGCCTCTTCCCGCTCCTGCGGAACGGTGCGGCCTGCGGCCCGGCTCAAAGCGGCGTGGGTTTCAGCAATCAAACCCGGGAGTTCAGTCGATGAAATTGAGTTGTTGCTGACGTAGGCGGCGACGATCGTCGCCGTGATCGTCACGAGTTCGGGGGAGGCTGAACTTTCCATTCGTTTGTCTTCCGCTTCCTCTGGCGACCGAAAACCCGGCACCGCGCGCCCATCCATGTCCACTTCCCGCCCTTGCCTTGTAAAACCGTTACTGGCAAAGCCCGTCGCGGATCTCAAAACCACTCAAAAGACTAGGAGATCAACTCCATTTCACTTGCGAAAGCTTTGACTACAGGACGACTTCCCTGTCAATCTCGACCTCTGTTTAGATTACGACATCGCTAATGCTTGGCGATCCCCCTTCTTCATTTGATCATTACTCCGGCATGTTGGCGCGTTGACGTGCGGGCGCGGGCGGTCGAGAAGAAGCGCAAATCCGTTCCCATCCTCAAAAAAGGTCCGCACCCCATGACCGGCCAAACGAAGACGCCTGCTCAGATCGAAGACGAGGCTGCGGCTCAGCCGCGCCCGCCGGTCGCGGAGCGCGTGGCGACGGTCGCGACGCACCATGGCGTTTCCATCAGCGACGATTACGGCTGGCTTCGCGCCGCCAACTGGCAGGAGGTCATGCGCAAGCCCGACGTGCTTGCCGCTGACATCCGGTCGCATCTCGAAGCCGAGAACGCCTATACGAAGGCGATGCTTGCGGATACGGACGCGCTGCAAGCAACCCTGTTCCAGGAAATGAAGGCGCGTCTCAAGGAAGACGACCGGCAGGTTCCGCAGCCCGACGGCCCCTACGAATACTTCCCGCGCTTCGTCAAAGGCGGGCAATACGCGCAGCTCTGCCGTATTCCCCGCGGTGGCTCGGTGGACGAGCCGGAAGTCCTTCTCGACGGCAACAAGGAATCCGAGGGGAAAGGCTATTGGGATCTCGGGGCCACGGCCCACTCCGGCGATCACAAGCTGCTCGCCTATGCGATCGACGACAAAGGCTCAGAGCTTTACACGGTCCGCGTCCGCGATCTCACGACGGGCAAGGACCTTGCCGACGAAATCCCCGACACCCACGGCGGCCTCGAGTGGTCGAGCGACGGCCGTACGCTGTTCTACATCAAGGTCGACGAGCATCAGCGGCCGCTCTTCGTCTACAGCCACGCGCTCGGAACACCAGCCTCGGAAGACAAGCTCGTTTACGCCGAACCCGATTCCGGCTTCTTCGTCGGATTGTCGTCGACGCAATCGCGGAAGTTCATCGTCATCGACATCCACGATCACGAGACGAGCGAAGTGCGGCTCATCGATGCCGAGAGGGCTGATGCAGCTCCGAGGCTCGTTGCCGCCCGGCGCGTCGGGCACCAGTACAACGTCGAGCATCACGGCGCGAAGCTCATCATCGCGACGAATTCGGAAGGCGCGGAAGATTTCCGCATCGTCACGGCGCCCGTCGAAAATCCGGGAGAAGCGAACTGGCGGGAAATCGTCTCGCACAAGCCCGGCCGCCTGATCATCGACGTCAGCGTATTTCAGAATTTCATGACGCGCCTCGAACGCGAAGAGAGCCTGCCGCGCATCGTCGTCACGCCGCTGAAGCCTGAGACGGACGAATTTCTCGACTACAGCGGCGAGCACACGATTTCGTTCGACGAAGAAGCTTATGCGCTTGGTCTCAGCTCGGGATACGAGTTCGATACGACGCGTATCCGCTTCACCTATTCGTCGATGACGACGCCGGCCGAGACCTACGATTACGATATGGCGACCCGCGAACGGACGTTGCGCAAGCGGCAGGAAATTCCGAGCGGGCACAATCCGTCGGAGTACGTGACGCGGCGGCTGCTCGCGCCGGCCAAAGACGGCGAACTCGTTCCCGTCACCTTGCTCTACAAAAAGACGACGCCGCTCGACGGCTCGGCGCCACTCTTTCTTTATGGATACGGCGCCTATGGCATCGCGATGCCGGCGTCGTTCTCGACGGGGCGGCTATCGCTCGTCGACCGCGGCTTCATCTTTGCGATCGCGCACATTCGCGGCGGCAAGGACAAAGGCTATCGCTGGTACAGCGACGGCAAGATGAAGAAGAAGAAAAACACGTTCACCGATTTCATCGCCGCGGGCGAACATCTGATTTCGGAGGGCTTCACGCAACGTGGCCGGATCGTCGCCAACGGCGGATCAGCGGGCGGGATGCTGATGGGCGCGATCGCCAACATGGCCCCCGACCTTTTCCTCGCGATCATCGCCGACGTGCCGTTCGTCGACGTGTTGAACACGATGCTCGACAAGGATCTGCCGCTGACCCCGCCCGAGTGGCCCGAATGGGGCAACCCGCTCGCAAGCAAAGAGGACTTCGACTACATCCAGAGCTACTCGCCCTACGACAATGTCGAAGCGAAGGACTATCCGCACATTCTCGCGCTCGCTGGGCTCACCGATCCGCGCGTGACCTACTGGGAGCCTGCGAAGTGGATCGCGAAGCTCCGCCGGCTCAACACAAGCGACAACCTCGTGCTTCTCAAGACCAACATGGGCGCCGGCCACGGCGGCGCCTCGGGACGCTTCGACGGGCTGAAGGATACGGCTTTCAACTATGCATTTGCGGTGAAGGTGGCTGGCTGCGCTTAGCGTAGCCGGCGCTAAGCCGTCGCCATGTCGGGACGCCGGTAAAACCGGCGTAGCGGGCGGGTGCGCAAACGCACGTCCCTGACGAACCTCTTCAGGTTGCTTTCCAGCACGGCGGCGCGGAGGATCCAGACTAACCCCCTGGCGCCCCTCTGCTCCGCGGCAGCAACCGCTTGGCGCGCGCAGTGCACATCGTGAGGATTATCCAAGGGAACGCGGAAGTAGTGATACGGCGAGGGAACCTTGGGAAACGTTGGAAATTTGTCCAAAACGCCAAGAGAGTCCAACGCCGCCATCGTGCCGCGGCAGTTGGCGCACTCTCCGCAATTGTGAAAAGCCGACGGACACTCGTAGCATATTCTGGCGGCTTCCCTCAGCGGCGCCCAATCCTTCATCTCGCTCAACTTGTCGAAGCGCGAGTTGATTGCTCCATCGTGGATGATCTGCATCTGGTCCGTCGACAGCAAGTTGTCGATCAAGGGGCTCGACCCCCACGGCCTCAGTGACAAGTACCTGAGCGAAGACGGGACGAAGAAACGATTGACGCCGGACGACAGGATGAGCGCGGTGCCGCTCAATATGCTGCCGTGCGAAATTTCCCATTGAAGCGACCGCACGAAATCACGGGCATTGGTCGTCACCTTGACGAGCTCGACGCCCATCTCAGCCAGCAGCGGCTCATACCTCGCGGCCGCGGCTTCGTAGATGTCCGCATCCTTTAGCGGAATGTCGAAGCCATGGACGAACATCGCGTATCTGGTGCGGAATCCGGCCGGCCGGTTCTTGTTCAAGAACTGCGTGAAAAATGAATCGACGCCACCCGAGAACGCCGCCGCCGGATGTCCCGGCGAAATGGTTTCCGGTGTCAGTTGTCCGCCCGTCAGACGAACGGGGTGGAATTCATTTGGAAGCCACGCATGAACGACCTTCCAATATTCATCGAGGCCGATACTGAGCCGATCAGAGAACGGTCCTTCGAACTGAATTTCCTCCTTCCGCGCCGAGGCGAGCGAACTCAGTGCGACAACAAACGGCTCAATAGCGCGCGAGCAGAGATGTTCGTAGCGCTCCGGAACGGTGAACCAGAGTTCACCGGGAATATTTTGTGGGTCGCCGTCCAAACTGACGCGAGCGCTGATCGTTACGAGACCGTCTTTTACCGTGAGCTCCGGCGGATGAATGCGCATTCTAATTTCTCAGGTCGTTCGCTTCGATGGTCGCTTACCGCGAATTGTTCGTAGGTCTCTTGTTTCAGGGCCGTTTGCAATTCAAGCGATACGCCAAGAGGCAAGATAGTTGTGGGCTAGAAGCCATTTCGCCCGGATACGTCCGTGGCCAGTTTGGGTCGCTCCGGACTTCGCCGCTGCTCATGGCGTTCAGTCCGAAACAAAAAAGGGCCCGCTTGCAGCAGGCCCTTTTCGAAAACTTGGATCGGCGGGTCAGCGCTTTCCGCTCTTCTGCGATTTCGCAAACGTCGCGGTGACGGAGCTCGTCGCGGGCTGCGATTTTGCAGCGGCGCTCTTCTTAGGCTTGCGGACTTCCTTGTTCGAACGCTGTTGGCCTTTGGCCATAGCAAACCTCTTGAGTGTTGGAGGGCGCGTCGCATTAGACCTGCGGCGTGTGCCCCTCACTCTTTCACACTGTCCCGATGAGCGCCAGGAGGGAACGCCGGGTTCGCCGATCACAACATTGCACAACTCGAAAAAGTGAAAGCCGCCGGACGCCTTCCTCAAAACGGCAAAAGGCCCGCCGGAGGGCGAGCCATTCAACAAGCAAGTCCGCGAAACAAAAAAAAGGCCCGCACTGGGCGGGCCGTCGAAAGTTGGAAACTTGCAAGAAATGGCCCGCCGAAGCGGGCCAAAGATTTTGGAAGCAGCGCTAGGCTGCGACCGTGCCGAAGAGAGGCGGTTTCATAGCCTCCTCGAGAACCATGTCGGACTTCAGTGCGATACCGATGTAGCGCACTCGGCCGGCTACCTTTTCCTTCTTCACGCCAAGGTCTGCAAATTCTCTTGCAAAGCTCGGAAGTGCTGCGGGTTCCTTGTTCTTAGACTCACACCATGAACAATAATCCTCGTAGAGTTCAGTAGCCGTAACGCTTGATCCGTCGCGGACCTCGATGTTCTCCTTGTAGAAACGTTCAGTGTTGGTTTCCGGGGCAAGACGCCTGACGGGCATCGTGCTGCGGCTTTCTGCAACCTTCGTCTCAACCTGATGCACTTCAGCGGGTTGAGCTTCGATTGCGGGCGTCGAGGCAACGGGTACTTCGAGAGGGATCTCGATCGACCGGTTGTCGTTGGCGCCAGAACGCGGCTTTTTCGTTTCAACGGTAATCGGTGTGAGCACCGGAACCGCCACCGCTGCCGCAGCGGTGCTTTCCTCCGTCAGCGCCATTCTGGGCGTGACAGGCATTGGCTGGCGATCATACAGACGCCACTGGCTGAATGCGACGTACATGCCGAACCCAGATCCGATCTCGAGCAGCAGCGCGACAAACAACGTCAACGCCATCTGAACGTTTTCGATCTTGATGTTCGGGAAGAACGCGTTCGCAAGTTCGGTCAGAACCTTGGCTTGCGGATCAGCTTCGGAGAGAGCAGGCGAACCTGCGGTAGCATCGACCTTCGCCGTGAGTTCGGCGATACGGGCTTCGGCCTGCTTCGCCGCGCTTGCGGACGCAAGCTCGGAGTCGAGAGCCGTCAGCTGTTGGCAGAATGTCCGTTCGGTTTTCGAATTGACCTTCGTACAGCCGTCAGACCATTGCCAAGCCTTCTGCATTTTCATGCCGTCGATCTGGCTCTGCACCGCCTCGAAGGGTCGATGCTGAGGGATCCATCCGGCCTGCTCCTGCGCACGCTTCAGCTCGCCTCTCAAATCCTGATAGGCTTGAGCTTCCTGAGCACGCTGCCCGGTCGAATCGAAGCGGTTCAACGCTGCGTGTCCGAGCGCTGATGTCATCGAGTAGGCCGTCACGACCACCCAGACGAGCGCCGACGCAGCCGCCTGCGACCAGATTCTATTTCGAACTGCGGCAAAGAAGAAGAACGGTACCAGTGCTTTCATGCAGTCGGCCGCAGCGGATGCTGCGCCGTAGATTTGGCCGTCCAGCTCGGTTCTTCCGAGACTGAAGCCAAAACGCCAGTTCATAGCAGCTGATACGGCGAGCAATACGCCTGCTGCTAGAACACCCAACACGCCTAAAACGTGTCTCATCGTGTGCCCTCTCCTGTGAGAGGCCGGTTAGGTCACGCGAATACAATACCGGCCATTTCGTCTTGTGGTCCTTGCGCCCGAGGGAGGCGCCGACCAGGCTCCGGAACGCACAACGGGCATGGCTGCAAATGATGTCCTCTTCGATCGGCTGTGAGCTCCGATATCATCCCCATGACATCGGCAGACGAGCGACGCGGAGACCGCGCAACCAAGCAAACCAGAGCTGCCACTCTCAACGCTGTCTCAAAGTATCGCCACGATTTCGCCGCAAGAAATCAGAGGTGGATAATTCTTATCCTCAAGACAGGCCGAGGGTGGAAAACTACGCAATTAAACTCCCCTCTCCTTCACGCGTAACTGAGTCGGACCCAGATGGGAATCATCGAATAGCGAGAAGAATCATAATTCTAGTATTCGGGTACCGGAGCTGCGCGATGGTCTCAGCCTGAGTATTCGAAGCGCCGCGAGCGGTTGAAAAGCGCTGGTTATCAAGAGGTTTTGCACCGGTCGCCCGCGGCTTATGCACGGCTGAAATGTGGCGGACGATGCGTGCAAAGCGACGTTCTAGCGCAACAATGGGGCGAGGCTTTCGGGACGCTCCACCGCGCCACCGTGGAGTGCTCGCAATTCCCGTTTACCAAGTCTCGCCGGCGATGCATTCTCCATTGCGCACGTCAGAAGCTTTGCGCTGAGTGTTCCCGGCGCAAGCCACGTGCAAGTGAGTTGAGTGGAGTTTGCGCCATGCCGCGTTTCGGTGGAGTGCTGTTGCTGACGGCGACTTCCCTGCTCGTCACATACAGCTATCTTTTTCCGGCATCCGATCACACCGCAGACCTTACCGAAGTCACGCGCATCTCGGCGGCGCCGGACCGTGACTATCGGAGCGATAGCGGAAACAGGATTTTTTCGGCCGCCTCGCCCGTGTTTCACGAGGTGATCCCCGACGAAGGCGCCCGTGTTGCGGTTGCCCCTCCGCAGAAGCTCGGAACGTGGTCCACGGTGGTGCAGTCGGCGCGCACCGTCTCGACACCTCTCAAATCGGCGGAGCCCGGCGATCCCGAAACGCGCGCCGAACTGGCGAGCGATCTGCAGCGCGAGTTGAAACGCGTCGGCTGCTATGAAGGCGAGATCACCGGCGCATGGAACGGTTCGACGCGGCGCGCCATGGCGGCATTCATGGATCGCGCCAACGCCACGCTCCCGACGGACAATCCCGATTACGTGTTGCTCGCCCTCGTGCAGAGCCACCATGACGTTGTCTGCTCCGCCGAGTGTCCAGCGGGCCAGATCGCCGACGGCGGCCGTTGCGTGCCGCGTGCGGTCGTCGCTCAGGCGACCAAGCGGTCGAAGCGCCTCGAGGAGCGGAGACTGGCCGCCGCGCGTCTCTCCGGCAGTAACCAGCCGATGGTCACCGCGGAGCCTGAAAAGCTTCCCTGGCTTCAGAATGAGAATGCGGTCGAGGTTGCGGCTGCGCCGCGCCCAGAGCTGCCGCCGGGGCGGATGTCGATCGGAGCCGCGACCGTCGAGGCTGCGCCGCTGCCTCCGCCGAACGGTGCGGCGGCCGCCGCCGCGCCGGCTTCTCAGGGATGGAAGATCTTCACGCTCGTCCCGTCGGCGACAGATGCGGCAGCCGATGTCTCTCCGAAAGTTGCAGCGCTTGGCGAGAGCGGCGATACCGATGACCTCTCAGCCGACGCGCGTGCGAACACTAACGCTGCTCCCATCGCCATCGAGGATGATGCGAATGCACATGCCGCGAAGTCCAAGCCCTCCCGGCGCACCTATGACGAAGATCGGCCGAGACGAAAATATGCCTCGTCCGGGCGGGGCCGGCGCGGAGATCCGCGGCCCGGCACCATGCGCTACAATGTGATGCAATCGCTCGGCGGCATCTATTGATCATCTAATGATCGGGCCGGATACGGGTCGTCAGGGACGCGTGCCGCTAATGACCCAGTTCAGATAATCGGAACTTCCTCCGACCACCGGAACGACGAGGACCGCGGGCGTCTCGTAGGGATGATTGGCGACGATATGCGCGACGGCGCGATCGGCTCCCTGGCGGGCGAGCTTGGCGATCAACACGGCTTCTTCTGCGGTTTCCGTTTCGCCCTTCCAGACATAGATCGACGTCATCGCGGGCAGCACGTTAATGCATCCGGCCAAGCCCTGCTCGACCAGCTCCCGGCCCAGCGCCATCGCCGCCTGCCGATCCGGGAACGTGGCATAAATCATCACCACATCGCCGGCTGGCGTCGCGAGTTCCTCTTCGATATCCCGCGAGGGGGGCTTGTCGTTTGTCGACACTTGGGCGAGCTTCCCTGCCTTGTTACGCGACCCCCTCCTGAACCCAAGGGCCTAGATGCCGAAAGAAAAGCACAAGTTCGAACGCATCGCCTTCGTCGCGAGCGAGGTTCCCGAGGCAATCGAAGCACAGGCGGCCTTGATCAAGCGTTACGGCGAAACCGCACCCACCGAAGCCGATGCCATCGTCGCACTCGGCGGTGACGGCTTCATGTTGCAGACGCTACACCGCTTCATCAACGACAAGATCCCGATTTACGGCATGAACCGGGGTTCGGTCGGCTTCCTCATGAACGACTATAAGGAAGACGACCTGATCGAGCGGCTGCAGGCGGCCGAGATCAGCCGCATTCACCCGCTGTCGATGATTGCGACGGATGCGGCCGGCAAGGCGCACAAGAGCTTGGCGATCAACGAGATCTCGCTCTTTCGGCAGCGCTATCAGGCCGCCAAGTTGCAGATCGCCATCGACGGCAAGGTGCGGCTGGAAGAGCTGATTTGCGACGGGGTCCTGGTTTCGACGCCTGCCGGTTCGACCGCCTATAATCTATCGGCTCATGGGCCCATTCTGCCGATCAAGTCGCAGCTTCTGGCGGTCACGCCCATCAGCCCTTTTCGGCCGAGGCGCTGGCGCGGCGCCCTCGTCCCCAACCGGGTACACATCACGATCACCGTTCTCGAGGATGCGAAGCGGCCGGTCAGCGCCGTTGCCGATCACTTCGAGACCCGCGATGTGGTGAAAGTCGATATCGAGCAGGCCCGCGCCATCGAGCTCTTCATGATGTTCGACCGCGAGCATGGGCTCGAGGAGCGCATCCTGACCGAACAGTTCAGGTTTTAGGAGCCTTGCGGTCTCCAAGGGCGAGCCCAAAAACCGACTGGCCCTCCTACAGGTGCCTCGGAGCACCGGCGGAGGGCCATGATTTGGTCAAGTGCTGCATCCCGTTCTTCGGGCATGGCGGTGCTGATCCCGCCGCCACGAATCAGGATCGCTAACGCGTATTTCCGAACGGTCGCACGTTGTGGTTAACAGGGTGTTAACCCGCTTCCGAGGCCGGCCAATGGCTGACGAGCGCGTCGATGTTCGGGCGTTCGCGCTCTTCAGGTTTCTCCATCGGCGTGCCGATGTAGATGAAGCCTGCGATCTTCTCGTTTTCCGCAAGGCCCAGCCCTTCGCGGACGGTCGGGCTATAGGCGATCCACTCGCTGATCCACGACGTGCCGAAACCGAGCGCATTCGCCACGAGACAGAGATTGAAGCAGAGCGCGCCGACCGACAGGACCTGCTCCCATTCGGGTGCGCCGGGCTTCGGCTTCACGGCCGACACGACGGCGACGACGACGGGCGAGCGAAGAAACCGCCCGCGCTCGGTCTCGAGGCGGATCGGCGACGGCGCCTGACGGTCTTCTTTCTCACAGGCCTTGGCGAAGATTTCGCCGGCCGCCTTGCGGGCGTCGCCTTCGAAAACAATAAAGCGCCAGGGAGAGAGCTTCTTGTGGTCGGGAACGCGAGCGCCGGTCGCGAGGATTTTCTGCAGCTCCTCGGCGTTCGGTCCCGGTGCGGCGAGCCGATCCGGCTTCACTGACCGTCTTGCCGCAAGAAATTCAAAAATAGCGGGATTCATGTCATGTTCCGTACTTATTCGTGTCCGTCTCGCTATACGAGGCTCCGGCCTGTTACAAGCGGCCCATTACAATCAGAATCGACACAATGAGCGAAAAATGGGCGTGGAGATAAAATGCGCCGGGATTTTTTGAAATTTGTCGCGGCTGTCGTGGCGGCAGTTCCTTTGATCGCCGCCGGACCGGCCGTCAGCAGCGACGCGCCGACTGCCATGGTCGTGCTCGATGGGTCGGGGTCGATGTGGGCGCGTCTGCCGCCCGATAACCGCGCCAAGATCGATATCGTGCGCGAGAAACTCGGCAACCTGCTCGCCATGCCGAATTCGACGCGGCTGGGCCTCGTTTCGTTTGGGCACCGCCGCCGTGGCGACTGCAACGATGTGGAATTGATCGCCGGCCCCGACAGTCCGCGCCAAGCCGTTCTCGATCCGATCGCCAAGCTCAATCCGCGGGGCCCCGGCCCGCTCACGTCCGCGCTCACGGTTGCCATGACCGCGATCGGACAATCGCGTCCGGCGCAGATCGTCTTCATCGGAGATGGTGCGGACAATTGCCGGCAAGATACGTGCGCCATCGCCGCCGGGTTTGCGAAGACGTCGCCGGGCGTCGCCGTTCAAGTCATCGGCATTGGCATTCCGGCACATGAACGGCCGCGCATGGCGTGCATCGCCGAGGCAACGGGCGGCCATTACTACGACATCGTGGATTCTAACGGTCTCACCGCGGCGATCGACGAGGCGACGCGGCTGGCCATTCTCACTCCGGGCGCGCCGATTGCGGGCGGCACAAATCCCGGCGACGGCAAGCCCATGGCGCCGCCGCCGCCCGAGGGCGCATCGCTCCGGGCATCGGCTGCGCTTGCCGACGGTGGCGCGCTTCTCACAATTCCGGTCAGATGGAGCATTTATAAGGGTGGCGAGAAAACGCAGCTGGCCCAATCGGAAGGTCAGGACATCACCGCCAAGCTTGCGGCCGGCAGCTACGAGGTCGTGGCCGAACTCGGCTCGCTCACGGCGCGTCAGGACCTCACGATCGCCGATGGAGACAAGCAAAGCATCATCGTGCCGTTCAACGCCGCGCATCTTATCGCGCGCGTGACTTCGAGCAAGGGCGGAACACCCTCTCCCAACGCTGTTTTGACCGTCTCTATCGGCGATAAGCCGGTCGCAATCGCGAGCAACGGTGCGCTCGATCTCTATGTGCAGCCCGACACCTACACGCTGACGGCAGTCGACGGCGCGGCGCGCGCGTCGCAATCCATCCAACTCGCTGCCGGCGACGCCAAGCCGCTCGACATCTCGCTCGGAACGGGACGTCTTGATCTCTCCGCGGCCGCAGCAGACGGCGCCAGCATTCCGGACGTTCTATTCGCCGTTTCCGCCGACGATCCGGAAAGTCCGGACGGGCGCCGCGAGGTCGCGAGATCGCGTAGTCCGAACGCGAGCTTCACGCTTCCCGAAGGCACCTACTATGTCAGCGCGCGCTCGAAGAGCGGCGACGTTCGCAAGCGCATCGCCGTCGGCGCCGGGCAGACCGTGAGCGAAACGCTGGAACTCGCCCTCACGCCGCTCAAGGTCTCGGCTCTCGTCGCGGGCGCTCCCGCAAAGGCCGATCAGAACATTTTCTATCGTGTCGACCGTATCGACGGCGATCACACCGGTATCGCGCGCGCGATGGGGCCGGATCTCTCGCTCGACCTGTCGCCGGGGCGCTACCGCATCACCGCGTCGCTCGTCGTCTCACACATCTCGGCGACGAAAGAAGTTGTTATTGAGCCTCGGAAGCCCGCGAGCGCGATCGTCGACATCGCTGCGGGAGAGGTGAAATTCGCTCCGCCCGCGGGCGAGGCGCTGCCTGCCGGCGACGTCTATTGGGAAGTCGCCGACGAGAGCGGCATGCCGACATGGCGTGCCACCGGCACGGAGGCGACAGCGCTTTTGGCTCCGGGCCGATACACGGTGCGCTTCGATGCGCGCGGCAAGCACGGGCAGGCTTCATTCGAAGTGCGTGCCGGTGAAAGCCAGAAGATCGAGATCGGACCAGGATGACCGAAGCGTTAGTGAAATCATGCGGATCGCGCGTTGAGCAGCAACTGCGCGGAGTTATCGGCGGCGCTCAGGCTCTGCTCCTCGCCGTGCTTCTGTCTATTGCCGGGGCGACGATTTCGTTCGCGCAGGAGCCCATCCCGGACGGGCCGCCGACCGGTCCGTGGGGTCCATCGATCGAGAAGCGCAAGAACACCACCACCGTCGAACGCGGCAAGACCGCGAAAGGTCCGGGCGTCAAGCTCGTGGCATTACTGACGGGCGACGGCCAGCAGATCGATCAAGGACTGGTGTGGCGGGTTTTTCAATCGGCCGGTCAGCCGGGAAAATCGAAGCTGCTCATGGAGTCACATGAGGCCAGTCCGTTCCTCAGGCTCAACCCTGGCGAATACACCGTCAACGCCGCTTTCGGACGGGCCAATCTGACCCGCAAGATCGTCGTCAAGGCTGCCGACGGTCCGCCGTTCGAAGCGTTCGTGCTGAACGCGGGGGGCTTGCGGCTTCAGGCACTGATCGGCGGGAAACCTGCGCCGGCCGGTTTGGTGACCTATTCCATTTTCGCCGACGATCGCGATCAGTTCGAAAGCCATTCGGCCGTGATCACGGGGGCGAAGCCGAACCTGATCATACGGCTCAATTCCGGCATCTACCGGGTTGTGTCGCTTTATGGCGATGCCAACGCCAAGATCGAAACGGATATCACCGTCGAGGCGGGCAAGCTGACGGAGACGACGGTCACGCATTCGGGCGGCAAGGCGACGTTCAAGCTCGTCACCCGGTCGGGCGGCGAAGCGATGCCCGACACGCGCTGGACGATACAGACCGAGGACGGCGAGACGGTCAAGGAGAGCGTCGGCGCGCTGCCGACGCATGTGTTGGTGCCGGGGAAATATGAAGTGACGGCCTCTTCAGGCGGACATATTTTCCAGAAGGCCTTCCAGATCAAAGACGGCGACAACGTCAGCGTCGAGGTCATGATGGCGGTGTCGCATGAACAGCGTGGCCAGTCATCTTCCACCGGCGCAACGACGATCATGCCAACGGAACAAGGTGGGTCGCAAGGCGGCACGACACTCGATTTCAAAAATCAGTGAGAACCCAGTCCGTCGGGCAGCCGTTTTCCCGCATCCGCTTTTCGATGCGCGCGTGATGCTCCGCCTCGCCCGCCTGAAGATATGCCGTGCGCGCCATTTGCCACTGTTCGCAAGCCGTGGTCAGGTCGCCCGCGCTATGCGCCGCTTCGCCCAGCGCTAAGCGAGCTGCGGCGTGTGCGCCGGGTGGTCCATGGAGCGCGCCATATCCGGCTGCCGACCGCAACGCCGCCATGCGCGCCTCGGCTTTGCCCAGTCGCGCATGGCCCGCCGCCAACTCGTAGTAGAGGCCGGAAAGCGCGGTCTTTTCACCGCGAACGAGGGCCGTCTCTATTTTCTCGAGGATTGTTTCAACGCTCTCGACAGGGGCAGGCGGCGGCGTTTGGGCGTGCTGATCGGGGGACAACGCATGCAGCGGTTCAGCTTGCGGCGGTTCCGCAGACGGCTCTCGAGGCTGCGCGGCTGGAGATTGCGCGCTCCGCCGTCGCCGCCGCGACAACAGCAAAATGAGGGTGAAAAGGACCGCGATCGGGATCAGAAAAACGGCGGCGCTCAACAGTGTTTCAAGCGTTGCCTTGTCGCCCATGACTAACCTCGTGGTTCACGAGCTCGCGTGCATTTTTTCCGGCAATGGCCCGATTTCTATCAGCGGAAGGGCGCCGCGTACATCAGGCCGCCTTTGCTCCACAAATTGTTGAGGCCACGATCGAGCTTCAACGAAGACCCCTGCCCGAGCGTCCGCTCGAAGATCTCGCCATAATTGCCAACCTGCTTGACGACTTGATAGGCCCAATCGCGCGCCAGGCCCAGGGGCGCGCCGAGATCGGCACCGAGACCGAGAAAGCGGCGCACCTCGTGAGAGGGAGACGACTTCATCGTGTCGACGTTGGAACTTGATATGTTCAGTTCTTCGGCGGCGACGAGCGACATGAACGTCCAGCGGACGATTGCGAACCAGCCGTCGTCACCCGTGCGCACGGCAGGTCCGTAAGGCTCCTTCGTGATCATTTCCGGAAGCAGCATCTGATCCGAGCCGTTTGACATGCGGCTTTTTTCGAATGCAAGAAGGGAGACTTCGCCCGTCAGGACTGTGCAGCCGCCATTCGCGTAGGTCTTAACCAGATCATCCCACCGGTCGGACGTGATGAGCTGGTAGCGCATCTTTCGCGAGCCGAAGAAGTCGGCGATCGCCGTTTCGTCGCTCGAACCCGTCAAGACGCAGATCGAGGCGCCGGAAAGCTCGAGGACGCTCGCGATCGAATGGTTTCGCGGAATGATGAAGCCCTGGCCATCGTAATAGAGGGGGCTCGTAAAACGCGCTCCGAGTTCCGTATCCCGGGTGAGCGTCCAGGTCGTTGCGCCGAGCAGCACGTCGATTTCGTTATCCTGGAGGGACTTGAAGCGATCGCCGGGGTTCAGGCTGAGATATTTGACCGCGTCCCGGTTCCCGAGCACAGCCGCCGCCAGAGCGGAACAGAATTCGACGTCGAGCCCGCTCCAGGTTCCGCGGGTGCTGACTTCGCTGAAGCCCGGCTCACGGTCGGCGACCCCACAAATGACCTTGCCCCTGGCGCGAACAGCATCGAGAGTGCTGGCCGTCGCGCTCCAAGCTTCGGAGGACAGTCCAACGCCCATGACAACGAGCGAAACCGCTGCCGCCCAGAGCCTCGACACACTTCTCATCTGCACTTTTCCGGCCAATGCTTCACTGAAGTCTCTTCGTTTTCCCTCGAGCAGACGAAAGCAACGGCCTCGGGCGCGCCCGCCCATGAATAGCTCGCCCTGCCACACATCCCGCGCCCGCGCCGAATGGTCAAGGCCTTGACCATGAACGAAACTTGCGCCACGAGGACGCGAACCGCCCGGAGAAGTTGAAAATGGCGAAGAAAGACGACAGTTCCGAGCGCGGCGAACAGCCCGAAACCGAGGTCGTGCACCTCGGGCGCAAACCGTTCGAGCAGCACGGATTTGTCAACACGCCGGTATACCGGGGATCGACGGTTCTCTATCCGACGCTCGATGCCATCAAGCAGCGGACGCAGCCCTTCACGTACGGACGGCGGGCGACGCCGACGACGAAAGCGCTCGAAGACGCGATAACGCATCTCGAAGGCGGCGCGGCGACCGTTCTCACAGCGTCGGGCCTCGCCGCGATCTCGACCGCGGTGCTGGCATTCGCCGAGAGCGGCGACCACATCCTCATGCCCGACAACGTCTATCAGCCAGGCCGCGCGTTCGCGGACAAGATGCTGAAGAAGCTCGGCGTCGAGACGACGTATTACGATCCGCTCATCGGTCGCGACATCGCCGGGCTTTTCCGTCCCAACACGAAACTCGTGCTGGTCGAGGCGCCCGGCTCGCAGACGTTCGAGATGCCGGACATCCCGGCAATTGCCGCCGCGGCCCGCGGCCAGAACATCTGGGTTATCGCGGACAACACTTGGGCGACGCCGTTTTTTTGCAAGCCGCTATCGCTCGGCGCCGACGTATCGCTCGAAGCCGCGACGAAATATATCGTCGGCCATGCCGACGCGATGATGGGCACGGTCACCGGCAACGCGCGCGCCGCGAAGTATCTCGACAACGCCAAGGAAACGCTCGGCACGTGTCCCGGCTCGGAGGAGACGTATCTCGCTCTCAGGGGTCTCAGAACACTGGCTGTCCGTCTCGAGCGGCATCAGCAATCAGGCATCGCGGTGGCGGAGTGGTTGGCCGGGCGTCCCGAGGTTGACCGGGTTCTGCATCCGGCCCTTCCGGGCGATGCCGGTAACGCGATTTGGAAACGTGATTTCAGCGGCGCGAGCGGTCTCTTCGCGGTCGTCCTCAAACCTGTGCCTGAGAAAGCGCTCGCTGCATTTCTCGACGGGCTCAAGCTGTTCGGCATGGGCTATTCGTGGGGCGGCTACGAAAGCCTCGTCATCCCGTTCGATCCGACTTCATACCGGACGGCGACGCGCTGGCGCGGACCGGGGCCGGCGCTTCGGTTCCACATCGGCCTCGAGGCCGTCGACGATCTGATCCACGATCTCAGCGAAGGGTTTGCCCGCCTCGAGAGCGCGCGGTAGCCGCAACGGCAGCAGTTCAAAATTCCACTCAGAATCCGAGCGCCCGGCGGATCACATCGCCGACCGAGTTGCCGTACGAGTAGCCGCGGCCGGAGCGCATCAGTCCCATATCTCCTCCGTAGCTTCCGTATCCGCCACGGCGATCATAACCGCCGCCACGCCTCCTGCGGTCGCCGTCATCGTCTTCGTCTCTTCGTGCGGAGCGGTAGTGTACCTTCTTGACCGCGGAGGTTTCGAGCGTCTCGGGCGTCACATGCTCCTGGGTGACGTCGATGTCTTTCCACTTGCCGGCGAGCGCCAGCGTGATGCGTTTCTGGTGGCCGTAGTAGTCTTCAAAGAACTGCGGCGTGCCGTCGTTCGCGACCCAGGTCGTAAAGTATCCGACGTGCACGGGGATCGGCGTGTTCAGGGCAATTTGATTGTCCATGGGACCTTTGTTGACGAGCTGCCCGACGTTCGGGCTCAAGTGTCCACGGTCAATGTTGAAGACGATTTGCGCGAACTGCTGAGGGTTTCGCACGCGCATGCAGCCGTGACTGAACAGGCGAACGCGTTCGTTGAAGAGATATCGCGAGGGCGTATCGTGGAGATAAACCGAGTGCTTGTTCGGGAAGAGCAGCTTGACGAGGCCGAGCGCGTTGTCGTCGCCCGACGGCTGGTAGATCATATAATTGCTGAGCTTGGCTTTCGACCAGTTCACGCGGCTGCTGTCGATGACATGGCCGTTGTGCATGACGACGTAGCCTTGCCGCTCGATCGAGCGGCCGGTTCGCAGTGCCGTCATCTTGATCGAGTCCGGCAGGTTCCACCTCGGACGCAGGACGATCTTCGTCATGTCCTTCGAGAACACGGGCGTCTGCGTGCTCGGCGTGCCGACGACGACACGTTCTTCGAACACGGGCTTATTATTGTCGGTAAGCACGATCGAAAACGCTGGAATGTTGACGAAGACGTGGGTGGCGCCGAGCGAGCGGGGCATCCACCGCCACTCTTCCATGTTGGCGATCACCGCCGCAATCTTCTCGGGAGTCGTTACGACGTCTTCGCCGGACAGCTTGGCTCGCGTGCTCGCTCCGACGATGCCATCAGCGTGAAGTGACTTCGATGCCTGGAACTGTTTGACGGCCGCTGCCAGCTGATCGTCGTACAGCTGTTCAGAACCCGGAGCCGAGGCAATTCCAAATCTCTGCTTCAGCGTCGCGACATCGGGATCGCGCACGCCGGCCTGGAGCATCGCTCCTCGCCGCGGGATATTGAAGCGATCCGGCTCGGTCGCGGGCGTGTGGCCCCGCAACCGCGCGAGAAGCGCCTTGAGCTTCAGGAATTGATCCTGCGACGGTTGAAACGCGCGCATCACCTCGTCGGGGTTCTGCGCGCCGGCCAAACGCGTGAGCACAGACGCTGCATCGGTGAGGACGGGCGCGCGATCCAGGTAGCCGGAGAGGCGCTTTTCGGGCTCTGAAATGCGGCTGCCCTCGGCTTCGTGAGCGTACCGCAAGACAGCAGCGGTGATTTCGAGTTCCGCCGCCGCCGTCTGCTCCGGAGTCCAGCTTCCGGCCAGCATCGGCTCCTTTACTGCGGCGAGTTCGAAGTCCGCTGCCTTGAGACCCCAGTCCTCGGCCCGGCCCAGCTCTGCCATTACAAGCGTTGCTGCACGCGTCGGCCCCTGCTCATCGACCCACAACGGCCGGCATTGCCGGGCCTGATAAAACGTCGAAACGGCGGCGCTATCCTGCTCTTCAAATGGTGTTGCGGGTTTGGTTGCGAGCTTCGCGCATATGGCGGCTGCGGTACCCATCAGCGGTTCCGTAGGTTTGCTGGATTCGACGCTTGGGGGTTCGACGACCGGGGGTTCAACGACTGGGGGTTCAACGACTGGGGGTTCGACGATTGGCGCCTGCGGCGGCGGAACGGGCACGTCTTGCGCTCTCGTCAGTGAAGGCTGGAGCACACCGCCAATGAGGCTCAGTGTAAAGATCGTTGCTTTGTGTGCCGATCGATGAGGGGGGCGGAGAGACATGGTCATTGCGACTACTCTCTACTGTCGGTTTCAAGTCCCCGGTGGAAGGCAAACTAATGCAGTCGCGACTCATCTCTAGAGTTAGTTTGAGAAATGCGGTCCGTGGTTAAATGTAGGTGACGGATTGAATTTGCAATCTCGCGAACGCGCGATCGAGTTCCCATTTCCGCATCAAGTTTTTTAGAGATGAATTTGATGGCGATGAATTTTGTGGCGATCCCGGCAGGGCTCGAACCTGCAACCTTCGGAGTCGAATTCCGACGCTCTATCCATTGAGCCACGGGACCGTTGCGCCAGGCCACTCGGCGAAGAACCGTCTCGTTTCGATTTTATGAAACCGAAAATCGCGAGCGCTACGATTCTCGACGAATGATCGCACAATCCGCGCGGCGGCAAAATGGATTAAGTGGAACCAATGGCGCCATTCGCAGTTTGGGCGCGCTGCTCTTCAATTCCGCGATCGTTGCGATGGTTAGCCGCCCTCAATGAACATCGACGGATCGCCCACTATTTGCGCGGAACCAACGGCGACGAGAGGCCGTTTCCGACAGGGAACGTCCACAAGAAAAGGAGATTTAGATGAAGGTTATTAAAGGTGCCGTCGTGACTCTCGGACTGCTCGCCGCTGGCTCCGCCGGTGCCATGGCGCAGGCGACCTACGATAATGACGGACAGCCGCTAACGCCTCAGACCAAGACTCAGCCCGTAACTCCAGCGCCGTCCAACGGTGCAAGTAGTGGTGACACGGGCGTATCGAGCCCGGCAGGCATTCCGGCAGATCCGACGACCAATGAAAATGTTCAACCGGGTCCTTCGACCAATACGCCGAATGATCCCGCCGCGGGCTCCAATCCCGGCGCTCGTGCTCCGACATCTCCAGCCGGAACCGGCACCTCTAGCCCGTGATATTCGGTCCGGTAATACGATGAAGGTTCCGGGAAGCCCCGGAACCTTCATCAGCTTCAGCACTGCAAAATCAGTAGTCGCAATTCTGATATCGTCTCCACCAGTACGGACTACCCGTCTCGATGGCGCGGCGATACAGCCATTCGCAGTCGTAGCCATAGTAGCCGTTGTCGTAATAGCCGTAAGAGTAGTACGGATAGCCGACGATAAACCGTCCGCGGCGGTGATGGTGCCGGCCGCCGTGTCCGTAATAATTGCCGGCGAAATTCCGGTAGCCGCGATCACCTACCCGCGGACCGCGTGGTCCGTGACCACGGAAATTGCCGGCGCCGAAGTTCGGACCCGCGCGGTACGCCCGCCCGGAGAAATTGCCGCTCCGGTAATTGCCGCCTCCACTGCCGAAGTGTGGTCCGCCTCCGCCACCGCCGCTGAAACGGGGCCCTCCGCCACCGCCTCCGCCACCACCGCCGCTGCCGTGTCTCGCATCGGCGACAGTCGTGCCCAGCGCGAGGAGCAGGATTGCTCCCAGCGCAGCAACGCTTTTTACCTTCATCTAGAACGCTCCTAGGTCTCTCTCAAACGGACGCCCTCACGACATCCATTTTAGTAACGGGTGGGTAAATGCTGCAGTTCCGGACAGCACTAACCGGAGATGGCTAACTGTTCGACCTTAGCACATTGCTCTGGGAAGAAGTTAGGCGCCAGACTGCGTCGAAACCAGCTTAGTCCGCAACCGAGCGTATCGCGTCAAGCACCGCCGGAGACCCAATCGGCTGCAAAACAAGGTTCGACTTAAACCGTTCCGTAACAGCATGGTGCTTGGCTTGGCGGACATGAGGGATTTCCAGGAGACGAGAAGCGGCGCACAGTGATTTTTACGTGGAGGATGGTTTGACATGTCTGTCGCTTACAATGTTTTTGGGCCTGAAGACCTCGCGTTGGCTGAAAGCGTATTGAACGAAGTTTGGACTTCGCTTCCGAGCGGCGTCCGAAGCGGACCGCACGGACTCGAGTGCCGGGACTGGTTGGCCAAGCAGGTGCTGGCATCGCTCCACAACGACGACGTCAACCGCGATCTTCTAAAGATGCAGCTGCTGAATAGCGATATGACGGCGTGGGCGTGACGGCCGCGTTTGGGAACAATTCGCGTTCCTCGACCGTTTTTCGGCTAGGCGCATGCACCAGCGTGCGTCAGGCGCCCTTAAGCCAGGTGCCCAGGCCGCTGGGGAGCTTTACGCTTCCGGCGGCTTTGCTTTGACTTGAGACGCCGGAGATTTAAGACTTCGATACTTCAAGCCTGAACGACATTTGCGACCTCGGACTTTCGACCTCGACCGGGTGGGATGCCTTCGAATGGCAAAGAAAAAGCTTTCCGAGTATCGCGCCAAGCGTGACTTCACCAAAACCGCGGAGCCGAGCGGCACCACGAATGTCCGTCCGGCGAAGTATCTTCGCTTCGTGATCCAGAAGCACGACGCCTCGCATCTTCATTACGATCTTCGCCTGGAACTCGACGGCGTATTCAAATCGTGGGCGGTGACGCGCGGTCCATCGATCGATCCCAAGGACAAACGTCTCGCTGTCGAAGTCGAGGACCATCCGCTCGACTATGGCGATTTCGAAGGAACGATCCCCAAAGGCCAGTACGGCGGCGGAACGGTGATGCTGTGGGACCGCGGGTTCTGGGCGCCGGTCGGCGATCAAAGTCCCGAGGAACAGCTGCGCAAGGGCGAGCTGAAATTCATCCTGGCCGGCGATAAACTCAAAGGCAGCTGGGTGCTTGTCAAAATCAAGAACGACCGCTTCGGGGGAAAGCGCAACAACTGGCTTCTCATCAAGCATCGCGATGAGGGCGCGCATTCCGGCGATGCCGACGCGATACTTGGCAATGATCGCTCGGTCGCATCGAAACGCACGATGGCGCAGATCGCGGCTGGACAGGGCAAGGGCCCCGAGCCTTTCATCACGCGGCGGCGGACGGCCGCAAGCCCGAATGCCGTCTGGAATTCGAACCAACCGTCGGACGACGATCCCGAGCCTCAGCCTGCTTCGTCATCGACGATGCCGCTCAAGCGAACGCCGGTTCGAAAAGCGGCGAGACCGAAAAAGGCAGCTGCCGCCGCGGAGAGCACATTGGCGAACGTCGTTTTGGGAATTACGATTTCGCATCCCGAGAAAGTTCTGTGGCCTGCGGGTGAAGACGCCGCCGTTACGAAGCTCGATCTCGCGCATTATCTCGAAACAGCCGGCGCCTGGATGCTCGAGCACATCAAGGGGCGCCCCTGTTCGGTGATCCGCGCACCGGACGGCATAACCGGTCAAACGTTTTTTCAACGCCATGCGATGAAGGGCATGTCACCCGAGATCGATCTCGTTCGCATTTCGGGAGATCGCGAACCTTATATCGAGGTGAACTCGGAAGAGGCGTTGATCGCGCTTGGGCAGATCGCGGCGCTCGAGTTTCATCCCTGGAATTGCGCCGAGTTGGAGCCGGATATCGCGGGCCGCCTCGTCTTCGATCTCGATCCCGCACCGGACGTCGACTTCTCTCGCGTCGTCGTTGCAGCCAACGAACTTCGCGAGCGGCTCGAGAACGTCGGGCTCGTCGCCTTTTGCAAGACGACCGGCGGCAAGGGCCTTCACGTCGTCACGCCGCTCAAAACAAATCGCGGCGATGCTGCGAACTGGGCTGATGCGAAAGCGTTCGCTGGCGCCGTTTGCCAACAAATGGCGGCCGACAGCCCGAAAGACTATCTCATCAAGATGACGAAGAAGCTTCGAACGGGCAGGATTTTTCTCGACTACCTTCGCAACGATCGCATGGCGACGGCAGTTGCGCCGCTATCGCCGCGCGCGCGACCCGGAGCCACCGTGTCGATGCCGCTCACCTGGCGTCAGGTCAAACAAGGGCTCGACCCCAAGCGCTTCACGATACACACCGTCCCTTCCCTGCTCAAAAAGATGACCGCCTGGGAGGATTACGATTCCTCGGATCGCTCGCTCAAGAGCGCGATCAAGAAGCTCGTCGGATCCTGATCGCGTGACCGCGAAGACCAACATTTCAGGGCGCGTATCAAAGCACGCGACCGCATCAACGGTCGCAAAGCGCCGCCGCCCTTTTAGCGCGCCGCCGATTGCTGGCGCGGTCAAATCGGCGATGCCGGCCTTTGTCGCGCCATGTCTGGCAACACTTGTTGCGAAGCCGCCGGTTGGCGATGACTGGGTGCATGAGATCAAGTTCGACGGTTATCGCATTCAGGCGCGCATCGAGAAGCAGTCGGTGCGGATGCTGACGCGGAACGGCCTCGACTGGACGGAACGTTTCGGCAAACTTCCCGAACTTCTGGCTGAGTTTCATGATGGCTCGGCGATCATCGACGGAGAGCTCGTCGCCGATGACGCTTCAGGTCATTCGAGTTTTTCAGCTCTCGCCGATGCGCTCAAAAGCGGACGCAGCGAAAAGTTCGTGTTGCACTGCTTCGACCTCCTTTATCTGGACGGCATGAACCTGCTCGACGCCGAACTCGGCGATCGCAAAGCCGCGTTGCAGAGGCTCTTCTCGGGCAAATCAAAGACCGGACAAATCCGCTACAGCGAGCACCTTGCCGTGGACGGCGCGCAGATGCTTGCGCATGCCTGCAAGCTCGGGCTCGAAGGCATCATTTCAAAACGCATCGACCGGCCCTATCGCTCTGGCCGTCATGACGACTGGCTCAAATCGAAGTGCGTCCAGGTCGATGAGTTCGTCATCCTCGGATATCTCAAATCTAAAGCCGCACCCAATGCGGTCGGTGCGCTCGTCGTCGGCTATTACGAGCGGAAGCGGCTCGTCTATGCGGGACGTGTCGGCACGGGATACACGAACAAGACTGCAAGCAGCTTGATGCGCACGTTGAAGCCGATGCGCATCGACGCTCCTTCTTTCGCCTCATCGCTCACGAACCTGCAGCGGCGAGACGTGACGTGGGTGACGCCCACGCTTGTCGCGCAAATCGAATATCGCGCGTGGACCTCCGATGGCCTGTTGCGGCACGCAGCCTTCAAGGGGCTGCGCGAAGATAAGCCCGCGACCGACGTTCGCCGCCCCGCAATAAAATCCATCATTGAATGAAGTTGGTCAGAACGGCAGAAACAGCTGCTGGGTGAAATGCGGGATCATCATGATCCACATCCAGAGCGCAAAAATGGGGTGCATGGAAACCTCCTGAAATTGCCAACGCAATCAGGCAACAACGCTTCCTGTACTCACATTTATTGATAAGACGCGGCGTCCATGGACATCGATAATATGATCGAGCAGCGAACTTCGCGACGCACACAACGTAGCACGAGTCTGTTGTTTTCCGTCTTTTTATCCGCGTGCGCGCGATTTTTTCTTCGGCGTTTTTGCGGGAGCGCGCTTCACCGGTTCGCGCTTTTGGCGGGACGCCGCGGTCTTGGTTTTCGATGGCGCAGCCGGTTTCGATCCCGACTTTTCAGTGGAGCGGCGCAGAGCCTCCATGAAATCGATGACCGTTCCGCCTGACGGCTGTTCCTCGCCTCCGGAAACTTCGGTCGAGAGGCCGCCCTCAACCTTTTCCTTCACGAGTTTGCGCAGCGCTTCGGCGTAATGGTTCTTGAAGTCGGCCGGATTGAATTTTCGCGTACGCTCGTCGATGAGTTGTTTCGCCATACCTACGAGCTCGGGACGAAGCTTTTCGTTGCCGATCCCGTCAAAGATCTCGTCGGCGTCGCGCACTTCGCTGGCATAGCGCAACGTTTCGATCATCAGGCCGTCGCCGCAAGGCTTCATTGCGATCAGATTCTCGCGGCCTCGCATCGTCAGCTGGCCGACGCCGTATTTCTTGGTGGCCCGGAGCGCGTCGCGGATGATGCGATATCCTTCCTCGGCGACGTCTCCATCGGGCAGAACGTAATACGGGTTGTCGAAGTACAGCGGATCGATGGAGCAGGCTTCGACGAATTCGGTCAGCTCGACGGTGTGGCGTGTCGATAGCTTCAGCTTGTCCAGTTCATCCGCATCGAAGAGGACATAGTTGCCATCATCAAGCTCATAGCCCTGAACGATGTCGGACTGCGGCACGACCTTGCCGCTCTCGCCCGCCACTTTCTGATAGCGAATACGCTGCTTCGATTTTTTGTCGACCTGATGCAGGGCGATCTTGTCTTCGGATGCGGTCGCGCTAACCAACCTGATGGGAATGGTAACGAGCGCCAAGCGCAAATGTCCTTTCCAGAAGGACCGCGCGGTTGCCATCGTTAAACTCCTCGAGAACGCAGTACAGGATAGCAGGATAGCATGCCTCAGCGTTCGTCGGAACGCGGTCGCAACGTTCGAGGTTCCCTCCGTCAGGTTTCCGGGTCAGCTTCCGGCGGTCGTCGCGACCCAATCGTACGGGCGCTTCAAGTTCCGGCGGTGGGCCTCGGCGGCTTCCCGCGTCTGGAACGTCAATGCCATGCCTGGATCGCTCGTTTCCCCGCCATTTACGCCGAGATAAACGGCAGGCCGGCCCGCGTACACAACGTCCGGTTTTCGCTCGACCAGCAGCCATCTCATCGCGCACCTCCGTCCCCGGAAGGTAAGCTTAATCCGGCATTCATCCTAGAGAGAACGCGCGTGTCAGGTCCGGCGTTGCTCCCGCCGCCTAATCAAAATTTCTTAACGCTGGCTGGTCTGGTAGTTGGGATTGACCCACACCGGAACTTCCTCGCGCGGCAAAGGCGTCCGGCCCCGGATAACGTCGGCCAATTTCTCAGCCATCATGATCGTCGGGACGTTCAGATTGCCGCTCACGACGTCGGGCATGATCGAAGCGTCGACGACGCGCAGACCCTCGATGCCGTGAACCCGCGCTTTGCCGTCGACGACCGCCATATCGTCCGTCCCCATCCGGCAGGAGCAGGACGGATGGTACGCGCTTTCGGCCTTCGCCCGAATGAATGCATCGATATCCGCGTCGCTGTTGCTCGCCGGGCCCGGCGTCAGCTCATCACCGCGATAATGATCAAATGCCTTCTGAGAGAATATCTCGCGCGTCAGACGGATGCCGGCGCGCATCTCTTTGCGATCCTGCTCCGTCTGCATGTAGTTGAAGAGCACGCGCGGGTACTGGCGCGGATCGGACGATTTGAGTTTCACGTATCCGCTGCTCGTCGGGCGCATCGGTCCGATGTGCGCCTGAAATCCATGGCCTTTCGCGGCAGACGAACCATCGTAGCTGATCGCCATCGGGAAGAAGTGATATTGCAGGTCAGGGTGGAGGACTCCGGGCTCACTGCGAATGAAGCCGCCCGATTCAAAATGGTTGGTCGCGCCGAGGCCCTTCCCCGTCAATATCCATTCGATGCCGATCTTCAGTTTCGCCAGCGGATTGTTGGCGCTGTAAATCGAGACCGGCTCCTTGCATTCGTATTGGACGTAGGCTTCGATATGGTCTTGCAGGTTCTCTCCCACGCCCGGCACGTGCTCCACCACAGGAATGCCAAGCTTCTTCAACTCGTCGGCGTTGCCAATTCCCGACAACATCAGGATTTGTGGCGAATTGATCGCGCCGCCGCTGACGATCACTTCGCGCGTGGCGCGAGCGGACTGAAGACGTCCATTCCGGCTGTATTCGACGCCGACCGCTCGTTTGCCTTCGAAGAGGATGCGCGTGACGAGAGACTTCGCCTTGACCTCGACGCCGCCGCGCTTTTGTGCCGGGCGGAGGTAAGCCTTCGCAGCACTCCATCGCCGTCCTTTGTAGACGGTCATGTCCATCCGGCCGAGGCCTTCCTGCTGGCGGCCATTCATATCTTCGGTAACGGGATAGCCTGCCTGACGGCCCGCCTCGACGAATGTATCGTAGAGCGGATTTGTGCAGGGTGCGGTGGTCACGTAGAGCGGACCCGAGCTGCCGCGATAGGCATCACCGCCTTTGAGCCGCGTCTCGGATTTCTTGAAGTACGGGAGACAATCGAAATAGCTCCAGTCTTGAAGACCCTGACGCCGCGCCCAGGCGTCATAATCGAAGGCATGCCCGCGAATGTAGATCATGCCGTTGATCGATGACGAACCACCGACGACGCGGCCGCGCGGACAGTACATCTTCCGGTTATCGAGAAACGGTTCCGGCTCCGACTCGTACCACCAATTGTATTTGGTGCCAGCTAGCGGATAGGCGAATGCGGACGGCATGTGAATGAAAATGCTGTGGTCCTGCGGCCCTGCTTCCAGAACCAATACGCGGGTGTCCTGATCTTCCGTCAGGCGATTGGCGAGCACGCACCCGGCCGACCCGGCGCCGACAATGATATAATCGAAGTCTTGGGCAGTGCTCATCTCTGGACAGATCCCCAGGTCTTAGGAGTGAAGCCTAGCATTCTCGTCATTCATAGGGGCATTGGACGTCGCCGAGCTCGACGTAGACGCTCTTCAACTGCGTGTAGTGATCAATCGCGGCTTGCCCGTTCTCATGACCGAAACCAGACTCCTTGATGCCGCCGAACGGCATCTCGACCGGAGTCACATTGTAGTTGTTGATCCAGCAGATGCCGGCTTCGAGACGCGCTGCAACACGATGTGCGCGCGCGAGGTCTCGCGTGAAGACGCCGGCCGCCAAGCCAAAGCGGGTGGCGTTCGCGCGGGTGATGACGTCATCCTCATCGCGGAACTTCAGAACCGACATCACCGGTCCGAAGATCTCCTGGCGGACGATGCTCATATCGTCGGTGCATTCGGTAAACACGGCTGGACGTACGAAATTCCCGCGGGCGAGTTCGTCCGCGTCGACGCGCTCACCGCCGTAGCAGAGGCGCGCGCCCTCCTTCTGGCCCGCCGCGACAAAGCCCAGGACGCGATCCATGTGCACTTGCGAGATCAGGGCGCCGACCTGCGTCTCAGGCGCCAAAGGATCGCCGATGCGCAGTTTCTTCGTGCGCTCGACGACCATATCGACGAAGCGATCGTGAATGTCCTCGTGGACGTAGACGCGCGTGCAGTTCGTGCAGATTTCGCCCTGCGTATAGAAATTGCCGAGCATCGCCGCAGATACCGCCTGGCGCAAATCCGCATCCGGAAAGACGAGAAGTGCCGACTTACCGCTCAGCTCCATCGTCGTTCGCTTCAAGGAGGCTGCCGCTGCCGCGAGGATTTTCTTCGCCGTTCCGACAGATCCCGTCAGCGAGATCTTGGCGACACGCGGGTCCGACGTCAGCAGAGTTCCCGTCCGCGCGTCGCCGTGCAGGACGTTGAAGACACCGTCGGGAACGCCTGCCTCCGTATAGATTTCGGCGAGCTTTGCCGATGTCGTCGGCGTCAGTTCCGACGTCTTGAAGATCATCGCGTTGCCGCAGGCCAATGCGGGCGCCGACTTCCAACACGCGATCTGGATAGGATAATTCCACGACCCGATGCCGACACATATGCCGATGGGTTCGCGGCGCGTATAAACAAAGGCGTTATTCAGCGCGATCTGCTCGCCGCGCAATGAGCCGGCGACTCCGGCGAAATATTCGATGCAGTCGGCGCCGCTCACGATATCGACGGCTTCCGCTTCCTGAATTGGCTTGCCGGTGTCTTGGACTTCAAGGCGAGCCAGCTCGTTATTGCGGTCGCGTAATATGCGGGCGGCCTTATTCAGAATGCGGCCACGCTCGGCGCCCGATATGGCGGACCAACGCTTTAATCCTTCCTCGGCCGAACGCAGTGCAGCATCGACCTCCGGCTCAAGCGCGATTTCAACGCGCGAGATGAGCTTCCCGGTTGCGGGATTCGTGTTTTCGAAAGTTTCGGCGGCTTTGGAGGCGGTGTACCGGCCCCCGATGTAGCTCTGCAGCACGTGCACCATGAATACTCAATTGCCTAGGAATTCAGCTGAACGAGATGTCTTTCTCGCCGATGGTGAAAGCTATTAGTGCGCACGTTTCCGCCGCTTCCCAAAGCCTTCTTTCCTATGCGGCCTCAGCCTTTTCCGAGCTATCTCAGATACGACGCAAATGACTTCGGCGGCGACAGCGGACGTAAACTCCGTCAGCGCCAATGGAATGTCGGCGGAATGCGTTATCTGAACTTGTCAAAATGCGACTTGGTGCTACTATTTGCGTTCGGGGTTCTGCTCGCAAACCTTGTCGCCTTGGCTTTATGCCAGGAGCGGCAAGCCCCAGACGCACTGATCACGACATAATCTAGCCTTCCCGTTTGACGTGGGAGCTTTTGCGACGTGAACGAAGTTCCGGCGAAGTTGAGCGCGATCCGCAGGATCGGATTCTTGACTTTAGACGAATACACCATGATCGCCGTCTCAAGCGCGATCGAAGTTCTTCGGATGGCCAACCGCTTAAGCGGCCAAACCCATTACTCTTGGACAATTCTTACACTCGATGGCCGGCCTGTGCCGTCGAGCAACGGAATGTCGTATTCCAGCGCCGCCACTTACGATGCCGCGGACGATCTCGACATGGTGCTCGTTTGCGGCGGCACCAACGTCGCGAACTTCGTCAACGACAAGGTCGTCAATCTTCTCCGCCGCATAGCGCGTGACGGGGTCGTGCTCGGCGGGCTGTGCACCGGCACTTATGCACTCGTGAAATCAGGCCTTCTCGACGGCTACAAGTGTACCATCCATTGGGAAAATATGGCCGGACTTCGCGAGTTTCACTCGCGGGTAAATTTCCAGGAAGAGCTGTTCGTCATCGATCGCGATCGCATGACCTGCACGGGCGGAATTGCCCCCATCGACATGATGCTCGCCCTCGTGCGCAGCAGCTTCGGCAAGACGCTCGTCGCCGAGATCTCCAATCAATTCATTCTCGAGCGCGTGCGAGACGGCTACGACCGGCAGCATATTCCGCTGGCAGCGCGCCTCGGATTTAACCACGGCGCCCTGGTCGATATCGCGGCGCTCATGGAAGCCAACTTCGAGGAGCCGTTGAGCGCCGTCGAACTCGCCAAGCTGGCGGGACTGTCTTTGCGTCAGGTTCAGCGAATGTTTCAGGAAACGCTCGATACGACGCCGACGAAATATTACCTGCAGCTTCGGCTGCGGCGCGCACGCGAATTGCTTCTCCAGTCGCAGATGTCCATCACGCAGATCTCCGTTTCCTGCGGCTTTCAATCGACCTGCCATTTCAGCAAGTCCTATCGCGCCCTTTACGGACGCACGCCGCGAAGCGAGCGTCAGCCGCAGAAGTCCGAGCCGCCGGCGTTCAACACATCGCCGGCACTCAGACGCGAAACGAGCCGCGCGCGACTGCCGTCGATCTGAGTTCGCCGATCTGGGGAGGCTGCGATTTTTGAAGCCCGGCTCAATAGAAACGACTTTCAAAACGAAAGGATGCCCGTTAGGCGCGTAAACGCAGAATCGCGTCGCAATTGTGAAATCGACGGCTATTGGCCGTGCTTAGCTTCGGGGGTTGCCCTCTCGGGTGACGCCATCAACAGATTGCCAACGCAGGAGGATCACCGGCTGTTGCTCCGATCCGATCAGGCGGTCTGTTGTCAGTAACACCTGGTATCGCCAACAACAGGAGTTGTCATGACACGCATCGCGATGGGGGTCGCCCTTGCCCTGGGTCTGGCCGCAACCACGGCACACGCAGAAAGCGCGAGTTGCAAGAAAGTCCGCTTCGCCGATGTCGGTTGGACGGATATTCAAGTCACGACCGCGACCGCTCAGAACCTGCTCGAAGCCCTCGGCTATGCGCCTGAGGTCAAAACGCTGTCGGTCCCGGTGACCTACGCTTCATTGAAGAACAAAGATATCGACGTATTCCTCGGCAACTGGATGCCGAGCATGACGGCCGACATCAAAGCCTACGTCGACGACAAATCCGTCGAGACGATCGGCGTCAACCTGAGCGATGCCGGTTATGGCCTCGTCGTTCCGCAGTACGTGGCGGACGCGGGCGTGAAGAGCCTGGCGGACCTCGGTGCTCATAAGGATAAATTCGGCGGCAAGATCTACGGCATCGAAGCCGGCAACGACGGCAATCGCATCATCAGCGGCATGATTGCCAAACCGGAAAACAACTTGGCAGGCTTCGAACTCGTCGAAAGCTCGGAAGCCGGCATGCTGACGCAAGCCGAAAAGGCAATGAAGAAGAAGGATTGGATCGTATTCCTCGGCTGGACGCCCCATCCGGTGATGGGCGAAATGAAGATCGCCTATCTCGACGGCATGGGCGACAGCGGCTTCGGCGCTGCCACCGTCAGCACCAACGTGCGCGCGGGCTACGAGAAGGAATGTCCCAACGTCGGTAAATTCCTCAGCAACCTCAAGTTCAATCTCGCCATGGAAGGCGCGATGATGGGACCGGTTCTGAAGGACGGCGCCGACCCCAAGGCAACCGCTCTCACGTGGCTGAAGGCCAACCCCGACGCCGCCACGCCGTGGCTCGAAGGCGTCACGACATTCGATGGGGGCGACGCCAAGGCTGCCGTTAAAGCCGCACTCGCGAAATAGCATCATCAACGACATCCACCCGACAAGTCCGGACGGCCGCATCTAGCGACCGTCCGATACGGGGATGAGCTTCAGCTCAGGGGGAGCGCCGATGGATCCCGTATCGAAGCTGATTGCCGCCTGGAAAATTCCGATAGGCCAGTTCGGCAAGTCCGTGTTCGATTTCGTAACGGACTATTTTCAGTGGCTGTTCGATGCCATTTCCGGGATTCTCGAGACGGTCGTCGACGGGACATCCGCTCTCCTTCTGCAAGTCCCGCCGGTCATCCTTGCCGTCGCTCTCGCCGGGTTCGCCTACTGGCTCAGGCGGTCCAAGCCGTTAGCCATCGGCGTGCTGATCGGTTTCCTCTTCATTCTGAACCAGGGTCTTTGGAAAGAAACCGTCCAAACGTTGGTTCTCGTCGTCGCCGCCACGGCTCTCTCGATGGCAATCGGGGTGCCGCTCGGCATATGGGCTGCTCACAACCCGAGGGTCTGGAAGGTGGCGCAGCCGCTTCTCGATCTGATGCAGACGATGCCGACGTTCGTTTATCTCATTCCCATTCTCATTCTGTTCGGGCTCGGCGCCGCGCCCGCGCTCATCGTAACGATCATCTTCGCCATGCCGGCGCCCGTGCGGATGACGTATCTCGGCCTGACATCCATTCCGAAGCCGATGCTCGAAGCCGGCGAAAGTTTCGGCGCGACGAAGCGGCAGCTCTTATGGAAGGTGGAGTTGCCGGCGGCCCTTCCCTCCATCATGGCAGGCCTGACGCAGTGCATCATGCTTTCGCTGTCGATGGTCGTCTTCGCGACACTGATCGGTGCGCCGAGCCTCGGCAATCCGGTCAATAAGGCTCTCGCCAACCGGAACATTCCGCTCGGCATCGAAGCGGGTCTCGCGCTCGTCATTCTCGCCATCATCCTCGACCGGGCGCTCTCCGTTCAAGCGGGAGTGCGAAAATGAACATCGCGGTCGACTTCAAGAACGTCGATATCATCTTCGGCAAGGACGTCCCGAAAACGTTGGCCATGGTGGATGCGGGCGCGACGCGCGCGCAAATCCTCGCCAAGACCGGCGCCGTGCTCGGCGCTGCCGGCGCCAATCTCACCGTGCATGAAGGCGAAATATCCGTCCTGATGGGGCTTTCGGGCTCCGGCAAATCGACATTGCTGCGCGCCGTCAACGGGCTCAACAAGGTGTCGCGCGGCGCTGTCCTGGTGAAGGACGGCGACCGGATGGTGGACATCGCCTCGTGCGATGCCACTACGCTCCGTCATATGCGGCAGACGCAGGTCGCGATGGTTTTCCAGCAGTTTGCGCTGCTGCCGTGGCGGACCGTGCGGGAGAATGTGGGGCTCGGCCTCGAACTCGCCGGCGTTCCGCATGCGGAGCTCACCGAGCGCGTGGACCGTCAGCTCAAACTCGTCGGGCTCGACACGTGGGCCGAGAAGCATGTGCATGAGCTTTCGGGCGGCATGCAGCAGCGCGTCGGCCTCGCCCGCGCCTTTGCAACGGACGCGCCGATCCTGCTGATGGACGAGCCGTTCTCGGCGCTCGATCCCCTCATCCGCACCAAGCTGCAAGACGAACTCTTGCAACTGCAGAAGTCGATCAAGAAGACGATCATCTTCGTCAGTCACGATCTCGAGGAAGCGCTCAAGATCGGCAATCGCATCACCATCATGGAAGGTGGGCGGATCGTGCAATCGGGCTCGCCGGAAGAGATCGTGCTCCAGCCTGCCGACGACTACGTGCGCGATTTCATCGCCAATGTTAATCCATTGTCGGTGCTGACTGCGTGGAACGTCATGCGCGACATGCGCGATCTCGAACAAGCGGGCGATGACTGGATCTGGCTCGACCGGCGAAAGACGACGAAATTCAAACTCGACGCGGCAGGCAAGGTGGAAGCCGCCGAGTGCGATGGCCGCCAAGCGGCTTGGGTGACATGCGGCGAGTGTGAAAAGCACGTCGACGAAGACTCTTCACCCGTCTATTGGGCAAGGCCCGGCACGAGCCTGAAGACAGTCATTCTCGCCATGCACAAGTCCGGCACCGCGCCCGTCGCGTTGTTCGACGACGAGGATCGCTTCGTGGGTGCCATCGGCATTCGCGACGTCCTGCAGGCCATCTTGCGCCGCAAGGATTGACGAGCGCGAATTACTTTTCGATCGTGATGTTCTCGAGCGGCTTGCTGCAGCAAATCAGGATCATGCCGGCGTCGATCTCGCGCTGGCGAATGCCGCCGCCGTGCGTCATCGCAACCTGACCTGAGAGCTTCTTGCTTTTGCACGTGCCGCACACGCCCTTGCTGCAAGAAAACGGAAGCCGCATTCCGGCGGCTCGCGCCGCATCGAGAATGAACTGATCCGGCCGGCAGTCGATCGTGCGGCCCGATCGCGTGAATTCGATTTTGAAGCTCCGACCGGGCGCTTCGGCTCCTGCCCCAGCAGCGGCGGATTCTGCTAGCGGCACGCCTTGCCGTTCGAACGAGAAGCTTTCTTCGTGGTAGTGCGCCATATCGAAAGCGGCGTCTCGCAACATGGCACGGACATTTGCCATGTAGGCTTCCGGCCCACAGCAGAAGACTTCGCGCTCAGCCAGATCGGGGACGATGGACTTCAGCAGCGGCAACGTGAGGTAGCCTGTCGGCGCACTCCAATCGCGGGCCTCGCCCTGCTTCTCGCATACGAACGCCGTTCTAAAGTTGCTGGTGCCGTGGGTCATCATCGCCAGCTCGTGGCGAAAAATGATGTCGCGCGGCGACCGCGCGCTGTGGACGAAGACCACATCATGATCTTCGCCGAGTTCGTAGAGCGTGCGCGCCATCGACATCAACGGCGTCACGCCGGAGCCGCCCGAGAGGAACAGGTATTTCGGGCCCGAGTGCAGCGTGCAGCTGAAGTCGCCCGATGGTCCGAGCGCCTTGATCTTCGAGCCTGGCTTCAAGTTATCGTGCAGCCAATTCGAGACCTTGCCGCCCGGATGGCGCTTCACCGTTATCGACAGCGTGTCGGGCCGCGTCGGCGGCGAAGAAATCGTGTAGCAGCGATTGATCACCGCGCCATCGATCTCGAGTTCGAGCGTGATGAACTGGCCAGGCCGGAAGCGGAAGAGACGCGGCGACTGCGTCCGGAACAGGAAGCTCTTGACGTCGTGCGTCTCCTGGCGCACGTGCGCGCACACGAGCGTATCGTCCTCATCGGCATTCCACTTGCCGGGCGTCGCGTCCCAAAGTTCCGGCCCCAGGCGGCTCGGCCGGCCTTTATCACTCATGATCGATCAGGCGCTCGCTGCAAATGGGCTGACGATTGCGGATTCCTGCCCCGTTTCCGTACGCAGACGCTTGAAGTACCAGGACATGAATTTTTCCACCAGCTCCTCCGTGTAGGGCGAATACGGGCCAGGCTGGTAGGCTGCGCTTTGCGAACCGATTTGCGTGCGCTCAACGAGCGATCCGTCCTGCTTGTTGGTTGCATGCCACACTTCGCTCAGCTCCTTCGGATCGTAGTCCCGGCCTTCGACCGCGTCCTTGTGAACGAGCCACTTCGTTCTGAGCAGTGTGCGCTCGGGATCTATCGGCAGCACGCTGAAGGTGACGATATGATCGCTCATGAAGTGATGCCAGGAATTCGGCTGGGTCCAGAACGACAAGCCGCCGAGATTGCGCTGCGTGAGGTCACCCAGCAATTTCTGGCATGCGACTTTGCTGTTCATCGTTTGCGATTCACCCGCCTTGTCGAGCGGCAGACGCTCGGTACGGAAGGCCGTGGCGCGGCTGTCCAGGAATTCGAGTTCGACGGAGGGAAGCCCGCACGATTCCCACCGTGCATGCTCGCGTTCAATCAGTTCCCGGAACGCATGAACCTCTTCGGCATTCTCCGGCGACGGCTGGTAGCCAAATCCGAATTCGTAGAGCGAGACCGTGAGCTCCGGATGGTTCGCCTTGCAATGATAGCATTCGCGGTTGTTCTCCATCGTGAACTTCCAATTGCCGTTCTCGATGAGATCTTCCTCGTACGCGATTTTGCAGTCGCTGATCCGATGCGGGAGAATATATGGCTCCATTTCCCGGCGCATCTGTTCGAAGTCCGCTGGCGGCTCGTCGGCAAGGCATATGAACAGGAGGCCCGCAACGTTTCCGACGTGCACCGTCTTCAGGCTGAATTGGCTGCGGTCGAATCCCTCGCCCATGTGCTCAGTGTGAATAAGATTGCCCCTTAAATCGTATGTCCACTGATGATAGGGGCAAACAACGTTGCCAACGCTGCCTTTATCGCCGTCGCAGAGGCGCGCGCCGCGATGGCGGCAAACGTTGTGAAAAGCGCGGATCGTCATGTCGTCGTCGCGCACAACGACAACCGACGTGCGGCCCAACGGCACCGTGAAATAATCTCCCGGCTCCGGAATGTCCGGTTCGACACCGACATAGATCCAGTGGCGTCCAAAGATGACGTCCATATCGAGGTCGAACACCTCTTTGTCCCGATAGAACGGCGCTTCGAGGCTATACCCCGGCCGGCGGCGTCCGATCATCGCCCGCAGTTCGTTGGATATTTGCATGTGATCCTCCCTTCGCACGGGCATGCTAGAAATCGACGAGACGATGTTCTCTCAGATAGTTCAGCATCACTTGTGCTTTATCGACGGTTGAGCCTTCAAAAGCGACAATGCCACCTTTCGCCTCGGCGACGACGGCCGCCTGCATCCGTGCGTGGCCGGACTTTGTTTCCCGCGCCTTGAGCCGAATGGGACGGCGTGACGCAGTCTCTACGGTCCACACGGGCTGCGCGACGCAAGTATCTGTGGGCGTTTCCGGAAACCGTTCGATGCGGCCGGAGAGGCGCCGAGCGTATGCATATTTCAGTTGAACGGGCGCGCGCGGATGAACGGCAATCACAAGCGGCAGAGCGCAACCGATGCGCCGCCGTTGCCCCTTCGGCAGGAACTGGCGAATTTCGACGTCCCAGCCCTCACCCGCGGTTTTTTGAACACGCGCGTCGAGGACGTTGCCTGCGACTGGGCGCGCGAGAGCCCGTGCCAGCGCGTACGGCAACAGCCCGCTGCCGGCGCCCGACTCCGCGTTGCTTCCCGTCAGGATGATATCGACGTTCTTCAGGTGGGCGGCAAGCGTCGCGACGGCATCGCCGCTGCTATCGAGCGGCAAGGCCTCGATCGTGCCTGCTCCAAGCGCCAGATAGTCCTGAAGCGACGGTTCTTCCGCGGCACCGGCGTGAACGACACGAAGGCCATCACCGGCCATCCGGCGGCCCAATGCCATCGCGACGGCATCCCCGCGGCAGGCTCGCGGCGCGCCGCTTACCGGATGCCGGCCGGCCGAGATCAGAGCCGCGACTGTGAAGGCATTACTCATCCTTCGACCTCGGAACTTCACCCTGGTTGCGTGCTTGCGATACCCGCGTGATCAGCGCCTGCATAAGCTCTTCGGCGTCGCCGATGACGGTGAGGTCGGCGCGCTTGACGATGGGTGCACCGCCGTCGCGATTGATGGCGATGACGTGCCGGCAGCCCTTGATGCCTTGCAGATGCTGAACCGCTCCTGAAATGCCGATTGCGAAATAGGTCGTCGCGTTCACCGACTTTCCGGATGCGCCAATTTGCTTGTCGCGGGAGAATTTGCCTTCATCGACTGCGACGCGGCTCGCGCCGATCGCAGCGCCGAGCGTGCGAGCGAGCGTGCCGAGCGTTTCGACGTTCTCTACGCCATTCCCGGCTGAGACGATGAAGTCCGCTTCTTCGAGTGCAATGTCAGCGGCCTCGGTCGGCTCGAGCCCGAGGTCGCGGTAAGCCTCGGTAACGCCCGGCAGTTTCGGAGCCGGCAAGAGCTCACCAGCGCCAGCGAACGGCAGCTTGGCGTCGACCACGCCGGGCGCGAGGAGGACGAAGCGCGGCAACGGCGCTTTCGCGATCTCCGCGCCACCGGACCAACTTACCGAGACGTGTCGCGCGTCCAATTCGATCACATGCGTTGCCGCGAAGGCATTGTCCTTGGCGATCAAACGGCGACCAAGGTCGCCATCCCCTCGCAGATTGTCGGGCATGAACACGTGCGCGGGTACGAATTCGTCCAACAGAACTTGGACGACCGCCTCTTCTCGTTGCGGCTGAAATCGGGTGGCGTCGAGGTCAGGAACAACGACAATCTTATCTGCGCCGAGTTCTCCGGCGTTCTCATGAAGTTCGCCGAGGATCACCGCGACGACGCCCGTGTCCGGCGTCGCGAGGATGCTTGCCGCCGCTATGGCTTCGCGCGCGTGATCGTCGAGGCGGCCGCGCTCGGAATGGGCGACGGCCATGTGCCAGCGCTTCGCCGGCTCGCGCGTGCGCAACGGTTTAGCCTGCTGCGTCTCATGTGCCGTCACGCCAATGTGCGGATCAGCGGATGCGATTTCTCCCAGCACGATACGGCGCAGCCCCGTGGGCGACATGCGGTAGGGCCGGCGCGGATTGATGCGTTTCACATCGCTCATGGGCGAGCCTCCAGCGAGGCGGCGGCAAGTTCGGCAATATCAAGTACCTCGGCGTGCGCTCCTGCGACGCCCTCCAGCATGGCGGTGCATTGCGGGCATGCGACGGCGATGACGTCCGCTCCGACATCGCGTGCATCGGCCATTCGAATATCTGGAATGCGTTGCTTGCCGGGAATATCGGTCAGCGGTGCGCCGCCTCCACCTCCACAGCATCTGCCGCGCAGACCCGAACGCTGCATTTCGCGCACTTCAATGCCGAGCTTTCGCAAGAGGGCGCGTGGGGCTTCCGTCTCACCGTTATAGCGGCCGAGGTAGCAGGGATCGTGATAGGTCAGCGCCCTCGCCTCGGGTGATTTTCCGAGCTGCAGCTTCCCTTGCTCGGCCAGCTCGGCAAGAAGGGCGGTGTGATGAATGACAGTGTATTTCCCGCCGAGCGCCGGATATTCGTTGCGCAAGCTGTGCAGCACATGCGGGTCGGACGTGACGATGCGTTTGAAATCGAGCGACGCAAACGTCTCGATATTCCGCTTCGCAAAAGACTGGAACGTCGCCTCATCGCCGAGACGGCGCGCGGTGTCGCCGGTATCGCGCTCACGCTCGCCGAGGACGGCAAAGTCAACTCTTGCAGCCTTCAGAAGTTTGACGAGCGCTCTGAGTGTCCTCTGGTAGCGCATGTCGAATGCGCCTTCGCCCGCCACAAGCAACAAATCTGCGGGCTTGCCTGGCTCGATTATCGGCACATCGAGATCGACGGCCCAGTTATATCGGGCGGCCCTCGCATGGCCGCCCTGGGTTTCGGTCTCGCGCAAGTTACTCAACGTTTCGGGCGCGGTTCCGGGCACCTCTCCCTGCGTGAGATTGAGGCTGCGGCGCATGCCGACAATCGCGTCGACGTGCTCGATCAGCATGGGGCACTCTTCGACACATGCCCGGCATGTCGTGCAGGACCACACCGTCTCCGCTTCAATCAGCTTCGGGACGATCGCGGCGGAAAGCTCCCCGTGATGCGATCCGATCGGGATGCCCGGATAGGGCCTTCCCGCATAGGCGCTATCGTTCGAGCCCGATAAGCCGGCGACGAGATCTTGAATGAGCTTTTTCGGATTGAGCGGCTGGCCTGCCGCAAAGGCCGGACAGGATTGCTCGCATTTCCCGCATTCGACGCACGCGTCGAAACTCAAGAGTTCCGTCCATAGAAAATCAGAAGGCTTACGCGTTCCGAAATCGTGATTGCTCAATTTCAGCGGCGAGAGTGCGGTTGATCGCACTCCCGCGAAGCGCTCGGGCCGGGGATGGAATGCGAGATGCAGGAGCCCTGCGACCGCGTGCTTCATCGGACCGCCGGCTCCGATCCCAAGCGCGAGTTCCGCCGATCCTGCAAGCAGGAGCGCGAGTGCAGCGATCGCTATTCCAGCAGACAGCGTTTGCGATGGCACCAACGTCAGAAGGGCAAGCCCGAGCGCGAACGCAGCCAACGTATAAGGCAACCTGTTCCAAGCGCCGCCGGACAGTCTGAGAGGGGGATGACGCCGCCTCATCCACACGAAATACACGCCCGTCAGCATGACGCCTGCGGCGAGTAGAATGGCCCAGTCCAATACCGGTGCATAAAGTCCGAGGCCGTAGTTGATCGCCACGAGCACCAGGGCCGCGAATGCACCGCCTGCCGTCGCGATGTGCGTGTTCGCGATGTACGGATCGCGGGCGACGACATGATGGAGATCGACGAAGTAACGTTTGGGAACAGCCAAGAGGCCCGCCCATTCGACGTCCGCTTCCCGGCCCGTTCGCCACAACCTCGCCCGGCGCGCCAAGCCTATCGCCAGCGTCGCGACAGACACCCAAAAGAGTACCGTGACGGCAACCGCAACGGACACGATCAGAAATCCTTACACAGCCGGAGCGAGTCGTAGATGGCAGCGTGAATGTTGTGCATCGAAACGCAATCGCCGACGCGGAAGAGAAGGAATCGCTCGCCGTCCGTCGCTTCCTGGAGCGCGGGTTGCGGCTCGGCAGCATACAGCGATGCGAGATCGACCTGCCCGCGATTGAGAGAGCGGTCCTTCAGCGACGTGTAAAGCTCGGTATTCGGCGTGATGCCGTTTTCGATAACTACCTGATCGACGACGCGCTCTTCAAGCTCGTCCGTATATTCGTTGCGCAGCACGGCGACCTTCTTGTTGCCTTCCGCGTAGACGCGATCGAGCCAGAAATTCGGCGTCGGAATGATGCCTTGCGCATAGAGGCGACGGTAGAAGATCGGGAATGTCGTGCCGCCGACGTCATCGGAAACCTTCGCATCCGGCGTCACGATCTCGACGGTTGCGCCGCGGCTTGCGAGGAAATCCGCGGTGCCGAACCCCGCATGCGCGCTGATGCCGTCGTAAATGAGCACGTTCTCGGCGGGCGCCACTTTCTCCGAAAGGATGTCCCAGGAGCTAACGGATAGCCCGTCTTTTGCGCCCCAGTTGGCGACCTGATCGGTGAAGCTTCGGCCGCCCGTCGCGAGAACCACGATGTCGGGCTGCTCGCTCAGCACCATCTCGGGCGTCGCTTCCGTATCAAGTCGCCGGTCGACGCCCAAACGTTTCGTTTCGAGATCGAACCAGCGGACGATGCCCGCCATCTGCTCACGCTGCGGTGCCTTCGCTGCGAGGTTGATCTGGCCACCGACCGCCGAATTGCGTTCGAACAAAACGACGTCATGGCCGCGCGATCGCGATACGCGCGCGGCCTCGAGCCCGGCCGGTCCGCCGCCGACGACCACCACGCGCCTTTTTCTCGCGTCTTTGGCGGGCGTAATGACATGAGGCATCGTCGCTTCGCGCGAGGTCGCTGCGTTCTGGACGCAAAGCGTATCGGAGCCCGAATACATCCGGTCGATGCAATAGTTGGCGCCGACGCACTGACGGATCTGGTCCTCGCGTCCTTCGCGCACCTTCTTCATGATGTGCGGATCGGCGATGTGCGCGCGGGTCATGCCGACCATATCGACGAGGCCGTTCGCGAGGATGCGTTCCGCCTGTGTGATATCGCGGATGCCTTGCGCATGAAGCACCGGAACATCGACGACGGACTTGATTCCGGCGGCAAGATGCACGAACGGCTCGGGCGGCAACGCCATCGGCGGCATGCAATTCGCCAGCGTGTTATGCGTATCCGCGCCCGAACCGATCACGCTGAAGAAATCGATCATGCGTGTCTCGCACATGCGCTGTGCGATTTCCTTGAGGACTTCGTGATCAAGTCCGTCCTCATGGAACTCATCGGCACACATGCGCAGTCCGACGCAGAAATCGCGGCCGACGGCTTCGCGCACGGCGGTCAGCACCTCCAAGCCGAACCGCATGCGGTTCTCAAGGCTGCCGCCCCACTCGTCAGTCCGCATGTTGCTGCGTGGAGACCAGAACTGGTCGATCAGTTGCTGATGGGCGGCCGAGATCTCGATGCCGTCGAAACCCGATGCCTGCACGCGCTTCGCGGCCGCCGCGAAATCGCCGATGATGCGACGGATATCTTCAATCTCGATGGCCTTGGCATTGCCGCGGTGCACGAACTCGCGCACGCCTGACGGCGAGACGAGATGCGGCCACGGATCGCCGGCATAAGCCGAGCGGCGCCCCATATGCGTCGCCTGGATCATGATCTTCATGCCATGGCGATGGACCGTTTCCGCGAGCCGAGCCATCGGTTCGATGACGCGATCGGTCGTCAGGTTGACAGGCCGCCACGCGCCTTGCGGAACGTCGATCGACACGGGGCTCGACCCGCCGCAGATTGCCATGCTGAGGCCGCCCTTGGCTTTCTCCTCATAGTAGCGAATGTAGCGATCGCCCGGCATGCCTCCGGCTTCCGCATAAACCTCGGCGTGCGCCGTCGAGTAGATGCGGTTCGGCAGCGTCAATTGGTTGAGCTTGATCGGTGTGAAGATCGATGGGTAGCGCATTATGCTGGCACTCCCTCTTCAGTGACGCGGCTGCCGGCGAGGTCAGCAATACCCAATCCGTAGGGGACGGCAGCGCGCACGAGGTAGCGCCAAATGTAGTCGGCGAAGCTGCGCCGGATCACCACGCGGTAGCCTTCGCCCTGGCGGAATGCGTAAACCGACGACTTGCCGAATGTCGTGCCGACGACGCGGCCCGGTTCCAGCCCCGCGAAATCATAGACGCTGACATGCTGCAGAACGTCGAGGGCGTTCGGGCCTTCGATAATGACTTGCGTGTAGCCGCCCGAGTTATCGACGACCTGACTGCGCACGTCCGTCAGAGCGTGACGCAGACTGCCCAACAGCGCGGACAATTGAGCGCGCGGACAGACGATCATCCACTCGTCCGGGGAGAGCCACAAAATCGTTATGCCGTTCGATGAAGCGAACGTGCACGGCCGGAGCGGAAGCGATACGCCGAGCGATGTCGATGCGGCGGTAACGAAGGCAGGATCGGTGCCGTTACCGCGAAGGCTAATGTATCCGAGGTGCGGAATTTCGTTGGCCCAGACGCCGCAACTGCCGTCGATGGGCTTTGCCTGCTCTTCCAGACCGAAGGAATGGAGGGGCGACCGCATGGTTGGCTCAGACATTCTGCCGATCTCCTTTCGGGTCGACGAAAACAGGAGAGACGACCGTCACCTTGTGCGCTTTGCCGCCAGCGTAGGCGTAGAGCAGGTCTCGTCCGGATTTGTGTCCGTCTTCGCTCCTCCGGGCGATGCCGTCGCGGACGACCGCCAGCGCAATCGAGCGGCCGAGTTCGGGGCTGTAGTAGCTCGACGTGACGTGGCCGAGCATCGCGGCCGGTGGCGTGACATCGGCGCGCTCGATGACCTGAGCGCCTTCGGCGAGCACGATTTGCGGATCGTCCGTCAGTAGGCCGACGAGCTGTTTGCGGTTGGGGCCCGCCGTATCGCTGCGCGCGAACGAACGTTTGCCGATGAAGCTGAACGGCTTCTTCATGCCGACGGCCCAGGCCATATCGAGATCGAGCGGCGTCATGGATCCGTCCGTGTCCTGGCCGACGATGATGAAGCCCTTTTCGGCGCGCAAGACGTGCATCGTCTCGGTGCCGTAGGGCGTGATATCGAATTCACGGCCGCCGTCCATCAGCGCTTCCCAGACGTGATGGCCGTAATTTGCGTCGACGTTGACCTCGAACGCCAGTTCACCCGAAAAGCTGATGCGGAACACGCGCGCGGGAACGCCTGCGACTGTTCCCTCGCGCCAATCCATGAATTTGAAAGCCGACGGCGACAGGTCGATGTCGCTGCAGATCTTCGCCAGAACTTGCCGGCTCTTCGGTCCGACGACGGCGGCTGTCGCCCAGTGATCCGTAACCGACGTCATGTAGACGTCGAGATCCGGCCATTCGGTCTGATGCCATTTCTCGAGCCACGTCATAACGCGCGCGGCACCGCCCGTCGTCGTCGTCATGAGGAAGTGGTTGTCGGCAACGCACGCGGTCACGCCGTCGTCCATCACCATGCCGTTCTCATCGAGCATCAAGCCGTAGCGGCATTTGCCCGGCGCAAGCTGGGTCCAGGCGTTGGCATAGACACGGTTGAGGAATTCGCGAACGTCCTTGCCGCGAAGGTCTATTTTGCCAAGCGTGGAGGCGTCCATGATGCCGACACCGCGCCGCGCCGCCAGACACTCCCGGCGCACCGCCGCGTGAAGGTCCTCGCCCGTCTGTGGAAAATACCAGGGCCGCAACCACTGGCCGACCGGTTCGAACTCAGCGCCGCGCGCAACGTGAGCTGCCTGCATCGGCGAATAGCGCCGCGGCTCGAAGGTATCGCCCGCATGAGCGCCTGCGAGCGTGCCGAACGTCACGGGCGAATAGGCCGGGCGATACGTTGTCGTGCCGACTTCCGGGATGCTCTTGCCAAGAACGTCGGCTGCGATCGCGAAGCCGTTGACGTTGGAGAGCTTGCCTTGATCCGTTCCGAAGCCCAACGCCGTATAGCGCTTGATATGTTCGATCGATCGATAGTTCTCGCGCACCGCCAAATGGATGTCGGCGGCCGAAACGTCGTTCTGGAAGTCGACGAAGGCCTTCTTGCCGTGGCCCTCGGCCCGGCCGTCCGGCACTCGGAAGATGCGCCGCGCCGGGGTCGCATCCGGTTCATCCGTTTTTAGATTGCCTGATGATGTGGGCGCGGACTTGCCAAGCGATGAAAGGAGTTCACGCGTTATGCGCTCCGTTTGCTCAAGCGCGTTCTGCAAGCCGAATTCGCCGGTCACCGCGCCGACGCCGTAGATGCCGGATTTCGCGCGGCCCGCTTCCGGCACGACGAAGGCCAATCTCTCTTCGTCCCAATGAGGCCGACCGCCGTCGTGGCAGTAGAGATGGACCGTTGGCGATAAGCCGCCTGAGCTTCCCAGCGCATCGCAGTCGATAGACGGGCCGCTGCCAACAACGACATTGCGTTGTGCGTCGAGCTTTACGAGCTGCGCGCCTGTGACCGCGCGCCTTCCCCGCGCATAGGCGATCCCGAAGCCTGTTCTGACATCGACACCGGCGGCACGCACACGCTTTTCCCAGGCAGGATTTATGCGCGTGCGCGTATCGGCGAGCACGACTTCGCAGCCGGCGCGCGCGAGATCAGCGGCCCCCTGATAGACGTGATCGTTGCTCGTTTGCAGAAGAATGCGTTTGCCGACGGCAACCCCGTAACGATTGAGGTATGTCGTCAGCGCCGACGCCGTCATGATGCCCGGAACATCGTTGTTGCCGAACACCAGCGGCCGCTCGATCGCGCCCGTCGCCAAGACGACGCGCTCAGCGCGAATGCGATGCAGTCTCTGGCGCGGCTGATGGGCGGCGCGATCGGCTATCGGCAGATGATCCTGAAGCTGCTCGACGGCGAGCACCAAATTCATGTCGTGGAGCGCGAAGGCGCTCGTGCGCGTCAACACCTGCACGTTCGGCAGGCTTTGCAGTTCACCGACCGCAGACTTCAGCCAAGCGCTTGCCTGTTCCCCGCCGATGACGCTGTGCGGCGACGACAAAAGCCAGCCGCCACACTCGTTCTGCTCGTCGAGCAGGACAACCTTCAGCCCGGCACGTCCGGCCAGCAGGGCCGCGAGCAATCCAGACGCACCGCCGCCAACGATGACGACCTGTGCGTGCCGATGGCTGTGATCGTACGTTTCCGGGTCCGGTTCGGACGGCGCGCTGCCATAGCCCGCGGCCTGCCTTATGATGTGCTCGAACTTCGGCCAGAGCTTCTGGTTTTGAAACGTCTTGTAATAGAAGCCCGCGGGCATGAACCGCGAAAACAATCCACCGAGGCTCTTCAGATCGAATTCAAGTGTCGGCCAGCCCGTCGTCCGGCGCGCGACGAGGCCGTCGTAAAGCTCGACCTGCGTTGCCTTGAGATTGGGTATCGTATGCGCGCCGGTTTCGATCTGCATCAGCGCGTTCGGCTCTTCCGGCCCGGTGCCGATGATGCCGCGCGGGCGGCCGTACTTGAAGCTGCGGGCAAGCATTCGCGTGCCATTCGCGAGCAGCGCCGAGGCAAGCGTATCGCCTGCGAAGCCATCGTAAGCCTGGCCATCGAAGGAGAATGTCAGGGGCTTGTCGAAATCTACCCGCGCGCCAGGGCGGCGGACCCGATAACTGCTCACGTCGAGCCGCCCTCCGCATCATAGGCCTTGCGGCCTTCGGCCAGCGTCCACGATCCGGCAATGGCATTCGTCGCGGTGTTGCGCTTCACGACGAAGAACTTGCGGCACCCGGTGTTGTGCGACCACATTTCCCAATGCCAGCCCTTGGGATTTTTGCGCATGAAGAGATAGTCGCCCCAAGCTTCGTCATCGAGCGCTTCGGGAGTAGCGGGGCGCGGAATGAACGCCTCGCCGCCGTATCCGAATTCTTCCTCTTCCCGTTTTTCGCCGCAGTGCGGGCAAAACAACACAAACATCGTGCGGTCCTGAATTAGTGAGCGACGCCAGCTGCGCCGTGCTCATCGATAAGATGCCCTGTCGAGAAGCGTGCAAGATCGAACGCGCGGTTGAGCGGATGCGGATCGTCGCGCGCAATCGTGTGGGCGAAGACATTCCCCGATCCCGGCGTCGCCTTGAAGCCGCCCGTTCCCCAACCGCAGTTGAAGTAGAGGCCTTTGACCTTTGTCTTGCTGATGATCGGACATGCGTCGGGCGTCGTATCGACGATGCCGCCCCATTGGCGGTTCATGCGCGCGCGCGAAAACATCGGAAAGAGCTCGAGGATGGCGGCGGCGGTATGCTCGATGATGTGCGGGCTGCCGCGCTGCGTATAGCTCGTGTAGTGATCGATACCCGCACCGATGACGAGTTCACCCTTGTCCGACTGGCTCGCATAGCCGTGCACCGCATTCGACATGACGACGGTATCGAGGACGGGCTTCATCGATTCCGATACGAATGCTTGCAGCGGATGGCTTTCGATCGGCATGCGAATGCCGGCCATTTTGGCGAGAACGGACGAGTGCCCTGACGCGACGCAGCCGACGCGCTCGCTTCTGATCGTGCCGCGCGTCGTCTCGAGCCCAGCGATGCGGCCGTTCGCGATGTCCATTCCAGTGACTTCGCAATTCTCGATGATGTCGACGCCGTATTTGCTTGCTGCGCGCGCAAAGCCCCACGCGACCGCGTCATGGCGGGCGACGCCGCCGCGCGGTTGAAAGCTTGCGCCGAGGACCGGATATCGCGCTGACTTCGATGTGTTGAGGATCGGGATACGGCGCTTCACCTCGGCGGCATCGAGTACCATCGCGTCGATGCCGTCGAGGTTGTTGGCATTCACGCGGCGTTCGATATCGCGCATGTCCTGCAGCGTGTGTCCGAGGTTGAACACGCCCCGCTGGCTGAACATGACGTTGAAGTTCAGATCTTCGGTCAGGCCTTCCCAAAGTTTCAGAGCGTGCTCGTAGAGCAGGGCCGCTTCGTCCCAAAGATAATTGGAACGGACGATCGTCGTATTGCGCGCGGTGTTGCCGCCGCCGAGATATCCCTTCTCGAGGACCGCAATATTGCGAACGCCATGGTCTTTCGCGAGGTAGTAAGCCGTCGCCAAGCCGTGGCCGCCTGCGCCAACGATGACGACGTCGTAGGATGGTTTCGGCTCGGCGCTCCGCCACGCCGGATTCCAGCCCTCATTGTGCCTGAGGCCCTTCGTGAAAAGCGACCAGGAAGAGTAATCTTTCCTCATCCACACTCCCCACAGGCATCACGCGACGCGTGTGCTAAGCGACCATTTATCGAGATGCATGCGTTAGTTAGGCGGCGAGCGAGACTTCCGTGCTGCCGCAGAAGACGCAAACTTTGCTAATTGCGACACATCATAAACCGTTGCGTCAGGATGGCCCGTGGCGGGAGTGCCGTGTGCCCGCCCCTTCTATGCCGTGCGCATCTTGGCGATCAGCTCGCGCGTCGGCTCAATGGATATATCGGACCTTCCGGCCAATTCGAGGTCGCAGAAGGCCTTGGTCACGACTTCATGCTCCGTCAGGAACCGCAATGTCTCGACGTCGTCCGGCGCGCATCGCTCTTCGAGAGCGGCGTAGCGCTCGATGATTGGATCAAGCTCGCGGCTAAAGACTTTCATGAAGTCGGTCCACGGCATGCGCGCATATTTCTGAACGTGATCGACGCCCTTTTGACGGAAGACGTCGCTTTCGCGCGGGTCGCCGCCGAGCTTGGCGACGAGGTCGCGCATACGGGCTTTCGTCACCACTTCGAGTTCGGTCAATACGCGCCATTTCTCGGCGCGGGCCGGATCGTCCATCGCGCTGGCGATGCCACTGTAGAGCGCTTCGCCGTAGACTTCGCCCTGATAGGCGCGCTCGACCTTTTTGATGAAATCGTCTTCCGAATTGACCGTCATGGACAGCCCCCCTTCCGCATCGCGATAGCGCGCCGAGGCTAAAGCTGTGACGCGAAAGGACTTGGCGTCAAGGGCAGCGCAAACACGGTCAGCGAAAATGAGCCGGCGTTGTCACGGCGATCTGAAACATTGGAGACGCCGCTACGGCTGCCAGCGCCAGGCGGCGGCTTGGATCGAGTCATAGACGGCGTGATCGCCGTCGACACAGGCGACGACGACGATTGTCGTGCCGGACGCTCCGGCAAATTCATTCAACTTTTGGTCAACAATCGGTGAGGTGCCTTCTAATTGAACATGTAACACTATATCGGAACATATCGCGGGAAGAGCAACTCTGGCTGGGGGGTCAGATTTCCTGAGATTCAACAAGGAGTTATTTGGGGGTACCAAATTTTGAGACGTAGAAAACTGAAGCTTACGGTTATGGCCGGCACAGTCGGACTCATGGCCTCGCCCGGAAGCGCCCAGACGACCGCAGAGCCCTCCCACCAGTCTGAACTGCCGCACGTTGAGGTTGTTCAGCAAAAGAAAACGCCTCCAGCGGCGAAGAAAAAGACCGCACCGGTGCAGGCCGCGACGCCCCCATCGGCGCCGGCTCCGACCGCGGCGGCTGCGCCGGACGCACCGGTCCTTGAAAACTCGCCGTACGGCGCAAAGGCAAGCGGCGGTGCAGCTGCACGAGCCGAGAGCGGACCGATTTCGCCGATCAATGCCAAGTCCGTGCTGCCTGACAACCTGCAGGACTTCGCGGGCTCCGCCAGCCGGGTGACGTCCGGTGATATCGAAGCTGAGCGCCCGCTGACGACCCATGAAGCCCTGGTCAACGTGCCGGGCGTCGTGACCGTCACGGACGACGGCATGTCGCGCCACAGCGGCATCGGTGTCCGCGGCTCGCCATTCCGCCGCTCGCGCAAGGTCCTCGTCATGGAGGACGGCGTACCGATCAACTTCTCGACCTATCTCGACTCATCCACGCACTACACGCCGCCACTCGAACGTATCGAGAGCATCGAGGTGATGCGCGGACCCATCGTCAACTACGGCCCGCTCAACAACCACGGCGTGATCAACTTCCGCAATCTCTCGCCGTTCGGCGCCAATGAGACCGTTATCAAGAGTGCGATCGGGACGACGGATGGCAGCGACAGGGACATCAACAACTATCGCCACATCCATACGCGTCAGAACCTCGGGAACGTCGGCGTCGTCGCCTCGTACTCGGGTGCTGATGCCGGCGGCTCGTGGAATGTCGAAGATCTCGGCTACAACGACTTCTACGGTGCGATCGGATTCCGGGGCACGAACCAGGATCTGACCATCTCGGGCGGCTACTTCCGTCAGCGCGATACCTACGACGAGGACAACTTCCTTGGCTCGTATGCGGACTTCTTCAGGTTCGGGCGCAACAAGACCAAAGGCGCGGCTGCCGGCAACTTCGAAGCTCCGTGCTGCCACGATCTCAGCAACTACAATGCTGATTTCTTCCGCCTTCAGGTGGCGCACAATTACTACGTCGACAAGAACACGACCGTTTCGACGCGCTTTTTCACCAGCGATCACGAGCGCGCGCGCTTCTTCAACAGCGAAGACGCGCCGGGCGACACGCGGGCCGATATCCTGATGGAAGGACGTGACCGCCGCTACAAAAACTACGGCGCCGACTCGCGTGTCGAATTCGCAAATCTGCCGCTCGTCGGCGGCATTCGGCACGACCTGCAAGCCGGCATCCGGTACGAAGAGCAAGACTTCAACAATCAGAACCGCATCGGCGAGATTGGCGAGGTTCTCAACTTCGGAAGACGGGGCGCTCGCGACGGCGATCCGACAAAGCTCGAAGCGCAGTCGTTCGCGGCCTTCATCCAGTCCGCGATCCACGTAACGCCGACGTTCACCGTGGTACCCGGCGTCCGCCTCGAAACCTACGACATCAAATTCCATGATCTCGACGAAGGGATCAAGGGAAGCAAAAGCTACGACCAGGTGCTGCCGATGCTTGGCTTCGCGTGGAATGCAGCACCGCGGACAACGGTCTACGGCGGATATCACCGGGGTCTCACCCCGCACATCATCCGCGATGCGAACGATGATCTCGACTCGTTCCTCGCTCCCAAGGAGGAGATCGGCGATAATTTCGAGCTCGGCGTCCGCACGACAGCCTTCCACGGCCTGACGCTCGATATGGCCTACTTCCACAACCGGATTGACAATTATCAGTTCGGCGAAGCGTTCCAGAACGATGCCGGCGACCGCGTGTTCACGGCGCTCGACGAGGTCTCGATCAACGGCTTCGAAATCTACTCGCGGCTCGACAGCAAGCCCTTCACGGGCGGTCCCTGGAATTTCTTCGGTGAGGCGGTCTACACTTTTGCCGACGCGCAGATCGAAAAGGGCTCGGCGCTGGACGAAGACGACAATCTGCAGAACGTTGCAGGAAACAGCGTACCGGAATCGATCCGGCACTTCGCGAACCTCACCCTTGGCGTCGAGCACGCCATCGGATGGGACGCAAGCCTGAGCTGGACCTATCGCGGTGCGTTCCACACGGATGCGATCAATTCGTCCTATGCGGAAGAGGGTTTGATCCCGGACGTCTGGCTGCTGTCGGCTCGCTCCAACCTCAAGGTCACCGAGCAGCTCTCGCTGTTCGTCTCCGGCCAAAACCTGACGAACGAGTTCTATATCGCGGATCGGTCGGACGGCATCAAGCCGGGCCTCGGGCGCACCGTCATGGGGGGCTTCACGCTCAAGTTCGACTGATCAGAATTCTCGACACGACCCACGACCTTTGACTTCGGGCTCAATGCCGGATTTTCCGGCTTGGGCCCGAAGTTTTTTGCAGGATCAAGGTCCTCATGAAGCCGCCCGCGCGGCCGCCCGCCGAGCCGCGGCCTGATCAAAGTCAGCGAGATGCATATCAAATGACGCCCAGGGAACGCCGCTTATCTCTCCGAATGGCCAAACTCCGGCAGGCTGCGGTTGTCCGCCGAGTTCCTCAACGAGGCTATCGATCAAGGCCAGGAAGCGTTGTCTCTCAGGCTCAAGCTTTTTCAGCGTCTTGTCGCGTATATATGATTTGGGAATGTTCCTGCTCTTGAGCTCCGCGACCGCATCGCGGACCGCTCGCGGGGTTGCGTCACATACGATGCAGTATTCGGGATCGAAATATGCGTCCCGGCCTCCCGCGCTCGGCGTGCTGACGACCGAAAGGCCAGCGAGCATATATTCCACCGCTGCGTAGCTCGCGCCTTCTACCTCGGAAAGGAGAAGGCCGGTCGACGCCCAAGCGAGCGCGGCGTTGACCTCTGAATGAGAGACACGCACCGGCAGGTCATTTGAAATTTCGTTCAGCAACTCATGTGCTGGACAGCGCGCCTTCGTTTCGCGCCACAGGCGTTTAAAATCCTGCTGCCGGCTTTCCTCCGGCTCGCAATAGGTGAGGTAGGCAATTCTCTCAATCTCAGCTGCCAATTCGTGCCGCTTTCCAGCGACGAACCGAGCATTGTAAATCGCGTCAAACTCGACACTGGCCTCTGGAAGCGGCCGGAACACCCGCTCAGAAACGGTAAACTTGTGATTGAGAAACATCGCGGGCTGGCCAAATTTTTCGAGGAGCCGTGTCTCGCCCGGCGTGTTGCAAATGTATCGGATCTTATGGCGGGGATAGCGCTTGGTGTGCTGAAGAAATGACTGTCGAATTGCCTTCGCCTTTTGGGGCGTTTCTATCGACCAGGTAGGAAAGATGATGAAACCGGCTTCGACGTCTCCATAATGCCTCCCGAACGCGGGCGCCATTCCAAGAAACTCATCATAGGGGATGCCGGAAAGGAAAATTGGCGGCCGGTAGGACAGCACCCGGATTGGTCCGAATTTAATCGGTTCTCCGCGAAGCTCCGGAAGACGCTCAACTTCGAAAGAGGGACCCTCGGACGTCTGGCGAGAACCAACAAACTTTCGAATGAAGCGTGACAACCCCATGCGCCGTCTCCGGTTGTCAAAAAAGCTGGCAGCTGTCCGTTCGTCGATCTGCGGCAACACAATATGTCGTAATGCTTCATAAGGGAGCAAGGACCGATGCAAAGCCGGAGCAGAGCGGCGTGGGGGTCGTTGCCCAAACGCCCGGTCCCGGAAAAGATCCATGAGGTTCGACGAATGGGCGGCAGCAGGGGGCGCGAGCGGGAAACCGTGTCGCTGGTTCGAGAAATTTTTAGATGGCGACCCCGGCAGGATTCGAACCTGCGACATCGAACTTAGAAGGTTCGCGCTCTATCCAGCTGAGCTACGGGGCCAAAGGTGGCTAGTCTATACTCGTAAAAGGCCGCCGGATGAAAGACCCCTCTTCGCGTCGATCCCGGTTTCTGCCGGAGGAATTCGCGCGTGAATTCAGTGCTTCAGCCGTTCAGGCCGTCACATCCCGCGCCGATGTCTTCGTTTTGTCCGACCGCAAGACGCGGTAGATTTTCAGAAATCTGAAAACCGCCTGTATCGATGCGTACCTCAGGCCCACGAGACCGCCGGTCCAGTGCCGCCTGACGATGTAATATTTGAAAAAATTCATCGGCAGCTCGACGATCAAACGCGATGCGAGCACGCCCTGAGAGGTCGATCCGGCGTTTTCGACCATGAGCCACGTACGCTCGTCGAGCTTGCGTTTCATATCGGCAAAAGACCGCATCGAGTAATGATAGATGGGCGACTTGAGCGCGCCCACCGCAACCCCGTCGGTCACGACCGCATCATGAACGTTCGAATTCCTGAACCTGATGAACCGCCGGTTGTAGAGCCTCACATACCAATGATCCCGCGCCAACGGGCGTGGCGCCTCGGCCCCCGGATACACCAGATCTATCGGCAGTCCGTAAGCCACGAATTTCGGGTTGCCGTTCTTGAACGTGGCGATGATTTCCTGCGCGAGTTCCGGCGTGACCACCTCGTCGGCGTCTATATTGAAGACCCAGTCATTGCGGCATTGGTCTTCGCCGAAGCGTTTTTGCGCACCAAACCCCAGCCACGGCTGCGTGATGACCCTGCATCCTTCGGCAAGCGCGACGCTCACCGTATTGTCCGTGCTTTCGCTGTCGATCACGACGACTTCGTTCGCCCACGGGCGCAGGGATCGTATGGTTTGGGCGATACGGTCGCCCTCGTTCTTAGCAATGATGAAACAGGAAATTGGTACCTTAGGCATTACTCTGCCGCTCACCCCGCCTCGCGATTCGCACAAGCCCTAAGCACGTTCCAGCCAAGATGCAACCTTCGCAAACGATGTTTGCACAAGTTACAATCATAATGGCACATGCGACAGCGTGTCAGGAACTGCAGAAACAACAACGGGCCGCCACCGTCGCCGCCGACAGCCCGTCTAAACATTCATCAGATCCGCGCCGCTACGCTCGTCGTACCAATCGCGCGACGAACAGCAAAATGATCGCTCCGATGGCTGCAGCGATAATCTCACCAATGATGCCGGCACCTAGATGAAGCCCAAGATATGGGAACAGCCAGCCGGCAATGAACGCACCGATGATACCGACGATAATGTCTCCGACTAAACCGAAGCCACCGCCACTCATTATTTGCCCAGCCAGCCAACCGGCAATCGCGCCGATGATCAACCAGACGATCAGTGCTTGGAGATCCATTTTTATTTCTCCCTGTGAGCACGCTCACGAATCGCGATACGCGACACGGTATTATCATCCGCGTCAAAACGTCCGCTGGCAAGTTGGTCTCGTTGTCTCGCGGTCGGTACGAAACCGGCGACGTCCCGAAGGTGATCGCGTGACTGCGATTCGTCGGAAGCGCGGAGCTTTTCCGCGAGATCTGATGCCCCGGAGCCACAACCCACGACCGCGCGCATTCCGGCGGCCGCCCGCCGACGACAATTCGAAGTTAAATCAGCGGGACCAACTTACTGCTGTTGCCCGGTTATTGCGATTGCTTCGCGAGCCACGATCCGAGTTGCTCGAAATCCGCCGGTCCCGAGAACGCCGTGGCGGACCCATCGCCCGCGATGAGACGTGTGTAGGGCAGCTCACCCATCCAGTCTTGGCCGACGGCGAACCTCAGCTTTTCTTCAAACCCGTTGCCGAGAACGAAGCTCGACACTGAGCCGAGACCCGCTTTCTGAAGTGTGGGACTGATTTCAGCCGGCCGGGCTCCGCGTTGGTCCCAATTCACAAGGACCATCATGGCATCGGGGTGGGCGCGCGTGAACGCGCCCCAGTCCTTCAGCTCTGCCATGCAATTGCTGCAAGTCAGTCCCCAAAAATGGACGATGACCGGACGGCCTTTTTGGGCGTCCAGGATCTGCTTCAAACTATCCGCCTCGAACGGGCGGGCGGTTTGGGGGGCGGCTTCTGGGGCAGCTTCCGGGCTCGCCGCCGAACCGGCAATCGGCATCGCGGCGATGAACAGGGCGAGGAGTATCGAAGCAAGCCTCATGATTGGGGCTCCAACGGGATGAGCCGATAGCCATCCTGCAGCGTCAGCCACGAAAGGTACGCGCCCGCCGGACTTGCGATCAGCAACGGATGATCCGACGCATCGTGCGTCATCGCTATGCTGCGGGGGGCACTCCAGGTTTTTCCGGAATCGTGTGACGTGATGAGATCGATCGTCGTCATGGCGCCGTCGAAAGATTTGTAGGCAAGATAGACGACGCCGTGCGTCGCCAGAACATACGGCCGCGACGTCTGCGCGTTCGGATCGCCGAGCCGCATCGGCTCCGAAAACGTTTTTCCGTCGTCGTTCGAGTGTGCGTAGTAGAGGCCCTTCAATTTGCGTCCGAGCGCAAACCACGTCGCATGGTAGACGCCGTCCGGGCCGATCGCGAGGCTCGGGCCTTGATGGGGACAGGCGTCGATCTTCGCATCGTCATCGCTCACACGATAGAGCGGACCTGGCGTCTTGGAGTCTGCAAAGGTGATGACGGCATGATCGCGAATGCCGCCGTCGAAAATATTGCGAAAGAGTACGACCGGCCTCCCCGGCCCTGCGAAGGCGACGCCGATGCGGCAGCATTCGCAGGAATTGTCGCGTGCGATCGTCGCCGCTTGAAGCGTTCCGCCCGGCCGATCGTCCCATGCAAAGGCGAGCGCGGCTCCGGCGTAGGGTTTGCCATCCTTCTTTGCTTTCGCCCCGTTGCGCTTGTCGATCCAGGTGACGAACGCGCGACCATCCTGATCGAGCGCCGCCGTCTCGAAGCGCTGGCTCGGAGAGTCCGACGTAATCGGCTGCGGGGTTGAGAACGTCTTTCCGCCGTCGCCCGATCGCACGATGAAGGCGTGACCATTGTATTTTTCATCGCGCGACGCATACGTGACGATCACGCGGCCGGCTTGTCCGATAGCGATCTTCGGGCGGGCATCGGGCCCCTCATCGAGCGGCAAATCCGTTTTCGGCAGCGTCACCGGATCGGCGAATGTCTTGCCGAGATCGGCTGAACTTGCGACCGATACGCGGCCGCCCGCGATCCACGTTACCCATAATTTTCCGTCCGGCCCGAAAGCGGCCGTTATGACGCTGGCGCATGCGAGCGCCGTCGTTTGGCAGGCTGCGGGCGCGCCGTGATGGGCGTTCGCGTCATGTGCGACAGCGGCACCCGATCCGGGCATGATCGATGCGAGCAATAAAATCGCCATTTGAATATGAACGCGCATGACTCAAAACCTCACTTTCATACCGGTGAAGAACGTGCGCGGCGCACCCGCGTAAATTGAGCCGGTCCCGTCGGCGAGTTTATCGGCTGTCCCGCCGACGCGATCGGAGATGTTATTTGCAGATGAGATGTACGTTTCGTCGAAAACGTTCCTGACCTCGAAGTAAGTCATCAGCGAGCGTACGGGCCCGCTGCTGAATTCCATATTGTAGTGAACGTTGAGATTGACCAGATCGTAGCCGGGGGCCTTCAGGAGATTGGCATTCTCCATGAAGAAGCTGTCGTGCCATTCGTATTCGGCGAAGGCGCCTACTCCCTTGAACGGTCCGTGTGCGAAATCGTAACTTAGCCGCGTGGTGAATTCGTTCGGCGAGATGCCCGGGATTTTATTGCCGTCGCGGCTCGCAGCTTTGGCCGCACCCGAAAGCATCTCGGCATAATCGGTGTAATATTGATCGTTGTGGATGTAGGAGGCGGTCAATCTCAGACCGTCGGCAAGCGCGAAATCCGCAGCGACTTCGACGCCGCGGTGCTCGGATGCCGGAGCGTTGAAGCTGAATGACGATCCCGTGGGATCGACGGGCGCCTGCGATACGAGCTCGTTTTTGAAGAACTCATAGAAGCCGGTCACGCTCAATGTCAGGCCGGGCGCCGGTGTCCAGTCTCCGCCGAGGTCGAAGCCGACGTTTCTCTGCGACTTGAGATCCGTGTTGTTGCCGGGCTTGCCTTCCGGCGTCACGAACAAGTTCGAGAACTGCGGCGTGCCGTAACCGGTGCCGACGCGCGCGCGCCATTGCCATTCGCGCGACGGGGTATAGAGGACGCCGATCTCGGGCGCGACGTTCGTCATCTGGCGGTCGGCTGAATAGATCGTCGTGCTCGTCAGATCGCCGTCGGCGTTGTACTTAAAGCTCGTTTGCCCACCGTTGAGATATGTCCGCTCGACGGCCGCACCGGCAATGACTGCGACGTCGCTCGCGATGCGTACTTCCTCGCGTGCACGCACGCCGAAGTTCGTCGTCGATCCGGTGATCTCGGACTGAAGGAAACCCAATCTTGCATTTCCGCCCGGCGCGACGTTGTAGGTTTTGCCGTCGACGGGCAGATAATTCCAGTACGCGCCGAGATAGGAGAGCGTCGGCAGTCCGGCGAAATCGGAACGCTTCGTCAGGCCCGTGCTGACGTTGTATGAAAGATAATCACCCACCGCGCTCGTCGCGCCAGTCGGCTGATTGATGTTGCGGTCGTCGATCACGACCTGCACCTGCCCCGTGGTCGCTGCGTCGAAGGCGTGCTCCCACCGGAAACCTCCAATCGTGCGGCGATCGTCGCGGTTCGCGCCCGCTTCTTCAGCGGTTTGTTTCACGACCGGTCCGGAGCCCGTCGCCGAGAAGTTATTCGTCGCACATCCCACGGCGGCCGTTGCCGCAGTCGCGCAGCCCTTCTGAAACGGGTTCTGCTTGAACTGATTGAGGTTCATACGGAACGGCAATTCCGTTTCAATCGCGTTGTTGATGAACTTGAAGGTGAACGTGTCCGTCGCGGACGGCTTCCACGTCATGAGCGCGTTGACGGTTTGCGTATCGAAGGCGCTGTAGCCGAAGTAGCCGTCGCCGCGGACATCGCTCGTGAAGACCGACGCTTCCCAGTTCGCTCCGCGTTTGCCACCGATCGCGTAGTTGTTGAGGTAATTGAAACCGCCGACGTCGATGCCGTACTCGACGCCGTCTATGGCGCCGCCCGGGAAGGTCCGGAAGTTGATCGCGCCGCCCGTCGCGTAGTTTCCGAAGAGCGCCGAGGATGGTCCGCGCCAAACGTCGACGCCGGCATAGGCGTGCGGGTCGATCAGGTCGCTGCGCGAAAGTCCGTCGGGCTGCGTGACCGGAAAGCCATCGTCGAGGATGACGATATTGCGGATACCGAAGCCGTTTCTGGCGTTCGATCCGCGGATCGAGATGCCCATGTCACGCGGGCCGTTGCCTTGTTTCAGCGAGACGCCTGGGACTTCGTGGAGAATGTCGGTGACCGAAAATACCGGCGCGGCCTCGAAGCGCGTCATGTCCACGGCGGCGGCGGCTTGGGCACCCGGGCCGGATGCGCCGGACGCGCCCGCAACTGCCGCAGACGGCGTGCCGGGATTTCCGGACGTTGGCCCCGATTGAAGAGGCGGAGCCATCGGCGGGGATGCGGCGACGGTTGCCGACGGTGCCGTGGCGCTTGCCGGCGGCTTCGCTGTCGCCGTTGCCGGCTTAGGCCCGGTTTTCGCTTTCGGCTTCTCGGCAGCGGCCGGTCGGGCAGCAGGCGCGGCCTGATGCACCGTCACGTCCGGCAGATCGATTGTTTGCGCAGCCGTGTCGTGATCGGCGCGTACGTGTTCGCTGAGGGTGATGACGCATACGATAGCGGACGACGCGACAGCGATGCGTTTCAGGCGAGGCGTCGCCCAAGCGCGGGGCGCGAAGAGTTGCATTTGCAAAATTCCCAACTGATCTGAGGCTGGCGAGAGCGCGGCAGCGGCGGCTCAAGGCTCGTCGCGGCGCTACTCGTCAGAATGCCGAGAGGCTTCAGGTCAGTGAGGACGGGGGACCGCGCGCGGATTGTGCTCCGGGTTTCGGAGTCGCGCGGGAAATCTCGGTCGCGATCGCATAGGTGACCGAGGCGTAGCGTACGGTATGCGAAAGCAGATGCGGTGTTTCGTGATTGATCGCAACGGCGCCGACCGGCGCATACGGGCACGTGCTGTTATCTGCTATCGGCGGCTTGGCGGGCTGCGGAACGCCCTTATCGTCCAGGATCAAATTCTGTGGGCCGTGGCCGGTGCAGATGACGATCTCGACCGGTCCGCCGTGGGCAGTCGTTGCCGTAAGCATGAAGCCCACAGGCAAAAAGCTGCGCACCGCGAACGCAAGAACGATCAGAAGATTGACGTAACGGTGCATCGACGATCGTCTGTTGTTAACTGCGTTCCGCGGCGGACATCCAAGAAGCCCGTTTAGTTGCGTCTTGGCTATAACGCAACGCCCCCATCAGTGGAAGACGGACGGAAGTCCAACGCGGCGTCCGAAAGATCACACGGTGCGCCGCACAGCTGCGGGTGCTTCTCCGCCCGGGTGGAAATTGCGGACGGCCAGCCAGCCGAGCATGAGGAACACGAGCAATGCGATGCTCTGGGCGGCGATGAACGGCGGTTCGCCCTGCGTGGGCGCCAGAGCGTGAAGGGCCGGGACTTTGAGGAAGAGTTGAGCGATGAGCACGAAGACGTTGAGGTATAGCGCGGTCGATGCCGTCACGACGTAGACCCAGCGCCACGCGCCCGAGAGGTGGGCTCCGTAGAGGGCGTAAATCGCGACCGCCAAGGTCACCAGCAGTATGCCCCCAACGATGTGCGACGGGAGCAGCTTGGTGAAAGCGAAGCCGAAGCCGGTGACTCCGGTCAGCACCGTCGTCAGCAGAAAAAGAGCTGTCACGCCGGGCCATGAGGCATTCGCAAGAAATCCTAGGAAGACGATGACGCCCGCCGCGATGGCGATCAGGCTCAACGCGACGTGTATGAATGTGAAAGTATCCAACCGAAAGATGATGGCCATAATAAATACGGTCGCAACCCGGGCGCCTAATGGCCGCTGCCAGTCCGCGCGCTCGTTCGCCACCATTGGCGACCGCCGCTGCGGTAGCGCTGCCTTAAATTTCGGCATCTGTGCTGCGGATGGCCTACGAGTTCGGCAGAGCTCCAAACGCGAGGCGCTTCGCCGGGTCCCGACGTCGAAAATTGCTTGAAATCGATCAGTGGGTTAGTTGTCATCCGCAGCGGTGGCACATAATTTGAGTCCGCTCGCTACAATTGAAATCGAACATGCAGGTGCGTCACCCGTGAGCCAGGACGACATGCATGGCTACACGGTGGCCTACGAACGAGAAGAAATCCAATTTCCCGTCTATGTCGTTTGCCTGATCGGTGCGTGCCTGGGAACGATCGGCATCGCGATCGACAACATCGTTCTCATCGCAATTGCTCTTTTGGCGTTGGGGTTCGGCTATTACAATTATCCCCTGCTCGAGACGGGGAAACCGCGGATCGGGTCGGGGCAGTACGGCGTGTTCGCAGAGGGCCTCGGGATCGTTACCTGGCGGTCGATCAAGCAAATCGAGTTAATCACCGTCGATATCCGCGGCTCGACAAACAACGAGTTGCACATCACCCTCGAAGACCCGTTGGATCGGGCCTTGCTCGTCGACTGGCGCCGCCGCCCCTTCTACCGCTTCCTGATGCGGCTGCCCTGGACCATTTCCGGCAACGTCATTCGCATTCCGCTCGACGTTTTCGACCGGCCGGCCGATGAGATCATGCAAAGCTTCACGCGCATGATGACGTTCTACAAACATTGAGCATAGGGGGTTATCTCGCAGCGGCTGCGGCGCTATGGTGATGGGCGCGTCAATCGTTCACTGCTCGGCTGCGGGAATTACCAAACATGCTGCTGGAAGAAGTCGTCCTCGTCGACCATGAGGACAACGAAATAGGCTTTGCTGAAAAGCTCGAGGCTCACCGCCAGGGCGCCCTTCACCGCGCCTTTTCCGTGATGGTCTGGGACAGCAAGGGCCGCCTGCTCCTGCAACGGCGTCAGGTCGACAAGTATCACTCCGGCGGTCTCTGGACGAACACGTGCTGCGGCCATCCGCGGCCGGGCGAGACGACGCTCCAGGCTGCGGCGCGCCGCCTCAACGAGGAGATGCGCGTCATTTGCCCACTGACGCCGATCGGCACCTTCACCTATCGCGCCGAACTCGACGCCGGGTTGACCGAACACGAGTTCGTCCATGTGTTCCGGGGCACCTATGACGGGGTGATCGCGCCCGATCCCGTCGAGTGCGACGGGTACAGTTGGACGAGCCCCGACGTTATCCGCAAGCAGGTTGCGGCCGAGCCTCAGTGCTTTAGCGCGTGGTTCAAGAAATACGTCGAAGCGGAATGGCCGATCGCGCCACCAGGCTAAAACCACCGTCGAGCTGGATATAATCCGCTCACTGTCTCTGCCTCAGGTTTAGTCAGAGTGCCTAGGCATTGATCTCTCTCCCAGGTGTCTTGGTACATCTGTCCCAATGAAACGCGAATTTGTTTCATCTGGCACATTCCTTGCGAACATCCTCCCTGCCTGATGAGAAAGCAGCATAAACCCGCACAAGCTGTGGTCGGACGGCATGGAACGATCGGGACCAACATTGGGGGACTAGGAATGACTTCAAGACTTCGACCCTCGCTTGGAGCCACGGCTCTCAGCGCAGTAACACTACTTGCGACGTCGGCAATCGCACTTGCCCAGGAAGCAGCGCCAGCTGCTGCCGAACCCGCGGCGGCCGCGGCACCAGCTTTCAACAACGGCGACATCGCATGGATGCTGACGTCCTCCGTGCTCGTGCTCATGATGCTCGTCCCGGGCCTCGGACTCTTCTACGCCGGCATGGTGCGCAAGAAGAACGCGCTCGCCGTTCTCATGCAGTGCGTGTTCGGCGCCGGCCTCCTGTCGATCGTATGGGTTGTCGTCGGCTATTCGATTGCTTTCACGGAAGGCAGCCCGTTCTTCGGCGGCTTCTCGAAGGTATTGCTCGCCGGCATTGCGCCGGATACCCCGGCGCCTGCCGCTTCGGGCATCCCTGAGTTCCTCTTCGTCATGTTCCAGATGACGTTCTTCATCATCACGCCGATCATTGCCCTTGGCGGACCGGCTGACCGCATGAAGTTCTCGGCGTCCATGGCGTTCGTCACACTCTGGGCGATCTTCGCCTATGCGCCGATCGCTCACATGGTGTGGGGCCCAGGCGGCTACCTTGGCGGCGCAGGCGTTCTCGACTACGCCGGCGGCACCGTCGTTCACATCAACTCGGCTATCGCTGGTCTCGTCGCTGCCATCATCGTCGGCAGGCGCAAGGGTTACGGCACCGAGCAGATGGCACCCCACAACTTGGTTCTGACCATGATTGGCGGTTCATTGCTGTGGTGCGGCTGGTTCGGCTTCAACGTCGGCTCCGCACTGGGTGCCGGCGCAAGCACGGGCATCATCATGCTCAACACGCAGATCGCGACCGCGGGTGCTGTCGTCTCGTGGACGCTCGTCGAGTGGATCATCAAGGGCAAGCCGAGCCTTCTCGGTGCTGTCTCCGGCGCGATTGCCGGTCTCGTGGCGATCACGCCTGCTTGCGGCTTCGTCGCTGTCGACGGCGCCTTGATCATCGGTCTTGCGGCGGGCGTCCTGTGCTACTGGGGCGTCACCGGCCTGAAGCGTGCTCTCGGCTATGACGATGCACTCGACGTCTTCGGCGTCCACGGCATCGGCGGCATCCTCGGCGCAGTGCTCACCGGCGTCTTCGCCGTCCAGGCAGTCGGCGGCGAAGGAAAATCCGGCTGGATCGAAGGCAACTTGGGTCAGGTCTGGGTACAGATCGAAGGCATCGGCCTGACAATCGTCTGGTCGGCGGTCGTCAGTCTCGTGGCCCTGCTCCTCATCAAGTTCACCATCGGTCTCAGGGTCAACGAAGCTGAAGAAGCCGAAGGCCTCGATCTTGCTCTCCATGGAGAGACCTTCCACGACTGAGGTTGGCAGTGGGTGCTCCCTGACTTGCCTCAGACGCGGGCGCCGGAACCCCAAGTTCCGGCGCCCAACCTTGGGGTTCCTGAATTGCAATCCCGCATATTTTGAAGATCCAACAAGCGAGCAGAAAGGCCGGCGGAACTAAAAGTTATGATCGCGCGTCGGGCAATAAAGCCCATCAGCAAGCGCGTCATGACACCCAATGCCGAAGCACTCGACCCGGCCGTCCGCTCACTCCGCCGCCTCGAACGGCGATCTGTTTCCGGCTTCCGATGCCGAGGAACCTAAAAGCCTAACCGAACTCAACAAGATCATCACCGCGGCCAAGCCGATGGTTCCCGGCGGCAAGAAGGCCGTGCTTGGCGAAGGTCCCGCCGGCGCCGCCCTGGCCTTCGTTGGCGAGCAGCCGGGTGATCTGGAAGATCTGCAGGGCCGGCCATTCGTCGGGCCCGCCGGGCAGCTATTGGACAAGGCGCTAACGGCCGCGGGCATCGATCGGAAAGCCTCCTACGTGACCAACGCGGTCAAGCACTTCAAGCATGAAGAGCGCGGCAAGCGGCGCATTCACCAGAAGCCCACGATGGGTGAGGTGAAGCGTTATCGCTGGTGGCTTCTGAAGGAGCTTGGCTTCGTTCACCCTCGCCTCGTCGTGGCGCTCGGGGCGACAGCGGCCGCCGCTCTAGAAGGCGCGCCGGTCGCCATTGGAAAGTCGCGGGGAAAATATCAGTTCGGCGACATGCCGGGCTTCGTCACCATTCACCCGTCTGCGATGCTCCGCATGCCGGATCACGATGCACGCTCACAGGCGTTCGCCGACTTCGTTCGCGATTTGAAAGCTGCGCGAAAGCTGGCGCATTGATTCTTCGTCTCTGCTAAGGCAGCAGCGAACAGAAGTGCAACGAGCCGCAATTGGGCGGCACTGGATGAGGGTGTCTTGACGATTGCGAAGGTCCTTATTGTCGAAGACGAGATGCTCATCCGGATGGCGCTCGTCGCCGACTTTCAAGATGGCGGTTACGAGACCGTGCAGACCGGCACCGCTCATGACGCGCTGCATATTCTGCGGACCACGCCGGGCATCAAGGTCGTCTTTACCGATATCAATATGCCGGGCGATATGGATGGCCTGACGCTCGCGCATTACATCCGGCAGCACTGGCCACACATGGTGATCATCGTCAGTTCGGGAAAGCACCTACCGAGCATTGCGGCGTTGCCCGTCCGCGCGCGCTTCTTGGCAAAGCCTGCAACGCAAGCCGCCATGACGGTTCTTTGCAACGACATCAGGAAAGAGCTTTCGTGAAGCCGTTGCCCATTTGGTCGCGCTCTATTGGCGAGCGGGATATTTCACTTTCGTCATTGCGCCGACTTCGTCGATCAGCGCCTCGCCGAGATCAAGCGCCTGATCGGCGGTCAGCCCGTATGCCGGCTCATCCTCGAACCGCAGCATGACCACGGGCTCGTGGCGTCCGTGGCCGACGGCATAACGGTCAGGAATTTTGGTAAGGTCGCCGAAAGCCGACGCCGACTGAAAATGATCGCCGAGTATCGAGGAAAGCGTTTCGGCAATGCGTGCGTTGATGGAGATCGTTTGGCTCTCTCCAGCGGCGTTGCAAACCGTGATTTCCAACCGCTCGTTGGCGCGGTCGAATTCGGAGCGAGTCAGCATCTCCGCACAAAACGTCTTGGACATTCCTGCTTTCCTCAACACTAGAACCGTGCGCGTTCATACGCATTCTAGCCGGTCGAGGCAAAAAGAAAGGCCCAAAACTTGGGCCTTCCTTTATCGAAGTGCTGATAACTCTATCAGAGCGAGCCAGACCAGGTGTCGATTTCCTTCTTTGCCTGATCCTTGGCGTAGCCATAGCGCTCCTGAAGGATGCCTTCGAGCTGCTCGCGGTTACCGTTGACCTTTGCGATGTCGTCATCGGTCAACTGACCCCACTTCTCCTTTACCTTGCCGGAGAACTGCTTCCAGTTACCTTCAACGCGATCCCAATTCATGGAATTCCTCCTCTGCTTTGTGAGCGGTAAACGTGCACGAGGAAGCTCCGGTTCCGACGATATTTGACATTGCGAGGAGCGGGATACACGGGGCCGGCTTGGAACGAACCCCGACTGCGCGTGTACTGCTCCCGTGTCATTTTGGTCCTCGCGAGGTCGTTCCATGAGAAATCTGATTTTATCTGCGGTGTTAATGACGTCGCTTGCCGTGGCTCCGGCCGCGTTCGCGCAAAATGCGGCCGATGACGATGCCGGCCCCGTGGACGCGCCATATTATTCGGACGAACAGTACGGGACGCCACCGGAGGACGAGCCCGATGAAATCGCGACCGCACCCGACCCTTACGGTATCGACATCAGCGGAGAAGGCGCCGGTTCAGGCGAGAGCGGTCTCGGCGAAGATGATTACGACGATGCGTCACCAGGAGCGCCTCTGCCGGAGGAATAGGCGCGCGCCCGATCGGGGCGCCCGGCCGCCGATGGCGACCACAAGGTCTTTCGCAATCGAGCCAATTTTATTTATCCGGGCGTTGCCGCGAAAATAGCCTCGGTCCCTGCGCATCCGCAGGTCCCGAGGCCTTCCATGACCCCACGTCTAGGAGCCATGCGCCAGCTCTTCGCCGGCGATCAGGTGGGTTCTCACAAGTATCATTCCGCCGAAGCGAAGTTTGTGAAGACCGATACTCTCCAGAACGCCTGATCCCACGTGCGAGGCACGCGGTATGACTGCTTTACCTCACGGCGGCCGGATGGTTTCCTCTCCGTAGCGCACTGTGGCGCGGCGGGACTTTTCCGGGGAATTTGCGTGTCTCTTCGGAACCAACACCTATCGTCGCGCGTCATCATCACGTCCACCGCCGGGCCGCTCTGGCCGGCGGTGGACGCCCGAAGCAATCAAGCCACGGGGCAAGACACTGGGAGCGTCGTCATGGCGGCGGATGGAGATCGGTCAGGCCCCCGGGCTGTTGGCTCTCGCCCGAGTTCCCTGCTCCACTGGCTCAGCGATCGCGTGAATTTTCGTCTGTTCATCCATACGCTCGCAGCGAAACGGACGGTTTCAAGGAACATGTCGAAAGACGAAAAACTTCCTGCCACGATCAGGGCCAGCGACTATCTCGAAATATGCCGCGAAAAGGCGCTAGACGCCTACACGATCGAAGAAGCGATCTACTGGCACAATGAGATCATCACCGAGCTTTCGATCGAACTTCACACCGTCCAAACGATGCACTGGCCCGACACGGTCAAGGCCAGCATGATGATTGCTTTGGAAGATCGCTTAAGTCAGCACGCTGGCGCCGTCACGCGGCTGGCAGGCATTCTCGAAAGAAACGAGCAGCTTATCTGGCAGCCTTAGCGGCCGATCAGCCTTTCGCGCCTTCGCTGTTACGCGCGCGCTTGGCGGCCTTTTCCGTGCGCTTCACCGCATTTTCGAGCTTCTTCTGGCGGGCGACAATGCGGCGGCGGCGATTATCGGACATCGTGGGCATAAGTAGTGCACTCCTCGGATTGTGGTCAAAGACCCCGAGCCGCCAAAGCTGTCAGCCCGGGATCTTGCGGGCCTCTAGTAGCAGACCCAGACGAATTCGGCATAATAATTTGACCAGCGCCAGCAGGGCCCTATGCCGTAAGGATACCACCTTCCGTGCCAGAAGCGGCGGCCATGACCGCCGCGCGGGCCGTGGTCTCGAAACCGTTCTCGGCCGCGAAAACGTTCGCCGCCGCGAAATCGTTCTCCACCTCGAAAATGTTCACCGCCGCGAAACCGTTCTCCACCACGAAAACGTTCGCCGCCTCGGGGGCCGCCGCCGCCCGGAGGTCCGCCTTCACGGAATTGACCGCGCGGCGCACCCCCTCCCGGTCCGCCGCCGCCCCCACCTCCGCCTGGACCACGGCCACCACCGCCTGGACCACCTCCGCCGCCTCCGCCGCCGGGGCCGGCTGTGTGGCCGCCTCCTCCGCCACCACCACCTCCCCCACCTGGTTGACCCGACACGGCAAGCGGCATGCACAGCGTGGCGATCAGAGCGAACGCAAATGGAAGGTGACGCATCATCATTGGAGGCCTCTCCTTTTGGGTTTCCGCATTTTGTTTTCGAGCTAGCTTTTCGACCTAGCTCATGGCTCGCGGCCTACCACACTCCACGCTGCTCCTTCCAAATAGAGCGCCGGGTGGTGAACCAAACAGAATGGTTCGTTCCGGTTTTTTCGCGCGGATTTCTCGCCTCGTTTTACGTCGCTACGTCACGCGATTTTCCGCACGCGATTTGAAGTAATTTGTCCTCGATCGGAATGATATCTGTTGCACGGCGCAGGCCGCGCAACTGACGCGCCGGGACCTGAAAAGAGAAAGCACCCTGGCGGGGGGAGCCAGGGTGCTTAGGTCTTCACGGCTGAAAGGAGCACACCGGGGGGAGGTGCTGCCGTGGTGTGGAGAATACTTGCGGCTGGCGTACCCGTTCCCGCGACATCCAGTCGATTTGCGGCGCACCCTGCTTTGGCCGCGTCAGAAGGCGCCCGGCCGCCAGGCGCACATGCTCAGTGGTCGCCCGTCGATGGCGATGCCGGCTCGGAATTGTTCGTCTTCTTGTCGCTCGATTTATTTTCGTCGTGCGGTAGCTGCCTGGATTGCTCCGAGGGCAACGTCCGCTCGGTTGTCGCTCCGCCCATCGTATTGGCGTCGCCGCCCTGCGATGGGCCTCCCGCTTTGTTTGTATCGTTCGTCTGCGGCTGGCCGGTGCGATTGACGTCGTCGGCAAATGCGGCCGAGCCTATCGTCATCGCTAAACATGCAGCAGAGGCAATGGCGGCGCGTCTCATTTCATGGTCTCCGATTTGGACTTTGCGAAATCAAAGAGAGGCGGATTCCGTCACGATCGCCGCCTTCTGGAAAAGCGGAAGCCTCAGCAAGCGGCTGGTTTCCACCTCCGCCATTTTCTTCAGACAAAGCCGCTTCTCCTCGAGAAATGTCGGGCCAAAAGAGGGATTGTGAAGCACGATCGCCGAGCCGTTATCGATGATGTCTGCGAGCTTGATGAGCTTGGCGTCCCACGGAGCGCGCGACAGTCTCCACGCGGCTTGTATCGCTCGCGACGCGCGGCTTCCCTTCTCCGTATCGGTCAGCCAATAGACCAGCTCAGCAACGGTCTCGCCGAATTTCTGATGGATCTCTTCGATACTCGTGTCGGTTTTCTCGATCGTATCGTGAAGAAACGCGGCGGCGATAATTTCTGAACTTTTATATCCGTACTCTTCGAGGATGGCCGCGACCCCATCGAGATGCGCGATGTACGGACGCCCGTCATGCTGGCGCACTTGTCCGCTGTGCTTCGCAATCGCGAAATCTTTCGCATCATGTATGATCGCTGATACCAGCATGGGGAACCGTTCAGTCTCTCCTCAAAACCATCGTCAGCGTCCGCACGATTGTTCGCCGGATACTAGACGCTGACCGAGCGGATACGGTTTCGAAACGGTGGCAATGTGCCCTAGCCTGGAGCGGGAACTGTCAGCAACTGTCAGCGTAGGGATGATAAAGCAAACGGGTCACCCGTTCGTTGCCAAGGCATGCTCAGTTTGAAGCGCTTTAGCGATGCCCGTCGTTCGAGATGCCCGAGAGCTCCGCTCCGGCATTGCCTGTCATCCGGCAAACAGCCGCGTGTTCAGATGCACCGGCGGCGGCGTTTTCAAATATCGTTCGATCATCGGAATGTGCGGCTCGATCGCTGCTCTTCCGGCGTCCATCATTTCATCCGCGCGATGAAAGTCGAGAACGCCTATATCAGCGAGATCGGGCGTGACGAGCAAATCCGGCGGGTCGCCCATCAGGCGCGCTCGCGCGATGCGGTCGTGAAATATGCTGAACGAGTTCAGGATAACGGATGTGATGCCCGGCGCGCCGTCTTGGCGCTGCCCAAAGATTTGCCGATGGAGCAGCTGGAGCGCGCCGCTGCCGTTCCATCGCGTGATCGGCGTTTCCTCGACGACGATTTCGCCCGGGATTTCCTCGTCGTCGTCATCGCCGATGCAGATCCCGCCGCGCCCGAACTCGCTCGTCAGGTTGACGCCGACGACGACACGCGCCCCGAGGGCGCGGCAGACGGAAACGGGCACGGGGTTGACGAGGCAGCCGTCTACCATCCAGCGGCCATTGAGGCGTACGGGCCGAACAATCCCCGGGATGGCGGACGAAGCACGGACGGCCTCGGTGACGCAACCCCGCCGCAGCCATACTTCATGTCCCGTCGCGAGGTCGGTCGCGATGGCGGCGAACCGAACCGGGAGTTGCTCGATCGTCAGGCCGCGCAAATGATCGTCGAAGCGATCGAAGAGCCGCTGTCCGGCAATCAGGCCCGAACCCGAAACGCTCAAGTCCAAAAAGCTGAAGACGCGCCGGCGCGTGAGTTGGCGCGCAAAATCCGCGAGGTCGTTCAACCGGCCCGATGCGTAATGGCCTCCGACGATCGCGCCTATCGACGTTCCAACAACGATCTCAGGCTCCAGTCGAGCCTCGGCCAACCCTTGAAGAATTCCTATATGGGCCCATCCCCGAGCCGCACCTCCGCCCAAGGCTAACGCGAATTTCTGCTTCGCCATTTCCGCCACCTCTTGCCGCGACCCAAAGAACGGCGTTCCCACAACGCGCGAAGAGGCATTTTGTTCGATTTGGTTAGACGGCTGGGCTCAGAGCGCGGCAAAGTTGCTGTGGCGAAATGGAGCACAAGATGCGGAGAGCCCGCAGCTCTGGGCGATCTCAGGCAGCGACTTTGCGGTTACGGAAGTCGGAAGCGCAGACTTCGTTCAACACCTGATGAAGCTGGTGTCGCGCTTCCCGCAAGTGCCTCGTGCATTCGTCACGTTGTGCGATGTCGAGATAAATCGGTGCTGCCTTCAGGTCTTTCTCGAGCTCGCACACCGCCTTCAGAACGTCGTAGACATGATTGACGGCTTTCTTGCGCATCGCAGCCACCTCCGTTTGCTCGGTTCGACGTGGTTAACCACGCGTCGCAAACTGAGTTCCAGCGAAACGATCAAATGTCAGTCGAACTCGCCCTTCTGTTGCAGCTCGTGAAGGAACTGACGCAAATCATAGCATTCGTCATTGATCATCTTAAGCGCCATCTTGGCTTCGAAGGATTTGCCTTCGGCCCGCGCGCAATCCAAGCGCGACGCCTCCCCTCGAATTAAATTCAGGCTTTTGACGATCCGATCTGCGGCTTTAACTGTGCCCATGACACACACCCCGTTTTGTGCGTCCAGACTTTTTTCGCGCAAAATGCGGCGACGAGTTGGCAAGCCAACGTCACGTTCAGTTGCCGGACCTACACATTTGGACGCGGGGGCCGTGCGGCGCGCACCGTCAATCGGTCGAGGGCGCCGAGTCGCGGTCGCTAGCTGCAGCCACGATTGCCGTCGTTTCAACAGCGGCGCGGCGTTTTCGCGAAGCCGTACGCGGATTGCCTGGGAGGAGAGAATAGTAAAGAAGCGTCCCTGCGATCAAAAACGTCCCGCCGAGAACTACGATCATCGTCGCGACATTGCCCATGCGCGCCTCTCCTTTTTTGAGCAACGCCTGGTGAAAGAGGGCAGTTCCGCGTGGCACCGCTTCGCTTGCGACGGGCGGCAAAAACCACGCGGGAACACTGATGGTGTGCACACGTTACGAAATGACTGGGAAGCGCAAACAGGAAAAGGAAAGTGATGATTGTGGCGCGCGATATTGATGATTGGATGTTTCATTTCGAACGGCAGGCCGGACCCCGGCTGAAAGAGATTTTTGAACTCAATCTCGATGGCTTGCCGCCGGCGATCGCGTCGCGCCTGAAGAAATTGCGAACGGAAGAACACCCTCAGGCCGATGATCATGACGCCAAAGATGCGTCACCACACAAGCGATGAGATTTTGCGCGTTTCCCTAAATAGCAAGATCGGCATCCCGCTCCGTCCAATAGAGGTCGGCAAGACGGTCGAGGATAGAATCGGGAAGCGGATTTTTCGCGACCTCTGAGTAGAGATAATTGTTCGCTCTTACGAAAGCCGGGTCCGCTACCCTCGGCTTCTCGTCCGGTCGCGGCAAGAATTCTTCACCCATAAGCGACGTCTGCCAAACGCGAGACATCGATACGGACCAAATCCAGAGTGCCATTGCGGGGTGCATTTGACGTTCTCCTGAAAAAACCAGGAGTGAAACGCGCTGGCGCATCGTTAGGTTTCGATTCCGTTCGCTTCGAGCCCGCGACAATCGCGCCGGATTTACTCAGCCTTGCCTGCGGGGCGTGCCTCCCCGCTACTTGTATAGGCGGGCGGCACATAGAAATTCAGAGTCTTCATTGGAACGTTCGAGGTATTACGGACCTCATGCGTCTCACCGTGGGAGATGAGAATAAGCGATCCCGGCTGAAGCGGATAAGCGTGCCCGTTGACGATCGCCTTTCCGCTTCCGCTTTCGACATAGAGCCACTGGTCGGCTCCTTTGTGGAAGTTATCTTTCCCACCTTCACTCTCGCCGGGTTCGATCACCATTGAGGCGGCCTGCGAACGGTCGTCTCCGATGAGGACGTTGAATCCCTTCGCGTACTTTACGTTCACGTGTTCCATCGGTGCCGTTTCCATTGCTGCCGGCTAGCGCGGCTCAAGCTCCCAGTAACCTGGTGCACCATATGCTTCGTGCAAACGGCCTTCCGCATCGCGATTTCGCAACGACAGCGGATCAAGATCGGGCGAAGCTTGGAGCTGTTGCTCTGTGATGCCTGTCACATAGCCTTCGAGTTCAGGGTCCCAGCGAAGCGCTGTCCACGGAACTACGTACTGGCTTTTTCCGAGCCCTAAAAATCCGCCGAAGCTCAACGTGGCATAGCGAACTTTTCCCGTCATCGTGTCGATGATCAAATCATCTATGCTGCCGATCTCGGCGTGGGCTCCATCATAGACAGCTGTTCCCGCTACCCTGCTCGTCTCCAAAAATCTGCTTTCGGCCTGCATTCTGTTGGTCTCCTTCTTCCGTAACCGGAGGCTAAAGGCCAACGCCGCCTGCAACGCATTGTTCCGACTGCTGTGGTGACTAGGTATGCCGCCGCTTCGTAAATTCCGCTTGGAATTTGGCGATCTCTTCCTCGGTCGCGTGCTCGAGATCGATCAGAATATTGCGCGCACTCTGGGTGCTGCGAATAAGCTCATCAAGCTTCAGCTGGATAGCTTTGCCGTCCTTATTCTGGCTGTGCTGGATGAGGAACACGGCGAGGAATGTTACCAGCGTCGTGCCTGTGTTCACCACGAGCTGCCACGTATCGGAATAATGAAAATAGGGACCGGTTGCAGCCCAGAGTAGAACCGAAATCGTCGCGACTACGAAAGCCGAGGCCGAGCCAATGACGATTGCCGATCGGCCTGCAAATTCGGAAAATCCGCGCATCATCTTTTGGCGCCATCCAAGCCGCACGGCTTTAGCGCGTTCGGTTGGCTCGGTCGGAATGTCTTGAGTTGCGATAGTCATGTTGGCAGCACCGGCGAGGGGCGCACCCTTCGCGCATAAAATCCGCGCATCGGGAGGCGCGCCCGCCGCGATCTATTTAACGTTTTCTGAAACGCCGGATGTGCCGACGTTGTTCCGGGCCGCTGCTGTCCGCGACCTTTTGGGTCAAACGCCGGAGGCGTCTTTAACGCATTTCTTCGTGAAGCTCGTCTGTGCCGCTCCGTGCAAATTCTTCGCCTTGGCATCGGCGTCGCATTTCGCCGTCGCGTCTTTCTCGCATTTGGTCATGAAGCTATTGAGCGCCGCACCTGCCAGCTTTTTATCCTTTGCAGTTGCACTGCAGGACATATCGGCAGCCAGTGATGCGCCGGTCAGACATACGCTCATGATGACCGCAAGGATTATTCTCATGGTTTCCTCCATCATTGCCGAAGGACGATCGGCGATGCCGGCCGTCACTTGCTTGGCATACTGATTGATACGTCAATTTTGTTCGGCATCGTCAATTCGCGCGAACGAGCTTACCGAAAAGTAAAGTCGGAAGTCCGCGAAGGGTTCGTCGCTGCCATAGCCACTCTCTTGATCCATCTTCAGGTCAGGTTCATTTCGGCTGAACACTCTGATCGCCACCCGGCTCGCCCGGCGGCACGATCACCGGCATCTTGTCTCCTGTGTGCGCGGGTGGTGGCTGATGAATTCCAGGATCGACACCCTGCGGGGGCTTCAGAACACCGTTGTTCTCGTCGAGCTTCTTGCTGAGGGGGACATCCGCAGATTTTGTATCCGCCGCGTCGTTGCCCTTTTGAGGCGCCGCGGGTTCAGCAGGCGTTGTCGTCGGGTCCGCGCTCCCCGCTTGCACATCGTATGAGGGCGAATAAGCGGTCAATGCCACGACTGCACAGAACACGACCGACAAAATATGACCGCGCATTATCATTCCTTTCGCCTCCACTGACGTGAAGCCCGAACTTCAGCCCAGATACTCGGCAACTACTGGGCAACGGGCTCTTCCCCGTTCGAGTTCCGAACAATTGCAACCATCAGCCGGAGGGAAGGTTTGCAAGCGGAGGGAATTTGAAAGCGAAGGGAACTTGTTGGACCGCGCGTTGGTAAAGTTCCCGCCACGGCACGCACTTACCCTAGTGCGGCTGCCCCCAATGCCGTGGCTAAAAGGAGCACCCCGGTTTGGCAGGGGATCGGGGTGCCTCCACATTTTCACCGCTGCAAGGCTACTAGGCTGTTCGCGACGAGCCGGGCTCCGTCTCGGACTCGGAAGCTGATTTCCTCATGAGCGAGTTCAGCTGACCGAACAGCAATGGTCCCTCGACCTGGTCATCCTGATAGCCCTCCTCGCGAAGCTTGCGCTTGATATCCGCGACCGACGTGCAACGCCCAGAGCGCGCAAGTTCGAAGGCACGTTCCAATTGTGAAACCCGAATTTCCACAGCAATGCTCCTCAATGCTCCATTGTACTTTTCGCGGGTCCAGCGCTCCGAATTGACGACACCAATACTTGCGGTTCAGTACCCGGCACCTTGGCCCGCCATTATTCGGCCACTTCGCCTTGCGTTCAGCTTCATCGCTATGTCTCCAATCCGCGCTTGCCGTCTCTTTGAGACGCGGGCGACAGCCATGCGCAAAATGGCTGAGGGCGGTTTGGGGTTCCGACCTCTTTTTGGAATTTACTTAAAATGACGGATCAGCAGCCTATCGCCGCGCAAACCCGCGTGTTCATTGCCTGCAGTGAGGAATTCAGAAACCGGAAAGCCATCATGGAAGCCTTGGGTTCCATTTTTCTCGATACCATCGACGGGCAGCGTGAATATTTTTACTTCGATTGCCCGGCCTTGACCGAGATCTTCGACGATGGCGTTTTCAACCGCTCTGCCTTTCGCCGTTTGAACTCCGGCGACCCAAAGGACGCGTCCACCCTCAGATCCTTGAACTTTACGCATATCGTAGCGGGCGGCGACGATACCTTCGTCAAAGCGCTGGTATCGAATCTGGGCGCGCCGGAAGCGGCCATCGTGCGCCTCATGTGAGGCGGTCGCGAACCCCGATTGCCTCGAAGAGTTATCGAGAGAGAGACATCTCGAGATCGAGGACTGTCAATGGGCAAACGCAAAGCACAAGTCGTCGAGCCGGAAGCATTCGATCCGGACGAGCCGTCGCCCGTGTTGGTTCCGCTACCGGGAAGGCCGGAGAGCGTGCCCTCATATCCGGGAGATGATGACGATTCCGACGACGAGCGGGAAGACGAGAACGAGGCTGTTCCGGACGAGGACGGCCCTTCACTCCGTCGCGATCGACGTCGGAATCGAAAATCATGATGCCGAGCGCGATCGCTTGCGCGAAGACATCGCCGACATATGGAAACCGGGCGGAATGCCGCCCGGTCTCGCTTATTCGCTGATGATCGGCTTCGCTAATGGACGGCGCGATATGTTTGCGCGCTCTGCTCTGCAATCAGTCCCTTGACTGCGATGATCGCGCTCGACATCCGGCGGTTTGCCGAATAGCGCGCAGGTGGCTCCGACGTAAAGACGGCGGGTATGTTGCGCTCGGAAATCGAGCGGCAGAAGGAGATGGTTTCCGGATCTTGCGAATACGGAAGAATGACCGCGTCGATCGCTTTTATAGCGAGCAGCTTTTCCGCCAACGCGAAGCTTGCGACCACATGGGTTGCGGCGCCTGCGGCAATGAACGACTGGCGCAAGTCGAAAGCCACTTCGCCATTCGGATCGATGATGAGCACGGAGAGATTTTTCAGAGACGTCATAGTGGGTACCTTGCGGCGCGATACGGTCGCGCTTTCCGCTTGGAGCTAGAACCGATATGGGGGTTCGAGCAGTCCCAGGATGACAGCAACGCGACCGGGCAACGTGCTGACAAAACTTTTCGATGATCCCGGCAGGGCCAGCTATGCATCTGCACGGAGTTCAAGCAAGCTTAATTGCATCACCACACGAACAATCGTCGCTGCATCGCACATGCTAAAGGCAGTCTGAAGACGATTTGGAATTCCTAAATCGGCCGGCTTTTGCCCCGTTCACAAATCATCATATTTCGGTTGGCATGCAACGAGCGCTCTTGCATAGTCCGGGGAAGTCAAGCCCCAGCATCTTTATGAGATTCCTATAAGTCCTTCCGTCCGGTCAGCTCGAATTCATATGCGGCGAGTGGCACGTAATCGCCTGCTCGCCATCCATCCTTGCGCGAGATCACCAGTTCAGGATCGGAAACATCAAATGTTCGACACCATCCTTCTGGCAGGCGGCCTGGCGCTGTTCGCGGCGTCGATCGCCTATGCCTTCGCCTGCGACCGTCTGTGAGGCTTCCATGGCATTCGATTACACCTTGGCGGCGGTCGTCACCGCAGGCCTGCTCATCTACCTCGTCTACGCGCTCGTGCGTCCAGAATCCTTCTGAAAGGCACCTCAAATGACCCTCGTCGGTTGGGCGCAGATTGCCCTTTTCTGCGCAGTCGTCATTGCGCTCGTGAAGCCTCTCGGCTGGTATATGAACCGCGTGTTTTCCGGCGAGAGGACGTTTCTTTCGCCGGTTCTTCGGCCGATTGAGAATTCTCTTTATAAAATCGCCGGGGTGAACGAACGCTCCGAGCAGGATTGGCTGACATATGCCGTCTCGATGCTGATATTTCACATCGGCGGTTTTCTGATCCTCTATGTCCTGCTTCGTACGCAGGGCTTTTTGCCGTTCAACCCGCAAGGCATGACGGCGGTCGCGCCTGACCTGTCGTTCAACACCGCCGTCAGCTTCATCACGAACACGAACTGGCAGAACTACGGGGGAGAAACGACCGTTTCGTATCTCACCCAGATGCTCGGGCTGACCCATCAAAACTACCTGTCGGCCGCGACGGGCATCGTCGTCGCCATCGCGCTCATTCGCGGCTTCGCGCGGGCATCGACGCGCAATATCGGCAACTTCTGGGTCGATATCACCCGCTGCACGCTTTACGTCCTCTTGCCGATTTGCATCCCTTTGGCGCTCTTCCTCGTTTGGGACGGCATACCGCAGACGCTCGGCGCGTACGTTGATGCAACGACGCTCGAAGGCGCCAAGCAGACAATCGCTGTCGGCCCCGTCGCGTCGCAGGTCGCCATCAAGATGCTCGGCACCAACGGCGGCGGCTTTTTCAACGCCAACGCGGCGCATCCTTTCGAAAATCCGACGGCCTTCAGCAACTTCATCCAGATGGTTGCAATCTTCGCGCTCGGCGCGGCGCTGACTAACGTCTTCGGCCGCATGGTCGGAAATCAAAAGCAAGGCTGGGCCATCCTTTGGGTGATGGGCGTGCTCTTCATCGCCGGCGTCGCCGTTTGCTACTGGGCTGAAGCCGCGGGCACCACGGGCATCAACGATCTCGGTCTTGTGGGTGGCAACATGGAAGGCAAGGAAGTTCGCTTCGGGATACCCGCCTCCGCGCTTTTCGCCGTCATCACGACCGCGGCATCGTGCGGCGCCGTCAATGCCATGCATGACAGCTTCACCGCGCTCGGCGGCATGATCCCGCTGATCAACATGCAGCTCGGCGAGATCATCGTTGGCGGCGTCGGCGCGGGCTTCTACGGCATGCTGATATTCATTGTCATCGCCATCTTCGTTGCCGGCCTCATGGTCGGCCGCACGCCGGAATACGTCGGCAAGAAGATCGAGGCGAAGGAAGTGAAGATGGCAATGCTCGCGATCCTCGTTCTTCCTCTCATGTATCTGGGCTTCACGGCCGTGGCGTCGGTGCTCCCGTCCGCCTTGGCGTCCATCGCGAACCCCGGACCGCATGGCTTCTCGGAGATGCTCTATCTCTACACGTCGTCAACGGCGAACAACGGCTCGGCGTTCGCCGGCATCACCGGTAACACCCCGTTCTACAACATCACGGGTGCTATCGCGATGTTCGTCGGCCGCTTCTTCATGATCGTTCCCGCGCTCGCGATTGCGGGCTCCATGGCCGAGAAGAAGATCGTGCCGCCATCGGCCGGCACATTTCCGACGACCGGCGGCCTCTTCGTCGGAATGGTCGTCGGCGTCATCGTGATCGTTGGTGGCCTGACGTTCTTCCCTGCCCTCGCCCTTGGCCCGATCGTCGAGCAGATCTCGATGACCAGAAACATGCTCTTCTGATGGTTCCGGAGACACTCGCTATGGAAACTACCGTGCGCAAGAAGCGCTCGATCTCAACGATGCTCGATCCCGCTATCGTCCTTCCGGCGATTGGGTCGGCATTCGTGAAGCTCGATCCCAGAACGCTGATCAAGAACCCGATCATGTTCGTGCTCGAGGTCGTGTCCGTTCTGACAACGATCATTTTTGTCCGGGACGTCATCGAAGGTGGACACGACCTCGCCTTCACGTTCCAGATTATCGTGTGGCTGTGGTTTACAGTCCTCTTTGCGAATTTCGCCGAAGCGATCGCCGAGGGGCGCGGCAAGGCGCAGGCCGATGCGCTTCGCCAGCAACGCACCGAAACGCAGGCGAAGCTGATGAGCGGCGCGGGCAAGAACTTCAAGCTCGTCCCGGGCACATCGCTCGCTGTCGGCGATGTGGTTCTCGTCGAAGCCGGCGATACGATCCCGTCCGACGGCGAGGTCATCGAGGGCATCGCTTCGGTGAACGAATCCGCGATCACCGGCGAATCGGCCCCGGTCATTCGCGAATCCGGCGGCGACCGTTCGGCCGTGACCGGCGGCACGCAGGTTCTGTCCGACTGGATCGTCGTCCGCATCAGCGCGGCGCAGGGATCGACATTCCTCGACCGCATGATCCGGCTCGTCGAAGGCGCGGAACGCCAGAAGACGCCGAACGAAATCGCGCTCAATATTCTGCTTGCCGGCCTGACGATCATTTTCGTCTTCGCCACGGCCACAATTCCGAGCTACGCGGCTTATGCCGGTGGCACCATCTCGGTCGTCGTACTCGTTGCGCTGTTCGTGACGCTCATTCCGACCACGATCGGCGCGCTTCTCTCGGCAATCGGCATCGCGGGCATGGATCGCCTCGTGCGCTTCAACGTCCTCGCGATGTCCGGCCGTGCGGTCGAAGCGGCGGGCGACGTCGACACGCTGCTTCTCGACAAAACCGGCACGATCACGCTCGGCAACCGGCAGGCAACCGAATTCCTGCCGCTGACGGGCGTCAGCGAAGCCGAGCTTGCGGATGCTGCGCAGCTTTCGTCTCTGGCCGACGAAACGCCGGAAGGCCGTTCCATCGTCGTACTCGCGAAGACGAAGTATGGGCTTCGCGGCCGTGAAGTCGCCGATGTGAAGGCGCGCTTCATACCGTTTACCGCGCAGAGCCGGATGAGCGGCGTCGAGACCGAAGAGTCCTCCATCCGCAAGGGCGCTGTCGATGCCGTCATTCGATACGTCAACTCCCTTGGCGCCGCGTCTCTGTCGGCGGGATCTGCCGCGCAAGCCCTGCGGCCCGCGATCAGCACTGAAACCGCGCGCGAGATAAAGGCAATAACCGACGCGATCTCCAAATCGGGCGGCACGCCTCTGGCCGTCGCCAAGGACGGAAAGCTGCTCGGCGCCATCCATCTCAAGGACATCGTCAAAGGCGGTATTCGCGAACGCTTCGCAGAACTCCGCCGGATGGGCATTCGCACGGTCATGATCACCGGCGACAACCCGATGACGGCGGCGGCGATCGCGGCAGAGGCTGGCGTCGACGACTTCCTGGCGCAGGCGACGCCTGAGGACAAGTTGCGCCTCATTCGCGACGAACAAGCCAAGGGCAAGCTCGTTGCGATGTGCGGCGACGGCACCAATGACGCCCCTGCGCTGGCGCAGGCCGACGTCGGGGTTGCGATGAACACCGGCACCGTCGCCGCGCGTGAGGCCGGCAATATGATCGACCTCGACAGCAACCCGACCAAGCTCATCGAGATCGTGGAAATCGGCAAGCAGCTGCTGATGACTCGCGGCGCCTTGACGACGTTCTCCATTGCAAACGACGTCGCCAAATACTTCGCGATCATTCCCGCGATGTTCCTCGCCTTCTATCCGCAGCTGCAAGCCCTCAACGTCATGAACCTCGGCAGCCCGCAAAGTGCGATCCTGTCGGCGATCATCTTCAACGCGCTGATCATCATCGCCTTGATCCCGCTCGCGCTCAAAGGCGTCGCCTACCGCCCGATCGGCGCGGGCCCGCTGCTTCGCCGGAACTTGCTGATCTACGGGCTCGGCGGCGTCTTGATCCCGTTCGTCGGCATCAAGGCCATCGACATCGCGGTCAATGCTCTGCACCTCGTTTGATAGGGAACTCCAATGTTCAAACTCTTACGCCCCGCGTTCGTTTTGCTGGTCTCTCTGACAGTCATCACCGGGCTCATCTATCCGCTCGCGATGACAGGGCTTGCGGGCGCACTCTTTCCAAAACAGGCGCAGGGCAGTCTGATCGTGCGCGACGGAAAAGTCATCGGCTCGGAACTGATCGGGCAATCCTTTACGAGCGACCGCTATTTCCGGGGCCGGCTGTCGGCGACCACCGGCACCGATCCGTCTGACCCCAGCAAAACCGTGCCGCAGCCATACAACGCCGCAAACTCGATGGGCTCGAACTTAGGCCCGACGAACAAGGCGTTGATCGATAGGGTCAAGGGCGACGTGGAAAAGCTCAGGGCGGAGAATCCTTCGACGCCCGTCCCCCTCGACCTCGTGACGACGACCGCCAGCGGGCTCGATCCCGATATATCGCCGGCCGCCGCATACTTCCAGGTGCCGCGCGTCGCCAAAGCCCGCAATCTGCCGGAAGCCGATGTTAAGCAACTCGTCGATAGGCATATCGAAAGCCGCCTTTTTGGTTTAATCGGTGAACCCCATATCAATGTTCTAGCGCTAAACCTCGATCTGGATCGCGTGGCGGCGCGATGAAGGTAGAGCGGCGGCAGTCGCTCTCGGAATAGCCTCGATGGCAGAAGATACCTACGCGCAGCACAAACGGCCCTCGCCAGACGCACTTCTCGAGATTTCGCGACGAGAAGCGCGCGGGCGGGGCCGGCTCAAAATCTTTCTCGGCGCCGCGCCAGGCGTCGGAAAGACCTATGAGATGCTGCGCACGGCTCGCGCAAAGATCAAGGAAGGCGCCGATGTCGTCGTCGGCGTCGTCGAGACGCATGGCCGCAAGGAGACGAAGGCACTCCTCCGTGGAATGACGGTCATCCCTCCGCGGAAGGTCGACTACAAAGGCAAGGAGCTCGACGAGCTCGATCTCGATGCGCTCATTGCGCGCCGTCCGCAAATCGCGCTGATCGATGAACTCGCTCATACGAATGCGCCGTCGAGCCGGCACCCGAAGCGGTATCTCGACGTCGAGGAATTGCTGGATCAGGGCATCGACGTCTACACGACGGTCAATATTCAGCATATCGACAGTCTCAACGAAGTGGTCGCGCAGATTACGGGCGTCCGCGTGCGCGAGACGGTTCCCGATTCCATTCTCGCCCGCGCTGACGATGTCGAACTCGTCGACATCACGCCTGAGGATCTGATCCAGCGACTGAAGGAAGGGAAAGTTTATATTCCCGAGCAAGCGCAGCTCGCGCTCGAGAACTTCTTCTCGCCCGTCAACCTCACGGCGCTTCGCGAGCTCGCCTTGCGGCAAACCGCTGAACGCGTTGACGAGCAGCTTGTGACGCAGCTGCGCGCCAAAGCCATGTTGGGGCCGTGGGCCGCGTGCGAACGCGTGCTCGTTTGCATCAGCGACGATCCGCGTTCGGCAGGGCTCGTGCGGTACGCGAAACGGGCCGCCGATCGCCTGCACGCACCGTGGACCGCGTTGACGGTCGAGACGCGCCGCAGCATCCGCCTCTCCGACGAGGAGCGAAACCGCATCGCCGAAGCGCTGCGGCTCGCCGAGCAGCTCGGCGCGGAAACGCTCACCATTCCGGGAAGCTCGCGGAGGATCGCCGACGACATTATGGCTTACGCGCGAGAACATAATGTCACTCAGATCATTATCGGCAAATCCGAGAGGCCGCGCTGGTTCGAAATTCTGCACGGCTCCGTCGTCCACGATCTTGTCAGGCAATCAGCCGATACCAGTGTGCACGTCATTTCGGGCGAGCAGCTTCCCAACGGCGCGCAACCGCGGCCAGCCGTCCGCGCCGCACCTGAGAAGACTTCCAACAATCTCCTGGCCTACACGTTTGCGATAGCAGCGGTGGCGACGTCACTTGGCTTGGCGTGGCTGATCCGGCCGTGGGTCGGCGTCGAGAGCATCGACCTCATTTTTCTGACGGGCATCATCGCCGTCGCGGTTCGCTACGGCCTGTTGCCTTCGCTCGTCGCCAGTATCTTGGGTTCGCTCACGTACAATTTCTTCTTCCTTCCGCCGCTCTACACGTTCACCATTTCGGACCCGAAGAACGTCGCAGCGTTCGTATCGTTCGCAGTCGTCGCAATCGTCGTATCGAACATCGCAGCCCAGACGCGGAGTCAGGCGGTCATTGCCGTCAATCGCGCCAGCACTACGGAATCGCTTTACGGCTTCAGCCGAAAGCTCGCCGCAACAGCCACGCTTGACGATGTTCTGTGGGCGACCGCCTTCCAGATCGCGTCAATGTTGAAAGTTCGTGTCGTGCTGCTGCTGCCGGACAATGGTTCCATCGCGGTCAAAGCCGGTTATCCGCCGGAGGATACCCTCGATGCGTCGGATTTGGCGGCGGCCACGTGGGCATGGATGAATGATCGTCCGGCGGGGCGCGGAGCGGATACGCTGCCCGGCTCACAGAGGCTCTTCCTGCCGCTGCACACGGCGCGTGGTGTCGTCGGCGTCGTCGGCATCGATAGCGACAATCCGGGCCCGTTGCTGACGCCCGATCAGCGGCGTCTGTTCGATGCCCTGATCAACCAGGGAGCGCTTGCGATCGAACGCGTGCGACTGGTCGAGGACATCGAGCAAGCGAAGCGAACTGCGGAGACCGACCGGCTTCGGGCGGCGCTGCTCACTTCGCTGTCGCATGATCTCAAAACGCCACTCGCCGCGATCCTCGGCGCGGCAAGTACCTTGCGCGACGTCGCGGACAAGCTCGACGAGGCGCAGCGGGATGAGCTTCTGTCGACGGTCATAGATGAATCCGAGCGTCTCAATCGCTTCATCGCCAATCTCCTGGATATGACCAAGCTCGAGGCGGGCGCCGTTGCGCCTAAGGCAGAGGTGCACGACGTCAGCGAGATCGTCGATGCAGCCCTCAAGAGAGCGAAGAAGATTCTAGCGAATCACAATGTGCGGTACACGCCTGCTGCGGACAACCCGCAAGTAAAGGCAGATCCAGTCCTCCTGGAGCAGGTGCTTTTCAACGTATTGGACAACGCCGCCAAATACGCGCCGGAAGGCACCGCTATACAAATCGATGCCTGGCAAGACTATGACCGGATCACTTTGCAGGTATCGGATGAGGGCCCCGGAATTCCACCGGAAGACCTTGAGCGGATCTTCGATAAGTTCTATCGGTCCTCCAAAGGTGATCGCGTGCGCGCCGGAACGGGGCTCGGACTTCCCATTTCGCGCGGGTTCGTCGAGATCATGGGCGGCACAATAACGGCCGCAAACCGGCTCGATCGCAGCGGCGCCGTGTTCACGATTTCCCTGCCGGCGGGCTTCGAGAGCGAAACGTTGGATCACGCCGCATGAGCGCGCCTCTCAACGTTCTGGTCATCGACGACGAGCCGCCCATTCGCAAGCTATTGCGCATGGGGCTTGCGACGCAGGGCTATCAAGTGACGGATGCGCCCAACGCCAAAGCCGCGTTGGAACTCATGGATACGAAGCCGGATCTCATTATCCTGGATCTTGGGCTTCCGGACATGCAGGGTCTCGATCTCCTCAGCGCCCTTCGCGCCAAGAATGAATCCGTTCCCATCGTGGTGCTCTCGAGCCGGGCCGACGAAGGCGCCAAAGTTCATGCACTCGATCTCGGGGCCGACGATTACGTTACGAAGCCTTTCGGCATAAACGAGCTTCTGGCCCGCATCCGCGCAGCTCTACGCCACCAGCTGCAAAGCCATGGCGAGCGGCCTATTTTTCGTGTCGGAGATCTGAGCGTCGATCTCGTCCGGCGCATCGTTAAAGTCGGTGACCGCGAGGTTAAGCTTTCTCCCAAGGAATACGATCTGCTGCGGCTGTTCGTTCAGCACGCGGGAAAGGTTCTCACTCATAACTTGTTGCTTCGGGAACTCTGGGGCCCCTCGGCGGATTCTCAGTACGTGCGTGTCTATGTCCGCCAGCTCCGGCAAAAAATCGAGACGCATCCGGAAAGCCCTGAATACATTCTGACCGAAACAGGCGTCGGCTATCGCCTGCGCATTCCCGACGAATTATAGAGCAGCCATAAATGCCAACCAGTATCAGCAGCTTTCTCTCGCCCAGCGACGTGTTCCTCGACGTCGGCGAGCCGGACAAAATCTCTCTGCTCAGAGATCTCGCGCGGCGTGCGGCGCCGTCGGTCGGATTGAGCAGCGACGTCATCGTCACCGAACTCATGAAACGAGAACAACTCGGATCGACGGGCATGGGTGGCGGCGTTGCAATTCCGCATGCTCGCTTTATCGGGCTGAAAAAGCCGTTCGGGCTCGTTGCACGCCTCAAGCCGCCCGTGGATTTCGAAGCGATCGACAACATGCCGGTCGACCTCGTTTTTCTTCTGCTCGTGCCGTCCGCCGCCGAAGGCGATCACCTCAACATGCTCGCCGCGGTGTCACGGCGGATGCGAAGCCGCGAGGTGACGCAGAAGCTGCGCACCCTTCAGGACAAGGATATTTTCTACAAGCTGCTCACGGCCGAGCCTGAGAAACATTGATCGCACCAATCGGCGGCCGATCTTTCTACGACATGATCGCTTCGATCAGGCGCGGTCCCTTCTCAGCGAGCGCTTTTTCCAATTCGCGTACCAGCGCTTCAGCGCTGTCGACTGCGACGGACGGCACGCCGAAACCTGCTCCGATCTTGACCCAATTGAGATTGGGACGGTCCAACCCCGTCATCGAGCGGGCGACTGGCCCCGGCGCCGTTACGCCTGCCCGCTCGAACTCCACGTTCAAAATGTTGTAGCTGCGGTTGGAGCCGATGATCGTGACGACATCCAGATTCTCGCGCGCCTGCGTCCAGAACGCCTGCACGGAATAAGCGCCGCATCCATCGGACTCGAAATTGATGACCTTGCGGTCCGGACATGCGATGGCAGCACCTGTTGCCGTGCCTGGACCTTGGCCGATGGCGCCGCCCGTCAACATCAAATGGCTGAAGCGTGGTGCGTTCCTGGATGCTTCGAAATAGGGCGTGCCGGCGGTCAAGGCCTCGTCCATAACGATGCAGTTTTCCGGCTGCAGCAGCCCGATGATTGCGGTGACAGACTGGGCGTCGAGACCCCCGCGCGGCATCGAGATAGGCTTACCTGGCTGACGGCGGACATCTTGCGAAGCCTGAAGCTCGGCTGCGACTGCCTCAAGTGCTCCGAGAACGTCCTCGCCGCGAGCCGCCAGCGTGACGGTCTGCTCTTCGCTGGTCAAGTAGCTGGGTTGCTCATGATATCCGAAGAAGGCAACGGGGCGGCGCGTGCCAGCGAGCACCACGTTTTCGTAGCGGCGTGTCAGCGCCAGCGCGTGGTCGGGAAAATATGGGAGCCTCGTTGCTGCGGGTAAATCGCCGCCGCGCTCCATGCGAGCGAAGAACGTATCGCAGAGAAGATCGGCTCCGGCCGCGGCCGCAATTCTACCCGCGAGCCGCATGCCTGTTTCCGACAAGCCCTCGCCGCCCAACAATATGGCCGACTTTCCGCGCTTCAGCGCCCGCGTTGCCGCCGTCACATTCGCTGGCGAATAGCTATTTTTCGATATGGCGCGCTGATGTGGACGATCGTCACCGGCGTCGCCCAGCTGGCAATCGTGGGGAACGATCAGGGTCGCGATACCCTCGGCCCGCGCGCGCTCGACCGCTTCGGCGAGATCCGACGCTATGCCTGCCGCATCCACGTTTCGCTTCGTATACGCGCTGACCGTATGGGCCAGCCCTTCGATGTCGGATGCCAACAACGGATCGGCCGCACGATGCCAAGTCGCATGCTCGCCGATGACGTTCAGGATCGGTGTTCCTGCGCGCCGCGCGTTGTGCAAATTCGTCAGGCCATTGGCGAGGCCTGGACCCAAATGGAGTAAGCACATTGCCGGCTTCGTCAGCATCCGGCCGTAGCCATCGGCCGCTCCGGTCGCGACGTTCTCGTGGAGGCAAAGGATGCCACGCATACCGGCAACCTGATCCATCGCGAGAACCAACGGCAACTCCGTCGTTCCCGGATTTGCGAAACAGACCTCGATGCCTTCGTTCAAAGCGGTGGTGATGAGTGCCTGCGCACCGTTCATGTCCCGGTTCCTTTGGTTCGCTGCCGAGAATCAGGACCCGACTTCAATCCCACCACGCATGTACGCTGAGAACGCCGATTGCTCGACGCATTCGGATCGGCCTGCCAGCGCGGTTCCCGCAGCGCCGCGTTTCTGCGACGCGTTTCTGGGGCGCGTTTCTGGGGCGCGTTTGCCGACTCCTAATGCCGAACATCGCTTTAGAGGAGAAATTCCTTCTGGCAAGCGGCTAATTGCTGGTGATTTTCGCGCGCGATGGAAATCCAAACGGCGTTGGACGGCTAAGGGCTCTTCTTGAATAAATGGTCGCCTACAGTCTGCTCCCCGGTGCAGCACCTGATGAGGTCATTGCCAGAAATCGACCTGCCGTCGCCAAACTGTATGGCGACGTCGGATTGACCACCGGCGATCAGACGGCAAGCCTCCTCCAATGCTGCGTCAAGGCTCGGATGTTCGTTGCCAATTGCTACGGGGATTGCGCCGAACGTTACAAAATACGCCATTCTTTACTCCCAGCCATCGCGACGCATGCAGAATATTCCTTCCATTTGGCCCTTCCATTTGGCGGAACGGCGCGCATCCCGAAGCGTTCCGCTTTTTTCAGGGCGCCATTTTCAGGGGGCCAGAGGTGCATTGGACTTTGGTCAATTCGTACGCGCCACGTTCGCGCCAACTTAGCGATTGTCCCCTCATAAAGCGCGACCAGACCCACGTCTTGGAGGCGCCTATGCGCGTACCTGTTGTTTTGGCGGCGGTGGTGTTTCTGACTTTTACCGCCGGTCTCCTCATCGCTGCAGAAGACCCGGTGATGAAAGAGGCTCAATCGACATTCGTGCCGATTCCTCTCACGCCGCCCCCCGTGAAAGGCGTAACCGCCACTCCCGCACTGGTCGAACTCGGCAAGGCGCTCTACTTCGATCCCCGGCTATCCCAAAGCCACAACATCAGCTGCAACACATGCCATCAGATCGGCCTCGGCGGCGTCGACATGCTGCCCACCTCCATCGGCCACAAATGGCAGCACGGCGCCCGCAATTCCCCGACAGTATTGAACTCCATATTCAACATCGCGCAATTCTGGGACGGGCGCGCAGCAGATCTAGCGGCACAGGCCGGCGGTCCTATTCAAAATCCCGTCGAGATGGCCACCACTCATCAGCACGCCATCGAAATGCTGAAAGGTATTCCCGGTTACGAGAAGCTGTTCAAAGCGGCTTTCCCCTCGCAGACAGACCCTATCACCATAGGAAATGTCGAGGATGCCATCGCGGCATTCGAAGCGACCCTCATCACGCCCAATGCGCCTTTCGACAAATTCCTGCGCGGCGACGAGAACGCTTTAACGTCCGAGCAAAGGGAAGGTCTGCAGCTGTTCATGAGCAAGGGCTGCTCGACTTGCCATTCCGGCATCAATGTCGGCGGGCAGATGTATGCGCCGTTCGGCGTGGTCGAGAAGCCGGGCGCCGAATTGCTGCCGCAGAATGATAAAGGCCGCTTCGACGTGACAAAGACCGCGAGCGACGAGTACGTCTTCCGCGTGCCGCCGCTGCGGAATGTCGAGCTGACGCCGCCGTATTTCCATAGCGGGAAAGCCTGGGATCTTCGGCAAGCCGTGGCTGTGATGGGGAACAGTCAGCTCGGTGAAAAGCTGACGGACAGCGAAATAACGAAGATCACGGCGTTCTTGCGATCTTTGACGGGCGACCAGCCGAAGGTCACGTACCCGATCCTGCCGCCAAGCGACGCCTCGACGCCACCCCCTGAGCCATAGCGCGCGCTCGGGCTTGCGGCTGCCGGGACAGATCAGCTACGCAGGCCGGGAGCTTCCTGGCCGGTCCGCTCGACGTACTCCGTGTAACCACCGCCGTGCTTGTGGATGCCGTCGGGGGTCAGCTCCAGCACCCGATTGGACAGCGCAGCGAGGAAGTGCCGGTCGTGCGAGACGAATAGCATCGCGCCCTCGTATTGCGAGAGCGCGACGATGAGCATTTCCTTGGTCGCCATGTCGAGGTGGTTCGTGGGCTCGTCGAGCACGAGGAAATTCGGCGGGTCGTAGAGCATCTTCGCCATGACGAGGCGCGCCTTCTCGCCGCCGGAGAGTACACGGCATCGCTTCTCCACGTCGTCGCCGGAGAAGCCGAAGCAGCCGGCCAGCGAACGCAGCGAGCCTTGGCCCGCTTGCGGGAACGAATCCTCCAGCGACTGGAATACGGTGCGGTCGCCGTCGAGGAGGTCCATGGCGTGCTGGGCGAAGTAGCCCATCTTCACGCTGCCGCCGATATTGACCGTGCCCGCATCGGGCTCCGTCGACCCGGCTACGAGCTTTAGAAGCGTGGACTTGCCGGCGCCGTTGATGCCCATGACGCACCAGCGTTCCTTGCGGCGCACGTGGAAATCCAGCCCTTCATAGATGGTGCGGCTGCCGTAGCTCTTATGCACACCCTTGATGCTGACCACGTCCTCGCCCGAGCGCGGCGCCGGCTGGAACTCGAACATCACCGTCTGGCGGCGCTTCGGCGGCTCAACCCGGTCGATCTTCGCCAGCTGCTTGACGCGGCTCTGCACCTGGGCGGCGTGCGAGGCGCGCGCCTTGAAGCGCTCGATGAATCTGATCTCCTTGGCGAGCATCGCCTGCTGGCGGTCGAACTGTGCCTGCTGCTGCTTCTCGGCGAGTGCGCGCTGCTTCTCGTAGAACTCGTGGTTGCCTGAATACGTCGTCAGCGAGCCGCCGTCGATTTCGACGATCTTGGTGACGATGCGGTTCATGAACTCGCGATCGTGCGAGGTCATCAACAGGACGCCCTCGTAGCCCTTGAGGAATTCTTCCAGCCAGATCAGGCTTTCCAAATCAAGGTGGTTGCTCGGCTCGTCGAGCAGCATGGCGTCGGGGCGCATGAGAAGCACACGTGCCAGCGCCACGCGCATTTTCCAGCCACCGGACAAGGCGCCGATGTCACCGTCCATCATCTCCTGGCTGAAGGAGAGGCCAGCCAGCACTTCACGCGCGCGGCCTTCGAGGGCATAACCGCCCAGCTCTTCGAAACGGCCCTGCACCTCGCCGTAGCGCTCGACGATCTCTTCCATCTCGTCCGCGCGGCCGGGATCTGCCATGGCGGCCTCGAGCTCCGCCAGCTCGGCCGCGACTGCGCTCACCGGGCCCGCGCCGTCCATCACCTCGGACACGGCGCTTTTGCCTGCCATCTCACCCACGTCCTGGCTGAAGTAGCCGATGGTGATGCCGCGATCGGTCGAGACTTGGCCTTCGTCCGGCTGCTCCTGGCCAATGATCATGCGGAAGAGCGTCGTCTTGCCGGCGCCATTCGGACCCACGAGGCCGACCTTCTCGCCCTTGTTGAGGGCGGCGGACGCTTCGATGAAGACGATCTGGTGCCCGTTCTGCTTGCTGATGGAGTCGAGACGAATCATATGCGCGCTTTGTTTGGCGCTGGCTGCGACAGCACTTGCTGCCGAGTCACCGTGCGCACAGGCTCCGGACAAACGGTTGTTCGGCACCCTTAGGCCATGCGTCGAGCCCACGGAAGAGGCTTCCGCGCGGCCGCGACATTCGTTCTCAAATAGTGGGATTGGGGAGACTTGTTGCGCGCTGCGTTCCCGGCGTTCGCCGGTTTCCAGAGACGTCGCGCTTCTTACGGGAGTTGGACCCGTCTTTTCGGATTGTGGTTAGGTTTCCTGCCCGAATATTTCGGTGGGTGGACGCGGCCGGCAGGGGCTTGAAAAGCCCCCGAGTTCGCCGACCGATTTGAAGCCTCTTTTCAGGCGGCCAATTTGACCTGAGCTTCGGGATATCCCGAATGCGCGGTCGCGCCATCTATCTTCGCGCGTGACTGTCCCAGCTCCAGGAGCTGTAAGCCAGGGCGATTCCGAACCCGGCAAACGCCGAGAGACAGATCGCAAGATAGTAGGTTTCAAATGTCGTCATTATCGCCTCCCTTAGAAGATTGAGGCGAGTTTAGAGCGGTGCCCAATTGATGAATTGATATACGTCAATTGGGCAAAGCATTGGACGACGCGGCGCGCACGCCGCTGCCGGGCGACATCGCTAACGGTTGTCGATCGCTCTCTTACGCCAACTCAGGCTGAGGTTCGATGTTCGCCCTTGGCTTCATTGAAATGACGAGCAACGCGGCGACGATGCACATAACGCCGGCCACATAGAGCGCCGGAAGATATGTGCCGAAGATGGTGCGCGTCGCGCCTGCGCCGAACGCTGCAGTTGCCGCCCCGAGCTGGTGCCCGGCGAAAATCCAGCCGAACGTCAAAGTGGCTCGCTCCGGTCCAAAGCGTTCAGCCGTCAGCTTCACGGTCGGGGGCACCGTCGCCACCCAATCAAGGCCGTAGAAGAGGCCGAAGAGCGACAGGCCAAGCACTGTGAACTCGCTGAACGGCAGGTAGAGGAGCGACAGCCCGCGCAACCCGTAAAACCAGCAAAGCAGCCAGCGATTGTCGTAGCGATCCGATAGCCAGCCCGCCAAGATCGTACCCATGAAATCCAATACGCCGATCATGGCGAGCATGCTCGCTGCGCCGACCGGCGCGATCCCAAAATCTCCGCACAGCGATATCCAATGTGTTTGGATAAGCCCGTTGGTGCTGAGCCCGCAGACGAAGAAGGTCAGGAACAGAACCCAAAAGGTCGGCGTGCTCGACGCTTCGCGCAGAGCCATGAGCGGCGAGGACAAGAGCGATAAAAGTCGGTGATCGTGCTTCGGCGGCTCGACGATTTCCTTTTCGCCAAATGGCGCCAAGCCGACATTGGAGGGGTAGTCGCGCATGAAGAGCACGACGGCGAGCAGGGCCAGGAGCAGGATTGCCACGACGAAGAGAAGAGCGGCGCGCCATCCGATGCGCTGCGTCAGCTCCGCCAGGAGAGGCAGGAAGACGAGCTGGCCAGTGGCAGTGCTCGCCGTCATCATGCCGACGACCAGGCCGCGGCGACGTGAGAACCAGCGTGTCGCGACTGTCGCGCCGAGGACGAGCGCCGTCATGCCCGTGCCTATTCCGACTAGGATGCCCCAGAAGACGACGAGCTGCCACACCGAGATCATCGCCAAAGATCCAAGCAGGCCAACGGAAATCAGCGACAGCGCGGCGATGACGACGTTGCGAACGCCGAAGCGGTTCATCAGCGCGGCGGCAAACGGGCCCATTAAACCGAACAGCACCAAGCGAACAGCGAGTGCGAATGAGATATCGGCATTCTGCCAGCCGAAATCGCGTTGGAGCGGCTCCAGCATGACGCCGGGAGACCCGAGCGCCCCGGCCGTCGCGAGCATGGTCAGGAACGTCGTTCCGGCGACGACCCATCCATAGTGGATGTTCTTCGTGTCGAGCCATGATGCAAGCCGAGCAGAGATCATCGCAAATCCTGGAATTCGGTGAAGGACATAAGGATATATGCCCGCATATCGTCAAAGGAGTGACTGAAGAAGCGTTCTCAAGTCCACGAATTCCTCCAATGACTGGTTGGGCCCCCATGAACTTCACGGGGGCCTTGTCGATGTCCGTTGCTCAACGGAAGGCGCACGTCATCCACCCGCATTCAACGTGTCGGCATCACGCGCCACCCGTTTCACAGCCGGTTAATCTTGATAATGCCCGCGCCCCACAAAATTATTTGGCGCCTGTTATTCATAATTGCTCAGCCGTCGCCACCCGAAAATGGTCTGCCATTTGGACTATCGCATCCATCAACGAAAGGCCGCTGCAATGTCGCCTAACAAGATTGATCGTCGCGATTTTATAACCAGTTCGATTGCCGTTGGCACGACCACCATCCTCGCCAGCGAATCCGGCAGTGCGGATCCCCAAGAGAATACGGAGACGCGTGGCTCAGAGACAGGAACGGTTTACACAGGTGAGTCTGTCCAGGGAAAGAAAGTTGTCAGTCGGCTTGACGTCACCGACCTTGAACCCGGCAAAAAGCACTTTCTCTATTTTCAGGGCGTGCAGGCGCCCGGCGGTCAGCCTTGGTATGTTTCGGTCGCCATCGCGAGGGGCATCCGACCCGGAAAGCGATTCACGCTGACCAGCGGTGTTCACGGCGACGAGATGAGTTCGATCCAGACGGTCCACACCGTGATCGATCGGCTTGATCCCACGCAGATGTCCGGGACTGTCATGGCAGTTCTAGACATTGCGCGCCCCGCAGTAGAAAGCATGCAGCGCCGGTGGCCGAATTCGGGGCGCGGTGCCGATCTCATCGACATGAATCGGGAGTGGCCGGGCGACGAGAATGGCGCAAGCGCCACAAGCCGTCACGCAGGCCTATTGTTCAACCGCCTCTTGAGGCCGAACTCTGACTTCGCGATCGACTTCCACACTGGGACAACCGGTCTGGAAGTTGCTGCCTTCATCATCGGTGATCGCCGCCTCCCCGACGTAAAGACCATGGCGGACCTCTTTCCCGTTGGGTTGATGTGGGATGATCCAGCTTATCCAGGCGTTTTGCACAATGCGTTTGTGGATGCCGGCATCCCGTGCTTCACGCCTGAAGTTGGCGCGGCCCGTGTCCTTGATAGAGATATGATCGCCCTGTTTGTTGAAGGCACGTTGAACGTACTCAAACACTATGGGGTCATCAGCGGGCCCATTGGCCGTACTGCGGCGGATGCGAACATGCTCATCGGCGACGCAGCGTTTCCGATCATCGCGACACATGGCGGCTTGGTTGAATTTCATGCAAAGCTCGACGATGAAGTCAAAGCCGGTCAGACGATTGCCGTACAGCGAAACATGTTTGGCGAGGTGGTCGCAGAATATACCACCGCGGTGAATGGCAAATTGGCAGCCTATCGCACCGACGCATCCTCGGATCCCGGCAACGTATTGGCATTCATCCTATTCAGTCAGCCCGGTACGCCCCCACGCGGCGGCGCGCAGCCCTATAGGGAAGAGTCTTACCCCGAGTAACGGCCCGCCGCGCTCTCCTCGACACCTTGGAAGTGGCTTTCCTACGAAAAGTAGGAATGGGGCAACGGCGGCGTTTCCGATTGGCCCTTCTCGACAAGCCGCGCAAGATCCTCGACCATCCAGCTAAACAATTCTGCGCCTTCCGCTTCCGTCGCCAAGCTCGGCTTGCCGGTCACTCCGTTTGTGCTTGTGCGATTGACCGGATGGGAGAACACCAGTCCCGCCGTTCGGTCCGGATCATCCGCATCCTTGATTGCCTCGCTCCTGACGATCTCGGGGGCAACAGACAACATCAGTGCCGTCTCCGCGCGGTTTGCGTGCCAATCGTCGCCGTCCGAGCAGTGGGAAGCACGCACGCGGTCGCTGATTTGCGCAGTGTTGACGAGCGCGATCATGAGATCGTCGTGCTCTGCTCTCAGCATTTCGAGTGCACATCTCAGAGGCGCGGCATTCGTCACGTGACCGTTGACGATGATGAGACGGCGCACGCCGGTATAATAGGCCCAGTCCCCGATCTCTTTCACCATCGTGATAACAGTAATCGGCTGTAGCGCGATCGTTCCCGGCCATCGCCGACTGTGACCAAGTGAACAGCCATAAGGGATGGTTGGAAGCATGAGCGCGCCGGTCTTTTCCGCCACTGCGCGACAAAGACGGTCGGCAATCACGGTGTCCATGCCGGTTGCAAGATGGGGTCCGTGCTGCTCTGTCGCTCCGATCGGAAGGAGTGCTGTCTGCTTTGCGTCGGCAACATCCTTCGCGAATTCAGTCCAGGTGCGTTCTGCCCAATTCATGTCAGATCCGATGTATCGAAATGCGAAAATCCAGCGCTCGTCGCTACTGCATGCGCAGCCGCGCCGAGTGTGGAAAAAAAAGGAAAGCGCTCTGAGGGACCCGCAAGCGCTTTCCAGTCAGAAGTGCCCCGGAGGGAATTGCGCAGGGCACTTCTCGCGGGTCAGTAGAATTTCAGGTAGCGTTCCAACTCCCACTTCGAGACGTGGTTGGTGTAGGCGTGCCATTCGTCGCGCTTGAATTCCAGCCACGAGTTGAACATCGCGTCGCCCATAACTTCCCTGGAGATTGGGTCGGTCGCGAAGGCATCGAGCGCTTCTGAAAGCGATCCAGGCAGCTGCTTGATGCCGAGCTCCGCGAGTTCCTCGGGCGTTTTGAGATACATATTGTCGAGGTGCGGCGCACCAGGATCCAGCCGATCACGGATACCTTCGAGACCGGCACGGATCGTCATAGCGGCGCCGAGATATGGGTTGCACGCGCTGTCGGCAACACGAAGTTCGACGCGGCCGCCGCTCTTCGGAATGCGAACAGTATTGGTGCGGTTGTTGTTGCCGTAGCACAAGAAGACCGGCGCCCAAGTGAAGCCGGACATGCTTCCCTTGGTGACGAGGCGCTTGTAGCTGTTAACTGTGGGCGCGACGACGGCACAAATTGCAGGCAAGTGCTTCAAAACGCCGGCGATGAAATGATAGCCGAGATCGCCGAGCTTGCAGCCGCGCGGATCATCCGCCGATGCAAAAAGATTCTTGCCCGTTTTCTTGTCGGTAAGCGACATGTTGAAATGCGCGCCGCTTCCTGCGCGATCGGCATAGGGCTTCGGCATGAACGTCGCGAAACCACCATGCTTACGCGCAATTTCGTGCGCCATCAGGCGGAAGAAGACGTAACGGTCCGACATCGTGAGTGCATCGGCGTGACGGAAATCGATTTCAAACTGACCGATGCCGTCCTCGTGATCCATCGAGTAAACGTCCCAGCCAAGATCATTCATCGAGCTGACAAGCTCAAAGAGCCAGCCACGATTGTCGAGGAACCGCGAAACGTCGTAGGCGGGCTTGGCAAGGTGGTGACGATCGGAAAGCGGCTTGAAGCCCTCCTTCTCATCGTCCTTTAGAACGAAGAATTCCGCCTCGATGCCGAGATTGACCCCGTAGCCCATTTCATCGGCCATCGCCAACGTCCGCTGCAGAATATTGCGGCTGCACGGTTCAAAGGGCTTTCCACCACACCACAGATCACTCGCGAACCACGCCACTTCGTTGTTCCAAGGAAGAACGGTTGCCGAGCGGATATCGGGATGCGAGGAGACTTCTTCGTCGCTGACATCCTGGGGGACGCCATCGAGTGCTGCGCCCGTGCACAGCTCAGACCCATCGACCATGTCCTCGATGTGCGGAAGCGGGACTACTTTCGTCTTCGAAACGCCGTGCATATCGACGTACGTCGGCATCATGAATTTGACGCCCGCCGTCTCGAGTTTCTTTTTCAGTGTCGCGATTGAACTGGCTTTGTCTGTCGTCATAGTTTTCTCATCCTAGCTTCAATGTGGTGCAGGCGTGCAAGTGCGCGCGAAGGAAGGTGCGCACTTGCGTTTGGTGAGTTCGATTGTCAGTAAACGGCGATGTAGTAGCCGAAAGCGATGACGGAGCCGCCGGCAAGAAGCGTGAGATAGGGAAGGATCCCTGCCCTCGTTTTCACTTCCGTCTCGTCGGCGCCTGCAAAATCCTCGAACGTCTGCTTCGGGAATTTTCCGCCATCCACGACGTAGTGCCGGAATGCGAAGACAGGCAGGATCATCAAAGCAACGGCGAAGCCAGCCGCCAGCGTTCCGGAGCCCCAGATGTTCGCACCCATGCCGAGCAGCAGGAGATTGACGAAGCCAAGAACGGCACCTGTTGCGAGCACGGAAGTGGGTGCCCGATAGGGACGCGGCGTATCCGGCCGATCAACGCGATGAAGCCATCCGGATTGGAGATTGAGGAAGTTGAAGATCATGTAGTTGACGTTGGCAATCGCCAACAGGAACACGTAGTCCGACATCATCAGCAGCAGCATGTTGAAGCCGAGGTCGGTCCACATGGCAGCCACCGGTGCACCGTGGCTGTTGACGCGGCTAAGGTAGCGAGGAAGCCAGCCGTCGATAGACCCTTGGTACAAGGTACGCGCCGAGCCAGCCATCGACATGCTGACAGTCAGCAGCAATGCCAAAATCAGCATCACGACGAGGATTTTGTTTACAACTGTTCCTCCACCGATCATGCCAGCCATGGCGTCCGCAACGCCCATTCCGCTGTAGATGCCCGGATCGAGCATGCCATTGAGACCAAGCGATCCCTGGAATGCCAGCGGCACAAGCGAGAATACGAAAACGCAAAGCAAGCCGGCGGATATCAGAGCACGCGGCGTGTCGGTGCCAGGATTGCGAAACTCACGCGTGTAGCAGACAGCCGTTTCAAACGCGTAGGTCGACCAACCTGCGATAAACAGGGCGCCGGCAAAGACCGTCCAACCCGCCATATCCCAGGAGCCTGAAACCGGCGCACCGGCGGCATCGTGAGCGAGTGGAACGAACGGCAGATAATTTTCGAGAGAGATATTTCCGGAAAAGATCGGCAGGAGACCGATGAGGATAAGCGGCGCGAGCGCCGTTATGGCTAGTATCCGCTGCAAATTCGCGGCTTTTAGAACACCGCGATGTTGTACGCAGAATACGGCCAGCACCAGAACCCAACCCAGTACGAAAACCGAATTGATACGCAAGCTGAGGCCCTGCTTTAGAAAGTCGAGATTGAGCAGGGTTATTTGCCAAGTTTGAATCCAGTGATCGGCTGTAAAAAACAGATTGAGGATGTATCCGGCGCCGAGTCCCGTTCCGATGGCCAGCACTGGAGACCAGGAAAACCAATTCGACCACACGGAAATCGGGCCGAGCATCTTCCCATAGCGAACCCAGGCGAGTGCGCCATAGACCGATGCTCCGCCAGACTTGTGCGGGTACATTGATGAAATCTCGGCATACGTAAATGCCTGCACAAATCCGAACAGGATCGAAATCGTCCAGACGAGCGGTGAGACATTCCCGGCGGTCGCAGCGATTGCCCCCACCGAAAACAACACGAGTGCCGGTGTACCGGCCGCAAACCAAAATGCGTGCGTCCAATTCAAAGTGCGGACAAGCGAATGGGTGTTTTCAACACCCGCCGATCGGGCGGATGCAGGCGACAGTGTGGTGTCAGTCATCTAACCCCCTTGCGGATGGTACTTTGCGTACTCTCTCCGCTCGTTTGAAGCGTCTAACTTCCCTAGGGGTGGCAAGTTGACACGCGTTTATTGATCAGTCAATCAATTTTGACTGCACGATCAATCTATGCGCTTTTGAGCAGGATTTTTTGGTCTTCAGGGGGCAACGAATGGGCAACGAGGGATCGCATCAAGCGGGCGGTATTGCGCTATCCGCGGTATCCGACAAAGGCCCAGAAGGCTTTGCGAAAGGTATCTACCGCAGCGTCAATATCGAGCTTCGGCTGAATGATGGAGCGCACCATGATGCCGTCAAGATGCGTCGACGCGAACTCTGCGGCAGCTTGCGGAGATGTGTCGTTGAATAGCCCCGCGCGTTGTCCTCGGCGAATTGTCTTGCTCAAGATCTGAATCTCGACGTCGTAAAATTTTTTGACAACATCATCCAAGAGGCGGCTTTGCGACTGCGAACTCGAATAGTCCATAAGAATTTTCACGAGCCGGCGGATATCTTCCGCAAGCTCGACGTGCATCTGAAACCAGTCGTTGATCAAGTCGACCGGCTCGGAGTGCTTGCTCGCAACCTGCTCATAGTTTCGCATCGCAGTCGCGACTGCCTCTTCAAGAGCTGCGCGAAACAGGGCTTCTTTGTCCTCGAAATAATAATAGAGAAGAGACGTCGGAACCTCGGCCAGGCCCGCGATGTCCTTGATCGTAATTGCGGAATAATCCCGCTCCGAAAAAAGGTTCAGCGCCGCCGAGAGGATCTTCTGCCGCTTGGCCAATCCCTCTTTATGACCGGCATCCTTTTGTGTTGCCTTGGTCGCCCGCGTCCTAGTCGTCATCGTGTGCGTACGTCCCTAATTCCCGAATGCGACCGCGCCAATGCAACGAGATGCTCACAGAAACTAACGTTCATGGGATGCCACCGGACAGGCACGCCGATTCATGCCTAACCTACAGCAGCTTATTGAAAATATATACGCTGAGCTTCTGCCACAGCTGGGAGCCGGCAAGGTTGCGGATTACATCCCGGAGCTGGCCAAAGTCAATCCTCGCAAGTTTGGCATTGCCGTTGAGACGATCGACGGCGGTTCATATTTCGTCGGCGATGCAGAAGAATCGTTCTCGATTCAGAGCATTTCAAAGGTTTTCGGCCTGACGCTCGCGCTCGGCAAACACGGAGATGCTCTCTGGCGGCGCGTGGGGCGGGAACCATCGGGGAGCAGTTTCAATTCGATTGTGCAACTCGAGCACGAGAACGGCATTCCGCGAAACCCCTTTATCAATGCCGGCGCTATTGTGGTCTGCGATGCCATCCTGGCTGGCCACCGTCCCAAGGAAGCCATCGGTGAAATCCTCCGATTTGTTCGCCAAATTGCCGATGACGACACGATTGTCATCGATCCGGCAGTCGCGCAGTCGGAGCAGAAAACAGGATATCGCAACTTCGCTCTCGCGAACTATATGCGGTCGTTTGGAAATCTAGGGCACCCGCCTGATCTCGCACTCGGCGTCTATTTCCATCAATGCGCAATCTCGATGACTTGCCGGCAACTCGCTCGGGCAGGTTTTTTCCTCGGCAACGGAGGGCGCATGCAGAACGGTTTTGCTGTGATCCCGCGCGAACGTGCCCGGCGTATTTGTGCGTTGATGCTGACGTGCGGTCATTACGATGCGTCGGGCGATTTTGCGTTCCGCGTCGGACTGCCCGGCAAAAGTGGCGTGGGCGGCGGTATTCTTGCCGTTGCACCGGGCGAGGCCTCGGTTGCCGTTTGGTCTCCCGGCCTAAATCGTTACGGCAATTCCGAGCTCGGAACGCACGCGCTCCAATTGCTCGCGGAACGCACAGGGTGGTCGGTATTCGGCTAACACGGTTCAATACCGACTGGCCGGCTTTATTCGCCTAAAAATCAATTCTTAATTTTCGACCGGCATTCATCACGAAGGCCGGATTGCCGCGCTGCCGCGACGTATTCGTTTGACTATTCGAGGTGCCCGGCGTGACATCCGTCACGGACGACGGGCAGGTCACTACGCGTTACCAGCGACTGGTTATGCGTATTTATCATCTATTTTCGACGCCGAAGGCAAACATCCTCGCAGCCGGACATTGGGCCGGTCGCGCGCTCGGACGCCTCGATCATCGCCCAAGCCCAAGCGTTGTAACGAGAACAATGAGCGCTGTCGAAAGATTGGCTGCGCCTTCAAATACAGTAACCACGTTGAGCGTGCGCGCGGGCACCATCGTGGTGCCTGGCGGCCGATCCGCCGCGCGCCGCGACGAACTGTCAACACGTCAACCTTCAACGCCTGGGCTCGATGAAGCAAGCGAGCGCATTTCGAAGGCTAACGACCGCAGGAGGGAGTTTATGAAAACAGTATTGATGTCTTGGTTGGCGTTGCTTGCCCTTGCAATCAGCGGCCCCACACCTTTGCGAGCGGATGACCAAAAACTTTCCAAGCAGCAACTCGACCAGATGCTGGCGCCAATCGCGCTTTATCCGGACGATCTGCTCTCGAACGTTTTGATGGCGTCTACCTATCCGCTCGACGTCGTCGAGGCGGAAAGGTGGCGGAGCGCTCCAGAAAACGCCAATCTTCAAGGGAACGCGCTGGTCGACGCGCTCAAATCAAAAGATTGGGATCCGAGCATCAAGGCGCTCGCGCAGTTCCCCGATGTCCTGAAGATGATGAGTGATCAGCTCGATTGGACGCAAAAGCTCGGCGACGCATTCCTTGCCCAACAAGACGACATCATGAGCGAGATCCAGCTTCTGCGATCGAAAGCAGAGGCGAGCGGACATCTGAAAAGCAATTCACAGCAAACCGTCTCGCAAGACGACGGTGCGTATGTCATCCGGCCTGCCAATCCCGATACTGTATACGTCCCGGTCTATGAGCCGTCAGTCGTGTATGGTCCGTGGTGGTATCCCGATTATCCGCCCTATTACTGGGGCTATCCTGGTGCGGTGTTCACCGACGGATATTTCTGGGGCGCTGCCGGCATCGCGATCGCCGGCGGCATCTGGGGCTGGAACCACTGGGACTGGCACCACCGTCATATAAACATCGATGGGAATCGCTGGAATGCGATCAACGGCGACCGCCACCGCTTCACGAACAACGTTTGGAAGCACAATCCAAATCGCACCGGGCGCGTCCCGCGTGGGGACAAGAACTTCAATCGCGCCGATATCGAGCGACGTCTGCAGAACAACGGCCGCCCCGCGGTCAATAACAATACGCGCGATCGCGGCGCGCAGTTGAGAAACAACGGACAGCGCGTTTCAAAAGTGAGGGATGGTGGCGGCAAGTCGTTCAAGTCCCGCAGCAGTTCGGGTAGCCGGAACTTTGTCAAACAAAGGCAGCCTCAGTCCTTCCGCGGAGGCCAGCGTGTCCAGCGGCAGGCGTTTCAGGCCAATCGTGGTGGCGCGAGGCGTGGCGGCGGCAGAAGGCGGTGAGGCCGTCAGATACCCCGGGTGATGTGAACCAGTGCGGCGATGAAGGAAGGTCAGAAATTCCGTTGGAGCTATCGTCTTGGAATGATGGTGGAGCCAAGCAGCAGATCATCAACTTCGTCGGCAGGGTGACGAAGAGCGGCGGTGCGGACTTCGTGCCTCAAGCACAACGCATCGCCGTCTTTGACAATGACGGCACTCTCACGTGCGAGCTGCCGATTCATGTTCAGGCGCGGTTTCTCCGCGATCGCATCAAGGCACTCGCTCCCGAACATCCGGGATGGAAGGAAAAAGGATGGGCGGTTTTGCAGCCTGTCGACGAGCTGGTATTTGGGGACCTCCACCCAAACCCATGCGCTTCTGGATGCATTGTTGAGCGCTGAGTGGGATGCGTTGTCGGACGCTATGCAAGACGCATAACCGGGCGCCGACTAGGAATTGTTGCGCAAGCTGCTGCGCCGCTTTGAGCTTCTCTTGAAATTCAACGCGAAAATCGAATTTTTATATGTAAACCAATATGTTGTAGATGGCGCTCCCTAGGGGAATCGAACCCCTCTTTTCAGAATGAAAATCTGACGTCCTAACCGATAGACGAAGGGAGCGGCCGGTCGGCTTGAGGAGGCACCCTATAGTCGGCTTTGCCCGTCTTTGGCAAGCCGACCGCGCACGCATTTTTTGCGACAGGATGGGCATAATCGACGCGGGTCATATTTTACTGGCTGCGCGGGTCGGCGGCGTCCTCAATTTGCAGCTCGATGCGCTCGCGGCCGCCCCAGGTATCGCGCCGCAGGTGGCCGGCGACGTGAAGCGGCATACCGCTCGCCGACATCAAAAGATCGCCCAATGGTTGCCCGGCGGCCCGGAACGCGACGCCATCGAGTCGCGCGCCATCGCCGCCTTCGAGAATGACGCGGATGTGGGCTTCTGCGATGAGCTTGCCGAATTTGACGCGATGTGCCGGCAACGCGAAACGCGCTTCCGAGTTGCCCTGCCCGAACGGGCTGACGCGCTCAATCAGATCCATCAGCTCGCGAGTCGCTCCGGACGCAACGATCGAGGCGTCGATGTCGAGATGCGCGGTATCGCCCACGCCCTTTGCAGCCGAGCCGAGGTGGCCGAGCAGAAACTGCTCGAGCGCCGGGAGGCCGTCTCTACCGACCGTCAGGCCGGCTGCCATCGCGTGGCCGCCGCCCTTCGCCAGCAGGCCAGCAGTCACGGCCGCGCGAATTGCGGCTCCGAGATCGATGCCGGGGACGGATCTGAGCGAGCCCGTACCCATTGCCGAGGCTTCCCAGGCGATGACGCACGCCGGTCTGCGAAACCGTTCGACAAGGCGGCTGGCGACGAGACCGACGACGCCCTTATGCCACGTCTCCGAAGCAACGATGAGGATTGCACGCGAGGGATCATCGGCCACCTGACGATCGGCAATCGCAAGCGCTTCTTCCAGCACGAGCGTCTCGATGTCCTTGCGTTCCTTGTTGAGCCGATGGAGCAGCTCGGCGATGCGTTGTGCTTCGACCGGGTCCGATGTCGAGAGAAGCGTCGCCCCCAGCGCGGCATTGCCGATGCGGCCGCCTGCGTTGATGCGCGGCCCGAGAATGAAACCCAGATGATAGGGCGTCGGCGCGACCGTCAGTCCTGCAGCGTCTGCCAATGCGGTCAGGCCGACGTTCTCCCTCGCGCGCATCACGGCGAGGCCCTTTTTGACGTAGGCGCGATTGAGCCCGATCAACGGAACGACGTCTGCGACCGTTGCGAGCGCCACGAGATCGAGCGACGCCAACAGGTCGGGTTCGCGCGACGCGCCGTAGTAACCGCGCTTGCGCAATTCCCGCGCCGTCGCGACGAGCACGAGGAACACAACGCCGGCGGCACAGAGCATCCCCTGCCCTGAAATGTCATCCTGGCGGTTCGGATTGACGACCGCCTGGACCTCCGGCAGCCGCTCATCCGCCTGGTGATGGTCGATGATGACGACGTCGGCGCCGAGCTTGCGCGCGACCGCCAGCGGCTCGTGACTCGTCGTTCCGCAGTCGACAGTCACGATGAGCTTTGCGCCCTCGTTGACGAGCGTTTCGATGGCGGCCGCGTTCGGTCCGTAGCCTTCGAAAATGCGGTCGGGGATATAGATGCGCGCGGGGGTATCGTGATGCTCGAGAAAGCGCTTCATCAGAGCGGACGAACACGCGCCGTCGACATCGTAGTCGCCGAAGATCGCGACGTTCTGTTTCGCTTGGACAGCGTCGGCGAGGCGCGCTGCTGCCTTCTCCATGTCGCGCAGCGAACTCGGATCGGGCATCAGCGCTTTGAGCGATGGATCGAGAAAGGTCGCGACGTCATCGAGCGCCACGCCGCGCGCTGCGAGAACGCGGCCCATCAGGTCCGGCAGTCCGTGGCGCTGACTTATCGCCGTTCCGAGCGGCCTTAAGTTTTGCGGCAAACGCTCCCGCCAGGCGAACCCGCGTGCGCTTTTGCCGACGCCGAGAAACGCACGCTCTTCGGCGCCGCCGTCCAAATCAATCGCCGCGAGATTCGTGCGCAATCGAGTGCCCCTTTTATTTGCGCACGGCGACTCTCGTTCCGAGAGCCGGCCGCCGTGCGCGGCCTTCCTTGACTCACAGCGACACCGCTGCGCGGAGCGGGCTGCCGTGCGCATTTGATGAGGTTCAGGTTGTAGGTCGATTCGGTCGGGGCGGCGGCAGGCAGCTCGCGTTGTATCCACAAAATATGCGAGCCGCCGATGCCGGCGAAGCGTTACATGAACCGCGATCCGACGTTGCGGACGGTCGACTTGATGCGGCGGACGGTGCCCGTCTTCGAGCGCATCACGACCGTTTCGGTCTCGGCGAAATCGCCGCTGATCCTGACGCCCTTCAGCAGTGAGCCGTCGGTCACGCCGGTCGCCGAGAAGACGACGTCGGCCGATGCCATGTCCTCAAGCTTGAACTTCCGGTTGATGTCGGTGATGCCCATTTTCTCGGCGCGGATGCGTTCCTCGTCCTTCATCGGTACGAGGCGACCCTGGATCTGGCCGCCGATGCAGCGCAGTGCGGCGGCTGCGAGGACGCCTTCCGGAGCGCCGCCCGAACCCATGTAGATGTCGATCCCCGTCTCCTTGGGGTCCGTCGTCCAGATGACGCCTGCGATATCGCCGTCCGGAATGAGCTGCACGCCGGCGCCGGCTTCACGGACGGCGCGGATCAGTTCGGCGTGGCGCGGCCGGTCGAGAATGCAGGCCATAATCTCATGGATCGGCACGCCCTTCGCCTTGGCGAGGTTGGTGAGATTTTCTGCGGGGGATGCGTCGAGATCGACGACGCCTTCGGCATAGCCGGGGCCGATGGCGATCTTGTTCATGTACATGTCGGGCGCGTGGAGCAAGCCGCCCTTCTCGGCGATCGCGAGGACGGCCAGCGCGTTGGGCATCGATTTCGCGCAGATGGTCGTGCCTTCGAGCGGATCGACCGCGATATCGACTTCCGGCCCCTCGCCCGTTCCGACTTTCTCGCCGATGTAGAGCATCGGCGCTTCGTCCATTTCACCTTCGCCGATGACGACAGTGCCCCGGATCTCGACGCGGCCGAGTTCGCGGCGCATGGCATCGACCGCCGCCTTGTCGGCCGCCTTTTCGTTGCCGCGGCCACGCAGGTGCGCCGCCGCGATTGCTGCGGCTTCAGTGACGCGGGCGAGCTCGAGCACCAAAATCCGATCGAGACCCGGCCCGTGAGTGCCGTTCGATTGCTCAGCTCTGCTCATATTCTTGTCCTTCTCGCGGGGGCTAAATGTGAATCCTAAAGCTCTTCAATTCGTATCATCTGCGGACGCTCGGTGACGTTGCCGTCCTTCTCGATCGTTTCGAGAGCCAAGCGCATCGCTTCTTCGGTCGTCTCATGCGTGATGATGATGACCGGCTGATCCGCGCGGTTCTGGACCCGCGAGCTACCGCGCGGCGCATGCAGCGTCTGCGGGCGGTGTTGTACGATACTTTCGAGCGAAATTCCGCGGTCGCCCATGCTTTTCGCGACGTTAGCCATGGCGCCGGGCTTATCGTAAAGCGCCAGCCGGACGTAATAGGACCCGTAATGCTGGTCGAGCTTGGCGCGGCGGTGCGCTTTCAGCTGCGCGACGGGCGTGACGAACGGCGGCACGACGAGACCACGCGCTATATCGAGAATGTCTCCCGCGACGGCCGACGCGGTCGGCTTCGCGCCGGCGCCCGGGCCGACGAGCAGGATATTGCCGGAGAAATTACCGTCGATCGCAACGGCGTTCGTCACACCGGAAACTTCGGCGATGGCGGAATCCTTGTTGATCAAGACAGGCGAAACGCGGGCTTCGATGCCGCTTTCGGTCTCCATCGATACGCCAAGCAGCTTGATGCGATAGCCGAGACTGTCGGCCGCCTCGATGTCCGCCTGGGTGATCGACTGGATGCCCTCGACGTGGATCTGCTCGAAGGCGACCCTTGTTCCGAAGGCGAGGCTCGTCAAGAGTGCGAGCTTGTGAGCGGCGTCGAAGCCGCCGATGTCGAATGTCGGATCAGCCTCGGCATATCCCAGCGCCTGCGCTTCCTTCAGGACATCGTCGAAGGCACGATTTTCACTCTGCATCTGCGTCAGGATATAGTTGCAGGTGCCATTGAGGATGCCGTAGACGCGCTTGACGCGATTGGCGCCGAGAGCTTCGCGCAGCGTCTTGATGACCGGAATGCCGCCTGCGACCGCCGCCTCGAAATTCAATGCGACGCCGTTCGTCTCGGCGAGACGCGCAAGCTCGACGCCATGCTTTGCGAGCAGCGCCTTGTTGGCGGTGACGACATGCTTCTTGGCGCTGAGTGCCGCTTCAACCGCGGCCTTCGCGACACCGTCTTCGCCACCGATCAGCTCGACGAAAACGTCGTTCGAAGGATCGCGCGCGAGGGCGACGGGATCAGCGAACCATTCGACGCCATCGACCGCAATGCCGCGCTCCTTGGATTGGTTGCGCGCGGAGATGCCGGTGACGCGAATCTCACGACCGATAATGTTCGCGACGTGAGTGCCGTTGGCCTGAAGAAGCCCCAGCAGGCCACCGCCAACCGTGCCAAGTCCGGCTATACCAAGTTTGAGAGGTTTCATGGCTGATGATTATCGGCTTGCGGATTTTCTGGGATGAGACACGGGCTGCGTAGGTTCGGCTGATTCCGAAAAGAGCTTTTTGATCGATCGCGCAGCCTGACGAATGCGCTGCTCGTTTTCGACGAGAGCGATGCGAATGAACCCCTCTCCATATTCGCCGAAGCCGATACCGGGCGATACGGCGACATCGGCTTTTTCGATGAGCAGCTTCGAGAACTCGACCGAGCCCAGATCGCGATAGCGCTCAGGCACGGGGGCCCAGGCGAACATCGTGGCGGGCGGAGGCGGAACGGGGAAGCCTGCCTTGCCGAAGCTCTCGACGAGCACATCGCGGCGGCTCTTGTACATCGCGCGAATTTCGTCGACGCACTCCTGCGGACCGTTGAGAGCGGCCGTGGCCGCAACCTGGATGGGCGTGAAAGCGCCGTAGTCGAGATACGACTTCACCCGCGCGAGCGCGCCGATCAGCCGTTCGTTGCCGACTGCGAAGCCCATACGCCAGCCCGGCATGTTGTAGGTTTTCGACAGCGACGTGAATTCGACGGCGATGTCCTTGGCGCCCGGCACCTGCAAAATGGAGGGCGGCGGCACGCCGTCGTAATAGAGCTCGGCGTAGGCGATGTCCGACAGAATGATGATGCCGAGCTTCTTTGCGAGCGCGACGGCTTCTTTGTAGAAGTCGAGGCCCACAACCATCGCCGTCGGATTGGACGGGAACGAAATCACGACCGCCAGTGGCTTCGGAATCGAATGCTTTACCGCGTGCTCGATGGCGCGAAGAAAATCGTCGCCGTTGCTCGCCGGGAGATGGCGGACGGAGGCGCCTGCGATGATGAAGCCGAAGGTGTGGATCGGATAGGTCGGGTTGGGCACCAGAACGACGTCGCCCGGCGCGGCGATGGCCTGCGCGATATTGGCGAAGCCTTCCTTCGATCCGAGCGTCGCCACGATCTCGGTTTCAGGGTCGAGCTTCACGCCGAAACGCCGTTCATAGTAGGCGGCCTGCGCCTTGCGCAGTCCGGGTATGCCTTTCGACGCCGAATAGCGATGCGTGCGCGGCTTATTGATCGTTTCGATGAGCTTGTCGACGATATGCTGCGGCGTCGGCATATCCGGGTTGCCCATGCCGAGATCGACGATGTCAGCGCCGCGCGCGCGTGCCGCCGCCTTCAAACGGTTCACTTCCGCAAAGACGTAAGGGGGCAGGCGCTTGATGCGGTGGAACTCTTCGCTCAAAGATCTTTACCCCTCGGCGCCGCGGCACAGGCGGCAGTTAGTTTTGGCTCTCGCGCGAAGTTCGAAAGTCTCGGCTGGAAACAAATCCGACCGGGCGCTTCTTCGCGATAAGGCCCGGCGATTGCCTCTTTACGCTTGCGCCCTACGTCCCGTCCAGTCCGCAGCGCGCCGCAACATGCAACGGCCTCAAATCCCGACTCCCCCAATTATTTTTCGCATCGCGGGAGCAAACGTGCCGCGGCCACGGTAATGCCATCTCTGCTTACCTAATCGGAAACGCCGGCATGTCCGATTCGCCCTTGATTCGGCGTCTGCCTTGACTGCACTGTCGGTCAGGGTTTCGGCAGAAACGGGCCCTAGCCTGCGTCGACGGGTCAAGAATAGAAAGCCTCTGAAGTCGCCATGCCGCAAGACAGCCACGAGCAGCCGCCCCCCTTCTCTCCGTATCATATCTCGGACCCCGAAACGTTTGCGTCGAACCTGCTCAAGGCGTTCGAACGGGGAAGCGCGGCCTTTGCTCAGCTCGCCGAGCGCCCCGACTCGAAAATCGGGCCCTACACACCGGCGAGCGAGTTTTCCGCGGCCACCGAAACGATTTCGGCGCTGGTCAGGAAATGGCTTGCCGATCCGGTCAAGCTTTCCGAGGCGCAGGGGGAGTTCGTCAGGCAGTTCGCGGCGCTTTGGAACAACGTGCTTCAACGCATGATGGGGTTCGGCGTGCCGCCGCTCATTCAGCCAGCCGCCGGCGATAACCGTTTCAAAGATCCGGAATGGGACAACAACCCGTACTTCGACTTCTGTAAGCAGGCGTATCTCCTTGCCTGCAAGTGGGCAGAGGATCAATTGGCCGCGACTCCGGACCTCGAGCCTTACGAGCGCCACCGCGCCGAGTTCTATTTGCGGCAGCTGACGAGCGCCTACTCTCCGTCGAATTTTCCCGTGACCAATCCTGAAGTCTTACGGGAGACGATTGCGACCAATGCTCAGAACCTGCTCAACGGGGCGAACCTGCTGGCTGAGGATTTGAAGCGTTCGGGCGACCTGATGAAAATCAGCCAGACCGATCCCACCGCATTCGAACTCGGCCGCAACCTTGCGACGACACCTGGGAAGATCGTTTTTCAGAATGCGCTTTTGCAGCTCATTCAATACGCCCCCACTACGGAGCAGGTTCGTTTCCGGCCGTTGATCATGGTGCCGCCGTGGATCAACAAATACTACATCCTCGATCTGACGGCCTCGAAGAGCCTCATCAAGTATGTGGTGGATCAGGGCTTCACGGTTTTCGTCGTGTCGTGGGTCAATCCGGACGAGCACCTCGCCGATAAGACGTTCGAAGACTACGTGCTCGAAGGCATTCTGGAAGCGGTGCGCGCCGTTCAAGAGGAGACGGGCGTCGAGCAGATCAACGCGCTCGGCTATTGTGTCGGTGGCACGGCGCTTTCGACGGGACTCGCTTACCTCGCCCAGCGCGGCGAAGAGCCTTTCAAGTGCTGCTCGCTGTTGACGACCCAGGTCGACTTTTCGCTCGCCGGCGATCTGCTTCTCTTCACCGACGATTCGCAGCTCGAGGGCCTCGACGCGCTGATGAACGAGCGCGGCTTTCTCGACGGCTCGCGCATGGCCAACGTCTTCAACATGATGCGGCCGCGCGACCTCATCTGGCCTTACGTGGTCAACAACTATCTCCTCGGTAAGAAGCCGTTCCCGTTCGACCTCCTTTTCTGGAACCAGGACTCGACGCGGATGGCGGCCGCCAACCACAAATATTATCTGCGGGAGTTCTATAACGAGAACCGGCTCGCGAAAGGCGAGATGATGCTTGGCGGCATCAAGCTCGACCTCAAAAAGATCAAGCTGCCGATCTTCTCGGTCGCAACGCGCGAGGATCATATCGCGCCGGCCGCTTCCGTATTCCGTGGCATTCAAATGTTCGGCGGACCCGTCGAGTTCGTGCTCGCCGGTTCGGGGCATATCGCGGGCGTCGTCAATCCACCCGAAAAAGTGAAGTACCAGTACTGGACCGGCGGCAAGGCGATGACGAACGTCGCCAGTTGGGAAGCATCAGCCACGGAGCATCCCGGATCGTGGTGGCCGTACTGGATCGATTGGCTGTCGCAGCAGTCCGGCGGCTGGGTTCCAGCGCGCGTACCGGGAGCGAAGCTCGGCATCATCGAGGATGCGCCCGGTTCTTACGTCAAGGCTCGCTAGGCTTCGATTTTGGCGGCCTGCGGCGGCCTTTTCGCCGCAGGTTCGCCCAACAGGCGATCAAGCCAGTTCGAATTCGCCTTCGTAGTCGACGGGCCAGAGCACGGTAAACTCTTCGCTGTCGATCGCTCGGAACGCGACGGCGTTGACGTCGAGTTCGTCGGCCGCGTCTTCGACGATCGGCTCGATCTTTTCCCAGACCTTCGCTGCGTTCTTCGCGAGCAGGATGAGATTGATGACGCCGTCTCCCGGCTCGTGACCGTCGACTTCAGCCGAGGTCGAGTTGCCCAAGGCTTCGATCAGGCGATCCTCGAGCGCGATGACCCTCTCGAGAGTGTCGTCGTCGTCGCCCTGAAATTGGAGGACAAGCTGATGGTTCATGGTTCCTTTCCCTACCGGCGTCTAAACGGCATTGAGCGCCTGTTCGAGATCGCCGATAATGTCGTCTATATCCTCGATACCGATCGATAGCCTCACAACGTCCGGCCCCGCCCCGGCGGCTATCTGCTCGTCATCCTGTAGCTGCCGGTGCGTCGTCGATGCCGGATGAATGACAAGGCTTCGCGTATCCCCGATGTTGGCGAGAAGACTGAAGAGCTTCAACCCCGAAACCAGCTTCACGCCCGCTTCATATCCACCTTTGACGCCAAAGGTGAAGACGGCTCCCGCACCTTTTGGACAAATCTTTTTCTGGACTTCGTGGCTCGGGCTCCCCTCAAGCCCAGCGTAGCTGACCCAGGCAATTTTGGGATGGGCAGCGAGCCACTTCGCAACGGCCAGAGCGCTGTCCGACTGGCGTTGCATTCGCAGCGGCAATGTCTCGACGCCGGTCAGCAGGAGGAAGGCGTTGAAAGGTGAGATCGCGGGGCCGAGGTCGCGCAGTCCGAGGACGCGGGCTGCGATCGCAAAGGCCATCGGGCCGAAAGCTTCCGCCAGCTTCACGCCATTGTAGGAGGGGTTTGGGTCGACCAGCGATTTATAGCGATGGCGGCTTCCCAGCCAGTCGAAGGTTCCGCAATCAACGATGGCCCCGCCGATCGAGTTGCCATGGCCGCCGATGAACTTCGTGAGGCTATGGAGAACGATATCGGCGCCGAAATCCTTAGGCTTGCAGAGGTAGGGGGTCGCCAGCGTGTTGTCGACGATGAAGGGAACGCCTGCCTTTTTGGCGATCGCCGCAATGGCTGGAAGATCAACGACAATTCCGCCGGGATTGGCGATGCTCTCGCAGTAGATGGCCCGCGTGCGGGGCGTGATCGCGGCGGCGATGGATGCCGGATCCGTGGCATCGGCCCATGCGACCTGCCAGCCGAACTTCTTGAACGCGTGATTGAACTGATTGACCGAGCCGCCGTAGAGCTGCCGTCCCGCCACGAACTCGTCACCCGGCTCTAGAAGCGTGTGGAACGTCAGGAGCTGCGCTGCATGCCCGGACGCGACCGCGAGTGCCGCTGAACCGCCTTCAAGCGCTGCGAGGCGTGCCTCCAGCACCGATTGTGTGGGGTTCGTTATGCGGGTGTAGATGTTTCCGAACGCCTGCAGCCCGAACAGCGCCGCGGCGTGGTCGACATCGTTAAACACGTAGGATGTAGTCTGGTAGATCGGCGTTGCGCGCGCGCCGGTCGTCGGATCAGGTGTCGCCCCTGCGTGAACTGCAGCAGTCGCAAATTTCTGGGTTGGTGTGGACGACATAACCTTTGGCTCCTGGTCGCGAAGTTGCCGCGAAGGAGGAGCCGAGTCAGGCCTAGCCTGTCAACTGGTTAAGCTCGTCAACACCAAATCAAAGTTTTGCGAATTGCCCGGCAATCCCGCAGTGCCACTTCTGAATGGTCCAGTTGGGGTGTTCCCCGATCCACTTCGCCATCTCGATCTGGCCGGTCGACATGCACTGCTGCGCGCTGACGTTTTCGCCCTCGAAATTCAGGGTGACATCTCTGCAACGGGACGGCTGATCAACCATGCAGACGGCGACGACAAGCTCAATCATAGGACCTCCAGGTGTAGATCTCACGACCGCTCGTTAAAGCGGTCCGTTAAGCCCTGGGCGGTTTCCTCAAGTCTGCTTTTTGTTCATGCGCGGGAAGAATAGGCAAAGTATGAAGGAAATAATGCATTGCACAAGAACGCGGCTGTCGCAGTCCTTGCCTATTTCGACATCACGTTAAATTTGTCGCGGGAATGTTGCTAAAACACCCCGCATCGAGCAGCAAATCGTATCGCATGCGCCACACTTTTGCCTTGTCAGAATGGGCATCGCATTCGATAAGCAGCGCGAAGGCAACAATTGATTCGAATTTTGCCGGAACGACCACGACTGATCTTGTGCGAAGTCGGGGGTCGGGGCGATGTGACCGGGGTAAAGTCGCGGGGCGGACTTGTAAGGCGGCAGATCGGCATATGATTAATCAAGGGGCTGAGGCAGCCCAAAGTGCAGCGTTCGATGGCGTACGCGCATCTCAAACACCAACCGTCGGGTGGTTCGTCCGGCGTTCAGCGCTCTGGATGGGCATCATCATCGTCGCCGTCGTGCTTGCGTGCACGCTTTACGCGCTCGCAAGCCAAGTCGGAGCCGATGACATCCGCGACGCACCAAGGGACACCGCGGGGCCGACCCTGAAGGTTTAGCCTCAAGTTTTATCAGCTACTCCTGACTTGCCGGTCGACTCGCCGGTCGCCGGGCGTGCCGCGTGGTGCGGTCCGCTTGCGATCCCGCATGCCATTTTTCGCGGCGCGCGCTTTTTCATGCCGCGTTCAGCACGGGCTTGGTATGGTACAATCCAGTTCTGCGTCTTCCTGGATGGTACGGGGGCTTTTGCTTGCAATTAGTAGTGGGTTGTTCTCACCGCATTAGACCAACTTTTGAAATAACTAATCTTTTCTCGCGCAACCGGATAAATTTGCCTGCGGGTTCATTATTGTTGCTGCGGGGCTGTCACCGATACCTTGAATTTGGGCTCTCCTTACTCCAAACATCTGCGATCGGTTCGAGCCCGAGGGACGCGTCGGAATGACGGAGCAGCAAAAGAAGTTTCCAGAGTTCTATGTAACCGCTCCGCAGCCTTGTCCTTATTTGCCGGGCAGGCTCGAGCGAAAGCTCTTCACCCATTTGACTCACGACAAGCCGCCGGAGCTGGTCGACCGTCTTCTGACGACGGGTTTTCGGCGCAGCCAGAATATTGCGTACGTGCCCTATTGCGAAGGCTGCCAAGCCTGCATCTCGGTGCGCGTTCTCGTCAATGAATTCCAGCCGGACCGCTCGATGCGCAGGAGCTGGAACAGAAACTCTTCGCTGATCGCGCAGCGTACGGCGCCGACGCCGACGATGGAGCAGTTCAAGCTCTTCCGCGCATACATCGACGCACGGCACAGCGACGGCGGAATGGCGGACATGACGATCCTCGACTACCGGATGATGGTCGAAGATACGGTGATCGAGACTTTCCTTACCGAATACCGGCAGAAGCCGGCGGACGCGACGGATCTCGATTTCGACTCTTGGCCGTTGAAGGCCGTCGCGCTCTGCGACCGGCTCACGGACGGCATCTCGATGGTCTACAGCTTTTACGATCCCGCGGACGCCGACGCCGGCCTCGGCACCTACATGATCCTCGAGCACATCGCGTTCGCCCGCCGCATCGGGCTACCGCACGTGTATCTCGGCTATTGGATCGATGGTTCGCGTAAAATGGCCTACAAAACCCGCTTCAAACCGCAAGAGCGCCTCGGGCCAGACCGGTGGGAACGTGTCGGCGACGGCGAGGAAGACTGAAGCCGAAGTTCCTATTTCGCGATTTCGGCATCGAGTTTTTCGAACATGTAATTCCACTTGGCCGACTGCGTATCGACCAGCATCTTCATGCGTGCGCGAAGCTCGAGCAGCAATGCGCAGTCGGGTGCGGCGGCAGCGGCACCTTCTTGGCCCATCGACGCGATCGCGGATAGCAATTCGTCCGTCGTCTTATCGTAAACAGCGGTTTTTTCGTCTTTCACGAACGGCCTTGCCTGGACGATGAAGTCGTCGTGGGTCCAGTTGCGCTTTTCCTTGAGCTCGCGCAGTTTTTCCTGAAAGACCGGCCGGTTCTGGTTGTTCAAGTCACGCAGGCTGCCGGACGCCGTTTCGACGACAGACTCGAAATCTTCCTTGGCGCAGGTCGCCGACGTTTCGTCTGCCCGAAGACCGGAGCAGCACGAAACAATCGCCAGACCTATTCCAGCGGCGATGGCCGCCCGTCCTCTGAACCCACCCATGCCGGCAGTCGTAGCTTTGCGCAGGCAAAGCGACAAGCGCCGTCAATCAACACTCCGAGTTAAAAGCGCGGCCCGAATGAATTGGAGCGTGGGAAACCCTTCGGCGCCACCTTGCCCGCCTGCGCGCGCTCGCCCGCCCACTCCTTCAATTCACTCCACGACAGAGTAAATTCGCGGCCGGCACTGTCGAGCCAGGTCAAGCCGGCGGATTTCTTGAAGACGCGGGCATCGGACAGCGCACCGTCCTTGAAGCGCTGAAGGATGACGCCTTTACCGCGCGTCATTTCATTGACCTCGTCGAGCTTGAAGATCAGGAGCTTGCGGTTTTCGCCGATGGTCGCGACGTGATCGCCGTCGACCGGAACGCAGACGCGCGCCTCCTCAGGCTCGGTGACGTTGAGGATCTGCTTGCCCTTGCGCGTCGAGGCGATGACTTCTTCCTCGGGGACGATAAATCCATAGCCGCCCGTCGATGCCACGAGCAGCTTCCGCGATGGATCGTGGACGAAGATCTCCGCAACATCGTGATTTTCTTCGAGGTCGATCATGAGGCGCAAAGGCTCGCCGTGTCCGCGGCCGCCCGGAAGGGCGTTGGCTTCCAGAGTGAAGAACCGGCCGTTGGTCGCAAACAGGACGAGCTTATCCGTCGTGAAAGCTTTCAAGGCGCGCTTCAGCTCGTCGCCCTGCTTGAATTCGAGCTTCGACAGGTCGTCCTGATGGCCCTTCAGCGCCCGCACCCAGCCCTTTTCGGAGAGGATGACCGTTACCGGTTCCTTCTCGACGAGCGCTGCGGCGAGATCGACTTCAACCTCGGGTGCGTCATCGAACGTGGAACGGCGCTTACCGAGAGCCGTCTTCTTCGAATATTTCTCGCGCGTTTCCTTGACCTCGCCCGCGACGTGCTCCCACTGCAGCTCTTCAGATTTCAAAAGCTGTTTCAGCTCGCGGCGCTCTTTCGAAAGCTTATCGTGCTCGGCGCGGATCTCGAATTCCTCGAGCTTCGACAGCGAACGCAGCCGCAAGTTCAGGATCGCTTCCGCCTGCACTTCGCTGAGGCTGAACTTCGAGATCAGCTTCGCCTTCGGATCGTCCTCATGGCGGACGATGCGGATCACCTCGTCGATATTGAGGTAGGCGATCAAATAGCCGGCGAGAACTTCGAGACGGTGCTCGATCTTCTGCAAACGATGCGTCGAGCGGCGAACCAGAACCTCTATGCGATGCTCGAGCCACTGCCAGAGCACGTTGCGCAGATCGAGCACATTCGGGATCTGCCCGTTCGACAGCACGTTCATGTTGAGGCTGACGCGGACATCGAGCTCCGTCAGGCGGAAGAGGCTCTCCATCAGCAGAACGGGATCGACCGCGCGGGTCTTCGGCTCGAGGACGAGACGGATCTCTTCTGCGCTTTCGTCACGCACATCGCCGAGGAGCGGCAGCTTCTTCTCGCTCATCAGGTCGGCGATTTTCTCGACGAGCTTCGCCTTCTGCACGCCGTAGGGAATTTCGGTGACGACGACCTGATAGCCGCCACGCGTGGTTTCTTCCTTCGTCCACCGCGCCCTGACGCGGAAGCCGCCGCGGCCCGTCTTGTAGGCTTCGAGTATCTGCTCGCGCGGCTCGACGATGACGCCGCCCGTCGGGAAGTCGGGACCCGGAATCATTTCGACGAGCTTCTCGATCGTCGCGTTCGGGTGCTTGATCAGATGCAGGAGCGCTGCGCACAGCTCGTCGACGTTGTGCGGCGGGATGCTTGTCGCCATGCCGACGGCGATGCCGGTGGCGCCGTTGGCAAGCAGGTTCGGGAACGCCGCCGGCAGCACGACCGGCTCTTCGACGCGGCCATCGTAGTTCGGGCGAAAATCGACCGTGTCCTCGTCGATGCCTTCGAGGATCAGCGCCGCAGTCTCGGTCATGCGCGCTTCGGTGTATCGACCGGCGGCCGGGTTATCGCCATCGATATTGCCGAAGTTTCCCTGCCCGTCGACAAGCGGATAGCGTACGGCGAAATCCTGCGCGAGGCGCGCCAGCGCGTCGTAGATCGCCATATCGCCATGCGGATGGTAGTTACCCATCACGTCGCCGACGATCTTGGCGCACTTGATGTAGCCACCCTCGGGATTGAGGCGCAGTTCGCGCATCGCGTAGAGGATGCGGCGGTGGACAGGCTTCATGCCGTCGCGAACATCCGGCAGCGCGCGGTGCATAATCGTCGACAGAGCATAAGCCAGATAGCGCTCTTCGAGAGCGGTCCGGAGTTCGACAGGCTCGATCGGGCCGTCGCCCGGCAGAATCGGTTTTGTGGTCATGGCGCATCCCTACAGTGCCTCCGAGGCGCCCTCAAGCCTGGGCGACCTTCGGTCGTTACCGCCAACAGCTAAGACTTCAGGCGCCGCGCCATTTGGGCGCAAGCCGGCACTTGCCTCTGCCCGGTGCCTTGCGGCCACTCTTCCACAATGAGGGGATTTGCTTCTGGACGTGACCGATGGCGCCAAGGTATCCCCGCGGCTAGATTTTCGACGTTTGAAGCTCAGCAGGAACGCAATCGGTAATGGCAGCACTGGTGCCCGACCTGCCGCAGATCGAACAGCACATCGTCGAACTCACGAATAAGGCGCGGCAAGAACAGAAGCAGCCGGCTTTAAAAATCAACGCGTTGCTAGCGAAGGCCGCGCGTGCCTACGCCGAGCGGGTGGCGCGCAGCGGCACGTTCTCTCATAACGCCGATGGCCGCACGCCCGCTCAACGCGCGGAAAGCGCCGGCTATAAGCATTGCGATATTGCCGAAAATCTCGCGATGGATCAGGACAGCCGGGGCTTCGACACCGGCACTCTTGCTCTCCAAGCGGTTGCGGGCTGGATGAATTCACCACCGCACCGCGCCAACATCATGAGGGCTTCCGTCACCGAAATCGGCGTTGGCGTCGCGCGCGCTCCTGGGCCGAAGCCGAAGTTCATTGCCGTCGAACTCTTCGGACGGCCTGCGACAGAAATCTACAGCTTCAAACTGTTCAATTTATCGAACACGGGCGTCAGCTATTCGTTCGACGGTAAGACGCGCGACTTGAAGCCCAATACGTCGGTTTCCATCACCGCCTGCTCTCCGGGTGAACTCGTCCTATCGAAACAAGGCGGGTGGCTTTCGGACGCGACGGAAATCGGCCGTACGCGTCCTGAGAACAAGAAGGTTTACACGTTGAAATCGACCGCCGTCGGCGGGATGACGCTGGAAGTTTCCGCCCACGGGCAAACGCCTTAGCGGCCGCGGCATCTCTTCCGGCGAGGAACGTTTTCCGAGCCCAGGCGTTTCAATGAATTCCTCTGAAACAGGAATGAGAGACATCATGGAAGCACGCCACCTCATGATTTACCTGGGTCTCAGCACCCTGGCTGTCATTGCAGTCGTCGGCGGGGTTGCCGCGTATCAGCGCACTCAATCCGACGTCCTGGTCGATGTCCCTGCCGTTCGCGTCGAAACCAACAAAGCGACCGGCGAGACGACAGTCGATGCGCCCTTCGCGCATGTTGAAAAGGACAACCAGGGAACGCGCGTTGAGGCGCCCGGCGTAAAAATCGACGTTCCTAACCGGGGGCCTTCTACTAATCCGGATCCTTCCCATTAGGCATTCGGTCGAGCCACGCTCATGAGCCGCCCGTTCAGCAACGGGCGGCTTTTTCTTTCGACCTAGCCGATCGTTCTCAGAATACCGCCTTCGACACGTAGAGCCGCGCCGTTCGTGGCCGAGGCTTCTTTCGATGCGGCGTAGACGACCATATTCGCGACTTCCTCCACGGTTGCGAAGCGCTGGAGGAGCGATGCGGGCCGATGTGTCTGCACAAATGTTGCAGCCATCTCGTCGGGCGTTTTACCGGTAGCGGCGGCCATCTCGTTCAGAAATTGTTCGACGCCCTCGGATCGCGTCGGACCCGGCAGCACGGCGTTGACGGTGACATTCGTTCCGGCCGTCAGCTGAGCGAGGCCTTGCGTCAGCGAGAGTTGTGCCGTCTTCGTTAGTCCGTACTGGATCATCTCCGGCGGGATATTCACGGCAGACTCCGACGATATGAAAATGATGCGGCCCCAGTTTCGTTCGAGCATGCCGGGCAGGTAGGCACGCGACAGACGCACGCCCGACATCACATTCGTTTCGAAGTAGCGCGACCAGTCGGCGTCTGTGATTTCGAAAAACGGCTTGGGTTCGAAGATGCCGGCATTGTTGATCAGGATGTCGACGGACGGAACTGCCTTCGCAAGCGCGTCACAGCCTGCGGCTGTCGATACGTCGGCGGCTACACCGGTAACCGCTGCTGCGTTGACGCTGGCGTGGATGGCCGCGATGCCTTTATCGACCGTTTCCTGCTTCCGGCCGTTGACCACGACTTTCGCACCTGCTTGCGCCAAGCCCTTCGCGATTGCGAGGCCGATGCCGCCCGTGGAACCCGTAACAACCGCCGACTTATTCGTGAGATCTACCTTCATGGGATCAATCCAATTGTCATTGATGCTGCTTCTCGCCGGAATTTGAATAATTTCAAATGGCTGTCAGGCTTTCATGGCGACGTATACCCCCGTCTAGCACGGGCGAAGTTTCGGTATCATGCCGATTTACCATCACGGCGGATACGCAATCTTTGCATACATCCGCTACGGTGGACTTCGGCGATAGGCGCCCTACTTGTCTGGAGGCGTCAGCCATTTAACGCGCACGGCTGGCCGGAGATCGAATGGCAATCGAAATCGAGCGAAAATTTGTTGTACGCGACGACAGCTGGCGGCAATCGGAGATCGGCTCCGCGCCAATCGAGCAGGCCTATTTTGCGCGCACTCCGCAGGTCAAGTGCCGTATCCGCATTTTTGGCGACAACGCCTACATCACGTTGAAGAGCGCAGTGGGCGGACTGTCGCGCCACGAATTCGAATATAAAATACCGGAGGCCGACGCCGTCGAGATGATACGGGAGTTCAGCATCGAACCGCCCATCACAAAGGTTCGCTACGACGTTCCCTTCAAGGGCAACATCTGGACCGTCGACGTATTCGGGGGCGCGAACGATGGCTTGGTGCTTGCCGAGATCGAATTGGAGAGCGCCGATCAGGCGATCGCCTTTCCTCCGTGGATCGGTGAAGAGGTGACGAACAATCCGCGCTATGAAAATTCGAGCCTCGCCCGCACGCCATTCACGACCTGGACCAAAGGCGACTAGCCGCCGGATGGCGACTTCAGATGCGGAGCGCCGCCTGGCGATAGGCACTCGGCGATAGCCCCGTCCACCGGCGGAACGCGCGGGTGAAATGCGCGGGGTCGGAATAGCCGAGCCTCAGCGCGATATCGGTCACCGCAGTTTCGCTCTCCAGCAGCAACCGCTTCGCGTTGCGGCTCAGCAGATCGTCGACCAGTTCGATGAACGAGGTGCCGTGCGCGCTTAACCGGCGTTGAAGCGACCGGGACGTCGTCCCGAGTTTGGCGGCGACCCAATCGATGCGGGGATAACCCTCGTGCAACGCGAGTTCGGTCACCGCCGCCGTCGTCGCCAGAACGTCGCTTTGGCGGGGAACGGGGGGCTCGCTCCGAACATCGCATTCATCCGATACCGACCCTCCCGAATAGATCGTGTTCCCGAGGAGAGACGCATCGAACTCGATCGCCGGAACGGCGTGCCCGTGCGAGACGTTCGCTCCGAAAATGTCTTCAAGCGGAGCGCGGGGTGAGCCGAGAGGAAGCGCCGTCATCACCACGCTCGGCCGCCATCTCGGTCCCGCATATCCGCGCACGATATCGATGGCGTATCCCAAGGCGAGAAATTCGTTGTGGTGCCGCCCTTCCGTCTCCGGCTCGACGAACTCGATCGACCAGCGGATGCGCGATCCATGGCGCGAGACGGTGAGGACGGTGGACGTCTGCAGCATGACGTTCAGGCCGGCGTGTGCGCGCATCATCGCCTGGCCGAGTGTCTCTGCCTTGCATACCCAAGCTCCGAACGCGCTTAGATCCTGGCTCTTCACGGCCCGGCCGAGACGGGCGCCGAAAAAAGCGTCGCCGGTATCGCGGGCCGCCTTCTCGAGCAGGCGAAACTGTTCGCGGAGCGGCACAATCAATTCCCGCTGCTCGAGAATTGCGAACGGCAAATCGACTTTGCGAAGCACGCGTGCGATCGAGCCGCCCTGGCATTCCATGAACGTCGCGATCGGGCCAAGGGAACTCGCTCTTGTCACTCCTGAAAGACGAGGCGCCATGCACACTGCCCAATGTAAAATTCGGACGAATTTGGCGCAAAATGGCAAGCGGGCGAAGGGCCTTCAAGTCACGTTGGCGTTATGAGCGAGCATCATTGATGCGTGCATTCACGTCTAACAAGAAACCGGGGTGACCCATGACCACAGTCCTACAGGCAACACCCGCGATGACCGTTCCGTTCGAAGATCATATCGTTTGGTACACGCTCGACGGTTTTCCGCACCTCGCCTATCATATTTGCGCAGTCGATGAGCAAAAACGCATCGTCGATATTCTGTTCAAGTTCGACGCCAATGCCCAGATTGTGCTGCACCGGCACAGGGCCGACTACATTACGCTGACGCTCCGCGGAGAGCTGCGCATTTACAACGCCAACGGCCAATTGAAGGAGATCCGCCCGACCGGAGCTTATGTCGCCGGGGCGGCGAACGGCGAGCCGCATCGCGAAGGCGGCGGCGACGAGGACGTGATCGCGTTCTTCAGCAACCGCAACGTCGACGGTGTCGTCTACGAAATCCTGGATGACAACCTCAATACGATTGCGACGCTCGGCATGGAGGAGTTCAAAGCCCTCCACGCCGCGCAACGCGCTTAGTGCCAGCCGTTGTAGGGATCATAGTCGTCGGCAGGCTGCGTCGCGCCGCGAGCATACGTTCGCGGGCGCGACGCGGCTTTTGCTGTCGCGGCCCGAGGCGCCGAGGCTTTTGCATTTGACGCGATCTTGCCGCTGAGCGAGCGGACGACCGTCACTTCGGTTCCAACGCGCACGAGCGACGCGAGATGCAGAACATTCTCGTTCAGCATGCGGAAGCAGCCGGAGGATTCCGCCTTGCCGATCGACTTCGGGTCGTTGGTGCCGTGAATCCGGTAAAGCGTATTGCCGAGATAGATGGCTTTTGCGCCGAGCGGATTGCGAATGCCGCCGAGCATGCGCTCCGGCAGCTCAGGCTTTCGCCGCCGCATGTCGGCGGGCGGATACCAATCCGGCCAATCGGCAACGCGCGAGACCTTTTCCTTGCCGGTCCACGTGAAACCCTGGCGGCCGACGCCGATGGAATAGGCATAGGCCGACGTCGCACTCAGCACGTAGTAGAGCTTGCGCGCGCCGGTATCGATGACGATCGATCCCGGTGAATAGGGTCCGCTGAATGCCACCTGTGCCGGCGCGACGGCGCGGATGTAGGGTTTATCGCCGCCGGTCCTTCCAGGTGACTTGCTGAGACGGGCTTCTTCGTCAGCGGAGGGTGCAGCGTCCCAGGCGCCAAAATCATCGCGTTCGTCGTAGCGCGAAGCGGGATACCGCGGATCGTTGAAGTAATCCCGATCGGTCGGCCTCGGATCGCTGTAACGAGGACCGTCATAACGAGGACCATCTCGATCATCGCCGTAGTCAGGATCGCCGTTGTAACGCGGATCGTAGCGGCGCGGATCGTCGTTGCGACTTCCGGCACGATTGTCGGCACGGTTGTCGACACTGGGTGCGCCGCGACGATCGAAGTAGCGATCGTCGGCATCGCGATCGCTCTCCGCGGGATCGCTGTAGCGATCATCGTCCTCCGGCAAGACTTGCGCGGGCGGGCGGCGTGGACCATCCCATGGATCCCATTGCTGCGCCGATACATGACTTGCGCCGCCCGCTATGGCCGTCGCCGCAACGAACGCAAAAAACAAGGCTTTCATAGAACCCCCGCAACTTTGCTTACCCATTACCCGGGCATACCCGTTACTCAGCCAACATCGACGCCGTCTGTCCGGTTCCACAAGTCGAGACGATGATGCGTGATGTGGTCATTCGCGTGGCGAACCGATGGCAGCGAGCGCGATCGGATTACAAATCGCATTACGAAACCCGGAGTTCGGGAAAGATGTTAGGTCAACCGGTGCGCAAGAATTCACCGAGACAAGCTCGCGTTCTTCGTCGCCTTAATTGGGCTCGTTGCCGGTCAGCGCGACGTTCGCCCTAGAACGTCCATCAGCTCGGCAACCTTCCGGCGCTGATCGGCCGTATCGCCACTCTGAATGGCGTGTTCCACGCAATGGGCTACGTGATCGCGCAGCACCTCTTCCTCGACGCGGCGGAGAGCTGCGCGGACGGCTGAAATCTGCGTCACGACGTCGATGCAGTACCGCCCCTCCTCCACCATTTTGGCGAGGCCGCGAACCTGACCTTCGATGCGGTTCAGGCGTTTCAGACAGGCGGCTTTGGTTTCTTTCTCCATGCCTTGACGCATACCCCATGGGGGTATATCTGTCAATGACGACGATGGTCTCGGCGCCCGTGCACGCGCGCTTTGAGTTCAGCAAGGAATTACATCATGACCGCTGATGAGCCGAGGACAGGACCTGAGCAGAGTATTCCCGCAAAGAGCTGCTGCAGTTCGCACGATCACGCAGCGCCCACCCACGCCGGCATCGTGAAAGATCCGGTGTGCGGCATGACCGTCGATCCGAACACGGCGAAGCATCATGCGGATCATGATGGAAAGACCTATTACTTCTGCTCCGCCGGATGCCGGACCAAGTTCATCGCCGACCCAATCAAATATCTGAAACCTGAGGCGGCAAAAGCAGAGCCCGTTCCGGCTGGGGCCATTTACACCTGCCCGATGCATCCGGAAATCAGACAGGCGGGTCCCGGTTTCTGCCCTATCTGCGGTATGGCGCTCGAGCCAGAACTCGTTACCGCCGAAGCCCAGCCCAACGCCGAGCTTCAGGACATGACGCGGCGGCTGTGGATCGGCGCGGCGCTCGCCCTTCCCGTTTTTGTTCTCGAGATGGGCAGTCACCTTTTCAATTTGCATCACATCATCAGTCCAACCGTATCGAACTGGGTGCAGTTCGCGCTCGCGACACCCGTCGTGCTCTGGGCGGGATTTCCGTTCTTCGAGCGCGGCTGGAAATCGCTCGAGACGCGCAATCTCAACATGTTCACGCTGATCGCACTCGGCACGGGCGTCGCGTGGATCTATAGCGTCGTCGCCACGCTGTTCCCGGGCCTCTTTCCGCCGTCGCTTCGGGGAATGGACGGCGCCGTGCCGGTCTATTTCGAGGCCGCTGCCGTCATCACGGTGCTCGTTCTCGTCGGGCAGGTCTTGGAACTGCGGGCCCGCGAGCAAACGAGCGGGGCTATCCGTGCACTTCTCAATCTTGCTCCGAAAACGGCGCGGCTGCTGAAGCCCGATGGCTCGGACGAAGAGGTGCAGATCGAGGCGATTTCGGTCGGCGACCGGCTGCGCGTTCGTCCTGGTGAGCGCATCGCCGTCGACGGCAGCGTCGTCGATGGCAAGAGCAACGTCGATGAATCGATGGTGACGGGCGAGCCGCTTGCCGTTTCGAAAAGCGTTGGAGCGAAAGTCATCGGCGGCACGATCAACGGATCGGGCGCGCTCATCATTCGAGCCGAAAAGGTCGGCCGCGATACGATGCTCGCGCGCATCGTGCAAATGGTCGCCGAAGCCCAGCGCAGCCGCGCGCCCATTCAACGCCTCGCCGATCAAGTCGCCGGATGGTTCGTGCCGCTCGTCATCGCCGTTGCGGTGCTTGCGTTCGCCGCCTGGATGACGTTCGGCCCCGAACCGCGCTTCTCGTATGCGCTCGTTGCCGCCGTTTCCGTGTTGATCATCGCCTGCCCCTGCGCGCTCGGGCTCGCGACGCCGATGTCGATCATGGTCGGTGTCGGCCGTGGCGCGCAGTCCGGCGTGCTGATCAAGAATGCCGAGGCTCTCGAGCGCATGGAGAAAATCGACACGCTCGTGGTCGACAAGACCGGCACGCTCACGGAAGGCAAGCCCAAGGTGACCGCGATCCGCACAGCGTCGTCGATCAGCGAGGCCGATCTCTTGAGGCTCGCGGCCAGTCTCGAGCAGGCGAGCGAGCATCCGCTCGGCGCGGCCATCGTGCTCGAAGCGCGGGACCGAAATATTGCACTATCGGATGTTCGCGATTTCGCTTCGCCTTCGGGCAAAGGCGTGTCCGGCGTCATCGAAAATCGCACCGTCGTCATCGGCAATCGAACGATCTTCGACGAGAGGGGAATCGATATGTCGGCTCTTGCCGCCGATGCTGACAAACTTCGGGGCGACGGCGCGACGGCCGTTTACGTCGCGATCGACGGCAAAGCGGCGGGCATCATCGCGGTCGCCGATCCGATCAAGGCGACGACGTTGTCGGCTGTTCGCAAGCTCAAGGCCGACGGCGTCCATGTGGTTATGCTTACGGGCGACAACGCGACGACGGCCAAGGCCGTCGCCGCCAAGCTCGGCATCGACGACGTGAAGGCCGACGTTCTACCCGAGGACAAGGCCAATTTCGTTTCTGAGCTCAGGCGCAAGGGTCGCGCGGTGGCTATGGCCGGCGACGGCGTCAACGATGCGCCGGCGCTCGCCGCGGCCGACGTCGGCATCGCGATGGGAACCGGCACGGACGTTGCCATCGAAAGCGCCGGCATTACCCTCGTCAAAGGCGACCTCGAAGGGATCGCACGAGCGCGGGAACTCTCGGAAGCGACGATGTCGAATATCCGGCAGAACCTGTTCTTTGCATTCGTCTATAACGCGGCGGGCGTGCCGATTGCTGCGGGTATTCTGTACCCGGTCTTCGGATTGCTGCTCTCCCCAATCATCGCTGCGGCGGCGATGGCGCTGTCGTCGGTCAGCGTGATTGCGAATGCGCTTCGGCTTCGTCATACCGACATCGGCTAGCGAAGGACGCACGCGTTCAGTGCAGTGCCTCTCTGATCACCTCGAACGAGCGCACTTCATAGTTCGGATGGAGATTGTTCAGTATCTCGAGTGGCGGCTCGTCGATTTCGGGCCGCCTCCAGCGGAGATCGAACGTCAACAAAGTGCGCCCCGGCTCCTTGGTGTGATCTACTCCCTGAAATCGCGCCCTGAAGCCCGAGCCGCGCAGAAGCTCGTCCAAGTCGGGAAACGGAGGACGGTCGGCGGTCGACGCAACGACGAGGTGGGCCCGCTGATCGCGGGGGATGCGGATGTCGATCCAGGGAAGTGCCGCGAGCGTCAGGATTATCAAGACCGTCCCGACTGAGCCGAGTATCAGCTGGCCACCGCCAAAGCAGATGCCGACGACGCTCACCGCCCAGATCGTTGCCGCGGTCGTGACGCCGGAGACCAAATTCTCGCGTTTCAGAATGACGCCGCCGCCGATGAAGCCAACGCCGGTGAGGATTCCGAGCGGGAGACGCATCACGTCCATGGTCGTGAACGTGTCCGGCGTCTTGCCTGCAAGACCGAGCAAGATGTTGGCTTGGCTCGTTGCGATGCAGGCGGCAAGGCCGACCAGGACCGTGGTGCGCAGCCCCGCACTGTGGCTGGCACTCTCCCGGTTCAGACCGATCAAGAAGCTCGCAATCAGTGTTAGGACCAAACGTACCGTGATATCGAGGGCGGTGGGATGTAAGTGCATTTCCATTGCAGAGTTCCTTCCCGTCTTAAGATCGGCACGTCATATTTCGGATGCCTGTTGCGGGCTCAAAATTCATCTGCCGTCGCTCGAAATCATTAACTTCATCAGCGTAAATTCGACGCCATCTTACCGTTTAAGCCGCCGTCGTTTTACCTCTCGCAGATGAGCTTCGGGCCCGCTATTTTCAAAGCGCCAACAGTATCAACATCCGGTGGATTGCCATGACACGCCACCGCCTGCTGTTTATTGCACTTCTCATCTGGGCTCTCGCGATGATCCTGCCGGACTTCGCGCGCGTGGTGCGTCCGCTTGGATCGTTTGGATTTTACGCCGACAGCAACGGCTTGATCTATGACGTCAGGGGGCCCTTCGAGAGCGAAGACAAGTCTCCTGCCTGGCAAGCGGGCGTGCGGCCGGGAGATCGCCTCGACTTCTCGCGTATGCGCTGCATTCCCTTTGATCCGTATGTTTGCACAAGCACGATAACGTCCGTCGGCGGCAACGAATACGTGCTGCCAGGACGGCGGACGACCATCGACCTCTTGCCGACGGCGACGGAGGGCGCGCGCGACGTGACGCTGATCGCCGTGCCGCGTCCGACGAATTGGTTCGCTCGTCTGGTTTTGCTCCTCGATCAGTTCGCAGGCATCGCCGTCATCCTCGGGGCCGGCTGGCTGGTCTGGACGCGACCGAGCCGCATGACGTGGGGCTTTTTCGTCTATGTGATCTGGTACAATCCCGGGCAGGCCTACGAGTTTTATGCGCAATTGCAGCGCTGGCCGCTTTTGCTTCTGGTGCAAAACGCACTCGGGAGCATTTCACAGGCGGTGGGCTATGCGGGACTTCTGGTCTTCGTGATGCGGGCGCCGACCGGCTCGATCCAGCCGCAGTGGGAGCGGTTCGAAAAGGCCATTCTCGCGCTCACGCCGGTCGTCGCGGTTGCGCTTATGGCGGCCTATGGGAACTCTGTCGGCTTTCATACTGAGCTGCTCACTCGCGTAACGATCCTCTTCGGCATTATCGTCAGCATCACGGCAGTCGCTATCTTGCTGGCGAGACGGCGAACCCTTTCGCCCAAGGACAATCAGCGTCTCAGATGGGTCATGTGGGGCTGTCTGATCGGGTTGCCGGCGTTCGTTATTGCCGATCTCAACGAGTACACGACGCTTCTGACCAACTGGAACGGGTTCGTGATGTCCGAGGATATCGCCGGGCTTCTCTATCTGCTCAACGGCGTCCTCTGCCTCTTCGTCGTCGAAGCCGTGCGTCGCGACCGCGTCGTGAGCGTCGCGATACCGCTTCGGCGCGTCACCCTCCTAGCTCTGTTGATGAGCGTTCCGGCGCTCCTTCTCCATCAGCAGGCGGAGCACATGCATGAGCTCGTCGAACTTCCGGGCTGGTCGTGGCTCGGCATCGGCGCCCTCGTTCTGTTCGTCATCGGCCGGCTGCATGAATGGTCGGTCGAACTGGCCGACCGCTTTTTCAACCGCGCGCTCGACAAGTCGGCGAAAGAGATCGGAGAGGCATTGTTGCGGGCGAAGACTCCGGTCGAGATCGACCGGCTTCTGTCGGACGGCGTCCTGCGGGCGTTGAAATTGTCATCTGCGGCGACCTTCCGTGGAACGGACACGGCGTTTCGACGCTTCGAGAACAGTGCCGGCTGGGATGATAAAGCCGTGCGCGATCTCCGCATCAGCGGCGCGATAATGGAAAATCTGCGCCAAGGCGAGGCAAGCCGCCTCGATAAGTCGGCAGCCACCGAAGCCGGTTTTCCGAGTGGGCTCGATATGCCCATCCTGGCGGTTCCGGCTGCGAACCGTGTCCACTGCTTTGCGGTGATGCTTTACGGCCCGCACGTGTCGGGGACCGATATTGATTCCAACGAGCGGGAAATGCTCGTGGCGCTCGGCCAGAACGCGGCGGACTCCTATGCGCGCGCCGAAAATGAGGAACTCCGCAAGACGATCGCGGAACTCAAGACGGCGCCCGGCTTACAGTCTGGGCGGGCGTGACGGTCACCAGACATGCAAAAGCCGCGATTACGCATGCGTACCCGCGGCCTTATATCATCTAACTCGAAAGCGAAACGTGACTGCTGGCCAGACTTTTCGCCCTACCAGCAGCTGTACGTCACTTAAGCGTTCTGAATGACGCTAACGGCGATCTTGCCCGAACGGCGATCGGTTTCCGTTTCGAAAGCGACCTTCTGGCCCTGCGAAAGGCCGCGCATGCCAGCGCGCTCAAGAGCGGTCGCGTGCACGAATACGTCGTTTCCGCCCTGGTCCGGAGCAATGAAGCCGAAGCCCTTCTGGTCGTTATAGAATTTCACGGTACCCGTGATCATAGAATGTTCCTTTTAAGCCTTAGTTTTTGAGGCTGACGCATGCGTCAATATGATCGCGTGCGTCGACCTCAGTTCGATTTTGGAAAGACGTCTGTGCGCTTGGCTGCGCCAGAGGCGGAGTGCCTCGCAATATCCGGCCAAAGTTCGATGGTTCGTCGATAGCACGCATGAGCCCGGTTGGATACCGCTACTTTTTAGCTTCCGATCAACTTTTTACCTCAAGCTCCGCAAAGGGTTCCGTTTGCCGGCTCTGGAACAAACCGTAAGGCCTAATTGTCTATTCGGGAGTTTGATGGTTACGGGCAAGGCCGCGTGCCGCCTTTCCGCGTTGTAGCGGCCGAAAAATGGGCCGCATGCTATCCTTAAGAGACATCATCTCAGCTGTGAGGCTTCATGAACGTCGGTTTTATCGGGCTGGGGCATATGGGCTCCGGCATGGCGGCCAACCTGCTCAAGGCCGGACACGATGTCACCGTCTATAATCGGACCCACGCGAAGTCCGACGCGCTGGCGTCAAAAGGGGCGAAGGTCGCCCTGACGCCGGGGGACGCGTCCAAGGGCGACGCCGTATTCACGATGCTGGCAAATGACAGGGCCCTCGAGGAGGTGGTTTACCAAGACCACGGCTTGCTCGCGTCGTTGAAGCCGGGCGCCGTCCATATTTCGTCCAGCACGATCAGCGTCGCGCTATCGAAGAAACTCGCGGATGACCACGGCAGACAAGACCAACGCTACGTTGCGGCTCCCGTGTTCGGCCGTCCGGATGCGGCTGCCGCCGCAAAGATCTTTGTCGTCGCCGCAGGGAAAAGCGATACGTTGAACAGCGTATCTCCTCTCCTCGACGCTGTTGGGCAAAGGACGTTCACGATTTCCGACCAGCCGGAAGCGGCGAACATCGTCAAACTCAGCGGGAATTTCCTCATCGCAACCGTGATTGAATCGCTTGGAGAGGCGATGGCGCTTGTCGGAAAAGCGGGCGTCGATAAGCATCAGTATCTCGAGGTTCTGACGTCGACGTTGTTCGGCGCTCCAATCTACAAGACTTACGGGACGCTGCTCGCCGATGCCAAGTTCCAGCCGGCAGGCTTTGCGGCTCCGCTTGGATTGAAGGATATCGAACTCGCTCTGGCTGCGGGTCAGGAATTGCGTGTCCCTCTGCCGATAGCCAGCCTGTTACGAGATCGCTTTCTGACATTGCTCGCCAACGGCGGCGATAATCTCGATTGGTCCGCCATCGGCGGGCTTGCCGCAAAGGACGCAGGGGCCGCGTAATTTTCCTTTGCATCGCGGCGCTCAAAACCGGATATTTTGCAACGAGAGAGATAGCTGATGCGCGCCGCGGCTATCGCGATTTTTTTTAAAATTCTATTGGCCTTCGATATTCGGAAGGGGGTCTCGCTCTTCTGATCGTCGGAGCTTCTGCTGGGACGGTGCCGTCATGAGCAGGTCTATTACGATTGCAAAAGCTGGGCTTCCGCCGGGTCCCAAGGGAACCCTGATCGGGGGCAACATCTCCCAGATCGGGCCACGCCGTGTTGATTTCTTTCTCGACCTTGCGCGGACCTACGGCTCCATCGCCAGCTTCCGCGCCGGCCGGTGGCGCCTCTTTCTCGTCAGCGATCCGGAGCTTATCCAGCAGGTTCTGGTCACCGATGCGCGGCACTACATCAAGCATTTCGGTGCGCGCGCGTTCAAGCCGATCCTCGGCAACGGTCTCGTGACGAGTGAAGGCGATTTCTGGCTCAGCCAACGCCGGCTCATGCAGCCCGCATTCCTCAAGGCGCAAGTTCTGTCCTACGCACCAATCATGGCCGAGCTTGCGAACGCGATGGTTTCGAAATGGTCTCCCGGACAGGCCGTCGATCTCGAGTACGAATTCAGCGTACTGACGAGCGCGATCGCCCTCAAGACGCTTTTCGGCCTCGATGACCAGGGCGATCACGAAGGCGTCTATCGAAGTCTGATGGAGGCTTTCGATCTCCTGACCATCCGGCTCGACGCGACTTTCACGCTGCCTATCTCTTTTCCTACTCCGGCCAACATCAAGATACGCCGTGCCGTCGCGCGCGTCATAGATCTCATCGATGACTTCATCGCGCGTGGAAGATCTCGCCCGCTTGGCAACGACCTGCTTTCGACGATGATCATGGCCCAGCGCGAGGACGGCTCGCGGATGACCGACCAACAGCTTCGCGACGAAGCGATGACGCTCTATCTCGCCGGTTACGAAACGACGGCGCTGACGCTGACGTGGAGCTGGTATCTGCTCTCGCAGCATCCGAGCGCCGAACGGAAACTCGCCGACGAGTGGGCTCGCGTACTCGGCGGACGAACTCCGACAGCCAACGACCTCGCGGCCCTTCCCTACACATCAGCCGTCATCAACGAGGCGATGCGGCTCTATCCTCCCGTCTATGCCATCGGCCGCGAAGCGACGACCGACCTCGAACTCGGCGGATACCGCGTCAAGCGCGGCTATACGATCCTGATGAGCCAATGGGTCAGTCACCGCGATCCGAAATATTTTCCGGACCCCGAGCGGTTTTTGCCGGAGCGCTGGCTCGATGGATTGACGACGCGTCTCCCGAAATTCGCCTATTACCCGTTCGGCGGGGGCCAGCGCCTTTGCATCGGAAGCCATTTCGCGACAATGGAGGCGGCGATTGTCCTTGCGGCCGTCGGGCAAAAATACAGGTTTACGATTGCCCCCGATGCGGTGATCGACATCAAGCCGCAAATCACGCTGCCGCCCAAGTACGGCATGCCGGCGACGCTCGAACTTCGTTGACGCATTCACGCAACTAGCTTCATTCACAGCGCGTCAACTCGCATCGCCGCGCCTACAGCCAACCGGGATTTCGCACATGAGCGCAAAGGTCGTTGCAATCACAGGCGGTGCTCAGGGCATCGGCCGTGCCGTCAGCTACGCCTTCGCCGCAGCGGGATATGCCGTCTCGATTGCCGATCCCGCGGAGGATGCCGGCGAGGAAGCGGCGGCGCATATTCGAGAACTTGGTGCACGGTGCCTCTACGAACACGCAGACACGTCGCAGGAGATCGACGTTCAGCGCTGGATCGCCCGGACCGTCGAAGATCTTGGTTGTCCGCATGTGCTCGTCAACAATGCGGGCATCCTCGCCAATCGGCCTTTCCTCGAACTTCCGATTGCGGAATTCGATCGCGTGCAAGCGGTCAACGTCCGCGGCACGGTGCTTTGCTCGCAAGCCGTCGCGCGAGAAATGGTGAAGCACGGGCGCGGCGGCGCCATCATCAATATCTCGTCGACGCGCGCCTTCATGTCGGAGCCCGGCACTGAGGCTTATACTGCGTCGAAGGGTGCAATCTCCGCGCTCACGCATGGCATGGCGATCAGCCTCGGCCCCGTCGGCATTCGCGTGAATTCGGTAAGCCCGGGCTGGATCGAGACGAGCGACTGGCAATTCTCGGGGCGAGCGAAAGAACCTCACCATTCGAAGGCCGACAACGATCAGCATCCAGTCGGTCGTGTGGGCGTGCCCGAGGACATCGCCAAGGCGTGCCTGTTTCTTGCAGACAGCGCCGATTTCATGACCGGCCAGAACATCACCATCGACGGCGGCATGACGGTGAAGATGATTTACGCATGATTTGAGGGTTTGAGCATTTGCGGCGCGGGCTCCTCTCCTTCGTCGAGCCGGCCGGCTTATTTGCTGGCGCGGGCGACTCTCCTTCGTCGAGCCGGCCGCCCGCGCTGGACGTAAAATCGCCGCCGGAATTTGGGAATAAAGAATCACGCCGCATACCGATCAGGACAGACGCCGGTGACGAACACCATTATCGAGAATGTCTCGGATACTGCTTTTTGGGTCGCGCATTACCGCAGCATCGAGACGAACCGGAAGGATGCGCTTTTTCGCGATCCGCTCGCAGGTGTCCTCGCCGGCCACCGGGGAAAGTCCATTGCCGACTCCATGCCCCGGGGCTTCATGACGTCATGGGTCATCGCGATCCGGACGCGCATCATCGACGATTTCATTCGCGATGCCGTCGCTCAAGGCGTCGACACCGTTCTCAACCTCGGCGCAGGGCTGGACACGCGTCCGTATCGCATGGATCTCCCCTCTTCCTTTCAGTGGATCGAAGCCGACTATCCGGACGTGATCGCGTACAAGGAAGAACGGCTCGCGGCGGAAACGCCGCGTTTCAAACTCACGCGCGTGAAATGCGATCTGGCGGACGACGACGCGCGGCGGCGGCTCTTTGCAGCCACGAATGCGCAAGCTGGAAAGCTGCTCGTCCTGACCGAAGGCGTCATTCCCTATTTGAGCGTCGAGCAGGCCGGGGCGCTCGCCGAAGATCTCAGAACTCTCGATCGTGCAGCTGGTTGGATCGTCGATTTCTTTTCGCCGGAGCTGATCAAAACGCGCGAGCGGATGATGGCCGGCCGATTGAAGAATGCGCCCTTCCGATTTCAGCCCGCCGACTGGTTCGGGTTTTTCGAAACGCGGGGCTGGCGCACAGACGAGTTGCGCTATTTGGGTGAGGAAGGCGACCGCCTCGGCAGGCCGATCGAGATGCCGCTGCTCGGGAAGGCAATGGTCATCTTACAAATGCTGTTCATGTCGAAGGCGCGAAGGGAGCGGTTTCGCAAAGCGGCTGGCTACGCGATGCTTAAACCCGCTTCGAATTAGCTCCGGGGTCAGTGCAAAGCAAAGCCCCGGCACTGCTGCGCCGGGGCTTCGAGCGGTTCCATCGAACAACCGCGCCTTCGGCTCGTCACCAAAGATATTTAAACGCCTCGCCTCAGTACGCTTGCGAGGAGGCCGACAACGATGAATACAACGGCTACCACCAACAGCAGGTGAGCACCGGACATTGCGGTGCCAGCGACACCGCCGAAGCCGAGGGCAGCGGCAACGATCGCGACAATCAGAAAGACGATCGCGTAATAAATCAGGTTACCACCCATGTGGTCCTCCATATCAATTTGTTCGAGAATTCAACGTGCGCCGGAGTCATTGAGTTCCGTTGGCGCAGAAAGCAATTTCTGCAATGCAAAACCGGAACTTCTTGATCGCGGGTGGAGATGGTGGCGCTGACGCGCAGCCGGAATTAAGAACCGCCCGTAAATGCCTTCCGGAAATCCTCGGACGATAGTTCTTCGAGGACGGCACGAAGATCGGCTGCGCGCTTATCGCCAAACGTTTTTTCGAAACGCCGTTGCGCATCGGCCCAAAGCTTGCTCGTCTGCTCGAGCTTCTTCCGGCCGGCCTTTGTCAGCGTCACGTGCTTGACCCGGCGATCCTTCTTGTCGGGCACCAAGGCGACGTAGCCATCGCGGATCAGCGGCTTGAGCGTGTGACCCAACGCCGACAGGTCCATCACCATTTCCGCCGCGAGTTCGCGGAGCGCCGGCTCGCGCATAATGTCGATCTGGGCCAGCAGGCCGAACTGCGTCGCGCGGAGACCGCTCGGCGCGAGTGCATCGTCATAGACCTGCCCCAGCATGCGGCTGGCGCGGCGGAGCATCGAATTATTGCACTCGCGTGTCATTTGGGACCTCGGCGAAACAATCTGGCGTACCTTGAAAAAAATTTCAAGGCATATGCCACTGATTTTCTTCGGCTAAATCCTGCGCGGCCGTGGTGAACGTCCGAACGGCGATAAAAATGCGCTTGATTTTGTTCCGTGCCCGCACTTCATTTCTGGCATATGCCAGTATCTGATCGGAGATGTTTCATGCTCGGCAAAGTCACCGCGACGACCGTTGCAACGCAGACAATCGAAGGCGCCAACGGCGTTTGCTACGCCTATCGCCGGTTCGGCAATGCGAGCGACGTTCCGCTCGTTTTATTTCAGCATTTTACCGGCACGCTGGATTTTTGGGATCCGGCACTGCTCGACGCTCTTGCGGCCGAGCGCGAGATCATCATCTTCAACAATACCGGCGTCGCCTCGACCAGCGGCACCACGCCGAGCACGGTCCAGCAGATGGCACGCGATGCGTTGACCTTCATAGACGCGCTAACGCTCAACAAGATCGACGTTCTCGGATTTTCGCTCGGCGGTTTCATCGCGCAGGACATCGCGCTTCTGCGCCCGCACCTCGTCCGCCGTCTCATTCTCGCAGGAACCGCACCGCAGGGCGGTCCCGGGCTTCATGGCTGGCGGCAAGATATCTATGATGCCACGCATGCGGATAATCCTGGCGCAGGCACCCTGCTCTACATCATGTTCAAGCAGACGCCGACCAGCCAGGCGAAGGGCAACGAGTATCTCGGCCGCTTCATGGAGCGGAAGGATCGCGACGCGCCGGGAACACTGGCGACACGCGACGCGCAGTACGATGCGGTGGTGGAATGGGGTATACCCGACCACAACAAGCTGGCGCGTCTTGCGGCCATTACCCAGCCGACGTTCGTCGCGAACGGCGACGCCGATTATATGTGTCCGACGCGCCTCACGCATCTGATGGGCGGCCTCATTCCGAACGCCCAGGTGAAGATCTACCCTGACGCTGGGCACGGCTTCCTCTGGCAGCACCACGGCGAGTTCGCAGCCGACGTAAATGCTTTTCTAGCGAGCTGAGGAGCGCATGAAAATGAAAGCCGAGGCCAAGATGGAGACACAGCCATTCACCGGCAAGCGCATCGTCGTTCGAACGCCGCGCGGCGTTGACGACGTGCTGAACCGGTTTCGCAGCGTCATGGGATCGACCACCGTTCCCGACATCCTGGCCTTGGCGAAGGCATGGCCCAGCGAAGCGGAGTTCAAGCGACAAGTCGAAGAGCGTTTCGTTGGTGAAAGCGGCTTCATGCTGTTTCATGTCATCGATCACAGCGGCTGGCTTCCGATCTACGGCATCAAGCGGCGGGCCGTGCGCTGGATCCTCGGCAATCCGCTGTTGGCGATCACGATGATCCGTCACGACATCACGGCGGGACTTTTCGCGCCCGTCGAGGTGCTGGTGACGGATAATCTCGAAGGCGGAGGCTCGACGATAACGTACGTGCTGCCGTCGTCCCTTATGGTCATCGGCGAGAACAAGCCGCTGCTCGATGCGGCGCTCGATCTCGACAAGAAACTCGCCGCTTTAGTCGCTCACGGCGCTGCGGACTAATTGAGACGCAGATTGCGGCGGGCATAATCGCTCCGAGAAAAATCGATTTTCCAATATTTGCGAGCGCATTCGATCGTCAGCCTAAAAACTGGTTAGCGTGTTGAAACCATCACGCCCTGAGCAGGTTTGCTTTGAGGTTGGACAGACCGCAAAGGAGATGACGAATGAAGCTTGCGACAACGGCTGCACTCTTGGGCGCTAGCATGCTCGCGTTCACGGCGACGACGGCGTCGGCCGATATCGTCTGCAACGGTGACGGCGACTGCTGGCACGTCAAAGAGCGCCATAAATACTCCCCGGATTTGCATCTTCAGGTGCATCCGGACAGCTGGAAGTGGCGCGAATCCGAGGCTGCGCACCACAGGTGGCGTGAGCACGAGGGCCACGGCTATTGGCGGGGTGGCGTGTGGGTCGACTTGTAAGATTTGCGAGATTGCCAAGCGCACAAAATAAAATGTCATCCTCGGGGAAGCCCGAGGATGACATCGATGGTTCGTCTGCTCGCGATTTTAGAGAAGCATCACAACGGAATGTTGTCGTGCTTCTTCCACGGGTTCTCGAGGGTCTTGTTGCGCAGCATGTTGAGCGCGCGGCAGAGACGCTTTCTCGTTGCTGACGGTGTAATGACTTCGTCGATGTAGCCGCGCTCGGCTGCAACGAAGGGGTTTGCAAAGCGCTTTTTATATTCGTCGATGCGCGTCTGGATTTTCACGGGGTCGGAAAGCTCCGAACGATAGAGAATTTCCGCCGCGCCCTTGGCACCCATGACCGCAATTTCAGCGGTCGGCCAGGCGTAGTTCACATCGCCGCGGATGTGCTTCGAACTCATAACGTCGTAGGCACCGCCGTAGGCCTTGCGGGTGATGACGGTCACCTTCGGCACGGTGGCTTCCGCAAACGCAAAGAGCAGTTTTGCGCCGTGCTTGATCAAGCCGCCGTATTCCTGCGCGGTTCCGGGCAGGAAACCCGGCACGTCGACGAAGGTCAGAATCGGGATATCGAAGCAGTCGCAGAAGCGAACGAAGCGTGCGGCCTTCCGCGAGGCGTCGCTGTCGAGAACGCCGGCGAGGACCATCGGCTGGTTCGCGACGATACCGACGGTCGAGCCTTCCATGCGCGCAAAGCCCGTGACGATGTTCTTCGCGAAGGCTTCCTGGATTTCGAAGAAGTCGGCTTCGTCGACGACCTTCAGGATCAGTTCCTTGATGTCGTAGGGCTTGTTCGGATTGTCCGGGATGATCGTATCAAGCGAATGGTCGAGGCGATCCGGGCTGTCGTGGGTCGGAATCACCGGGACGCCCGCCTTGTTGCTCGACGGCAGGAAATCCATCAACCGGCGCATCTGCAGGAGCGCTTCGAGATCGTTCTCGTAGGCTTTGTCGGCGATCGACGACTTCGTCGTGTGAACCTTGGCGCCGCCGAGCTCTTCCGCCGTCACGTTCTCGTTCGTCACGGTTTTGACGACGTCGGGACCGGTGACGAACATATAGCTCGTGTCTTTCACCATGAAGATGAAGTCGGTCATCGCCGGCGAGTAGACGTCGCCGCCTGCGCATGGGCCCATGATCACCGAGATCTGGGGAATGACGCCTGATGCCAAAACGTTGCGCTGGAACACTTCGCCGTAGCCGCCGAGGGCATCGACGCCCTCCTGAATGCGGGCGCCGCCGGCGTCGAAAACACCGACGATCGGCGCGCGGTTCTTGAGCGCCATGTCCTGAATCTTGGTGATCTTCTTGGCGTGCGTCTCGGAGAGCGAGCCGCCCATGACCGTGAAGTCCTTGGCGAAAACGTAAACGACGCGGCCGTTAATCGTGCCCCAGCCGGTAACGACGCCGTCTCCCGGGACCTTCGTTTTTTCCATTCCGAAGTCGGTGCAGCGATGCTCGACGTACATGTCGAACTCTTCGAACGAGCCTTCGTCCATCAGAAGCTCGATGCGTTCCCGCGCCGTCAGCTTGCCCTTGGCGTGCTGGGCGTCGATCCGGGCGCGGCCACCGCCGAGACGGGCGTTGTCGCGACGCTTCTCAAGCTCATCGATAATGTCTTTCATGGAACCCCTGGCTGGCTCGGGAAAAATATGCTGGAACGGCTCTCTAGCATGGCTCCGATACAGCGCAAACGCTGAGTTGTCGCGAACCCCGGCGAGGGGTTCCGGCGGTCGCCTCAGGCTCGAAATCAGCCGCTTTTCAGGGGTGCGAGACCGGGTCAGTGGCGAGACGGGTGGCAAGATCGGTAATCTTTACCTCAACGAAGCCCGCGCCTCGGATCGGCTCAATCACGATCGAATGCCCTCGCCCGGCCGCCCAAGCCAATGTCGAGCCCACGAAGTCGGCGATCGGATCGGCGACGACGCGCTTTCCGGCCAGCTTTTTCATGTGAGCTTCGGCGTCGGAGCGGGTGGAGAAGACGTGCAGCCGTTCGGCTGACCGCGGCTTCTCGGTGCCCGGCGTCAACATGGGGCTGTCCTCGCCCCCGACGTAATAGACCTCGCCTTTCTGGCGGGCGGCGGCAGCGTAGAGGGGCACGGCCTCCAGCTTCAGCCGGATGATGAGGTCTCTGGGATCGATCTCGGCCTCGATCGGGTCCGAGACCCAATCGGTTCCGACGAAGCCTTTCGCCGTCGCTATACCCGGCAGAATGTCGGTTACGAAGACTTCGAGCGTGATGTCCTGAAGCTTGCTGTTGCCGGCCAGCGCCTCGGCCCAGCGCTCGGCTTCGATGGGGCTCGACCAGAAGAGCTGGACCGTGCGCCCCGAAACTTTCTGCGACGGAACGGAAGCGATCTCTTCGTCGGCGAGGGTTAGCACGCGGCCTTCCGCCACCGCCCGGCGGATGAACCGGTCGCGTTGCGCTAGCTCTGGAATGCGCGGCGCATTGAGCATGAGTATCGGTTCCGTCGACCCGAATCAGTGGGGAAATGTTGGCGCGAAATGCGCGTTAAGAGCAAGCCGGTCTCGCGTGCAACTCGCCGATTACCAAACATTCCGATCGGTCAAGGGCGGCCTTCTGGCCTTGATTTGTCACCCAGGGCTCCATAGATTGGCTTCTTCAATAACTTGGAGTGGCTTGGACGCGATCCGTCGGCCGAGAATGTCTTGACCGAACTGCTGATTGTCCTGGGCCTCATTCTCCTTAACGGCCTTTTTGCGCTTTCCGAGCTGGCAGTCGTCTCTGCCCGGCGTCCGCGCCTGCAGGCCATGGCCAACTCAGGCCGGCATGGCGCTCAGAGCGCCCTGGCGCTGTCCGCCGATCCCGGACGCTTCCTATCTGCGGTTCAAATCGGAATCACCCTGATCGGCATCATCAACGGTGCTTACTCGGGCGAGACCTTCGGCGAATATGCATCCGCTTACCTGCAAGACCTCGGATTTGGCCGAGCGGTGGCCGATCCGGTGGGGTTCGGCGTCGTTATCGCGGTCATCACCTATCTTTCGGTCATCGCCGGCGAGTTGGTGCCGAAGACTTTGGCGCTCCGCAATGCCGAGGGCATCGCCTGCGCAGTCGCTCCGATCATGACGTGGTTCGCCACTGCTGCGGGACCGGTGGTTTGGCTGCTCGACAGGTCTACCCAACTGGTCTTTCGCGTTTTGGGACTTTCGCGAGAAAGAGAAAGCCGGGTCACCGACGAAGAGATCAAGACCTTGATCTCCGAGGCCGAAACAGCTGGCGTGCTGGAGAGCGGCGAAGGCGAACTCATCTCGGGCGTCATGCGCTTGGCCGACAGAGCCGTCATCGGCCTCATGACGCCGCGTACCGACGTCGACTGGATCGACATCCACTCGTCCGAAGCCGACATGAAAGAGCGGCTGATTTCCACACCGCACTCGCGTTTGCCTGCCGGCGAGGGCTCGACCGACAAATTGATCGGCGTGGTGCAGACGCGCGAACTGCTCGCCGGGCTTCTCGCGGGCAAACCGTTCGAGGTCGCCGCCTATATCCGCAAAGCGCCGATGATTCCCGAGACGACGTCTGCACTCGACGTTTTGTCCGTATTGCGGGATGCGGAAGTGCCGATGGCGCTGATCCACGACGAGTATGGAGAATTCGAAGGCCTGGTGACGCCGGCCGACATTCTGGAAGCGATCGCGGGCGTATTCAAATCCGACGCCGAAGGTTATGAGCCGCATGCCGTGGAACGCGACGACGGTTCCTGGCTGTTGTCGGGGTCCATGCCGGTCGACGAAATGGCCGATAAGATCGGTACCGAGCTTCCGGAAAACCGTTCGTACGAGACTGTCGCCGGGTTTGTGCTGGCGCAACTGCAGCACATCCCGAAAACCGGCGAGCACGTGGATATCAACGGATGGCGATTTGAGGTCGTCGATCTCGACGGCCGGCGAATAGACAAGGTGCTCGCGAGCCGCTTAACACAACTGCGCCGGCTCGCGCCCTAGGACGCCGAAGCCGTCAGCTCGAGGAAGCGGTTTGCGGAATCGAATTCGGCTTTGCGGCCGCGGCGTCTCGCTGAAGCTTCAGCATCCTCGCCCCAGACCGAGATCTGATAATCTTCATCGACATGCGCGGCTTTCCACGCGGCGTCGGGGCTCAGCCACTGCCGGAACACGGCCAGCGTTATCAGAGCCGATCCGGTCAACGTCGTCAGCACATGAAGCGCCGTCAGCCGGAAGGCGTCGTGCGGTAATGCCTTCGAGAATGCAGCGAGCGAGGCTTCGGGCTGGGCAACATGCACGACGCCCGCCACGACCTCGAAATGCGCCGGAAGCGTCGTGTTCGCCCAGGCGACGATCGGGTCCCAGTGCTCGGATTGGCTTTCGACGAGTTTCGGCGGCATCTTTGCCCGGTAACAGACGAGATCGCTTCCCGCATAGGCGGTGATGTCGGCTGCGACCGCTTCGAGCGTATCGGCGACGGCGTCGATCGCCGTATTGGCGAAGCGCGTCAGCGGCATCTTTGCCGGATCGATAACCTCGGCCTGCGCCCGCCATTCCGCGGCGATGGCTTCGGCCAGCGCTCGCGTCGGAAGGGCAAGCTGCCGCTTCTTCGGCGTCTTGATCGCGCGACCATCCAGAAGAACCTGGAACGGTGCAACGTCTCCGACGCTAACTTCTTTATAGAAGCGCTTCGGGAGCGGCTTCTTGAGACTATCGGTGATGGCACTGCGGGGGCCTCCCGAAGCGCGATCCGCGCTGGCGCCGCCAGCATCACCCTTGCCGTTCCCCGTGCTCATGCTTCGCAGCTTTCTGTGGCGAATACCTGTTCGATTGCGGCGGGCAGATCCTCGAAACGTTCGATGATCACATGCGCGCCTGCTTCGGTCAGCATGGCGACTTCGTGATAGCCCCAGGCGACGCCGATCGCTGCCACTCCTGCAGCGCGCGCCATCTCCATGTCGTAAGTCGTGTCGCCGATCATAACGGTGAGATCGGGCGTCGTGCCGGTTTCAGTCATGGCGCGCAGCAGCATCGAGGGATGCGGCTTCGACGGATGATCGTCCGCGGTCTGAATGGTCGAGAAGCTCTCGTGCCAGCCTTCGCGACTGAACAGCCGGTCGACGCCACGGCGCGACTTGCCCGTCGCTATCCCCAAAAGGTGATCGTCCCGCAACGCGAGATGCGCAATCGTTTCCTTGGCGAGCGGGAACAGGATCTCGGTTTCCGACGGATCGTGCTTCAAATCGCGGAAGGCCGACTTGTAGCGTTCGGCGAGTTCGGCTCGCGTCGCGCGGTCGTGATCGGGCGCAAGGGCTGCGAATGCTTCCGGCAGCGACAAACCGACGACCGAGAGCGTAGCGGCACGCGACGGGGCGACCAATCCCAGCGATGAGAATGCGTGATCCATCGACAGCACGATGCCAGCCTGGCTATCGACGATCGTGCCGTCGCAATCGAAAACAATGAGCTTCATGGGGGGTATTTAGCGACGCATGCGGCCCTGTGCAACGTCAGCGATCTTCGGGTGGTATGGCCCTGATTTTGGCCAAGAATTTCGCATGTGCGGCGGCGTCCACCGGCTTGTGCCTAATAACGGTGCTGGCCGGGTCCTTGCCGAGATAGTTGTCGCCCCGCCAGTTCACCGATGGACGGACCGGTCGCGGGGCAAAGCCGCCTCCGCAATTCGGGCATACGTTTTGGAGGACATTGTCCACGCACTCCGCGCAGAACGTGCATTCGTAAGAGCAAATCCGCGCTTCTGTCGCCTCTGGGGGCAACGCGCGATTGCAATGCTCACAAGTCGGTCTGAGTTCCAGCATGGGACCGCCCTCTACGCGACCAGCTTGTCGATCTTGGCGAACGTGCTGAGGCGCATCCAAGACGCCAAGCTGGCCTCGAGCTGCTTGCTGCCTGTGATGACGAGCTTATTCGCCTCTCGAGCCTTGCCGAATGTCGTATAACCCATCCAGACCTCGGTCATCGTCCTCAGATCGGTCGACAGGTAAAGGTCGACGTCGAAGCCCGGATCGACCCAGCACAAATCGACGGGCTTTCCCGGCTCGACGATCAGCCACCAATTTCGTTGCGCCTCGCGCTGATCTTTGAACATGACCTGGATCGTGCTCCGCCGGCGCGGCATGGGCTTGGGATCGATGCGGCGGCGCATATCCCACATCAGAAGATTAGGATCGACATTGGCCAATGATGCTTCGGTCTCGATCCACCTCTGTCCCCAAGCGCCAACGGCTTCGATGACGGGCCGCAGATCGCTTCCCGCCTTGGTCAAGCGGTACTCGAACGTCTCCGGCTCGCCCGGCACTTGAACGCGCGACACGATACCCGCGGCTTCGAGGTCTTTCAGGCGCTTCGAGAGAAGTGCCGGCGACATCCTCGGCACGCCGCGCCGCAGCTCGTTGAAGCGGGTCGACCCGACGACAAGCTCCCGAACGAGAACAAGAGTCCAGCGGGCGCCAAGGATCTCCGCTGCCATCGCAACAGGGCAGAACTGATTGTAGCTCGTCTCGGCCATGGGTCGCTCCCCTGACGCAGGTTCGGCGCCAAATTACGCGAGGTGTACCCGCCACGCCAGTTCAGGATCTGTACCGGGAGGATTCAGTTCGTGAACTAGCCGCTTCGTCAGTGAACGTGGAATGTGCGGTCACGCGGCGGGACAAATCCCCAAAGCGCCGCCCAACTGAACAGTCGAAAAGGAACCATTATGCCACTCGTCGACATCCAGCTTATCGAAGGCGTCTTCGACAAAAGCCAGAAGCAGGCCATGATCAAGAAAATCACCGATGCGATGGTCGAAATCGAAAGTGAAGCCATGCGCGGTGTAACCTGGGTGCGCGTGCACGAGGTCGCAAGCGGAAACTGGGGCATTGGCGGCAAAGGGCTGACGACAGCCGACGTGAAAGCGCTCCAGACCCAAGTGAGATGACGGCGTCGAGGCTCCCGGCAGGCACCAGCGCCCGGAGCCTCGCGTGCTTTTCGATTTACTCGAACTTATTCTCGTCGAAACCGAGAAGCTCCCACGTCCTCCGCATGTGCTCGGGTAGAGGCGCCGTCACGTCGATCGTTCCGCCCCTCGGATGCGGAATGACGAGACGACGGGCATGCAGGTGAAGTTTCTTGTCCATATTTTCCGCCGGCATATCCACGTCGCCTTCGTACTTGTTGTCGCCGACGATCGGATGGCCGATGAGATGCATATGCGCGCGCAATTGATGCTGGCGGCCAGTCACGGGCTTCAGCGAAACCCAGGATGCTTTCCGCGCGGCGCGATCGATAACCGAATAGTGCGTCGTCGCGTGCATGGCGACGTCCTGTTCGCCCGGGCGAGCCTTGCGCACCTTGTCGCCATCGGGGCCAGAGGCCTTCACCAGCGCGGCTTCGATTTTTCCCTGGGGCGGCTTCGGCACACCCTTCACGAGCGCCCAATACGTTTTCGCTGCGGAGCGCGTCTGGAATGTGCGCCCGAGCTTCGCTGCGATGTCGCGCGATTTCGCAACGAGCAGCACGCCCGTCGTATCACGGTCGAGGCGATGGACGAGGCGCGGGCGTTCGCCGCCGAAACGGTCCGCCATGCCTTCGAGCATCCCGTCGATGTGCTTCTTCGTGCCGGTGCCGCCTTGCACGGCCAAGCCGAACACCTTGTTGAGAACGAGCACGTGCTCGTCCTCGAAGATGATCATTTTCTCGATCAGGTCGCGGTCGCCCTTGGAGACGCCGGGCGGCGCCTGCAATCCGGGTGCCGCTTTCTTGGGCTGGCGGACGATGGCGGGCACGCGGATTTCCGATCCGGAGCGCACGCGGTCGTTGGCTTGGGCACGTTTGGAATCGATGCGAATTTGGCCGGAGCGCAAAAGCTTTTGCAGATACGTGTAGCCGACTTCCGGGAAATGGACACGGAACCAGCGGTCGAGGCGCATATCGTCCTCGCCCTCGGCGACGCGCAATGTTTCGACCTTGGCGGATGCAGTGGTCATGCGAGCACCCAGCGCATAACGATCAGGCCGGCAAAAATCGCGAGCAGGCTCAAAACGACGGACAGCAGAACGTAGCCAAACGCCGTCGTCATGTCGCCGCGCTCATAAAGGGTCGCGAACTCGAGCGAAAATGCCGAGAACGTCGTGAAGCCGCCGAGGATGCCGGTGGCGAAAAAGGTTCGCAGTTCGTTTGAGGCATTGAAACGCAGCGCCAGCGTTTCGATCAGCACGCCCATGAGAAATGAACCCAATATGTTGATCGTGAGCGTCGCCCACGGAAATTCGATCAGGCCCGCGTGGGCGAACACCCGATTAATCAAAAATCGAAAGCCAGTGCCTATCGCACCGCCTGCCGAAGCAAGAAGCAGTAATCTCATCCGGAATCCCAATAAACCGATAAGGGCCCGTATAGCTCCGTTAGCTTCGCGTAGGAAGAGTGGCATCCTGGACGGGGTTAAACCGCATAGCCCGAAAGATGGCCGATAGCGGCCGTCAGAGCCATTGCGAGCGCTCCCCAGAAGGTGACCCGCACGGTTGCACGCCAAACATTTGCCCCGCCGATGCGGGCTCCGACCACGCCCAGTGCCGCAAGGCATATGAGCGAGGCGACGGTCACAATCAACGTTACGCGGCCGCCGGGTGCCGCAATCGCGGCCAGCAGCGGCACTGAAGCGCCAACAGCGAATGACGCCGCCGAGGCAAGGGCAGCGACGATCGGGCGGGCGATCGTCATGTCGGAAATACCAAGCTCCTCGCGCGCATGAGTGCCGAGGGCATCGTGCGCCATAAGTTGCTTGGCGACCTGACGGGCCAGCGCAGGCTCGACGCCGCGTTTGGCATAGATATCAGCAAGCTCTTGCAGTTCGAATTCCGGCTGTTCGACAAGCTCTTTGCGTTCGCGCGCGAGGTCGGCTCCTTCGGCATCGGCTTGCGAGCTGACGGATACGTATTCGCCGGCCGCCATCGAGAGGGCACCCGCGACGAGCCCGGCGATGCCCGCGATCACAATCGACTTTTGCGAGGAATCGGCAGCCGCAACACCGGCGATCAAGCTCGCGGTCGAAAGGATGCCGTCGTTCGCGCCGAGCACGGCGGCACGGAGCCAGTTCAATCGTTCGACGACGTGCTGTTCGGCTGTGGCCACGGCTTGCTTCGCTTCCATTATCTCAAGTCCATGGCTTTGGATTACGTGCGGGTGTGGGCGCCGCACCAGCCCGGCAGATATCCGGCATCCGGACTCTTGGCGAAGTCGAGGGATTTCTGCAATGCCGTTTCGAAATCGCTTTTGGCGGTCTTCGCGTCGACCCGCCGGCGCAGCGCGTCGGCCCAGAGAAATTCGCTAAAGGGCGTCGTGTCCTTGGCGTATCCGCCCGCGAAACGCAGCTCGCCCGCCAAACTGCGATAGGGATCGTCTACGAGATCTGCAACGCTTTTGGGTAGAGCCGTGCGGGGCTGGCGCTGTCCATCCGCGTCGAAGGGATGCATCCAGCCGCGATTGTCCATGAACGTCCAAAACTCATCCTTCTCGAGGGCGCGGAGATCGGCGACCGGCGAGACGAGAATCTGCTCGACGCCTTCTTCGTACAGCGCACGCGCAAGATGGTGATGATCGACGACGTAATAGCGGCCTTTCGGACCGCGCACGACGGGGATCATGTGACGGCCGAGGAATTGGCCCGACTTGGTTGGCGCGAGGCCGCGCCAGTCCTGACGCTTTTGCTCGACCTCCCGCATGCCGACGGTCATTTGCGTGGGGCGGAGTTCCGAGATTGTGACGGGGTGAAGCGACGGCGTCGGCGATTGAGACGCGGTCGTGGAATCAGCTTGAGCCATCTTGACCATCCAGAATACAGCCGGAAGTGAAGCTTCGACCAGTCCTTTGCTTGTAGCGGAATTCGGCCGCCAACGGACTTACCAAAACTTAAAGATCGACCTCAAATCTCTGGGCCGAAAATCTCTGGGCCGATGGAACGCTTCATCGGGTTTTGTAATTATTTGTTCCGTTCGGCTCTGAGCTTCGCCCAGTAGTCCAGACGCTTCCTGATCTCGCGCTCAAAACCGCGTTCCGGCGGATCGTAATACTGCGGGCGCTTCCGAAACTCGTCAGGAAAATAGTTCTGGCCCGAGAACGCGTCTGGCTGATCGTGATCGTAACGGTAGTCGGAGCCGTAGCCCTCCTCCTCCATCAGCTTCGTCGGTGCGTTGAGGATCGTCTTCGGAGGCGACAGCGAGCCGTGCTCCTTCGCCGCCCGCATCGCAGCTTTGAAGGCGACATAGTTAGCGTTCGATTTCGGGGCCGTCGCGAGGTAGATGACCGCTTCGGCCAATGCGAGCTCGCCTTCGGGGCTTCCGAGAAAATCGAAGGCGTCCTTCGCCGCATTGCAGACGACGAGCGCCTGCGGATCTGCGAGGCCGATGTCCTCGACCGCCATGCGCACCAATCGGCGAGCGAGAAAGAGACGGTCTTCGCCGCCATCGAGCATGCGGCAGAAATAGTATAGCGCCGCATCCGGATCTGATCCGCGCACGGCCTTATGCAGAGCCGAGATCAGATTGTAGTGGCCTTCGCGCGACTTGTCGTAAAGCGGCGCGCGGCGCTGCACGAGCTTGACCAAGGCTTCGCGGTCGAGCGCTTTGCCCTTCGTTGGTGCGGCGGCGAATACGTCCTCGACGAGATTGAGAATGGCGCGGCCATCGCCGTCCGCCATCCCCTTCAGTGCACTGCGGGCGTCGTCATTCAGCGGGAGCGGGCGGCCAACCTCGGTCTCGGCGCGAGACAGGATCGTCTCGAGGTTTGCATCATCGAGCCTGTTCAACACCAGGACGTTGGCGCGCGACAGGACGGCGGCGTTGAGTTCGAACGATGGGTTTTCCGTCGTTGCGCCGACGAGCGTGATCGTCCCATCTTCCATGTACGGCAGGAAGCTGTCCTGCTGCGAGCGGTTGAAGCGATGGATCTCGTCGATGAAGAGCAGCGTGCCTTTGCCCTGCTCGCGCATCATCTTGGCGCGCTCGAAGGCTTTGCGAAGATCGGCGACCCCTGAAAAGATCGCGGAAAGCTGCTCGAATGCGAGCTTCGTTTCATTGGCGAGAAGGCGCGCGATCGTCGTTTTGCCGGAGCCCGGCGGCCCCCAGAAAATGAGGCTCGGGACGCGGCCGCTTTTCAGCATGCGCGTCAGCGTGCCGTCGGGCCCGACGATGTGGTCCTGGCCGACGACCTCGGCGAGCGTTTTCGGGCGCAGACGGTCGGCAAGCGGACGCGGCGCGCTTTTTTCAAGTCCGGCAGCTTCGAAGAGATTGGCCATGCGGGGTTTATATATGGCCGCGGGCGCGCCGTCCAAATGGCAAAGCTGTCGCTCCACCAAGTATCAAACCCTCCTAATCGCGCACCGCGACGTTGACGGTCTTTGCGGGGCCGGAGTTCGAGCCGGAGAGGTCCGTCACCTGGACATTGAACCGGGCTTTCTGAGCATCCGAGCCGTCGTGCGCGAAATAGACGATGCCCTTCTCGAGGTCGGCTTGGGAGAAGGAGCTGACCGGGAGCTTCGGGTTGCTCGAAAGCGCCAGATAGCCGCCGGCGGCGTTCGAGATTTGAAAATGCAGATCCTCGGGCTTGTCGTCGGGATCGAGGGCGTTGAGATCGGCCGTCGTGATGCGGACCGCGCCGCCCTTCGGAACGGTGAGATCCAGGTCGCCGCCGATGGTCGGGGGAATGTTGCGCACGTGTGCGGATAGCTCGCCGCCCTCTTCCATCGACAGGCGGCCGTATTTTATTTTTCCGGCGGCGTGGCCTGTGCTCTTGATCTGGATGAGTTGCTGAACCCGCACATCGCCTTGGATGTGCCCGCGGATTTCGGCAGTGTCGGAATTGACGCTTCCGAAGAGCTGGCCGCCTTCCTGGACGACGACTTCGGACGCGGAAACCTTGCCCTCGACGTAGCCCCAGATTTCGACTTTCTGGCCGCCGCTCTTCACCTCACCCTTGAGGACGGCGCCCTCGCCGATGATCAGCACACCACGACTATCGGCCATCGGCGAACCCCCGTTACGCAAACTACCCCTTATGGCGGCATCGCCGCCGAGGCACCGTCTGCCATGAATTTGTCAGCTTATCGACGGACCGGGCCGTCGAACGCCGACACGGTTAACGGCACCTTACCCTGACGCGGGTTCAGTTCGGCCACGAGTTTCAGCCGGGCACTTTGTTTCAGCCCGGCACTTGGAGCTGCAGCACGCGCTCGCCGCGTTTGACCGAGATTTGCCATAGCCGTTTGCGGGTCGAGAGGGCCTTTTCCGCGTCGTCGACGTTGGCGATCTGATCGGTGCCTATTGCGGCGATGATATCGCCCGGCTTGAAGCCGAACGTCTGGGCGGTCGATCCATCGCGCACGGAGGTAACGACGACGCCCTCCGACTGGTCGAGCCCAAGTTCATCGGCGACCGACGGCAGGATGTTCGAAATTCTCGCGCCGTCGAGCGGATGGTTGCCCGACAGGTTTTTCGCATCGTCCTTGCCGGGCTTCGGCGCGCCGACGAGCGGCAGATTGACATCGACCGCCTTGTTGCTGCGGAGGACGGTCAGGCGGGCGCTCTGACCAATGCCTTTCGTGGTCAAGCGATAGTAGACGCCGCGCGCGTCGATGACTTCGACGCCATCAACAGCGGTGATGACGTCGCCCGCTTCGAGGCCGGCGTCGGCTGCAGGGCCCTTATCGTAAAGGCGGGTTACGACGGCGCCGGAAACACGGTTCAGACCGAGGCCCTGGGCGATGTCGTGGGACATGGCCTCGAGCTTGGCGCCGATCCACGGCCTTTCGACTTTCCGGCCTCCGGCTGCGCTGTCCGCGTAGAGGCGTACCAGGTTCGACGGGATCGCGAAGCCGATGCCGACGGAGCCGCCGGATTGCGAATAGATCATCGTATTGATGCCGACGAGGCGGCCCGACATATCAACAAGCGCTCCGCCCGAGTTGCCGGGGTTGATGGCGGCGTCGGTCTGAATGAAGACCTGGCTGTCGGATTGCCCGACCTCGGAGCGCGACAACGCCGAGACGATGCCGCTCGTCACAGTCTGGCCGACGCCGAACGGGTTGCCGATCGCCAGCACGAGATCGCCGACTTCGAGGCTGTCGGAATCGTCGAAGCGAAGATAGGGGAAGCTTCCGTCGCCGCCGTCGATCTTCAGGACGGCAATGTCGGCTTTCTCGTCTTGAGCGATGACCTTTGCATCGAACTCGCGCTTGTCCGTCAGCGCGACGCGGATGGCCGTGTCGCCGCCGCCCTTGATCACGTGGGTATTCGTTACGATCAGGCCCTCGGGACTGACGATGACGCCGGAGCCCAAAGAACTCATCACCCGTTCCGACGGACGGCCGAGCGCCCTGCCGAAGAACTGACGGAAAAAGGGATCGTTGGCGAACGGGGAGTCGAACGTCTGGACGCGGGTTCGAACATAGACGTTGACGACCGCGGGCGCCGCTTTTTTCACGATCGGTGAAAACGAATACTGCGCGGCTTCGCGAGAGGGCGGCGGCACTTTCTCTTGGGCAAACGAGACCTCGGCCGGACTGAAGAGCTTCGGTGCAACGCTCAGGCCCAAGATGGCGGCTGCGCAAACCAGAACGAGGTTTTTCATGGTCATCGATGAGTTCTTCCAGGTGGGAATCGTGGTGGTCAAATATCGCGCGGCCCTGATCTAGTCCAATCAGCCGGGAGAAATATGTCCAGGAGCCGGCTAGATCAACTTGAGCTCTCGTAATGATCGGATCGCGGCCGTTGCGGCCTCGTCCGCAGGGCGCAGGTCGAGGCCAAGGCCCTTCTTGGCGTTTTCGTTGCTGTAAGCCTTTTGCTCGCCAAGCTCGGGGAGAACCGTTCGCATCCGCTTGTCAACGGTCGCGAGCGCCCGCACCGCGAAATCGGGAAGCTCGAACTTCGGGACCTTGGAGGCGAGATCCGGCAACTCGCGCGCCACGATCCGGCCAAGCCCATAGAGGCTCATCTGCCCTTCTCCGATCAGATAGCGGTTGCCCTCCGCCTCCGGCGTCAGTGCGCCTTTGACGTGCGCTGCGGCCACATCCCGCACGTCGGCTACCGGGAAGCTGATCCTCGGGACGGCCGGATAAACGCCCCGCGCCATGACGCGATAAAGCTCGTGCGACGTCGAAAGATCGCCGTCGAGCGCCGGCCCCTGCACGAAGCTCGGATTGATGACGACGAGCGCGGGAGCGCCCGGCTCCGACTCGATGAAATCCCAAGCCGCTTTTTCGGCGATCGTCTTCGACTTTATGTAGGGGGTCAGATCGCGGCGCGTTTCATCCGTGACGTCGGCTTCCGAATAGACGTGGCCCTTGGGAACGTCGCTCGGATAGAAGATCGCGACCGTCGATGAGGTGAGGACCACGCGCCCGACTGCGCCTCGCGTCGCGGCCCTCAACACGCGCAAGGTTCCATCGACTGCCGGACGGATCACCTCTTCCGGATCGTTCGGCTGGGCGATCGGAAACGGCGACGCCGTATGAACGACGATTTCGCTGCCGGCGACGGCTTCATCCCACCCGCCGTCGCCCGAAAGGTCAGCAACGATAAACGACACTTTCTCGGGATCGCAGCCGAGCTTGGCCAGCGCGCGACGGACTTCGTCCGCCTTATCCATGCTTCGGAGCGTTCCCCGAACCGCAAAGCCGCGCCGCAGGAATTCGGCGATCGTATACTTGGCAATGAGGCCGCTTGCGCCGGTGACGACGACCGGAGGATTTGCTGCCATGCCGCAAGACACCTATCGGCCGCCGGTGCGCCCCGCGCGCTCCGATCTATCGGATAATGTTGCAGAATGCACCCGGATGGCAAGGGCAACAAAATGGCCGTGGAATCTCGGTTTCAGGCGCTGTCCTGCCCGGGACGCAACCCCGGCGGGAGCGCGTCACACGCCTGCAATAACAGGGGTCTTAGTGTGCGCCCCAGCTGAAGAGGGCACATCGTTGCGCGCATCGCCTGCAGACTAAATCCCGCGCCTGCGAACCGATCGCGCCAGAGCCCTCAAAGCGAAACCCCGGCGCTTTAGGGCGCCGGGGTTTTTAAAACTGGGTAATCGGTGACGAAGCTCAGTTCGAAGCGGCCTGCTCGGCGAGCATCGCTTCGTGACGGGCCTTGTCCTCGGCGCCCTTCACGTTCTCGTCGCGATCAACGAGTTCGATGACGGCGCGGGGTGAGTTGTCACCGTAGCGGAAACCGGCCTTCAGCACGCGCGTATAGCCGCCGTTGCGGTCCTTGTAACGCGGTCCGAGAATGTCGAAGAGCTTCTTGACCATGTCTTCATCGCGGAGGCGGGCAATTGCCAAACGGCGCGAGTTCAAGTCGCCGCGCTTCGCGAGTGTGATGTACTTGTCGACGACGCGCTTCAGGTCTTTCGCCTTCGGCAGCGTGGTGACGATCTGCTCGTGCTTGATCAGAGCTGCGGCCATGTTCGAGAACATTGCCTGACGGTGGCCGACGTGACGGCCGAAGCGGCGGCCAAGCTTCTTGTGTCGCATAGTGTCTTCATCCTTACATTGTTGGCCCGCGGCGCATGCTGCAGGCTTGAATTGACCGTTGGCTACTTCTGCCATCCGGTTGGCGCGGGAGTTTCTATGGCCTCACCTTCGCCGTCGCATTCCGGTGCTGTTGAGCTATCCGGATCATTTCAGCCGGCCCGCGAAGTGCAAGCCGGCTGGAATTCTTAGTACTGGTCTTCGAAGCGCTTCGCCAGCTCGTCGATGTTGTCCGGCGGCCAGTTCGGCACTTCCATGCCGAGGTGAAGACCCATCGTCGCCAGAACTTCCTTGATCTCGTTCAGCGACTTCCGGCCGAAGTTCGGCGTGCGAAGCATCTCTGCTTCGGTCTTCTGGATGAGATCGCCGATGTAGACGATGTTGTCGTTCTTCAGGCAGTTCGCAGAGCGAACCGAAAGCTCGAGCTCGTCGACCTTCTTGAGGAGCGCTGCGTTGAACGCGAGCTCCGGATGGCGCTGCTCTTCCTGGGCCTTCTTCGGTTCTTCGAAGTTGATGAAGACTGCGAGCTGATCCTGGAGAATGCGGGCTGCGAGAGCGACCGCGTCCTCAGGACGGATCGAGCCATCCGTTTCAACAACCATCGTCAGCTTATCGTAGTCGAGGATCTGACCTTCGCGGGTGTTCTCGACCTTGTAGGAAACCTTCTTGACCGGCGAATAGAGGCTGTCGACCGGGATCAGGCCGATCGGCGCGTCCTCGGGACGGTTACGGTCGGAAGCGACGTAGCCCTTGCCGATATCGGCGGTGAATTCCATGCGGATCGCCGCGCCCTGGTCGAGGTGGCAGATGACGTGCTCGGGATTGAGAACTTCGACTTCGGAGGATGCTTCGATGTCGCCGGCGGTGACGGGGCCTGCGCCTTCCTTCTTCAGCACCATGCGCTTCACGCCTTCCGAATGGATGCGGAGCGCAATTTCCTTGATGTTGAGGATGATGTTCGTCACGTCCTCGCGGACGCCCGGAACAGACGAGAACTCATGCAGCACGCCGTCGATCTGCACGGTCTTGATGGCGGCGCCCTGAAGCGACGACAGCAGCACGCGGCGCAGAGCGTTTCCGAGCGTCATGCCGAAGCCGCGCTCAAGGGGTTCTGCTACGACGGTCGCGATGCGCGAGCGGTCGCGGCCGGACTGAATTTCAAGCTTCGACGGCTTGATCAGATCTTGCCAGTTCTTCTGGAGAACGTTCACGAGAAACCTCGTTAGTTTTGCGCGGACGGGGGAGCGGGCCGCGGAATCTCTTGGCGGTACTTATTCACAAGTGGCAGCGCGCCGAGCGGTCCCGGCGCGCGTAAAATCTCGTTTAGACGCGGCGACGCTTGCGCGGGCGGCAGCCGTTGTGCGGGATCGGCGTCACGTCGCGGATCGAGGTGATCTGAAAGCCGACAGCCTGGAGCGCGCGGAGAGCCGATTCACGACCCGAACCCGGACCGCAAACCTCGACCTCGAGCACCTTCATGCCGTGCTCCTGGGCCTTCTTGCCGGCATCTTCGGCGGCCATCTGCGCGGCATACGGCGTCGACTTGCGCGAGCCCTTGAAGCCCTTGGTGCCCGAAGACGACCACGCGATCGTGTTGCCCTGGGCGTCCGTGATGGTGATCATCGTGTTGTTGAACGACGCGTTGACGTGTGCGACGCCCGACGTGATGTTCTTCTTCTCGCGCTTCTTAACTTTGCCGCGTGCTGCCGCTGCTTCCTTGGCCATTACCGTCGTTGCTCCATGCCTCGTTCAAGCGGAGGCGTAAATCGTTGTGCGCGCCAGATGGCGTGCATGAAATCCCTTAAGTGACGAACTACTTCGTCGCCTTCTTCTTGCCTGCAATCGGAACAGCCTTGCCCTTGCGGGTGCGGGCGTTCGTGTGCGTGCGCTGACCGCGTACGGGCAGGCCCTTGCGGTGACGCAGGCCGCGGTAGCAACCGAGGTCCATCAGACGCTTGATGTTCGTCTGGACTTCGCGGCGAAGGTCGCCCTCAACCGTGTAATCGCGGTCGATCGTTTCACGGATCTGCAGGACTTCGGCGTCGGTCAGCTGGCTGACGCGGCGATCGGCCGGAATGCTGCACTTCTCGCAAATCTCTTTCGAGAATTTCGGGCCAATGCCGTGGATGTAACGAAGCGCGATCTCGACGCGCTTACCCGTTGGAATGTTGACGCCTGCGATGCGGGCCACTTCAGTCTCCTGCCTTTAAATCTCGAGCCGATTAACGATGCTGTTTTTGACGAATTCTCAAGTGCGAATAGGCGCAACGACCGCAGTACCGGGGTTTCGTGCCCTGGTCCGGATCAAGTTGAGCCCTAAAAGAAAGTTGTGTCTTCTACCTCGGGTCATCCCTTCCGTCAATCCGTGCTTCTTTGTGTCACGCATGCTGGAATTGGTTCAAAACTTCGCTGATCTGGCCGCTGACGTCGGCGATCGGCGCCATGCCGTCCACCGTTTTCAGCAACCGATGAGCATAATAGAAGCCGATCAGCGGCGCCGTTTCGCGGTAGTAGGCGATCAGGCGCGTCTTAAGGGCTTCAGCGTTGTCGTCGGCCCGGACGGTGCCGCCGGCGGCGATCGTCTCCCGGGCGCGACATTCTATCCGTTCGACGAGCTTGGTATCGTCCACCCTGAGCTCGATGACGCAATCGATGTGGCGGCCCTTGGACTTCAACAGGTCGTCGAGCGCGTCGGCCTGGGCCAGCGTGCGCGGAAACCCGTCGAGAATGAACCCCTTGGCGCAATCAGGCTCGGAAATCCGGTCGGCGATGATGCCGATGACGATTTCGTCGCTGACGAGGCCGCCTTCGGCCATGATCTTCTTCGCCTTGAGGCCGACCGGCGAACCCGCCTTAACGGCGGCGCGCAGCATGTCGCCAGTTGAAAGCTGCGGCAGCCCGAGGCGCTCGGAGATCAGCTGAGACTGTGTACCCTTGCCCGCCCCCGGCGGCCCAAGCAGCATCAGGATCATCGACGCGCTCCGCGAAGCTTAGCCTTCTTGATCAAGCCCTCATACTGCTGAGCGATGAGGTGGCTTTGGACCTGAGCAACGGTATCCATCGTGACGCTGACGGCGATGAGGAGCGAGGTGCCGCCGAAGTAGAGCGGAATACCGGCATACGACGTCAAGATCTCGGGCAGTACGCAGACCGCGGCCAGGTAGATAGCGCCGACGACGGTAATGCGGGTCAAGACATAGTCGATGTACTCGGCCGTCTTTTCGCCGGGGCGGATACCGGGAAGGAAGCCGCCGTACTTGCGAAGGTTATCCGCGGTTTCCTTGGGGTTGATCACAACCGCCGTGTAGAAGAACGCGAAGAACAGGATCAACAGCGCATAGACGACCATGTGGAGCGGCTGGCCGCTGCCAAGAGCTGCAACCGCTTCGTTGAGCCATTCCGGCCCCTGCCCTGCCGTGAACTGCGCGACCGTGATCGGCAGCAGCAGAAGCGAGGACGCGAAGATCGGCGGGATAACGCCCGAGGAATTGAGCTTCAGCGGCAGATGCGAAGCTTCGCCCTGGAACATCTTGTTCCCGACTTGTCGCTTCGGATACTGGACCAACAGGCGTCTTTGGGCGCGCTCGAAGAACACGATCGCGGCGACGACGGCCAGAGCCAACGCCAGGAAGAACACGAGAATTCCGGGCGAGATCGAGCCGGTGCGCGACAGTTCAAAGAGATGCACCAACGCTCCGGGAAGTCCCGCGACGATGCCGGCGAAGATGATCAGCGATGTGCCGTTACCGACGCCACGCTGCGTGATCTGCTCGCCGAGCCACATCAGGAATACGGTACCGCCGACAAGCGTGATGACCGTCGTCAAGCGGAAGAACATGCCCGGTTCCAGAACCACGGAGCCGGCCGCGTTTCGTGAACCTTCGAGGCCGACGGCGATGCCATAAGCCTGGAGCGCCGCAAGAACGACCGTCAGATACCGCGTATACTGGTTGATCTGCTTGCGGCCGGCCTCGCCTTCCTTCTTCAAAGCTTCGAGCTTCGGCGAGATCGAGCTCATCAACTGCATGATGATCGACGCCGAGATGTACGGCATGATGTTCAGCGCGAAAATCGCCAGACGCTCGAGTGCGCCGCCCGAGAACATGTTGAACATGCCCAGGATGCCACCGGCCTGCGACTTGAACGTTTCGGCGAACGCAGCGGGATTGATGCCCGGCAGCGGAATGAACGTGCCCAGGCGGAAAACGATCAGTGCGCCAAGCGTGAACCACAGGCGCCGCTTCAAATCCTCCGCCTTCGCGAAGGCGCTGAAGTTCAGATTGGAAGCAAGCTGCTCGGCAGCGGAAGCCATTGGTCTCTTCTCCTAACCGTTGCGACGACGCCAAGGGGCGCTATCGCAACTTGGGCCCGGATAGCGCCGTTTCCAGCGCCTTCCGGCCGCGAACGCGAAATCAGGCGGGTTTCCCCGCCTCATTGCACGCTCGTATTATTCTTCCGACTTGGCAGCGCCGGGCTTCTTGCCCTTCGCGGCCTTCTTGTCAGCCGACTTCTTGCGCTTTTCCTCGTCCGCGGCGAGAACCTTGCGCTCAATCAGCGTGACGCTGCCGCCGGCCTTCTCGATCGCTTCCTTAGCCTTTGCAGACGCGTGATTGACGGTGATCGAGATCTTGGACTTGATCTCGCCGTCGCCGAGGAGGCGAAGGCCGTCTTTTGCACGGCGTATGATGCCAGCTTCGATCAGCGAAGCCAGGTCGACAGGCTTCGAGCCATCGAGGCGCTTGTCCTCGATCGCCTGCTGCAGCGAGCCGACGTTGATCTCGTTGAAATGCTCAGGGCGCCACTTGTTAAAGCCACGCTTCGGCAGACGACGATGCAAAGGCATCTGACCGCCTTCGAAGCCGCCGATCGCGACGCCTGTACGAGCCGTCTGGCCCTTGCCGCCGCGGCCACCCATCTTGCCCATACCCGAGCCGATGCCGCGACCGATGCGGACGCGGGTCTTCTTGGCGCCTGGGTTATCTTTAATGCCGTTCAGCCGCATGGTGCTTATTTCCCTTCTTCGACCTGAACGAGATGCTGAACTTTTTTCAGCATGCCGCGTACGGCCGGCGTGTCTTCAACCGTGGAGGTGCGACCGAGCTTGTTCAGCCCGAGGCCGATCAGCGTACCGGTCTGCCGCTCGGGGCGCCTGTTAGCGCTCCGCACCTGCTTCAGCGTGATCGTCTTCTTCGTCGCCATATCGTAACCTCAGGTCCCTTTGTGAAGCGGCAGAAATGCTGCTGCGCTTCCGTTATTTTCTTCAGACGTCCGCACCAGCCTCGGCAGCAGCCGAGCCGTCGCGACGACGCGACACGATGTCGGAAACCTTCTTGTTGCGGCGAGCTGCGACGCCACGCGGATTTTCCTGCGCCTTGAGCGCATCGAACGTCGCGCGGACGACGTTATAGGGGTTGGTCGAGCCCATCGACTTCGCAACGATGTCGTGCACGCCGACCATCTCGAAAACGGCGCGCATTGCACCGCCTGCGATGATGCCGGTACCGGCCGGAGCCGAGCGCAGGATCACCTTGCCGGCGCCGTGACGGCCGACGCTATCGTGATGAAGCGTGCGAGCGTCGCGAAGCGGCACGCGAAGAAGGTTGCGCTTTGCGCCTTCGGTCGCCTTGCGGATCGCCTCCGGAACCTCACGGGCCTTGCCGTGGCCGAAGCCGACGCGGCCTTTCAGGTCGCCGACGACGACGAGCGCAGCAAAGCCGAAGCGCTTACCGCCCTTGACGACCTTGGCGACGCGATTGATGTGAACGAGCTTATCGGAAAACTCGCTATCGCGCTCCTCGCGATCTCTGCCACGGTCTCTCTGGGGTCCACGTGCCACGTTTCGGTTCCTCTCGGGTATCTCTTAAAACTTCAATCCGCCGTCGCGGGCGGCATCGGCGAGCGCCTTAACGCGCCCATGAAACAGGAAGCCGCCGCGGTCGAACACGACCTCGGTGACGCCAGCCTTGACGGCGCGCTCGGCAACGAGCTTGCCGATAGCGGCAGCTGCAGCCTTGTCGGCACCCGTCTTGAGCGAGCCCTTGACGTCTTTTTCAAGTGTCGAAGCCGATGCGAGCGTTACGCCCTTCACGTCGTCGATCACTTGCGCGTAGATATTCTCCGACGAGCGGTGAATGGAAAGCCGGGGACGACCGTTCGAGGCGGCCCTGAGGCTTCTGCGAACACGCGCTTTGCGGTTCGTAAATTTCTGGTTGCTGTTGGCCATCGGTGCCGGTCCTACTTCTTCTTGCCTTCCTTGCGGAGGATGTATTCGCCCTTATAGCGCACGCCCTTGCCCTGGTAGGGCTCCGGCTTGCGGGAGGCACGGATGATGGATGCCACCTGGCCCACCGCCTGCTTATCGATGCCGGAGACCGACACCAGTTCCTGCTTGGCGCCGCCGACCTTTACGTCAACGCCTGCCGGGATCTTCAGCACGACGTCGTGGCTGTAGCCGACGGAAAGCGTCAGCGTGTCCTTGCCCTTCATCGAGGCCTTGAAGCCGACGCCATGGATCTCGAGATCCTGGCTGTAACCGTCGGTCACGCCCTTGATGAGGTTCGCGATCTGAGTCCGCGACATGCCCCACTCGGAGCGTGCAACCTTCGTATCTTCGAGAAGGCTGACGTCGATGCCTTCATCCGAACGCTGGACCTTCAAAGCGTCGGGAACCGTGAAGGCGAGTTCGCCCTTGGGACCCTTCATCTTGACGGTCTGACCGCTGATCGTCGCCGTCACGTTCGACGGGACCGGAACGGGTTTCTTACCGATGCGCGACATGGCTTATTCGAACCTTGTTTCGCCGAGGCCGGAGCCTCAGCCTTAGAATATGTTGCAGATGACTTCGCCGCCGACGTTGGCTTCGCGCGCCTTCGAGTCCGACATGACACCCTTCGGCGTCGACAGAATAGCAACGCCGAGGCCGTTTGCGACGATCGGAATTCCCTTTACTGCCGAGTAGACGCGACGGCCCGGCTTCGAAATGCGCTCGATCTCACGGATGGCCGGCTGGCCATTGTAATACTTGAGCTCGATTTCGAACTGGGGCAGTTCGCCCTTCAATTCGACGCGGCTGTAGCCACGGATGTAACCTTCCTCGGCGAGCACGTCGAGGACGCGGGCGCGGAGGCTAGAAGCGGGGGTGGCGACCTTCGGCCGGCGACGCATCTGAGCGTTCCGGATGCGGGTCAGCATATCGCCCAACGGATCATTCACGGACATTGATGCTTCCTCTTACCAGCTCGCCTTGACCATGCCCGGGATACGGCCCTGGCTCGCCAGCTCGCGGAGCTGGTTGCGGCACATCCTGAGCTTGCGGTAGTTGCCGCGGGGGCGGCCGGTGATCTCGCAACGATTGCGGATGCGAACCTTCGAGCCGTTGCGCGGCATCTCGGCAAGCTTAAGGCGCGCGGCGAAACGCTCTTCCGGCGTCTTCGTCCGGTCCTTCGCGAGCAGCTTCAGGCGCTTGCGCTTGGGAGCCTGCTCGGCCGTCATCTTGCGACGCCGGTTATTCTTTTCAATCGAACTGGTCTTAGCCATTTCATCTCCTCCAAAGGCCTTTCGGCTTTCTGCCGAGGTCCTCTAGCTACGGAACGGGAAGTTAAAGCCCTTGAGCAATTCGCGGGCTTCTTCGTCAGTCTTGGCCGACGTGCAAACGATCACGTCGAGGCCCAATACGTTGTCGACCTTGTCGTAGTCGATCTCGGGGAACACGAGGTGCTCCTTGAGGCCGGTCGCATAGTTGCCACGGCCGTCGAAGCTCTTCGGGTTCAGGCCCCGGAAGTCCTTCACGCGCGGCAGAGCGATCGTTACGAACCGATCAAGAAATTCGTACATGCGGTCGCCGCGCAGCGTCACCTTGGCGCCGATCGCCATGCCTTCGCGAAGCTTGTACGTGGCGATGGCCTTACGGGCTCGCGTGATAACCGGCTTCTGGCCGGCAATCAAAGCGAGATCGGATGCCGCGACGTCAACTTTCTTGCGGTCGTTGACGGCTTCACCAACGCCCATGTTGATCACGATCTTCTCGAGACGCGGGATCTGCATCACGTTCGAGTAGCCGAACTTCTCTTTCAGAGCGTCGCGAACGACCTTCTCGTAATGAGACTTGAGGCGCGGCTTGTAATCGGCCGGACGCGGAGCTGCCGGCTCGCGCGGTGCGGCGGCGGCTGCAGCCTTCTTGTCGGCCCGTGCCTTCTTTGCTTCGCCAGCGCCTTGCGGCGAGCCGCCCTGAGGCTTGGCGCCTTTTGATGTATCTTTTGCCATGGCCTAGTTCTTCTCCGGGATCTGCTCGCCCGAGCGCTTTGCGATGCGGACCTTCTTGCCGTCTTCAAGAACCTTGAATCCGACGCGCGACGGCTTGCCGTCCTTGGGGTCCTCGATCGCGAGGTTCGAGAGGTCGATCGGACCTTCCTTGGAAATGATGCCGCCTTCCTGCGACGCCGACTGGCGCTGGTGACGGCGCACCATGTTGACGCCGCGAACGAGTGCGCGGTGTTCCTTGGGGCGGATCTCGATCACTTCGCCCCGCTTGCCCTTGTCACGGCCGGCGAGAACGACGACTTTGTCGCCCTTCTTGATTTTAAATGCCGACATCAGAGGACCTCCGGCGCAAGCGATACGATCTTCATATGGTTCTTCGCGCGAAGTTCACGCGTTACGGGTCCGAAAATACGCGTTCCGACAGGCTCGCCGTTGGCGTTGATCAGAACGGCGGCGTTGCGGTCGAAGCGGATCAGCGAGCCATCGGCCCGGCGGATACCCTTCGCGACGCGAACGATCACGGCCTTCATCACCTGACCCTTCTTGACGCGGCCCTTCGGGATCGCCTCCTTGACGGAGACAACGATGGTGTCACCCACCGTCGCGTATTTGCGCTTCGAGCCGCCCAGCACCTTGATGCACTGAACGCGGCGCGCGCCCGAGTTGTCGGCGACGTCGAGATTGCTCTCCATCTGGATCATCGCGTCGTTCCTTCTTTCACGGCCTTAAGAGCCTTGCTCTCGAAGCCCATCTCTACATTTGCCGTTCTGGCTCGCGGGGTCTTGGGAAAAACTCCCAACTCTCCGACGGCTGGAAAGGCGGCTCCCGGCGTTCGATCGCTCGGCGAATCGAGGCTTATAACCTCAACTGGCTATCGCAATCCAACGTTTGTTCTTGGAAATCGGCCGGGTCTCTTCGATTGAGACCTGGTCGCCAACCTTGAACGAATTCTGTTCATCGTGTGCGTGATACTTCTTCGTACGGCGCACGGTCTTTTTCAGCAGCGGATGGGTGTAGCGACGCTCGACCTGAACGACGATGGTCTTGTCGTTCTTGTCGGATACCACGACTCCCTGCAGCACGCGCTTCGGCATAATCTCGTTCTCCCTTACGCGCCTTTTTTGACGCTGCCACCGCGCCGGGCAACGGCTGCGGTCTTGATGCGCGCGATATCTCGACGGACGAGCCGGATGCGCGCCGTGTTCTCAAGTTGGCCAGAAGCCCGCTGAAAGCGCAGGTTGAACTGCTCCTTCTTGAGCTTCGCCAGCTGTTCATCGAGCTGATCGAGCGACATGCCCTTTAAATTGTCGGCCATGACTATCACCTCGCCTATTCGATCCGCGTAACGACGCGGCATTTGATGGGCAGCTTGGCGGCTCCGAGAATGAGAGCTTCCTTCGCCACTTGCTGATTGACACCGCCGAGCTCGAAAATGATGCGGCCCGGCTTGACGCGCGCCACCCAAAGCTCGGGCGAACCCTTACCGGAGCCCATGCGGACTTCGGCAGGCTTCTTCGACACCGGCACGTCCGGGAAGATGCGGAGCCACATGCGGCCGGCACGCTTCGTGTGACGAGCGATGGCGCGACGCGCGGCTTCGATCTGGCGCGCCGACAGGCGCTCCGGCTCCATGGCCTTCAGACCCACTTCGCCGTAAGCGAGCGTAGTGCCCGACTTGGCGGCGCCGTGGATGCGGCCCTTAAACTGTTTGCGGAACTTCGTCCGTTTCGGTTGCAGCATGATGAGTTGCCTCTAGGATCCTTACGCTTCTGGCGTCGATGAGCCGGCATCCGAGGCCGCGGGCGCGTTGCCGCCGCCTGCACCACCGCCACCGCCTGGGCCACGTCCGCCACCACCACGTCCGCCACGTCCCGGACGACGGTCACGGCGATCGCCGCGGTCATCGTCACGACGGGGGCGCGGTGCGCCGCTTTCTTGCATTTCCGTGAGCTTCCGGTCGGATGCCATCGGATCGTGCTCGATGATCTCGCCCTTGAAGACCCAAACCTTGATGCCGATGATGCCGTAGGCCGTACGCGCAACGCCGTATCCGAAGTCGATATCGGCGCGGAGCGTGTGCAGCGGCACGCGGCCTTCGCGATACCATTCCGTACGGGCGATTTCAGCACCACCCAAACGGCCGGCGACGTTGATACGAATGCCGATTGCGCCGAGACGCAGCGCCGACTGAACGGCACGCTTCATTGCACGGCGGAACGCGACGCGGCGCTCGAGCTGCTGGGCGATGCCTTCGGCGATCAGCGTGGCGTCGATCTCGGGCTTGCGGATCTCGAGGATGTTCAGGTGAACTTCCGAGCTCGTCAGCTTTGCGAGATCAGCGCGGAGACGCTCGATCTTTTCGCCCTTCTTGCCGATCAGAATGCCGGGACGGGCAGTCATGACCGTGACGCGGCACTTCTTGTGCGGGCGTTCGATGACGACCTTCGAGATACCGGCTTCGCGCTGCTCTTTCATGATGTGAGCGCGGATCGCACGGTCCTCGTGCAACAGCTTACCGTATTCGCCGCGAGCGGCGAACCAGCGGCTGTCCCATGTCCGGTTGATACCGAGACGGAGGCCGACGGGATTGACTTTTTGACCCATATTACTTGGCCTCCTTGGCCGCCGCGGCGGGCTTCGACGCGGACTTCTTTCCGGCTTTCTTCTTCTCGGCCTTTTCCTCTTCGACCTGGCGGACGATGACGGTGAGCTGAGAGAAAGGCTTCATGATCGAAGCGCCGCGGCCACGGCCACGGGCGTGGAAGCGCTTCATGACCAGGTTCTTGCCGACGAACGCTTCAGCAACGATCAGATCGTTGACGTCGAGCGAATGGTTATTCTCGGCGTTCGCGACAGCGCTCATCACGCATTTGCGGACGTCGCCGGCGATGCGCTTCTCGCTGAATTCGAGAACGGCCAACGCCTGATCAACCTTCTTACCACGGATCAAACCCGCGACGAGGTTGAGCTTCTGCGGTGAAATGCGCAGCGACTTGAGAACTGCTTGGGCCTCGGTGTCGGGGAGGCGCCGCTCATGGCTTGGCTTGCCCATTATCTCTTCACCGCTTTCTTGTCGCCGCCGTGCCCGTGGAAAATACGAGTCGGTGCGAATTCACCGAACTTGTGGCCGATCATGTCTTCCGTCACGTTGACGGGGATGTGCTTCTGGCCGTTGTGCACGCCGAAGGTCAGGCCGACGAACTGGGGCAGGATCGTGGAGCGGCGGCTCCAGATCTTGATAACTTCGTTGCGCCCCGATGCGCGCGACTTGTCCGCCTTCTTAAGGAGGTAGCCGTCAACAAACGGACCTTTCCAGACTGAACGTGTCAAAGTCGATCTCCTTCAGTTCGCCGCTACTTCTTCGCCTTTTGGCGCGAGCGTACGATGTATTTCGTGGTCGTCTTGTTCTTGCGAGTCTTGAAGCCCTTCGTCGGCTTGCCCCAAGGCGTCGCCCAGTGCTTGCCGCCCTTCGTACGACCACCGTTCGGGTGATCGACCGGGTTCATCGCGATCGAGCGAACCGTCGGACGGCGGCCCTGCCAGCGTGTGCGGCCAGCCTTGCCGGTGACGGTGTTCATGTGGTCGGGGTTCGAAACGGCGCCGACAGTCGCCATGCACTCGGCGCTGACCTTGCGTGTCTCGCCCGAGTTCAAGCGCAACACCGCATAACCAGAGTCGCGGCCGACGAGTTGAACAAACGAACCAGCGGAACGTGCGACCTGACCGCCCTTACCGGGCTTCATCTCGACGTTGTGCACGATCGTGCCGATCGGCATCGCCGAAAGCGGCATCGCGTTGCCGGGCTTCACGTCGACTTTCGGTCCCGCGACGACGCTGTCGCCGACTGCCAGGCGCTGCGGCGCCAGGATGTAGGCCTGGGTGCCGTCCTCGTACTTGATCAGAGCGATGAACGCGGTCCGGTTCGGATCGTACTCAAGGCGCTCGACACTTGCGGGCGAATCGAACTTCCGGCGACGGAAATCGATCCGGCGATAGGACTGCTTCGCGCCGCCGCCGATGTGGCGTGACGTGATGCGGCCATCGCTGTTGCGACCGCCGGTCTTGGTCTTGCCCTCGACGAGCGTCTTGAGTGGACCGCCCTTCCAGAGCATCGAACGGTCGACCTGGATCAGGTGGCGACGTCCGGGCGATGTCGGGTTGTATGTCTTAAGCGCCATGGTGCGTTATCCTCAGAGCCCAGTCGTCACGTCGATGGAATGACCTTCCTCGAGCGTCACGATGGCCCTTTTCGTATCACTCAACAGCGCCTTGACGCCCTTGAACGTTCTCTGCTTGCCCTTGCGGACGATCGTATTGACGCCCTTCACCTTGACCTTGAACAAGCCTTCGACAGCCGACTTGATCTCGGGTTTCGTCGCGTCGCGCTTGACCTTGAAGATCACCTGGTTCGCCTCGGAGGCGAGCGTCGCCTTCTCGGTGATGACCGGCGCGACGATGACGTCGTAAGCGGATCGTTTGCTCGTCATTTGAAGCGCGCCTCCAGCGCTGCGACGGCGGCCCGGGTCAGCACCAGCTTCTTACGACGAAGGATGTCGTAGACGTTGATGCCCTGAATCGGGAGCACGTCGATGTTCGGGATGTTGCGAGCGGCGCGTGCGAAGGTCGGCTCGAGGTCCGCACCATCGATGATGAGCGCGTTTACGAGCGAGAGCTTCGCGAACTGAGCCTTCAGCGCAGCCGTCTTGCCTTCGGACGATGTCGCCTTGTCGATGACGATGATCTCGCCGGCCTTGGCCTTCGAGGACAGCGCATGACGAAGAGCGAGTGCGCGCACCTTCTTCGGCATGTCGATCGCATGCGAGCGCGGCTTCGGGCCGAACGCCTTGCCGCCGCCGCGGAACTGCGGAGCCGACTTGTCGCCGTGACGGGCGCCGCCGGTGCCCTTCTGCTTGTACATCTTCTTGCCCGTGACCGCGACTTCCGAGCGGTCCTGAGCATGATGCGTGCCGGCCATGCGCTTCAGGGTCTGATAGCGCACCATGCGGTGAATGAGATCGCTGCGGACCTCAAGCCCGAAGATTTCGTCGGCAAGCTCAATGTCGCCGGCTTTGCCGGAGTCGAGGCTGGTGACTTCAGCTTTCATCACGCGCCTTCCTTCTTAGCTTCGCCACGCGCTTTGAATGCGCCGGGCTTCGGAGCATCCGCGTGCGCGGCCTTCTTGACGGCGTCGCGAACGACGACCCAGCCGCCCTTGGAACCGGGGACCGCGCCTCGTACCATCACGAGACCACGTTCCTTATCGATCTTGGCAACGACGAGATTCTGCGTGGTGACGCGCTCGTCGCCCATGTGTCCGGCCATCTTCTTGCCTTTGAACACCTTGCCCGGATCCTGGCGCTGACCGGTCGAACCGTGGGCGCGGTGCGTGACCGAAACGCCGTGGGTTGCCCGCAGACCGCCGAAGTTCCAGCGCTTCATGGCGCCCTGGAAACCCTTACCCTGGGTGGTGCCCGTCACGTCGACGAACTGGCCAGGCACGAAGTGGTCTGCGGTTATTTCCGCGCCAACATCGATGAGGTTCTCAGGACTGACACGAAACTCTGCCAACTTACGCTTCGGCTCGACCTCAGCCTTCGCGAAAGTGCCGCGTTCGGACTTCGTCAGACGCGAGGGTTTCCTCGTGCCGCCGCCGACCTGGATCGCGGTATAGCCGTTCTTCTCCTCGGTGCGGTGCGCGAGAACCTGCAGGTTCTCCAGGCGCAGCACCGTGACGGGTACGTGTTCGCCCGCGTCGGTGAAGATCCGGGTCATACCGATCTTCTGTGCTATCACTCCGGAACGCATTTGCATTCCTTCCTATCGTTGGGGCCATTCGCGTTACCGCCAGAGGGCCCGTAAGTTCTGGTTCTGGTTTTTAGAGCTTGATCTCGACGTCAACACCGGCCGCGAGATCGAGCTTCATGAGGGCATCGACCGTCTGCGGCGTGGGATCGACGATGTCGAGCAAACGCTTGTGGGTCCGCATTTCGAACTGCTCGCGGCTCTTCTTGTCGATGTGCGGCGAACGGTTCACCGTGAAGCGCTCAATGCGCGTCGGCAGCGGAATTGGTCCGCGAACCTCAGCACCAGTGCGCTTCGCCGTATTCACGATCTCGCGGGTCGACGCATCGAGTATTCGATGATCGAAGGCTTTGAGCCGGATGCGGATGTTTTGGCCGTGCATGGCTTTTTGCTTTCACTTCTCGCGAAAAAAGATTGGGGGAAGCGAACCTAAGGGACGCTTCCCCTGAAATGCCTGCTACTCGAGGATCTTCGTAACAACGCCGGCGCCGACGGTGCGGCCGCCTTCGCGAATGGCGAAGCGGACCTTCTCTTCCATGGCGATCGGCTGCACGAGTTCGACGGTAACCGAGACGTTGTCGCCCGGCATAACCATTTCCGTACCTTCGGCGAGCTTAACGGTGCCCGTGACGTCGGTCGTGCGGAAATAGAACTGCGGACGGTAGTTCGTGAAGAACGGCGTGTGGCGGCCACCCTCTTCCTTGTTCAGGATGTAGGCTTCGGCAGCGAACTTCTTGTGCGGCTTAACGGAGCCGGGCTTGCAGAGAACCTGGCCGCGCTCGACAGCTTCCTTGTCGATGCCGCGAAGGAGGCAGCCGACGTTGTCGCCAGCTTCGCCAGAGTCGAGGAGCTTGCGGAACATTTCGACGCCGGTGACGACCGACTTCTGCGTGTCGCGAAGACCAACGATCTCGACTTCTTCGCCGACCTTGATCACGCCGCGCTCGATACGGCCGGTGACGACGGTGCCGCGGCCCGAGATCGAGAACACGTCTTCGATCGGCATCAGGAAGGGCTGATCCTTCGGACGCTCAGGGATCGGGATGAACGTGTCCATCGCCTCGTAGAGCTTGATGATGGCTTCGTCGGCGAGCGGGCCCTTCTCACCGTTGAGGGCCTTGACGGCTGCGCCGCGGATGACCGGGGTGTCGTCGCCCGGGAAGTTGTACTTCGAGAGAAGCTCACGGACTTCCATCTCGACGAGATCAAGGAGCTCTTCGTCTTCGACGATATCGCACTTGTTCAAGAAGACGACGATCTTCGGCACGCCGACCTGGCGAGCGAGAAGGATGTGCTCACGCGTCTGGGGCATCGGGCCGTCAACGGCGGACACGACGAGGATCGCGCCGTCCATCTGGGCAGCACCGGTGATCATGTTCTTGACGTAGTCGGCGTGGCCGGGGCAGTCGACGTGTGCATAGTGACGGTTCGGCGTCGCGTATTCGACGTGCGACGTGGCGATCGTCAAGATCTTCGTCGGGTCGCGACGGCCCTGGCTTTCCGAAGCCTTGGCGACTTCGTCGTAAGCGATCGAGGTCGACGTCCAGCCGCGGTCGGCCGAAACTTTCGTCAAGGCTGCGGTCAGCGTTGTCTTGCCGTGGTCGACGTGTCCGATCGTACCGACGTTGCAATGCGGCTTGGTCCGCTCGAATTTTGCCTTCGCCATCGTTGGCTCTCCTTAGTCCTACTATCAGGTCCCGTGATCATCCGATCCGGGCATTCAGGCTTCGTTTCTTCGAGCTCGATGGCGGGTGATCTCGCCGGCGGGCCCAACTTCTTATCAGGCGTACTTGGCCTTGACCTCTTCCGCCACGTTCCGCGGAACTTCCGCATAGTGCGCGAACTGCATCGTGTACTGCGCGCGACCTGTCGACATCGAGCGAAGCGTGTTGATGTAGCCGAACATGTTTGCGAGCGGCACGTAGGCACGAATGACGACCGCGTTACCGCGCATTTCCTGGTTACGGATCTGGCCGCGCCGGGAGTTGATGTCGCCGATGACGCCACCGACGAAATCCTGAGGCGAGACGACTTCGACATCCATGATCGGCTCGAGCAGCTTTACGCCAGCCTTCTCGCAGCCTTCCTTCATGGCGGAACGCGTGGCGATTTCGAAGGCGATTGCCGACGAGTCGACTTCGTGGAACGCGCCGTCATAAAGCGTGACCTTCATGTCGACCATCGGGAAGCCGATGAGCATGCCGCTGTCCCAAACCGAATTGACGCCCTTTTCGACGCCCGGAATGTATTCCTTCGGGATGGAACCGCCGACGATCGTCGTCGCGAACTCGTTGCCCTTGCCGGTTTCGTTCGGCTCGAGCTTCAGCTTGACGCGCGCGAACTGACCCGTGCCGCCCGTCTGCTTCTTATGCGTGTAGTCGATGTCGGTCGAACGTGCGAGCGTCTCACGATAGGCGACCTGCGGAGCGCCCGTGTTGGCTTCGACGCCGTACGTGCGCTTCAGGATGTCGACCTTAATGTCGAGATGAAGCTCGCCCATGCCCTTCAGAATGGTCTCACCCGATTCCGGATCGACCGAAACGCGGAAGGACGGATCTTCGAGAGCGAGCGTGTGAAGCGCGATCGCCATCTTTTCCTGATCGGCCTTCGTCTTCGGCTCCACCTTCATTTCGATGACGGGGTTCGGGAACTCCATCTTTTCGAGAATGACGGGCTTCGACGGATCGCAGAGGGTTTCGCCCGTGCGGGTGTCCTTGAGGCCCTGCAGAGCGACGATGTCGCCAGCAAAAGCTTCCTTGATTTCTTCGCGGTCAGCAGCGTGCATGAGGTACATGCGGCCAGCGCGTTCTTTCTTGTCGCGCGTGGTGTTCGCGAGCGCCATGCCCTGCTCGAGCTTGCCCGAGTAGATGCGGCAGAACGTGATCGAGCCGACGTGCTCGAAGCTCATGATCTTGAAGGCGATCATCGACAGCGGCTCGCTGTCCGACGGCTTGCGCAGGATCTCGGCGTCCGTCTTCGGATCGATGCCGGTATAGGCTTCGCGATCGAGCGGCGACGGCAGGAAGTCGACAACGGCGTCGAGCAACGGCTGCACGCCCTTGTTCTTGAAGGCCGAGCCGCACATCATCGGATAAAAGGCGCGCGTAACCGTGGCCTTGCGGATGAGCTTCCGCAAAGTCGCCTCGTCGGGCTCATTGCCTTCGAGGAAGGCTTCGAGAGCGGTATCGTCCATCTCGACGGCAGCTTCGATCATCGCGGCGCGGTATTCGGCAGCCTTGTCGGCGAGGTCGGCCGGGATCGGCCCCTCGGTCATCACGGCTTCCTTACCATCGCCATCCCAGGTGATCGCGACCATGCGAATGAGGTCGACGACGCCGAGGAACTCGGATTCGGCACCGATCGGAATCTGCAGCGGCACGGCGCGGGCGCCAAGCTTGTCCTTGATGTCGGCGAGGCACATGTAGAAGTCGGCGCCGGTCTTATCCATCTTGTTGGAGAAGATGATGCGCGGAACATTGTACTTGTCGCCCTGACGCCAGACGGTTTCCGTCTGCGGCTCGACGCCCTGGTTGGAGTCGAGAACGCACACGGCGCCGTCGAGCACGCGGAGCGAACGCTCGACTTCGATCGTGAAGTCGACGTGGCCTGGCGTGTCGATGATGTTCAGGCGGCGCTTTTTGCCGTCGCGGCCGGGCCAGAAGCAGGTCGTCGCGGCAGACGTGATCGTGATGCCGCGCTCAGCTTCCTGATCCATAAAGTCCATCGTCGCAGCGCCGTCATGGACTTCGCCGATCTTGTAGGACTTGCCGGTGAAATAGAGGACGCGCTCCGTCGTCGTGGTCTTTCCAGCATCAATGTGAGCCATGATGCCGAAATTGCGGTAGTCCTCGATTGGGTACTGTCGGGCCATCTGTGCCTCGAGATCCTTGTAACTTCGTCCTGCTGCGCTTTGCCTACCAGCGGTAGTGCGAGAAGGCGCGGTTGGCTTCGGCCATCTTATGCGTGTCTTCGCGCTTCTTGACTGCCGTACCGCGGTTGTTTGCGGCGTCGAGCAATTCGCCCGAAAGCTTGTCGATCAGCGTCGATTCATTCCGCGAACGGGCGGCGGCGATGAGCCAGCGAATAGCAAGAGCCTGACGGCGCTCGTTGCGAACTTCGACCGGCACCTGATACGTCGCACCGCCAACGCGGCGCGAGCGAACTTCAACCGACGGCATAACGTTGTCGAGCGCCTGACGGAAGAGGTCAATCGGGTTCGCCTTGCCCCGCTGCTCCATCTTGTCGAACGCACCATAAACCATGCGCTCGGCGACCGATTTTTTACCGTGTTCCATCACCGCGTTCATGAACTTGGTGACGACAATGTCGTTGAACTTCGGATCGGGGATCACTTCCCGCTTTTGCGCCGCGTGACGACGAGACATCCTGTCTGACCCTTCGCTTCGAATTCTTCTTAAATCTTACGGGCCAGATAAACCGGCCCAAACGAGACCGCTTACTTCGGCCGCTTTGCACCGTACTTCGAACGCCGCTGACGGCGGGCGGAGACGCCCTGCGTATCAAGGACGCCACGAATGATGTGATAGCGAACGCCCGGCAAGTCCTTGACGCGGCCGCCACGGATCAGGACCACGGAGTGTTCCTGAAGGTTGTGACCTTCGCCTGGAATGTAGCCGATAACCTCGTAGCCATTGGTCAGCCGGATCTTGGCGACCTTACGCAAAGCGGAGTTCGGCTTCTTCGGCGTCGTCGTATAGACGCGCGTGCAGACGCCCCGCTTCTGCGGGCAAGCTTCCATATGGCGCGATTTCTCGCGGTAGACTGGCTTTACCCGGGGCTTCCGGATCAACTGTTGTATCGTCGGCATTCGCCCAATCCTGACTTCGCGACACATCTCCGAAGCGGAAATGCGCCAAGCAAACCTGCCAGGTGCGCGAAGTCCGCCCCTAGCAAGGAAAAAACCAGAGGATCGTGCTGCCCGGAGGGAAGCAGATCATGGCCCGTCGATGTGCTCTGCTTTATTGACGGGAGCGTTTAGGGCCAAAATTGGCGCTAAAAGCGCCGAGGGACCTACCACCAACCCGTGAGAGTGGGCGGAGCTATATACACACGCGCCATATTGGTCAACAGGCGCTCGAAGAGGTTGCGAAATTATTTTCGCTGAATCCATGACCACGGGGCAAAGTCGACCTGCGACCCGTTGTCGGGTCGCATGCTTAGCGCCTTTTAATGGCCGAGAAATAGCGTTCGGCGGCATTTCCCCAAGAATCAAAATCCCCTGGGATCAAACTCGGAAACAAAAATCGGAAGGCGCACTTCGAGTTTAAAGACCCGGGCCTAAAGACCAAAGCGGCCGCCCCCAGGTGGAGACGGCCGCTTGTCATTTCAATGCCGGAAACCGGGTGGACGCGAAGTCTTACTCCGCAGCCTCCTCAGCAGGCCGCCGGCGGCGGCGAGCGGCAGGGCCGGCTCCCGCGTCGGGAGACGGAAGGTTTGCCGTCTTGGCCTTCTCCTTGGCGATCAGATCGTCACGCTGCATTGCAACCTTGCGGAGCTGACGCAGCATGCCGCCGGTGCCGGCCGGGATGAGACGGCCGACAATGACGTTCTCCTTGAGACCATCGAGCGTATCCGACTTGCCGTTGACGGCCGCGTCGGTGAGCACGCGCGTGGTTTCCTGGAAGGACGCAGCCGAGATGAACGACCGGGTCTGCAGCGAAGCCTTGGTGATGCCGAGCAGAACCGGTGTCGCCGATGCTGCGCGCTTCCCGGCCTTTTGAGCCGCCGCGTTGACCTCGTCGTACTCGATACGGTCGAGCTGCTCGCCCTTGATGAGCTCCGTCTCGCCGGCATCGGTGACTTCGACCTTCTGCAGCATCTGACGAACGATCACTTCGATGTGCTTGTCGTTGATCGTCACGCCCTGCAGACGGTAGACGTCCTGGATCTCGTTGATCAGGTAGTTCGCGAGTTCCTCGACGCCCTTGATGGCCAAGATGTCGTGCGGCGCCGGATTGCCGTCGTACACGAAGTCGCCACGCTCGACGCGATCGCCGTGCTGAACCGCCAGGCTCTTGCCGCGCGGGATCAGATATTCGACCGCTTCCTGCGCCTCGTCATCAGGCTTGATCGTGATCCGCTGCTTGTTCTTGTAGTCCTTGCCGAACTCGACGGTGCCGGAGATTTCCGCGAGGATCGCGTGATCCTTCGGACGCCGGGCTTCGAACAGTTCCGCAACGCGCGGCAGACCGCCCGTGATGTCGCCCGACTTCGCGGACGCCGTCGGAATACGAGCAAGAACGTCGCCCGCCTTCACTTCCGTGCCGCGATCGACGGACAGAACGGCTTCGACCGAGAGCAAGTAGCGGGCATCGCCGCCACGCGCGACCTTGATCGGCTTGCCTTTCGAGTCCTTGATCACGATTGCGGGCTTCAACTCGTTGCCGCGCGGTGACGTACGCCAGTCGACGATAACGCGGTTCGACGTGCCCTTCATCTCGTCCGTTTGCTCGCGGACGGATGCGCCTTCGATCAAGTCTTCGAAATCGACCGTACCGTTGGCTTCCGACAGGATCGGACGGGTGTAGGGATCCCACTGCGCGATCTTGGTGCCGCGCTTCACGGTATCGCCCTCGTCGACGAACATGCGCGAACCGTAGCTGATCTTGTGGGTCGCGAGTTCCTTGCCCGACTGATCGACGATGACGACGGACATGATCCGGGTCATCGCGACGTTCTGGCCCTTCGAATCCTTCGCGATGGCGCGGTTCTTGAGCTTCACCGTGCCGTTGAAGTTCGATTCAATGAACGAAGAGTCGACAAGGTTCGCCGTGCCGCCGATGTGGAACGTACGCATGGTCAGCTGCGTGCCGGGCTCACCGATCGACTGTGCGGCGATGACGCCGACAGCTTCACCGATGTTGACCGGCGTACCGCGAGCAAGGTCGCGGCCGTAGCACTTGGCGCACACGCCGTTGATCGTTTCGCACGTCAGCACCGAGCGGATGCGAATTTCCTGAATCTCGGACTTGCCGATGGCTTCGGCTTGTTTTTCCTCGATCAGTTCACCGTTGGCGACGATGACTTCGCCCGTTACCGGATGCTTGATGTCTTCCTGAGCAGTACGGCCGAGGACGCGCGCCGCAAGCGACACGATCACCTGACCGGCGTCGACGACCGCCTGCACGTTGATGCCGGCGTCGGTTCCGCAATCGACTTCGGAAATGATGGCGTCCTGCGCGACGTCGACGAGACGACGCGTCAGGTAACCCGAGTTCGCCGTCTTCAAGGCGGTGTCGGCCAGACCCTTACGGGCGCCGTGCGTCGAGTTGAAGTACTCGAGAACGGAGAGGCCTTCCTTGAAGTTCGAGATGATCGGCGTCTCGATGATTTCGCCCGAAGGCTTGGTCATCAGGCCGCGCATACCGGCGAGCTGCTTCATCTGCGCCGGCGAGCCGCGCGCACCAGAGTGGCTCATCATGTAGACCGAGTTGATCGGCTTGTCGCGACCCGTGACCGGGTCCTTTTGGACAGCCGAAATACGGTCCATCATCTCCTTGGCGATCAAGTCCGTGCAGCGCGACCAGGCGTCGACGACCTTGTTGTACTTCTCGAGCTGCGTGATCAGACCGTCCTGATACTGCTGCTCGAAATCGCGCACTTCGACGTTGGTCTTCTCGACGATCTTTTCCTTCGTCTCGGGGATCAACATGTCGTCCTTGCCGAACGAGATGCCCGCCTTGAACGCGTGATGGAAGCCGAGCGCCATGATGCGGTCGCAGAAGATCACCGTCTCCTTCTGACCGCAGTTACGGTACACGGCGTCGATCATGCCGGAGATGTTCTTCTTCGTCAGGAGCTGGTTGATCAGCGAGAACGTGACGTTGCCAGACTTCGGCAGATGCTCAGCGAGCAGCATGCGGCCCGGCGTCGTCTCGTGGACTTCAACGAGCTTCTCGCCTGCCGGCGTGGTCGATGTGAAGCGGCCTTTGACCTTGGCGTGCAAGCTGACCGACTTCGATTCGAGGGCGTGAAGCACCTCGTTGATCGAGCCGAGCATCATGCCTTCGCCGGGTTCGCCGTCGCGCATCATCGACAGGTAATAGAGACCCAACACGATGTCCTGCGACGGCACGATGATCGGCTGGCCGTTCGCCGGATGCAGGATGTTGTTCGTCGACATCATCAGGACGCGCGCTTCGAGCTGCGCTTCGAGCGACAGCGGAACGTGCACGGCCATCTGGTCGCCGTCGAAGTCGGCGTTGAAGGCAGCACAGACCAGCGGGTGAAGCTGGATCGCCTTACCCTCGATCAGTTGTGGTTCGAACGCCTGAATGCCGAGGCGATGCAGCGTCGGTGCGCGGTTCAGCATCACCGGATGCTCGCGAATGACCTCGTCGAGAACGTCCCAGACTTCGGGCTTCTCTTTTTCGACGAGCTTCTTCGCCTGCTTGACGGTTGCTGCCTGGCCGAGCGTCTGCAGACGCGCGTAGATGAACGGCTTGAACAGTTCGAGCGCCATCTTCTTCGGCAAGCCGCACTGGTGAAGCTTGAGCTCCGGACCGACGACGATGACCGAACGGCCCGAGTAGTCGACGCGCTTGCCGAGCAGGTTCTGACGGAAGCGCCCCTGCTTGCCCTTCAGCATGTCGGCGAGCGACTTCAGCGGACGCTTGTTGGCGCCCGTGATGACGCGGCCGCGGCGGCCGTTGTCGAACAGAGCGTCGACGGCTTCCTGCAGCATCCGCTTTTCGTTGCGGATGATGATGTCGGGCGCGCGAAGCTCCATCAGCCGCTTCAGGCGGTTGTTACGGTTGATGACGCGGCGATAGAGATCGTTCAGGTCGGACGTCGCGAAACGGCCGCCGTCGAGCGGCACGAGCGGACGCAGTTCCGGCGGGATGACCGGAACCTGCGTCAGGATCATCCACTCCGGACGGTTGCCGCTTTCCATGAAGGCTTCGATGACCTTCAGGCGCTTGCCGAGCTTCTTCGGCTTCAGCTCAGTCGTTGCTTCGGCGATTTCCTGGCGGAGATGGATCGCGATCTTCTGCAGATCCATTGCGGACAGGAGTTCGCGGATCGCCTCCGCGCCGATGCCGGCAGTGAAGGTGTCTGCGCCGTACTCATCGATCGCCTGGTTGTACTGCTCTTCCGTGAGGAGCTGTCTCTCAGCGAACGGCGTCGTGCCCGGCTCGATGACGATGTAGTTCTCGAAATAGAGAACGCGCTCGAGATCCTTGAGCGCCATGTCCATCAAGAGGCCGATGCGCGAGGGCAGCGACTTCAGGAACCAGATGTGGGCAACGGGAGCTGCGAGCTCGATGTGGCCCATGCGCTCGCGCCGGACCTTTGCGAGCGTCACCTCGACGCCGCACTTTTCGCAGATCAGTCCCTTGTACTTCATGCGCTTGTACTTGCCGCACAAGCATTCGTAATCCTTGATTGGTCCGAAAATGCGCGCGCAGAACAAACCGTCCCGCTCCGGCTTGAACGTGCGGTAGTTGATCGTCTCGGGCTTCTTGATCTCACCATATGACCAGGACAGGATGTCCTCGGGGGAAGCGATCGAGATCCGGATCTGGTCGAACACCGGAGCCGGAGCCTGCGATTTAAAGATGTTGGTGATTTCGTTCATCGGCTGTCTCCTCGGGGGCTCGGCGGGGGTGGCCGCGCCCGTGGAATCTAGTGGTCGAGTCGTGAAGACCTCCGCTCTCATCCGAGCGGAGGCCGTCTTGAATGTTCCTTATTCGGCCGCCGGCGGCAGTTGGGCCTGAGGTGGCTCCTCGGGCACGACTTCGGCTTCGATCATCGGAGGCGCTTCGCTATTGACGAGCTCGACGTTGAGGCCGAGAGCGCGCATTTCCTTGACGAGCACGTTGAAGCTTTCCGGAACGCCGGCCTCGAATGCGTCGTCACCCCTGACGATCGCCTCGTAAACCTTGGTTCGGCCCGCAACGTCGTCCGATTTGACGGTGAGCATTTCCTGAAGCGTGTAGGCAGCACCGTAAGCTTCGAGTGCCCAGACCTCCATTTCGCCGAAACGCTGTCCGCCGAACTGCGCCTTACCGCCCAGCGGCTGCTGGGTGACGAGCGAGTACGGACCGATGGAGCGAGCATGGATCTTGTCGTCGACAAGATGGTGCAGCTTCAGGACGTACTTGTAGCCGACCGTGACTTTGCGATCGAAGGGTTCGCCCGTGCGCCCGTCGAACAGCGTCGACTGGCCTGAGGTATCGAAGCCCGCGAGCTGCAACATCTCGACGATGTCCTTCTCGCGTGCGCCGTCGAACACAGGCGTTGCGATCGGAACGCCGGTCTTGAGGTTTTCCGAGATGCTGACGAGTTCGTCGTCCTTCATGGACGGCTTGATCACTTCAGCGCCGTAAACCTTCGTCATCTGATCGCGGAGCGCCTTCGCCTGTCCACTCTCGTGGAACTGGTGAATTGCGTCGTCGATCAGGCGGCCAAGACCGCGGCACGCCCAGCCAAGATGCGTTTCGAGAATCTGTCCGACGTTCATGCGCGACGGCACGCCGAGCGGGTTCAGAACGACGTCGACAGGCGTACCGTCCTCGAGGAACGGCATGTCTTCCGACGGGACGATCATCGAGACGACGCCCTTGTTGCCGTGACGGCCGGCCATCTTATCGCCCGGCTGGATCTTGCGCTTCACGGCGACGAAGACCTTGACCATCTTCATCACGCCTGGCGGCAGCTCGTCGCCACGCTGAAGCTTGTCGACCTTGTCGGCAAAACGCAGACCCAAGCCCTTCTTGGCGTCTTCGTACTGCTTCTGGATCGCTTCGACTTCGGCCTGCGCCTTCTCGTTCGCGAGCCCGATTTCCCACCACTGGCTGCGGGGGATATCGTCGAGGATCGCGGTGTCGATCACGGTGCCCTTGCGAGCATTCTTCGGACCCTTGGCGACTTCCTTGCCCATCAGCGCGTCTTTGAGGCGCGCGTAGACGTTACGGTCGAGGATCTGCAATTCGTCGTCGCGGTCCTTCGCGAGACGCTCGATCTCCTCGCGCTCGATCGCCATCGCACGTTCGTCTTTCTCGACGCCGTGACGGTTGAAGACGCGGACTTCGACGATCGTTCCGGAAACGCCCGGCGGCAGACGGAGCGAGGTATCGCGCACGTCGGACGCCTTCTCACCGAAGATGGCGCGGAGGAGCTTCTCTTCCGGCGTCATCGGGCTTTCGCCCTTCGGCGTGATCTTGCCGACGAGGATGTCGCCCGGATGGACTTCGGCGCCGATGTAGACGATGCCGGCTTCGTCGAGGTTTTTCAGCGCTTCTTCCGAGACGTTCGGAATATCGCGCGTGATTTCCTCGGGCCCGAGTTTCGTGTCTCGCGCCATGACCTCGAATTCCTCGATGTGGATCGAGGTGAACACGTCTTCAGAGACGACGCGCTCGTTCATCAAAATCGAGTCTTCGAAGTTGTAGCCCATCCACGGCATGAACGCGACGAGCACGTTCTTGCCGAGCGCGAGCTCGCCGAGCTCGGTCGACGGACCGTCCGCGATGATATCGCCGGCCTTCACGATGTCGCCGACGTTGATCAGCGGCCGCTGGTTGATACAGGTGTTCTGGTTCGAACGCTGGAACTTGCGAAGACGATAGATGTCGACGCCCGGCTTCGAGGGGTCCTGCTCTTCCGTTGCGCGAACGACGATACGGGTTGCATCGACCTGATCGACGATGCCGGTCCGGCGCGCTGCGATCGCAGCACCTGAGTCCTGCGCGACACGCTCTTCCATGCCGGTTCCGACCAGAGGCGCTTCCGCCTTGATCAGAGGAACGGCCTGACGCTGCATGTTCGAGCCCATCAGAGCGCGGTTGGCGTCATCGTTCTCGAGGAACGGAATGAGCGCGGCCGCGACCGACACGAGCTGCTTCGGCGAAACGTCGATGTAGTCGACCTTATCGGTCGGCACGAGCATCACGTCGCCGTTGTGGCGAACCGTGACGAGATCTTCCGTCAGCTTGCCCTTGGCATCGATGACCGCATTCGCCTGCGCCACGTGATGGCGCATCTCTTCCATGGCCGAGAGGTAGGCGACCTCGTCCGTTACGCGGCCGTTGACGACCTTGCGATACGGGCTCTCGATGAAGCCGTACTTGTTGACGCGCGCGAAGGTCGCGAGCGAGTTGATCAGACCGATGTTCGGGCCTTCCGGCGTCTCAATCGGGCAGATACGGCCATAGTGCGTCGGATGCACGTCGCGGACTTCGAAGCCCGCGCGCTCGCGCGTCAAGCCGCCCGGTCCAAGTGCCGAAAGACGGCGCTTGTGGGTGATCTCCGAGAGCGGGTTCGTCTGGTCCATGAACTGCGAGAGCTGCGAGGATCCGAAGAACTCACGCACTGCAGCGGCTGCCGGCTTGGCGTTGATCAAGTCCTGCGGCATGACGGTGTCGATATCGACCGACGACATGCGCTCCTTGATGGCCCGCTCCATGCGAAGCAGACCAACGCGGTACTGGTTCTCCATCAGCTCGCCGACGGACCGAACGCGGCGGTTGCCGAGATGGTCGATGTCGTCGATCTCGCCCTTGCCGTCGCGCAAATCGACAAGCGTCTTCACGACCGCGAGGATGTCTTCCTTGCGGAGCACGCGCATCGTGTCGGGCGCGTCGAGTTCAAGACGCATGTTCATCTTCACGCGGCCGACGGCCGAGAGATCGAACCGCTCGGGATCGAAGAACAGGCCTTGGAACAGCGCGGTCGCCGCTTCGATGGTCGGCGGCTCGCCCGGGCGCATCACCCGGTAGATGTCCATCAGCGCTTCCTGCTGATTGGCGTTCTTGTCGATGTTCAGCGTGTTGCGGATGAACGCGCCGGTGTTGACGTAGTCGATGTCGAGGATGTGGAATTCCTTGACCTTCTGCTCCTTGAGCTCGGCCAGGAGCTCGGCGTCGAGCTCGTCGCCGGCTTCGGCGAAGATCTTGCCGGTCTCGAGGTCGACGATGTCTTCGGCGATGAAGCGGCCGGAGAGATCTTCGGCGGAGATCAGGATTTCCTTGACGCCGCTCTCGGCGATTTCACGCGAGCGACGTGCGGTGATCTTCTCGGTCGCGCGGGCGATGACTTCGCCCGTCTTGGCGTCCGCGATATCCGACTGCGGGGTCACGCCGCGGAACTTCTCAGCAAGGTACGGCATTTTCCAGCCGCGCTTCGATTCCTTGATCGGGATGTGCTTGTAGAAGTGCGCGAGGATTTCCTCGTCGTCGAGGCCGAGCGCATACAGCATCGTCGTCACCGGCAGCTTGCGCCGGCGATCGATACGCACATAGACGTTGTCCTTCGCGTCGAACTCGAAATCGAGCCACGAGCCGCGGTAGGGGATGATGCGAGCCGCGAACAACAGCTTGCCGGACGAGTGAGTCTTGCCGCGATCGTGGTCGAAGAAGACGCCCGGCGAGCGGTGCATCTGCGAGACGATAACGCGTTCGGTGCCGTTGATGATGAAGGTGCCGTTCAACGTCATCAGGGGCATGTCGCCCATGTAGACGTCCTGCTCCTTGACGTCCTTGATCGACTTCGAGCCCGTCTCTTCGTTCACGTCGAACACGATCAGGCGCAGCTTGACCTTGAGCGGCGCTGCGAATGTCATATCGCGCTGCATGCACTCGTCGACGTCGAATTTCGGCGGTTCGAACTCGTAGCTCACGAACTCCAGCGTCGACTTGCCGGCGAAGTCGGAGATCGGAAACACGCTACGAAAAACAGATTGCAGGCCGAAGTCGTCCAGCCGGCCGCCCGGAGGTTCCTTGACCATCAAGAAGTCGTCGTAGGATGCTTTCTGAACCTCGATGAGGTTCGGCATTCTCGCGATTTCTCCGAGGTGTCCAAATTGCTTCCGGAGGCGTTTACGGCTGGTGAGGGTTTGAGCCATGTCGGTCCCTTCGTGCTCTCGTTTGCGGGGCTGCGCCCCGCGATTCAAATTCGACGCGCTCAGGGTCCCTGGAAAACCGGGACCTCTTGAAACGGTTCACCGGAAGGTCCTTTTGAGGTTCTGGCGAACCCCGGGACCCTCCGGAAAACCGTCTTGCTTGCACATTGCTGCTCACCTGTCGGGAGCCGGCCGCAATGTGCGGTATGTCAGTCACGCCCGGCCGCCGGGCGGGAAGCACGCATCGGCACCGGCCAGGAGGTCCCAGCCGGTGCCGATCGTCGATTACTTCACCTCGACGACTGCGCCCTGATCCTCAAGCTGCTTCTTGAGCTTCTGGGCTTCGTCCTTCGAGACGCCTTCCTTCACGGTCTTGCCGCCGGCCTCGACGAGGTCTTTGGCTTCCTTCAGGCCGAGGCCCGTGATGGCGCGAACTTCCTTGATGACGTTGATCTTCTTGTCGCCGCCAGACTTCAGGATGACGGTGAACTCGGTCTGCTCTTCAGCGGGCGCTGCGGCAGCTGCTGCGGGTGCGGCAACTGCGACTGCTGCTGCAGCCGACACGCCCCACTTCTCTTCCAGAGCCTTGGCAAGCTCTGCAGCTTCGAGCACGGTCAGGCCCGACAAGTCTTCAACGATTTTCTCGATCTTAGACATATATAGTGTCCTTACGGTTTGAACCTAGAGGTTGAATTGCAGCACCCCCGTTGGGCCGTGCTGCGTGTGGGTTTCGAGGGCTCAAAGGCCCCACAACTCGGCTTCGGCTAAGCAGCAGCCTCTTCCTTCGACGCCTTCGCCTGGATGACGCGTGCGAGCTTGGCACCGGGCTCCTTGACGGTCCGGGCGATTTTCGTCGCCGGAGCATTCAAGAGACCGATGATCTTCGCGCGCAGTTCATCAAGCGACGGCAGATCGGCAAGGGCTTGCACGCCTTTCGCATCAAGGATCGTTTTGCCCATCGCGCCGCCGAGGATCACGAGCTTGTCGTTACCCTTGGCATAAGCGACGGCCGCCTTCGCCGCGGCGATCGGGTCCTTCGAGAAGGCCAGAACGGTCGGCCCCTTCAAAAGATCTGAAAGCTTTTCGGCGTCGGTATCCTTGAGCGCGAGCTGTGCCAGCTTGTTCTTGGCCACCTTCACAGAGCCGCCTGCGTCTTTGACGCGCCTGCGGAACTCTGCGGATTGAGCAGCCACCATGCCGGTGTTGTGGGCGACCACAACCACGCCAGTGCTCTTCAGCTCTGTGTGGAGATGATCAATGAGCTCACGTTTCGCGGCTCTATCCACGTCTCGTCTCCTTGCTGCGAAGCTTCATTTACGAAGCTCCGCGGGTTGCACCTTTGCCGCCGTCTCCAGTTAGGATCGGGCGACTCTAGTCTGTCCTCGTTCCCGTGGACCGCGTATGAGAGCGGCACGGTGCTGACCCAGAAGGTTCAAACCGAACTTCAGGCTCTCGCCTCAAATCCGATCCACTTCTGTCTCATGCAGGCTCTCTGGAAAGAGAGACTTAGGCTTTCCGGCGAACCGGTACGGCACCCGCAATCTCGGACAGTGCTGAACCGAAGCGCGAAGCCCCGGTTCAGGGTTTTCCGGGTTGCCCCGGAATTCTTCAAACTTAGACGACTGGTCCCGATGCGACGGTCGCCGTATCGAGCTTCAATCCCGGCCCCATCGTCGAGGACAGCGAAACCTTCTTGAGGTACGTGCCCTTCGAGCCCGTCGGCTTGGCCTTCACGACCGCATCGACAAACGCCTTGATGTTCTGGACCAGAGCTTCCTCGGTGAAGCTTGCCTTGCCGACGCCGGCGTGAACGATGCCAGCCTTCTCGACGCGGAACTCTACCGAGCCGCCCTTCGCACCCTTGACGGCAGTCACGACGTCCATCGTCACCGTGCCGACGCGCGGGTTCGGCATCAGGCCGCGGGGGCCCAACACTTTACCGAGGCGGCCGACGAGGCCCATCATGTCCGGCGTCGCGATGCAGCGATCGAAATTGATCGTGCCCTTCGAGACGATCTCGACGAGGTCCTCGGCTCCGACGATGTCGGCTCCGGCGGCCTTGGCTTCTTCGGCCTTGGCGCCGCGCGCGAAGACGGCAACGCGAGCCGTACGGCCTGAACCGTTCGGCAGGTTGCAGACGCCGCGCACCATCTGATCGGCGTGCTTCGGATCGACGCCGAGGTTGACTGCAACCTCGATCGTTTCATCGAACTTCGCCTTGGCGCGTTCCTTGATGATCTTCACGGCTTCGTCGACGCCATAAGACTTGCCCGCCGGGAGACCCTGCTTGATCGCTTCCATGCGCTTGCCACCGGCATCGCGCGTCTGCTTGATTTTCTCAGCGCTGATTTGAGCTTTTGCCATCGGACTACTCCACCACCTTGAGACCCATCGAACGCGCACTACCCGCAAGCGTGCGGGCGGCGGCGTCGAGATCGTCGGTGTTCATGTCCTTGAGCTTGCCCTTGGCAATCTCTTTCAGCTGATCGATCGTCACCTGACCGGCAACGATACGGCCCGGCTCTTTCGAGCCCTGACCGCCCTTGCCCGTGGGGCGAAGACCGGCTGCCTTCTTGATCAGATACGTCGCCGGCGGCTGGCGCATCTCGAATGTGAATGAACGGTCGGAGTAGACCGTGATCTTCACGGGAATCGGTGTACCCTGCTCGAGGTCCTTCGTTTTCGCATTGAAGGACTTGCAGAATTCCATGATGTTGACGCCGCGCTGGCCAAGCGCGGGACCGATCGGTGGCGACGGATTGGCCGCCCCTGCCGGTACTTGAAGATTGATAAAGCCGTCTATTTTCTTCGCCATAGTTCCCCTTCAGCGTTAGAGCCCGCACCGGATGGCCGGGCTCAGGGTTAGCGGTCAAACGGACCGGCCTCCGCAAACGGATGACCCGTCCTCCCGCACGTCACCGCTCCGGAATTCAAATCCCGATGCGGTTTCCGGCGGCACTGCGCCGGAACTCTCTTGCCTGCAACACCGAAACGGCGACGTCAGGCAGCCACTTTCTCAACCTGCGTAAATTCGAGTTCGACCGGCGTCGGACGCCCGAAGATCGAAACCGCGACCTTGACGCGCGAACGCTCCTCGTCGACCTCTTCGACGATGCCGGTGAACGAGGCAAACGGGCCGTCGGCCACCTTGACGTTCTCGCCGATCTCGAAGGTGATCGTCGGCTTTGGCCGCTCGACGCCCTCCTTGACCTGATTCAAGATGCGCATCGCCTCAGCTTCGGGGATCGGCATCGGCTTGTTGTCCGCGCCGAGGAAGCCCGTCACCTTGGGCGTGTTCTTGATCATGACGAACGCGGCGTCGGTCATCTTCATTTTGACGAGCACGTAGCCCGGCAGAAACTTCCGCTCGGTCGGGATCTTCCGGCCGCGCTTGATCTCGACGACTTCCTCCGTCGGCACGACGATCTCTTCGAAGAGATTATCGAGACCGCCCGCCTTGGCCCGCTCGCGTATAGCGTCGGCGACCTTGCGTTCGAAATTCGTGTAAGCATGGACGATGTACCAGCGCGTACCGGCAACCGTACCTTTATCTTCGCGTTCTTGCGCGACAACCATTCTTAAAGGCCCTCTGGCGCGTCACTCAAATCGATATGCGAGCCGGTTTTCAGCTGGCCACCCCTAGGACGAAACGCACGATGTGGCTCAACGCTTGATCAACGAGCAAAAAGAAAACAGAGGCGAGCGCGACCATGATGAGCACCATCAAAGTCGTGATCCACACCTCTTTCCAAGTCGGCCAGGTAACCTTTGCGACTTCCTGCCGAACTTCCTGCATAAAGGTTATGGGATTGAACTTCGCCATCAAAACCGCTTTCCGTGCGCATAAGCGACAACATGCCGCACCCGACCGCGGTCTTTTACCGGGTCGGTCGGCAGATCAAACCGTCACGAGGCTGGCAGGGGCGGAGGGTCTCGAACCCCCGACCTTCGGTTTTGGAGACCGACGCTCTACCAATTGAGCTACACCCCTAACGCGACACGAGCAAAAACCCGATCGCCGAGCAGCCTCTTTCGGGGCGTGCACCCTTAACTGATGTTTTCGACCTTGTCAGCCCCGGCGACGCCTTTTTTCTACCGAACCGTCCGAGGGGCTGTCCAGGGCCCTCCGGCGTCGCTCGAAGTCGCGCCTGAACCGGCGATAGGCTCGATGACGACGGCCGAGCCGTAGGCCAGAACTTCCGTCACAGCCGCGGCGATCTCGTTCGCGTCATATCGCATCGCAATAACAGCATTGGCGCCCATGCTTTGGGCGTGCTCGACGAGCAGGTCGAACGCCTCTTGCCGGGTATGCTCGGCAAGCCGGGTATAAACCGAGATATTGCCGCCAAAGAAGATCTGGATCGCCGCGCCAATGTTGCCGACGACGCTCCGCGAGCGGACCGTCAGCCCGCGTACAAGCCCCAAATGACGGACAATGCGATAACCTGGAATGTCGTTCGTTGTCACGACCAGCATGGCGCTCCCTTTCATCCCTGTCCGGCATGGCGCCGAACCTCCCCGTTGAATCGCACGCTAACGCGAGATCCGCTTCCTTACGACTGTCGAAGCGATAATCCGGCGAATCTTCCGGCAAGCTACCATCAAGCGCTATTTTCGAGCGTCCGGGAGAAAATTTGCCGAACCCGGGAGACCGTCGCGGCGATTTCGCCGACGGGAACCGGCTTGCTGAAATAGAAGCCCTGCACTTCTTCGCAGCCCGCATTCGCGACCATGGCGAGCTGGTCCGCGGTCTCCACGCCCTCGGCAACCGTCGTCATGTGCAGGCGCTTGGCGAGTTCGGCGATGGATTGGACGATCGCTGCGCAATCGCGCTCATTGGGTGTACCGAAATCCCGCACGAAAGAGCGGTCGATCTTAAGCTTGTCGAATGGAAAGCTCCGCAGATAGCTGAGCGCCCCGTAAGCGGTCCCGAAATCGTCGAGCAGGATTTTGATACCGAGCGCGCGAAGCCGATGCAGAAGATCGTGCGTTTTCGGATGATCCCTCAGCAAGACGGATTCCGTTATCTCAAGCTCGAGCCGGCCGGCCGGCAGCCCCGACGCGGAAAGGGCCCCGGTAACGGCGCCGTAGAGATCGCCCTTCTCGAACTGAACCGAAGACAGATTGACGGCGACCTTTATCTCGGCCGGCCATGCTGCCGCATCTTTGCACGCGCGCGTCAGAGCCCAGTTGCCGATTTCGACGATCCACCCGCTCGCCTCCGCGAAGGGAATGAAATCACCGGGCGAAATCATGCCACGCTCGGGATGGCGCCAGCGTATCAGCGCCTCGAAGCCGTTCACGCGGTTGGCGCGGATGTCGACGATCGGCTGGTAGTGAAGCTCGAACTGCTTCTTCTTCAATGCGAGCTTCAAGTCGGCATCGAGCCGCTTCACGCGGCCGCTCTCGTAATCGCGCTCCGGATCGTAAAATGCGTAGCTGCCGCGTCCCGACGTCTTGGCGGAATGCAGCGCAAGATCGGCATTTTTCATGATCGTATCGCACGTGCGGCCATGCTCCGGGGCATGCACTACGCTCAAGCTTCCAGTGATATACACCTTGCGACCCAACAGCCTATGTTCGGTGCTGATCGTTGCCAACAGCCGCTGCGCCAAGCGTTCCAATTGTTCGTGCGTCGCGGCGCCGAACCTGATCAGCGCGAATTCGTCGCCGCCGAGCCGTGCCAAAACGTCGGTTTTGCGAACGACCCTGATCAAGCGCCTTGCGACGCTTTTCAGCAGCGCATCGCCGACAGGTTGACCGAACGTGTCATTGACGCTTTTGAAGCCGTCGAGATCGATCCAGAGAACAGCAAGCTCGCTGCCGCTCGCCAGGGCGCCTTGAAGCTGTTCGTGGAAGTAGGAGCGATTATAGAGTTCAGTCAGCGTGTCGTGTTGGGCGAGCCATTCGATCTTTTTTTCAGCTTGGCGCTCCTCGGTGATGTCCTCGTGTATGTCGATCCAGCCGCCGTCCAACAGAGGCTGACTGGTGACAACAATTATCCGGCCGCTTTTCAGATGTCTCATTGCTGAAAAAGATTTGCCTTCCGACAGCGCGGCCAGATGATCGTTGATCCAGCGATGCTGAATGTCGCGAACTTCTTTCGCGGTCTGGCCGTCTTCTTTCGACACGATGTAGGCGACAATATCCGCAAAGGGTGTCCCCTGCTCCGTCACCGCGTCCGGCAAATCGTAAAGTTCGCGATAGAGATTGTTGCAGACAACGAGCCGCTGTTGATTGTCGAACATCGACAAGCCGCGGACCATGGTGTTCAGCGCACGAGCGAAGAGCCCGCTTGGTTTTTCGACTTGCTTTTTCCCGGGCCTTGAAGACCCACGCGCTGCTTTGGAATCTTTCTGACCGGAAGGGATGTCAGCATTGCGTGGCTTAATAGGCTTGGAGGACGGACGGCCGCCGGGCTTCATCAAATTAATCCGAGAAATCGCGTCTTTGAAAATTCGTCAGCATGCAAATGAAACAATAATTTTGCATATGTTGTGTGCACGCGAGTTATGCAGCTACTGGCGCATTAGCCAGTCTTATCGCGGCATAAACGTTATGCTCAATGTCGCGGGGCTTGCCCGCTTCACGAGGTGGCTGCTTTCGAGCCTCAGGATGAGCTACAGGGCAATCGGTTCATTTGGCTCATCTGAATGAACTTGATTGCAAACTCGATGGCCTTTAACTCACCGGCTATCCCTTCTGCTCCAGTCCAATCAATCAAAACCGCGTGTCTAGTTCACGTCACGCCAGCACATGTATGAGACAAAGCTTGTCAGCATCTTCGCCCCGCCTCGAGGCCAACGTTCCGTCGATCTTGGCGCACGCCGGCCCGATCTTGACGCGTTATGACGTGATTTTCTGCGATGTCTGGGGCGTTGTCCATAACGGCCAGACGGCATTCGAGGGGGCCTGCCGGGCGCTCGAGAAATTTCGTGACGGCGGCGGCACGGTCATCTTCGTGACGAACGCGCCGGTTCCCAAGCGGCGCGTCGCCGATATGCTCGCGGCACGAAAGGTTCCAGCGAAAGCTTGGGACGATATCGTTTCATCGGGCGATCTTGCACTCGACCATGTGACGGCGCGCGGGTTTCAAGCGCTGCACTGCATCGGCCCTCAGGATCGCGATCAGGCTCTGTTCTCGGCGCTTCGCGCCCGCTCCGTTCCGCTTGCGGAGGCGGAGGCGATCATCTGCACCGGGCTCAATGACGACCGGAACGAAACGCCCGACGATTACCGGCCCCTTCTCGAGGATGCGCTCGAGAAGCGCTTGCCGTTCGTTTGCGCAAATCCGGATCTCGTCGTCGATGTCGGCGGAACGCTTTACTATTGCGCCGGCGCGATCGCGGACCTCTATGTCCACATGGGCGGCGAAGTCTTCTGGGCCGGAAAGCCGTATCTCAACACGTACGAGACGGCGCATCAAAAGGCGGAAGCGCTTCGCAACGCCAATGTCGAGCGGAACAAGGTTCTGGTCATCGGCGATGCGCTTCGAACGGACCTGAAGGGCGCGCAGAACTACGGTTGCGACGCGCTCTTCATTGCCTCCGGCATTCATCGCCACGAGACCGTCGACGGGCTCGATCTCTCGGCAACGAAGCTCAGCGATTTGTTCGGACCAGGCGCGCCGCCGGCTCTCGGCGCCATGCTGGAGCTCGCCTGGTAACTGTTTCGCTCACTCGGCCTTCGTTACCGGGAGTGGCGGCGGCGGTTCGCTTTTCGGGCGCTTCGGCGTCGGCCCATCCGAGAAGCTGTTGAACACGACATCGGGCGACGTCGTGTTGTGCTGGGACGGCACCAGCCGGCCGATCCAGATGTCGGTTGCCCGGGCGTGATCGAACTTCATGATGTTGTCCTCGCGCCAGCCCTTGGCTCCCTGCTCGCGGACAGCGATGCGCGCCGTATCGTTGTTGAATTCGGTGATGTACATCGATCTTAACATCGCGAACGGGCCGCCGCCGATTCCATGATCAAAGACGACGTCGATGGCTTGGCGGTTGTCGTCGATGGAGACCATACGTACGGACGCCGAGCCACCTTTCTCGAATTCGAGATTGAATGTGCGCGTTGCGGGATCGAACACAACTTCCTTTATTTTGACCAGGGGCCGGCCGTCATGCTCGATGGGGCCGACGATGAAGGACGAGCCGTAGGCGGTATTGCGCATGCTTGAAGGCGTCAGCGGGCGGGCGCGCCAGTAGCCGTCCTGAGGGTAGAGAACGAGCACTTCTTCGGCGCCATCGTCGCGCTTCAACCAGACCTGCAACAGGTGCAGGCCGCTTTCAACGTGATCGCCAATGCGCACGTTCGTCACTGCGGGGCGCCAGAAAGAGGGATAGGTGAAACCGACGACCCAAAGCTTGGTGTCCTCATAAAGCGTCACCATTTTGGGCGGGTTTGGCGCCGCATAGCTCGGGTCCGACGCCATATCGCACGCAGTCCAGTCGGCTTCGACGTTCGCGCGCATGTTGGGGGTCAGATAAACCGGGTGGGCCGCTTCGATACGGAATGCTCGTACGTTCTGGTTGGCAAACGAGACTGCGACGTTGTCCTTCTCGGCACAAAGCACCGGCTCGCTTTCGTTCACGACGTCGACGGCAAGACCGTCGAGCGACGCGGCGCGCGCGGGCGTTAGTGGCGCCGCCAGGAGCAGCAGCGCGGTGGCGATCAGACGGACGTACAAGGGCATTCCCCACTCCAATTTAATTCATCCAATTTTCGTGAAATGTGTTTAGCGCGACCCGCTCGGCGCTTGCCGAGTCGATCACGGCTGAAGCACAGCATAGATGTCGCCCGAGTTCGCGTCGTGCGGCAGATTGCTGAGATAGCCGGCCATCTCTGCATCAGAAAGCCAGCGATCGAATGACAAGTTCTGATTTTCGCCCAGCGCGACGTTGTAGCCATAGGCACCGAGGGCCGACATCCTGTCGAAGCAGGCCATCGCGACATCGCGTGCAATCGTCGTGAATTCGAAGGACAGAGCCTTTATCGGCCGCGACAGGCCGCGCAGCACCGCGTCTTCGAAGCCTTCGACGTCGATCTTGACGAACGACGGCGATCCGTAGCGTGCGATGAGGCCGTCGAGCGTCACGACTTCGATCGGGATCTGGCCGTCCCATATCTGGCCTTCCCAGCCCTTTGCGCCCTCAGCCTGGTGCACGAACTCTTCGGACAACGTGGAGACGGTCGGGTTTGCGGTGTTGATGAAAAGCTCGCGAGTGCCTGCTTCTGCTCCGACCGCACGGTCGATGATCTCGACCAGGGGATCTCGCCCGTGGATGTGGGTTAGCGCGGAGAAGAGCAGCGGTTGCGGCTCAATCGCGATGACGCGGGCGCCGAGCCGGCGAAATGAGGATACGCGATCGCCGACGTGGGCGCCGACATCGAACACGAGATCGCCCGGTTCGACGAAACGGCGATAGAGCGCGTCCATGGCGCTGCGCGGGGCCTCGGGTCCGAGATAGATCCGCAGCGACCGGAATACGCCTTCGAGAGCCGGTGACGCCATGAGGTCAGCTCCCGGCCTGAACGGATCGGATTTCGGCGGGCGGCGCGAAGTCCTCAGGGATCCCCGCTATGCCATGACGGCGGAAAAAGGGGCCGACGGCGGGGCTCGCGGTGAAAACGACAAAGGGAACCGCAAGCCCGTAACCCGCCGTCAGCGGCAAACTCCATAGGAGTGCGGCGGGGGATACGAGCGCGATGGCCACGTAGAGCAGCACGCCGAAGAGGAGTTGCGGCCAAAGCCACCGGATGGCGTCGCCCCATGTCACGCCGCCGCCGTCGCGGCGCTGGCCGTTCCAGACGATCGTTCTTCCGAACAATAGCCCGACCATGAAAATCGACGTTCGTATCGTCGTCACCGCGCCGAGAACGAGCGAGAACAAAATCTCGATGATTGCGCTCGATGCAAATCTCAGGCGGCCGCCGAAGCGGCTGATCTCGCCCGGCGTCAGAATGGCGTCCGCTATCCCCGCAAGCTTCGGCGCGAGATGCATCAACAAAAGGAGGCCGTATATCGTTTCGACGGCCAACCAGGGGAAATCGCTCTGGCGTTCCGCGCTCAGCATGGCGAGCGGCAGGACGGCGGCGAGCAGCGTCCACGCCGGAACGCCGAGAAACATCAGGACCGCCCAGAAAAGTTGAAAGCGGCTAACCGGCTCGATCCCGGGCATTCCGATCAGACGCAGATACTGCATGTTGCCCTGACACCAGCGCGCGTCGCGGCGCATGAATTCGAGCGCGTCGGGGGGATTGTCCTCGTAGGAGCCCATTTCGACAGGCAGCACGCGCACCTCGTAGCCCGCCTTGCGCATGAGAACGGCTTCGACCTGATCGTGCGATAGGATCGTCTCGCTCTTCATCAGCCCCTTCAGGGCGCAATGCTCGACGTAGGGCGCGATACGAACGAGAGCGTTGTGGCCCCAGAACGGTCCACAGTCTCCCACCCACCAGGCCTGCCCCATCGTGTAAGTCCGCATACCGAGGCGCATGCCGAACTGGAAAATGCGCGCGAACGCCGACGACGACGGCGTGCCGACGACAAGGCTTTGCAGAATGCCGATGCGAGGATGCTTCTCCATGATGCGCACGAGCGTAACGATGGCATCGCCCGTCATCAGACTATCCGCATCGAGCGGCAGCATGAACTCGTAATCGGAGCCCCAGCGCAGGGCGAACTCGCGGACGTTGCCGGCTTTGAAACCCGCGTTGCCAATTCGCCGGCGATAGACGATGCGGCCGGGATCCGGGTCGGGTTGCTTCCACGCGGCGACTTCCGCTTCTTCGCGCTGGATGATCTCATCGCGATCACTGTCGCTCAGCACGAAATAGGAGAAGCGATCCCCCTCCGCCATCAGATCCAGACTTGCCTTCACGGTTTTCAGCCGCAGCAGGGCCCGTGCCGGATCCTCGTTACGCAACGTCATCAAGATTGCAGTATTAACCGTAAGGGGCGACTGATCGCCCTTCGTTTCGTAATACGGCTCGGCGTGCGTACTTTTCGTCCCATGAAGCTGCCACAGCCCGATGACAGCATTCCAGAAACCAAGAACCGGCCAAGGGGCGCCGAGTGCCAAGCAAATGACCATCGTGAGGCCGACCACAGTCCAGCCGCCGCTCATGAAAATCGCGCCGGCGACGAGCACGATGAGAAGCCACGTCGCAAGATTGAGAAAAAGGACAACGCGCCGCCGCTTGTTCAGCGTGGCTATTGCGTCCAGGCCTGCGGGAGTCGTAAGGCTTGGGGCCTCGACGACAATCGTTCTGTTAATGTCCGACACCCCGTCGTGCTCGGCACCGATCGTCATTACGGACCCATCCTTCGCAATGAGTGACCCGCAGAGCAGATTCGACTCCAATGCCCAGCGCTTAAGGCGCAGCCAAGGCCAGATCGTGGTTGCCCGAGCCCTCTGGTACGTCAAACCCGGCATTGCGGAAGTTCGACCCGAACGCCTCTCTCCGCCTTCACCGGGTGAAGCACGCATCGCGACGGAGTATTCCGCAATCAGCCGCGGCACCGAACGTATGGTCGCGCTTGACGAAATCCCTCAAAGCGAATGGGCACGAATGCGTGCCCCGTTGCAAGCTGGAGACTTCTCCTTCCCCGTCAAATACGGCTATTCCGCGACAGGGGTCGTGACCGCGGGTTCCGAGAGATTGGTGGGTAAACGCGTCTTCGTGTTGCACCCGCACCAGGATCATTTTCATGCTCCGGAAGCGCTGCTCGCGATCCTTCCGGACAACGTGCCATCGCGCCGCGCCGTGCTCGCGGCGAATATGGAGACTGCGCTCAACGCCCATTGGGACGCGGGCACGACGCTCGGCGACCGGGTTCTCGTGGTGGGCGCCGGCATCGTCGGATTGCTGACAGCGCATCTCGCGAATCGAATTGCGGGAACGGACGTCACGATCACCGACATCAATCCAGCGCGGGCGAAATACGCCGAGAAGCTCGGGATCAAGTTCGTGTCCAACACGGACGTCCCCGCCGGCAACCGCATCGTGTTTCACGCAAGCGCCACGTCGGCTGGTCTCGAGACCGCGATCAACGCTTGCGCCTTCGAGGGCAGCGTGATCGAGATGAGCTGGTATGGGACGAACCCCGTGACGGTGAACCTCGGCGGCGCCTTCCACAGCCGCCGCCTCAAGATCATCTCATCGCAGGTGGGGCACGTGGCGCCTCTCCACCGCAACCAACTGAAACACAAAGACCGCCTCGAACGGGCGATTGCCATGCTCGACGACGACCGTCTAGATGCGCTCGTCGCCGATGCCGTCAATTTCGAGGATCTACCCTCGGCGCTTCCGAAAATCTGGTCATCGTCCGACCTTCCGCCCATCGTCCGCTATTAATTCGCACAGGTTGAAGCCATCCATGTACTCCGTCGAAGTTCGCGACCGCATCATGATCGCCCATTCGCTGCCCAATCCCTTTTTCGGACCGGCGCAGAACCTTCACGGTGCGACCTACGTCGTCGACGTTGCGTTCTTTCGTGAAAAACTGACCGAGCAGAACGTCGTCGTCGATATCGGCGCGGCCTTGAGCGTGCTCGGCGCGACGCTGCAGCCGCTCGCCTATCAGAACCTCGACGTGCTTCCGCAATTCAAGGGCGCCCTCACCACGACGGAATTTCTCTGCAAATATATTTTCGACCGCATCGCCAAGGCCGCCGCTTCGGGTGCGCTTGGCGAGGAAGGAAAAACGCTTGCACGAATTCGCGTGACGCTGTCGGAAACCGACCTGGCGCGCGCCAGCTACGAGGGACCGATCGGTGGCTGAAGCCGTTTTCGCCATCCCCGGAGATCTGAAAGCGACGACCGGAGGCTATGCCTACGATCGCCGCGTGATCGAGCTGTTGCCTGCGTTCGGCGTTCCCGTATCGGTTCTCTCGCTGCCCGGCTCGTTTCCAAATCCGGATGCGAACGATCTGGACGAAACGCGCCGCATTCTCGAGACGCGGCATGCGGATTCGGTGCTGCTCGTAGACGGCCTCGCCTACGGCGCTTTTCCCGACACGATTCTCGGTAAGATTCCGGGACGCGTCATCGGCCTCGTCCATCATCCGCTGTTTCTTGAAACCGGGTTGCCGCACGCGCGGAAGGTCGAGCTCAAAGCCAGCGAAGAGCGGGCGCTGGAGCGCGCCAACCACATCATCGTGACGAGCCGCGCGACGAAGCGCATCCTCACCGAGCACATGGCGATTTCGCCCGATAAGATCACGATCGCGGAGCCTGGAACGGACCCCGCGCAGCGGGCGACCGGCACCGGCGCGCCGTTGCAGATTCTGGCCGTCGGCGCCGTCATGCCGCGCAAAGGTTACGACCTTCTCGTCGAAGCTCTCGCGCCGCTCGACACAATCGATTGGCGGTTGACGATCGCGGGCGCGCTCGACCGTCATCAGCAGGCTGTCGAGGCTGTTCAAAATGCAATAGCCAAGCACGGCCTTGAAAATCGCGTCACCCTCGCGGGCAAAGTCGTGCCGGCGACGCTCGACCGGTTCTACGATTGTGCAGATCTCTTCGTCTCGGCATCGCTGTTCGAAGGATACGGCATGGTTCTGGCCGAAGCGATGGCTCGCGGCCTGCCGATCGTGCTGGCTGCCGGGGGCGCTGCGGCCGATACGGCGGGCGAAGCGGCGGCGCTTCACGTCGAGGCGGGCAACGTCGGCCAGCTCACGTCGGCGCTGCAGCGCGCGCTGACCGATAAGAAGCTTCGCGACCGGCTTGCCGATGCGGCCTGGGAAGCGGGCCGCACCTTGCCGACCTGGCACGAAACAGCGCGGCGCATTGCAGCCGTCATTCTTGGATTACGCCCGTGAGCGATTTCTCGCCCGAATGGCTTGACCTGCGCGAAGCCGCCGACGCGCGCGCGCGTAACGCGAGCGTTGCCAATGCGGTGGCAGCACGCTTTGCGCTCAGAGGCGATCTCCGCATTCTCGATTTGGGAGCCGGCACCGGCGCCAATCTCAGGGCGACGTCGGCTTTGCTGCCGGAGCGGCAGACATGGACGCTCGTCGATCACGACCCGGCCTTATTAGACGTGGCGAAATCCAAGCTCATTCAATGGGCAGACCGCCACGAGGAAACCGGCGAGACGTTGCTGCTCGAAAAGGGCCGCCTCAGGATCACTGTCACCTTCAAGACCGCCGATCTCGCCCGCGACACGCAAATGCTTCTCGACGAGAAGCCTCAGCTCGTCACAGCGTCAGCCTTCTTCGATCTGACGTCGGAAGACTACATACGGACGCTGGCGAAAGCCGTCACTGCTGCGGGCGCGGCGTTCTACGCGACGCTGACCTACAACGGCCTGCAAAAGTGGACGCCTCACCGGCCCGCCGACAATCAAATGACGGCAGCCTTTCAGCGTCACCAGATGCGGGACAAAGGTTTCGGTCCGGCCGCAGGACCGCTCGCGCCTTCGCACCTGGTCGATCAATTCCGCATCAACGGGCACGTCGTCGTCGAGGGCGACAGCCCATGGCGGCTCGAGCGCAACGACCGGATGCTGATAGACGAATTGATCCGCGGATATGCGGTCGCCGTGACCGAAAGCGGCGGCGTCGACGCGAAGGCCGTTGTCGGTTGGGTGAACGTTACGCGGACCGCAGCGTTTGTCGGACACACCGACGTGTTCGCTGCGCCACCCTGAAACCGGCCGCCGGTTAGACTACCCGCTTCGGTATCATTCGCTCGACGACCCGGTCCCTGCGAATGAACCGATGATAGACGGCGGCTGCGATGTGTATCGATGCGAATACGATGATCAGGATCGCTCCGGTCTCGTGCCACTCGAAGACTTCCTTAGCGAGGTTCTCGTTCTTTTCGCTGATTGCCGGGAGGTGGACTCCGAAGACGTCGAGATAGTTGCCGTAGGAAATCGCCTTGTAGCCGATAACCGGAACGGCGATCAGCAGCGCATAGAGCGCCCAATGGACGAAATGGCTAATGCCGGTCAACGCGGGTGGAACGGTCGGATCGGAACGCGGTGCTCCACGAGTCAAACGGTAGAGCAGGCGCAGAATGACAAAGAGCAATATCGTCAGCCCGATGACTTTATGCGAACTATAGAGAGTGTCCGTCAGCGCATCCCAGACGCCCTTGACCGGCTCACCCTTTTCATTGACGCCGGGCATTTCGTTGCCCCGGTACGCCATGTAAAAGCCGAGCGGTAGCTGGATGAAGACGAGCAACGCGATCCACCAATGCAAACCGCGCGCTACTGGCGTGTACGTCGGGAGATCGTACTTGGGATCCTGGGCCATGCTTTAGCCTCGCCGCTGATGCCTCAGATCACAATCGAACAGCACATCGCCGCCGTCAAGAACGTGCACTGTGGTTTCCGGCCGTATCGCCTCGTTGACGCTGTCGATCGGCATCAGTGACAGTCCGGGAATTCCGGAACCCAAGATCAGCGGCGCGGCCAGGATATGAATCCGGTCCACTATCCCGGCATTGATGAAATGCGAGATCGTCGTTCCCCCGCCCTCCACCAGGATCTTCTTAAGCCCTCGCTTGAAAAGCGCTTCGACGATGTCGGCAGGCTCGATCCGCTGCGCGGCGGCTTTTATTACGAGCCCTTCGGCGCCTTTCGGCACGAGCCCTCCACTGCTCGTCACGACGAGGCAGGCGCTTTCACCCGTCGCGAGGCAGCGTGCGGATGCCTGAAGGCGTCCTCTCGGATCGATGATGACGCGGACCGGCTGCGGACCGTCGACGCGTCTGACGGTGAGTTGCGGATCGTCGGCTATGATCGTTCCAATCCCAACTACGACGGCATCGACCTTGGACCGCAGCCGATGCAGGTGATCCAGGGCGGCGGCACCGTTAATTCCGCGCGAGTCGCCGCTCCCCGTCGCAATTCGTCCGTCGAGGGATTGGCCCAGCTGCGCGATGATGAACGGCCGGTCCGCCGGCGCATTGACGATGGGATCGAAGATCGACTGCGGCAGCTCGCCCGCACGAGCGGATTTGCCGCCACGGCGCGGCGCAGAACCTTCCTTACTAATTTTGCCGGATGTCATGAGATCTCGGAGTGATATAACGCAGTCGAATGATCGTAGCGCCATCGGGCCGCCATCGAGATTTCGCACTCCTCGCTAAGGGCATTCGTTTCCTCTCATCTTACATAGCATCCCATCATGAATTCGAAGCCGCTTGGCCTCATTGCAATCTATACGCGCGCGCTCGCTCTTTTAGCTCCCGAAAAATACCTCGCCATGGGGCTCGCGGCAGCAGGCGTGGTGATCGCGGTTACCCAGCTTGCCGAACCCATCCTGTTCGGGCGGGTTGTGGATGCCCTGAGCAAAGGCGAAAGCGCATTTTTCTATATCGGACTTTGGGCGCTTCTCGGTCTTTTCGGGATCTTCGCCGGCGTCATCGTCGGGATAAACGCGGATCGCCTTGCGCATCGCCAGAAGCTGGCTCACCTCGCAAGCATTTTCGAGAAAACGATCGCCCTGCCGCAAAGTTCACATGCCACGCGCGGGTCGGGGGCGACTATACGGACGATCCTTTCCGGAATGAGTGCGCTGTTTTGGCTCTGGCTCGGCGTCATGCGCGAGCAGCTGGCGACGGTTTTCGGCATCATCCTGCTAGTGCCGACGGCGTTCGCGATGGACGTCCGGATGTCGGTCATTCTGGTGACGCTCGCTGCCGTTTACACGCTGATGCACGTGGTCGTCGTCAAGCGTACGGCCGTTGGCCAAGCGGCCGTCGAGGAGCACGAAACCGCGCTTTCCAGCCGCGTCGTCGATGTCATCGGAAACGTGACCGTCGTGCAGAGTTATGGGCGTCTCAAGGCTGAAGCCGATGCGCTCAGAGGATTGGCGAACGATCTTCTCGCCGCTCAATATCCAGTGCTGACGTGGTGGGGCGTGCTGACCGTCCTGCAGCGCTCAGCCGCGACCCTGACGATGGTCATTATCTTCTCCGCGGGCGCCGTCCTCGCCGGGCGCGGCGAGCTGACCGTCGGCGAGATCGTCAGCTTCGTCGCCTTCGCGGCGCTCTTGATATCGAAGCTCGACGCGTTATCAGGATTTGCGGTGCGGATCGACCAGCAGGCTCCGACGCTCACGGCGTTGTTCCGGCTCATCGATGAAGGAGGCGCGCCTGTCGATGCACCGAGCGCCAAACCGCTTCGCACCGTCGAAGGCGCGGTCACCTTCGATGATGTGAGCTTTCGCTACGAGGGCGCACCGCAGGGCATCAGCGATCTTTCGTTCTCAGTCAAAGCCGGAGAAACGATTGCGTTCGTCGGCCCGACGGGATCGGGCAAGTCGACCACGATCGGCTTGCTGCAACGTTTCCTGAAGCCAAAATCCGGGCGCATCTTGGTCGACAATCAGGATATCGCCGGGGTTACGCTGCAATCTTTGAGAGGCGCGATCGCCGTCGTTTTTCAGGACGCCGGGCTCTTCAATCGTTCCATCGGCGAAAACATTCGCATCGGCCGACCCGGTGCGACGGATGCGGAAGTCGAGCATGCGAGCCGTCTCGCCGAAGCGCACGACTTCATCATGCGGAAGCCCGGTGGATACGACTTCGTGATCGGGGAACGGGGTCTGGCGCTGTCGGGCGGCGAGCGTCAGCGCATTGCAATTGCGCGCGCCATTTTGAAGGATGCGCCGATCCTCATTCTCGATGAGGCGACGAGCGCGCTCGATTCAGAGACAGAAGCCAAGATCAAGCGGGCGCTCGATACGCTGCGCGCGGGCCGCACGACCTTCGTCATCGCGCATCGGCTCTCGACCGTCGCCGATGCCGATCAGATCCTGGTGCTCGATCAGGGTAAAATCGTGGAGCGCGGGCAGTTCGTCGAACTTGCGGAACGTGGCGGCCTCTTCTCGCGTCTCGTCGCAGAGGGCGGGTTCACCGTTCCGAAGACGACCGAGAAACCACGCGAGCCGATCGCTTAGCGTCCGTTGCCTAGAGCTTGTGGGCCATGCGGGCGCGCTTCGTTTCGAGATAGCGCTTGTTGAACTTGTTCGGCATGGCGACGATGGGCAGCCGCTCGACGACGCGGATGCCGTGCGATTTAAGCGCCTGCTCCTTTGCCGGGTTGTTCGACAAAAGTTTGATCTCCGGCATCTGGAGGTCAGCCAGCACGCGCGCGGTCAGGCCATAATCGCGGCTATCGATCGGCGCGCCGACCTCGATGTTGGCTTCGACGGTATCGAGCCCCTGGTCCTGCAGCGCATAAGCCTGGATCTTCTTGAACAGGCCGATGCCGCGCCCTTCGTGGTACGGCACGTAGATAATCGCGCCATAGGGCACATCGGAGATGATCTTCAAAGCGGCCTGGAGTTGCTGGTAGCAGTCGCAGCGCAGCGAGTGGAAGATATCGCCCGTCACGCAGCCGGAATGAACGCGAACCACCGGGATCGGCGCTGAACCGTTGAATTTGGCCGCATCGCGATGCACGAGCGCCAAAATCTGCTCTTCATCGGTCTCTCCGCGATAGGCATGGGCTTCGAGCATCAGCTCTTGTCCCTGGAATTCGATCGGGAGAATGGTTTCCACCGACCAATCCGCTGGCAGTTTTACAGACGTCAAGGTACCCGACTTCATTGTTACCGTGGCTCCGGGGTCTTCAAAGGCATATGCCTCATTTGCCGAGGGAACGCAAAGTCTCGTACCTCTGCTTGGCCCAGCGATGTTCCTAAGGGAACAGCCGAGCCGTATTGTGTCTGGCAACGCGTTTACTTAGGCATGCTCGCCCTGAAGATTTAGAATGTCAGGATGCCGCGGCTGAGAACGGCGCCCCGTCCGCTTTCCAAGAGGTTTCCCAGTGTCGGGCGCGTCAGTCTGTTCGACATTTGCCTTTCAGCATCAATCTGGCGATTTCTATTTTCGGGCAACGGTCCATCACGACGGTGAAGCCGGCAGCACGAGCCATCGCCGCGGCTTCTTCGTTAATGACGCCGAGCTGCATCCAAACCACGCTTGCGCCCGTGCTTCCCTTGACCGCGATCGCGTCGCGCACGACGTCCGTCACTGCCTCCGGCGCGCGAAACACATCGACAACATCGACGGGTGCCGGCACGTCGGCGAGCCTCGCGTAAACCGTCTGGCCGTGAATGGTTTTGCCTGCGATGCCGGGATTGACGGGCTTAACGACATAGCCCTCGCCGATCAGAAAGCGCATGACGCCGTTGCTCGGGCGTGCGGACTTTTGCGACGCACCAACGACGGCGAACGTTTTCACGCGCTTCAGGAGGCTCCGGATTTCGTCGTCGCTCAACCCGTCGATGGTCATCATGCGGGTGCCGGAATAGACACTCGGCCCTCTGCGTCGAGCGACATGAACGGGTTGTAGGCAACCTCCCAAAGGTGGCCGTCAGGATCGGCGAAGTAGCCGGAATATCCGCCCCAAAAAACCTTCTGACCGGGCTTCAACAGCTTTGCCCCCGCGGAGACAGCTTCCTTCAGAACCAGATCGACTTCGGCTTCGGAGTTGACGTTGTGGGCGAGAGATACGCCGGAAAATCCAGGCTTGCTGGCGGACACGCCTGCATCGTTCGCCAAGTCTTCGCGGCCGAACAGCGAAAGAACAATTCCACCGAGGTCGAAGAACGCGACTTCCGCCTTGCTTGCGGCGGACGCGCGAAAGCCTACCGCCTCATAGAACTTGCGAGACTTTCCGACGTCGGCGACACCGAGCGTGACAAATGAAATTCGCGGCTCCAATTCAGCTGTCCTTCCATTCGGGCTTGCGCTTTTCGAGGAACGCACAGATGCCCTCGCCCGCGTCGGCTTCCATCATATTCTTGACCATCACTTCGCTGGCGTACGCGTACGCTTCATCGAGCGGCAGCTCGGCTTGCCTGTAGAAAGCGGCCTTGCCGATCGCGACAGTCGCTTTCGATTTCGCTGCAATCGCGCGCGCCATACTCAGGGCTTCTCGCATCACATCGCCATCCGGCACGACGCGGTTCAGGAGGCCATAGGCAACCGCGTCGGTCGCCGAGATCGCCTCACCGAGGAGCAGCATTTCCATCGCGCGCTTCCGGGAAACATTTCGGGAGAGCGCGACCATGGGCGTCGAACAGAACAGTCCGATATTGACGCCGGGCGTCGCGAAGTCCGCCGACGCGGCGGCAACGGCCAGATCGCAGGTGGCGACGAGTTGGCAGCCCGCCGCCGTTGCGCGTCCCTCGACGGCGGCGATGACCGGTTTCGGGCAGGCGACGATGCCGCGCATCATTGCCGAGCACGCGGTCATGGTGTCCCGGAAAAAGGCTTCGCCACAGTCGGCGTCGGTGCGGTGCGCGGTCATTTCCTTCAGGTCGTGACCGGACGAGAAGACCTTACCCGCGGCAGCAAGGATGATGACGGCGACCGACTTGTCCCGACCGAGCTCAACGATCGCCGCATGCACGTTATCGAGCAGAGCGCGCGAAAGAGCGTTTCGCGCCTCGGGTCGGTTCAATGTCAGGCGGACAACTCCGGGCTCGACGACGTCGGTCAGGAGCAATGGCGCGCCGGCTGGCGAAAGATCTTGCATGAGAGGACTCACAAATTCCAAGGCCAATGCTCTGGCCAATTTTTGGGCCACCTCACCGCCGCAAGGCGCGCGCTTGTCCTACTACTGCAACGCCTTCTCGATTTCGGCGCGGTGTGCCTTCACCAACTCGACGTTCTCCTTGAACTTGAGGTTCGGCGTCGTGCTGATCGCTTCGTTCAGTTCATCGAGAAGCTGCTTCTTGTCGGCCTCCGGAATACTCTTGTCTTTCTGAACGTCGTCGCGCTCCTTCTTCAGCGCGTCAACGGGATCGACGAAATTTCCGGTCGTGCTGTCGAGCCCTGCCATGACGATCGATATGTTGGCCGCCACGTCATCGAGCTCGGCGAAGTTGGCGAAGCCGTGCTTCGTCGCAATGCTTTCGAGTTCGGCCTGGAGCGCCGGGTCGGGCTTGTCGCCGGCCGACTGAATTTTCGACGCGATGGATGCGAGATCGCTTTGAGCGGCGATGAAATGCGTCACCTGCTCGTCCGTCAGCTTGATCTGCTTCACGTCATCCTGCGAGGGCGGATTGCCGCCAGCCGCAGCGGGGGCGCCTTGCTCGGCCGGCGCGCCTTGCGGCGCGGCCGCGTCCTGAGCTGACGCCATCGCGATCGCCGCGCATAGGCCAAATGCTCCGATGATAACGCCAGCCGCCGTACGGGTCAGAGAGACCGCCATCGTGTTGCTCCACATTGCGCTCGCAGCCCGCGAGCGTGATTTACCGTTCGAACTGATACGCCGACTAAGACAAGAATAAGAAACGTTGCACACCTCTTAGTTCCGATTTCCGGGAGGGTGTCGCCTCGAATTCGTCCGGAGGTCTATCGCATGCTGGATTTATCGCAAATGAACAAGGAGGAAGCGCTGCGGGCGCAGCGCCTTTGACGGTAGAATAATACCACATAGCGGTATTATATTACCTCATTGACTAATCGATTGATTTAAAACGATATTCCGTTGTCTTCCAGATTTCTCTTGCGCCGCGATCGCGTTTTCGCGTATGCACGCCCCTTCTCGGAATGCAGCGCGCAGTAGACGTTTGAAGCGTGCGCAGCCATCCGCCAAGGAGCTTCAATAATGTCTACCTATGTCGCCAAGCCGGCCACGGTGGAGAAGAAGTGGGTTCTCATCGACGCCGAAGGGCTCGTTGTCGGCCGACTTGCTGCTCTCATCGCGACGCGCCTCAAGGGCAAGCACAAACCGATTTACACGCCTCACGTTGACTGCGGCGACAACATCGTCGTCATCAACGCCGAGAAGGTCGTCTTCACCGGCGCCAAGCGTGAAGACAAAGTCTACTACCGGCACACCGGCTACCCGGGCGGCATCAAAGAGCGCACGCCGCGCCAGATCCTCGACAGCAAGCATCCCGAGCGGATCATCGAGAAGGCCGTCGAGCGCATGCTCGCACGCGGTCCTCTGCATCGTGAGATCATGCGCAACCTCCGAGTTTATAAGGGCGGCGCGCATCCCCATGAGGCGCAAAACCCGGAAAAGCTCGATGTCGCGAAGCTCAACCGTAAGAATGTGAGGGTCTGAGATCCATGGCTACTGAAACAAAGACCCTGGCCGATCTTGCCACCGTCAAGGGCGCCGAGCCGCAGGCAGCGCCTGTCCGGACGCAGAAGCTCGACAAGCTTGGCCGCGCTTACGCAACCGGCAAGCGGAAGAACGCCGTTGCCCGCGTCTGGCTGAAGCCCGGCAAGGGCCTCATCACGGTCAACAACAAGGACTTCAAGGCTTATTTCGCCCGTCCCGTGCTGCAGATGCTTTTGCAGCAGCCGCTTAACCTCGCCAACCGCTCGACGCAATACGACATTCGTATTTCTGTCGCAGGCGGCGGACTTTCGGGTCAGGCCGGTGCGGTTCGTCACGGCATCTCGAAGGCGCTCACCTATTATGAGCCGGACCTTCGTGGCGTCCTGAAGAAGCAGGGCTTCCTGACCCGCGATAGCCGCGTCGTCGAACGTAAGAAGTACGGCAAGGTCAAGGCCCGCAAGTCGTTCCAGTTCTCGAAGCGCTAATCCGCTCCGGATACCTGAGACAAAAAACAGCCCGCCCAACCGGCGGGCTGTTTCATTTCATGTTGCAGACGGGTTGCGGACCTGCCGCCCCAGTGCCACATACGGCTCCATGTGCCAGCGCGGCTCGGCCGTGGCTATGAGGGATTTGGGATACGATGGATTGGCTGCTGAACGGCTTACATGAGCTGTTTTCGACTCTCGTTACGGACGTCGGCTATCTCGTATCACCCCAGTGGTGGCGCACCCATGCCGTCGCGCTCTTCAACATCCTGATGATCGACCTGACGCTCGCGGGCGACAACGCCATCGTCGTCGGCATGGCGGCATCGCGCGTTGAAAAGTCGATGCGCGCCAAGGTGATCTTCTGGGGCATTCTCGGAGCGGTCGTCCTCAGGATCATCTTCTCGAGCATCGCGCAGCAGATGTTGCAGGTGATCGGCTTGACGCTTGCCGGTGGCCTCCTTCTGCTCTTCGTCTGCTGGAAGATGTACAAGCAGATTGTCGAGGCCGACACGCACTCGATCCATGAGGTGGAAAAGAACCTCGCCTCCAATGCCCCTATCCCCAACCAGACGACGTTCTGGAGTGCGCTCTGGACCATCATCCTCGCCGACCTGTCGATGTCGCTCGACAACGTTCTGGCGGTCGCGGGCGCAGCGGGCGAATCCACGCTGGTGCTGGTGATCGGGCTCGGTTTCGCCATCATCCTGATGGCCGTCGCCTCAACGTTTATCGCCAAGCTTCTTGCCCAGTATCCTTGGATTGCCTGGTTCGGCCTCCTTATCATTCTCTACGTGGCAGCCGATATGATCTATCGTGACAGCCATCGCATCTTCTGCGAGGCCTACGGCGTCGGCTGTTCGGAAACCCTTTGGCAGGGCATCAAGCACCGGCTTGGCTTCGGCGGTTAAAATGACGGCCATGGCAACGACGAAAACCAAACTTGCGCGCGTCTTCATCGACGGCGAGGCGGGCACGACGGGCCTCGAAATCCGCGAGCGGCTCGCGGGCGTCGCGCAGATCGAGGTCAAGAGCATCGATCCGGCGAAGCGGAAGGACCGTGCCGCGCGCGCCGAAATGCTGAGCAATGTCGATCTCGTCGTGCTTTGTCTGCCGGACGACGCGGCGCGGGAAACGGTGGCGCTCGCGGACGAGCTTGGCCCGAACGCTCCGAAGATCGTCGACGCCTCGACAGCCCATCGGATTGCCGACGGATGGGTCTATGGCTTCGCCGAGATGACACCTGGACAGGCCGGCGCCATTAGAACTGCCGCTCGCGTTGCCAACCCCGGATGTTATCCGACGGGCGGGATTGCGCTCATTCGGCCCCTTGTCGAAGCGGGTATCGTCGAGCCGGATTACCCCATCACCGTCAACGCCGTGTCGGGATATTCCGGCGGCGGGCGGAGCATGATCGAAGCCTACGAGGCGGGAACCGCGCCCGCGTTCGAGCTTTATGGCCTCGGCCTCGAGCATAAGCACGTTCCGGAGCTGCAGAAGTATTCGGGCCTGACGCGGCGGCCCATCTTCGTGCCGAGCGTCGGCAACTTCAGGCAGGGCATGCTCGTCTCGGTGCCGCTTCACCTCGATGCCCTGAGCGGCCGCCCGAGCCTCGCCGACATCGAAGCCGTGTTCGGCGATTACTATAAATCGGCGGACTTCGTGAGCGTCGTTACAGGGCCCGCGGCAAAAGCCGGCCGGCTCGAAGCGGAGGCCTTGAACGGCACCGACCGGCTCGAAATCTTCGTGTTCGGGAAGCCCGAACTCAATCAGGCCGTGCTCGTCGCCCGGCTCGATAACCTCGGCAAGGGCGCCGCCGGCGCCGCGGTTCAGAACATCAAGCTGATGCTCGGCCTAAATTAGAGCCCGTCGTTTTCCGCCGAGACAACGCCGGTTCTTTCACCCCACCCGGTTCTCTCGCCCCACCCGGTTCTTTCACCCCACCCCTAACCCCTCCCCGTCAAGGGGAGGGGAATTGAAGTTCTTCCGTCTCCGCGTGGATGATTGCCGGCTAAGCTGATGCTCGGCCTCGACTAGAGAAATCGCGCGGCTCTATTCCCGCTCGCCGCGTCGCATAAAGGTGCACGACGGCTATCGCGAGCACGACCGCTCCGCCAGCCTGATGCAATAGGCCGAGATGAAGCGGCACGTGCGCGAGAAGCGTCGCGATGCCGAGCACAGCCTGGAGGATGACCGCTCCGCCAAGCCAAAGCGCGCTGAGGCGAATGCGATCGTCGACCGGCGTCCGGTAGGTCAACCAGACTTGTACCAGCACGAGCGCGGTGACGATGTACGCCACCACACGGTGGTTGAACTGCGCGGCGGCGTGGCCTTCAAAAAAGCTCAAGTATGCGGGGTTGACCCAATAGTCGCTCGGGAACCACTGGCCGTCCATCGTCGGCCACGTATTGTAGATGAGCCCGGCTCTGAGGCCCGCGACGAACGCTCCGAGAACCACCTGTACGAGAACAGCGGCGACGATGATCGAAGCCATCCGCTTTATGAGCGGCGTCGCAATTTCACCGGTAACGTAGGGCTCTGCCGGCCACTCATCGAGCGCGAGCCAGACAAGCAGGCCCAGGATCATGAAAGCCGTCGTGAGATGCAGGGCGAGACGATACTGACTGACTTCGATGCGGTCACTCAGACCCGACTTCACCATGTACCAGCCGATGGCACCTTGAAGCGCGCCAAGCGCGAGGATGCCTAGGAATTTCATTCCGGTCCCGCGATCGAGCCGGCCGGTCCACCAGAAGAATACGAGCGGCAATGCGAAAACGACGCCGATGAGGCGGCCAAGCAGCCTGTGGCCCCACTCCCACCAGTAAATGAATTGGAAGTCCTCCAGCGACATGCCGTGGTTCAGGGCCGTATACTGAGGGATCTGCTTGTATTTCTCGAAGGCCGTCATCCAATCGGCGTGAGTGAGCGGCGGAAACGCGCCGAGAAGCGGTTGCCATTCCGTGATCGACAATCCGCTCTCCGTCAGCCGCGTCGCGCCACCGACGACGACCATCGCGAAAACGAGCAATGCGACGAACCACAGCCAAAGCGACACAGCGCGATTGCCGGAGTTTCGTCCAAGCGTTGCAGCGGCTTCTCGTTTTACAGAAAGTTGCGCAGTCGTCATTGCTCAGACATATCCTCGGGCCGTCTTGAAGGGCGTGTGATACTCCTTCATGCGCACAGGGCAAATGCGCCCATGAGGCGCGGCAGAACGGAAATCCAGGGTTCAGGGGCTATTTCAAAACAGATGACGCAACGCAAAAGGAAACTCGTGGGCACGGTCCTTCTACTATTGCTGATCACCGCCTATGCGGTCTTGGCAGTCGCAGTCGCGGTCGTCTTACAAGTCCGCAATGTCAGCACGACCGTGGAACTCATTTACTACGTCGTCGCCGGGCTTCTCTGGGTTCTACCCGCCGGCTGGCTCATCGCCTGGATGCAACGCCCCGACGCGTGACGGCGCGAGGCCGCCGCGCCGCAGTGGAGAGAGCGCACGCTTAACACCGTTCCGGAGCGCGAAGGGTAGACCTGAGAGCAACACCTTGACTGAGCGCTGATCCTGAAAATCCCCGTTGAGGGAAAGACGCGGCAGCGCCGTCATCGTCGAAACATTGGATTTGTCAACGAGACCCTTGCGTGTCGTGACGGCGGTTTCGATCCCAAGATTCCGGGCGATTTCGAATTCTCGCTCGCCCGCGCTTCCCTCGTCGCCGTAGGGATAGCTGAAGTGCCGGCAAGGCTGGCCGAGCTCTTCGCCTACGCGCGCCACGCTGTCGGCAATTTCGCGCGTCGCCTCGGACAATGGCAATTTGGCGAGCGCGAAGTGATTGCACGTGTGGGCGGCGATCGTGGCCAGCGGATCGCGCGCGAGCGCGCGGATCTCGTCCCAGTTCATGACCAGTTTTCGGCAGAGCGCCAGCGGATCGAAGCCCGCTTGCGAAGCGAGGTTGCGGGTAATGGCGCGAGCACGCGCCTCCGGCATCCGGCGAAGCCACCAGTAGATGTCTTCGAACGCGGCCGTCTTTTCAGCATCGGTCCCGAGCGCGTAAATATGTGGCACGCCATCGCGATCGATTTTGACGTTCGGAAGCCGCCTCAGCGCTTCTTCCAGTACCAGCCACCAGAGATCGCCCTCGCCGTCCGCATAGGCTGTCGGCACATAGATGGTGAAGGGCGCGTTGTGGCGCTTGAAGACGGGATAGGCGAAATCCAGATTGTCTTTGTAGCCGTCGTCGAGCGTGAAAACGGCAAACGGCTTTCGAGCCGAGCGACCGTTCTCGAGCCGCGCTTTGACATCATCGAGCCCGGTAATCTCGAAGCCCTCGCCGCGTACGGTATCGATCACGGCATCGAGAAATTCCGGCGTGACCTTCAGGATGCCGTTGGGCTCGAAGCCTCGCGGCTTCTCCGGCGTCACGTGATGAAGCATCAGAATGACGCCGGCTTTGGGAATATTGCGGGACGCGATACCGGCCGCCCCGGAATAGTGAAGAGCAGCAAGGGTCGCTTTCAAAAACTCGTTCGTTCTGCGCCCCATACGCCCCTACTCAAACTCGATTGACTAACGCTACGCCTGACGCGCCGCGGCTGCCTGGTTCTGCGTGACGCGCGCCAAGCGTTGCATGAGCGCCGGCGCTACGGCCTCACGCCGCTCGTAACGAATGACGTCGATTTCGGCGACTTCGAAGCCGAGGAACGTGCCGTCGCGATCTTCAGGTTCCGCCGCTTTCCGCAAGGAGGACGCGACGGTAATTCCGGCATCGAAGCGGCCTTCTATGCCTTCGAAAAGTCTGCGCGCCTCATCGTGACGTCCGACCACGACGATGTGATCGTAGGCCTCGTCAAGCGCGTCGAGCACGAGATTCAAGCGATCGATGTCGAGTTCGCGTTCGTCTTCGCTCACGGCTCGGCCGCTCGCGACAACGTGCGCGGTCGTTCCCGGAAGACGTTGAATGATGTCCTCAAAACCAGCGTGGCCAGTCAGCAAATCATTAAAGCCGGCGTTCATGTCGAGGCCTGCGTCACGAGCAAAGCCTTCGCCGCTCGGGCTCCAGTCGACGAGGATCGGCTGAACGCCGCTCTTCGCCAGCGCCTTCACAAGCTCGGTCGCTTCGGCATAGGGAACGATGTCGTCCGACTCGCCAGTGATCAGCGTGCGGAAGCCGCCTCCGACGCTCCGTCGCCCCTTGAGACGCCCGGCCAATTCTTCCATCTCGCCGTCGTTGAAAGCCGCGAACGACGCTTCCTTCGCGGCGGGCTCGGATGTCGTACCGGCAATTGCCGCATGAGCCGGCGCGGTCGCGAGAGCGGGCTCCGGCTCGGTCTCCGGCTCGGTCTCGGGCATTTCGCTGATAAGCGGCTCTTCCCGTAACAGCGGGGGCTCGGAACGGCGGCGATCCGATGCGTTCAGCTTCCGGTATCCTTGCGGCGGCACGCCGTGGAACAGCGCGCCCATAACGATCCAGGCCGTTCCGAACATCAGCGACGCGAACGCCACCAATGCGGAAAGCTGGAACTTCTTCGGGAAGATCGGGACGCTCTCGGCCTGCGCCTTGGAGATAATCTGCGCTTCGACCGGCTGAGCCCGCGCATCGAGTTTCTTGCGATTGGCCTCGAGCTGGGCCTGGAGATTCTCAAGCTCGGTTCTCTTGGCTTTCGCGTTGGCTTCGAGTTGCCTTAGCTGGGCCTCTTCCGGCGCATTCGTCACAACGCGGTTTTTGATATCCGCGAGACTCTGCGCAATGCTGCTTTCGCGGCCCTGCGCGACCTTCGCTTCCTTTTCCAGGCTCGAGACGATCTTGGAAATTTCGGAATCGATCTGAAGCTTCAGCCCTGCGAGATCGGCATTGAGCTGGCGCATCCGCGGATGGGCCGGAAGCAACGTCGCGGAAAGTTCAGAGATCTGCCGCTCGATGCGGACACGCTGCTGCACGAGATTCTGGATCAGCGGCGACTTCTGCACATCGGCCAGTGCGTCGGCCGTACCTGCCTTCATCATCTCGCGTGCGGATGCGGCGCGGGCATCAGCCTCGCCACGTGCCGCCTTGGCGCGCGACAGTTCGGCGGTGAGGTCCGACATCTGCTGTTCGTTAAGACCGGTGTTCTGCGCGCCACCGCGGAAGCCATCGATCTTGCCGCGATACCGATCGATCTCGGTCTCGGCTGTCGCCACTTCGGCTCCGAGCTTATCGATCTTGGCTTTCAGGACAGTCTGAAGATCATCGATTTCGGTCACGCCCTGCTCGGCGAGGGACGCGCGGTAATTCTCGGCCATCGCGTTGGCGATCTTCGACGCGAGTTCTGCGTCGATCGACGTCATGCGAATGCCGATGAAGCGGCTCTCTTTCGCCGTGTAGACTTCGAGACGGCTCCGCAATGCCGACATGACGCGATCACGTTCGCTTTCGCCGCTGCGGGGACCGCCGATGCCGATCATGCGGAGCACGGCGTCGAGCTGATCGACGGGGCCAAGCGCGCTGTTGAACTCGGGCCGCTCAGCGAGTTTCAGGTCGTTGGCGATTTGCAGCATCAGATCGGACGATTGCAAAGCGCGGACGTGGGTGTTGATGGCTTCCTTATCCATCCGCGTCGTGACGAGATCGGGGCCCGAGGACGCGCTGCGCGGATCGGAAAACGTGCTTGAGGCGCCTTTCGCAACGATCGCCAGCTCAGCTTCGCTTTGATAACGCGGCGCCATCATCATCAGCACGACAAAGGTCAAGCCGCCGAGCACGACGGACAGAGGCACGAGCCATCTGCCTTTCCGCTTCAAGGCGTCGAAGACTGTCGACATTTGAATTTCGTCGGGCGAAGCGGGGGCTCGCGGCGGCATATGTGGTGCTCGGTCAAGGATTTCAGCGCAGCTAGAGTAAGCGGTCCTCGAGGTTAGCAACTGCTTAAGCGCACCGAAAAAATACACCTTCTCAGGTTTTGTTAACCTCGCGGACCTAATGTTCCGGGTGTTCATTTGCCCCGGAAAAGTTGCTGATGTCAGTCCGCCTGATCTCGTTTTGTGCTGCCGCTCTGTCGCTCTTTGCAGGGGCATGTGCGCCTGATCAGGACATCGCGCACCTTAATACCCGGATTGGCGGCGATAGCGGTCCCGTGGCGGACGGATATCCGGTTCCGGTCGTGCCGGCTTCGGCGGAGTCCGTCGCATGGGGGAGGCCGGCTGTCTTCACGGTCGCTGCCGATGACAACGAGGGGCCGTACCGGCTCGATACCGGCGACCGGCTTCGGATCTTTGTCTATGGCCAGCCAAATCTCTCGCGCCTCTACATCGTCGATCAAGAAGGCAAGATTTCCGTGCCGTTGATCGGCAATATCGGCGCGCGCGGGAAGACAACCTACGAACTTCAAAAGCTCATACGTTCACGGCTTGGCACCGAGTTCGTCAAAGATCCGCAAGTCACGGTCGATATTCAGCAGAACCGGCCCTTTTTCATCCTCGGCGAAGTGAAGAGCGCGGGTCAGTATCCCTACGTTTCCGGGATGACCGTCGAAACGGCCATCGCCATCGCAGGCGGCTACACCGAGCGCGCCAGCGATCGCAGCTTCCGCATCAAGCGGCGGCAGAACGGGTTCGTTCAGGAACTCGAAGTTCCGGCCGACTATCTCGTGAAGCCGAGCGACACCGTTTACGTGTTCGAGAGGTTCTTCTGATCTCTCCTTTCCTTCGCCCGCCGTTCCCCCACAAATCGTCGAGTTGAGAAAAGATGCGGATCCTTCACTGTCTCCGGGCTCCTGTGGGCGGCCTCTTCCGCCATGTTCTCGACCTTGCCGAGGAACAGGCGAACCGCGGTCACGATGTCGGCATTCTCTCCGGCAACACAGCAGAGGACCGTCTGACGGCGGGAAGGTTCGCCGCTCTTGCTCCAAAGCTCACGCTCGGGATTTCGCGCATTCCAATGAAGCGCATGCCGGGTCTTGGAGATTTCGCGGCCGTTCACGCCGCTTTCCGGCATGCAGGCTCACTCGATCTCGACGTCGTGCACGGCCATGGCGCCAAGGGCGGCGCCTATGCGCGCCTTGCTTGCTACGGCCTGTCGGTTACCGGGCGCGATGTGAAGTCGTTCTACACACCGCACGGCGGTAGCTTGAATTTCAAACCCGGCACGCTCGAAAGCAGGGTTTTCCTCTCCGTCGAGCGCAGCCTTGATGCCATGACGACCGGTCTCATCTTCGAAAGCCAGTACGCCGCCGACAAATATGCCGCCCACGTCGGAACGCAGGGGGCGCCCCGGCGTGTTATTCCGAACGGTTTGGGAAGCCGGGATTTCGAACGCGCCGCAGCGCTGCCCAACGCGACTGACGTGCTTTTCATCGGCGAGCTTCGTCAGATCAAAGGCGTCGACATTCTTCTCAAGGCGATCGCGAAGCTCAAACCTTCACGCGCCGTCACAGCGACGATCGTCGGCTCCGGGCCGGATAGCGAGGCGCTTCGCAGCTTGGCGTCGAGCCTCGGACTTGATGACATCGTGCATTTCGCCGGTGCAATGCCCGCGCGCGAGGCGTTCAAGCTCGGTCGCGTCATGGTCGTCCCGTCACTGGCGGAGAGCTTTCCCTACGTCGTGCTTGAAGCATCGGCGGCTGGGCTTCCCCTGATCGCGACAAACGTCGGCGGCATTCCCGAGATTGTCGCTGGCACCGATACGGGGCTCATCGAACCGGGAAGCGTCGACGCGCTCGCGATCGCTCTTACCGATACACTCGGCGATCTCGACGCCGCGGCGGAACGCGCGAGCCGCGTCAGAGCAAAGGTCGAGCAGACATTCACGGTCGCTGCGATGACCGACGCGGTACTCGACTTTTATGAAGAGGCCTCGTTCCGCCGGACGCGGCTGCCGCTTCGGATTCCGAAGCTCCTCGGACAGCGCGGTTAACGCGACGTCGTTAATGGGTGTCGGCGTCGGTTTCGGTAGCTGATGCTTCGCGAGGGTTAACGGCGCGCGGCTGGTTGATCAGCGGATTGATCACAATCGAGAGCCGCACCTTGCCATGGCGAACGCGCGCCAGATGATGATCGATCAGCTCTGCGAGACGCACGCGGTTCAAATTCGAGACATAAGATTTAAAATACGTTGACATAAAACGGTACGTTCCCGGTCTCGGATGCGCTTTCGCGTGCCAGCCCTCGCGATGGATGCACGTTCTCTGCCAGCGAGCCGGTTCGGGAATTTTTCCCTATATAACTGTGGCTTGACGGCCAATGCGGTGTGGCTCAAAGCTATAATGTTACACAGATCCTGGCGATTTTCGGATGCCTCTCAGACGCCGCCTTCTCGCGCTTGTCGCGCTCGTCTTGGCGTTTTGCCTCATCGCCGGAGGTGCGCTCACCTATTGGCACGGGCTCAGGAAGGTCGATCTCGAGATGTCGTCGGCGATCGACGTCGGCTCTAGCGCCGTCAGCGATGCGTTGTCGACGATCGGCTCGAGCGCGGACGCTCCGGCTCAAGTGCACAGGCTCATTTCGTCGTTTGATGGCGACCGCCACCTCTCCGTGCGCCTTATCTCTCCTAATGGAAAAGTCACCAGCGCTTCGCGCCTTCCGCCACCGTCAGATCCTCCGCCGAGATGGCTTTATTGGCTGCTTTCCGGCTCACCGCGCACGCGCTTGTTCGACATGCCCGGTGAACTGAAGCAATTCGGAACGATCGCGATCGCTGCAGACTCTCACAACGAGGTGGGCGAGGTTTGGGAAGATCTCAAACTGAAGTTCACTATCATCGGGAGCTTTTGCTTTGTCGTGCTGGCCCTCATCTACGCCTCTCTGGGGCGAGCGCTGCGGCCACTCGAGCAGCTTTCCTCGGCGCTCGACCGCGTCGGCCAGGGAGATTATACGGCGCACGTCCCGGAAGACGGACCCCAGGATCTGAAGCTCATCTATCGCGCCTTCAACCGCATGGCCGGACAGCTGCAGGAGTCCGAGCAGCAGAACCAGCGGCTCAACGAACAGCTGTCGACAGTCCAGGAAGAAGAGCGCTCGGAAATCGCCCGCGATCTTCACGACGAGATCGGGCCGTTTCTGTTCGCGGCTGATGTCGACGCGCAGGCGATACCTCTTCTCCTATCGCGGGGCGCGGCGGACGAGGCCGTCGATCGCAGCAAGGCGATCCGGCAATCCGTCCAGCATATGCAGGTGCATTTGCGGGGTGTCCTCAGCCGCCTGAGGCCGGCACTACTCATCGATCAGGGTCTGACGCATGCGGTGGAGAACCTCGTCGCCTTCTGGAAGGCGCGGCGTCCCCAGATCGAATTTCGCATGGATATCGAGGACGCGCGGTACCCGTCTGCGATCGAGGACACGGCATTCCGCATTCTGCAAGAAGGTACCAGCAATGCCGTTCGCCACGGGCAACCGGCGTCCGTCGGGCTCGCCGCGCGGCGAACGGACGAGGGAATGCTGCGTGTCGTCGTCACCGATGACGGCTCTGGAATTACTGCAAAAGGAACACGTGGCTTCGGGCTTCCCGGGATGCGAGAGCGCGTTGCTTCGCTCGATGGGCGGCTCAGCATTGCCGATCGTGAAGAAGGTAAAGGTGTGATGTTGATCGTTGAAATCCCCCTCCCCGCCTCGACCGGCAGTGCCGCGCGGCAAGAACCCCTATCTGAGAGCGCGGCATGAAAATTCTCATCGTTGACGATCACGGCGTCGTTCGTGAAGGCTTGAGGAAGCTCTTCGTCGTGCATTTCGAAGCTACCGTCATCGAAACGGCAGGCCTTGAGGATGCGCTCGCGGTTTACGCGGCCGAGCGTCCGGACGTCGTCGTGCTCGACCTCAACCTCGAAGGCGCGGGCGGGCTCGAAGTCCTGAGGCGGATCGTGGCGGCGGATAGTGCGGCTCGCGTCGTCGTTTTCAGCATGCATCACGAACCGATCTACGCCGTGCGGGCGCTTCGCGGCGGGGCACGTGGCTATGTCAGCAAGAGCGCGCCTGTCGAGGAACTGATCTCGGCCATCCGCAAGGTGCGCGCGGGCGAGCAATACATCGACCGCGATCTCGCGTCTCGCATTGCGGTCAGCCAGATTTCATCCGACGATCCATTGCAATCGCTTTCGACACGCGAAGTCGAAATCCTGAGAATGCTCGGGCAAGGCAAGAGCATGACGGCGATTTCCGACAATCTGGGCATCGCGTACAAGACGGTCGCCAATATCTGCACGCAGATGAAGGTGAAGCTCGGCGTTGACCGCACCGCCGATCTCATTCGCCTCGCAATCGAGACGCTGAAGACGTGAACAAAAGGGCGCCGGATCGACCGGCGCCTTTTTGCGTGCTCTCTCTTTCAGCACGATAGCTTCGCGAGACCGTCCTGCGGTCAGTCGTCCGCCTTGGCGCCGGCCGTCGCTTTGATGTTGTCCAATCCGGCCTTGAAGATGCCTTCGATGACGCCCTTGGCTTCCGCATCAGGTTTGCCTTCAGCGTCGAAAACCGCCGACCAGGCAAAGTTGATCTCGTCCTCGTCATCATCGTCGGGCGTCAGCGCGAACTGAGCCTGATAATTTTTGACGGGCAGCGGGCTTTCGATGATCTCGTAGCGATAGAAGTTCGGCTTCTCGTCCAGAAGCTTTTCCTTGATCTTGCCGCCGTCCTTGAGCGTCAAAATGCGGAATTTCGCGTCACCTTCGGTGACCTCCTCGCAACTCGCAATTGCCGGATGCCAATCCTTGATTCCGCACCAGCCCCCGAACTTGGCCCAGAGCCTCGCCCGCTCTTCGTTCATCTTCGCGGCGTCGACTTTGAGTTCGAGCTTCTTGCCTACCGCGAGGCTTGCGGCGTCGGCGTGCGGAGCAGCGGCTAGCATTCCCGCAACCGCGCCAGCGATCACAAGGCCCTGTGCGAATTTCATTGGACGTAACTCCCTTCTCTTTTTTGCCCTACGCTATTACCGAAAAAACGCGGGTGGCTGCATTCACAACCGTGTTACTTTATTACAAGGAAGTTTTCTACGCCGACGTGGCCGGTGCAGCGGACGACATCACAGCACGGACCCAGCACGCCCCCTGTGCGGGTCGCCCAACTCATTCTAAGCGGCGGCCGTTCTCGGATGGGCTTTGGTGTCGAAAAACAACGCCTGGCTGATGATGGCCATGACCGTGTCGCGCTGGAAGGGCTTTGAAATCAGAAACGTCGGTTCGGGCCGTTCGCCGGTCAGGACCTTCTCGGGGTAGGCCGTTATGAAAATGATCGGCACCTCGCGCTCGGCGACGATCTCTTTGGCGGCCTCCAGTCCGCTGCTGCCGTCAGCGAGCTTGACGTCGGCCAGGATCAGCCCCGGCATCTGACGTTTGACCGCGGCGAGCGCCTCATTCTTCGTCGTCGCGACGTCCTGTACGGTGTGGCCGAGGCTCGTCACGATCGTTTCGAGGTCCATTGCGATCAGCAGCTCATCCTCGATGATCAGGACGTTTGTCGCCACCTGGTGAGCGATTTCCTGCCCAGCGATCTCGAGCAGCTTTTCAACTTCGGGCTCGCCGACTTCCAGAATTCCAGCCGTCTCAGAGGACGTGAAGCCCTCTACCGCGACCAGCAGGAAGGCCTGCCGCGGCAGCGAGCTTATGGAATTTATGCGCCTCTGGGCGGCGCCGAGAGAATTCGGGCCGTCCTCCGCGCCTTGTCCGTCCAGACGGACGGAATTCCATACCCGCAGAAACATATGATAGAGCGCCATCCGCGGCGGCATGTTCGCTGGAAAATCGGACGGCGTGGAAACCAAGCTTTCAAGCAGCGTGGCAACATAAGCGTCACCCGTTTGCTGAGCGCCGGTCAGCGTGCGCGCGAACCGCCGAAGGTACGGCAAATGCACGCGGATCATCTGGGCAATCGACATAATTCCTGAGCCTCCCGAACCAGCCAGATGAGCTTTTTTCAACTCTCTGGAACCACCAGCTCCACCGCGTGTTTCTGCATGGCGGCCAATATGCACCGTAACACCAACGCGGGACCAATCGGGACGGTTCCCCCTCAGGAACAAATTCTCTCGCGCCACGTTCGGCAGACGAGCCCCACATCAGAACTTTCCTAGAGGAGTTTGTCCCAATCGGGGCCAATCATGAACTTCAAGGGCAAATAGCTATCATGCAGCAGCGCCTCGACCCGCCTGATGATAGCGCGCGGACCGAAGATGAATTTCCGAATTCCGAGCGCCATCCGGAGCTCGATGTTGCACAGCCTGCGGTTCCGCAGCTTCCAGGCTTCGCAGCGCAGCTGATCGGGCAGCGCATGCGAGCCATGTACGACAACATCGCTCAGGAACCTGTACCTGACGACCTTCTCGATCTCGTTCGCCAGCTCGAGAGCAAGGAGCAGTCAAAGTGACAGAAACTCCAAGCTTCGGCGACGCCCTCATACAGGCGATCCCAAATCTCCGGGCTTTCGCTCATTCACTCAGCGGCGATGCGCAGCTTTCGAACGACCTCGTGCAGGAAACGCTTTTGAAGGCCTGGACGCACAAAGACTCGTTCGTGCCCGATTCCAACCTGAAGGCCTGGCTCTTCACCATCCTTCGCAACACGTACTTTACGCATTACCGCAAATCGCAACGCGAAGAGCTCGATGAGGATCACGCGGCCATGAACGCAAGCGTTCCGGCCACGCAACTTACCCACCTCGAATTCGACGATATGCAGAAAGCCTTGATGCGATTGACGGCCGATCATCGCGAGGCGTTACTGCTGATCACGGCGGAAGGATTTTCCTATGAAGACGCAGCGAGGGTCTGCGGTTGTGCGGTCGGCACGATGAAGAGCCGCGTCAATCGGGCTCGCAGCCGGTTGCTCGAGGAGATGACGGGGCGGCCGGCAACGGAAGATCACGGCCACGAGCCGTTCAAAACTTCGACCAGCCGCTGAGACCGGGGCGCCGAAGTCCCAAGGGGCCGACGCCGCATAAAAAAGACGGATAACGAGCCTCAGTAGGTAGAACTTGTGCTGTCCAAGAAGCCGGGAACTATTTTTCGGGGCCGGGCGTTGTTTGGGGTTAATTGTGACTCGCGGGGAGTTGTATATGTCGGAGCAGATTGTCGCCGTTGGGTCCGACCGAATAACTTCGGGGCCGGGCAGCATTCTGTTCGAGATGCTCCAAACACTTCAAGCGGTTAAGGCCGGCGATTTTAGCGTCCGCATGCGCGGCGATTGGGAAGGTCTGCCCGGAAAAATCGCCGACACGGTCAACGACATTATTATTACCAACCAGCGCATGGCGAACCAGCTTCAGCGCGTTGGCCAAGTCGTCGGCAAGGACGGCCTGACGAACGAGCGCGTGAGGCTCGGTCTTGCGCACGGCGCCTGGGGCGAGATGGAGCAGTCGGTCAACTCGCTCATCGACGACCTGCTGCAGCCAACGACCGAAGTGACGCGCACGATCGAAGCCGTGGCGCAAGGCAACCTCTTGCAGCCGATGCGTCTCGACGTGGACGGGCGTCCCCTCAGGGGCGAGTTCCTGCGTTCGGCGACCATCGTCAATACGATGATCAAGCAGCTTTCGGTCTTCACATCCGAAGTGACGCGCGTTGCGCGCGAGGTCGGCACGGAAGGCAAGCTCGGCGGGCAGGCGCAGATTCGCGAGGTCACCGGCGTCTGGAAAGACCTGACCGAGAGCGTCAACTCGATGGCCTCGAACCTGACCGCTCAGGTCCGCAACATCGCAGACGTTACGATCGCAGTCGCGAACGGCGACTTGTCGAAGAAGATCACGGTCGACGTGCGCGGCGAGATCCTGCAGCTGAAAGAAGCCATCAACACGATGGTCGAGCAGCTTCGCTCGTTCGCTGCCGAGGTGACGCGCGTGGCGCGCGAGGTCGGCACCGAAGGGCGTCTCGGCGGTCAGGCCGTCGTGCCGGGCGTCGGCGGCACGTGGAAGGATCTTACCGACAACGTCAACCTGCTCGCCGCAAACCTGACGACGCAGGTTCGAAACATCGCCGAAGTGACGACGGCCGTGGCGCGCGGCGACCTTTCGCGCAAGATCACCGTCGACGTCAAAGGCGAAATTCTCGAGCTCAAGAACACCATCAACACGATGGTCGATCAGCTCAACGGCTTCGCCTCGGAAGTGACGCGCGTCGCGCGCGAAGTCGGCACGGAAGGCCGCCTCGGCGGTCAGGCCACGGTGCCCGGCGTCGCCGGTACGTGGAAGGATTTGACCGACAACGTCAACTCGATGGCCGGCAACCTGACCGGACAGGTTCGCAATATCGCCGAGGTCGCGACGGCAATTGCGCGCGGCGACTTGTCGAAGAAGATTACCGTCAACGTGTCGGGTGAAATCCGGCAGCTGAAGGAAACCATCAACACGATGGTCGATCAGCTCAATGCCTTTGCTTCCGAAGTGACGCGCGTCGCGCGCGAAGTCGGCACGGAAGGCAAGCTCGGCGGACAGGCCCAGGTGTCGGGCGTCGCGGGAACGTGGAAAGATTTGACCGACAGCGTCAACTCGATGGCTTCGAACCTCACGACGCAGGTTCGCAATATCGCCGAGGTTTCGACGGCGATTGCGAGCGGCGACTTGTCGAAGAAGATCGATGTCGACGTTCGCGGCGAGGTGCTGGAGCTGAAAGAGACCATCAACACGATGGTCGATCAGCTCAATGGTTTCGCCTCGGAAGTGACGCGCGTTGCGCGCGAGGTTGGCACCGAAGGCAAACTCGGCGGTCAGGCGACCGTGCCGGGCGTCGCCGGTACGTGGAAGGACTTGACCGACAACGTCAACTCGATGGCGGGCAACCTGACGGGTCAGGTTCGCAACATTGCCGAGGTGACGACGGCCGTGGCGCGCGGCGACCTTTCGCGCAAGATCACCGTCGACGTCAAAGGCGAAATTCTCGAACTCAAAAACACCATCAACACGATGGTCGATCAGCTCAATGCCTTTGCTTCCGAAGTGACGCGCGTTGCGCGCGAGGTGGGCACCGAAGGCAAGCTCGGCGGCCAAGCGCAGGTGTCGGGCGTCGCCGGTACGTGGAAGGATCTCACCGACAACGTCAACTTCATGGCCGGCAACCTGACGGCCCAGGTTCGAAACATCGCGGAAGTGGCGACGGCTATCGCGAGCGGCGACTTGTCGAAAAAGATCACCGTCGACGTGCGCGGCGAGATTTTGCTGCTCAAAGAAACGTTGAACACGATGGTCGAGCAGCTTCGCTCGTTCGCGGCTGAAGTGACGCGCGTTGCGCGCGAGGTCGGCACGGAAGGGCGTCTCGGTGGCCAAGCCGTCGTGCCGGGCGTCGGCGGCACGTGGAAAGACCTCACCGATAACGTCAACCTGCTCGCCGCAAACCTGACGACGCAGGTTCGCAACATCGCCGAAGTGACGACCGCTGTGGCGCGCGGCGACCTTTCGCGGAAAATCACCGTCGACGTCAAAGGTGAAATTCTCGAGCTCAAGAACACCATCAACACGATGGTCGATCAGCTCAACGGCTTCGCTTCGGAAGTGACGCGCGTTGCGCGCGAGGTCGGCACCGAAGGACGCCTCGGCGGTCAGGCCACCGTGCCCGGCGTTGGCGGTACGTGGAAGGATTTGACCGACACCGTCAACGTCATGGCGGCGAACTTGACGGAACAGGTTCGCGGCATCGTGAAAGTCGTGACCGCGGTTGCCAACGGCGACCTCAAGCCGAAGCTGACCGTCAAGTCCAAGGGCGAAGTCGCGGCACTGGCCGAGACGATCAACGACATGACGGACACTCTGGCGCTCTTTGCCGATCAGGTGACGACGGTCGCGCGCGAAGTCGGCGTCGAAGGCCGTCTCGGCGGCCAGGCGAACGTTCCGGGCGCTGCCGGCACGTGGAAAGATCTCACCGGCAACGTCAACCTGCTTGCCGCAAACCTCACGACACAGGTCCGCGCGATCGCAGAAGTGACGACGGCGGTGACGAAAGGCGACTTGACCCGCTCCATTCAGGTCGACGCGCGCGGCGAGGTGGCCGAACTCAAAGACTACATCAATACGATGATCGGGAATCTGCGGTTGACGACGCAGCTCAACACCGAACAGGACTGGCTAAACACAAACCTCGCCCGCTTCACGAGCATGCTGCAGGGGCAGCGTGACGTCATCACCGTCGCGAGAAAGCTGCTGTCGGAACTTGTGCCCCTGATCAATGCGCATCAGGGCGTTATCTACCAGTTCGATGCCACGCGAAGCGAGCTGAAGATTCTTGCAAAGTATGCCGACGATGTGGACGTTCGATATCCCGAGAGGCTCGAGCTTGGTTCGAGCCTCATCGGACAATGTGCGATCGAAAAGAAACGCCGCGTCCTGACGGACATTCCGGAGCCGACGGCCAGCATCGACGCCGTTGTGTTCAAGGCCCCTCCTCGCAGCGTCATCGTGCATCCGATCACGTTCGAGGATCAGATTAAGGCCGTCATTTCGCTCAGTTCTCTGCAGAATTTCGAACCGGCTCAGCTGATGTTCCTCGAACAGCTATCGGTCAGCATCGGCGTCGTTCTCAACAGTATCGAAGCGACGATGCAAACGGAAAGCCTGCTCATGCAGTCGCAACAGCTCGCCGCCGAGCTTCAAGACCAGCAGAAGGCGATGCAGAAGACGAACGAGGAGTTGGCGCAGAAGGCGCAACAGCTCGCCGAACGCAACGTCGAAGTCGAACGCAAGAACGAGGAAATCGATCAGGCCCGCCGCGCCGTCGAAGAGAAGGCCGCCGAGCTCGCGCTCACATCGCGGTACAAATCCGAATTCCTCGCGAACATGTCTCACGAGCTTCGGACGCCGCTCAACAGCATTCTCATTCTCGGGCAGCAACTGACCGACAATCCCGACGGCAACCTCTCCGACCGGCAGGTCGAGTTCGCGCGGACAATTCATGGCGCCGGCACGGATCTTCTGAATTTGATCAGCGACATTCTCGATCTTTCGAAGATCGAATCCGGAACGGTGTCGGTCGACGCCGAAGAGATTGCGTTCAACGGGCTGATCGAAGCGGTTGCCCGGCCGTTCCGTCACGAGGCAGAGCGCCGCGCGCTCGATTTCCAGGTCGTCTTCAATGCCGATCTCGGGAAATCGATTTTTACGGACTCGAAGCGCCTGCAGCAGGTGCTGAAGAACCTGCTGTCGAACGCATTCAAGTTCACACGCGAGGGTCACGTTCGGCTGACGGTCAAGCCTGCGACCGGAAAGTGGGGGCCCGATCATCCGATCCTCTCGGCGGCGCAGACCATCGTCGCCTTCGAGGTGCAAGATTCAGGGATCGGCATTCCTGCCGACAAGCAGAAGCTCATCTTCGAAGCGTTTCAACAGGCCGATGCGAGTACGAGCCGAAAATACGGCGGTACCGGACTTGGCCTCGCGATCAGCCGCGAACTCGCGCATCTTCTCGGCGGCGAGATCCAGCTCCGAAGCGAACCCGGAGTGGGCAGCGTGTTCACGCTTTACCTGCCGCTCCGCTACGCGTCGCTGGCGAGCGAGGTTCGGACCAAGCCCGATTCCGTCGCTCCAGTGCCGGTCCCAATGTCACTCGCCGGTCCGCTGCCGCCGCCGATCGAAGACGATCGCGACAACATCGCGGCCGGAGATCAGGTTCTTCTCATTGTCGAGGACGATCCGAACTTCGCGCGGATACTGCTCGACGCGGCGCACGAGACCGGATTCAAGGGCATCGTTTCTCAACGCGGCATCGATGCCATGACGCTCGCGACCGATTTCAATCCGACCGCCATTTCGCTCGATATCCATCTTCCGGACGTGCTCGGCTGGTCGGTTCTCAGCCAGCTCAAGCACAACCCGCTCACCCGTCATATTCCCGTTCAGGTCCTCACCCTCGACGACGATCGTCATCACGGGCTGGCACGTGGCGCATATTCGTTCCTTACGAAGCCACTGCAGACTGAGCAGCTGAAAGCGGCGTTACGCAAGATCGGCACATTCTCCGCTTCCAGAACCAAGAAATTGCTGATCATCGAAGACGACGCTTCCGAGCTGTTGAGCGTCTCGGTGCTGCTCGAAGATAGCGACGTCGAAATCTTGACAGCATCCAGCGGAAATTCCGCCATCGAAATTCTAAAAAGCGAGAGCGTGGATTGCGTCGTTCTCGACCTCAAACTCCCGGATATGTCGGGTTTCGAAATCCTCGAACACATGAGCCGTCAGGATGCGATGCGGGATATCCCCGTCATTGTGTTCACAGGACGAGAACTGTCGAGCGAGGAGAACTTGCAGATACGGCAATACGCCCGTACGATCGTGGTCAAGGGCGTGGAATCCCCCGAGCGTCTTCTCGACGAGACCGCGCTATTCCTGCACCGTGTCGTTACCGAACTTCCGGCCGAGAAGCAGGAACTATTGTCTCGGCTGCACGAAACAGACGACTATCTGATCGGGCGCAAGGTTCTTCTGGTTGACGACGATGCGCGAAATATTTTCGCGTTGAGCAGTCTCCTCGAACGTCGCGGCATGGAAGTCCTGACGGCGACAACCGGATTGGAAGCGATCGAGACCTTGAGCAAGACCGATGTTTCGATCGTCTTGATGGATATCATGATGCCGGAGATGGACGGTTATCAGACCATGCAGAAAATTCGGAGCAGCGAGAAGAACCAGCGGCTGCCTATCATCGCACTCACTGCAAAGGCGATGAAGGGCGACCGCGAGAAATGTCTCGAAGCCGGCGCATCCGATTATCTCGCGAAGCCTGTCGATACGGAGCAGTTGATTTCCGCGTTGCGCATGTGGCTGCACCGTTGACGGGGAAACCATGACAGGCCAATCCGCTTCGACAGAACCCGTCAACATACTTCTCGTCGATGATCAGCCGGGAAAGCTGATGACGTATGAGGCCATTCTCGATGGCCTCGATGCGAACCTCATCAAAGCGACGACCGCGGAAGAAGCTCTGACCGCGCTGCTCAAAACGGACATCGCCGTTATCCTAATGGACGTTTGCATGCCGGATCTCGATGGCTTCGAGCTGGCGGCGATGATCAGAGACCATCCGCGGCACGAGAAGACCGCGGTCATATTCATCTCGGCGGTTCGCCTTGAAATCGACGACCTGCTCAAAGGTTACCGGACGGGCGCGGTCGATTACGTGTCGGTTCCGGTCGTGCCGGAAATTCTCAAGGCGAAAGTCCAGATCTTCGTCGAGCTCTACAGAAAGAGCCGGCAACTCGATACGCTCAACGCCGAACTCGAGGAGCGCGTGCGCCAACGCGCGCTGCAGCTCGAAGAATCCCATGCCCGTCTGCAGGAGAGCGAAGAACGGCTTCGCCTTGCGAGCGAGGCCGCGAACCTTGCAACATTCGAATTCGACCAGAGGGCGCAGACCCTGCAATGGTCGGCCAATATCTCCGAGGTTCTTCATAACAACCTGCCGGAACATCAAACCTTCGAGTCGTTCGTTCAGTTCGTGCACGAAGACGACCGCGAAATGGTCCGCAGCTATGTTCGCACCGCAAATTACGCGGAAACGACGGCCGAATTGGAATTTCGCGTAACGGGTGCGCGCGGCGTTGCATGGATTCTCGCCCGTGCGCGCGCCTTCAGCACCGGCAACGCAGAGACACCGCGCGTGCTTGGAACGCTGCTCGACATCACCGATCGCAAGTCCGCCGAGAGCCATCAGCAGCTTCTCATGGCCGAACTCGATCACAGGGTGAAAAACATTCTCGCCAACGTTGCGGCGATTGCCCGGCTCTCGAGTTCCAATGCGGTTTCCGTCGGATCATTCGCATCGGCGCTCGACGGGCGCATTCATGCAATGTCGGCTGCGCACGACCTTTTGCGGCAGAGCAGCTGGACGGGCGTCGATCTCCACGAACTCGTTCAGGGAGCGCTGGCGCCGTTCCGCTCGCGATCGGACAACGACATCGTCGTCGACGGCGAGCGCGTCCGGCTGACATCGAAGTTCGGTCAGTCCATGGCTCTCGTGCTGCACGAGCTCGTCACGAACGCAGTAAAACACGGCTCGCTTTCGGCACCCGGAGGAAGGGTTGCCATCGGCTGGTCGCGGATCCCGACGCCGGACGGCGACAAGATCGGGTTCTCGTGGCGAGAGAGCGGAGGTCCGCTTTGCGCCAAGCCCGAGCGCAACGGATTTGGGCTAGCCGTCATTCGCAGCGCTGCATCGGAATGCGGCGGCGTCGCTGAAATGAATTTCGCATCGGAAGGTTTTCAATTCGACTTCCAGGGCGAGCTGTCGACACGGACACACATGGTTGGCACACGCCACATCGCGATTGTGCCGAAAGCGCGGGGGCCGCTGGTGGCGGCCAACATGCCGGCGCCTCATCGTCCCTGTCGCATCCTGCTCGTCGAAGATGAAGCCCTCATCGCCATGCAGCTGAAGCTCGATCTCGAGGCGGAAGGTCATACCGTGCTTGGGCCGATTAGCCGGCTTTCCGATGGTCTCAAGGCTGCCGCCGATTCCAATTTCGACATTGCGTTAATCGACATAAATCTTGGAGCGGACAACAGCGCGCCGATAGCTGAAATCCTCGACCGGCGCCGGATCCCGTTCGCTTTCACCACGGGATACAACGATCTGGTGTTTCTGCCGCCACGGCTCAGGGATTACCCGCATCTGACGAAGCCCTACAATCCGGCGGATGTGAAGGATCTCGTGACCATGCTCGCGTATGGCGCCGAGGAGCGCCGCTCGGCCGATAGCGCTTCCAACCAAGTCGCGTAAATACCGCCGCCCCTGTGGGAATAGTGGACGGCTTCGACGCACACGATCGAAATGGATAACGGCGCGTTACTTAAGATCGCTCGTCAAAAGTCAGACATCTCGCTCTTGAAATGCCCATTTGTTGGCCCGATTTCCTACGAAGACATCGCCTTCTCGGAGCCTACTATATAAATTGGGCCGGACGCCCTGAAGCAGGCTCATCCCGTGATGCATGTCTCCGAGCGCTCCGGACGTCGACCCTGCCATCGTGCGCCGCAGGCAACCATCGCCGTCGCTTCGGAGTTGTTCCCGTTTGCACGTTTCACTCCTAGGGGGACCTGATGACCCTGTCCACTTCCCATCCTTATCGCTCGTCACTCGACGTCGCGGCGATTGGCAACGGGCGCATCGCTGCGCTCATTGATCAGAGCGCGCGCATCGTCTGGTGGTGCTTTCCGCGGCTGGATGGCGATCCAATCTTTTGCCGGTTGCTTGCCGGTGACGAGGAAAAAGGTTTTTGCGACGTCGTGCTCGACGGGCAGGTCTCGGCGTCATCGTATTACATTCGCAACACGAGCATTCTCGAGACGATCCTGATTGCCGAGAATGGCGCAAGCGTCAAAGTGACGGACTTCTGCCCGCGCTTCTGGCGCTACGACCGGCCCTTCCATCCCGCACAGCTCGTTCGCCGGATCGAACCGCTGAGAGGACGGCCGCGAATTTCCGTGCGCGTCAGGCCAACGTCCAATTACGGCCAGCCTGTCACCAACTCCTCGTACGGGTCTAACCACGTTCGCTACCTCTGCGGTTCCTCATCCGTTCGCGTCACGACCGATCTTCCGGTATCTTATATCGCGCACGAGACGTCGTTTTCGCTGACGCATCCGGCGACGCTCGTTATCGGCGCGGATGAGCCGATCGAAAGCTCGATCGATTCCATGTCGCGAGAGTTTCTGGAACGGACGCGCGATTTCTGGGTGACGTGGGTGCGCGGGCTTGCCGTCAGCTACGAATGGCAGCCGGAGATCATACGCGCTGCAATTTCGCTGAAGCTCTGCACCTACGAGGAAACGGGCGCAATCACAGCGGCCCTGACGACGTCGATACCGGAAGCGCCGAATACTCCCAGAACGTGGGATTACCGGTTCTGCTGGCTACGCGACGCATATTTCGTCATCCGCGCGCTCAATCGTTTGGGCGCCACGCAGTCGATGGAAAATTATCTCGACTACATCACGACGGTCGTCTCGGACACGCAGAGCCCCTTGAAGCCGGTATATGGCATCGTCCACAATGATGCGGCTCAAGAGAGCATCGCCCCGCACCTGCAGGGCTTCCTCGGCATGGGACCCGTGCGCGTCGGCAATCTCGCGTCCGACCAATTGCAGCATGATGCTTATGGCAGCGTCATACTCGGCGTCGCTCAGATGTTCATCGATCAACGCCTGCCGCGGATGGGCGACGTCAGCCTTTTTCGCGAGCTTGAATATCTCGGCGAGCATGCCCGCCGTCTCTATCTGGAACCGGATGCGGGCATATGGGAGTATCGCGGGCGGATGCGCATTCATACGCATTCCGCAGTGTTGTGCTGGGTCGCTTGCGACCGCCTGGCCCGGATAGCCACGCTTTTGGGATTGGGCGAGCGCGCCGTCTACTGGAAAGAATCCGCCGACAAAATCCGGGCAGAGATTTTGAGCAGAGCGTGGAGCGACAAGCGCGGCTCGTTTACGGGCGCGTTCGATCACGAAGAACTCGACGCCAGTGTCTTGTTGCTGGCCGATCTCGGTTTTCTGCCGCCGAGCGATCCGCGCTTCGTCAAGACGGTCAACGCCGTTGGCCGGGAATTGATGCGCAATGGTTTGATGCTGCGTTACGCAGCCGAGGACGATTTCGGCTTACCGGAATCGGCGTTTCTTGCATGCCAGTTCTGGTACATCGACGCGCTCGAATCCGTCGGACGCAAAGAGGAAGCGCACGGGCTTTTCTGCGAACTTCTCAAGAAGCGCAACGCATTTGGCCTCATGAGCGAAGACCTCAATCCCGCAACGGGGCAATTGTGGGGTAACCTTCCGCAGACCTATTCCATGGCCGGGATGATCAATTCGGCGATGACGCTATCGAAGACATGGGAAGACGCCTGGTCGAGCGTGACGCCAAAACACGATGTAAACCCCATTGAACAGGAGCGGGCCGAGCGCGAGCCTTCCTCCGCAGGCCTGCATCTGCCGCGCCGATCGCTGAACGTCAGCTGAGCTTCGACGTCAATAGAGCGAGGCTGCGCGGCCGCGCGTGCGCCGCGTCGTCGTCTGTTTCAAGACGGCGACCATGCGGCAGCGAACGCCCTGTTCATTGAACTCTCTCTCCACCTGCGCGCTCGGAAATCCGCTATCGATCAACGTGGTTCCAAGCCCTCGCCGTTCCGGGGCCGAGACGCGCGGGCCGCCTCGTTCGTCCCAGACAAGCTCGAAGGACATTTCATCCTCATCGATTTTGCTCAGGGTCCATTTCGCGCTTACCGTTCCGCGCGCATCGGACCAGGCGCCGTATTTGATCGCGTTCGTTCCGAGTTCGTGAAGCGTCAACGCGAGCGCGCTTGCGACGTCGCCCGGGATGATCGTATCCGGCCCGCCCATCTCGAACCGTTGCGTGCCGGGCGGCACCAGAGGCTTCAACGTTTCGGCGATCAGCTCACGCAGTGAGGCGCCGACGAAACTGCGCGTCGCGATCAGGTCCATCGCATTGCCCATCGCCGAGAGACGCCCTGCGAGCGATTGGGCAAAGCCGTCTACGTCGCGGCTATACCGCGCCGATTGGCTGACGAGACCAGCGATGACCGCGAAGGTATTTTTCAGGCGGTGGCGAAGCTCGATGTTGAGCTGCTCGAGTTGTAGCTCTCCCAGCGCGCTGTCCTGAAACAAGGCTTCGTTGCGCGCCCGCTCGTTCATCAGACTCTCGACCTTTCGATTGAGGAGATGAACGACTGCGATGATGAAGAACGAGAGGACCGCGAAGCTTCCAAGAGCAACGACCGTCGCGGGTGTGATCTCGCCCCATCCGGGACCCGGCAGGAAAAAATACCAGCTAAAGAAAAACGACGCTGTGGCGACCAGCAAGGCGGGCCCGGTTCCCGCGACGAGAGCCGTGACGAGGATCGCCAGAAAGAACGTCAAGAACGGGACGGTGTCCTGCAACCATCTCGATAGCCCCATCCGCGCCAACGCGGCGAGGGCGAAAATCGCGATGCCTATCGGATAGGCGTAGAGTGCCCGGCGCCGCAGACGCGGAAACACACGTTCGATCAGATTGTCGACGAGTTGAACCATTCGCCCCACGAACGGCCCTGCGCCTCCATCCAGCATTCCGGCGGAGCTCAAGAGCCGTCGCCGTCCCCCATTTGCGTTAAACCCCGTAGCTATCACGAATTGCGCGCACTTGCGAGGGCTGGACTGCCCACCGCGGCAAAGAATGCGCGTCGTAGCCGGCCTCTCTGCGTCACGGACCCAAGCAGAACAGGCTTAGAACAGTGCGTCCGGCCGAAAAAGGGAACCCTTAGCAATCCCGGGGGTTTACACGCAGGTGCAATGCCACGCGGGGGTCTGGCTTTTACCAAGCTCACGCGTCGGACAGAAGGAGTTATCGTGGCCAGGCTTGTCATGGTTTCGAACCGGGTCATCGACTTCAACGTGGCTCAGCAGGCAGGTGGAGTCGCGGTTGCGATTTATAACACTCTCGCACGTCAGAGCGGTTTTTGGTTCGGTTGGGACGGACAAATCGTCGATAGCGATTGCGCAGAGATAAAAGTCTCCCGCGCGAACGGCCATATGACGGTAACAGAGCCGCTGACGCCTGCGGATTATGCCGAATATTATCTCGGCTATTCGAACTCGGTGTTGTGGCCGGTGTTTCACAACCGTCTCGATCTCGCGCAGTTCGAGGCCGGCTATTATTCCCGTTATGTGGCGGTGAACGAGCGCTTTGCGGCTCATCTCGCGCCCCTGATCGAGCCCGACGACGTGATCTGGGTGCACGATTATCACCTGTTGCCGATGGCGCTCGAATTGCGCAAGCTCGGCATAGAAAATCCGATCGGCTATTTCCTGCATATTCCAGTCGGGCCAGCGCAGGCTTTACTCGCAATTCCGGAAAACAAGGAAATTGCCAGGGCGCTCAGCGCCTACGATCTTATCGGGCTACAAACGCAGTCAGATGTGCGCAATTTGATCGACTTTCTTCAGCAAAGCGTCTTCGGGAGGCTCTTGCCCTCGGGCCGCATTCGCGTTTTCGAGGCAGAGCTCGATATCGGGTGTTTCCCTGTCGGCATCGATCCGGCCGATTTCGCGTTCGGTCCCGGCGAGGTGGAGGCCTTGAAGGCGGCCGACACATCCGAGACAAATCGGATCATCGGCATCGACCGGCTGGATTACACCAAGGGCCTTCCGCAGAAATTCCGCGCTTACGGAAAATTCCTCGACGAATATCCAAACTATCGCCGGCGTATCGTGCTGTCGCAATTTGCGCCGCCGACACGTGAAAGCGTCGAAGCCTATGCCGACATCAAGGCCGAGCTTGAGTCCCTCGCCGGCTCGATCAACGGCCGCTTCGGCGAACTCGACTGGGTGCCGATCAATTACATTCACAGGACCATCCCCCGTGCCGAGCTTCGCGATGTCTATCGCTTATCCCGCATCGGGTGGGTGACGCCGCTTATGGACGGCATGAACCTTGTCGCGAAAGAGTTTATCGCGTGCCAAGATCCGGCTGATCCTGGCGTCCTCATTCTTTCGAAGTTTGCCGGCGCCGCGGCGCAGCTCACCGACGCGGTCCTCGTCAATCCGTATGACGTCAACGATATGGTGCAAGGCTTGCGGATCGCCCTCGAAATGCCGCTCGATGAACGGCGCGAGCGCCACGACCGGTTGCTCAGCGGCATTCGGAAGAACGATTCAAACGACTGGAGTCACAGCTATTTCTCGGCCCTCATGAAGGCCGGGCAGCGCCGCTTCGCGCGCTCGCCGAAGTCACCGCCCGAGATGGGGCAAGCTCTCGAACGATTGCAGAGTTCAGCCAAAAAAAACATCCCGCCGAGCCGACTAACGGCCAACGTGGTGACATAATGGGTGTCATCATGGATAGAATAAGCATTCCCAACCGGGATGATGCCATGTCCAATCCGAACATTCTGTGCGTGGACATAGGCGGGACGCTGGTCAAGACGGCGACGGTCAACGCCTCCGGTACGTTGATATCGGATTTTATAACGACGCAGACACCCAAGCCGAGCACGCCGGAAGCCCTCGTCAGCCTGATTACCGATATCGTGAAGACGTTGCCGACGTTCGGGCGCGTTTCGGTCGGTTTTCCCGGCGTGGTTGGACGAGAGCACATCAAGACGGCGCCAAATCTCGGCACGCAACATTGGACCGGCTTCGACCTCGAGAACGAACTCGGGCGGGCGTTCGGCGTGCCGGTTCGCGTGCTGAATGACGCCATCGTCTACGGCTTGGGCGTTGCCAAGGGACCTGGCCGCGAATGCGTGTTGACGTTCGGAACCGGCATGGGTTGCGCACTTTTCTGCAATGGGACCGCGTTCTTCGGTCTCGAGCTTGGCCAGCACAACGCGAACGACGAAACCAACTATGACCAGTATATCGGTCACGCCGCGTATCTGGAACTTGGCGACGAGGCTTGGAATGAACGGGCGAAGCGCGTGCTCGCCGCTGTGCAGGCTCTAACCAACGTCGATCATCTCTACATCGGCGGGGGCAATTCGCGGCGCATCACATTCGCGCTTCCGCCATGGGCCAGCGTCGTTCCACCGGCGAGTGGAATTGCAGGCGGTGCGCGCCTTTGGCGATCTGAAATGGACCAGTGGTTCAGGCAGTCGAGTAATCTTGTCGGGGAACGTACGGAGTCGAGATGAACGTCCTCACCATTGGCGGCGCAATGGTTGATACGATCGTCACGATTGCGAGCGACAAGATCGAACAAGTCAAGATGCGCAATGCCGAGAGCTCGTTCCTTCTTCTCGAAGAAGGACACAAGACGGAGGCGGAGGAAATCGCATCAAGCTGTGGCGGCGGGGCGGTGAACGCGGCGGTTGCGGCATCCCGCCTCGGGCATCATACATCCATCATCGCCAAGATCGGGCGGGACGATAAAGGGAAAACCATACTCGGCCTGCTCCGCGCCGAGGGCGTCGACGTGTCATGGATTGCCGTCGACGATCGAGAGCCGACGGGATCGTCCGTCATCATTTCATCGCACGACAGGAACGCCGCGGTCTTTACTTACCGTGGCGCGAACACGAAAATCGAAGCCAACGATCTGCCACACCAGGCATTCGCAGGCCTTGACCTGGTTTACGTAGCCAACCTAAGCAATCAGTCGGCGAACTGCTATCCGCTCGTTGTCGAACACGCGAAGTCTGCGGGCGCGCTTCTTGCCGTCAATCCCGGCGTGCGCCAACTCACCGCCCGTTTCGACGATTTTTGGCACAGCCTCAAGCACATCGATATCCTCTGCGTGAACCGTGCCGAAGCGCAGACCTTGATGCCGCGACTCCTGCAGTCATTCGGCGACGGCGGCGCCCCGCTCATCGCGAAAAACGATGAGCCTATTCCGCCTCTTGCCAAACGTGGCCTGCGTAGCGGCGGCTACGAAATGTCGTTGGTTAAATTCCTCGGCACGCTGATAGAGCTTGGCGTCGGCGTCATCGTGCTTACTGACGGTGCGAATGGCGCATTCATCGCGCGGGCTCAGGAACTTCATTACCGTGCTGCGGAGCATGTCGTCGCAGCGGCAACGACGGGCGCCGGGGACGCTTTTTCCTCAACATTCGCGTGCTATCTTGCAGATACTCAAGATCCTGGACGCGCACTGAGTGCGGCAGCAATCAATGCAGCCAGCGTCGTGAAATTCATCGACACCCAAACCGGTCTCCTTACCAGGGCGGCATTAGAGCGAGAAATCGAACGCGCCAGCGAGGCGCCGCTATTTAGTTTTTCCATTTGAGCAGGGGAATATTCTTGACGCAGCAATTGAAGACAAGCGCCACGTACAGCGAAAACGCCGTGTCGAGCGAGGAGCATGCTATTGCTGCGCGCAAGACGGTCGAGCGTCTCATCGCCAACGGTGAGCCGGTTGCGCTTTTCCTCGACGTCGACGGAACTCTTCTCGACGTTGCGCTGACGCCCTCGACGGTGCACGTACCCACCTACCTTCCGAAGCTTCTCGACGAGATCGCCGAACGGTTGCACGGCGCTTTGGCAATCGTGACCGGGCGGCCGTTGGAAGAAGTTGACCGTCTGCTTCATCCCGCGAAATTCGTGGCGGCCGGCGTTCACGGCGGGCAAATGAGATTGTCCGACAAGGGAAAGATTGAAACGCTCACGCCGGGCTTCAATCCGGAGCTGGTGATGGATCTCAAAAAGATCGTCGAGGATTTGCCCGGCGTCGTCTACGAGGACAAGGGCAGCGGGATTGCGCTGCATTACCGGCTCGCTCCCGAGCTTCAATCGTCCTTGTTGATGCTGCTCGAAACACTCGTGCCGAAATATCCGACCGAATTTTCAATTTGCGAAGGCCGCAAGGTCGTCGAGGTTTTGCCTGTCGGCTTCTCGAAGGGACGCGCACTTAGAAAACTCGCCACGCTCCCGGCGTTTGCCAACAAAATTCCCGTGATGGTCGGGGACGATATCGCCGACGTGGACGCGTTTCGGGCGGCCGAAGACCTTGGCGGGTTTGGGTTGAAGGTTCAGGGCGAAAATTTCTCCGAGTCCGAGTCGTCGTTCTATGGCCCCTCGGAAGTTCTCGACTGGCTTCAAAAAATTGCAAACATCTGACGCCCGCTAGGCGGCTTCGGCCTGCGCCGGTCCTTCGCTCCGGGCGCCGCCCGGTTCATTCAGCACCATCAGAAGCGGCGTCAGTCCATCTGTATCGACGAGCTTGAAGATTTCGATGTCACTCCGCGCCTTTTCGCTCCAGCCCGCGATCTCGAGCGCACGTTCCGCTTTCGAGAAGAGCCCGTGATTTCGAACGGCTCTCTTATCGACGTATTGTTTTAGGTCTTCGCCCGTCAGCCCCTGCTCTTCCGCCCATTTTTTGCGGATTGCGGTCAGGTCGGTATCGCTTCCCTGCGATTCCTCCTTTTTCAATTTCTTGAGTTCGTTCTCCTGGAAGAGCCACCACTTGCCGCCCTTCGGCCAGCGAACGAGATCGAGGTCGCTCAGCACGCCTGCCAATTGATTGACGGCCATTCCTTTCGCGGCTTCGTCCACATTATCGGGATCGCAGCTGTAGAGATTTGGGATCACCAGATACGACGCCTTGTTGTGATGAACGAAGTGCCGGCGCACCCATTCGAGATCGGCGCCGGGCGCCCGATTGATTGCGGTGTCGATCGCATCGCGAATTTGCCGGGCAAGCGTGCCCGAAGGGCGGACGGACGGCGGCTCGCGCGGCGGGTTGATGATCGCCAACGCGAGAAGGCCCATGTCGATGCCGATCGTCGCCAGAAGCGCGATGACATCGCGGCCCGTTATGGGCTCGCCTTCATCGGTGTGTCCGGCCGTTAGGACCTTGCCGCCGGAGACGATGTAACGGAACGCGCTCGCCGTGTAGGCCCCGATATTGCTCCAAAGATTTTTGACGGCATTCGCGACGCCGGCAGGCCCTTCGTTGAACACGGCTTCGCGCAGTTTCAGCTCGGCGGGTTGATCGGCTTGCGCCGCGGCATCGCGCAGCCGCTCGGCGAGCGTCGGATCGAAACACGATGACCCGGATTTTCCAGGCGGCTGCGATACGGAATCGGCGAGCGCGCGCATTTCCGACGCCGTCGATTGACCGAGCTGGTTGCTGCGGGCAGCGATGTTGCGCGCGAGGCCGCGAATTTCGGACGCTTTATTCTCGAAGTTGCGCTGGCGTTCCTCGATCGTCGCGCCGCCGAGCACATCCGCCGCTTGGCGCAGAGACTGCACGTCGGCCTGCACCGGTTCGAGCCACGACTTCGTCATGCCGTCGCGCAGCGCGCTGACGGCGTCGCGCACACTTCTGCGTGCGTTGTAGAGCGGCCCCTTCCCGGCCCCCGATGCAACGCCGCAGCTGCCGCCGCTCGTTTCTTCGCGCGTCATTTGGCTGTCGGACCAAGTGACGACGTTGTCGAGCTGGCCGCGTACGGCGTCGAGCCGCGCCGCGACGGCGGCGCTGGCGTCGCGTGCGTCCTCCTGGAGGCCCGCGAGGCCCGTCTTCGTTGCTTCCTGGCCCGAGATCAAGCTCCACCAGAACCCGTAGCCGAAGCCTATCGACCAGATGGCGAGGAATACGTAGAGCACCCCTGTGATCAGCCGCTGGCCGAATGGCCGCTTGGCGCCGAACGTCTCGCGAAGCGTGAGCCATAGCAGAAACGTCAGCGCTACGACGACCGCCGCGACGAGAACGTCATTCGAGATCGAAATGCCGCCGGCAGGTGCGGCAGGGGTCGACGAGACACCGACGATGAAGTCGCGCATGCCGTGCCAGGTCGCGTATCCCGAGATGATCAGGAGCATGAACGAGGCGATGCCGATCAGCGTGTTTCGGCCGAGGATGTAGTCGATCGTTCTGCTGATCAGGTTTGGCTGCGCTTGATCCGGCATACTCAATCCCCACGCTGACGCTCGGGTATTGAGATAGCGGAATTGCGGGGGATCTGCCGTTGCTCATGAGCAACAGTCGGCGCAATCGCGTGCGCCGGGGCGGCGGCCGGCCGTCAGGACATGCGCGAGACGAGATCAGACCGCTTCCGCCAGCGGCTGTTTGTTTTCGAGATACTTCGCGAATTGAAGCTTGAAGAGGCGATTGTAGGCCCCGCCGTTCGCGATCAACTCATCGTGCGATCCGCTCTCGATGACGCGCCCGGCCTCGATCACATGGATGAGATCGGCGTGCAGGATGGTCGACAGACGGTGAGCGATGACGAGCGTGGTTTTTCCCTTCGTCAGGTTGCGCAGCTCGCGCTGAATGGCGTCCTCGGTTTCGCTATCGAGCGCGGACGTCGGCTCGTCGAGGAGAATGATCGGCGCACTCTTCAGGTAGGCTCGCGCGAGCGCGATGCGCTGGCGCTGGCCGCCCGAGACCTGGGCTCCGAGTTCGCCGACCGGATTTTCGTATCCGCGCGGCAACGACATGATGAATTCATGAGCGCTGGCCGCTTTGGCCGCCTCGATGCATTGTTCGTCGGTAGCGTTGTCGAGGCCGGCTCTGATGTTATCGATGATCGAGCCTTCAAACAGAAATGCATCCTGGCCGACAACGGAAATGTTGTGGCGCAGCGATTTGAGAGAGACATCCGCTATCGCCTGGCCGTCAATCTCGATAACGCCGGAATCGGGCTCCCGAAGCCTTTGCAGCAATGCGAATACAGTTGATTTTCCGCCACCGGAATGGCCGACGAGTGCCGTCACCTTGCCGGCCGGAACCGAGAACGACATTCCATTGATGACGGGTTTGTTCGGGACGTATCTGAACGAGACATCGCGCAGCACGATCTCGCCGTTCCGGATCACAAGCTCGGGGCGCCCGGGAGGTTCATCCTCGCGTGCGGGGCTGTCCATCAATTCATACATCATGCGAACGCCGACGGCGGCTGTTGCGAGCGACAATTGAACGCGCGAGAGCCTGCGGGCGGGATCTGCGCACATCAGAAGAGCCGTGATGAAGGCGAAGAACTGCCCGGGGCTGTCACCGTGATAGAGATTTCGCCAGCCGGCATAGAAAACAACAGCGGCAACCGCACAGCCACCGATCGTCTCCATGAGCGGGTTCACGCCGGCGCCGATGCGGAGCATTTTGTTGGACAGGCGCTGGACAGCTTCGATCGCATCGAACATTCGAACTCGCATCTTGTTTTCGAGCTGGAATGATTTTACGACCTGCGCCCCTTGGCTGACTTCTCGCGTAATCTGAACGATGCCACTCAGCGAGTGAACCTCACTTCGCGTCGCCTTCTTGATGCGTTCGACCATCTTGCGAGACGATAGGGCAGCCACCGGGCCGCCGATCAGCGCAATGGCCGACAGGATCGGATCCAGTGCAATCATCGTGATGACGAGACCGATGATCGTGAAGAGATCGCGCCCGAGGTTCAGAGACACCATGTTCAGCATGTCTCTAACGGCGTTCGCGTTATGCGACATCCTGGTGACGAGTTCGCTCGAGCTGTGTCGCTGAAAGAAAGCGACGTCGACTTTCATCATATGCTCGAACATGCGCTTTTGCGTCTGCGCAACAAGACGATTGCCGATCGTACCGAGAACGACTTCGGAGAAATAAGCGGCAAACCCCTTCGCCACGAATATCCCGACAATGCCAAATGTGATGCCGACGAGCGCGGTACGATTCTGATGCACGAAAATCGTGTCGATCACGTACTTCAGCACGTACGCGCTCAGCGATGTCATGGCCGCGACCAGCAACATACAGACGACAACGAGCGCATACTGCGGCGCATACTCCCGGCCGTTTTCCTTCATGAGCCGTTTCAGGAGATCAAATGTCGTCGGCATAGGTTTCTCTAGGTCGCCCGTCGAAGAATTTGTGTTGGTTTCCGCCCGCTACACGTACGTTGATTTGCGCCCCGGCTAATGTCAACGGTTGCGGCCGCCCGCATCATACACGGATGCCGCCTCTCGCGCGCGCCCCGTGCGCCGCTCGTTAGTACGGCGACGGCTGCTACCCGTACAGTGGCATTTCTGCCGCCGGAGAGACCGCAGCGGCATTGGGGTCGGCTTGACCTTCGACACTTTCTTGGCCATCGGCAATACTATTGGGCTCGGCCCGAGACTTAGAGCTTCTGTCCCGCCACATATGGAAAATCTTCAACAGCCGATAGTCCGCCTGAACCCATGAATACCGGAGGCCGTTCCTGCCTCCCATGAAATGCCGTCTGCCAATGTAGTACTTGAAGAAATTGACGGGAAACTCGATGGCCATTCGCGCCAGGATCTTTGCGGGGGTCGAGTTGGCGTGCTTCGCTGAGAGCTGCATCCTTTCGGCGAGCTTTCGCTTCAGGTCCTCGTAGCTCCGGAATGAATAGTGGTAGGCGGGTGCGCGAAGTATGCCCACGGGGTGGCCGTCGGTTACGACGAGATCGTGCACGATGGAATCGCGGAACCTTACTATCCGGCGATCATACAATCGCACGTACCAGTGATCGCGCGCCCATCGCCTCGGCCGGGAGGTGTTCGGATAGACGAGTTCGATTGGCATGCCATAGGCGACGAAACGCGGGGCGACGTGCGCAAAGAGCGAGATAATTTCTCTCCTCAATGCCGAGGTGACGACCTCGTCCGCATCAAGGTTCAGCACCCAGTCATTACGGCACTGATCTTCCGCAAATCGCTTTTGTCCGCCGAAGCCCAGCCATCGCTGGGTGATCACACGGCAGCCCTCGGATGCCGCTACGCGGACCGTGTCGTCAGTGCTTTCGCTGTCGACGACGACGATCTCATCGACCCACGGGCGAACGGATCGGATGGTACGAGCAATCCGATCGGCTTCATTTTTCGCGATGATGAAACAGGAGATCGGCAATTTATCCATAAAAAATGCCCTTCAGAGGCTTCCTTAAACTCACCTCGCGGATAACTTATGTCCGCCCATCATCTCTTAAAATCGGGTGCCCGCACTTTGCACACTTTTCATTGTCCGGTGCGGCCGGGGGTCTCACGCCACTTTACTGAAATGCATTTGATTCATCCTCGACCTAACGGCCGATGTCGTTCGAACTAACTCAATTTTTTTCGGGCCGCGACCCGTCTGATTTTTCAAATAAACTTGGATATGAGCCGATTAGTCCGCATACACCTCAGGCATCGCGATTGACAGCTCCGGCACGAGTATTTGCACGATTATTATTTCGGAAGTTGCAGCTCTGTCCCGCACCTGCGGCTCCGCGAATACAGAAATTCCGGCTAGCTCCGAAACTCCCCTGTCCTCAACGCGTTTAGAACAAACACTGTTCGGTTTCATTTTCACGGGCTCTGAATGCGCGGTCTCCACTTTCAAGTTGCAGCAACCCAGCGTCCCGCATCGCATCAGATCCGAATGAAGGAATGTCGCCATGGCTACGAGCGGAGATTCTGAGAAACCTGTCACGAGAAGCGAACTGGCCGACCTGCTGAACGAGGATCTCGCTCGGGAGTATCAGGCGATCATCTCCTACACGATCTATTCTCAGGTTCTCAAAGGCGCGCAGTACATGAACATTGCGGATCAATTGGAATCGCATGCGCACGAAGAACTCAAACACGCTCTGATTATCTCGCGGCAGGTGGACTATCTCGGAAAAATGCCGGTCGCGATGCCGAAGCCGGTACGGATCTCGGATGATCCCAAAACCATGTTGAGATACGATCTCGACAATGAAAACCAGACCATCATGAATTATCGTCAGCGTGTTCGGCAGTGCGAGGCCTTAGGCGAATACGCCATGGCGGAACAAATCCGTGAAATCCTCATCGACGAGCAAGATCATCAAATCGATCTCGCGACAGCGCTTGGAGAAGATCCCCCCGATCTGACGAAGCGCACCCCCGAAGAGGCTCGCCCAAGCGCCCACCATTAAAATTGGCCGCCTAAGCGGCGTATCGATAGCGCATCATTCAATCAAGAGCCGCCTACGACGCTCGGTGCCGGAAATGATGCGTCGATCCTTCCCAGTAGCCGATAGAAGAGCAGCCCTGCCCATTCGTGAAGGGCTATGCGATCGGTCCGTCTGTCTGCCGCGGCCGGCCGACTGACCGGCCAAGCCAAAACGGTAAATCCAGCCTTCCGGAAGCACCCTACGGCACGCGGCATGTGGGACCGCGAGGTGACGAGGACCCACTGCTGCGATGGCCTTGGTCTCAAAAGCGCAGCTGTGAAGGTCGCATTCTCGAACGTGTTCGTGGCGTTGGGTTCTATCGTAAGCCTTGCGGCAGAGACCCCATGGTGCGCCACGATGCTGCGAGATTTCACGGGGTCCTCCCCGGTAACCACGACCCTTGCATCAGGATAAACCCGCGCAAGCTCCGCGGCGGCGCTAATTCTTGCGTCGTCGCCGCCGAGTGCAATAATTCCATCGATCGATTGGCCCGGCGACAACCTCTCTGCAGGGAAGCGCGCTTCGAGGGGATGAATTAGAATTTCGCCGATCGGCAACAGCGAGAGTGCTCCGACGGCAGCTATCGTGGCCGCCAGCAAGATCATTAGGCGTTGAGGCCCAAGCATTCGTGACTGCATCATAGCTTAGGGGCGTCGATCAAGAAGCTGACGAATCTAGCATAGTCCGCGATTCTCGATAATTCTTCTTTACTTTCAATTCCGTTAGCACGGCGTCCCACGCCAAAGCCGCTTGCTTCCTGTCGAAGTGCTGTTCGCAATATTCTCTGGCTCGCCGGCCCATGTCCTTAGCCGCTTCGCCGTTCTCAGCCAGTTCCAGGATCCTTTTCGCCAACCCCTCTCCGTCTCCGATGTCGACGACGAAGCCGCAGCCAATTCGTGTGAGATAACGGGCAATTTCTCCGTCCCTATCGCCGATGAATATCGTCGGACGTCCGGCTGCCGCGACACCGTAGAATTTACTCGGCACGATAAGGCCCTCGAGCTCCGCTTTGAGGGAGACCAAGTGGACGTTGGCAACCGACAGCGCTTCGGCAAGTATTTCGCGCGGCTGGTAGTTCTGGAATTGCAAAGACGTGAGCTTGCGGACCTGCGCTTCCCGTTTCAGGGGTTCAAACAACGCCCCTCCCCCAACGAACAGCCAGACGATGTGGGAAGCTTCTTCGGATCGACCGCGCTTTTGCTCGATCGATGCTGCAGCGGCAAGAATGGTATCGATTTCATGGGCCCGCCCCAAATTGCCCGAATAACCCACCACGAATGCCGAGCCCAATTCCCATTTGGATCGCAGCTTATTTGAACCCTGATCAATTGGCCGTATATCACCGCAATTCGTCCAATTCGGAATAATGCGCAGGCGCGAATTATCGACGCCCAACGACATCACCAGCTCAGCCATGCGATCGCCGATGACGATATTCATATCGGCTGCCCGCAGCGATGCGTTCCGCAGAGACTGCAGAGGACGGTACGTCCATCCCGTCACGGCGCCGCCGACTTCCACGGCCTTGGCAACCTCCGGAAAAATATCCTGGAGCCAGTTTACGAAGAGCGCGCCGCGAAGTTTGGCTATCGGCGCCGCCAAGACAGATATCATTGGGGGATCCGTCTTTGCGACGACAACGTCGCCTCTGCGCACTCGAGAGAGCAATGCCCAACTTGCCGACAAATAGAAGGTTAGATAATCGATCGCGCGAAGTGCGAGGTTGGAACGGCCAAATCTCGACGTCCAAACACGGAAAACGTCAACACCTTCAATCCGCTCGCGTGCGGCAAGCTGATCGCGGGGCGCGTCGTAAAGCTGGCGGCTGGTGATGACGGTTACCGGATATCCGGCTCGCGCAAGCCCGAAGGCCAAGTCGGAAAGCATCTGGCTGGTCGCTGAATGGTCCGGATAAAAAAATCGATTTAGGAAGAGTACTCGCATACCTACTCGCCTAAAAATCCGGCCCCTACAAAACTTCTAACACCGCGGCACGCCCGAACTTATGCTCGAAAGATGCGAACCCGGTGCTCGCCCGCCTTTTTCCTTCGTCAGTAGTCAACGTAATTTAAACGTGCACAATTGTCTCGATGTGCACTAGCATCGCGCGATGCGTGGGAAAAAAGTTCGATGAGTGAGGTTCGTTTGACCGATACGGCGAATAAGGCTTGGCTAGCCGTCAATACGCAGCCACATCGAGAAGCTCTCGCGATGGAGAACCTCAAGCGGCAAGAATATATCAGCTACTGCCCCATGGTGCGTAAGCGGATGGTTCGACGCGAAGTACTCCGCCCGATGTTTTCGGGATATATATTTGTGGGGCTCGACCCATCGCAACGCTGGCACCCTGTTCATTCGACATTGGGTGTGAGACGTATTTTGAGTTTTGGCGGTGCACCTAGTCTCGTCGCCGATGGGTTCATCCAAGCTCTCAAAGCACGTGAAATCGATGGCGCTGTGATCCGTCCAGCCCATCCCTATGAAATCGGACAAAAGGTTCGCGTTACGGCTGGTCCTTTCGATGGAATCATCGCAAGCATCGTTGATATGAATGAAGCAGATCGGATTGTCGTATTGTTCGAATTGCTCGGTACAAATGCCAAAGCCAATATTGATATTCGTTCATTGGCGTCGCTAGATATGTGAACAATGTTTTTCGGACGTTTCGTAGTATCTTTTTCGAATAATCCAAAATTGGCTATTTCGTGGCAATGCCGCAACATTTGATTCGTCATATTGCATAGGCACCGCGAGTTCGCTTGACTGGAACGCGGTTAATCGAGCCTCTAACAGAGACTATTTCAAACAAATTTATAGCGGGGTGTTGATATGCGTTCTCATTCTTCTGATGATGTTTCTGCGCAAATGAGAAGCAACAAATTGAGGTCACGCCGTAGTGTCATTCGCAATTTAGTGGGTGGCGCGGCCGTTCTCAGTTTGGCAGTTGGCTCGCGAGCGAGCCCCGCGAAGGCCGGGTCTGGCGGTGGCGGCGGCGGCCCTGGTGGCGGCTGGGGTGGCCCAGGCGGAGGCGGCGGCCCCGGTGGCGGCTGGGGCGGCCCAGGCGGTGGCGGCGGCCCCGGTGGCGGCTGGGGTGGCCCAGGCGGTGACCACGACCCCCGCGATCCCGGTGATCGTTGGGGCCATTGTTTCCTGCGCGGGACGCGCATAAGCACGCCGACAGGCGATATTCCAATTGAATCACTGAAAATAGGCGACCCCATCCTGACAATTTCCGGCGACGTGCAACCGATCCGCTGGATCGGACGCATGAGCTTTAGCCGCCAACAGGGCAAGTCCTGGGGCAAAGGCGTCGCGCCGATCAGGATCTGCCGTTCGGCGATTGCCGATGGCGTCCCGCATACCGACGTTTTGCTGTCGCCAGCGCATATGCTCTTACTGGAGGGTTTTCTGGTTCCGTGCGGGCAGCTTGTGAACGGCATCACAATCAGACAAGAGCGGATGAGTTCTGAAACGCAGCTCGATTACTTCCATATCGAACTCGCCACCCACGACGCCCTATTTGCCGAAGGGCTACCTGCAGAGACACTGCTGGGTGACGCGCGTCGAACTGAATTCGACAACTATCATGAGTACGAACTTCTCTATCCGACCGAAACGCACGTACCGTTCGCGCCGTTCGCACCGATCATTAGCCTCAACGGCGGCCGCGAAGAATTGCGCTCAAGGATGCGGAGCGCGTTCGCGCCGTTCGTTGATCGCCGCGAGCCTTTCGACATCGCTCGAGATCGGTTGGAAGAACGCGCTGAAGAGATGCGGTTAGGCTAAGAACGTAAAGGCTCTGAAAGCCGGCAGTCTAAATCAGCTTACGAATGCGGGGGGCGGGACCGGATAATTGTCGGCCATCGCCGCGAAAGGCTTGCCCCTGGCTTACAATTCGCTTCGCAAGTGCGCCGGAACATCCCAAGGGTCCACAGGGGATTGCATTGCGGCGGTAGGCGAGTCTCTGACATTTTACTGGCGACAGCGAAGATGAGGACTAGACCCAGAGCCAGCTTAGTCGGCAACCAGGCCGTAACGTTCGAAAGAAATTGAAGCAGGCCGCTGTCACTGCGGTGCCTTGTTACCAGAAGCACTCAATTCGTCTGCCGCCTGACCACCCAATCGCCTAGCACCAACACATCCATCTCCGTTCTCAAAAAACAGTCTAGCGCCTCCTCGGGCCGGCAAACGACGGGCTCATTCTCATTGAAGGATGTGTTGAGTACCATTGGCACTCCGGTCAATGCACAAAACGCGTCGATTAGATTCCAATAACGCGGGTTCGTTTGCTTGTAGACTGTCTGAAGCCGACCCGAGCCATCAACGTGCGTTACGGCAGGAATCAAGCAGCGTTTCGATTCCCGAATTTGGAATACCTGCATCATAAAAGGGACGTCATCGTCCTCCTCAAACCATTCGGCGACATGCTCTCGCTGGATGGATGGCGCAAAGGGGCGGAAACTCTCGCGCCGTTTGATCTTTAGGTTCAAGATTTCCTTCATATCCGCTCTGCGAGGATCGCAGATTATTGAGCGATTGCCGAGGGCACGTGGCCCCCACTCCATACGGCCTTGAAACCAGCCCACCACCTTGCCTTGAGCAACGACCTCCGCAGCCCGGTGGCACAGATCCAACTCGTCAGTCACGTTCTCGCTGCTACAGCATTTCGCTGCGAGTTCGTCCGCTCTGCGTTCCAATAGTAGCGCAACATCTTGGCTATCAAGCCCCAATCCAAGATAAGCGTGGTCCATCACAGGGCGGCCTACATCAATGTCTCCCGACAGTGCGGAAGGTGTCGACGCGGAGGAATTACAATCCGGACCGGCAAGTTCGAACCAGACATGCATCGCGGCACCGATGGCGCCTCCCGCATCTCCGGCCGCTGACTGTATGTATGTGCGCTTGAATGGCGATAGCCGCCTGATTTTGCCATTCGCCACCGAGTTCATCGCGCAGCCCCCGGCCAGCGCAAGATCTGTAAGCCGGTAGCGATCATATAGTCGCCCAAGGAGGTGAAAGAACGCTTCTTCGTACATCGCTTGCACCGACCGCGCGATATCACGATGGCGATCGGTCAGTGGTTCGTCGCTTTTCCTAGGTGGACCAAGAAGGGTCTCCATCTCCGGAGAAAACAGAGTTCCGACGTGCGGACTTCCACCCGACCACTCGTAGGGGATCTTCTCTCGGTGGTGGCGGAAATACTTAAGGTCAAGAGCGAATGTCCCGTCGCTTTGCAGCAGAACGATGTGGCGCATCTCGGATAGGAAGCGCGGCTCGCCGTAAGGTGCAAGCCCCATTACCTTGTATTCGTCGCCATAGTGCGGGAAGCCGAGGTACTGTGTCAGTGCCTGATAAAATGCCCCCAGAGAATGCGGGAACCACACCCGCCCGTCGAGCGACAGCGTGGAGTTTCTACCAATCCCCCATGCCGCGCTGGCGAAGTCTCCGAATCCATCAATCGAGACGGCGACGACTTCCCGGAATGGCGATACGAGATAGGACGATGCAAGATGCGCAAGGTGATGCTCGACGCGGCGAACCTTCCCGCGGATTACGTCACCAGGGAACGCCCGCGCGAATTCGCTCTCGATCGACGCTCGCTTTCCCTGATTCCGAACACGATCAATTATCAGCCCTAGGTCGGGTCGACGCGTAGCCGCATAACCAAGGCGACGAAGCATGTTTGCTTTGGGATTGCTGTTGATTGCGATGTAGTCAACATCCGAAAGCCTTGCGCCGGCCTCCTTGAGGCAATAGCGAATGGCTTCCGAGGGGAATCCCGCCCAGTGCTTTATTCGCCGGAAGCGCTCTTCTTCGGCTGCCGCCACGATCCGTCCATCACGCACGCAGCAAGCCGACGCGTCGCCGTGGTAAGCGTTGAGACCAAGAATAATCAATTCAAATTTCCTAACAGAATGGCGAGTGTCTCTTACGCGCGGCCGTCACTGAAAATCGGCGAGCCGCCAATACGATTGGCAATGCCATTTCCTCTGGCCGCCATCTGCAAGCAGCCTGCTGAGCTAACTCTGGGAATTTTTTCGTCATCGCTGCGAGCGTTAGAAAGCCGAAGCGGCGCCTGCTGCGGCTTCAATTGGGATCGCGATCTCAGTTCAGGTCGCTAGGGTTTACGATGTGCGCGTGACTGGGGAGCTGGCCTTCAACACCGCGAAATTGGCCCGGTGGCGGCTTATCCATTGTTGAGCTTTTCATCAAGTGCAAGGTGGCCGCTCTAACAGCCGCTGAATCAGCTTGAGCGGCGGAAAAGTACTTGCTCGCGATGATGCTCGGCTTTTCGATAAGCGCATAAACAACCGCCGAAACAGCAATAGTTGCAAAGATTCCTACAATCACGAATCCGACTTGATGGAGACCGCTTTCCCCGCTCACCAACTTTTGCAGAAGCGCGATTGTGATACCGCCGATCAGCATATGAAAGAGATAGATGCAGTAGCTGAGCGCGCCGAGCTCAGATAGCAGGCGGTTGCTGAGCATCTGAGACAGTGGACGCCACCACACGGCTGCCATTAGCAGAAGCGATGACGCCAAGCTGGCGAGCACGTAGGAATCTCTGGAGAAGCCGAATGCCGCCAGCATTACGCCGGCGTTGAGCCAATAGAGCGCCAGCGCGCCGCGCACTCTGCACAATGTCAGCGCAGCAAGGATGCCGCCGAGGAAGGTGTGAAGATGGTGGTACAGCCATTGTTCGTCGAGTGACACCAGGTTGGCAAGGCGTAAGGCAGACGCTGCGATAAGCAGGAGGGCAACGGCACAAAAGGCGATATCGCGAGGCAGCCCCTGCTCTTCGAATCGATTGAGCAAAAGAACGATTAGCGCAAAGAATACGTAGAACTGTACCTCAACGCCAAGCGTCCAAGCCACGGGAAGGTAGAGTCTTGCGTTGAGAGGCAGGAAGTAAAATATATTCTTGCTCATCTCTACGGCGCTGCCCTCACGCACTGGGAAGATGTCCAAACTTGAGATACTGAGCAGAAGAGGTACACCCAAAAAGTAGGCCGCAAGGGCCGTCCAGTAGGTGGGATCTAAGCGGACGCTGCGCCTAATAAAATACGTGCACACTGCTTTTGATGAGTTGATGGTGCGGTCGTTGTAAAGCGTGTACGCAATGACGAATCCTGAGATGACGAAGAACAATTGGACACCGAATCTCCCCCAGACCGAAGCCGTATTGAAAGCCGACGGCATCGAGTTGCTGACCAGAACGCCGCCATTTTGTGTGTAAGTGTGGAACCAAGCGACACTTAAAGCGGCCATGCCTCGCAAGCCGTCAACGCTGCGAACCTTTTGCATTGTAATGCTTATCGCCAATAGCCCTTTTTCATCGCCTTACGAATGTGAGGCAAAGGGAGCACGCGGGTCCAAAACCATCTGACTGCAGTGAGGAAGCAGCTGAACACTCGCTACGAGACCAAGACCTTGAAACACGCACAGGCCGTACTGCTGTCATCTAATTGTCGAGCGACTTTTCTAACTTGCCTCTACGTATAGGGATTCAATTTTGCGGCTTGGAGAGTCGCGAAGCAATTTCGGATCTCCACCTTCGCCTTCATGTAGATTTGCGCGGGCAACGCAGCCGCCGGTCTACCATCTCGAGAGCTATCATTGTTTCGGCCAGTGTGCGTTGAAGTACGTAAAGCCAGCCTGCCCAGCCATCGAAAATGCACAGTTTGAAGATGAGTGTATATGTGAAAACTAGAACCGGTGCGGGCCAAGCCATCAATCTGATTTGATCGATGCGAGTGAGCGCGCTGCGTGGCACGGACAATAGATAATGGGCCTCCAGCTCGGCGTACCGTTTCTGGGATGCGAACCAGCGCGCCAACGGCTTGCGGTCGTCATGATAAACCGGCGCATTTAGACGACCGATCAATCCGTCCAACACGACTCGGTGCCCGTGTCCTTCATTCCGGTAAATCGCGCGGTCGCGGCGATAAAGAATGGTTCTTGGCGGATATAAAGCAGAACGCAAAGTCCTCCCGTAGATGCGATAGACAAAGGACGCGCTGAATCCCGAGATATCCTCGGAGGGGGTGAGACCGATCATCTCATCAACAAGGGCTGCGTCCAGCTCGTAGTCGGCATCAAGCGACAGCACCCATACCGTCTCCACTTTGGAGAGCCCGAAATTGCACTGCTGTGCAAAGCCGTCGAATGTCCGGGTAATGATTTCCGCTTGCGGATAGTTCCTAATAATATCTATCGTTTTATCCGTGCTGCCGCTGTCGATAATGACGATCCGCTTGGCCCACTTCACCGCCTCCAGCGTCCGCCCGATGTTGGCCTCCTCGTTGAAGGTCAGAATCAAGACGGTGATATGATTCAGAATGCTCAATCCGCGGTGGTCCTGCGGGGCGTCCGGACATTCTGGTATATCTCGATCAATCGTTGTCCCATGACGCGGCTGGAGTATGTGTCCTCGGCGAAAATCCGAGCTCGGTTTGCCATGGAGCGACGCTTCGCTTCGTCGTCGAGCAGACTCTCAAGCGCCTGCGCGACTTCAGCCGCCTTCGGCAGCACGACGATCCCGGCACCGGCACGAGCCACATCTTCGGCGATTGCGACGCCTTCCGCCAATACGCAAGGTAAACCTGCGAAAAGCGCTTCTGCCGCGGCAATTCCAAAATTCTCAGAGAACGAGGGGAGCACGAACACGTCGGCAGCATGTAGTGCGGCAGCCTTTGCATCGCCCTCCACATGGCCTAGCCAAACCACCAAATCTGCGATGCCTCGATCCTTGGATCTCGCCTTGAGTTCGTCGACGTAGGACGATGAGCCTGATCCCGCAATTAAGAGCGCACTTCCTGCTCTCAGCATCGGCGAAAAAGCAAACGCGTCTATCAGTGCCTCGATGTTCTTCTTCGGATCGAGACGCGACAGAAACAAAACGAGGCGGCGATTGCAATGTTGCAGATGAACAAGGGCCGGATGTTGCAACACAATTGCTGGAGCCTCAACTCCCAAGGGAACGACAACGCCGCGAAACGTGAGGCCCAACTCTTCCGCCTCGCGCCGCTCTACATCGCTCGTAAAGTGGACAACTGCAGCGTTGCGCAAGATGGCCTTTTCGATCAGAGCCACCGAGAGCCGCTTGAGCAGTCGCCGGCGCGCATGCATCCCATAGTCGCTCAAGGTTCCAAGCGGCCGCACGACGTAAGGCACACCACGCACACGCGCGGCCCACGCAGCAATCGTCGAAGCGAAGGTGAACAGCGCGTGGATATGGACAACGTGATAGTCGCTCACACTTCGGAAAATGATTGGGACTAGACCGGGCGCGAACTTGTAGGCATTCGTCCATTTGCGAGCGTAGATGCGCCTCGCATTTCGGAAAGGTGCGGAGTTGTCCGTGAGTGGCGGACCCGGTCGAGTAAGTCCATGGTCTGTACTGAGCGTCGTCACCGCAACGCCTAACGCGCTCAATGCTCGCTCCATCATTACGATCGCATACGATGGCCCCCCATCTCGTGGAGATACCGACGGTATAACGTGAAGGACCCGCAATTGCGTCATCGACGCTGGGCGACCAAGAGCCATGGCGCCCAGCGCGGGATTATGAGTGTCACCAATGCCGCGGCTACGAGGAGCGCAATAACCAAGGTGCCAAAAACCTTGGTGAAGCTGTTTTCAAGAGGGCCTACAGGCAAAATCACCGCAGTTGCGACTGCCATGCCGAGTAGAGAAGGTGAAGCCTTCCATCGCAGGAACCACCGAAAGAGCGCTCCATAAAAGAGTCCGATGATGAGTAACGCAATCATCATACCGAACTTCCCGAAATCGATATAGCACTCTGCGACATAGCCCAAGCTGATCGACGTACCTTCGCTGTTTCCAGCAAGGCCACCCGTATACAAATTCGTTCTCGCCGTATCGTCTATCGCTGCCTTATCGGGGAAGAACATTCGCGGCATGAATGGCCGCGACACGGCATCCCAAAGGATAGCGCCATTCTCATGCGGAACCCGCGAGGGAACGTAGTTTAGAACAGATGCGAAGTACTCAACGTAGGTCACGCGGCGAAAAAGCTTCTCGGTACTTTCGTCCAACGTCTGCGCGTCCAGTCCCAAAACCAGTTCGGAAAGCTTCTCCATTCTCGTTAGGTAGTCGACCGTGACGATCTGCGTTGCCTCGCCTCCTGATATGTAGCTTCGGTATTGACCTTTCACTGCCGTCCAGACGATTCCGAAGCCAAGCAATAGTGCGCCCAACACGCTCATCATGATTAGCGAGCGCATCGTGAATCGGACGCCCGATGCGAAGCCCGCAAATATCGTAATAAAGAACACCGACTTGAAATCTGAAAAATAGCCGCCAACTCCAAGCGCGAGTTCACCCAGGAAGGCGATTGCAAACAAAAGCCTGGCACGAGCCCCGCGAACAAATGAGGCATAGGCGAACATAAAAAAGAACGCCCATTTCAAACCAGCAAGTGCCAGCATCGGTTGCGATAGCGCCGGGACAGTCCACGCGAAAGCTAGAGCAGCAAAGCTCACCGCCGCCGACACGGCATATAGCCAAAACCATTTTTCGATAGCCTGAGACAGAGCGAGCGCTCGTGCATTGCGCGCATCTTGGCTATACCACGCCCCCGCTCCGAGCCGCATGCCGATAGCAAGGATCAGAATTCCAAACAGAGACAGCAGAATTGCCGTCTGCATATCACCGCTCAACGGCGCATAATCGGTAACTCTGATGCCGAGCCAATTTGAATGAAAGATCGAGATTGATGCCTGAATCCAAGGGTAAGCAAAAGTGAACAAGAGGATCGGCGGTTCGCCTGGCCTCCAGAGCAAGGCGCTTGCTACGAGAAGTACGAGCACGGCAATAAACGCCAGCTCTATATTTGGACCGAGCCCCCCAATAAGAAAGACGCCGATCGCTGTGGGCAAGGCTGCATGCGGAATTCGGAATGAGATAGGCGCATCCTGCCGCGTCAATCGTTCCCCCGAAGTCCACCTTCCGCCAGTCATCTATAGTAACTTCGCGCTCTTTGACCGCGGTTACGCTCTGAAAGCACCCAATCGAACGCGTCGCGTATCCCGCTTGCTGCCGCTTCGAGGCTATAGGCTCGCGAGATTGACACTAATTGATGAGGTTTCGGCCGGTTGGCGACACGTTCCGCTAGCGCATCGGCAAAGCTGCGTGTGTTGCCCATGGGAAATGTGCGGCCGACAATTCCGTCACGAGCCAAGTCGGGTGCGCAGCCACATTCTTCAGAAACAATGATTGGCCGACCGCAGGCCAGAGCTTCATTGGCCACGAGACCCCATGTCTCACACCCATTGGACGGTAGCGCGAGAAAATCGGCAGCCGAGTATACCGCCGGCATTTCGGATTGATTGCAGAATCCCAGCATGTGGAGCCGGATACCTGCAGTTGCGGCCGCCTCGACCAGTTCCCTCCTTAACGGCCCGTCTCCGGCCACAACGATCTCAAGCGAAAGGCCCTGCCGCCGACAAATCTTGACCGACTCGACAAGGTCGAGCGGTCGCTTAAACGGCACGAGTTTGCCGGCAAAAAGCACTATTGGCGTATCTGAGCGAATGCCAAGTCGCTCCCGCAGGCGTGCCCCAGCTTCGGCCGTCGCCCGCGACGCGAACCAGTTTGTATCGACCGCGTGCGGGGAGAAGAATAGCCGCCTTTCTGGATAGAGATAATGCTCATAATACGCGCGGGAACGCAGGCCCACGTAGAGCGCCGCATCAAACCTACGAAGCAAGCCCGGATAAACAATCGCCTTCATCACAGTCTTTAAATTTGATCGCGGCGTGTTGAGGTGGCTGTCACCACGAACCAAAACCGGCATACCTAAACGCTTAGCAGCGAGTAGCCCTTGCAGATACGCTTTGAGATGCCAACCCATCACAAGGAGAGCATCGAAGCCGCCATTTCGAAGACGGTGTTGGATCTCAGGCGTATCACACCCAGAGAAGTGGTCCGTACCAGGCCGACGCGAAACATTCCTGAGAAAGCTATGTTCATAGCCTCCAGTAATATCAATGTCCCATTCAAATGCCTTCTCGAAGCCTGCGCGTGCTTGTTCTTGAGGCGTCGCCCGATGCGCGAAGAAAATATGCAGATCAAGCTGCTTCGCAAGCTCTCGGAACAATGGCCCATAGTACTGTATGGGGTGCGAAGAAAGGATGGCGAGGCGTGGCACGCCCGTTATCTAAATCAACAACAACGATGAGTTCTTATGCATCGGCACGAGGTCTATCCAAGGCGAACCACTGATTTACATGGGCATAAATCCGAGTCTCGAGGTGGGGTGCGATCGCAATCAGCATTCCCATCCCGAGCAATGAAGTAGCTAATCCGCCGAGTTCGGTTCGGCTGCTCGCTAGGAATAAAAGCAAAGGATAGTGCAAAACGTAAATGGTATAGCTGCCCCGCCCCACCGAACCGAATAGCCGAACAATGCCATCAATGTAATGAAGGCGTGTTAGCTGCGTCTGCCATCGAACTATTTTGACAAGCAACACGACGCAAAGAGCCAATATGCATCCGTCGCTTAAAATTCTCAGGGTGTCCGAACGAATTTCTAAAGCCATTGACCAGGTCACGAGCGCCATAAGGCCGAGCCAGAAGATGACACGCCTCTCGATCGGTGTCTGACCAAAGCTCGTTCCATAGACATACCCCGCTATCCATAGAGGCCAAAGGGTCGCGAATAAGAAGAAGGGATTGGGAAGTATGGCGTTTACTCCTATCGCCGCGATGCCGACGACAAAACTTCCTAACAATGCAGCATCAATTCGAACTAGTGGATTCGCAATTTTGGAATAGACCGCCCAATAGAAGACCGGCAGAGAAATATAATACCAAGCCTCGTTTGAGAGGGTCCACAAGGGCCCATTTCCGGCGAACGGAGGAAACCAAAGCCCTCGTAGCGAGGCCGGCGTATCCAGAAACAGAAGGTTGCCCACGAGTACATCGAACGACGTATCATTGAAATTGCGCTCGCCAGCCCATGATAACCCTCCCGCCCACAAAAGTGACAACAAAAACATAGGAAGAATTCGACGGGCTCTTTGCAAAAGATAAAGTCGCCAAGGGCCAATCCCATTCAGGGTTCCGAGCCGCTCGACAGCAAGAAAAATGCTCCACCCCGAGATGAAGAAGAAAAACAGAATGGCTGTAACGTTCCATTCTGATATGCCCCTGAAGGCGCGCAGCAGGAGACTTTCATCGCCGATCAACGCGGCCATCTCGTGATCAAAGAACACCATCAAATGATGATGAACGACCACCAGGGCCGCTAAGCCTCTACCTGCATCGAGATATATCCAACGCGCGCTGCTCATTTTGCGCTCCAATCCGCGGGCCGGCAGACCCGAAGAATGAGACACAGAGGACGGAGCGTTCGTGGGAGACAACATTCAACGTTTGTGATGATGCATCAGCGCCGAGGAATTTTGAAACGCTGACATGTCATCGATCTTCGCGGTGCCAGAAGATAAAAGTGCGAAACTCGGATGCGTTCTCATTCATGTTGGCGCAAGGTCTCACCTGACAAAACTTGGACTCCATTTTTGTGCAGCTTCTCGAGCATAACGATCGAGCGCCTCGTCCATGGCTGCCGCAACTTGGCGCGCGCTCTCGCGTGCGGAATAGGCTTCAAATTGGTCCCATTTCACGGAATCGGCGCAATAATGGGTGCTTGCGAATCTTTCGAGCGCGTCAGCAACCTGCGAAGGCTCGGGCAATCTCCGCTCGGAAAGCGTGATCGCCATGCCGGCGCGACTGCGCTCCAGCACCTGCACAGCCGTGCTAGCCTCGTGAAGGAGAGCTAGGACGGGCCGTCGCGATTGAACTGCCTGAAACACCTTTGACGGCGTGTAGTGCCTCTCTGTCGATCCGACTATCAGAACGCCGGATGCACCGGTCAGATGCACCAGAACATCGAGGTACGCCATCCTGTGAGGATGCTCCGTCACGACGTCCCCGAGCCCGAGGCGCGAAGCAACGGGCAGCACCGCGTGACCATTCGGGTCGTTTGGTGACTTGCCTGTGCCGATGAAGTGAACCCGCAGCCTGTTCGAAAGCAGGCTGCCGCGCTCGCGAAGAAGGGCAACACCCTCGAGGAAACGCTCGAGCACGCCCACTGCTTTCGGCAGCAATGCGCCAGCATACAGCAGGTGCATATTGCCATCGTTCGGATCGAACAAAGAGGGTGCTCGAGACATAATGCTTGGTGCGGAAAAATCTCGTGTCGAAAACCCGTACGGCATCGCAGCGGTAACGCAGGTTTCACGAAGATTGGGGTTTCGTTCCAGTACGCCCTCATAATAGGCGGTGGCAACGCCGGTTATCAGTGCAGCATTTCGGACCGCCCAAGGCTCGAGCCTCTCTGAGAGCTTCATCGACACCCATGCCTTGGAATATTTGACCTCGGCATCCGGCCAGACATGCACCCAGGGGTCTATGTAATCAATCCCAAATGGTATTGGCGCTTCCCGGTAGAGCAACTGACCCAGGGTAGCCGAGTAGAAAGATGGAACAGTGATATACAGAAAATCGAAGCGCTTCTCTCGCTTCAGTTTTCGCAGTGCTGAAAGGTGCCAGGGGAGCGCGCGGACTCCGACGTCGCCAATCACCCTGATCGGCTTTGTCGGAAGCGCAGGCGTACGGATGACTTCGAGCTCAGGGTCGACAAGCGACGCCAGCCCCCAATCCAGAGCCTCCTCGTAGTGCCGCCAATGCGTTGTGACGATCACGGGGCGCCAGCCAAACTCATGGAGATGCTGGCTCAACAGACGCGCGCGGTGCACTCCGGCTAAATTGCTTGGCGGAAAATGCGGAGCGACGAGAGCGACCGTACGTTCGGCTTGCTTCATGGCAGGAGATCGCACGATATTTTCGCGACCGACTCGCAATCGGATCTCGCGCGTATTCCCTCAGCGAAAGCCCACACCCATCCAGCAGCCTTGCATAAGCTCGTAGATGAGAAGCCGGACTTCATGCAGCCGTCACGGCTCGATACTCCGCCGGACCTGCACCACGCTACAGGATCCGTCCTGGCGCGGAGATGGCCCGATTTACCGCTTCGACCAGACCTCCGCTCTCTCTCTCCCAGTTGTATCGGTTCTGCCCGAGCCGCCATGCGTCTGCGCGAGCTGTAGCGAGACGATTTGGGTCGCCGAGCACCTGGTCGAGGAGACCCGCGAGTGCGTCCACGTCGTCAATCGGATAAATGAAGTCGGTCATAAAAGTTTCCTCCGCGAATTTCCGATGCGCGGCCGTGTCAGACATCAGAGGAGGCACTCCCGCAAGCAGATACGAAAAGAGTTTGTTTGTCAGGCAGAGTTGACGGCTTTTGCTGTGGCCGGTTTCAGCAACGAGGCCTATGTCGTAGGCAGCGGCCAGACACTCCATTTTTTCGGGATCGTCTGGGGGCAGGATATGAATCAGGCTCGCGGCTCCGGCATCAACAGCAATTTTCTTCAAGTATTCCCCATAGTCTGCAGCGGGCGTACCACGGAGATGGAGATGCGGACGCGTCCGCGCCAATCCAACTGCGCGGACTGCGCACTCCAGTCCGCGCCCCGGTCCGATCGTCTGAGAAAACCAATAGACTGACGGGCCTTGCTCTGCTGTTCCCCTCGGCGTCGGCGCCGGCGGGGACTGGCTCAATGGGAACACATTAAGGATTACTCTGGGCCGATCGATATCAAAGGCTTCGCAATAGGCATCGGCGATTCCCGGCGCAGCGGCCGTGACATACGCACACCCCGGCAGGTACCGGGCCTCAATGCCGCGAACCAACCGCCTCTCCATGGCATATGCCGGATCATCCGGCCAATCGCCGAGGTGAAAGTCCTCTGCATCATAGGCATAGAGCGCACCGTAACGGCGAGCTGCAGCGGCGGCGGCGGGGAGCGCTGCGGGATAGTGCGCGATATAGAGTTCTGCCCGCGTGCGCATCGCTGCGATGAGCAACGGCATGGTAAAGGCGCTGTAGCCCAGATCCCCAAACCGCTCAACTCCGATGCATGCATGAGCGTGCCGGAGCGAGACCTGGATGCCCCGTCGCAACCGCCAACGCCACCTCGACCGCAAATCGATCCTATCGAGATGCCAGGGTATCCGGTGCATCAGGGCTCGGTCCCGCGGTTCAACTTGATCGAGTGTCTGGGTCGCGACAACCGAAATTCGAAAGCCCGCCCGATAGAGTGCATCCGCTTCCTTCACGACGCGTGGATTGGAGCCGATCTGCCCTGGCGTGACGATGCATACGTGCGCAGATGCCGATCGACTCGAAGGCAGCGGTCCTATTGAAGTCACGCCGGGCTCACCGGCGCTGGATGGTATCCGGCACGATATAGCCCTTTCTCTAGGATAGTGATCAGTTCGCGTCGGAAATCCGACCATTGCTTGCGGCGGGCGGTTTCCAGCGCGTGAAAGCGCATCTGGAAGAGCCGGTCTCGATTATCGAGACACCAGCGGAGAGAGTCCGCCAGCGCTTGCGGATCAGCAGCGGGGATGATGAGACCGTTGTCCGCCGTCACCAGGTCAGCAGCACCCGCTTGATCGCTGATGATGACCGGCAGTCCGCGGGCCATTGCCTCGGCAACGACCATCCCGAAGCCGTCAGAGAGGGTAGGAAACACCAAAACGTCGCCGGCCTCGTAAGCCTTGAAAAGCTCGGGCTGGGTCACAGAGCCGTGGAAGAAAATGTCTTCCCGTTCCATGGCGCGAAGACGGGCCGGAAGACCGAAGCGGCCGTAGACGTTGAGGCGCGCCGCGGGTCCGGCATTCAACAGTTGCCACGCTCTCAGAAGGTAGTGCGCCCCTTTCCCCAAACTGAATTGACCCGCCCAGATTACTTCAAGAGGCCGCGCCCGATATTTCGGATCTGCTCGGACCTCCGCAATCGGCGCGGGGGCAGCGAGCGGCACGACGAACATCCTCGACGCATCAGCGCCAGCCCTAATATGGGATCGAGCGGTGAGCGACGAATTGGCGATCATGACTTCCGCGAGCGCGATCTCTTGACGGCGCCTTTCGTAGCGACGCTCGAATTTTCCGTTGAAATAGGAATCGTGCTTGCCGACGAGTTCTGGCCACTCGCTCTTCTCTCGCTGCTGGACCTCGTCGAACTGTTTGCTATCGAGCGAGGGAAGATGGAGCACTCTGGAAACCCCTTCCTTCTTCGCGCGCTGAAAACTAGCCAGCGCCGTGTATTCGAATGCGTGAATTGACTTCGTCTGCGGGACGTATCGATGTGCGACCAGTGCATCGAAGCTATGGCTCATGCGATCCCAGACCATGTCTTCGAGGACCGGACCCGCTCCCGACATCATGACCGCGCTGCGGAGGATCTCCCACATTGGATAGCAACGTAACAAGTGAGCGGGTACTTGATCGATCGCTCGGCGGCCCAACTGTTGCGCGATACGGGTCGCTCTCTCCGTTGGCATCCGCGACAGGAGTGAACTCAATGCGCCGTCTAGCTGAAAGGACAGCGTTGTAACAAAGGCTTCGAGCAACCCATGTTCAGCCAGCGCGCGCGCAGCGTGCTGCGCATGGGCCATATTTCCAGGGTAAGAAAAAACTGCTCGCACGAAGAACTGTTTCGGTGTGCGGTGGTTAGGTCGTCATCCGACCATCACGGCGCGCTATCATCTCCGCGTAGATCTCGAGGTAGCCATCCAGCACCGCCGGTTCGCTGTAGAATGTCTTGACCCGATCGCGGCACGCGGATCGCGCAATCTGCCCGATGCGGCCCGCTGCAATTACCAATTCGTCAAGCGTGTCGACGACAAAGCCCGTCACGCCGTCCTCGACGACCTCCGGCACGGCTCCGCGGCGAAGGCCGAGTACCGGCGTGCCGCAGGCCATGGCCTCGGCCATTACTATCCCAAATGGCTCGTCCCACAAAATGGGCATCAGCAGAGCGGCGGCCTTCCCCAACAGCTCGCTCTTTTGCCGGTCGTTTACGGGACCTACGTAAATGACCTGATCGCCATCGATATGCCCGGCAATGTGCGTCGCGAACCACGCACGATGCTCGTCCGGAATATTCCCGGCCAAGATCAGCCTTCGACCAGCTCGGCGCGCAAGTTCGATGGCGAGATGCGGGCCCTTGATCGCTTCGATCCGACCAAGGAAGACAAATGGCGCATCGGGGGCGACCGCTGAGGCAAAATCGTAGACATCAACTGGAACTCCGTTCGGTACGAGATGCCAGCGGGCGAGATGCTCTACGTCCCTCGCCATCCAACGGCTAATGCCTGAGAACTCCAGCGAACCCCGAGAAAGGCCGTGTCCGAGCCGGACGCTCCTCGCGGAAATTTCGCGCTGGTAAGTCATCAGCTTTGGAATGGTCAGAGGAAGAATAAGCGCCATATAGGCAACACGGGAGAAACTGTGAACAATCTCACACTTGCGCGCGGCGATGCCCCTCGCAAGAACCGCAGCATTCAACAGCGTGTCCAAATTGCTTCGGCTGGACTGTCCGGGCCAAGCGATCAGACTTCCGCCTGTTTTCGATTCAGGGTGCGCAAACACGGTGACCTCATGGCCACGTTTGACGAGACCAAGGGCAAGCATGTCTACGATGCGTTCGATGCCCCCGTAGAGCATGGGGGGGACCGGCAGTTCTGGATCAACCGTGAGTGCGATCCGCATCGAATAGCCTTCTACGGGTGCCTATAAAGAAAATGAGCGTCGAGACCCAGGGGAACCGACAGCATTGCAAATCGGTGCCGCTTCTTATGCGCATTTAGAATCGGCTCCGCTTGCTCTCGGGATATTGCAATTTCGCAGTTCTTCGTTTGCACGATGGCGTTTTCCGCAATTTTCACGTGATCAAGCCGCTGCGATTTCGAATCCGCGTGCCGTCTGAAATGTCCAAGCTTACGGGACGTTTGCAGAATTTTTGAGCCAGGCGCCAACCGCTGGAACCAGTCATAATCCATGCAGAACATTAGCGATTCGTCGAACCGACAGTCCCTAAATCGTCCCAAATTCCAGTACGAGGATTCTTGGCAAACCTGATAGGAGTGCTCGCCGCATAGGAGCGGATCATTCAAGGCAACAAGTCGGGCCTGCCAATAACTCCGCTTAAACAGCCAGGATTCAAACGTCACGTTGCTGGTGTTGCGTCCAAGAAGAATATCCCATTCATAACGCCTAAAGGTATTTCCGACATATCCCAATGAACGACGCAGCAAAAGATCGTCGCTATTCAGGTAAGTGCCTACTTCCCCCGATAACAACGCCAAGCCCTTATTGATCGCGTGCGCCTGTCCCTGATCCTTCTTGCTTTCCCAGTGATTGAGCCAGTGGGAATATTTCCTGATGATTTCGACGCTGTTATCGGTCGAGCCTCCGTCCATGATTACGTATTGAAGATCGGGGTAACCTTGCAACAAGACGGACCGAATGGTCTCCTCCAGGTATTGCCCTTGATTGAAGCTTGGAGTGACTATCGAGATCTGTGGCCATGGTCTACCGTCAGGCATGGCATCGCTCAGCCTTGGCGATTCGACCGTCCACGGCCAGCCGGTTTTGCCGGATGGAGGATCTGGGAGATCCACTAGACTAGGGCAGCGCATGATTACGTGGCTCGATACCCCCGATGTTTTTAAACTCTCGGAGCAAGCCAGTCGCTAATAGCATTTGGGATACGTCGCCTCGGTGCGCTAGTACGGTGCAGCCTCGCCTGCTGCCCGTTTCGTCATCGGATCGCAGACTTGGCATTAAGGTCGCGAGGTCGAACTTCCGGCAGACACTCTCGATGTAAAGTGGAGTGAGCGCCCTTCCCGCTCCGTAGTCGTCGAACTCGTAGCCTGGATCATCGGGTACTTGGAAGTCGTCAATCATGGCGATTGCGCTTTGATCCCAACCAAAGACTAACTCCAATTCTTCCGCAAGTGGAAGATCTTCCTGCCAATGGGCATCCAAATATACAAAAATGTCACCAGATTCGGGGCGAGATCCCATGCGATTAAAAAGCTGCATCAAGACCTTCCGACTATCCCCCATGTACAATTCAACATTCGAAAAGTTGCGTAAGCGAGCTTTGGAAAATCCGTAGTTTCGTGCGCCAGACTCGATTGTCACCACACGAATGCCGGTATGGGCAAATAATTCAGTTGTGGCTCCGAGATACGTTCCGGTTTCGATAACGAGTGCTGGCGATCGGAGACGGATGATCTCATCAAAAATCTCTCGCCTTCCTACTTGCCCCGTTGAACGGCCCGTCCCATGACAATCCTCGCTCAGGGAAGCGGTAAAAATCGAGCCGGCCTTTGACAGTCTCGGGTAATACAGCAGACAAGATTGTTCGAATGCCCATGAACTTCCCTTCTTTCTGACAAAAATCGGGTTATGCAGGAGTCCTCAGAAGAGCGTTCCGGACAGCGACATCAGCTCTGCCCCACCGGCGATCGAGTCCATGACCAGTTCGGGGCAAGTATTCCGGGCCGAGCGTTCATCCAATAGGGTGAGTCACTCAAGCCTCCGCGTATTTCAAAGAAAATGATCGGGCTATTGTGACCAGGGCGCGCGATCCATTCCCGGCAATGCAGGCTGGCCATGAGCTCTATCCTGTAAGTACCCTCGTTCAAAAATCGTTTAGGTAACGCGCAATAAAGCTCCTGCTTTCCCTTTTGAAGTTGGACCCGAGAAGTTTCATCCGCGTCCGAACTTAGCGACCACAGCAATTCTTCAGAGCGACCGCTAAAAATGGCTATTCCGATATTCAGTGCAGGATCATTTTGGCGAACATCAAAGCGGACGACAATGTGGAGCTGTTCGTCATTTCGAGCAGGCGCCGTTACGGCTTTTCCATCCAAATCGACGACCGCGAAATACAACGGCTGCAGGACCGGGTGATCTATTTCGCGGCCCGGGTTAGACCACTCGCTTGCTGATCCTTCGCTGCTTCTTTGCGACGAAAGATAATGGCTTATCGTTGCACGTACGGAGTCACTCAATTCTTTTGGTTGAGCGCCCTTTTCCAGCAACATCGCACTTGAGCAGAGGGCATCCACGGCCCCCATGTTGTGACTCACGAAGAGAACAGTTCTTCCGTGACCTGCCACATCCTGCATTTTGCCGAGACACTTCTTCTGAAACTCTGCGTCGCCGACGGCCAGTACTTCGTCGATGATCAGGATTTCCGGCTCGAGATGGGCGGCGACTGCGAATGCGAGCCGGACGTACATTCCGGACGAATAGCGCTTCACCGGCGTGTCCAAGAACTTTTCGATTTCCGCGAAGGCGACGATCTCGTCGAACTTGCGGCGGATCTCAGCGCGAGTCATTCCGAGTATGGCGCCGTTCAAGTAGATGTTTTCGCGGCCCGTTAGCTCTGGATGGAAGCCCGTGCCGACTTCGAGCAGGCTTGCCACCCGGCCCTTGATCTCGACGCGGCCTGCACTCGGCTCGGTAATGCGCGACAAAATTTTGAGAAGCGTGGATTTACCCGCCCCGTTTCGACCGATGATGCCGACGACCTCTCCGCGTTTAATTTCAAAATTGACGTCTTTGAGCGCCCAGAACTCTTCGATCTCATCACCAACGACGAGCTGACGCCCCGCGATGACGTCGCGCGCCGAACGGGTGAATGCCGTCACGTTACGTCCGATGACATCGCGAAGAGAGCGATAGCGCTCGCGCTCGACTTGATGGCCGATCAGGTATTTCTTGCCGAGTCCCTCAGCGCGGATCACAGCGTCCGTCATGGACTTACATCATGTCCGCGAAGGTGCGCTCGGTGCGGCGAAAGTAGCGAATACCGAACCAGAGGAAGAAGGCCACGACGCCGAGGCTGGCCAGAAAGCCAGGCATGTAGAGCGGGCTCTGTCCGCCGAGGAGACACCAGCGGAATCCGTCAATGACGCCGACAAGCGGATTCAGGTTGTAGAGCAGGCGCCACTGCTCCGGCACCACCGAGCTCGAGAAACCGACTGGAGAAATGTAAAGCCCGAATTGGACGATGAACGGAATGACGTAACGGAAATCTCGATACTTGACGTTGAGCGCAGTAATCCACAGCGCAGGGCCAAGGCTGCCAACCATCGCTAGCAGAACAAAACCTGGCAGGAATACGATCTGCCAGCCGGGCACGAACCTGTAATACGCCATAATCAGTGCGAGCATCGCCAGATTGATCATGAAGTCGACAAGCGCGACAATGACCGACGCAGCAGGAACGACAAGGCGTGGAAAATAGACCTTCGATATGAGGTTCGCGTTGCCGATCAGACTGCCGGAAGCGTCGGCGAGTGCGCTGGAAAACAAAAACCAAGGCAATAGTCCGGCGAAGACCATTACCGGATACGGAGCCTGCCCATCGCTCGGCAGCCCTGCGAGCTTACCGAAAACGACCGTAAAAACGACCATAGTAAGGAAAGGGCGGATTAGAGCCCACGCAACCCCGATGACCGTCTGCTTATAGCGCACAGCGACGTCGCGCCAGGCGAGGATCGCGAAGAGTTCGCGATAGTGCCAGAGGTCCGACCAGTAGTTGCGCTCCGCGCGGCCCGCTTCGAGCACGATCGTGCGATCGTGCGCTTGCGGAGCATCGGCAGTACCCGCGCCCTCTCCGGTCAAGGGCCGGCTCGCGATCGCTGCGTGAGCCAGAACGTGTTTCATCCTAGAGGAAGTTTTCGAGAAGATTGTCGACATGAGTGTTGAAATTTCCGGCACGGAAGCGGTCATGAGAAGTTGGTTGCGCCTGTCGACCGCGACCAGCGAGCATGTTGCAGACGGCATCAACGAGTTGCGGCGCGTCCTCAGGATCGATGAGTGTCCCGATCGCGCCATCCGCCAGCGCGTCGACGCTGCCGTCGCGATCGCCCGCGATTACGGGTAGGCCACAGGCCGCGGCCTCGAGATAGACAATGCCAAATCCTTCGCCGGTGCTCGGCATGGCAAATACGTCTGCGAGACGGAGGTAACCAGGAAGCTCACGCTCGGGCACGTGTCCGGCGAACAGAGTGATGTCTTCGACTCCTGCGGCTTTCGCCATTTTCTTCAGGCGTTCCCGATCGTCGCCATCGCCGGCGATGACATAGACGACGTCCGCAATACGCTCTTTGATCGCGGGCAAAGCGGCGATAATTCGATCGTGGCCCTTGTACTGTTCGGATGCGGTCAGGCGCGAAACGGTAAGGATGACCCGGCGTCCGTGTATGTTCAGGCGGTCCAACAAATATTCAGGCTTTGGCCCGGCGGTGAAGGACGGTTCGAAAGTGTTTGGCAAAACGCGGACACGCTCCGGCGCTATGTCGGCCCATCGTAGAAAGCGGCTGCGTGTAAACCGGCTGACGGCCGTTACCAAAGCTGCGCTTTCCGTCGCCGTTCGCGCCAGTCTGCCGCCGCGAGGTTGCCAGGCATCGATACCATGAAGCTGCAGCCACATCGGCTTCTTGAGAAATTTGGAAATCGCGGCCGCAATAGGCGACATATAGATATGACCGCAGAATACGATGTCGAACGGACCGTCTAACGCGGCACGCGCAATCGCTTGCGTGGAAAAGGCCAGTCGCGCGGCGCTTGCCCGCGCCTGCAGAACTTTTTGAGGCAGAGCCTGATGGCCGAGGCTTCCCTGCCGAGGAAGAACGCAAATCTCTCGTACGCGTGCGGAAGTGGCAAAGGCCGACATCAAATCCTGATTGTAGCGGGCAATCCCGCCGTTACCGCCGAATGCATCGGTCACAAGCGCCAAGATCCGTAAACCGCTCACGCGTGCGCCACCGGCGCCGAAGCTACGCCATAAGCCCAGCGGCGCGACCAGTGACATCCGGTATCGCTGAGAGAGGACACACTCCGATACTTAATTTCGCCGCCGCCGCGTTTCAGCCAATCGCCGATCGGTGTCGTGAACCCTGTCTTCGAGCGCTTCGTTATGGTCTCCGGCAGCGGCGTACGCGGAGCCAGCGCGAGGCTCATTTTCGAACCACGCTCAGGATCGCTCATGCGCTGCGAAGCGGTAGATCTGAGAAGCACTGCGTCGACGAGAGGAACGCGCACCTCAAGTCCGTGCGCCATGCTCGCCCAATCGGTATCGCGCAAAAGCTGATTGCGCATGTAAAGCGAGGCTTCGAGAGCGGCGACTTTTGCGAAAGACGATTTCGGCCGCGGGGTCAGTTCAGTCTCGACCATCATCAATGGTTTCAGCCGTCTTAGCCCGCTGTGTACCGTCTCCGGATCGAGTACCTCTTCGAGTTCCCAAGGCATGAAGAGCCCCCGGCGCAGAAGATAGGCTCCCGAATATGTTCCGGCATACTCCACGAAGCCCGCCGCCTTCGGGCTGTTGAAACGCCTGTCGAGGCCACTGGCGAAGAGCGCCTTGCGGATCGCACGTCCGAGAAACGGAATTCGCGACGGCATTGCCATCCGGGCGGCCCACACCGGGATTTCGCGAAAAGACGGGTAGCCGCCGAATAGTTCATCGCCTCCGAGGCCGGACACCGCTACTTTCAGTCCCAGCTCCTTAGCGGCCTTCGAGACGAACCAAGTATTTATGCCATCGATGGACGGCTGATCCATCGCCTCGAGGATGTCTGGCAGGTCGGCTTGGAACTCTCTTTCGGTGACGACACGCGTCGTATGCCGGGTGCCGTAGGTCCGCGCAACTACTGCTGCGAGCAGCGCTTCATCTTCCGCACGACCTTTAAATTCTTCGAAGCTGAGCGTCACTGTCTGAATATCGGATTGGCCGGCATCACGCATCAAGCCGACGAGCGCTCCGGAGTCTATGCCGGCGGAAAGAAAAGCGCCGACTGGCACGTCGGCGACGAGGTGATGCTTGACGCTATCGAGCAGAGCTTCGCGAATTTGTGCTTGGCCATCTATCGATCGCGGCGCCCGGCTGTTTTGATCTTCGGCTTCACGGTAAGCGGCAGCAATCGAATGGTAGCGCTTAGGTTCGTGTGCGCCGATGCGGTCGACAACAACAGTGCTTCCAGCGGGCACTGCTCGAATAGCCCGATAGCTCGTGAAGGGCTCCGGGACGCTGCCCCAGAGATAGAACCCGACCTGTCCCGCCGGTTCCGGATCACGCGAGACTTTGCCACCCGCCAGCAGGGACTTCACCTGCGACGCGAAGCGGAAGGTCCAGCCATCGTCGGCGTAGTAGAGCGGCTTAATCCCGTAGGGATCTCGGGCGAGAAATACCTTCCTCTTCTCCGCATCCCAAATCGCGAAGGCGAACATTCCCCGAAGGTCGTGCACCATCGCATCGCCCTTCTCGGCGTAAAGATACAGGAGAATTTCCGTATCCGAATTGCTTTGGAATGTTCGGCCTTTGGCCTCCAGCTCTTTGCGCAATTCACGGTAATTGTAGATTTCGCCATTGAACGTCACGACCAGCTTCCCGTCGGAGCTGATCATTGGTTGCGACGCCGCTTCACTCAGATCGATGATCGACAAGCGACGATGCCCGAACCCCACGCGTTCATCATCAGACGTCCATTGGCCTTTCCCGTCGGGACCGCGTGATGCCATGTCATCGCGCGATCGCGCAAGCTCCTCGCGATCAATCGGATTAGCCGCGTAATGGTAGGCAAAGATGCCGTTAATCCCGCACATACTAACGCCAGGAACCAGCCACCGGCCGTGCGAAGTGGCCACGCATCGGGTCCAGCTGCTGGCGTTCGTGCCACGCCCACGCGGTCTGAACAATATCGCTGAGGCTTGAGATTCTTGGCTTCCAAAGCAATTCTTCTCTCGCCCTCGTCGCATCGCTGATCAGCGCCGGCGGATCTCCTGCGCGACGCGCACCAATAGCGACAGGCACACGGCGACGGGTGACACTTTCCACCGTATCGATCACCTGACGGACCGAAAATCCCCATCCGTTTCCGAGGTTGTACGCTGACGACCCTGTGCTCCGCTCCAACGCTTGGAGCGCCTTTACGTGCGCGTCGGCCAAATCCGAGACATGGATATAGTCGCGGACGCACGTTCCATCGTCCGTGTCGTAATTGGAACCGAACAACGTCACGCTGCTTCGCTTGCCTGAACACGCGTCCAATGCAAGAGGGATGAGATGCGTTTCCGGATCATGGTCTTCGCCGATTTCGTTTTCGGGATCAGCTCCCGCGGCATTGAAATAGCGCAGCGCTATTGAATTAATCCGGTGCGCCGTTCCAAAATCCTGGAGTATGCGCTCGACCATCAACTTCGACGCCCCGTACGGATTGATGGGCCGCTGGGGTGTCTCCTCCGTGATCGGTAAGCTCTCTGGGATGCCATAGGTTGCGCAGGTACTCGAGAACACTATGGAACGAATGCCGTGATCGCGCATTGCCTCGATGATATTCAGACTGCCGCAAACGTTGTTGCGGAAATATTTTCCAGGATCGGCAACAGACTCACCGACATAGGCGCATGCCGCGAAATGCATGACCGCTGAAGGCCGGTATCGGTCGATGGCAGCATCGAGCGACGCACGGTCGAGAATATCGCCGATGACCAGCGGCCCCCATTTTACGGCCCATTGATGTCCGTAACTGAGATTGTCGAAAGTGACCGGCGCATATCCCGCTTGCGCCAAGGCCTTGCATGCATGCGAACCGATGTATCCGGCACCTCCCGTTACGAGAACCGTGCGATCAGCGGAACGCATGATCAAATTCTGATGGGCGCAAGCATAGCCTTCGATTGAAGCGACTGGGGTTTCTCGAAATAGCCGATCGTCAGACGAAGGCCCTCGCGCAGCGGCACGGTCGGCTTCCATCCAAGTTCGTCATTGGGCAAACGGATGTCCGGTTGCCCCTGCCTCGGATCATCCTGAAGAAGAGGCTGATAGAGCAGCTTCGATTTCGAACCCGTCATGGACAAAAACGCCAAAAGCTACCGCACTCCGGGTGAAATGAACTCACCGGGCCACTCACAATACCAGTATTCACGCCAAGTGGCGGCAATAGATCGAACTGCTAATTTTACAATCGTCGTCGGTTTACTTCGTCATTGCGTCACTTTTTTTGTACTATGCGACGCGTGCCGTCGGCGCATTCGCTGAGGAAACCTCGTTGTAAAACTGTCTGTCGGTTTCCGCCGGGTTCGGGCAAAAGCCGCTCCGCCGCAGGTCGCGCCATGCTCGAGCGATTGCGAGCGTATTCACACGCTCGCCGAACACGATCATTCCGAACGTCTGCCACAATATTTTAATGTCGAGCTTGAGTGACGCGTTCTTGAGATACCACACATCGAGGGCCGCCTTGTCGGCCGCGGAAATGTCCCGGCCTCCTTCGACCTGCGCACATCCGGTCAAACCAGGCCGGATCATCAGCCGGGCAACGTATTCCGCCGGCTGATCTGCCGGTAAGAGCGGCCGCGGACCGACGAACGACATTTCGCCAGCGAGAATATTGTACAGTTGCGGCAGTTCATCCAAGCGAGTTCGCCGGAATATTCGGCCCCAAAACGTTATGCGCTCGGCTTCCGATAATTTCTGGCCATCGACAGAATGCTCGGCTCGCATGCTGCGGAATTTGTACATGCAGAATGGTATTCCGCCGACGCCTGGGCGCTGCTGCCAAAATACGACGGGAAAGCCCACTTCAACGGCGACGATCGCAGCGACCACCACCATGATCGGCGCGAGCAATACGAGCGAGGCCGCAGCGACCGAAATATCGATAAGCCTTTTGAATCGCCAATAGGGCCGTTTCATCAGGGCGGAAAGACGTTCATCGTCGATTGCAAACGCCGCTCGCCCATCGGGGATTACCCTGAGGCCTCGCGTATTGCCGGTCGCAACTCGCTCAAATCCCAATCGCTCTCCTATGAAGTCGACGATGATGATCGTCGTCTTTTCCAGGTGCAGCAAGGCGTCCCTCACTTCTTGGGCGAGTGAATCAAAAGCCTGGGTGACAGCAATCCGGTTGATGGCTACGCCATGGACCGAAAGCCGCTGAATGACCTCCAGAATATCCTCGGGGTTGCCCAAAATTTGATGACGAAGGACCAGCCTGCCGAGGTGACGGTCATGTGTCCCGAGAATTCCGGCCACTCGCACGCGGTCGTTTCCGAACTCGGCGACAGACCTCAGATAAAGCTCGGTCAGTCTGGACATGCCGATGACCAATACTGTCTCCGCGGCACCCGGGACGATTGGCTTTTGAAACTGCGCGGGGCGGCCCCGGGCGACGTATCGCATGCGCATGAGCACCCGGATTCCGACCAGGCCGCAAATCATCAGCATGCACTGCAATATCGGAAGCGCGCGCGCGATCCCATCCAACCGATTGATCGCAAAATCCACGGCCACCGCCCCGACCACGATCACGACCGAGGCGCTAACGACCCTCAAGTAGTCCGGGAGAGCGGAGAAACGCCAAATCGTCCGATCTAATCCGAACAACGGAATAACGATGATAGAGACGCCGAGAGAGCAGAGAATGTAAGCGAGCTCGGCCGCCTGCCGCTCTCTTGAAATGTCAAAATTATCTCGCAAGATCAGAGCGAAAATCGTCGCCAAGACTATAAGAAAAAGGTCGCAAAATAGCTGAATGAACCGACGCATTATCAAGTGCCCCCCGCAACGCAAAATGAAATTTCCGATTCCCCTTCGCAAGCATTTCCTCTGCAGGCTGTATATCAGCACGCGCATCAGTTAATGGCAATGAGTTGCTTATAGATCCGCGCGGATTCGAAGGATGAAGGCGAGATGTTGCGCTGCGGCTACAACGGCGGCGAGGTTCGCCAATGAACTGAACGTTCGTCGCTCATGTTCAGCGCTCTTTTGCTCCTGCAATCAGCCTATTTTTTTCCGGGCTTGTGTTGGAACGGATCGCTCCGCCACTCGTCAGGCCAATTGATATCGGCGCCCCAGGGCTCACCCGCAGAAGAAGGCCCTTTTTCCGGATAACGCCGTTCAAAGCGAGCCCGGTCTATCGGGTCACCGTGAACGTCAGGAGCTTGTTCGCTCGCGTTCACGCCGGCGAACGGCCTAACCAACAAGCCGCATGAAAATGCGAACACCACTGCTATCGCGGTCGTTCGCAGGGCGTAATCGACTAGAGCATGCGCGCTCAAAAGCACAACAACGAAAAGTGCCGCCCTTTCCCAAAGAACATCAGTGGCGAAAGCCTTCGCAGTTGGACGCCGCCAAAGCTCGAAGCATCGCCATACGATCCATGCGCCGAAGAGCAACATCATGAGCAAGCCCGGCAATCCTGCTTCAAGCGCCGCCTCGAGGATATCGTTGTGCGCATGGTTCGCGTACGCCGCGAAGACATCTGCAGGCCGCTCGAACATGCCGTAAACATCGACGAATGTTCCCATGCCAGACCCAAACGGCATAAAGGCTCGCGCAGCCTCAAAAGTGTTTCGGGCAAACGGCAATCGCGCGTCGTCGAGGGTATCACTTCCGAAACGCTCTAGAATGCGCAGAAGGGCAAACTGCAGCGCAAAAATCATCGATACTACAACGGCCGCAGCAAACACTTTGCCTGACCGCAGCCCGGTGCCACGATGGGGATCAAAACTGGCCAACGGCCAAGCGAGCAGCAGAGCCGCCATTGTGAGACCGAGGCCAGCGCGCGATCGCGCCACGAGCTGGGCCGCGATCAAAATCACAAGCACGACAAATCCAGCGATCAGGGGCAGTAGCGCGGCGGGCTCGAACAAGCGCTTCCGGCTGTTGAACCCTGCATCGATAATCAAGGCGCTTGCGAGAACGGTAAGGCAATAAAGAAGGGCGGCAAAATGATTGCGGTTTGCGAAGAAGCCGACGGCCTCGCTGGGGTTCGTATATTCGAAGAAGCGCAACGGACTGTTGGGCCCCTGAGCGACCTGGATCAGCCCAAGGCATGCGCTCAGGAGGCCGATACTCAATACGAGATAACTTAGTTGCCGGCGATCGATATTGCTCAACGACACTGTACCAAGGAACACTGCGAGCGGCGGCATTAATGCGGCAAGGCTGAGCCACGTGCCCGTTGGATAAGCCGTAATTGGCGCCCATTGTCCTTTATTCCCGGCGACCTCGAAGGCGGCCGCCACATTGGCCCTCTCAGGAAGATGGGACCAAATTGCAGGAGGAAGCGGCACCAGTTGCAGCAACGGCACGAGGACAATCGCGACACAGAACGCAAGTATTGCGTTCGTCTCTTTCGTCCTTTCAAGACCAAGGATCCGTGTCGATGCGAGGAGCAGCAAAGGTATCGAAGCAAGCTGCAAAATGCTGTCGGACAGGAAGCCCGCGCGCGTGCCGCCACCCAGCAAGAGGCTGGCCGCAATCACGAACCCGCAAAGTACTCCGACGACGCCCTGTCTCTTCAGAAGATCGAGAAATGCCCGGCGCAGCGTCAGGGACTGGCGGGTTGATTCACGTGCACTATTACCCCTATTCCGCCACCCACGACGAGACTGCCAACGATCAAAGCGTGATCCGGATCTCGCGCCACTGTTTCGCATTTCACTTCAGGCGTGTCCTTCAGGCTGCCGACAGCGCAGCCCCGGCTACAAGGATTGTCGGCGCCGATGATGAAAACGGAATGTGGCCCAACCTTTACCAGACATTGGCCGGCATATGTGATCTCTGCGCTGCTGGCCGGCCCAACCATGACGGTATCTCCGGGATTTCCCTCGGTGCCCGCAACGGTTTTATGAAAGCCTTCGCCGCGATTGATCGAAACCGCGCCAGAAACGAAGGTTATTGTCGCGGTCGACGCCGCAGCATAGGAACTCAGCTGCCAGAAGGCAGCAATCAACGCAAACAACATACGCATTACGCGAACCTCGTACGCAACACAGCCGAGATAACGTCTCATTACGCTAACACAAAGATCGTGGTTTATAAGGCCCGATCACTTGGCGGCGGATCAAAAAATTCCGTCACCGAGATAATATTGCCACGTTAGTTCTTCCACCTCATTGTACGGATCATCCGTGATCGACCTTCATTGCCATCTGCTTCCCAGCATAGACGACGGACCTAACGACCTTGCCATATCGCTCGAGATGGCAAGAACCTTCGTGGCCGACGGCGTCTCGATTGTGGCGTGTACGCCGCATATTTTTCCCGGCATTTATCCGAATACCGGTCACGAGATACGCTACCGCGTCGAACTCTTGCAAAACGCGCTAGATGCTCATGAAATTCCGCTCCGCCTAGTTTCCGGGGCGGACATTCACATGATGCCGAATTTCGTTTCTGGCTTGCGTACGGGCGAGCTGATTTCCCTCAACGACACGCGTTATGTGCTTGTCGAACCTCCGCATCACGTCGCACCGCCACGACTTGAGCATTTCTTCCGCGAACTAATCGACGCGAACTATGTTCCTGTTCTCACTCACCCTGAACGCCTTTCGTGGATCAAGACAGGCTATCCCGTAATAGCCAAGCTCGCCGATGCGGGGGTCTGGCTGCAAATTACGGCCGGGTCTCTCACCGGAGATTTCGGCAGCCGCGCCAAGTACTGGGCAGAACGATTTCTCGATGAACGGCTGGTAAAAATACTCGCGACCGACGCCCATGATATGCTCCGACGACCTCCTATTTTGAGCAAAGGATACGAAGCCGCCGCACGCAAGATCGGCGCCGCCGAAGCGAAACGCTTGGTACTGACGAATCCAACTGCTATACTTTTCGAAGGGAAATGAAGTCACATCGCGGCATCATTTGAGGCATCACGTCCGGCGGGGGGCGGAAATTCATGTTCGTAGCGTCGTGTAGATTTTCTAGTCCACTGAAGCCCGAAACCGCCAGGCGCATCGGGCCTGTGCTTATCGCTTCTGTTTTTACTGCATTATTGTCGGGCTGTGGCGCGACGTTGCCGGAGGGGCAGCTCACCCCTATTGAGACGAGTTCCTCTTCTAACGCTCAGAAAGTCGGCCGCGTCGAAACCGCGTCGTTGCGCACGTCTCCTGATGAAAAATTTGCCGTCACAAAAGCGGCGGACGTCATGACGTCTGCGTCGGTTGCGGGCGCGAGCGGGTACAAAATTGGTCCGCAAGACGTTTTGGATATTTCAGTCTTCAAGGTCCCGGAACTTTCCAAGAGCCTGCAGGTCGCGGATTCCGGCAACATCAATTTGCCCTTGGTCGGGGAGATGCCTGCTGCTGGTCGAACGCCTGAGGAACTCGAGGCGGATCTTACAAGGCAATTGGGCCGCAAATACCTGCAGTCTCCGCAGGTGACCGTTTACGTCAAAGAATACAATAGCCAGCGGATTACTGTTGAAGGCGCGGTCAAAAAGCCGGGCGTATATCCATTTCGCGGCAAAGGGTCCTTGCTGCAATACCTCGCAATGGCGGAGGGCCTCGACTCGCTCAGCTCCGATTCAACCGTTCTCGTGTTTCGGCAGATTTCGGGAAAACGCGCCGCCGCGAAATTTGATATCAGCCAAATTCGAGCGGGCAAAGAGGACGATCCGGCCGTTCAATCAGGCGACGTTATCGTCGCTGGAACGTCCGCTACCAAAGAGACCTTCAATACAATCATGAAAGTATTGCCTCTTGCCGCTGTCTTCACTTTCCTTTGACTCGGGTGCGACGCCTAATTCGGCGGCCAACAGGCTGTAGTTTGTGAAAATGAGAGAGATTGGCGCGGATTCGGAGAACCCAAAATCGGTGCGCCTCGTACCGACGGCAGATGCCGCGCTCATTCCTCGCGATCCTTATGGCTCGATCGGCGACTATCCAGGCTACGGAAGCCAGGATGCGGGCTTCGGCTCTTACGAGCTCGCGGAGCTCTGGCGCATCGTCAATAAGCGAAAGTGGATCATCCTTGGGATCGTGATCGCTTCGGTTTCTATCGGGGCGGTGCGTACCCTGATGGAGACCCCGCTCTATAATTCGACTGTGCGCATTCAGATTGATAGAACCGTATCGAAAGTTGTCCAAAGCGGCGATGTGTCCGCCGACAACTTCGACTATGATTTCTTGCGGACGGAATATGAGCGCTTGAGCGGGCGGATGATGGCTGAGCGCGTCGCATCGGCCTTGAAGCTCGGCGATGACAGTGACTTTCTTCGGCCTCGCGCAGTCACATTGCGCGCGCTTGTAACGCATTTCCTGTCCCGTCCGGCAGCTTCGCCGCAGATTTCCAATAGGGGAGATAACGAACGCGCCGCTGCCGGCGTCGTTCAGGACAATCTCGCCGTGAGGCCGGTGAACGGATCACGGATGGTCGATCTCACCTACACCGATCCCAATCCGGTGCGGGCTCAAAAAATAGCGACCGCTTATGCAGACGCGTACATTGCGTCAAATCTCGACAAGCGTTTTGAGGCCAATGCCTACGCCAAGACGTTCCTCGAGGATCAGCTCAAGCAATTGAAGTTGCGCCTCGAAAACTCCGAGAGGGACCTTCTCGACTTCGCGCAAAAAGAACAGATCGTGGCTGTGAACGAGAAGTCGTCGACGGGAGAAGCCAATCTCTCGGCTGCAAACGCCGCTCTCGGCAGTCTCATTTCGGAGCGCATCAAGAACGAACAGCTTTGGAGACAGATCGAAGCGATACCCACCGATGCGGCCAAGCTGCCTCAGGTACCGCAGTTGCTGTCCAACGGCGTTATCGATGGACTTCGTGCGCAGCGTAACGCACTCGTGACCGAATATCAGGAAAAGCTGGAGACGTTTAAGCCCAGCTATCCGGCGATGATACAGATCAACAACAAGATAAAGGAAGTCGATCGGCAGCTTGCGGGCGAAGTCGGAACGATCAAGAACACCCTGAAAGCCGCATACCAATCTTCGCTCAGCCAAGAGAACGAAATGAAGTCTCGTATCGAGACGCTCAAGGTCGAGCTCTTGGATCTCCAAAAGCGCAGCATTCAATATAATATTTTGAAACGCGAGGTCGACACCAATCGAGGCCTCTACGACGGTCTGCTGCAGCGCTACAAGGAGGTCGACGTCGCGGGCGGCGTCGGCGCCAACAACGTATTCATTGTCGACAAGGCCGAAGTGCCAGGCGCGCCATTTTCGCCCAACCTGTCCCGCGCCCTGCTCATGGCGTTCGCGCTCGGCCTCGGCGTTGCGGCCTCGGCCGCATTCGTGCTCGAGAAGCTCGACGACACGATCAGCACGCCGGAACAAATCGAAGGCATTTCCGGCATCGCGACAATTGGGATCATTCCGAAGCTCGGAAAGAAGGCGACGATCGAATCCGAACTCGCGGACCCTCGCTCGGCTCTGTCGGAAGCCTATCGATCGCTTTGCACGGCTGTTCAATTTTCTACCGAGAGCGGATTGCCGAAGACGCTGCTCGTTACAAGTTCGATGCCGGGCGAAGGGAAATCGACAACGTCGCTTGCGATGGCCAAGCATTTCACCGCCCTCGGCCTCAAGGTGTTGCTTGTCGATGCTGATTTGCGGAATGCCTCGCTGCACATCAAGCTCGGGATACAGGAAGGCATAGGACTTAGCGATTATCTGGCTGGACACTGTTCGCCGCCTGAAGCCTTCCGGAAGACCGATTTCTCGAACCTCGCGTTCATGGCGTCCGGCAGCGTCTTCCCGCATGCCGGCGACTTGCTCGCCAGCCCTCGCCTCATGTCGCTTCTCTCCATTGGACTTGAGGTATTCGATCTGATCGTCATCGACGGCCCCCCCGTCATGGGACTCGCCGACGCGCCAATTCTCGCGAATGCCACTGCCGGAACGATATTTGTCGTCGGGGCCGGTCAAGGCCGTAAGGCTGTCGTCCGCGGAGCAATTCGACGGCTGCGGATGTCTCGCGCAACCGTTATCGGCTCAGTCCTGACCAAATTTGACGCGCGGGCGTCCGGATACGGACGGGAATACGGGTCGAGCTATGGTGACGGCTACGATGCGAGCCCGCGGCGCAACGCACCTTCCTTCAACGCTCCTGACAAACATCATCCCCAAATCGCAGCTCGGCAAGAGAACATGTAATGCAGGACCTGACTGCATTGAGAGTTGCCATAGACATTCTGCAAGTGCCGTCTCGCATGCACGCGACGAGGTCAAAGCCTTTGCCTGACGGTGTTGGGCTTCTCCTCTCTGTTGCGGCCGGCGATGAACAGGTGACGGCGAATGCATCTCGAACGACGGCGAGATCTCCAGAATTCCTGCTCGAAGCGGCGCAATTTTTTGTCGAGCAAATTCTGCTGTCACCGACTTCCGACAGCTATCGCATTCTGGGGGCTGACCGTACCGCTACCGCCATTGAGCTGAGGCGAAACATGGCTCTGCTGCTCAAAATTCTGCATCCCGATCATTATCAAAACGTTCAGCGCTCGATTTTTGCAGGGCGCGTTACCGAGGCCTGGAACAATCTGAAGACCCTCGAGCGCCGCAATACCTACGACGCGGGTCGCGACACGCACGCCGAAGAAGAACACTCCCGAGTACCGGCGAACCGAGCGGCACAATGGCCTCCGGCGATCGCTCGCCATTCGCAATCGAGCTCTCGCCCCATCAGGAGGCGGAGACCGCTGCGGCGCGCATTGTTAGATTTTCTGGCTCACTTCAGGGCCTGAACGCCATTCAACCTCCAGCCAGGTGGATGTCTGGTTCATCGAGAAGAGTTCCGGATGTTTGAATACGGAGCGGTTTGAAACATCAAATGACCAGGCGCTTCCTTGTATTTTCGATAGGGGTGGCACTCGTTTGGCTGGTCGCCTCCAAAAGCTTTGTCGCTTATTTGGCTATCACCGCGCCGGACAAGGCGCTGCGGGTAAGCTCCAGCAATTCGACTGCGCTTCTGAATTTAGCCGACCAAGCTCTCGCTCCGAACGACGCTGCCGCTGATATAACGAACGTCGAGAAAGAGGGTGTCCTCGGCGGGTTATCAAAAGCTGCCTCTGGTTCTTCGCGAGCTTCGGATCAACAGGTGGCCGCGTGGGCGAAGACGGCGCTCGCGAACGAGCCCTTCAACGCTCGGGCCTATCGAATTCTGGGCGAAATTGCAGAGCGTTCCGGCGATCTTCGTTCGGCAACCAAGCTGATGAGCGCCGCGGCCCGTCATTCTCTCCATGAAAGCAAGGCTGTTTACTGGCTGATGCGCAAAGCCTTCGAACAGAGGGATTTCCGGACGGCCACTTACTACGCAGATGTCCTCCTCAGGACGCAGGAGCAAGCCAACGAACATATCGTACCGCTTCTCGCAAAGATTGCCGAAGACAAAGACGGCACGAGCGAAGTCAAAGCGTTGCTGAGGACGAACCCGCCATGGCGCAGGCAATTCTTCGCGACACTTCTCAATAGCGTCACGCACGCGCGGACGCCGCTCGATCTTCTGCTTAGCCTACAGGACAGCCCCAATCCGCCGACCACGGTGGAGTTGCGAACATATCTCGATTTTCTCATCGACCATCAATTCTACGACCTCGCCTATAGTGCGTGGTTGCAGTTTCTCTCGGCAGGTGACCTGCAACGGGTCGGCTTTCTGTTTAACGGGAGCTTTGAGAGCATGCCTTCAGGCTTGCCTTTCGATTGGGTTATCACGCCGGGATATGGCGTGACGATCGACATTGCCGAGAGGCCTCCGCTGACCGCATTCGATACCGTGGCCGACCGGTCATCCGAACAAAGTAACGAGCGCGCTCTGTTCATTGAGTTCGGCTATGGACGCGCCGAATTTCAGCCCGTGTGGCAACTCCTGATGCTCGCTCCCGGTGACTATAAGCTGAGCGGCCAGTACCAAGGACAACTACAGGGCCGCCGCGGATTAATCTGGCGCACCGATTGCGCGGATAACAGCGCACAACTCGGCCAGAGCGATATGTTGCTGGGCGTCGCTCCGGCATGGAAGAGCTTTGAATTCGACTTCAAAGTCCCGAACACCGGATGTCGCGCGCAAAAACTTCAGCTCGTCCTGGACGCGCGCTCGGCGTCAGAGCAGATGATCTCAGGCTCAATCTGGATCGATGACATTAAAATCGTGAGAAGGAAGCCGTGACCTCACGGGCCGATCGCACGTGCATCTTGGAAATCGACTCGACCTGACGCACTGCGGGCATTCGGAATGCTGTCGTTATTACCGTTTGATCCGGCGGCGCAGGGCGATGGTCCGCCGTGGATCAAGAGCGCTGAGCCGGACTCAACAGTGAAATGGCAGCCGTCGCCAAATAAGACCTGGGCTTGACCGTTTGGCTTGGCGAATATCGTATCGCCGATCTTAAGTTCGTCGTGTCCGGTAACCGGCGTGAAGCCGGAGCCGTGATTGACGAAGACTTCTCCCCGCGCGAACGTGATGTTTTCCGCCCTCAGGGATGGTGCAACAAAAAGCGTGGCGATGGATGCGCCGATAAACAACGCCAAGGAATTTCGTACCATTGCAACCCCGCGCATCGACCGAAGCGAATCAATTGATCAGAAGATAACATTCGCTAGTTGAGCGCAGTTGTCTGCACAATGACGATTGGCGCGTTGCCCACAGCGCCCGGCTATTACTCCGTGTTGCCCACAGCCACTGCCGATTTGTCCACAGGCGCGCACAGTCATTGCACGGAAGACGCTAGGCGTCGCCGGCCGAAAGATTTTGATTCAGGCCGCCTCACCGGACGCAAGATAATTCCGGTACGTGCTTTCCAGACCCTGTTCAAAACTGATCTGCGGCCGCCAGCCGAGGGCCTTGAGCTTCGACCCGTCCATCAGCTTTTGCGGCGTCCCATCTGGTTTGGACAAGTCATGCGCAATCTCGCCGTCGAAACCAACGACCTTGCATATGACTCTCGCAAGGTCAGCGATTGAAATGTCTTCGCCCGATCCAACGTTGATGTGTTCGTCTTCGGAATAGAATTTCAAAATGTGCACCAGCGCGCCGGCGCAATCCTCCGCGTGTAGAAACTCGCGGCGCGGCTTACCCGAACCCCAGATGACGAGAGACTTCGCGCCGGACATCTTGGCCTCGTGCGTCTTGCGTATGAGGGCCGGAATAACGTGGCTTGTATTGAGATCGTAATTGTCGCCCGGCCCATACAGGTTGGTCGGCATTGCGGAAACAAAATCGCAACCGAATTGACGACGATAGGCTTGACCGAGCTTGATGCCCGCGATCTTTGCGATCGCATACCACTCGTTCGTCGGCTCGAGCGAGCCGGTGAGAAGCGCCGCTTCGACGATCGGCTGATCGGCGAACTTCGGATAGATGCAAGACGATCCGAGAAAAAGCGCCCGTTCGACACCGTGGTCTGCGGAGCTCTTCGTCACGTTCGCCGCGATCATCAGGTTGTCATATAGAAAATCCGCAGGATAGGAGGCGTTCGCCAGAATGCCCCCGACCTTGGCGGCGGCCAGCACGACGACCTCCGGGCGTTCGCGTTTGAAGAACGCAGCCACTCCAGATGAATCCCGGAGATCCAATTCGCTTCGCGGAGACGTTAGGATCTCGCAGTGCTCGTCCTGCAATCGCCGCGCGATTGCCGAGCCAACCATGCCACGATGTCCGGCAAGGAAAACTCTTTTGCCCCGGAGATCGTAGCGGTATGCGGATCCGATCGCAGGCAAGCTCTCGTCTATGACTGCCATGATTTTCGGCCTGCTTCAGCTTGCGGTACGGTCTTTGCGCCAAGATTCTCTGGCGACCGCTTTCATATCGCTCTCCACCATTTCGGAGACAAGCTGCTTGAAATCCGTCTTATGAGTCCATCCCAGCTTTTGGCGCGCCCTTGACGGATCGCCCCACAGCTCCTCCACTTCGGTCGGGCGGTAGTATCGCTGATCAATGCGCACAAGGTCTTTTCCGGACTTCTCATCCACGCCGATTTCGTCTTTGCCGGAACCTTGCCACTTGATCCGGCGGCCGACTTTTTCAAACGCCAGCTCGACGAACTCGCGAACGGAATGCATCTCGCCCGTTGCGATGACATAGTCGTCCGGCTCCGGTTGCTGCAAAATGAGCCACATCGCCTCAACGAAATCCCGCGCGTGCCCCCAATCTCGCTTGGCGTTCAAATTGCCAAGATACAAACGTTCTTGAAGCCCGAGCTCAATCCCAGCAATTGCCCGGGTGATTTTGCGCGTCACGAACGTTTCGCCGCGCGTCGGGCCTTCGTGATTGAACAATATGCCGTTGGACGCGTGGAAGCCATAGGCCTCGCGGTAGTTGACCGTGATCCAGTAGCCGTAGAGCTTGGCCGCCGCGTAAGGAGAACGCGGATAAAACGGCGTTGTTTCACGCTGAGGTTTCTCTTGGACCTTACCGTAAAGTTCCGATGTCGACGCTTGGTAGAAGCGAACTTTGTCGCCCATGCCCAAGATCCGGATAGCTTCGAGAATACGCAGAGGGCCGAGCCCGTCGGAATTTGCGGTATATTCCGGTGTCTCGAAGCTCACTGCCACGTGGCTTTGCGCAGCGAGATTATAAATCTCCGTCGGAGCAATCTCCTGTATTAGACGGATAAGATTGGTCGCGTCGGTCAGATCGCCATAATGAAGAAAAAACCGTGTCTGTTCCTCGTGCGGGTCCAAATAGAGGTCGTCAATTCGCTCAGTGTTGAACGATGACGAGCGTCTCTTTACGCCGTGGACCGTGTAGCCCTTATCGAGAAGAAGCCGAGCGAGATAGGCGCCGTCTTGACCGGTAACCCCGGTAATCAGTGCACATCGTTTCGTCACTTTTGGATTTCCCCCGCGGTCACTCAGATGACGCGGCGGCTTGCGCCGCAGCCCCCTCAGCATTCTTCCGATTTGACGTTTTCCCAGTCAATGGCGATGCGCTGCAACCACACCGCTGAAGGCATTAAGTCCCACACTTCCGGGGGAAGCGAAATCAGAAACCGAGTCGGCCACTCGGAACCCGCGATGTCACTGAATCTTATTCACATCCAACCGCCCTGAGGCGTTGGGATGTTGTCAAGGCAACAATCAGTTCACTCAGAGTGAGACCATGAGTTGCCTCTACTCGACCCAAAAAACAAAGCTGCGGGAGCAAGCCCCCGCAGCAACTTTTCGTCTGAGGAACACTTTCGAGCCCGGGGTCGTCCGCCCCCGAAAGCTATGGCGTAGGAGGAAGCTGGAAGTAATAGTGCGATGAGAGAACGACACCGGCTGCCAGGAGGAGCGTAAGGTAGGGAAGGAACCCAGCGCGGCGTTCACCCAAATCCTGGCTCTTGAGATCCAGGTCTTCGAGCATGTGGTTCGGGAATTTGCCGCCATCCTGAATGTAGTGCCGATAGAGGAACACCGGGATGATCAACGCGGCGAATATCAACCCGTACCAAAGTGCATTCGGATTGCCCCATACTTTGGCGCCCGCTCCCATGAGTGCAAGGTTTACGAAGCCAAGGAACGCACCAAGCGCGACGAGCCAGTTCGGCGCGCGGTAGGGACGCGGGATATGCGGGCTATCGATGCGGTGAATCCAGGTCGACTGCAGGTTCAGGAAGATGAAAAGCATGTAGCCGACATTCGAGATCGACAGGATCAAATAGTAGGCGGTGGCGTCCGAGGCAGCGAACGTCAGCAGACCGAGATTGAAGACCAAGTCCGTCCACATGGCCCGGGTCGGCGCGCCATGCTCGTTGACGTGTCCGAGGTATTTCGGGAGCCAGCCATCGACGCCACCCTGGTAGAGGGTACGCGAAGAACCAGCCATCGCCATCATGATCGCGAGGATCAAGGCGAGGATCATCATCATCTCGAGGAGATGGACGACGATCGCGTTGTTCCCGCCTACCATGTCGCCCATGGCTGCTGCAACGCCCGTTCCGTCGACGATGCCAGGCTGCGTCATGCCTTCAAGGCCGAGATGCCCTTGGAATGAGGCCGCGACGAGCGAGTAGACCACGACGCAAAGGATGCCCGCGGCGATGATCGCTTTCTTCGTGTCAGCAGCGGGATTTTTGAATTCACGCGTATAGCAAACGGCCGTCTCGAACGCGTAGCTCGACCAGCCTGCAATGAACAGCGCGCCGAGGAACATGGTCCAGCCGGCATTGTCCCAGGCCCCGTTTGGGGGGACCAAAGGCGTGAAGTTCGAATATTCGACGTTGCCGGTAAGAAACGGCACGATGCCGACGATCAGCATCGGCACGATCACGAGCAGTCCGATCCACATCTGGATGCGGGCCGTTCCGAGAATGCCGCGATGCTGTACAGCGAAAGTGGCGAGCATCAAGGCCGCGCCAATGAAGAACGTTGCCCCGACCTCGATCTTCGCCAAGCCGAAGAACGAGAAATCCAAAAGCTTAAATGAGCGGATGAATGGCGTTGCATCTGCGGTCAGCGCGGTGATTGCAATGTTGGCCGCCTCTGCGCCCGACTTGCCGGCAATCGCTGCTGCATTCGACGCATCTTGCAGCCACGCAAGCACTTGCGGAGACTCCGCCGTAAATGAGGGGAGTGGCGCGATCGCATTGAGAATGTATCCGGCGGCGACGGCGCAACCGAGCGACAACACCGGCGTCCAGGCAAACCAATTGCACCAGACGGAAAGCGGCGCGATGAGCTTGCTGTAGCGCAGCCACGCGGCAGCGCCGTAAACAGCCGCTCCGCCCGACTTGTTTGCAAACAGCCCGGCGATTTCGGCGTAGCTGTAGGACTGGATCAGGCCCATCAGGACCGAGATCATCCACACGAGGAAGGCAAGCTTGCCTGCCGTCGCCCCCATCCCGCCGATCGAGATCAAAACCAGCGCTGGAACGCCACTGGCGATCCAAAAAGCACCTTTCCAGTCTAGCGTTCGATGCAGGCCATGGGTGTCGGCGCTCGCGGCGCCCACACCCATGTCCCGCGTTTGTGTCGCGATGGTCATGCGAAGATCTCCCCTTCAGATTCTTGACGCGTGCTCTGTCAAAACATCGCGCGACATATTCACAAAGATGCATTATATGCAAGTATTTTGCATAGACTGCATCTTGAAATTTTCGATATTCTGTTTGTTTTGCAGTCGCGAAGAGCAATAAATGGGCGCTTATTGCACGTGCGTTGGCCACCACGACGGTGTTTGCTTTCGAGCCGGCCCGCTTTAATGGATAATTCGAGAACTCAGAAAAGGGCGACGAATGACAAAAGAAAAGGCCGGCCTCAAAGCGCGGCCCACAACGCGAAAGTCGTCTGCCGAGAAGGCCGCCGTCAACGAGCTCAACAATCGCCACGACTTGGCGCATGTTCCGCTGGAGCAACGAATAGGCGCTGTCATCAAGCGCCGAAGGTTGGAGTCAAATCTCACGCTCTCCGATCTCAGCACCGGCGCGGGGCTCTCGAGCGCGATGCTCAGTCGAATTGAAAACGGCATGGCGACCGCAAGTCTCGACGCTCTCGAGCGCTTGTGCGCCGCCGTCGGCATTGGGCTGTCGGATCTTTTCAAGGAAACAGAGACCAAGCAGGGCAGTGCGCAACTCGTGAAGCGCACCGAACAGATGGAAGTCGTTCGCGTCGGCACCAAGTTTGGCCACACATATCGCCTTCTCTCCTATGACCGGGGACCGCGAAAGCTGTTCGAGCCGTTCTTCATCGAGATGGACAAGAAGAGCGAGACGTATCCCCGCTTCGCCCACCCTGGCACCGAGTTCATCTACATGCTTCAGGGGAGAATGGAGTACCGCTTCGGCGAACATACGTATCTGATCGAGCCCGGCGATGCGTTCACATTCTCCGGTGAGGTCGTGCACGGACCGGAGAAGCTTCTCGACGATCGGATCAAGTTTCTCGCGATCATCTTTTACGGCGAATAAGCCGTTTTCGCCGGCGACGCCGCCCCGTCGTGGACCAGGGCGGCGTCACACACCCGCTGACGAACGCTTCAGAATCCCGGCGATCCGGGGATCCAGTTCGTGCCGGCCAGCGGCACTCTCGCCATAGCGGCAGCTTCCATGGTGAGAGCGACCAGGTCTTCCGGCTCGAGGTTGTGGAGGTGGTTCTTGCCGCAAGCGCGAGCCAGCGTTTGCGCCTCCAGCGTCAGAACCTTCAGGTAGTTCGCCAGCCTGCGGCCAGCGGCGACAGGATCGAGCCTCTCCATCAGTTCCGGCGTCTGCGTGGTGATGCCGGCCGGATCCTTGCCTTCGTGCCAATCATCGTAGCAGCCGGCCGTGGTGCCGAGCTTGTTGTACTCGGCTTCCCAGCGCGGATCGTTGTCGCCAAGGGCGACGAGCGCGGCGGTTCCGATCCCGACAGCATCGGCTCCGAGTGCCAAGGCTTTCGCCACGTCGCCGCCGTTGCGGATACCGCCGGAGACGATGAGCTGCACCTTGCGATGCATGCCGAGGTCCTGAAGCGCTTGCACGGCAGGGCGAATGGCCGAGAGCAGCGGTATGCCCACATGCTCGATGAAGACCTCCTGCGTCGCCGCCGTTCCGCCCTGCATGCCATCAAGGACGATCGCGTCGGCGCCCGACTTCACCGCCAGCTGAACATCGAAGTAAGGCCGGCTGGCGCCGATCTTCAGATAGATCGGCTTTTCCCAGTCCGTGATTTCGCGCAGTTCGTTGATCTTGACTTCCAGATCATCGGCGCCCGTCCAATCCGGATGCCGGCACGCAGAGCGCTGATCGATGCCCTTCGGCAGCTGACGCATCTGCGCGACCCGATCAGAGATCTTCTGGCCGAGCAGCATGCCGCCGCCGCCGGGCTTCGCTCCCTGACCGATGACGATTTCGATCGCATCGGCGCGGCGCAGATCGTCGGGGTTCATACCGTAACGCGACGGCAGATATTGGTAGACGAGATATTTCGATTGGCCGCGCTCTTCCGGTGTCATGCCGCCATCGCCCGTCGTGGTCGACGTGCCCGCGAGACTCGCACCACGGCCCAAAGCCTCCTTGGCGTTGGCCGAGAGCGAACCGAAGCTCATACCCGAGATCGTAATCGGAATGGAAAGCTTGATGGGCTTCTTTGCAAATCTAGAACCGATGACGACTTCGGTGCCGCATTTTTCGCGATACCCTTCGAGGGGGTAGCGAGACATGGATGCGCCGAGCAACAGAAGATCGTCGAAATTCGGCATCCGGCGTTTCGAGCCGCCGCCGCGAATATCGTAGATGCCGGTTGCCGCGGCACGCCGGATTTCGGCGAGCGTCGCGTCGTCGAATGTCGCCGACTTACGAGGCGGCGTTCCGAGCCAGTTTCTCTGGTGCTCTGTCATTAGTACGCTCCGGCATTATCGATATTGAAGTTGTAGAGCTTCCGCGCCGAGCCATAGCGGCGGAATTCGGAGACATCGACCTTGTGGATTTCTCCTGCTGCTTTCAGAAGCTCGCCAAGCTCCGCCTTGTGTTCGTCGCGCATCTCTTTCTCGATGCAATCGGCGCCCAAACTGGCGACTGGTCCGCGAACATAGATGTGCGCTTCGTAAATCGAATCGCCGAGCGCTTCGCCCGCTTCTCCGAATACGACCAAGCGGCCGTTCTGACCCATGAACGCGGAGAGATGGCCGATGTCGCCTTTGACGACGATATCGATGCCCTTCATCGAAATCCCGCATCGCGCCGATGCGTTTCCTTCGACGAGAAGGAGCCCGCCTCTCCCGGTCGCGCCGGCGCTTTGGCTGGCGTCCCCTTTGACGTGGATACGTCCGGACATCATGTTTTCACCGACGCCCTGCCCCGCACTGCCGTCGATCACGATGTTGGCGTACTTGTTCATGCCGCCGCAGAAGTAGCCGACATTGCCGCCAATGTTCACCGTGATGGGCGCATCGACGCCGACCGCGATCGAATGCTCGCCGGCGGGATTGGCGATGGACCAAAGGGTTTCGTTGGTGTCCTTACCGAGCTTGTGCAGAGCTGCGTTCAACTCGCGCACTGACGTTTCTGCTAGATCAACGTTCGGCATCAGGCGTGCTCCCAGAAGTAGACGGTTGCGGGCTTTGGCTCCCACACGCGCGCGGTCTTGATGCCGGGCAGGCACGTGAGAGTTTTGTATTCGGAACCGAACGCGACGTACTCGTCCGTTTCGGCCATGACAGCCGGCTTGCAGGCGATCGGATCTCTGAGGACACCGAAGCCCGTCTCCGTGCCGACAACGAAGGTGAAGAAGCCGTCGAGGTCATCGAGGCTGGATTTCAAGGCTTCGCTGAGCGTCTGTCCGTTCTTCATCTGTCGCGTCAGATAGCCGGCTGCGACCTCGGTATCGTTCTCGGTGCGAATTTTGATACCTTCCCGCCGCAACTCGCGGCGGAGCGAAGCATGATTGGACAGCGATCCGTTATGAACCAGGCACTGATCGGTGGCTGTCGAGAACGGATGCGCGCCGTTGGTCGTCACGGCAGACTCCGTCGCCATGCGCGTATGCGAGATGCCGTGCGTACCGCTCATCTTTGCGATGTCGAATTCGCGGGCGACGTCGTCGGGGAAGCCGACTTCCTTATAAATCTCGAGCCGCTGACCTTCGCTCATGATCGTGACATCCGGCAGATTCTTTGCCAGCCACGCCTCGGCGCGAGGAACGTCTTCCGTTTTTACCGTGACGACCGCGTGTGAGTGGCGCACGCTGACCTGGCCGCCGCCGATCGCCTCCACCAGCAGCTTGGCGGCGCGCGCGATGTCGACTTCCGCAGTGCTGCCTGAGATCGTCAATTTGGTTTGACCGGCCGCGCCGTTTCCGTAGATGGCAAACCCCGCCGAGTCCGGACCCCGGCTGCAAAGCGTCGAAGTCATCTTCGCGAGAAGCTCGCCGAGCCTCGGCTCTAGTTTCGGATCCTTGATGAAAAGGCCCGCAATTCCACACATATCTTTGTCTCCAACTCAGCGTGGTTGTTCAGAAGAAGCTCAAGTAGCGTTTCGTCTCCCAGTCGGAGACGTGGCGGTGGTAGTCGATCCATTCGTCACGCTTGTGGGAGACGAACTCGTCGATGAAATCGGCGCCAAGCGCAGACCTGAAGAAGTCGCTTTGCTCGAGAGCTGTGATTGCTTCGCCAAGCGACTGCGGCAGCACGTCGATCTTGCGATCCGCAATCTCGCGCGGCGTCAGAGCATAGAAGTTGATGTTCTGTGGCGGTCCCGGATCGAGGTTGCGATCGATCCCGTCGAGGCCGGCTGCAATCAACGCCGCCTGCGCAAGATACGGGTTCATGCCGGAGTCGCCGACGCGCAGCTCGATGCGTCCGTAAGGAATGCGCACCATTGCGGTCCGATTGTTGTCGCCGTACGCGACGAAGACCGGCGCCCAGGTCGTACCCGACGCCGTTCGGCCAACGACGAGGCGCTTGTAGGAATTGACGGACGGCGCAAGCAAGGCCGTGAGAGCCTTCGCGTGCGCCAGAATTCCCGCCGTGAATGAATAGGCTAGCTTCGAAAGCCCCATGCCACTCGTGTCGGACTTGTCGTGGAATATATTCCTTCCCTCAGCGTCGGCGAGCGAGCAATGAATGTGCATGCCGTTGCCGGTCATCGAGCTCTTGGGCTTCGGCATGAAGGAGCAGATGGCGCCGAGCTCATGCGCGATCTCTGCGGCCGCCATCTTGAACAAGATGATATTGTCGGCGGAGGTCACGGCGTCGGCGTATTTGAAGTTGATTTCGTACTGGCCGTTCGCGTCCTCGTGATCGATTTGATAAACATCGATCCCTAGCGCCTGCAGGCTTTCCGTCACGCGTTCGAGGAAAACGCGGACTCGGGAGAGCCCCCGATAATCGTACGCGGGCTTCTGCAGACAGTCGGTATCGTCGAGCGGACAGACCGATCCATCGGCGGTACGTTGAAAAAGGCTGAACTCGGGTTCTATGCCGGTGTTGAGCACCCAGCCGCGTTCGCTCAATCGTGCCGTCTGAGCCTTCAGAATGTTGCGCGTATCGATCGGATGCGGCTTGCCATCGACCGTCCCTGTGCCCATCACGCGCGCGTAGCCCGGCGCCCACGGCAAGAGCTTGAGCGTCGACAGATCTCCGACGAGCATGTATTCGGATTCATGCGGCTCTAGGCGAAGTCCGTGAACACCTCCTCCCGCAAATCCCACTCCGTCCGTCAATATATCTTCCAGATGATCGACCGGCACGGATTTGCTCTTGGCGACGCCGTGAATGTCGACAAACTGTGCAAGGACGTAGCGGATATGATTTTGCGTGAGGAATTGCTTCGCTTTTTGAAGGTCGAGTTGTTCTGGCGAGGCCTGTTGGCCTGGCGTCAGCCGCCAATTCCAGTGGTCGAGTGAGTTCATGCGAAACCTCGGACGTTTGGAGCCGCGCTTATGCGCTGTGCGTTTCTTCCCAGTCTCAGCGCATACAATCAACTTGCACGTAGTGCAACTTATTTGTACAAGAATAAACGTCAGATGCGTGGAACTTCGCGCAAAGATCAGGGCCGCCACACACCATGAATGACGAAATCTCAAGCTCCAGCGGCATACGTGCGTTGGATCTCGCGCGCAGAAACGCCACGACAGGCGACCTCAAATTCAAGCCCTATTGGTGGGAAGCGGCCCCGCGTGCGCCGGAGGTGCGAAATCAATTCTTGCCGGCACGCGCCGATGTCGTGATTGTCGGCTCAGGCTTTACGGGCCTCTCCGCAGCCCTGACGCTTCTCAAGAGAGGCCGCTCCGTCATCGTCTTGGATGCCGGCGTGCCTGGAGTGGGCGCGAGCACCCGCAATGGCGGCCAGGTCGGAAGCGGCAACCAAAAATTTCGCGTCGCAAAACTCATCGCGTTGCGCGGCCGGCGGAAGGCGGAGGAGCTTCTGCGCGATGGCACACGCATGCTCGACTATATCGAGCATCTGATCACGACCGAGAACATCGATTGCGCCTTCTCCCGGTGCGGCCGCTTTCGCGGCGCGATGCAGCCCGAGCATTATGAAGCCATGGCGCGCGACATGGAGGATCTCCGCAATATAGCAGGCGTCGAGAGCTTCATGGTGCCGAAGTCCGAGCAGCACAGCGAGATCGGGTCCGATGTTTTCTTCGGCGGTTCCGTTCTTCCGAATGATGCCTCGTTGCACCCCGCCCGCTACCACGCGGGATTGATGGAAAGGATCACCGCACTCGGCGGCGAAATCATCGGCAATGCGACGGTCAATGGCATCAAGCACGATTACGACGGCTTCAAAATCCGCACCGCTATCGATGATATGACGTGCCGCGAAGTCATCGTCGCGACCAACGGATATACCGGCAACATCGTTCCCGAGCTCGGCCGGCGCATCGTTCCGATCGGCTCCGCGCTCATCGCCACGGACGAAATTCCGGAAGCGCTCTTTTCGACCTTGATGCCGAAGCTTCGCGTCTACGGGAATACCAATCGCGTATTCTACTATTATCGCGCGGCGCCCGGAGAACGGCGAGTCGTTTGGGGCGGCCGGGTCGGCAGGCTCGCGCCCGAAACATCCGCGGCCGCATATCGCCATTTGGCGAGAGACATGCTGCATGTGTTTCCCGCGCTTCGCGACACGGCCGTGACGCACGCGTGGACCGGCCAGATCGGATACACCTACGATGAAGTTCCGCACATCGGCCGCACGGCCGGCGGGATTCACTTCGCGCTTGGATATTGCGGCACGGGCGTGTCGCGCGCCACGTACTTCGGTCACAAGATCGCGCTCAAGCTTCTCCAAGATCCGGAAGGCAAGACCGCCTTCGACGATCTCGATTTCCCAAGCTTCCCCTTCCATCCGATTGCCAAGCGAGCCGTGCCGGTCGTCGAGACCTGGTATCGAATTCGCGACGCAGTGAACAAATAAACCTCGAAAGGAGCGACATGACAAAAACCGCCAACAAAAATCAGCGGCTCAACGTTTCATCCGGTGGCGCATACGAATCCGTCTTCGGATATTCGCGCGCCGTGCGCGTGGGGGACGACGTGCACGTTTCTGGAACCTGTGCACCCGCCGGGAATGAGAAAAGCGACGTGTACACGCAAACGCGCGCTGCGCTCGCGATCATCGAGAAAGCTCTCGCCGATGCCGGAGCAACGACGAGCCAGGTCGTTCGAACGGTCGTCTACCTTCGCGATATCAACGACGCCGAAGACGTTGCCAGAGCCCACCTCGAAACGTTCGATGCGATCCGGCCGGCCAGCACGCTCGTGCAAGTTACGTCCATGATGCGGCCCTGGCAAAAGGTTGAGATCGAGGCCTACGCAAAGGTCGTCTGAGCAGGGTGCAAAAAGGCGCCTTGCCCAGACGCTATGACAATTGGGCCTCTACCGGCAGACCGCGCTATTTCTTAGCGGCCCCAGATGTCGCCCGAGCCCCTCTCGTCCCATGCGTCGTCGGGCTTCGGAGCGGCAGCGGGCTGGCCACGATTTATGGCCTTCTTCAGATGGTCAAGGGCGTCAACATCGACGATGCCCTTGCCGCCTGACGCGTCGCCCATCCGCTTGCGCATCTGCGAGGTGAACTTATCAGAGCGGGCATAGGCCTTGGCATCTTGGAAGTCAGAACAAGCATAGCGGATGTTCGACGCCGACATAGCCGTCATGGTTTCTGACAGCGCCACTTCATCAAGTCCGATGTTCACGACGTTGGCAGGACGGATGCCCATACGAGTGCCCTGCTGCGCCGAGGCGAGACCGGCCCCCAAGAACAGGATCAGCCAACCCTTTTCCTGGCGATCGGCGATCAAAGCCTCGACGCTTTCATAGGTGTGCTTCCGGCTCTGGTTTTCTTCGCCGTCGGTGACCACAACCAGGATCGCCTTCTCGCCATTGCTGGCCGCGAGCTTGGCGTCGATCTTGCCGATGCCGCGCCCGACCGCGTCGAGCAACGGGGTGCCTGAACGGGGCACGAAGTCGGCGGCAGTGAGTTCCGGCGCGTCGACGATCTTGCCGTCGCGGATCGTGTCGATGGACTCGGTGTCGAAAATCACAAGCTCGAAATCGGCGTCCTTCAGCGTCGCGTCGGCTTTCGAGTCCTTCAGGTATTTGTTGACGGCGGTGATCGTCGCTTCGCGGCAGCTCGACATCGAACCGGAGCGATCGAGAACCATGATGATGGTGGTGTTGCCGGTCGCGTCTGTCGTGCTCGTTTCGGTCATGCGGGTATCCTTTCAGGTTTCCCAGGCGTCCTTCTTCCCAAGCACCCGATGGATGGCCGCGAGCTTCGTCTCCGTTTCGACAAGACGCCTGCGGAGGCTCTGAACTGCGGCCTCCTCATGTGCGCCAAGCACGGCGGCCGGGTCGAGGTGCACTTCCTCGCAGGCGATCAGGAATTGGCGCAGCGTCATTTCGGTGCTGCCGCTTTCCAGCCGCGAGTATTGGCTGTTGGACAATTCCATCGCCTCGGCGATGGCCGTTTGTGTCAGCCCCGATAACCGTCTGGCATCACTCAAGCGCTCGCGTATCTCGGCGAGGCGTTCATCGACGGTTTTTGACTTCGAGTGCTTCGACATGGATTGCATGTAGTGCAATAGGCAACTTGCTTCAAGTGCAACATGTCGATTTTATCGTTTTGGCCCGCCATCGGCCTCAAGCGCGTGCAGTGCGATCGTCCCCCGGATTTTGCCGGGTAATGGGGAGACCGCTCGGCTGCCGCCGTAAATCGGCACGCCGAAAAGCAATATGCTGATGAATTTCCGATGAGACTTGGTTTGCATCGCCTGCACGGCGATACGCTCGGAGCAGCATGCAGATGCGCTTTGGCGCTACACTATGAAAAGATTGGTCGGAGCGAGAGGATTTGAACCTCCGACCCCCAGTCCCCCAGACTGCTCGGGTCGCCTTAAGTTATTCTTATAATTTGGAGTCTGCTTACACGAGCGTTGCACTAGGGCTCGGTTTCGCTCAACAAATAGCGTCATTTGTACAACGTCCGGTTCGCACTGTTGTGCGTCATTGGCCCCCCCTTGGTTCTCGTCGATCGGCCTCAGTGGCACAACTGTGAGATCCTGGTCGCTCGTTACGTCTGCTTCCTGTCGCTTCCGATGGGAAGCTGCGGGGCGCGGGTATTGGAGTCAGGTGAAGTGGTAGTGACTTGCCCGCGCCCCTCGCGGTATCAATCGTCGCCACCGGCCGAGATCAGCCGGCGGCCAAGACAGGCGTCTGAGACCTATCCATTCCCTCCCATGTTGGCTGAACCCTTTGGGGGAACCACACGACCGGTGACTGTTGAGCCCTCGTGTCCTCAGCCACGGCCAATGGTTTGCGCGAGGTGATCTCGCGAAACGTCGAATAAAACACGCAAGCTCCGTCGGCGATCGGCGAAGACCGGCCGTCACATTCGAGGGTGAAAGCCGTATAGCTGTGATTGGCGCAATCCGACTTTTGCGCTCGGCAACCTGTCGGCAGAGCACCTTCCGAAGTACGAGTGGGAGGCTGAAAGGAGGCTGCAAGCGCCGTCCGGCCGACAGGCTCGATGTCGAACGACGTTTCGCGGCAATCGGCGCAATCCGCATGTCGCGTTCGGCAACCGCTCGGGTGGACACCTTCCGGAGCACGAGCGCGAGGTTGAAAGAACCAAATACGGTGGAGAGTGAGGCCGCAAAACTGTGCGAACAACACCGAAAGGCCCAAAGACCGGATGGCATTGGGCGACGCGTTTTCGATACCCCCCTTGATATGGGCGGTAAAATACGAAAATTCGCTTGCCGCCGACACCACGACGACCAGTAAAGTGAGCAGAAGGAGGCTCAGCGCAATCTGCCAATCGCGTCTTCGGACCGCTGCCCGGACGTGTCCAGGGCCCAACAAACGCAGGTACGCGCAAACAAGGGCCAGCGCCAGCGGAAGCCACGAGTCGCCGAGCAGCAACGAAAAGCCCTTGTAATCGGCAGCGAAGCAACTGCAGAAAATGGCAGATACGAGCGTGACGCCACTAGCGGCGTAAAAGAGCGCACCTATTCTGTCTTTGATTATGGCCGTCAGGTCTCCCGCTCGAAGCGCGAAAGGGCGCGCCATTCGAAAGCATTTTCGTCGACTAATACGAGACGGAGAACCAATTACCGGCAGTGTCTACTTCTGTTCGCAGTGGTCTACACCCAGTGCGCATTGTCAACGATGGTCGAGAGAACTCACCGGTTTGTCCCCAACTCGTCGATCACCAAATTTCGATAGGTAGAACGGCAGCTTTCCAACCTTCATGCGTTCGACCGATTTCGATAGCTTCCAAATGATTAGTCAGGTTCGCCGCTTCTGAATTTGGCTGCAGAGGGTCGGCATCAGTGCAGGGCGTCGGACGGGAAAACTTTCTAAGATATCAGACCACCAGAGGTCTTACGGCGAACCTCCAGGCCTTGAACGACTGGATGTTCTGAAATGCCCCATTGCCCCGCCACGTCGATAATTTGGGGACTTCTGCTGGCGAAGATTAACTGGCGAACCGAAATATCGGCCTGCGGCACGTTCACCGGCACCGTAGTTCAGGTCCTTCAAATACTGCCCACTATGGCCCTGGCTCGCTTGGCTGCTCTACGCCTGTGCCTTCCGCAACTGACGTGAATGCCAAACCATGATTATTGCGAGGCTTATGATCACCGTACAGGCAAGAACAACCGATGCGACCGCGAGACGAGGTGTTCCTGCCGATCGCAAACTCAACCACATGAGCACCGGCAGTGTTTGAGTATCACGCGTGGTGAGGAAGAGCGCCATCACAAATTCATTAAGAGAGATGACGAATGCGAATAATGCCGAAGACACGATCCCCGTGGAAACCGACGGAAGAACAATTTCGAAGAAGGTTTGGAAAGGCCTGCCACCAAGATCGTAGGAAGCTTCGACTATCCGATGATCTACCGTCCGGAACGTTGTTTCCATCAGCATAAAAACGAGTGGAATTGCCCACAGCGAGTGGGCGAGCATGACGATGAGTCGGGAACCGTAAAGCTGATATCCCAAAATGTCGGCCGATCCCATCGCCATCGCGACGCCAAGACCAAGAACGACTCCTGGCATAAATAACGGCAGCATGACCAGGAGATAGAGGAGAGGTTTGAAGCGAAATTCATACTTCTCAAAGGCCCAGGCCGCGACCACCCCACATGTTGTCGAGATAACGGTCGTACCCACCGCAATCATGAGACTATTGAGCAAGGCATCGGTCCACTGCGGACTGGCAAAGAAATCCCCATACCACTTCGTAGACCATTCACGAATGGGAAAACGCAATGCGCTTGCATCACTAAAAGACATCAATAGCGTCACGATGATCGGCGTGAGTAGGTAGATCACAATGAACGCCACGAAGCCCCATGACGAGAACTTAAGGATACCAGCCTGCGCATTGGACTTCACTTGCATGGGTGATGGGACGGTAGCGTTAACCATTGATGGGTGTCCGCTTTGCAGAGACTGATCGGATCATCATCATCACGACACCTACTCCGGCCGCAAGAACCATCGAAAACGCCGCTGCTTTTGGCCAGTTATGCCTGGACAGCATCTGTTCCTGAATGAGGTATCCAATCGTCCAGAGAGTATCTGGGCCAAGCGCCGATGGCGTTGCATAGGTGCCGATAGCCCAGATAAAAGACTGCGCGAACGACGCGGCGATCCCGCCTTTCGTAAGTGGAAGCAGGACTTCGTAGAAGGTAACGATCGGCGAGGCCCCAAGGTCGCTGCTCGCTTCGAGCAGCTTTTTATCGATCCCGTCGAACAGTGAGAGAAGAATGAAAAAACTAAAGGGAAGGATCAAATATACAAGGCCTACGAAGGCGGCATACTCGGTGTATAGCAATCCGACCTTGTCAGACAGTAGTCCCATCGTAGTGAGGACATAGCTCAACAGCCCGTTCCGTGGAAAGAACACCCACCACCCGAAGATGATGGAAATTTCGGAGATCAGCATCGGGCACAACGCGAGCGCGATGAACATAAAGCGCCAACGTCTAGGCTTCATCCACACAAGAAGAGCGAACGCATAGCCTATAAGCGTTGTCGCAATGGAAACTCCGAATGAGAGCTTAGCCGTTGTCCAGATTGCGTTGCTGAATGCGGAATCAGTCAACAGGCTCGAATAATGGTCGAAAGTAAATCCCGGTACATAGAAGCGTTGGTCGATCTTTTCGTTAAAACTCATTCGCGCCATATACACAATCGGCACGGCGAAGAAGAAGAGAGTAATGGCGAGCGCGGGCGACACCAGCAACCACGGCGCAAGTTTTTCCCGCAGCCTGGCTCGCCTTCGCGCCGCTTCATAAGTAGCTGCAGCATCCGGCCCGGCGATATTCATCGGTACGCCCTCATGTCTGCGTTGCTCCACCCAACCTCGATAGTATCGCCCGGGTTTGCACGTACTTCCCCCGGCTGATCAACGAAGAGTTCAACCGCCCCCGACTTGAGGTGATATCGGTGCACATCGCCCAGAAATTCGACAAATTGCAGCTTCGCAACTAGACGGTTCTCAGCTCCATCCCGGCATGTCAGTCTGAGGCGAGATGGGCGAACGCAAATTCTCCATTCTCCATCTGGCAAGGAGGACGACAGAGAAAGATTAAGCGTCGTCCCGCTAAGATCGAATGCCTGACCGCCTGAAACGCGGAGGGGAATTGAGCAGTTCTCGCCGATGAACGTGTACACAAACTCGTTTGCAGGAAGATTATAGATATTCGACGGCGTGTCGATTTGCTCGATCTTCCCCTGCTTCATAACTGCTACCCGGCTTGACATAGCCATCGCTTCGCTCTGGTCGTGCGTGACGTAAATCGCGCTGAATCCAAGTTCCTGGTGTAGGCGCTTGATCTCCGCCCTCAATTGGAGTCGCAGTGAGAGATCCAGTGCCGACAATGGCTCGTCGAATAAGAGTATCGCTGGCCGCACAGCCATAGACCTTGCGAGCGCCACACGCTGTTTTTGTCCACCGGAAAGCTGGTTAGGATAGCGGTCCTCGTATCCAGCGAGGCGTACGATTTGAAGCGCTTCCTTGATCCTCTTTTCGGTCTCCGATTTGCTTGCTCCTCTCATCCGGAGGCCATACGCGACGTTTTCGGCGACCGTCTTATGCGGAAACAGTGCTCCTGACTGAAAGATCGTCGTGGTATCTCGGCTATAGGCTGGAAGATGATCGACACGCTTTCCGTTGATATTGATGGACCCAGAATCGAGGTTCTCGAATCCGCCAATCAAACGAAGTGTGGAAGTCTTGCCTGATCCCGACGGACCGAGCAGGGTTACGAATTCCCCCCGCTCGATCGCAAGCGACACGTCGTCAACGGCCACAACACTACCGTAACAACGCCTGATGCCAACTAGCTCCAGCGCGTATTTATCCGACAATGTCCGCTCTCCTATGGCCGGGGCTCCAAATCCCGCATCTTGAAATATTGACGACAACCCTAGCGGCCGATCGTGCTCCGCGCGACCGCCTGGCGCAGAGTTATGCTCCGTGATCCGATGCGTGCTCAATGCAGATTGGATGTGATGGGCCTTTGCGCCGGATGCTGTCACGACGTTAAACTCCCGTTGAAGCGAACGCTTCAGCTTTTGAGTACGGGAACCACCAGAAATCGTGGGCGGGCGCCGCAGGATCGATCATCACGAATTTTGACTCTCTGAACGTTTCCAGCCCCTCCAGGCCGAGCTGCCGCCCGATGCCTGACATTTTGCGGCCGCCAAACGGGCCAGCGGGGTTGTCTAAGAGCGGAGCGTTTACCCACACCATACCGCTCTCCAATTCAGCCACAGCGCGGTGTGCCTCGTTTAGGTCGGAGGTGTAGATTGTCGCCCCAAGTCCGAAATCCGAAGCGTTGGCGACTCGAATCGCATCCTCAAAGCTGTCCACCCGGCAAATGGCAGCCACCGGTCCGAACGGCTCATGCTTCATGATATCCATGTCGGGTCGCACATCGACAAGGATGGTGGGCTCATGGAAGAAGCCCGCATTTAGGTGATTGGGGCGTTTGCCGCCGCAAACAATGCGCGCACCTTGCTCCACGGCTCGCGCAATCACACCTTCGAAACGAGCACGCTCTCGCTCGCTTGCCATTGGCCCGAGATCAACCTGGTCCAAACCATTTCCGATTCGAAGCTTTGAAGTTTCTTCGATCATCCGTCCAACGAAAGCATCGTGGACGTCACGATGAATCAAAAGTCGTTCTGCTGATGTGCATACCTGTCCGTTATTGACGAAGGCAGCGAAACTGGCCGCACGTGCAGCGACATCAAGTTTGGCGGAGGGCATCACGATGAAGGGATCGTTGCCCGAAGCCTCGATAAGACAACGTTTGAACTGACGCGCGCAAGCCTCTGCGACCAGCTGGCCGGTAGCCACACTTCCGGTAAACCCGATCATTGATGTGTGGGGGCTCGAAACCAGTTGCGCGCCAACATTCCCACGCCCGGTTACGCATGACAAGAGTCCGGGTGGCAGCGAGGAAGCGAAACACTCCACGAAAAGCAGCGTCGAGAGGCTTGTGAGTTCAGAAGGCTTTACAATGACGGCATTGCCAGCTGCCAATGCCGCTGCGGCTTCCCACGCTAACAGCACCAACGGAAAGTTGAAGGGCATAATCAGACCAACAACGCCAAGCGGCTCCTTGACGACATACTGGAACTGCCCGGGCACTGTATTGCCAACAACCCTTCCTGCATCATGGCGAGCGAGCTCGGCGTAATAGGAGATAGCGGCAGTACACCACTCAACCTCGTCGATCGCTTCCTTGTAAGGCTTGCCCATTTCGCGGGTCATCAATTCCGCGATGACGGGCTTGCGGTCTCGAATGGCCGAAGTAACTTGGTGGAGCGCGCTCGCTCGTTCCTGCGCACTGAGAGCGTGCCAGTCCTTCCACGCCGTTTTCGCGTCGAGCAGACATTTCGAGATTTCTGCTGGCGTTGCCTCTGCGACCTTCCCAATCGGCAGTCCGGTCGCTGGGTCGATAACGGGTATCAGTTCCGTCGAGGCGCTTTTCAGGACTTTTCCTTCGATAAACAATGATGCGGAAAGTCGATTTAGCTCTTGCTTGACCAAATCGCTACCCTGCACCGAAAGCGAAGCCTCCACGTCGTTCTCCTCAGAATTTTTTTGGATTATCGGATACTGTTTCTTGCTCAGTCAGAACGTAAGCGCGCTATTTGCTCCCATACCCCATCGACGATCGACGCCCGGAATACTTCAGGATCTCGCGGGCGGCGTTGTAACCGGGAATGCCCGAAACGCCTCCACCTGGATGGGCGGACGAGCCACAGATAAACAGCCCATCGATAGGCGTTCGATAATCGGCATAGTGCGGTATCGGACGCTGGAAAAACAATTGATCGGAAGCGAGCTCGCCCTGGAAGATGTGACCGTTCGGGAGATTCACGATCGCTTCGATATCTTCAGGAATGAGAAACTGCGAAGCGATGATGTCGTTACTGAACCCCGGCGCAAATCGGTCCATTACCTTTAGGACGTTCCGTTCGAAATTCTGCTTTTCGGCCTTCCAGTCGCCGTTTCGGAGTTTATACGGCGCGTGACCGCCGAAGAGATTGACGACATGCTTCCCGGCGGGCGAAAGCGACTTATCGACGATCGTTGGAACGACCGGTGTGATAAAGGGCTCGGTCGAATACCACCCATATTTGGCATCATCGTACGCGCGCTCAAGATAATTGATGTCCGGAGCGATGTGCACATATGTCGGATAGCTCCAGTCGCCTAGAGCGCCGTCCTTGAGCGCGCGTTCTAGGCACGCATACTGAGGAGGCCGCTCGGCCGCAATATTCATCTTGAACGCGGTAGAGAACGTCCTGTAGCCCTGCACGTCCTTGACCACGTCGGCCGGCAAGTGCGCCTCGCCGACGAGATCAAGATAAAGAAATTTCGCGTTAACGTTCGCGGCAATGAGCGGCGCACTATAGGAATCACCCGCTTCTGTGATCACCTCGCGAACGCGCCCGCCCACGACGCGAACCTGCGCCACAGGGCTGTTCGTTTTGATCGTTGCACCCGCCTCAACGGCAGCCGCCGCGAGAGCCTGCGTGATCGACCCCATTCCGCCCTTTATAAAGCCCCATCCGCCCGCGCCGGCATTTTCGCCCATGACGTGGTGCATGATGACGTAAGCAGAGCCCGGCGTCTTCGGACCGGCGAATGTTCCAATTGACGCGTAATATGCCAGCACGGCCTTGATGCGTTCGTCTTCAAACCATTCCGAAAGAAAATCATAGGCGCTCATCATGAGCATGTCGGCAATTTCAAAAAACTTTTTGCCGTAGCGGCGATTTCGAAGCGCAAAACCACCCATCTGACTTAGCGTGCGAAAATCTCTCTTTGTCGGATCGAAAGGCGTCTCCCACAATAGCTTCCGAAATACGTTAGCCGTGTCGATGAGAAACCGGTCGAACTCCGGGTAGATCTCTGCATCCTTCTTGTTGAAACGCGCAAAGCTCTCCTGAGTTCTCTTCACGTTATCCGAGAAGATTATGTAATTCCCATCATCGAGCGGAGAGAGCATGTCACTGCAAGGCATGACTTCTAGCCCATGCCGCTTAAGCTCCAACTCAGCTTGGATGCGCGGGTGAAGCATGCTCATAAGATAAGAGAAAATCGAAGCGCGGAATCCCGGCGCGATTTCCTCCGTGACCGCTGCGCCTCCAACGACAGGGCGGCGCTCAAGCACAAGAGGCTTGATACCCGCTTTAGCGAGGTAGGCTGCGCAAACCAGCCCGTTGTGCCCGCCGCCAATAACGATGGCACCGTATTTTTCGGCCATAAATTGCCCCACAAACAGAAATGGCTTCGTCTGTTCCGGCGACCGAGAGGCAATTCGGTTTCACACGGCCATTTTCAATATGGCCGCGCATTCCTGCACGGGCTGGTTACATTAAAAGCTATAAAATTATAGCTTTCATCGCGTGTCAAGCCGAATTGCAAAAGAGTCAAATATAGATATTGCGGCGTGACACCAATTTATCGAATGCTGCAAAGCGTCAATAATTGAGGCCATTTTATCCGTTTGCCGATTCATATCGCGCCTGCGCACGCCTCAGTGAATCACATCCATGGGATGTAAAAATATTCTATATTAGTGTAGTTTTTCCGCCTTGCCGGCCGCCACGCCCTGTTGCTAAAGACTAATCCCCGTTTCTTCTCGAGGAGCGCTGGCCCAGCCATGTCGCGCGGCTCTTATTCCCCAAGACTGAAGATCTCCGACGTTGCCCGTCTCGCCGACGTGTCGGTTTCCACTATTCGCGTGTGGGAGGCAAAGGGACTCCTTAAACCCAGCTATAGCGACGGCGGCCGCCGCCTCTACACGACAGCCGACGTCGAGAAAGCGCTTCAGATCAAACGCATGCGAAGCGGCCGAGGAATGCCGCTTACAGATATCGCTTCTACTTTTAAAAATGACTCAAACGGCAAGTCATCCGTCGACAAAAACGCCACCGCCAGCGTTTCGGACGTTGGGCCTATCTTGCGCAAGTTGCGCACGGAAAAGCGTTTGACATTGAAAGAGGTCGCGGATGCCGTCGAGCTGACGCCGGCAGAGCTTGCGTCGACCGAACGAACTTCGATGGGCCTTGATGTTCCCGCCTTGAAGCGGCTCGCGACATTTTTTGGCACAACACTGAATGGCATCATGGGCGCCGCTGTCCCGACAGATGGCAAGGAAATCGTTACCCGTGATCGTGGCGTAATCTTGCCCCGTCTCGGTGTGGGCTTGATGGTCGAGCGGTTCGGATCCGGCGCCGACATGATGGACTGCCAGCGCTGGACCATCGAGCCAGGGGTTAGCAGCAACGGATCTTATCGGCACGAGGGCGAGGAATTCATTGCCGTCTTGTCCGGTACATTTGAGATCACTCTCGCGGATGAGCGCGTTTACGTCCTGACCCAGGGCGACACGATTTATTTCAAGAGTGGGATTCCGCATTCTTGGCGAAACCCAGGCCCGATTAAAACCGAAATGATTTGGATCTGCGCGGGCCACTCCTTCTAACTTTATTTGACGACCACTCCTAGATTGGGAGCTTGTAGCGACTGAGATGACCTTCGATAGCGCAACATCGTTCTCACTCATCGGTCGAAGCGCCACGACGATTGGAACTGACAAATTTTATCCTTGTCTCCTTAGGATCCTCACCAGCGCGATCCGCCATGACATGGCGATGGTCATGCGCTACCCGCGATTCGCGGCTCCTGACTTCCTCACAGCGACGGGTTTTTCCGAGGAGCTCATGGAAATTTACTTGGCGGGCTTTTATCGCTTCGATCCCTTTTTCCGGTACTGGCGGACCGTTGGAAAATGCGGCGTCATTCCACTTTATACGGCGGTCGCCCCAGCCAAACGAAGAACTGATTACCTCCGCATCTTTCAACCGATGGCAAAAATCGAAGATGAGCTCGGGGTCTTTCTTCCTGGCGCCGGCGGCTCCAGCATTGCGTTGTTTATTGAACGATCGAGCGGCAAGTTCACGCCAACCGAAATGGAACACGTGCATCACATCTACCCTGTTCTTGCCGGTCTTCATGATGCGCACTTGCGAAGCATCTTTTCGACATTGGGCACGAACGTCACCGGCGCATCTCCACCTTCGCGACCAACCATGGTCGTCGACAAAAGCGGGTTGCGCGTCCATGCCGACAGTTCTTGGCAAGACACAGAACATCATCAACCCATCTTAAGAGATGCCCTGAGGCGGCTTGAGGGCCAATCGAAAAAGACAATTCCTATGCCCGATGGAACTATCTTGCATATGGAGCACTTGCCGAAAGACTTTCCTATCGCTCCCGAAGGAAAAATTTTCATACTCGAAGAACCCGGCCTGCAACCAATGGCAGAAACTTCGTATGCGGAGCACCTCCCATTTGGATCGGCACTAACCGATCGGGAAGTGCAAATCGTTAAGCTCGTTTTGCAAGGCTTCCCGACTTTTGAAATCGCGCGCCGCTTGAAAATTACGGTCGGGACGGTGAAGAACCACCGTAGACGACTGTACCAAAAGCTCGATATCACGTCCGAGCGCGAGCTCTTTCTTTTATACCTGCAATCGCTGCCTCGACCGCAATCCACGACAACTGGTGACGCAACTCCCACTGAGCATCTTAAACGTTGATGACACAATAGATGGACCTTTAAAAAAAAGAGGGACGTAGAGGCGATACGGCCGTCAGGCCGCCGTCCACCACGAAAAGTTGCCCAGTGCAAAATGCGGCCTCGTCGCTGGCCAGCCAAGCCACGGCGTTTGCAACATCGGAGACAGTGCCCATTCGCCCAAGAGGATGTCGTCTTTCAGCATCCCTACGCGCGGCCATCGGGTCGCTCGCAACCGCGAACGCGCTATCGCTCATTCCGGTATCGATCCAACCCGGACAAACGGTGTTGCAACGAATTCCCACCTCTCCGTACTCCGTCGCTAATGATCGCGTGAACGCGTGGACGAAAGCTTTTGACGCGCCGTATACTGACAGCCCTGGGTCCGCGACGAGCCCGCTCACTGACCCGACGTTGACAATGGCGCCTCCGTCCGCGAGATCCGAAAAAAATGCACGACAACAATAGAACACGCCCCTAATATTCGTAGATATCAGTTCGTTGAATTCGGCGTTTGATGTCGATGCTGCCCGTCGCTCTATTTGAATTCCTGCGTTGTTAACGAGGATCTGCGCCTTGCCGTGACGTTTGATGACTATTTCCCGCAATTCGACGACCTGTGCTTCAATCCCGATATCCGCAGTAACCCAATCGATGTCGAGGGGAAGATCAGCAGGACGGGGGCTTCGCCCGCATGTCACGACCTTTGCTCCATCGCGCGCGAAACGTTCAACAACTGCGCGTCCTATCCCTCGGCTTCCTCCCGTTACTACTGCGATCTTGTCCTTGAGCGGCAACGCCATACGCTTGACTGCCTTTAAGTACCGTCAGTTGCCGCTCGCGTGAGAATGCCAAGCGATCTGAATGCGATTCGAAGCCGATTCAGCGCGCCGTCGTTTTGGCAATCGTCTGTTTCAAGCGGTCGTCATAGGCCTGATATTCCGCATTCAACTTATCCCAACCGTCCATCGTCAAGAGGCGGAACATACGGTGGAAGTCCTCGTTCGACGCCGGATAATTTTTCCAGTGGTCCGGCACTGTCACATCGTTGCGCGCCATAAATGTCAATGATTGGCTCAGGAAACGATCCTGTGTTTCCTTACTCATGAGGTAATCGAGAAAGAGGTCGGCAAGTTCTCCGTGCTTTGTGCCGCGCACCTTGAAATACCAATCGCTCCATGCCGCTGCCCCCTCTTTCGGCGCGGCAATGTGATATTCATCGGGATCTTGCTTCAGGAATTGGTACGCATCGGACGAATAACTTGTGGCAGCATCTGCTTCGCCTTGATTGAGGATGTTCGCCTGCTCCGCCCCATCCTTAAACCAACGTGCGATCTTCAGCTGGTCCAACTTTTTGAACAAAGGCTCGGCGGTCTTGATATCATACATTTCTGTCAGACCGGGCCGCGACGAACTGAGGATCGTAGGGATCGCAAGTGTGAACCACCAATAGCCGCTGTCGCAGGTCACTTTTCCCTTGAGACGATCATCCCACAGCAGGTTCCAGCTCGTGGGTTCCAGTCCTACCGATCGCCTCAGCAAAAGCAGCGACGTGCCGCCAGCGAACGGTACGCCGTAGTCTTTGGCGCGCTCCGGTCGGCTCTCAAAGAACCACGGATAAATCGCACCCATGTTAGAGTAGGAGGACCATTCCTTCTTTTGGAAAAGGTTCTGCGAGATACCTGCTGACGAAACGTATTCTTCACCGATTGTGACATCGAATGGCGGCTTATCCGCCGGCGCTGCTACGATCTGATTGATTATCTGATCCCAGCCGCCGACGGTTTCGGCTTTCGTGCCATACTTGGCATTGAAGGGCTCGATCACCGTCTCTCGAAAAGCGCTTTCGTAGTTACCAGACCAAGACACCACCAGAAGGTTTTCTCCTGCGAATGCCTCTTTGGCAGTCGCGGGATTCGCCCGACCGATTATAGCCGGCGCAGCTAGAACAGCGGCTCCCGCAGCTCCAAGTTTAACAACATGCCGTCTCGTAACGTCGGTCATCTGCGTATCCCCTGGTTAGCTACTTATATTTTTCGTTTTGCTCTTCAGCTTGTACGTGCCTAGCCATCATCCTGAGAGCATCGGCGGGCTCACTTGTTCGGTGGTAGGCGTTCTCATGACAAATGCGTCTGCATAACAACGGTCCTGCGGAAGGCTTTTACTGACCAGTGCGCGTCTGCACGCCTCCACAATTGCGGGCGAACCGCATAAAAATGCGGTCGCATTGGCGAGAACCGTGTAATTCGCATCGAGCAGAGCGAGCAGTTGTTCCCGCGCGGTCGCGCCCGTCTCAGCTTCGCCTGAGGTCCGAAAGTGGTTGGCGTCTCGAAGTTGCCCGCAAAGTTGCCGAATTTCTTCTACGAGATAATGGCCCTCTTCGCACTGCGCCGATTGATATACGTGCACCGTGTCGGCATATTTTGCTTGTACGGCCGCGTGTAGGATGGACTTAATTGGCGCGAGGCCTGTTCCACTGGCAATCAGTACCAATAGCCCTCGTGTTTTCGGCCTGAGATACGCGAAGCCAAAGGGACCAGTGATTGAAACCGGATCCCCAATGCTCGCCCGGTCATGAACGTGAGTGCTCACGCGACCACCGGCGACCTTCCTTATATGAAACTCTAGATGGTGATCACCACGACAGTTAGCAAAAGAGTATTCCCGCGCCGGAAGATTTCCAAAGTTTACATTCGCGTACTGGCCGGGATGATAATCCGAAAAAAGTTGATCGGTTTTTACTCTGACTATGGCAACGTCTCTACCAACCCGATCAATTGACGAGATTCGCCCGTTGATGTTGGATTGCTCGCTTAGATTTTCGCGAAGACACGGGACAACGACGCAATCGGTCTGCACCTTACTTTTGCAGGCAAGAAACAGACCTTCCTTCCTCTCCTGATCAGACAAGACCATCTTGCTGACCGGAGCTTGATTGATCCGTCCCGACACGAGAACAGACTTGCAATCTCCGCACACGCCGTTTTGGCATCCGCGTGGATAGTCGAAGCCGTGCCGAATTGCTGCTTCTAAGACACTTTCGTTGTCCTCGGCGTCAAATTCCACGCCCGCGTCGCGAATGATGACTTTCGACATGGCGATAAGCACGCTCGACCATTAAAGATCGGAACTCAGGGCTTCCTTGACGAGAGTATGAAACTTGTGCACCCCGTGCTCACTCATCGAAGTTACCTCCGCATTGTGAACGAAACGCCCCTGTTGGTACCCCCTGGAGTGCAAGCCCTTCTGGACGCTTTCGACCAAATTGATGTCTTCGACCTGCAGCACATTGTCGATGTAATCGATGAATTCCTGCGCTTCCTTATCCGGCGTGTCGGACATCAGGTAGAAATCAAAATATTCCAGGGTGGTTTCGGGGCCCGTGGGGATGAAGTGGAAGATCGTCATGTTCGGCTGGCCGGGGAACACGTTGAAGGCAACGTTTGGCCAAATCCAAAATCCTGCGTACTTCGGTACCTCGCAACCATCCCCGCGCCTCACCTTGTACGCACTGTTGTCTTCGGCACGAATTGGCGACAACTGAGTAATGTGACGCGAATGCGTCGTCACCGTATACTGGTCATGGTCGACGAGCTCGACGAACGCGGGATGGGCCGGCGGGCAGTGATAGCATTCGAGGAAATTGTCTACGACGTTCTTCCAATTCGCCTTAAGTTCGTATGTCAATCTCTTTGCAAAGACCAACTTCTCCGGATGCGGACTGTAGGATCGGATCTCCGCTTCGAGACCTGGATATTGGCTGGCGAGTGGACTGGCGTTGGGATCGAGATTGACAAAAACGAATCCGCAGAATTCCTCTATTGCAACCGTCTTTAGGCAGAACTCACTCACTTCGAAGTCCGAAAGCGCCTTGAGCGACGGATTGGTGCGGAGCTTGCCCGCCAGATCATACGTCCATGCATGATAGGGACACGTGATTGCGCTTACTTTTCCCTGCCCCTGGAGCAACTCGTGAGCACGGTGGGAACACACGTTGTAGAATGCTCTAAGCTGCTTGTCCTTGCCCCGCACAACGACGATGCTCTGATCGGCAATTTGGACGGTGATGTAGCTGCCGGGCTCCGACAGGTTGGCGGTAGCGGTGACATAATTCCATGAGCGATAAAAGATGTCCCGCTTCTCTTTCGCCCAAATTTGATCGTCGAAATAAAACTTGGCCGGAAGCGTGCAAGACTTCGCTGGATCGTCCGTCAGTTTCCCAAAGTCCAGAACTTGATTATCCATCACCGTCTCCAAGGAATTTCGTGACACATTAAATACCCCCGCTTCCTTGGAAAGCTATGGTGCCTACAGGCATAAGCGCGAGCGCTGCATCGAGCATGCTGACGTGCATGCAATGGTGCCGGGAGACACCATTGGCGTCAGAGCCAATTCGAGCTTTCGATGTACGCGCGGCGCAATCTGAATGAGATGCCGTTGTCTGGTGCGGAGGACGAGACATCTCCTGCGCGGGCACAAGATACGACGTCCAGCAACTGAGAGACTTCAATGAACAATCTACTTTTTCGCACCGGCGAGGCGACGGTTTTGGCAGCTAAGGGTCAGTATACCGATGCGATGCCTGAGGTGGTTATCGGAACGATAGACGGGCCGGTGGGGCAAGCCTTCGCGAGCATGATGGGTCAGTCCCTCGGACATACTCGCTTTTTCGTCATTCGAAACCTCAACCAGATGGTTCGCCCGGCCGCGATGATGACGTCGAAGGTGACGATTCCCAACGGAGCGTATGTCGGTCTCTTTGGTGGGGTTGTGCAGGCAGCGACGGGTGACGCAATCGTCGACTGCCTCAAAGAAGATATATTGCCGAAGGACAAGGCCAACGAACTTTGCATGATTCTAACCATCTGGCTCGATCCTCGGTGTGCAGACCATGCCGAGCTCGACAAACGCGATCTATATCGCTGCAATTACGAGGCGACAAAGCTTGCTATCGCACGCGCCATGCGTTGCGAGCCGTCGGTCGAGGAATTGATCTCTAACCGAGACAAGGTCCAACACTATGCTTTGACCGGTGTATTCCCGCCGAAATGACTTCATTATGAGTTGCACGGTTGAGCCGGAGCGGACAGGAGGATTTTCGCTCCGGCTCACTTGCGTGCGTGAACAGGCTCATGCGTGTGTGAACAGGCTCAAGCGCAGTCGAAGATATCGGTACTAATTTTCCGCACAATGGTGCCGGTGGACACCGTACGAGTCACGGAACAGCGATTTAATCGCGACAACATCCGCAATCCGTCTGCACACCAAAGGCAGCTTCATCGAAGATGAGAAGTCATCGCCGCCTTAGCAAAGCGGCCGATTGATGCCCTTAGGCACCATAGTAATTGGAAGACGTTTCAATAAAACTCGGATTTCAATTTTTCGCCGGTTCGCACGAAGGTGCATCGAAGGAATGAGCAGGACCTCACTCGAGGCGAAAGCAGAGAGACTACGCGGTTCAATCGAAGTTGAAACGACTTCGCTAATTCATTTGCCCAGTTCGAAAGAGACCACCATGCAAAAATCCATCGCCGAGTTCTGGTATGGCGTAGAGGCATGCGATCATAAGATCGTGCGTTTGCGCGAGATCTGGACCGACCCCTATCTCGCAGGAAATATTTGGCTGGTACGAGGCTCGAAGCGAGACCTCGTCATCGACACGGGAACGGGCATCGTATCACCTCGCCCAGTGATCGATGCGATTGTCGATAAGCCGATTCTCGCGGTAGCGTGCGCCTGCTACTACGATCACGCCGGCGGGCTTCATTTCTTCAGTGAAAGAGGCTGTCATCGATTGGATGCCGATAAAATCGCCAATCCGACTCTCGAATCATCTGTTGTGTCAACCTACGTCAAGGAAGGCATGCTACTTGCGTGGCCCTATGATGGATTCGAGATCAAATCCTATAAAATGCGGGGTGCTCCGCCGACGATATGCTTTGACGATGGTGACATCATCGATTTGGGCGATCGGCGACTAGAAGTTCTTCATGTCCCCGGAGTGACGCCCGGCAGCATGGTGCTCTGGGAAGCGGCGACAGGCAGTTTGTTTACATGCGATACGCTTTACGACGATCCTGTACTAGATCGCGAATTCGCTGCAGATGATTCCATCACTCTGATAGACAGCTTAAAGCGGCTTCGTGAGCTGCCGGTGAAGACCGTGTTCCCAGGACATTATCAATGTTTTGGACGCGAACGAATGCAGGAGATCATAGACCATATTCTCCTTTCGATGGCGCCTGTTTAGAACCGAAACATATGCGAAATTGCGAAGGACGCCAGATGGCTTCAGCTGGGGACACTAGATCACGGCAGTTGGGTGTCGCTTTAGTCGTCGCATCGGCAATTTGCTGGAGCACTGCTGGACTTTTTGTCCGTGTTGCCAATCTTGATTCAGCGACGTTACTTTTCTGGTCTTCCTTTTCGGCGTGTCTAAGCCTCTTAATAATCTGTGCCGTTCGGATTCGACGTGAACTAATCCGTCAAATATCGATGATAGGCATGCCCGAACTTCTTTATATTTTAATCTCTACCGTAAATAACACGAGTTACGTCATTGCCTTGAACTCCACCAGCATCGCGAACGTTATGACGATTTACGCGTCATTGCCTTTCGTCGCGACCATCGCCGCATTTTTTTTGCTAAAGGAGCGCGTTAGCATACGCTTCCTACTATCAGGGGGGATGGCGATGCTGGGCGTCGCTATCACTGCGGGCGCCGCTGGTACGGCAAACGATATTTACGGACTGATTGCAGCATTCATTTCGACGTCATGTTTTGCGGTGCAGCTTGTGCTGGCGAAACGTTACCCAAAAATGGACATTCTACTGATCACTGCTCTCTCCGCAGGTGTTTCGACCGTGTTGTTTCTACCGTTCACGGATTTCGCTTCACCGACACGTGGTCAGCTGCTAGGCGGCGTTTTATATGGAATTATTCCATGTGCCGTTGGACTTCCGCTCGTACTAGCAGGTGGCCGTCGGGTTAAGTCCGGAGAAGCGGCGTTCATTACGATGTTGGACGTGGTGCTCGGACCCATTTGGGTGTGGCTGTCCTTTGGGGAGCGACCAACTGATTACGCATTAGTTGGTGGTGCTATGGTTTTGGGCGCGGTGGCATGGTATCTTTCGAAAGAGGCTGTGCCATCCACCGTGTCGTGATGACGTAACGAGGTCGGCCCTTAACTTGGCCAGTGACCGTTGGCACCGTAAAAATGCGAGTGACCGCATTCTTCATCCTTCGGTAGACAGGTTGCCAACCGCACTCTTGGCGTTCCGAGAATTTTGCACTTCGGATGGACCGGTTGATCATCGGTAGTCTATGGAACTACCGCTGCTCCGAACGATCCTCGACGCCTCGACGAGGGAGTCCGCGGCACCCGCTTCGAGCGCGGTCTTCTCAAGATCGCGAAAGATATCTCTCAAGGTGGACAGCAGCTTTTTCGGATAGGTCTTCAGGATGTAGCGCTGCGTCCGCATCCATTGGTGACGCCCAGCCGATTCATCTTAACAAGCAAGGTGGACGGTTCGAGCAAGGAACGGTCTGCCACGAACAAATCAAAGCCTCCAGGAGCTCAGTGCTGAGCAGGTCAGCGAACCGATCTCTCAGCGAGACCGATCCGCCATACTTGCAAATCGTCTTGCCGCTATTCGGCAGCCGCCTTCGTTTCCGGCTGATTGAGAAACGCCTCCAACGAATCGTCGAGGGCCTTCATCCAGGGGGTGTGATGCGCAGGCGCCGTCGTGCCTGTTTGAAGCGACGTGTGCGACTGGTCGCGATAAGTCAGGATGTTATCCATCTTATGATGTTCCCACCGCTTGAACGTCTTCGCCACACCGTCGACATCGAGACGCGGATAGTCCGTTGGCGTAATCAGATCGCGGACGTACTCTGTCTGGAAATCGATCGCCTCAGTCGCGTCGACGATTGCTGCTTCTTTTTCGGTCCACCTCTGAATATCGGCTTCCTGTTCGGCGCGCGGCGGCAGCTTGATGCGACCGAGAACGACATCTCGCGCATACCAAGCCTGAGCATCAAACATGTTGAACGTATAGAATTGGTCCTGCATGCCGATGTACATCAGCTTCGGGTTGTCGAGCCAAAAGATGCCCTTGTAGAGGGACTGCGGGTAGAGCCTGTTGCGCGACTTCAGGCGCAACGAGTCCTCCATGAATGGATGATGGTGGAGGTAGCCAGTGCAAAGGATGATGGCATCGACGGCCTTCTTCGTCCCGTCCTTGAAATAAGCAGTCCTGCCGACGACTTTTTCAAGGAGCGGGACCTCTTCCATGCCTTCCGGCCACTTGAAGCCCATGGGCTTCGTCCGCCAGGAAAACGTGACGGATTTGGCACCATACTTGTAGCACTGAATACCGATGTCTTCCGATGAGTAGCTCGCGCCTACGCACAGCACGTTCTTGCCCGCGAACTCATCTGCGGAACGGAAGTCGTGAGAGTGCAACGTGCGACCGAGAAATTTATCGAGCCCCGGAAATTCCGGAACGTTTGGTGTCGAGAAGTGTCCGCTGCATCCGAAGACGTAATCAAATTCGGATGACGAGATCCTGTCGTTGACCAGATCTTTGACCGCGACCGTGAATTTCTGCGTATCTTTATTGAAGGTTACGCTTCGCACCGTGTGGCTGAGTTTGATGTAAGGGAGGATGCCGCTGCGCACGATGCGGCCCTTGATGTAATCGTGAAGCACCGCGCGCGGAGGGAACGAGGGAATTGGACGGCCGAAATGCTCTTCAAACGAGTAGTCCGCGAACTCGAGGCATTCCTTCGGTCCGTTCGACCACAGATAGCGGTACATGCTGGCATGGACCGGCTCTCCGTGCTCGTCGGTTCCGGTGCGCCAAGTATAATTCCAGATTCCACCGCAATCGCTTTGACGCTCGTAACAGACCAACTCGGGAATTTGCGCGCCCTTTCGCCGTGCGCTTTCGAATGCGCGCAAAACTGCCATGCCGCTCGGGCCAGCGCCAATTATCGCTATTCGCTCTGTCATATCGTGTCCTTTCGACGTTATTCGCGTTGAGTTAGCGGGTTAAAATTCTGCAATCGGTCTTCTCACTGGCGCGCGAGAGTGTTAGTGGCGAATGCGGGATGTGGTTTTCGCGTGCCTCTGGGCTTCAGCTGGGAGCTGGCTCCGGCAAAGGTTGCCTTTCGATCGATAGGTACCAGGTGACCGCGCCCAGCGCGGTGGCGGCACCTACGACGGCTTCAATCGTCGGTTCCTCGCCGAAGAACAGCCAGACCCATATCGGCCCAAGAACGATCTCGAGCATGGTGAGGAGTCCGGCTTCCCCGGACTTGATCATGCGTCCACCGACGAGCGCGAGGTTGATGCCGAGTCCGTAGGCAAGGAGCCCGTAGAGGACGCATCCGCTGAGTTGAATCAGCGAAGGCACTCCGTAATTCATAAAGGGGGCGCAAACGGCGGCCGCTAACCCTGCAGCAATCGCACTGGCCAGAAGAACATCAAGGTTGGCATAACGCTTTGAGACGACGAGCATGACCGCGAACGCGACAGTCATCAAAAAACTTACGATCAGTCCGATGGCATCATTGATCGTCGCGGCGGCGCCTGCGGTGATAGCGATGCCGGCCATTGCAATGATGCCCGCGACGATAAACTGGCGACTGACTCGTTCGTTCAGCCAGAGGAAAGCGATAGCCGTCGCAACAAGGGGCAATGACGCATAAATCGTCATCACATTCGCAACGCTGGTGTACTGCAACGCAAGAACGTAGCTCGTCGCGCAAAATGCAGCGATGATCACGTACACCAAACCCGGCCAACCGATCCCGAGGATCGCCCGCCAAAGACCGCCCCGGAGGCGGACGGCACAAACGACGCCAAGCCCAAGACACGCCGACATGGCGTACCAGACGACAAGAGTCGCGATGTCGAGGTTTGCCAGACGTACAAATAGACCTGCCGTGCTCCAGCAAACGGCCGAGGCTGTCACAAGCGCGACGCCCATCCGTCGCGTGCCCCAAAAGTCAGCCTGCTCCATAGTCATTCAAGCTCGACCTCGCGATGTGTGTCTTTCACATCCCGATTATCGTCCTCGAGCTTAGGGCCACAATGGTGCCGCTTGGTACTATTGGGCGGTGCCCGTGTTGGGTTTCACCCTCGCTATCGTCGCGTTTGACGATCCCTGGGTGGGATCAGTCCTCCGGACTGAGAGAGCACGATTTCAAGTTAGTTTGGCAGTGCGCAACTGAACCATTTTTCATCATTCCGCCTCGAACTGCTGCACAGCCGCATTGCCTATGGTGCCACCTGGCACCATTGGCTTTGACCTGCCGCAGGCTTTTGCTGGTGACCTCAGCTCCAAACCGGAGAATTGTCATGTCCCGCCAGCTCATCATCTCTCTCCTTGTCTCGTTCGGACTTCTTGCGTTCACGTGCGATGGCAACGCTGCTTCTGTTCCTGAATCGAAAGAGCCCATCAAAATCGCGCTGAACGAATGGACCGGCCAGAACGTGACGGCCAAAGTTCTGGGCGGCATCTATGAATCCATGGGATACAAAGTCGAATACGTTACCGCCGGAGCCATGCCGCAGTTTACTGCGATGCAAGAAGGCAAGCTGACGACCCAGCCTGAAGTTTGGACAAATCTTGTCGGCGAAGCCTATCCCAAAGCGCTTGAGACCAAGACCATCGTTGAGCTGGGACTGCTTGGGCTGAACAATTACGAGGGCTGGGCGTATCCCAAATACATGGAGCAGATGTGTCCCGGGCTGCCCAGGCTCGAAGGGCTGATTGCTTGCAAAGATAAGCTCGCAACTCCCGAAACCTTTCCCAAGGGACGCATCCTCGCCTATCCCTCAGATTGGGGAACGGCATCCGCGAAGCTCGTCGCAGGAATGAAGCTTCCGTTCGTTGCAGTGCCCGCAGGCAGCGAAGGAGCCGAGATCGCAGAAATCAAAGCAGCGTTCCTCAAGAAGGCACCGCTGGTGCTGATGTTTTGGAAGCCGCACTGGGTCCATGCAGTCTACGATATGGACTGGGTGCAGATCGACCCGCCCTACAGCGACGCGTGCGCAACGGATCCCAAGGTCGGCCCCAATCCCGATACGACCGACGACTGCGGCTTTCCGCAGGCGCGCGTCGTCAAATCGGCCTGGGTGGGTATGGAAAAACAATGGCCGGCTGCCTTCAGCGTTCTCAAGAATTTCCAGTTTGATGGCACTGAGCAGGGCAAATTGGTTTACGAGATCGACCAGAAAGGTCGCAAGCTCGACGATGTCGTTGCCGAGTGGTTGAAATCCCACGAAGGCACTTGGAAGCCGTGGGTGACCACCGCGACCGCCAGCAACTAATCCCGACAGAACAATAGGCGCGCTCGATCCTGGGCGCGTCTACCAATTGCCGCAAAGAGCAAAGCCCCTACGGGCGGGAGGGATCAAAAGTGAACTTTCAATTGAGAGATGCGTACACCCCACATCCAGTGTCATCAAATGCCAAACTAGCCTGCGCAAATCTCTGGAAAGTCTATGGTCCGAAGGTAGGCTATTACTTCGATACCAAGGGCTACATCATCGATCCGCAGCTGCTCGCAAAGCGCATGCGCGACGAGAAGCACATCCCAGCCGTTGCCAACGTTTCCCTCGACATTCCCGAGGGTGAAATCTTCGTCATCATGGGATTGTCCGGGTCCGGCAAGTCCACAGTGTTACGCTGCCTCGCACGTCTGCTTGACCTCTCTCACGGTCAAGTCGTTCTCGACGGTCAAGATATTTCGAAACTGACCGAGCGCGACCTCATTGATGTTCGACGCCACAAGATGGGGATGGTGTTCCAACATTTCGGGTTGATGCCGCATTTAACGGTCATCGATAACGTCGCTTTCCCTCTCAAGATCCAAGGTAAGCCAAAGCAAGAACGGCTGGCCCGCGCGCACGAAATGATAGAACTCGTTGGCCTTCACGGCCGCGAGGACGCCTATCCGCGCCAGCTGTCCGGCGGTCAGCAGCAGCGCGTCGGCATTGCGAGATCGTTGGCGGTTGGCCCCGAGGTTTGGTTTCTCGACGAGCCGTTCAGCGCGCTTGACCCCCTCATCCGTCGTCAAATGCAGGACGAGTTTCTTCGCCTGCAAAAGCAGCTCAAGAAAACGATCGTCTTCGTCACGCACGACTTCATAGAAGCCATGCGTCTCGCGGATCGTATTTGCGTGATGAAGGACGGCTTTGTTGTACAGGTCGGCACGCCGGAGGAGTTGGTCTCGCGTCCCGCCAATGACTACGTCCGCTCGTTCGTCGGCGACGCTCCGCTCGCGAAAGTGTTGCGCGTCGGGGCGATCATGAACCGGCACATCGCAGATGAGCATCGCGCCATAGCCACCACGAAGATCTCCGCGTCGGCCAAGCTCGAAGAAGCGATGACGTTGTTCCGCAATGAGAGCAGTGTCCTCAATGTCTGCGACGAGGAGGGGCAGGAGATCGGCAGCCTTTCGGCGTTGCAAGTCGTTCAAGCGCTTGCGGCTAAGTCGAGGATCGCGCCGTGAGTGGAGAACGCCAAACCAGATCAAATCTCGCCGGCACGCTCGATATGTCGTGGAAAGATATGTCTTGGCTCCTAATGGGCCTGCTCGCCGCGATCGCATTGTATGCCGCACCAAATGTGACATGGTTGGGAACGTTTCCCGAGCATTGGGGCCTTCCCATTTCCGCGTGGACGAACGCGATCCTGGCTCCGATGGTCGTAGGCTTGCAGGGCGCGACACGCGTCCTCAGCCAAGTTATCGGCGCGCCAATGTCCGCAGGCCGCGCCGTGCTCGATTGGACGCCGTGGAGCACGGTGACATTGGCATTTTTCCTTCTCGCCTATTGGACGGCGGGAATTCGAACAGCGTGTTTCACGTTGGCATCGTTCCTGTACATCGTCTCGGTGGGCTTCTGGACGCCCACGATGAACACGATTGCTCAGATCGGGTTGGCCATACCTATTGCCATTCTCTTAGGCTTTGCGATCGGAACGCTCGCGGCTCGCTACCCCCGCTTGAACACCGCTACGCAAGCGAGCCTCGATTTCATGCAGACGATACCGACGTTCGCATATCTTATCCCGATTTTGCTGTTGTTCGGCTTTGGTCCCGTCGTGGGGCTGATCACCAGCATCATTTATGCGATGCCTCCGATGATCCGGAATACCATCCTCGGCCTTCAGCGCGTGCCGCCGGAATTACGCGAGTCTGGACGCATGAGCGGCTGCACGCCCTTGCAGGAGTTTTGGTGGGTGCGTGTGCCCGCCGCGACGCCCCAGCTGCTGGTGGGGCTCAATCAGACCACCATGGCCGCCTTTTCGATGATCATCATCGCTTCCGTAATCGGCGGATCACAAGACATCGGCTGGGAAGTCCTCAGCACGATGCGCAAAGCGCAATTTGGAGAAAGCCTTGCCGCAGGCGTCGTCATCGCGGTCTTGGCGATGATCCTCGATCGCGTCAGCTGCGGGTTCACGCAACGCTATGTCCACGGTGAACAATTTCACACCAATCGCTATTTCTGGATCGCTTCACTCGGAGCTTTGTTTGCGTCGGTGGCGCTCGCGAGCTTGGTGCCTTCTCTCTGGGTCTGGCCCGACGCGTGGGTGATCCGGCCGGCTGCTCCACTGGATACCGCCGTGGACTGGATTACCGCGAACTACGGCACTAGCCTCAACGCTCTAAAAACGACAGCCTTCTATTACTTTTTGCTGCCGCTCAAAATCGGTCTCGTGCAGGCAGTGACGCCAATGACCTGGGGCCTTTCGTTCGATGGACCGGTGCAGATCGGATATTGGGCAATCGCTGCCCTCGCCGTCGGTGTTGCAACAGTCTACTCCGATCGCGCGGCAGCATCGATTATCGCGGTCATCGCGATACTCTTGTTCTACGGCACCACAGGCATCCCGTGGCCCGTGTTCATCGCGATTGTCACCCTCGCGGCTTATCAGGCCGGAGGGTTTCCCACGGCAGTCTTCGCGTTCTTGGCGCAGCTGTTCATTCTAGTATCCGGATTTTGGCCGGCTGCGATGCTTTCGGTCTATTTGTGCGTAGCGGCCGTGGCAATCTGCATCGCGATCGGAGTCTCATTGGGAGCTGCCGCTGCTAACAACGATCACCTTTCCGCTCTCCTACGTCCCATCAACGACGGTTTGCAGACCGTTCCCCAGTTTGTTCTGCTCATACCCGCTTTGATGTTTTTCCAGGCCGGCGATTTTACTGCGCTGATCGCCATCATTCTGTACGCCATCGTCCCGGCGATAAAATATACCGAAGCCGGCTTGCGCAACGTTTCGCCTAACTCCGTCGAAGCTGGGTTGGCATTGGGGTGCACGAAACGACAAATGTTTTGGCAGGTGCGGTTACCGCAAGCCGTTCCTGAAATCCTGCTCGGTGTGAACCAGACGATTATGTACGCGCTCGCGATGCTGGTTATCGCAGCCCTCGTCGGCACCACCGACCTTGGTCAGGAGGTCTACATCGCGCTCGGTAAAGCCGATGCCGGAAGCGGGCTTGTCGCGGGCATTTCTATGGCGCTGATCGCCATGATCGCCGATCGTGTGCTCCAAAATGCGGCTTCGAGCCGAAAAGCGGCACTCGGGTTGCCGGTATAATTACTTTGCGGGGTCGCGTCCTGCGTGACCCGGCCAAGATTTAGCGGCTAGCCCGTGTTTTTACTCGGGCCAGCCTCTGCATTACAAAGCCAAACACGGCTCTACCGAGCTTTTTGGCAAATGCTGTTCGAAGCGAATGCCGCCGAAAGTGAATGTGCGAGCAGCCTGGGGTTAGCCTTTGAGGCGGGTCATGGGGCGTCGTCCGTTTCAAACGCGTCGATGCGCCGAAGTGGAATCCAAGGGAGCGGAATGCCTCTGGAGCCCCCGTTCAACGACAGGCCGAGTTTTGTCTCGGCCTCTATCCAGACGGCGGACGGATCTATTCGACGACCATCGTCGATGCAGAGACGAAGGGATCGGCGTGACAGTCGGATGGAGTGACCCCCATCTCCATCGCAAACTTCTGGCAATTCGCAACCAATCCAGGCGAACCGCAGGTATAGATTTTGTGTCCTTGGAGGGTCTCGAAGTGGCGCCTAAGCTCAATAAAAACGTCGGTTGTCCTGGCGGCATCGATGCCGTTGGCGCGGGTAATGACCGGGAAATAACCAAATCTCGGGTACTTTTCGGCGAGCTTCAGCATTTCTTCGTTTTGATAAAGTCCTTTCGCCTCGCGCGCGGAATGGTAGATGCGTATGTCGTGGCCGGGCATTGATGCCAAGGCGTCTAGCAATATCGATTTCGCCGGTGCGAGTCCCGTGCCGCCGACGACCATCGTAATTGGTCCTGGGTGCTCTTTGCGGAGGTAGGCGCTTCCAAACGGAGCATTCAAGACGAACCGGTCCGACGGTTTGCACTTCTCGTATACGTGCTTACTGACCTTCCCGTGTTTGTAATACTCGATGTGAAATTCCAATTCCGCCGCACCTGGGCGATTGGCGAACGAATATTCCCGCGCTGGAAGATTGGGGAAAGTGAGCGTGGCGAACTGCCCGGCGCTAAACATGGGCGAAGGGCTCGTGCAGGGCTTGGCCTTGAGGATAGCGATCTCCGATGACACGCGGTCTATCGACGTCACGACGCACTCGTACTTGGCTGGGGTGAACGTGTCTGCGTCCTCAATGAATTCTACCTCGCAGTCGCTTGTGGGCATCGCGCGGCAGGCGAGGATGATGTTTTCGAACTTTTCTGCCTCCGTGAGTGCCGTCGGATCATATGTTTTGTGCGTGACCGTGCCCTTGCGCAAGATGGACTTGCACGAGGAGCAATTGCCCTGACGGCAGGCATAGGGATAGTCGAGTCCCGCCTTCAACGCCTCGTCCAGTATCGAGAACCCTCTCCGCACCTCTAACGTAGTCTCGAATTGGGGAATCGACACCTTAAAGTTGGCCATTACTCGTCCTTCGATCTTAAAATAAACGCTGCGCACGGCCTCCGTGCGCAGCGTCAAGTGGCCTCGCAATATGTCAGCGCCTGTCAGCGCTCATAGCGTTGTAGTAGATGGACTGAAAATGGTGGATGCCGTGCTCGCTGGATGAGGATGCTTTGTGATCGCCTAACCCGTCGCTCGATCTACCTTCCCCGACAAGCTTTTGGTCGATAACAAGCCTGCCCTGCGAGTATGCAACAGAATGGAGACCACGCTGCACGCTTTCCACTAGGCCGATATCTTCCGGCTGGAGAACGTCCTTGATGTATTCCATCGCAGCCTTCTCTTCCTCATTGGGCATCGCCTCATCGAGGAAGAAATCCCAGTGCTCATACGTGGTCTCTGGGCCTGTCGGCATGATATGCATGAACGACAAATTTCGGCGGCCGGGGAAAACGTTGAAAGTAACGTTGGGCCATAGATACCAAGCTGCGTACATCAGCTGGGCGCCCTGCTGATTTTTGTCGACCTTGTACGCCGAGTTTTCCTCTCGCGCGGGGGCTATGTGGCTCGAGCAGATCGCGAAGTTCTTGGTCTGATAGATGCCGTGGTCGAAGAGCTCTACGAGGGCCGGATGCGCCGGCGGGCAGTGGTAGCACTCCTGGAAATTCTCGACGACATTCTTCCAGTTCGCTTTGATTTCGAACGTCTGACGACCCGCGTAGACCAGCGTTTCTGGAGTATCAACATACTTGCGGACGTCTGCCTCGAAGTCGCCCGATGTCTCAGCGAGCGACTTGGCGTTGAGATCGATGTTGATCCAAACAAACCCAAGGAAAACCTCGAGCTTCACAGGCTTCAGACAAAACTCTTCCGTCTTGAAACCGGCGACATTCTCCAGCACAGAGTTTGAGCGAAGTTGGCCGTCAAGCTCGTACTGCCAAGCGTGATAGGGGCAAGTGATAGCACGCGTCTTCCCTTCACCCTGTAGCAACTGGTGGGCCCGGTGAGAGCAGACATTGTGGAAGGCGCGAAGGTTGCCATCGCGACCGCGCACGATAGCGATACTTTGATCGCCTATTTTGACGGTGCGATAGGCGCCGGGGGCCGCGAGTTGGCTCGCGTGACAGACGAAGTTCCAGGATTTGTAGAAGATCTTTTCTTTCTCGAGTTCGTAGATCTCGCGATCAAAATACAGATTTGCAGGAAGGGTGTACGAATGCGCGGGATCGTTTGGCCGAAAGCGGTCGAGCCCGAAGAGTTCCTCATCGTTTTTCTGGAGCATTTGAAGTCACCTTTTCTTTGCGAAATGCAATGGCCGACGCCCGCTTGGTGAACGCAGCCGAAGCCATACCCTGACGCTATTTCTGGGAATGAGCCGGCAGACAGCAATGGTGCCGGTTGGCACTAGTGGCTTGCTCGCAGTCGATGAATTATTGGAAAGGGTGCGCCCTATTTCGCGGCATCCGGCCCGCGATGGAGACGAGCGACTAACCTAAGCGGCCGAAGCTCGCTATTACTCGTCCTCGGAGGCGTTGCACGGCAGCGTGCGCAGTTTCAGGTTCGCCAGCTGCCATTTCAGCTGATTGGCGAACGGCATGAGCGCGGTGACAAGCTCCCTCTCGGAGGAGACGTCCAATTTTCGATAGATGCGCAAACGACGGTTCTTAACCGAACCCTTTGATATCCGCAGTCGCTGCGCAATCGCGCCAGTACTGAATCCGTCAAGTGTAAGCGCGATGATGTCTCGTTCGCGTGGTGTCAATTGATCAACAATCGACGACGATGCTCGCTCCCCGGCTTCGCTGTCCATAACGCCTTCGCCGATATGGTGAAGAAGAAGGCCCCCGGGGGCGATCGAGTTCATGCAGTCGAGTTCCATCCCCCTGAAAGGCAATGCTCCGTCGGCGAGTTGCTGGCGGATTTCATCATACGACAACGACCACTCGATATTTCTTAGTGCCACGTCCGCTTCCGCAAGCTGGCGCCACTTCGGCGTGGAATAAACAAGCTTGCCATGGCGATCGAAAATGGCGGCTGGCCTGTCTTGGAACGACGCTGGCGCATGCGCTGCACTATGCATCGCTGTCATTAGCGTCCGCGTGTGAGCCTGATGCAGGCCGTGAACGATTGGAAAGAAACGTTCAATGCGTTCGATGTCCTCCTTGGTAAAGCGATCGGCTTTTCTCTCGAAGAACAGCGACAGGCAAGATCTGCCGACCGACGGAAGGAAAATGGCCAGCTCGTCGGTGAACTCCATTTTCTTCATGAAATCGAGGCAGTAGAAATTTTTGTCCGCAGCCGACGGAAGTGCCGTTTCCATGGTCTCAACGCGGGCGACCCTGTTTGAGCGCCAGGAGCAGAAATAAGGATCCGTCGAGCGCGGTTCGGCTCCCAAGTAGTACTGGACGATGTTTGAACTAATTTCTTTCGTATGCAGGACGTCAGGATCGCAACCGGGCGCGTAGCGGACGATCCATCCGGTCTCATGCGGGATAAGCGACCCGATCAATTCCAATAGTCGCAAGTGGAAGCCCAGCTCGCCGATTTCAGAGGAAGCGGCATTCAACGATTTGGACACGTCCTCCCATTCGCGCGGCTCAAACGAGACCAAACAGCTCTCCATCGCTCAGTCAAATGACACGCTCTTAGATGCGGTCTGTTTGTTCAGCGCGTCAATAGGTCGGTCAAACTATTGGTGCCCGGGACAGAATTTAGGCAAAAAGGGTAACCGCCTTAGCGCAGTCAACAAGACCCCGGTTCTTGCGGCGCAAAAAACGCGCGCCCCCGACCTTGGCGAAGTTGAGGGCGCGAGTTTTCCATCGCCGAAAGGCGACCAATCTCAACCAGGGAAGACGTCTGCCAGCGCGTAATGTTTGATCTTATCGCGGTTAGCAATCAGCTCGTCGACTGTAGGCTCACCCTTCATCGCTCTGCAGATCGCCAGCTTTGTTGCCTCATACTGGCAACGATAGAGATCCTTCTTGTCGAGTTCCTTATGATCCGCAACGCGGGGATCCAGCCAAACCGTTATGATCATGCAGATCTCGTTGGCTTTGTCCTTGGGTAGAATGCCGTCCTTCAGACAGTCGACGATCGCGTCTCCGATCGCCCCCTGCACCACGCCGCCAAAGAGCTCGATATAGGCGCTGTTCGGAATCGTGACTTTCGATGTCATCAGTGCGGCTGGCCGCACTTGTTGGTTGAGATCGCGAATAACGAAGAAGCGTGTGTGCCCCATCGATTGCCCCATCATTCCCGCAAAGGCATGCCCAACTGGCCCGTCGACGGTGCCGATGACGATTTCAGGCATCGCATCAGTGTACTGGCCTTCGGAGGCAAGTACCGTCGCTTCACCAGTAAGAAACACCAAGTTTTTCATAGCTCTCAGATTGTTGGACTGGCCCACGGAACTCGTTTGTTCGGATCCGTCTTGAGCAGCGGTAGATCTATTGACTCCCGATGATCAAGTCAGCTCATCGGAAGTCTAAAAATCTCGGATCGCCAAGAGTGTCCCTGGGCACTACCTCCCAAAAAACGAAGATGTGGGTCGGCCAGATTTTACGGTGCCAACAGGCACCATTGAGCAAGACACTCGTCTCGCCGACTATCTGTCCGTTCTGAGGAAATTCCACGAGACGAAAAAGCTGGAGCGGTGTTCCCTGCACTGCTCCAGCTTTACTCATCCCCCCAATACGAATCGATGTCGCTATTCTCGGTCTGATAGATCAGCGACCTCAATCGGTCCAATAGCGATCAGTAAGCGGATTACTAGCGAAAATTTCCATTTTCGCTGCCAATCCAATTCGAGACGTCGGCCGACGATCCGACGCGATTTGGCGGATGTCAGATTAGGTTATGGCGGGCGTCACGGCACCCATATGCGCGCCCACAATGCGCTCAGCCTACGCGTGAGAAAGGATAGCCGCTCCGAATGTAGGTGTTGAGAAACTGACCTTTCGACGGCGCTTCCTTGAATCGCTCATAGAGCCCCGCGTCAACGTTGTAATACTGATAAACCGAGCCGTTGGTGAACTCGACCTCAAGCGTCTGTGTCGGCTCGTCGTACCCAACGGACGCGATATTGGTTGATGATACGTATTCGCGGTTCATACTTTGCCACCTTGGTCATCGGGAGAGTCTTTAATAGGTTTTCGCTGGATCACCGTGTTGTTCGCGACGGCTCTCGTACTCTGGGCACGCCATGAGGCGACCATGCGATCATAACCTTCGGCAACGCGGCGCTTTGCCCAAGCTTCTGTCACCTCGGGATCGGCGCTCCTCGGTTGATACCCCTCGCTGGGCAGCGTCACTCTGCACCGCACCGGCAATCTTGCTGCCTCACCAGCGATGATCGCTTCTCCGGTCCGCAGGACCGGCAGCAAATCCATGAGCCCGGCGAGATTATCGGGCAATGCTCCTTTGACTCGACTTCGATCTGCAGGGTTCGCAAGTCGTAGCGCGATGAGCGTTCCACATTGTGAGAGAACTGTTTCATCGACCTCGGCCGGACGTTGCGAGACGAGCATGGCGCCGACGCCGTATTTCCGTCCCTCTTTGGCAATTCGCTTGACGATGTCGGAGGCAGCGCTGTCGCCCCCCGCGCCGAGGTATCGGTGAGCCTCTTCCATAACGACGAGAAGCGGGCGCAGGATGCCTCCCTCCGTCTTTTCGCGACTCCAGAAAAGCGCCTCATAGACGATGCGCAGAATTGAACTGATCAATCGAACCAGCACGCTGCTTGGAACACTGGAAAGATCGAGGATCGTAATCTGCCGGTCGTGGCCGAGCCAGCCCTGCAACAGCTCCGGAAGGTCACGCTCGATTTCGCCTTTGAGATTTGGCTCCCAAGGCCCGGGATGCAGGATAAAGTCATACCGACGATCGAGAAGCCGAGAGCGCAGAAGGTTCAATTGCCGCCGAATCCCTTTTGCCGCAGTGTTGAGGTAAGGCCCGGCACTTCCAATTGCATGTGGTTGATAACGCGGTGGCGCCAGCTTGTCGGCGCTACCTTCGGCGACGAGCGCTGGCACATCGCGTTGGGCACCGGTGAATGTCGTCGTTTCGAAATCGATCAGTTCATACCATAGCTGCTTCAAGCTGAACGGGATTGGGGTATCAACAGTCAACGAAGACGGATCTACGCCCAAAATGGGTTTCAGAGCGAGGCGCTTTTCCTTGAGCTCCTGGATCTTGTCGGTAAAGGCAATTTCATGATTGTCGCTCAAGGTACCGACTAACAGATCCAGGAGCTCGCCCGCTTCCAGGGCCCAATAGGGTACGAACAGCGGTAATTCGTTCGTTTGAGGCGAAGCGCTGTAGACGCGTGCGACATCGGCAAGCGCCGAAGCATATTCCCCGTGAATATCAAGCAACAATATGCGCGCGGCGGGAGAGCCGCGATCACTGCCGCCGGGCTTGACGATCGATCTCAGAAGACTGGCAACGGTGGTAGATTTACCCGATCCCGTCGAGCCTAGAATTGCGCTATGGCGGGTGACGAGGTTGTCGAGCGAGAGGCGCACGGCAATATTTTCGGCGCTTGCCAGATGGCCAATCTCGACTTGGTCATCCCCTCGCCCCCCATAAATTCGGCGTAAGTCGCCTTCGGTCACGATATGTACGGTATCGCCAATATTCGGGTGTTGGCTTAACCCTCGCTCGAAGCGAGCGCCTATGGCTTCACCTGCCAATTCAACCCGCATCCAGCGGCTAGTCTCGACTACATCTCGTTCGAAATGTTGAGGTGCGGCTGTCGCGCCGACCTCGCAGACGACGCCGTAGAGATCCTGATAGCCCTGCGGTATGCGAACAAAACTTCCCACCTGCCCGACACGATAGGTATGGCCAGCGATGATTGCTAAACCTGAACTGAGAGATTCCACCAGTCGCACGGAAACGGAAGCACCCGTGACGGCACTTACAGTCCCAAGGAGCGTCGGATCGCTGCTGTTCACGGTGCGTCTTCCGTGATCGCTTGCGATGCGCCACCTACGCTGGAAACTTCCGACGCGGCTGGGCGAGAGAGCTCTGTGGCCTGAGCGAGGGCGCAGAAGCGGGTAAAGCGGGCGAAGTCTCCGAGCAAGAACAGCGGTGGTTCTCCAGAGTTGCGCGCACCCCAAAAACTCGCGCGGATGTCTTCCCAATTCTTTGGCGGTTCTCCTGGGCGCCACTTTCCCGCAACACCGCTGATCACTGCGCCATCGGCGGCATATACAGAAAGGTTGGGCCGATCGTAAGCGAGGCGGCACGCAGCTTCTTCTTTGTCGAGCGTCCCGAATTGAAAAGCGAACACGGCGCTATTTGCGTTCATCGCTAAGGCTTCATCAAGTACGGCGCAGACGTGAGCATCGCGAAACGAAAAGCCGATGGCGAGCACCAGCGTATCGGGAGTTAGAAGAAATTGCTTCAAGCGCTCGAAAAGCGCCGCATAAGGTTGTTTCTGCGTCAGATCGTATTTGAGATGATCGGGATAGACGAGCTGAGTGGCGGCGCGCCCGTGCCCGCGCACAACCGCGCCGTTGTCAAGCTTCCAGCCAATAGAACCATGAAGCTTCCAAAGCCTTGACCATCGGGCGGGAAGATCATCGCCCGCAACGGTGACGGGATCGAAAAAAGGTGAGTGGCCGCCGGTGAACCCGTCGAAGTAGGGAGCCCTGACACGTTCGAACGCCTCTTCGAAAAGGAGATCATAATTGGTTGTAAAAATCTCGACCGCATGGGCGCGAAGCGTCCCGCTCACCCAGGCCACGAGCTCGGAATACCCGGTTCGTCCAGTCGGTAGAGCGACGGAGACGATGCCTCCAATGTTTTTGCAAATTTGCTCGCCCCAATAGCCTATAGCCATTTCCATCGAGGCCGCTGATCTTCGTTTTGCCGAGCGCCTTTTCGAGCAATCGCACCTTCGTCAAAACGGTCTCGATATTTGCTTTGCCACCAAGATCGCCGATAATTGCATTTGCGGCAGCAAGGTTTGCACCTTGGAGACCGGCGATCGCATTCCTCGTCAATTCATCGACACCGGGGATTAGCGCTTGGCCCGTTTCCGACAGCTGTCCATCCTTCCCGATTTTGATTGCGAGAGGTGCGCCGGCGCCGACCAATAAGGCAATCCTCTTACGCCCCTGCGAGAGGATTTGACGCAAATCGCCCATGAACCGATCAGGATTATGAACCGTTTCCAAGCCAACCCACTCCGGATAAAATGAAAGAGAACGATATCGGACGTCGAACTGACGCCTCTCCAAACACGATCAGCGCCGCTCGGCGCTCGAGCGATTGCAAAGACAAAAAAGAGCATTTCCCCTCACCCAAGCATATGAAAGCCCCCAAAGGAGATTTATTGCGACAGGGCAATCGCGTTTAGCTCCTTCCAAATGGCGTACATGGCGAAGGTGTCGAGTTCGCAGTAGTCTTTGAGAGCGCCCGATATTGCGCTCCGTTCAGCGCCATCCGTTGTCGTGATCATTTCGGACCAACGTGCGGAGGCGATTCCACCATTTTTGATGTCGAGATGCTCGTAACTTAGGTCCGGGACAAGAACGGGAAGCACCGCCTTAATCGAGGTACTTCCCTTGAACCCTTCATGCACGTAATGCTGATCCACGAAAATATCCCGCAAATCCCGGATCTGTCCGTTGATACGCGTGAGAACAGTAGCCAAGTTGGGGCACCGCGCCGCCATCTCCGTGTTTACGCCGCGCTCGAACGGCGCGTACCAAACGATGACAGAGCCATCCGCTCCGATATGTTCGTCGAGCAATCGAACAACATCCCCAGTCGGGTCGCTCAACTCATCATGCAAAAATTCAAAATGCGCCGGCTCGGCGTCGGGTCCAGTCAGAATGTGCAGTGAGAATTGAAAGGGAATGGGTTGATAGGGACCGTAGCCATCAAACATCGGGATCGCCGGCGCAAACGTCTCATAATCGAGAAAATGAAGCGGCCACTGGTAAGAGGCCAGAGCTTCACGGATACGAACTTTATCGATGATTGACTGACCCGTCTTCGCGACATAAACCTGATTTTTCTGTGCACGGCTCAGGTTAAATTCTTCAGGGATTCCTTCAAGGTTGAATATCCCGCGATCGATGAGGTCAGCGAGCTTCTTTTTGCTGGCGCCGATGCGAACGATGTCGTGCACGGAATAAGCCGGGACGTCGGGATGCGAATAGGGAAATGTGCTGCATTGGCGGCTGCGTCCTTTATAGTGGCAATCGCATCCGTCTTGAGGCTCGTCTGTTTGCTTAAGATAAACGAGAGCTTCATCCATTGCTCGCGTTGTGTCGGGATGTTTTGTTGCAACGCCCGGCGAGCACTCCATTTGCTGCAGAAGGCGGTCGACGTCCAGCGCGCCGGATCGGACATAGGTCTTGTTCAAAAGGATGACGGTGCGGTTGCGCAGAGTGACACCTGCGCGCTCGGCGACAATCGCCTGAAACGTGAGATCGGTAATATGGTCTCGATCATCGATTCCCTCTTTGAGCGCGTTGTTGCCCTTGATTTCGAAGAGATCCCAAGCGCCTTCGGGAGCGGGAGAGATGACGTCACATCGGACGAAGAACCCACCCGACGAAAATGCGGCTTGAAAGATCGTTGCCCCTTTGGCCATGAGCTCCTGAGTCTCACGGACGGCGTCGGCGCCGGTTTTCACTACTAGGACTCCTGCCGGAAAAAGCATACGGGCTGCCCTCTCGACATCGTCTCCCTGTTCGAGAAGTTGCAATTCGAGTTCGGACAAGGCGAATGCCTCAATGAACTCAGGCCGATGCACTTTGAGCCAGCAATTTTTGCGACAGATCAAATAATCAAGGAATATCGTTTTGGTAATGAGCACAGCGCCCTCGAAAGGAATATAGATCGGCAGCCTCGAAAACACACAAAAATTGGTACTGAGAATCGACTCAGCAGCCAAACTTCTGAATAATCGCTCGCAACCAATCGAACCGCCGAATCAGCGCTACTCTAGCGCATTGATCCATTCCTCGTCCCAATCCGTCTAGAAACGAAAAAAAACAAAAAAAGCCGCGCATGCTGCAATCGTCTGCCCTTCCCAATCCAGCATTCCTTTCGCATGCAGAAATCCAATTTCGATTGGAGATTTCTCCTAGAGAATGTATTGAAATGCTGAATGACTTTCACTTCTGAGCAGCAAACCGCCGCATACACCAGGAGGCGTCCGAGACGCCTCCCATCTCTGCTGCGCAGCAGTGCTCCCTAGATGCGCAGGACCCTGTCTGCAAGGTGTAAAAGGTCCCGCTGACGTGACAGGATGGCGGTCTCGTTCCATTCCGAGTTTGTCATAAGAGACGAGTTAAGAGCGAACGATTGATTGCCATCCGTTCCAAAGATCGAACGCTTCTTGCTTGTAAAGTCTGCGTTGCCGATGGTCGAATTGGCCGGGTGAGTGAGGATCGTGAGATTTCCGAGCATGTAGCACAGTTCCCGGCGACGCTTAATATTGGGAAAGTCTTTGACCCATTTGCTATTACGGGCGGGATTCTGCGGAAGCACGTGTTCGAGAGTAATATTTGGCGGGAAAAACGGCGGAATGTCTGACGACATCTCTGCATTCATCCGTAAGAGAAGCGCTTTGAGGTAGGAAACCTTTTCAGCCTTTTCGCCGATCGGGCCTTGCAGCAATTTGTTGATCTGGTCGCGCTCAGCTGACGTCAGGAATAGCTCGCTGTTCAGCGCAAACACATCGCGATTCTGAGCTATGTGTTCGTTGATTCTCTGAAAACGCTTGACCCGCTTGCTCTTGGGGACGCCGAGAATGACGAAGCCCAAACACAATGCATTGAGAGCACGAAAGAAGTCCTCCGACTTTTTTGCGGAAGGACTGTTGGCGTAAATGCTGCTCGTGGGACCACTCGATAGCCACAACAATGCTGTTGGCCGCCAATCGTCGAAAGGCAGGCCTTGGAAGCATGCCACTATTCGATTGATGGACGCGCTACTTGGCCCAAAATCCAGTGTGGCAGAGTCGAACGCCGAATAATTTTGGATGAACCCTTCAAGCCGGCTTCGGAACGCGACCAGTCGGCGTGAGTCCGCAAGCACCTCTTTGAGGCCGACCTTTAGATCGCGCCCGTCGTAATTTGGCATGACCAAGCGCAGGATCGTGTTCACATACTCTTCGAGCCTGTCATCCCCGAGTTCCTCTTGAGCGCGCATCCATGCCAACGAAAGCGCATGAGTCTGCTCGTCGCTCGGATTTAGCTTCCCCATGAGCTCCACCTTGACCAGGTCAAGGCTCGATAACGGCTGCCCTGGTGTATTGACACTGCGGAACAGCAGATACGCGTCATCCAATGTCGTCGCCGTCATCACCACGACGAATGTTTGCCGAAGGATAACGGCAATGAGTTTTTCGACGGTGGCTATGGGATGCTCCGCCGCTTCCTTGCTCAGCCGCCGTATGACGTTGAGCAGGCGATCCATACCATCGGTTTTCGCGTCGGGTGGTAGATGCCGTGTGCTTCCCAGCCGCAATGTGAACTGTTCGAATTCTGTACGATAAGGGGTATGAAGGACGATGCGAGGAGAATGACTATGACCGAGCAACGCATGCTCGGGACGTTCAAAGTGGCTCTGCAAATCGGACTGAGACCGCCCCGCCGGCAATGCATCACGCAATACCGCTAACATTGCCGTCAATGTCACCAAGCGTTGCTGACCGTCCACGACCTCGTGGGGGTCACTCGCTCTCGCTTGGGCTACAACAATTGGCCCTAGGAAATAATGCCCGCTCGCATCTTTGAGTTCGGGATAGTAACTCTCCCGCTCGACCACTGCATAAAGATCGTCGAAAAGTTGGAGCGCCCTGCCCTCGTCCCAGGAGTAAGGTCGTTGGAAAGGTGGCATGCGGAACGTATTCGATCCGCTTAGCATCTGCCCAATTGTTTGGATCTGCGTTTGAAATAATGATTGCATGGAATTGACGCGACTGAGAACCCCCAACTGTACGTAGGTAATATGCCTTCTGACAACGGAGCAATCCAGGAGAAAATATCGACGAGTGAGTGCAGCTGCACGATAGCATGCTAATATCGTCATTGACCTTGCGGACGAAAAGATAAAGTTCGCCCAAGCGGACGACGTTCATGAGACCGCTTAGTCGCCTAAAGCCTCACTTCGACAACGGAGAACAGCTTGACCCTCCGGATCTCTACCGGCTTCCAAAAAAATCGGTAATCCAGGTGCTGATCGGGTGTGTCGGTGTCGTTCCAGCTACGTCGGCATTGGATGCAAGGCCAGGCACACCGCCAAGACTCCCGTAAGCGAGCACACGGTCATCCTTCTCTGTTAGTCCGTGAACGAAAATGTTCAATCCGGCGGACATATCGTCTCGATCAAGTACAATGCCTTTCTTCGAGAGCTTGAGGATGACCCCCTCGTTCTTGCCCGTGGACTCGCTCCAGTGTTTATAGCCGTAATCTAGGACGTGACTGGCATCCATAAGCCCCAATCCTATAGTCCGCATGCGCTGCACGGCGACCCAAATGTGTTTTGGCTCAATTACCAAGCCGGAAACCGAACTCGAAAACAGATCGTCGTCCTTCCAGATGACCGAGATATCGCCGGACTTCTCGAGCGTGGCAACTGCAGCAACGCCGGTCACGCCGCACGGCTCCGACAGTTCGCCACCGAGAAACAAATTGCTAGTATCGCCAGCTATAGCCTTTGACTTGAATCCCTCGATTATTCTTGAACGCCGCACATCCAGACTCACGGGATCAATCTCGTAGACTGTGGTGCGTAGTCCTTGCCAGCAAAAGCGGGGCAAACCGGAAATATCTTTCTTGTCAAAGTCGAAGCTTCTGGATGGGTTGGCGGTAATTGCGGCCACAAGACCCCCGTTCCACATAGCAAGGACACCAGCGCCCCCAAAACCACCCGTTGACTGCGTCTCTAGCGTGACTCGTTTTCCAACTTGGCCATTCGCACTCACAGAGACAACGATGACGTCGTGAGGTACGTTTGATGCGAGAACGGGCATCATCAGGACCCTAGCGCCATCGGTCGTCGCGACGACATCTGCTGGAATGAAGCCGCTCAGATCGGGAAACTCAGTCTTCCACTGCTCCCGCCCATTGGTATCAAAGGATCGCAACACTGGTATCGGCGGTTGGGTTGATGCATAGCCAGTGACGTAGATGCTTGTGCCCCCTATTGCGAACCGCCCCATCCCGACATCGCGCGAGTCTGCACGCCAACGCTCAGTACCGTCTCGCGCGTGGCGACTGAGAATGCCATTCATATTCTTGCCGTTCCACTCCCCGATCAAAGCGATCAGCAGGTCATCACCCTGCGCCGTAGCTTGCAGGATTTCACCTGTGTCCGAATAACCGGAAAGGTATTCAAACGAAGAAGAGGCTACCGACGTTAATGGCGATTGTTCACGCCGAGCAATCGCACCATTGCCGACCACGGTGAAGGCCGCCCAATAATATGGGTGCTGGTGGAGCGCATCGCCTCTGGACAGGAATGACCGGACCGCGAGACCAAAGGCGGGGGCTGCACCTTCTGATTTATCCGCATGCCAGTTCTTGATGAAGGACGTTACGAGTTCCTGCGTGGCAATAGAATCGACGGACCAAAGTGAGGCCAGGGCCGTAGGTGCACCGGCGACCGTAAAGGCCGCTTGCAGGTCCTGCACATTGCGGCTTGCTTGCGCCACATCATACTTGGCGGTGTTGCACGCGGATAAGATGACGAGCCTCGCATTCAGCCTAAATTGAGAAATTTCCGATGCCGACAACAGTCCGTCATCGAATGGATCTTTCGGGTTGCCCGGCGTCAGCACCAGCGCGCCTTCCGTCATGCCTTTGGCGTCCCCCATTGTCAGGCCATGCGTGGCGAAATGCAGAACATCGTACTCAGCTAGCGGCTTCGACCTGAAGCTCTCTTCCGTCGCTTTGTTGCCGAGTAAGACACTAGAAGCGGGCGCGCCTAATTCCGCAGCTGCGGATTTCAACTCGTCGGCGGTTTCGGGAAGTGGCTGAAAGTTCAGGATGCCGTTTGGCGTTTTCAGACTTCCCCTGAAAAACTCAGTTGATTCGAGGGCACGTGCATGATCACCGAAGTCTGGATCGCCGATTCCGAGGTAGGGGCGGGCGGAATTGCCCGCCAGCTTGGCGCGCGTCGCAAGCATGTGGCGGGCGGAAACAACGACTGAGAACGTCAGGTCTCGCGCCAGCCAGTGGGCCGTCCTAAGGTCATAGCCTTCGCCGATACGCTTGGGTTCTTCGGCGAGGAGTGCGCCGAGCGGCACACTCGCGAAGTTGGGAGGTAGCGCCACCGTGACGTGCGTTCCGGAAGCGAGGCAGCTGTCCAGTCCACCAAACAGATAGTTGCGTACGCGGATCGCTGACGCCACGGGAAATCTTGAAGCCGCATCCAAGTTTTTTGGACGTTTCGAGGAAGCATCACTGACGGATTTCACGTCCTTCGCAATCGCTGAGTCAAAAGCGGCGGTTGAGAAGGTCGCGAAATTTCGCCGTATGCAAAACCTTCCGTACCCAGCCAGAAAGTTGAAATATCCAACATACGCTTCACCTTCACCGAGGGATTTCTGAACCGCTTCCAACGAAGGCAGTCCTGCCGTTGGACCTTGGCGCTGGTTTTGGAACTTCTGCTTCAGTTTCGACAGTCGCGTGATGGCGGCGCTGTAGTCCGTGAGTACGTCGCCGTTTTGATTTGGAAGTGATGCTCCATTCAATAGCTTATAAAGTTTTTGGAGCTCCCAGGCCTGCTTTCTTTCTGCCAGTTGGAGATAAGCTTGAGCGTCCCTACGCGATTCCTGATTTGGCTGCGCCGCAAGCATCGCGGCGGTATCGACCAAACGATGCCGTAAATTGCGCCCGAGCACCTCGCTGCCCTTTATCATCAGATCAATGTTGTCGTTGCCGGCCCGGTTAGCGGCAGCGGTGAGGCCGCTGGCGATGACAATCTTGTCGACCATACTGGCGATCTGAAATCCCTCGAAGCTGGCGCGCAAAACCTTATCGAAGTTGTCGAGGCGGTCTTTGGCCGCCGAGATCACGCGGGTGCGTCCGCTTTCCACGTTGCCGTCAGAAAGATCGAGCAATCCTAGTGTGAAGTTGCGATATGAACGCATATCGGCAATTTCGATGCCGGATACATTCCAGGTGGTCTCCTTCTCGAAAATTTTTCGCCAGCGCGCATCCGGCTTGGCTTTTGTTGCAACAGCGACCAATACTTCCGACACACCGAAGAAGAACTCGGTGTTTGTGCGAAATTCGCCACGCTGCAAAAGGTCCTCCCGATGTGCGTGCATTGGATGACGCTGGTGGATCGCCTGTGCTTCATCAAGATTGCCGTCGAGAACCATCGCTGCGGAGGCCATGCTGTTAGCAATAGACATACGATGCAACTTCACGCCTTCGTCAATGTCGAGCATTTGCCAAGCGTCCGCCGCTTGCACGAAGGCCAAGGCGGTCGGTCCAAAGCTGTTCGTGAACGACAGCGCATGCGCCGCAATATCCACGTAACGAGTTCTCAAGACACTGCCGGGCGCAAGAACGCGAGAGAGAAACGGGTTCGCTTCGGCAAGAAGCGCAAACGCGCCTACAATGTCTTGCCCTTCGAACTCTGCTTCGAGAAGCTCCACAAGCACCTTAGCGATCGCATACTTACTATCGGGGTCGGCCAATAGAAGACCGAATAGAGCCATGGAGCGCGACTGTTCCGCAGCCGCGCCGTCAATTCGTTGGAGAAAATAGTCATGCAGCGCAAGCTCGAGTTCGGAATATAGAGTGCGATGTGGAATAGGACTTGCTACTGAACCGGCACCGCCCCTCTCGATCAAACCTCTCAGGTAGTCATCCTTCTGGTACCAGTGATTGAGCTTCGTTTCGTAAAGGACAAAATCCGGCCAAAAGATCGACATCCGCTTATCGGCACTGAGGAGAGGACGAGCCTGCTGCAAGCTTCGGCCCACGCAATCCCAATCATAGGCGATGGCACAAATCTGCACGAGATCGCGCAGAAGAACTCCCTTTCGAATGGGATCTGCAGTCTGAGATATCTCCTCGGTTAGTCGAGCTTTTGCTTGCCTCAGTTGTCCTTGCTGCAAAAGGGCGAAAGCCGTGTCATCCTGAATATCAAATGGACTCTTTGCTTCGGCATCCGCGCCGAAAAGCAATGCGATCACGAAAAGCAGAGTGCCAAAATGCCGTTCGATCATTGAACTTAGCCCTGTAGCGCTGGCGGTTCAAAAAGGTCCTAATCCTCGTGTTGGACTGCAGCGAAGGTAACTTGATCCATTCGTCCCCTCATTCCGCTTTCTATTGGATACACAAAAAATGCTGGGCGGGCGGCAATGTATTTGTGTCGGCTACTCCAGCTTCTTTTCGCGTGCAGAACCCAAATTCAAATTGAAAATTTCTCTTTTCGATAGTAATATATCTAAATGATTTCAATTAGTTATGAATGCCAGACGCCGTGCAGTCCGAGATCTCTCATTTCAACTCCGCCCTACTTTCGGAGAACGCACGTCGGTACGCAGCGAGTTCGTTTCGGCCTGGCACGCGCCGCCAATATGCGACGGCCCTCAAACAGTGGCTCCAATGGCGGGGCCTAATCGACCTCGAGCCTGCCGACACAATCGACGTTGCCAACTACCTCGCGGAGCTTGCCTCTGCGGGCAAAAGCATTTCAACATTGAGGACCGCTATTGCGGCGATTAGAGCCGGGCATACCGCAAAGAGCTGGTTATTCGATACAACGGCGCCACCGATCAGCCTTGTGATGCGCGGCATCGCCAATGCGCACTATCAACTGCCCCGGCAAGCCGAACCGTTACGCGGCAGCGTCCTCTCAGATATCCTGACCACACTTGCTGAAGGCCGTCCTTCCCTGCGCGATCGCCGTGACGCGGCAGTTCTCGCGCTCGGATACGCTTTCGCCCTGCGACGTGCGGAGCTGGCCGGTCTCGACTTCGAGCGACTCGGCCACGGAGAACGAGGCGGGACCGGCGTGCTCCGACTGACTCTGACGACGATCGAAGTCATGTTCGCGATCTCCAAGACGTCACGCGGGATGCCAGAAGTTGTATCGGTTCCGCGAGACGAGCTAACCTTGGCCGCGACGGCCATCGAAGCCTGGTTAGGCGCTGCCGACATCAAACCCGGGCAACCTGTATTTCAGCGCATAACAAAAAGCAGCAAGATCCGAGGTCGGCTTTCAGGTCAGACCGTCGCGGCAATCGTGAAGACCCGCGTCGCTGAGCACGGCCGTATGAGGCATGGCACGGAGAATTGCTTTGCGGAGTTTGATGCTGCACGTTTTTCCGGTCATTCGCTTCGGGTTGGCTTTTGCGTGTCGGCAGCGGAGGCAGGTGCCGACATCCGATCGATCGCTAGCGTGACCCGACATCGATCCATGGTCATGCCGGCGCGATATTCCCAGCGCGCAGACCAACTCCGCACATCTCCGCATCGGCTCGTAGGAGTCGGGCTTAAGTCGCTAGAGGTCAACGAATGACAACAGTCATCAAGTTTCCTCGACCTCAACGTCACCAGGAACCAGACGAGGAAATTATCGAGCTACTCGCAGAGCTTTTGGAGAAGGCGAAGTCTGGCGAGCTGCAAAGTCTCGTCACCTTGAATCGGATCAAGTGGAACGAACCAAGACGAAGTTACAATCCTCGGGGTCGAGGAAGAGATGAGCGCAAGGTCATTGTTTTTCCTCGTTGTCGAACCCGTTCGGCTCGTCTTCGAGAGCTACGTCCAGCATTCTTGTTATTGTTGACGAGGCTACATGCAGTCCACCGATCAGACTTGCCGCGTGCCCCTTGTCCATCTTCATCGCGAGCTCGGGCGCACCGTTGCCGACTCGAGTATTGCCGCGTTGGAATTTCGCGAGGGTCACCTCGTCGACAAGCTGGTTTTCGCCGCTACTGTGCTTTAGCGCCTGGAAGTTGGTTTCGAGATCTGTCACCGGATGAATTTCGGCGCCGTTACTACGATGAGGTATTGAACCGGCTCGACCCCAAGCGCGTCATCGCCGACCTCGAAGGGATGGCCGATGGAAGGACCGTGGCCCTGTTATGTTTCGAGCCGCCGACGCCGGAGTCTCCGTGGTGCCATCGAGGTCTCGTGGCTCTTTGGCTCTATGAGACGCTCGCACTTCGAGTGAGCGAGTTTGGACAGAAGGGTTGTTGCGCCGCGCATCCGAAACTACACCCACAATTTCGTCGAGATGCATCGGCCCAGTACGACCTATTCGACATCTAGCTGAGGTCTTCAGATTTCTCGTCCCATGACGCGTGAGAGCGGTTGGGAGAATTAGAAGAAAGACCCGACCGATACGTAATGCAGAAATCACCTTCGTCGATCGACGGAGCTCCTGCTGCTGCCAAGCCCTACCGGGAGGCCTTCATGCCGACGAAACGAGCGGTACGACATGCCTTTCGCTTCCCGGTTCAAAGAACGGCCCGTAGCGGGCAGAGGATGGGTCAGGAGCGGCTTCCTTTATATCTCCGCTACTGGCCTAGCGGGGACAAGGATCGTCCGCCAGCGGTGTCGTCGAAGCCCGCAATGCGCGAAGTTTGAGCGGGCGATAGATGCGACGGCGATGAAGACGTACGTGCGCGAGCAAAGCCGCTCAAGACTCGCCATCGAACACGCGCGTCTCAGGACGGCGTCGCGATTCATCTCGATGCTGCGAAGGAGCGTGGCGCGCCCGACGAAGGCGACGGCTTGCCGGAGCCATAGGCGGGCTAAGCTGTTCAATTGACGGAGCTGGAAGGGTAGCAGCGGATTGTGACGACGATGTGCGTTTCTGTCTTCCTGCGGTTGAAAGCCTTCGAGCGATTCAACACCACTTCTCGATGTTCGATCACTTCTTGCAGTTCAGATAGGCCTGCATACTGTTCTACGGGTTGGCTTCTCGGTACGAAAGCCGGGTTAGGCTCTCGTGTTAGAGCCGGGTTAGGCGCCACTATCCGCACTGGGTGAGGTTCTCGGGAAACCTGGGTTGGGTTCTCGGCGGCGCCGGGTTGGGCTTCCGGGCCGACTGCCGGGTTAGCGGTCCGGGCGATCAAATTCGCTCAAATATCGCCGGATTAGGTTTCAGGAGCGACCCATATTTTCGAACCGTCAATAGCGTTGAAATGTCCCTCTTCGGTCACCTCGGGCAGCGTGACCCGCCCGTAGCCGATAGCGACGAAAATCCCGCGCTTCACGCATCTGCCGTCGCCGTCGTATTGGCTGAGAAGCCGTTTCAATCCCTTGTCAGCCCACGCCAACGACTTGAGGCCTGACGTCCTCAGATCGTTGCGGGAAAACTCAGCGAATCCTCTCGCGAGGTGAAACTTTCTCAGGATCAACGTCGCCACCGGAATTTCGGCGGACAACCGAAATTTTCCCGAGTGAATGTGCCGCTCGACCTCGCTGAGCAGGTCATCAGGGAATTCGTACTGATTGGGCCTTTGCCGTTTCGATCGAGGCTGATTGCACTTTTTCACGGTCAGAAGCTCGGCATCTCCCCTCTTCTTGTTCAGGACATAGACCATCCACGGCGTGAGGCCAGCTCGGACCGCCAGCGGTCCCGGAAGCTTTGTATCCGTCTTTTTGCCATCGGCGCCTCGTGGGACCACACCCTTTGGCCGCTTTGAGGTTCGCACCTCGCACCGCTCCGTCAGGTTCGGGTCCTTCGGTCTGTTCTTGAACGAACGCTCCGCGAGCATCAATCGCAGAAGGCCTGCTCCATACAATCCCGCATCGAACGACGACAGCGAGATGTACACGCGCTCGATCTGAGGACGCCATGCTCTCGGATTGATCAGCGTGCTCGCGCCCGAGTTCGACACCAAACCACCTCCGGCGGCAATTTGCCGGAGCAGATCAGCATCCCGACCGCGATGCCAATCGGCCCATGGCACATCACCATTCGCGCTCCGCGAAGTGAGCTCGTCCGGCAAACAACGAAGCTCCGTGCCGAAATGCAAATCAGGGCCGGTGGTCTCCAGGAACCTATCAGGTCCGGACGCAACAACTTCACGGTCCAATTGTGTCGAGCCTTTAACGACGTCTTCGGCGTCGCTTGGCGTATCCCTCATGTGGCGGAACTCCCATTCGAATGCTCACGCGTTCGCTGCCGTGCGGCATCGCCCAATACGGATATCGCGAAAAGCGACGAATGCCATTCCGACGAGAATGACAACTCAAAAATACGCAGCCGATGAACAAATTGGACCGGAATTAGAATTCCGCAGCGAATTCAGCGCATCGAGAATTTGGAAAGTACAATAAATCTGTACTATACTGTTTTTACAGGCGCTTTCCCGTGAATTTTATTCACAGATTTATTCCGATTTTCGATATAGGATATTTGCCAATTCGACGCCGCGAGCGCTATTTGTCGGAACAAGGGACGACGATAAAAATCCCGAGGAGAGAAGGTCGATCGACTGAGCAAGAGGAACGAGAGGACGGAGTCGGAATCAAAAAATGACGAATGGAGTCTCTCTTGAAAAAGCGGAACGTCTTCCGACCCTACATCCCTGAGATCGTAGATGCCGACACAGCTGCCTATTTGCTCTGCATTTCGAGATCGACGTACGACAATTACGTCGATCTCGGGTTCCTTCCGGAAGCAGACGTCGTCTTCGGCAATTTGAAGCGATGGCGTTGGTCGACGATCGTTGATCATATTACTCGTCACCCCAGCGTAGCGCTTATCGGCGCTGACGTGGGGCAAGTGGACCCTTACCTGAAGGCTATCTGGGATGGGGCGAAAGCGACTCGCTAGACAATCTCTTCCCGCGCATGTGCACACGACCCGCATGCGCGGGAAAGAATACTACGCCCTTCACCCGCATCGCGGCACCAAGCGAGCGGGGAAGCGAGTTCCGCTGCCCGGATGTCCATATCTTCCGGATGGCACGCCCAATCCAGAATGGTGGTCGAGCTATCGAAGCGCTGCTGAAGCAATAGGACTACTGCATCGGAGTTCGACTCCTCGGCCTGGCACGATTGCGGCGGCCATCGCCGGCTACATGGAAAGCCCCGATTGGCGTATCTCGCTTAAACCCGGCCCGCGTAAAGAATATGCGCGCCACCTAAGATACGTGTCTGCTGTCTGGGGCGAACTTGCCCTCGCCGGAATTGAAACCAAACACGTCATGGAGCTGCGCGACTCGCGTGCCGACACTCCTCCGGACGCAAACAACCTCGTCATTGCTCTCTCGAGCTTGATGAAGTGGAGTGTCCTTCGCGGACTGCGAGCAACCAATCCTTGCCGCGATGTGCCGAAATTCAAAGGCGGTGAGGGATATGCGCCGTGGCCCTGGGAGGCGATCGAGCATTTTCGTCAACATGCTCGTCGCGAACTGGCTGATGCCGCCGATTTGGCTCTGTACACGGGACAACGCCAGGGCGACGTGCTCGCGATGTCATGGCGCGACTACACTGGCGATCTGATTTGCGTTAAGCAGGCGAAGACATCGAAGTCTCTCAGGCTAGCCGTCCATCGTGACCTGCAGGCCGTACTCGAACGCCTGCTGGAGAGAACAGGTTCGACTTTAGCCGAACTCCGGTTGAGCAATGCGCGCATTCTCCTGAACAGTCGGGGCCTACCCTGGAAGACAGGCTTTAAGGCGTCCTGGCAGGCCCAGTTCAACAGACCAATCATGGCGTCGCTGAGAGAACGGGAACTCGTCTTTCACGGACTGCGCAAGTCGGCGGTTGTCTTTCTGCTCGAGGCGGGAGCCACGACCGCCGAGGTGCAAGCCATTACCGGGCAATCGATGCAGATGGTGGAGCACTACGCGCGACAGGTGAACCAGAAGAAACTGGCGCGCTCGGCAATCCTCAAGTGGGAATCGGCGTCGAGGGACGAAGCGTGAATAGATTGACCACGATTTGTACAACGCGTGCGCCGAATTGTACAACGGAAGCCCGGTTCGGTGCGTAAGCCTTTGAAAAATGGTCGGAGCGAGAGGATTTGAACCTCCGACCCCCAGTCCCCCAGACTGGTGCGCTGTAGCGGCGGTTGTACGACCACTTCCGGCGCGGTTAGCTTAACATGTTAGGTAAACGCCTGTATTTCCTCGCGCTTTTAGAAGAAGTCTGGCTGGATGGCACACGGCAAGAGTGTGTTGACTGCGCTCTTCAGTGGTTTCTGATGAGGAAAGTGTGTCCCCGGCGTGTCCCCGGCGGACTACAGGGAACAGTGCGCGATGAAGCAAAGGCTCACCGACGAAACGATTGCGACTATCGATGTGGCGCCACCGGCGAAGCGACTGGAAGTTTTTGACACTGTACTCCCCGGTCTTGTTCTGAGGGTCACTGAGCGTGGCATCAAGAGCTTCGCGGTCCGCTATCGGCACCAGGGCAAAACTCTCAGGTGCACGATTGGCAAAACGCCTCCCCTCAAGCTCAAGAAGGCGCGCGAGATCGGATACGGGCTCCTTGCAGCCGCGCGAGAGGGTCTGAACCCGATGGCCGAAAAGCGCGCTGCGCAGAAAGCCAAAGATACTTCGCCCCCGTGCGAAAAGGTTGTTGAACGCTTCATCGAGAAAGGGCTTTCGGGAGCCAAACCCGACCATGCCAAGGAAGTCGCGCGCCTTCTGCGAAAGGAAGTCGCAAATAGGTGGAAGGGGCGCACACTCGCAAGTGTCGAAGCGGCCGATGTCGCAAAGCTTCTGGAAGGCATCTCCGCTCCCAGCACACAGCGCCACGCCTACTATGCGCTTCGCCTGCTTTTCAAATGGTCAAAAGGCGTCGGAATCATTTCGGCTTCGCCAATCGGCAAAGACTTTCCCAATCCAAGCAAACCGAGAAGCCGCGAGCGAGTGCTTGAAACGGAGGAACTGAAGGCAATCTGGACAACCGTGATCGGTACCTACTCCACATTCAACGCCATCGTCCAGCTACTCCTAGTAACCGGCCAGCGTCGGGATGAGGTTGCTGAGGCAATGTGGAAAGAGTTCGATTTCTCGAAGAACGTCTGGACCATCCCAGCGCACCGAACGAAGACCGGCGACAAGCCCCATCGGCTTCCTCTGACCGATCTTATGATTCAAATTCTCAACAACATCCCTCGGGGAGCATCTACTTATGTCTTTCCAGGTCAAGGGGCGAAGAGAGGTACGTTTTCGGGATGGTCGCGGTCGAAGCGCCGCCTCGACGAAAAATGCCATATCAGCGATTGGCGGCTTCACGATTTGCGGCGCACGATGAGTACCCGATTGGCGGAAAAGGGCGTCGCGCCACATGTCGTCGAGCGCATTATCAATCACAGGGACGGACAAGTTTCAGGCGTCGCCGCAATCTACAACCGGGCTACCTACGAGAAGGAGATGCTGGAGGCGTTGGAACGCTGGTCTCGCCACTTAGAGAACCTTTATCGGTCAACTATGTGGGTATTGAAGGATACGCCGCAGAATCGCGCAGCACTTGAAATGCTCGGCCCCTTAGCCGAATCGAATGGAATGGAGAAGCCATCGCGCCGAATCAGGATCGCGCCGCCGAACGATTGCGCGACCAGCAAACGCGAGTATTCTAGTAGCTTGTAAGATTGCTTTTGCTATATATGGCCGATGCTTGGGGTTGTGTCGTGGCTGCGAATCGCCGCCGTTATTCGCGCTTTGATGCCACTCAAGCACGCTATCCTCGCCATTCCCGTCTCTCTCTCAGAAACCGTCCCGGCAGGGTGACTTGACAACTATTGCTCTGACGGACTGACTATTCGTCTTCGCAAGTCGCGATTGCCAATTCTTCCTCGTCTCGCAGACGCGTGACAATTTCAAATTGGGGTGCACGATGCCGTTGAGCGCGAACGCTTCTATTCACGGCGAGAACCGTGCGCGGGGTGCTAGCGTTTTACGGTGGGCGGGAAGCAAGAACAAAAGCCTCGGTGCCCTCAGTAGATTTTGGTCTAACGGGCAAACTTACGTTGAGCCATTCTGTGGCTCAGCGGCGCTTTTCTTTCACCTCAAGCCCCATAGAGCGTATTTGTCGGACCTCAATTCCGATCTCATAAATACGTTTGAGCGGGTGCGTGATCATCCCGAGTCATTGTGGAACGACCTCTCCGCGCTTCCCAACGATCCGAGCACCTACTACGCGCTGCGCGAGCAGTTCAATTCTCGCAAATTGAGCGAATATCAGTCCGCAAAGATATTTCTCTATCTAAATCGGAGATGTTTCAACGGCCTTTGGCGCACCAATAAACGCGGGCAGTTCAATGTACCCTACGGAGGCGAGAAGACCGGGTCACTTCCCTCACTCGAACACTTCAAAAGAGCAAGCGCTCAACTTTCACTTGCTTCGATGAAGGTAAAAGATTTTCGCGTTGCTCTTTCTCGGAAGTGGAGCCCCCGACACTTTATCTATGTTGACCCTCCGTACCTCTCCGCCAGAAAACGAATCTTCGTTGATTACAACGCCAGCATATTTAGAGAGAGGGATTTTGACGATCTAATCGATCTTCTCTCTATCGCTGACAAGGGTGGCGCTAAATTCGTTCTGACTTACAAGGACACATCAAAACTTCGAAAAGCTTGCCTCCAATGGAATAAGCATCGAATTAGCGTGACTCGGAACGTCGGAGGATTTGCCTCCTCCCGCAAGGTCGATAAGGAGATGATCGTGACAAATGTCGAAGGCTAAGAAGACTGTTGCACTGCCGACGGCCGACAAATTTGCCGCTTTGGTAGTAAGCGACATTCACGCAATCGATACGGATCCCACAAGTTCCAGCGCGGCGTCCTACGTGAGCGCCAGGCAAATTGCTGCTGACACGATAAAAGATCCGCTAGGTGAGCTACGGAACACCATTAATTCGGGTGTTCCAAAGCCTGATTGCATAATCTGCCCCGGCGATCTTGCCGACAAGTCAAACCCTTCAGCACTCAGTTACGTTTGGAATGAACTCTCAGCCATAGCAAAATCTCTGGGCGACGTGCCCTTGATCGCAACGCCGGGAAACCACGATCTTGATTCCCGGTTTAAAATTTCCGATTACGACGCTCGCGGACAAATAATGGCCGTTCGCCCCAGGGTTCCTTGGGACGACCATCGGAACTATTTGGAATTCTGGGCTGAGCATTTCAGCATTCGGCGCGTTGGACCTGCTCGTATAGTTGCTTTGAACAGTGCCGCGTATCATGGATACGGCAAATCAGAAAAAAGCGAGTACGAGCATGGTCGAGTTACTCAACGAACCGTTCAAAACATCGAACAGCGTCTAAAAGAAGGTGCTTCTGATTGCGGGTTCAACATTCTCGTTTGTCACCATCACCTCGTCCGCAACAATGAGATTTCTGAAGTCGATTATAGTCAAATGGTCGGTGGCGACGAACTCCTGGCCATGATTGGATGCGGCTCGTATGGGACCTGGCTCGTAATCCATGGTCACAAACATCGACCTCGGTTGTTCTACGCGGGCGGAGGTGGTAGCGCACCTGTGATTCTGGGGGCAGCGAGTTTCAGCTTCAATGTCAATCAAGATGCGACCAACAAATCCCCTAACCAGTTTCATTTGGTAACGCTCGACAGCCGCAAGGCAGAAGCTATCGGTCAGGGTATCGCGGGCGAAGTTCGAAGTTGGGATTGGGACTACGGACGTGGGTGGAGGCGCGCACAGCAGAACAGGGGCTTGCCCACACGCGCTGGCTTTGGGCACCGAGGTGACGCCGCGTCCGTTGCTCTCGCCATCGATAAACTGCTGAGAGAAAAAAATCTCTCAAGCATTAATTGGCCGGAACTCGTATCATACATACCCACGGTTGATTGCTTGCTTCCTCAAGACGCTGAGCTACTTCGTCAAACACTTAAGTCAAGGTTTGGGCTCAACATCATTGATCCTGAGGGCGTGCCGCTCCAAGTTGGGCGCGAATTTTCAGGGGTGGCCAATGCCTACAAAACTAGCGCTTGAGTTCAACGCCCGTTTCGTTCCGCCCGCGAAGGTCGCTGCATCCTTCGTTGAGCCGAACCAATTTGATGACGTGGCGTCGATGAATCACAACATAATAATAGGTCCGCGCGGTAGCGGTAAAACAACATTACTCAAGATGCTAACTATCAGCGCCTTGGAGAATTGGCGCGCACCGGGAACTGATCAAAAGATTAGAGAAATCGAATTCAACTCCGCTTTCATAGCGTCCGATCAAGTTTGGAGCGAGCAGCTTGCTAACGCGTCGACAGAGGAAGATGAGTGGGGAAGGGCCGCTTTTTATACGCACACCGTACTCGCCTTAATAAATGCGATACACGAAGCGGCCAATTTAGGAAGGAAAGGCTCTCCTGATTACTTATCTCACCTTGCGTTCCAGGTTGATAGCGAGCTTGAGGCCACGTTTGTCCAGATGGTTGCGCAGGGCCTTCGTATTGATGTGCCCGCAACGACTTTCCTCGGATTAGAGGTAGCCCTTCGTAGCTATCTCGGCCTGATGGATCCTCGAAACGCAAAAACGAGGAACTTGTCAGCAATTCCATTCTCCAACACTAGCGACTTTTTCAATTCTCTTTCTTTGATCCTCGACGTGATCAATGGTCTCATAGGACAACCCCACCGACGCTGGGGGCTTTTGTTCGATGAAATCGAGATCGCTCCTCAGCACATCGGCAAACTTCTCTTCAAGTCTCTGCGAAGTTTTGACCCGAGATTTATAATCAAGATGGCCTTCTGGCCGTACATGAGTGAACTATCGAAAATTCTTCAGTCGAGCACGATAGCGAAAGCCAACCACGATTACAAAGTTGTCAGCCTCAGTTACGCCCACAAGAACGACACGGATGCGTTTTCGGCAACGTTCGCAGAACATATTCTTCGAAAACTGAACGTCACTCGGAGCGAGTTTCACGAGATATTCGGCACATCAGTATTTGAAAAGGGACGCACACGTTATTCGGCCTCCACAGGGGCAACGCCTCAAACCGCTCCCGACATTTTCGAGGAGCTAGCTTCGAAAGATCCATCGTTCAAAGCTTATTATAACTCTAAGCGACTAGGCCGAAAAAGTCGCCTGACCGAGAATGAATCCGCGGCGCTGGTGCGGAAGGTGTTGCCCGTCGTTGTTATGCGGAATTTTTATCTCCAGCATTGGGATAAATCGTCGAACGACGATCTCGGAAGAGCAAAACAGAGATCCCGAAAAAGTCCATCCCTGTACGCAGGCTATCCGTCGATAATTCAATTGGCTGACGGAAATCCCCGGACCCTGCTTATATTGCTAACGCCGCTCGCAAAGGCCCTCGAACAAGCGCGTGAAAGTAATGCCAAAGCTAGGCTCTCCGTACCGTTGCAGAACATCGCTATCGAGACGGCGTCTAGCCATGTTCAATCGCTTCTTCTTGCGACGCCGGTCTCTTTACAAGGGCCGCTTGCTCGTAAAGGTTTACCGGGGCTTGTGGACGTTATTGGAGATAGACTAGCAGCGCGTTTGCTAGGTGAACATTTCGACCCAGACTACGTAGGATCTTTTATGTTCGACAAGAGCCTGCCTCCGACAGCGGAAGAGGCAATTGGCGAAGCGTTGAATGCGGGAGCTATAATCTATGTTCCAGAAACTGGTGTCTCTCCCGACAGTATATTAGAGGGACTTACAAACAAGCGCTTTAGAATATCCTATACGTTATGTCCCCGATATAAACTGCCTCTGATTTTGGGAAGACAAATTGCTCTTTCCAACCTCCTATCTGAAGCAGCGCAAGAAGAGCTATTTGCGGAGAGATAGGATGAGATCGGTGGAGGTGATTGGAGAAAAAGGATTGGAAAGCGCCGATTTGTTTATCGGGGCAATTGGATACGAACGCCGTGCACGATTTGCGCTGGAAAAATTCTCAAAGAAATCCGAAACGAAAATCGGTGCATTCATCGGCCTTGAGTTCCCGTTCCATCAAGTTCTCGATTATTCAGAGAATCTTGAACTGTTTCGAAGCATGAACGCATCGACGATACCGGGCTGCGAACACGGGACTACCGAGGAACTTGTAAAGCGCTTCTCGGCTACCGCAGGCTTGGATAGTCATCCTCTGACGCTGATCGTGGACATCAGTGTTATGTCACGGCAAATGATGGCAAATGTCATATGCGCAATCGACCGATTTTCGATGGATCGAGAAATTGCGATACATGCCGTATATGCACCCGCCACCTTCGAGAAACCCCCAATTACGCCGCCCATGCGATTTGCCGGTCCGGTTCGGGCCGAGTTCGCTGGATGGTCCTCTCGCCCGGATAGTCCACTGTGCCTGATTATGGGATTAGGATATGAGGAAAACTTGGCGCTCGGTGCTATATCGTATCTTGAGCCGGGAAGGACGGTACTTTTTTTACCGAGGGGGCTGGACCGGCGCTACATACCGCTTGTTCGAGAAGAATCTAAAAAAATCTCGTCACACATTCCTGCAATCAATCTTGAATATAATCTTACTGAGTGGGGGAGCTCCCTAAACCTTCTCAGAAGGGTTTGCGAGCAACTACTAGTTGACGGACGTGTCGTGATCGTACCGTTCGGACCAAAAGTGTTTGCCTGGAACGCGATGCTTCTTTCGTTGATCGATGGATTTCGAGAGGTCTCTGTCTGGAGGTTCAGCGCGGAGGATGATGCGGAACCGCAGAACCGACATCCTGCTGGGGAAATTATTCGCGTTGATCTATCGGTTGCATAGTGGCGCGAATGGAAGAAGAAGCGACAAGCGACGAGCCGAGGTTCTCATCGATCTCGGAGAGCGCAGGAAATTCCGAACACCAATGCGTTTCCAATTCGGCAACAGATTTGTTCGATGCAGCGGCATTTATGTTTAGGAAAAAGGGAGTGGGTTCCGCCCGAAATTCGGCAGCGAGGAAAGCGGAGCAGTATTGCTCCCAGTTGCCCAGCAGAAGATCATATCGGCCACGCGCCATCGCCAGCCAGGGCACTTGTGGCGCTAAATCGTACATGGCTAGAATCATTACTGTAGCCGTGGTGACTTCTGAGAACAGTAGACAGGGCTTATTGGAATAGCGGTGCAGAACTACGAATGCCCGGTCTGTTGCTGCTTTGACCACTTCCGACATCGCAAAATTTGCAAGCGACTGCTCCCAGCCCAAGAGCCGTCCGTCATGAGCCTCCGAGCGAATGTATAGCTCGTTCATTTCGAAGATATCCGCTGAAAGAACACGGTGTTCGCGATGGCCAGCTGCCGATCCGGGCGAAGCGCGTCGAACTCGCGTTGCGACATTCCCATCTCCGCCTCGGTAAGAGACTGTTCGGTGATGCGACCCTCATAGGTCCCCGCATTCGCTCGTCGAAGCATTTCCATACTGGTTTCCGGACCTCGACCCGTGCGGGGATAACTGGGTTTCAAATCCTCCGCAGGCATTTCCAGCGGCGAGGTATCGCGCTCGCAAGTTTGCTGCTGTGAGCGAGCGCCTCTTCCTTGCGTTTAGATTCGGCACGTAGCCAGTTTTCGGTTAACTGACGATCTTCTTCAGCGGTCCACATACTTTCCCTCATCAAGTTTGTCGAAGTCCTCCTTCGACCAGCCATAAATCTTCTGCGGCGGTGGGATTTTGCGATCAAGGACGAGACGCAACAGACGATGCTTGCTGACGCCGAGCCGCGCGGCAGCGTCCTTCGCCTCAATTACAAATTTCATGACGGATCTTTTCATTGGCCTGCTCAAGACTTGATGCGACCAAATCGAGCGAAGTTGAGAGTGCCGAGTCGATCTCGCTCAGACTCGGGGTTCGGAGGCAATTGGTTCGGAGAAGCTCATTTGCGGCTCGCAGCGTAGCGTCGTGATTTACGCCTTCGAGTTGGCCGAACATGCCAACTTGCACGTGAACGAATGCCCGCGAAAATCGCTTCCAATCGTGTTCAAGAGTTTTGCCAGCCCCAGACGCGGTCAATAAGGTCGGCGCGAGGGCAGCGCGCTTCAGCCCGTAAAATACCAGCAGCGAAAGCTCTTCCGGTTTAATCGTTGGAACAATCAGGCATACCGGGCCGTGATCGTGCAGTCGCATAAACGGCACGTGAGACCGCGACTGCACAATCTCGCGCAGGCCCCAATTGGCCAATTGGAGGGCCCAGGGACTCAATGCCCCGCCGAAATGGGGCAAATTGGATTTCGAACGGTACGCCATAACGATTTTCCCTATGCGGCGGACGCATTCGCTTGGCCTTTTTCCGGGTCGCAGAAATAAGTCGATATACGCCCGCCGCGTTATCCATATATGGGAAAACAGAAAAATAATTCAATAGGTGCAGTCCGTTAATGCCTGAAATCGTCTGCCCCATTTCAGCAGCGAGGGCGCCGCTTTTTAGGGGGGATCAAAAATATCCCATGGGGTCCCCATACGGCCATTCCCATTTCATTTTCGCTTTTCCCAATATCCATTAAATCGGGGCGGTCCCACATGATTCTATTTATAGAACATGCAATAAGGCTTGCCGCGACACCGAAATTGCAACTCAAAATTCGATTGCAATCTAATGGCTTGCCTAGGTGGAGGACTGCCGGACGCCGCTCCCCGCGCAGGCAGCCGTCGGTGGCAACGGTTCCACAAGCTGCTGCCAAAGCCTGAGCACCGACTTGTGTGATGCGGCGTAGCCCTGAGCCTTCAGTGAACCAGCGGCGAGGCGTGCTGAGTAGCCCTGCTCCTTGAGCTTTCTTGCCTCAGCTTGCAGTTCAGCATCGACCATGAGCATGAGCTTTCCCGTTGACGGATCAGTTTCGAGGGCAAAGCCGAGCGGCACGCCGCCGCCCATGTACCTGCCTGACGAGCGTTGGCTCTTCTTCACGTCGCGAATTCTCTCAGCGATGCGGCTTCGTTCGAACTCCGCGACGTTACTCAGAAGTCCGAAAACCAGCGACGACACGTTGGACATGGTGACATCCCCGCCAAGGTCACGGAGGTAAAGGCCAACGTTTCGCTTTTTGAGAATCTTCAGTGTTCCACTTGCGTCATGGGCGTCGCGGAAGACGCGATCTAGCTTCGTGCTGACAATGATGTTTTCCGCGTCGGCCACCGAAAGCAACTGAGCGCCGCCGGGACGACTGGCAAATGGCACTGAACCCGAGATGGCTGGATCACTATAGATTTCCACGAGTTCGAAGCCTTCCAACTCGCAGACAAGTTGTATTGCCCTCTTTTGGGCTTCCAGCGTGTCGCCTCTCTCGCTTTGCGCCTCAGTAGAGCAGCGGCAATAGCCAAACGCTTTGCGTTTTATGGCGGCATTCCCAGACCGCATGGCTTTACCTCCTCTTTTCTTGGGGAGGCACTACAGCAGCTCCCCAACTGAGGTAAAATCTATAATGTCCGCGATGTTTTTCAAGTATTACCTCGGATCAAGGTGAACCTAATTCTTGATATTACTACTCATGGACCCCATTATTAATCATAATAAACACGTTCGGAAGAATTAAGCCTATGATAGAACAAATCACACTTGTAAAATCTGCAGAAGATTTCGATCAGATAGCTTTGGCGCTCGGAGTTCCGCGCTACACCCTTCCCACCAAGATCGAGCAACGGCAGGTTCAACCACCAACGCCATGGGAAGTCGCGTTGACCGGATACGAGCTAGACGAGGAAGAGTGGCGGATAGTTGGGCCGCTGGTCCCGCGAGGAATTGCCCATCACGCACGGTGCGACCGTTCTTACGTCAACGCCTGTTTGGCCCGCCAGCGCCTTGCGCGTTACGGCAAGTCCTGGTGGTACTTGGACCCGTCACTTGGACCCGTATCTTCATTACGCGGTCGCTATTTGCGATGGGTGTCGCTTCGCTGGTTCCAGAAACTGTTCGAGGATCTGACGCGGTTTGGAGGACTTTCCTCCGCCCGAATGGCAGAATTCGAAAATTTGGCTACCGAGGCAGAAAACCGCTTGCGCCGGAAAGGCGCTCACTCCTGAATGAACGATCAGAGAGACGGGCAAGAGTTGGTCGCAATAAGCGCTCTAAATCGTGAGCAGGCTTATTACGCAACCGAGAAACGCTGAAACAGCAACTTCGTGCAAACCTACAGACAGGTATCGAGTACTGTTCAACAAGATATAAATTCAATTGCCTGTGTTTCAGAGTTTCACTGTTTCAAAGCAAGCGAACGACTCAAACCTCGCGATACGTCACATCCGCACGGGCTTCGCCGACCTTCTTACCTTCGAGCAACTGCGTCTTAAGGCAAATCTCGTTCGAATTTGCCATGAGCAGCAACCAATCATCGCTCAGGTCTCCGGTCGGCAGTTCACCGAACATGTAACCGCGTGTCATCTTCCCCGCGACACGACGATTCGCCGGGATAAATCCCAACTTTGTCATTGCCTGTTTGATTGCGCTGGAAATCGCCGAATTCAACTCGGCGTCCCCGGGCAAACATGCGGCCGCGCAGACCTGTTTGAACGGGATGAATACGCCTGAGCGAGAAAATCGAGCCATGAGGGCCCGAATTTGGACGGGGTCAAGATTCTCAAGCAGGCGCTCGTAAATTTCACCGCCCGTAAACCGCTCATCTTGTTGTGCGCGAGCAAGAGCAAGAATATCAGCAGTCGGATAGATGACAGTCAGATCGTTTTCCTTTCGCGCTTTCGTTTCCATCGCGGCAGCTTCCCCCCACAATTGCAGCAACACGTCCTTCAATCCATCCACATCGATGGGGTTTTCCGCATCCGCTGCGCATTTCAAAGGCCAGAATCGAACACTCCCAGTCGGGTCCGAAAGGTATTTGTGGTCATTTGTTGTGCCCCAACAGACGAATTGGCGTGGGACTGTCGAAACAGTCCGGTCATAAGCACGACGCGCCCGGTCGATCGCGCGAGACACAAACGACTTAATTTTTTCGATTTCCGAACGCTTTTTTTGAGCCATTTCTCCGAACTCGGCGATGAGAATGCCTCCCATCAGTTCAATGACTTCCTTGGAGCTTGCGCCGATTTCGAGGTTGTCATCAAAGTACTTGTCAAAAGCCAGGGCTCGTAGAAAGCTTGATTTTCGTGCATCTTGACCACCTTCGAGCACGGGAACGTACTTATAAGGTGTTCCCGGAAATCGAACGCGACGAACAGCAGCTATCATCGCGCTCTTCCCGACGAAGCTTGTAAATTCGTTTTGTTCGACCCGCGCGTAGTCGGAGAGAAACGTTGCAAGACGAGGCTGTCCATCCCACGCGACTTCGAGCCGATTGAAAAGTTCATGAAGCGGATTATAGGCCAGTTCCTCCGCGATGACGAAGAGATGCTGGATGAGGACGGCTTGCGAAACCTGGTATCGTGCCTGCTCGAACGCCGACCAGATGGCTCGGAGCGATGCGTCCGTCAGTTCGCTATGCCCTGCGACGCCGCGCAACTCGTAGATGTTCGCGAAAGAATTATAAGCAATCGCTATGCGAAAAAGCATAAGCCCTTCGCGCGTATTTTGGATTGTCTTCAATGGCAATCCCTTGCGGCTCAACTCAGTAAACGGCGTAGAGAAATTGAAGCCGCCGTTACCATCGGGCACGAGCAAGGTCGCGACAATCGTTTCTACTTTTTCTCGAAACGACTCAGTATCTATTGAACCTTCGCAAGCCGTCTCTTCCTCAAAAGCGGGTGTATTCAAAATCATGGACTAACTCCCATCTCGCGGACCATTTTGGCGTACGCGGCTGCATTAGATTTTTTATATTTTGCGCCGGTTCGCCCGGGGCAAAATTCGGGACAGTTCTCGCGCGCAAGGAAGATGAGGGTACCCATGCTCGCTTTGCGATCCGCACGTTGATCGCGCTCAAGGCCGTCCCAAATTTTATCTACTCGGCTCTCGTCATAGAGTTCTGGCGCGCGCATGGACCATTCGTGCGCTAAAGACCGACCGGCGTCGCTTCCATCCGTCTCGTTATGGATTGCGGCTAATGCTGAAAACCACTTCTTGTACTCGATGCTTGCCGGTATGTGATCCAGGCACTGGGCGACTTGGGCTGCAACACCTTCCGCACCTGCCATTTCTCGTGCTTGTCGCCGCGCTTCCGATAGCTTGATCGTTTCGAGGCGGCGCTTTTCAATATCCGTCTTAATTTCGTTCCAGATGACCTCCCAATCGAAAAGCTCGCCTTTGAAAACTTCGACGCTATGTCCGACTGATGACCGGAGAGGCTTTGCGGGCGTCCAATGAATTCGAGAGGGGTTCTCGCAACTCTTATCGTAGGAAATGGTATCCAAGATGGTGGTGCCCACGGCGTGGTAGATCGCACGGAAACCGTCCTGCCCCACAACAGCAAGCGGTATGGGCTTTTTCAAAAAGAGAATGCTTCGTGATTTCTCTTCAGGATCGTGTTGCATCTCAAAATGAGGGTTTTCGACCGCATCTTGAATTTTACCCTCGTGAAGGACGGTTACGTTCTTCAGTTCCGAATATTTCGAGATGGATGCGCAGAATTCTGCCACTTCCTCGTCTGAAACAGGAACGCTCGGGAATTTCTTGCGCCGAGCTAGTAACGCGGCGAATTCTTTGTCCTGAAGTTTCTGACGTGAGCGCCCGTGATTGAAGGTCGTGTAGACGACACTGGCGCAGCCGAACTCCTTAAACGCATCGCAAACGGCGTTATATTTCCCAGTGTTGTCGATGTCATAAGTTAGGGCGTCTACGGTTTCGAAACAAACGTCGGTACGATACCCGAGACCGTTCCCATAGATTAATCCGTGCAGGTCTTTCTTGCTCTGTTCCCGATGCTCCGACAGGAACGCCTGAAAAATTCCTCCCAAAGGAACATTTCGTAGCGGCTGAAAACCGTCAAACTTGTTTCGAACATAACCGATGCTCATAGGATGATACGCGAGGCTGTGGCCAAGCTTTGGCACGGATAGAGCAGCCGAGGCTCGAATGCGATCTACAGCATCGGGATCGGGCTCAAGCTCCACGCTTGGTTTCTTGCGACCAGCATTTGGCCGCGAATTATCATTCACCGCTTTCATGTGCGATGTTCCTTTCGCTTAATTTTCGTTTGTGCGCGATGAGGCGCCTTATTTTTTAGGAATTCAGGCGCTGTTTCAAAGCTTCCTGCTCGGCCACTAGCGCTTCCACTTCGGAGCGAAGCCAGAAGACCTTTCGGGGGCTTGCGCGATACGGTGGGCTTAACTTGGTCCCCACCAGGGTCCAAAGCCGAGTGCTGTAGGTTGCGAGCAGATCGCAAGCTTCAGCGGTTGAGACGTAGCGAGAATTTTGCACGTGTAGCTCCTGTTTCAGTTACAGGAGACAAATATAAATATAGCAACAAACTCAGTCGATCACGTCGGCTAGTTGGGACGGCGATTTGCAGCGACTCGTCGAGCAAGCTCCGCAAACATTCGCTCTTCGGCTTTTATCGCTCGCTTTTCATCTCGCTTCGCTTTCGCAGGCTTGCACGCTTCCACTATTTGCTTTGGATCGAGCTTGAGATAGCGATGCGTCTCTGATGTCGCGATTTCGAGCGCGATATCGATGCTCTTCCGGCGAGGAGCTGCGGCCTTCATTTCTTGAAAGACTTCCACAATCTGTGCGCCAATCTCTCTCGCGCGCGCCCTTCTCATTCCTCTACAGGTTCCTGGCAGTGATCCGGGAGGACCCCCGCTACGATTGGCCCGCAATTTTTTAAAGCCTGGAACGCGCAATACCGCGAGGGCTAAGAGCGCCGCACCGTCGTCTGTGACTTCAAGAAACTTGTAGAGTTCCGAAATTCTAGCTTCAGCACTGACGCCTTTGGGCGCCCCCCGAAGACCGATGGGGACGTTCCTCAGGTTTCGTCCAATGACATCGGTCACTAGGAGTTCGATCAAGGCGTCACGATCTGCCGAGACGCCGAAGTGTCGCTTTAGTTCTGGGATTTTAGTTTGAGGTGACTCACCGGGCCGCAGTGGGCGCGAGAGTGTACCAGGATATACCACACGCTTTAACTTGCTCACGGTAAGGCACTCAATACTGAACATTCAGATCGGCCTGAGCGCTAACCCAAAATCCGTCCGGTTCAAATTGAATTAAGGATTTAACCTAACATGTTGAGGTTATTTCTTTTACCCGGTCGTGTCGGATTCCCCGTACCGATGCTTTGACTGAAACGGCTGACGGGAGTTTATCACCCATTTAGCCATTTGTTCCATCTCGCTCCGCTTGAGCATGAATTCCGCTTCGGTGAGAGGTACGTTCTCGCAACCAAATGCGGCCTTCACAGTTACGGGAGGCAGGTCGCGCCATCGCACGAGTTCTCCTCCCTCGTTGAACCTAATAAAAACTTCGTTCTGCTTCATCTTCACGTGAAAAATAAAACGCACCACAGCAATTTCGACACTCGGATGAATTGCAAAGCCTGAACCAGCTTGAACGCCAATCTTGCAGTTGCTCGCAGCATCGATGGCGTCGAATTGCATTGACGCTCCATGAACGGGAATGAGAGATGTTTCGGGCCGGACCAGCAGGTACGCCTGCTTGGCCGAGACTGTACCGTCATTGCCCAAGGTAAGAAATAACGAGGAAAGGTGCTCCGCTCCATCGCTTGATCCTGCTATGCCTCCGGGCCGGAGTATATAACCGAGAGAAAGCCTCGGTGATCGTTGGACACGGATCATGTCGCGCACTTGAAAATCAACCATCACACGATTGGAGGCACCGGCTCTCTGAAAGTATTTCTGATGACCGGGAGCCATGCTCATGTGTGGTCGAAATTTCGATTCGGGAACCTGAATTGCGACCACGCCTGAATTCGATCCCTCAGCCTGCAATATGGCCATTACTTTGATACCGCCGTGCGGGGGACTCAGTATCTCCGGCACGATTGATTTTATCTTGCTCGCAAACGACACAGCATCATTAAGAGGTTGGGGTTTGTCCGCTCGGTCGATATCGGATTCGCCTTTCTTATCTTCGATGCCGAAGATCAAGACGCCCCCAACGGCATTTGACAGCGCCGATAAACTTTCTCCCAGGCTCTTTCTATCATCGCGGGTTGCCTCCGCGTTTTCGGGGTCTCTCCTTCCTCTTGAATTCGAGCGTTTGACCTTCCTCCACGCCATCGACGCAGATTCGCTCGACGGCTGCCCAGCCCTGTTGCACCAAAACGTCCCAAATCTCCATTTCATCCACCTGTCGAATCAAATGTCGTCGAGTCTTTCATCCTCGCGCCGTTTGAGATCGATGGCATCGCGAGCGTATTTTGCCAGACCCTCGTAAAACTCGTAACCAGCGGAGAAGCGTGAGATCGTGCTCAATGCTTTTTCAGCATCCTCAAGCATATCAACATCGCGCTTAAATGGCTGGCCGGGCGATCCAGATCGCATCCCTGAAATTGCTGCCCCATACAGATAGCTGATCACACGCCGATAACATTCCTCGCCGAATTGACGAGATCGAGTGAGCAAGTGAATTACGAACTCTTGGTCTTTCAACACGACCGAGGCCGGTCCTTCACCTATGATACGACCTATGGCCTCAAGCTCATGTTGGTTAGCGGTGTTGGATAAATGCCGGAGAACGCCAACGAGCTGATCGTCGAAAGGCGTAAATATTGTTCCGAACAGCTCGGCCGACCGAGTACGAAAAATCAAATCGTCCGTAGTCCGCTCAAAAAGCCAAGTAACAACGCGAGACAGGATTTTTGGAAAATCGTCGGATTGACGAAACTTCAGAGGTATATGCCCGTAAGGTCCATGATTGCACGGTCGAAAATCCCAACTAACAACCTTCGCCGCATGATCGACTCTTCTGATGAAGAATTCGACGCATTCCAACCCGTGCTGCTTCGACGCTTCGGCAAGGAATTCTTCGATCCAATGTCCCTCTAGCTCTTTCAAGACTTCCAATTTACTGAGAAGCCTTTTCACATCCTCGTCAGTTAAGCTCTCGAACATGTTGACTCGATCAAAGCGGAGAAGCATCAGCGCCTGATCGGCAATGTTCGCAGTGACCGAGATATTTCCACTTACCACCAAGTCTAAAACCGTTCTGGGTTCGTGGATCATTCCACGCAGGGCGGCTATTCCACTTGCGACCACATGCGGCTGTTCAGACGCCAATAGCTTGCGGACATGTTCCACCGCCTCGTTGCCAAAGGACCGCGTCGCGGGCGAAAAACAGTAAGCATAACCGACTGCCGATTGTTTTTTGGGGTCGTCAGAAGCCAGAAAATTTTCTACAGCATCCCTGGCCTTTGCAGGCTCTTCAACCATGAGCTCACTGAGCGCGATATCAACGTGGCGGTCGATAACATCTTCGCTGGGCGCCGACGCGACGTGCCGCACGATGGCTTCAGCGAATTTCGGGTTTTTTCGACAGAGTACGACCAAAAAAGGTCGGGGCGCCGAGTCAACATCGTCGGAGTGGCGCGCAATGTCTTGCAACATTGTATTCACGAATGCTCGCAGCTCATCTCCCGAAGGGTACGCTTCGGTCAATTCGATTGATAAATTCTCTTGCTCTTTGGAATTGCTCTCGTGGTCATCGGAAACGTTATCCGACATCTTTTTGAGCAGATGGCCGTAGCCATCCACGAGAACTCTCGTTGTTCGAAATTCTATGGTGCTGGGGAGGACCGAGAAGAGTTTTTTTGCTCCAATCGCGGGCGTCCCGTCCCCGTAGTGAGCGTGCCAAGAAACCGCGTCCGCAATTTCTAGCAAGACGACGGGCGAGAGGTTTTTTGTTCGTATCAAAGCCGCTAATTTCGCCATTGTCTCGGAGAATTCTCTATCCCACTCAACGCGGCTCAACGAATTTCGCGGGTAACGCAATGCTTCGTGCAGAAGGCGTGCTGCCAGAAATCCGGCCCGAGGCAGATCGGACCGAGCCAATAGCGAAAGCGTTGCCCTTATCAGCTTTGAACGGATTGGCCTAACAAAGGTAAGATTGACGCTGAATTGTTCGAGTGTCATGGAGCGACCGCCCCACGATGTAACGTGCCCGTCCGGTTCAAAAATAGATTTCAAAAAATCAAAGGGCGTATACTTGTGAGACCAGGAGTCAGGCTTTTCGAGTAGGGAAAAACCAAATTTGGCGACTGCTTCGATGAAAGCACGAGGCTTGTCTGGCTTTACTTCACAGAGTTCGCTGAGAATTCTTATTGGATGTTCGGGATGCGGATTAGTCTCGCGATCATCGCGCGTCGCGAGTTCCCATAAGCATTCGCAAGCTGGTGTGACATGTTCGAGGTTGTATGCGACGAAGCGGAGTATTTCCGCTACGTGCCGACTGAAACGGCGCTCTCTTATTAATTTTGTGGCAAGAGAAAGAGCCCGCATCGGCTGATAGAAAGCGACAGCTTCCACGGCCTTCAAATGCGGATCGTGATATTCGTACTGGGGCTTGAGCTTATCCCATACTCCATCAAGCAATTTACTCTGCGACGGATTCCCATCGCTCCGCCGCCAGTCCAATCGCCCCAAATTCACGATTAGTCGCTCAAGCGAAGGCGAATTGTCCACCGCGTCGAAAACCCGTTCAGCATAGCCCGTTGAGCGACCCTCTGCCGCCACGCATTCTCTTTCGATTATAGCGTCCGCAAGCAGATCGGGTGACAGTCGATATAGACCGCCGCGTTTGAAGAGCACTCCTCCATCTATTATTACGCGGATCAATCTCGCGGTCTCATTCCTTTCGATGCCTTCCAAGTTTTCGACGGTTTCGAGAAGACGCGTGTCTTCAATATTGAGCGGCTGAACGAGAGCAAATACCCGCAATAACTTCCTGATGGCCGCCTCGTCGCTCTTGGCCCCGATTGAGCCAGCAGCGACTTTGTAAAAACTTGCCACCAAAGTATCGCGAAATGCCTTGGCGTTCTTCACCAACTCGACATGACGATGATCGCTGGATACGACCAGAGAGGCCATGACTGTCGAGAGCGGACAGTCGAGAGTGATCTTCGCTATAGGTTCTGCGGCGGTCGCTGGGCCGTTTCGGTCGCGCAAGACCTGATGCGCCAAGGCAATCGAGTCTTTCAATCCGAGAGGCTGCAAGTGAACATCGACAGTCTTTTTATCAACAATCCCAAAACGGCTCGCTTGATGTTGGATAAGGTCTGCGCCATACGGACGAGACGCGAGTAGTAGTCGGGTTCGATGTTGAGGATCAGCCGCGTACTGGAGAACCAGACTCAGATCGCTTCGGTCATGACAATCGTCAATTATGAGAAGTTTTTCGTCATCACCTAAAGAATCTAGGCTTTTGGAAGTCGGCTCTTCGGCAACGGATAGAAAGCGAATTAGAACACCCTTCCGGCGCGCTTTAAACTTTTTGACCGCCTCGCGTAACAACCGCGTTTTACCGAAACCACCCGCGCCGATGAGACGGATGATCTTGACTTCGGGCTGCTCTAAGTAGTCGCAGAGTTGATGAAACTCTTGTTCACGGCCGACCAACTCCCAGTCGTGCCCGAACGCTCCCTTTTTTCCAAGAAATGGCGCAAAAAATTCTTCCGTGCTCATCCAGGGACTTGGATCGGTTTCGCCGAGCAAAGCGAAACGAAGGTGCGGAAAAAAAATATCGACGATGCGACGCTGGTTGTCTTTTGTTAGCTGGCGGACATGACGGGAAATGTCGTCCTTGTCCCAAATCTCCCAATCGTTGTGACAATCGATGGCTTGGCGAGCCTGCGGACTCGCGATACGTGCCAGCAGAATTATTTTTTTCCCAGCGGTGCGCTTGTACTTGCCCACCGCCGTGTGGACCTTTTGGGGTCCAAATTCTTGCTCTCGCTTGCATTGAAAATCCCAGACGTGGCCCTCAGGAAATTTTACCTCGACATCTGCACCTTCTTGAGTGTGCCCTTTGCTTCCTAGCCGATGAACTGTCGCGTCAGGATAACGATGCTCTAGCAGCGTAGCGCTGAATTTCTCAAAGCTCTCTTCGTCCAACGCTTCGAGCGGAAACGGCTTGTCGAAGGAAACGGTGACAAGCTTTTGCGGCGCATAGCCCGCTGCGGCTAAAACTTCGTCGCTATCGACACCCAGCGCCGATGCCAAAGCTGGGATTTGGGTCACGCGCGGGCGGGACTCACCGCGTTCCCACCGACTAATCGTCTGTTGTGCGGCTCCAATTCGTTGAGCGAGATCAGCTTGTTGCGGAAACCCCGCAGAGGTGCGCCAACCCGCCAAGGACCGTCCGAATTCGACGTAAGTCGCCATAACATACCCAAAAAAAGATTCTCTGATCTCATACTCTAATTATGAGTACGTCTTTTTTATGATATGGTTAACTGTTCGCCTGCGGTTCAATTTGCAACCGTCCCAGCGTCACTACGAGGAGAAGTTTGGAGCGAAAAAAGCGTGTCCCCGGCGTGTCCCCGGCGCACGACGTCATTGCGCCGATTTTACCACACAACAAATCATTGATTTTAATTTAAAAATGGTCGGAGCGAGAGGATTTGAACCTCCGACCCCCAGTCCCCCAGACTGGTGCGCTAACCAGGCTGCGCTACGCTCCGATTTGGAAATCTCGATGGCTCCAGCCTGAACTTCGCGTCAGGAGGGCCACCCGGTCGATCTGGCCGGTCGATCTCGGCGTTGGGTACCCGGAACACTCCCCCCCGTCAAGGAGGATGTACCGCGCGGGCGCGTATCTTGGCTAATCGGGCCCGTGATCACGTTGTGCAGATCGGTTGCACAGGGCGGCGGACCGCGTGAAACCTCGGCTCTCAACGCCGGTATTCGGGCAATCGCTTCAAGATATCGATGATCGGGTTCTCGACCCAGGCATGGGTCACGAGATCGCGGTGGCGGACGTCGCCTCCCGGAACCACGGCAACGCCGCCGGTTGCGAGGCGGTTGTTTATCTCGGGGCTGACGTCGACGTCGTGGGCCGCGAGAATGTTTTCGAACCGGGCGTTCTGGTTGCGCGTCGAGCCGAGATAGACGCTGACGAAGAAGGCCGACGGATCCGCCTCTATCCAACGCGCGAACTTGTCGAGATCGCCATAGAGTGAATCGAGAAGAACGACGCCGCGAACGCGCTTCTTCAAACCGCCGCGCTCGATCGCGGAAGCCGCCGCCACGTATCCCCCGCTATAGGCGACGATGATGACCGGCATGCTCGCAAAGGTGCGGAGCGATTTGCGATCGCCGTGCATGCGCGCAAGCTGCTGTCCGGCCTCGCCGATGAAACGCCCGAAGACGCCGGGCTGCCAGAATTTGCCGGCGCTCGAATCCGCCGCATCGACCGCAAGCTGAGGGGCAACAAGAACGACATTGGCGTTGGATGCCGAGATCTGATCCGGAACTTTCTGGCGCTCGAGAACGTCGCGTTGAAGCGTTGCCCCGTGGCCGTGAAAGAAGACCATCATCAATGCGGGGCGGCGAATATCGAAGCCCTTCGGAATGTGCAGCAGCACACGATTATCGTTGTAGGTCTGGTCTTCCCAATAGACGCGCCCCGATCCCGTGCGATGACCTTTGCGGCCGCCTTCATCGACATTCAGAAACGGTGCAGCGGAGCCCGGCATCGTTCCATGATATGGAAAGGGCGCGGTATCGAACGGCACAAGGCTCGTCTTTGCGGCCTTGGTCGGGCCGCTTCTCGATTTCACTTCAGTCTTGGAAGGCGCGACTGGATGCTTGCCCGTCTTGCTCGCTGCGCCAGCATCCGAAACATTCAGCGTCCAAGCGACGCTTGCGCCGAGAGCTTGCGCAAGAAATTTCCGTCGCCCGTCGTTTATTGCCGCCGGCGCCATGCGCTCGACACTCCGTCGTCGTTCATTAGAGTTGCGTTTACCCTCGCACAGAAGAGTCAGCCACGATTCGCCCACGAATTGACGTGTGGCTGTAAAGTCCAAAGTTGTTCAATTCGTGGGATGCGCCCGCCCGAATGCCATAGGGATGACGTTATGCTGCACTTGGCGAATCCACGAACAGGTTCTTACGCGCAACGCGCTAGATGTATTTTAGCAACGCGGATTCAACATGTTCTGTCAGCAGTTGTTGCTGTGCATCCGAGTCAATACTGTCCACGAGTCGGCCACGGTTAAGCTCTTTCATGACATCTGCCGCCAGCATCCGCGCACCGTCCTCGATGGGTTCCGGTCTCGATATCCGGACAGTCTCCACGGTCACCGCCACCGCCCTCGCCGTTGCCGATATGATCGGCATCGGTGTTTTCACTAGCCTTGGCTTTCAGGTCGCAAGCATTCCCTCGGCGTTCTCGGTGCTGTTGCTCTGGATCGTCGGCGGCGTTGCGGCGCTTTGTGGCGCCCTCGCCTACGCGGAATTGGCTGCGGCGTTTCCGCGGTCAGGCGGGGAATACAATTTCCTCTCGCGCATCTATCATCCGGCTGTCGGCTTTCTCGCAGGATGGATATCCGCGACAGTCGGGTTCTCGGCCCCGATCGCGCTCGCGGCGATGGCTTTCGGCGTCTACTTCAAAGCGATCTCGCCCGATATTCCGCCGCTTTTTCTCGGGCTCGCCGTCGTCTGGATCGTGACCGCCGTGCATCTCAGCGGCATCAAGCACTCCAGCAAATTCCAGAACATCTCGACGCTGATCAAAATCGCGCTCATCGTTGCGCTGATCATCGCCGGGCTCGCCTACGGAACGCCACAGCCCATTTCCTTCGCCCCCTCGGCCGACGACTGGACCTATGTTGCGAGCGCGCCGTTCGCGGTCAGCCTCGTCTTCGTCATGTATGCCTACTCCGGCTGGAACGCTGCGACCTATATCGCTGGCGAGATTCGCGAGCCTTCCGTCAGTTTGCCGCGCTCGATCGTTGCCGCGACTTTGATCGTCATCGCAGGCTATGTCGCTCTCAATGCGGTGTTCCTCTACACGACGCCGATTTCGGCCATGGCCGGGCAGATCGACGTCGCGCTGGTCGCCGGCAAACACATTTTCGGCGAGTTCGGCGGCCGGATCGTCGGAGGGCTGATCTGCATCGGCCTCATTTCTTCGATCAGCGCCATGACGTGGATCGGACCTCGCGTCACGATGGCGATGGGCAAAGACCATGGGCTGCTGCAGGCGCTTTCGCGCACGACGAGCGATGGCGTTCCCAAAACCGCAATTCTGTTGCAGCTCGGCATCGTCACTGTGCTGCTCATGACGCAGAGCTTTGAGGCGGTTCTCGACACGATCCAGTTCAGCCTCACGCTTTGCTCTTTCCTGGCCGTGCTCGGCGTCATCGTGCTGCGCTGGACCGAGCCCGGTCTACCCCGCCCCTACCGGACCTGGGGTTATCCGGTGACGCCGTTTATCTTCCTCGGTGTGACCGCTTTCATGATGTACTACCTCGTTGTCGAGCGTCCTCTGCAGTCGCTGGCAGGTCTTGCCATCATGCTGACGGGTTTGGCCGTTTATGCCTTTTCGCAACGGCGTTCGTTGATTGGTGCAAGACCTCAATAGGACCAAACATGGCTAGAATGCGCGTCTCCGTTGCGATCGCCGCCGTCATGGCTGTTGCCTTCGCAATCCTTCCCGTTTCCGCGCAGGCCGAGCCGAGCGCCAGTATCAACGATACGGCCCGTTTCATCGCCGGGTTGCAGCCGTCGGAGGGCTCGCCCCTTACGGCGTACACGAACGAAGGGTACTGGAAGCAGTACGCTCGCAGTTTCGACGAGGCTTGGGCCGGACTCGAGCGGCGCCAGCTGTCGAAGATCCGCACCATGGTTGCGCGCGATTTCAACAACCCTCAGCCGGTGCTGTTCTATCTCTTCAGCGGGCCGGACTTTCTCTATGCGGACGCATTCTTTCCGTCGGCCGACACTTATGTGATGGCGGGTCTGGAGCCTCCGGGCCAGATCCCGGATCTGCGCAAGTTTTCCCGCGGCGAGATCGCGAGCTCGCTCCGGGACCTTCGCTCGTCGTTGAGCTCGGTGCTGAGCTACAGCTTCTTCCAGACGAAATTCATGCGCGTCGATTTCAGCCGCGCCAAGCTCAACGGCACGCTGCCTGTGCTGATGACCTTCCTGGCGCGCTCCGGCAAGACGATCTACGACATCTCGCTGTTCGATCTGCAGAGCGACGGCACGCTGCATCCCGTCGAAGAGAACATCGCGAACGCCACGGGCCGCGGCGCGAAAATCGTATTCTCGGACGCCAATGTCGGCAAGAAGCGCACGATCTACTACTTCAGCACGGACTTGTCCGACGGCGGCATCAAGAACAGCGGGTTTCTCACCTTCTGTGACACGCTCGGACATGGCGACAGCTTCTTGAAGAGCGCGTCGTATCTGATGCACTCGGATAATTTCTCGACGGTGCGCGACTTCCTGCTTTCGCACAGCGTTTCGCTGCTCGAAGATGACTCAGGCATCCCCATACGTTTCTTCGCGCAAGGCTGGCAGCTTCATCCGTACGGCCGTTACGTGGGGCCCATCAGCCTCTTCGGCGGCCAATATCAGGCGAAGCTCAAGGACGTTTTCGCAAAGGGGAACGCGAAGCCGATCGATTTCAGCCTCGGCTACCGCTGGAGGCCGACGGAGTCGAACATCCTGCTCGCCGTCAAAGATCCGTCCGCAACGGCTTTCGAGGTTGCTCCGGCGACGGGCAAGCAGAGCGCGTCGGATTCCGAGACCGGTTCGGTAACGAAGGCGAAGGCTGAGTCCAAGTCCGATACTCCCGCCCGGCAACGCAGCCGGCACAACCGGGAGCAGAAGACGGTCAGCAATCCGTGGCCGAAGCTATTCGGCTACGCTCCCTGATCGCGGATCACGTTCCGGACGCTGGCCGTCATTTGCCTCTTATGAACCCGACGAGGTTATCGGCGGGGAACGCAAGCACGTCTATTCTTTCAGGAAGACGTTGGGCTGCGACTGCCGCAACGAAGTGATCTCCGACGACGAGATCCCTGATCTCGAGATCAAATCCTGAACCTTGCGCGCGGGCCGTACGACTGCCTCCAACGACGCCCTGCTCCGTCAGCAATCGGCCGATACCCGAGCCAAGAGCCTTGGCGGCAGCTTCAAGGCGGACCCACGCCACGATCACGTCGGTGTTGGATGCCGGCGACAATGCCTGTTCAGCTCCCATGCGTTGGGCGGCACTCACGATCCGCTGGCGCCGGTCATCTGACATACGGATGCGGCGTTCCTTTCGCTCGAGGTCGACGCCGGGCTGCATGTCTTTCGAGACGACGATGAGTGCGGCTCCGCCGGTGTGCGAGACGTTGAAATGTGGAGCTCCGGCAAGCCTCGGACGGCCGCCGGTCTCGATCTCGAAATTCAATCTCCGGAGGGCTTGGCCCCCAGCGCGCTCAAGCGCGATGCGGGTGGCAATGCGCGTTGCACGCCAGAGCCGCGCTGCCTCGCGATCGGCCATGGCGCTCGCGCGCTCGTTGTCGGATGGGGAAAGCCGGGGCGTCGCCTCTTCCTCGGCTTCGAGGAGCGCCGCCGATTTGACGAGGTCGACGAAGAATACCTCGAGATCGTAGAGGGCCTCGTGGGGGCCCTCGTGATGAGCGGGCATGTCCGTTTGCACCGCGGGGCGAAGCTTATGAACGTCCTGCACGCGGCTTCTTCAGATCGTCGGCACTATCCGTTGCGTTGAGCGGCTGGCCGAGGAGAATGGCGCGCGCGATTTCGAGTTCGCGCATTGCAGCCAGAATCTGAACTTTGACCGGCACGACGGTTTTCTCGGGTCCTTTGTTTTCGGGTTGTGCGGCCGTTGCCGTCGCTCGCGCTACGGGCTTCCTTCCGCGCTTGCGGCTCGCCGGTTCGGCCGGAGCCGCCGCGGCCTGCGCCGCCGCAACCCGGTGAGCCGCGGCCTTGACCTGCTCGACGCCGTGTTCGCGGAGGATCTTCTGGACGCCGCGTATCGTGTATCCTTCAGCATGAAGCAGCGCGCGGATGCCCCGCAGCAGCTCCATATCCTCAGGCCGATAGTAACGCCGGCCGCCGCCGCGCTTCATCGGGCGGATTTGTGGGAAACGTCCTTCCCAAAAGCGCAGAACATGCTTCGGAATCTGCAGCTCGTCGGCCACTTCTCCGATCGTGCGAAACGCCTCCGCAGACTTGTTCATGGAATCGTGCCCTCGCGAGTACCGTAGCTACGAACGATTGAACGCTCAGTTGCGTCGCGATGCAATCGGATCTCTAGCGCTTCGCGTGACCCTTGTTGATACGGTCCTTCATGATGTTCGATGGACGGAACACCAAGACGCGCCGCGGCGTGATCGGAACTTCCTCGCCGGTTTTGGGATTGCGTCCGACCCGTTCGCCTTTTTGGCGAATGCCGAAGGATCCGAAGGACGAAAGCTTAACCGCATCGCCTTCCGCCAAGCTTCCCGAAATCTCATCCAGCACACGCTCAACGAGATCCTGGCTCTCGTTGCGCGGCAACCCCACTTTCTCGACGACGGCTTCAGCAAGATCTGCCCGCGTCAAAGTCTTGCCCGCCATTTTGTTCTCCCAGCCGAACATTCGTTCTGACCGGTTATGGTAGCGGCGGTTGGTCGCGGGGTCAACGGGAGGGGCTAACAAGCGACTGAAAAATCACGACTTTCTACGCTGCAACGCAGCATTTTCATTACCAGCGGGCAAGCACGGCGCCCCAGGTAAAGCCGCCACCCATGGCTTCCATCAGGACCAGGCTGCCTTCCTTAACCCTGTGGGCTTCGAAGGCGTCATTGAGAGCCAATGGGATGGATGCCGCCGACGTATTGCCGTGCTTGTCGAGCGTAATCACGATCTTCTCGGGCGCGACGCCCAGCTTTTTCGCGATACCGTCGAGAATGCGCTTGTTGGCCTGGTGGGGAATGTAGAGATCGATCTCGTCGGCGGCGTAGCCTGTTTCGACGAGCGTTTCTTCGATGACGCCCGAGATCTTCTGGACTGCGTGCCGGAAAACCTCGCGGCCATTCATGCGGAGGTGGCCAACGGTTTTCGTCGATCCGGGGCCGCCGTCGACGTAGAGCAAATCCTCGAAGCGGCCGTCCGACCGAATTCTCGTCGAAAGAATACCCCTGTCGTCGTTGGTTCCGTGCTGCGGCTGCGCCTCGAGCACGACCGCGCCGGCGCCGTCGCCGAATAGAACGCACGTTGAACGATCTGACCAATCGAGAATGCGCGAGAACGTTTCGGCGCCGATGACGAGCGCGCGCTTCGATTGCCCGAGTTTCAGAAAGTTGTCGGCAACGGTCATAGCGTAGACGAAGCCCGAGCACACCGCCTGTACGTCGAAGGCGGCGCCCTTCGTGACGCCGAGCATTGATTGGATTCGGACTGCCGTTGCCGGGAAGGTGCGGTCGGGGGTCGCCGTTGCGCAGACGATGAGGTCGATGTCGACGGGATCGATCCCTGCCCGGACCAATGCCTGCTTGGCCGCGGCCGCGCCGAGGTCGGACGTCAACTCATTTTCATCGGCGATGTGGCGGCAGACGATGCCGGATCGTTCCTGTATCCAGCTGTCGCTCGTATCGACGATTTTTGCGAGGTCGTCATTGGTCACGATGCGCTTCGGCAAATGTGCACCGACGCCGCGAATGACAGAACGAAGGACTGCCAAATCTATGCCTTTCCGAGTGGGCTGCCTGTTGCGCTCTGCGGCTGCGAACCGCCGGCAGCGCCCGAAAGCCTATGATGAAAAACGTCGATATCCGCCGTGAGGCGCGCGATCAAACCGGAATCGGCCATCTCGTAAGCAAGATCCACCGCGCTCGCAAATCCAAAGGCGTCCGTGCCGCCATGGCTCTTCACCGCAATACCGTTGAGGCCCAGGAACGTGCCGCCGTTGACGCGCCTCGGGTCCATCTTTTCTTTCAGCACGCGGAAGCCGCCTTGCGCCAGAAAGGCGCCAATCTTGCTCAGCACCGAACTCGTCATGGCGGCGCGGAGATAGCTGCTGATCTGCTTTGCCGTGCCTTCCGCGGTTTTCAAGGCGATGTTGCCTGCAAAGCCTTCCACGACAATGACATCGACCGTGCCGCGGCCGATCTGATCGCCTTCGACAAAGCCCTTGTATTCGAGCGGCAGGGCATCGATCGACTTCAGCAGCGCGTGCGCGGCCTTGACGTCCTCGTTACCCTTCATCTCTTCGGTGCCGACGTTCAAGAGGCCGACGGACGGCCGCTCGATATGGAATACGGCGCGCGCCATCGCGGCGCCCATCAGCGAAAAATCGGCAAGCTGGCCGGCTGTCGCGCCGATATTGGCGCCGACATCGAGGACGATGCATTCTGATTTGATGGTCGGCCAAATGGCGGCGATTGCCGGGCGTTCAATGCCGGCGATCGGCCGAAGCACGAGCTTCGCGATGGCCATCAGGGCGCCGGTGTTGCCTGCCGAGACCGCAGCATCCGCCTCGCCGGTCTTCACGGCTTCGAGCGGCAGCCACATGCTGGAGCCCTTGCCACGCCGCAAGGCTTGGCTCGGCTTCTCGTGCATCGCGATCACATGATCCGTGTGCACGATACGCGCCTTTGCCCTGAGCGCGGGATGTCGCGCGATCGCTGCTTCGATGCGCGGCTGGTCGCCATAGAAGATGAAGCTCAGCGCAGGCTGGCGCTCCAGGGACAATGCCGCCCCGGGGACAACAACCTCCGGACCGTGATCGCCACCCATTGCGTCCAGCGCGATAGTCTTTGGACTCGCCATTCTTGATTGCCGTTGAAGCCGTATTGGCACTGAGGAGGTGCCAGACCCGGCATTGGTCTTATATTTCCCCGAAATCCGGCGAGACCATAGCCTTTTGGAGCCCGCCCACAAGGCGAAATCGCGCCTCGTGACAGAAGCACTCATATCCCCCGGTTTTGGCTTGACTTTTTATCCACTTCGGCTGTCTCCCGCGCCGAAGCAGGGATACTTCAGCCGGGTGGCTTCAGCTTGGACAAAGCCGCGAAGGGGCTCACCTTTTCGGGGTCCTTGGCCTTCGGGTCCTCCCAATTGAACTCGGCGTCCGGACGGCGCGGATAGGGGTCGAGTGACGCGGACAATGTCTCGTAGACGATCCGGCCTACCGGAATGATGCCGTGCTCCAGCACTTCGATGTCGGTGCCTTCGAGGATCGAAGCTTCCTCTTCGTCATCCTTGACGTCGACGGCCGGAAAGAACTCGACCTCGTAGTCCGCGTTCACCTTGCCGCTCACGGGCTCGAGCGACACAACGCACGCCTGCTCGACGTTCGCCGTGATCCTGCCGCGCAGCCGGTAGCCGTTTCCGGCTATCGCATTGATGCGATAGTTCGTGGAAAGGCTGGCGACCTTCAGGATATCGAGAGCCTGCGCAACGGCCTGAAGCTCGGCCGCCGTCGCCTCGCGGTCGCGTTCCAATCCGCTGGCCGGAATATCCGTCGCCTTTTCGATCCAATTCAGTTGGTCAGTCACGTCATCGATACCTTGTGTTTTGATGTGGCGGCCGCAAGCAGCCGGCTCGCCATTCCTGCATTGACGAATTCGCCGAATGCGTGATCGGCGAGAGCGGATGAAGCGGCTTGCATGTAGTGCGCAAGTCCGGCTGCGCCCTCTCCCCGCTCGACGGAATTCGCAAAGACATAGCCGCGGAGGCTCTTGGTCAGTCGCGGAGCGCCTGGCTCAGCCTGGGCTAGATTCTGGGCCAGATCCTGGGCCAGATCCTCAATCAGATCTTGGCGATAGATCGAAGCGCGCTCGTAGAAGGCCGCCGCTGCCCGCTTAACCTTCTTCGGCACCGTTAGATCCCCGACCCCCATCTCGCGCATGCAGTCGTCCATATCAATGACGAAAGTTTCTATCGTGCGCCGCGCGAGCGCTTCGGCGTCGGCCCCCTTCCCGCGCAGAACCTCGAGCGCCAGAAAAAGGTGGAGCGCGACCAGCTCGAACCTGCCTTCTGGTGTGTCCGGAACACCGAGGGCACCGTAAAAATCCGGCTGCCGCGCCGCGGCCACGACGTTGCCATAAAGCTCTTCTGCTTTGCGGCTGGTTTCGGCCCGTTGCCTTAGCCATCGCAACATAATCGGATTCCTTGGTTAGCAGCACGAGCAGAGCAAATGTCTGGGGATCATGCCGTGCGGCCACGTGGGCGCGCAGTTGCCGGCTTTTGACGCACAATCTAAACACACGGCGGCGAGAGGGCGAAGAGATTCGCGCCAGAATGAAAGTTCAAATGAAAAAGCACGGCCATTCAAGTGAGCTACTCAAGGCGATCCTTCGCTCAGGCTTACTGGCGTCAACCGTCATCCTGGCGGCGTGTGGCAGTCCGACGATCACCAAGCACGGCCAGCAGTTCCGTGCCACAGACTTGCAGTCCGTTCAGCCCGGAATGAGCCAGGACCAAGTGCGCACATCGCTCGGCACTCCGGCGACCACGGCGGTCGTCGGCGACGGGCGCGCCTTCTACTATATATCGAGCACCGACAGCCAGAAGTCGTTTTTCCTTCCGACCGAGACCGACCGGCAAGTCGTCGCGGTCTATTTCAACCAGGGCGGCACCGTCGACAGTATTGCGAATTACGGCCTGAAAGACGGAAAGATCTTCGATTTCGTCAGCCGCAAAACACCGGCTCCTGGCGGCAAAGACGAAGGCATCCTGAAGCAATTGTTCCGGAACCTCGGCAAGCAACAGCTCTTCGGCGGCGGCTAACCGGATATTTACTCTACCTGATCTCGCGATCGGATGATCTCGCCCATCGTCGCCTATCGTTCCGGGCGCGGCGACTGCTATATATTCTTTCCTCACAGCGGCGGTGCGCTTGCAACGGCACCGCGGAAGACGCAGATCAACCGTGGTTCGGGCGGCTCGTTCCAGGTCGGCCCTCAACGCAACAGCGCAGGGATAACACATGACCGAACACATCGAAGTTGGCTTCATGGCTTTCCTGGTTGACGGCAAGGACGGCATCGGCGCCGTCCGCGAAGTCACCCCCACATCGCTCGTCATCTACGTGGAGAACGCAGGCGAGTTCGTCATACCGCGCTCGGCGGTGAAGGATGTCCACTCGGGAAAGGTGCTTCTGAAGCCTTCGCTTCTCGACAAGCGCTTTCTCAAAGCCATCGGGCACGTGCACGACAGCGAAGACCCGAAGCTGGTCGGCTGATCTCCGCTTAAGCGACGGCCGGCGAACGGATACGAAAAAGGCCCCGAAGCGAGCTCCGGGGCCTTCATCATTTCAAAGCGCTTTGCCGATTACCAGTGCGCGAGCACGGCGAGCAGCAGGAGCGCCACGATGTTGGTGATCTTGATCGCCGGGTTGACGGCTGGACCGGCGGTATCCTTGTAGGGATCGCCGACCGTATCGCCGGTAACGGATGCCTTGTGGGCTTCCGAACCCTTCATGTGCTTGACCCCGTCCTTGTCGACGAAGCCGTCTTCGAAGCTCTTCTTCGCGTTGTCCCAGGCGCCGCCGCCCGACGTCATCGAGATGGCGACGAAGATGCCGGTCACGATGACGCCCAACAGCATCGCACCGACCGCGGAGAACGCCGCGCCCTTACCCGCAATCGCGTTGACGACGACGAACAGCACTATCGGCGAGAGCACAGGCAGCAACGACGGTACGACCATTTCCTTGATCGCCGCACGCGTCAGCAAGTCGACGGCGCGTGCGTAGTCGGGCTTCGAGGTACCTTTCATGATCCCCGGGTTCGCCTTGAACTGGCGGCGTACCTCTTCGACGATCGAGCCCGCTGCGCGGCCAACGGCCGTCATCGCGAGGCCGCCGAACAGGAAGGGGATGAGACCGCCGAGCAGAAGACCCGCGACGACGTAGGGATTGTCGAGGCCGAAGTTCACCTGCACGTCCTTGAAGAACTGATAGCTCGTCGCGCCGGGAGCGTTGCCCTCGGCGATGAAGTGCTGCAGGTCGTAGTTGTAGGCCGCGAAGAGCACGAGAGCGCCGAGACCGGCCGAGCCGATCGCGTAGCCTTTCGTAACGGCCTTCGTGGTGTTGCCGACGGCGTCGAGCGCGTCGGTCGAACGGCGCACTTCCTTCGGCAGACCGGCCATCTCGGCGATGCCGCCGGCGTTGTCCGTTACGGGACCGAAGGCGTCGAGCGCAACGATCATGCCGGCAAGGCCGAGCATCGTCGTCGTCGCGATCGCCGTGCCGAACAGGCCGCCGAGCTTGTAGGTCGCGATGATGGCCGCCACGATTGCGATCGTCGGCAGTGCGCAGGCTTCGAGAGAGACCGCAAGGCCCTGGATGACGTTCGTGCCGTGGCCGGTGACGGACGCCTGACTGATCGACCGAACCGGTCGATAACCGATGCCCGTGTAGTATTCCGTGATCCAGACGATGAGGCCCGTGAGGCCCAAGCCGACGATACCGCAGAGGAACAGGTTCCAGCCGGAGATCGTCTGACCGGCCGCGGTGCCGACGTCTCCGAAGCCGCCGAGCACGTATTCGGTCGCTGCCCAGAGTCCGGCGATCGACAAGACCGCCGAGGCAATGACGCCGCGATAGAGGGCACCCATGATCGAGCCATTGGTGCCGAGCTTCACGAAGTAGGTACCGATGATCGAGGTCACGATGCAGGCCGCGCAAATAGCGAGCGGGTAAAGCATCAACACCGCGAGATTCTGCTGGCCGGCAAAGAAGATCGCTGCCAACACCATCGTGGCGACGACGGTCACGGCGTAGGTCTCGAAGAGGTCCGCCGCCATGCCTGCGCAGTCACCCACGTTGTCACCGACGTTGTCGGCAATGGTTGCGGGATTGCGCGGGTCGTCTTCCGGAATGCCGGCCTCGACCTTGCCGACGAGATCGCCGCCGACGTCAGCGCCTTTTGTAAAGATGCCGCCGCCGAGACGTGCGAAGATCGAAATGAGCGATGCGCCGAAGCCCAGCGAGACAAGCGCGTCGACGACGTCGCGGCTACCTGGCTCCTTGCCGAGACCGGCTGTGAGGAACGCGTAGTAGACGGCAACACCCAGCAACGCCAAGCCCGCAACCAAAAGGCCGGTGATCGCACCGGCCTTGAAGGCGATGTCGAGGCCCTTGGCGAGCGAGACCGTCGCCGCCTGGGCGGTTCGAACGTTGGCCCGCACAGAAACGTTCATGCCGATGAAGCCCGCGAGGCCCGACAGGACCGCGCCAATCAAAAATCCAAATGCCTGAAGCGGCCCGAGAAGCAGCCACGCCAATACGAAGATGGCCACGCCGACGATGCCAATCGTGCGGTACTGTCTATTGAGATAGGCTTGTGCACCTTCGCGCACGGCTGCAGCGATTTCCTGCATCCGGGCATTGCCCTGGTCGGCGCTCATCACCGTGCGGGCTGTTATGAATGCATAGAGGATCGACAGCGCCCCGCAGGCGATGATCCCCCAAAGTATATTGCTCATTGAGTGGTCCCTTTTAGCACGCTTCCATCGAGGTCCGTTTGCTCGGACCTATATTCCAGGTGCTTTCAGGCGCTGCCGAAACAGCTGTCCCGCCCCCGGCATTTTTCGCACTCTCACATTTGAGTCGTCGGCTGAGAGCCGCGGCGGACCATGCCAAAAGTGTCGCAGTGTTGCAACTCGGACAGTCGGAGAATACGGACAAAAAAAGCGACCCGGGCGGATGAACCCACGCGGATCGCTCAAAAGTCGCCTTCTGGCTTGGGCTATCGGGCGCTAGCGGCGATGATGGCCTCCGTGCCCACGGTGGCCCCAGCCGCGGTGATGGCCCCAACCGCGGTGGCCGCCCCATCCATGATGGCGCCAGCCACGATGCCATCCGTGATGATGCCAGCGGCGATGTCCCCAGCGATAGCGATAGTAGGGGCCACCATAATAGTAGTCGTCATAGTAGTAATGACGTCGAGGATAGTAGCCGTAATAGTAAGGCCAGCCGATGCCGTAGTAGAGGCCGCCGCCCCACCAACGGCGATGGTGCCGCCAACCCCAACCGCGATGGCCCCAACCGCCGTGCCAGCCGCGGTGACCCCATCCACCATGGCCCCATCCACCGTGCCAACGGGCCTCAGTCACGAGGCCCGCAGATTTCTCCACTTGCATTGCTGTCAGACCGGCCGCCGCGTTAGCGGAAGCTGGGAGTGTTCCCGCAAAAATGAGTCCGGCGAGAACGGACATCGAGATTACGAGCTTTCGCATTGGTCTCTCCACAGGGGCATTCGCCCTCGGACTTTTTTTCCGGGCGCGAGCCCGGCGCACTTTAACGCACGCCATCGCGAAACGGGTCCCCTGACGTGTGATGTACATCAGTGTACCTTCTTCGCATCAGTGAGGTTGATTCCGGCTGGTTCACAGGTGAACGACCATCACTCTCGCCCTCTCCATCCGACGAACAGGCGAGTTGCTGTCAGCCGGAGTTCGCCATGATAGGTAAGCGGACAAGTTCGACCATCACCGGAGTTCAGCGTGACCATCGACGAGAGCCTTCGGAGCGCGGCGGGCCAAGAACTCATTGGAAGAGTTGCTGACGCATTCGCCATTGACGAGCAGAGCGCACGCAGTGCGGTTTACGCGCTCGGTGATGAATTGGCGGCTCGCATCCAACGCACGATGCTGTCGCGCGGCGGCGTTGCGGACGTGGTCTCTCTCGTCACGGCGCCCGGAGCGTCTCGTGCGCTATCAGATTCCGACGGGCTCTCCTCGCCTGAGATGATTGCGAACGGCGATCAGATCCTCGATGTGCTGATCGGCAACAAGCATGTGAGCCGCAAAATTGCGGCGCGAGCGGCATCCAGAAGCGGCATCGATGCTGCGACCGCTCAAAAGATGCTGCCAGTGGTCGCGACTTTGTTGATCGGCGAACTGCAAAAACAATCGGGCCCGGCGATCGCCAAGGTCGCGAGCCTCATTCCGGCGTTTTCGGGCGCGGGCGGCAGTCCGTTGCCGATGCCGGGCGATACGTTTCCGCCTGCTAGGCGAGACGTTAATTCGACGCCCGACGATCAGCCTCCGATCGGCGCGCCGGGCCGTCCGGCCGACATTCCAAGAGGGCCCATCGACGCCGGCAATCCTTTGCCCATCCCAGGCGACAATATTCCCGGCGTCGGACGCAGAAACCGCTATCCGGGGCCAGCATCCGAGCCCGAAGACAATCCTTACAGCCGGCTTCCCGATATCGTCCGCCGTGGCGGTGAGCAGGTTCCGGGACCCGACGGCGGCTCACTGGAAAATGTCATCCGGTCGATCCTCGGAAATCTTCTCGGCTCGAACAGCGGCGTCGTCGGCACGATGATAAAGCTGTTCCTGATCCGCTGGATCGCTTCGATCGTGCGCCGGGTGCTGTCGCAAGTGCTGGTGCGCCGCTAGCCGTGCGACCGGCATTCGCGCGCTCGAGCCCAAAGAAAAAGGCCGGCTCGAAAGCGCGGCCTTCTTAGATCCCAAGACAACAAGCCTTAAGCGGCAGGGTCCATTCAGCGGCAGGGTCTCGTTAGCGACAGGGTCTGGCGCTGATATCGCAGCCCCAGGAACCGCCGATACCGGATTGCGAGCACTTCGCGCTCTTCTCCGCTGCACGGCCCCAGCGCGCCCAGTCTGAGCCGTATTCGAAATCGGTGAAATCGGCCCAGGACTTAATTCCGGCAGCAAGAGCCGCCTTCTTCGACGACAGCCCCGCGCTCGAACCGTAATGGTAATGGTCGACGAAGCAGGTGCGGCCGCCCTCGCGCCGCTGTTCGTGAATTGCGGCCACGCCGGTATCGTCAGCGAGCGCCGGTGCGGCGCAGGCGAAAAGCGCGGCCATGGCGAACGCCGGCCTCATCCATCCGAAGCGAATCATTTTTTACCGTCTCCGAAGACAATCGAGGGCCAGATCCCCCCATCGCGTATTTCGCAGATTCAGCGATGCTCTCATTGGCTTTTCGAGCGGCGGCGAAAGAATTTCTACGTGAGAGGTAATCGGGGCACAGATTGTTGCCGAAGCGCAAACTCCTCGATCGCGCTTCGGCAAACGTTGGTCTTCCAGCACTCTGGATGTGAGCGTCCTACTTGACGGCGACGACCGAGATCTCGACGAGCATTTTCGGATCGATGACCTTGGCTTCGACACACGCGCGGGCCGGTGCGCCCTTGCCATCGAGCCAAACGCCCCATGCTTTGTTCATTCCATCGCGATGGCGGATGTCGTTGAGCCAGACGGTTGCCTGGACGACTTTCGACTTGTCGGTACCGGCCAGCGCCAGCAGGCGGTCGATCTCGGTCAGGACTTCGGCAGTCTGGCCTTCGACGTCCTTGGAAAGATCGGTCGGGATAACGCCTGCTGTGAATACGAAGCCGTTGGCCTCCGTGACCTTCGAATAGACGGGTGATGTTTCATAGCGGGTGACGGTCACTTGAGGTCTCCATTTCCGGTTTTGCCATTTCGCGTTTTGCGGCCGCCTCATAGCAGGTGGCCGGGCGCGCCTGAAGCCTCAAAGAAGCGGTGGGTCCTCGTGCCGCTCACCATCGACGATAAGACCCTTGAGGGCGGCCGTTCCGTCGGCGGCGACCGCTACGACTGCCTCGATCTTGTGGGAGCGCACCTTGTCTTCCAGCGCGCGGCCCGTGCCTTCCGGGACGAAGTAGTTTTCGATGCCGTAGCGCACCTGGATTGTCATTTCCGGGTCGTTGCCGGCATTCCAGACGTACTTTACGCGGCCTTTGAGGACGACCTCATCCGATGCAACCTCAGATGGATATCGACTGCCGACGTGCGTCACCGTCCAATCGCCGCCGGGCGCGCCCTTCAGGGTGACGTAAGCGACAGAGCCCGGTGAGACACCATTGAAATCCGGGTCCGTTTCGGTCGACGACTTCTTGAGCGTGCTGATGTCGTAGCCCAGCGTCACGTAATCGCCGCGGAAGATGTCGCGCGGATCGAGCGGCCGCACGGCCAGCGTAATTTCGCGTCCCGTCTTCAGCAGCCGATCACGCGCATAGACCATATCGAAGAGCGCTGCCGACTGGGCCAACGCCACAGCGCCGAGCAGCGGCCAGATCAATGTCCGCTTCGTGATCATGTCAGACCTCCTCCCGTCGCCCGGCGCGCCAAATTCAAAGCCGCGTAGGCGAGAAGCGAGACGATGATCGCGGCGATCAGGAAGAACAGAGACGTTCCGAGGATGGTGCCGACCGTGACGCCGTAGAGCGTGAGTATTTCGGCCGAGAAGCCCAAATAGCCGACCCAGAGCGCGCCCCGGTTCCCCGCCGACAGGGCGTAGGCGATGGCTCCGAGGATCAAAACGAGAGACGCCGCGGCGAGGACGATGAGCGTTCCCATCCGCGGAACTTCCAAAAATTGCTGCGCAAACAGGCCCGAGAATGCGACGGCGAGCGCGTACGCAAAAAGCGGAGCCGCGATATGATCGTAAGCGGCATCAAGGTCCGGCCGCAGCTTTTCCGCCGCGATCGCGGCGACGGCGGTAAGAAGCCCAATCATGGCGACGAGACCATGCTGGTGCCCTCCGTCCAACTGGTACCCGAGCGAGACCACGAACGCCGACAATGTCAGGGCCGAGAGATGGAGGCCGGGGCGCCAGCGCTGCCAGATGAAGGCGGCGGTGACCAGAGCCCAGCCGATAAGAAACGGCCAGTGGACTTCGTTGCGTTCCGATGTTTCCATGAACGACCAAACGCAGACGAGGATCATCGCCAAAGCAAGCGCAGGGTTCGACCGCAGCACTGCTCCCGCAAGGAGCGTCCCGACCCACCACATCAGAACGCCGTCCGACGGATTGCCGCCGATGTTGTACATCTGGCTGATCAGCATGATGCTGGCGCCGAACATTCCGCAAGCGAACAGAACCCCTGCATCGGCCAACACAGTGTGACCGCGCGTTGCGAGCCAACCGGCCGCTCCGTAACCGGACCAAACGCAGGCGAGCAGCAGGGCGAGGCGGCCCAATCGCGGCATGTCTTCCCAGTGCGCGGCGACGAATGAAATCGCTGCGAACCCGAACAGGATGCTCGCGAGAATTCCGAGCGCCGGTGCGAGGCCGAATTCGCGTCCGCTGCTGTCGACGTCGGCGGCAATCGCCGCCCGCCCCTCGGCGCTGACCCAGCCGTTCGATTGCCAGCGCTCGAGGTCGCGCTTGATACGTCTTTTATAGGGGGACCACATCGCGAGGCTTCACCGCCTGTATTGTTGCTTGTTCTGTGACAATTGCAGACCACGACGGCGGGGCGTTGGCTAGACCGCGGCGGTGGTATGATGGCGGCAAACTCCACTTTCTCCGGCCATTTATCCTCACTTCTCCCCTCCGAATTTGTCACAGCGGGCCGGGTCGCGCCGGTTCTTGACGGCCGCGCGCCCATGGGCCACTCTAGTTGCAAATGATTGTCATTTGCGAAAAGTGATCCATGGACGCCCGTACTGAAGTTGCCGCTCCCCCAACTGAGACTGCCGAGCAGGCTCGCGGAAGCTGGCGGAAGCCTATTTCGGAGCGTTCTCTGAGCGACGTTTTCCGCACCGTGAAGGTCTCCGGGCATGCGAGCTCATGGCGGCGTCTCGCTGCGTTTTTCGGCCCCGGCTACCTGGTGGCGGTCGGCTACATGGACCCCGGCAACTGGGCGACGTCGATCGCGGGTGGCTCGAAATTCGGCTACGCGCTGCTGTTCGTTGCTCTTCTCTCGAACATCATGGCGATCATTCTGCAATCGCTGTGCGCACGCCTCGCCATCGGATCGGGGCGCGATCTCGCGCAGGCGTGCCGCGACGGTTATCCTCAGTGGGCTTCCTTTCCTTTATGGCTTCTGGCTGAGCTTGCGATCATCGCGACTGACGTCGCCGAAGTGATCGGCACGGCCATCGGCCTCAATCTTCTCTTCGGCATCCCGCTCGAGATCGGCGTTCTACTGACCGCGCTCGACGTGTTCGTCGTTCTGCTTTTGCAGCGGGCGGGCTTCCGGTACCTCGAAGCTTTCATCATCACGATGCTCATCGTCATCGCGATTTGCTTCGGCGTTCAGATCGCGCTTGCGGATCCCGAATGGGGCGCCGTCATCCGCGGCTTCGCGCCGACGACGGAACTCGTGCGCAATCCCGAAATGCTCTATCTGGCGCTCGGGATCATCGGTGCGACCGTGATGCCGCATAATCTCTATCTGCATTCGGCAATCGTTCAGACGCGCGCGTTCGGCACATCGACCAAAGAGAAGCGCGAGGCGCTGAAATTCGCGACGATCGACTCGACGGTCGCGTTGTGCCTGGCGCTGCTCGTCAATGCGTCGATCCTGATCCTCGCCGCCGCCACGTTCTACAAATCCGGAAACACCGAGGTCGTGGAACTTGGCCAAGCGCAATCGTTGCTGCATCCGCTGCTCGGGTCGGCCATTGCGCCGACGCTCTTCGGCATCGCTCTCTTATGCTGCGGCTTGAACTCAACCGTTACGGCCACGCTCGCGGGCCAGACCGTTATGGAGGGCTTCCTGCAAATCGGGCTGGCGCCTTGGCTGCGGCGGCTCATTACACGTTCCGTCGCGCTCATACCGGCAGCGGGCGTGACCCTTCTCTATGGTGAAGCGGAAACGGCGAAGCTGTTGATCCTGTCGCAAGTGGTGCTGAGCCTGCAGCTTCCTTTCGCGATCGTGCCGCTGGTGCAGTTCACGGCGAGCCGAAGCAAGCTCGGCGATCTCGTGTCGCCCCGCTGGCTGACCTTCGTCGCCGTCCTCATTGCGCTGTTGATCATCGTGCTCAACGCGAAGCTGACGTGGGATTATTTCGTGGGCTAACCGCAGCGGCTGCGAACGGCCGCTACTTCTGCGCGACCGGAAGGCTCCCCAGGTCTTCGATGTACCACTTCTCGACCTCGACCACTGCCGGGTTCACGCCGTTGGCGTAGATCCAGCTATCGATGGCCCAACGCTGGCCGTTCGAATTCTCCTTCAGCACCGCGGTCCAATGCGTCCAACCGGAGACGCCTTTCCAGAGCTGATCTTTCGAGAACGGCGTGCCGACGGTGTGATATTTGAGAAGGCCATTGTTCTGCATGACGAGCATATAGCTCGTCGTGTTCGTCGATTCATCGACACAGTCCATCTGGCTCGGATCGCCCGACGCCGCGAAGTCCATGCCGGCGCGGTCGGTCGATGTGCCGATTGCGGCGCCGACGCGCGTTTCGATCCAGCCGATCGAATAGGCGACCGCGCGGCGCTCTTCCTCCGCCGTATCGGCCTTCTTGATCTTCTTGAAAATTGCTCGAAGCTCGTCGATGTCCGCGTCGGTGAAGCGGAACTTCGTCATCATCTTGCACGTGTAGGCGTGACAGACGGTAACCGTGTTTTTGTTGGGCGGATCGACCTGGAAATCCTGATAATGGCCCTCCACGGGGCCCAGACGGTCATGCGTACATCCCGCGATCGCTATCGAAAGCAGCGCAGACCACACAACACGTTGCAAGCCCATGCCGCCCCGCTTAAGTAATGCGACAGGCCGCTCCGGTGCTTCCTGCGCAACGTCGCTTAGCACTCGGCCGATTCGCTTCAAAATGACTCAATGGAACTTCGTTCCTCCGCTGTGGAGCCGCTGTGCATATCGCTAAATCATCCTCCGTCCACGTCATTGGTGCAGGGCTCGCAGGCTCGGAAGCAGCACATCAGATTGCTGCTACGGGTACGCCCGTCGTGCTGCACGAGATGCGGCCGGTGCGCTCGACCGAAGCTCACAAGACTGACGGTTTTGCCGAACTCGTCTGCTCGAATTCATTTCGTTCCGACGATTGGGAGAATAACGCCGTCGGACTTCTGCATGAGGAACTTCGCCGTGCAGGGTCGCTCATCATGGCGGCGGCCGATGAGCACAAGTTGCCGGCGGGCGGCGCTCTCGCCGTCGATCGCGATGCGTTCTCGGCGGAAGTGACTGCGCGGATTTCCGCAAACCCGCTGATCACGATCGTGCGCGGCGAACTCGACGGCCTTCCGCCGGAAGACTGGAGCAACGTGATCATTGCGACGGGACCGTTGACGTCTCCGGCGTTGAGCGCTGCGCTCGCGACGCTGACGGGAGAAGATTCTCTCGCGTTCTTCGATGCGATTGCGCCTGTCATTCATCGCGATTCAATCGATACCGAGATAGCGTGGTTTCAGTCGCGTTATGACAAAGCCGGCCCTGCGGGAACCGGCGCGGACTATCTCAACTGCCCGATGTCGAAAGACGAATATGAAGCGTTCATTGATGCGCTTCTCGCGGGCGAGAAGACGTCCTTCAAGGAATGGGAAGCGTCCACGCCCTACTTCGACGGCTGTCTGCCAGTCGAGGTGATGGCCGAGCGCGGCCGCGAAACGCTTCGGTTTGGGCCGATGAAGCCGGTTGGCCTCGATGATCCGCGGACAGGACGTTGGCCGTATGCGGTCGTTCAGCTTCGCCAGGACAATGCGCTCGGGACACTATGGAACATGGTCGGCTTCCAGACGAAGCTGAAGCATGCCGAACAGGTGCGTATTTTCCGGATGATCCCGGGTTTAGAGAACGCGGAATTCGCGCGTCTTGGCGGTCTCCATCGCAACACGTATCTCAATTCGCCAAAGCTTTTGGATCGCTCGCTGCGGCTCAAGGCAATGCCGCGGCTGCGCTTCGCGGGACAGATTACGGGTGTGGAAGGCTATATCGAGAGCGCCGCCATCGGCTTGCTTGCCGGTCGCTTCGCTGCGGCGGATGCGATGGGGGTTGTGAGCGATGCGCCGCCTGCCACGACTGCGCTCGGCGCACTGCTCGATCACATCACGGGCGGCCATCTCGTCAGCGACGACAGCGAGCGCGGTGCGGCCCGCTCATTCCAGCCGATGAACATCAACTACGGTCTGCTTCCTGATCTCGACGCCAATCCGACCCACGGTCAGGACGGCAAGAAGCTCAAGGGCCCGGAGCGTGGTCGCGAAAAGAAGCGGGCGATGTCGCGCCGCGCGCTTGCCGATCTCGCGGGTTGGCTCGGCGAGACGGCGCCTGTGAAGCAATCGGCTTGAGACGGCAGCCAGCTAGGGCGCCGCGTTCGTCGTTCCACCGGAAGCCGGAGCGAAACGTTGCGGCGTGAACTGCTCGCTGGCCGGTGGTGACGCTGCTGGCGGCGGCGCTGGTTCCGTCGACGTCTGCTGTGGTTCCCGGTTGAGCGGGCGGATTTCTATGGGTGTCGCTGGAGGCGCATCAGTTGGAGGTGGTGCCGGTGATGGAACGACCGCTGTCTCCGTCGCAGGCGGCCCGACAACGGCTTCCGGCGGCTGCTCATCCGAGGGCGCGCCGGAGGTAACTCCCACGGTCGCGCCGGACGTCGAGCTGTCGTCATCCGTGACGGGCGCCGTTGCGGCGGGCACGGCGGCGGCGGGCAATGCGCCGGTTACACCTTTTTCGCCACCCGACTTTGAAAGCACCGAATTGATGTCTGGAATTTGCGCATCGGGCTCGTCCGCTGGCGGTGCCGGCATATCCTCAGGAGAAGGCACCGTGTAGCCCGTGGGATCGGCGTCGGGGCCCGCCCCATACTTCGCCAGAACGGACCGTGCCTTATCGACGACGGCATCGGCGATGGCCGCTTGGCCTTCCGCCGTCGGGTGGAACGCGCCGGAGTACGTCGACGCCAAGATGAGCTGGAACGGCGCGAAGGGCTCGATGCGCAGAACCTTCGTCAACAGCCCGGCTTCGACGTGGAAGTTACCCGTCATGAAGGCATCGTTCGGCGTTCTGAACCATCGCTGACGCGGCGCGTAGGCCCGATAATCGGCGGGATTATAGGGAGTCCATATTCCATCGATCTTGCGGGGAAGCCGGAGGTCATCGACCTCGCTCACGCCTTCGACGCTGAGGCCCGCGCATATTCCGCGTCCGATGAAGGCACGCCTGTGCGTTTCAACGAACGTCCAGCCGAATTCGTAAGAGGTCTCACGCATCAGACGATGCAGCTTGTCGGCGAACCATGTGCCGAGCTTCAGCTTGGTGCGGTCCAACTGGAAGTCAGGCACGACTTCCATGCCGGAGTTGCCGTCGCCGCACATCTGGCTGCCGTCGCCTTCGAGGGCGAGGCCCGGATAGGCGACGAGCAAAATGCGATCGCTTTCCTGCCAGGGCACGTAGAGGATGCTGTGAATGGCGCGGTTGAGCGACTTATAGCGTGCGCCCAACGTCGCGAGTTCGGCGGAAGCTTCGGCCTCGCCGTGGACCTGACCCAACCAGCCGCCGAGTTCACGCAACAGGGATACATTCGAGAGGACCGCATTCGCCAGAAGCCGCGAGAAGCCGATGTCGTTGCCGCCGATGGAGAGCAGCACGAGGTCGATCTTGCGTGCGTCATCCTGCGGACACTTACGAAGGACGATGTTCTGCAACTGGGGAATTTGGCCATTCATGTGAAAGGCCTCGGGTAGATCGAGTGGCTGCGTTTTATTGTTTCCGCATTGCGCTTCGGCGACCGCCGAGATTTGCGAGAGGCGCGGAGGGTTCGGAACCCATTCGTTGCCTTTGTACCGGAGAAAAAGTCCGTCTGTGATCTCTGCGCCTGCGCATGAGACGCCGACGAACGTGACGGCGCGGTGCGGATCTTCGACGGCGAGCTGCAATGCTGTCCGCAATTGTTCGGAATAGAGCGAACGATGGCAGGCCTGATCGAGCCAGCGTGCGTTCTCCTTGATGAAGGTTTTATCGCCGAGATCCCGCCACGGCCCGATGCGCGCGGGATATCCGGTGAGACCGCTGTAAAGTCCGATGGTGCTGTAGTCGGACGTCCGTTCGCGCGAAAAACGGACGGCGCGGTCGGGGTTGCCTTCGCCCGACGCGAAGCTGTCTCCCATTCCGGCGATGAGGACGTCGCGAACCTTGATCAGCGTCTTGGAAACTTCCCGGCCGCCTATTTGGACGGTGACCATCGCGCCGCCCGGATAGGGTACGACGAAGCGCGCCGACTCGCTGCAGGGTTGCGTGATCGCATCGCCGCGAGGATTCTTGGAATCGCCGCGCGGCGCCGTGAGCCACGTGCACGTCAGCGTCGACGCGTCGTCCACGCCCTTGACCTCAACGATGACGGCGTGGTTCGAGGGGTTGATGTAGTCATCGTACGCATCGCACTTGAAGCGGTTGTTTTTCCAGCACGTCTTTTGGAACATGGATGCGGCCCAGCCGTCGCGGTCGCCGCTCTGGAGCGCGCGCTCTGCGGCTAAAACGGGCGTTGCCCGTTCTGTCGGCCCGAGCGCCCGATACGTTGCGCGGTGAGCTTCCGTATCGTGAGGGTCGACGAAGAAGCGGAACGGGTTTTCGAGCTTCCAGGTAATGACAGGCGAAGCAGCTTCAGCGCGGTCCGGCGTGATCAAGCTCGTCGCGACGAAGGCAAGCGAAAGGACCAGTGCCGCCGCATGCGACCACACTTTGCGGCTGGCTCGCGGGACATCCTGCGCCGCGCGCAAACGTACGCCTTTCAGCCCCCGTCTTGAAATTGATGCCATCTGCCCTCTTCGCCTGGCCGTCAGACGCGACCTGACCAATGCGCGCGTGCAATACGCCACAATCGAGCGATAGGCGCGATTTCCAATATGTCGCGCGCCGGCTCGTGCCGAGGGTTCTGCAAAGCGCGAAAATAGGGCTCAACGAGGGCAAGCGGTAACAAAGGCGTTGTGAACGTTGCCGGTTTGCCCCTGAGATGACGCCGCAGCTCAGCGAGAGCGCTGAGCCCTTCGCTCGCAAGCCACGCCGTTTGCGGGCGCCAATCTTCAGCTTCGTCAGCCGCAAACGGGTTCGGAGACCTCGCCTTCGGCAGCAGTGCGCGCCCGCGCATCAGAGCATATGGCAGCTCCATTCCGATGCGGGCGAAGCCCGATGCGCGAGCTGCCGCGTCGATGATGGGCTCGTCCAATTCGAGACCCAGGATCGCGCCTGCAAAAGCGAACGGCGTGCCATCGATGATGCGCAATGTTTCGCCGAGTTCCGCATCATCGGCCGGCGGTTCGCCATAGAGAGCGTGTGCGTGGGCTGCGAGATAATCTTCGATGACGCCGAGAGAGAGTTCGCGGCGCCGGATGACTTCTGCAAAGGCATCGAGCGTCGGATTGCCGGAGCGGCCGCTTTCGCCTCGGCTCAAAGACGCGTCCCGCCACCATGCGACGCGGATTTCGCCGAGCGCCGCCTCGCTGACTTGGCGCGATATCCGTTCGATTTCGCCGGTAAATGCCGCGAGCGCGATGAGATCGTCACGGGCCTCGACGGGGGCGAAGAGCGCGGCGTAGTAACGATCCGGCGCTGAGGCGCGAGCGGCCAGCCGTACCGCATCGTAATCGATCGCTCGCGTGCCGGAGTTGCTCACACGTCACTCGTGGATTGAAGGCGGTTCCTCGCAGGCGTCACGGCACTGCGATCAGCGCCGCTGCGATCGGTCGCTTTTCTGCGATCAGGATGTTGTACGTGCGCGCCGCGGCTCCTGTCGACATCGGTTCGAGGCCGATGCCGGCTTTCGCGAATGCGGAATAGACTTCGGGTGAAGGCCAGAGTTGCTTCTCGCCCGTGCCGAGCAGCACCGTGATCGGTGGATCGAGGCGGCTCAGAAGAAAGTCGATGTCCTCGGCATCGAGTTCCTCGGCGTTGGTCGCGCCCCATGCGTAGACGCCGCTCGGCAGACAGATAATCGAGCCGCGATGGCTCATCTCGGCAAAACGGAAGCCGCCGTTGCCGTAGGCCGTGATCGCCGTTTCATAGGGATAGCGGGCGACCTCGGGCGTCATTACGGCGGCGTTCCTCGTTCGCGCCGAGCATCAGGCCTTGGCGCGGCTCGTCTTGGTCTCGGCAACCGCCTTCGCAGCCGCGTCGCTCCAATCGCGCTTGACGCCGAGGTAGCCCAGCAGCGGGGCTGCGATGAAGATCGACGAATAGGTGCCGATCACAACGCCCAAGAGCATCGCGAGGTTGAAGCTGCGGATGACTTCGCCGCCGAAGATATAGAGCGAAATCAGCACGGCGATCGCCGTCACACCGGTCAGGATCGTGCGCGACAGCGTCTCGTTGATCGACAGGTTCAGAAGCTGATTGAGCTCCATTTTCTTGAACTTGCGCAAGTTCTCGCGAATTCGGTCCGACACGACGACGGTGTCGTTGACCGAGTATCCGAGAATGGTCAGCAGCGCCGCGACGGTCGAGAGATCGAATTCAAGCCGGAAAAAAGAGAAGATACCGGCGGTCAACAGGACGTCGTGGGTCAACGCCACGACGGCGCCTAAAGCGAACTGCCATTCAAAGCGGAACCAGACGTAGGCCACGATCGCCAAGATACCTGCAGCGACCGCGATGAAGCCGGTCATGCGCAACTCGCTCGACACGGCCGGGCCGACCACTTCGACACGACGCTGGACATAGTCGGCGCTCGTTGCGTCAATCACCTTCTGGACGGCGGGCTGTTGAGCGGATTCCCCGCCTGGCTGCTCCTCAAGCCGCACAAGCACGTCGTTGGGCGTGCCGAACTCCTGAATCTGCACGTTACCGAGGCCTAGAGCGTTGAGCTTCTCACGCAGCGACGAGATGTCGGCATTGCCGCTCTTCGTCTGCAACTCGATCAACGACCCGCCCTTGAAGTCGACGCCGTAGTTCAGGCCGAGCGTCATGCAGAGCGCAATGGATACCGCCATCGCGACGATAGAGGCGATGAGCGCCTGCCCCTTGAACCTCATGAAAGGCAAGTTCAAGTCGTGCGGGAAGAAGTCGAACCCCTTGAAGACCGGAATGTATTTCATCAACACGGAAGTGGTCTCCTAGACCGGCACGGTTTGGATACGGCCCTTCGGCTGAGCCTTGAGCCAGAACGAGATGAGCAGCCTGACGACCGTCACGGACGCGAAGATCGACGTCAGAATGCCGATTGTCAGCGTCACGGCGAAGCCGCGGATCGGACCGGAGCCCAGCCAGAACATGATGATGGCGCAAGCCAGGGTCGTGAGCTGACTGTCGGCGATCGTCACGAAGGCGCGCTGGAAGCCAGCATCGATGCCGGAGATCGCCGTTTTGCCGGCCCTTAATTCTTCACGTATGCGTTCGTAGATCAGCACGTTCGCGTCGACGGCCATCGCGACACCCAGGACCAAGCCCGCGATGCCCGGCAGCGTCAACGTGGAGCCGATGAGCGTCATGAGGGCGAGCGTCAAGATCAAGTGCACGACGAGGCCGACGCAGGCAAAAATACCGAACGTGCCATAGGCGAGGACCGTCAGAATGACGACCGCGATGCCGCCGATGATGCCGGCACGCTTGCCGTCGGCGATCGAGTCGGCGCCGAGGGATGGACCGACGGTGCGCTCTTCGACGATCGTCAGCTTCGCCGGCAGCGAGCCGGACCGCAGCTGAACGGCAAGCCGGTTCGAGCTGTCGATGTCGAAGCTGCCCGAGATCTGGCCGGAACCTCCGAGGATCGGCTCGCGGATGACCGGCGCCGAAAGCACCTTGTTATCGAGCACGATCGCAAAAGGCTTGCCGACGTTATCTTTGGTGAAGTTGCCGAACTTGCGCGCGCCGCTTTGATTGAAGCGGAAGTTGATCACCGCCTCGTTCGTGCGGTTGTCAAAGCCCGGCTGCGCGTCGGCGAGGTCATCGCCCTGCACGACCGGCTGCTCACGCAGCAGATACTCCGACGGTCCCTCGCTCTTGTCGCCCGGATAGATCTTGTAGCCCGCGGGGATGGTCGTCTGCTTGGCCTCTTCGGCACTGAGCGAGGGATGCACTTCGTGGAACGTCAGCTTGGCGGTTTCGCCGATGAGCGCCTTCAGTTCCTTGGTGTCTTTCAGGCCAGGGAACTGGACAAGGATGCGGTCGGTGCCCTGGCGCACGATCGTCGATTCCGACGTGCCCAAATTGTTGACGCGGCGGTTGATCGTCTCGATGGAGGCGGCAGCGGCGTTGGAAATACGCGCGCGGAGACCTGCCTCAGTCGGCTTCACGATCACCGTGCCGGGGTCAGTTCCGGCCGCGACCTCGACATCGTAGCCGCCGGTGCCGAGCACAGCGCTGCCGATCGGCTGCCTGACCTTATCGAGTTGCTTGATCGCCGCGTCGCGCTCTTCCGGCTTTGCCAGCTTGACGATAAGTTGGGAGCCCTGGATGCCGATGCCGGTGAACCCAATTTTTGCATCGCGAAGAACCTTGCGCGATTCATCGCGCAGGTTGTTCATCCAATCCTTCTTGATCTCGTCCTGGTCCATGGCGAGCAGAAGATGCGCGCCGCCCTGGAGGTCGAGCCCCAGAGGCAGCTGCTTCTTCGGTACGAATGATGGCCACGACGCGACCGTCTCCTTCGAGAAGAAGTTCGGCATTGCGACTGCGAAACCTGCGAGGCAGGTCAGCAGGATCAAGATGATTTTCGTGCGTGTGAATTGCAGCATCGGAATAGGGTCTCAGGCGTTAGGAGATGCGCGGATCAAAACTTGCGCATCTGGCGCAGCTACGTTCTCGCACGCGGGGGACGGTCAATCACGTTGCGTCTTTGACAGGTTCGCCCTTGGAGCGCACATCCAAAAGGGTGCTCTTCACGATGCGGACCTTCAAATTATCGGCAAGCTCGACCTCGATTTCGTCGCTCGTGTCGGAAGCCTTCGTAACCTTGCCGAGCATGCCTCCGGCCGTGACGACCGTGTCGCCGCGGCGGACGGCGTTCAAACGCTCCCGGAGTTGCTTCGCGCGCTGCGATTGCGGACGGATCAGCAGGAAATAGAAGATCGCCAGCATCGCCAGCATCGGAATCAGAAGACCGCCCAGGGGGTCCATCGGGCTGGCTGCGGCGGTCTGCGCGAAGGCGGAAGTCGTAAACATTGGAAAGGATAGTCCTCTGGATGCGATTGAAATAAGCACTACCGCCCCGGATCCCAATGGGCCGGAGGGATCAGCCCCTCAAATTCGGGCGGACTATAGTGGTCCGAAGCTCTTTTGCAACCTCGCATAGGGTCGTGAAAGGCCGTTGGCACTGACTTCCGCAGCGATTAAACACGCTTTTTCCCGGCTCGTAGCGCGCCGGGCTTTTCAGCCCCCTGGAATTCCTTAATGACAGACGCAGATGCCTATCGCCCGCTTCTGGAGCGGATCGCCCACGCTCTTGAACGCTTGAGCCCTTCCCCGACCCGGGCTGCCGACTTCACCGCAGCCGATGCCTTCGTGTGGCAGGCTGATGCAGCGACCTTCGAGCCGGTATTGGAGGTTAGCCGCGTTCCTTTGAGGCTTCTCAAAGGTATCGACCGGACCGCCGGCATTCTGCTCGACAACACACGCCGCTTCGCAGCGGGCCTGCCCGCCAACAACGCCCTGCTCTGGGGCGCGCGCGGCATGGGCAAATCGAGCCTCGTAAAAGCCGCGCACGCCGACGCGCTCGGCACGAACGGCGGCCTTAAGCTCATCGAGATCCATCGTGAGGATATCGGCTCGCTGCCCAAATGCCTCACCATCCTCAAAGCCGCGCCGTTTCGATTCATCGTCTTCAGCGACGACCTTTCCTTCGATCATGACGATACGAGCTACAAATCGCTCAAGGCGGTTCTCGAAGGCGGGATCGAGGGGCGCCCCAAGAACGTGATTTTCTACGCGACGTCCAACCGCCGTCACCTCATGCCGCGCGACATGATCGACAACGAGCGGGCGACGGCCATCAATCCCGGCGAAGCGACGGAAGAGAAAGTTTCGCTCTCGGATCGTTTCGGCCTCTGGCTCGGCTTTCACAACGCGAGCCAGGACGATTATCTCGCGATGGTCAGGGCTTATGTCGAGCACTTCGGCATCAAGGTCGCGGACGACGAATTGCAGCGGGACGCACTCGAATGGGCGACGACGCGCGGCGCGCGCTCGGGCCGTGTCGCGTGGCAATACGTGCAGGATCTCGCGGGTCGCGCGGGCGTTTCGACGGATAAGGTTTAGTTTTTCGCCGATCCATAAACTCCGTCATGCCCGCGCAGGCGGGCATCCATCCAATCGTCGTTTCTTGTTTCTCAAAGGGCTTGGATGGATCCCGGCCTTCGCGGGGATGACGTTAAAATGCGGGACGCGCGTCGCCAAAATGGGGAACGCGCGAGCGCCGAGCGCCAAACAAAAAGAGAGCCGGATCGTTTCGATCCGGCCCCCAGTTTTCCCTCAGTGCCAGCGCGTTTTCCCCCGCGCTAGATGAAAGCGTCAGAGCTTCTCGAGATACGGCATCGGATCTACCGGTTTCGAGCCTTGACGCAATTCGAAGTGGACTTGCGGCTGATCAACAGAGCCGGTTTTGCCGGCCTTCGCGATGACCTGTCCGCGCTTGATCTTGTCGCCACGCTTCACGAGCAGTTCGTCGTTGTGCGCGTAGGCGGTGACCCAGCCGTTATCGTGGCGAAGCAGCACGAGGTTGCCATAGCCTTTGAGTTCGCTGCCTGCGTAGGCGACGACGCCTGACTCTGCGGCGTGGACTTCCGTGCCGAGCGGCACCTGCAGATTGATGCCGTCGTTATGGGTGCCGTCGGAACGGCTGCCAAAGCCTGCTACAATCTTGCCGATCGTCGGCCAACGGAGCTTGCCGGAATTGTTCGCCGAGCTTGCCGCCCCTTCCGCGACTGCGGAGGGAACTGCAACAGCGACCTTTTCCTCCGGCGGCGAGGGCTTCTGTTCCGGAGCGGCCGGCAGCGTGGGCTGCGTGGCTTGCACAGGTGCAGCGGCCGGCGAAGGATCGGGCGATGCGTCCGTCACCTTGTTATCCGAAAGCGATGCAACGCGCCTCTCGCCGTTGATGACGGTCGGCTGCGCCGTCGTCGAGTCACCGTAGCGCGCGGGGGGCTCCGATGGCGTGATCGGGGGCACCACGGCCGCAGCTGATTGAGCCGGCGGGAGCGGAGCTGCAGATGCCGACGCTGGGGCAAGCGGAGGCACAGAATGTGGAGGCGCATAACTGGGTAGCACGGGTTTGCTCTCGGCCATGCGAGACGGCGCTTCGTTGGCGCTTTCGCCCGGCACCTTCAGCACCGTACCGGGCTTCACGCGACGCGGATCGCTGATGCCGTTGACCTGCTGCAGCTCGGCCAATTTGACATTGTTCGACCGCGCGATGCCGTAGAGGGAATCGCCGGGCTTCACGGTGTAGGTGCCGTTGTAGTTCGCCACGACGTCAGGAGCGGCGGGCGCAAGCGGCGCAGGCAACGGCGTTGCGGCCTCGACGGCCTTCGCCGCAGCAACGCTGCTACGATCGATTGAGGCGCCTGCGGCCGGGAGATAAAGCTTCTGCCCAGGCTTCAAGTTCGGGTTGCTCAGGCCATTCAACGAGGTCAATTCGGTGAGCGAGACCTGGTGACGCCGCGAAAGCCCATAGAGCGTATCGCCCGGCTGCACCGCGATCATCTCACCCTTGGCGACTGGCGCGGCCGGCGGCGCCGAGCGAGCAGCTGCCATATCGCGGCCGTAGCTCGGCTCGCTTGGCGTGCGTGCGAAGGGCTTCGCCGGGCGGTAGGAAGTCGACGCGGCAGGGGCCTGCGGTGGCGGCGGAGGCTGGGGCGCATAATAGTTGGTCGAGCCGTGATCGCCGGTCGCCTCGGGAAGCGCTGCGACTTGTACGGACGAAGCGCCGGCGCCGTAGGGGCCGCGCGGAGTTGAGCCGCCGACGGTTTGGTTATCGCCCAGTGAACTTGTGCGCACGGGCTCGGACGGGATCGGCGTCGCGCCCGGACTATCGTTAAAATTGAAGGACGTGCTGTCGAAGCGCGTAACATCAGCGCTGCAGCCGCTGAGGCCAAGGCTTGCAATTATTAGAGAAACAGCCGTCGCGGACTTGAGGCTCAAGCGCCCGCATTGGCTAACGCCAAAACAACTCATCATGGTACGCACCTCTACTCGCACCATCCATTAACCTTTAACCGGTTAACAGAGAGTAAACGTTCAGCTGTGATTTTATGTAGAAGTCTCGAGTTGCACTTACTTGCGATTGAGGTGGCTTCCCCGCCCTCACAAGAAATACGACCCGAATAGGAAAGTGAGTGACCTTCGACGGTGCTTTGCACACCGCCGGAGTTTTTTCGAATTAGATGAGAATTGCGCTCTATTCGCGGACGGATTTCGTCTTTATGGCGACTTTCGCGGACGCCGGAGCGCGGAAGAGATGCCGTTCAGCTCAGCTTGGCGTTGAGCATTTTCAACGAGCCATGATTGGTAAGGTCGACGCTCAGCGGCGTGACGGAAATTTTGTTTTCCGCAATTGCCGCGAGGTCGCTTCCGGGGACGAGCGTCGATTTCCGCCGTTCGAATCCGAACCAGAAATACGGCGTGCCCCACGGATCAATTCGGCTGTCGATATCGAGCAGCGCCTGATCTCTGACACCCTGCGATGTGACGGCAATGCCTTTCACTTCATGTGGATCGGCGTCGGGGAAATTGATGTTGATGAGGGTTTTGGGTTCCCATTCCTCTTCGAGCAATTTCTTGATGAGCGATGGCGCGTGCGCAAGCGGCGTTTCCCACAGCGCGCGCCTTGCCCCTTCCTCAAAGCCCATCATCAGCGACAGCGCGATCGAGCGGATGCCGAGAAGCGTGCCTTCCATCGCTGCTGCGACGGTGCCGGAATAGGTGGTGTCCTCGGCGAGGTTCGAGCCGTGATTGACGCCCGATAAAATGAGATCCGGCGGTTGCTGCTTGAGGATGTGGCGGACCGCCATGATTACGCAGTCCGTCGGCGTACCCGCGATGGCATATGTCCGCTCATCGATCTTTCGCTGGCGAAGCGGCGTATGCAGCGTCATCGAATGCGACGTGCCCGATTGGTTCGTCTCCGGCGCGACCGTCCAGACATCGGGCGAAATGCCGAGCGCAATCGCTTTCAGGATTTCCAATCCCCGCGCATTGATGCCGTCGTCGTTGGTGATCAGAATTCGCATGGTGAGAAATTACGCTTTCTGTATTTGCGCGAGGCCGCCCATGTAGGGGCGAAGTGCTTCGGGTATGACGACGCTGCCATCGGCCTGCTGATAGTTCTCGAGAACTGCTATCAGCGTGCGTCCGACGGCGAGGCCGGAGCCGTTCAGCGTGTGGACGTAGATCGGCTTGCCACCGTCCTTCGGGCGATAGCGCGCGTCCATGCGGCGGGCCTGGAAATCACCGCACACCGAGCAGGACGAAATCTCGCGATAGGTGTTCTGCCCGGGCAGCCAGACTTCGATGTCGTAGGTTTTCTGCGAGGCAAAGCCCATGTCGCCCGTGCACAGAAGCATCGTGCGGAACGGCAGGCCGAGGCGCTTCAGGACTTCTTCGGCGCACGATGTCATGCGCTCGTGCTCTTCAATCGCTTTTTCCGGCGTGACGACGGAGACGAGTTCGACCTTCGTGAATTGATGCTGGCGGATCATGCCGCGCGTATCGCGTCCGGCGGCGCCAGCTTCGGAGCGGAAGCACTGCGTCCAGGCGGTCATGCGCTTGGGGAGCTGCGCTTCATCGAGGATCTGCTCGCGCACGAGGTTCGTCAGCGGGATTTCGGCGGTCGGGATGAGCCAGAAATCATTCGTGGTCTTGAAAAGGTCCTCGGCGAACTTCGGCAGATTGCCGGTGCCGTATGCCGCCTGATCTTTGACGAGCAGCGGCGGGTTGACTTCGGTGTAGCTGAACTCGCCCGTGTGCAAATCGAGCATGAAGTTGCCGATGGCGCGTTCGAGGCGCGCGATTGCGCCCTTGGTGACGACGAAGCGCGCGCCCGAGATTTTCTGTGCCGCTTCGAAGTCCATCAGACCCAGCGCTTCGCCGATTTCGAAGTGCTGCTTGGGAGCAAAGTCGAATGTTTTCGGCGTTCCAACTTTGCGAACTTCAACGTTGCCCGACTCGTCCGTTCCGAACGGCACGTCCTCGCGCGGCGTATTGGGTATGACGGAAAGCGCGTCGCGAATTTCGGCGTCGAGCTTGCGCTCGTCCTCTTCGCCTTTGGCGATCGCTTGCTTGAGCTCGGCGACCTCGGTCATCAGCCGCGTTGCGGTTGCTTCGTCTTTCGCGGCCTTCGCCTTGCCGATTTCCTTCGATGCTGCGTTCCGCTGAGATTGCGCTTCCTGCAGCTCGGTCAGAAGAGCGCGGCGCTTTTCGTCGAGAGCAATAAGACTCGCCGACTGCGGCTCGAGCCCGCGCTTGCGCAAACCCTCATCGAAAGCGGTGGCGTTGTCTCTGATCCATTTGATGTCGAACACGGGTCGGCCTCTTCACGTGCGGGGTGCGTGGAGCCGTCCTATACGATGCTTTTAGCCCGGTCCAGGGCTGCAGATGACGGGATGACGCCCGATATGCCGGCGTCATCCCTCAAGGGACCTTAGCTTAGTGGCAGTCCCAGACGCCATGCAGGGTCAAATCGTCTGCCTGGCAGCCCGCGACCATCCCAGCGTCGCTTGGGGAGGCATTGGCCAACGTGGTGGCCGCAGCCGATAGGGCGGTGACAGCTACAAGAACTTTTAAGAATGCAGTCATCAAAAAACTCCTAGAGCAACATTGATCGTGACGAGCTCCACCCGCCGAAGCGACGCTCGCGCCTAGAGGTATGTTTGACGATGGGGGTGCGTTACTGCGGCAATTGTGGAATCCGCGCATTTCGTCAGCGCAGAAACGAATGGCAGCTATGACTGCGACTTGTTCTCTTTTGCCTGACGGCTCTCGACGAAGCGGACAGCTAAGATTGAGAGTTCGTAAAGGCCAATCGTCGGCAACGCCATGATGCACATGCTCAAGGCGTCCGGCGGCGTGAGAAGCGCAGCGGCCGCAAAGATTCCGACGATGGCGTAACGACGGCCCTTGGCCAAGGCATCCGACGTCACGATCCCCGTGCGTGCAAGAAGTGTCAGGATGACGGGCAGCTGGAAGACGATGCCGAAGCCGAAGATCAGCGTCATGATCAGCGACAGGTATTCAGAAACCTTTGGCAGCAGCTCGATCTCGGGCACGCCCTCGCCCGACATATGCGTCAGTCCGATCGAGAAGCGGATCAGCACCGGCATCGCGATGAAATAGACCACCATCGCGCCGATGACGAAAAGCACGGGCGTTGCGAGCAAATACGGCAGGAAAGCGCGGCGTTCGTTTTTGTAGAGACCGGGCGCGACGAACTTATAAATCTGCGTCGCGATCACCGGGAACGACAGGAAGGCCGCGCCGAACATCGCGAGCTTCACTTGCGTCATGATCTGTTCGAGAAAGTGGGTCGCGATCAACTTCACGTGGTCGCTGCCGGACGCCCACATGTAAGGCCACACGAGCACGTTGTAGATGTGGCCCGCAACCGAGAAGCACAGGAAGAACATGACGACGAAAGCGGCGAGCGCCCAAATCAGCCGCTGGCGCAGTTCGATCAGGTGATCGAGCAACGGTGCCTTGCTGGCGTCAATGTCTTCTTGGCCTTCGCGCACGGGTTCGATACCCGGGGCTGCTGCCGTCGGCGGTAACCGCTCCTGCATCGCGTTAGGACTCCGTCCGCTCTGCGGGAGATGAATATTTCTCTGGCGACGCCGGTAGAGGCGGCGCCGGCAACGGGGCCGTCGCCATTGGCGGAGTTGGCGCCACTTCCGGCGACGGCAGTGGCGGCTGAGGCGAAATCGCCTGCGAAGGCTGCGGCGCGCTCACGTTCGTTTCTATCTTCGTCGCGGAACTCGCTTCGTCGATCGAGGACTTCGCCTTCATGACTTCCGAGTTGATCGAGTTCTGCATCTGCTCGACTTCCTTGCGCATCGAGTCGAGCTCGGCTTCGCGCATGGCGGCATCGAATTGTGCCTTGAACTCGTTGGCGTGGCGACGCGCGACGCCAGCATAGCGGCCGAGCGTCCGCATAAACACCGGCAGTTCCTTCGGGCCGACGAAAACCAGCGTCACGATCCCGAGGATCAGAAGCTCGCTCCAGCTGATATCAAACATCCAGCAACCTTGTCGGGATCAGCCGCGAACTTATGAGCGTTAAGGGATCATCCGACCTTGGTGCGGTCAGGATTCACTGCCTCGTTCTCGATCGTACGCGGCGCAGGCTTAACCGGCTCTTCGTCGTCGGCCATGCCCTTCTTGAAACTCTTGATGCCCTTGGCGACGTCGCCCATCAACTCCGAAATCTTGCCGCGGCCGAAAAGCAGCAGGGCAATGACCAGGAGCAGAAGGATGTGTTGTGCGCTAAAACCCATTGGAAGACCTCTCGGCGGCAGCACGGCTTTGGCCATTGGCTGAACCACTTCTTCGTATCTAAGCCCTTATCGCAGAACCACCAGTGCGCGGCAAGGTTTGCGAACGCGCGGCGGATCGGCAGAGGCTACAAAATTCCTATTCGGGGTGATGGTTTAGGCCCGCTCCACGGGGCCAAGCAGACAGACGGGGCTCAAATTAATGATAAGTAATATTGCCCCCTCCTATCGACCGGCGAACCTCAAAGCGGTCAGTCCTCGCCCTCTTGTTTCTTGGACTCTCCGCTCTCGTCGGGCTCTTGGGCCTCGTCAGGCTCTTCGCCGTCGTCCTCGAGGGGCAGCACCGACTGCTCTTCCTCCTCCTCGTCGCCATCGTCTGTCAGCGGGAGCTCATCCGGCATCAGCGCTGCGACGTCCGTCGGAGAGGGTACGGTGAACCCCGGCGGCAAGTTGGCATCAAGAAGGCCCGCCGCCTTGAGATCGGCGAGGCCCGGCAGATCCTTGATGTTGTCGAGACCGAAATGGACGAGGAAATCTTCCGTCGTGCCGTAGGTGAGCGGTCGTCCCGGCGCCCTGCGGCGTCCGCGCGGACGGATCCACCCCGTCTCCATCAAAACGTCGAGCGTTCCTGGCGACGTCGATACGCCCCTGATCTCTTCGATCTCGGCCCGGGTAACCGGCTGATGATAGGCAATGATGGCGAGCGTCTCGAGCGCCGCTTTCGAAAGCTTGCGCTCTTCCTTCTGCTGACGTTCGAGCAGAAACGAGAGGTCGTCAGCGGTGCGGAACTGCCAGCGGCCCGCGACGCGAACGAGCGTCACGCCGCGATCCTTGTATTCGGCCTGAAGGGCGATCAGCAGGCTATGGACATCGTCGTTGGCATCGAGGCAGCGCGCGAGAGACTTGGCGTCGAGGGGTTGAGATGAAGCGAACAGCATGGCTTCGAGCCGGCGCAGCTTCTCACGCTCGACGCTTTTCGAGAGGTGGTCGATTGCGGCGTCAGGGTCGCTCAGAGCGGCAGTTGGCCGGCTCGCTGCTCCAGCGGCGCGCGACCCTTCCGCGTCCTCACCAGGAGCCGTTTCACTTTTCTCGCGCGTGTTATCCGACACCAATGTCAGTCTCGGCGGAACCATGGCTTTTTCGAGCCCCCTTATAGCCGTGTTTTCGGCGTCGCTAGCCGATCTTTTCCCACGTCGCCCCTGCTTCGCGTTTGCGCATATAGATTGGCGCGAAAGGTTCATCCTGGCGAAGCTCGATCAACCCTTCGCGCGCCATTTCGAGGGTCGCGCCGAAAGAGCTTGCGAGCGCCGAGCGTTCTTCCTCGTTCCGCGGCAGATATTGTTCGAGGAACAGATCGAGCTGCGCCCAGTCGCCGGCACTTGCTCCAACCAGACGTTCGAGACGTTGGCGCGCCTCCTTGATCGACCACACGCGCCGTGCCTTTACGACGTGGACGACGCGAATGGTGCGCTTTCTCTGGTCGGCATAGGCCTTCAGCAGATCGTAGACGGTCGCGGTGTAGGTCGTGTCGCGCGTGACCTTGACGTGCTCGGGCTGGCCGCGCGCAAACACATCCTGGTCGAGGCGGCGGCGCGTCAGCAATATAGCTGCCTTGTCGCGCATCGCTTCGAGCCGCATCAGGCGGAACGACAGACGCTGCGCCATCTCTTCGGCGGACGCGGTCTCGGCGTTATCCTTTTCCTTCGGCAGCAGAAGGCGCGATTTGAGGTATGCCAGCCATGCCGCCATGACGAGGTAGTCGGCGGCGAGTTCGAGCTTCATAAGCTGCGCTTCGGCGATAAAGCCGAGGTACTGCTCGACTAAGGCAAGGATCGAAATCTTCGTCAGGTCGACTTTTTGGGTCCGGGCAAGAGCCAGCAACAGGTCGAGCGGACCTTCGAAACCCTCAATGTCGACGACGAAGGCTTCGCCCTCGGCCGGCATATTTTCAAGGCCTGAAGCGTCCCAGCCGGAATGATCGCTTTCGCCTTGTGCTGCCGTCTCGTCCATCGGATCTCGATTTTGTTCCTGCTTCGCGCCGCTCGCGATCGAAGGCGCGGCGTTGACACTACACTGATTCAGACAACGGGAGTCTGCTGGCCCTGGAGGCCCGCCAAGAGTTGCAGAGCCTCCTCTTTATCGTAGGGTTCGATACGGCCGATGCAAGAGCAAGCGGCTGCGAATCTCTCGGCAGCCCGTCCTCCGAGGGCCGGCACGCCTTCTGCCGCGGCGCGCATTTCATCGAGATCGCCGTTGCAATGGAGCGCGAGGTCCGACCCTGCGGCAATAACCGCTTCGGCCCGGGCTCGCATCGGCCCGCTCAGCGCCTTCATGCTGAGATCGTCACTCATCAGAAGGTTATCGAAGCCGATTTCGCCGCTGCGGATGACCTCGCGCGTCACGATTGCCGACGTGCTCGCCGGATTCGCGGCATCGATCGCCGAATAGACGACGTGGGCCGTCATCGCCGCCGGCAGGCCCGCCAGCGCCTTGAAGGGGGCGAAGTCCGTCTCCGACAGGGTTTGGCGCGAGGTCGAGACGACGGGCAACGAGAGATGGCTGTCGGCCGTCGCCCGGCCGTGACCGGGAATATGCTTTACGACTGGAACGACGCCGCTCGCGAGGTAGCCGCCGGCAACGGCCTCGGCCAACGCCACGACCTCCGCGACGGTCGAGCCATAGGCGCGGTCGCTGATGATCTCGTGCGAACCGTCGACGGGAAGGTCGGCGACGGGCGCGCAGTTCATCGTGATGCCGAACGCCCGGAGTTCCTCGCCCGTGAGCCTGGCCACCGCAAAGGCTGCACGTTTCGCCCTTTCCGGATTCTGAGCGTAGCATTGGGCGTAGACGGCCGCGGGTGGAAGCGATCGCGCAATCGGGGGTCTCAGGCGCTGGACGCGGCCTCCCTCCTGATCGATCAGGACAAGGAAATCCTGCCGGCCAACAGCCTCTCGCGCGTCCTCTACCAAGCGCTTCAGCTGGTCCCGGTCAGCGACGTTGCGGGCAAATAGAATCACTCCGGCGGGCTGGACGTCGCGATAGAAGCGGCGTTCGTCGTCCGTCATGGCGACGCTGGAGAGGCCGGCAATCAGACTTGCGGTCATCGCAACTTGGCCCTCCGGGGCCGATGTCTTGGCGTATCAAACGCCGCTCAAACGCAGCTCAAACGGAACCGGCCGGTGCGTGTGCACCAGCCGGATAAATATCACGGACGTTCAGGATATCAGTAAGAGGTGACCCAGCAATCTTTGTAGCCTTGAGCCTTGAGCTGCGAACACACGTTGCTCGCCTCTTCCCGCGATCCCGGCGGGCCGACGACAAGGCGGTCGTACGGGCCCTTGGCGAGGGTTGCCGACGCTATGTCCGGCGTTTTTCCTGCAAGTGCGCTACCGTATTTCTGCTGCATGTCGGCAAAGAGTTTCAGGGCGTCGATGCGGCTTGTATCGGAGCGGGGGACGGATGCCAGCACGGCGACGAAGCCTGCGCCCCCTGCCGAAGATGGGATGACCGGCGGCGCATCCGCCGTCGCGTCCGTTTCGACCGTCGGCTCGGCGCGCGCGACCTTCTTGAGCTTCTTCGGCGGCGCGGCCGGGGCTTCGGCGCTGTCGTCGGCGCTGCCGGTCGGATCGACGGAATTGACCTTCGCGATCTTGACGGGCTTTACGACCTTTTTGACGGGCGCCGCCTCGGCGTTCATCGGTTGTGGGCGAACGGGCGGGCTCGCCATCGTGGGTACGGTCGCCGGACCTCCCACACCCATTACCGGGTGCTGCCCGAAGTCGACCAGCGCGGTGCCTGGAACGCCCGTGTCACCCGGCTGAGGCCGCTGTTCAGGGGCCTGCGGCGGAGACTGGATCGACCCGTCGCGGCCGACGACCAAAGTCGAGACTTTGCGTGCGCCGCCATCGTCGGCGGGCGATGAATTCGCCGAGTTGTCGGCGCTGTCGGACGGCGCGCCTTGGCCGGAATTGTTCGCCTCATCCGCCTGCGCCGACGAAGTACCGTCGCCCAGGCGGCCCATGATTTTCGTATCGGAATAGGGGAACTGCTTTCCGCCGGCGTCAGCGGGCTTCGTCTTCGAGGGCAATTCTGCGCTCTTGATGACCGGCGGATCGCCCTGCTGATTGGGGGTGCCTGTGAGTTTTTTGTACCCGTAGGCCATGGTGCCGCCGATCACGATGGCGCCGACGAGAGCCGCCACGATCATCAACGGGCGCCGGCCGCGTGGCGCTTCTTCCTCGTCCTCGTATTCGACCTCTTCCTCGCCGTAGACGGGCTCCAAGTCGCCGCCTTCGGCTTGGCCGAAGCCGAGTTGTGCATCCCCGTGGTGTGGCCCATGATTCTGCTGATACGGGTCGTGCCCGAAACTATCATGCGGGCCCGCCCAGTCGGCCGCGCTCAACTCGTTGTCGTGATACTGTTGCTGTCCGAAGGTCGGCTGCGCATGCACCGGCTGCGGCGCCGGTTGCGGGGTGAACGAGGGAGCGGCGTAGCTGCCGTTATCAAAGCCGTGCGGATCTGCATTCCGGGCAGGCCACTGGGGCGCCGGTTGGCTCTGCGCGCCGTAACCCTGCGCCGGCTGCGCCTGCTGGGGGGCGAAGCTTGGCCGCGTCGGCGGCACATAGGGCTCGAATTGCGGTGCATAAGGGTCAGACTGCTCGGCGTGAGCAGGCTGCTGATAACCGCCGTAGTTTCCGCGGCTCGGGGCGGCGGACGGCTGCAGCTCGCTCCACTGGCCACCGCCGCCATAAGCCTGCTGCTCGGGGGCCTGGGCGCCGAAACCGGGCTGGGGAAAGGTTGGATAGTTCGGCGCGGGCTGCTGATGCTGGCCTTGCTGATGTTGGCCTGGCTGGTGCTGGCTTGGCCAGCCATTGTCCGATTGCGGCGCGCGGGGTGCCTGCGGCTGCGGATTGACCCACGGCGGCTGGGAATTGTGCGTTTGCGCGTTGGGGCGGGCAGCCGGCCTGGCGGCGTTCGGCCCGGGAAATGCGTTCTGCGAGGACATCGCGGAAACCCCCTTAGAGTGGGGCGCAAGCAGTGGTTGCGCCTAATCGTCGATTCGAGACTTTAGCGCATCGCTTCGGGCGCCTCGACGCCGAGGATTTGAAGCCCCGATCTTATCACCGTCTTTGTCGCGAAAATCAGCCCCAACCTCGCCGAAGTCGCAACCCCGTCATTTGCCTGAATAAAACGTAAATGTGGCGAATCATTGCCTCGCGTCCATTGGGTGTGGAGAGCGCTCGCGAGGTCGTACAGATAGAATGCAACCCGATGCGGCTCGTGCGCCGTCGCCGCTCCCTCGATCAGTCGTGGGAAACTCGCGAGGCGCCGGATCAGGTCGAGCTCTCCCGGATCCGTCAGGATCGAGAGGTCGGCCTTCTCGAGAGCTTCAACAGATATGTCTAATCCAGCAACCTGCTCGACTGCGTTCCTTAGAACACTCGCCGCCCTAGCATGCGCGTATTGCACGTAGAAGACGGGGTTGTCCTTCGACTGCTCCGTCACTTTGGCGAAGTCGAAGTCCAGCGTTTCCTGGTTTTTCCGGTAGAGCATCATGAAGCGAACGGGGTCGCGGCCGACCTCGTCGACAACATCGCGCAGCGTGACGAAGGTGCCCGCCCGCTTCGACATCTTGTACGGCTCGCCGGCTTTGAAGAGCCGCACGAGTTGCACGACCTTCACGTCGAGGTCTGCCGTTCCATCGGACAGCGCCGCGACCGCCGCCTTCATTCTCGGGATGTAGCCGACGTGATCCGCGCCGAAGACGTTGATCAGGTGGCGGAAGCCGCGTTGCAACTTGTCGTAGTGGTAGGCGACGTCACCGGCGAAGTACGTGTAGCTGCCATCGGATTTCTGCAGCGCGCGGTCCTCGTCGTCGCCGAAGGCCGTCGACTTGAAGAGCGTCTGGACGCGATCTTCCCACTCGGCATCGTCGTGTCCCTTGGGCTTCTCGAGCGTGCCCTCGTAGATCAACCCTTTCTCGCGCAGCACTTCGATCGCGGCTTTGACCTGATCGCGGCCGTTCGACGTGAGGGACGCTTCCGAGAAGAACACGTCATGGCGAATGTTGAGGGCGGCCAAATCGTCCCTGATCATCTCCATCATTTTCGCGATGGCGAACGACCGGACGAGCGGCAGCCAGCGTTCTTCGGGCATGTCGAGCAGCGACGCGCCGTGCTCGGCCGCGAGCGCTTCGCCGACGGGCTTCAGATATTCGCCCGGATAAAGGCCCTCGGGGATGGCGCCGATGTTCTCGCCCAACGCTTCGCGGTAACGGAGGAACGCGGACCGTGCGAGCACGTTCACCTGGCCGCCGGCGTCGTTGATGTAATATTCGCGCGTCACGTCGAAGCCCGCGAAGACGAGCAGGTTCGCCAGCGCATCGCCGAAGACGGCGCCGCGGCAATGACCGACGTGCATCGGACCCGTTGGGTTTGCGGAAACGTATTCGACGTTGAGCTTCTCGCCATGACCGGCTGCGCCGCTGCCGAAGGCCGATCCTTCTTTCAGAATCGTTCGCACCAGCGACTGCCAGACTCCGGTCGTGAAGGTGATGTTCAAGAAGCCTGGACCGGCGACGTCGATCTTGGCGATATCGGGCGTGGCTTCGAGCTTGGCCTTCAAAGCTTCCGCGATGTCGCGCGGCTTCATCTTTGCGGACTTCGCGAGAACCATCGCGGCGTTGACGGCGACATCGCCGTGGCTCGGATCGCGCGGCGGCTCGGCATCGAATGCCGGGAGAGCGAGGTCCTTGGGAAGAAATCCCTCGGACTGCAGATCTGTCAGCGCAGTGCGGACCCGGGCTGCGACATCAGCAAAAACGTTCATAGGAATCCTTTATTTTCGCGCTGGCGCCTCTCCTTCGTCGAGCCGGCCGCCAGCGCGGGAATGCGAAGCCTCGCGCCTAGCCCAGTTCCGGGGTGGCGTCAAACAGGCGGCGATGTTCCGCGAGCGCGTAGCGGTCGGTCTGTCCGGCCAGAAAGTCGCAAGCGACGCGCGCCCGGTGACGGTCATCCAGGCCCCGCAGCGCCTCTCGCCAGCCAGCGGGCAGCGCAGCGGCATCGGAATAGTATTTCCTAAACAGGTCGCGAACCACGTTTTCGGCCTTTTCCATGACGTCGAGAACCCGCCGGTGGTGATAGACGGCGCCGAACAGAAAGTTCTTCAGGTGCGCGAGATCGAGCGTCATGGCGTCCGAAAAAGAGATTGCCGCATGGCCCGCGGCGCGGATGTCGTCGGGCGAGCCTGGAGCCAAACCCGCAAGCCGCCGCCGGCTTTCGGTCACGACGTCACCGACCATCGCGGTGATCATGCGCCGGGTCACTTCGTAGATGGCGCGGCCACTCTCGGCGCCCTGTGCGACAGCCTTCACCTCGCTCGCGATCGGACCGGCGAGCGGCGCGCCATGGAGCGTATCGAACGTGATCAGCCCGGCGCGAAGCCCGTCGTCGACGTCGTGCGAGAGGTAGGCGATATCGTCGGCGAGGCTCGCGACTTGCGCTTCGGCAGAGGGCCATTGCTCGAGCTTCAGGGAACACCAGGCCTCAATATGGCGCGTGACTTTGGCGACGGCGGACGCGCTCCGCACGGGGCCATTGTGTTTTGCCAGCCCTTCGAGCGTTTCCCAGGTGAGGTTCAGGCCATCGAACGACAGATACTTGCGTTCGAGTGTCGTCACGACGCGAAGCGACTGAGCGTTGTGATCGAAGCCGCCGAAGGGGCGCATCTCGGTATCGAGCGCGCGCTCGCCCGCATGTCCGAACGGCGAGTGTCCGAGATCATGGGCGAGTGCGATCGTTTCGGCGAGGTCTTCGTCGAGGCGAAGCTGCCGTGCAATCGTGCGGGCGATCTGCGCCACTTCCAATGAATGGGTGAGCCGCGTTCGAAAGTGATCGCCCTCGTGCGGCAAGAAGACTTGCGTCTTATAGGTCAAACGCCGGAAGGCGGTCGAATGGAGCACCCGGTCGCGGTCGCGCTGGAAAGGACCGCGTGCGCCGCATTCCGATTCGGCGTGGTAGCGGCCTCGGGATGGGACTCCGCTCGCGGCATAGGGGGCCGGCGAGCGCTCCCCGGGCCTTAGGCTCAGCCCGTAATCCAGGGTCTCGGAGACCGGTTCAAGGCTCGCTATCATTTGTTCGATGCGCTTAGCATTTGACTTCGTCAGCCGCTTTCCTATCTCTTGCGTACCGCTACCGCTAGTAGGCCCCTAGTGGCCATGGCCGGATAACCGTCTGCAACCGATGACACAAATGACCATAACCGTCACAGAGCGCGCCGCGACCCGCATTTCCGAGATTACCGCGACCGAATCGGAATCGCCGATATTGCGCGTTTCGGTCGAGGGCGGTGGTTGCTCCGGTTTTCAATATAAGTTCGATCTGGTCGGCGCCCGCACCGATGACGACCTCGTCATCGAACGAAACGGCGCAGTCGTCGTCATCGACCCGGTTTCGGCGCAGTACATGGAGGGCGCCCAGATCGATTTCGTCGACGATCTCATCGGCGCCGCTTTCAAGATCACCAACCCGGTCGCCACAGCCTCATGCGGCTGCGGGACCAGTTTTTCCATCTAAGCCTTCCGGATTTGATTTGTCGCGGATTGAGTGGCACATCTGGTTTTTGCCACCTTCGCTTGAAATCGCTCCCTCGCCATGATCATCGCAACTTGGAATATAAACGGCGTCAAGGCGCGGCTTGAATCGGCGCTCGCATACCTGCGCCAGCATTCCCCCGACGTCGTCTGTCTTCAGGAAATCAAATCAGTCGACGAAGGCTTCCCGACTTCGGCGTTTCAGGATCTCGGCTACAACGTCGCGACCCTTGGGCAGAAGGGGTTCAATGGCGTTGCGCTTCTATCGAAGTCTCCGCTCGAGGATGTGACGCGCGGTTTGCCCGGCGACGAACTCGATCAGCATGCGCGCTGGATCGAGGCGTCCGTTGCGCTTGGCGATCGCATGGTTCGCATCGTTTCCCTTTATCTGCCGAACGGCAATCCGATCGGCACAGAGAAGTTCGCCTACAAGCTCGCATGGATGAAGCGGATGCAGGCTCGGGCAGCCGCTCTGCTCGAAGACGAGATGCCGCTTGTGCTCGCGGGCGACTTCAATGTCATTCCGGAAAGCGAAGATGCGAAACGTCCACAGGCCTGGGTAAACGACGCACTGTTTCAGCCAGAGAGCCGCGCCGCTTGGCGCTCGCTCGTCAATCTCGGTTTTACGGATGCGACGCGCGCCTGCCATCCGGGACCGGGCGTCTACACGTTCTGGGATTATCAGGCCGGAGCATTTCAGAAGGACGACGGCATCCGGATCGATCACATGCTGCTGTCGAGCCAAGCCGCCGATCTTTTGCGGTCGTCAGGCATCGACCGCGATACGCGGGCGCAAGAAAAGCCATCCGATCACGTGCCAGTCTGGATCAAGCTGGATTCTTGATTGGTTTATGCGTTTGGCGGCCGGCTCGACGAAGGAGAGTCGCCAAACGCAAATCAAAAGCTCTTAGCGAGCCGTGGGCTCGCCCGCTCCAAAGCCGAGCATCGGGGCTGACGACGACAATGCAGGCGCCGACTGCGACGCCGCAGCGGGCTGCAATGAGGTCGCCGCCGGAATGACCGCGTTTCGCTGGGGCGAGACCGACGGTGTCGACGTAATGACTTGCGTCGCGGGTGTCGGCGTTGCGACGCCCATCGGACGGACCAGTTCGCCGTTCGAGCACGTTCTTACCGGTTCGGCCGCCAAATTATCGAGACCGTCCTTGTCGTCGCGCGCCGCGGGGCTGCGGCCATAGAGGTTATGCCATTCGGCGACGCGTCCCGTCGCTTGCTGGCGGACGCCCTCGCCCGCATTGCAGAAGATGTTCTGATAGATGTCCTCGATCCACACGCGCTCGCTCGGCGGCGCGTTGGCGACGGCAACGTCGATGAGGTTCAGCGCGGCAGTTGGGTTCTTCTCGACGAACTTTCCGCGCCACATCAAATCGGCGAGGAACGCCTGGGCGCCGGGATGACCGGCTTGCGACAGGCGCGACAGCCAGTGGCGGCCGTTAGCGATCTTGCTTGAGGGGTCTTCGAAACCGGCGACCGAAATGTCCGGCCCCTCGCCTCTCAGAAATACCTTGGCGAGTTCGAACTGCGCGTCCTCGTCGTTGAAGGTCAGCGCGGCCCGTTGCAGAGCGCGATTCGCTGCTTCGACGTCCGGCTTCACGCCGGCATTGGCAACGCCATTTCGCAGATATGTCGAAACGGCTGTCAGGGATTTCGCGGCGATCGGCGCGAGACTATCGTCGTCCGGATCGACGTCTTGCAGATCGTCCGCAAGGGACTTGTACAAGCGGAAAGCTTTGCCGTGATCGGTGTAGGCACCTTCGTTATCGCCGTAGATGCGCGCCATGTAAAAGCGCGCGATCTGCGGTTTCGAAGTCTCAAGAGCTTCGAATGCGGGCAACGCCAGTTCGTAGTAACCGCCGTTGAACGCCGATATTCCTTGCTTCATCGCATCATCCGGCGAGCGGAAGACAATGTCTCCCGCCATCGCCGAACCCAGCATCAGAAGGGTCGCAACGCTTCCCGCAAGTGCAAGCCTAAATGTCCGCATAGCAGAGAACTTCCGCCTTTCCTCCCGCATGGGTAACAGCGCCGTAGCGCGCCGGTCCCACTTGGTCCGCAAATTTTCTCAGTGCCCCCGACTGGTACACGTTCGGAGGCGCCTTCCAGGTCTTGCGACGCCGTTCCAGCTCTTCCTCACTGACCTCGAGGTCGAGCGTGCCCTTTTCAGCGTCGATCGTGATGATGTCGCCATCCTGAACCAGCGCAATCGGACCACCGACGGCGGCTTCCGGTCCGACGTGGCCGATGCAGAGCCCGCGTGTGCCGCCCGAGAAGCGTCCGTCCGTTATGAGTGCAACGTTATCGCCAGCGCCTTGGCCGTAAAGTGCGGCCGTCGTCGACAGCATTTCGCGCATGCCCGGACCGCCCTTCGGTCCCTCGTAACGGATGATGATCACGTCGCCAGCCTTATACTTCCGATCCTCAACCGCCTGGAACGCATCTTCCTCACAGTCGAAGCACAATGCCGTGCCGCGGAACTTCTGCGTCTTCAGACCCGCGACTTTCACAATCGCACCGTCTGGTGCGAGCGTGCCTTTGAGGCCTACGACGCCGCCCGTCGGCGTGATCGGATTGGAAACCGGAAATACGACTTTCTGATCGTGATTGAATTTCACGCTCTCGAGATTTTGAGCGAGTGTCTTCCCGGTCACGGTGATGCAGTCGCCGTGCAAAATTCCGCCTTCGAGCAGAGCCTTCAGGATCTGCTGAACGCCACCGATGTCGTAGACGTCCTTGGCGACGTATTTTCCACCCGGCTTCAAGTCGGCGATATAGGGCGTCCGCTTGAAGATCTCGGCGACGTCGAACAGATCGAAATCGATGCCGACTTCGTGAGCCATGGCGGGCAAATGCAGCGCGCCGTTGGTCGAGCCGCCGGTTGCCGCAACGATGATAGCGGCGTTCTCGAAGGCCTTGCGCGTGCAGATTTCGCGCGGACGAAGGCCATCGGCGATGAGACGCATGACGGCTTTGCCGCTTTCGTGCGCGTAGGCATCGCGGCTTTCGTACGGAGCCGGTGCGCCAGCCGAACCCGGAAGCGCCAAGCCGATGGCTTCCGAAACGCAGGCCATCGTGTTCGCGGTGAACTGGCCACCGCAAGATCCGGCCGACGGACAGGCGACGCATTCAAGCTCGTGGAGCTCCGCCGCCGACATTTTTCCGGCATTGTGCATACCGACGCCCTCGAAAACGTCGACGACGGTGACGTCACGGTCCTTGAAGCGGCCCGGAAGGATCGAGCCGCCGTACATGAAGACGCTCGGCACGTTGAGCCGCAGCATCGACATCATCATGCCGGGCAAGCTCTTATCGCAGCCGGCGATGCCGACGAGAGCGTCATAGGAATGGCCACGCATCGTCAGCTCGATCGAATCGGCGATGACTTCGCGCGAGACGAGGCTCGACTTCATGCCCTGGTGGCCCATGGCGATGCCGTCGGTGACGGTGATGGTGCAGAATTCGCGCGGCGTGCCGCCTGCTTCCTTGACGCCGGTCTTGACCGCTTGCGCCTGGCGCATCAGCGAGATGTTGCATGGCGCGGCTTCGTTCCAGCAGGAGGCGACGCCGACGAACGGGCGGTTGATCTCCTCCTCGGTCAGGCCCATCGCATAATAATACGAACGGTGCGGCGCCCTCGAGGGACCCTGCGTCACGTGACGGCTCGGAAGCTTCGATTTATCGAACGTCTTGGCGTCCATTTATTCCTCTTTGGGCATCCTTGCCCTTGTCAAACCACCCGAATTCGGATGGCGCAGGGATGCCAGTCGCGTGGGCTCGGCGAAAGTGCTCTGCCTGATAAAAAATGACGCTGCATAAGCCGACGTCGCAAGTCAGCAGGTGCGCGGTCATTGTGGCTCGAAAGTGGCGCGATGGCTCCAGAAAGTTGCTTAACCGCCACATCAGCTATGCAACCCACCGATCATCGTTAACGGGGGCGCTGACTATGTCGAAAATCCCGGCCCCGCGTGTTGCATCGACGACGGCCGCTGGCTTTGCCATTTGGGCTGAGAATTCGACGCGACAAGGGCCCGAGTTTGTCGCCCGGGAGACATTTCTTTACGGGCAGCCATGCTTAAATGTGGGCGGTCGCGGTCCAACCCTAAGCGGAATTGTTCGATGACTTCAGCCCCGGCGGCCAATCCGGCCTTCCCGAGTTACTGCCGCTTTACCGCCAGCCGCGGGGCACCCCCCGTCGACGGCACCGTGTCCCTCGGCGCGTCCGGTATCGAGATCGACCTCCCCGGCGGTTCACGGCATATCTGGACGTACGGCAAACTCCGCTCCGAGGAGCCTATCCGGCGAAACGCCATCGACGTTCTTCTGACGTCCGGCGATGAGCCGGGCGCGTCGCTCTTCGTCCAGGGGGCGGGCTTTGCCGCGGCGCTCAGGGAGCGCGCGCCGCGTCTGTCCGTGCGCGCGGCATGGCTTCGCGAGAAGCGCATGTGGTTTTTCATTCTCGCGTTCGTCGCGGGGCTGATCGCTGCGGTCTACCTGCTCGGCTTCAGTCCGTCGAAATCGATCGCGCAACACCTTCCCAACAGCTGGCGCGAGCGGCTCGGCGATGCCACCCGGTCATCGATGACCAAGGGTCATAAGGAGTGCGTCGACCCTGCCGGTCTCGCGGCTCTCACGCTGTTGACCGAGCGTCTTTCGCAAGGCGCGTCGGGAAGCATCCCGTTCCATATCCACGTTTACGACTGGCCTTTGATGAACGCCTTTGCTGTGCCGGGCGGCCAGATCGTCCTGACCAGCGGCTTGCTCGACAAATCGGAAAGTCCGGACGAAGCGGCCGGCGTGCTCGCCCATGAAATGGGACATGGGATCGAACTCCATCCGGAATCTGCGATCATTCGCGGCGTCGGTCTTGGCGCGACGCTCGAGGTCATGCTCGGCAATACGACTGGAGGCGGGCTCGCCAACGTCGGGCTCATGCTGGCGCAGCTCGGATATTCCCGGAGCGCCGAACGCGAGGCCGACAAGCATGCGCTCGAGCTTCTGAAGGCAGCGGACATTTCGCCCAAAGGTCTCGGAAACTTCTTCACGCGCGTCACGAAGATGGAAGCCGAAGATGGCGACGAAGGGCCGGGCGCTTACAGCTGGTTTCGCACGCACCCTCCGGCCGCCGAACGCGCACGCGTCGTCAGCGAGCAGAAGGACTATCCGTCAAGCCCGGCGCTCAGTGCGGAAGCCTGGCAAAATCTGAAATCGGTGTGCAAGAAAACGCGCGACCCGGATCAGGCTGAATAGCGGCACGGAACGGCATGTTTGGCCCGAAGTTCGTCAGATTTTGTCCGTAAGGGGACAATGACGGCGCGAGATGATCGCGCGCTTCAACGGAACTCTGCATGAAGCCCGTATCAATCGTATTCGGATTTTTTCTCGTTGCCGCAGCGATTTATATCGGCTCGCCCTTCGCGACGGCCTGGGGCATTCGCGAAGCGGTCCGCAACGGCGATTCGAACTACCTTGCCACCGCCATCGAGTGGCCGACGGTTCGCGAAACGCTAAAGCCCTCGATTGCGCGGATCGCACTCAATCTTCCCGACACGAATGCCGATCCGGCAGCGAGCAATGGGCTCTGGACGCGCTTCAAAGCCTATTGGGGCCAAAGCGCCGTCGACAGCGTGGTCGAAAAGTACGTGACCCCCGAGGGACTTCCGCAGCTATTCACACTGCGGACCAAGTACCGCGATCTGGTCGGAAGTGATGCCGACGAAGCGAAGACCACGCCAATCCTCGAGCGGATCCAGCGCGCGTGGGCTCGCGTGAAGCGCGCGGAGTTCACGAGCCCGACGAGCTTCGAGATCGACATGGAAGACAAGTACGACCCGACGCGGATTTATCTCGGCAAGCTCGAGCTTCGATCAGTCGGATGGAAGCTCACGGAGCTGCGCGTCAAATTTCTGACGACGGCGAATACAGCCGTGCAGAAGTTCAGCACGATTGAGTAGCGCGACCGCGTGCGCCTGTCGCTCTGGGTCCCGCTCGTCGCTGTCTATCCCGGAGCGTCATCCCCGCGCAGGCGGGGATCTGTCCAAGCGTCCGTTCCTCGCAAGTATCCGGCCTGGATGGATCCCGGCCTACGCCGGGATGACGGTGATGGAGAAGCGCATCACATCACTACACCGCGATGTCATCCTCGGGCTTGGCCCGAGGATCCATCGTTCCGCATCAGTGGTGCCCGCTGCCTAATGGATCCTCGGGCCAAGCCCGAGGGAGGGTCGCGTCAGGCCGCGTCGCTCAGCCTTTTTAGTGCTGCCGAGAAGCGTATGATCTCGGCTTCGAGTTCGGCCTTGCGCTCCTTGGCTTCCTCGATCGCTTCTTCCTTGGCGCGCTCGATGAATTGCGGATTTGAGAGTTTCGCGTCCATCTTCTTCAAGTCGCCCTCGGCTCCCTCGATGGCCTTGGCGAGGCGACGCTTCTCGGCGGCCATGTCGATGATGCCCGCGAGCGGCAATGCCGCCGTCGTCTCTCCGGCAACGACGAGGGCCGCGCCTTTGGGTGCTGAATCCTCGAAGTCGATCTCGTCGATGCGGGCGACGCGCTTCAGCGTCTCCTCGTTGCGGCGGACGCGTTCGCGGATCACATCATCCGCGCCGACGATGACGAGCGGAATCTTCGCTCCCGCCGGCACGCTCATTTCCGTCCGCACCGAGCGGATCTCGGAGATGAGGTTCACCAGCCAATTCACTTCTTCGACCGCGTCAATCTCGACGAGGCCATCGAGCTGCGGCCACTGGCTGAGGGCGAGGATCGTGTCGCGCTTCACGCCGTATTCGACCATGTGCGTCCAAAGCTCTTCGGTGATGAAGGGCATGAACGGGTGCAGCATCTTGAGGATCTGGTCGAGCGTCCAAGCCGTCACGGCGCGCGTTTCGGCCTTCGCGGCTTCATCGTCTCCAGCGAGCAGCGGCTTGATCAATTCAAGGTACCAGTCGCAGAACTGACCCCAGACGAAGTCATAGATGGCAGCAGCTGCTTCGTTGAACTTGTAGGCTTCGAGCGCGGCGGTGACGGCCTTTGCCGTCAGCTCCGTTTCGCCGATGATCCATTTGTTGAACGTCTGCGACGCCGACTTCGGATTGAAATCGCGCTGGCGCACGCACTCATTCATCTCTGAGAAGCGAGCCGCGTTCCAAAGCTTCGTCGCGAAGTTGCGATAGCCTTCGACGCGTGCCTTCGCGAGCTTGATATCGCGGCCCTGCGCCGCCATCGCGGCGAGCGTGAAGCGCAGCGCGTCGGCGCCGAACTCGTCGATCAGGACGAGCGGGTCCATGACGTTGCCCTTCGACTTCGACATCTTCTGCCCCTTCTCGTCGCGGACGAGGGCGTGGATGTAGACGTCCTTGAAGGGCACTTCCTTCATGAAGTGGATGCCCATCATCATCATGCGGGCGACCCAGAAGAAGATGATGTCGAAGCCGGTGACGAGAACGCTCGTCGGATAGTAGCGCTCCAGTTCCGGCGTATCTTCGGGCCAGCCGAGCGTCGAGAACGGCCAGAGCGCGGACGAGAACCACGTGTCGAGGACGTCTTCGTCACGCGTGAGCGGAACATCGTTGCCATAGTGCGTCTTGGCCAAAGCCATTGCTTCGGCTTCGTCGGCCGCGACGAAGTATTTGCCGTCCGGGCCATACCACGCCGGGATTTGATGGCCCCACCAGAGCTGGCGCGAGATGCACCAGGGTTGGATGTTGCGCATCCATTCGAAGTACGTCTTCTCCCAGTTCTTCGGCACGAAGTCGGTCTTGCCGCTTTCGACGGCGGCAATTGCGGGCTTCGCTAGCTCTTCGGCGTTGACGTACCACTGGTCCGTCAGCCACGGCTCGATGACGACGCCGGAGCGATCGCCGTGCGGAACGGTGTGGCCGGTCGGCTCGATCTTTTCGAGCAGACCCAGCGCATCGATATCTGAGACGACTTGCTTGCGCGCGTCGAAGCGATCGAGGCCGCGGTAGGCTTCGGGCGCTTCGTCGTTGATCTTGCCGTAGGCGTCGAGAATGTTGATTTGTGCAAGATCGTGGCGCTTGCCGACTTCGAAGTCGTTGAAGTCGTGCGCGGGCGTGATCTTCACCGCGCCGGTGCCCTTCTCGGGATCGGAATATTCATCCGCAACGATCGGGATCTCGCGGCCAACGAGCGGCAGCTTCACCTTCGCGCCCGCTTTGATCAGCGCCGCGTAGCGTTCGTCATCGGGATGCACGGCGACGCCGGTATCACCGAGCATCGTCTCCGGCCGCGTCGTCGCGACGACGATGTAATCCTTGTCGTAGCCCGGAACCTTCGCCACCAGCGGATAGCGGAAGTGGTACATGTGGCCGCTCGGATCTTTCGCGAGGACCTTTGCGAGCGCGGCCGCATCGAACGGTTCGGCCCCCTCCTTCGACCACGTGAATTTTCCGCGCGCCTCGACCTGCACGACCTCGAGGTCAGAGATCGCTGTCTGGAACTTCGGGTCCCAGTTGACGAGGCGCTTGTCCTTGTAGATCAGCCCTTCGTTGTAGAGCTGCACGAAGACCTTCACGACGGCCTTCGACAGGCCTTCATCCATCGTGAAGCGTTCGCGGCTCCAATCGCAGGACGCGCCGAGACGCTTCAACTGCGTGACGATGGTGCCGCCCGATTCTTCCTTCCACGTCCAAACGCGCTTCAAGAATTCCTCGCGGCCGAGTTCGCGGCGCGACGGTTGCTTCTCGGCTGCGAGCTGGCGTTCGACGACCATCTGAGTCGCGATGCCGGCGTGGTCGGTGCCGGGTTGCCAGAGCACGTCACGGCCGCGCATACGCTCGAAGCGGACAAGAATGTCCTGCAGCGTATTGTTCAGAGCATGCCCCATGTGGAGCGAGCCCGTCACATTGGGCGGCGGTATGACGATCGAATAGGCGGCGTTCTTGCCGCCGGACGCGCTCCGTCCGGCCTGGAAGGCGTTGGCCTTCTCCCATTCGGAATTGATACGCGGCTCGATTTCGGCCGGTCGAAATGTCTTTTCAAGCATCTGAGGGAGCGTCGCTTATCAGCTATCTGGCCGGGGTTTTGGACCCCCGGTCGTACGGCCGACCTTCGCCGGCTGTCAACCTTCGCTCCCTAATGTCCGGATATTCTCCGTTGGCAGGCAACCTTCGCGTCAACGACGCGAAGGTCCATTGAGCCCGGCGCCGGCCTCGTTCAAGAGGGCCTTCTCGACGATTTTGGGCATATTCTCGGTTAGCCACTGTCTCAGGATCGGCCGCAAAAGCTGCGCTGCCGCATCCTCAGCACCGTCCGCCGGTTCGTGGGAGGCGTAGAGCTCAGGCAGGCGCGGCGGTTGCGGGCGCTGCGGAAACTCGGCTTTGGGTGCGGGGGCCGCCGGTGCAGGTGCCGGAGCGGGCTGCGGCGCCTCGGGCGGCCGCGACATCGCGCTCATGCGATTGAGGCGGGTATCGAAGAATGTCGGCATGTTCCGCTTCTGGCTGTCGTTTTCAGCGGCAATCTTCTCCGCTGCCGCCGAAGAGTCTTCCTCGACCGCGACCAGGGTGACCGGCGGCGGTTCGATCATACGGCCGTGCGCCGGCTCGAACGGTATTACCGTGCGGGAGCGGTCGCGCTCCTGATGTCCACTTGATGCCAATGCTTCACTCAGCCTCCCAAGTAAATTGGGCCGCTCGGAGGTCTGTTGCGCTGCCGTCTTGAATATGGCCGGCAGTTCGAACTCCGCGGCTTCATCTGCGATCGTGCTTCGGCCGCGCAGGGTCGTGATGCGGACCTCGCGCTTTTCGCTTTCAAACATCGGGGATCGATCGGCAATGCTGGTCCGGATCGATGCCAGAATGTCTTCGACGTCGTGTTTCGCACCATTCATCATTGTCATGACGCTTCCTCTTCTGCGTACGAACTTCAAATTCGCAGAACCGCGTCGGCAGCCCCGTGTTGCCCCTCCGGTTCGTCGTATCTGGACAGATGAGGTAGTGTCTAACGCGCCCCCATCACCCCAGTGACGTAGCGGGCGTCCCGATCATTTTCGCTTTGATCGATGCGTCCCCCCGCTGACGCGAAGTTAGGACGAGGTCGAGGCAGCCGTGTGGCGAAAGCCACGCGCAAGAAAAAAATTTGTTGTAGCGGCTTGGCGTGTGGATGCGCAGCCGTCACCGATCTCCAAGACAAACGTCATGGAGTTGGGTTTTCCGGCGTTGATCAATGAGCTAGTCGCGGGGGTTCTTCTGGCCTGGCAACAGCCGCTCGGACATTTCGCGGCGGAGCGCACGCTCGAGGATCTTCGGCATGTTCTCGGCGAGCCAAGTTTTGAGCAGCGGCCGCAGCAGATCGGCGACCGCATCTTCCATCGGCCGATCCCCGGTGGTCAGTTCGTTCGACAGAGATGTCGCCGGGAGGGTGGATTCGTTGCTCTCGCTGCGGAGTGCGGGCGCAGCCGACGGCTCCTGACCGGTGCGAACGGGCTCCGGTGAGCGAACAGGTTGCTGCGCGACCGGTTCGGGTGCGAGTTCCGCAGTTGGAAGAACCTGCTGGGGCGGGCTCAGTCCGTACGACGGCCGGAACGCTTCCGACAGAGGCTCGAGCTTGCGCGATGGTCCGAGCGTCGCGGAAACGCTTGGAACGACGAACGTCTGACGCGGCTTCTGTGCGGACGCCGGTGCTTCCGAGCTTCCGAAACCGGCGCTCTTCGAGACCTCGAAGGCGTGACTTGCGTGCGAACCGTTGGCCGCGCCGTTCACTGGCGTTTCGTTAGCGCCGGAATAGGCCGGCCGTGCGTTGGCGAACGGCGGTTCGAATGGCGCCATCGCCGGCTTGGGCGCAGGTGCGGCTTCGATTGGCCGGGCCGGTTCGACCTTCGGTTCGAATTTAGCTTCGAATTTCGGTTCAGCCTTGGCTTCGAATTTCGGTTCGATCTTGGGTTCGAGTTTCGGCTCGATCTTGGCTTCGAACTTCGGTTCGATTTTCGGTTCGAACTTCGGCTCGATCTTCAGATCAGCCTTGGCTTCGGGTTGCAGCTCAATCTTAGGCTCGCTCTTCGCGAACGGCGACGGTCCAAGATCGAAGGCGAACGGGTCGACGCTGTCCGCCGGCTCGTTGGAGGGAGCGTCTGAAGGCGTCTTGCTCGGCGACACTGCGGGCCCTTCCTCCTTGCCAACAACCGTGTCGTGAGCCGGCGCGCTGCGGCCCTGGCGAAGAGCATTCAGATCATCATTGAGCAGCTCAGCAAGCTGCGCCTCGATCCGTGCGGTATCGCTTTCGACGACCGGATGAACATCGACGGGCGTCGCATCAACGACCACGGCCGGCTCGATGGGTTCAGCTTGTGCCGCGATCGTCTCGATCGAAATCGACTCTATCGTGATCGATTCAACCGTCACCGATTTTGGCGACGCTTCGGGTGACGCGGATCCGTTGCGCTGTGTCGGCGCGGGCTCCGCGGCCGGGAAATCATTTTTCTCGATCGGCGTGAAGGACGGCGTCCGCCGCTCGGCTTTGGCCGCCGCAGTTCCCGATTCCCGGCTGTCTTCAGCGGGGCGCGACCTCGATGGCTTTTCCGCATCGATGGATGGGGCCGGATTTGAGAAACTGTGCGCCGGCTTGATTTCAGGCTCGGTATCAGCCGGGTGTGAGGATTTCAGAAAAGCCTCACGCGACATGAAACCACGCTGCGGCGTGGGCGCGGACGGCGACGGCGCGGGCGACGTCTTCATGGCCGGGGAAAACGGAGCACCTGGTCTCGGCGGCGCCGATGGCGATCTCAGGCCGGACGAATCCTCCGCGATAATCTTGCGGATCGAGGCGAGGATTTCCTCCATGCTCGGCTCGGCTGTGGATTCCAGTCTCGACATACCCTACCTTTTCGCAAACAGGCCGCTTTCACCGAAAGCGTAGCGAACTCACCACACCCAACCGCCCTTGCCTTCCGTAGGACTCATTGAAGGCCCTCGGAGATCCAGCATGGTGGCAGGTTGCGGAAAAACCGCAACGATCCCACGAGCAGTTATCCCCGGAGAGAGGCACTCTCAAGGCGACGGGACACAATGAAATCTAAATCTTTCGGGCAAAAAATCCAGCCCTGGCAAAGCATAAGTTCAGGCCGCTCACTTGATCGGCGCGACTTCCATATGCTCCCGGCGCCCATCGTCGTGCGTGATGTCCAGGCCGAACCACTTGTTCCGGACTTCGAGGTAATGCACGTCCGGATTATAAACTGCGGTCGCGGCGCCGACCTCGGAGACGCTCAGGCGCCCGATGGCAGAGACCACCGTATAGGACGCAACCAAGATATTCCGCTTCGTTGTCTCGAGGTTCACCTGGGACTGAAGCAGTTCCTGCTGGGCGTTCAACACGTCTAGAACGGTACGCTGGCCAACCCGCTCTTCTTCACGCACGCCGTTGAGAGCGGTCGTGTTGGCGACGATCGAGGCCTTGTCGGATTCCTGCTGAGCCTTGAAGCCCTGCAGCTGCGCCCAGGCCTGAACGACTTGGGATTGAGAGGCTGCGCGCGCCACTTCGATTTGCTGAAGTGCTGCGATGTGATTGTGTTTGGCCTGCCGCACGCGGGCGTAGACTTCGCCGCCCGCCGGATAGATCGGAACGGTCACACGCCCGACGATCGAAGCCGATGTCGCCTCGTCGATGCCGTCCGACGGATCGAACTGATCGGTGTAATTTGCTTCAAGTTGTGCCTGAGGAAGCAAGGCGCCCCGAATTTGATCGACCGTGAACCGCTGAGCCTGCTCGAGATAGAGAGCCTGCACGACCTGGGGATTTTCTTTCACGCCTATCGCAATTGCATCTTCGAGCGACCGCGGGACGAGCTTCGTATTCGGATTTGCTTCGATCAGCCCCGTCGGCGGATGGCCGACGACCTGCTCGAAGATGGCGCGGCTCGACTTCAGATTGGCTTTGGCCTGATCGAGATCCGACTGGCCGAGGGCGCGCCGGGCTTCCGACTGCGCAACGTCGGTTCTCGTCACCTCGCCGACGCTGAAGCGGTCCCGCTGCGCTTTCAGCTCGGCATCGAGAAACTTCAAGTTGTTTTCGTTCAACTTAACGATGGCCTGGTCGCGAGTCACGTCGCCGAACGCGGTCACCGCATCGAGCAAAACCTGCTGTTCCGTCTGCCTCAGCGTCTCGCGCCCGGCGCGGTCGTTGGCTTCGGCGGCGTTGACAGCGTTCGTGACCTGAAAGCCGGTGAAGAGGGGCTGCACGAGATCGAGCGCATAGCCGCGCGGGGACGTAATCGCGCGGTTGGATTGTCCGATGAGCGGTGAGATGGTCGTGCTCTTCTCGCGGCCGACATTGGCGGAAGCGTTGATGTCCGGCCGATAGCCGGCATTGGCTCTCGCGATATCCTCGTCGCGCGCCCTTTGCGTCGCGCGGGCAGAATCGAGTGTCGGACTGTACTGATAGGTCGCCGTCAGCGCATCGAGCAGCGTTTCCGCGTGCGCCGTTGCAGTCATTGCGACGCCAACTGCCAAAGCCAGGAAAGTTCTAGACGCGTAACGGCCGACCGAGGTCGCGCCATTGCGTGACGATACTTTGCTCTTGGTTCTAGCCAATGGAATTCACCTGCACACCACTCTGCCCACCCTGAACAGAGAGGTCCCCCAATTATCCCCGTCTAGCCGATTCGATCTCGATCGACTAACCGGTTTCACTTCCCCTGAGCCCGACTGCTAACTTATGGCGGTATTCGCGCCACGCCAGAGCTCTCCGCTAATTTCTTCGAAAGAGTTGCTTTTTTCGCGCTTCCCCCGAAGCTCCCCCCGTAAACGTCTTAGCTTGCAAATCCCGTCTGCGACGGCCGCATACGGCTACCTGTGACCGGTTTGCCTCACTCAGCATGCGATTCAAAAAACGAAAGCCGGCCGCGCCTCTGCAAAGCCGGAAATCAAAGGTGCGGCAGCCTGGAACCCGTCTCGCCTTGCGAAGATGCTCGCGCGCTTATGCAGGACGACAGCACGACCTATCTTGTCATTTATCGCAATCGAGACCAACCGGCCGTTTTCGCGTATCTGATCCTTGATTGTGTCGGGTATCTTTTCGATGCCGCCTTCGATCAGCACGACGTCATAGGGGCCTTTCGCCGGCCAACCCGATGCGGCGGCACCCGAGACAGCGACGACATTTCCGATCGCAAGCGACGCGAACGCTTCGGCGGCGGCCTTCGCCCCTTGGCCGTCAGCAAAAAGTGCGACGACCGTCTTTGCCATCTCAGCCACGACGGCCGCGGCATAGCCCGACTCGCTGATCACGAGAACATTGTCGCCAGCGTCGAACTCGGCAAGCTGGATCAGTTTAGCGAGCACCACCGGTGGCAACGTTTCCTGCCCCGGCGCGATCGTTAAGCTCTCGTCGCTGTAAGCGAGGCTTGCGAGGCGAGCGGGAAGAAATTTTTCGCGCGGGATGTCCGTCATTGCTGCCGTGATGCGCCGGTCCGTCACGTCGCTTGGACGGATCTGGCTTTCGACCATGTTCTTGCGCTGCAATGCCACGTCTGCCATCGCCTATCTCCCCGCCCCCGAGATTTGTCGCCGAGGAGACCTCTATAGACGACGCGCCAACCGAGTGCGACGGGAACGCCGTCGCATGTGGAAAATTCATTCGTGGCCGTAACGGCTTGTAAGGAGAGACCGGTGTATGGTAGATGCCCGATCGGTCGACGGGCGTCTCGTCATGGTCCAGTGGAAGCATTTCCGAAACTTCGGAACCGCGTTCCATTTCAGATCCGATAAAGACGGCCGCACGATCGCAGAGAGGCCACGTGGCGGAGTGGTTACGTAGCGGACTGCAAATCCGCGTACCCCGGTTCAATTCCGGGCGTGGCCTCCATAAATCTTCATAGAAAATTGATAACTTTCAATGGATGGGGACGTACTCTCCCCTCCTGCCGGAAACTGCTGGTTTCATCGCTGCCCAACCGCTTTTCGCGGATCAGTCCCGCCGCGCACTATTCCGGGCCGTCCGCAACACGCTTCCAGCCAGAACCAAAACAATTGCGATCAGCAGGAATGCCCCTGCCCAGCTCGGCTGATTCTCAAGCCCGATGGTCAGTAAGGCCGTCAACGCGACGACGCCGAGGATTGCGATGGCGAGAAACTCGTCGTCCAGGAAAAGGCCGATGAGGCTGCGGAAAATTTCTGCGATCGTCGTCATTGAGAAACCCTTCCGGTCGTGCGCCGGAGCAGTGCTGCGAGCGCGAGGCCGGTGATCAAAAACACGCCGACGAATTCGATGATCACCAGATCCTCTCCGTGCCACGCGATGCCGAGCCCTTCTCCCGTCCAAAACACGCCAAACGCCGACAGCATGACTCCGACGCCGAATTTCAGGGCGTTCTCAGGCACGCGCGACAACGGCTTGTGGACGGCGAGCCCGATCAGAAGGACGAGGCCGCAGGCTGCCAAGGCGCCGACGCTCGCCGGCCAGAGCATGTCGCGCACCGAGCCGACCGCGATGACGATGAAAACGACCTCGAGACCTTCAAGCAAGACCGCCTTGAACGATGTCACGCCCGCAATCCAATCAAGCCGGGATTTATGGCGCGCGCCTTCGTCGCGAATGAGTGACGTTTCCTTGGTGAAGGCGATCGCTTCGTCGTGCAGCGGGATGATGCCTGCGGCGCGCAGAATAGCTTTCCTCAGCCACCGCATGCCGAACAATAGAAGCAGCACGCCGATGACGAACTGTAGCGCGTGAATGGGAAAGATGCTGAGAACCGGTCCCAGCGCGATCACGATTGCCGCAAGCGTTGCCAATCCAGCGACGGACCCGAGTATTGCAGGACGCCAACCTTGGAACGTGCTGGCCGCGAGGACGATGGTGAAGGCTTCAACCGCTTCCACCAGCGAGGCCAGAAAGGCCGTGGCGACCGCGGGCCAGACAATCGAGAAACTGCTCATCGAAAATGCATTCCATCACTAGCGGCCGCCGATGTTGGCAAGCCTCGGCCGTTGGCCTGCCTCGGCGCGGGAGCGATCCTAGCATGAAAGCCACCCGTCGAGCTGTCGCAGGCAAAGTTGCGCAGGTCGCGGAGTTCGCTCGTGAATTCCCTTCCAACGCGTCGTTCGCCCCTTGCGCACCCCATCAAAGAAGGCTACCAACCCGCCCTGTCGGATGGACTGAAGACCAGCGCGTGCCACTACTTTTCCGCCTGGTCGCCGCCTTCGACGCATGTGCTTCCACTTGTCGCCGCTTGGCGCCGTTGAAGGCACTGAAGAAAATAGCCTTGAGGCCTCGCCAGCGCGGATACGTTCTGCTATGCGGGGCGCTTCTCGGCATTCCGCGGTAGCTCAGTGGTAGAGCGTCCGACTGTTAATCGGATGGTCGTAGGTTCGAATCCTACCCGCGGAGCCAATTTTCCACTTACGACTGCTAAATCTTCAAATATTCCAATATGTTATTTCTGAATTTTAGGTCTAACATTTGGGCCTAAAAAAGCGAATCGAACCCGAAGACGGGCCGCCTTGCTCCCGACGACCGAGGAAGCCAGCAAAACGGCCCCAGAAATTTGGCAGTAATCAACCGCTTCTTATGACTTCGCGAGTTTTCCGAACACGGCTTCAGCACCCAGAACCAGCGGATCGAATTGGTCGGTCTTGGCCGCGGCCCATGTCATCCAGTCCGTGAGGTTGCAACCGGCGACTTCAACTGATCCTGAACTCTCGCAATGAGTGGATTCCGGACTATTCTGGATTGAGCCTGATGCCGCCGTTGACCGTACTCAGTCTGCAGGGTGCGAAGGCATGTGGTCCTTGCCCGCGTCCTTGTCACGGTGCAGGGCTGCTTTTACCAGCAGCATCAGGGTGATCGGAGTCGTGACCGTCACAAAGATCATGATCAGGACCTCGTGGAAGACCGGCCGCGACTGCAGCACTGAGAAATAAATGATCGAGGCGATCAGGACGCATCCGATCCCGAGCGTCGTCCCGATGGTCGGCGCGTGCACGCGCGCATAGAAGCTCTTGAAGCGCAGAAGGCCGATGGTCCCGATCAGCGTTAGGATCGAGCCAAGAAGCACGAGAATGGCGGTCAGTACTGCGACCCAATCGGGCAATCCGGGCGTCATTCGATCGTCTCCCCGCGCATGAGGAACTTGGCCAACGCGGACGTACCGACAAATCCGAGCAGTGCGATCACCAGTGCGGCCTCGAAGTAGACGGTATCTCCGGTCTGGATACCGAAGGTCAAAATGAGACCCATCCCGGCGACATAGAATGCGTCGAGTGCCAGTACGCGGTTTTGCGCACTGGGTCCCCGCAGCATCCGAATGACTGAAAAGGCCATGGCCATCACGAAGAGCAACTCAGCGAGCGCGAGCGACCACAGCAGAAACGTCTGTGCGTTCATTCGAAAATCTCCATGAGAGCTCGTTCGTAGCGTGTTTTGATGAGCTGGACCCATGTCGTCTCGTCGATCAGGTCGAGAACATGGATCAGGAGCAATCCCTTCGCGCTGTCGAAGCTGACCCACACTGTACCCGGCGTCGATGTGATGATGCACGCAAGGGTCGCTAAGGCGTAGTGATCGCGGAGCTCGAGAGGGATCGTCACAAATCCGGACTTTGCCGGCGGGGTCGGAGCAAGGATGATGCGGGTAACGGCGATGTTGGACCGCACGATATCCAATAGAACTACGAAGGCGAGCCGGACGATCGCAAATGGTTTTCGAACGCGCGTTCTCGGCATCTCGAGCGTCGAAATCGCGAGCCCGCCCGCAACGGCGATGACACCGCCGAGAAGAACGTGTCCTGGCGATAGTGACTGGTTAAGCAACAGCCAGAGACCAAGCAGGAACACTGAGAGGACTGGGTGGGGAACCAGGGCCGTCATGGGCTGCCCTCCAGTGGCCGTTCGACCCGCGGCGCAGATAGAACTCCTTTTATATAGGTCTCCGGCGCGTGAAGATCATGCGCTGTGGCCTGCATGAAGCGCGCCGCGGGTTCAGCCTTGATCGTGAGGACAACGCAGAGCGCTAACAAGCCGACGATGGGCAATACCTCCAGAAAGCGGACGGTCGGCACATTGCTTTCGACGGGGACCCAGAACACCCGAATGCCGGCGCGCATCAATGCGAACAACACCGCGAGGCCCGACACCAGCAAGAGAGCCATCAGAACCCATGGCGTGGCGTCCGCGCTCAGATCGGGCAGCTGAAAGAGCGCGGTTAGCATGAGGAACTTTGCGATGAATCCCGATAGCGGGGGAAGTCCAGCCAGCAGCAGCGCACAGATGGCGAACCCGATGCCGAGGATGGCCATCGTGGCCGGGAACGCGATGCCGACCGGTTCGATCTCGTTTTCCTCACCGTCACCGAATGCTTCCAACGTCACGGCGATCAAATCAGCGCCTGCAATCCTGCCGCGCTCGATCACCTCGATCAGCAGAAAGAAGGCGGCAAGCGCGAGCGTCGAGATGACGAGATAGAACAAGGCGCCGCCGGTCACGCCCGCGTTGCCGACAGTGATAACGGCGAGCAAAGTCCCAGACGATACCAGCACGCTGTACGAAGCGAGACGCGCGAGATCCTGAGATGCAAGAAGGCCGACCGAGCCGAATATCACGGTCGCGATACCGCCGATCAGGAGCCATTCATGGCCGAAGGCAGCGGATGCCCCGGCTCCCGCGCCGAACAGCAAGAGCCACAGCCGCAGAATCGCATAGATGCCGACCTTCGTCATGATTGCGAACATGGCCGCCACTGGCGGCGCCACGACGGAGTAGGTCGCGGGCAACCAGAAGCAGAGCGGCCACATCCCCGCCTTGATGAGAAACGCAACGCCAAGAATAGCGGCTCCGGCCTCGAGCAACATTCGCTCGCTCTCGGGCACAGCCGGGATGCGGGCCGCAAGGTCCGCCATGTTGAGCGTGCCTGTCGCACCGTAAATCAGACTGACGCCGATCAGGAACAGCGAAGAGGCCGCGAGGTTGATTGCGATGTAGTGCAAGCCAGCCTTCACCCTCAACACCCCGGAACCGTGAAGCGCAAGGCCGTAAGAGGCTGCGAGGAGCACCTCGAAGAAGACAAACAGGTTGAACAAATCGCCGGTGAGGAACACGCCGTTCAAGCCCGCCAGCATGAACTGCACAAGAGCATGGAAATAGGATCCCGCACTGTGCCAGCGAGCGATCGAGAACATGAGCCCGGCAAGCACAACCACGCCGGTTAACGCCAGCATGAGCGCGGAAAGCCGGTCCACGACGAGGACGATCCCGAAAGGCGCTGGCCAATTGCCCAGCTGATAGACGCTTACCGCGCTTCCCCCGTCGGGTGCCTGCGCATCGGCGATGCCGAGCAGGGTGAACGCAATGGCGATTGTGCCCAGGGTCGAAATGAGTGCGATGGCGGCCTTGAGGGTCCGCATGCGCTCCGGCAGCGGCACCATCAGTGCCGCCGTTACAAGCGGTAGCAGGATGGGGGCGATAACAAGATGCTCGACAGTGACGCTCACGTGCCTGACCTCCGCCCATCGACGTGATCGGTACGTGTCAAGCCACGCGCTGCGAGAAGAACGACGAGAAAAAGGGCCGTCATCGCAAAGGTGATTACGATAGCTGTCAACACCAGCGCCTGCGGCACCGGATCAGCATAGTGCGCAAGGTCGGCGGGTACGCCCGGTTTGAGGAGAGGTGGCGCGGCGGACTGAACGCGGCCCATCGAAAAAATGAAAAGGTTGACCGCATACGATAGCAACGACAGTCCGATAAGAACCTGATAGGTGCGCGACCGCAGCAGCAGCCAGATGCCGGAACTCGTCAATGCGCCGATGCTGAGCGCGAGAATGATCTCCATTATCCGACTCCGTCTGCTACGGCCGACGGCATGCTTGGCTTGCGATGCGTGCGGATCGTTTGATGCGCCAGCGCGATCAGGATTAGGACCGTGGCGCCCAGCACGATCGCCAGGACGCCAAAATCGAAAAAGAGCGTGCTCGAGATGTGGACGTCTCCGATGATCGGCAGATGCGCAATGAACATGTGCGACGTCAGGAAGGGGTAGCCGACGAGCCAAGCGGCAATGCCCGTCGCAAACGCAAATGCGAACCCGAGGGCCATCCAGCGCAGCGGGTAGACCCGGATCCGATGTTCCACCCAAACAGTGCCCATTGCCATGTACTGGAGAATAATGGCGATCGCCATCGAGAGCCCGGCGACGAATCCGCCGCCCGGGAAGTCGTGGCCGCGCAGGAACAGGTAGATGGCGAAGGTACCGATAACCGGAAACAGAAGACGCATGATGACGGACGGGACCAGCAAATAGTCGGCAAAGGTCTCGCCGGGCTGCCGGTCGGGATGGTCGACGTCAAAGGCTTCCTGCACGCGCTTCCGCTCAGGAACAGACAAACTCTCAGGGGCCGGCCGGAAGCGGCGCAGAAGTGCGAAGACAGAGAGCGCCACAATGCAAAGCACCGAAACTTCACCGAGCGTGTCGAACCCTCGGAAGTCGACCAGGATCACATTGACGACGTTGCGGCCACCACCCTCCGTGTAGGAGCGTTCCAGGAAATGATCTGCGATGCCATCGGGCAGGACCTGCCGCGTCAGGACCGCGAACGAAACCGCCGCGAGCCCCGCGCCCGCAGCCAGCGCGATCGAGAGATCGACGTAGCGTCTCATCAATGTCGACGAGTCGGCCTGCCGCAATCCCTCGTCAAGCCGTTTGGGAAGCCAGCGCAAGCCGAGAAGGATGAGCACCATCGTCACGACTTCGACCAGCAGCTGTGTGAGGGCGAGATCTGGCGCGGACAAGTAAATGAAGGTGATGCAGGTAGCGAGCCCTGCTCCACCCATTAAAATGAGCGCCGCCAGCCGGTGAAACTTCGCCTGCTGCGCCGTCGCCAAAGCGCAAACGATGCCAATGATCCAGACGAGTGCGAACGCGGGGTCGATGGGCGTGAGCTCCATGGTCTCCGGCAGAAGCTTGTGGCCCACTAGCGGCAAAAACCCGGCGACAAGCGCGACGCAGACCAGAATTCGCAACTGCGTTTGTAGCCTCTGTGTACCCAGCAAGCCCAATATGCGTCGTGCCCAGGCGCTGACCGTGTCGCCCACCGACAGCCGGCTCTTTGCCAAAACGAACAGGGGGCCGGTATCGAGGTTATAAACGCGGAGCACCGCGTAGGTCGCGACGCCGCCCGCGAGGGCGATGATGCTCATAAGAAACGGCAGCGTGAAGCCGTGCCAAACCGCGAGATCGAACACAGGCGCATTGGGCCCCAGGACCGAGGCGACGGCGATATTCAGGAACGGCCCGATGGTCAAGTTCGGTACGATGCCGACCACCAGACACACGACGACGAGAAGTTCGATGGGGAAGCGCATCCAGTGCGGCGGCTCTTTTGGCGTCCGAGGCAACGTGGCCGGCGGACCGAAGAATACGTCCCGGATAAACCGTAAGGAGTAGGCAACGCTGAACATGGCTGCCAGGGTCGCGACGTAGGGCAGAGCGTCGTCAAGCAACGACCCGTTGTGCGTCGCGATGGTCTCCGCAAAGAACATCTCCTTGGATAGAAACCCGTTGAGCAGCGGCACGCCCGCCATCGCCGCAGCGGCGACCATCGCCAACGTCGCCGTCACCGGCAAGAAGCGGTAAAGCCCGCTGAGCCGTCTGATGTCCCGCGTGCCGGTCTCGTGATCTATGATGCCGACCCCCATGAACAGCGACGCCTTGAACGTCGCATGGTTCAGCATGTGGAAGATGGCTGCCACCGTTGCGAGCGGCGAATCCAAGCCGAGAAGCAGCGTGATCAACCCCAGATGGCTGAGGGTGGAGTACGCCAGGACACTCTTGAGGTCGTTCTGGAACATGGCAAGGAACGCACCCATGACGAACGTCACGAGACCTGCCGAGCCTACGATGTAGAGCCAATAGTCGGTGCCGCCGAGCACCGGCCACAACCTTGCCAGCAGGAACACTCCCGCCTTCACCATTGTTGCCGAATGCAGGTACGCCGACACCGGCGTCGGCGCGGCCATGGCGCGCGGAAGCCAGAAGTGGAACGGAAACTGTGCGCTTTTTGTCAGCGCGCCGATGAGGATAAGAACCAGCGCGGGGAGATAGAGCGCGTGACCACGGATGACATCTCCGGCCGCGAGAACACGGTCGAGATCGTAGCTTCCAGCGATATGACCGAGCACGATAACGCCGGCGAACAGACATAGGCCGCCAGAGGCGGTAACTGTCAGTGCTATACGCGCGCCGGCCCGCGCGCTGGCGTCGTGATGCCAATAGCCGATCAGCAGGAATGAGAAAAAGCTCGTCAGCTCCCAAAAGAACACCAGCTGGATCAGGTTGCCCGAGAGCGCGATGCCGAGCATCGACCCCATGAAGGCGAGCAGAAACGCGAAGAAGCGCGGAACGGGATCCTCAGGCGACATGTAATACCGCGCATAGAGGAACACGAGGAACCCCACGCCGGTAATGAGAAGCGCGAAAATCCAGGCAAACCCGTCGACCCGCAGCACGAAGGAAAGCCCCGCTGACGGTATCCATTCGAACTCGGAACGGACAATCTGCTCATCCGCCATTGCGGGGTAGAGGAGCGACAGGGAGACCAGTACGCAAAGTGCGGTCCCGCAGGCCAACCACGCTTCCGCATTGCGCGCGTTTGTGGGGAGTAACGACGCGACGAGACTGCCGACGAACGGAAGTGCTATCGTCGCGAGTAGCAGCGTGTCGCTTGAGAACATCAATCCCGCATCTTGTTCGTGTTTCCGAAGATCAGCTGGCCATCGAGCGTCTCGGCACCGCCAGAATATCTAATTCCATCGTGCGCAACAGCTGCTCGGCGACACTTCCCAATAGCATCTTGGCCACTCCTGAACGGCCATGTGTCCCTACCACAAGAAGCTCAGGACCAATTGCGTCGACTGCCTTGGATATGACTGGGACCGGGTCGCCCTCCGCAACGTAATACGAACATCGTGCCGCGTCGAACGACCGCGACGTCAAATAACCCTGCAGCTCGGAGGTGGCTCGCTGCTGCTCAGTCTCGACATAGGCACTAATTCGTTCGTCCGTTACATCGGCGAACGCCAACTTCGATTTTGCAATCGCGTCGAAAGCATGAACGACTGTGACGCGCGCATCGTCGAGGATCCCAAGGGCGCTTGCGCAAGACAAAGCGTTTGTTGATGTGTCCGACAGATCCAGAGCGATGAGCACACTCCCATAAGCCTGTGCAGCTTCACTATTCACCATAAGAACCGGCCACGTACCCGTGCGGATGACGCGCTCGATTGTTGTGCCCACGAAAACATCGCGCAGGAGCTGTTTTCGGTGGCAGCCCATGACAATCAAGTTGGCATTCACCGCAGTGGCCACTTTCATGATTGCATCATGCGGCGCCCCGATTGCAACACTCGGATGACACTGCACGTCGCGCAGCTCAGGGATCGACGCAATCTGCTCGTCGAGGATCTTGCGGCTTTCGGCGACTTCGAGGGCGACCAGCGCTTCCGGCTCTTCATCCACAATGTGAAGGAGTGTGAGCTCAGCGCCGGACTGGCGCGCAAGCACCGCCGCTTGTCGAATTGCCCGATGGGCTCGGGTTGAAAAATCTGTAGCAGCAAGAATGCGCTTCATCTGCCTTCTCCTCGTTGCAGGTGCGCACGATCTCCCTGCTCTCGCGCGAGCCTTTCGCTCGGTCGACGCGCCACGCACCCGTACGAGACCCACGATTCGAGCATGGTCACCCTCGCGTTCGCGAGCACGCCTCGTCCTTGATCAGGAACTCGTCGATCGTTGTACCACAGAAATGACCCTCAACTTGTGGGGACGCCCATCATTCCCTTGAAGCATCATCATTTGACCGGCTGACAGACCGAACAGTGCGGCGCCGACAGGCGTAAGGATCGAAATCTTTCCCGCGTCGATGTCCGCGTCGCGTGGATACACGATTTCCACGCGACGACGGTTGGTATCGTCCAGGACGAATTCGACGCGCGAGTTCATGCGAACCACATTCCGAGGCACCTTCTCTTCGGAAACGACATGGGCTCGTTCGAGCTCGCGGAGAAGGCTTTGAGCCGCGTCACGCGACCGCTGAGTTAAGTCAGCCGCAGTCGCCAGCGTAAACAGGCTGCGTTCTTCATTTTCGCTAACGAAAATCTGCGGCAGTGCCTCGGACACAGGGTGAAACAACATGGGTGACCTCAATTAATTTTAGCACGCAGCCAATTCGCACGGACGGGTTCGGCGCGCGACCGGCTGACGCGTATCAAGCGCGGAGGCGCTTGGTGCACGATGTGCGAAACGTTTTGTGTGAAAGGTTGTTCGTCCCCCGGACTCAGGGGCGCAAGGCGAGCCGAGCCGGGGCTAAATTCCCGTGACGTCAGATCCCGCTAAGGGAAGTTTCGAATAAAAGCCAGTCTCTATGAACATGACCGAATAATGGGAAATGCAGCGGTGTTCGTCAACGGGCGTAAGGTCCCAGTTGAAATGTTCGTCTCTCAGTTCCTCGTGCTCTGTTTTGTGATTGAGCAGTGTCGCTTCATTCCAAAGCGTCTTGGCTGCCCTGCGCGGCCGAGCGGATACCGAACGAAATGCGATCTTAATCTTCTCGAGCGGATGACGTCCGTATGTTCATCAGCACCACGGGACGACTTGAGTAACCGCAGAGATGCGGCGCAGCGAGCCGACGAGGTTTGCAGTCCGCTGCGCCGTCGTGATCAGTTTTTACGTGCCAGTTTGTGCTGGCTGTACAGCTTGAAGACTTGCATATCCTGATATTTTTTTCTTCTCGCGCTTCCTGTTGTTGCGACCTTCATAGGCATAATTGCGGGGGGGAACAGGCAGGTTGCGGCCCTTACTCTTGCGCTTTGCCATCTCGGTTTCCTTTAGCTTTCTGAACTCGTCGCCTCTTCAGACTTCGCTCGAGCTGCGGCGTGGCAAGCATCGATGAAGAAGGCGAACGCCTGCTGTTGATGTTTTGTGGAAGGAGCTAGGCGTCAGGCCGAAGTCAGCATCCGGCTTGCGGCGGAGATGCCGTTCAGCTCAAAAGCAGCCAAAACAAGCGAGGTAATGCTCGTCGGAGTTCAGGCCTGCGGGTATCGCACTGAGACCTACATTCATAGCTCCGCTGTGCGTTCGCTTTATGCGGCCACACAGTCCACTCATCGATGTATGTGAGGACGTCCCGGGTCTGGTCGCTTACTGCTTGGTCAAGGGGCAGTAACGACGGCCCGGGCCAAGACATGTTTGACGAAGCGCCGAGCGATAGAGAGGGTAGGAAGCTGTAACATGCTGCTGAAGATAGGCAGAGTTTGGAGGAAGTCAACTTTAAGCCGGCGTTGCCGAACAGCTCAGCAAGTGGCGCACAACGCGCCGCCAATTCTCGCAATTCACGGGCGGACGCATCATGAGTTCGCTGACTGGATTACTTCGTCTCGCCGCGCGCCGTTCCGGCTTTTTTTCGTGCGTAGAACTTCGCAGGCGCTTGCTCAAACTGATCGAGTAGACGGCAGTGTGGTGGCGGACCATCAACCGCTCGGAGATGTCCTTGATGCCCAACTCGCGCTCTGACCCCAGGATTGCAGGCAACGCCTGATACTGGTGTTGACTGAGGCCGGCCTTGGACCGCAAGCTCAAGTTCGGGCCGGACACCAATCCCAACAGCAACGAGATCCGCACCAAGCCGCGCGCCGTTCTTCAGCGTGACACCGGTCTCGTCGATGATATTGATATTGAGACCGGCGCCGATCAGCTTGCGGATGGCAGGAGTCCCCGCAGGTGTGCCGGGGACTTTCACCATGAGGTTCGGGCGGCCGACTTCGGTCCAAAGCATTTTTGCTTCGGCAACCGTCGTCTCAGTTCGTGATGAGATACTCTGCTTGGTGAAATGAACGGCGCTGCGGTTAAAGCTGTTTGAAACGGTCTACCCTTGTAATTTTCGGAACAGGTACTATGTAAGGCATATCGGTTTTGGCATCTTACGCCGTTTGCCCCCAGTTATCATGGGCGCTCATTCAGACGAAATCCAAACATCGACGCTCATGATCAACCGCGCGCAAGCGTTGCTGATTTTTATTTCTCAAGCGAAAGAAAACGAAAACAATGCAAGTTGGTACCGTTAAATTCTACAACGATCAAAAAGGCTTCGGCTTTATCGCGCCGGACAACGGTGGTCCGGACGTGTTTGTCCACGCGACCGCTCTTGAGCGCGCCGGGATGCAAAACCTCTCCGAAGGTCAGAAGGTCTCGTTCGACACCGAGAAGGACAGTCGTTCGGGCAAGATGGCCGTCGGGAACATCGCCGCCGTCTAAGTCGGCTGCTGTCCGCTCATCATTTGATCGCGATTGATCGCGACCGACTTTTGAGTGCAGGCAACGCCTTAAGCTTCAGGCCCCGCTACTGGATGCCAGTGGCGGGGCTTCCCTTTTGCGGGGCGTTTTACGGGGGCGCACGCGAAAAGCGGCGTCTTTGATGGAGCGTGCATTATCGAAAATCGAGAGGCTATTGGCCTTATCGGCAGTGCCGCCGTCGGCAGCGACAGTACGCGCATTCGCGTTGCAACTGTCGGCGATCTTGCGGAGATCGTTACATGCTTAGAACTGGCGTTCGCGTCGTTTAACGAATTTGAAGACAGCGAAGATGCCCCACTGCCCGACGACCTAGAATCGCAAATTATCGAGGGTTCGGTCCGTCTGATCTGCAACGGGACGCAGGTCCTTGGCTACATCTCGTTCTGGCCCGTTGCCCATCAGATGTTCATAGACACACTGGCTGTATTGCCCACGCATCATCGGCAAGGACTTGGCAGCAAATTACTAGCGTTTGCGGATATGGAAACTTTGCGGCTCGGTTTCAAAGCAGTGACTCTGTTTACCAAAGCCAGGATGACGGGCAACTCGCAGTTCTATCAAAGACGGGGCTACCGAGAGACCGGGCGCTGTGACGATGACGGTTTTTGCCGGGTATTCTACACGAAGACGTTTCAACCGCGGTAATTGCAGAGGCAGTGCTCTATGCGCCGTCGTTTCCGTGGCTCCCAGCGAGAAGCGGAAGAGAAGCGGGCTCGCCAAGTTCTGCTACGACCCGAAGCAGACACTATCAGTTCTAGGGGACAGACCGTCGCGAGGAAGAAAAATAGGCTATCCGGAAGCCGGCGGCGTAAATCAGTGCCTGACGGAGTGAAAAAAATTTACCAAATTCACTCGCATCGCGACGCAACGACAACGGATCCGTTTGACTAGAGGTAAGGCCCGGCTGAGAGTGGAGAAAGACGGGCGGGGTACTGCATATCCAGAGCGAGGCGGGTATGAAGTGGCCAATCACTTTCCCAAGATTTCTTTCAATTCGATTTCTGACGTTCCTGCTTTCCTTCAGCGTGTTTCCGATAACCATCTCCGTTGCGCAAAGCGTGCCGCAATCGGCTGCGCAACAAGCGAATGCGGACGACACGAGGGCAGTCTTCAAGAGATTGAACGACTATCTGAGAAGCAGCGACGTTCAGTTCCAGACGTCCTACGATTCGCGCAATACGTCGCTTGGCCCTTCTCGAGGCACGGCCAGGTTTTTTGTAGCGCGTCCGAACCTGCTCAGAGTTGAACTCTCCGGAAACGGCTTTGCATATTTGATCGTGTCGGACGGAACGGTGTTCACAATTTACGACGAGAAAAAGCGAAAATACGCGCAGCTTCCGGCACCGGAAAAGCCGATCCAGGCCGTAAACCTATTTACCGGCTTAGCCGTGTTTGAAGCGCAGGTGCTTCGATTTCTCGGCGCCATTAGCGATGTCGCAAATGGCGATCCGAGCGTGAGGACCGATGCCGGCGGATTGGAACGCGTTCAGGATGCGCAATGCAATCGATACAGCATCGGATATGCATCCGACCGGGATGCGGACAAATGGGATGTTTGGCTTGAGAACAGCGGTGTTCCACTCCCCTGTAAGAGTGTGTTGATGAGCCAGAACAACGGGAATGTGCAGACAAACCTGTACGATTGGACGAATGGCCGATCTCCGCCCGATACCTTCACGTTCAACCCACCGGCAGGAAGCACGAAGGTCGGCATTGGTGATTTGGATATGCGGTCGCCATACTGAGGCGAATTCCTAGCCTTGCGTCGGTACGCCATTTTGGCGCTGCGCCACTCCATTGCCCTCACCTTCGACGCGAGGACGAGAGGCTGGCCGCAGCCGCTCGCGCAGCGCTTGAAATGTGACGTAGAGGGACGGTATCGCGAAAATGCCGATGACGGACGCGAAGATCATTCCACCGAATACCGGAGTTCCGACGTCTCGTCGTGCAAGTTCCGAAGCGCCTGTTGCGATGACCAGCGGCAGCAGGCCCAGTATGAAAGCCAAGGACGTCATCATGACCGGCCGGAACCGCAACCGGCTGCCTTCGGTCGCGGCCTCGCTGAGAGCGACGCCGCGTTCTCGTTGATCCTTGGCGAACTCGACAATCAGAATGCCGTTCTTGGCGGCGAGACCGATCAGCACCACCATTCCGATCTGGCCATAGAGATCGAGGGTCAGACCGCCGATGACGATCGCCGCAAAGGCCCCAAAAACACCGATGCTGACCGACAGCAGAACCGGAACCGGAATGACCCAGCTTTCGTAGAGCGCGACGAGGAACAAATAAGCGAATAGCAGCGCAAACCCGAGAATGATCGGTGTTTTGCCCTCGGCGCGCTTCTGCTGAAACGCCGTGTCGGTCCATTCGCCTGCATAGCCCTCAGGCAGCGTGCGTGCAGCAACCTCCTCCATGGCGTTGAGGGCTTGTCCAGATGAAACGCCCTGTGCGGGGCTGCCCTGAACAGTCGCTGCTCGGACATTGTTGTAGCGAATGATTGCGGGCGGGCCGATGACGGGGCGAACCTCGACCAGACTACGCATCGAAATCATTTCGCCTTTCGAATTGCGTACATTGATCCGGTAAATATCGCTCACGCTTGTTCGATCTGCGGCGTCAGCCTGCACTTGGACTTGCCACGTACGGCCATAGAGATTCATGTTGTTGACGAAATATCCGCCGAGCGAAGCCTGCAGCGCTTGGAACACGTCGCTTAGCGACACGCCGAGAATCTGCACCTTGTCTCTGTCGATTTCGAGATAGAGCGAGGGGTTGGTCGCTGAATAGGTGCTGAACACGCGAGATAGTTTCGGATCTTGATTGGCGGCTACGAGGAGACCGCGCATTACCTGCGCTAAAGCCTTCGGGTCGCTTCCGCGCAGGTCTTTCAGCACGTACGTAAAGCCACCGCCGGACCCAAGGCCGATGATTGGTGGGGGTGCCAAAGGCACGACGGTGCCGCCGACCAGTTCTCTAAATTTCGGTCCGAGCCGCGCGATAAGCGCGTTCGCGCCCTGCGAACGATCCTGCCGCTCCGAAAACGGCTTGAGCGTAACCACCATAAAACCAGCGTTTGCCTGCGAATAGTTGTCGATGAAATTGAGGCCGATGACCGAGGTGACATCTTCGACCGCCGGCTCCTCCTTCAGAATCGCTTCCGCGCGTTTCATGATATCCGTGGTGCGAACGACCGAGGCGCCGCCGGGAAGCTGAGCAATGACGAACAGCGCACCTTGGTCGTCCTCGGGTAGGAAGCCGGTTGGCGTTATCTTCGCCAAGCCGGCAATGCCGGCGAGCGCAACGGCAACAAGAACCAAGCCGATCAGGGAGATCCGCAGCATGCGAGCAACGGCGGCACCATAGGCGTCTCTGATATAGTCGATCCCCCTCATCGCGGCGCCGATGAGCCCTCTTCGAGGTCCATGGTGCGGCTTCAGCAAGATTCCGCACAAGGCGGGGGAAAGCGTAAGTGCGTTGATCGCGGAGAGAAGCATCGATACCGCGATCGTCACCGCGAATTGGCGAAAGAGCTCGCCGGAAATTCCCGGAATGAAAGCAACGGGCACGAACACGGAAAGCAGCACGAGCGTGATTGCTATGATCGGCGCTGTGATTTCCGCCATGGCGAGCTTGGTCGCCTCGGCGCTTGAAAGTTCGGGACGCTCCTCCATCACGCGCTCGACGTTCTCAACCACGACGATCGCATCGTCGACGACGATACCGATCGCCAGCACCACAGCGAGCAACGACACGGTGTTCGCGGAATAGCCGATAGCGAGCAGAACGATGAATGCGCCGATCAAACTCACGGGCACGGCGAGAGTCGGTATCAACGTTGCCCGGATGCTGCCGAGGAAGAGATAGACAACGATGACCACCAGAATAAAGGCTTCGATCAGCGTCTTTTGTACTTCGTGGATTGTTTCGGTTACGAACTCGGTGGGATCGTAGGTGACTTTCCAGACCAGATCCGGCGGAAATCTTTTCTCAGCGTCCGTCAGCTTCGCACGGACTTCCTTCAGGGTTGCGATCGCGTTGGCGCCGGGGGCCTGGTAGATGGCGATCACCGCTGCGGGAGAGCCGTTGAAAAGCGTTTCGCGATCGAGGTTGGCTGCGCCGAGTTCGAGGCGAGCGACGTCACCAAGCCGCAATACCGAACCATCCGGATTCGTCCGCAACACGATCTTCTCGAAATCCGCAACGTTGTTGAGGCGTCCTTTCGTCTGGATGTTGAGTTGTAGTTGTTGCTCGTTGGAGATCGGGCGCGCGCCGATGCGCCCGACAGCGGCTTGAAGGTTTTGCGCATGGATGGCGTTTATAATATCGCCAGTCGTAAGGTTCAGACCGGTTAGCCGGTCAGTTCGAACCCACGCACGCATGGCATAATCCTGCGGCCCCCAAAGCGTGGCGTCACCGACACCGGGCGTACTTTTGATCTGATCGAGAAGGTTGATCGTGACATAGTTCGAGAGAAATAGCGGATCGTAGGTATGCTTCGGGGAATAGACCGCCAAGACACCAAGAAGTGCGGACGACTTTTTCTTTACCGAAACACCCTGCCGTTGGACTTCCGGCGGCAAGCTGGAAAGCGCGACTTGAACTCTATTGTTGACGTTGACCGTGTTGATATCGGGATTGGTGCCGATCTCGAACGAGCAGATGAGCGTGTAGCTGCCGTCATCGCCACTCACGCTCTTCATGTAGATCATCTTGTCGACGCCGACGACCTGCGCCTCGATGGGCTGCGCGACAGTCGCGTCGACGACCGATGAATTAGCGCCGGGGTACGTGGTCGTGACCTGCACCTGCGGCGGAACGATATCGGGATACTGGGCGACCGGTATCGCATATAGAGCGAGCGCACCGGCGATTGTGGTGACGATGGCAATGACGATTGCGAGACGGGGACGGTCGACGAAGAGCGCGGAGAGCATCGGTCAACTCCGATCGGCGGTTCCGGGCAAAGGTGTTGCGATGACCGATGATCCCGGACGGACCGACTGCAGGCCCTCCACAATCACCTTCTCTCCGCCTGATAATCCTTCATCGACTACGATGTCGCTTCCACTCTCGCTGCCCGTTTTGATCCGCCGGACCGATGCTTTGCCGTCATCGACGACGAAGACGTAAACGCCTTGCTGGTCTGCAATGAGAGCCGCCTGGGGGACGACGACTTTTTCCTTGGGCTCGCCGGATTGAATGGCAACGCGCACCAATTGCCCGTCTATCAACGCGCCGGCCGGATTGGGAAACTTTGCGCGCACGAGAACGGTGTCGGTCGAGCGATTGACCGTGACGTCCACAAAATCGATGGTGCCAACGTGGTCGTATGTACGGAGATCGGCGAAGCGCAAGGTCGCCTTCAGTTGCGTGACGTCGAGCCGTCGCCCGCTCTCCTGCACACGTAAAAACTCCCGTTGGCTGACTGGGAACGTAACGTACATCGGATCTTGGCTGACGATGACCGTCAGCGGGCCGGTCTCCGGGCTAACGACATTTCCTTTGGTCACGGCCGTCCGGCCGACTTTTCCGGCGATCGGTGCTGTGATTTCGGTGTACCCGAGGTTGATCTTGGCCGTATCGAGAGCCGCTTGGTTGACGAGAATGGTTCCCTTGGCTTGATCGTCCGCCGCGACGGCCTGGTCTCGCGCAACAGCGGTGCCGGCGTTTTTCTCGTAGAGGTCGCTCGCTCGTTTGAGCTGAACCTCACTCAAAACCTTGGCGGCTTTACTGCGCTCCAGCGCCCCCGCAGATTCGTTTACCGCCGCTTTGAAGAGCCCGCTCTCGATGCGATAGAGAGGCGCGCCGACGTCGACCATGTCGCCTTCTTTAAATAGAACCGCTTCCAGGTAACCCGTAATTCGCGCTCTGACCTCGACACGGTCGATCGCTTCAACGCGCCCCACAAAATCGAGAGCTGATGATACGGGTTTTCGCTCAGCGCTTGCTACGCCGACGGAAATTTTCTCCGGTTCGCCTTGTTGTGCGTAAGCCTGTTGTGCATGTGCTTGGGAGGCCGCGATGCCCAAAACCAAGACCGCGATATTGGTAAGGCGCATTTCGGCCTCCCTTAAAATTATCACCGACCGATGTCGGATGCTGCTGAACTAATGCGGCTCGGGAATAAATTTGAAGGGATATGCATCGCCGGAATCGCCGACATGCCTCTTCGGCAGCTTGACCTTGTCACGCTTTACTTCGACATAAGGAATTCGGCTCAGAAGATGCTCGATAATATTCAGCCGCGTTCGTCTTTTGTCATCCGATCGCGCCACATACCACGGTGCCCAGGCTGTATCGGTCGCCGAGAACATCTCATCTCTGGCACGTGAATAGTCGTCCCAGTGGGTGTAGGATTTCAGATCCATCTTCGACAGCTTCCAGATCTTTCTACCATCGTCGATGCGCTCCTCGAGCCGCTTCGTTTGCTCGTCAGGACTTACCTCCAGCCAGTATTTGATGAGAACGACGCCGGAGTCGACAATCGCTTTTTCCACTTCCGGCACGATCTTCAGGAAGCGCTGCGCTTGTTCTTCCGTACAGAAGCCCATCACGCGCTCAACGCCTGCGCGATTGTACCAACTGCGATCAAAGATCACGATCTCTCCACCCGCTGGGAGGTGAGGTAGATAGCGCTGAATGTACATTTGGCTCTTCTCGCGCTCCGTCGGGGCGGGAAGCGCGACCACCCGAAAGATGCGCGGACTTACTCTTGCTGTTATCGCCTTGATGGTGCCGCCTTTGCCGGCCCCATCACGCCCCTCGAATACGACGCAGATCTTCTGGCCTTTATGGCGAACCCATTCCTGCAACTTGACGAGTTCGACGTGAAGCTTCTCAAGCTCGCGCTCGTAGTCCTTGCGCTTGAGCTTAACATTGTGTGACGTCGCTTCTTCGTACGAATGAGCTTTAGCGTCTTTGCCGCGTTCCATGTGAGTCCTCAGCCAAACCGAGTGCCCAACCGTCGCCAATTCCAGCCCGAGCCGATTGTGGCTGATAAAGGCCGTGCTTGAAACAACTCTTCATGTTTTTCGCTACTAATTCGCTATTGCGCCGCGGGAAACGAACAAGAAGCGACCGCTTAAGCTTGCGGCGTCAGATAGAACGCAAGGCCGAGTATCAGGTAAACGGCGAGTAGTTGAACGCCCTTTAACCAATCTGACCGGCCGTCGCCCGCGACTTGCCCTGTAATCACCACCGCCACAAACACAGCGAGCAGCAAGCCCTTCCCGAACAGGAGATCCATGGGCTGAGGTCCAACAAGCAAGCTCGCCAGAACAAGGACAGGCGCCACGAAGAGCGCAACTTGAATACTCGATCCAATCGCAATCGATAAGCTGAGGTCCATCCGGTTCCTCACAGCTGCGGTAATGGCAGTCGAATGCTCCGCTGCATTTCCAATTATGGCGATGACGAACACACCGACGAAAATGTTGCTCAGTCCGAACGCGTGCGCTGTCGGCTCGACCGTGCCAACCAGGATCTCGCTCAGCCACGCAATTGCAACGGTGCAGGCTGCAAGGACCAAGAGCGATTGTGCGAGCGTCCAGGGCTGCGCCTGCTCGCCGTTCTCCGACGCCTTCGCTCCACGAAAGAAGGTCGGATGAGTCCATAAGGAGAATACGAGAAACATGGCGTACACCGCCAGAAGCACGAGAGATATCGAAATGCTCAGTGCGCGCTCTCCTCCGGCATACTGCCCTCCCACCAGAACACTGTAGGCGGCGGGAATGACGAGCGCGATGACCGCCAAGGTCAGCATCGTCGCCTCGGCGCGGGCACCGACAAGATTAAAACTCTGCTCTCGATAGCGCAGGCCGCCAGCCAGCATGGCAGCGCCAAGCACAAGAAGAATGTTTCCGACGATTGAGCCGACAATGGTCGCCTTGACGACATCATGAAGTCCGGCGCGCAAGGCGGCGAGAGAAATGATCAACTCCGCGGCGTTGCCGAATGTAGCATTGAGCAGCCCCCCAACGCCTTCGCCGGACCGGTCCGCAAGCTGCTCGGTGGCACGCCCAAGCCATCCCGCTAAAGGAAGTATAGCGATCGCCGCCGAAGCGAAGATCAGCGCATAATGGCCCGGTGCGAAGTGGTTAAGTGCGATCGCGACAGGGCCAAAGACCAGCAACCAATTCGGCATCGTTTGTCTCCGCGGTTCGCGATGGTCACGGACACCTGTCCTCCCAATCGACCCAATCGACAGGATGAGCGTCCAGGTAGGCGCCGACGGCTGCGCCGACAGTCGGAAAGAACGACTGCTCACCGAGCGTTGTGAGCAACCCGAAGCGCTTCAACTTGTCTTTGACCGGGTCTTTCAACTCCGCAAACAAAAGCTCTATGCCCGCCTCTCGCAAGGTGCTGTCGAGTTCCGCCACCACGTCCGCCGCGGTGACGTCGACGCTTGTTACCGGCTCCGCGGCAACGACCACCCACCGCACAGGCGTCCGCGAATTCTCGACAGCGGCAATCACACTTTGCTGAAACAGCTCCGCGTTCGCGAAAAACAAGGGTGCGTCCCACCGGAAGAGCACGAGACCGGGCACCTGCCGGGCCTGCGGATATCGAACGATGTCGTGGTAACCTTTGACGCCTTCCGCCCGGCCGAGAATGGCGAAGTGGGGCCGCCAGGCATCCCAGAGGAATTCGATGACGGCCACGATCACAGCGAGCGCGATCCCCTGGATGGCACCGAACACGGCGACGCCAGCAAAGCATAGCATCGACAGCCAGAACTCCCATTTCTGCATGTGATAAATGCGGATCAAATCTTTGACCTCAATCAGCCCAATGGCTGACGCAATGACGACCGCGGCGAGTGCGCTCATGGGCAGGTGCTGCAGCAAATTCGGCGCCGCTATGATGAGAAGCGCTACCGCAATCGCTCCTACCACGCCTGTCATTTGCGTCTTTGCGCCCGCCGCCTCTGCGACCGGGGTGCGAGAGGAGCTGCTGCTGATGGGAAAGCCCTGAAAGAACCCGGTCGCGAGATTAGCCGCTCCGAGACCGATGAGTTCTTGATTGGGATTGACGTGCGTTCGCGTGCGCGCAGCGTAGGCGCGCGACAGAACGCTCGTATCGGCAAAAGAAATGAGAGCGACGGCGAGGCCGCCGGACAGAACCGCCGAAACATCCGCGGTTGAGATCCACGGCACTTCGAACGCGGGCAGTCCCTGCGGTAATGGCCCCAGCACGGACACTCCGGCGTTCTCGGACAAGCCGAAGATTCCGACGACAGCCGTCGCTCCGATGACGGCGATCAATATTCCGGGGACTATTTTGAATCGCTTGAGGATGAAAATCACAGCCAGGGTTGCGGCTCCGACGCCGAAGGCAACCCAGTTCACCCGTCCGTTGACTATGCCGTTACCGATCGCCCAGAGGTCCCGCAGCGGACCAACATCATCGACCGAGAAACCCAGAAATTTCGGCAGCTGGCTCAGCAACACCGTCAAGGCGATGCCGTTCATGTAACCGTAGCGGATTGGCTTCGACAGAAGCTCCGTCACGAAGCCCAGTCTCGCCAATCCCGCTCCGATGCAAACAATGCCCGAGACGACGGCCATTGCACTCGCAAGGGCCACCGCGCGCATTGAATCGCCTGCCGATAGGGGCAGTACGACAGCGAGAATGACGGCGGCGAGCGATGAATCCGGTCCAAGCACAAGGATGCGGCTGGGACCGAGTGCAGCGTACACGAGCAACGGGATGATGGTCGCGTATAAGCCATAGATGCCCGGCACGCCCGACGCGACGGCATAGGCAATACCCACAGGCACGAGCATCGTGGTGAGCACCAAGCCGGCGACGATATCATGCCTCAGCCAGCCGGCATCGTATTCCTGTAGCATTCGAATGCCGGGAATCCAACGCTTCAGGCCTGACTGATCAATAGCGTCGTGCCGACGCGATAAGCGGCCTTTTCCGGATGCGGGCGCGGGCGGATCAATGTTCATCTCTGGCGCCCTGAAAGCGCAGTCCAACAATCGCTTTGCAAACTGCTATCTCACAATTGCGCTGTTGAGCAGCGGCCGCAAGAGAGAGATGTTCGTAGCGCTTCTCACCGGAGCCCTCTTGCAATGCACAAGCCAATCCCGCTCGCGCCATCGCCGGATCGCTGATGGTAAAAGGCGTTCGGCCATAGTTGAACAAAATCCCGAACCCCATCATTGATCTTTGTACTGTATTTTAATTAATCGATTGCGAGCGACTTTCGCGAAACCAAATCCGCTTCGAAATGGGATCGGAGCACTCGACTGCAAAGCTTGGGATCGAGCGGCAAGTTACGGATTTTTGGCTATGTCGACCAACTATCGTTAACCTGTGAGATCGCGCCGAGCTTTGATCTGCAAACTGCCCGTTAGCTATTTATCGAACTCCTAATCTTGATTTCGATCGACGTCGTCATATGCTTCAAAGGGTTTGCATGCAGGCTGATCAATTGGAGCAACCGGATATGGCAGATCCAACGATCTCAGCCGTCCGAATACCAAGCAGCACGTGGCCTCTCGACTTCGCCCGGGACGCGTGGGCGTATCCGATCGATGCTTGGCAGCGCGGCATTCTCTTTCTCGACGCGCTTGCAAACAGTCAGAAGTTCGAAGCATCACCGAGAAAGCAGCTTTCCGCCGGCCGAAGACAGAAGGAGATGAAAGCATGCCTGGACTGTTGCGACCCGAAGATCTGCAGATGATCGCCTCCGACGCGGAAATGGAAGAGCTGAAGCGCGAGCAAAAGCTCAGTCAGAGCCAAAAACAGCAACAGCGCGAACTGCGCGAAGCCTTCATGTCGCGCAAAGTCGCGCCTGAGGCGGTCGAGCGCATAAACAATGCCGTACGCATCGCAGCTCAAAACGGACATCATCACCTTCAGGTCATTACCTTCCCATCGAGCTACTGTAGCGACGGGGGTCGACGCATCAACATAGCGGATCCCGAATGGCCGACGTCGCTAACCGGCTTCGCCAAGGATGCGTTTGAATTCTACGACGAGCAATTGCGGCCACTTGGGTACAGGCTTCGTGCTGAAATCGTAAGTTTTCCCGGTGGAATGCCTGGTGAGGTGGCACTCTCCCTCGTGTGGTGACTTTTCTTCGGCAAAGAACGCAATGGGCGGGAGGTCTAGTCGGCAAGTCGTGGAACGACAACGAAGTCAGCGATTTGGCGGACGCGCTCGATAAGCTTGTTGCGTACTTGCGCGAGTAAGTCGTGTCCCACGCCAATCGATGACATCCATTTTGTATGGGTTATGACGTTCGACGCCAATTGGCGCGACGGCGGAAATGCCGTTTAGAGCTCGGGTGTGGCGACCAGAAGTTTCGAATGATCGTTCTATTGCGGATCTCAACGCGGCAGATCCTTTTTTGGAAAGGGATGATCCGAGTACCGAATTTTGGGACTTCGCGAGTCCAATCTAATCAATAGAAGTTATGCGGTATCTATACATGTGTGGCCGTATGGCTACCGGCGTGACAAATCGTATGGGAAGGCCGCAACGCTGTCTTGCGGTACGCGGACGATTATGTTGGTTCAGAGATCATCCGAGAAATGCGCCGGTCGTCGTAACTATCCTTAAGCGCGGGCGCACGTCTTGTGTTACGCGCGAGGGAACGGTTTGATGAATACAGTTTCAAATATCGAAGCGGCGTGTGTAGCGTCTTCGAGTTTTGACGATCAATTTCGAGTGCCGTCAGTCTCTGTCATCCTGACGAATTACAACTATTTGAGCTTCGTCAAAGCTGCCATCGAGTCTGTGGCACGACAAACCTATCCACATTTCGAATGTATAATAGTCGATGATCGCTCCCGCGATGGGTCGGCCGAGTTCATCACGACATTCCTACGCGAACTTAATGACGATCGGTTCCGCTTTATCCGATTGGGCTCCAATCTTGGTCAAATGGGCGCGATGCTTGCCGGGCTTGAGAATTCGTCTGGCGTGTTTGTGAGTTTTCTTGACGCGGATGATGTCCTATTGCCCAACTTTTTGGAAGTTCATATTCGTGCGCATCTAAATTCTTCGTTTTCCGCGGGCATCACGGCCTCGGACAGTTACCAGATCGATGAGGACGGGCAAATACTTGAATCGACCTTCCATATGTTGGCTAAAAATAGGACGCCGGATTCAAGCTCTGCTTCCAAGCTCATCCCCGTTACGGCGGTTCCGGTTTCCGTGTCGACCGCAGTTGAGCGCCATCCAAGCGCTCAGATGGAGTTCCTCTATCTCGAAAGGGGCGTTGCCGGCTGGAATACTTCCGCATGCTCTTCGCTAATGTTTCGACGCGATCTTCTGCGTTTGATTTTGCCGCAAAACATTGGTCCCTTCCGGATCTGTGCCGACTATTTCTTTGCAACCCTCGGTCATTTAATTTCCGGCACGATTATTGTGTCGGAGCCGCTGGTAGGGTGGAGGCTTCATCGGAAGAATAATTTCAGCAAGAATGCAATTATCGGTGGCCGATATATGCCCGCCACGTTCGATCGGTCCAGCGCATTGAATTTCGAGATAGCAAGATATGTGATGACCAACTTTGACCGACTTTCTCCCGTGATCGGAGCAACGTTATGCAAAGATATCGTAAGGAGATTTGTCTCGAAGAAGCGTTTATACAAAGCCACAAAAGGTGCGAATTCGTTTCGGAGATATATGGGGAGCGGCAGCGACAGGAAATTCTGGTGGAAGTATGCAGTGTACCATCGGTATATAAAAAGGCACTGAGGCGACATGATCGATATGAATATTCCTGGTCAGATGAATTATGCGGAGTTGGATTTTCTTCAAACTCTGGCCCGCAAAGTTCCATCAAAAGGCGTCGTCGTGGAATTGGGTTCATTGTACGGGCGTTCATCATTCACTTGGGGAACTTCCGTAGATCCAAGCGTAAGCGTGTATTGCATTGATCCGTGGGAGCGCGACGGATGGATAATGGACTTGGTTGAAAAGTGTATTCCTAGTTGCCCGCCTTTTGGTCATGAGGCTTTTCGGCGTTTTACTCGCGGAATTCCGACGATAATGCCCATCATCGGGAGAAGTCCAGATGATGTCAGAAATTGGACTCGCGCGGTGGATGTTTATTTTGATGATAGCATGCACCACAATCCGTATTTCAGAGATAATTTGTATTTCTGGTTGGCCTTCATGAAGCCCGGTGGAATTATGTGTGGGCACGACTATTGCGCGAAATGGCCTGACGTTTGTGATGAAGTTGACCTGCTTGCCGAGAAGCTAGGTGCGTCGGTGGGCGTCGTGAATTCGGTCTGGTGGTTAGAGCTCCCTCAGAAATTGCCTGTGAAGTTTCAATTCAAAAAGTTCATGTCAAAGTTTGGTCTAGCATGATAAAAACTGCTGTTGTTTTCGCCACTGACGAAGTCTTCGCACCCCTAGCAAAAGGTCTTGTACTAAGTATCATTTCAACCACGAGAACCGATGAGTTTGCGTTGAACATGGTGGACATTGGTTGCTCGCCGTCTACCTTGTCGTGGATGCAAGAAAATGGTGTGTCCGTAGCACAATTTCGTCGAGATAAATTCCTCAGATCGGGCAAAGCGCCGTTAAAACCCTATCAGGATGCTCAATTGTGTCGGCCGTTTCTGCCAAATCTATTTCCCAATTTCGATGTCTACCTGTGGTCGGATTCCGATATCTGGATACAGTCACCTGATTCGCTACGTCTTTACAGGGATTTGGCAGCTCAGAATAAGGGGAAACTCATTGTTTCCCCTCTTGTCGATGTGTCGTATAGATATTTTTATTCCAATTGCACCGAGTTTAGTGGTTATAATTATCAATGGTATCGAGATACTTACGGACACACTCTTGCGAGTACGTACGCTAATAAAGCGGTGCTTAGCTCTGGTTTGTTTGGACTCCATTCGGAGAGCGATTATTGGGATCGGTGGGCCTCCGAAGTAAGCAGAATCGTGCAGCGTGAATACGAGTCGCACCATTCTTTGCATTTGGCGGAGCAAACCGCTTTGAACTATCTCGCATACTCAACGGACCAATTTCTCCCCGTTTCGGCGATGCATAATTACAATTGCCATATGGGAGAGTTGGTGAGAAAGGGCGCTAGCGTTTTGGTGAACGTAGCGCCATATCCGGCGGTGGGAGTTATTCATCTTACCTATGCGAGCAAGATGATTGGTAGCTATATCGAAAATGGGCTATTGTACGATCGCGGAAATTATCTCTCGTTAGAGGAAATAGAGCGTCTAAAGCGCATCGGGCATTACTAGGAATTTGCGGATGGTGGACTACACAAATGCACTAAATATTCTGACGGACACAATAAAAGAGGCGACTGATTCCACGGTCCAGGCTGGTCCATTTAAGGGGATGAAGCTTCCCGACGATAGTTCGTGGTACGGAGGTGATGTTCTTCCAAAGTTGCTCGGAGTGTACGAGTCGGAAATCCAACTTGCTGTTGAAGATTTCATTAGAAGGCCCGCGGATCTCGTAGTTAACTTGGGATGTGCGGAGGGGTATTATGCTGTCGGGCTGGCGCGTCGGCTTAATTGCCCCGTGTACGCCATAGATAAGAGTGAGAAGGCGATCGAGGTTTCTCTGAAAGCAGCTGAGTTGAATGGTGTCGCCGACAAGATTCGGCTGAAATGCTCAACAGCTCGATTCAGGCAAATCTCAGGCCTGTTAAGTAACGCTGACCGTCCTTGCCTTCTGGTGGATTGCGAAGGCGGAGAAAAGGACATTTTCTTTGTTGACGCCGATTTTAGGGTTTTCGAGCGTTCTCAAATCATCATCGAATGCCACGAGCACGTGGAGAAGAACATCGCTTCCAAACTGATCGACCGCCTCATCCCGTCTCACGAGTGCCGCCTAATTCGACAGGGTTCGCGCAACCCGCATGAATTGCCTCATCTCGCAAATGTTTCCGAAGCAATTAAGTGGCTCGCTATATCGGAAAATAGGCCCGAAACTATGCAATGGTTAGTCGCTCATCCTAGGCCCAGATGATTTTGTAGTTTAGGCGTAATCACTGTAGGTAGGTTATCGGAGCGGGCGCGGACATACCTGCCCGTCAATCTGCGAGAAGGCCCATGAGTTGTAAATCAATGGCCATTCCGACCTTCTAAGCCAAACATCTACCGCCTCGCATCTATGGCTTAATCGATATGTTTGAACGGAAGCAGTCCGCTGACTTTTAATCAGCGTGTCCACAGTTCGAGCCCGTATTCATCCACCAATGCCTTGCGTGCTTTCACGGAGGGGAAGGATCAGCTCCGACGCGATTCCGCTTTTTGATCTGTAATGCAGGCACCGCCCGCATATCGTTCGATGTCGTATAAGTTTAAGCTGACGGAGCTCCTGTTGGTTTTGGCGCATGAGCCCCCTTTTCTTGCGTATTGGCTCCGGGTGCGAGCGTTCGGACCAGCACGTAGAAGACGGGCGTGAAGATCAGGCCGAAGAACGTGACACCGAGCATCCCTGAGAAAACCGCCGTTCCGAGCGATTGCCGCATCTCGGCGCCGGCGCCTTCCGCGAAGACCAGCGGCACAACGCCAAGGATGAAGGCGAGCGACGTCATCAGAATGGGACGGAGCCGGGTCCGAGCGGCTTCGACGGCTGCGTCCACACGCGATAGCCCGTTATCCTCGCCCTGCTTTGCGAACTCGACGATCAGAATGGCATTTTTGGCGGCGAGACCAACGAGGACGATGAGGCCGATTTCGACGAGGACGTTGCGATCGAGTCCGCGAAGATTGACACCGATCATCGCTGCGAGAATGCACATCGGCACAATAAGAATGACCGCCAACGGCAGCAGCCAGCTTTCGTAGAGGGCTGACAGCAACAGGAATACGAACACGACCGACAAGCCAAACGCCAAGATCGCCGTATTGCCCGCAAGCTTCTCCTGAAGAGCGATTTCCGTCCACTCGAAGCCGAAACCCTGCGGCAAAACCTTGTCGGCTATTTGCTCCATCGTGGCGATCGCGGTGCCCGTCGAGTAACCCCGGGCAAGCTGAACTTGCACTTCGGCGGATGGGTAAAGATTGTAGCGCGGAACGCGATAGGCGCCGGTTGTGTCCTGGAAGGTCGCGACTGAGCCGATAGGGACCATGTCGCCGTCGTTGTTTCGCGTCTTCAGATTGGAAACGTCGCGCAGCGATAGCCGGAACGGATTGTCGGCCTGCGCCGTCACGCGATAGGTGCGGCCGAGGATGTTGAAGTCGTTGATGAAGGCCGACCCCATATAGACCGACAGCGTTTCGAACACGCGGCTGATGGGAACGCCGAGCTGCTCAGCCTTCGTCCGGTCGATGTCGGCATAGACTTCGGGCGTCCGCACATTGAAGAGCGTGAAGGCCTGTGTGAAGCCCGGCATTTGGCCGGTCGTGCCAGCCATGGCCCAGGCTGCGCCTTCCAGGGCCGGCAGCCCCCGGCCCGCTTTGTCCTGAACATATCCTTTGAGACCGCCGCCCGTGCCGATGCCCGGGACGGATGGCGGTTCAAGAACGAATATGAAGGCGTCCTTGATCGACGCCATCTGCTGGCGGAGGTCGGCGAGAATGGCGTCTTTCGTCAGGCCGCTCGCGATCCGCTCCTCGAAAGGCGCGAGCGCTACGAACACGACGCCGGTGTTTGGCGCGTTCGTGAACGTGGCGCCGTCGAATCCGACGAATTCAACGGCATTCGTTACACCCGGACGCTTCATGATCATCTCGGAAGCACGCCGCACCACAGCGTCGGTCCGGCTCAAGGTCGATCCTGGGGGAAGCTGGAAGACTGTAATGAAGTAGGCACGGTCGAGCTGCGGGATCAGGCCCGTCGGGGTCGAGGTCAGGCGCTCGTATGTGACATAGAGCAATCCGGCGTAAACAATGAGCAGGACTACGCCGATGCGGATCAGATGGCGCGCCAGCCAAGCATAACCGTTCGAAAGCGCCCCAAAAGCCCAGTTGAAGCCAGCAAAGAACCAGCGGACCGGAGCGCCGATCACGTTCCCGATCGAGCCCTTTTGGGGGGTGCGATGCGTATGCGGTTTCAACAACAAGGCCGCCATCGCTGGCGACAGCGTCAGCGAAACCAAAAGCGAAATGGCTGTTGATGCCGCAATGGTAATCGCGAATTGCTTGAAGAACGAGCCTTGTAGCCCGGTGATGAAAGCCGTCGGCAGAAAGACGCCAATCAGCACCAAGGAAATTGCGAGCAGCGCGCCGCCGACTTCGTCCATCGTCTTATGGGCGGCCTCCTTGGGAGACATGCCGGCTGCGATGTAGCGCTCGACGTTCTCGACGACGACGATAGCGTCGTCAACGACGATACCGATAGCCAGAACCAGCCCGAACAACGACAGCGTGTTGAACGTGATTCCGACCAAGCTCATGATGAAGAACGTGCCGATCAGCGACACCGGAATTGCCAGGATCGGAATGATCGCCGCGCGCCACGTCTGCAGGAACAAAATCACGACGAGGACGACCAGCACGAGAGCTTCCGCCAGCGTGTGGATCACGGCGTCGATCGAGAACTGGATGAACTCGGTCGGATTATAGACGACCGTATAGCCGACGCCCGGCGGGAAATCCTTTTTCAGATGCTCCATCGCACCTTTAACGGCCGCGGCAGTCGCAAGGGCGTTGGAGCCGGGCTTCTGGAAGATAACGAGAGCCGTCGCCGTCTTATTGTTGAGATAGGCGTTGACCGTGTAATCCTGCGAACCCAGTTCCACGCGCGCTATGTCTCTGACACGCACCACCGAACCGTCGGGCTCGGCATGAACCACGATGTCTTCGAACTGATCCGTCGAGACGAGACGCCCGAGGGTCTTGACGTTGATCGTGAACGCGCCGTCGGAGGTCGCCGGCGGCTGGTTTATCGACCCTGCTGCGACCTGAAGGTTGGCGGCCTGCAGAGCCGACACGACCTCGCCGGCGGTCAGACCGCGCGACGCGACTTTGTCGGGATCGAGCCAAATCCGCATCGAGTAGTCGCGTGCGCCAAGCACGTTGACGTCTCCCACGCCGTCGATACGCGTCAGCACGTCTTTCACATAAAGCGTCGCGTAGTTCGAAATGTACTGCTGATCCCGCGTGCCATCGGGCGAGGTCATGTGCACGACCATCATCAGATCGGGCGAAGCTTTGCGCACCGAGATGCCGAGCCGGCGTACATCCTCAGGCAACCGCGGTTCGGCAACGGCGACCCGGTTCTGCACGAGAACCTGCGCTTCATCGACGTTCGTGCCGGGCTTGAAAACGACGTTGATCGTCAACAGCCCGTCGCCGGTGGATTGCGAATTTATATAGAGCATGTTGTCGACGCCATTGACCTCCTGCTCAATGGGCGTGGCGACTGTTTCTGCGATCACCTGGGCAGACGCGCCCGGATACGTCGCGTGAATGGCGACGGTCGGGGGCGCAATGTCCGGATATTCTGCGATCGGCAGCAGTTGCACCGAAATGAGCCCGAGGATCGTAATGATCATCGACACCACGGCCGCGAAGATCGGCCGGTCAATAAAGAAATGTGAGAGGCGCATCGGGCTTTCGGCGTCTGGGGGCTGAGAACTAGTTCTGGGCGGTTTTCTCGACGGGCTTGATCGTTCCGTTCGTTGGCGCGACTTTCGTTCCCGGGCGTACAGCGGGATTTGCGACGCCCTCGATGACAACGCGATCGTCGGCCTTGAGACCGGCCTTGATGACGCGCAGGCCCTCGTACATCTGACCGAGCGTTACCGGAGTCGCGGCGATGACGTCGTCGGCGTTGACCGTGTAGACGATCTTGCGGGCTTGATCGGAGATGATGGCCGTATCGGGTATCAAGAAGGCGTCGACATCGCCGCCATAAAGCGCGATCCGGGCGAACAGCCCAGGTGTCAGTAGATCGTCCTTATTGCTGAGGATCGCTCGGCCGCGGATGGTGCCGGATCGCTGGTTGAAGGCGTTGTCGACAAAATCCATGACGCCCTCATGCGACCACTCGCTTTCGTCGGCGAGCTTGACGCGGACCGGATTGGCTGCGACCCGCGATGAAGGGCGGACGCCGGACTGATTGAGCCGGGCGTAGCGCATATAATCCGCTTCAGATGCATCGAAGACGAAGTGGATGGGGTCGGTTGTGACGATTGTCGCCATCAATGTCGAATTGACCTGACCGCCGAGAACGAGGTTGCCTACATCGATTTTCTTATCCGAGATTCGACCGGAAATCGGTGCGCGCACTTCGGCCCATTCGAGGTTGAGTTGGGCTGACCTAAGCTGAGCCGCAGCTGACATAACCTGTGCCTCAGCGACACCCAAAGTCGACCTTCGCTGCTCGAATACCTGCTCGCTGAGTGCCTTCGATTCGACCAACGGCGCGGCGCGATCGACATCGGCCTTTGCGAAGTCGACTTGCGCCTTGGCGCGTGCGACCTCGGCTTTTGCCGACTCGACGGCGATCTCGAAGGGACGTTTATCGAGAGTGAAGAGAAGGTCTCCTTGCTTGACCGTCGACCCTTCCTTGAAATTCACCTGGTCCACATACCCGCTGACGCGGGGCCTCAGCTCGACGCGGGCCACGGCTTCGAAGCGGCCGGGATATTCGTCCCAGGTCTTGATGTGCTTCAAAAGGGGCGTTGCGACTGTGACGGGAAATGCCGGTGGCGCAGTCTGGGAGCGAGCCGGATCGGCTTGCGAAGTCATGAATGCGATCGCGACCATTAAAGCCATAGCAACGCTGTGACGGCATTGAGAATTGTGGCGCGAAATGCCGGTTTGCATCTTATGAAATCCGCATCTGCAAAAGATCGAACTGAGAGGACGAGCGCTTTCCACATTGCACAGTTAGGCAAGGAAGTCTGCATGCTGATTACAATTTATGCGATGTGAACGATCAAAGTACACCGCCGTAGAGATCACGCAACATGGTTCGAACACGAAGCTCTTCGATTAAGGCGAGGAAAGGTGCGTAGAAGTCAGCGAACGGTCATAGGCTCCAACAGAAAGCAATAACGCGAACCGCCGGACACGGAACCGATAAGGTCCTCCGCAAATCGTGGTGGATGCGGATAAGGCGCTTCGACGGTTGAGCTGATCTGCTTCGAGGCTGAGCCGTTGGCTTTTGAGGCGACCGAATGGGTCCGCTCCTCATCCCAATGCGGTTCTAAAGGCGATTTGCCCGCTCGCCGCGTTTGAAACCGAGCTGACTTCGGCTAATGGGATCGACTGCCAAGGCTGGTTCCGCCGGGAATCCTCGATCGCGACTCAGTCAACACAATATTTCACGGATAGATTACGATAATCATGCTTGCGTTTCGGCTGACGTCCGATCCTGCGGGATTCGTCATTCGAGCGGAAATCCCGGGCGTTATCCAAAACTAAACGAGGAAACTCAGCGCCTCGCGATGCGCGTCCGAGCCACATGCAGATCTCGATTGACAGAGACGTCCATGATCTCCCTGCACTAACTCCCAAATCGATTTGCGCTCGCTTCGGGCCGCACGGATGACAGCGGCTTTCTGCATGAAATTCAGGCGTTCTTTGCACAAGCATTGAGCTTGACGCGATCCATCAATTGCCAAAAGTTGGAGCGTTCACTTGAGCGTCTGCTCTCATCACTCTGGGTGAGCGCTCGACCACGATGAGAGCAGTCGGCCGCACAGAGTCGTCCACTGCATGAATGTCCAGAACGAGCGGGGTAAACCGGCAGACTGCGCCCCAGACGCGAGACAAATCACATGATCCGAGCTGCTCGGATGCGCTAACGCACAGGATAAGCTGTCCTACATGGCCGACGGACTACGCGTATCGAAGAACGGTCAGCTCTTTGCCCGCAATCTCGATTGGAACCTTGTGAAGTTATTCCTCGGCATCGTGCGGTCCGGCGGCATTAGCACGGCTGCACGTGCGCTCAACAAGCAGCAGCCGACAATAAGTGCGGGCCTCAAACGCCTCGAAGATCACGTCGGGGCCCAGCTTTTTGTCAGAACGGCAAGGGGTGTCGCGTTGACACCCGCCGCGCGCTCCTTCCTCAAGTCTGCCGAGGAAATCGAGGTTTTGATATCGGGCCTCCCCGGCGAAGTTGCGAGGTCTTCGGCGAACCTGCAAGGGCTTGTAAACGTGCGCGTGATTTCGGATCTCGTTTCGCCCGAATTCGATCAGGCGATGGTCGCCTTCCATCAGATCAATCCCGACGTTGAAATTCGTCTCGATATTGCGCCGTGGCGCGATGTGGTGCTGTCGGTCAAGGACGGCAGCGCCGATATCGGGATTGCTTGCGCCGCTGTCCCCAGTCCGGAGCTTTGCTATCGCCCACTGATGCGTGAATGGCAGCAGCTTTACTGTGGCCGGGGACATGCTGCATTCGGTCAAGGGATATCGGAACCGGAAATTCTGGCCGACGAGATTTTCGTTTTGACAGGAAAGGATGAGCCAGCGGAGCTCACAGATTTTCGCCAACGGTATGGGCTCGGCGAACGCGCAGGCGCGTCTGCGGAGACGCTGTACGAGGTGAAGCGTCTTATTCAAATCGGGATTGGGATCGGCTTTCTACCGACGGCGGTTGCGGCTGAGGCCGTCGAGTCTGGCGAACTTTGGCCGATGCTCGATCCGGCTATTTTGCCGACGTATCATGTTTTCCTGATCACGCGCGAAGCCAAGCTTAGTGCGCCGGCACGCGCGCTTCTCGACATGACGGACGCGAATTTGAAGCCGTCGACTCCGGGATATAGCGCGGGGCACGTCGAGCCATAGATTTCATCTATGGCTCGCATCGATATGCGGCGGCTTCTGACGATCCCTTGCCGATGTCATGCTGTGTTCACTTTCGTGAGGCGCAGATGGTTGAAGTCAAAGATACACTCGGCTTGTGGGAGCGCTCGCTGATCGCCTGGCCGGACGGTCGAAAAGATACGAGGACGTTCGTCGCATGGCTGCAAGGGCCGAGCCTGTTCGCCGATCTCAGGCAACCGCACAATCCGCCATCGTTTGATGACGTCGCGTGTCTCGACGACTTGCAGCCCGATCATTTCAAATGGCTGGCGCGCCAGGAGGGCTTCGCGGGCCGGTTTGCGAGCGCGGGCGACGCCTTCGAATGGCACCGCATGATGGATTATCAGTGCGCGAGTGACATCGCGGATGCCGGATACCTGAGTTTCTCCGACGGCGTCCTCGTCGAGCGCGGCCGAGACATTCCCTACATCGAGCACTGGCATCAAACATCGCCAAGCACTCGTCCGCACTTCGCGGCGCGAATGCAAGACCAGATGGGCATCGAAGGATTTCTTGTCCAGGTCGGCGATGTTTTCATGTACGCGCGAAACCGGGCCGTAGCGCTTCCCCGCGGAGGTTCGCTTGTCGATCTCGTGAGTGGCTGCTCGCCTGAAGAAGCGCGAACTCTGCTCGATTGCGAAATCTCATTGGGGCGCGTGTGTGGCGGCTCGTGGCTGATCGGCCGATCCAGCCTCCCTTTCCGCGTCAATGCGGATCTCGCACCATCGTTTTCGATCGACGGTGAAAGCATCGCGATCGCGGACATCACCGGGGCCGGCAAGGCGTCAGTGCGAAACTGGAAGATCGTCGAACTCGAAGTCGACGCTCAACAACAAAATTCGGCGACGCATCGAACGGGAAGCTCCGGCTTGACGATACGTTCATGCAGCTTGCCGCCGACAATAAGCTTTAGGGACGACGATCAGGTTTCTTATCCAACGGATTTGCGAGGCAAGAGATGAGCACACCGGAAAACTTCTCGAGTATCCCCATCGTCGATATCACCAAGCTCCGCATCGGCACCCTTGCCGAGCAGAAGGCGGCCGCTGAAGAGCTTGGAAAGGCGGCTCGGGAAGTCGGCTTTGTCTACGTCACGGGCGGCGGCATCGATGAGTCGCTTTTTGACGGTGTTCTCGATGCGACCAAGCGCTTCTTTGCGTTGCCGTACGACGAGAAAATGAAAGTCTACATCGGCAACTCGCGTTGTCATCGCGGCTACGTTCCGGAGGGCGAAGAGGTGTTCGCCTCCGGAACGAAAGACAAGAAGGAGGCTTACGATCTTTCTATGGATTTGCCGGCCGACGATCCGGACTTCGTTTCAGGCAATCCGCTTCTAGGACCTAATCAATGGCCAGACCTGCCGGGTTTCGCCCATGCGGTCGACGACTACTACAGGGCGGTCTTCGCTTTGGGCCGCGTCCTATTGCGGGGCTTCTCGATGGCAATCGGTGAAGAGCCGACGTTCTTCGATCAATACGTCACCAAGCCGCCAAGTCAGTTGCGGCTTATTCATTATCCTTTCGACAAGAGCGCTGAAGATCGCCCTGGAATCGGGGCACATACCGATTACGAGTGCTTTACGCTGTTGAGATCGACGAGCCCCGGACTCGAAGTCATGAACGGCGCGGGCGAATGGATCGACGCCCCTCCCCTTCCCGGCGCCTACGTCGTCAATGTCGGCGATATGATGGAGATCTGGACGAATGGCGAGTTCACGGCAACCTCGCATCGCGTTCGAAAAGTGTCGGAAGAACGCTATTCGTTTCCGCTATTTTTCGCGGCCGACTATGACACGGTTGTCGCTCCGTTGCCGCGTTACGCGACCGGGGAAAAACCGCTGCGCGCTTCTCTGAAGGCAGGCGAACACCTCTTTGCTCAGACAATGCAGAGCTTCACCTATTTGAAAGAGCGTCGTGCGCGCGGCGAGATCGTGTTGCCCGAAGGATCGGCGCCATTGTCGTCGTTCGGACAGGAAGCCCGGCAGAAATATTGACCGATGACGCCAGGGGTCCGTCACGAGTTGTGGCGGACACTCAATCTCGCGCTATAACTCCGGAATGGCGAAGCGAACAAAATCGAGCGATCCGGAGATTTGGTGCGACTTTGCACGACTGTTCGCGGATTTGCGGCGGTAGATCAGCGCCCGCCTTCGCACGTCGCGATAGACGAGCTTACGGCAAATAGGGCTGGTCATGCGCGGCCCGTGGACTAATGTTGTCGTGCCATCCGGAATATTATCGAGCGGCAATGTTTGACGGGTTCAAATCAGAACTGATCGACGTCGGCGACGACGTAAAAATATTCGCGCGCTCCAAGGGCTCGGGACCGCCTCTTCTATTGCTGCACGGTTATCCGCAGACGCACGTTTGCTGGCACAAGATCGCTGAACCTCTGGCGGACCGCTTCACCGTCGTTGCCACTGATCTCAGAGGCTATGGCGCCTCGAGCAGGCCAGTGGAGGGACCAAACCATCTCAATTATTCGAAACGCGCGATGGCCGTAGACCAGGTACGCGCGATGTCGGCACTCGGCTTCGAGCGCTTTTACCTCGCCGGACACGACCGCGGCGGCCGCGTCGCACACCGCCTCGCGCTCGATCATCCCGAGCGCGTCCTTCGGCTTGCCGTCCTCGACATCGCGCCAACGGCAACAATGTACGCGAACTCGAACCGCGACTTCGCCGAAGCCTACTACCATTGGTTTTTTCTCATTCAGCCCTTTGATCTGCCCGAACGCCTCATCGGCGCGGAAGCCGAATTCTACCTGCGCCGAACCTTGAGCAGCTGGTGCAAGACCGACGGGGCGATTACCGATGAGGCCATGGCTGCCTACGTAGCGGCGTTCACCGCGCCGGGCGCTGTTCATGCGGCGTGCGAGGACTATCGCGCGGCGGCGACCATCGATCTCGAGCACGACCGCTCAGACGACCTCGCGTCGCATCGGATCATGGCGCCGATGCTCGTGTTGTGGGGAAGCCGCGGAACGGTGGGACGCCAATTCGACGTACTCGCATGCTGGCGGGAGAAAACGCGCGGCCTCCTCCAGGGCGAAGCGCTCGATTGCGGACACTTCGTTCCCGAGGAAGCACCTCAGGCGACGCTCGCGGCCTTTCTGCAGTTCTTCGCCGATTGACCTGTATCACCTACGAGGAAGAAGCGAGAGCGTACACTGCGCCGCCGGGCGGGGAATTGTGCGCAGAGGCTGACGCGCCAGTCCGCGGTGTCAACCATCCGCTTTGGGCACGACCTTCAGTTCCAGTTCCACTTCCACATCGGGATCGACGATCCAAAGCAGACGAACCAATCGCTCAAGCGAGAACCGGTCGAATTTTCCGTGACGAATGCGAGAAATTTCCGTCTGGCAAATCCCCGTTGCTGCCTCGAGCGCAACGGCCGTTCCCCACTTGGTCTTGACCGACTCTACAATTTGCGCCGCGACCAGCTTCCTCGCGTCATCGAGGCGCGAATTCCACCTTTCATCGATGTTTTCCTCGAACAATGTTCGTTCCTTAGGTTCGAATGCGGATCGTCGCGCGTTGAATCGAGCCGCTGAAATTTGTGCTTTGCTCATGATCAGTCCGGGCTTGCGGTAGGGTGGATTTCACTACGCAACGCTGAGGCGCTGCAGGCACCTCAGCGGGGCTCCCCTTATCCTTTGTCGTATTGAGAGTTGGATCCGCAGCCTCTTGAGCCGGTCGTACAGTCTTTCCGAGTATCGGCATCGCTTCCGGAACGATGGGGCGTGTCAGTGTTCGGCGGCCAGTTCTGTGGAAGGCGATCCGCCTTGTGACAGTACGTTCTCTTGAGAAGATTGTGACAATGCCGATAGGGATGCGCGTCGGCGACAACAAGCCCGCCATAGGAACTTGTTCTATCGCCCATCACCGCACTCTCTGCGGCAAAGGAAAAGGCTCCGCTCCCTAAGATCGAGACGGCCGCGGCAGCTCCCATCAGGAGACCGGCAGAGGAAAATCGTTTCGTTGCACACATCTTGCGATGTCCTCGTTTTGAGATGGTTCACTCAATCGGCGGCGGGCGCGTAAGGCGCACAATGCGATCGCCGAGCGAAGTTCAGTGAGCGGCGGGTTTCAGGCGAAGATCGCGAAACGCTTGCATCGTGCGCGTACGAGCCCGTTGCCACTCATGCTGACGTCTAGTTCAGCAACACAACGGTTCTGAGGGTATCCAGGCGCGGATCGTGCTTCCTCAGATGGACAGCCGCGAGCCGGGATGCGAGGTGGGCTTGCCGCTGCGTACTGGAGCTGAAACGGGCGCGAAAATCTCGTACAACAACCGGCTCTACGCTCGGCCGGCGGACGCAACGCGCTTTAGATTTGGCGACCACCGGAAGGAGCAGCTTATCCTGACAGTGCGGACCGGTGACATGCTGGGTGGATCGCACGTCTTCGAGCGCGGCGCTGCGTTTCACTGCTGGCGTGGCTTGGGCCGGCTTGGCATGGGTGAAGTCGTTGGCGTGCGCGATTTCGATGGCTCTATGGCCGTTTTCTCCCACGCAAAAACGAAGCGGCCCTGCGATGACCGCCGCAGGCAAAATCAAAGCCAGCACGATCGCCGAGATGCATCGGGTCAGCGCTCGCCCAGATCTCGCCCGCAATGAATTATGCCACTTGCATCTCATGTGGAGGCCGCCCCCGAAGAAGCCGCCAACGCTGACGCCGAGGCGTCGCGTTCATCCTTCCGAGCCGATGCACTTCCAAATCTGGCGCAAAGCGCCGGTAGAACCAGCAACGTAAGGATGGTTGCGCTCGCCAGCCCGCCGATGACGACGGTTGCGAGTGGCTTTTGAACTTCGGCACCGGTGCCCGTGGATAGCGCCATGGGGACAAAGCCGAGGGAAGCAACGAGCGCGGTCATGACGACGGGCCGGAGTCGGGTCACCGCGCCTTCGAAAATCGCCTTCTGGCGTTCGACCCCCCGCTCGACGAGCTGATTGATGCTCGTCATCATCACGAGCCCGTTGAGGACCGCGACACCGGAAAGCGCGATAAAGCCAACAGCCGCCGACACCGAGAACGGCATGTCGCGCAACCACAGGGCTATGATGCCGCCCGTTAGCGCAAGTGGAACGGCGGAAAACACCAACAGCGCATCTCGGGGAGAGCCGAGCGCCGAATACAAGAGCAAGAAGATCAAGAAGAAGCACGCCGGGACAACGAGCATCATTCGCTTCTGTGCGGCGGCAAGGTTCTCGAACTGACCTCCCCAGGAAATATAGTACCCCGGCGGAAGTTTGATTTCGCTCGCAACCTTCCCTTGTGCGTCCGCTACGACTGAAGCGATGTCGCGGCCGCGAATGTTGGCCGTCACGACGACGCGCCGTTTGCCGTTCTCGCGACTGATCTGATTGGGACCTTCCGTGAAGGCGAAACTCGCCACCTGTTCGAGAAGGACGGAGGATGTCTTGCCAGAGCCGTCGGGCGGCAGCGACACCGGCAAATGCTTCAGCTTCTCGAGATCCTCGCGCATTCCATCAGGTAAGCGGACGATTATCGGATACCGGCGGTCACCTTCGAAGACGACACCGGCTTCACGACCGCCAATTGCGGCGCCAATCACGTCTTGCACGGCCAGAACACTCAGGCCGAGCCGCGCAATTTCATCCTGATTGATCGCGATTGCGAGGAACGGAAGGCCCGACACCTGCTCGACGCTGATATCCGTCGCGCCGTCGGTGTTTCGCAGGATGGACGCAACCTGATTGGCGGTTCGGAGCATTGGCTCGAACTCTTCGCCGAAGACCTTTACGGCCAGGTCGCCTCGCGCGCCGGCCAAGAGCTCGTTAAACCGCATCTGGATGGGTTGCGAGAATACGAGGTTGTTCCCGGGCTGCTTTTCGATCCCCGCAAGGATCTTTGCCACGAGCGCATCTTTACCGAGCGCCGGATCCGGCCACTCCTTCGCCGGTCTCAGGATGATGAAGGTGTCGGAAACGTTCGGCGGCATAGGATCGGATGCGACTTCCGCCGTGCCCGTCTTCGAGTAAACGAATGCGACCTCGGGGAACTTGCTGACAACTTTCTCCAGCTCGAGTTGCATCTGTTGAGACTGCGAAAGCGATGTACTCGGGATACGGATCGCGTGCATCGCCAAGTTTTTTTCGTCGAGAGTCGGGATGAATTCCTGTCCGAGCTTCGCAAACAGAGAACCGGCAAACACCAGCAGTCCCAACGCACCCACGACAAAGAAGAGAGGCTTCGCCATAGCTCTGCGCAGCAATGGCTCGTAAATGCGTTTGAGGATGCGAACGAAAATGTTTTCCTTTTCCTCGACGCGTTTCGATAGCGCGATGGCGATTGCCGCCGGGACGAAGGTCATCGAAAGTGCAAACGCTGCGACGAGCGCGATGATGAGCGTCAGAGCCATAGGCTCGAACATCTTGCCTTCGATGCCCGTGAACGTGAGCAACGGCACATAGACGAGGATTATGATCGCCTGCCCGTAAACGGATGGCTTGATCATTTCCTCGGCGGAGCGAATGACCGCTTGCAGGCGCTCTTCGAGCGCGAGTTTGCGGCCGAGGTCGCGCTGATGCTCAGCTATTCTGCGCAGCGTATTCTCGACGATAATGACCGCCCCATCGACGATCAGACCGAAATCGAGCGCTCCGAGGCTCATCAGATTGGCGCTGATCTTGGTTTGCACCATCCCCGTTATTGTCAGCAGCATCGCGAGCGGGATGACCAAGGCGGTGATCAGGGCGGCGCGGAAATTCCCGAGCATCAAGAAAAGGACAACGATGACGAGGAGCGCGCCTTCAGCGAGATTCTTACTGACCGTCGCGACCGTGGCGTCGACCAACAGCGTGCGATTGAGAACGGTTTGCGCCTCGACGCCAGGCGGAAGGCTTTGACGAACGTCTTGCATCTTGGCGTCTACGGCGGCCGCGACCGTGCGGCTGTTACCGCCGATCAGCATGAGCGCGGTTCCCACGACCACTTCCTGGCCATTTTCGCTGGCGCTGCCGGTCCGGATCTCGCGACCGATGCCGGTCGCCGCCACATCCTTGATGCGAATTGCGACGCCACCACGGGTCGCGACGACCACGTTGGCAATCTGCTCGGGCGTGGTCAGGCGTCCCGTGCTGAGAACTGCGAAGCCTTCACCGTTTCTCTCGACGTAGCCGGCGCCCCGATTGACATTGTTTTGTTCGAGCGCCTGCGCGATATCGGCGAACGACAGTTTCAGGGCCGTAAGGCGTGCGGGATCGGGCTGCACGACGTACTGCTTCTCATAGCCCCCAATGACATCGATACCTGCAATACCCGGCACCGTGATCATCTGCGGGCGAATGATCCAATCCTGCACTGTCCTCAGATAAGCGGCACGCTCAACGTCAGTCGTCAGCCGCTGGCCCTCGGGCGTGATATAGCTGCCGTCGCTTTGCGGACCCGGCCTTCCGTCATCGACGTGCACGGAACCTGCCGGGGCGTATTGCACGGTCCACATGTAGATCTCGCCGAGCCCCGTCGAGATGGGTCCAAGCTTGGGTGTTATGCCGTCAGGAAAATTCTTTTCGGCTTCCCGCAGGCGTTCGCTGACCTGCTGGCGCGCGAAATAGATATCCGTTCTCTCCGAAAAGATGGCCGTGACCTGAGAGAACCCGTTCCGCGACAGCGACCGCGTGTATTCAAGTCCGGAAATGCCCGCGAGCGCGGTCTCGATCGAGAAGGTTATCTGCTTCTCGATATCGACCGGTGAGAGCGACGGCGCGATCGTATTGATTTGCACCTGGTTGTTCGTGATGTCGGGAACGGCGTCGATAGGCAGCTTATCAAGCGAATAGACGCCGTAAGCCGCGGCCGCGAGCGTCAGCATCACGACCAGCCAACGCTGATGAACCGAAAAAGAGAGCAGTCGAGCGATCATTTCATGATCCTATTCAATGGTCGTGCGCTGCTTCGGACTTCCCAAGCTCGGCCTTGAGCAAGAAGGTGTTCGCCACTGCGATCGGCTCGCCGGCTTTCAACCCGGACAGGACCTCGACCGCCTTTCCGTCGTCCTCGCCGACCGTAATTTCGCGGGCTTCGAACCCTTCCGGTGTCCGAACGAACACGCGCGTTTTGCCTTCGATCGTCTGAAGCGCCACTTTTGGGATCACCAGCTCGGCTCTCTTTTCGGAGAGGGCGATATCGGCGGTCACGAACGAGCCGGGACGCCAAGCGCCGTCGCCATTGTCGACCGACGCGATGACGCGAGCCGAACGCGTATCCTGATTGAGCACGGGACTTGTGAAGATGATGGTGCCCTCAGACTTATCCGTTCCCTCGATGGTGAGCTGCTGTCCCTCTCTGATCAAAGGCAGATCCTGAGGCGATACCGTCAATTCCACCCAGACCTTCGAAAGGTCCGCGAGGGCATAGAGTTCGTGCACCTGGCCTTCCCCACCCATCGGCGTGCCGATATCGACGAGCTGCTCGACGATGCGGCCGCTAATGGGGGCCTTGATCTCATAGCGCTCGAGACCCGTTGTCTCCTGGGCCGCGTCGGCCAGCTTCGCGATTGCCTCCTCACCGACGCCCAGCGCGGAAAGCTTTTGCTTTGCGACGTCGCGGCGGACCTGTGTTTCCCGAAAGGTCGCATCCGCGCGAAGAACGCGCTGCTCAGACGAAACCTGCTTCTCCCAAAGCGTCTTTTCGCGTTGGTAGAGCGTCTCCTGCAGTCTGAAATTTACGATGGCCGCGATGTATTCGCTTTTGGCATCGGCGACCTCGCGGCTGTCGAGGATCGCAATGACCTCGCCTGCTTGCACCAAATCGCCGAGGCCCTTTCTGAGTTCGGCAACCGTGCCGACAACCTTGGAAGGCACGCGGCCCACACGATTGCGATCGGGAATGATGGTTCCCGGAACGCGCAGATGCGCGCGAAGGACGCCGGATTCGGCCGGTTGAACGGAAATCTTGGATTGAGCGATTTGCTCGGCGGCGATTGCGAGCCTTTCACTTCCTTCCTCATGGCCGCTCTCGTGCCCACTCTCATGACCGCTGTCATGACCGCTCTCTGGCTCACCACCACTCTCGACCGCCGACGCGTGGTCGTGGTCATGCCCGTGCCCGTGGTGATCCTCTTCCGCATGCACGGATCGAGCTTGTGATTCCGGTCCGATGACATTCTTCAAATCGAGCTGAAAGCTGCCCTTTTGAAAAAAGTACACACCGACGACCGTGCCGACGAGAATACCGCCGGCGACGAGACCAAGTCGCTTCATAACGAGACAATCCATGCCGAACGCCGCGCTGATTTCAGAGCGCACGCCCAAGCTTCAATTTTTTCAGAGGATGGAGGATCTGCCCGCGCGATCGCGCAGGCCAAAGCGCTTACGCGCTGACGCCAAATCGGGGTGGCTTTTGAAGAGGGTCCGGCTCGCAGGACGCCCCGAGCGCATCAAAGTAAGCCGCATAGCGGACGCGCGTGCCGGCAAAATAAGCGGACTTGTAGCAAGACCGCGTCGGCAATGCTTGGAGGAGACACGGGCAACTACAAGGGTGATCCTCTAGCCCACCAATCGGTGAGGTGTCACCATCGGAGCTGTTCTGCGCCTCGACATCAACGGAATTGGCCGCGCTCATCGCGATGTGGGATTTCTGACCATCGAAATGAGGTGTCGCGTGCGACGCCGAAATCGGAACGCCAGCAAACAAGATCAACGCGGCCAAAAGCGCTTTCACGAACTGACCCGCACGGGACCGCATGCCGACACGCGCACGGGCATGACGCACGCCGCGTGTGAGCCGATGGATGTCCTGTGTCGAACCGTTCATTGGCGGCAAATTGGTTTCTGATGGTGGCGAAGTCAAGTCGATCGCAAAAGAGCAATAGCAGAAAGCAGGCTCGCGCCTCATTTGACGCGGGTCTGTTTTATTCAGGCCACTATTGGTTCGGCGACATTGACGACAGACGTCAACTCAATTGACGCCCATTGCCAATTTCATCGACGGCTACGGGCAACATTCTCAACCGGCCCGCGACAGGGAACTTCGAAGGTTCATTCGCCCCGCTTGCCACTGGTACGCGCGAGTTCGCTCTCGAGCTCTCCGATGCGCTGCCGGAGCTGCTGCACGAGGGTCTCCACATCCTCTACCGGGATCAGTCGCGGGATGTGTTGCGGGCAGTTGCGGTCCCACGCTTCGATCGTGAACAGAATGACCCTTTCGGCAATCGCATTCCCCTGAGCCGGACGCATCTGGGCCAGAAGGTCATCATCATTTTCGATTATCCGCACGCTGCCCCAGATCTTCACCCTCCGGCGGCGTGCGTAGTCCATCACGAAGATGAAGGCGCGCGGATTCTCTGCAAGGTTCCCGGCGGTAATATATTGGCGGTTGCCGGAGAGGTCGGCGAACCCCAGCGTGCGGTCATCGATGACTTTCAAAAATCCTGGCTGTCCGCCGCGATGCTGGATGTAGGGCTGGCCAGCCGCGTTTGCCGTTCCAAGGTAGAAGGAGCGCGTTGCCGCCAGAATCGCGGCGAGATCGGGCGTCACCGTGCTCGGCCAGCCGCGACCTCGCTCCATCGCCTCGAATTGGCCGCGCGAGCCCAGCCGTCGCTGTTCGGCTTTCACGGCCTCAGAAAACGCAACGTCGGACGCGCGGCTGTTCATCCTCACACCCATTCAAATGCACGCAGAAATCAGATGGCAGGCATTCCTATGAAACCCGGCAGTGCCTTTATGCGGTCGACCCAGGCGCGGATCGCGGGGAAGTCGCCGAGCGACAAGCCTCCCTCGTGGCCCAAGGCGACGTAAGGCATGCAGGCGATATCGGCGATGGTCGGGCGGCCCAGGGCCAACCACTGCTCATTCGACAAGTGCGCTTCCAACAGGGCGTAGACTCGATGCGCCTTCTTGCGAGCGAGGCCGACGTCCAGATCGTAGCCGAACTTATCGTGCAGTCGCGCATCGTTCGGCCCACGCGCGATTTCGTTCCCGGCGGTCATCAGCCACTCGAAAACACGCGCAAGTCCGGCAGGCTCGATCGGCAGCCAGCTCTCTCCGCCCCACTTGCGTGCGATATAGACGAGAATGGCTTGGCTATCGCGCAGCACCACGTCTCCATCCTGGAAGATGGGGATCTCGCCGAACGGATTGAGCGAGAGCAATGGTGGTTTCTTGTGCTCACCGCCAAGGAAATCGACCGGCACAATCTGCAACGGTACGCCGAGCAGGCTGGCGAGAAGGCGCACCTTGTAGCAGTTTCCCGAAAGCTCAAGGTCGTAAAGTTTCGTCGTCATGGCGCAAAATCCTCCCGCCGGAAATCATTGACCCGCCGCTCGCAGACTCCCGCATTCGCGCTATTTCTGCTAGTGGGTAAGTTCAGTAAGGATATTTCCATTTTTCGGAAGACTGGTCATGGATCGTCTGCGTGCGATGGCTGCGTTCGTAGCGGTGACGGAAGCCGGCAGCCTGTCGGCTGCGGCCCGAGCGCTCGGCGAACCGCTCACAAACCTCAGCCGAATGATCTCTCAGCTCGAAGCACACCTCGGCTGCACTTTGCTTCACCGGTCGACGCGGCAGATGGTGCTCACGCCAGCCGGCAGCGAATACCTGGATACGTGCCGCAGTGTTCTCGACACGGTCGCAATGGCGGAGAGACGCATTGCCGGCCAGGCGGACGAGCTATCGGGTGACCTCGCCTTGACGGCGCCCGTACTCTTCGGACGCATGTTTATGGTGCCGCTGCTCGCGCGGTTCTTGGCTGATTATCCGCGCATCAATGCACGTCTGTTGCTGGTCGATCGCGTGGTCGACCTTCTCGAGGAGGGAATCGATATTGCGCTGCGCATCGGCGAATTGCCGGACTCTGCGCTTCTTGCGACGCGCGTGGGTTCGTTGCGCCTCGTGACCTGTGCGGCGCCAGCCTATTTGGAGCGTTGCGGCACGCCCTCGGCACCCGCGGCCCTCACCCAGCACGATTGCGTAACGTTTGCCAATCTTCCTGGTGGAACGCGCTGGATTTTCAGAAGCCGCCGCAATGGCCGCAAGGCGGTACGTGTGCGCTCCCGTTTGTCCGTCAATACGGCCGACGCCGCCGTTGCGGCAGCGACTGCGGGTATCGGCATCACGCGCGTTCTCTCCTATCAAGCAGAGGACGCGTTGCGCGAGGGGCGGTTGCTGCCAATCCTGGACCGCTTCGAGGACACCGAAATCCCAGTGCAACTCGTTTATAGCCCGACGTCTTCAAGCAACGCTCGTGTGCGGTCATTCGTGACGTTTGCCGCCGAGAAGCTGCGGTTATTGCCGCACGCTTCATTGCGTAAGAAGCATGCACGCCTTGTCCGCTAGCAGCGCTGCGGGCGCTTCGTCACATAGCGCTCGTCTCAGTCAGCTAGTCGCTCGGATGGTTGGCGTGAGCTTTCTTAACCTGATCCAGGATTCCACTGAGGTTGTAGGACTCGGGCGCCTGCAGCGGTGGATACTTGTCGTAGGACTCGAGGTGGTGCAGCCACAGCTGTTGGCCGATGGGCAGCATGTTCCAATCGTACTGGAACGCGGTCGCCGGAGCGCCCAATGCGCCGCCAAGGCTCATGGCTGACTTCTGTTGGATGCCGACCGCCTGCTCGAACGGGTCGCGCTTGATGTTTTGTACCAGGGTGAAGTGGAACGGGATGAGCGGCAGAATCCAGCCGGACGGCCCCGGTTGCGACATGGTGTAGTACATCTTCCAATTCTTGTAGCGCACCGCGGACGGCGTCGCGCCTGAATAGTAGAAGAAGAAGTCACGTGCCGATTTCGCGGATTTGCCTTCGAGCATGTTGGTCTGGTCGAAGCCGTCGAGTGTCGTCTTGACGATGCCGGGATACTGCCCTGCTTCGATTTGCTGCTTCAGCCCATCCCCCTTGGGTCCGCCGGCAATGTCGACCAACGTCGGCACCCAGTCGAGAGCCGCAAACAATTGGTTGTTGACCGTGCCCGGCTTGATAACGCCGGGCCAGCGGATCACCATCGGCGCGCGATAGCCGCCCTCCCAAGCCTCGCCTTTCTGGCCCTTGAAGGGGGTAACGCCGCCATCCGGGAAGCTGATGGCCTCAGCGCCATTATCGGTAGTGAAGACCACGATGGTGTTGTCGAGCTGGCCCATGTCTTCCAGCTTCCTGAGCACGACGCCGACATTGTCGTCGAGCTGCTTCATGCCGGCTTCATTCACGCCCCAGTCCTTGCCGCCGCGCTCGCCCACCATGGCTTCGTATTTCGGCGACAGCACGGTCACGACATGCATGCGGGCCGGGTTGTACCAAACAAAGAAGGGCTTGTTGGTCTTCTTCGGGTCGTTGCGGTCGAGGAAGTCGACCACCTTGTCCGAGATTTCCTCGTCCACCGTCTTGGAACGCTCAAGCGTCAGCGGTCCTTCGTCGGAACACATCTGGTTGCGCTCGGTGCCGTCGGAAGATTTGCACAACAGCACATTCCGCGGCGGCGTCAGGCAGGTCGTGGTCTTGGGGTCCACCGCGCCCGGCACCTCCGCGATGCCGGGGATCGGCGTGTTGCGGCAAGGCGGCGCGACGGTCTGGGTGTCTGGATTCTTGTTGATGTCCGGGAAGCTCACCTGCTGCATGGCATCGAGGTGATAGAGATAGCCCCAGTACTCCTGGAAGCCGTGTGCCGTTGGAAGCGCTGCGGTGTGATCGCCCAGATGGTTTTTGCCGAATTCGCCTGTGGTGTAGCCAAGGTCGAACAGAAACTTCGCCAACGCCGGCGTGCCGGGCTGCAGATAGGACGGGCTGCCGGGCAGTTGTGGAGGGATCATGCCTGTGCGCAGCGGATACATGCCGGTGAAGAAGGCGTTGCGACCGGAGGTGCAGCTCTGCATGGCCACATAGTCGGTGAACATCGCACCTTCCTTGCCGATGCGGTCGATGTTCGGCGTTTCTCCAACCATCACGCCGCGATGGTAGATGCTCGGCTGCATCCAGCCGATGTCATCGCCCATGATGAACAGGATGTTGGGCTTCTTCACTTGTGCCGAGGTCTGCTGTGCTGGGGCCTGCTGTGCCGTGGGCTGCTGTGTCGTTGGCTGCTGTGCCGATGCCTGCGAGCCGATCATAGACAGCGCACACAGTAGCGTGACGAAACCGATCCCGATTTTTTGAGAGATATGCATGTTTGGCGCTCCTTCAACTGAGGATGCAGCGCACCTGCCCGCACACCGAAAGTCGAAGCTGCCCAAGTTCACGCACACGCGCAATCGACGAGGATTTAGTTCGTAAATAGGTTCTATACAGTGTGCTGATTATCATATCGGGCGGCAGCGATGATGCAGCCAAGCGTGGCGGTACTCTTATGCTCAGACGCGATATGAACCACTCGGCGTGTTCTATTCGATGGCGCAGTGCTGCAAGAGCTTCATGGCTGATCCTGACCTATCTCGCATTGTCGCTGACTGTGAATTTCTGGCTGGAAACGCCTCGATCACATGCGGAAGAGGCGCAGGTGAAACCGACCGATCCGGTTGCGCATCCCGATTTCGCCGGATCAAACCGATGCGCGCAATGTCATGCAGCCGAGCATAACGACTGGCTTAGCTCGCAACACGCTGTGGCTATGCAGGAGGCGACCGAGCAAACTGTGCTTGGACGCTTCGATGGCACTACGTTCAGCAATGAAAATGTCACGAGCAAATTTTACAAAAGTGACGGCAAGTTTTGGGTCCGGACCGATGGGCCTGACGCGGCACTGGGCGACTTCGAGATCAGCTACACGTTTGGCGTCTGGCCGCTACAGCAGTATCTCATCAAGCTTCCAGGCGGGCGGTTTCAAGCGCTCGGCATTGCGTGGGATGCGCGATCGAAGGAAGACGGCGGTCAGCGCTGGTTTCATCTCTATCCAGATCGCAAGTTGAAGGCCGGGGATCCGCTGCATTGGACCGGCATCGATCAAAACTGGAATTACCAGTGTGCGTGGTGCCACTCGACCAACATCAAGAAGAATTACGATCAGACGAGCGGGAGTTTTCGCACGACCTGGTCCGAGATCAGCGTCGGATGCGAAGCCTGCCACGGTCCCGGCTCGGAGCATGTGGCTTGGGCGACGAGGTCAAACGGATGGCAGCAATCCGATCAGCGCGGCAAGGGATTTGCGCAAACCTTCGACGAACGCAAAGGCGTGACGTGGCCAATGGATGCGAGTGGGCAGGCTCACCGCTCGGCGCCTCGTACATCGGCCAACGAGATTCATGTTTGCGCCGGCTGTCATTCGCGGCGCCAACAGTTCTCGGATGATCCTGGCAGCGTTGGCCGCCTGTTTGACGCCTTCCGGCCGTCGCTGCTGGAAGACGGGCTCTATCATGTCGACGGCCAGCAGCGCGATGAGGTCTACAATTACGGATCATTTCTCGAGAGTCGCATGCATTCCGCAGGCGTCACCTGCTCCGACTGTCATAACCCGCACACGGGCAAGCTTCGCCAAACCGGAAATTCGCTCTGCGGGCAGTGCCATGAGCCTGAGCGATTTGACGTCAGTGCGCATCATCACCACGCGCCGAATTCAAAGGGCGCTGAATGTGCCGCATGCCATATGCCGGTCACCACATACATGGGCATCGATGGCCGCCGTGATCATTCAATCCGCATTCCTCGCCCCGATCGAACGGTGCTGCTCGGAACGCCCAACGCTTGCAATCAATGCCATACGGACAAGAGCGCCAAGTGGGCCATGGATGCCGTCAAGGCTTGGTATCCTTCGCCGAAACCGGGCTTCCAAGATTTCGCTGAAGCCTTCGATCGTGGCGACTGGGGAGCCCCTGGCGCTCAACCCGGTTTGATCGGAATTGCAAAAGCGAGCACCGAGGCACCTATCGCACGCGCAAGTGCGATTGCGAGGCTTCGACGATTTCCCTCGCCTCAGGTCCTGGACTTCGCGGCGAGCTCCTTGAAAATCGATGATCCGCAAATTCGAGCAGCGGCCGTGTCGGTGATTGCCGGGGCGGCCCCCGAGACGCGCCGGTCTCTACTCGCGCCTTCGCTGAGGGACGAGACGCGCTTGGTTCGTATGGATGCCGCTCGCGCCATTGCCGGAGAAGCGGAACAGAATTTGTCGGCCGATGATCGCGCCTCATTCGAGAAGGCGCTCGCCGAATATATCGATGCCCAAATGTTCAATGCGGAACGGCCGGAGTCGCATGCCAATCTCGGTACGCTTTATCGCGACCGCGGCAAGCTAAGCGACGCCCGAGCCGCGTTCGCAAGGGCGATCGAGATCGATCCAACCTTCGTCCCGGCAGTCATCTCGTTAGCCGAACTGAAGCGAGGGCAGGACGACGAGATTGGCGCTGAAGCGGTGTTACGCAAATCGCTCGACGGAAATCCCCGTTCCGGCGGGTTGTGGCACGCGCTCGGTCTCAGTCTCATTCGTCAGAAGCGCCTGCCCGAAGCGATGGCTGCTCTTGCGAAGGCTGCTGAGCTTGCTCCCGAAGATCCGCGCTTCAGCTACGTTTATGGAGTCGCACTTCACGATACCGGCAAGCCGCGAGAAGCGGTGGAGGCGCTGAAGAGCGCGCTCACGCGTCACCCGTACGATCGCGATATCTTATGGGCTCTCGCGAAATACGAGATCGAGGCCGGCGACGATGCATCGGCACTCGCCCGCGCGGAACTCCTCAATCACCTCGAACCGGAGCGTTCAGATATTGCCCAGCTGCTCGGAGAGCTGAGGCAACGAACTCGCTAGCGGTGCCGAGCTGCCCCTTCCCGCACTGCCTGAACTTCCGTGGTGACGCGAACATGCCACACCGCCCTGACAAGCGGCTTCAACGGGGATCAGTTTGGGCGGATTGGGTTGTACGGACACATCCCAAATGCAGTATCGAGAATGATCTGTCCACGGAGCGGGCACAAAGGTCCGCGTGGCTATCTTCTGACGATTGGGAAGGGGGAGCAGCATATGAGAAAATTGCTTTCGCTCATCGCGCTGAGCTGCGCGATGGCCATTGCATTTGGGGCTAATGTTCCGCAGGCGCGCGCCGCGGTATTGATGACCAACATTTCGGCGTTGAAGGCGGAGCAATCCGCAACGGTTCAACAAGCGCGCTATCGCTGCTGGTGGCGTAACGGGTATCGCCACTGCGGTTACAGGCACCATCGCTGGAATCATCGCTACGGGTATCATCACGGCTGGCGGCATCGGCATTGGCGCGACCGGTACTGGCGCCACCGCTATTATTATCGCCATCACCAGCAGTATCGCCGGCACTATTATTACAACTCGTATCAGCCGGCTTACCGGCGCCATGCTTATCCGCGGTACGGCTACTGCATCGGCGTATGCTGGTGGTAAACCGGGCGTCTAGCGAATAGCGATCACGAGCGCCGGGCCATGTCCCGGCGCTTTCTTTTTGTGAGATCGGCCGCGCTCGCAGGCGAGCGTGAAATGCGGAGATTGTGCGACCGTCCGTCGCCGCGTCAGCAACGCACCTGATCAAAAATGATCAGTAAATACGGGCTTCGGTGCATGAGTTCGGGGTGTGTCGCCTGTGCTCTTGACGCGCGCGCCATACGGCTTTCCAATGCCACTGCAAAGACGCGGTGGCGCGGGGAACTTTTAATGACTTTCGTAAGGGGAACTTTTCTGTCCCGCTTGTCGGACAGATCGGGCCAGCTTGTGAATAAAATGTTGATGGCCGCGATGATGCTGGCCGTCGCACTCTGCGGATCGGCGAACGCGGCCGAGCAGCAATTCGGCGCTTTCGGGCCCGAGGGTTCGCGCATGCGCGAGCAGCTTTGGATCCTGCCAAGCGGCGAAGAAGGACGCTCGCTACGCGCGACGGTGTTCCGCCCCGAGGACGAAGCGTCGGAGCCCAATAAGAAATATCCGCTCGTGGTCATCAATCACGGCACCGACGAAGCGACGCGCCTCGCCGTCGCCATGCCGGTTTACTACTGGCTATCCCGTTGGTTCGTCGAACGCGGCTACGTCGTCGTGCTTCCGCAGCGTCGCGGTCACGGCGCCACCGGCGGCGCTCTCTCGGAGTCCATCGGCTCCTGCCAGCAACCGAACCATTACGCCTCCGGCAACATCGCAGCCGACGATATCGCCGCGACCGTCAATTACATGACCCAACAGCCGTTCATCGCGCAGAAGGCGACGATTGTTGCGGGTATCTCGACCGGCGGATGGGCATCGTTGGCTCTCGCTGCACGCAATCTTCCGCAGGTGCAGGGCGTCGTGAATTTCGCGGGGGGCCGCGGCGGTCACGCGTACGGACGGTCCAATGCCATTTGCGGCAAGCCGGAATTGGTCGCGGCGGCGCACAAGTACGGCGGCACGGCGCGCGAGCCGAGCATCTGGTTTTATTCCGAGAACGACAGCTATTTCGGCCCGGCCCTCGCACAGGAACTGGCACAAGCCTGGAACGGCGCGGGCGGCAATGCGGAAGAGCATATCCTTCCTGCCTACGGCAACGATGGCCATTCCATTGCCGACGATCGCCAGGGCTGGGACATCTGGGGCCCAAGTCTCGATGCTTTCCTAACGAAAGTTCGTGGCGGTCAGCTGGAAGTCGCAGCAGAGCATCAGCCGTCGTCACCGCCGGTCGAGACTTCGGCAATCGCCACCACCGGGGCGACACGCTAGCGGAGCGCCCCGCTCCCCCGTTTTGTCCGCTGCAATGACGATGCGGCCCCGGGGGTTGGGCATCTGGACCTATCGACAAGCAGTAGCTCCGGCCTTAGCCTGACCGTTCGTTCGTGAAATTCCGAGAAAGCCGACGCGACAGCGCACGGGTCCGGCAAGCCGCCAAGAAGTTGATCCAGTGTTTCGACAGTTTTCAAGCCCGGTAAAGCCAGGCCATGGCCGTTAGACCCAGAAGCGCCGTCGCATCGGCTCTGGCGGTTGCAATGAGGGACTTCGGACTCGGTTCACAAACGGTTCTGAAGATCGGCATCCTCGCTCCGCTGACAGGACCACTCAAAGCGTGGGCATTGCCGGGATTCAACGGCAGTCTCATTTGGGTCGAGCGGATCAACGCTGCCGGGGGCCTGAAGGTCGGCAGCCGGAAATACAAGCTCGAACTCATCCAGTTCGACACCAACTATCAGCCTGACCTGGCGCTTCAAGGCGCACGGAAGCTGATCATGGAGGATGGCGTGAAGCTCATCCTCATGATCGGCGGCAACGACCTGACGGCTGAAGTCAGACGGCTCATCAGCCAGCATCGCATGCTCGTCGCGACGCTTCTGCCGAGCGACCTGTCGCCGGACGTGCCGACGCTCGTTGCACCGAGCGAAGTCCATCCAATCTACAACGTGACTGGCGTCGAGTGGCTGAGGCGGAAACATCCGGAACTCAAGACGGCGGCGTTGTGCGCGCAGCGCGATCTTCTCGGCCTGCCGTCCATCGCGACCTACAGAGCGGCATTCGAAGCAGCCGGCATCGAGCTTGTCGCCGAGCGCGTATTCGAACCGGAAACGAGCGATTTCGGGCCGATCGTCGACGAACTTATGGCGAAGAAGCCGGACATCCTCTGTTGGGATACGGCGTACGAGCCCTTTGTGCATTCGCTTACGATCGAAGCATTCAAACGCGGCTTCCGCGGCCGCCTTCTGTCCTGCACGTGCGACAACTATCCGGAGCTCATCCGGCGCACGAGCGTCGAATTCATGGAAGGCTTCGTCTTCCAGTTTCCGGATTTCGACGATCCTCGCCTCAACGATGGCCATACGAACTTCGAAGATCCCGGCAAATTCTACGAGGAGTTCTGCCGCCGCTTCCCTGGAACATGGAGCGCGGTGTCGTGGGAATACGCCTCGACGCTGGAACTTTGGAAATCAGCCGTGCAGCGCGCGCGGACGTTCGAGCCGTTCTCCGTTCTCGCGGCGATGAAGGTCGGCGGCATCGGTCCGCACGCTTTCGGCGAAGCCAGATGGTGGGGAAAAGATCTGTTCGGGATCGACAATGCGCTCGTCGGAGAATGGCCCGTCGTCGCGATCGTCGACGGCAAGGCGCGAATTCAGGAGTTCGGCTCGATCGCGGACTGGTGGTCGAAACACCGGTCGATCCTCGTCAAGCACATGCGATCAATGAACCTGATGTGGGATCAGCGCGAACACCTCGCCGCTTCCGCCGAGACACTCGATCGTTTGACGGCTCAAGACTCGTAGATCATGTCCTCGTGGGCGTTGGCGAAGTAGAGCCTGATGATCTCTACGGCGGTCTCCACGTTTCGCCTCTCGATGGCATCATAAAGCGACCTGAACATCAGCTGGATGCTCTTGATTTTCGCCGGCGTCAGTGCCTGCTGGCGGGCCGACGCCCATTGCGGATGGCGCCGCACCTCGTGCAGAATTGCGTACATCGCGACGATCAGCGAGTTATGCGTGCCGCGGGCGATGGCCATCATGAATTCCTCTTCCAACATCGCGAACGTGTCGGATTCGGTGACGATCGCTTCGAGTTGGATGAGCTGATTTTGAAGATCGGCGACATCTCGCGCCGACATGTAAATGGTCGCGAGGCGCGTCATCTCAGGCGCCAGGATGGAACTCGCGATATTCATCGCGAACGGCGACGCGGTCTCGACGAGCTGGTCGACGGCGGGAAACGACGAGGTGCGCTCATCCCTGCCGTCGTGAGACGAGCGCTTTCGTTGATATGAAACGAAGGTGCCGCTTCCCGGACGGCGGGCGACGATCCCGTATGTGGCCAAGAACTCGAGCGCCTGGCGTATCGTCGCCCGGCTGTCGCCGAATGCATCGGCCAAGTCCCGCTCGGCCGGAATTCGCGTTCCGAACGGATATTCCCCCGACGCGAAGCGGGCGAACAGGCGTGTGGCGATCTCCTTCACCCGCGGCGTGACGAGCGGATGGCGCGTGACATCGTCGATCCAGGGAGGCGCTTCAAAGTCGTAAGTGTCAGACATGATTTCAGCTCAAGCTAATGTGGCATTCCAATTTCAGAGCGGGCCTTTTCGGTTTTCCGCAGATGACGAACTGCAGAAAATGTCTGGGGCCCAAGCAGTGCGGTGAGCGCGACGGCGGCTTCCAAAGTCGCGCAATCCTCGGAGAGAGCAGTCGAAAGCGTGTTCTGGCGATGGGCGAAATCTGCAGCTTTCGCTGCGTAGCTCGAAAAGACAGATGCATCCGTTGCCGGCTCAGCAGGCGTCGCAAGCAGGCGAACTTCGGGTGAGCCCGGACCCAGGATGTCCTTGAGCATCGCCGTCAGGTCGCGCGCCTGAAGAGTCACGCTTTCGGATGCCGGATCACCGGCATCGACAATGAGAAGATTGAAGCGGGTGATGGCGAGCGCTGCTTCCGCGAGCTGACGATATCTCTGGCGGCGCGGTTCGATCAGCGCGTGCGGGACCTTCGTTGCGAGGCGGAAGTGAAACGAGGTCGCGCCTGTCATCGGGACGTCAAGCGTTGCGATGCCGGCGATAACCAGCCGCCAACCCTCCTCCGCTGTGCGAAAGGCGTGGCGTGCTTCGTGTGCGTTGCCGAGAATGATGTGCGCGACGCCGGCGTTCGAACGGCTTGCAGCGAGCAATGGCGCCGGAGACGGGGCGCCCTCGGCAATCGCCGCCGCGCGAATCCACAAGCGCGCAGCATCATCGATCTGTACGCGTGCCATTGCCGCGAAGGCATGCAGGCTCTGATCCGTCCAAGTCCCAATCTCAGCCACGCGCGCCTGCAATTCCGATTTATGAGGCAATTGCCAATCCCCAATTGGGAAAAAAGATGCCTCTCTCTCAACCAGAATGCAACCGGATTCAACCAATGCAAGCCAATATAGGTTCGCACCTGCGATATCGCGTCTAACTGCGTTTAATATCGATGAAATCTGCATTTCGTGCCTGCGAAATGATCAGCGTAGTTTCTTTTTGGTGACTTTTTTGACTTGCGGGTAATTCGCCACCCCGTAACATGGTCACGTTGGGCTAATTGCGGTAATTACTGGTTTAAATTGGTTTATGTCGCAAAATCATCTGGTTGCGTCACGCCAATGCCGGGCCCGACGGGGGATCGTGCTTTTTGCTTCACGCGGCAGCGCCGCTTGTGCGCCTAGCTCGGGGATCGATTGCTGCACGAAGTTTTATCAATGAGCAGGCTCAGCTGGAGCGATCATGGCCATAGATACTGGAGTGCATACTTCGGGCAGCGCGTTTAGCGCGTCGTCCGGCAAACTCGTCCGAGCTATCGACTGGAGAGGAGCGTTTTGGGTCGCCAGCGGCGTCCCGGCCCTTGTCCTGTTTTCCATCGGAGGCATCGCGGGCGTAGCGGGAAAAGTTGCCTTTCTCGTCTGGTTCGTCTCGATGCTCATGGGGCTCATCCAGTCCTTCACATACGCGGAAATAGCCGGCCTCTTCCCGAACAAATCGGGCGGCGCCTCGGTCTATGGCGCAGCGGCATGGGTGAGATATTCCAAGCTGATCGCGCCGTTGTCCGTCTGGTGCAACTGGTTCGCGTGGTCGCCCGTGCTCTCGCTGGGGTGCTCGATCGCAGCCGCGTATATTCTTAATTCACTGGCAGCCGTCCCACCGGCTGACGCGCCGCAAGTCGCCGCCTGGGTCAGTGCTCATGCCGCGTCGATCCCGCTCGATTCTCCTCGCGTCGCCGAGTGGATCGCGGCGAACCAGGGCAAGACGGCAGCGGACGCAGTCGCGGCACTCCTTTCAACGGATGCCATCGCCGCGCTGACGCCGGAGATCCGCAATTGGTCCCTCTTCCACGGGACTCTCGGGCCCGTGTCGTTCTCGTTCAACGCCGCGTTCTTCATCGGCGCGGTGCTCATGCTGATCACGTTCGCCATTCAGCACCGAGGGATTCTCGGCACCGCCAGCGTTCAAAAGTATATTGGGCTCGCGGTGATCATACCGATGTTCATCGTCGGCGTCGTGCCAATCCTCACGGGCCAGATCAACTGGTCGAACTTCACGCCGCTCGAACCGCTCAAAGCCGCCTATGCTCCAGAAATGGGCCATTGGGATATCCCGGGCTGGACACTCATTCTCGGCGCCATGTTCATCGCCGCGTGGTCCACGTATGGATTTGAAACGGCGATTTGCTACACGAGCGAATTCCGTGATCCGGGCCGCGATACGTTCAAGGCGATCTTCTATTCGGGCCTGCTTTGCCTCGTGCTCTTCACGCTCGTGCCCTTCACCTTCCAAGGGGTTTTGGGTCTCGAGGGTATGCTCGAGCCATCGATTGTCGATGGTTCCGGCGTTGCGGCGGCCATGGCCAACATGGTCGGCCACGGTGGAATGCTCACGAGCCTGCTCGTCATGCTCATGATCCTGGCGCTCATGTTGTGTCTGATGACCGCGATGGCCGGATCATCGCGCACCCTATACCAGGGCTCGCGCGATGGCTGGCTGCCGCGCTACCTCAGTCACGTTAATGAACATGGTGCACCGACGCGCGCGATGTGGACCGATCTCGTGATCAACCTTGCGGTCCTCGCGATCGCCTGCGCCGACGCCACGAGCTTCTTCTTCATCCTCGCCGTTTCGAACTGCGGTTACATCATCTTCAACTTCCTGAACCTCAATTCAGGTTGGATCCACCGCATCGATAACGCCGGCGTCCATCGTCCGTGGCGCGCACCGGGCTTCGTGCTCGCCATCGGCGCGGTGTTCGCGTTCGTCAATGCCGTCTTCATGGGCGCGGGAGCGAAGGTCTGGAACCCCGTCGCATTGTGGGCCGGGCTGTTCACCGCCTCGCTGATTATTCCGGTGTTCTGCTTCCGCCATTACGTGCAGGATAAAGGCGTCTTTCCTGCCCACATGCTGGAGGATCTCGGACTGACGCAGAGCGACTTGAAGACGCGGAAGGCCGGGGTGCTTCCCTATCTCGTTCTCGCCGCTGGCTTGCTCGTCGTCCTGGTGTCGAACTGGTTCTTCCAGCTGCCTGCCTAGACAAATTGCAGGTCGGGGCGGTTTCCTCCGCCGCTCCGATCTGCTCTGATCACTTTCCGCAGGTCCCAGGCATTCGGCCTGACGGATTTAGGGAGCAATTAATGACGGTAAGCACTATCAAAAGCCGGCCTATCTATCCGGGTCTCAGCCCGGATCTCAATGCGCGACGCAATATCATCGTCTGCGACAAAGCGGGTGCGGCGGCGGTCGCCGAGTTGTTTTCGCGCGCCGGCAGCGCCTTTGCGGAGCGGGCGACCATCATTCTGGCGGACAGCCTGTCTGCTACCGAGACCCAAACGCTCAGTCGCGATCTTGCGCCGGCTGCGGTCGAAATTCAGCCAACTCTTGCCGACGGCATCGCGCGTCTGCGCCAACTCCTTGAAACTGCGCCCATGGGCTTGCGCCTTTACGCTGCCGGTTCCGAACCTCTCATCGGTCTCGTCGTGCAGGCGGGCCTCGATTTCTCAATCGATCACTTGTCGATCCGGACCGAGCATCGCGGCTCTCTCAAGCGGCGCGTTCAATGCGTCCATTGCAAGACGTTCATCGAGGACGTCACGACGAACCCGGTGAAATGCACTGGTTGCGGGCTCACGCTGCTGGTCAGAGATCACTATTCCCGCCGCCTCGCCGCCTTCCAGGGCGTATGCATCGACGCGGAAGTCCCCGGCGAAGTTCCTCCGACGGAGGCCTTGTACCTATGAGCGGAAATCTTTTACGGCGCGTTCGGGTCGCCGAGGTGGAACGTGTGGCGAACCGCATCAAGCGCTTTCGCCTAGTCGACGCCGATAACGCTCCGCTGTCGGAGTTTTCCGGCGGATCTCACATTTCTGTCGTCATGCACGCGGGCGACCGTCTCTTGCGTAATCCCTACTCTCTCATGGGAGCGCCCTCAGATACGTCGAGCTATCAAATCAGCGTTTTGAACGTCGAGGATTCCCGCGGCGGCTCGAAGTTCATGCATGAGAACGTCTCCGTCGGCACGGAACTCGAGATCGGGCAGCCGCTCAATCTCTTTCCGCCGGCCAAGCTTGCGAAGAAGCATGTGCTGGTTGCGGGCGGCATCGGCATAACGCCTTTCATGTCGATGATGAACGAACTCGACGGGCTGCATTCGGACTTCGAGCTGCACTACGGCGTTCGCTCGCTCGAAGACGGCGCCTACTGCAAGTATCTGCAATCACGCTACGGATCGCGCGTGAATATCTATCGCCAGGACCAGGGTCAGCTGATCCCGCTCGAGCGCATTCTGGGCGACCAGCGGCTCGGCACGCATATGTACGTCTGCGGGCCAAAGCCAATGATCGACTGGTCATTGCAGACAGCAAAGCTGCTCGGCTGGCCCGACGAAAACGTGCACTCCGAACAATTCAGCGCTCCACCTCCGGGTAAGCAGTTCCTCGTGAAGTTGGCGCGGTCGGGCCGCGAGGTCATCGTTCGCGGCCACCAAAGCATTCTCGAAGCACTCGAAGAGAATGGGGTCGACGCGCCGTTCCTTTGTCGCGGCGGCGCTTGCGGTCAATGCGAAACGCAGGTCGTCGCGTGCGACGGCTTCATCGAGCACAACGACCATTTTCTCACCGAGCCCGAGCGCGTGAGCGGCAAGAAGATCATGATCTGCATGTCTCGCATTCAAACAGGATCGATCACTCTCGATCTCTAAAGAACAATTCAAAAATTCCTATCCGGGAGATCATGGTATGGGACTGACATTTAGAAACGAGACTTTTCGCGACGACTTCACGTACACGAATAGTCCTTCCAACATCCGGCGGTTTCCGTTTCCTTTCGTCGAGGATCAGTACCGCTATTCGGTCAACATCGAACCGCACACGCCGGGTCCGAAGGGGTCTCCCTTTGAATACCACTTCGATGTCGACGAGCACTACGTTTCGGAAATGCGCGATCGTGCGATGGTTCTCGCCGCAGATCCGCTGCGTTGCCAAGCTCTGCCGCACATGATGACGGCGCAGTGGGACATGCTCGAGCTGCTCATGACATCGCTTGCGCGCGATTATCCCGAGCACTTCACGCTCCATCGCGACGGCTCGGCGTGGCATTGGATCAATCGGCCGCTCGGCATCGACCAGAAGTTCACGTTCCTCGATGCGAGCACGCTGCCCTACCAGCCGATGGAATTCATCGGCCGTCAAGTGCAGGGCGATTTCTCGATCCAGGACCAACGCGACAACCAGCTCTGGATGGATGCGGGCATCATCACGTCACAAGCCGACTGGTCGCTCGATTTCGACGTCGGCATGAACTTCTTCGAATGGCACGGGCCGGTACCGCTCGCGCACGAGGCCGGCGTTTTCGAGCGCGCTTTGAAATTTCTTCTCAATCTGCAGATCGGCAAACCGGTTCGCCGCCTGAACTGGACGATGACGATCAATCCGCGTCTCGATACGAGCCCTGAGAACTATCACAAATGGGCCAGCGATCGCATGACGGTGACGCCGGAGAATGTCGGCAAGAAAGTGCATCTGCGCGTCGAGATGCAGGGCCTCTTCAGGCTGCCCCGATCGAACGCAATCCTGTTCTCGATCCGCGGCTATCTAATGAGCTTCGAGCAGATCGTTACGGTGCCGAAATGGGGGCGCCGCCTGCCGCGCGTTCTCGCTTCGCTGCCGCCTGAACTCGTCGAGTACAAAAGCCTCGGCCGCTACCGCGACATGGCACTTGCATACCTTGCACCATACGACGACGGCGCTCCGACCTCACCTGGCGGAGGTCCCGACTAAGAGAACCGAGTTGAAGAAAAACCCCAAGGCAGAAGCGATCAAAAAACAAGCAAGAGGTAGCTCTCATGTCCCTAGCCGATTTGCCACGTCAGTCCATTCTCAACGATCGCCATCGGGCGAACGGCGGGGATCTCGAATCCGTGTCGTGGAACAACATGCCGCTTCCGCAAACGTACGCGACGGATCCCTATGTGGAAGTCGAAGCCGTTCGTTGCCGGGCGGGGCTCTTTGACGTCTCGTCGCTGCAGTTGCTGAACGTGTCGGGTCCAGACGCGGAGAAGCTGCTCAATTACGTGCTGACCTCCGACATCTCCAAAGCCAAGCCGGGCGACTCGCATATTTCCAATATCGTCAATGAAAATGGCGGGTTGATCGACGACGTTCTCATCTACGTCGACAGCCCGACCGAGTACCGGCTTTCACACGGAGCTGGAAAGCTCGAAGAGGCAATCCGCGCACTCGCACCGAAGTACGACGTCAAAGTCGAGCGGGATGACGATGTGCACGTTCTCGCTTTGCAGGGGCCGCTTTCGCTCGAAATCCTCGCGCCGCATACGCCGATGAACCTCGCCGGGCTCGGCTACTTCAAGCACGGAACGTCGACGCTGTTCGGAACGCCGGTGCGTCTCGCTCGCGGCGGCTATTCGGCCGAGCTCGGATATGAAGTTTTCTGCGCCGCCAAGGACGCGCACAAGATGTGGGACTCGATCCTCGCTGCCGGCAAGGACAAGGGCCTCATCCCGGTGTCGTGGGCATGTCTCGACATCGTGCGCGTTGAAGGTGGCTTGTTGTTCTTCCCGTGCGAGATGACGAATGAAGATACGACGCCTTGGGAAGTGAAGGCCGACTGGACTGTCGATCTTTCGAAGCCGGATTTCATCGGCAAGAAGGCGCTCGTCGAGAAGAAGGGCAAGGAACGCAATTTCGTTGCAGGCCTTGAAATCGATCACACGAAGGCCATCGCGCCCGGCTCCAAGATCACGGCGAACGGCAAGCAAGTCGGCGTCATCACCAGCACGACCTACAGCAAGCATCTCATGAAATCGATTGCCTTGGCGCAGATCGAACCCGCTTACACCAAGCTCGGCACCGAACTCGTCGTTCATGACGGCGGCGACTGGCCGGCGACCGTGGTGCGGATGCCGTTTTACGATCCTCTGCGCCTTCGCACGCATCCCCGCGACAAAGCCTGATCCACCTACCTACGCAGTCAGAAAATCCTAGCGAATTGATTTTTCGGAAGGACACCAAATGGCAGAGCGAATAGCTATTATCGGCGCCGGCCCGAGCGGTATGGCGGTTTTGCGCGCGTTCGAGAGTGCCCGGCGCAAGGGCGCGGATATCCCCGAGATGGTCTGCTACGAGCGGCAGAAGGATTGCGGGGGTATTTGGAATTATACGTGGCGCACCGGAACGGATGAGTTCGGCGAGCCGGTTCACGCAAGCATGTATCGCTATCTTTGGTCGAACGGACCGAAGGAATGCTTGGAGTTCGCCGACTACTCATTCGAAGAGCACTTCGGACGTCCGATACCGTCGTTTCCGCCGCGGGCCGTGCTGCACGACTACATCAAAGGCCGCATCGAACGCAGCGGCATCATGCACTACATCAAGCTCAGCACCGCGGTTCGCAACGTCACCTTCAACGAAGAGACGCAAAAGTTCACCGTCACGGTGAAGGATCTCGTCGCCGATACGCTCACATCATCGGAATTCGACTACGTCTTCTGCGGCAGCGGCCATTTCTCGACGCCGAACATTCCGGAATTCCCCGGTCTCACCCACTTCCTTGGGCGCACGTTGCATTCGCACGACTTCCGCTCGGCTGACGAGTTCGCGGGCAAGGACGTTCTTTGCGTCGGCGCGAGCTACTCGTCGGAAGACATCGGCATTCAGTGCCACAAATATGGCGCCAAGTCCGTCACGTTCTCGTGGCGCACGAGGCCGATGGGCTTCAAATGGCCCGCCCGCATGGACGAAGTTCCCTTGCTCGAGCGCGTCGAAGGCAAGACCGCCATCTTCAAGGATGGCACGAAGAAGGACGTCGACGCGATCATTCTGTGCACGGGATATCTGCATCACCATCCGTTCATGGAAGACTCGCTGCGCCTCAAGTCGCGCAACCGGCTCTATCCGCCGAACCTCTACAAGGGCATCTTCTGGATCGACAATCCGAAGCTGATGTACATCGGCATGCAGGATCAGTTCTATACATTCAACATGTTCGACGCGCAGGCTTGGTATGCGCGCGACGTCGTACTCGGACGCATCAAGTTGCCATCGAAGTCGGATATGTTCGACGACATCCAGAAGTGGACCGAGATGGAAGAAGCGATCCCGGATGCTTCAGGCGCGATCGACTTCCAGACGGAATATATGCGCGATCTTCTCGCTCCAACCGACTACCCGCGCCTCGACGTCGACGCCGTCGCGAAGATGTTCAAGGACTGGGAGCATCACAAGATGGATGACATCCTGACCTATCGCGACCGTTCGCACAAATCGGTGCTGACCGGCACGCTGGCACCAGTCCACCATACGCCTTGGATGAAGGCGGCCGACGACTCGATGGAGGCGTTCCTCAATCAGCCGAGCAGGGTAGCTGCGGAGTAGCGGGTCTCTCCCCTCAAGAAGCAAATCGTGGATTGGCCGCATATGCGGCCAGTCCACATCTGAGGTCATGCTCTTTAGCGAAATGAGGACAAGATGAGCGAAACTGTTCTGACGTCCCCCGCGCGCCCGAAACTTTTCGTTCCAGGACAATCTTCGCTGGCGCCCGGCGTCGAGCGCTACGTCCTCAAAGGCGGCGGCACGGCCGTCTTCGAACTCGACAAGGGTGATCGCGTCGAACTCAGTCCGCTCGAAGGCGGACAGGGCGTGGAAATCGCGGCGTTCGCGCCGGGAGGCAAAAGCGATCTCGAGGCGCTCGGTCTCAAAGGACGCGGCAAGCCTACGGGCATTCAGCGGGCTCTCGGAGCCGACAGCGAAGACGCGCAACGCGTTCGCTTCGGATTGTTCAGGAGGGGTCTCGATATCGGTGGCGTGAAAGCTGCGAGCGTGCTCGGGCCGGATTGCGTTCCGGGCGATGTCGTTTCGCTAGATGTTGAACGGTCCGTTCTCGCCGTCTTCGGTGCGCCCGCCGAGCCCATGATCGTATGGGAGCAGACGCCGGCGACCGACATTCTGGTCTTCATTCTGCGAGCCAATCCGCGGCTTCTGAACGAAGCGAAGCTGCCGGAGCCGATCGCCGAGCCGCGTCTCGACATCCGCATCAATATCTCGAGCGCCGAAAGCTTCGAAGTTCACGAAGGCGAGTACATCCAGATCATCGATGTGGCCGGGCGGCAGTGCTCGGACTTCCTGGCCTTCAACCGCCGCGCCCTCGATCGCGGCGAAGTCTTGGGGCTCGACTCGACGACGACACGGTCAATGATCGGCGCCGCTTATCCGAAGCCCGGCCTCTATTCGAAATTCTTCGACAGGGATCGCAATCCGCTCGTCGAAATCGTGCAGGATACGGTTGGGCGCCACGATACGTTCAATCTGGCATGCACGACGCGCTATTACGAGGACATGGGCTACTTCGGCCATCCAAACTGCACCGACAATTTCAACGATGCACTCAAGGATTATCCCATCGGCAGCTACAAGGGCTGGCCGGCGATCAACTTCTTCTTCAACACCAACGTCGACTGCCACAACAACATCTGGTCGGACGAACCGTGGTCGCGTCCCGGCGACTACGTGATGATGCGCGCGCTGACGGATCTCGTCTGCGGCACATCATCGTGTCCGTCCGACATTGACGCCTCCAACGGGTGGAACCTGACCGAGATACACGTTCGGGTTTATCCGAAAGACACATCCTTCAAGCGCTCGATCGGATATAGAATGGCACCGGATGCTCCACTTCAGCTGACAAGAGAATCGGGATTTCACCCGCGCACGTCGGCCCTCACCCGCAACTTCGGTGAATACCGGAATTTCTGGGTGCCTCACTGCTATTCGAACGCAGGCGCCATAGATGAGTATTGGGCGTGCCGCGAAGGCGCGGTCATCATGGACCTCTCGCCTTTGCGGAAGATGGAAGTACTGGGGCCGGACGCCGAGCAGTTCCTGCAAGGCATCATCACGCGCGACGTTCGCAAGCTGGCCGTCGGCCAAATCTACTATACGCCGATGTGCTATGAGCACGGCGGGATGGTGGACGATGGAACGCTATTCCGGCTTGCCGAAAATAATTTCCGCTGGATCGGCGGCGACGATGCGAGCCTCATCTGGCTTAAAGAGCAGCTCGCCAAAACCAACTACAAAGTGAACCTCAAGACGGCGACATCCGAACTCAACAACGTTGCCGTTCAGGGTCCGAAGTCGCGGGAGATTCTTCAGAAGATCATCGAGACGCCGCCTGGCCGGCCGACGATGCAGGAACTCGGCCTATTCCGCTTCACGATCGGGCGCATCGGCGGCGTTGCAGGCATTCCGGTTCTCGTCTCGCGGACGGGATATACGGGCGAGCTCGGATTCGAAATCTTCTGCCATCCGAAGGACGCGCCTGGCGTGTGGGATGCTGTCATGGCTGCGGGCGAGCCGTTCGGCATTCAACCGTTCGGGTTCGATGCGCTCGACATGGTTCGCATCGAGGCTGGGCTCGTCTTTGGCGGTCACGATTTCGATTCAACGACAGATCCGCTCGAAGCCGGCATCGGCTTTACGGTGCCGCAGAAAAAGGAAGAGGACTACATTGGCAAGGCCGCGATCGAGAAGCGGCGCGCCAATCCGCTCCGGAAGCTCGTGGGCCTCGAAATCCAGGGCAACGAAAAACCCGCGCACGGCGATCCGGTGTTCGTCGGCCGCGCGCAGGTCGGCGCTGTGACAAGCGCGATGCGCTCGCCGCTTCTTAAAAAAACGCTTGCGTTCGCGCGGGTGGACGTCACGCATTCGGCGACGGGGACCGCGCTTGAGATCGGACGTCTCGACGGACTACAGAAGCGTTTCAAGGCAACGGTCGTGCCGTTTCCGTTCTACGATCCGGAGAAGAAGCGCGTTAAAATGTAAGGCTTCGCATATCTCCCATGCGAAAGTGACGGCTGCCAGCAATGGCGGCCGTTTCGCGTCTTGCCTCCGATGACGGCGAAGAGTAAACGGCCGAACCCCTCGGAGGCACGAGATGTTCAAAGCAATCCTGATTGAGAAAGACGGCGAGCGCGCCACGCCTCGTCTCGCGGAACTCGATAAGCAGTCACTGCCTGAAGGCGATGTGACGGTGCGCATCAGCCATTCCACACTCAACTACAAAGACGGCCTTGCTATTACCGGCAAGGGTCCGATCGTCCGTTCATTTCCGATGGTGCCGGGCGTCGACTTCGCGGGGATCGTCGAAGAGAGCAGCAACGCGCGTTTCAAACCGGGCGACGCGGTCGTGCTCAACGGGTTCGGCGTCGGCGAATCTCATTGGGGCGGGCTCTCGGGCTATGCACGCCTCAAAGGCGATTGGCTCATTCCGCTTCCCAAAGGCTTGAGCGCTCAGCGCGCGATGGCGCTTGGCACGGCAGGATACACAGCGATGCTGTGCGTGATGGCGCTCGAACGTGAAGGCGTCACGCCGGACAAGGGCGAGATCATCGTAACGGGTGCGGGCGGCGGCGTCGGCGGCGTTGCCGTTCTCATTCTGTCGCGGCTCGGCTATGACGTCGCCGTCTCGACCGGCCGTGTCGAAGAAGCCGAGTACTTGAAGGGCCTCGGCGCGAAGACGATCATCGATCGCAAAGCGCTTTCAGAGCCCGGCCGGCCGCTTCAAACAGCTCGCTGGGCGGGCGCCGTCGACAGCGTGGGAAGCCACACACTTGCGAACGTCTGCGCGAGCATGAAGGACGACGGCGTCGTCACTGCGTGCGGCCTTGCGCAGGGTCTGGACTTCCGGACGACGGTCGCTCCGTTCATTCTGCGCGGCGTTACGCTCGTTGGCATCAACTCCGTCTACCGCTCTATTGCGGATCGCGTTACGGCTTGGGAACGTCTCGCCCGCCAGATCGACTTCGGCAAGCTCGACGGTATGACGCGCACCATTCCGCTGGAGCAGGCCATCGATGCCGCGCGCGATCTGCTCGACGGAAAGGTGCGCGGCCGTCTCGTTGTTTCGATTGGCGATCAGTCCTAAAGAACGTCTTTCGGCACTCTTAGGTCCAAAGGAATATTCCATGCCGTTCTTGCGATTTGATCTCATCAAGGGGCGCACCGAGGCTGAAATTGCAACGCTGCTCGACGCGGCGCACGACGCGATGCTCGAAGCCTTCAAGGTGCCGGTGCGAGACCGCTATCAAATCGTCCATGAGCACGAGCCGAGCCGCGTGCGGATCGAGGATACGGGCCTTGGCATCGAACGCACGCACAAAGTCGTGCTCGTTCAGGTGACGAGCCGGCCGCGTACGACTGAAGAGAAGCAGACATTTTACCGGCTTCTGGTCGAAGCACTTTCCAATCGCTGCGGCATCGCGCCGGGCGATGTGATGGTCAACTTCGTCATCAACACCGACGCCGATTGGTCGTTCGGAAATGGGGAAGCGCAATTTCTGACAGGCAAGCTCGGGTAAGCATTACAGAGACAGGACGATGCATCTCCTTCACGATTCCAATGCGCCTGCGGCGGCGACGATCACGTTCGATCAGTTTCTTGCGGTCGATATTCGCGTCGGCACCATCGTTGCCGCCGAGCCTTATCCGGAAGCAAGGAAGCCGGCGCTGAAGCTCAGGATCGATTTCGGCAACGGCATCGGCGTCAAGCAATCGAGCGCGCAGATCACGCGTCATTATGATTGTGCGACCCTCGTCGGACGGCAGGTCGCGGCGGTCGTGAATTTTCCGCCGCGGCAGATCGGCAAGTTCATGTCGGAAGTGCTGACGCTCGGCTTTCCGGATGAGAACGGCGAGGTCGTGATGTTCAAGCCCGACATCAAGGTGCCGAACGGCGCGCGCCTGTTCTGATTGGAAGAAGAGCGCGCCGCCCGCACGGCCGCGCGCCCTTCGTTCCTACTTCTTCTGATGTCCGAGCGCCCAGACGTAAGCGGCGACGGCCTTCACATGATCATCAGACAACTCGACGCCACCCTTCGGCGGCATTGCGCCGGGATGCTCTTTCGGTTCGGGCACGCCTTCCAAAATCGATTTGGTGATGCCCTTGACGCTGCCGTCGCTCCATAGCCATTTTCCGGACGTCAGATCGGCGCCGACCGGACTGCCCACGCCGCCCGCGCCATGACATCCGGCGCATGTCGCGCCGCCGACGTCACCATCGAAGACTTTCTTTCCGAGCGCGACTTGATCGGCAGTCGAGCCCGGCGGCACGGGGAGCGCCGCCAATGCTCCGGCCTCGGGATGAATACCCTCCGGCGGCAAAGCCTGGCCTGAGTTGGCCGTCTGGGTCTGAACTTCCGGTGCTGCATCGAGGGTCTTCGATTTCGGATCGCCGGAATAGGTGACGCGCCAGATGCGGCCGTTCACGTCGTCCGAAATATAGAGCGCGCCGTCCGGGCCGACGGCAAGTCCCGATGGCCGGTGCGCAGCGCTGCCCGGATCCTTCTTAGCGCCGGCGAAGCCGTCCGCAAAGACAATGAACTTGTCCGTTGGCTTACCATCAGCAAACGGCTGATAGACGATGTTGTAGCCGCCTTGCGGACCGGGCGCGCGATTCCACGAGCCGTGAAATGCGATGAACATGCCGTTGCGATAGGGTTCGGGGAATGACGAGGCCTTGTAGATCTTCAGGTCGTTCGGCGCCCAATGCGCCGGGAACCACGCGACGTGCCCGAGCTTCTCGGCGCATCGCCCTACCTTCTTGCCGCCATCGCCACCGTATTCCGGAGCCAGCACGAGCTTCTGCTGCTCGCCGTCGTGGTAACAATACGGCCAGCCGTAATCGCCGCCCTGCTTCAGCGCGACGACGACTTCAGCCGGCAGATCGAACCCCTGTTGCGCGGAGTAAAGCTCCGGCCAATTCTCATGCAGCTGGTCGCGCCCGTGCTGCGTTACGTAGAGCTGACCCGCGGAATCGAAATCGAAGCCCTCGCCGTTCCGGATGCCGGTTGCATAACGCTCGGCGGGTGAGAACTTCTGGCCAAGCTTGTTGGCGTCGTATTTCCAGATGCCCGCCCGCGTCTCCAACTCGACGCACGGCTCGTGACCTTTCGAGTGCGGCATGCGGTTCTTGATTTCGCAGTTGTTGGTTGCGGAACCCATGCTGACGAAGAGATTGCCATCGGCGTCGATGATGAACGGGTGCATCGGATGATCGCCGTTGATGGGCATGCCGGTGAGAACGGTCTCGGCTTTGCCTTCGGGCGCGATCTCTCCGTCCTTCAGCGGAAAACGATCAATGCGATCGTTGATCTCCGCGTATACGTAATTGTTGTAGAGAGCGATGCCGGTGCCGCCGTGGCCGCCTTCCCGCTGCGTTTCGCCGAAGCGCTTGACGACGTCGGCAGTGCCCGTGCCCTTCGTATCCTTCAATGCAACAACGAAGCCGCCCGGCGGCAAATCGTTATTCTTGTAATAGACGCCGCTCCACGTGTTCACGAAGACGGTGCCGTCCTTGCCGACCGCCATTTGGCGGGCGTGGCCGATGTTGTCGGCGAAAACGGTCGCGCAGAACCCCTTCGGCAGGCTGAGGCCAGCATTGCCGCTCGGGCAAGTTTCGGCGCTCGCCTCGGGTGTGCCTGCAAATTGCAAACCGAGAGCGAGCGCGAGCGCTACCGGCGCGGCAAAAACTGCAGCGCGCTTTGTTACGGCAGGTTGCATGGCTGAACTCCTGTACTTTGAAAGATTGAAGCTGCCCGGACGGAAGTCCGGACAGCATTGTTCAGTTGCCAATCGTTACCGGCACGGCTTGGAACGGCAGCTTCGGCGGCCCATTCTCCTTGGGCGAGAAAAGATGATTGAGCTGACCTTCACCGACCCAGACCGTGCTGCCGATCTTCGCAAGAGACGTCGGGCCGTTGAGGCCATCCTTCAAGGTTTCGAGCGTGACTTTGTCGCCGTCCACGATCACCCGATCGAGCGTCCCGGTACCTTCCACCATCAGGAACGTGTTGCCGTCGAGCTGGCGCAGAGCATCAGGGAACTTCAGTGGGCGTGATGTCGCCAACTTCGTCACGGCGCCGGGCACGCCGTCCTTGACGTCGATGCGGAAGAATTCACCGCCGCCATAGGTGTTGACGTAGAGATTGCCGTCGCTTCCCAAGGCTATGCCGTCGAGGCCCGCGCCGTTCTTCGGAACGAGCAGATCGTTCTCGACCCAGACTTCGAGCTCTTTCGCGCCGGGCTTCAGCCGCAAGATCTGCGGAGCTGCGGTGTTCGTCACATACAGCGTTCCGTCGGCGGCAACGACCATGTCATTGCAGACTGTCGCCTTGCCCGGAAACGCGGCGCTGAGCTTGCCTTCACCTGTCGCGAGGTCGAAGCCCTTCAGATGACCGCCGGGAACCTTTGATGGCCCGGGAACGCCCAAGTTCGAAAAATCGTTGGAGCAAACCCAAAGTGTTTTCGATGGCTCATCGACCAGGACGCCGAACGTCGAACGCGTATCGAATGCTCCGGGCTTGATCCACATTTCAGCTTTCGACGCTCCGGGCTTGACGCGGGCGACGCCGCCGGAGGCCAGGCTGCTGATGTAGATCGTTCCATCGGACGCCGCGGACATACTTTCGGGGTAGGCTTGATCGCCCGGGATTTCGATCGGCTTCAAGTCATCGGCAATCGCGTGTGTGGCGACTATGAGAACGCCGATGCAGGCAAAGGCGGCCAGGCCCCTAGATAGCTTCATGATTACTCCCTCGCCAGGCAGCGGCCCGCCGTACCGTGCCCATGCGTTCTGCAAATTTGTCTGGTCATCGGCGGTATTGGATATGGGTTGGTGGGATTGATCGGCTTCCGCGAGTCGGCGCTTGCGTTCCAGCAAGTCCCGCATGCATCAACCGATGAACGTGCAAATGGTTCGCGTTTTTTCTGAACGACGGCATTTGGCCCGCAATCTCCCCGTTTGGGGCAATTTCAAAACGACGTTCGGGAAACGCTCACTGATTACAGTTGACGTCATAGCTTAACTGCTATTTCGAAACTATTGAGAATGAAAGGATCACGGCTCCCCCCTCGGCGCTCCTGTCACGCAAGGAACAACACATGACGCGGAGCATCCGCTAGACGAGCCCACAAAGCGCAACTGTGCTATTCATCAGGCGCATAGCCTTCGAGCCGCCGATTTTGGGGACCCTTGCCATGTCGAGACCTTGGAAAAAACTCGCGATCATCGTGGTGACCGCTACGGCGAGCACTCTCGCCAGCCATCCGAGGCCCGCGCATGCCGCATCGGGCGAGCGCATCGGCGATGCCGTCGTGATTACCAATATCGTCATGGCAGATTACGCGGAAAAGCAGCGTAAGCTCGCGCGCGGCGACGACGTTCGCCAGGACGAGATCATCGAGGTCAACACGGATGCGCAAGGCGAGTTCAAGCTCGACGACGACACGAAGCTTGCGCTTGGGCCCGGCTCGCGGCTCGTGCTCGATAAATTCGTCTACGACAGCGACAAGAAAACGGGCTCGATCATTCTCAACGTCGCGAAGGGCGCGTTTCGTTTCATCACGGGCGTCGCCGCGAAACCGACGTACGTCATCAACACGCCGAACGCATCGATAACGGTTCGGGGGACGATATTCGACTCTTACATATTGCCGGACAAGTCGGTGTGGGTGCTGCTTCACGAAGGCGCGCTCGAAGCGACCGGCAAAAAGAATGTCTGCCGCGTTCTCGACCGGCCGGGACAGATGATGCACATCGCAAGCGACGGGACGGTCACAGGGCCTTTCAACTGGTCGAAGCTTCCTGACGGCAATGCCGTTGCGTTCGATACGGCGTTCCCGTTCGTCATCAATACGCCGTCGATCGATCCCAACCCGCTTTTGACGCGCGCACAAATCATCGAAGCATCGTTGCCCGACGCCCCGGCGAAAGATTGCATCAACCCGCATTCGCCAATCGAGATTCAGAAGCCGGTCAAAACACGCAAAGCCGAGACGCCGCGTAAAGAGCCGAAGAAGCAGAAGGTTGCGACGCAGAAGCCGACAAAACCGCGCAATGGAGGATACGGTGACGATTGCCCGGGTTGCATGACCGGCATGGGCATCGTCATCGGCGGCGGCGGAATGGGCGGATTCGGTGGCCATCGCGGCGGCCGTGGTGGCAGCGATGGCGGCAACTACGACAGCAGAGGCCGCTGATGCCCGGCAGCAGACGCTTTCGTCCCTAGGCGATCATCGCATCAAGTCGCGATCTTCTCACTCGCGCAGTTGCGATAGTAGGTGACCATGTCCTCGGGCGCGACGCGCATGCAGGCGGCGAGAGCTTCCTCAGTTCGTCGTGGCTCGCCACCCTGACGGGCAGCAAGAAACGCGACATGCGCGTTTCGTACATCGAGAAACGCTTCGGATGCGGCATAGATCTCGTCTCCGAGCAGAGCGAAGACGTTTTCGGGGCGATCCTTCCCGCGGGGTGTGACGGAGCCTAGCTCAAGGAATGCGAACTGCGGGGCTTGCGCTGCCGTCCGCTCGCCGACGACGATCCTTGCGCCGAACGTCTTCGTTGCTTCCTCGAACCGTGCCGCGACGTTCACAACGTCGCCGAGAACCGAATAGTCGAAGCGTTGCGGCGAGCCGACGTTGCCGACCACGCATTCTCCCGTGTTCAAACCTATGCCCATACGCACCGGCATGAACGGCACACCGGCCGCCACGGCCTCCGCCTTCAGCGCGTCGTTCAGAGCTGCTAAGCGATCGAGCATTGCGAGTGCGGCGCGGCAGGCGTTGCTCGCGTGGTTGGCGTCATGGACCGGCGCATTCCAGAACGCCATCACCGCGTCGCCCATGAATTTGTCGATCGTGCCGTTATGGCCGAGGATGACATCCGTCAGCGGCGTGAAGAGCCGATTGACGAAACGGATCAATTCGTCCGCCCGCAGACCTTCCGATATTTTCGAGAAACCGCGAACATCTGCAAAGAGAAGCGTGATTTCGCGTGTCTCGCCGCCGAGTTTCAGCTTATCGCGATTTCTTGCGAGTTCTTCGACCAACGGCGCTGCCACGTAATGTCCGAATGCCGAGCGGATTTCGGCGCGCTGAATTTCGGATTTGATAAAGCTCGTCAGCGATACGCCGAAATAAAGGAGCGCCACGGAGAGCGAAGGATATACGGGGTCGAACAACAATCCGGCGCGCGAATATGCGAGCCAGGAGAGCAGAATAATGAACGCGATCGACACCAGTCCGGCAATTGCCGCGACCACCGCACCCGATCTTTCTATCAGCCAGGCGACCAGCGCGCCTATTACGATCAGAAACGCGATCTCGGCGCCTGTGGCATAGGCTGGGCGGAGGAGGTGATCGCCGGCCAGCATTTGCTCTAGCGCCTGAGCATGGATTTCTACGCCCGGAACAGCAGGCTCGAGCGGTGTGGCTCTGAGATCGAGAAGGCCGGTCGCGGTCGCGCCTATGATGATGTGGCGGGATTTGATGTCGCCGGATTTGACGGTGCCGTCGAGTACACTCAACGCCGATATCGTGCGTCGCGGATCGCCCGGCGCGAACTTCAGCCAAAGCTCGCCGCGCCCGTCGGAAGGAAGAACCGTTTCGCCAACGCGGATGCTTTCGATGCCGGTCTTTTGTCCGAGCGCCTCGACGCCGCTTCCGCCCGAGGACTTGATGAAGATCGTCGATTGCTTCGTGCCGACCCGGAGCGCTTCAAGCGCGAGCGAGGGATAAACCGCGCCGCCGATCGACACGAGCAGCGGTATCCGGCGCAAGACCTGATCGCTGGACGGCAGCCAATTGACCGCGCCGATGCCCCGGGCCGCCTTCGTGAGGTTCGGGAGGTTCTGCACTCCGCCGGCGAAGCTATGGACGAACATCAGCGGGTCGTCTCCGGCAAAGGATACGGCTCCGGGATATGGTGCTATCTTGCTGGTAACATTGGAATTTCCGGCCACGCCCAGGACTACCGGCGCGCCATCGATCGCCGCCGCGAGCCGTGCGTCGTTGGACGAAAGCCGCCCGAGGCTCGCGATCGCTGCCGCCTGCCCGGCGTCGTCCATCAAGGTCCGCAGAAGGACTTCAGGCGAAAGCCGGTCCGGTTCGGCGAAGACCATGTCGAACGTGACGGATGCGGCGCCAGCTGAGACGAGTTTCGACACAAGGTCTGCAAGTCTGGTGCGTGGCCACGGCCATTGGCCGACCGCTGCGAGCGAGGCCTCGTCGATCGCGACGATGCGTACCGGAAACGACGGGTCGACCTGACGTGGCGCCGCGCGGAGGTAGGTGTCGAAAGCGGAAAGCCTGAGACGCGCCACCGGCTCGGGGTCTGCGATACGCAGTGCGAGACAGGCCGCGAGCAATGCGACGGAGATGAGCAGTGCGAGCGGCAGACGGCTCAATCCAGCATTCATCGGCCAGCATCCATTGGTTGGGCGAACGAGTCATTTGAGGGTCAACTTCGGCGACGGCCACGACGAGTTGAATCGCGCAACTCTCGCACGCGCACATAGCGCGGCATAGTGCCCGGCGCGATCGTCGCGTGCGGTCGAGGATCTCCCGCATCCGTGCTGCGAATTCGGCGGAGTCGAACGAAGCCAATGTTTTTTCGGGCCGATTTAGACCGCTCTGATGAATTGGAAATTCATCTTTTGGGCTTGCTCGCGCCAATTTTCTGCATAGTCTTAAATGTATCACAAACGGCCGAAGAGCCGGAAGACAAAGGGAAAACGGGGGCATTTTGGACAGCATCACATCGGCCCTCGGGCGGGCTTTCGGCGTTCGTTCCGGATTCGCGACTGCATTCTTCGCTGCTCTCATGATTGTTGCACCGGAACCCTCCCGAGGCGAAATCGGAAGCGAAGAGACGCGTATCGATTCACTGCCGCCCCAGTCCGATATTCACGAGATTCCGGACGGCGATTTCCCATTCAACCTGCGAAAAATAGCCGACAAGCTGGAAAGCCCCTGGTCGATCGGCTTCCTGCCGGACGGCCGCATCCTCGTGACCGAGCGGCCGGGCCGCCTTCGCATGATCGAGGGTGACGAGCTCTTGCCGCTTAGAATCGCAGGCGTACCGACAGTTCTTTCGGGCAGTCATTCGGGCCTCCTGGATGTCGTCGTCGATCCCGAATTCCAGAAAAATCACCGGTTGTTTCTGTCCTACATGCACGGGACGCCGGACGCAGCAACGATACGGATCTCCAGCGCCGTCCTCGACGGTATGACACTCGTCGACAAGCAGGTCATTTTCGAAAGCCGGCCGGCGGCGAAAGGGCTCGATCAAATCGGCGGGCGCCTGGCCTTCGGCCCCGACGGCGCTCTTTATTTGACGATCGGCGATCGCTTCCAGAAGGAGCGCGCGCAAAACCTGCTCGATCATGGCGGCAAGATCATCCGGATCAACACGGATGGGTCGATCCCCGCAGACAATCCGTTCGTCGGCCGCAGCGACGTGCTGCCGGAAATCTACAGTTACGGGCATCGCAATCCGCAAGGACTGATCGGCAACGTCGGCGACGGGCAGCTCTGGTCGATCGAGCAGGGTCCCAAAGGCGGCGACGAACTCAACCTCGTCACCGGCGGCAGCAACTACGGCTGGCCGCTCGTTACGTACGGCGTCAATTACGACGGCTCAATCATTTCGGATAAGACGACCGCCCCCGGTATGGTCGACCCAATATATGTGTGGGTTCCGTCGGTCGCCACGGCCAGTCTCGTTTCCTACTACGGCAACGTCATGCCCGACGATTGGCGCGGCGACTTCCTGATCGGCTCGCTCGTCGGGGAAAGTCTCATCAGGCTCCGCATGGATTCGGGCAAAGTCGTCAAAGAAGAACGCTATCTGCACCATGCGATCGGGCGCATTCGGGACGTCTCGGTCTCGCCGGACGGCTACATCTATCTGCTGACCGATAGCTCAGAAGCATCCGTCTACCGGATCGAACCGCTGACCGATCAGATCGCCAAGGCGAAACCGCAATAACCGGCGGGCAGTTCGGCGAAACCGGGTTTTGCCAAAGGCTTGGCGTTGCCAAGGGCTTGGCTGGCAATCGGCGACGCAAGCCGCTTTCGTCTGCCAAACGAACGGGGCGCGCACAAACGATGTGCAAGTGGAAAGACCGCTTGCACACTGTTTAGCCCTGCCTACCGATTGACCTTTTGCGGGCTTCCGACCAAACTGTACGCGGAAGAATTGGACGCCGTCACGCTCGAGTGACGACAAGCGTCACGTCGCCCAAGATTTCCCAAAGGGAATGACTTTCTTGGGGACCTCACACATGTCATCCGAATCAAAAGTGGTCGATGAGGACGTAAAAGTCCTTCATTCGATGGGCTACGCGCAGGAACTCTCCCGGCGCATGCACGCTTTCTCGAACTTCGCTATCTCGTTTTCCATCATTTGCATCCTTTCCGGCGGCATCAACTCGCTCGGACAGGCGACCGCCGGCGCGGGTGGGGCGGCAGTCGGATTGGGATGGCCCTTGGGCGTTCTGATTTCCGGCGTGTTTGCAATGGCTTTGGCGCAAATCTCGTCGGCCTATCCGACCGCCGGCGGCCTCTATCACTGGGGCTCCATCTTGGGCAACCGGTTCACCGGCTGGCTTGCTGCCTGGCTCAACCTGCTCGGCCTGATCACGGTGCTCGGCGCCATCAACGTCGGCACATTCTACTTCTTCTTCGGCGCGTTCGGTCCTTACTTCGGCGTCGAAGACACGCTGACCCATCGCGTGCTGTTCATGGCGCTGATCACGGGCCTGCAGGCGCTCGTCAACCATCTCGGCATCGGCCTGACGATGAAGCTCACGGACTTTTCGGGCTACATCATTCTGTTCGGCGCCGTGGCCCTGGCGGCGGTTTGCCTGATCTTCGCACCGAGCTACGACATCTCGCGGCTGTGGACGTTCTCGAACTACACGGGCACGGAAGGCGCTAGCGGCGTCTGGCCGAACGCGGTTTCGCTGAGCATGGCGTTCGCGCTTGGCCTGCTGCTGCCGATCTACACGATCACGGGCTATGACGCTTCGGCCCATACGGCCGAAGAAACCGTCAACGCGTCGATGGCTGTGCCTAAAGGCATGGTTTCGGCCGTGCTGTGGTCGGGCGTTTTCGGCTACATCATGCTGTGCGCGTTCGTGTTGATGATCCCCAACATGGACGAAGCCGCCAAGCAGGGCTGGAACGTTTTCTTCTGGGCCATGGATCAGCAGGTTCCGCCGGGCGTCAAGAATGCGATGTACGTGCTGATCTTCGTGTCGCAATGGCTCTGCGGCCTGGCGACCGTCACATCGGTATCGCGCATGTTGTTCGCCTTCTCGCGTGACGGTGGCATTCCGGGCATTTCGGGCGCGCTGGCGAAGGTCAGCCCGAAATACCGCGTGCCTCAGAATGCGATCTGGTTCGGGGCCTTGCTGGCAACCTTGTTCGTCTGGTTCACGTCTGCGATCACCATCGCGGGCACACCGGCTTACTCGATCGTCGTTTCCTGCACGGTCATCTTCCTGTTCCTGTCGTTCGCGGTGCCGATCGCGTTGGCGCTGTTCAAATACGGCGGCCCGAGCTTCCCGAAGCCCGGTCCGTGGGACCTTGGCTCCGGCCTCTTCAAGCTCGTGTGCGTGCTGTCGCTGATTTCGATGGCCGTCATCTTCTACATCGGCATCCAGCCGCCAAACGACTGGGCGCTCGAAATCACGATCGGCTTCATCGTGCTGTCGCTTCTGATCTGGGTGCTGTTCGAGAACCGCCGGTTCAAGGGCCCTCCGATCGGCGCGGACATCGCACGGCGCGCGGCTGAGATCAAAGCAGCCGAGGCGGCGGTCGGCGAAGGCCAGTAACGGGTCAAGACCCTCTTCGATGTCAAAAAATGATACGGGCCGGATCAAACGATCCGGCCCGCATCTGTTACACATCCTCGCAAGCGTCTCGACAGGAGCAAGAAAATGGCAGACCGGCTTAAGGGTAAGATTGCGATCATTTCGGGCGGAGCAACGGGCATGGGCGGCGCCTCATCCCGCCTTTTTGCCGCCGAAGGTGCGGCGGTTGGCGTGATCGACCGAAACGAAGAGGCCGGACGCGCTGTCGTCGCCGAGATCAACAACGCCGGGGGCAAGGCCGTTTTCGCGGCCGCCGACGTCGCAGATCAAGCGCAGGTGAATGCCGCCGTCGCGAGCGTCACATCCGCCATCGGGCAGGCCAACGTGCTCTTCAATCACGCGGGCACGATCATCATCAAGCCGTTCCTCGAGACGTCGCTCAAGGAGTGGGAATGGCTCATGGGCGTCAACGTGACGAGCATGTACCTGATGACGCAAGCGGTTCTACCGGGAATGCTGGAGCTCGGCGGCGGGTCGATCGTGTGCACGTCGTCGATTTCGGCCATTGCGGCAACGCCTATGGAGACGGCGTACAATACGTCGAAGGGCGCCTGCCACATGTTCGCGCGGTCCATCGCCGTCGAGTATCGCGATAGAGGCATTCGCTGCAACGCGGTCTGCCCAGGTTTCGTCAAGACGCCTCACGGTCTGCACGAAGTCGCGGAGCTGTCGAGGCGCGGCGTCGACGCGTCGGATGCCGCCCTTGCCGTGCAGCAGGGCCGCCTCTGCGAGCCGGAAGAAGTTGCGCGGGCTGCCCTCTTCCTCGCCAGCGACGAAGCGAGCTTCGTCAACGGCGCGCATCTGTTCGTGGATAACTGCTTTACGGCGGTTTGACACCGCCGCCACATGTCATCCTCGGCGTTATGCCGAGGATCCATCGCCCAACAAATTCCAGCGCTCGCTGGTAAATGGATCCTCGGGCCAAGCCCGAGGATGACAACTTGCGGGAAGCTTCCGGGCGAGGCGCTGCGCTCGGCCGAGGATGACGTGTCGGGGGTGGAGTGCGGTCATGGCGCACGCAGTCGACCACAATCACCGTCATGCGGACGGAGGTCGGCACCCAGACAAGCTTCAATAAGGACTACAGAGGCTGTGCGCTCCTCGCGGACCACGAGCGCGAATGCTCTGCACTTTGCCTGGATCCCGGCCTTCGCCGGGATGACGAAGCGTTGTTGGTCCTGGGTCCCGGCTCTGCGCTGCGCTCCGGCCGGGATGACACGTGGTTGCATCCGAAGCAAAGATTGTCATCCCGGGCGAGCCATCTTGCGAGATCCGGGACCCACCTTCCTAGCGGCTAGATGACGGTGGGCGGGATAGCGCTTTGGCCAGGATGACGCCTACTACTCGGGGTCGATCCGCTAACCGATCAGCTCGGGTCCCGGCTGGCCTTCGATCAGGAACTGGGAGTCGTCCTTCAAGTTGACGCCGGTCAGTCCGCGCCGGAACGCTTCCCGCAGCAGCCACGCCGTTTTGAACGTGCCCTCGTCGTAAGAGAGCCCGCGCTGGCGAATGTTCGAGATGCAGTTGCGGTCGGCGTCCTTGATGCCGATGCGCGGCGAGAACGTCAGGTATACGCCGAGGCTGTCGGGCGACGACAGGCCCGGCCGCTCCCCGATCAGGACGAGTACGGCTTTGCCGCCGAGAATTTCGCCCGCTTCATCGCCCAGCGCGACGCGGGCATCGTCGGCGAGTAGGACCGGCGATAGTTTCCAGCCCGCTTTCACGACGTAGGGCATGAATGCCGACATATACGCCAGCGTGTTAGCTGCGACGCCCAGCGACGAGAGACCGTCGCCGACGAGAATAACGAGATCGGGTTTCGCCGATCCTTCGACCTCGGATGCGCGAACGAGCGCCTCGCGCGAGACGTCGGAGAGGCGGCGGCCGAGATCGGGTCGGCGGAGATACTCGGACCGGTCGCTGGCGGCGCTCGCTATTCTCAATGTCGAAAGACCGAGATTCGACAGGCCTTTTTCGATCGGCGTCCAATCGATCGGCGTCGTTACCGCGTCTCGCGCCATGGCGTGCGAGAGGGCGAAATTCAGAACTTCGCGCGTCGGCATAGCAGAGCCCGACCGGCCGAGGCCGATGCGCGCGTCCGTGAACCGCTTCAGATTTGCCCAGGGATCCTCTGTCATGGTCATGCCGCCAATGCCTGCGCGTGCGTGAGGAGCGGATTGCCCGGAGCATGCGGTGCGAGGTGACCGCTTGTGTCCGTCACCCCTATGCGGGAGAGCCAGGCTTCGAACTCGGGCGCACGCTTCAGCCCCAGCGCTTCCCGCACGTAGAGCGCGTCGTGGAACGAGGTCGACTGATAATTCAGCATGATGTCATCGGCGCCGGGGATACCCATGATGAAATTGACGCCCGCCGCGCCGAGCATCATCAACAGGATGTCCATGTCGTCCTGATCGGCTTCGGCGTGGTTCGTGTAGCAAATATCGCAGCCCATCGGCAGGCCCAGCAGCTTGCCGCAGAAATGATCCTCGAGCCCGGCCCGGATGATTTCCTTGCCGTTATAGAGATATTCCGGCCCGATGAAGCCGACGACGGTGTTGACGAGAAGCGGCTTGAACTGGCGGGCCACGGCATAGGCGCGGGCCTCGATCGTCTGCTGATCGCAGCCGTGATGTGCGTCCGCCGACAGTGCCGACCCCTGCCCCGTTTCGAAATACATGCAGTTGTCGCCGACAGTTCCGCGCTTGATGCTGAGGGCGGCTTCGCGGCCTTCCTTCAGATGCGCGAGCGTGACGCCGAAGGATGCATTAACGCCCTCCGTGCCGCCGATCGACTGGAATACGAGGTCTACCGGCGCGCCCTTGGCGATGGCGTCGATCGTGGTCGTGACGTGGGTCAACACGCAACTCTGCGTCGGGATCTCGAAGCGCGAGATGATGTCGTCCATCATCACCAAAAGATCGGTGATCGCCGTGAGATTGTCGCTCGCCGGGTTGATGCCGATGACGGCATCGCCGCAGCCGTACATCAGACCGTCGACGATCGAGGCCGCGATGCCTTTCTTGTCGTCGGTCGGGTGATTGGGTTGCAGGCGTACCGCCATATGGCCCGGAATGCCGATCGTATTGCGGAACTTCGTGATGACGTGCGCCTTCTTGGCGCCGAGCACGAGATCCTGGTTGCGCATGATTTTCGAGACGGCTGCGACCATCTCCGGCGTCAAACCCTGTGCGAGGGCGGAGACTTTCTGCGGCGTCGCATTTTCGGAGAGAAGCCAGTCGCGGAATTCGCCGACCGTCATATGTGAGATTGGCGCGAAGGCTGCCGCATCGTGGGTATCGATGATGAGGCGCGTTACGTCGTCGGCTTCATACGGGATGATCGCTTCGTTGAGGAACTGCTTCAGGGGTACATCGGCGAGCGCCATCTTGGCGGCGACATTCTCGGCGGCCGATGTCGCCGCGACGCCTGCAAGCACGTCGCCCGAACGCGGCGGTGTCGCTTTGGCCAGAAGTTCTTTGAGGGTCGAGAACGTGTAAGTGGTTCCGCCAGCGTGCACCCGATACATGGCATTCTCCCCGGTCACCGGTCGCTCGTACCAATAATGTCGCAAGGGCCTATCTACGCAAGCTTCAATTCGTGCTCATCCTGTTGTCATCAGCACGTTTGCAGTGCAAGCGCAGGTTAATGCGTAGCGAAACCGACTTTCGATTTGTGTGCTGAGTTGTCTGGCCGGCGCGCTGCGAGAGCCGCCACCCCGAAGATGAAGACGTTGATCGAATTGTCGAACGCGGCGTCCGGATCGAGTGTCTTGAGAGCCGGAATAAGCGACCTGGTCGCTTTGTAGGTCTCGGGCTCGAGGCCTTCGAGTTCCGTTTCATCGCCGGGCCCGATCGGGCGCAGGAGGCCCTCTGCCTCCGCGAGCGCGAACCCCAAGACAAAAGCGTAAAACGCGAGGCCAAGGCCGGCGACGTCAGCGTCGGCAAGCCCGGCCTGCCGCAGCGCGCAATAAACGACTTCGCTCGATATGTGGTCGGTGGGTCCTGTCGCGTTGTAGCGGAAATGCAGAGGAAAAACGAGCGGATGGCGGTGCGCGAGCGTCCGATACACGTTGGCGACGGCCTTGAGGTCGCTTTGCCAATTCGAGGTCGATACCGGCATTTCGATGTCTCGCAAGGCGCGGTCGGCAATGGCGCGAAGGAGTTCAGCCTTCGAACCGAAATGATGCAAGACCGTCATCGGGTCGACGCCGAGGACGGCGCCGAGCTTCCGGATCGAAAATCCCTGCTCTCCAGTGCTCGCGAATAGATTAAAGGCGGCGTCGAGGATCTCGGATCTCTCGACCCCCCGGCGTGCCCGGGATTTCGGTTCTGCCATTTCGCGTGGCCCTTGACACTTCTACACTGTAGAGAATACTCTAGAAGCCATTGAATAAGCAAGTATCGCTGTCGTTAGTTATCGAGCGTCGCATCGCGGATGGTGCGGCCGGCCAGGGAACATCGGTATGGCGCCGTCGGGTATCCGGCTCCCGGCTATTTTCGCTGACAGTGCATCGGCTCCGGCCGGCTGCAGCGAGACCTCGCGCCTCATGAAAAGCGCGCCTTATCCGAAGCGCGAGCTTCTGAAGCTGTGCGCCCGCATCGGCTACACGCCGCACTGACGTCTCCCAGCTTTTTTACCGACTGGGCCGCAACAGGCCCTCAACCATTCCGCTGGAGAGAAAACCCGTGTCCAACCGATTTCAGACAAAGCAGATCCAAGACCTCGACGCGCAGCACCATTTGCATCCCTTTTCGGATCACCAGTCGCTGCGCGCGGGTCAGAACGTCCGCGTCATCGTGAAGGGCGAAGGTCCTTACGTCATCGACAGCGAAGGTCACCGCATTCTCGATGGCATGGCCGGCCTTTGGACGACCAACATCGGCTACGGCAATAAGGAGCTTGCTCAGGCCGCCTACGACCAGATGGTCGAGCTGCCGTTCTACAATACGTTCTTCAAGACGACGCATCCGCCCGTCGTGGCGTTGTCGCGCAAGCTCGCCGAAATCGCACCGGCTCACATCAATCAGGTCTTCTTCGGATCGTCAGGCTCGGAATCGAACGACACGGCGATCCGCCTCATCCGTCACTACTGGGCGCTCAAGGGCGAACCAAAGCGGCGGATCATCATCAGCCGCAAGAACGCGTACCACGGGTCGACCATCGCAGCCGGCTCGATGGGCGGCATGAGCCATGTCCATCAGCACAGCTATCCGGTCTACGAAGGGTTCCGGCATGTGATGGATCCCTATTGGTACGGAGATTCATTCCCGGGCGAGACGCCGGAGGCTTTCGGGCTTCGTGCGGCGCGCGCAATCGATGAAGAAATTCTTCGCTGCGGACCGGAGAACGTGGCGGCATTCGCGGGCGAACCCGTTCAGGGCGCGGGCGGCGTCAAGATTGCGCCATCCACCTATTGGCCGGAAGTGCAGCGCATCGTCGACAAGTACGGCATTCTGCTTCTCGCTGACGAAGTGATCACCGGTTTCGGCCGCGTGGGGACGTGGTTTGCGTCGGAATTCTATGGCATTCGGCCGAACCTCATCACCTTCGCGAAGGCCGCGACGTCCGGCTATATCCCGCTCTCCGGCGTTCTCGTCGACGACAAAATCGTCGAAGCGCTGATGTCGACGGACGACGACTTCAATCACGGTTACACCTTCTCGGGCCATCCGGTTGCCTGCGCCGTCGCGTTGAAGAACCTCGAGATCATGGAGCGGGACCGGCTCGTTCCGAAGGTCAAGGAGACGACGGGTCCGGCGCTCGCCAAGCTCTTCGCCCGCTTCAAGGATCACCCGCTTGTGGGCGAGGTGCGCACGGTCGGCATGCTCGGCGCGATTGAACTCGTCGCCGACAAGAAAACGCGCAAGCGCTTCGACGATCCGGGCCGCGTCGGCCTTATCTGCCGCGATCACTTCTTCCGCGAAGGCTTCATCATGCGGGCCGTCTACGACACGATGGTGTGCGCACCGCCGCTGACTTGGACGGACGCGCAGTTCGAAGAAGCTGGTGCCGTCATTCAGAAGGCACTCGATCAGACGCTCGCAGACGTCAGTGGAGAGCTTGCGGCATGAGCCGGCCGATTATCGTCATTCCCTGCAGCACGGAAACGGTCGGCGGGCTCACCGGCGACGTCGTGGTGCGGAAATACGCGGTCGCGGTCGTCGAAGGCTCGGAGTGCCAGCCGCTCTTCGTGCCGGTCGGCCAGAACCTCGCCGACATCCCCTCCGTGCTCGATGTGGCGTCCGGCATTCTGCTGACGGGCGCCATCTCGAACGTTCACCCCGAGCACTACAGCGACGAGGAGCCAATCCTCCCGCACGCGATCGATCGCGATCGGGATGCGGTGACGTTGCCGCTCATCCGCGCGGCCGTCGAATGCAAGCTACCGCTCTTTGCGATTTGCCGGGGCTTCCAGGAGCTCAACGTCGCGCTCGGCGGCACGCTGCACCAGGCCGTGCATACCCTTGAGGATTACGCCGATCATCGCGAGCCGGCGGTCACGGATTTCGACGTGATGTTTGCGGCTCGCCATCCGGTTACGCTCAAGGGCGAGCTCAAGAAGTGGCTCGGGCAGGACGAGATCATCGTCAATTCGCTGCACGGACAGGGCATCAAGTCCCTTGCCGAGCCGCTCGTCGCCGAAGCATTCGCCGAAGACGGGTTGATCGAAGCTGTGCGGGCGGCTTCCGGGCATCCGTTTTCGCTTGGCGTGCAATGGCACCCCGAGTGGCAGATCCATTCAAACCCTCAGTCCCTGGCTCTGTTCCGTCGCTTCGGCGACGCTGCGAGAGGCAAGATCGCAAAAGGACAGGCCGCATGACCGACACTTTCATCACCATCGACGAAGCGGCCGCGTTCCTCGACGCCAATCCGACCGTCACCTGGATCGACATCGTCCTCTTCGACATGAACGGCATGGCGCGGGGCAAGCGGGTCCGGCGCGCCGATCTCGTCGGCGCCGTCAAGAACGGCCTCCTGCTTCCGGCGTCGGTTTACGTGCTCGACCCGCGCGGCAACTCGATCGCGGAGACGGGCCGTCTTTGGGAAACCGGCGATCACGACATTCCATTCCGCATTCTCGCCGGCACGCTCAAGCCGGTGCCGGCGGGCGCGGGAACGCACGCGCAAGCCGTGATGGTGCCGGTGGATTTCTGCGATATGTGTCCGCGGGCCGTGCTTCGGGGGCAAGTCGATCGCCTCGCTGTCGCCGGGCAGACGCCTGTCGTCGCCGTGGAGCTTGAATTCTACGTCACGCGCCGCTCGCCCGATGGTCATTTCACTCTCGAGACGCCGCCCGGTCTCTCGTCCGATCCCGAACGGCCGATGACCTTCCAGTTCGAGGAAATGGATACGCTCGGGCCGTTCATCGACGACGTTTACCGGATCGCCGAGGCCCAGGGCCTTCCGGTCGATGCGGTGATGCAGGAATCCGGTCCCGGGCAGTTCGAGATCAACCTCAAGCACAGCGATGCCATGTCGGCGGCGCTCAACGGCGTATTGCTCAAGCGGGCGGTAAAGGCTGCGGCGCGCGCCCACGATCTCGAAGCGACCTTCATGGCCAAGCCGCATCACGACTGGACCGGCTCGGGGATGCACATCCACGTCAGTCTCGTCGACAGCCAAGGCAAAAACCTGTTTGCCGGCGAGCCGATGGCGCCGATGTTCCGTCAGGCCATCGGCGGCTTGTGCCAATCCATGCCGGACTTCATGGCCATCTGGGCGCAATCGGCCAATGCCTACCGGCGCTATGTGCCGGAATCCTATGTTCCGATGGCCGCCCACTGGGGCTTCAACAACCGCACCGTCGCGCTGCGCATTCCAGCCGGCTCAGGCCCTGCGACGCGCATCGAACATCGCGTTTCGGGGGCGGACGCCAACCCGTTCCTCGTCGTCGCCGCGATCCTGGCCGGTATTCGCCACGGCTTAACCAATGCGATCGACCCAGGACAGCATGCCGAAGGCAACGCGGAAACGCTCGACGGCGCCTCCCTTCCGACAGCCTGGGTCAACTCGCTTGAGAAATTCCGCTCATCGAAAATCGTGCGGGAAGCATTCGGCGCGCCGTTCCAGGACGTCTATTATAGGCTGAAGCAGACCGAACGGATCGCGTTCGAACGCATCGTCACCTCTCTCGACCACGCGTGGTACGCTCAAGTTGCATAAGGCATAGCGTCATGACATCGCTCGCGCATTTCGAAGCGATAGCTGGCTCGATAAAGCTTCCGGGAGAGGCCGTCATCGACGGCCGCCTCGCCGGTAGCGCGTCGGGCAAAACGTTCGACAACGTCACGCCGCGGAACGGACGAATTCTCAATCGCGTCGCGCAGTGCGATGCGGCCGACGTCGACGCCGCCGTCAGAAGCGCACGCCGGACTTTCGAGAACGGGTCATGGCGGAAGCTCCATTATCGCGAGAAGAAGAAAATACTTCTCAAGCTCGCGGACTTGATGGAGCGCGATATCGAGACCTTGGCGGTTCTCGAAAGTCTCGATGTCGGCAAGCCGATCTCGAACGCGCTCGGGGGCGATGTACCGAATGCGATCCGCAGCCTCCGTTATTACGCCGAAGCACTCGACAAGATTTACGGCGAGGTCGGCCCCGAAGCGCCGGACCGGTTTTCGTTCGTGGTGCATGATCCGCTCGGCGTGGTCGGCGCCATCGTGCCGTGGAATTTTCCGCTCCACATGGCGATGTGGAAGGTTGCTCCGGCGCTCGCGATGGGGAACTCCGTCGTTCTGAAGCCCGCCGAGCAGTCGCCTCTCACGGCGCTGAAACTTGGCGAACTCGCGCTCGAAGCCGGGCTGCCGCCCGGCGCTCTCAACGTCGTCCCCGGTTTCGGCACTGAAGCCGGGAAAGCTCTCGCGCTGCACAACGACGTCGACATGATCGCCTTCACCGGATCGGGCGCGGTGGGTCGACTGCTGATGCAGTATTCCGGACAGAGCAACTTGAAGCGCGTTAGCCTGGAGCTCGGCGGCAAGTCTCCGCACATCATCTTTGCAGATTGCCCGGATCTTGATCGCGCTGCCACGGAAGCAGCCTGGGGCGTCTTCTATAATTCAGGGCAGGTATGCACTGCCGGGTCTCGTCTCCTTGTGCAGGAATCTATAGCGGATGATTTCCTCGATCGGCTCATAAGGATCGCCCGCAAGATCGTTGCCGGTGATCCCCTCGAGCCTTCGACCGCCACGGGCGCCATGGTGAATGAAGAGCAGATGAAAACGGCACTACGCTACATCGAAACGGCGAAGCGCGAGGGCGGGTCCCTGGCGCTCGGGGGTAGTCGCACGCTGGCTGACACCGGCGGCTTCTATGTCGAGCCGACGGTGTTCGATCAGGTCAAGCCTGAGAACACGCTGGCGCGTGAGGAAGTTTTCGGTCCTGTGCTCGCCGTCACCCGATTCAAAGAGCCCGATGACGCCATTCGCATCGCCAACGATACGAACTATGGTCTCGCAGCCGGACTCTGGACGAAGGACATTTCGCTCGCGCACCGTGCCGCCCGCGAAATCCGCGCCGGCCTCGTCTGGATCAACGGCTGGGACGCCTGCGATATTACGATGCCGTTTGGCGGCTTCAAGCAATCCGGCTTCGGCCGCGACCGCTCGCTTCACGCACTCCATAAGTATGCCGACCTGAAGTCGGTATCGATCACGTTCTGACGCCCCCGGAGACGATAATGAATATCAAGCCCTCGACCCCCTTCCCGACCGCCGCACTCATCGACGGACAGTGGGTCAACTCGCCGAAGACGTTCGCGGTTCTCGACCCGGCGACGGGCGAGAAGATCGCAGATGTGCCGGATCTGACGCCGGAGGACACCAAGCGCGCCATTGATGCCGCCGCCAAGGCGTTCCCGGCCTGGGCCGCCAAACCCGCGAAGGATCGCGCAGTCATCCTGCGGCGCTGGTTCGATCTCATCATTGCCGAGACGGAGTCGCTTGCGCAGCTGATGACGGCTGAGCAGGGCAAGCCCATCGCCGAAGCGCGCGGCGAAGTCGCCTATGGTGCGTCGTTCATCGAGTGGTTCGCCGAAGAAGGCAAACGTGCCTACGGCCATACGATCCCGACGACGGTTGCTTCGCGCCGCTATGTGACGATCAAGCAGCCGATTGGCGTTTGCGCCGCGATCACGCCGTGGAACTTCCCGATCGCGATGATCACGCGCAAAGTCGGCTGCGCGCTTGCCGCCGGCTGCACGATCGTCGTCAAGCCTTCGGAAGAGACACCGCTTTCGGCTATCGCCCTCGCGAAGCTCGCCGTCGATGCGGGCGTGCCTGCCGGCGTGTTCAACGTCATCACGACGCTCGATGGTCCAGGGTGCGGCAAGGTTCTGACCGCTGACGACCGCGTCCGGAAACTGACGTTCACAGGGTCGACCGAGGTTGGCCGCATCCTCTATCGCCAGTCCGCCGATACGATCAAAAAGCTGACGCTCGAGCTCGGCGGCAACGCGCCGCTCATCGTCTTCGACGACGCCGACTTGCAGCAGGCGGTCGCCGGAACGATGGCTTCGAAGTTCCGCAACGCGGGCCAGACGTGCGTCTGCGCCAACCGCATCCTCGTGCAGGCGGGGATCTTCGACAAGTTCGTCGCTAGCCTGAAGGAAGCCGCCGGAAAGCTCGTCGTTGCTCCGGGCCGGGAAGCGACGTCCACCATCGGGCCGCTGATCAATGGGGACGCGATCGAGAAGGTGAAATCTCTGCTTTCGGATGCCGTATCCCATGGCGCGAAAATCGAGATGGGCGGCAAGCCCGACGATCACGGGGCGCTGTTTTTCTCGCCGACCATCGTGACAGGGATCACGGACAAAATGGCCATCGCGACAGAGGAAATTTTCGGGCCGGTCGCTTCGATCTTCCGCTTCGAGACGGAAGCCGAGGCGATCCGGATCGCCAACGACACCCCGTTTGGCCTTGCTGCCTACCTCTTCAGCCAGAACCTGTCGCGGGCGTGGCGGGTGGCGGAGGCGCTCGAAGCCGGCATGGTCGGCGTCAACGAGGGCGTCTTCTCCAACGAGGTCGTGCCATTCGGCGGCATCAAGCAGTCGGGTCTCGGCCGCGAGGGCGCCCAGGAAGGTCTCGACGAGTACCTCGAGACGAAATTCATCTGCCTTGGCGGCATCAGCGCCTAGCAGTCAAGTTTCGGCGGGGCAATTCGACTATTGCTCCGCTGAGCCATCATAGACAGCCAGCCCATTTGAAGGACCGACAATGGCTACCTCCGTCGAACTCCAGGCCCGCCGCGTTGCCGCCGTTCCGCGCGGCGTCGGCAACGTCACGCAGATCTTCGCCAAGACGGCGAAGAATGCCGAAATCTGGAGCGAAGACGGCAAGCGCTACATCGACTTCGGCGCGGGCATCGCGGTCGTCAATACCGGGCATCAGCATCCTCGCCTCGTGGCCGCGATCCAAGAGCAGCTTAAAGCCTTCAGCCACGTCTGCTTTCAAGTAACGCCGTACGAGAATTACGTCAGCCTCGCCGAGCGGCTGAATGCCATCGCACCCATTCCGGGGCCCGCGAAAACGATGCTCGCCTCGACCGGCGCCGAAGCGGTCGAAAATGCCGTCAAGGTCGCGCGTGCGTTCACCGGCCGCTCCGGCATCATCTCGTTTGCTGGCGGTTTTCATGGCCGCACGCACATGGGCATGGCGCTGACGGGCAAGGTCGTTCCCTACAAGAAGGGCTTCGGACCGTTTCCGTCTGACGTCTACAATGTCGAATTCCCGAACCTCTATCACGGCGGCAGCACCGAGCAGAGCATCAGAAGCCTGAAGTCTCTCTTCAAGCACACGGCCGATCCGTCGAGCATTGCCGCAATCATCATCGAGCCGGTGCAGGGCGAAGGCGGCTTCAATGTCGTGCCGAAGGATTTCATGGTCGCGCTCAGGAAGCTTTGCGACGACAACGGCATCCTGCTGATCGCGGATGAGATCCAGACCGGCTTCGCGCGAACCGGCAAGCTCTTCGCGATGGAGCACTACGGCGTCAAGGCCGACGTCGTCACCATGGCGAAGGGGCTCGCAGGCGGCCTTCCGCTCTCGGCCATCGTCGGGCGCGCCGACGTGATGGATGCGTCGAACCCCGGCGGTCTCGGCGGCACGTATGCCGGCAATCCGATCGCCTGCGCGGCCGCTCACGCCGTGCTCGACGTGATCAACGAGGAAAAGCTCTGCGATCGCGCCAACGCCATCGGCAAGATCATCATGGATCGGTGCGCGTCGCTTCAGAGCAATTCGAACCTCAATTGCATCGGTGACGTGCGCGGTCTCGGCGCCATGTGCGCGGTGGAACTCGTCAAGGACAAGGCGAGCGGGGAACCCGCGCCCGAACTCACCGCCGCGCTGCTCAAAGCCGCCAACGAGCGCGGGCTGATTTTGCTATCGTGCGGCACGTACGGCAACGTCGTCCGCTTTCTCGTGCCACTGACGGCGAGCGATGAACTGGTTCGCGAGGGCATGGATGTTTTCGAAGCGGCGCTGACCGACGCCGTCGCTCGCGCTGCTTGATGATTGGCCTCGGCGACTCCCCTCCGGGGAGCCGGCCGCCGAGGCCGAAGAGAATGATTGGCCTCAGCTGCTCCCTCCGGGGAGCCGGCCGCCGAGGCCGAGAAGAGATGAAATAATTGGCCCAGACGGCTCCTCTTCGGGGAGCCAACTGGCGAGACCGAAATAGAGGAAAGAGACCCATGAACGTCCAAATCAAACCGAACGATCTTGCAGCGTTCTGGATGCCGTTCACCGCGAACAAACAGTTCAAGGCGAACCCGCGCTTGTTCGTCGGCGCCAAGGACATGCACTACATCACCAACGATGGACGGCGCGTTCTCGATGGCACGTCAGGTCTCTGGTGCGTCAACGCCGGTCACTGCCGGCCGAAGATTGCCGAAGCCATCAAGGCGCAAGTCGATACGCTCGACTTCGCAGGCACCTTCCAGATGGGGCACACACGCGCTTTCGAAGCCGCGACGCGTCTCGTCGATCTCGCGCCTGAAGGGTTCAACCAGGTATTCTTCACCAACTCGGGATCGGAGTCGGTCGAGACTGCCCTCAAAATGGCGATTGCGTATCACCGCGCGAAGGGCAACGCTTCGAAGGTGCGCCTGATCGGCCGTGAACGCGGCTATCATGGTGTCAACTTCGGCGGCATGTCGGTCGGCGGCATCGGCCCGAACCGCAAGATGTTCGGCGCGCTCGTCGCGGGCGTCGATCATATGCGCAACACGCATGATATCGCCCGCAACGCGTTCTCGCGCGGCGAACCGGAACATGGCGCCGAGCTTGCCGACGATCTCGAACGTCTCGTCGCGCTCCACGACGCTTCGACGATCGCGGCCGTCATCGTCGAGCCCGTCGCCTGCTCGGCTGGTGTTTTGATCCCGCCGAAAGGTTACCTGAAGCGCCTCGAAGCCATCGCGCGCAAGCACGACATTCTCTTGATCGCTGACGAAGTCATCACCGGGTTCGGCCGTCTCGGCACCTCGTTCGGGTCGGATTACTTCGGCATCTCGCCCGACATCATCACGACGGCGAAGGGTGTGACCAACGGCACCGTTCCGATGGGCGCGGTGTTCGTCAAATCGCACGTCCACGACGCCTTCATGAACGGCCCGGACTGGATGATCGATTTCTTCCACGGCTACACGTATTCGGGCCATCCGGTCGCCTGCGCGGCCGCCATCGGGACGCTCGATACCTATGCCGAGGAAGGCCTGCTGACGCGCGCGGCCGAGCTTGCGCCCTATTGGGAAGAGCGCGTGCATGCTCTCAAAGGGCTTCCGCACATCATCGATATTCGCAACATCGGCCTGATCGGCGCGGTCGAATTCAATCCGGATCCGGCGCAACCCGGAAAGCGCGCCTACGAGCGGTTCGTCAAAGCCTTCGAGGCAGGCCTTCTCGTCCGGCAGACGGGCGACATCATCGCTCTGTCCCCGCCGCTCGTTATTTCGAAGAGTGAGATCGACCAGCTGTTCGACATCTTCACGAAGGTGCTGAAGGCGGATTACTGATGAGAGCGGCGCCTCATTCCTCTTTCCCCCTCCCCTCCAGGGGAGGGGTTAGGGGTGGGGTGATACTCAGCGGACGGTGGAAAAACGCAGGCAGTCACTAGCCTCGTCTCCCCACCCCCGACCCCTCCCCGCTGGGGAGGGGAGAAGAGAAACGGTACATCCAAGCTCGCACGATCGAGCGCGACGATATTGGAAGCGAGATACCCATGCACATGATCGAGAATGCCATCAACGGCCGCCGCGCCGCCGTCCACGCTGCGCGCACCGCGCCCGTCTTCAATCCGGCGACGGGCGAGGAAGTCGCGCGGCTGCCGCTGTCGAGCGCGGAAGATCTCAATGCGGCTGTGGCCGCGGCGAAGGCTGCCGCCGCTTCGTGGGGCACGACGCCCCCGATGAAGCGCGTCCGGCCGATGTTCAAGTTCAAGGAGCTTCTGGAGAAGAATGCCGACGAGATCGCACGGGCGATTTCGCGCGAGCACGGCAAGACGCATGCGGACGCGCTCGGCGAACTGGCGCGCGGGATCGATGTCGTCGATTTCGCCTGCGGAATTCCTCATCTCCTGAAAGGCGAGTTCAGCCGCAACGTCGGGCCTGACATCGACAGTTGGTCGGATCGCCAGCCGCTCGGCGTCGTCGCCGGCATCACGCCTTTCAATTTCCCGGCCATGGTGCCGATGTGGATGTTTCCGGTCGCCATCGCGTGCGGCAACACTTTCATCTTGAAGCCCTCGGAGCGCGACCCGTCGGCGCCGATGCTGCTCTGGGAGCTTTTCCAGGAAGCGGGCCTGCCGGCGGGTGTTTTCAACATCGTGCACGGCGATAAGACGATCGTGGACGCCATCCTCGACCATCCGGATATCTCGGCTGTGTCGTTCGTCGGCTCGACGCCCGTCGCGCAGTACATCTACGGCCGCGGTTCGGCCAACGGAAAGCGCGTCCAGGCTCTGGGCGGCGCGAAGAACCACATGATTGTCATGCCGGACGCGGACATGGATCAAGCCGTCGATGCTCTCATGGGCGCGGGTTACGGCTCGGCCGGCGAGCGCTGCATGGCGATATCGGTCGCGGTTCCGGTCGGCGAGAAGACGGCGGATCGACTCGTCGAAGCTCTCGCGCCGCGCGTCGCCAACCTGAAGGTCGGCCCCGCATCGGATGCGGCATCCGAAATGGGCCCCGTGGTGACGGCAGACGCGAAGCGGCGCATCACGTCGCTCATCGACAAGGGCGTCGCTGAAGGCGCCAAGCTCGTCGTGGACGGCCGCGGCCTGAAGCTTCAGGGCTATGAGAACGGCTACTTCCTCGGCGGCACGCTGTTCGATCGCGTCACGCGCGACATGACGATCTATCGCGAGGAGATTTTCGGGCCGGTTCTTTCCGTCGTTCGCGCCCAGAACTACGACGAAGCGGCCGATCTCATCAATACGAACGAATACGGCAACGGCACCGCGATCTTCACCCGCGACGGCGATACCGCGCGCGCCTTTGCGGATCGCATCGAAGTCGGCATGGTCGGCATCAACGTGCCGCTGCCGGTTCCGGTCGCGTATCACTCATTCGGCGGATGGAAGCGGTCCGCGTTCGGAGACCATGCGATCTACGGTCCGGAAGGCGTGCATTTCTATACGCGCCTGAAGACGGTCACCTCGCGGTGGCCGGCCGGCATCCGCAAGGGCGCGGAGTTCAATTTCCCGAGCTTGAAATAAAATAAATGCGGCGCCGGGATCATCCGATCCGGCGCCGCACTTCTTTAAGAATAAGGAATGTTCCGCGAGCGAACGACTTTAGCTCGCGAATGCCAAATCAGCGAAGATACGGGCAGACCCGTTCGATGCCGCGGCGATCGATGTACGTGCCGGTCCGATAGCTGAAATCCGGGAAGTCCCGCGCGCAGCGATTCATATCAGCCCGATCAGCGCGTTGCTCGGCGACTGCGGACGCGATCAACGCGCCGCCGACGATACCGCCGATGAAGGCTCCCGGTCCCCAGCCCCAACCACCGCCGCCGCCGCGCCAACCAACGTTCGTCACGCCGTTGTGTTGCGCCAAAGCCGGTACGCCAGCACTGAACGGGGCTGCGGCTGCTTGCTCGGTCGCTGCAAACGTTGCCGTCATCGAGACGGCGACGAGAGATGATGCGATCAGTTTTTTCAGTTTGGTCATGGATGCGTTCCCACCGTGAAACGATGTGCCTTTCCCGCCTAACGCGGCCAACGAATTGATCCGTCGCTAAACCGCGAAACGATCACAGGCATTGATGAATCGTTGAAAAAAAACATCGCGCGCGTTCGCGACATTTCGAAGGCACACCTAGTGGCGCAATACGTCGCCGATAGAACGCTTCGGAGAACAAGTACCGGAAAAGAAAACCGGCCGCTCCGGGGGGAGGAGCGACCGGTTTGATGGCCGCCGGTGAGGGATCCGGCGGCACGGGGGTTCTTCAAATTACTCAGCAGCGAGACGAACAGCGCGACTGGTTTCTACACTGTCGAAACCTAACGATGCGGCCACTGCCGCATGCATTATGCGTCCATCCTTGACGTTCAACCCAGCTGCTAGATGGGGATCTCTATCAAACGCTGCAAGGCCTCTTTCCGCAAGCTTCAGGACGAATGGCAGTGTTGCATTATTGAGGGCCTGCGCCGACGTGACGGGCACGGCGCCCGGCATGTTGGCGACGCAGTAATGAATGATGCCGTCGACTTCGAATGTCGGGCGGGCGTGGGTGGTCGGCTTCGATGTCTCGAAACATCCGCCCTGATCGATGGACACGTCGACGAGGACGGCGCCCCTTTTCATGTCCTTCAGCATCGCGCGATTGACGAGCTTCGGCGCGCTCGCGCCTGCGATCAACACCGCGCCGATCACGACATCGGCTGCGAGCACTTCGTGCTCGATCGTCTCCATCGTCGAGGCCAGCGTCGTGGCGCGCCCTTTGAAGACTTCGTCCAGCTGACGGAGACGCGGGAGCGACCGATCTATGATGGAAACCTCGGCTCCGAGACCGACGGCCATGCGGGCCGCGTGCGTGCCGACGACCCCGCCGCCGAGCACGACGACCTTCGCGGGCTTCACGCCCGGAACGCCGCCCAGCAGAACGCCACGCCCGCCTGTCGGGCGGCGCAGAGCAATCGCAGCTGCTTCAATCGAAAGACGGCCGGCGACTTCGCTCATTGGGGCGAGGAGCGGCAGGCCGCCCGCGGGATCCGTGACCGTCTCGTAGGCGATCGCCGAGACGCCCGATTCCATCAGGCCAATTGCCTGGGGGGCGTCGGGAGCAAGGTGCAAATAGGTAAACAGGATTTGATCAGACTTCAGGCTCTTCCACTCGGCCTGCTGGGGCTCCTTAACCTTCACGATCAACTGAGCTTCGGAGAACACTTCGTCCGCCGTCTTGACGATGCGAGCGCCGGCCTTTTCGTAAACGGCGTCGTCGGCGAAAATGCCGACTCCGGCGCCGGACTGGACGATGACCTCATGACCGCGGGCAGCCAGCTCGCGAACGGAGCCTGGCACCAGACCCACGCGAAATTCGTCAGTCTTGATTTCCGTAGGAACACCGATCCGCATCTTCGATCCCCTCGGTTGGCGCCTCAATAGGCCGCCGTGCTCTTCTACGGTGTAGGTTGGCACAAAAGCTGCGCCGTTACCCAGCAATTCCGCTTGCCCTGGGCTGATATTTCGCAGCAAATCATCGTCACTTGGCTGAAGGACGCTGGAAAATGGCGGAAATTGCGATGGATGCGCTGGATAAGGCGATTCTGACCGCGCTCCTCGCCGATGGCCGCCAGAGCCAAGTCGAACTGGCGGAGCGGGTGCCCCTCTCGCCCACGGCTATCGGCCGGCGGATCCGCGCACTCGAACAGTCAGGCGTGATCTCGGGTTATGAGGCCAAAGTCAATCGCAAGGCCCTCGGCTTTACGATGATGGTCGTCGTGCAGATCAGCCTCGAGAGCCAGAACCAGGATCTGCTCGTGGCGTTCGAACAGGCGGCTGCAGCGGCGCCGTCGATCGTGTCCTGTTACATGATGTCGGGGCAGGACGATTATCTGATCACGGTGCTGGCGCGAGATCTTGCCGATTTCGAGCGGATCCATAAGGAGCAGCTGTCGCGGCTCCCCGGTGTTTCCCGACTGCATTCGAGCTTCGTGCTGCGCGAGGTCACAAGCCGATCCCTGCCGGGATCGGCCTTGCTACGTTAGGGTGCGAGAGCCGCCGCGGCCGATGCAGGCGGGGCATCATCGGCGTCGCGCTGATAGGACATCTGCATCGCAGAGCCGTCGCGGCCATAGATGTCCGGGCGGAATTCAATCGCGCCGGTGGACGGCTCGGCCCACGCCGTGATGTAGGTGAAGTAAACCGGAATGGGACGCGTCAGCTTCAGTTCCATGGGCTGGCCCGAATCGAGCTGCTGACGGACGCGGCCCGGCTGATCCCAACCCGCCTCGTAATGGGCGATCCAATCGCCCAGATCGAATACGTTCTGCACGCGAACGCATCCGGCGCTGAAGGCGCGGCTGCGCTGGTCGAACAGATTCTTCATCGGCGTGTCGTGCATGTAGACGCCGTATTGATTGGACATGTCCAAACGCAGCAGACCGAGCGCGTTCTTTTCTCCCGGATCCTGCTTGAACTTGTAGTTGGCGGTCTGGGGCGACGACCAATCAATGGTCTTGCGATCGAGTTCGGGGCCGTTGTAGCCGTTGTAAACGCGGATGCCTTCTTCCTCGAGGTAGCCGGGTTCCTTCCTGAGGCGCGGGATGAGGTCGAGCGTTGCGACACTGTCGGGCACGCGCCAGAATGGGAAGAAGTTGAGCGCCTTGATCGTCGCGCGGACATCGGGCGTTTCGCGGCCCTGCCGTCCAACGATCACGCGATGGCGAAGCTGCACTTCGAACTTGTCGACGGCTTCGAGCTGGAATGCCGGAACGTTGACCAGCACGTACCGCTCTTCGACGCCTTGCATCAGGCCGCGAAGCCGTTCGTAGTTCAGTTTGAGCTGCGCCAAGCGCTGTTCGGCCGTGATGTTCAGTACGGGATAGACCGATTGCTCGATTCGCCCCGTCTCGCGGATGCCGTTGCGCTTCTGGAAGCGCTTCACGCCTTCCGTCAGTTCAGAGTCGAACGTTTGAACATCGTAGTAGGAGCCCTTTGCGGGCATGTCGCCGCTGATCCTCAGACGCTTCCGCAGAATCGGAACGCGCGGATCATCATCGCCTTCACGCAGCATGCGTCCTTGCGGAACGACCGGCCAGCCGCCGCTATCGACGATCTTCTGGTAACGCTCGATCGCCGCGGCGACGGCATTGAGCATCACGTCGCTGCGCCACGGGGTTGCGTCCGGCCTCAGGTCATCGAGCGCAACCGGTGTCGGCGGCGGCGGGGTATCGCTCGCGCCACGACCGAAGCTCGGTCCCTGGATCTGATCCCAAAGGCTGATCTGCGCGTGACCCTCGGTCGCGAACTGCGGGAGAAGCTGAATGACCGAAACAACCAGCATCAGCGCGGCAGCCTTCAGAACCGAAGTTCCAAACCGCGTTGTCAAAACCAAATCCCTCATCCCGCTTGCCCGGCTTTCCGCTAAATGATGCGTACCAGTTATAAAACTTCTTCCGGCTACGCTTTTGAATTTCGACGCCGCTCATCTATGTGGCAGCACACGTGCCTTTTCAGCCACTTAAGTACCAGCACCCATATGGCCAAACAGTGACGATCTACCAACCCAATCCCGTCGCAGCCAGAGGCCGAAATGCAGATCTGTGTTGCAGGCGAGCCCCGCTTCGCCGCCTGTTTACGGCCTAGCGGGAGAAATGGTCGTAGCCCAACTGCTGCCCGTCGATCAGCGTTCCGTGTTGGTCGCGAATTTCGAATTTCCGCCCGGCCTCGAGCACACCCAGACGGCTGATCGCGATGCCTGCTCGTTCGGCACCGATTTTGAAATCCGCGATTGCGGCGGGAGGGACGGCAACAAGCAGCTCATAGTCGTCCCCTCCGGTTAGGACCGTTTTCGCGACGGCGGCGTCATGGGCCAGTGCGGCACCGACGGCCGGAGACATGGGGACGGAGCCGAGGCCGAGAGAAATTCCCGATGGTCCGGCGAGCCGGGCGAGGTCCTTCATCAGACCATCAGAAATATCGAGCGCGGCGGACGCATGATTTCGCAATGTTTCAGCGAGCGCCAGCCGGGGCTTCGGACGGAGATAGCGGCCGAGAACGAAGGCGCGCTCGTCGTCGCTCAAAACCCCTTCGAAAGCCGAGGCGTCTCTGCGGACGGCAAGTCCGAGCGCCGCATCGCCAATGGTTCCCGTGACGAAGACGTGGTCGCCGGCTGCCGCTCCCAGGCGGGGCACGAATTTACCGGCCGGCACGGCACCGAAGATCGTTATGCCGATCGAAAGCGGACCGGGCGTGCGGTCCGTATCGCCGCCAATGAGACGGCAGCCGAAGCTTTCCTGTGCGCTTCTGAGGCCATCGGAGAATCTCGTCATCCAGGCACGGGTGGGCGCATCCGGCAGGGCGAGCGTCAATATGTAGGCGAGCGGTCTTGCGCCCTTTGCAGCCATGTCCGAGGCGTTGACCGCGAGCGCTTTCCAGGCGACGTCCTCGGGCGCGTCGTCGATGAAGAAATGTACGCCCGCGATGATGGGATCGCTGCTGACGACGAGATCGGTTCCGGGCTCGGGAGAGATCAGTGCGGCGTCGTCGCGAAGTCCGAATGCGCCCGCGCTACCTGCCGCGAGCGGCGCCAAATAGGTCTGCACGAGATCGGTTTCGCTTTCGACGCGATCTGCTGGCCGATCTTCTGGCCGATCCTCTGATCCTGGCGCGTTGGCGTGCGTTGGCGGCATACTCTCCAAGCCCAGCGCTCGCGCGCTACGTCCTCAGGATGGCGTTACTCGCCTGACGAATTCGTGTCCCCGAACCTTTCGCGCGATCTTGTCGAGCACGCCGTTCACCACGCGGGGTTCTTCGTCGTCGAAGAAGACGTGCGCGACATTGACGTACTCGTTGATGGCGACGCGGGCCGGAACGTCCGCCCGATCAACGAGTTCGGCGACGCCTGCCCGGAGAATGGCCCGCAAGATGGAATCGACGCGTATCAGGCTCCAGCCGATCGCGAGCTGCTCGTCGATCATCGGATCGATTTCGCGCTGCCGGCGCAGAACCGCACGCAGGATGTCGGCGAAGAAAACGCGATCAGCCGTCGCCAGAACTTCATCGCGATTATCGCCTTCAAAGCGCTGTTCGATGAACTCGGCTATGACATCGTTGACGTCCGTTCCCGCCATGTCCATCTGATAGAGCGCCTGCACGCCCGCAATCCGAGCTGCGGTACGAGGCGTTATTTCCTCCAGCCTGGATTTGCCTTTGGCGGTCATGCCGTCGTTTCCCAGAAAGCGCGCTTCGCCTCGATAAGCCGCAAGCATGCGCGCGCGGCATCGCCGCCTTTACCTGTAATTCCGCCTTCGGCGCGTGCCACTGCCTGCTCGCGCGTATCGACTGTGAGAATGGCATTGCCGACGGGAATGTTCTGGCGCATGGCCACATCCATCATCCAGTGGTTCGCGTTATTGCACACGATGTCATAGTGCGCTGTCTCTCCGCGAATGACACAGCCGAGAGCGACGGCACCGTCGAACGCGGTCCGTCCGGCTGAGCGCGCGTCCGCCGCGGCGGCCAAAACCTGGGGAATTTCGAGCGCACCCGGGACGGCAATCCGCTCGTATGTGGCGCCGCGCTTTTTGCACTCGGCGATCGCCCCTTCGATGAGCATATCGGCGATGTCGTCGTAGTAGCGCGCCTCGATGAAAAGGATATGCGCGCGAATCGGAGCCGCGCTCTTTTCGTCCCGCGGTGCTCCTGGGGTTTTCTGAATCATGTGTCGTGCTACTCGATTTTTCTTGTGCCGGTCACACGCAGCCCGAACGCTTCGAGGCCGACGTAGACATGCTGCGGTTGTGTCGTGAGAAGCACCATGTCCTTGACGCCAAGGTCCGCAAGGATCTGCGAACCGACGCCGATTTCGACTTGGCGCCGTTCCTTGCTCAAGTCTGCGAGCGCGCCCGGTGTGTTTCTCCGCGTCACCCAATCAGACACGGATTTGGGACGCAAGTCTCGAATGAGAACTAAGACGCCGCGGCCCTCGGCTTCGATGGCGCGCATCGATTGTTCGATGACCGTGCCGCTCTCGGTGTGGCCGTCAATGCCGAGCACGTCGTGCAGCACGTTCAAGGCATGGACGCGCACCAGGACGGGACCGCCCTTGGAGACGTTGCCTTTGACGAGCGCCAAGTGCTCTCCGGTCTCGACCGTCGTCTCGTAGACGTGCAGATCGAAGCTGCCGGCCGTCGTCGTCTCGACGGGTGTCTGAGCGATGCGCTTGACGATGCGATCGTTCTTGAACCGGTAGGCGATCAGATCCTCGATGGCGCCGATCTTGAGGTCATGGTGCTTGGCGAAGCGGGCGAGGTCTGCCATGCGCGCCATCGTGCCGTCTTCGTTCATCACTTCGCAGATGACGGCGGCAGGCGAAAGACCGGCGAGCTTCGCAAGATCGATCGACGCTTCGGTGTGGCCTGCGCGGACGAGGACGCCGCCGTCGCGCGCGATCAGCGGAAAGACGTGACCGGGAGAGACGATGTCGGCTGCGCCTTTCGTCGGATCGATGGCCGTCGAGATCGTGCGAGCCCTGTCGAAAGCGGATATGCCGGTCGAGATGCCTTCGCGTGCTTCGATCGACTGCGTGAAGGCGGTGCGGTTGCGCGAGCCGTTCGAGCGCACCATGAAATCGAGATTGAGTTCGTGGGCGCGCGCCGGCGTCAGCGCGAGACAGATCAACCCACGGCCATGCTTGGCCATGAAGTTAATGGCGTCGGGTGTCGCCATCTGCGCCGGGATGATGAGGTCGCCTTCGTTTTCGCGATCTTCGGCATCAACGAGAATGACCATCCGGCCATTCTGCATTTCCTCGACGATCTCTTCGATCGGCGAGAGCGCGCTGTTGCTACCCGCGGATTGCAAATTTGTCGTGCCCGACATCATGGGCGAAACTCCATCAGGCGCGCAACGTAGCGCGCGAATACATCGACTTCGAGATTGACGAGATCGCCGGGGGTTTTCGCGCCCCAGGTCGTCACCGTCAAGCTGTGCGGAATGAGATTGACGCCGAAACGGGCTTCCGCAACCTCGTTGACCGTCAGCGAGGTCCCATCCAACGCGACAGACCCCTTGGCAGCTATATAGCGGGAAAGATGCTCGGGCGCTTCCAAAAGAAAGCGTTTGCTGTCGCCGTCGCGGGTGATTGCGATGATTTTGGCGACGCCGTCGACGTGGCCGGACACGATGTGACCGCCGAGTTCGTCGCCAGCCCGCAAGGATCGTTCCAAATTGACGCGCTTGCCGGGTTGCCAGCTGCCGAGCGTCGACTTGGCCATCGTCTCGTTGGAAACGTCGACCGAAAATTCGGCTCCATCAGCACGCGGCGTTATGGCCGTCGCCGTGAGGCATACGCCGTCGCAGCAGATTGAAAGCCCTGTCTCTTCAGGCTTGAGCGCGTAAGCCGTTTTCAAGGTAAAGCCGCCGGGCGATTTCGCGATCACCTCGCCGACATCCGTAATCAATCCGGTAAACATCTGATCAGCGTCCTTCCATGTCCGCTAGGCCTTGTCCGCCTTGTCCGCTAAGCGGCGAAGCCGCCACATCGTATCGGTGCCGATTGTCCGCCGTTCGACGGCCGTCATTCCGAGCGGGCCGAGCCAGCGCGAGAGTGTATTTTGTGCATCGAGATCGGTCGGGTTGCCGGCCATGTAAAGAACGATCTCGTCGACGAGAGAGGCTGCCGCGAAGGAGCGCCATATCGCCGGGCCGCCTTCGACGAGCAACCGGGTTATTCCGCGCGCAACGAGTGCTTCCATGATCGAGGGCAGCCACAGCGTATTTCCGACGACGCCGACGTCGACGATATCCGTGCCTCCGGCCGCGATCGCACTTTTCCTTCCGGAGTCGGCGTCTCCAGCCGTCATCAACCAAACCGGAACTTTGGCCGCGCTCTGAAACAGCTTCGCGCGCGGCGAAAGATCGAGCGAGCGCGAAAGAACGATGCGAACGGGCGAGCGGCCTATCAGGCCCGGCAGTCTGCACGTCAGTTCCGGATCATCGTCTCTGACCGTCGCGCTGCCGACGAGGATCGCGTCGAATTCACTGCGCAACAGCATGCCGTGAGCGCGCGCTCTTTCACCGGTGACCCAGACAGGTGCGGTGCCCGAGCCACGCGCGATGTCGCCCTTCTCGTCGACGGCGAGCTTCAGGGTGACGAGCGGACGGCGCTCGGTGATGCGAACGACGTGGCCTCGCGTCAGCCATCGCGCCCGGCTAGCGCCGACGCCCCGAACGACCTCAATTCCCGCTTGTCTCAGCCTATCGAGACCGCGGCCGGCGACGCGGGGATCAGGATCTTCGATCGCGACGACTGCACGTTTCAGTCCTGCCGTTACGATCGCATCGGCGCATGGGCCCGTCTGGCCGTAATGGGAGCACGGCTCAAGCGTGACGTAAATCGTGGCGCCGCGCGCTCTTTCTCCCGCCGTTGCAATCGCGGTCGTTTCGGCATGCGGACGGCCTTTGTCTGCCGTCCTCGCGCGCGAGATCAGCTCGCCTGTCGCCTCATCGGCAATGACGGCGCCGACGGATGGGTTCGGTGCCGTTGCGCCAAGTCCGCGCTCGGCCATACGGAGCGCGATCTCCATCATCTCGTCGTCGAACGCACGACTTGGGAAACTCGACATAGGCTCCGCTCAGTGCTTCTTCTGGCTCACGATCTTGTCGAGAGCGGGAGTACCGAACCGCTCGTTGAGATCGAGCGGCTCGAGGGTATCGCTCGCGAGCTCGCGGAGGACGGCATGGAAGTCCGCGGTATCGCGAAAATCGCGATACACGGACGCGAAGCGCACATACGCTACGGGATCGAGCTCGCGCAAGGCCGCCATGACGAGCTCGCCGATTTCGGCAGACGTTATTTCCGTTTCGCCAGAGCTTTCGAGCTGGCGTACGAGGCCCGAGACGAGACGATCGATCCTCTCGGGCTCGATCGGACGCTTGCGCATCGCGACCGAGATCGATTTCGAAAGCTTGTCGCGATCAAACAGGACCTTGCGGCCCGAGCGCTTGACGACGGTCAACTCGCGAAGCTGGACGCGTTCGAACGTGGTGAAACGACCGCCGCAGTCGGCGCAGATGCGCCGGCGCCTGATCGCGGCGTTTTCATCCGACGGCCGGCTGTCTTTGACCTGGCTATCCTCGCTTCCGCAAAATGGACAGCGCATCTTTAGCTCCTCGCAATCGGCGACCGCTCCCTATCGGCGCCGCCTCTTTCTCGCTCAAACTGGCCCGCTCAAACCGGCTTCGTCTTAACCACAAGCCAGATTCCGGCGGCGGCACACATTCCCGAGATGGCCTACGGGGAGGTTTTCAACAATGAGAAAAGACGTGCTTTGACCCATCGTAGCCCGGAACGCGAGATTATCGTTACTTATAGCGTGTTCCGGGAGTGTTCGCGCGAAGCGGTGTCACACCGCGAAGAGCATTACGAACATCGTGCCCAAATAAAAAGAGCGCCGGACGTATCCGGCGCTCTCGATCGAACAAACCGAGCGTTCAGCTCAGGCTTAAGTTCAGCTTAGGCGTAAATCGGGAAGCGTTCGCAAAGCGCCGTCGCCTTCGCCTTGACGGCGGCTTCAGTTGCAGCGTTGCCCTCTTCGCCGTTCTTCGCCAAGCCCTCGAGAACTTCGGTGATCAGACGGCCGATCTCCTGGAATTCCGCGACGCCGAAGCCGCGCGTCGTGCCGGCGGGCGAGCCCAGGCGAATGCCCGACGTCACCATCGGCTTCTCGGGGTCGAACGGAATGCCGTTCTTGTTGCAGGTGATATGAGCGCGTTCGAGCGACTTCTCGGCCTTGTTGCCGGTGAGCTTCTTCGGACGGAGATCGACGAGCACGACGTGCGTGTCGGTGCCGCCGGAGACGAGCGCGAAGCCGTTCTGGACCAGCACTTCACCCAGCGCCTTGGCGTTGTCCATGACGCCCTTGATGTAGACCTTGAAGTCGGGACGCAGCGCTTCGCCGAAGGCAACGGCCTTTGCGGCGATGACGTGCATCAGCGGGCCACCCTGGATACCAGGGAAGATCGCCGAGTTGACCTTCTTCGCGATGTCTTCGTCGTTCGTCAGGATCATGCCGCCGCGCGGACCGCGCAACGTCTTGTGCGTCGTCGTCGTGACGACGTGAGCGTGCGGGAACGGGCTCGGGATGAGACCGGCTGCAACGAGACCGGCGAAGTGCGCCATGTCGACGAGGAAGTGCGCGCCGACTTCATCGGCGATCGCGCGGAACGCGGCGAAGTCGATCTTGCGCGGATATGCCGAACCGCCGGCGATGATGATGCGCGGCTTGTGTTCGTGGGCGAGCTTCTTCACCTCATCCATGTCGATCAGGTGGGTGTCAGGCTTCACCATGTAGTGCACGGCCTTGAACCACTTGCCCGACTGGTTGACGCTCGCGCCGTGGGTCAAGTGACCGCCGGCTGCGAGCGACAGGCCGAGGATCGTATCGCCGGGCTTGGCGAGCGCGTTGAAGACGCCCTGGTTCGCCTGGCTGCCCGAGTTCGGCTGCACGTTGGCGAAGCCGCAGTCGAACAGCTTCTTGGCGCGGTCGATCGCGAGCTGTTCTGCGATGTCGACGTACTGGCAGCCGCCGTAATAGCGCTTGCCCGGATAGCCTTCCGCGTACTTGTTCGTCAGGACCGAGCCTGCAGCATCGAGCACGGCCTGGGAGACGATATTCTCCGAAGCGATCAGCTCGATCTCGTGCTGCTGGCGTCCGAATTCCTTCTGGATGGCGCCGAAGACTTCGGGATCGGTTTCAGATAGGTGCGCCTTGAAAAAGCGCGAGGTTTGCGAAGTTGCTGCCGGTGCAGTCGACATGGGCTTTCCTCTAAATTGGGGAAACGTTTTTTTAGCGCTGGCGGGCACTTTGGAGCAAGCCCGGACCGGCTTTCAACCATAGTTGCGAGCTACTATGCCAGCGCTCAACTCTATCCGCACCCGCGTAATAAAGGCGCGGGCTGCAGGTATTGCAGCGCAACTGAGGCGGTGCCTCTCCGGGCGTTCCCGCGAGGCCTTACTCAGCCGCTTCGGCAAGGCTCTCGATCAGCGCCAGCGGGCACTGAGACCAGAGATCCGTCAGGGCGTTGACCAGATGCTCCATATCGGCGTCGGTGTGCTGGGGTGATGGTGTCAGCCGCAGCCGCTCGGTGCCACGCGGAACCGTCGGATAGTTGATCGGTTGAACGTAGATACCGTAGCGATCGAGCAGCACGTCGGTCAGGGCCTTGCAACGCACCGGATCGGCGACGAGCACGGGCACGATATGGCTCGGCCCCGAAATGACCGGGAAATCGGCCGCTGCGAGGCGCCGCTTCAGAGCACGGGCGCGCTCCTGGTGCTGCTCACGCTCGAGGTTGCTCGACTTCAAATGGCGGATGGACGCGAGTGCGCCGGCCGCGATCGCGGGCGCCAGCGAGGTCGTGAAGATGAAGCCCGGGGCATACGACCGGATGGCGTCGCACAGCGTCTTGGACGCTGCGATGTAGCCGCCCATGACGCCGAAGCCCTTCGCGAGCGTGCCGTTGATGATGTCGATCCGATGCATGACGCCGTCGCGCTCGGCGACGCCGCCGCCGCGCGGGCCATAGAGCCCAACCGCATGGACCTCGTCGAGGTACGTCAGCGCATTGTACTTTTCTGCGAGATCGCAGATCGCAGCGATAGGCGCCACGTGGCCGTCCATCGAATAGACGCTCTCGAAGGCGATGATCTTCGGCGTGTCGCGCGGCACTTTCTGCAGGCGCGCTTCGAGATCGGCGAGGTCGTTATGAACGAAGATCTGCTTCGGCCCGCGGCCGTTGCGAATGCCAGCGATCATCGACGCGTGATTCTTCTCGTCGGAAAAGATCACGCAGCCGGGAAAGAGCGTTGCGAGCGTCGATAGCGCGGCCTCGTTGGCGACGAACGCCGACGTGAAGAGAAGGGCCATTTCCTTGCCGTGGAGATCGGCAAGCTCGCGCTCGAGTTCGACGTGGTAATGGGTGGTGCCTGCGATGTTGCGCGTGCCGCCGGAACCGGCGCCGACGAGATCAATGGCCTCGTGCATCGCTGCGAGCACCTTCGGGTGCTGGCCCATGCCGAGATAATCGTTGGAGCACCAAACGGTTATCTGCTTTGCAGCTTCACCTTTGACGACTTCAGCTTTGGGGAAGGCGCCTCTGCGGCGCTTCACATCAGCGAAAACCCGATAACGTCCCTCACGCTTTACAGTATCAAGGGCGTCCGAGAGCATCTGCTCGTAGTTCATCAGTCGGTTTCCGCTCCCTAAAGCACGGCCGTTCATTATTTTGGTCCTTTTATGTACCCAGGGGCCTGAAAGGACCAGTGCCGTTTCGTCGCGCAGAGGATGAAAATTTGGTCAGGTCAGAAGACCTTTCGTCTGAGTCTGCGGTTTTGTTTCTGGCAGCTCAAGGCTCTGGCGGCAAGTCGACGGGCGCATATCAGCCCTCCCGCATCTTGAAGTTATGATGCCATCGAGACGGTATGGTGGCATCGAGACGTTAATAGGACGCTGCCACCTCGCCGATGCCGTCCTTCTGGTAAATGTCGCGCCGGAATTGCACGACCCCATCCTCGGTCGCCCAGGCGCTGATGTAGACAAACAACAATTGAACGGGCTTTTTTAAGCGAACGTCCAGGCGCTGCCCCTTCTCCTTCAGCTGCGCGATCCTGTCGGCATTCCAGCCTTGCTGATCGGCGAGCAACCAGGCCGCCAGATTTTCGATATTGTGGACGCGGATGCAGCCCGAGCTTTCGGAACGAAAGTTGCGGCCGAAGATACGATCCGACGGGGTGTCGTGCATGTAGACGGAGTGGGCGCTGTCGAAGTTGATCTTCAGGAACCCGAGCGGGTTCTCCTTGCCCGGCTGCTGGCTGTACGTGTAGGTGCCCGGCGTCACCCGCTCCCAGTTGATGCTTTGCGGATCGACCTTCTTGCCGCCTGCGTAAGCGTCGATGCCGAACTTCACCAGAACGTTCTGGCCCTTCTTCTGCATCTCGCGCCCACGCGGGATCAGATCTTCCGAGACGACCGTCGGCGGCAGACGCCACATAGGGTTGAAGTTGAGGTCGGTGATCGGCGTGCGCAGAAGAGGTGTCGGACGCTCGGGCTTGCCGACGACGCCTGCGTACCGGGCAACGATGGCGCCATTCTCGACGGCTTCAATATGTGCCGCCGGAATGTTGACGACGACGTATCTCTTCGATGTTGTCGGAATGGCTTCCTGCAAGCGCCCCAGATTGACCTTCAGCTGCTTCAGGCGGGCGTCCGCGGACACGTTCAGGGCGGCGATCGTCCGCTTGTCGGCGATGCCGGTCGGCGTCAGGCCGTTCGATGCCTGGAACCGCTGAAGCGCCTTCTCGAGGTCGTTGTCGAAATAGCTCGAGGTTGTATTGGCGCTGCGCAGGTCTCCCGAGGCCGCCAAGCGGGCGCGCAGCAATGCGACGGCGGGATCGGTTGTCCCGTACTGCATGAGACTGTCACGGGGTGTCTTTGGCGGGGGCTCGGGAATTTGCGGCCAGCCGCCCTTCCCCACGATCATCGTGTACTGGCGGACCGCCATCTTGGTCGCTTCGATATTTGCCTTGGCGAGCGTCGCGTAGCCTTTGGGCGGGTTGGCTTCCCATTCGCGGACGAAGTCTGGATCGGTGCGGTTGCTCGTGTATGACGGGCCGTCGTTGCCGGAGCCAAAATTGAACCAGCCGAGCCCTTGGGCTGCCGCGCCGCCGGAACCCAGCCAGCCGACGGCCGATATCGCAATGAATCCAATGCCCAGGACGCTGGCTACGAGCCGGCGGTCTGAGAACCGGTTTGGCAGGCCGATGCCTGCCCTAAGCTTCCGTTCCCCCAAGCCCACGTCCGTCCCCCGGCGCTTGCGATTCCTATCTGCGTTGCCGCTACCCTATCTGAAATCCGAGCATTTGACATCGGATAGATGCTAGCCCGGCTTTCGGCAGCGGGCATGTCCACAGGCGCTCATCGCTGCCGTATTCGCGAACGAAAAAGGACCTCTCCGCGCATGCAGAGAAGTCCTCAACGCCCGTCAGACGACGGCGTTCAAAAGCAGGCTATTGGCGTCGGCCGTTTTTAGAGGCGGTAACGAATCTGATCCGACCAGAAGCGTTCCAGGCGTACCAGGGCCTTGTTCAAGCCTTTGACGTCTTCGTTGGAAACTTCACCGACGGTCTGCACCGAGCCCAGCTGACGAAGATAGAGCTTCGAAACGATGTCCCGCGCCTCGAGACCCTTGTCGGTCAGGCTCACACGCACCGACCGGCGATCCGTGTCGGACCGCTTGTAGTGAATGTATCCCATGTCGACGAGCTTCTTAAGATTGTAGGACACGTTCGACCCAAGGTAGTAACCCCTGGTCTTCAGCTCGCCTGCCGTCAGCTCACTCTCGCCGATGTTGTAAAGGAGCAAAGCCTGCACGCTGTTGAGCTCGGCTCCGCCACGACGATCAAACTCGTCCTTGATGACGTCGAGCAGAAGGCGATGCAGGCGCTCGATCAAACGCAGCGCCTGAAGGTATTCACCGCGAAACCCTTCTTCCTGGGCCGGCGCGCGGTGACGCGCCATATCGTACGCTAAACTCATAACCCTGCCTCGCAATTGTTTGACGCCACCCGGTTTGCCCGGGTTTTGACAAATTGATAACTCGGAGGCCTGAATTTCGGCTAAATAGATATAGTAAAAGAATAGTAGGGGGGTGTGTTTGGAATGAATTTTTAACCAATATTCAGGTGAATTCTCCGGATTGGTAACTATCGTCCTAACGCAGCGACGACAATTAACAACAATATAGCCAGATTTTTTAAACTCGCGCTGCCTGCATCTCAGTTCTCTTAGGCAATTCGAGCTCTGCCCCTGGCAATGGCGCAAAATACGCTTCGACTACATCAGCAATACTATCATCATATCGATTTGGTTTCCATGCTGGGCTGCCATCCTTGTCGATGAGCAGCGCGCGAACGCCTTCGTGGAAATCGTGGCTCTCAATACAGCGCACAGCTAGACGATAATCTTCGATGAGTGTTTGACGTATATCAAACGAAAGCGCCGATTGAATATGGCGGATCGTAATGGCCAGCGATATCGGCGAACACTTCGCGAGATCCGCCAGCGTCTTCTTCGCCCACTCCGAGCCTTTTGCCTCCGCGTTCGTCAGCGACCGCAGAATACCTTGGAGCGTCGGCTCCGAAAAATGCTCGAGGATATGGCCTCGGTCTTTTTGCAAATCGCCGGGCGCTTGAATTTCGTTAATGGCGTCGAGCATGGGGTCGACGGGTTCGGCGTCTTTCAATTTCGCGAGTATGCCGGGAAAATGCGTCGCGGAAATGCAATGCGTAACGAGACCTAGCCATTGCGCATCGGCGCGTCCGATCGCGCGGCCCGTAAGACCCAAATAGATTCCGATGGGCCACGGCAGTTTCGCCAGCACGCGCGATATGCCGACGTCAGGGAACAGTCCGATCTTGGTTTCGGGCATCGCCCATTTGAAATTTTCGCCGGCGATGCGATGCGTGTTGTATGCGGTCAAGCCGGCGCCCGACCCCATGCACAGCCCATCGATGAACGACACGGTCGGCTTCGAGAAGCATTCGAGAAGCCAGTTGAGCGAATACTCGTTGCGGAAATAGCTCTTCGCGGTCTCGATATCGTCCTTTGCGGCAGCCGACAGCGCCCGCACATCGCCGCCGGCACAGAAGGCCCGCGGATTATTCGAGAGAAGTGCGACGATGTAGACGTCGGGATTGCGAGCGACAGTCGGGATGGCGCTGCTCAACGTCCGGCACATCTCATCGTCGAGGGCGTTGAGGACGTTCGGCCGGTTCAGCGTGAACGTCTGCAGCGCCTGCGATCGGTCCGCGATGATCTTCGGAGACTGTCCGACTGTCGACGTTTTGAGATCGGTGTTGTGCTGGTTCACTGCATGCTCGGTATGTATCGCTGGCGCGACTCGGTTGTGAAATTCGATGCTATGGCCTGTTTCATGCGAACCCGCCATATTTTGCGGCTATGGAATCGTCTTCCACACTCCAGACGCGTGCCGTATCCCCGATCGGATCAACGGCTGAGATCAGTATGAGCTTGGCCTGAAAAGGGAATTCTGGAATATTCAGGCTCCCGCCAAGATCAACGCTCGCGTCGACTTTGTAGAGCGGCCGTGAAGGATGTACAGACAGAAATGACGACATCCCCCAGCGCGGGGCACGACACCAGACAGTCGCGCCTTCGGTACATCGCAACCGCCGCCATTTTTGTCGTCTCATTGCTTGTCGGCGAAATGCCGGTTGATGCTCAGGCTAAGCAAAAGGCAACGCCTCCCGCATCGGAGGCGACTTCCGCGGCCGAGCCCGGTGCCGCAGCACCACCCGTTCAGGCTCCGTCAGACGCGGCGAAGGCCGCTCAGAAACCGGAGGATGGCGCAAAGCCAGCCGATCCCGCGACGACTGCCGCAGCGCCGAAGGAGCCTCCGACGTGGTCCGCAGCGGAGATCGCAGATGCCAAGGCGCATTGCGCGGTCGTACTCCAGCGCATCCACGCCGTTGCCTTGCCGCATGAGCCGATCAAGGAGGGTGCATGCGGTACGCCTGCTCCCATCGAACTCATCAGTATCGGTCAGAACCCGCAAGTCGCGTTGTCGCCGCCGGCGATCGTGACCTGCGATCTCGCCGAGTCTCTCGTGAATTGGTTCGAAGGCGACGTGCAGCCGCTCGCTCGCAAGCACCTCAAATCCGAAATCATCACGATCCAGACAATGAGCTCCTATTCGTGCCGCAACGCTTACGGCCGCAAGAAGACGAAGCTCAGCGAGCACGGCTTGGCGAACGCGCTCGATATCGGCGGTTTCGTAACTGCGTCGACGAAAACGGCCGATGTGCTTAAAGACTGGGGAAAGCCGCAGCGCCAAATCTTGGCCGAGGCTGCCGCTGAACAGCGCGCCGCAGAGGAAGCGGCTGCCAAGGCCGCAGGCACGGCCATCGCGGCCAATCCGGCTCAGGCCGCGCTCCCGTCAGCTCTACCGTCAACCGCGGGAGCAGCTGTTACTTCACTCGCGCGTTCGACAATCATCGACGGCGTCAGCGAGGCCGAGATCGTCGCAACGCCGACTTTGGGAACGTCCGATCCGGTCGTCGCGAACAAACTTGGCGGGCCACTCGTGAAGCTCAATAAGGGCGCGCCAGCTCAGAAAACGTCGCAAGTGGGCGGGCGTTCGACGTCCAATCCGAAACCCGAGGTCAAGGCGTTCCTGCGCGAGGCGCACACCGCTGCATGCCGGATCTTCGGAACGACGCTTGGGCCGGAAGCAAACGACGATCACCGGAACCATTTCCACATCGATATGGCGCAGCGGAAGTTTACCAAGATCTGCGATTAGCGGGTTTTGCGACCGGTAAACTCCTGCAATCGGGCGGCGTCATTCCCGCCCTGCATCTCTGACATCCCTGACCGGAGATCTGCGGCACGTCGGGCTGCTTGCGCCCGGGCGCGGCTCGTGTCCATTGTCGGCCGAAATTCGAGCGGCGCGGAATTCGCTGCCTTCTGCCCAGGAAACCTGTTCATGTCCTCCCGCACACGTTCATCGACCCGGACCACGACTCCGGGCCCCGAAACAGAGACGCTTTCCGGCGGCTTTCCGGCGATCCGTATGCGCCGCAACCGGAAGGCCTCGTGGTCTCGCCGGCTCGTCGCCGAACACCAGTTATCGCCCGCCGATCTGATCTGGCCGATGTTCGTCGTCGACGGCGCGGCGCTGCGCACGCCTGTCGCGTCCATGCCAGGCGTCGAACGGCTGAGCGTCGACCTCATCGTCGAAGCTGCGAAGCACGCCGTCGATCTCGGCATTCCGGCGATCGCGCTCTTTCCTTTCACCGATCCGAAAAAGCGCAGCGAGGATGCAGCCGAAGCTTTCAACCCGGACAATCTCGTCTGCCGGGCGACGCGCGCGATCAAGGCTGCGAACCTCGATCTCGGCGTCATCCTCGACGTCGCTCTCGATCCCTACACGAGCCACGGGCATGACGGCCTTCTCGTCGGCGACGAGATCGTGAACGACGAGACGAATGCTGCTCTCGTCAAGCAGTCGCTCGTGCAGGCGGAAGCGGGCGCCGATGTTCTTGCGCCATCCGACATGATGGACGGACGCATCGGCGTCATTCGCAGCGCGCTGGAAGGGAAGGGATTCAAGAACACGCAAATCATGTCGTATGCAGCGAAGTATGCGAGCGCGTTTTACGGTCCGTTCCGCGACGCGGTCGGATCTTCGGGACTTCTGAAGGGCGACAAACGCACCTATCAGATGAACCCCGCGAATACCGAAGAAGCGCTTCGCGAAGTCGCCATCGATCTCGACGAGGGCGCAGACATGGTGATGGTGAAGCCCGGGATGCCCTACCTCGATGTCGTGCGTCGCGTATCGGAAACATTCGGGGTGCCGACGTTCGCGTATCAAGTCTCGGGCGAGTACGCGATGCTTGCCGCGGCTTTCGAGAAGGGCTGGCTCGATCCGGACAAGACAATGCTCGAAAGCCTGCTCGCCTTCAAACGCGCGGGCGCTTCCGGCGTTCTCACGTATTTCGCACCAAAGGCGGCGCGGCTGCTGGCGGAATAGCAGCATTCGTCCGAGGGTGACGGTGACGGCAAACTAGCGGCGGACGCGACGGCGGTAGTCCTGGTCGACAGGCGCTTCGCCGTTGTCCTGATAGCCACCATCCGGCGGTTGCTGGCCTTCGGCAGTGGCGGGCGCGTCGGCCGGAGCGGCCTCGGGCGGGACGGGCTTCTGCTCAACGATCGTGCGGGCCGGCTTGTTGCACTCGGTCAACCAGACGTCATAGGTCGGATGCTCGAGGCCATAGATGCCGGGGCTCTCGGCAAACATCCAGCCAGTGAAAATTCGCTTTTCCGAGCCATCGAGCTGCGTTTCGTCGATCTCGACGAACGTCGTCGTCTTCGGCTCTTCCGTCGGCGGGCGCGAGTAGCAGGCGCGCGGCGTGATCTTCAACGCACCGAACGTCGCCGTTTCGCCCAGCGCCACCTCGAATTTCGATATGTGCGCCGTCACCTTGTCGAGCGCGGAAAAGACGGCAACCTGATTTTCGATGCGATCGGCCTTGGCGGGCGCCGTCGCTACGGTCATTGCGCCGGCGAGCAAAAGCGTCAGCGACGTCAGGGCCGCTCCGCGACGGTTAAGCCGTACGCTCAGCGCAAAATTCAAAAGCAACGGCTTTCTCAATTCAGAATCCAGTGAGGGGGGCGCTGCCCGGCGGAGGCCCTCGATTGAGCCTCAAAGCGGGCGAATTTTCGATCAGGCGGTCAGTGCGGCTTCCACGCCTTGTAGTCGCTGGTCGACTTAGCGCGCTCGCCTTTACCCAAGATCGAGCCTTTCGGGCGATACGCGAGCGGCGTTCCCGTCAGATTCGCTTGGTGCGGCTTCTGCCACGGGCGGCGATGATAGCGTTCGTCGGTCGGGATCGTATCGACGGTGTAATGAAGCCAGCCGTGCCAATCGGGCGGCACCTGGCTCGCCTCGGAAAGCTTCGGGTATATGACCCAGCGCGCGGGCACGCCGAGCGGTCCGACGCCCGACTTTTGGACGAAGTAGCGATTTCCAAATTCGTCCTGGCCGACCTGCTTGCCCTTACGCAGCGTGAAAAGTCTGGTTCCCCAGGTATTTCCGCCCCACCAGCTGAAGATTTCGCTGAGTAAGCCCATGTCTTGAAGGTCCTTTTCCCGCCGCGCCTCAGTTTCGACTTAGCTGCACCGTGGGGCTTATGTCCAGACTGTAGGAAGGAGATGCAGCCGCGCAACAGCCAGTGTGCGGAATCGCACTAAGCTCCGGGTCGTCAGGGTGAGCAAAATCGAGAAATCCCACCTCATCCACATGGTCAACGGCTTAGAACCACGTTGAAACATACGGAAATCGGCGCGAAACGCGTCATCCGCTCAAAATTACTAACAGCACAAGATATAGTATGTGTTGCGGCTGCTACCCCAATATATATCCCAGAAAGCGTGACGAGCGGATCGAATCGTCCTACCTTTGATGAGTGTTCGGCGAGCGTGCGACAGTCCCAGGGGAAGCTGTGGACCAAGCCATCGTCGAGTTGAGACTAAGCATTTCGGAGCGTTATTTCCTGTCGCGTCCAGCGTAGCGCACGAGCACCTCGTCGCCACCAACCAATCATGTGGTCGGCAGAACGCCGGCGGATTGCGGCCATTGGCCGTCGTCGCTGGCGCGGAGAAGTGCGCGCTCTAAACGCGGCAAGTTGTGTGCGTCTCAGTCATGCGTCGTCGTCATCACGCCTGAGCGCCGGAAAGCAGGGTCCAGCGCTAGGCAATCATTCCATACGGCAGGCGGACGAGCGTCCGTTTGCCGCGAAATCTCGGGGGCACTTACATATGAAGATTACGCGGCGTTTCACTGAAGCCGGACTCTCGCCTTATGCCTCGATCCCGTTCCGCCGTGCGACGTCCGAAATCAAGAACCCCGACGGCTCGGTCGTTTTCAAACTCGACGGCTTCGACGTTCCAGAGCAGTTCAGCCAGGTTGCAGCAGACATCCTCGCGCAGAAGTACTTCCGCAAAGCCGGCGTTGCGCGCCGCCTAAGGCGTTGCGAAGAAACGCAGGTTCCCTCGTGGCTCTGGCGCTCGGCTCCCGATGAAGCAGCACTTGCGGAGCTTCCGGAAAACGAGCGCTTCGGCGGCGAGACGGACGCGCGGCAGGTGTTCGACCGCCTCGCCGGCACGTGGACCTATTGGGGCTGGAAGGGCGGCTACTTCACGTCCGAAGCCGACGCTCAGGCCTTCTTCGACGAGCTTCGCTATATGCTCGCGATGCAGATGGCGGCGCCGAACTCGCCGCAGTGGTTCAACACCGGCCTGCACTGGGCCTATGGCATCGACGGCCCGGGCCAGGGCCACATGTACGTCGATTATCAGACGGGAGAGCTCGTCAACTCGACATCCGCCTACGAGCACCCGCAGCCACATGCCTGCTTCATCCAGTCGGTTGCCGACGACCTCGTCAACGAGGGCGGCATCATGGACCTCTGGGTTCGCGAAGCACGTCTCTTCAAATACGGTTCCGGCACGGGTTCCAACTTCTCGTCGCTGCGCGGCGCCAATGAAAAGCTTTCGGGCGGCGGACGTTCGTCGGGGCTGATGAGCTTCCTGAAGATCGGCGACCGGGCGGCTGGCGCCATCAAGTCTGGCGGCACGACGCGCCGCGCGGCCAAGATGGTCGTCGTCGACGTCGATCATCCCGATATCGAGGAATACATCACCTGGAAGGTGCGCGAGGAGCAGAAGGTCGCCGCCCTCGTTACGGGTTCCAAGATCTGCCAGAAGCGGCTCAAGGCCGTGATGAAGGCCTGCGTCAACTGCGAAGCCGAGGGCGATGCCTGCTTCGAGCCGACGAAGAATCCGAAGCTCAAGATCGCCATCCGCGAAGCCAAGCGCGACGGCGTTCCCCAGAACTACATCCTGCGCGTCGTCCAGTTCGCGAAGCAGGGCTACAAGGAAATCGCGTTCGACACCTACGACACCGATTGGGATAGCGAAGCCTACCTGACGGTCGCCGGCCAGAACTCGAACAACTCGGTGCGCGTCACCGACGAATTCCTCAATGCCGTTGCCGACGACAAGGACTGGCAGCTGCGCGCCCGCCTCGGGAACAGAGTGACAAAGACGATACGCGCCCAAGACCTTTGGGAGCAGATCGGGTTTGCGGCGTGGGCTTCGGCCGATCCCGGCATCCAGTTCCACACCACGATCAACGACTGGCACACGTGCCCGCAGTCGGGGCCGATCCGCGCGTCGAACCCGTGCTCGGAATACATGTTCCTCGACGATACGGCGTGCAATCTCGCGTCGCTCAATCTCTTGCGCTTCCGCCGCGAAGATAAGTCGTTCGACATCGAATCCTACGAACACGGCTGCCGCATCTGGACGATCGTGCTCGAAATTTCGGTGCTGATGGCGCAGTTCCCGTCGCGCCAGATCGCCGAGCTCAGCTATCGTTACCGCACGCTCGGTCTCGGCTTCGCGAACATCGGCGGATTGCTGATGTCGGAGGGCATTCCTTACGACTCGGCTGAGGGCCGCGCGATCTGCGGCGCGATCTCCGCGATCATGACCGGCGTTGCCTACGCGACGAGCGCGGAAATGTCGGCCGAACTCGGACCGTTCCCAGGATACGGGCCGAATGCGCAGGACATGCTGCGCGTGATGCGCAACCACCGCCGGGCGGCTCACGGTGAAACCGAGTTCTACGAGAAGCTCGCGACCGCGCCCGTTCCGCTCGACCATGCCTCGTTGACGGACGCGCGCCTCGGTGAAGCTGCGAAGCGTGCGTGGGATAACGCGCTCGAACTCGGGCAGGAGCACGGGTATCGCAACGCGCAGGCAACCGTCGTCGCGCCGACCGGCACGATCGGCCTCGTCATGGACTGCGATACGACGGGCATCGAGCCCGACTTCGCACTCGTCAAGTTCAAGAAGCTTGCGGGCGGCGGCTACTTCAAGATCATCAACCAGTCGGTGCCGGAAGCGCTGCGCGCCGTCGGCTACCGGGAAAGCCAGATCGCAGAGATCGAGGTCTATGCGGTCGGTCATGGGTCGCTGAAGCAGGCGCCTGGCATCAACACCCAGACGCTCAAAGCCCGCGGGTTCACGGATGAAGCGCTTGCCAAGATCGAAAAGAGCCTCGCTACGGCGTTCGATATCAAGTTCGTTTTCAACCGCTGGACGCTCGGCGATGCCTTCCTGATCGAGACGCTCGGCGTACCGGCCGACAAGCTCAACGATCCGACGTTCGATCTCTTCGCGCATCTCGGCTTCTCGAAGAAGGATATCGACGCCGCGAACGAGCACGTCTGCGGAGCGATGACGCTCGAAGGTGCGCCGCATCTGAAGCCCGAGCATCTGCCGATCTTCGACTGCGCCAACCCATGCGGCAAGAAAGGCAAGCGTTACCTTTCGGTCGAGAGCCACATCCGGATGATGGCGGCGTCGCAGCCGTTCATCTCGGGCGCCATCTCGAAGACGATCAACATGCCGAACGACGCGACGGTGGAGGATTGCAAGCAGTCCTACATGCTGTCGTGGAAGCTGGCGCTCAAGGCCAACGCGCTCTACCGCGACGGCTCGAAGCTCTCGCAGCCGTTGAACAGCCAGGTTCTGGGCGATGACGTCGATGATGCGGAAGAAGCCGCCGACGCGCTGATGGCGCAGCCGATGGCGGCGCGCACCGCGGCGATTACCGAAAAGATCGTCGAGAAGATCGTCGAACGCATCGTCTATGTGAAAGAGGAAGCAGCCGCGCAGGATCGCGCCAAACTTCCCGGACGGCGCAAGGGCTACACGCAGAAAGCCGCTGTCGGCGGCCACAAAGTGTACCTCCGCACCGGCGAATACGACGACGGGCGCCTCGGCGAGATCTTCATCGACATGCACAAGGAAGGCGCCGCCTTCCGGTCGTTGATGAACAACTTCGCCATCGCCATCTCGCTCGGCCTGCAATATGGCGTGCCGCTCGAAGAGTACGTGGAAGCCTTCACCTTCACGCGCTTCGAACCGGCCGGGCTCGTGCAGGGCAACGAGACGATCAAGAACGCGACGTCGATCCTCGACTACATCTTCCGCGAGCTCGCAGTTTCGTACCTCGGCCGTCACGATCTGGCCCACGTCGATCCGCGCGAGATCGTCGGCGAGACGGGTCTCGGCTCGAGCGACGACACGACGGATGAGCAATTGGCGCTGGATCTGCCGGAAGCCGTTCTGAAGAACGTGTCGAAGGGTCTTGTTCGTGGCAATCCGATCGTTCGGCTTGCCAGCAGCAACACGACGAGCGGACCGAAGGCCTCATCGCTCGGTGCCGCCGCCGTTCAGAGCAAGGGCAGCTACGACGTCAGTTCCCGGTATGTGGAGCAGACGTTGACGCATGGCGCCACCGCCCTCGCCTCAGACAGCGAAGAGGTGCACGCCGTTGCGTCTTCGTCGCCCGTGCTGACGAAGTCGGAGATCTTCAAACAGCGCGTCTCGGAAGCGAAATTGCGCGGTTACGAAGGTGTTTCGTGCAGCGAGTGCCACAACTTCACGATGGTGCGGAACGGCACGTGCTTGAAGTGCGACACGTGCGGATCAACGAGCGGATGTTCTTGATCGCGCGCTCGTGAGGGCGACCTTGAGGATTCTCATAGGCACCTTCTTGCGTCCTCCGCGATTTGAGGTGAGCCCCTGAACGACAAAGGCCGCAGCCATGCTGCGGCCTCAACCAAATCACCCGGGACAACATGGATGAGCGGCGAGCGGATAACGGCCTCCGGCAACGCGATACCGCACCGGTTCTACCACGGCACTCGTGCTGACCTGAAACCGGGAGACCTTATCCTGGCCGGGCGCCGCTCCAATTTCGGCACGCGAAAGCAGTCGTCGTGGGTCTATCTGACAGGCACCTTGGATGCGGCCATCTGGGGTGCCGAGCTTGCCGTTGGCGACGAACGGGAACGGATCTACGTCGTGGAGCCGACCGGTCCGATCATGGATGACCCCAATCTGACGGATAAGAAATTCCCAGGCAATCCCACTCAATCCTATCGCTCCCGAGAGCCCCTAAGGGTCACTGGTGAGGTCACAGGCTGGCAGGGTCACTCCCCCGAGCGGCTCAAGGAGATGAAAGATCGTCTCGAACAGCTGAAGGCGCAAGGCATCGAAGCGAACGACTGATCCCATATCGTCAGACGGTTTTGACTCATCGAAGATGACCGGGCGCCTCGCAAGTGGCGCCTTGTTTGTTTTTGGCTTGTCTGGATCCCGGCCTGCGCCGGGATGACGATGGTTCTAAATTTGCGCGAAGCAAACAAAAGCCGCCAAGGGCACTTTCCGAACGCGGAACGGAAAGTGCCCTTGGGCGGCGGCTGATAACGCTATCCCGCCCCCCGGCCGGAACGCGATCAGGAGTTAGTGTTTCACCTTCTTGACCTTGTGTGCACGAGCCTGATGCGCGGGCGCCTTGTGCGGTTTGGGCTTCGCATGCACTTCAGCGACCTTGTGCTTGTGCTTGTGTTTGTGCGCGCGGTGCGCGTGAGCGTGCTTCTTCTTCTCGTCCTTCACCGTATGCGCGGCGAGCGTCTTCACGCCCGGAGCATGGAGCTTCGGCGCTGACGTTGCGGCTTCGGCGGAGATGCTCGCGCCCAAAACGAAGGCCCCAAGCAAAGCCAATTTCGCGATCTTCATTTTCATTTTTCCCCGAGCTAGTCCCAGCCGTCTTGAGCTGTCCCACAAGGCTAGGGACCGGTTCCCCAAAAGCGAACGAAGAAAAAGTGAAATGCTCTGCAAGAAACTTTTCGTATGACGACGCCTATCAATCGGGATTTCCCAAGCCGCCAATAGCGGCAGCACGGGGCTAAATCGTTCGAGTACGAATAATTTTACCGCCGACAGTTGACGCGCCGCGGCGTTTTGAGGACGTTGTTCATCGTAGCGTTGCTGTTGGAGGTTCCTTTGCCGCCGGAAGTCCTCGCCCTCTCCTGGGCCCTGCTCTTCGTCGTCGCCAGCGGCCTGGTTTTCCGGTTTTACTTCTGGCTCGGCCGTCGCTCCCGAGACCGGCAATCGTCGAGCATCACGCCGAATAGAGCGGAAGATGCAGTTGCTCCGAAAGCGGCCGCGCCCGTTCCCGTTACTGCGCCGCCACCTGCGCCCCGGGCCGTTGATGTGCCGCGAACTGCGTCGCGCCCAGCGGTTGCCGCAAATGTGCCGAAGCCGGCACCTGCCCGGGCTTACGCTTCGCCGCGATCATCAATCGAACCTATCGCGCCGAACGTCGAGCGCTCCGTTGGCATTGCCGATAAGCCGGTCGCGGAAGCTCTGGAACCGCCAAAGCCTTCCATCCGCGCTGCGCTGAAGCCGAGCATCGGGGCGACCCTCGCTCCAACGCCACCGCCAACGGTGCTGCAAAAGCCGAGCACTGCGGCCACGCTACCGCCTGCGCAGGCTGAGCCGACTGCGCAGATTGCGGAGGTGATTGCGGAGCGCGTCGCAGAGCCGGCCGCTCCGGCCATTGCGACAGCATCCGATCCGGCGCCGGATCTTCCCGCACCTGCCGCTCCTTTCGTCGCGCGCACGACGTTGTTCAATTCAAAGCTTCTTCGAGCCTGGAAGCTCGGCGCGATCGCTCAGCGGCTCGACGTTCGCCTCAAGGAATCGCGGAACCGCAAAGTGGTTTCGGGTCCGAAGACGAGCCGGAAGCCGCCAGAGGCGGTTAGTACGAAGGAATTGAAGGTGCTTGCGCAACGAACCGCCCCGGACCGGGCACCGGTTCGGCGCATCCGTCGTAAGGCCGGAGCGGAAAACATTCTGGCTTCAGCACAGGCTCAAACGCGGATCGTTGGGGTGCCTCCGCGCGGCTATCGCGTCCTCGCGGCGAATGAGCTGTGAATTTCTGTGTGACTGTGGCTGATTGAGCGAGCCAAAACCGACCTTCTCGAACCGTCTCCCTGCACCATTTTCTCAATCGTGATTCTTCCGGATCAGCGGCAGACGCTCGGTTTTGTGCGGTTTTCCTCACGTTCGGCATAACCGGCTGAGCACGGTCCACACCTTATCCTCATCTCTCCCCATTGTTCGTCGGCGACTCGGTGTCCGGCTGGCTCAGGGCCCGCGAATCAGGGCAATTTCCGGCCAGATTAATCTTTGAGAAATGCGGAGTTAGAGATGGCACAGCAGGTGCGGGCACCCCTGTCGGTTTACATGCTCGCTGATCATCTCGATGCCGCGCTTGCAGCGGGCGAGGACTTGATGGCTCGCGGCGGCGACTGGCGCGCGCTTACCGAGACGCCTGCCGATCCGAGCGACTTCATCCTGCGTCAGCGCGCTGTTGCGGAAGAGGTCCGCAGCTTCGAACTGATGATCGTCGCCCGCATCCTGAAGGCACGCACCCACGCAAGCTCGCTCGCCGAATGCGACGACCGCTTCCGTGTAATTGCCAAGCTCTTCGTCTCGGGCACCGCTATCCTGCTTGATGCCGTCGAGGAAAGCGGCGACGCCAGAGCCACGGATTTCGACACAGCGGACGACATCGTCGCCTATGTTCGGAGCCGCGGCCTCATCGCGCCGGATGCCCCGGCTATTCGCGTGGCTTCGGATCTGACGATCGACGATAATTTCCTCATCGCGAAACGCATCGCTCTCGGGCCGCTTCTCGATATGGCGGCGGCTTTTCTCGATGCGCTCGACGTTCAGTACGAGCTTTTCGGCGGCGACGCGCCGGTCACGTCGAACGTGCGCACGGCCGATGCCGAAGAGAGCGAGCGGGCGCGACTGAACTGACGCGATCGGCGGCGCCTCACACGCCCAGCGCCGCTTTGAGCGTGTCGACCGCCTCCCGCAGGCGGTCTTGATCGGAACAGCGCAGCACCAAATCGGACGCCGGGCGGCCATCGCGCAGCAACGGGTAGCTTCCCATCTGCACGTCCCGGTAGCGGCTCTGATGCGCGGAGAATATCTCGGCGATTTCGCTCTCGGGACGATTGACCGGTATCGTGACGGACAAGAGCTTGGCGCCGGTCTCCAGCATCGGCGTCAGGCATTGGAGCATCTCTCGCATGATGCTCGGGACGCCGGCCATGACGAAGACATTCCCAAGGCGAAAGCCCGGCGCGGCCGACACAGGATTTTCGATCAAGTCCGCGCCTGACGGTATCCGCGCCATGCGAAGTCGCGCCGGCGTCAATTCGAGGCCCTTCGCGGCGTAATAATCGCTCAGAATTTTCTCGGCGCGCTCATCGAGGACGATCGGCACTCCGAAGGCCTTCGCAATACTGTCGGCCGTGATGTCGTCGTGGGTCGGACCTATGCCGCCGGTTGTGAAGAGATAGTCGTAGCGGCGGCGCAGGGCATCGACGGCGGCGACTATATCGGCCTCATCGTCCGGCACGACGCGGACTTCGCGGAGCCTGATGCCGACATTCGTCAGATGCTCGGCGAGGGCTCCGATATTCTGATCTTTGGTTCGCCCGGAAAGGATTTCATCGCCAATGACGAGCAAAGCCGCCGTCACGATCCGTTCTTCTGCCAAGGTGCTGCTCGCCGATATGTGCATTGCTTCCTCGTCTTAGCATTCCCGGCCCCCGCACGAAAACACTTGCCCGCCGGTCCCGCCGGCCGATATGGGCTAGCGATGAAATTCGCACATCCCCTCGTCCCCGGCATTCTCATTCAACGCTACAAGCGGTTCCTCGCCGACGTTACGACATCGGGCGGCGTCACGGTGACGGCCAGCTGCCCGAATACGGGCTCGATGCTCGGGCTCGCGACGCCCGGGTCCCGCGTTTGGCTCTCCGAAAGCGACAGCCCGACGCGCAAATATCGCCATACGTGGGAAATGATCGAAGCCGATCTCGGCCAAGGGTCTCATATCGTCGGCATCAATTCCGGGCGTCCGAACGGGCTCGTGACCGAAGCCATTCAGGCGGGACTAATCGCGGAGCTTTCAGGCTATTCGACACTGCGGCGCGAGGTGAAGTACGGGCTCAACAGCCGGATCGACATTCTGCTTTCGGGCGGCCCCGATAAGCGCGATTGCTATGTCGAAGTGAAAAACGTGCACCTTATGCGGACTGCAGGGCTCGCAGAATTTCCGGACAGCAAAACCGAGCGCGGCGCCAAGCATCTGCGCGAGCTTTCGAGCATGGTCGAGCAGGGACATCGCGCGGTGATGGTGTTTCTTGTGCAGCGCAGCGACGCCCAGAAATTCACGGTCGCCGCGGATATCGACGCCGCATATGCCGCGGCATTTCAGACCGCGGCGGCTTCCGGCGTCGAAATGCTCTGCTATACGTGCCGCCTCAGCCCCATGGAAATCGAGGTTGAGAGGCGGATCGAGATTGCCGATCTTCCATAAGAAAAAGCCGAACAACGGCCGAAACGAAAAAGAGAGAGCCAACGTACTCTCCACAAGACGACGGCGTTAGGGCGCCGAAAAGGAAACGGAACCCAAGGTGACGAGCCATGTATTCACGGCGCGATTTTTCACGATTGGGCATCGCTCTGGGCGGAGCCTTCGCGATGCTGAAGTCGGCTTCGGGGTATGCTGAAGCGGCACCTGAGACGTTCGAGATTACCAAGTCCGATGACGAGTGGAAGAAAGAGCTGACGCCGGAGCAGTTCGACGTCCTGCGCAAGCATGGCACCGAGCGCGCCGGGACATCTCCCCTCGACCAAAACGATGCCGCCGGCATTTATGACTGTGCGGGTTGCGATTTGGCGCTTTTTTCTTCGGCAACCAAGTTCCACAGCGGCACAGGCTGGCCGAGCTTTTGGAAGCCTCTCGATAACGCCGTCGCCACAACCACCGACAACAGCTTTTTCATGACCCGTACGGAGGTTCACTGCCGGAGATGCGGCGGACACCTCGGGCACGTCTTCGAGGACGGACCGAAGCCCACGGGCTTGCGCTACTGCATGAACGGCGTGGCGCTCAAGTTCATCCCGAAAGCAATCGGTTAATCATCGCCCAAACACTGGCGAGCAACACTCTTCATGGGCCGTCGCGCAATTTCGCGGCGGCTTTTTGCGTTCCTGGGTCGGGGGATCGGTGGCTGCCTCCGCCCCCGGCCTCCACCAGGATGACTGGGCGGGTGTTCGCAGACTCGTTATCTCTTAACTGAGTGCTACCGACGCAGCGCTGTCCTGACCGTTTGAAATAAGACGCTAATTTTACAATATGGGGCGTTCGCGCCTTGCGCACAGCGCGCGACGAGCCCGTCCGAGCATATCCGAGCATAAAAGGGCCTCGGATGTAGGCCTTTTTCGAAAGATTAGCCTGGTAGTCTGGAGCGCGGCGGCCACGCCATGCGTTGCATGTCGCAGGCGAAGCTCGGCCGGTATAGATGTGGGACTTACGGGGGCAACGGATTTCTCCGAACCGTGCGTTTCATGTCCGGGTGACAGGACGAACAGAGCCGATGCGTGCCGTGTTGTGACGGCATCCGGCAGAGTTGAAGCGGAAAAGAGCGACGATGACGCTACTTCGGTGGGTTTCTATGGTTGTCCTTGTCGGCGCTCTCGCCGGTGGCGTTTATTACACGATGCAAGGCCGAACGCCTGATGGCGCCGCCGCCAGCCGGCGCGGCGGCATGGGAGCCGGCGGCCCCGTCGCCGTGGTCGCCAAGAAAGCCGATACGGCGGACGTGCCGATTTATCTGGAGGGCGTCGGCTCGGTCAAAGCACTCAACACGGCGACCGTCCGCGCGCAGGTCGACGGAAAGCTCTTGAGTGTCAACTTCACCGAGGGCGAAGACGTCAAGAAGGGCGATGTGCTGGCGAAGATCGATCCCGTGACCTACCAGGCGCAGCTCGATCAAGCCATCGCGAAGAAGGCTCTGGACGAAGCACTTCTCGCCAACACCAAGCGCGATCTCGAACGGTTCCAGAAGGTCGGCACGCTTGCGATTTCACAGCAGCAGATCGATACGCAGGTCGCGCTCGTCAAGCAGCAGGAAGCACAGGTCAAATCCGATGCGGCGGCGATCGAGAATGCGACTGCGATCCTCGGATATACGACGATCGTCGCGCCGTTCGACGGCCGCACCGGCATCCGCCTCGTCGACGAAGGCAACCTCGTCCATGCGGGAGACGCGGGCGGCATCGCCGTCATTACGCAAGTGCAGCCCATCTCGGTCGTGTTCACGCTGCCGCAACAGCAGTTGCCGACGTTGACCAAAGCGAGTTCGGAAGGGACACTTCCGGCGCATGCGCTGTCGACCGACAGCCAGACCGAGCTCGATACCGGCGCGCTCAAGGTCATCGACAATCAGGTCGATCAGCAGACCGGCACGATCCGTCTCAAGGCTGAGTTCCCGAACGACAAGCGCCAGCTTTGGCCGGGACAGTTCGTCAACGTCCGGCTTCTCGTCGATACGCTGAAAGGTGTCATCGTCGCGCCGGCGGAAGCCGTGCAGCGGGGCCCGGACGGCACATACGTTTACGTCGTCGGCGCCAACAACACAGCCGAGATGCGTCAGGTGAAAATTTCGCGGCAAGACGACAAGTTCGCCGTCATCGCCGAAGGTTTGACGGCTGGAGAGAAAATCGTCACGAGCGGTTTCGGCCGGCTCAAGGATGGTGCGACCGTTTCCGTTACCGACGGCTCGGCGGCTCCGGCGGACAAGCCCGCGATACAGAACAAACCGTCGGACGGCAAGAAAGCCACGCAGGCGGACAAAACCGCGAGCAGCAGCGTGCAAGCGGCACAAGCCTCGGCTCAGGCTGCCTCTCCGGCCTCACCGGAAGCGGCTCTCGTGACGGGCTCGACCAGCGAGGGCGGCAAGCGCTCGGGCAAGCACAATCAGTCTCACCGGGATAGCGGCGCATCGCCATGAGCGTTTCCCGGCCCTTTATCGAGAGGCCGATCGCGACGTTCCTACTCGCGGTCGCGACGATTCTCGGCGGTATGCTCGGCTACTTCGCCTTGCCGATATCGTCCCTGCCGCAGGTCGATTTTCCGACCGTCGAGGTCACGACCGAACTTCCCGGCGCGAGCCCGGAGACGATGTCGACACTCGTCACGGCATCGCTCGAACGCCAGTTCGGGCAAATTCAATCGCTCGCGTCGATGTCGTCGACCAGTTCGTTCGGCCTCAGCCGCATCACGCTGCAATTCAATCTCGACCGCGATATCGACGCGGCGGCCCAGGACGTGCAAGCCGCCATCAACGCGGCCGGATCGACGCTGCCGCGCAACCTCCCCTACCCTCCGACCTACTCGAAAGTGAACCCAGCCGACACGCCGATCGTTACGCTCGCGCTGACGTCCGACACCCAGTCGCTGCGATCGCTTTCCGATCTTGCGGATACGCTGCTCGCGCAGCGCCTCGCCTCGGTGTCGGGCGTCGGGCACGTTGCGATCGAGGGCGGCATCAAGCCCGCTGTCCGCGTCGAAGCCGACGTATCGCGTCTTGCGAGCTACGGCCTCAGCATGGCCGATCTCAGCACCGCCATTGCCAGCGCCAACGTCGCCGGGCCCAAGGGCTCGCTCGATGGCGCAAAGCAGTCCTACACGATCGCCGCCAACGACCAGATCGATCAGGCAAAGGCCTACGAAGACGTCATCATTGCGTATCGCAACAGCGCGCCGGTTCGCATCAAGGATGTCGCTCGCGTCGCCGATGGTCTCGAAAATACGCGTGTCGGCGGCTGGTACAATGGCAAGCCCGCAGTCATAGTCGACGTTCAGCGCCAGCCCGGCGCCAACGTCCTCGACACCGTTTCGCGCATCAAGCAGGAATTGCCGCGCGTCGAACGCAGCATGCCGGCCGGCGTGAATCTCGCAATCGTCAGCGATCGCACGGGCACGATCAAAGCGTCCGTCAATGACGTACAGTTCACGCTGGTTCTGAGCGTCGGCCTCGTCATCATGGTCGTGCTTTTGTTCCTGCGCTCCTTCCGCGCAACGATCATCGCGGGCGTGGCGTTGCCGGTGTCGTTGATCGCCACGTTCGGCGTCATGTACTTCTGCGGCTTCAGCCTCGACAATCTCTCCTTGATGGCCTTGACGATCGGCACCGGCTTCGTCGTCGACGATGCGATCGTGATGATCGAGAACGTCGTGCGCCACATCGAAAAGGGCGAAAAGCCGATGAAGGCCGCCCTCGACGGCGCGCGGGAGATCGGCTTCACCGTCATCTCGCTGACGCTGTCGTTGATCGCGGTTTTCATACCATTGCTTTTCATGACCGGCCTCGTCGGACGCATGTTCCGCGAGTTCGCCATGACGCTGACGATCGCCGTCGTCGTCTCGGCCGTCGTGTCGCTGACGCTGACGCCGATGATGTGCTCGAAGCTCCTGCGCAGCGGCGGCCATGACGAAAAGGAAGGCGTGATTGGCCGGTTCTTCGAGCGGGTCATCAACGGCTACGGACGCTCTCTGGAATTCGTGTTTCGCCACCAAACGGCGACACTTCTTGTGGCGCTGCTGACGGTCGTCATCACGATCTGGCTCTATGTCATCATGCCGAAAGGCTTCTTGCCTGACCAGGACACCGGCGCGATCACGGCCGTGGTCGAAGGTGGCCCGCAAATCTCATTTTCCGAGATGTCGCGCTTGCAGGAGGATGTTGCCGCCATCGCCGCGGCCGATCCGGATGTTACGGGCGTCGCGTCCATCGTCGGCATAGGACAGCTCAACGCCACGCAGAACGTCGGCAGCCTCAAGATCATGCTGAAGCCGCGCGATGAACGAAAATCGAATGTGGTGCAGGTGATCCAGCGCCTGAAGCACGCCGTCAGGCCAATTCCCGGAGCGATCGTCTACTTCCAGCCCGTGCAGGACGTGCAGATTTCGACGCAGGCGAGCCGCGCGCGCTACCAGTACACGCTCGCGAGCACCGACGCCGAAGAGGTCTCCGAATGGTCGAAGAAGATGGCGGCGGCACTTCATGAGTCGCCGTTCCTTCGCAATGTCGCTTCGGAGGAAGTCGACGGCGGGCTCATCGCTCGCATCGACGTCGATCGCGTTACCGCCGGCCGGCTCGGCGTCACGATGCAGGCCATCAACGATGCGCTGAGCAACGCATTCGGTCAGCGTCAGGTGTCGACGATTTATGAACAGGCCAATCAGTATCGCGTCGTTCTCGAAGCGGCTCCCGAATATCGCAGCGATCCGTCGCGATTGAACCGGCTCTATGTTCCGTCGAGCACGACGGGGACGCAGGTTCTGCTGACCTCAGTTGCAACGATCGCATACGATACGGCGCCGCTCGCGATCAGCCATCAGGATCAGTTCCCGGCCATCACGATCAGCTTCAATCTGGCGCCCAATGCGTCGCTGAGCGATGCGCTTGCCGCAATCGACACTGCAAAGAATGAGATCGATCTGCCGGCATCGGTGACGGGGACGTTCTATGGCGATGCGGCTGAATTCTCGAAGTCGCTCAACAACCAACCCTGGCTGATCCTTGCCGCCATCGTTACGATCTACATCGTCCTCGGCGTTCTCTACGAAAGTCTCATTCATCCGTTCACGATTCTGACGACGCTGCCGTCAGCCGGCATCGGCGCGGCTCTGGCGCTCGAACTCACCGGCAACGATCTCTCGTTCGTCGCGCTCATCGGCATCATTCTGTTGATGGGCATCGTGAAGAAAAACGCGATCATGATGATCGACTTCGCGCTCGACGCCGAACGCGAGCGCGGACTTTCCCCGCGAGATTCGATCAAAGAGGCGGCGCTGCTCCGCTTCCGGCCGATCATGATGACGACGCTTGCCGCGCTGTTCGGCGCGCTGCCACTCGCGCTTGAAAGCGGAACGGGTTCGGAGCTTAGAAATCCGCTCGGCATCACGATCGTCGGCGGTCTGCTCTTGAGCCAGCTTCTGACACTCTACACGACGCCGGTCATTTATCTCACGATGGAGCGGCTTCGCGCGCGCCTCGGCGGCGGCCGGTCTGTCGATAAGAGCGAAGAGATCGAGCCAACTGCTGCCGGGCTGACAGGCAAACCAAACAGCCTCCCGGCGGCTGCGGAGTAGGCGATGAACGTCTCGCGCATCTTCATCGAGAGGCCCATCGGAACGGCGCTGCTCGCCATCGGCCTGTTTCTCGCGGGCGCGGTTGCTTATGGGCTTCTGCCGGTCGCGAGCATGCCGGCGATCGAGTTTCCGACGGTGCGCATCATGGCGTCGCGTCCGGGCGCCGACCCGACCACGATGGCGTCGAGCGTCGCCTCGCCGCTCGAACGGCGTCTTGGCGAAATCGCGGGCGTCACGGAGATGACGTCGACGAACTCGCTCGGCTCGACTTCCATCGCGATGCAGTTCGACCTCAATCGCAACATCGACGGCGCGGGCCGCGACGTGCAGGCGGCCTTGAACGCAGCGACCGCTGATCTTCCGGGCGACCTGCCGCAAGTTCCGACATTCCGGAAAGCGAATCCTTCCGCCTCGCCCATTCTCATCCTCGCGTTGACGTCAAAGACGATGACGACCGGCGCCATCTACGATACCGCCGACACCGTCATCGGCCAGCGTATTTCGCAAGTCGAGGGCGTTGCAGACGTGACGGTGAGCGGCGCCGACCAACCGGCGACCCGCATCCAAGTCGATCCCACGCTCGTTGCCGCGATGGGTGTCAGCTTCGAAGACGTGAAGAATGCCGTCTCCAACGCCAACGATCTTTCGCCGATAGGCTCGGTGGACGGTGATCGGCAAACGATCATCCTGCAGTCCAACATGCAGATGACCGAGCCCGATGAATACAAAGACATCGTCGTCAAGAACATGCCGAACGGCGATATCGTCAAGGTCGGCGACGTCGCGAAAGTCATCAAGGCAACGCGAAACGCGCGCTCATCGGCGCGGTTCGGCCATGATCCCGCGGTGCTTCTGATCATCACGAAGACGCCCGAGGCGAATGTCATCGACACGGTCGACCGGGTGAAGGCGCTGCTTCCCCAGCTCAAGGAATGGATTCCTGCAGGGATAGAGATTTCGATCCTGACCGACCGGACGACGACGATCCGTGCCTCAGTTCACGACATGCAGTTCACGCTCGGGTTGACGATCCTGCTCGTCATGTCCGTCGTGTTCGTCTTTCTCAGACGCCCGACGCCCACGATTGCGGCCGGGATAACGGTGCCGCTGTCGCTCGCGGGTACGTGCGCTGCGATGTGGGCCGCTGGTTTTTCGATCAACAATCTTACGCTGATGGCGCTTGCCGTCGCCGTCGGCTTCGTCGTCGACGATGCGATCGTGATGATCGAGAACGTCTATCGCAACATGGAAAAGGGCATGAAGCCCTATGCGGCGGCGCTCGCGGGATCCTGGCAGATCGGCTTTACCGTCATTTCCATTTCGGTATCGCTGGTCGCGGCATTCATCCCGGTTCTGTTCATGACCGGGATCGTCGGCCGGTTGCTTCACGAGTTTGCACTGACGCTGACATTCGCCATCGCCATCTCGGCCGTCGTATCGCTCACGGTCACGCCGATGATCTGCGCTCACTTCATCAAGGCTGGAGCCGAGGAACACAGGAATCTCGCCGACCGCATTTTCGAAGGCGCGCTTGCTCTTGTCGTCAAGGGCTACGCGTTCACGCTCAGAATTGCCCTTCGCAATCAGCTCGTGATGCTCGCGGTGTTCGTGGCGACGATCGTGCTGACGATCCATTTCTATACCGTGCTGCCGAAGGGCTACCTGCCCGAGGACGACACCGGCCTGATTATCGCCGCGACGGAAGCCAACGCCGACGTGTCGTTCGCGGAGATGAGCCGGCTCCAGAGGCAAGCTCTCGACGTGATCCTCGCTGATCCCGCGGTCGACAATGTCGGCTCATCCATCGGCGCCGGCGGCCCCAATCCGACGCAGAACCAGGGCCGCATGTTCATCAGCCTGAAGCCGATCGAAGAGCGCCACAACGTTTCGACTGCGGTTGTGATCGATCGACTGCGCGCGCCTCTCGGCAAAATCGTCGGACTGGCGACAAGGCTCATGCCGTCTCGCGACATTCGGGCCGGAGCACGCTCGGGCAAGGCCGATTATCAATATACGCTGTGGGCGATCAACGCCGAAGATCTCTACGAGTGGGTGCCGAAAGTCATCGACGCGGTTCGTGCCGTTCCTGGACTTGCGGACGTGACGTCCGATCGCGAGGCGGGCGGGCTGCAGCTCAACGTCAACATCAATCGCGACGTCGCCTCACGACTGAACGTCGCCATCGTCGATATCGACAACGCGCTCTCGAACGCCTTCTCGCAAACGCAATTCTCGACGATTTACGGCGATCGCAACCAATACAAAGTCATCCTCGAAGTCGATCCGAAGCTCCAGGTTCATCCCAATGACCTGTCGCGGATCTATGTGCCGACGATCGACCGCACGCAGCAGATCCCGCTCTCGAGCGTCATTTCGACGAGCGAAGGCATCGCGCCGCTGGTCGTCAACCATCAGGGCCCATTCCCTGCCGTGACGATCAATTACAATCTGCGGCCTGGCGTCAGCATGGATACGAGTCTCCAAGGCATCGACGCCGCTCTCCAGGCTTTGCATATGCCGGAGACAATTCACGGTGAACCCGCGGGCGATGCCAAGGCGTTCATCGAGCAGGCACGCCAACAGACGCTGCTGATCCTGGCGGCACTCGTTGCGATCTATATCGTGCTCGGCGTGCTCTACGAAAGTCTCGCGCATCCGCTGACGATCATCTCGACGCTGCCTTCGGCGGGACTCGGCGCGTTGCTCGCGTTGCAGATGGCAAGCATGGACCTCTCCGTCATTGCGCTCATCGGCGTCATTTTGCTGATCGGCATCGTGAAGAAGAACGGCATCATGCTCGTCGATTTCGCGCTGAATGCGGAACGTGAGCGCGGGCTCTCGCCGCACGCTGCGATCTACGATGCCTGTCTGCAGAGGTTCCGTCCTATCTTGATGACGACGCTGGCCGCGCTACTCGGCGCTATTCCGCTCGCCGTTGCGGTGGGCCCAGGGTCGGAATTGCGCCGGCCGCTCGGTATCACGATTATTGGCGGGCTCGTCGTCTCTCAGGTCCTGACGCTTTACACGACGCCGGTGATCTACCTGCTGCTCGAGAAGCTGAAGGCAAGATTTGCGCGCGACGGCGAGAAGAGTTCGCCGGCGGGCTCCACAGCCGAAAGCGCCTAATCGGCTGCTGCTACAGATCTCCAGCACTTCTTTCCGGCTATCCCAGATGGCGGATGCACGCCGGCACATTAGCCAAATCCTGTAATTCGGCCGCACACAGATGGAATCGCTCTCGACACTGTCGCGATTGGTAAGATAGCGTTCTTTGCGTTTCCTTGCCGTTCAGGACTGGCGGATTTCTCGTCAGCCATGGCGGCATCAGGAAGCGGGGCTCACTTTGAGCGTTGACGCCCTTCCTCGAGCGTCGCCCCAGTTGAGATCGAGCGGGATGAACGATCACCCCGTAGAGATGTGCGCATTCGGAACGGCGGCGCCGCCGGTGGAAACACAAAAGCGGCGAGAGGCTTCCTGTTGGCGATTGCTCAACATCCTCAGCTCTTTTTTATTACCGGACTGGCGCGAAGAGACTTTCGCGTCCGCCAACGACGTCGAAAAATTGTTTGGCTGCGTCGCGCGCCGGGATTCGTTCGACTGGTTTACCATCGCCCGTCAGCTCGGGCATCCGTCGGCTCGGCTCGCGGCGACCATTGCAGCGGAAATCCGCGCCCTCAGTGCCGCAATCAAAGACAGGGATCGGGACGCTTTTGCTGATGCGCGGACGGTTCTTCTCGAACTCCCCACTCGCCGCTGTATCTATGCCTTTCTGAAGCGGAAAAAAATTGCGGACGAGCCGAAAGCCGGTTGGATTTTCATGCTGGCCAATGCCGATCTGATCTCGGCCGGGATAACGACCCACACCGTCGAGCATCGGCTCGAGGAAATCAATCGGGCAACAGACGTAGAGAATACGTTCGGGATTTACCGTTGCTGGCGCGTTTCGGATCCGGTCCGCGCCGAAAACATCGTGATCGAAGCTCTCTCCAAAAGTGGATGCTTCCGGGCGCCAACTTCCGTCGCCGGAATGAAGTTGGACGCCGCCATTGACGAAAGTGGGCTCGAGATCAGGACGCTGAATGCCTTCGGCTCTTTGGAAGAGCGTCACCTCTGGGCAATTTTCCCTCGTCATTTCGTTGGCGGATACCGCAAAGCGTCGAGCCGCCACTAGCTCCGCATTTCGGTTACATGGGCACGCCCTAAAGAGAGTTGGTAATGCCACTTTGTTGCAGCTTAACGCAGAGGAACGTATACTGCCTTTCTTGCCACATCAGCCACGGCATTCGCCGTGATTCACCTATAATTTCTAAATCTCGATTTAGAAATGGAATTACAACGATTTTCCGTTGGCTGAGAAAAGATTGCAGTGTTCAATTCCGACACCCCAAGTGCGATGTCTACGACCGGAATGATGATGAAATCAAAAGCAGGCATCGCAAATTCCGCACATTTTTGCGCCGAAGGCGATCCGCTGCTCAGCGTCGAGACGATAATTGACGACTCCGGCCTGCACGATTCGATTGCGCAGTGGGATTCGCTGCACGAGCGCATCTCGCCTCGCCTGCCGTTTACGACGCATTTATGGGTTTCCACCTGGTGGCGACATTACAAACGCAACAACGTAAAGGCGAAAGATTTCCCTCGCCTTTTTCTATTGCGTAACGACAGCGGCGAGCTTGTCGCGGTTGCACCGATGGTTGTGACGCAACGGCCCGGCTATGGGCCGCTGAGCTCGAAGGAGCTTCAGTTTTTTGGAGCGGACGCAAACGTTACGGAATTCCGCGGTCCCCTCTGTCTCCCCGAGCACACCCCAGCGGTCGTTCGCTCGATTTCTGATTTTCTGGACAACGCGAACGGAGCCGACTGGGTGCAGTGGCGCGGGCTGCGATTGCAACAGGCGTCGACGATGTTGCCCGCGAGAATCCGTCAAAAACCTTACCTAGACACGACGGTTCATATTCTCCATCTGACATCGACCTGGGAGCAGTTCAGAGCGAACCTATCCAGGAACATGAAGCAGGCCATTAGAAAGTGTTACAATTCCTTGGCCAGCGAAAAAATCACGCCTCAGCTCCGCATCATAAAGAAGCCTGAGGATGTACCATCAGCACTTGATCGACTTTTTGCTCTTCATGCAGCGCGTGCCAATGCGGCCGCTTCGATCAAACATGCCAATGTCTTTGCTTCGCCTGTCAGCCGTTCCTTCATGCTTCAGTACTGCACGGAACTCGCTCGGCGCGGGGCGCTGCGAATTTTTCAACTCGTGATAAACGACGAGGTCGTGGCAACCAGAATCGGCTTCAAATTCGGGGACGAATTATATCTCTATTACTCCGGTTACGATCCCCGCTGGGGCCGCTACAGCGTAATGACGACGGTCGTCGTGGAAGCCGTTAAATGGGCGATCGACAACAAGTTGCGGATCGTGAACCTATCGACCGGAACCGATATTTCGAAAGCTCGCTGGGATCCGCACGTCATCTCCTATACGGGAGGCTTTTCAGTCCGCAAAGGCTACAGGAGCCGAACCCTGTTCGATATGGTTTCCCGCTATCGGGAGCGATCGCTCCGAGCAATCATTACTGCGACTCTCGTAGCTCCCCAGCTTCAGGATAAACTGGGGTTACTTGTCATATAATCGCTGAAGCCCCGCCCGTGCATGGAAGCGTGCCTGCGGATCGATCAACTATCGAGCACGTGCTTCGCGCCGACGCTGCATCAAGTCTCTGCGGAAACTGGCGCGGTTCTGTTCCGGGGCAACAGATGCCGCATCACGTTCGCGGTTTGCGAACGAAGCGGCCAAGCTTCGCAAAGTCGGGAACTGAAACAGGCGCACAAGCGACACTTTCGTACCCATGCGCGTGCGGATCTTCTCCACGACGCTGACCATCGTCAAAGAACTGGCGCCGAGGTCAAAGAAGTTGTCATCGAGCCCGACCTCAGCCAATCCCAAAACGTCCTGGAAGATGCTCGCTAGCTCGCGTTCCACGTCCGTCGCCGGCGCGACAAAGGCCGTCGCGGTCTCGTGGCGCGCGCGATCGGGCGCGGGCAGAGCTTGGCGATCGAGTTTACCGTTGGGAGTTAAAGGCAACGCATCGAGCAAGACAAATGCCGACGGCAGCATGTACTCCGGCAGCGCCTTGCGCAGATGCTGACGCAAGGCCGGCATGAGAGAATCTTCCCCTGCGGCCCGGAGCACAGGGCGATTGGCATACTGAGACCAATCCGGCGAAGCGCTATCATCGGTGTTGGCGACACCAATGACGCCCGTCTCAGTCGCGCGTGTCACTCCCGGCACGCGAGGACGATAGACTGCATCGAAGAATTCGCGTCCGGCGGCTGACCACTCGATGGCCACATCGCCGTTTTCAGCGAGGGATCTCACGTCTTCGGGGTCGATGCCCTCGGTTTGCAGACGGCTGTCGGTGGCGTGACCGGCCAGAGAGCCCAATCTCGCCGAAGGTGGCAGCGCGTTGAGCGCGTCAAGTGCCGCTACCGCCGATGCCACGCGGGCATTCGGGATTCCGGTCACGCGAATGGGTGATTGTGCAGATCGCAAGATGTCGCCCAACGCTTCGATCGTGCATAGTTGCGGCGCCTGCACCGTCGTCGTTGCGACGGGCGAAAGCGATATTCCACCTTGCTTACGGATGACGACGTCGTACCGGAAGCGCGTCATCTCGGTCTGCGCGCGCCCGGTCTTCAGTTCCACTTCGACACCTTCGACCGAGGGCATGAACTTCGGTAGTGCCTGAAACAGCTCTGGGTCCAGAACCAACTCCGCCTCGTCATCGACCCGCTTGCGCAGACGTGCGCGAAGCTCGTCAGCCTGCGTTTCCGGCGAGGCTTTGAGCAATTCGATCTCTGCCAGCATGACCTCAAGAAGGGCCCGGCTACGCACATCGCCCACGAAGATCGCCCCGCCCGGCGCCAGCTTTTCGACGCACTGCGTGAGAACATCGACGAAGTAATCGACGTTCGGAAAGTACTGCGCCACGGAATTTATGATGATCGTGTCGAACGGTCCGCCATCCATGGACGCGAGCGTGTTTGCCGCTCGCTGCTCGAGAACGACGTTGCCTAGCCCCTTCTGATCAGCCTCGTTTCTCACGCGGGCAAGTGCCGCCGCGGAGAGGTCAATGCCGTGGTAGCGATCGCAGTTGGGCGCAACGCGCAACAGGATCATGCCTGTTCCGCAGCCGATCTCGAGGATGCGTCGTGGCCGCAGATCCCGGACCCGCTCAACCGTCCGTTCGATCCAATCCTGCATCTCGGCGTCGGGGATTTGTTCGCCGGTGTAACTGCTCCGCCAGCCCACTGTTTCAGAGACCGCGTCACCGGTACCGCGATACGTTTCGTCCCAGATCGTTTCCCAATGCGCCGTGCTCGGAGCGGCAGACGCGCGGCTCCCATTGGCTGCAGGCACGACATAGGCAATGAGGCGTTGCTCGCCGCTACCTTCGTCGGACCGCGAGACGACTGCGCTTTGTTTCACCGAGGGATGCCGGCTCAGCACCGACTCGATCTCGCCGGGCTCAATCCTATGACCGCGAATCTTAACCTGCTGATCGAGCCGGCCGAGGTACTCAATCGTACCATTGTGGAGCCAGCGCCCGAGATCGCCCGTGCGGTAGAGACGCTCATCGCCCCGGCCGAACGGATCGGGGACGAACCGCTCTTCGGTCAGTTCGGGCCGTCCGAGGTAGCCGCGCGCAACTCCTGCGCCACCGATGACGATTTCACCGGGCACGCCAATAGGCAGTGGACGCATGGATTGATCGACCACGTAGACACGGGTGTTCGCGATCGGCCCGCCAATGGTGATCGGATCGCCGGCGCCGCCGACCTTGGCCGTCGTCGACCAGATGCAGGTTTCGGTTGGGCCGTACATATTATGGATCGGTCCCTGGTATCTGGAACGCAATCGATCGATCAACACGCCCGGGAGCGCCTCCCCGCCCAGCAGCAGCATACGCAAATGCCCCAGCGCATTGAGTGAAGCATCGTCGGACGCCAGGATGCTCGCAAGAGATGGCGTGGCCTGCAGGTGGGTCACGCTGTGGCGGGTGATTTGAGAGGGAATATCCTGGTTCAGCTCATCGTCGCCAGGATTGGCCATCCGGCGCAATTCATCGAGGTTTGGAAGGTTGGCCAACACGTCTTCAGTCGAGATGCCGAAATCGATCAAGCAGGCGATTTCGTCGACGCCATAGGCCTTAAGCTTCTCGATCTTGGCGACGCAGGATGCCGGCGTACCAAATAGACCTGCCGTTTCGAAGTAGCGCGCGAAGGCGTGCTCCATGATGGCGTCGAGTTCTTCCGGCTGCAGATCCGACAAGGCCATACGAGGGTCGGAAGCGTCGCGGTCATCGCGCTTGGCAAAGGGCGTCAACTCCCACCGCATTTTCGCAACCAGGTCGGTGGACGTCTTGAGGTATTCAATGAAGGGGCCGCGAACCGTGCGACGCACTTCTTCTTCATCTGCACCGACGAAGGTGTGCAGCATCAGCGACACCGACCCCCGACCCTCATGGCCCGCATCGGCCCAGGCCTTGCGATAGACGGCAACGTTTTCGATGAACTGCTCGGGCTTCATCACCAGCAGGTTCGTCAGCACGTTGGCGCCCATTCTCCCTGCGAGCGCAAACGTATCGGGGTGAGAACTGGCAGTTACCCATAATTTGGGTTCTTTCTGCACCGGCGGCGGGAAGGTCTTCAGCTGAACCGTCTGCCCATCGCCATCGATCGTCTCGACGGCCTCGCCGCGCCACAGCGCTTTGACAGTCTCGATACCGCGAGCAAAAAGCTCGCGCCGGTTTTTGTAGTTTTGAGGCTGCAAAGCGAAATCACGTACGTGCCAGCCGGAGGCGAAGCTCAGACCGACGCGGCCGTTGGACAGATTGTCCACTATCGACCACTCTTCGGCGATACGAAATGGACTGTGCAACGGGAGCACGACGCTGCCGGCGCGGATGGCGACGCGCTTGGTGACGGCCGCGACTGCCGCACCCGTCACCGCAGGGTTCGGGTACAGACCGCCAAACGGATGGAAGTGACGTTCCGGCGTCCAGATAGCGGAAAAGCCATTCTCGTCAGCGAATTTTGCGCCCTCAAGCAACAGACGGTATCTGCCGCTGGCTTTGCCCGCAGCATCGTCGGAGTCGGCTGCAAAATAGAACAAACTGAAGTCGATGGGTGTGGCGCTCGCTCGTTGCTGGGCTGCGCGTGCCTCGCGCTCAGCTTCTTTCTGGATCACCACCTTAAATCCGCGCGCCAGCGTCCAGAACAGCTCAAGCACCGATATGTCGAACGAGATGCTGGTTGTTGCGAGCCACACGCCGGGTGCCGTTCCGAGCGCTTCATCCATCCCGGTGAAGAAGCTCGTTACGTTACGGTGCTCCAGCATCACGCCTTTGGGGCGTCCTGTGGAGCCGGACGTGAAGATCACGTACGCCAGGTTGTTACCCGTCACCGCAACCCGCGGCCGCTCGCCATTTCCATTCTGACCGGTTGGGTCGGCGCAGATGACATTCAATCCCGCGGGCAATTTGGTGCGCAGGTCCGATGTCGTAACGACGATGCGCGCTTGCGTGTCTTCGAGAATGATCGCGAGGCGCTCGCTCGGGTATGCCGGGTCCATCGGCACATAGGCCGCGCCGGCTTTCAGAATGCCGAGCAGGCCAACCACCATCTCGATGGAACGCTCGATAAATATTCCGACCATCTGATCCGGCTTCACGCCTTGGGCGAGGATCTCGTGGGCCAGCTGATTGGCGCGCTTGTCCAACTCGCGGTAGGTGATCGCCCTGTCGCCATCAACGAGCGCTACTACGTCGGGCGTGCGATCGGCCTGCGCCTCAAAGGCTTCGTGAATGCAGCCGGGGCCGGGCAACGGCTTTTCCGTCGCGTTCCAGGTCTCAAGCACCAACCGTGCATCTTGCGATGGGAGTCGCGGCAGGTTGACAATCTTCGCATCCGGATTGTCGGCGATCGCATCCAGCACCACCTGCAGCATGTCGCCGATCCTGTCGGCCGCCGATCGCGAGAAGCAACCGGTATCGTAAGACAGCTTGAACGTTATCTGAGGCCCGTCGTAGGCCATCACGTTGAATGCAAAGTTCGTCTGGTCGTGGAGCTTGAAATGCCGGTGTTGCCACTCGGGTCCAAACGACTTGAAGCGCGCGTCGTTGGTCTCTGCGTTGAAGACGACAATCGTGTCGAAGAGAGTCTGCGAGCGGGGCAGCTCGCTGTGGCGAAGCACATCCGGCAGGGGCGAATGCTCGAAGGCGCGCGTCTCCACCTGATTGCGCCGCAATTGCTGGCAGAATTCGAGCGCACTCAGATCACCGTCAAGCTTTACCCGCACGGGCAGAGTATTGATGAAAAGTCCGACGATCCGATCGGCGTCCTTGATGGATGACCGGCGGCACGTCCGCGTAGCGCCAAAAGCCACATCGTCACGGCCGGAAAACGCCGAAAGCACGAGCGCCCAGGCCGCCTCTACGACGGTCGACGTTCGCAGCCCAGCCTTATCGCAGAGTGCGTGAAGTTTCGCGGTGTGCGCCGGAGACAGCGCAAACTCCAGCGTGGCGTGAGGTCCGGATGTGCGCGCCGGGCCACCCGAAAGGCGTAATGCCTCCAAGTTGGTCGGCGTCTGAAACCCCGCGAGGGCCGTCCGCCAGAAGGTCTCGGCAGCATCAGCGCTCGACGCAAGATGCTCGCCGAGCCAGGCTATAAAATCGCGATACGGCGGCCGGTTTGAAAAGGACGGTTGGTCACCTCGCTTAAGGGTGGCGTACGTATCGAACACGTCCTGGACAACAAACGCGAAGCAGGAGTCGAGGATCGCGTGGGAGTAGGTGAAAACGAGCTGGTGCCGGTCTGCGCCAAGGTGAAACAGAGTTACACGCCAGAGCGGCGCGACGTCCAAAGGCAGAGCCGTCAATCGATCTTCCGTCAGGAAGGCGCTGAGCGCCGCCACCTGATCATCAGACGATAATGCGGATAAATCCCGCACTACTAACGGGACTTTAACCTCGCTTAAAACTTCCTGAATCGGGTTTCGCAAATCCTTCCAGCTGAAGCGGGTGCGCAGGATCGAATGCTGCGCGGCGACGATGGCCCAGGCGCGCGCGAGAAGATTGGCGTCGATCGGCTCGTTGATCTCGACCTCAAGTTGCTCCACGTCAACGCCGGGAATTTGCGCCTCGAGGTGGTGGAACAGCATTCCCTGCTGGAGCGGGGAAAGAGGATATAAATCTTCAACCATGGTTCCAGCTTCCGATAACATGCGTGCAATTTCGAATTGTTGAATGAGCACCTCGTCCTCCCGCTCAGAACCGGAGGACATCATGCGGATAATTTGTATCGAGACTTTACCGTTTAGGGTGTAGAACCCGCGGGTCCGCGTCCACTTACAATGCCATCCATCCTTTACATTAATTTTAAGTCTACCCTGCCCTAATAAGTGCCAGGATTGATTAAAGACTGAAGCAGGTTCAGTTTGGCGCCCTTTTCCTTGCGCGGCTTCGCCCACATCGATTGGGAATTCGCTTTCGGGAAACGATTATGGGGTAAACGGAGGCCGCATGACACAGGGGGATCGGACTATTAGCGAAGATAGTGCGATTGCTATCATTGGCCTCTCGGGCAGGTTCCCCGGCGCCTCCAATGTCGCCGCGTTCTGGAAAAACCTCCGGGAAGGCCGCGAGTCCATTCGCGTATTCACCGAAGAAGAACTGCTCGCCTCAGGCGCTTCGCTCGAAGTCGTTCGGGATCCGGCATACGTCAAAGCTTGCGGCTATCTGGACGGAATAGACCAATTCGACGCTGCATTCTTCGGATTGTCGCCGCGCGATGCCGCGGTCTTTGATCCGCAGCACCGTTTCTTTCTGGAATGCTCTTGGGAAGCTTTCGAGGACGCGGGATACGTCGGCGAAAAAATCGACGGACGAGTCGGGATCTTTGCTGCCTCCGGCGCCAGCGAATATTTCACTTATAATCTCGTCACCAACCAAGAGGTTCTGGAAACGATCGGCGCATGGCTTTTGCGCCATACGGGCAACGACTCCAATTTCCTTGCCACACGTGTTTCGTACGAGTTGAACCTCAGCGGCCCGAGCATGAACGTGCAGACGGCCTGTTCGTCGTCGCTCGTCGCAGTGCATGTTGCATGTCAGAGCCTGCTCAATGGCGAATGCGATGTTGCGCTGGCCGGCGCTTCGACGATCTATCCCGAGCAAACCGGCTATCTCTATAGGCCGGGAGAGATCCTCTCGCCTGACGGCCATTGCCGTCCCTTCGACGCCGATGCCAGTGGAACCGTCATGGCTTCGGCGGCGGGTTGCGTCGTGCTGAAGCGGCTTGCCGACGCCGTCCGCGACGGGGATTGCATTCGTGCTGTGATACGGGCTTCTGCCATCAACAACGACGGTTCCGACAAGGTGGGTTACCTTGCGCCAAGCGTCAGCGGGCAGGCGCGGGTGATCTCCGAAGCCCTCGATCTGGCCGGTATCGACCCGAGCGACGTATCCTACATCGAGGCCCATGGAACCGGCACGCTGATAGGCGATCCGATTGAGGTCGCAGCGCTTGTCGAGGCGTTTGGTCCGGAAGTGCCCAAGCAGTCCTGCGCCATCGGCTCGGTCAAATCCAATGTAGGGCACGCGGGAGAGGCCTCGGGCATTTGCGGCCTCATCAAGGTGATCTGCGCACTCGAGCACCGCGAACTTCCGGCAAGTCTTCACTACCAAAGGCCAAACCCGCAGGCCGATCTGTCGAATACGCCGTTCTTCGTCAATGCCGGCCTTCAGCCATGGGATGTCCGGTCCGGCAAGCGCCGGATCGCCGGCATCACGAGCCTCGGTGCCGGAGGTACCAACGCTCATCTCATTCTCGAAGAGGCACCGCCGCGAAGGCCAGCCATTGGCCGCGAAAACGAATCGCAGTTGCTGGTGCTCTCGGCGCGCAGCAACAAGGCGCTCGATGCGGCTTCCAAAAACCTCGCCGATCATCTGCGCACAGATCCCCATCAGCGGCTCGACGACGTCGCCTTCACGCTGATCAATGGACGCGAGACGTTCGAGCATCGCCGGGCGTTCGTCGCGACCAGCGCGGCTTCGGCTGCTGCGTTGCTCGATGAGAACGATGTGCGTCGTGTGTTCACGAGCAAGGCTGCACGCGAGCCTCATTCCACGGCATTTCTTTTCCCCGGCGGCGGGGCGCAATACTGTGGGATGGGCGCCGAACTCTACGAAAAGTTTCCTGAATATCGCAAAGCGATCGACGAATGCCTTGCGGTCGTCCAGCCGGAACTTGGTGTCGATCTGCGCTCGCTGATGTTCGCGCCGCCGAGCTGGGCTGAGATCTCAAACCTGCGGCTTGCCGCGCCGTCGCTCGCCTTGCCTGCTCTCTTCGCAACGGAATATGCTCTGGCAAAACTGCTGGCATCGTGGGGCGTGACGCCTGCTGCCCTGATCGGCCATAGCGCCGGCGAGTATGCGGCGGCTTGCATCGCCGGCGTCCTTTCGATGCGCGATGCGATTTCGCTGGTCGCGATGCGCGGCAGGCTATTCGAAAAGCTGCCCCGTGGTGCGATGCTATCCATTCCGCTTCCCGAGGCGGAAGCGCGGGCATTCCTGTGCGATGAACTATCGATCGCCGCAGTCAATGGTCCGGCCCTGTGCGTCGCATCGGGTCCCGTTCGCGCGATCGCGAACCTCGAGCAGAAGCTATCTGCTGCGGAGGTCGAGTATACGCGCGTCCACATCGATGTCGCTGCGCACTCGGCGATGCTTGCGCCGATCCTGCCGGAGTTCGAACGCTACTGCCGCAAGATTGCGTTCCAGAAGCCGCGGATCCCGTTCGTTTCCAACTTGACGGGAACGTGGATCACAGACGACGAAGCAACCGACCCAACTTACTGGGTTCGCCATCTGCGCAGTACGGTGCGCTTCGACGAAGGCGCGGCAACGTTGTTGCAAACCCGTGGCATTGCGCTGATTGAGGTGGGTCCCGGACGCACGCTTTCGAGCCTCTGCCGGCAGCAGCCGGTAAAGGCCGCGGTCGTCGCCAATACGTTGCGCCATCCTCAGGAGAGCGTGTCCGACGTCGGGTTCCTGCTGGAAGCTGTCGGTAAGGTCTGGGCCGCTGGCGGCGACATCGATCTCAGCCGGTTGGACCGCGGTTCCCGAAGCCGGGTGCCGCTCCCCACGTATCCCTTCGAACGTCAGCGGTATTGGATCGAAAAAGGTCATGCTCCCTCCGCTCAGCCGACGCTGAAACGTAGGAGCGATCTAACAACGTGGTTCTCTGCGCCATCCTTCCATCGTTCTGTTCAGCCCAATCCGCTGTCGACGGAAGAGCTTGGAAAGCCATGGCTGATATTTACGGACGGCTCATCGTTGGCGAGCGCGCTCGTGACACGTCTTCGCCGGTCCGGCGCGACGGTGGCAACCGTGGAGCCCGCACCCCGCTTCGCCGTCCGTGGCGACCTGACCTTCGGCATCGATCCGTCGAATGCTGAAGACTACGCGCGCCTCAAGGTTGAGTTGCGGCAGGAAAACGCGAGCCCTGCACACGTCGTGCACCTGTGGGCTTTGGCGCAGCGTCCATGGCGGCTCTTCAGTTCCCCACCCGACGCTGATCTTGCCGCGTGGGATCGCGACATCGTTCGCTACTACGACAGCCTGTTTCACTTATCGCAAGCGTTTGCCTTGGGCGGGGACAGCTTCCGGCTGACTGCAATCGGCACGGCGATAGAAGCGCTCGAAGGCGAGCACGAGGTGCATCCCGAAAAGGCGACATTGGCTGGCGTCTGCAGAGTCTTGCCGCGCGAAACGCCTGAGGCCTCCTGCTCTGTTGTGGATGTGGTCGTCCCTCAAGCCGGCTCGGACGCCGAAGCCCAACTGGCGGACCGGCTTCTGGCCGAGGTGCAAGGCGACAATCGCAGCCCCCTCGTCGTCCTTCGCAAGAACGGACGTTGGGTGCAACGTTTCGAACAACTGCCGCTTGATCCGGCGCCGACGCCGCGTGCCTGGCTGCGGGAGCGCGGCGTCTATCTCATCACGGGCGGACTCGGCGGCATTGGCCTAGAAGTCATGGAGCATCTGGCGCGGCATGGGAAAGCTCGCCTCATAAGCGTCGGCCGCTCCGCGCTTCCCGAAGAATCGGCATGGGATTCCTGGCTGACAGACCACGGCGAGGATGACGATACCTCGCGCAAGATCAGAGGTGTCAGGAAGCTCCGTGCCATGGGAGCCGAGGTGATGCTGGCCGCGGCCGACGTCACGGATCGCAAAGCCATGGCTGGCGTGATTTCTGAGGCGCGACAGCGCTTCGGCCGGATCAATGGCGTCTTCCATAGTGCCGGCCTGCTGCAGGATCAGTTGATCGCGCTCAGGCCGCCGATTGCCCGCTCGCCGGTTCTCGATGTCAAGGCCAAGGGCGCGTTGGTGTTGCAATCGCTCTTCGGTGAAAGCGAATTAGATTTCCTGGTGCTGTTCTCGTCGGTCAGCTCCGTTCTCGGGCTGCCGGGACAGGTGGACTACACGGCCGCGAATGCTTTCCTCGACGCGCTCGCAAAAGCCCGCTCGGCACGCGGTTGCCGCACGCGCACCATCAGCATCGACTGGAACGCATGGAAAGTCGGCATGCTTGCGACACTGGTTCGCGAGCCGCAACAGCATGGCGCTAAAGCTATTGCCCGCACGGGTCCGCCGCTCGGCGATTGTCTGAGCGACGACGCGGAACAGTCACGTTTCCGCTCAGTGCTGAGCCGCAAGACGCACTGGCTGCTCGGGGATCATGTCGTCAAGGGCGGCCAATCGGTGATGCCGGGCACAGGCTACCTGGAGCTTGCACGCGCGGCATTGGCGCATCGGTCCGAAGACAGACCGATCGAGATCCGCGATCTCACTTTCCTGCAACCGTTCACTGTCGGCGTTGACGAGACGCGTACGTTGAATGTCACGCTGAGCCGCGACGGCGATCATACCTTCACGGCGTTCGGCGATTCCAAGGAGCAACCTTTTGCGACGGCTCACGTCGCGTATTTCGACGCGCCGGCAACGCCCCAGGAATCAGTGGCGGCCATCCGCCAGCGTTGCCCCCGTTCCGCCGAGGTTCCGAACGGTCGACTTGTGCAGCACTTCATGGATTTTGGTCCACGTTGGGCCAACATCCAATCGATCCAATTCGGAGAGAACGAGGCGCTGATCCACATCGCCTTGCCGGATGCCTACACTTCCGATCTCTCAGAAACTGCCCTGCACCCTGGTATGCTCGATATGGCAACGGGTGCAGCGCAGATGCTTATCCCGGGCTTCAACGCCCTCGAGGAATTCTACGTCCCGTTTTCATATGGCCGCGTTCTGGTGCGGCAGGGCCTTACCTCGAAGCTTTACAGCCACGTGAGATTGCGCTCTGCAGACGGCAAAAGCGCGATCTTCGATGCGACCTTGCTCGACGAGCATGGCAACGTGCTCGTCTCAGTCGAGCGCTACATCATGCGCCGCGCACAGTCGTTCGCTACGACCGGCGTCGCGGCTTCAGACGCCGCCGCTTCGACCAAGCCGCGGGCCGCGGAGAGCGCCGCGGAAGGTTACCTGCGTGAGGGCATGACGCCTTCAGAGGGACTGGAAGCGCTCGATCGCATTCTTGCCAACGACATTTCTCCCCAGGTCATCGCCTCAACGCTCGACGTCGAACTTTGGCTTTCGCGGCTGAATACCGGCGCTCATCGCGTATCTGCGGCGCAGACGACCACCGCCCAACCTGCGGCGGACGGTGCACGTATCGACGCCGATATCGTCGCGCCCCGCGACACGGTCGAGCGGGAGCTCGCAGCAATGTGGAAGGAGATGCTCGGCGTACCGCATATATCGATCACGGACGACTTCTTCGAACTCGGAGGTCAATCGCTGATCGCAGTCCGTCTCCTCAATCGGATTTGCAAGCATTACGCGGTCGAGTTGCCCCTATCCGTTCTGTTTCAGGCTCCGACGATTGCCGCGACGGCGGAACTGCTGCGCGGTCCTTTCAAACCGGACGAAGCAGAAGCTTCATCGCAGCCCGCCTTCGAGGACGTACCGCCAGCTACGGATTCTGCGACAAGCATCAAACCGTTGGAAGCGCCGGCCGGGGGTGGTGCTAGAACACAACCCGCGCCGAAGCGCTTCCAGTATCTGGTCAGCATCGCCAAAGGCGGAAACCGACCCGGCCTGTTCTGCGTCCATGGCGCCGGCGGCAACGTACTCAACTTCCGCGATATTTCCCGGGCGCTGCATAAGGAGCAGCCGTTCTTTGGTCTCCAGGCGCGCGGCATCGATGGCACCAACCCGCCGCACGCCTCCATACCGGAAATGGCTGCAGCCTATCTCGAGGAGATCCGTGCACAGCAACCGCACGGTCCCTATCTGCTGGCGGGCTATTCCGGCGGGGGCGTGGTCGCGTTCGAAATGGCGCGGCAGTTGACCGATCTCGGCGAGGACGTACCTCTCGTCGTCTTCTTCGATACCTATCACCCGCAAATGCCCCTCCAGACCGTAGGCTTCGCCCGCAAGGTTTCGCGTTTGCGTAATGAAGGTCTCGGCTACCTCAGCGAGATCGTTTCGGTCAGACTCGAATGGCTCCGGGAAGCACGTGAGCGCTGGCAGATCTCACGCTGTCTCCGGCAAAATAAGATTGTTCCGCTGCACCTGCGCAATCGTCATCTGACGGATAATTTTGGGCAAGCCGCTTCGAAATACCACCCGCAGCCGTGGGCTGGCCGAGCGATCCTTTTCCGGGCGGCAACCGCGAACTACGTCTTCAGCGGCGGAGGACTCTGCTATGGCTGGGACAAAGTGATCATGGGCGGTGTTGAAACCGTGGTTATCCCCGGCAATCACGATACCCTTATGCTCGGAGCCAATTCGCAAGAGCTGATGGGGCACCTCAACAAGGCTCTCGAAAGTGCGCTTGTCCAGCCGGGTGATCAACAGAGCGCGGTTGCGATTTTCGGATTTGGCAGCAAAGCCGAGCTTTCCGATGTGCGCGCGATTTGAGCGAGCTGACGCCGTAGCAGGTCAATGCCTTTCGCGCCGTCGCTCGCGCCACGCGGGAGCGGTGTTGCCTCGATCGTCTTAGGGTGAAGCGAAAGGGTTCTCGGGATCCTGTGCGCCAGCGTAGTCGCGCCTGCACGAATTGGTGACAAGCTGACGCCTTACTGCCCGCAGTACCGGCATGCCCGAGCCATGCAGAAAGGTTGCATAGGCCGGACAGACTTTCTCCTGCATCAGTTCCCGGCAGCCGGCCATGTCGCGCCCGGCGGCGGAATTGGCTCGCTCGCCGTATTGGACAGCATACTGCCAAGCCAGCGTCTGCATGTAGCGGCCCGTCTCCGGGGAGATTGACGCGGGAACAGCGGCGCCCTCGGGGCTCCGGCCAAAGAGAACCGCGTAGTGGACCAGCGCCAGATAGTAACGTCCGACATCGCTCAAATGCACGGTGTCGGAGAAAAGGAGGCGTACACGCGCACCGGGGGAAGTGGCCGCGATGCCCGGCACCTTGCCATCCCAAAGGGCCGCCGCCAATTCTGCCAAGGCGCCTGCTCCCGGCAACACGCGGACGCGCGGAACATCGCCGCGCGCGGGCAAGTCGAGGTTCGCACGGCTCGCGATGCACTCCCACATCAACGAAACCGTCCGCTCGTAATTGATCCAGGGCCAGGGCGCGTCAGGGTCCACGTTGAGCCAGGTGTGATAAAGCAGAACCTCGCCATCGGGATTGCCGGCCAATAGCTGCTTTGCCATCTCGGTCAAATAGAACGCCGTACGCTCTTTGCGCGCGATAGCCGGAAGGTCGTGACGTTCCGTGACAACCAGCACGTCGTACTTCTCGCCGGGCGACAGGCGCCGGGGGGACCGCAGCTCCTCGGCGACGTTCAAGCCTGCACCGTCCCGATTGTGGCCGGCGCTATACCCCGTCCACTCGGAGGCGGATGCCACCTCCCCTTTCGTCCGTTGGCGCAAAAGTGAGTAGCCGAGAACCTGCACCTCGAAATCCAAGCGGTTTCCGAGAGATCGCGCGATCTGCTCGACGGCCTCCGGAACACCGTCGCTGAGGCTGTGGCCCGAATAGAAGGCGCGCACGTGATCCTTGGGCGCCCATGCCTGCGTGCCGGGAGCGCCACGCGCCTCTTCGCTCATGGCCAAGCCTCCGTTGCCAGTGAAGATTATCAGGGCCGCTAGAACGACCAGCCAACCTCTACATGCCTGCCTCACGACGCGGGCTCCGACGTCACGACGACCGCGCTTGCGATATAACCGTCTCTGATGGCGAAGCGTCCGATAAGTCTATCGTGCATCTGGAACCCTGGCACGGCCCTCTTATACGTCGCCGCAAATGTACCGGCTTGAGCGTCGACGTCGACTGCGAAATCGGCGAACTCCAGCATTGCCCCGCTGAGAGGATACTGGCACTTGAAGGCCGCCTCCTTCATGCAGAAGATGAGGTGAGCTGCGACGCCCGGCGTCACACCGCAAATGGCAGCCAGCGTCTCTCGTTCCGCCGAATTGCAAACCGAATCCCATAGATCAAACGCGAGCTCGTCTGCCGGCTCGAGGTCGATGCCGATTGCGACGAAGCCCTGGTCGCGTCGCGCTACGGCCGCAGCCGCCCACCCGCCGGTATGCGTAATGCTGCCGACAAGATCGACCGGCCAGACCGGCATTCGATCGTGCCCCCGGGGCAAGGCCGCGTCCGCGTATCCGAGGGCCGTCATGGCTTTGCGCGCGCAATTCCGGCCGATTGCAAATTCCAAACGGCGGCGCGGAACGGCACGGGCAACGACGAGCGCTTCGCCGGCCTGCAGGTCCGGAGGTTCACCCGTCAGCGGGGCTTCGGCGATCGCAATCCTGGGATCGAGCAACTCTGCGAAGTAATTCACGGCATTAGTCCACACGACGCCCGGAGCGAGCCTCAAGTTCTTGGCGCCGTACCGCCGCGAGGTTGGCCACGGATGCGAGTTCAGCCGCAACGCTGGTTACCTCCGGAAAGCGACGGCGATCGGTGGCAACTAAGTCGAGCGAATTGCTGGCTTTAAGATTGCGGTTCGCGTTTAGCACCACCTGCGAGTGCCCGGGCAAATTAAAGACGTTATCGTTCACGCCCGCATCAAAGCCCCCCCATTCACCCGTTTCAACGTACGCGCGATATTTCGCAACGACACAACGGATTCATTCAAAACCACCGGCAGCGCCTATCGCCGGCGTAGGTGGTAATTCGTAATTTGCCAATTTTCTATCCCAATCCGCAATGCGCTTGGTCAGCTTTTGGCAGCGGGTTTTTCAGGCTTTTTTTTTTCAAATCACCAAGCCAAGCAATGAGTTAATAATTCGACTTTCGCTTTTCAGAGCCTGTGATCGTGAATCGAAGCGAACGACGGATGTTTCCGCATCCGACGCCAGTAATCCCATTGTACTTACGAGACACTGTTCAATTGAGGTGACGGGTGGCGAACCGACAAAGCGCTCAGCTCATATTCGAAAAGACGTCGAAAGAAAAACGACGAGCTATTCGGTTTGGCATCCGAGAGGGAGACCAATTGTCATAGTGCTTTAATCATAGCACCGACTAATGCTTGCGAAATGCCTAACAAAGGCTAAATATCGTCCCCAAAAATAACAGCATTCCCCGACAATTGATCGAGCATCAATTTCCAAGAGAGCGCATCGAGCCTCCTTACGACTCTTCCGATGATGATCTAAGTTTTGTTGTGTGGCGGCGTATATGGCTAACACGAGTGTCCGCGTTGAGCTTGGCGCCCTTCCTCGCCGGCAACTTTCCCGGCTTCCGCGCGCTTGGGCTTCCAAGTTTTCGAAGCTCGATACGTGCGTTTCTGTGTTGGGAATCTTTGAAGCTGCTGCGGTCATCTTGGCGGCAGCTGCTGCCAAATTTCTCTACATCGATCTCTTCATCGGCCGACTGCAGCCGTGGTGGCCATATTTGGCGCCGGCTCCCCTATTGGCGACCACGCTTTATCTATTCTTGAAGCGGGCCGACCTCTACGACACGAGTTCTGTCAGCCAACCGGCCGTGCCATATGGCCGGATCTTCGGTGCGTTGGTGACTTCGTTCCTTCTTCTTCTCGGAATTTTGTACATTCTCAAGGTTGCGGATTGGTACTCGAGAGGGTGGTTTCTCACGTGGTTCGCCATCAGTGCATTGCTCTTGATCACCGTACGGATCGTCGGAATGCATTATGTGCGCCGGATGGTGGCGCAGGGCAGAATTCGGCAGCGGATCGCAATGTTCGGCGATCCCGATTTCATTACCGCCATGAAAGCCAGCGTCGAAATCGCCGGTCCCGCACCCGGGATCGAAGGAATTTATCTGGCGCCGACGAGCGCTCGTTGCGAGGACCTTCATTCCGATGGCGGGCTCGACGAGCTTAAGAACGCGATTGAGCGGAGAAGGTACGATACAATAATAATAGGTTTCCCGGCCGAACACATTCAGTCCATCAAAGCGGCCGTGAACGATCTGGCGTCGTATTCCACGGAACTGCTTCTCTGCACGAAGCTGGAACGCGAACCACACATCATTCGCGGAGCACGACATATCGGAACGCTTCGGGCTGATATCGTCAATCTGGTGCCGTTGTCGGAAAGCAATCGCGTTCTCAAGGCGGCACTCGACTACATCTTGGCAGCGGTCGGCCTTTTCCTCTTGTCTCCCCTCTTCATTCTTATTGCGATCGCCATCAAACTCGATAGCCCGGGACCCGTGTTCTTCCGGCAGCGCCGATACGGTCAGAACAACCGCATTTTCCGGATATACAAATTCCGAACGATGTTCGTCACCGAAGATGGGCAGCACATCAAGCAGGCGGAACGCAACGATCCGAGAGTTACCCGCATCGGATGGTTTCTGCGCCGCACGAGCCTCGACGAGCTTCCGCAGCTGATCAACGTTTTGACTGGAGACATGTCGATCGTCGGGCCCCGTCCGCATGCCTTGGCTCACGATCAATTATTCGATCAGCAGCTCGATCTATTTTCGCTTCGCCGTCGCGTTCGTCCGGGCTTGACGGGATGGGCGCAGGTTCATGGCTTTCGGGGAGAGACAAAGACGACCTTGGATATCAGCAAGCGCGTGGAACATGATCTCTATTACATCGATAATTGGACGATATGGCTCGACGTCGAGATCATGATCCGCACCATTTTCGTTCTTTTTCGCGGAGCGTTTTGACTCCGTAATCGGCCCATCGCTAGCGAGCATCCGTTCCACGATCCAGCATCGAACGATGCGGCGAACCCGATCATCGGGCAAAGACGGCCGTGCGATGCTGCTCGAAGGAAAATTGATCAAGTGTGCACCAGTGGATCCGAGTAGCGGATCACTCGCCCAAGAAATTCGGTCCTCTGTCGATGACAGCGGCCTTGGACTATGCCATGGACCAAGCTAGCCATTGTTCTTTGGGGGAGAAGCACAGCCGATGCACCGCGTTGCTCTAGCAATCTTGCGGGGACCTCGAGCTAGACAGCCGCGCTTGGATGACCCCACTGGCGAGACAGCTCCACGCGGTCAAGTGTTTGACAACGCATTCTCTCCTGTTTGGGACGAAACGATCCTCGACAAGGCCCCATCGCCGGGAAAAGGACCGGAGTGGTGGCGCTTGGCATCGGAAATTCTGCGACGTGGCAGCGAGTATGATGCAGTCGTCACTTGGGGCGAGAGATTAACATTGGCCGTTGCAGCACAGCAGCGATTTGCGCGTAACCGAAAACGGCATATCGCCATGATGTACTACTTCGACAAGCCCAATATAAAATATCCAATGAGGCTGTTCGGGAATACGCTACACGGCGTCGTGACGTGGACGACGGTGCAGCGGAAGGTCCTGATTGACGACCTGCACTTTCCGTCCGAGCGTGCCTACCTCGTCCGGCACTATGTGGATCAACTGTTTTACAGTCCCCGGCCGGCCAACGAGGACATGATCTGCGCGGTCGGCGCGGAAATGCGCGACTACCCGACGTTTATAGAGGCCGTCCGGGGCACGGATCTGCGCTGTCACATTGCAACGGACCACGTGCGTATCCCAGGCAAGGTTCGTCTGATCAATGATCGGCGCTTGCCGATCAGCGACATCGTTGCCCAAACGGACGCGCAAATCACTTCAGGCCGGATGTCTCTACCCGAACTCCGCAAACTCTATGCGCGGTCGAGATTTGTCGTCGTACCTCTGCTCCCGTCTGATAGCGACAATGGCGTGACGGTCATTCTCGAGGCAATGGCGATGGGGAAGCCCGTCATCTGTTCTCGGACACGCGGACAGGTTGACGTCATCCAGGATGGAGTAACGGGCCTCTATGTGCCGGTTGGCGACGCGGCGGCGTTGCGCGCGGCGATGCTAGCCCTCTGGAATGACCCGCAGCGTTGTCAGGAGATGGGGCGTCGGGCTCGAGCTTATATCGAAGCGCACCACACGCTGGAGATGTTTACGTCCGGCGTGAGATCGGCAGTCGAAGCGTCGCTCGACGGCCGCCCTGCACCCGATACATGGTGGAAATGAAGGCCACTCTCGATCGGCGACGAACACGTCACGTGAAGTCCATCCTACTTCAATTTTACGCGCCACAAACCGGCGTTAAGGTTCGTCGAATAAAGAAAATGTCTGGTCGCATCTAGATGGAGTTCGGCGCCGCCGTTGCGCATCAGCGGGGAATCCATGGCGCTGAATTCGGCCGACGGATCTTCCGCTGCAAAGAAATAAGGTCGATACGGAGCGGCGCCGGGGGAATAGGATGGATAGGCTCGGCTGATGTAGAGGGTCTTGCCGTCGCCGATCAGCCCCATAATCAAGTTGCCCGAATTTGGGAGCGTGGTCCAGTTGGCACCATCGGCGCTATGCATCACGCCATTGGCCGTTCCAAAGTAGAACTCCATGTCTTTGGATCGATAAAGCTGACCGACGCCGTGCGATATGGATGCGCCGAGAACCCGTTGCCAAGACGCGCCGCGATCGACGGAGCGCCATAGGCCATTACTTTCCGAACTAAAGATCCATGTTTTGGCATTGAGAACCTGAAACCTTGTGCCTTCCGAGCCTTGCCACGATGCATCGCCATCGCGCATCTTCCAGCTATCTCCGCCATCTGTGGTTTCGGCATAACAAACTTTCGGATGCGGCGGAGGACACTCAGCGTGCCATCCGACGAGCAAGTGGCGCGCGTCGTCCGGATCGATGGAAACAGCTCCGATGAACCCGCCATAAGGCGCTACGCTGGTGATATTGGGCGTCAATATTTGATCCCAATCGACGCCACCGTTTGTGGATTTGAACAAGCCGCTCTGACCGTACCCCTGATTAGTATAAATAACTTTAGGGTTGCTGGGATCGATGACCATGGTCCAGCTACGTCCGCTGCTCATCGCTTCCGCGTTCCGCCCCGTGCTGATTTTCACCCAGCTCGCTCCGCAGTCGGTCGATTTGTAGATGCCACCCATCGCGCGACCGACATAGACCGTCGAAGGATCAGTCGGGTCTAGCGCCATCGCTTGCATGCCGAAAAAGTCACCTGTCGTCAGATCGACCTGGGACGGCGTAATATTTTTCCAGACACCGGTCTCGCTGCTGTTTGTGGCGCAGCCGGCTACCGGCTCTTGCACGACCAGCGCTGTACTCACCGGGTGCTCCGGGTCAGCTCGCGCAGTCGATACTATGTGGTAGGTGCCGCCCGTATTCGGCGCGGTGTAGACCCATTGCGGACCGGTATGTTGGGCGTCGGGATAGGTCGACGACAAGGCAATCGAACCACCCGCCGATCCCTCTTGCAAATGCCACGTGACCGTTTCGTCGGCCTTGCCGTTGACCTTCGCGGTCAGAAGAATTTTCTGTCCCGGCAAGACGACGGAGCTTGTCGCTTCGACCTCGATCGCCACTGCGCCTTGCTCGGATCCGGCAGTTAGCTTCCGAGTCAAGACTGCGGCTACAGCCAATGCTGTGGCAATCAGCACGCACACAAATCTGGCATGTTTCACGGAACATATCTTTCAGGATTGAGGGACCTCGAACTTGATGCGCGCGACCGGCATTAAACTTGGCCGCTCTGTTAGTCAGCTCGTCAAAGACCCTGATTACCAGAAAATATTGCGACTATTGCTGGGGTAATCCCCCCCCGATATGGTAGTCGACGGCTTATTGGCCCATTGCAAGTAATGGTTCCCCGAAAAGCCGCCTTGATAAATCACTTTCGTCCTCCCTACCGATAATGAGTAAATTTAACAGCGTTTATTGTCGGCGTTTGGGCTTTCCAAGCGAACGCTCAACTCAAACATACGCATTCGCCTAACGACAGTGGCCAATTGGCATGAGGTGACAATTGCAATCCTCTACAAGAGCTGCATGCAGCATATCGACCGCGGTCCTCATAGCGCTATTGGTAATACTTCAACTGTTCAGGACAAATATGTTGAGTGAGCCCCGCGTCACACTCGACATGTATCTCGATGGGGAGGCCCATCGTCCATTCGCATATAGGGTTTTGGTTCCGACCGTAATCCGGGAGCTAGACAATATAACTCCATCCTTTGTCTCTTCGCAGCTCGATCAGATCGCAACAAAACTCGAGGCATCGACCAGCGTTGCCGCAGGGATCACAAATAAGAATCCTCGCGCAATCCTCTGGCTCGGCCTCATACTCACAGTCTCTTTGGTCGGTTATGTGGTGGCCGGGCATCGGCTCTATTCTGAACTGTTTCCCGGCAGCGCGTCGCTTGCGTGTCTCGGAACCCTACAGCTCGCGATTATAGTGCCGTTTCTCGGCCAAAAGCTCGGGCACGTCTACGATTTCACGGTTCTATTTTTCATGATGATGCTTTTGCTGGCGATGCGTCTCGGCAACCGGCCATTATACATTGCCGTTTTCGCATTGGCTTGCTTGAACAAGGAAACAGCTATTCTCGCTGTGTTTGCGTACGGAGCCGTCTATTGGGGAAAGATTCCGTTTCGCCGATGGATATTCGATATTTCATGTCAATTGCTCGTATTCGCAATAACATATGGGATGGCCCGATGGATATTTCGGGATAATCCAGGTGCAGGCATGACACCATGGCTGTCCGATCAACTTCCCTATTACCGCGACCATATTGGCAGATTTTTTGTATTCGCTGCACTTGGGGTTTGGCTTGTATTTCGCTTGCCGGAATGCCCGTCATTCCTGCGCCGGGCCGCGGTTGCGATGATCGCACCTCAAGTTGTCCTGGTGCTCCTCGGAGCGAAACCCGGGGAGGTTCGAAACCTGTACGAGATATTGCCCATCGTCAGCATCGTCGTAATGCGAGACGTTGAGATCGCGATCTGTCGTTTAAGATATCGGCTTGATGCGGCGAAGTCATAGCAGGGCCGCTTCCGCACTATTTCGAACTCGGCAACGTTACAGTTCGACCGAGCTACTTGCTCGCTCCGAGCAAGATCAGTCCGAGTAGGATGATGCCTATGGCAAGTAAGCGCGAACCCGATACCGCTTCACCGAGCAGGAACCAACCGCCTAGCGTCGTCAGTACGATCCCAAGCCCGACGAACGGATAAGCCAGCGATACAGGCGTTCGACTCAACACGACGAGCCAAGTTCCTGCGCTCAACCCAAACAGCAGAAGTCCCGCAACGATATAGGGCGACCAGATCAGGAGATTGAGCTTTTCCCAAGCGCTACTCGATTTGGTCATTTCAGCTGCGAGCGATGTGTGCAGCATGCCGGCTCGTACGATGAGTTGGCTGCTGGCTGTCAAGCATACGCTCAGAATTATCGCCCCAAAGTTCCAAGCTTCTCCCTTCATTCGCGAAATCTACCTTTCGGTTAGGATGCACTTTCCGGTTGGAGCCCGTTATGGGCGGGCGACATATTCCTTATTGCAGCTTAACTGGCGCAAATCGCGTAATCGCAGGTCCATTTTGACGAAGCCAGAAGCAATATAACTGCGGTCACGAGGCATGTTATCCAACTTACCCGATCTTTGACGGCAAACACGATGGGATCGTCGTGAATGATCTTCCGCTGAGCCAGTGTAATTAAGCGGAACAGCCAAAAAATCATGATCGGGCATAACAAGTATAGAAACTTTGGATGAGCGTAGAGTCCCGCCGCACTGCTCGATGACAGGTAAAGCGCGAAGACCGTGACGGCATTCATGCTGGATGCCGCCGCAAGCGCGGTGACGGTTCCGACGTCAGAGGCGTAATAGCCCCTCGATGGGTAAGGATCTTTGCCCAAATGCGCATAGTCAACAAGTTCGATTGTTCTTTTTAGGAGTGCGAGGGAGGCAAAGACAAAAATTGAAAAGTACAGGAGCCACTCGGAGATTGGGACAGCTATGGCCACAGCCCCGCCGATTACCCGGATGGTATATAGCATGGCGAGTAGGACGACATCAGCAATGAGCTTTCTCTTTATGACGAACGTATATGCGGTCGTCATGACAAAATAGGCGGCGATAATTAGCGCGAAGAGTCCCGATATCGACAGCGCTATCCAAGCCGATGCGGTCAACAGAACCGGAATCGCGGCGAGTGCGTCGCGCACCTTAATCTTTCCGGCTGCGAGAGGCCGAAACTGCTTGGTTGGATGAGCGCGATCTGCCTGCAGATCCCACCAATCATTTAAAATGTACACAGCTGACGCGCACAACGAAAAGGCAGCGGCCGCCAAAAAGCTGCTTCTCAGAGCGTCGGCATTGAATTCATGAGCTGTGATCACCGGCACAAAGACAAGCAAGTTCTTGACGTACTGATACACGCGCAACTGCCTCAACCAGATGCGCAATTGTCTGCCAAGCTGGTGCGAAACCATCATCTAGGGAAATGGTGACCGAGATTGTTATGCCCTGATGATACTACTTGAAGTCGCGCCCTAGGCAAATCTATCAGCGTACTGAGGTTAAGCGGGCTCGTAAACGTCGTTCTTAATATTTGCGCCAATCGGGGCGCGAGGCGGGATCTGCTGGGGAGATCGACGCGGTTGCCAGCCGAAATCTGGTGGCGAGATTGAGCCGAGTTTGCAAGTAATGATTTTGGGGTCTTCGCAATCTAAATGAGAAAAACGATAAGACTGCGAAAGGCGAACCTGACACGACACCGCGTACCGTCGCGGCCGCCGAACGACTTCGATAAGACCGCTTAACTCTCCCTCGAATTAGAGATAGAGCCGGCGAATAACCAGATTCGATTTAGACATTGGGGAACAACGACCGATCAGGGCGCTGCTGCTCCGCCGACGACCAGAGCGGTGGCTGGGCCACCACCCCCGAGAATTTGAGCGCTTGTCAGGACAGTCGCGGCATTGCCGACGTAACCGGCTGCAGACGCACTCCAGAGGGTCATGTAATTAAGTGCCTTCCCGACCTCAACGGAATCCGCGTTGGCGACGTAGAGGATGTCCTTGTCCCGCATCTGGAACTTCTGGGCCATGAAGAAGGCCGACGGATCTCGGAAATTCACTCTGTAAACAGTTGGTATCAACTGTTGGTCGGGCGCGAACTTACTGAGGTTTACATCCAATTTCTCGAGCGTCTGACGTCGCTCTCCGCGGTAGACGAATATCTGCGATGGATTTGCGCGCTCGTCCAAGAGGCCGCCCGCCTTAGCAACCGCCTCGCTGAGTGCCAACCGCTCTTGACCAAACTGGAAGATGCCATCCAGTCCGGATACATCGCCTCCGCCGACTGTCGTCCCGCCCGTAGCATTTCCTAACGCGCCAAACGCTACGAACGTTCTTGGCCGTCGATGAACGTAAATAACGTCACCGGCGTTGACGAATATGTTTTCGCTCGGATTATCGATGATGCTCGATAGACGGACAGTTCCAATCCGATTTTTACGCTGTAGCGTTACTTCCAGGTCATATGGCGCAAGTTTGCCGCTACCTCCGGCTCCGGCTCCGCCTGCGCTACCTGCTTTCGAAATCATGTCCAATATGCGCTCGCCAGAGCCGGTCAGCTTAATTCTGCCTTGTCCAGCGTCGCCAATAACGATCGCCGCATCCGAATTTTGCTCGGTTATATTGATAACGACCTGAGGCTCGATAGCGCGAGTGGCAAGCTTAGCCTCGATATCTCGCTGAATTTCGTACGATGTTCGCCCGGCAGCTTTAACTTGGCCCGCGTAAGGGATCGAGATTGTCCCGTTGCCGGCGACTGTTTGGGGCGGGAGCGTTACGTAGTTGCCCACACGGCCTGTCGCATCCCCGGAAACAAAAAGGCCGCCTGCTGACGATTCAAAAATGGACGTCTGCACAACATCGCCTACCCCGACCCTAATCACAGGCACTGGGCCGCGCTGCGTACCAAATGTTCCGTGGAATGAATCCGGCGAAATTCCACTCAGGACACTTAGAACGGGCGGATTGAGATCGATGAGTGCGTAATTGAAATCCACTGCGTCCCGGCTCGTGTAGACCAGGAGCGGGTCTCGGCCATTGGACAATGTTGTGGCTGCACCACTCTTGATGTCGCGATAGCTGGGTCCGACCACGGGCAACTGGGTGCAACCGGACAACATGCCGACGATGGCAATTACCCCAACAGGCAGGATGATCCTCGGCCAGCTAATGATCATCGCCCCCTCTCGAACTTACCTATTGCGAACAAATACTAGAATGCGCGGCACGCAAGCCGGGCATAAGCTAGCCCCGATATAAATGATTCGACTACTGGGAATGCGGCTTTGACCGGATTGCGGCCAAAGTGTTGCTCAGAGGCGTCACAAGCTTCGAGCGGGGCGGCCGCCATAGCTGACCGACGCACAACCAAGGCCGGTCAGCTATTGCTGAATTGTATGTTTGTTTTCAATTCAGTACGGACGGATTTAAGATCCGATATTCCTTTGTAAAATCGCTACAACGCCGAGTGAGGCGTGGCGACTATGCTACCACCATGCGTTAACCGGATGCGTGCCGATCATTGTTAACAGATTGTTAAGAGGCGATAGAGGCTTCGAATGGAGAATCTCAATTCACTGAACGATATTCAGTGACGATTTCTCACTCTACGAAGTACTCCGCAATCCTCCGGCCTTTGTAGGATTCGATCGTACGCAGTGTGGCCGGGTCCGCCTTGTTGAGGATCATGCACGAAATACGATCGCGAATAACATCCGCTTCGGAGAGAGCTTCTTCGACAAGACTACGCTTCGTTTTTCCCCACTCGATGACGAAGATAAATTTATCGACCAGATGCTCAATCATCTTGATGTCGACCACTGACACGATCGGTGCAATCTCGATGATGATGAAATCGTAATTCTCGCGGGCGACAGCTATCAGTTTCTGCATCTGGGCCGAACCCAGCAACTCGGCCACGTTCGGATTACGTTCGGAAAGCGCGCACGGCAACACGTCCACCCCCGATCGCTCTCGTTTGGAAATATACTTTTCCAATTGAGAAGGGTCGTCCAAAGCTTCCAATAGGCCTTGGCGTGCGTCCGGCGCCAACTCGGCTGTGAGGTTACGCCGGTGCAGGTCGCAATCGATAATCAGCGTTTTGCATTTCGAATACGCACTCAAGAGAGATGCGAAATTATGGGCAACCGTCGTCTTGCCTTCATTCGCGACCGACGAAACGACACCGATTACCTTGTCGGCATTTGGACTCGGATAGGCTCGCATCGATGCCCGGACTTTGCGAATTGCCTCGGTATATCGCGAGTATGGCGCGTCGAGAACGTAATCGTCGAGACGCCCGCGTTTACGCATGTCGACTGTCGGAAGGATAACGCAATATGCGCCGGTATCCCGCGTCACCTGCTCGGGGGTGCGATACACACCAGCCGCCCATTCGCGCCCTATGACCAATCCGATGCCCGACAAGAACCCGAACACGATACCGCCGCCCAGCACCAGCATTGACTTATTGGAGTCCTTGCGCAAGGGCGGAGCTCCCTTGGTAATGATATGGGCGTCCTCGGTGTCGGGGCGAGTTTGGTTCAACTCGTCGAACTTGCGCAGATCGGTATGATACAGAACTCGCAACGTGTGCGCGGTGAAATCGAGATCCCGGTACTTGGCCTGCGCCGCGCTATCCAACTTTTGCAAACGAGCACGAAGCTCTTCGCTGGGCGCAGCCGGTGCAAGGTCCTCTTCGATGTTATGATATTCGGCTCTTGGGTCGACTATCGACAATTCTTCGGTCCCGCTAACCCGCTCTGTTTCTGCGCGGATCGCTGCATTCAGGGCATCCATTTGCTTGCGAAGCTTCGCAACCGCCATATGGTCCGGCCCGACGGCTTCGGCTATGTCGTTTGCCTTTCTCTCCAAGTCCACATACTCGGAACGCAGGCGTGAGATAAGTGGATTATCGACCGTCGCTACGCCCGTTAAATTGTTAGCTGCTTTGAATTCTTGCAGCGCCCGGTCCGCATTGATGGACTGCTGCTTCGTTTCCAGCAGCCGGTCCTCAAGAAATTGGTTGACCAGCTTGTTGGACGCAACTTTGCGCTCACCGGACTGCTCAATGTAGGTGGTCGCGATGGCGTTGGCTATTTTTGCGGCCTTCGTCGGATCTTCCGAACTGAAGCTGATGCTGATTACGTTATTGACGTCTCCCCGTTCGATCCTGAGCCGGCGGAGAAACGTTTCGGCAGCTGTCCTCTCAAGCAAGGTCTCCGGATCAAGTGGGGAGGCGGTCCTCCAACCGATCAGCCGCTTGAAGAAATTTTTCGCCTCGCCGATGGCGTATGAAATGCACGGACCACCGAAACTCGTTGCACACGGATTTTCGTCGGCTTCGCCGGCGGCGGCGCGCAGGGCAGACCGGCCAACAAATTCCGGGTCTCGAGTCAAATTCAACGAGCGGATGACCGGTATAATAATACTATCTGATGACAGAACGTAGAACTGGCCCGCCATATCAACATCGTCGAGAGTCGGCTGATCCAGAATTTTGGTGGATTGCAAAAATCGATTCACGCTCCGGTCTACGAGAATACGAGCCGTGCTCGTGTAAAGCTGCGGCATGAACGCCACAAACGTAAGAGCCAACATCAGCCCGATGAGCGCTCCAGCTATGGGGAACAGCCAACCTCGTCTCAGTATCCAGCGAATATCTGAGAGGCCAAACGGACCGATGCTCGACTTATGAGATTCCATCGGGATCGAAAAATTGTCGTCTGTTGCAAGCATGATGTCGGGTCTACCCTGGAAGCCCAGTGAATTGACTCGTGGCATTAGCGATTAAATCTCTATGTTTCTAGAATAACATGTAACAGTGGTTTACGTATAGAGCGGCAAATGCTCGAGCGGCCGCCCAAATAATTTCCTTCGAGTGTTTCGCCACAATCCACGCCGCATCGTCTTCGGACGGCTTCGGAATCAGCAGGACGAAGACGGCAAAGTTTTGGAAGCATATTTTTAATGGTTTTGTGATCGCGGGCCGCCCAAGTGCGATCATGTGATTTGTGTACCGCGCATCCGCGTAGCGCCCGCTCAGCAACCCCACAATAGGTTGTCACCCTGATCTACGCGGTGCCTCGCCCCTATGGCTAGGCCACTGATTTTATGACGCGTGCGGGCTGTCCGGCAGCAAAAGATCGAGGAGGGATATCGCGGGTGACCACACTTCCTGCGGCGATCACGCTATTGGCTCCGATCGTTACGCCGCTGAGCACGATTACACGTGCGCCGAGCCACACGTTCTCCTCCAGCACGATCGGCGCGGAGCTTGGTCGAATCCACCGTTTGTGAGGGTCTACCTGATGGAAATCGTTGTCCATCATCAGCACCTCCATCCCGACCTTGCAATCGGGGCCGATGCTGACGAGCTTCGTAGCCAAGATTGAGCACCCATAATTCATGAATGTGCGCGCACCAATTTCGAGCCGGCCATCTGGCTCGGTGGTGAGTTGAATAGGAATGGCTCCGGAGATCAGGCTCACTCGCTGATCAATTATCAGACTGCCTTCGTTACGAATTACAGGTCGTCCCCACACGCGGACCCGCTCGCCAACCGAAGTGGCGTTACGCAGATGCCATCGGGCCCGCGCCAGCGAGAGTGCGTCATCCCAGAGTTGCGTGGCCGACTTCTTTTTTCCAATCGCTTTCCTCGCCTCGGGAAGGATGCGCTCCGGGAGAGGGGTCATACATTCTTCCTTAGAGCGGAGGGATTGGCGGACATTTGGGCGGGCACTGCATCCCTCCGGCAAGCAAAGCCTACGCAAGATGTAGACGCCTGCACAATATGCAGGAGTGTCTCAGTCAGCTTATTTTCAGCTCATCACAGACGACGTCAATCGGACCCTCACTTATCTCCCCTTCCCCGTTTTGCGTCAGGCAGAACACTACAGAAAACGTCGCCGGCCTGCCGATCAGCTTCGAGAACGGCGGAGCTTCAACCGCGCAAAAGTCGTCGTTGCCGTCCCGGCATAATTACGCAACCAGGTTAGCGCCATCTCTACGTCCTTCGTCGACATTAATCCTGTGACCAGGGCAACCAAGGGGAATGCCACTGCAAAGAGCGGGGCAAGGATCCAAAGCTCGATGTGCGAGACGGTCGAGAAAAGAATCGCGATTAGAATTGAAGCTCCGCATGAGCGCAAAAGCGTAATTGGTATAGTCCAACCGACCGAACCGCGCGGCAGAAAGGCGGCAAATGCAATCAACACCCCTATTTCTGCAACGCCTGCAGTAATGACCAGGGCAATCGCTCCGTTGCCATAATGCGCTTGAAAAAACGGGATGCTGATCCAGTTCAAAATAGCGCCGACTAAGATGGCGGTACCGGTCACATACGCGATTACCATGTTTCTTCCGACGACCGTGAGCGCAGTCCCCATCAAAAATCCAAGAAACAGCAAGGGCAAGAAGAGAGCAGAGACTTTCAGAATCACGGCGGTCTGCTGGAAACGGTCGTATCCAAACATGATACCGACAATGTGATCGCTGAAGACATAGAGCGACGAGGAGGCGAAAGCGGCGGCGAGCAGCAACAGCTTTGCCATCGAACTCATCATCTTTTCGAATTCGGGAAGCGATAGCGACGCGCGGGACAGTTGAGGCAGCGAGGCTTGCGCCAGTATCAACGCCGGCGAAAGCACGATACCAAATATTGTGCGGGACGCGCCATACCAGCCGACGACCACCGGCTGGGCCAGAGCCGATAGCACCATCACCTCAACAAATGGCTGGAAATTAATTACTACCGAGAAAAGAAAAATCGGGAGTCCCGCCCTCGTCAGCTCTGAAACGATGGCTGAATTCGGTGGCCGAATTGTTATTCCGAGGCGCGCGGTGAAAAATATCGCCACCGCCACCATGCCGATGCCGCCGATAGCATTTGCAGCGATAACCTCCGCCACGCCTCCGCCGAGGAGAAGGGCTGCAAAAATCCCAGCAAGCGTCAACGCCTTTCCGACAACGGTCGCCACGGCGTCGAGATCCATTCGATCCGTTCCGCGGAAAACAAATCCGAACGCCAAATAAAGAGTGCTTGGCAAGCCGACCAGCATTCCCAAAACAATTAAAAAAACGATTCTGGAGTCATATCCCAATATCACTGCAATAATCGCAGCGATAACTGTGGCGCAAACCAATGCAAATGCACGCATTGATAATGCCGTTCCGAGCAACTCGGGTTGATCGGAGCGACCGCGAGCGACCTCCCTCACTACATAGTAGGTCTGGCCCCAATCCACCACGGTGCCCATAAATCCGGAAAAGGCGACGACAATATAGAGGACACCGAAATCCGAGGGCCCCAAGTACCGACTTGTGGCGACCGTACCCAAAATGCCGAGCACAGTAGTGGCAATTTGCGCTGCGCCCAGGTGCATAATATTTCTGAGCACGACGTTGGAGCTTCCGAGATTCACACGCGGCCTCTTCCAATAAGGCAAACAAAATGCGGGCTTCGCGGCGAGTGCGCTACGGGCACCGGCGACCTGAGCAGTCCGTAATTTGCTGCGTGCGGATGATTTTCCGACGGCCTGCGTTGCCTGTGCATTCGATGGTCTCGATCTAAAGAGGATGCGCGGCAGGGCGGCTTGAAGCACAGGCGCCCACTGATCGGCTTCGGCTAAAATCCCATTCGCAGCACAGCTTACGAATTCGAGACTGCCCGCGCAATGCCCGCACAAGCGTCATCGCGCTGCCAAGAAGTCGCTTCCTGCTGCGAAAGCAGTATTCACACATTGCTCCATACAACGCGTATCTTAGCGGGGCTAACCGTGTTAGATGAGTGTTGTCGCTTATCTGCATTTGCCGTCTATAATAAACAGAGGTGTTGGGCTGAATTTCGATATTGGGCCCCGTTTCCGTCAAAGATACTCCCATGAACTGCCGGAAGAACTATTAACTCCGTTCACGACGACCATTCAAAATTGTCGCCGCAATGTCGTGCTGACTGCTAACGCAAAGAAGGTTCATTGAATGTCGAAAAGGATACTGGTGACGGGCGGCGCTGGCTTCCTGGGCTCTCATTTGACGGAGCAACTGCTGGAAGCAGGTCATGAAGTGTTGTGTGTAGACAATTTCTTTACGGGAACACGCGGCAACATAAAGCATTTGCTCGGGCACAAAAACTTCGAAGTTCTCCGCCACGACGTAACAATGCCCCTCTACGTAGAAGTCGATGAAATTTACAATCTGGCTTGTCCTGCATCCCCCATTCACTATCAGCACGATCCCGTACAAACCACGAAGACCAGCGTTCATGGCGCGATCAACATGCTGGGCCTGGCAAAGCGGCTCAAGATAAAGATATTTCAGGCGTCGACTTCCGAGGTTTATGGCGATCCTTCCGTCCACCCGCAGCCGGAGGAATATTGGGGGCATGTCAATCCCGTAGGCGTGCGGTCGTGCTATGACGAAGGCAAGCGCTGCGCTGAAACCTTATTCTTCGATTATCACAGACAGCACGGGCTCAAGATCAAGGTTGCCCGGATCTTCAACACATACGGTCCGCGCATGCATCCGAACGACGGCCGGGTGGTTTCGAACTTCGTCGTTCAAGCTCTTCAAAATGCGGACATCACAATTTATGGCGATGGACTGCAGACAAGGTCATTCTGCTACGTCGACGACCTCATCGACGGCTTCATCAAATTAATGGGCTCGAGTGATAGCGTGACCGGCCCGATAAACCTCGGCAATCCCGCCGAGTTTACAGTGCTTCAGCTCGCACAGAAGGTCATCGAAATCACGGGGTCGCGCTCCAAGCTTGTCTTCAAGCCAATTCCGCATGACGACCCCAGACAGCGTCAGCCTGATATTGCAAAAGCGCGCGCGTTGCTGGGATGGGAGCCTAAAGTGCAGCTGACCGATGGCCTCGAGCGAATGATCAACTATTTCGAGCAACACCTTAAACAATACGCATGACGAATCGCGCTTGAGGCAGACGGAGTTCGCTGCGTGGCCCGCACCAGTTGTTTGACGATCCCTTGGCTCTTGCATCTGCGGCCGGCGCCATGAACGATCGAACGATCGCATGCGTGATGGAGCAAACGCTCGGCAATATCACGCACTATCTCAATCTGCGACGCCACGAAGACGCGTTGGCAGGTTTCGCACCACGCTGGCTCCCGGTAGAGTACAGCGCTGGCCCGATTGCGCGGGTCCCATGGACCGTGACAGGTGGCTTGGCGGCTCGGCGGGCGCTCAAACCCCACCTAAAGGACGTGGACGGCGTTTTCATTCACACGACTACGTTGGCCTTGCTCAACGCCGACAACTTCCGACGCAAACCAACGGTATTGTCTACGGACGGTACCCCTATGAACAAGCGCCACATGCGCGGAGACTACGGGCTCAAATCAGAGTCGAGTGCGCAAGAAAAAGGCAAGCGCCTGCTATATCGTCAACTCTTCGGCCAAGCGAGAGGGTTCGTCGGCTGGTCGAATTGGGCGAAGCAAAGCTTCGTCGAGGACTACGGCTGCCGTGATGAAGACGTCGTCGTCATTCCGCCAGGCATAGACCTCGATCAGTTTGTAGTGCCGGAGCGCAAGAACGAGTTGCCGCGCATTCTCTTCGTCGGGGGCGATTTTGAGCGCAAAGGCGGCGATCTGTTGCTGAACGTGTTCCGCCGGGGGTTGCTTGGCAAGGCTGAACTCGATCTGGTCACTCGCAGCAATATAGCTCCCGAACGGGGCGTCCGCGTTTACAATGACGTGGCGCCGAATTCTGATGCGCTGCTTAAGCTCTACCGTGACGCAGACATATTCGTTCTGCCGACGCGAGCCGATTGCTTCTCGCTCGTCTGCATGGAGGCGCTCGCCTCCGGCCTGCCTGTCGTCACCACCAGGGTCGGGGGCATTCCCGACATGCTGGAGGAAGGAAAGACGGGACACGTGCTCGATGTTGACGACGCCGATGCTCTGGCCGACGTTCTGACAGAGCTCGCCGAAAATCCGGGTAGGCGCCGCGAGATGGGATTGCTCGGCAGGCAAGCCGCGGAGACCCGCTTTGATGCTCGACAGAACGCGCGAGCATTGTTCGAGTTTGTCCGGTCGCGCTGCTGCTAGAAGCTGTTTCGTGCGGCCGTCGCACCATGAAGGTGCCGCTCCTCCTCGTTCAGTTGGCGAATGGCGACAGGGCCAGGATGTATGCCGCCTGATAGGCGGTGCTCGGCTCGGTCACAGCCCACGAATTTGCGGGCCAAGAATCATTGAACTGGAGGTAGGACTTGCTGGCGGGTTGATCCAAGGGCGGCGAGTACCCGCGACGGCACAGCGAAAAGGCAGCGGACATGTAGCATTTGTAGCTCGGCGTTCCGGACGCAGAAAAGCAACACGGGTCGACCGAATAGGAGGGATTTGCCCCCCCGACGAGATAGCCCGGCGCCGGGCCCGGATTTATTCCGCTGACTCTCGACCAGCGGCGGGAGCTGTTGGAGAACCAGGCGTGGTACATCGTTGCCGCCGAATTCTCGGCACCCGCAGCCTTCATATTCGTCAGGTAGACGAGCCCGAGCGGGTTCACGCCGTGGATGTAGTGAAGATATTCAGCCGCGGCGGATTTCGCGAGCGCCGCCACCTTCGGGTCGGGTGTGAAAGACGCGAGTAGTTCGTACAGTCTCGCCTGCGTTGCCTTGGATTGATTGCTACCCCAGGTAAAATCTTTCATCGGGGACCGGTACGGGTCCTTCTTGTCGATGACCATCGGCAACTGATCGGCGTTTTGCGTCATTCTGGTGACGAATTGCGAGATGATCGCCGATTTGACCACGTTGCTCGCATTCGGCAGTCGCGCGTAATGCAGCAAGACTTCCTGGCCGACGGCATCCCACTGCGATGGCCCCCATTGAGGCACGACGGAGGTGAAGTTTGCTTCCGCGAACTTTCCGTATTCCTCGTCGCCCGTGATTTCGAAGAGATAAACAGCGGCTTCAAACCGCGCGGCCAGACGATGGGCGTCATCCATTTCCTGTTGGCCGGATGCGAGACCCTGCGAACCGGGCTGCCTCGCGTTGTCGTTGTTGTAGTAGAGAACCTGCGGATTGGCCGTCGCCCAGGCCCATGCCGATTTTGCTCGCTTGGCGAGGTCCGCCGCATACGCTTGCAGTTCCGGTTCGGGGCGCGCCGAAAGCACTTTGGACGCGTAGGCGAATACGGCGGCTCCCATGAGGGTGGCGCTGGTGGTCGGCGGACCGTAAAAGCTCGGTCCCGTCGCCGCCGACGGTGGGCTCGCTTCAGACAGCGATTGAACGCAAAGCAAAGAACCATCGGCATTCTGCATGCGTACGAGCCAATCCAGGCCCCACTTCGCTTCGTCGAGAATGTCGGGAATGCCGTTGCCCGATTCCGGAATTTTATAGTCGTCGCCGAATGCGCTCGGGTTTCCGTCGTAGGAGCGCAGCAGGGAGATAATGTTGCGCGCGGTCCAGCTCGTATATTTGTTGTAGTCACCGGCGTCGAACCATCCACCTCTGAGGTCCTTGACCAGAGACGCGTCATCCTTGGCGAGCCACGAATGGGTATAGGGATCTTGTCCGGGACCGAGATGGCTCGCCCGGTCGGCCCATGATGCGCCGGCCGTCTCCGCCGTCTTTTCCATGCCGGCGCGCTGGTAGAAGAACATCCGGACGGCATGCTTCATGACACGTTGAAAGACATGATCGTCGATGTCGAACTCGGCGGACCGCAACTGACTCTCGACGTCAACGATCGCGTACGTTCCCGGCGTTTCGACGTCCGAAAAGTCGAACCACCAGACTTGATCGCCTGACCCGGCATCCGTCGCGCCGTTGTTCCACGGCGCCGGACTCCCACTTTTTACGATTTTGCCCGTGCTGCGTTCGACCACTTGGAATTCGCGGCCGGGCTTGAAAGATGCGTCTTTATCGTATCCCGCCTGGGGGTTTCTGATGACGGCAACCTTAAGGCTTTTCACCTGATAGCCGAACTGGTCAACGACGATTACGGGGATCGCGCCGTTGACGCCGAGCTTCAGTCCTTGGCTCCAGGACGTGTCGGTACTCGGCTTATCCGCCGATGTGGAGGTTGCAGACTGCGCATCCGTGGCCGAGGCTTCCCGGCTCGCTATGCTCCCAATCGAGATCCACAGCGCCAAACCGGAAAGCATCAACATTCTGGTCGATCTCGAAGTCATGAGCGCTTACCTCGCGAGCCGGCATTCAAGATTTGTCGATAGAAACCTTCGAGCTTCCGGGCCGCGCTGTTCCAGGAGTAGCGCTGTACCGCAAGCTCCCTCGCGGACTTGCCGATGCGCGCCGCCAGGCCGGGATCATTCAGCAAGCGGCCGACAGCGTCCGCGAAGGCCTTCGGCTCATCCTCAATCAAAAGATCACGCCCGGACTCAGCTTCAATTCCTTCGGCGCCGAGTTCCGTCGAGACGATGGCCTTGCCCATCGCCATGCCTTCAACGATCTTGAGGCGCGTGCCGCCGCCCAGCCGGAGCGGCACGATGACCACCGCTGCCGACGCAAGGTGTGGCCGCAGGTCCGGTACGAATCCGGTGAATTCGATCCGGGGCCCGGCCAGCGCCTTGAGCTGCGGCGGAGGGTTGGCGCCGACGATTTTCAGGCGCGCATTGGGATTGGCTTTGGCGATGTACGGCCAGATGTTCTCGACGAAATGCAACACGCCGTCGATATTGGGAACGTAGGAAAGAAGTCCGAAGAAAAGCAGTGTGCGGCCGTCCGACGGCGGGTCGCTCGGGCGCGGCTGGTAGTAGTCAACGTCAGCAGCGTTAGGAATGACTGCCGTGTTTGCGTCCGGAATCTCGGCGAGCACGCGCCGCTCATCTGCGGCGCTGCATAGGTAGACACCGTCGGCGTCGCGGTAGGTTCCAAGTTCCTCTCTTCGGAGCTTCCGCCAGTTGACCCCGGCGTAGAGGCGACGGATCAGGCTGCTGCCCGAACGCGCGTACTGTCTGGCCAGCTCGAAGTCGATGTTGTGCGAGTCCACGACGAGAGCGGGCAGCTTCTCGCCGGCCGGAGCCTGGCGCAGATTGCAATGGCCAAGAAATGAGAATTCGAGATTGACGATGTCAAACCGCTTTGTCCGCAGTGCTCGGTCAAGTGCGGACTGCAGGGCCGGGACCGTGGCCCGCAACCTCTCGAAACTTTGGGTAGAGACCAGCGACTGAAGCTGCTCTATTCGTTTGGTCGGGCCTTCGTGACTATGAGGGTTGGGAATAAGCGCCACCTCACGGCAATAGGCCTGCATGGCAGTGCGGCTTTCATTTGCGTCGAACTCATCGTCGACCAGCATCACTGCCGTAAGATCGTGGCGCTCAGCCAGTTGCGTCATCAGTCCATGTATCCGCGCTTGTGCACCAAAGCGCGGAGGACTGGCTGGCATCTGGGAGACGTAGAGAACGCTGAGGCGTTCTGGATTACTCATCCGGATTCTCGGTCATACGATCTCGGCTGGAAGACTGTGCGCAACTGGCTCGTACAATAGAACGTCAATGTCTTTACGATGAGTGTCAATGAGGTTGCATGACAAACTTCCAGTTGCCCGAATAAAATCCGTAAATACGCTTAAATAGAACGCGGTTCGATATTCGCTATCATTCGCGAGCATGCCATTGCCCACAAAAGAGCGGACATTCATCTAGCCCGCGACTCGGGAACGAGAGATGCCGGCGATGCGGTCTTCTTCATATCCGAATTCGCCCGTCTCTCGAGCTTGATGCGCTTGGCAAGCGCCAAACTCGGCCGCTCGATCAACCACCACATGCCCGCGGAAAACAGGATGCACCCCAGGATCACCACCACCCACCAGAAGGCCTCCGTTAAGGCCGAACGGCCCGTGAGGTCATAGCCGATGCGAAACAGGGCGCCGGAAACAGGATTATGGGTGAGGTATAGAGAGTAGGAGATGAGCCCCAGGAACTGCAACCAGCGCCAATTCAACCAACGATAAATTCCCCCCGTCGTGGTCGCATACCACAAGGCAACCGCTGTCAGCACGGAGGCCAACGTCACGTCGTCCATCCGCACGGCGGCGCTCAAAACGAGTATTGCGACGTAGGAAAAATAATAGACTGCCATCCGTGGGTATTGCCACGTCCAATAAGCCCCGGCGCCGAGCAGGAAGCAGTGCCATAGCGGAAGAAAGCTGCCGCGCCACGGCTCCCAAGTGACGATTCCGAGTGGCCACAGCAAACTGATCAGCGCAGCCACCGCGATGCCCACGGCGGTCGCTCGCCCCTGCATGTTTAGAGCCGGATCATTGCGTGTCACGGCAAGAAGAAGGGCATATATCAGGTAGAACTGGACCTCTTGGCAAAGCGTCCAGAAGATTGGACCGATTTCACGGTATCCAAGCACCTCCTGCAAATAGAAGACGTGCGCAACGAGCTGCCCTATCGAAATCGACAGTGGCTCCTTGGCTTGAATGAAGTGCGCAGAGACGGCGGCCATAGCGATCGTCAGTGCGATCGCGAACCAGTACGGCGGATCCAACCGGACGGATCTGCGAAGCAAAAATCTGCCTACGAGAGGAAATGTGACGGCAACTCCGCGCAACGAATGCGCAATGACAAATCCGCTGAGGACGAAAAAGATTGCGATGCCGAGGTGACCTCGGTGGATAGTCCATTCGACCCAAGCAGGAGCCGCCGCCATCAGCGATGTGAGTTGCTGACCTTCGTTGCAGTGAAAAAGAAAGACCGCGAGGGCGGCGACGCCCCGCAACCCGTCTATCATCGCAAAACGGACTTTGGCCGGTGCGCCGATTGAAATTGCTTTAGTCATGGGCCATGTGGCTGACACTATCCCTCGAATCCGACAGCCGTGGCGGGACAAGATGCACTCCTATTCTTCCTGTCACACAACGGGTATGGCCTTGTCCAGTTTTATGCTTGCCAGCGCTCGACATTTCATGGCGCTTTGCGTGACGGATATTTCGGAAAGGGATTCGGGCTCTGCTCATCTCGTCATGAGTGCGTCATAAGGCTCGCCCAACGCTGGCCGGCGGAATTTACGCGACGATCAGTTTGCGCGCGAAAAATGCTTCTGCATAACGCTCAGCTGCTCGACACTCTAAGCCCCGCAATCGCGCAAGCCCCCGAAACGTCTCGTCGTCAAACCAGTGCTTGGAACGCTGCGTGCCGAAATGCTTCATGAGAAGTTCGATTTTGCGGGCCAAGACGCCCGCCTCGAGAGGAACGTAAAGGTTCGGCTGGCCTAGATCGCCGTCCCACTTCGGGATCTCGTACTCGAGGATCAGGTGGTCGCGAAATGTATTCCACGTGTGACGGCAGACCTCCCGATGATCCTGATGTGCGTCGTCGCGCCGGTGCGTCAAAATCAGATCCGGACTGAAACGCGATTTCAGCGTTTCAAACATTTCCTTGATTTGCTCTCCCTGTGTAGGGAAGAACCCGTCCCTGAACGACATCACCTCGATGTTGCTGCCTGCCGCACCTTGCAGAAAAGACTCAGCCGATCCTCGTGCTTCGTCCGCCCGATCACCACTCGCGCTCAAGACGCACCAAATAATGTTCAGCCTGGCGCCTTCGGAAATCCATTGCAGCAGAGCGCCACCTGCGCCGATCTCGATGTCATCGGAATGCGCGCCAAGGCACAAAACGGGGAGCGGAGGCCCTGAGGCCGGCAGCTTGAGCGGAAGCATCTGGTGTCCTACTCGGCGGCGTTCGATTGAATACGCCAGGGCATGCTACCCTTCTCGACCATCTCTTCAAGCACGCGCTTATCCTGCAGCGTGTCCATGGCCCGCCAGAAACCTTCATGCTTGAAAGCGATGAGCCGCCGCTCCGCAATCAAACGATTGAACGGCTCTAGAACCAATTCGTCCCCGTCTTGTATGTAGTCGAAGATCTTATTGGAAAATACGAAGTATCCGCCATTGATCCATATGTCGCTTTGCTGGTTCGACCGCATGCGGTTGACCAAGCCGTCGTCGCCGAATTCCGCAAGGTGAAAGTTGAACGGCGGGCGAACGGCCACGAACAATCCCACGGCGCCACTTCTTTTCAAGCGATCGATCATTTCGGGGATCGGAGCGTCTGTCAGGCCGTCGCTGTAGTTTGCCAGAAAATATTCTTCGTTCTGAACGAGGTGCTTCACAGCCATCAAACGCTGCCCGATGTTGCGCCAAATCCCCGTGTCGACGAGTGAAATACGCCAGTCGGGCGGTCGGGGTCCGAGGACTTCGACTTTTTTTCCGAACTCCGAGATGATGCAGTCACTGTAAGCGGAGGGGTCGAAATCGCGAAAATATTCCCGGATAACGTTCGCCTTGTAACCGAGGCAAAGGACGAAATCGCGATGCCCGAAATTGCTGTAGTACTGCATGATATGTAATAATATCGGCTGATGGCCGACCGGGATCATCGGCTTCGGAATCGCTTCCGAATAGTCGCGGATGCGCGTGCCGAGCCCGCCGCAGAAAAGAACGACTTTCATTCTTGCCGCCCGCTTTTCGTAAGCATCTTTAAGCCTTCGCCTTCGCCCAACGATTTCACACCGGAACTAAATTCATCAGGCCGCGATCTTGAGCCGATCATCCAACCAGGTCTCGCCGCGGAAATGGCGATACTGCTCAGCACGCAGCCTATCCGCCAATCGATCCGGCGGCAGGATCACGTCATCGTAAGTCAGGACCTCATCCTTCTGGATGTCGCGTTTGAGCTTGCAGCCCTCGACCAGTCCTTCCGGCAGATATCTTCCACGGCTCATCTCATCGACATTCACCGCCTCGCCGTAGGTCATGTACATGCCGTAGCCGTCGAGCTCGGCGCCGGTTTTGAGATCCTGCTTCGCGACTGCGCAAACCTCGACCACGGGGCCAGCCAGAGGTGGCGCCAGTGAATCCCGGAAGAGAACAGCCCGAGCAATCGCATTCGGGACCTCGAAATGCACGAGATGATAGGGAACGAAGAAGGAGTACAGCGGCCCCTCACCCATCTTGTAGAGGTTCAGATAGTGCTGCTGCTTGAGGTCAGTGTGCTCCGCCAGAACGTATACTTTCGTCAGAGGCGTCCCAACCACGTAGTCGATAATACCGCCGATCTCGCGGATCTCGTCGATGTCGTAGATCTTGCCGATCTGCATGATGTCGCCACGGTATTCGAGACCGCGCGACATCCCGCGGGACTTCACCTTGAAACCCGTCGCGTTGGCGACGATCGTCTGTTCAAAGCTGATTTTCGACCCGTCGGCGAAGCTCGTCACCATCGCCGCGTTTTGACCCCAACGCTCGGCGAAGCCTTTCTGCGTCGTCGGATTGCGATAGGGATCTTGAAGGCCTTTGACATTCCCGATAACGCGCGGGATCAAACCAAGTCCGACGACCCAACGATAGAGATTCATCTGGACGCCGGGCTCGTCACCGTCGCAGGCGGAAAGCACAACGTTGTATTTCTTGGCGTAGACCTGGAGGATCGGACCGATCGTTGCGTCGACCTCGGCGTTCATCAGCACGACGTCTTTGCCGTGCTTGAACGCTTCCAGAATGACCCGGGCTCCAAACTCGACGGCGCCGGTCACCTCCACAATGACGTCGATATGAGGCGAACGAGCCAGCAGCATCGCATCTTCGGTTGCAGCCGGTATACCCGCCTCAATAGCCTCGTCGAGCTTTCGCTGTGTTTCGACGATCGCCGGGTTTTCGCGGCCGGAGTAGCGGAATACGTCGACGGCTCTGTTCACTTTGCGATTGGAGATCGCGACGACACGCATAGCCGGGACGCTATTCGTAATCTGGTTGGTCAGCCCCTGACACATGAAGCCAGCGCCGACGATGCCGACGCGGATCGGGCGTCCTTCCGCTTGCCGCTGTTTCAGTGCAGTATCGATAAGATACATGTGACCTTTCCTCCATCGCCGCCGTCGACCGGCTGCGAACTCTCCGATCTCAGCGCCGAGGTCAGGCTACATTCATCCGCTTCTTTACAGTCGCCTCGACGTCGTCGAAGGCTGCGAATTTCCGATCCTTTTCCGAGATAACGCTGACTTCCAGCGGCCATGACAAGCCCAACCGCGGGTCATTGTACATCAACCCGGACTCGTTTTCCGGCGAATAAAATTCGCCGACTTGATAACTCGTATCCGTGTTGTCGCGTAGAACCTGGTAGCCGTGCGCAAAGCGCTCCGGAACATAGAGCGCACGCTGATTGTCATCGTTCAATTCCACGGCAATATGCTGGAGGAATGTGGGGCTTTCCGGCCGTAGATCGACGATGATATCGAGAATGGCACCTCTCGTCGCGCGAACGAGCTTTGTCTCCGCGGCAGGCGGAAACTGGAAGTGCATGCCGCGAAGCGTTCCCTTTTTGAGATTCGAGGCAATGTTGGCCTGCGCGATATCCGGCTTCAGGCCGTGGTTTTCAAATTCCTTCCGGCAGAACCCGCGCGCAAAAAAACCTCGCGAATCCTCACGGCGCTCCAGATCGATGATGAACGCGCCTTTGAGCTTAGTTTCCGTGAAGATCATCCGTAATTCCCTCGGATCGCGACCGATAACCTGTTCCGAAAAGCGATGAACCGCCGTGCATTCCGGCCCCAGATCGCTCGTGCTGATTTATTGCGCCAGAGCCGTGTTTGCGTTCACATGGCGAAGGTCTTGATTAATGATGCCGTCCGCCAAGAGCCGTCTAATATGCGCGATGCGCTGGTAGCGCGGCCCCTCGAACTCTTCGAGGGTCAGGCGAGATTCCTTGAACGCCTCGTAAACCTGTTGAGCTCCAGCCCGCGCCGTCCATTGCGGTTTGAAATCCGGCAGCGCGCGGGTGATTTTATCAAAGTTCACACGGTAGCAGCGCTTGTCGGGACCTGCATCGGCCGCATATTCGACGCGGCAGCCCGGCACCACCTCGGCGACGATGTTTGCGATCTCGCTGATCCTGTAGTTTTCGGACGTGCTACCGACATTGAATGCTTGATTGAAGATCTTTTCTGCAGGTGCAGCCAGCGCGGCAACGAAGGCTCGCGAAATATCCTCTATATGCACGATCGGGCGCCAGGGTGTGCCATCCGACTTCAGGTAAATCAGTCCCTTTGTCACTGCCCAGGCAACGAGATTGTTGAGGACGATGTCGAAGCGCATTCTTGGCGAAAGTCCGTAGGCGGTGGCGGGGCGCAAGAACGTCGGGCAGAAATCGTCGCTCGCCAACTTCGAGATGTCGCGCTCGGACCAGACCTTCGATTCGCCATATGCCGTTACAGGATTGAGCGCAGCGGTCTCGTCAACGAAATCGTCGCCCGCCAATCCGTAATTGCTGCACGAAGAGGCCATGACAAAGCGGCCGACCCCTGCGTTCTTGGCAATCTGAGCAACGTGCACGCTGCCATGGTGATTGATGGCATACGTCGTATCGCGGTTGAGATCGCTCAACGGATCGTTGGAAAGGGCCGCAAGGTGAACGACGGCGTCGAATCCAACCAGGTTGCTCGGTTCAAGATCGCGGATGTCCTTTCGGATCGACGGAATATCGACGATCTTTCCACCGTCGGCGAACGTACAGCGCTCATAAAGATCGCTGTCGCAACCCGTAACACTGTGTCCTGCAGCGAGCAGGGCCGGCGTCATCACTGTGCCGATATAGCCCTTATGGCCGGTCAAAAAGATTTTCACGTTATTACTCTGGTACACTGATCGATGTTTACAAATGTCGTACCGTCCAGCCATGCAAATAGAATGCCGCCTGACGCTCGCAATAACAGCAGTAATGCCTTCCCGGGCCTTTACTCCCAGTTATAGATACCCTCCCGGGGCCGCGCCCGCGGAACCAGCGAGCCGGCAGCAACAAGCAGATCTTTCATTAAGCCTGGCGAGTAGCGCGCGACCCAGTGCACCATGCTCGCGCCGCAGCGCAGCTTCTCCCGCAACGGGATCGGCGCCGTCGCGATCGCGTTGCAGAAGCTGAACAGCTCGAGCCAGTTCGGGAACGAGACTTTGCCCTTGGCTTGCGGGTTGTACCAAGCCATCCGGTCCCGCCAATTCCCGACCCAGTTCTTCGGGTGGTAGCGCTTGTAGAACAGCGGCCGGTCGATGGACACGAAGGGCCCGCGGAACGCTAAGCGGCACAGGAACACCTTGTCGCCGTCGATGAAGTTCTCCATCGGCGGCACGCTGCGCAGAACGTCGCCGCGCATGACGCCATAGATGGCATCGCAATTGTGGTCGCGAAAAAGCAACTCGCGGAAGCGGCGCGACGGCGTGTCGGCCGTACCGCGCGTGGAGCGGTACCGTTTGTCTTCGACGCCTTCCTGGTCGATCACGATGGTGCCGGTGAAGGCGATGACGGCGTCTGGCCGCTGCTCTAGGACAGCAATACACTCTTCTATATGGGACGGCGCAACCGTGTCGTCGTGAGCCGAGAGCCGAATGTAGCGACCGCGAGAGAGCTGACAGGCGATCTCCTGGTTGCGGGCCCCACCGACGTTGCGAGCGTTACGGTGATATCGGACGCGGGGGTCGGCGGCGGCGAACCTACGACAGATTTCCTCCGTCCGGTCCGTGGATGCGTTATCGGTGATAATCAGTTCAAAGTCGGTGAACGTCTGCGCGAGCAGCGACTCGATCGCCTCGGCCACGTAATTCTCACCGTTGTAGACCGGCAGACAGATGCTGACGGTCGGCGCGGCCTCATCATATACGCTCATCGCTTCCGCTCGCCTCCCATTGCGTTGCAGCCGCCTCACCGCCTGGGCATTTTGCCGGTGCCCCACGACCGTGTTTTGAATTCGGCACGCCCGGCGGGTCGACGCGCTCCAGCCATGCCTCTCGCCAATACGGGTAGATCTTCCTCGGGCAGAAGAAGCGCCCAGTGCTGCGCTTTCCCGAGCAGACAGCGTCCTCCAGCTTGATGCATTCATTGCGGAAGCGCAGCATGCGGCCGGTATGCTCTTCGATGATTTGGGTGACTGTCCCCCGCACTTGCATCACTTGGTTGCAGAATGGAACCATCTCGATATCGAAATGTAGCCCGCGGTTGTTGCCCGTCGTCGTGAGCGTCGCCTCGATTGCCTCCTGTGACTTCACCCGCACCCATTCCCCGGGTTGCAAGTTCAGCGGCTCCGGCCGCGGCGGCGACTTCACGTTCGGCCCCTTGGGCCAGCGCAGGATCTTGAAGCGATGCATTGGCTGCATGTACGCCGCCCGCAACATAACCTCGACGAAGGTCAGTGGTCCGACGTTGCCCGAAAGAAGTTCGTTGAAGTAGGGACGTGGGTCGGTGTTCGATAGCGGCGCTGACGCTCTGTTGGCCTCGGTCACCTGGCACTTCCAGCGGACGTCGTCGCCTTCGCCCTCACCGGACGCCCTGACGTTCGGTTCAATGCGCGCCCGTAGTGCGGCGATGTCAGCAGCGTTCTGCGCGACGGCCGGAGCGCTGAGCTTGTCGACCTTCTTCAGCCACGCCTCTTTCCAGTAGATGCGGCACTCGGCCTGACAGCCGCCGTGAGCGGTCCCGTCGCAACGCAGGTCGTCGAGCAGCACGGTGTCGGTCATCCGCCGGCTCCGCAGCGTGCTGCCGATCGTATCGCAGATTTTGTCCGCCCGCGCCGAAACCGTGAAGCGTCGACCCAGGTAGGGTATCATTTCGGGCATGAAGGACATCGCGCCGAGCGCCCCCTGCTCGTCGAGCGTGGCGAGTATTTCGCGGCTGCTGCGCACTTCGACGATGTCGCCTCTGTACAGACTTCCTTCTTGCATGCCGTTGCCTCCTGACACCGTGGTCGATGATGACGGCCAGGAAAAATCAGGGCCGTCTACTCGACCTTTTAGGCGCCACTCCTCCCGGCTACCCAGGTCCGCATCGATGCGCCCAAGGCCGCGCAGCCGGAAGACTAGAGCTCGTCGTCGTCACGAGATTAATAGAAATTCGCCCCGAATTCGGCTGCTTATTTGTTATAATCCGACGATACGGCGTGTGCGTTTTTGAGTAAAGCCCGCCCCCAGAATATTGGTAACCGCGCCCGTTTCCTTTCGGCGTCGAAAATCTGTAATGGCGGCAATGCGTCATTTACATTTGCAGCATCATTCCGCGAATACGCCTTGAAACAAGGGTTTGCGCTGCACCACGCGCTGACCCACAAGGTCCCGCTGATGATTTGGCTCATTAGGCTTTCCAATGAGTTGTAGCGGACAGTGAATTATATACGCCACCTTTGGAATGCGCAGAGAAGATCTGCCTTAAATCAGTTTGCAAATGACTCGATCGGGATGGCACCAGATAACTATGCTCTTTCGACGACGAGGACCCAGTCGGCTGAACCGTCCGGATGGGCTTCCGGAAACGGGATTGGGCGGGTTTCCATTGCGGCTTCGGATTCAGAAATAAGGTAATATTTGCCGGTCGTTGGATCATACCAACTCAATTTCACGCTTATCGGCCCCGCAATCACAGTCGTATCGACCGTTACCGGACGCCCCGTCGGAAAGTAAGCAACCGCGGCGCGTTTCGAATATCCGGACGCGGCTTTCGTGTCGCCATCGCCAATGCCCAACTTGACGAAGTTGCCGTCATCGCGGCTCCAAGATGGATCGGCGACATACTTGTCGATCAAGGACCAAGCGTATTTGGCCTGAAGCTGCGGCGCTTCGTCGAGAATTTCGAGCCACCCCGCGCCACCATCGTAGATGCCGGCTGCACCAAACGGCCACCATTTTTCATGACCGAAATTGATCCCAATGCCGCCGCCCAGGAAAACCGAATAATTTCTTTCTCGGTACTGCTGGTCTTTGTTGCCGCCATAGTGAGGCGAATTGACGTAAGGTGGTTCGATGTCAATGACCCCGTATTTGCCGGCTCCTGCTTCTCCATATACGGCATCGAACAATTCAACAGAATTGCTGCCGTAGTTGTACAGCGTGTTGGCGCTTGGCTTGAACCACTGGTAGCCACCCTCTCCGTCTTGCGAGACAATGAACTGTTGGTAGCCGGTCAATCCGCCATGCTGTTCCGCGATCTGCAAGCGGTGGTTTGAGCCTTCCCCATCCGCTATGCCGTGGAATACCGCGTCAACTTGCCGACCCATCGGATCGCTCGCATACCATTCGAAATCGCCCATGACGTGCCAGACAATGTTGCGATACTTCGCGTATCGCAAAGCGAGCGTTTTGCCATAGTCGTAGGCTCCGGCTGAACCTGCACTGATCAATTCCGATGCCGTTCCGGTATCTTTAAAGCTAAGGAACATCGAAAACACGACGGTCATGTGCAGCCGCGTCGCTTCCTCGACGATCCAATCCATGGACGCCCAGGCCGGACCAAAAGACGATGCATATGGCGCGCCTAAAAAAAACTTCTGCCCTACATCGTTCACATAGCGGTCGCCGAAGGTGTTGTTCAAATGCACGCCGAACGGAGCCACGGTGACGGCGTTGAAACCGAGCGATTTCAATCGCTCCAAGGCGCTTGTAATCGCGGAGTTGGGGCATCTCTGCGCCAGCGCCCATGATGACATTGTCTTCAGCAGATAGACATTTCCGTTCTGGTCGACGAACCGGCGGCCGGATGCCTGAACTGGATAGGAGAAGGCCTTTGCATCTTCTTGGGAAGGCCGATGATCAGGTCTCGCGGCGGCCATCACTGGGCTGCATTCAACAGCAGAAAGTCGAAGGGCTATTCTAGATCCGAGGTTCATTACCCGAGTGGGTATGTTCGAGAGCAGCAACGAACACGCGGCAAAGGCGGCCAATAAAGCGATACAGTTTCGCTTATTTATCCAGCCACAACTAAGGCCGAGAGACATTTCTCTTTTCCCTCAACTATCAGCCGATCTTCCCACCCTCGTCCCGTCGCCGGACCGCTCAATCGCGAGCCCGGTGTTGAACCAATGGAATTGCTATAAGGGGCGTCCACGCCCCGCTGCTCCCCCAGGTATTAATTTCCGGGACATTATTCGTGCAGCTGCTCCTCCCGGAAGCGCACGCCTCCCAACATAGCCACTGGTTCGCGCCCGGCTGCCTCTGTTCTTCGCGAAAGGCGGCTCGCTAACTGCTGCCGGATAACGTGTGGTCTCGGCGACGACTAGCACGAAGAGAAGCCACAGCGCCTCATTTGTTCCCAACCACACGGTTTCGATCAAATTCGTGATGATGACGTAGAATGCCAATGAAAGCAGTATCCAAGCACGAACCGGGTCTCGCCGCCTTACGCGATCCAATGCGAAAAGCGTGGCCAGAATGAAAATAATGAACAACGTATAGCCAATCCTTCCTGTCTCGACTTTCACGTCGAGATAGCCGGAATGACTGCCGATAATGTGCTTTACCCAATACGGGGCCTGCGCCACGCTCGGCGCATCAGGTCCCACTTGCCAAAAGGAGTGGAACCCCCACCCGAACCAAGGCCTTTGCAAATATTGGCCCTGCACAAAATCCCAGATCACGGTGCGGTTCGACAGAGTAGAATCGCCATAGAACATATAGGAAATGCGGCCCGTCAGGTCGCTATTGGCGACCATGGATGCAGCAAAGAATGCTGCCGGGATGGCGGCGAGCACAATGAGCAAGGAGATGCGTAGCTTGCTGCTAACAATGATCGCCAGTCCTGCGAGAACTGGAGCAACAAGCGCAAATGCCAGTGCACCCTTCGATTGGCTGGCGAATATCAGGTAGACGGATGCGGGTATCACGATGAAGGGAAGGCACCGCCGCCAACCCCGAAATAGCAATTCGTAAAAAGACAATAATATTGCGACCGAGGCACACTGTCCAAGCCCTTGCTTGAACGAGAAAAGACCGAAATACGCGAAAATACTCCCGTCCGCATTTAGCGCTGGAGCTTGGATTTGGACGGCAATGACATTGGCAAAAATCGCGAATGCGTACCACAGATATGCCGTTCGCACGGTGTCCGTTACCGGCGATACTTGGGCGAAAGGCAGAATTAATGGCAGAAGAACCATTATCTGCAGGCAAACCCTGTTGAATGCTGCCTCCTGGCTATACGCCCAGGTGATGCTCGCCACGGCGAAGAGCATGAACGCAGCGAGAGCGACGATGGGAGGCGACGACCAGAGTCGCCTCATGTTCAATCGCGAGCGATTCACGATGGCGAGAGATAGCGTGGTCAATAGTAGGAGTAAGAGGAATATTCGGTTTTGCCAATCAGCTGCAGGCAGTCCGCCACCGCCCCCCACTACTGTAACGCCCGGGACGCCTTTGAGACCGGTTTCAGTCGAGCCGATCGTGTCGGCCAGTGAATGAATAACCAAGCACCAGCCGAGAAGGACGAAGGGTATGGATGCGAATATCCTGCTTGCCACCGTGGCGGGGATCGCGCGTCGCGAAGCTGTCACGCGATTTGCGCGCCCTGGCATTTTAGCTGCTCCCGACCAGCGGAGATTCATCCGTCAACTCTAATTTTCGCAGAGGCCCGTATAACGCGGTTATTTCCATAACAGCATAAAATTCCGTTCCCACAAGCGGAGTGTCTCTTTGAATTCTAAGCCCAAAGTACGCGCCTCCGCACCCGACAAGGCGAAGACCGGCAGAGTAGCTCAATTCATGAGGCGCCGACTCGTCCGGCCTCATCAAAGGTAAAGATAAACGGTCAACGCGCGCGATCGTGCGTGATGTTCATCTTCTTGTGCCCCCTATTCCGGCCATTCGACAACCCGTAGCCTAGATCCATTCTTTTTGGAGATGGTGACAGAGTGCTTCGTATTCTCCCTCGTTCAGGCGCGGGGCCTGAACATAGCGCAGGTTTTCGCTAAGATGACGCTCGGTGTGCATTCCGAGCAAAGTTACGCCGACGCCGGGCGTCGCACGGCAAAACTGTAGGGCAGTTTCCAAAACCGGCCGGCCGAAGCTTTCACTGAGCCTGCGCAAGGTCAGGATACGTTGCCACTTGGGTGTAGCAGCCTCCAATTGCGCTTCGTTCAGACCATCCTTAAGGAGCCCGCCGCCAAAGCAACCACGTGCGATCACGCCCAGGCCGCGCGACTCCGCGGCTGCTAAAATGCCCTGATCCAGCGCCTCGAGGTCGAGAAGTCCGAATCCAAGCTGCAAAGAGCCAATTCCGGGAGCCGACAAGCAAAGCTCAGCTTGCTCGGCCGCCTCGACCGCGACCCCGTAAAAGCGAAGCTTTCCCTGTGACTTCAGCTTCTCGAGTGTTTCGAGTGCCTCACCGAAAGCATCGCTGTGCAAGAAAGCCGGCGGAGGACTGTGCAGCTGGTAGATATCAATATAGTCCGTTTGCAGACGTTTCAGGCTCGCCTCCAGGGCCGCCGTCAAATACGACGGCGAGAAGTCCTGCGACAGAGCTCCGGAAACAAGCGAGGGCAATTTCGATCGCTTCAAGCCCAGCGCATGCACGATCGGGCGGACCAAAGGTTTGATACGCTGCATTAGCTTGCGCTGAGCTGGAAGGCAGTATCCGCCCTTTGTTGCCAGGACGACCTGCTGCCGCCGGCCCCGGAAGGCTTTCCCGATCAGGGCTTCGCTTTCTCCCTGCGCGTACATGTCGGCGGTATCGTAGAATGTGATACCCGAATCCAATGACTCCGGGAGAACCTTCAGCGCTTCCTGGCCGCCGTTCTTATTTGCGAAAAACCCGCCGATCCGCGATCCGCCAAAGCCGATCTCGGAAACTTGCATACCGGTTTTGCCGAATTCATTGATCTTCATGCGATGAAATCAGGTGTGCTTCAGATCGCGAGCGAGTCGCGTTGCCGCCCGCGCCGCAATCGCCATCACTGTCAGGGTTGGGTTCTTTTCAGCGGCCGTCGTGAAGCAAGCAGCATCGCAGACGAGCACATTCGGAGCGCGATAAACGCGATTCCAGGCATCCACGACGCCGTACTCCGGCTTTGCATGCATCCGGGCCGTTCCGCCATAGTGAGCGACGGTTCCCGGGAACAAAGTCGGGACGACATCTCCGATCGTTGCGCGGCAACCCGCCTCCTCCAACACCTTGAGGAGATGCTGGCGAGCACGCACGACATTGTCCACTTCGGCATCACTGTAGCGAATGCAAACATCGAGGACGGGAAGTCCGAATTCATCCTTCTTCGTTGCCGAGGGTTTCGCGACGCACGCCTCCGTCGGGATCATCGTCCCGATCATCTGTACGCCGACCGTCGTTCCAGTCTGACCGAAGCGGCTTCGAACACGATCACTGAGATTAGCCACCCCCAGTGTCCACGAGGTCGCCATGAGTGGCGGAGAGGTATCGTAGGGCAAGCGCGTCAGGTAAGCAGGAGGAGAGAGAAGCTTGCGGGGACGCTCCATCTCGAAGGCCCACCATTCACGCGGGTGATCGTGCAGGAAGCGTCCAAGTAATCCCTCCGAGTTTCCCAGCCCTTCCGGGAAGTCCTTGGAAACCGAGTTGTGTAAAAGCTTTGCCGTTCCGAGCGGACCGCACGCAACTATCACGGCTTCCGCTTCGATGCGTTTCGTCTCGCCCGTATGACGGTCGTGATAAAGCAGGCCGTCGACCTTCCCCTTTTCCGGAGACCACTCAAGAGACAAGGCGTGCGCGCCGATCACTAGCCGAAAATTCGACGACTTGAGCAGAGGGGACACAATGTTGGTGAAGCTATTGAAGGCCGTTCCCCGGCGGACGAGCATCGTCGGCGGGCCGTCCGCGAGAGGATAGACCGTGAAGCCCTGGCCATGGCGGTTCGCCGCCCGTTCCACAACTTCCCAATCCTCCGGGATGCGGCGGTCATAAGCAGCATACCCGCCGGGCAGCTGAGGCTTATCCCGGCGATCGGCCGTGATGTCGAGCGATCGCTCGACCTTTTCGTAATAGGGCGCAAGATCCGTGTATGTGATTGGCCACCGATAGCGTTCGTGCAGCCTCTCACCTTCGGTGAAATCCTCCGCAGCAAAGCGCGGCACCGCGCCGGTCCAGCAATTGGAGAGCCCTCCCGGTGCCAGCTTCGCAAAGCACAAGGTTTGCGGATCACCCGACACCGAATGGCCGGCCTCCTCCTGCAACGGGGGGGTACGACGGTAAAGATTCTTACCGCCCGACCGCACGAGCAGACCAGGCTCAAAGCGCGTGCCGGCCTCCAGCATCGTCACTGAGATTCCGGCTTCCACAAGTTCGCGGGCGGCCGCCGCGCCCGCCGGACCGCTGCCGACGACCACGACCTGTCGTTCATCCTGCATGGCTTTTGCTTAGTACTCTTTGTCCACGAGCGAACGGGCAAAGCGCAGCGCAGAATAGGTTACGGGCACCTTTACGAACAACTCCTCGCGAATTCGTCCCGCTCTGGTCGGCTTGAACCAGTTCGGGAGGAATCGGATCTTCCCACCGTCGGCTGCAAACGGATCTTCGAGGTTGTTGCCGCCATCCTCCCAAGTCATGGCGAGCATCGGGCGCGGAACCGAGGTGTGGTTCGCTGTCCCGCGATGCCATACGTTCGAGGTTCGAACCAACACGTCGCCCCGCTTCAACGGAACGCGCACGGCGTTGCGTGCAACACGCTCCAGGACGAACTGGGTATACTTATAAAATCGCTTGTGCGTGCCCGGGATTGCCTCCATGGCGCCGTTCTCGATAGTCGAGTCGACGACCGCGACGTTGGCGATCATGAAGTCGCGCGTGAACGGACGGTCGAGGTGGTAATGCTGCGTGTGGCTGCCGGGCAGATTGAAGTTGCACCCCACATTCGGCATGCGAACAACCCTGGGATCGATCTCCTTGATCAGGTCTATGATGCCCTTATCTTGCAGTGTGTCGTAGACGAACCGCGCACCTGCGCCAGGGAAGCAGTTGAGATGGCCGCTCTTGAGACCGCCTCCCGAAAACAGGGCGCCTGACTTCGATGCCGCGTCGAATTCCTGCTCGAGAGATTTGTGCAGTTCGGCCAGCCGCTCCGGCGAGACGACATTGCGAATGACAAAATAGCCGTCGCGAGCAAACGCCTGCTTCAGATCTTCTTTTTCAGCTGCGGTGAGTGGATTAGCTTTTTCACTTGCCGGGCGCGCACTGTCGTCAACTGTCAGCATCGTGGACCTCCATCAACTCCCAACGAATTCGGAATATTTCGTAATGCTTCGCCTCTGGAAGCAGCGACGATATTTTCGTAGCGCATCGCCACTTCGCGACATTGCTGGCGCGGCGAAAAACGCAGGCGGATCGTTTGCCGGGCGCGCTCTCCCAATCGCCGGCGGAGTTCGGGATCGCCCATCAACGTGGCAATTTCCCTCGCGACCGCCTCGGCATCGTGTTCCGGCACGAGCCGCCCGTCCACGCCATGCGTAATGATTTCGGGAACGCCTCCGGTGTCACAGGCTATGACCGGCTTTTGCATCGCCATCGCCTCGGCGATCGCCAGACCAAAGGGCTCGCCATACGAAGGATGAACGAACAGATCGAACGCGCGAAGAAACGGCCGGACATCCTTCTGAAATCCGCCGAAATGAACGCGGTCCGCGATGCCACCCTCGCGCGCCATCTTTTCGAAGTCGCGCCGGACGTCAGGCACATCGGAGCCGAGGATCATGATGTGCAGGTCGGGATGGGTTTCTCGCAGTCGCGCTACTGCGCCGATAAGCTCGAGCTGTCCCTTCCAGGGATTCATCCGCGCAGCAATGCCAAGGAGCGGTGCATTTTCAGGAATGCCGAACTCAGCGCAAATGGCCTCTGGGCTTTCAAGTTCTCTTTGCGGATCGAAGTGATCGGTATCGACCGCATTATAAATCGTATGGATCTTATTCAGATCCAATCCCATACGACCCAGTCCATTTCTTATGTAGTCTGAGATGGCGAATATCGCTTTGGCATTGCGCATTCCCCAAAGTGTCGGGCGCGTGTGATAATCGCCCAAGTGCGAATGCATATGTACGACAGACGCCGCCCCGGTCACACGCCCGAGCAGGCTCGCGTAACTGGCATCTCTCGGCCTGTCGGTGGCGTGAATGATTTGTATGCGGTTGCGCTTGATGAACGCGACAGCCTTCGCCAATGACGCAGCGCTCGGTCCATAGGCAAACGCTTTGCCCAGCATATTTCTGCTCGCCAGCGCGCCGGCCGGCTTTCCGAGCGGCAGAAACGCGCTCGAAACATGAGGCATTTCAGCGAAGCGAATTCGCATTTCGTCTGCATCCGCCGCCTCGCTGTTGGACAGAACAAAGACCTCAGCTTCGTCGGGAGCGAAGTTGGCCATGAGCATCAGATGCACAGCAACGTCCGCACCGCACTGATCGCGAGTATTTAAGAACAGCACACGGATTGGCATATACAGAGTCCGGCCGATCGATGAGTTTGGTTATTCCTATAAGACGTTTTCTTGACATTCCCTCAGCAGCAATGACGGTCTGCCTTGCGACTTCCCATCCGCCCGACGATAGCAATCTTCCGACCCGCCGTCGCCCCAATTGCGTTGGAGATGGTTGTCGAATGTCTTGTAGGTTTTTGCAGACGGCGGCGGCGTCAGATCCGCCAAGTTGCCAATCCAGCAGGCATCAGGCCACCAAATCCTATTCAGCGATACGCTCGCGAATCCAGTCGATGATTTGAAGTCTGATGATGGAACGAGAAATCCCGCTCCTTATTCTTCCAAACGCTTTTGCGGATTTCCTCTCCTCGTCGGCAGTTAGCAGCAAAAAGAATGAAGAAATGACTGTAAGCCCAATTTGCGGCGCCAAAGCGCCATTTCCTTCTGGAAAGTTAATTGCCCCAATGTCTGATCCTGGGCAGGGAATTCCAGTTTTTTAAGGGGCGGAGCCGGCAAGCGTCGCGGCATTACGGTGCGGTGAATAGCCGGTGCGATATGCAATGCCTAAAAGCAAAACCGGCGCGTTACGGCTCGACGTAGCGCCATAGTCCCGCGGCCCACATCGAGCCGACGAAGATGTTGTGCGTGCCGTCGGACGTGACCGCGACGCTGTTCGGGCCCCAGACGAGGCCCTCGGGCAGCGCCGTTTCCTTGGTCCAGGTGCCAGGATCGCCTGGCTGCGGTGCCATCTGCAGCTGTGGACCTCCCTCCTTGAGCCCACAGCTTGCACATGCCCAGCCCCACATGGCGTAGAGATTCTTCGCCGAGCCCCAAACGATGGCGGCGTCACCACTGGCAACGCGCGTCCAGTTGGCGCCGAGATCGACGCTGCGATAGACGCCGTAGCCCGCGGACGGCCGCCAGCCACCGATGAGCAGCGTTCGGCCCGTCTGGTGGAGCTGTGAACCACCGTGCGGATGCGTCAAGCCTTCGATGCCCTTGGGCGTCGTCCAGGTCGCGCCGCCGTCACTGGTCATAACGGCCGAGCCGCGGTCCTGCGGGATGGCGAACCAAGTCTTGCGTGTCGTCGCAGCGTCCCCCGTCTCGACGAAGAACGGGAACCACGATACGCCGCCCGTTGGCCAACCGGCGCCTGACACGAACCTCCATGTTTCGCCGCCGTCCGTCGACTCCGCGAGGCGGTCAGCTTCATGGAAACCCGTGATCAGGTGTGACGGATCGTGGGGGTCGACGACGATCGAGTAGAAGCTTGGATCGTATTTTTCCGGCAGCGATCCCGTGAGCCCAAATGTCAGGCCGCCGTCGATCGACTTGAACACTTTCTGATCGCCATGGACGTTCGCCATCCACAGCGTCGCGGGTGTCGTGCCCGCTACAGCCAGCACATGGCCAAGCGCCAGATACGGCGGGTTGGGCCGGCTGGGAAGCTGCGCCCAGGTCTTACCATAGTCCGTCGATTTCCAGATCGATCCATAGCCGCCGACGTAAAGATCGCTCGGCCGCGCGGGATCGACCACGATGTTGCCCACACCGAAGCCGTCGGTCCCTGTGAACAGCGATGCCGGCATCTCCGGCGAAGTCACATTCTCCCAGACGCCGCGCGCGGTCTGCGACTTCCCCTGACACGCGGTGACCCCGAAACAAATGAAGAGAATTGCCAGCCGCTGGATCAGGCGAGCAAATCGGTAATTGGCCATTTTGCTCTCCAAGAAGCGGACCATGAGTACGTGCTTCGATAGAACGTAGTTCTCGATCGTGACGAGAGCAATCAAGGCGCCGGGCCTAAGCCTCGAGGCGGCGCTCTGAAAACCCAAAGCAGATTGATGAAAAAATTGATGACGAACGCGGTACCGATGCCGATCACTTTAGAGGGCATCGGCGCGATGCCGATCATCGTGGCGCAGATCACCGTAACGCCGACGTTGATGGAAAGACCGGCGGCGGCGCCAAGCAGAAACTGCAGGAATCTGCCTCTGCTTGCGGCCTGCTCGAAGACAAACCGGCTCGTCAGGTGATAATTGACGAACGCGGCGATGAGCCAGCCGAGGCTTGCGGCAATTGCGATCGGAAGTCCTGCATTCAGCAGAACGTGAAAACCGGAAACGTCGACGATGGCTGCGACCCCTCCGGTTCCGATATAGCGCACGAATTTGGAGATCATCCCGACGGCCGATCGAAAAGAGGTGCGAACAGCGCATCCGAGTACGTCGAGAAGCGGAGCCAGCCGTCGAGCGGCCGGGCGGAACGGATAAGGGCCGTCGCTCCGGCGCGGCGTGCCGCTGCGCCATCTCTCTCGATCCGGTCGCCGATGAGGATCGTCTCGGCGGGGCTTGCTCCAGCCGCTTTCATGAGCACTTCGAGGCCCCGAGGATGTGGTTTAAGGATTCCGACATTGGCATCGCCCGCCGCAACCACGTGGTCAGCAGTAAGCTCCATCGCGCTCAGTTTGCTGATCGCAGGATAGTCCGAGAGGATCCCGATTGTCTTCCCCTTGAGATTCAATGCTGAGAACAACTCGACAATGTTCGGATAGCGACAGGCGCGAATGTGTGCGAGGGGGCGCTTCTCTATCCACTCGGCGACGATGGCGCGGACCGTTTCCGGGGCGACCCCGTTCGCCTCCGCCGTACGAGCGACCAAGACGTCATCGAAGCCGTCGATTTCATCATCGCCTATGCTCTCACGAAGCCGGCGATACGCGTGAAGGACGCGCAATGCCTTCAGGCTTCGCGTCTCAACCACGTTGCCAGCGATCTCGCGTAACATGCGCAAGCTCATAGCCCTCTGGTCGTATAAAGTTCCATCGACGTCGAAGGCGACGAGACGGATAGAACTCCAGTCGATCTTTGCGTCCATCATTGCAGCGTGATGTAGCGCTGTTGGGCGAGTTCTTCGAGGAACGGGATGTCGACAAAGCTCGTGAATACGAACATTGCGACCAGGGCCAATACGATCGCAATCAGGCCGGACTCCCGGAAAAGCTTTTCGGGCTTTTGAGCCGACGATCCCGGCAGGGTCGACATGGAGAGATAGGTTGTGAACAGCAGCACGACGATCGGGACGATGAGCACGAATTCGATGCGGTACTTCACAAGGAAGACGGTCAGAAAGAAGACCGAGAGCAACGAATAGGCGAAGCAAGAGGCGGTCAGCAATACTTCTGTATACTGAGCGAAGCTCGCACGATAGCGCACCAGGAGATTGACGCCGTGAGACGCGACGATTTCGCGATACTCGGAGAGGCGTTTCGCGGCCATGAGGAAGGCACCGCCGAACCAATACGACAGGATGATCGATCCCGGAGGCAGCGACGTCGGATCGATGATCGCCCAACCGATCACGAGACGGATGGGATTGTTGATCGATTCCGAAATCACATCGAGGTAGGCTTTATCTTTGCTTCTGAAAGGAGCGACATTGTAGACGATCCCCTGCAGAGCAAAGAGGCAAGCGACAAAGAACATGAGCTGGCTCGACAGCGCCGCGCAAGTGAGGCCGACCGTGACGAGGAGAGCCCATTCGACAGCGACGAGCTGGCCGCTCATGGCGCTTTGCACGGCCGAACGCTTCGACTTGTCCGGGTGGTGCTTGTCGAAATCGCGATCCAGCCACTCGTTGATGACGTAGTTGGCCGAGGCGATGCAGATCGCGGTCGCAAAACCGAGCACCAGGGACAGGAGAAGGTGATCTGTCCGGACTCCTCGCAGCAAGTACGCAAGAATGATGCCCGGCACGATGAAGATGTGCTTGGTGCTATGATCGAGCCGAGCGATCGCAAGGTATTCCCTGAAACCGGCCCGTTGCGGCGCGTCAACCGGTGAGCTTTCCGACAAGATCATGGATTGACAACTTTCCTTTCGTGCGCCGCTGAAGCCGATGACTGCCGTCATCGCGTCAGGCCAACGCCTCGGATGATCTAGGTCTTGAAGTGACAGTGCCTCGCCGGCTCAAGAGAGTGTCGACTCCGAACGCCGCCATAATCGTCAGCAACGGCAGTATCGGTACTGAATAGCGCCCCAAAGGTATCAACGTCGCCACGAACACGTTCATGACAACGATCGGAACCCAAAGCAGCCAGGCCGGCCGGCCTTCGCTGTGGGACCTCCGCCAACCGATGAACGCAAGCAGCCAGCCGATGATGGCCAAAGCGGCGGGCACCAGCGAATTCGGCAAGGATGTCATCTCGTACCAGAACGTGAAAAGTCCGACGGAGATCTTGCGGGCCGTGTCGAGGGGCTGGGTTGCAATCATATGCTTCACGACACGCTTGTTATTCTCCTCGTCGACAACCTCGTCGGCTTCCCATGTGGTTCCGGCGTCGCGGGCGATTTGCTCGAACCACGCGTTCGACTCGTTTTCGGCGTCGGTGAACGGAGGCTTTTGCAGCGTGGCGAACTCCATGCGCGTGAAGATGTAACCACGCAGGAAAGAGTCACTGAACCCCGGCGTCAGCAGAACAAACTTGCCCCCCGTAACTTGATAGTTCCGGTACGTCCAAGGTGCCAGAAGAAGCGCCATCGTCACAAAAATGGCGCCGACAGCCACGACTTCTTTCACCGAACGCCGCTTGATGGCGAATACCAAGCTGATGATGCCGAAGACGGCTACGAGGGGTAGAATCACCCCCTTCGTCAGCGTCCCGATCATGCCAACTGCACCGAGCAGGATACCGTTCACCACGGTTGGGTGTTCGTGAAAGCGAACGGATAGCCAGACCATTAACACGCATAGGAACGTTACGAGCGTTTCCATATGCAGGTCTGCCACGTAGCGCAAAAGCATTGGATGCAGAGCGCAAATCAGGCCGGCCAGCAATCCCGTTCGCGCGTTGTAGAGACGCTTGCCGAGCGAAAATGCGAGCAAGCACGTGCCCAGGTGCAGGAGACACTGCAGGAGCACGACCGTGAAATTGCTGCCGCCAAGCCGATAGACGACAGCGATGGCCTCCACGTAAAGCGAGGCGCCCCTGCGGGTCAATTTCGTGAACCCATGGTCGACAAGCGCGCGCGCGTATTCGCCATACTGATATGGGTCGCCAGCATTCGCGACAAAGGTTTGCAGGCGGAAGATGCCGAAGGCCATGGCCAGCGACGCAGCCAGCGCAACGACGGCAATGATGAATGGGTAATTGGCGTACAGGGGCCGGGTGTTCGTCGTGGCTATCATATCCATTTCGATGTTTCGACGATGCGTATGACCTCTGATGTCCGATACGTTTCCGGATCCTAAGACATCCGCCAACTTAAGGTCCCTTTGTCACAAGAATGAAACGCTTGCTAAGCGGGGCATTCATGAGCAATGCCCGCGACGGCTGCCCGTTTCTCAGCTCCGTTGATTATATAGGCCACGCGCTAGGCTATCGCCCGAGCAAAAGTGCAATAGCGTAAATAATTGTTCAGATTCAAACCCAATCGGCTCATTGCCAAATGGCCAGTAAAAACGCGCAAATGACTGCTCGAATTCACGGGCGCAACATCATTTACTTTGGCGATAAGACACGCAGATCCGCGTGTATAGACAATCGCCGCGGATCGCGCCGTTTACAATACGAGCGGACGACATGAGCGGAAGATGGGCAGAGTCAGCTCCGATCGGTCCTGACCCAGGTTGTAGCTCGGCTTCCCGTCAAAATGCGGACGTACTGGATCAGCTTCGAGTAAACGTAAGGAATTATCGACAGCAACGATCTCGGCGGCAACGCATCGCGGCCGTAGCGGAACCAGGCAATCACGATGCTCAGTGTCAGGGCCGCAACGGCAATGCAACTGATGTAAAAAGGAACGGCTGATTGGCCCGATGCGGCTGCCGTTGCGGTGATCGCGAAAACCGCCGACACCAATAGAGCGAGAAGGAAAATGGGCGGCACGGCCAAGTCCAGGGCCATCGCCATCAATCGCAAATCACGGCGAGAAATTGCTGACCACAAAACGCGTGGAACGGTCGAGAAAATCAGCTCCCGGTGGCCCTGCTCCCAACGCTGCTGTTGCGTATTGCGTCCCTGTGACGACGCAGCGAAGTGGCTTGTTACAACGGCCGACGGACAAAATAGCGGTAAGTGGCCTTTTAATGCGAGGTCGAGCCCGAGCTTCAGATCCTCGGTCAACGCGCCGGTTGCGAGATTGGCCGAGTTCAACGCGCTCCACGGAAATGCCATGCCTGTGCCCACCAACTGACACGGCAGACCGAGGTTCGCGAGACCAAGTGGACGCACCCAGTTCTTCAAGCGCCACGTAAATTCCGATACTTGATCGTTGACGGATGAATCATCCGGCGCATGCATCAGATAAAGGGCTTGAATTGGCCGGCCGGTCGAGACTGCACGTTCGGCCAGAATATCGACGACGCCCTTTTCCAGACGACAGTCTGCATCGACTACAATCACGACCTCGGGGGCTGCCGCTCCGAGATGGCGAATTCCATAGTCAAGCGCGTGGCCTTTTCCGCGGTTTTTGTCGTCTTGACGTTCGATGACTTCAGCCCCTGCCGAACGAGCGACCGCAGCCGTATCATCCGAACAATTGTCTGCGACGACCAGCAGGCGATTGCGCGGGCCGATCTCAGCCAAAATGTCAGTCAATGTCGGAAGAATGTTCGTTCCCTCATTGTGAGCGGGAACGAGTACGGCCAGAGAAGGGCTAATGGAATTGGGTTTGCGCTCGGCATTTCTTCTCGGAATGGCCGCGAGAACTTCGGTCAGAAGAACAAGGACGGGAATGCTTACGAGCAACGCAATCGCGCCTAAGGCTCCCGAAACCAACGCATTGGCGGCTACAGACATTTCGGGAAAAACCATCAAGCGCTATTCATTCACAAAGCCAGTGTACATATTATTTGCAAAGAGCCTAGAGCGAACGTTTCGCAATCATGAGCGAAATCGCGGACTCATCATTTGCGCGACGACGAGGCCGAATATTTTCGGGCATTTAACCAGGTATCGCTTCGCGAGGCGCTTGGGATCCGATAACAGGCGATGCGCCCATTCGAGCCCCCAATGCTGAACCCATAACGGCGCCCTCTGCTGTTTCCCGGTGAGAAAATCGATCGAAGCACCGATGCAAAGAGCCACTCCCCTCGCCTCCGGATTCTTAAGGAGCCGGTACGCCAAAATCTCCTGTTGCGGCGATCCAATAGCCAAGAACGTGATGTTCGCGCCGACACCCAATATGAACGCGATGCACTTCTCCACCTCGGCGTCGGAGGCAATGAAGCCCATCGGCGGCGTGTACGAGGCAATTTCGAGGCCGGGAAAACGACGGCCGACAATGGCGCAGTCCGAAGCGCTCGGCCCGACAATTGCGATTTTCCGTCCAAGTTCGGATGCTCGCGCTAAAAGGCCGGCGGTCAGATCGCTGCCTGTTACGACATCGAGCTTCGCCCCGCACAATCTGGCCAATTTCCCGAGCACGCGGCTATCGCAATAGGTTCGCCATGCCGCGGCATATTTGGCCCTTAGTACTTCTCCCTGCTCGTGAATTTCGACGACATGCTGCACATTCGGCGTCACGACGTATATGAACGGCGTTGCATTGGCGCCCAATATTTCTTCGATTGCGGTCTCGGTCGAACCACCGTCGAATTGGAGACCGAGAAAAGCCGCTCTGTTGGGCGCCGCCATACGTCTCCCCCACACGACGAATCGGTTATTTCTTCGCCTTTTCCCGACAAATTAACAAGAAGAAGATGGCTTTAAAATTGGCGACTTGCGCGACAGGTTAATTGGCCCCCGATGCCGGGCAATCCCGTTCGACATGAGGCTGCCGCAATAGAAGCGGCGTTTACGGAGCAAATGCCGGGCGGTTCGGATGTTTTTTGAGGGTTTATAGAGCGATCGCGCGCTATTTTCGTTTGGCGTCGCAACTCGGCGGATTGATCCGTGCCGGCGCGGCCATAAGATCTCAATTCAGCAAGCGCTGCACATACGCGGCAATTGCCAGCGCCGACGTGAGCCCGGGGCTTTCGATACCGTAAAGTCCCACGAAGCCTGGAATTCCGTGTTGCTGTTCACCGTGGATCGCAAAGTCGGCGGGCGGCATGCCATTCGAATAAATCTTCGGGCGGATTCCGGTATACGCGGGGACGAGCGCGCCTTCGGGGAGCGCCGGCCAATACCGCTTTATCTCTTTCGCGAAAATCTCGCGCCGCGCGTCCACGTCGACAAACGTGTAATCGATGTCGTCCTGCCAAAAGATGTCGGGCCCAAATCTTGCGCCGCCCGATATATCGAGCGTCAAATGGATGCCAAGGGCATCGGGCGTCGGCATCGGATAAATGAGATGCTTGAAGGGCGCCCGCGCCGGCAGTGCGAAGTAATGGCCTTTTGCCGGATAGAGGCCCGGCACCACGTATTCGGACTTCGTGGGCTCGAGCATTCGTCCGACGCGTGTCGCGCTCAATCCCGCTGCATTGATGAGGCGAGCACAGGAGAGTTCCGAGACCTCGTTCGCCGATAGGATCGACAGCCGGAATTCGCCATCCGTCATCGCTTTTACGCCGACGACTTCGGAGTTGAAGGCGATTTGGCCGCCGGCGTCGAGAAGGCGGGTTTCGAGCGCCGCCATGAAAAGGTGGCTATCGATTACTCCGGTCGACGGCGACAAGGTGGCGGCGACGCAGCGAATATCCGGTTCGAGCCGATGGGCTTCTGCTGCCGTCAATGGGGTGAGATCGTGGACACCGTTGCGGGCGGCCTTCACTTCGATGGCCGCGAGCTGTTCGATCTCCGCTTCGCTCGTTGCGACGAGAAGCTTGCCGCAGCGATTGAACGGCACCTTGTAGTCTTCAGCGAATGCATAGAGGCGCTCGCGGCCCTCGACGCAGAGTTTGGCTCGCAGCGACCCTTCCGGATAATAAATTCCGGCGTGGATCACCTCGGAATTTCTCGAAGACGTCTCAGTGCCGAACGTGTGGTGCCGCTCGAGGATAAGAACGTCCTTTCCGAGGCTCGCGAGTTCGGCTGCGATGGCGAGACCGACGACGCCGGCTCCGACGATCACCGTTTCGACTTCGACTGGCATTCTAGAAATGCCTTTCCCCGCTGCTCCGAACTGCCGCCGGATCGTGGATGGATTTGCTCGGGAATACAAACGGCTTTCGCGACTATCGTGAAGGGCGCTGATTCAAACCCAAAAACCAACGCTCAGGCGGGTCTGCTCCATCCACTTCATGCTCATGCTCATGCTCGCATTCGTCGCAAAGCGCACAACAACACGACGAGCATGTGCAGGCTCTTCTCGAGGCCAACTTCAGTCAACAGGTTTGCCGTTCAAAAACTTGAGGTGACCGTATCGATGAACTAGAAAAACAGCATCGACTTTTCACAGGTCGGACCGCACTCCACACTCACTGCACGAGAAATGTGAAACATGAAAATGCACGACGCCGACCTGATCCTTTTTCATGGCATGAAGCGCAGCGGCAATCACGCGGTGCTCGATTGGATGACGGACAACGTCCACGGAATCAGGCACTTCAACAATGTGTTTCCGCTTCGGATTGAATTAGAACAGCCCGGCTTTTACGAGTTCCCTGTGGCCCTTGGAGATTTCCTTCGCGAGCAGAAGCGGTGGTCGGACGTCTTTGCGAAAGCGCCGGCACACACGATTTGCAGCATCGAAGACTGGAACTTCGGCCACGAGTATTTTTCCGGCGCGGAGCGCACGCTCAACATTTTATTGCTGCGGTCGGCTGAAAACCTATTCGCGAGCCGGATCCATAAGGCATTCAAGATGCGCATGGCGGCTTATCCTCGCGAGTTGGACCACGTGATGCGCCGGGCGATGAACGTATGGGTCGATCACGTCGAAGCGTTGCTCGAAAATAGCGGTCAGCCTGATTTCGTCGTGATCGTGTTCGATGATTGGGTGACGAAGCCAGCGTATCGCGAGGCAGTCGCCAGCCGGCTAGGCTTCAAAGCCGTCGCGCAACCGAGAGTTTCGCGCGCCAAGGCGGGAGGCGGAAGCTCGTTCGACGGTCACGCGCATGTCGCCGGAACGGACCCAAGCTCACTCTTGCGACGCCCTGACCGGTTGGGCCCTGCGGAGCGCGATTTGTTGGAGCAGGTTCTGGCGGACGCGATGATCGTCGAAGCCCAGCGCAAGTTGGATGCTTTCCTGCCGAGCCAGGAATACCTCAAGGAGACGACGAGCGCCTGAGGTCGCGCACATGCGGTCGCGTCGAAATGGCTAGGAACAGGGCGGAGCCGTCGCGAGGATATTTGGCGCCGGGGGTTCTTCGTTCAGCCGCCAATCGACTTTCGCCAAAGGTTCGGCTTTCTGAGAATGTATTTGCGGTAGACCCTCGTTAATCGGCGCGAGAGCTTTGCCGGCGCCTCTGACAGGCGCCGGCGCGAGAGCTCCCATTTAGAGGAGAAAACGATCCTGCGAACCGCGTCGCGCAGTTCTTCGTGCCCAGCCCAATCGCCGCCACTGTCCAGAATGTCTCGATAGAGGGTCAAAACCGCCGGCTCATCGATTGCGAGGCGATCTATCTCCGAAGGCGTCGGCAAGTCACCCAGGCACGGAACGCGGCCAATCCCGGCGGCTATAAAATTCAGCTTCGTCCGGATGCACTTTTCGCAGCGGCCGCAGTTATGACCGTCTTCCGGACCGTGATAACACACCCTGAGATTCGAAAGGACGACCGAGTTGCCGCGGAATGCCTTCGCCTTGCTTGTCCTTGTATAGCCCCCACCTACATACTCGATCGGAAAGCCCGGATGGCTCATGAACGGGTTCGTTATGCTGTTGCCACCGCAGCCGGGAATTTCTCCATCGTAGGCTTCGTCTGAGGCGATTACGGCGCGCGACACGACACTGGAAAACTGGTGCATCACGCCAGACAGCGCGAACATGTAGACGGTGAACCAGGGCAGGCCGCGGATATCGCGCCAATTCGTTCGAACGATCGTCAGAGGCAGACCGTAGGACTCGAGGATTTTCGCACCAAGCTCGGATGACTTGCTGAAGATATCCGAACGATTCAACGGCACATCGAATCCGTGGACCATCACCCCTGCGCGCAGATTGTTCTGGCGGCGGCCTAGCAGGCCCTTGCAGTGCGCGTGAAGGGCGAACGTCGCGTCCAATCCGCCAGAGTATGCGAGTACAGCGTCTCGGTTCGCCGGCGGAGCGCTGTCGACTTCATCCTCGGCAAAAATCGAGATCTTGCGGAAGAGATCCGGGCGCCACATGACCCAGGCGTCCTGCGCTTCTTCAAGCCGTGCGAGCTGCTCGCGGAAAACTCGCCCCTCGCAACGCATATCAGCGCCGACCTTCATCGCGTGCGGTAACAGTGCGACAACGGCAAAGTCATCCGTCGACGGGGCGGAAGGCAAAAACCCGCCGGAAAATTCGTAAAATAAGGAAAAGTTCTCGCCTGTATGACCGCGAAATTTGATCGTCGAACGAACCCCATTCGACGTTTCGTCAAACGCGGTCCCGATCACAATTTCCTTTGCCATTTATTCCCTCTCACGCATTCCGCAGTCTCGTCGCATGTGTAGAAAAAATGCTCACGTGCTTCGTTACACGACTTTTTTTTGCTGAGCGACCGGAGGTCCGGCAGCTTGTCGGGACATGTCACGCGGACAGGGGCGCGGGTCTATGTGAAGCGAACGGAAAAACAGCGCGAGCAGGCCGCGATCAAGCGGCGCGCATCTGTCGATTCCTGAACGAGAGGGAACAGTGAAAACGGCCACGCGAGCGTTGCGTGGAAATGGCCTCGAAGCGCCGGCCTAAGTCATTGAAAATATTGGCTGGGATGCCAGGATTCGAACCTGGGAATGGAGGAATCAAAATCCTCTGCCTTACCACTTGGCGACATCCCAACGCGGAGACGGGGCGATAGCAGTGTTTAAGCCGGGTATCAAGGTGCAGTTGCGGGCGGCCATTTGATGCACAACGGGCAAACAATGCGATCCCGCGCCCGGCCGGTTGTTCAATCGTCCTCTACCGCAGCTGCACGCATGATCGCGGCCCTCTAGCTCGGCCGCGGTGGACCTATGGCATGATCATGTGCACGGGCTCCGCCGGAGCTTTTGACGCTGGTGGCCGCGAACCCTGGCTGTCGTTCAAGATGATTATTTTTTCCACACGGGCAGGGTCGCCGGGTTCCAAGACGATGACGTGATTCCAGTTCTTCAACAGGCGGGCGAGGACGTCCTTGAAGCTTCCTTGAAAGCTTCCGGTCATTGGTTCCGCTTTGGAGACGTGCTCGATGCCCTCGGTCTCGACGCCAAATTTCGTCGCCAACGCGTCGATGGTGTCGGCGAGGGGTTCGCTCTCGATGCTGACCTCGATTTCGCTCTGGTCATCGCCCTCGATGACGACTGCGGCCGAAGCGGGCTGATGCCCCATCAAGAGGATCAGAAGAGCGCACGCCAGTCCGATGGCTGCGAGCATCGAGCTCTTTCGGGCTCTCGCGACCGGCGCCGGCGCGAGGCGGAAGCAATCCGGATTTTCTGACACGATCACGTTCGTCACCCCGAATAGCTGGCCGAATAGCTGGCCGAATAGCTGGCGTGAAATCCGGTCTCAAAATCCGGCTGGCGAAGCATCCCTCGGTTACTTGACCGGCTTGACGTTCATGTCCCAGGCAGCAGGCTGCGGCGCCAACGAATGCATCGAGGCGCGCACCGCTTCGGCAACGTTGCTCGCGTCGCCAGGGTTGCGGATCACGCTCGGCCTCAGGAATATGACGAGCTCAGTTCTGGAGCGCGACCGTTCCGTGTTCGCACCCAGGACGTCGCCGAGATACGGGATCTTATCGACAACAGGAACTCGGCTCTTTTGCTGATCCGCCTGCTCGCTGATGAGGCCGCCAAGAACCACCATCTGGCCGCTTTGAACGGCAATCGTGCTGGTAATGCGCCGTTGCGAGATGGTCGGCGTCAGCGTGTCGCTGCTCGTCGAACGGGCGACCGCGCTGATCTCCTGCTCGACTTCCATCGTCACGAGACCATTCGAATTGATGCGCGGCGTTACATTGAGGATCACGCCGGTGTTCTTGAATTCGATTTCGTTGACGACGACCGGATCGGAAGCCGTCAAGTTGGTCGCCGACTTGGTCGACACAGGAACCTGGTCACCGACTTGGAGAGTTGCCGGCTGATTGTGCAGAACGACGACCGAAGGCGACGACACGATACGCACCGCCGTCTCTTTGGCGAGCGCGTCGAGAATGATCTTGGGGTTGGTCGCAACCGCTCCGACGATGAAGTTCAGTCCGGGGACTGCCGGCGCTATATCGATCGATTGCCCGTTGGTGAAGCCCAGCGCGCCGTCGAGCCCCTTGGTCTTCTGCAGGAAGAACTGCACGCCGTATTGCAGGTTGTCGTTCAGCGTCACTTCCGCGAGCGTAGCGTTGATGAGCACCTGCATCGGCGCGCGATCGATCTTGCGGAGCACCCCGAGGATCTCGCGGTATTTCCGGCCGGACGCTTTGATCAGCAGCGAGTTGTTGCGTTCGTCCGCCGTGATGCGGACGCCCGAGGCGTCGTTGCCGCCGCTCAATGTTGTATTGGCGTCGGAGGTATGGCCGGCATTGTCGTTGCGTGAGGATGCGAGCAGTCCGTCGGACGCAATACCCGAGCGCTTTTCGAGCGGACCGGCGGCGGCGCCGTCTCCGTTCAGGCTGGATTTGTTCGACGCATTGTTGAAATTGCTCGATGAGGACGTCTGCGATGCCGCCAAGGTTGGGGCAACCTCGCTTTCCTCCGCCGGCCTTTCCGTCGATGCTCCGCTTCCACCGGCAAAGGATGCGGTGAGAAGCGCCGCCAGATCCTTCGCGCGACCGTTTTCGACGCGATAGACGTAATACCCTTCGGCTTCCGCACCTCCGCGGTCGAGCCGCTGGACCCACGTAGCGGCATCCCTCAGGAGGGCCGGCTTATCGCTGAGAGCCAGAATCGCATTGAGGCGCGCGATCGGCTTGAAGCGAATGAGGCCCTTACCCTGTTCTTCCGCCCTGAAGACCTGCTGAAGCTCGCTGATGACTTCATCCGGCGCGGCGTTCGCCAGCGTGAAGATGGCAGCCGACTGGTTCTTCATCCAGTTGACGTCAAACGTCGCAGCGAGTTCGAGAAGCTGCTCGCGCTCCGCGGCCGTTCCCCGGATTATGAGCAGATTGTTGAAGATGCTTGCCCGCAAAACGTCCTGACCCGAGGACAACTGCTCGAGCATGGTCATCATCGTATCGGTCGAAACGTAATTGAGGGCCATGATCGAGACACCGTATCCGGGTCCGATCTCGCTGCGCTCCTTCTTGTAGTCAAAAATCGAAACGTTCTGCGTCGACTTCTCGGAGTCCGGAACGATCCGGTAGAGCGTGCCGTCGCTGATGAGAGCTGCCCTGTTCATCTGCAGCACAGCCTCGAAGACGGCAAGCAGCTCGTTGCGGGCCACCGGGCCGCCCGTTGAAATCGTCACGCGGCCCTGTACGCGCGTGTCGAACACGTACGGCTTATTGAGAGTGTCGCGAAAGATGACCTTCGCCAGCTCGGAGAGCTCGGCGTCGGCGAAGTTGAGCTCGTAATAGCCGTCTCTCGCTTCCGAAACGCCGGTGAACGCCTTTCGCTGCACCGGCACACTGGGGCTGCCGGGATAGATGTCGGTGCGCGTTTCGGAGCTCGGGGGGCGATCGCGGCCATTTATGCTCGCGGTCATGGGCGCAGCGGGACCGAGATCGGCGTTGGCCAACTGCCCCATCAAGTCAGGCGGCTCGAGATAGGGCGCTTTCGGGATTCCTTGCGAGCAGCCTGTCAGCATAAGGCCCGCGACGGACACGCAAAATACCAGCCAACACCAGCTTCTTGCCTTCATAACTTCTGCAGTTCCGCCGTGTGTAGGGCCCCTGGCTCAATTACCTGAAGCGAGCCAAGTAAACTGAACTCTGATTCTCGTGATCCGCAATATATCTGCGATTAACGATCAATAGCGCGCGGACATGCACCAATATTCCCGAAATAACATGCCGAGAGAGAACAACCTGGGCGCAGAGAGAACAGGCCTTGATCCGCATGGTCGCGCGTCCTTATTTCGCGCGTGTAAACAGTATATTAGCTCGTCGCATTGCAAAGCCTCGTAAGGGAATGGCTTGCTTGCACGGGTTCAACCCGGACCGTATGCTATGGATCACGACCTCTATATATATGTCCGTCTTCACTCCGGTTAACTTCACTTCTGCGTATAAGTCTTGAGTATTACTAAGATGAACATCGCTTATACGCCGACACTTGAAGAATACTTGCTCGATCGAAGTCTCGTTACTCGACCCCTCCTGGATAAGGTCGAGCGGCTGAAAAAGGAGACGGGATGCTCGACATGCTCCGCACTCCGGCGCCTGTCTGCGCTTCCGCCTGAGGCCTTGCTGAAGGCACTTTCCGATTTTCACGGCATACCTGTCTTGCAAGAGGCAGACTGGCAGCAACAATCGCCGCTGAGCGGCTCCATTGCGCCTGCATTCCTCCGGGAATGCCAAGTCTTCCCGGTCAGCGAGACTGCCGAAGGCGTGGTCCTCGCCATGCAGGATCCCGAAGACGCCTACGCCATCCAGGCCATTGCGCTCGCGCTCGGCCGGACCGTCATTCCGCGGCTCGCGTCGGCTGAGGATATTCAGTCTGCAATCGAACGATCGCTCCGCGACCGGGACGTGCCGAGCGTTTGGTCCGATGCCTCGGCGCCGGAAGCCAGCTCCGACGATATCGACGATCTTCGCGATATGGCGCTCGGCGCCCCGGTCGTGCGTTTCGTCAATCAGCTGATCCAGGACGCCGTCCATTCCCGCGCAACGGACATCCATATCGAGCCGTTCGAAGGACGCATCGCGGTGCGTTTGCGCGTCGACGGAATGTTGCGCGACGTTCCACCTCCTCCCGCCAGCAACGGGAAAGCGATCGCCTCACGCATCAAAATTCTCTCGGGCCTCAACATTGCCGAACGGCGCGTCCCGCAGGATGGCAGAGCGCGCGTCAGGATCAATCAGACCAAGCTCGATCTTCGCGTTGCGACGATGCCGACCGTTCATGGCGAAGCGATCGCCATTCGTCTTCTCGACAACGTGCGACGATCTCTGGACCTTGAAAAGCTCGGCTTCAATGCGCGCGACAAGGCCATCATCGGCAATCATCTCGCGGCTCCCTACGGTTTGATCCTTGTCACGGGCCCGACGGGCAGCGGAAAGACGACGACGCTTGCGACGGCGCTGGCGCTTCTCAACGGCGGCCAGCGCAAGATCGTGACCGTCGAAGATCCGATCGAATACGAAATCGACGGCGTGAACCAATCGCAGGTGAAGCCCGCCGTCGGGCTGACATTCGCATCTGCATTGCGCTCATTTCTCCGCCATGACCCCGATGTCATGATGGTTGGCGAAATGCGCGACGGCGAGACCGCCAGCATCGCCATTCACGCCGCCCTCACCGGTCACCTCGTGCTCAGCACGCTGCACACCAATACGGCGGCCGGCGCGGTGCCGCGGCTTCTCGACATGGGCATCGACGCCTTCCTCCTCGCGTCATCTCTGAGATGCGTCATCGGACAGCGGCTCGTCCGCGTCCTTTGCAATCATTGCAAGCGCCAGGTGGAAGGAGAGCCCGATCTCGCCCTCGTCCGGCGCATGGGCCTCGATCCGGCGAGCCGTGAGGCGCGGCTACAATGGCAACGCACCGGATGCGATCGCTGCTTCGGCACCGGATATACCGACCGCATCGTCATCTCCGAGGTGCTCGACATCGACGATACGATCCGATCTCTCATTCGCCCCGATGCGAACCCGGCGGAGATCGAAGCTGCGGCCTGCCGCAAAGGCATGACGCCCATGATCGTCGATGGCTACGACAAGTGCCTCAAAGGGCTGACGACGCCCGAGGAAGTCCGGCGGGTGGCGCTCGATGCGTAACGTTCTCAGCCAATCACATCGCGCACCGCATCCGCCGCGAGCTGTTGAAATATAACGGGCAACAGCAGCACGATGGCACGATATTCCTATACTGCAATCAGCCGAAGCGGCTCCCAACTCGCTGGCGAGATGGAGGCGGCTGCGCGTGAAAACGTTATCGATGCGCTCGTAAAGCTCGGCCATCTACCTGTCGAAGTGCACGAACGTTCGCAAACATCCGGCACCGCTGCGGGCGGCAAGGGCGGGCTTTTCTCGCGCCCGCCCTCCTCCAAGCAGATCACGCTCTTTACGCGCGAACTCGGCATCCTGCTCGCCGCCGGCCTGCCGATCGACCAATCGCTGGCGCTTCTCGAACAGGACAGCGTATCTGCAAAAATGCGCCAGCTGCTCGGCGCGATCGCCGCGCAGATCCGCGACGGCAAAAGCCTTCACGAGGCGCTCGCATCGCAGCCCGCCGCTTTCCCGCCCGTCTACGTCAACATGGTGCGCGTCGCTGAGACGAGCGGGACGCTCGAAGCCGTGCTGCTGCGGATCGCTCAATCGCGCGAGAAAACCGAAAAGCTCGCGAGCAAAGCGCTGTCGCAGATGCTTTACCCTTGCCTGCTCATACTGATGGCGATCGCTGCCGTCACGATCATGCTGACGTTCGTCGTTCCGCGCTTCAAAGACATGATCATGCAGCAAGGGAACGAAGTGCCCGAGCAAGCGCGCCTCGTGATCGGGGCATCCGATTGGCTGATCGCCAACGGCCAATTCATTCTCATCGCTCTTGCCGCGTTCATTCGTCTGATTTCGGTGGGCTGGACGCGCGGCTGGGGCCGCGAGGCTATCGAGAACGCGATCCTGCGTCTGCCGTTGATCGGTCATGTGGCCCGCCTGAATTTGACCGTCCGGTTTTGCCGCGTTCTCGGCGCCCTGCTCGAAAACGGCGTCGAGCTGCATTCCGCGATCAAGCTCGTACGCGACGTCATCGGCAATCAACTCGTCGGGCGCGTTCTCGACGAGTCCTACGACGCGTTGCGCAAGGGGCGCAGCTTTCTCGAGCCGCTCGCAAACTCAAAGCTCTTTCCTGCGGTCGTCATCAGTATGCTCCGCGTCGGCGAGGAAACGGGAAATCTCACGAACGCGTGCTCACACATGGCGGACATGTTCGAAGACAAGATGGAAACCGCAATACAGCGCACGTTCACGATCGTCGAACCAGCCGTGATCCTTCTTGTCAGCGCGTTCATCGGAGGGATCGTCGTTTCGATCTTCGGCGCCATCATCAGCATGAACGACTTGGCGATGTGAAGCGACACGATGCGAAAACGACACGATACGAAAACGACTTGGCGAAGTCAGAAACAATGGGAGGAATTTGAAGTGCGGCCCGTCGAACTAAGTGCGCTCGCTTCGCGATTGAAGGCAAGGATTTCCGCATCTCACCGCGATCGCCGGGGTGAAGCGGGCTTCACGCTCATCGAACTCCTGGTCGTCATGGTCATTCTCGTGCTGCTGGCCAGCCTCGTGGCGCCGCGCGTGATGGGCTATCTCGGCGGATCGCGGACAAAGGCCGCCAAAGTTCAGATTGAAAGTCTGGCGACGTCGCTCGAACTCTTCAAGCTCGACGCGGGCCGCTTCCCGACATCGAACGAGGGACTGGACGCACTCGTCAAAGCGCCTGCCGGATTGCGGAACTGGAACGGTCCCTATCTCAAGAAGTCGCAGGTTCCAGTCGATCCTTGGGGCCATCCCTATCGCTACCGCTATCCCGGCCAGAAAGGCGAATACGACATCTTTTCGCTCGGCGCCGACAATCGCGAAGGCGGCGACGGCGAGGACCGAGACGTTGCGAGCTGGCAGTGATACCGGCGGCGTCTTTAATCCCGCCCAGGGCCCGGCGGCCCAAAGAGGCGGGATTCACGCTCGTCGAAATTCTGGCCGTCATGTCGGTCGCCGTCGTCGCGGCGGGCGCGATCTCTTTCGCCTTCAGGAACCCGTCCCCGGGTCTCAAGGTGAAGAACGCGGCGATGATGACGGCATCGCGCTTGCGGGATCTGCGCGCGACGGCCATGGCGCGCGGCGAGGAGCGTGTGGTTCAGATCGAGCCAGTCCATCGTCTGATCCGCTTCGACGACGGACGTCCGGATCTTCGTCTCGATCCATCGATCGACATCGCGGTCACGTCGGCCGACGGCGAGCGAGGCTCGGCACAATCCGCAGGCATACGCTTCTTTCCAAACGGGAGTTCGACGGGCGCGACCATCAAGATGGGCTCGCAGAAAACGGTCTACGAGCTTCGCGTGAATTGGCTCACGGGTCGCGTATCGATGAGTGCACTGTGATGAGAGACGCCATCGACATTGCTCCGCGCGGCGATGGCGGCTTCACGCTTCTCGAGACGCTGACCGCCCTCGTCATCCTCGCGATCGGATTGACGGCATTGCTCCAGTCTCATGCCGGCGCCGCGCGCGTTACGGGCACGACCGAGGATTACGCCTATGCCAGGCTGATCGGCGAGAAAGTTCTCTCTGAAACACTCGGCACGTGGCGCGGGGGAACTTACGGCGCGAGCGGCACCGAGGGACGTTACGGCTGGGTCGCGGAAATCAAACCGGAAGCGGCGCCGTGGGCAAAGACGTCGACCGAAAAAGGCTGGGCGCTCTACCGGGTGGACGTCAAGGTCCACTGGCCCGGAGGCCGCAATCTGCAATTGGCGACATTGAAGCTCGGAGCGGCGAAATGAGCAGCGCCTTCGCCGGGCCGCGGCACGACGAAGCCGGCTTCACCCTCATCGAACTCATCGTCTGCCTGACGATCCTCGCTGGCATCCTCGCGCTTCTCGGCGGCGGGCTCAGATCACTATCGCACGGCGCGGACCGCAATAACGAGCGTATCCAAATGCTGGATATGATCTCGCGGGCGTTCGACATCCTGAAGCGCGACGTCAATGGACTGCAACGCATCGCGATCAACGACGGGACGAGCGGGCGCTATCTGTTTTCCGGAACGTCCGAGCATCTGCGTTTCGTGACGATCGAGCCGCCATACCCGGCCGCGGAAGGCCCCTATGTCGTCGACTACTCCGTTTCCGGGAAGCCGCAGAGCGTGCTCATCCGCGGGCGCGCACCATTGCAACCGGGGCAGTTCACCTATTCCGGCGCAACGCCCGCCAATCGCGTCAATCTACTCGAAGGACGCGTGAGCTATCGCTTCCGCTACGGAGCAAGGTCGGACAAAGGCATGAAGTGGTACGACACGTGGCCCTTCGCGACGCGCCTGCCGCAGGTCATCAGCCTCGACATCATCGACACGCGCACCAACCTGCCTGCATCTCCCGCCTTCTTGGTGCAACTGCGCGCCAATGCCGAAATCGGATGCCTGGACGAGACGCCGACCATGTGCTCGGCCAATCCCAATGGAGAGCTTGTAGCAACCGCCGATGGGAGCCAGCTCTAGTCGTGGAACGGCACAGCAGACATCTGCCCGAGGCGGCGAATAACGGAGAGCGCGGGTTCGCTCTCCTCGTCGTGCTGTGGGTCATTGCGACCGGCACTTTGCTCGTCGCAGCCTTCAACACGACGGTGCGGAGCGGAGCGTCCTTCATGTCTTCCGAAACGCAATTCTCGCGGGCGGAACATCTTCTGGATGCGGGACTTGAGATCGCTGCGGCGCGCCTCATCGACGAATCGTCGGCGCGGTGGCGTCCGGACGGAAAACCGCGCGCCATCTCGTTCGACGGAATGACCCTTCAAATCAACGTCAGCGATCCGAACGGGCTCATCGATCTCAACAAATCAGATGAAAAGTTGCTTGGTGAGTTCTTCCGCGCATTCGCGTCCGATGCGGGGGCGGCGGCGACCATCGTGAAAGGAATTCTCGACGCGCGCATAAAAGCCTCGGGACAATCGGGCGCCCCGGACTCGCGAAGCGGCGGAGGCTCGCCGGCCTTCGTCGATATCGGTCAATTACGCAAGGTCCCGGGCGTTTCGATGGCATTGTTCCGCCGCGTTCTCCCGTACGTGACCGTCCATAGCCGAGACGGGTCCGCAAACCTCGAGACGGCTCCTGCCGAACTGAGGGCTGCTTTTGCCAGAGCGCGCGGCACTCGCGACTTTCCCGGGCAACAGCATGCGATCTCAAAAAGCAACGGCGCCGCCGACGAGGACGACGAAGATCAATTCGGTCCCGCCTACATCGTCTCGGTCAAGGTGTCGGCGCCGAACTCGAAACGTACGGCGGCGAAGATTTACGTGATCGCGGTCGGCTTGGACGATGCCGCGCCTTACCGGCTTCTCTCACAACGACCGAGTGCCTGATCCAACCAATGCTCATTCGAAGAACACGGCCATGACCCCAACCGACCGCGCAAAGCAGTTATATTCGTGGTGGATCTCGTCCTTAAGCGAGATGCTGACCCGGCGCGGCGCACTCGGCGCGCGTTGGAGCACGCTTCTGAAACACACGCCGCAGGGTCTCGACATCTTCGTTCGGGAGAGGCGCGAGGCCAAGCTTATCGGTACTCTGACGCCCGACGCCAGCGACGAGCAGGCCGCCGTCCTGAAAACGATGCTGGAAGCGCACGCGAAGCGTGATCCGACGCGCATCGTGCTCCGGCTTTCACCTCAGGACGTGCTGCAACGGCCCTTCCGGATTCCGGTCACCGCGAAGGATGTCGTCGCGCAGATTCTCGAAAACCAAATCGATCGCATGGTGCCGTGGCCGCGAGAGGAAACACTGCACGGCCATCGCATCATGGGCGATGTCACGCCCTCAGCCGAGTTCGTCGACGTGCACATCGTCACCACCCGCACTGAAATTCTCGACGCTCTCTTGAAGCGGGCCAGCATGCTCGGAATAGCGCCCGCCGTCGCCGACTTCGCCACCTCGGACGACGAAGAGCCCGTCGAGATCAAATCGTTTCTTCCCGACGCGACGCGCAAGACCGCATCGACCATTCACGTGGCACTCATGTTTCTTGCGGGCTTCAGCCTCCTCTCCGCCGCGAGCGGGGTATATTTCGCCTGGAGCCGTCACCGCGCGTTGACTGAGCTCGAAGCTCGGTCAGATGCCGTGCGCGAGCGGCTCGCGACCCTGAGCAAGCTCGCCGCTGAAAACGACCACCTCCGCGGGCAACATGGCCTGCTGTTGCGCAAGAAGCAGGACGAGCCTCCCGTCATGTTTCTTCTCGAAGGCTTGAGCCGCGCGCTGCCGGACGCCGCCTATGTGACCGAACTCGAAATCCATGGGCGGGATGTTCGCATCGTGGGAAAATCCTCGAATGCAACGGGCCTCATTACGGACCTCGAAGCCTCACCGCAATTCGAGGGCGTTCATTTTTCGGCTCCGACGACTCGCGAGGCCAACGAAACGGTGGACTCGTTTGCAATCGTCGCCCGCGCCGAAGGCGGCGCCAACTTCGATCCAGACCAATGAAAGCTTCACCCTCGACACAGCGGAACATCGCCGCCGCGCTCCTGATCGGCGTCATTGCGATTTCGGCGGCGCTCGCAGCACTGCCCTGGGCTCAATGGTACGCGTTTGGCCAGGATGAAAAGATCCAGCAGAGCGAACTCAAGAGCCTCTTGTCGCAAACCAAGCGCGAGGCAGACTTGCGCAAGGAAAACGAGCGTCTCATTTCACCCGAGCAGTCCGCCGGCCTTCTCATCGCGGGCGATACGATGGGCATCGCGGGCGCCAATCTGCAGCGCCTGATCAATACGGTCGTGCAGACGCACGGCGGGCAGGCGACGAGCCTTCAGGTGCTTCCCGCAACGGAAGAAAGCAATCTCGTGCGAATGTCGGTGAGCCTGTCGATCAGCGCCGACATCGATAGCCTGCGCGGAATTCTCTACGAACTGGAGACCGGACAGCCGCTCGTTTTCGTCGACAGCATGTCCATCGCAACTTCGGACACCCTGTTCGGCTCAGCGAATCTTCACTACCTCGGCCCCCTGGAGGTGACGCTTCAAGTCAGCGCGTACTCCGCAAGAAAAGAACAGCCGCAATAATGTCTCAACTTCGCATCATCGGGCTGCTGCTGCTTTGTGTAGGCCTCGGCTATCTCGTTTGGCTGGACAACACTGCCGGCGGCGATACGGCGGCGAGCGTGACCACGGACGCGACCGCGACCGCCGGTGCGCGATCGGGGAATGGCGAGATCACCGGCTTGGATGATGACACTCCGGCAAATGAAGGTGAACTCGCTCATGTACGCGATGAAGAATCAGATCCGCCCGCACCTGAGGACGCAGAGGATCAAGCGGATGCCGAACCGGAGAACTTGAATCCGCTCAAGAGGATCGAGATCGACATTCTCAGCGATACAATCGAACGGCCTATCTTCGCCTCGAGCCGTCAACGTCCGCCGCAGGAGGCGAAACCGGCCTCGACGTCTGAAAATTCGCTCGCGACTTTCGAACTTGTCGGCGTGGCGCGCACGGGCGCTCGCGCAACCGCCGTGCTGCGCAAGCAGCCTCAGGGAGATCTCTTTCGTGTCGAGGCTGGCGATACATTCGGCAAGTGGCGCGTGAAGGCGATCGAACCACGATCGATTGTGCTATCGGATGGCAACGGCAACGAAGAAACCATCAAGTTGCTTCGCCCTTGAGCCATTCCCGGCCCGCGCGCAGCGTGATGTCAACCTGCTTCAGTAGCAGTCGCGCTCTAGCATGCAGTTGGTGTAACGCCAGTTGTCCGAGCCCCAGCTTTCATACTTCCAGCCGCCGATGCCTCGCCCATTCACAAAAATGCATCTGTGATGAACTTGCAGGCAGCGCTTATAATTTTCGCAGATGCCCGCGTGAGAATGCCGTCGAAAAATTCCGCTGCGCGGCTCCCAACCCAACTCGGGCCGGCAGTGAAATCCGTGCACCTTTTGGATGAGTGGTTGCGTCGTCTGCAACTTCACCGATCCTATCGCGTGAGCTGCGCCGGCGAATGGCAGAAGACACGTTAAACATGCGGCCATCGTCAGCTTTGAAGTGAAGCGGTGTCTCACATAACCTCCGTTGTTAAGCTGCGCACCGTATTGTTTCGAAGCACCGCGAGCAACGAAGATCTACTGTGTGATCCAACAGTTCGACTCAGTGCATCCAACATATTTGTGCTGCGGCATTCGCGTTCGTTGGCTATGGTGCCGGCGAAAGAAAACACGACGCTGACGAAGCGAAACACTGCGAGTGACTCGATGGAGCGATACGCCGATACGCCGACGGATCTGGTCGTCTGGGACACAGAATATTTTCCATCAAGACAAGCTCTGGATGTTTACAACAACGGAGTTCGCACGTCGTGCTTGCCTTGGAGCAATGACCTCACGGCGTCCTCCCAATTCTGCGGAAGAATCGAGTCGCGGCCGCACAGCTCGGGAACGATAAATCGCGTTCGCGTTACACCGCATTTCTGTCTGCGCTCAGCAGCCGACGTTCGCATGTCGTCGACGGAATGCGTTTACGCGAGCTACATCCTCGGCGGCGATGTGCAGATCGAGCAGGCTGGGTGGCAGACGACCGCTCGCAAAGGCGACATTGCTCTTTACCGGAGCGACCTACCAATCAGCATCAAGCTCCAACCCGATGCGCCGCACCAGGTTATGGTCATGCTGGTATCGAAAGACGCCGTCGACAAGGCGTTCCGCTCCGACAGCGACTATACGAACGTCGTTATACCGCGCGAGAAAATGGCGAAGCCTCTCGCCGCTTGCGCGTCGTTCCTTGCGCGCCAGTATCGTGTCTCGAAGCGCGAAGAACTCGATTCCGTCATTGACGCGTTGCTCCAGCTGCTGCCAACGGGGACCTCCGAGTCACAGCTTCGCGGGGAGGACGCAATCGATCTCGTTGACAACCCGCTCCGCACGAAGCTTGTCGCATTCGTGGAGGAGAATATTCAGAGCCGCAGCCTCACGCCGAGATTGGCAGCGGACCATCTGAATGTCTCCACGCGCTACATTCACAAGATGTTCGCGGCTACGGGGCAAACGTTTTCCACGTATGTCGCGTGCGAACGGCTCAAGCACATCGGTCGAGAGTTGGCCTCGGGAAGCGAGCAACGCCAGCCCATTTCATCGTTGGCCTACCGTTGGGGCTTCGACAGCATCTCGACGTTCAATCGCGCCTTCAGGCGGCATTTCGGCTGCTCGCCGAGCAGCTACAGAGAGAAGGCTTTGGGCCTGATTGCGTTCCTCTCGGCCGGCCTCCCCAGCGTCATTCAAATTGGCGGAATCTGCTTTTAATGTGCAGTAGCCTGAAGCCCGACATTCACTTCGACGAAATGACCATCGGCCCGGAAACCGTTTCGAAGGGAAACACTTTCGACGTCTTCCAGGAGGTGGTCGCGGACTTTCCCGTCCGCTGCACGTTCGAATATTCCGGCAGCGATCCATTCCAAACACAATGGATCAGCACCCAGTCGGGCAAAGGGTCCGCAATCCGGTGGTCGTGTGCGGCTCACACCACGAGGCGCACGGAAAACGATATCGCGGATTCGATTCCCTCGGGGTACGGCATTCTCTTTGCGGTCTCCGGAGGCGCGATGCTCACGCATAAGCGCGAAGAGATCCTGGTATCTCCCGGAAATGCCGTACTTTACAATCTGGATCAGCCGATGCAGGTCGACATGCTGAAGGCGGCCAAGCGGGACTTCCTGCTGATCACACTTCCGCATGACATCCTACCGGAGCCATTTTCGTCCAACGATGGCAGCTTTTCTCCCCGGCTCTTGTCTCACCATACGCCGCTCTTGCAGTGCGTCGATCATCTCGCGTGCATGATCGCCGAGAAAAATGCGGATGAGTTCCGTCACGTATTTCGTGCGTGCGAGCGGCTGATCACTGCCGAACTTCTCGCTAGAGATCACGCCGGTTTGGAGGCTGCACAACGTCCGTCGGTCGCGAACGATCTGTTCGAGCGGATTCTCAGCGTTATCGAAATGGAGATCGGAAACCCGGAGCTTTCTCCACAATGGCTCGCGGATAAATTCGGCATCTCGGTCCGGTATATCCACAAACTGTTCGCGAGCAGGGATCTTACCTGCCAGGGGTACATCACCACCGAGCGGCTCTCTCACGCGAAGCAGGATCTATCGGCCTCGGCCAATACCATCAGAATTTCCGCCCTCGCCTATCGATGGGGCTTTTCCGATTCTTCGTCGTTCGGACGCGCGTTCAAAAGCCGCTTCGGCTTGGCGCCCGGTCAATACCGAAGCAAACGCCGGGCATAGAGCCGTCTCTCGGCGCCGCCGAGCGTAGACTCTGCGACGCGCCTTTCCAGGCGCGTCGCATACCGGTTCTCGAGAGAACCAGAACTCACTTCTTCTGGTCCTTGTCGAGGCCGTACTTCTTCAGGAACCCGGAGACGAAATCTGCGATCTGCAGGCTGTTCGTGTCGAGGAACAGGAAGTGCGTGTTGCCACGGATTCCCCGCTCCTTGGTCCAGATGAACTGGGCCTTGCCGCCATTGGCGTTCAGAGCGTTCACGAAGCTGCGACCCTTCTCAGGGTTGAGCTGATGGCCGTCGCGGATCAGGTTCGGCATGGGGCAGGTGACGGTATTGTCACCGTACATGACGAGAATCGGAACCTGCGTAAGACGCGTGAAGTTTGCAACGCTCGTTGCCGAGCCCTGCGCGACGTCGTTGCCGGCACAGTTCTTCAGCGGAGCCGGAACATTGTTCTCGGGGAACACATAGCCACCCTCGAACGTGATGATGCCCTTCACCTTGTCAGACTTGTAGCGAGCCATCCAGCCGTGGATGCCCGACTGCGAGTGCGTCACGAGAATTGCCGGGCCGATCTTGTCGAGCAGCGCGACGATGCTGTCGGTGATGATGTCGTTGTTGTCACCGAACAGAGGAACGTTGCCCTGCAGGAAGTCGTCCATGACCCCAGCCGGGAACTTGGAGTTCGGGTCAAGGTTGGGATAGCTGGTCGTGCCAAGGCGCCAGCTGTAGTAGGCCTGCTTGTCGCCGACTGCAAACGACGTGGACGGGCCGATCTGCTGACCGTCGAGATCGCCGAGAGGACCAGTGAACGTCGGGATACCTGCGCGGCCGCGACGCGGGAAGTCGACGACGTAGGTCGGATGACCGCGACGTGCGAACTCGACTGCGAAGCCTTCACGGCCATCGGGAGTCGTTTCCCAGACCTTACCCGTGCCCGCGCCGCCGTGAATGAACACGATCGGGAGCTTCTTCGAGCCCTTCGGCTTCAGGTACTGCGCGTAGATCTGATCGATCTGGAAGCACTGGCCCTGGTTGCGCGAACCTGCGCCTGGGACGGTCGGATCGAACGCGCCCGGCGCGCAGACCTTGCGGCCGCCAGCGGTCAAGCTGCCGATGGCATCGAGCTGCAACGCCTTCTGGACGTTGTGGTGGCCATGGTGGCCATGGTTGCCGTCGTTGCCTGCCATGGCTGCGCCGGTCATGGCGGCCATGCCGACGAAGAGCGCCGCGGTTGCGGTACTCAGACGTGATTTCATAGGCGTTTCCTCCTGATGCCCTCAGGTTCGATCCCGAGGGCTTTGCTTTTTGCAACGGAGGAAAGCTCGCAGCCTCAGCTCGCATCAGCAATGATCGGACGTGCACAAGTTGCGCGTTCAGCGAACGCATTTGCGATCGCATCTCAGGCGGGACAAAAAGATCCGCAGGCGGCGCGATAAAAAAAACCGCGATCCTTACGGACCGCGGCATCAAGGTTCGGATGACTAATTGTTATCTTCTGGAGTTGGAGGCCTTGTAGGGGCTCTTCTTGTTCAGCCACTTGATGAGGTAGTCGGCAACCTTCAGGTTGTTCTTGTCCTGCATCAGCATGTGCGTGTGGCCGACGAGTCCGACGTCCGCGAGCTTGACGATGTCCGACTTCCCGCCGGCTGCGTTGATCTTATCAACCGTTACCTTGCGGCCGTCGTAGCGGCTTTGCCCGATGCCGGCGGTGCTGTGGAGGTTATCGCCGAACACGTCGATGGTCGGAATTTTCGTGTAGGCGGCGACCTGTGGGTTCGTCGGCGGGAGCCCTTCAAAGCCTTCGACATTGATGACTGCCTTCACGAGATTAGGCCGCGCCTCGACGACCGGATCAGGGAACGGACCCGATTGCGAGTGAACAACGAGGATCGCCGGGCCGATCTGATCCAGAAGATCGATCAGAGCTTCGGCGCCCCAAACGAAGGAGTTGCGGTCGGTGATCGTGCCGTCGGTGCTGTTGAAGCCCTGAGCGATCAAGCCGTCCATGGCTTCAACCGGGAACGCCGTGTTCGGAAATTTCACGCCGTCAGACGGACCGAAGCGGAAGGCCGGCCAGAGACGCTCCGCGCCGCTGCGCGAAAAGGTAGGAACGCCAGCCCAGTTCTGATTGTACCGCGCTTCGTGAAGTCCCGTCGGGTCAAATCCCGCACGGCCGCGCGTCGGGAAATCCACGACGTAGGTCGGGAAGCCCTTGCGTGCGAAGTACGTGGCCCAGCCCTCGCGGCCATCCGGCGTCGTCTCGTACGACTGGCCGGTGAGGCCACCGCCATGCACGAACACGATCGGATAGTTCTTCACCGTCGCCGGAATGCGATAGTGAACGTACATCTGCTCGACCATGATCGTCGCGGGTGCCGGAAGATTGGCTCCCGGCGTCACCGGACCTGTAAACGACGAGGTCTTCCTCTTGCCGTGCACGTAGAACGTGCCTTCGTCCTTGAGCGTGAGCTTGCCGCCCAACGACTGCTTCGGCTTTGCGACCTGCGCTTCTGCTGCCGAGCACACGGCGAGAGCCGCGAAGCCAACAGCGATGTTACGAAGAATGCGTTTCCCGCCCTGTAGTTTTGTTATTGTCATTGACTTACCTTTTTTTAGTGCACTTCCGGGGCGATCTTAAAATGTGGGTGGAGCAAATTGGTCGCAGAACTCTGCGCAAGGAGTGAACTTACTGGGCGCGGGAAGAACTTCCCCGGAGCGTTTCGCGGATGTTTACCAAGCATTCCGAAATGTGATTTCCAGACCCGCGATCGCTGCACGCGGCACCGTCGTTCTGATCGGTCGCGCGCGGCGCTCGTTTGAAGTTGCGGCCCTGCGCGCCGAGTGCATTCGCATCGCGCTACGAGCGGCGCCCATTGATGGGAACCTCCCACTTGCCGCCGAGTACTAGTCCGGCGGTCGCGACGCTTTGATGTTCCCTTGTGCCGCCCCCCAAAAAAGCTGTCCTGGTCGTTGCATGAGGAACCTGCAACATTCCGCGAAGAGGCGCTTGCGGGACGTGATCGGGGTCGCTATAACCCCGGTCTCCCTGGTGCCCCTGCGGTGCCGGGGGAAGCCTTTATTAGGCTGACGGTCGGGCGGAGCGTAGCGCAGCCTGGTAGCGCACTTGCTTCGGGAGCAAGGGGTCGGAGGTTCGAATCCTCTCGCTCCGACCAGTCTCCTTCGAACCATCCATATGGGTTCGTAAGATCGGCTTGCTGTGCGGGCCTGATGGGCTTTTCGGACCTCATTTATATCGTCGCGTGGCGGCTGCGATCCCCAGTGCGCGGTTTGCCTCCCCCTATCGGTGAATATCCGCATCTCACGTTGGCCGGTTCCGGGACGATCGCCATTTCTCTGTGATACCGTGAATACCGGCATACCCGCCGGGCCGCGCTAAGGATCACGCATGAGGGGGTTGATTTCCCGCCTAGCCCGGCAACTGCGCGGCCGGCGAAATTCGTGCGTCACGGTTTGCCTGATCATCAAGGATGAAGGCCGGTATCTACCGGAATGGATCGCTCACTACCTCGCGCTCGGGTTCGATCGCATCGTCATCTATGACAATAATTCCAGGCCCGAGACGCTGGCCATTGAACGCGTCTGCGCTCAACAGGACGCGCGGATCACCGTCATCCCCTGGCCCGACGTTCCGTCGCAGTTCGCGCAAATAGCGGCTTACGAAGATGCGCTCCGGCGCTGCGCGACCGATTGGATTGCGTTCTTCGACACAGACGAATTCCTCGTCCTCAAAAAGCACGCCTCGATCCAAAGCTATCTCAAATGTGCTCCGGTCGATGCCGGGGCTGTCTGCATCAACTGGGTCATATTCGGCTCCAGCGGAGAAGCTCGTTACCGGCCCGAGCTGGTCGCTCGACGGTTCCGCCGATGCTCACTGACGGCGGACATCAACCGACATGTCAAATGTATCGTGCGAAGGGCGGGCGCAAAGCGCATGTCCCATCCCCACTCGCCCAAATTGAGGAAACGCTACACATACGTCGATAGCGACCTGAAGCCCATCACGCTCGATCAGCGCGCTTTCAATGCGAACTACACGTACGAGACGGCGCAGCTCAATCATTACGTCTTGAGATCGCGTGAAGAGTACCAGTGGAAACTGGAACGCGGGACCCCAGAGCCGCGAGAGGGCGGATTCAAGAACCGAAAATTCGCCGATCCCGAGTCCTTCTGGGCGAAGCACGATTTCAACGACACCCTCGACCGATCCATCGATGTCTGGGTCGACAGGGCGAGCGAACTCAGGTCGACGTTCAGCAAAGTGCTCGGCGAGCAGGATCATGTCACCGAAGGACGCGCTGTTCCAATTTCCACTTAGGTCTTCCCGTGCGGGTTCGGCGCCCCTCTGCTTCTCGCGCGGTATCACGGGGAATTGGAAGCGCTCCTATGTCATATTTGGCAGCTTGATCCCAATTTCTTCTGCCGCCGCGATCAATTCTGAAGCACTTGCCGATCTGGCGGCGTTGAACCGTTGCGTTGCTCAGCGTATCGTCCACCCCGATTGTCAGGGGGAATACGCACACGATGACTGCACCGGTCGCGAAGACTTCGGCCAATAACGACGCCCTCCTAGAAGATTTCGTTCGGCTCCCCGGTTGCGAGCTTTTTCCGGGAGAAGGTGAAATTCGCGTCGGCTACCGCAGCTACGCCAATCCAGGAACAATAATCAGACCCTTTACCCAGATAGGCCGCTATTGCTCAATCGGCCGAAGGTGCTCGATCAATGCTGGCGCCCATTCTGTCGATCGGCTCTCTACACATCCATTTGTCAGTGTCGTGAACCGAAAGCCGTCTCCGTCTCCGTCCCCATCGCAACCAATTCCCCCTCGAATGACGCTGAGGATTGGGAACGATGTCTGGATCGGTGACCACGCCGTCATCGTATCTGGCGTCACGGTTGGCGACGGTGCGGTGATAGGAGCCGGTGCAGTCGTCACAAAAGATGTTCCTCCCTATGCAATCGTCGGCGGCATTCCCGCTCACATCATCCGGAAGCGGTTTTCCGATGCTATCATCGAAGATCTCTTGGAAATTAAATGGTGGGATTACGAGGAACGACTTTTTACGGACATCCCGATGACAGACATCACAAAAACCATCGATGTCCTGAAAGCGCGAGTTGCTACTGGCGATTACAGCAAGATCGCGCCTCATCACGCGCTTAAGCAATAGACGGTAGATTGAACCCGATCGATGCCGCTGCCTGATTGAGATTTCCGACCGCAGTTTCCAGGACCGATGCGTCTATGTTATTCAATGCGGCGATGCACTCGGCCTCGGTGAAGGTTCTCGATGGCGCGCCAACCGGATATTGCCGCGCGAGCACATCATACAGCTCCACTTCATTCGCGATTCTGGAGAGCCGGTCTGCCGGGTACTCAGTCACAAACGCACGCGCCGCGCTCGACCATGCTTTCGTCTCATCGCCTGCTACAATCCAAAACCAGTTCCTCGGATCAAATTCTGACATGCTGCCTCACTTATAAAGACCGTATGGGGAGTTTCCGGCGTTCGTGCCTGTTCCCGCGGTGCTACCGGGGAAATAGCTAGCGCCGCCGCCGCCCGTATTCAGGACGCCGTGATCGTTCGCATCGTATCGCTTTCCGGTCGCGGTATAAGTTCCCGCGAACACCAAGCTGAAGACATTTGCATAAGAGTTGCGCTGAGAAACGATGAACGTCGTGAACGCAAGAGTGCCGGATAGGGTCAGCGTTCTGGCTGCTATATTGGCCGTTGAGCCGTTTAGTGAGACGTGCTGATTAGCTCCGCCCGAAATGGCATAGTCAGTAGCCGTCCCGATCGACGAATAGTTTGAAGCGACCATGTGCCCGCCCGCACATGCGCCAAACTCCATATTGCTGTGAGTTATCGCGGCGCCGTTTTCGGCGGCAATGCAGTTGCCGCTCGTCGTCGTCTCAAGCTTGAATCCGTTGACGGTCAACGTTATCGGCACGGTCACGCGGATGGCGCTCGCCGATGTCGTGCTAATAATGCAATTGCCCGGCGATGACGCGTTGCCGACGAGAGTGACAAGACCGCCGACGGGCGGGGCAGCGATGAGCAAGCCAGTCGTATATGTCCCATCAGCGACCCGAATGGCCACCGTGAACCCGTTGAGGTCGAGCGTTTTAATTACGTCATAGGCCTTCTGGATCGTCAGAAACGCGCCACCCGTGGTGTTCGCAAGGCCTGTGTTGCTGTCGCTGCCATCGGTGCGGACGTAGTAGCTCCGGCCGGCTGTCAAAACTTCGCGCGGACCGCCCGATTGCGGGAACGAGACTTTTCCCGTGTTGCGATCGATCTTTATGGCTTCGCGCCACGTCGATCCGTCGGCGCTGACCTTGAAGTGAAAGTCGTCGTCGCCGGTCAGGCCAATTTCGGCGCGGCCCGAATAGTTCGTTTGATAGAGCTGGCTCGCCGTGTCGCTCGCTGCGGCCTTGTTGATTTTCTGCTGATGTCCGTTGCCGGCGTTATCGAAGAGGCTGGCCGCGCTTTTAATGGCGAGCTTGTTCGTTGCATCCGCGGTCGCGTTAACGCCGACGAGCGGGACATTGCTCAGGTCTTGCCACGTCCCATCCTCGCGTAAATATTTGGCAGTTCCGGCGGTCGCGCCGGGTGTGGGGACAAGACCTTTCTTGTGGCTCGCGCCGGAGCCCGTGAAGACATCGAGAAGTGCCGTTGCCTGCGCCGCGCTCAGGTCTTCCGGCGAACCGCTTCCGGCGCTCGCACGGCCCTTGATCGTGCCTGACGACACATTGGCGAGATCGGCGTTGGCGACGGGTCCCGTGAGGCCGCTGCCGCCGCCTGAACCCGCAAACAGCGACCAGGCCCCTGCGTCGTAGATAACGAGCGCGCTTTCGTCGGCGACCCAGGCGATCCAGCCGTCCTTCGGCCGATAGAAAGCCCACGCGCCGTCCTGAAATGCCGCGATCTCACCCGCATGGCCGGACCATGCGCCGGTCGGCGACACGGCTATCAGGAACCTGTCGCCATTGGTCGGGGCCGACGGCGGCGCCGTCAGCGCCCGGCTTTCGACGGATAGCTGAACGAGGCAATCGAGCGCGCGAATCGCCTCGTTGTGCGTGACATGCTTCTGCGCCTGGGCGGCAAGGATATAGGGCAGTGCGAGGTTCGGCGTATCGTTCATGTTCACGCTAATGTCTGCAACGAAGCTCCCACGCAGGAAGATAAGGGCCGGCCAATGGGCGGGGATAAGTTTTTTGAAGAGAGAGAGTTTTTGTTTGGTGCCGGCGACTCCCCTGCGGGGAGCCGGCCGCCGGCGCGGCGTTGTGGTGGCCGCGGCCCGGCGTTAAGGTTTGGGCATTGGGCGTGATTGACAGATTCAGCGGACCTACTAAACCGGGCTGTCGCTATCTCCCCGAGCCAGAAATCAGACAAGGATTCGCTCGCCAATGAAGTTTCTGGTCACTGGCGTTGCCGGCTTCATCGGCTATCACACGGCGGTTCGTCTGCTGGACCGCGGCGACGAAGTCGTCGGCGTCGACAACATCAACGGCTACTACGATCCGGCCCTCAAGAAAGCGCGATTGGCGAAGCTCGGGGGCCGAGAGGGCTTTTCGTTCCTGCATCTCGATATTGCCGATCGAGCGCCCATGAATGAGCTGTTCAGGGTGCAGCGGTTCGACAAGGTCATTCACCTCGCGGCACAGGCTGGCGTTCGCTACGGCAGCGAAAACCCGAGCGCGTATATCGATTCCAACATCGTCGGCACACAGAACGTTCTCGAAGGATGCCGCCATAACGGCGTGCAGCATCTCGTGTACGCGTCATCGAGTTCGGTGTACGGCGCCAATGCCAAGCTGCCGTTCAGCACGCACGACAATGTCGATCATCCTGTGAGCCTCTACGCCGCGACGAAAAAAGCCAATGAGCTTGCCGCGCACGCGTATGCTCATCTCTACCGCCTTCCCGTCACGGGCCTTCGCTTCTTCACGGTCTACGGGCCGTTCGGGCGGCCGGATATGGCGTACTTTAGCTTTACGCGGAAAATTCTCGCTGGCGAGCCGATCGAGGTTTTCAACAACGGCCATCATGCGCGCGATTTCACGTATATCGACGACATCGTGGAAGGCATCGTTCGCACAGCCGATCGGATTGCCGAGCCCGACCCGAATTGGAATGCCGTGCTCCCCGATCCCGCCAGTTCGAATGCGCCCTACCGGCTCTACAATATCGGCAACAACAATTCCGTCGGGCTGATGGATTTCATCGCCGCGATCGAAAAGGCGACAGGTCGCGAGGCGAAGAAAGTCTTTCTGCCGATGCAGCCCGGCGACGTCGCGAAGACGTACGCCGACATCGACGATCTCGCGCGTGATGTCGGTTTCCGGCCCTCGACACCACTTGCCGAGGGCATCGGCCGCTTCGTCGATTGGTATCGATCGTACTACGGCGTGTAAGCCGACGCTTTCGCCTCACACCGTCATGCCGACGGAGGTGCATACGCCAGAAACAATTGTCATCCCGGGCGAGCCTTCTTGCGAGACCCGGGACCCATCGTGGTCGCAGGTATTTGCGGCCCTGGGTCCCGGCTCTGCGCTACGCTCCGGCCGGGATGACAGCTGGCGTATCACAGGTTCGTACCGCCGGAGACTTCGAGGCGCTGAGCCGTCATCCAGCGGTTCTCGTCAGCCAGCAGCAATGCGATCATCGGTCCGATGTCGTCGGGAACGCCGACGCGCCCCAGCGCCGTCACCGATGCGATGTGCTTGTTGATATCGGCATTGTCTCGCACGAGGCCGCCGCCGAAATCGGTTTCGATTGCTCCCGGCGCCACCACGTTGACGGCGATGCCGCGCGGTCCGAACTCTTTCGCCATGAAGCGCGTCAGCACTTCGATCGCTCCCTTCATGGCAGCGTAAGCTGCGAAGCCCGGCATCGTGAAGCGCGCGAGGCCCGAGGACAGATTGACGATACGGCCGTTGTCGGCCATCAGCGGCAGTAGCTTCTGCGTCAGGAAGAACACGCCCTTCAGGTGAACATTATAGAGCTCGTCGAAATCGGCTTCCTTCATCTCCGCGATGGACCCGATCAACCCCATGCCGGCGTTGTTCACGAGATAATCGAACGTGTCCCGGCCCCATTCAGCCTTCAGCGCCTTGCGGACTTCGGCGACGAAGGCATCGAACGAGGCGACGTTGCCGGCGTCTAGTTGCAGGGCGACCGCCTTGCGGCGGCGCTTTTCGACTTCCGACACCGTCTTCTCGGCTTCTGCGCGATTGGAACGATAGGTGAAGATCACATCGACGCCCCGCTCCGCGAGGCTCACCACGGTGTTCTGTCCGAGCCCGCGGCTGCCGCCTGTGACGATGGCGATCTTCTGACCCGATGCGCTTTTTACCTGTGCCATTGCTTGCTCCTCAAACGAATATTTGTGAGCGGACTATCTATGCCGCGACGGCCGTTTCCTGAATACCGGAACTCTCAAATTTCTTGCCTAATCCTCCAAACGGGCTTGGGCCGTGGTCTCTCTTGCCCTAAGTTAACCTGCAGCCCGGCACGATATCGTCTGCAGAGGGAGAAGCTTCGAGATGCTCAATTTGAAGACGGCGCTCAGCACCTACGCCGATGCGAACGGTGGCGGCGAAGGCGTTTTCGACACGCCGATCCCGGGCTTCACCTTCATGCGCACGAGCCGCGCCACACTTCCGCGTCACATGGTCTACCGGCCATCGCTGTGCATCGTCGCGCAGGGCGAAAAGCAAGTTCTGTTCGGCGAAGAGACCCTCACCTACGGCGAGATGCAGGCGTTGGTCTTCAGCGTCGAAATTCCAGCGCTCGGGTGGGTCTCGAAGGCGAGCACGGAGAAGCCGCTGCTCGGGCTCATCCTCGAACTCGATCTCGGCATCATGCGCGAGGTGATGGAAGAACTCGAAACGCCGCCTCAGCCCAACGACGATGGCGGCGTCGGCGTCTTCGTCAGCAATCTCGAAGGACCGCTTTCCGATTGCACGGCGCGGCTCTCACGGTTGCTTGCGACGCCGAACGCCATTCCCGTTCTCTATCCCACGATCATGCGCGAGATCTCGTTCTGGCTGCTGACGGGCGAATACGGCGGCGAGTTCTGCAAGCTTGTCTTGCCCAACAGCCGGACGCGGCGGCTCGCTGAGGCGATCCAAGTCTTGCGCGAGGATTTCTCTCGTCCCATTCGCATCGAGCAGCTCGCGTCCGTCGCGCGAATGAGCACGTCGTCGTTTCATGCGCATTTCAAAATGCTGACGTCGATGACGCCGCTGCAATATCAAAAGCAGCTTCGGCTTCTCGAAGCGCGACGGCTTATGGCGGCTGGCGACATCAACGTCGCGGGCGCGGCATATCAGGTCGGCTACGAGAGCGCCTCTCAATTCAGCCGAGAATATGCGCGCATGTTCGGTACGTCACCAAAGCGCGACGTCGTCGATATCAAATCGTTGGCGCTCGGGAGCCCGGTATGATCCTTGAAGCGGGCGCTGCGCCTGTTCCGGAACCGTCAGAAAGCGAAGAGGACATGGCGGCGAACCGCGAGATCCACACGACGTGCGCCATCGTCGGCGCGGGACCTGCCGGTCTCATGCTCGGCCTTTTGCTCGCGCGTGCAGGCGTCGATGTGACCGTCGTCGAAAAGCATGGCGATTTCCTGCGCGATTTTCGCGGCGATACGATCCATCCGTCGACGTTGCAGGTGATGCACGAGCTCGGTCTTGCGGATGAACTCCTGAAGCTCCCGCACACGGAAGCGCGCACGCTCCATGCGGAGGTCGAGGGCAAGGACATCAAAATCGCGGATTTCTCCTGGCTGCCGACGCGGAACCGCTTCATCGCGTTCATGCCGCAATGGGACTTTCTCGATTTCCTCGCGCGCGAAGCGAAGCGTTATCCGAATTTCCGTCTGCTGATGCAGAGCGACGTGACGGACCTCATCATCGAAGGCGACCGGGTCACGGGGCTTCGTGCGGCGACAGCCGAGGGACCGCTGACACTCCATGCGTCGCTCGTCGTCGGCGCCGACGGCCGCAATTCGGTGACGCGCAAGCTCGCAGGGCTCGAAGTCGAAAGCTTCGGGAACCCAAGCGAAGTGCTCTGGATGAAGCTTTCGCACGCCGCCGGCGATCCGGTGCAGACCATGGGTCATGCGGGGCCGCAGCAGGGCTTCGTGATGATCGATCGCGGCGACTACTGGCAGTGCGGATATATCGTTCGCAAGGGAACCTATGAGGATATCAAGGCTGCGGGAATCGAGGCATTCCGCAAAACGGTCAGCGCGGTCTCGCCGCTGCCGCCGGAGCGGCTCGATGAAATTCGATCGTTCGACGACGTGCATCTTCTGAGCGTCAAGATCGATCGCTTGAAGCACTGGTGGCGGCCGGGCCTTCTCTGCATCGGCGATGCGGCGCATGCTATGTCGCCGATCGGGGGCGTCGGTGTTAACCTCGCCATTCAGGATGCGGTTGCGAGCGCGAACATACTGACGGCGCCGCTGAATGAACGACGTCTTTCCAATGCGCATCTCGCGGCTGTGGAAATGCGCCGCACGTTTCCCACCAAGGCCACACAAAAGTTGCAACTAATGATGCGCCGAGATCGTAGGAAGCGGGAAGCCGACGAACGTACGAGATCCGGTCCGCCGGGGTTTGTGCTCGGCATCGCCCGATGGCCGATCCTTGCGCATCTCGCGGGCCGTTTGATCGGTCTCGGGTTCCGTCCGGAACATGTGCGAAATCGCGCACGGCATTAACCTGCGTCGAATTTCGGGGTATTCGTCGTTTGCCGGTGTTCCCTATAAGCGGGCCATAATTCAACGAGGGGTCACGGGGTTTGGATTCACTTAATTTCAAAACAGAGATGGCATTCACCTACGGCGTACCGTCGCCGATGGGACCGGGGGTCATTCGCCTCGTCGCCGACAATCCGAGCCCTTTCACTTTCAAGGGCACGAACACTTATCTCGTCGGCTCAACGTCGCTCGCCGTCATCGATGCCGGACCCGATAGCGCCGAGCATCGCGCGGCCATTCTGAAAGCTGCGGGCGGCCGGCCGATCACGCACATCTTCTCGACGCATGCCCATCGCGACCACGTCGACGGTATCGCCAAGCTCAAGGCGAAAACCGGCGCCGTAACCGCCGCCTATGCGCGCGATCCCTCCACGGGGAAAATGGCGCTTGAGAACAGTCCTTCGGGAAGCTACTTCGTCGACTACGACTTCATGCCCGATATCGCGCTCAATGGCGGCGACACGATCGCGGGGGCGGATTGGGCGCTGACTGCGATCCACACGCCCGGGCACGCGCCGGATCATCTCTGCTTCGCGCTCGATGGCCGCCGCGTCGTCTTTTCCGGCGATCATGTGATGGCGTGGAATACGACCGTCATCGCGCCGCCCGAGGGGCGCATGGCCGACTACGTCTCATCGCTCGAAATTCTGCTCGATCGCAACGACGACGTCTTCCTGCCGGGCCACGGCGACCGTCTCAACGATCCGCAGCGGACCGTGAAAGCCTATCTCCTGCACCGGACGTGGCGCGAGAAATCCGTGCTCGATGCGCTAACCGGCGGCGCGACGACTATTCGTCGAATTGTCCCCGAGATTTACCGCGGCCTTGCCCCCCAGCTGATCCCGGCTGCGACGCTTTCCGTTCAGGCGCACGTCGAATATCTGATCGAGAAAGGTTTGGTCGCTTCCGATCTGCCTTTGACGCCTGACCGCGACCTTTCTCCGCTTTGAGCTTGTTCTTCTTCTCGACGGCGGCTTTGGTTTCCTTGTCGACGTCGGGAACGGAAGCTTCGAAGCGGCTCGCAACTTCCTTCAGGATCGCGCGCACGTGCGCGGCGTTGCGGCCGAAGTCGTTCGAGCCGTAGCGCGATGCCGATCTGATATCGACGCGAGACGCACCGTCCTCGCCCAGCACGCGAATGACGATGTCGTCGACGAGGCCGAGAACGGGCGATTGGTCGGCCAGCTCGATGAAGCCCGGCGCGTCCTGCTCGTCCTCCGGCGGGACTTCGAGCGTCGTCTTCAGCTTGAGCTTGGCGAGCGCCTGCAGCACCAGTTCGTAGCCTTCCTCGGTCGAGCGCGGAAGGATCAGGCTTTTGAGATCGGGATAATGTTCGCGCTGGAGCGCCGCGAACTCGTCTCCCGGATATTCGGTCGGATTGGCGTCGGCCGCGCGCTCATCCTTCGCCTCGGTGAACTCCGGCGGCTCGGCGAGATCGGTCGAGACGTCGTTGATCGGCGGCCACTTGAAGCTCATCGCCCAAACGCCCGCGGGAATGGCGAGCAGCCCCAGCGCCACGATCGCGCCGCAGAACACACGCGCCGCGCCGAGCCTTCCCGTCACCCAGATATCGAGACCGGCGACGAACGCCATCAGGAGCGACAGCCCAGCGCAGAAGATGACGATGTAGGCGATCGTCAGGGCGACCGGAGTCGGCAGCAAATGGAGGCGATGCAGAACCGCCGTCACGAGGGCCGCGACGGCTGCGAAGAGCGCGATGCGGCTCGTCCATTTCGCTAGAAAGGACGGCGGCCGACCGGCGGCGTAGTAGATCCGCGTCGACTGATAGCGGTCGCGCACCCGCCTTCTCGGGCGGCGTTCGTCGATGCGATCCGTTACCATTCAAGCCTCAAAACTCGAACCTCGCCACCGTACTTCCTTATGGCACAAGCGCTGCCTTTTGTGGTCACTCAAGGATAGAGCCGGGTTTTCTGCCAGGAGTCGCGCGGGGCGTCGCGGCGGAAAACGATGCGATCGTGCAGGCGATACGGCCGGCTCATCCAGAATTCGATCTCCACGGGAAGCACGCGGAACCCCGACCAGTAGGCGGGGCGCGGAATCGAATCTTCCGGGAACTTGGCTTCGAAATGATGAACCTTGGCTTCGAGGACGTCGCGCGACGACAGCGGCCGCGATTGATGCGACGCCCAGGCGCCGATGCGGCTCAGCCTCGGCCGCGTCGCGTAATAGGCGTCGGCCTCACCGTGGGAGACGAGGGAGACGGGACCACGAATCCGGACCTGCCGCTCCAGGCTCTTCCAATGAAAGAGCAGCGCGGCTTTCGGGTTTGCGAGCAGCTCGCGGCCCTTCGCGCTTTCGAAGTTCGTGTAGAAAACGAAGCCGCGATCGTTGCTCTCCGCCCCATCGAGGCCCTTCAGCAGCACCGTGCGCACGTTCGGCATGCCGCCGGCGTCGACGGTTGCGAGCGCCATCGCGTTCGGATCGTTCGGCTCGGATTTCTCGGCCTCCGACATCCACGCTTCGAACAGCAGGAACGGATCCTCGGCCGCTGAAAAATCCGGCGCCGCGATTGGGGACGCTGCTGGGGCCGATGTGGAGGCGCTTTCGCTATCACTCATGTTGCATGCTCAATGCTTGATCTTCGTTTCCGCGGCGCGCCGTTACAGCACACAACGATTGCACGTGTTTAGTACCTTTTAACCATACTGAGGCAGAGTACCCTTATCGTCTTGTTGGGCGAAAGATCGAGTTCAGTCCGCGTAAGAAAGTAGCGTCATGTCCACAAATGCGTCTCTTTTCTCACTAGCCGCGGCCGGCGCAACGGCTTTCGCGCTGGTTGCGGCGATTTTCGTACCTTACGGGCTTGCCTGGGCGGGAGACCAGCCCCTGGACCGGGCTCTCGCAGCGGCGGCTTGTCCGAAAACCGGCGAGACCGCCGAAAAACCCAATTTCATGGACGTCAAGGTCGCCCTCAATCAGGACGACGAATATGCGGCGCTCGAGAGCGTGCAGTTCGCCCTGACCGAGGTCGCAGACGGCTCGAGCTATGTCTGGCACCGCGCGCATGGCCGCCTCTCCGGCGTCGTCAAACCCATCTCGTCGTTCAAGGACACGCGCGGCAGCGTTTGCCGCCATGCCGTCGTCTCGCTGACCGGCCTCGACGCGACGAAGCAGACCGAAATCGTTGCCTGCCGTTTGCCGACGGGCATCTGGCAGCTCGAATCCTGAGTTTCCCCAAACTACGTTTACCGATCCTCCCAAACGAGAATGAAAAAGGCGGCGCAAGCTGCCTTTTTTGTTTGGCGCACGGCGACTCCCCTCCGGGGAGCCGGCCGCCGGCGCGGGCTTGGGGTGGCGTTCTGCGGAAATCAGCGTCGAGAGGAGGCGTGGAAGCTCGGGATGAAGTGATGTCCGGCGCGGCCGCCGGTGACGGCGTTGGCGATGAGCGTTCCGAGTACGGTGACGATGACGCCTATGACGATCTGCGAGAACCAACCCTGCATGGCCCGACGATGCCCGCTCAAAGTGCCCATTGTCCCAATTGCGCGCCCGGTGTTGAACCGGCGGCGACCGGGTTTCCGTCGCACGGCACGCGTGCTTTTGCGCGGCCGCGTCGCGGCGGAATTCGGGCACCCCTATTGGCGCGGGTTCTTCCGGCGCGGTTTATTCCGGCGCGTCTATTCCGGCTCGGGGGCCGCCGGCTTGCAGACGAGATCGATCTGCGTACACGTCGCGTTGCGCACGTCGATCAGCGGCTTGCACTCGGCGGCCGACTGCTCCTTCGTGCATTTCAGAGCCTTCGCCGTCGCTTCCTTGCAGAGCGCCTTCATGTCGTCGCAGCCGTCGGCGCGGGCCTCTCCTGCATGGAGCGCCAGCACTGCGATTGCCGCGAAGAGCGGCCGGGACCACTTCGTCTGCATTGCGCGTTCTCCCTCCCGTTGCTGCTCGTCAGCGGAGATTGGATTCGCTGCGCCCTTCAATTCGGCCGACCGGATCCAGCCGAATGGCCATGCGAGGCATTCGGGCCACTCGCGCGTTGCCATTGGCGCTGGCGAATGGGGATAACGCGGGGCGCGCTTGCGGAACGAGACAAGAACGTGTAGCGTACATACATGATTTGTACCGTCATTCAGCGGGGGTCCGATCGGTGGTCAGCGTTTCGGCCTGCGGTCCCCGCGCAGCCAAGGAAGGCTTGAGACGAAACGCGATGCTTACCGAGAAACAGAAAGACCTCCTGCTCTTCATCCATGCGCGCATGCAGGAACGCGGCGTGCCCCCATCCTTCGATGAAATGAAGGATGCGCTGGATCTGAGGTCGAAATCCGGCATTCACCGCCTGATCACGGCCCTGGTCGAACGCGGCTTCATCCGCCGGCTGCCGCACAGGGCGCGGGCGATCGAGGTCATCAAGCTGCCTGACAATCAGACCGGCGGGCAGACTGGCCAGAATGGCGGGCAGAACGTTGCACCAAATGCCGGCCAGCACGCGGGCCACAATTCAGGGGCGTCAGTCGCCTCAATGCCGCAACGCGGCGGCTTCCAGCCGAGCGTGATCGAAGGCTCCGGGCCGCGGGCGAGCGTTTCTCCCCCGCCGCCGTCGCACATCATCGATGCGCGGACGGTATCGATCCCCGTCATGGGCCGGATCGCTGCCGGTACGCCGATCAGCGCCATTCAAAACCACACCCACGACATCGCCGTGCCGCCCGATATCCTGACGAACGGCGAGCATTTCGCCCTCGAGGTCAAGGGCGACTCGATGATCGAGGCGGGTATCCACGACGGCGATACCGTCATCATCCGCCGCTGCAATAACGCCGAAAACGGGGACATCATCGTTGCTCTCGTCGAGGGCGAAGAAGCGACGTTGAAGCGGCTTCGCAAGAAGGGCTCAACGATTGCGCTCGAAGCGGCCAACCCCGAATTCAAGACGCGCATCTTCGGACCCGACCAGATCGACATCCAAGGCCGGCTCGTGGGGCTGTTGCGGCGCTACTGAGCTACTTGGCTCTAGTTGCGCGGGCGCTAGAGCACCCTACGGGGCGTCGCCGGCGACTGGCACGGCATTCGTGGACTCGGGCTCAAAGTCCGGCTCCTCGCCCGGATCGCTCTCGGCAAGGGTTCGCGGCTCGGCTTCGGCTTCGACTTCCGCAATTGACCGCGATGGCGCCCCGGCAGGTGGCGTTGCTCCGGGTGTCTCCAGGATGCGGGGTTTTGGAAGGCCGCCGGGCGTTTTCCGTTCGGGCATGACGCTCCACGGCCGCTCGCCGCGGTGGGATGCGACCGTCACAAGGTGCACGCGCGGCTCGGGGTTATCGTCGCTTCGATCGATGTAGAGGGCGTAGGCGCCGTTCCGCCAACGGTCGAAGACGTCGATGACGGTCGCCGGCACCGCGCAGTCCTCGGGCTTCGGGTCATTGATCACCAGCACATCGGCGTTGAGGCAATCGTCGGTCACGGCTGCCGGATGCCGGGCGACAGCAACCGTTGCGCCTTTGACGTGGGCAATGCAGCCGACCGCGTCACACGAGAACGCGTCACCGGACTGCGCCTCGCGCGCCGTCCGGCCGTCGCCGTCGTATTCGAGCCAGCGGTCCAGATCGTATTTTGCGCCCTTGTTCGGCAGTGCGGAGAGTTTTCCGGACGTATCGCGCACGGCGATCAGCCCTTTCTGGCCGATGAGGATATCCGGGCGTGACATCAAGGGCGCTCCGAGCACGCCCAGAACACAGAGCGCAATGCCGAAGAGCCGGATTCGCGTTTGCCAGAGCGAAAGCCAAATTCCGCCGGCGAGCATGAGAATGAACGCGAATGCCGGAATTTCCGGAAGGTGGCCGACGGCACCGGGCAGCGCGCCGACCTTGTTCGCGCACCAGGCCATGCCTTCGATGCCCCAGCCCATCGGCATCAGGGCGAACCATTCCAGTCCGAACGGCATCAGAACCATCGCCAGCAGGGCGGAGGGCAGGACGATGATGTTGCAGATCGGGATGGCGATCATATTGCCGAGCACGGCATACTGCTGACTCTGGTGAAAGTTGTAGGCGGCGAGCGGAGCGACGGCCACGCTCGCGATGAGCGTCGAGGCGACGATCTCGCCGAAGAATTTCAGCACCTTCATCGCCGGGTGCGGCCTCGACTGACGTCCCAGAAAATTACTCAACGTTTCGTGCGACGCGATCAGGGCCGTGACCGCCGCAAAGGACATCTGAAAGCCGGCGTCGAGCAGGCTTTCCGGATAGACGATGAGGATCAGGAATGCGGCGAGAGCGACGTTTCGCAACGCCAATGCAGGGCGATCGAGAAGGACGGCTCCGAATATGATGAGGATCATCAGCGCCGAACGGACAGTCGCAAATTGTCCGCCGGAAATGGCGAGGTAGGCAATTGCGCTCAGTATTCCCGCTACCGCCGCGATCTTCTTGATCGGCATCGTCAGCGCGATCAGTGGAACGGCCGCAAGCAGCAGGCGGACCGAATAGAATACGGCTCCGGCCGCGATCACCATATGCAGGCCCGATATCGACAGGATGTGAAAGAGGCCCGAATTCTTGAAGGCGTCATTCGTCGCGGTGGTTATCCCTCCTCGCTCTCCCGTGATCAGCGCCAGCGCGATCTCGCCGGTTTCTCCCGGCAGCGCCTGGCGAATGCGCGCGGCGATTGCTTGGCGAATGTTTTCGATTGAGCGGCGGTACCATTGTGAAAGCGTGCCGCTATCGCTCTGGCCCTCGATCTGAGGCGCTGCGAATGCGTAGCCGACGGCGCCGACGGAATCGAACCATGCCGTGCGGGCGTAGTCGAAGCCGCCGGGAAGCGGTGGTTTCGCGGGCGGCGACAGGTTTGCCTTTATCCGGATGAGGTCGCCGGGCGCCGCGGGCGAACGCGCCGACATCGTGCGCACGCGAATAACGGCCGGCGTTTGCTCGGGCGCGAGGCCTGCGATGCTCGGCGATTTGATCGTGAGGCGCTGGCCGCGCGGGATCTTCGCTTCGACCATCGTCACGGTGCCGGTGATCTCGACGCCGTGGAGCGCTTTCGTCAGAACCGGCGCACGCACCGCTTCGACGCGCAGTTTCGCGATTGCAAATCCGGCTCCGGCCAAAACGAAAGCCGTCACAATCGTTGCGGCCAGCGTTCCTCCGCGGACGGCCAGGCGCAAGATGAGCGCCAGCACGAACGGCACGCACGCGATGATCGTTGCAGGCTCGACGGGTAATGCGAAGTAGGCCGCGATGCCTACGCCCAGGCAAACCGGAGCCCATAGAAAAAAGCTTTCCCGCTCGGCTTCGAAAAGAAGCGCAGCGCGGCTGGTCCCGTGCTCGGGGAGCGCCGGAAATCCGGTCTCTCTTCCCGCGTCCCGACCTAATTCCGGTCCCGCCGCCTCGACCGACATGCCCCGCCCAACGCGCTGCCGAAGGCCGGTATTTCCGCCCTCTTAACTTGTCCCACCTCACATGCTACGAGCGGAACCTCATTCCCTCAATGGCAGGCGAGCAAAAAGGTCCAATGTCCGTGACCACTACACCGAGTGCGCCCATCGTACGATTTGCACCCTCTCCTACTGGGTATCTGCATATCGGGGGGGCCCGCACGGCGCTTTTCAATTGGCTCTACGCCCGCGGCCACGGTGGACGGTTCCTTCTGCGCATCGAGGATACCGATCGCGAGCGCAACAACGAGGCGGCGGTTGCCGCGATCCTCGACGGCGTCAAATGGCTCGGCCTCGACTGGGACGGCGATGTCGTTTCGCAGTTTTCGCGGGCCGACCGGCATCGCGAGGTTGCGAACGAACTCTTGAAGCGCGGGGCAGCCTACTACTGCTATTCATCGCCTGCCGAGATCGACGCGGCGCGTGAAAAGGCAAAGGCCGAGGGCCGGCCGCAGATCTTCCTTTCGCCCTGGCGGGATCGCGATCCGCAGGATGCACCAAAGGAGGTCAAGCCGACGATCCGCCTCAAGGCGCCGCGCGAGGGCGAGACGATCGTCAACGATCACGTGCAGGGCCGCGTCGCGTTTCCGAACAAGGATCTCGACGACCTGATCATTCTCCGATCGGACGGCAATCCGACGTACAATCTCGCCGTCGTCGTCGACGATCACGACATGGAGATTACGCACGTCATCCGCGGCGCCGATCATTTGACCAACGCCGCACGCCAGACGCAGATCTATCAGGGCATGGGGTGGACCGTTCCGGAATTCGCGCACGTGCCGCTCATTCACGGTGCGGACGGCGCGAAGCTCTCGAAGCGTCACGGCGCGCAAGGCGTCGAAGAATACCGCGATATGGGCTACCTGCCGGTCGCACTGCGCAATTATCTCGTGCGCCTCGGCTGGAGCCACGGCGACGACGAGATCATCTCGACCGACGATCTTATTCGCTGGTTCGACATCGACGGCATCAACAAGAGCCCGGCGCGGCTCGACTTCAAGAAGCTCGACGATCTGAACGGGCACTACATCCGCGCCTCGGGGGACGAAGAACTCGAAGCGCACGTGCGCGGAATGCTGCCTCATCTCAATTTTAAGGCGCTCGTGGAAATCCCGTCCGATCCGAAAGCGCCGGCACGCCCCGACATCGCACTCGCGCGCGAAGTGTTGCGGCAGCTTCCCGCCGTTTCGACGGGCAAAGAACTCGCAGATCTTTTCGCCGCCAAGGGATGGGGAAAATTCACGGCGGCCATTCCGTCCCTCAAAGAGCGCTCGAAGACTCTCGCAGAACTCGTTGGCGGAGCACTATTCATCGTTGCGGAGCGGCCGCTCAAACTCGAGGACAAGGCAGCGAAGCTTCTCGGGCCGGAAGGCCGCGCGTCGAACGCCGAAATTCTCAAGCTGCTTTCGGCCGTCTCGGAGCAGGAATGGTCGGCGCCCTTGCTGGAAGCGAAGGTAAAATCCTTCGCCGAGGAAAAGGGTTTGAAACTCGGCAACGTCGCGCAACCGCTGCGGGCAGCACTCACCGGACGCGCAGTTTCGCCGCCGGTATTCAATGTCCTGGAAGTGCTTGGCCGTGACGAGAGCCTCGGCCGCATCGGCGACGCCGCCGGTTAACCCGGAATCCGGATGTCTTAACGATCCCTTGCCGCACCGCAAAAAATCCGTTAAATCCTTCAATAGCCGACTGCTTTTGTGAAGGCCGCCGAACATTCTGCGGGCCGCCGACATCGCGACCTATATGACGGGGGAAGGCGATAGTTACTTCAGGCATCGGCGGTGTCTTCCGGGGCGAAGGTGGCGATCATGAATATTCACGACAAAGCTTCAAAGGGCGCGACCAAGCCCAGCGCGACATTGACGGTCGACAACAAGCAGGTTCAGCTCTCGGTGCGTTCCGGTACCATCGGCCCTGACGTCGTCGACGTCGGCAATCTCTACAAAGACACCGGCTGCTTCACGTACGATCCCGGCTTCACCTCGACGGCGAATTGCAAAAGCTCGATCACCTACATCGACGGCGATAAGGGCGAGCTGCTCTATCGCGGCTATCCGATCGATCAGCTCGCGGAAAATACCAATTTCCTGGCGGTCTGCTATCTGCTGCTCTACGGCGAGCTGCCGACGAACGGCGAGTTCATCAATTTCCGCAAGACCATCACGAACCACACGATGGTTCACGAGCAGATGACGCGGTTCTTCACCGGATACCGGCGTGACGCGCATCCCATGGCGGTCATGGTCGGAACGGTCGGCGCGCTGTCATCGTTCTATCACGACTCGACCGACATCAACGATCCGGCGCAGCGCGAAGTCGCGAGCCAGCGCATGATCGCCAAGATGCCGACGATGGCGGCAATGGCCTACAAATATTCGATGGGCCAGCCCTTCATCTATCCGCGCAACGATCTCGACTACACATCCAATTTCCTGCAGATGTGCTTCGCCGTTCCGTGCGAACCCTACGTCGTCAATCCGACCATCTCGCGGGCACTAGATCGTATCTTCATCCTGCATGCCGATCACGAGCAGAACGCCTCGACGTCGACGGTGCGGCTGGCCGGCTCCTCCGGCGCCAATCCTTTCGCGTGCATCTCGGCCGGCATCGCTTGCCTTTGGGGGCCCGCGCACGGCGGCGCCAACGAAGCTGCGCTGAACATGCTGAAGGAGATCGGCACGGTCGATCGCGTTCCTGAATTCGTGAAGCGCGCGAAGGACAAGACGTCCGGCTTCCGGCTCATGGGGTTCGGCCATCGCGTTTACAAGAACTACGATCCGCGCGCCAAGGTGATGCAGAAGACCTGCCACGAGGTGCTCGATGCCCTCGGCCACAGGGACGATCCCCTGCTCAAGGTCGCGATGGAGCTCGAGCGCATTGCGCTTCAGGACGAATATTTCATCGAGAAGAAGCTCTACCCGAACATCGACTTCTATTCCGGCATCACGCTCAGGGCGATGGGCTTCCCGGTCGATATGTTCACCGTGCTGTTCGCTGTCGCGCGCACGGTCGGATGGATCGCGCAGTGGAAGGAAATGATCGAAGATCCGGAGCAGCGCATCGGCCGCCCGCGCCAGCTCTACATCGGGCCGCCGCGCCGGGATTTCCCGGCCGCCTGACCCGCGACAACCGAAAGCACGACGTTAGCTGCCGCCTCGCTCGGACTCGAGGCGGTGAGGCGAAGCTTTTCCGGCGCCAAGCTTAGTCCATCGAGTTGCGCCGAGCGGGCATCGGTATCACCCAGAAGCGGCTCGATAGCGTTTGCCAGATTTTCGGCCGTGCACGCTTCCTGGAGATATTCGGGATAGACGTTCTTGCCGATCACAAGGTTGGCCAGAACCACGCTCGGCACTTTCAACAGGAATCGCAGGTTCGACATTATCGCGTCGACCTTGTAGGCGACGACCGATGGCGTGCCCGCGAGCGCAAGCTCGAGCGTTACGGTGCCCGATGCCGCGAGCGCTGCGCGCGCGAGGCGCATGGCGGCGTATTTATCGTCCGCGTCGATGATGTGCGGTTTCGGCGTCCATGTAGACGTCTTCGCGGCGATGCGGTCTCGCAGGTGGCGGACGGCCGGGATGACGACCTCGATCGGGCCCTTGGCGGATGAGACGCGCGCGACGGCCCCGCCGAACACGTCGATCAGCCGCTCGACCTCCGATGTCCGGCTTCCGGGCAAGACGAGAAGAACTGGGCGATCCTGCGCGATACCGAGGCGCGACGCGAGGCTGCTCGCATCGGCATTCTGGATATCATCGAGCTTCTCGATCAGCGGATGGCCGACATACGTGCACGCGGGGCCGCCGAGACGCGCGTGCGCTTCGGGCTCGAACGGCAGCAGCGCCAAAACATGATCCACGTAGGGGCGCATTTTCTTCGCGCGTCCCGGCCGCCAAGCCCAGACGCTGGGACTGACATAGTCGAGGATCGGAATGTTCGGTGCGCGCTTCCTGATGCGCTTCGCAATCGGGTGCGTGAATTCAGGGCTGTCGATGATGACGACGACGTCGGGCGCGAATGCGACAGCCGCGTCGACGGTCTGATAGACGCGCCGCAGGATGCGCGGAAGCTTCGGCAATATGGACAGCGGGCCCATGACGGCCACGTCCTCGATGGGAAAGAGTGAACGGACGCCCTGCTCCGCCATCTCCTCTCCGCCGACGCCTGAGAAGTCGATGGGACCCGAATGCTGCTTCTCGAGTGCGCCGATCAGCTTGGCGCCCAACGCGTCGCCCGAGTGCTCACCCGCCACGAGAAAGATTTTCAATGGCTTCGGTCCTGATCCGAGGTTTGAAGTGGCAACGAACATCGCGGACCTGTTTGCCAACTGAATGACTGGGGAAGATTTTCCGAGACCGGAGCCGTTCGCCGTGATTGCGAGCCCGATCAGGTGAGCGCGTTGAGCTGCACCGATCAGTGCTTCATCGAGCTGGTGCTCTGGTCCGACGACCAAGACGCCACGGCGTCGCGTATTGGTGCCGCGAAGCGTTCGGACGCGTTCGACGACGGTCGTCGGTTCTTCCGAGGCGCCGACTGCGAGGATGCGTCCGCCATCGATGACGACAGCCGAGCTGCCGCCGAACGATGTGAGTGCCGATAAGACGCCGCTCGCTCGTGCGATATCGGCTTCGGCTGAAGGATTGATTGGATGTTCGCCCGCGGCGCGGACGCCGAGCTTCTGAGCTTCCCGGGTGCCGGGCTTGGTTTCCTCGGCCCGTATGCCCTGGACGAACAACCCTCTCTCATCGGCGAGCGCGATCATCTCAGAACGGTTGGCGGTGAGGACGTGATCGGCCATGACGGCGATGCCGCAAAGCCCGGCTGCATCGGCCTGGGCGACCGTATTCGGTCCGATCGCCGGCAGATCGACGCGAAGATCCTGGCCGGGCTTCGGACGCTTGACGAGAACGCCGTAACGTTCGCGATCGCCCCTCGCGTGGCGCGCTTCGGCGACGCGCTTCAGCATGCGGTCAGTACCTTCGGCGCCTTCGATCGCCTCGATGCGGCCGCGGCTCACCACCACCGCTTGGCCGATATCGTACCGGCCGAGTGCGGCGACGAGATCGAAGCCGCGTGCGATGTCAGCTGCGTTTTCAGCCGAGGCGGAGGTTTTGGTCAGATTGCCGTCGCCGACGAGCAGCTCCGGCGCGACTTCATCGACGCCGACGATGCGAAGACCGAGCGCTTCGAATTGGGCGAGAACCCCGCGCAGTACGGCGTCGTCGCCGCCCGCTTTCAACAGCTTCACCACTGCCGGAGCGAGACGCAGAAAAGCGAGATCGGGGCGCGCGGTCAGAAACGAAGGACGGCGATAGCCGCCGAGCAGCAGCGCGTCACTGATGCCGGCCCGCCTGAACGCCGCCATCGCGCGTCCGGGCTGAGCCCAGTTGACGACCGTATGTGGAAACGCGCTGAGCGCCGGATCGGCGGCGCCCTCCACCATGACGATGTGAACCTCGCCGCCGCGGCGCGTAACACTTTGGGCGACTTCAAGAGGAAGCGAGCCTGCTCCAGCGATGATCCCGATGCGGTTCATCGGATCGACCATGGGCGGTTTCAGCTCTCTTCGCCGTTCTTCGGCGTGCACAGCGATCGCTTGCCGCCCTGGCGAATGAACGCGAGGATTTCCTGCACGGAGGCGTGGCCCGCGAACTCCTCGGCGACGTCTTCCATGCGCTCGACCAGCGTGCCTTCAGCGGCGAACAGCAGCCGGTAGGCGCGGCGAAGATCGTGAATATCGTTGCGGGAGAAGCCACGCCGCTGCAGGCCAACGATGTTGAGGCCCGAAAGATAAGCGCGATTGCCGAGCGCCATGCCGTAGGGAATGAGATCGTTCTCGAGGCCCGACATGCCGCCGACGAAGGCGTGATGGCCGACGCGGGCGTACTGAATGACTGCGGCCCCGCCGCCGATGATCGCGAAATCGCCGACGTTGCAATGGCCCGCGAGCATGACGTTGTTCGAGAAGATCACCCCGTTGCCGACGTGGCAATCGTGGCCGACGTGGCTGTTGGCGAGAAATGCGCAGCCATCGCCGACGACCGTCACCGAGCCGCCGCCGGCGGTGCCCGGGTTCATCGTCACGCCTTCGCGAATGATGCAGTCCGACCCGACAGTCAGCGAGCAGGGCTCGCCTTTGTATTTCAAATCCTGCGGCTGATGGCCGATCGACGCGAAGGGGAAAATGCGCGTGCCCGAGCCGATCTCCGTCGTTCCGGCGACGACGACATGGCTCACGAGCTCGACGCGCTCGCCGAGCGTGACGTCGCGGCCGACGACACAGAAGGGCCCGACCTTCACGCCTGCGGCTATCTTTGCCCCGTCTTCGACGACGGCCGTCGGATGGACTTCCACTTCAGCCATTTTGGCTCGCAAATGCGCGCGCGTCGGCGGTGTCTGCCAGCATGGCGCTGATTTCGGCCTCGGCCACGGTCTTGCCGTTGACCTTCGCTTCGCACTTGAAGCGCCACACGCGGCCGCGATTGCGGACCTTGCGTACGTGGTAGTGGAGCTGGTCGCCAGGGAGCACGGGTTTGCGGAACTTGGCGTTATCGATGCCCATGAAATAGACGAGCTCGGCCTTGTAGTCGTGGCCGACGTTCGAGACGCAGAGCGCGCCTGCCGTCTGCGCGAGGCCCTCGATGATGAGCACGCCCGGCATCACGGGAAACTGTGGGAAGTGACCTTGAAAGAACGGCTCGTTGATCGTGACGTTCTTGACGCCGACGCAGCTCTCGTCGGCATCCATATCGTACATCCGGTCGACCAGAAGGAACGGATAGCGATGCGGCAGGAGCTTCATCACCCGGTTGATATCCGCGGTGCCCAGGGTCTTGACCGCCGTTGCCTTGCCTTCCATCGTCGTGTGCTCCAAAAAAATTATGCTCGACCGATCGAGCCTGCCGGGCGTCAGCCTTCTTCAGGCTCCGGCGTACCGTCCTCATAGCTGTCTTTATCGCGCGCGACGAGCCGCTTGATCATGGCCTGTTCACGGGCGGATTCGCGCAGCGGCTTTGCCGGAGTGCCGAAATAACGGGCGCCCGGCGGCACATCGTGCGTCGGGTGCGAGGCCCCGCCGACTTGTGCGCCGCTTCCGATCTTGATGTGGCCCACAGTTCCCGATTGGCCGCCCATGACGACGAAGTCGCCAAGTTCGGTCGAGCCCGAGATGCCGCACATCGATACGATCACGCAATGGCGACCGATGATGACGTTGTGCCCGATCTGGACGAGATTATCAATTTTCGAGCCCTCGCCGATGATCGTATCCTTAAGGGCACCCCTGTCTATGGTTGTATTTGCCCCAATTTCCACGTCGTCCTGGATGATGACCCGGCCGATCTGCGGCACTTTGAGATGGCCCGTGCGCCCCATGGCGAAGCCGAAGCCGTCCTGGCCGATCCGGACGCCGGAATGGATGATAACCCGGTCGCCGACGAGCGCATGGGTCACGGTCGCCAGCGGGCCGATGAAGCAATCACGCCCGATTGTGACGCGCGCCCCAATGACCGCGCCAGCCGCGATGCGCGTTCCGGCCCCGATCTGAGCCTCACGGCCGATAACGGCCCCAGGCTCGATCATTACGCCTGCTTCGAGGACCGCCGTCGGATCGACCGGCGGTGCGCCGGCGGTCGCCACCATCGGCTGCATGGCGGCCGGATAGAACAGCGCCAGGGCGCGGGCAAAGCCGTGATAGGGCTGCTTGGTGATGAGCGCCGTCGTTCCGGCCGGAACGCGGTCCGCGATCGCCGGAATGACGAGACAGGCACCGGCCTTCGTCGCGTCGAGCTGGGTCAGATATTTCTTGTTGTCGATGAAGGAGATATGGCTCGGGCCTGCTTCGAAAAGCGGGCGCACGTCATCGATCTTGACCGCCGGGTCCGCGCCGTTCGCGATTTCCGCGCCTGCAGCCGTTGCGACTTCCGAGAGTGCATACGGCCCGGCACGTTCAAAGAATCCGGGATGCTCCATAACGCCGCCTCCGGTCCGCTTTTGTTTCAGATCTGTCAATTTTGGAAGCGTTGAATGAACGACGCGAGGGATGTTGGCAAGACCCTCAGGCAAATAGCCAGTTCAAGTAGGTGATAACTCAATGAAAAAGAGCGGCGCTTTTGACGCCGCTCTTCAAAACTCAAGTCGCTCGGCCGTTAGGCTCAGACGTTAGAACTTCGTCTGGGCGCCGAAGCGGAAGAACTGCGTCTCGTCGTAAGCCTGCTTCGTCAGGACCTTCGCGAAGTCCATGCGCAACGGGCCGACAGGCGAGTTCCACATCAAGCTGCCGCCAACCGACGAACGGACGGAGTCGCTGTCTCCAAGGATGTTGGGATCAGTGCCGAGGGCCTTCTTGGCACCGCCTGTCGCATCCCACAGCGAACCTGCGTCAGCGAAGACCGCGGCGCTGATGCCGAGATCGTCAGGAACGTAGGGGATCGGGAAGCGGACTTCGGCAGTCGCACCCCAGTACTTCTGGCCGCCAAGCGCGTCTTTGTTTTGTGAACTCAAGTCGCGCGGACCGTAGCCCGACCGGTCGAAGCCGCGGATCGTCTCGCCGCCTTTGAAGTAAGCGTCGAGCAGTCGAACATCCTCGCCACCCCAACCCTGAACCACGCCGCCTATCGCGCGGCCGACGAAGGTGATCTTTTCGGTGATCGGGTAGTAGAAGCGACCTTCCGCATTGACGCGCCAGTACTGAGCGTCGCCACCGAGGCCAGCGAAGTCGTTGGCGACCTCGATATAATAGCCGCGCGTCGGGTTCGCTCCATTGTTGCGCTTGTCGTAGCTGATCGTGGTGCCGACCAGCGACGTCCAGTAACCACTGTCGCGGCAGTTAGGAGGGCTATTAGGTGTGAGATCGGCGGCACCGCAAGCTTCCTTGATCGCAAGTGAGGCATTGTTCTGCACGTCGAAGATTTCGTCACGCGAGATCGAGTACGCCGTCTGCATCCAGAGGTTTTCGGCGATCGGGAAGCCGAGACGAACCTGACCGCCCATCTTCTTCTGCTGGAAGCCGGACTGCTGGGTGTAGTCGAGCTGTTTATAGAAGAGGTCGAAGCCTGCCGACAGGTTGCGGTCGAGGAAGCGCGGCTCGGTGAACGAGAAGTCCGCCTGCATACGCTCGAAGGAGCCTGCGAGTTTCAGTCGAACGAACTGGCCGTTGCCGAACAGGTTGCGCTCGGTGATCGACACGTCGCCGATCACGCCTTCACTCGTGGAGTAACCGGCGCCGAACGAGAGTTCGCCTGTCGACTGCTCTTCGACAACCACATCGAGAACGACGCGATCGGGTGCCGATCCGGGACGCCGCTTGACGTCGACGTTCTTGAACAAGCCGAGCGACTGCAATCGCTTCTTCGCGCGGTCGACCATGAGGCTGTTGAAGGCGTCGCCTTCAGCCAAACGGAATTCGCGACGGATGACGAAGTCTTTGGTGCGCGAGTTGCCGATGACGTTGATGCGCTCGATGTAAACTCGCGGACCTTCGTCGACAACGTAGGTGATCGCGATCGTGCGGCTCGCGGCATCCGGGATCGGGCGAGGACGAACACGCGCAAAGGCATAGCCCTTGTCCGCGATGTTGAGCGTCAACCTCTCGGACGTCTTGTCGATCTGCGAGGCGTCGTAGACGGCGCCGGCTTGCGTCAGCAGGTCACCCGTAAGCGAGCTGCCGTCGATGTCGGGCAAAGAGCTTTCGACGTTGATCGCGCCGAAGGTATATGGCTGGCCTTCGTCGATCGCGAACGTGATCAGGAAGCCCGAACCATCTGGATCGATCTCAGCATTAGCGGCCGTGACGGTCGCGTCGGGATAGCCGTTCTTGAGATAGTACTGACGGACGAGCTCGCGATCGAGATTCATGCGGTCAGGATCGTAGACCGAAGTGCCCTTCAGGAAGTCGAACCAGCCGACCTGCGTCGTCGAGATGATGTCGCGCAGCTGGCTATCGGAGAACGCGTGGTTGCCCACGAAGTTGATGCCCTTGACCTTGGTCGCGTTGCCTTCGTCGATTTCGAAGACGAGGTTCACGCGGTCTTGCTCGAGCTGAATGATTTTCGGCTCGACGCTGGCAGCGAAGCGGCCCTGCCTGCGGTAGACGTCCAGAATACGCTGCACGTCGCCCTGCGCCTTGGCGCGGGTGAAGACGGAGCGCGGCTTCAGCTGGACTTCACCAGTCAAGGTCGCGGTGTCGACCTCGCTGTTGCCTTCGAAGGCAACCTGATTGATGACCGGATTTTCTTTGACCGTGATAACGACGGTCGAGCCCTTGTAGTCCATCGAGACGTCGGCGAAGAGGCCGGTCCCGAACAGGGCTTTGATCGACGCGTCGATCTTCGAGGCGTTGTATGCGTCGCCTGCACTGAATTGCAGGTACGAGCGCACCGTTTCAGGCTCGACGCGCCGATTCCCGACGACCTCGATGTTCTTGATCACGCTTTGGGCGGACGCAGCACCTGAAATCCAGGCGGCGTCACCCATGGCGACCACCGGCGAGAGGACTAGAAGCGCCAAAACAAGGCGCAGTCCCGCCAAGATGATCTTAAATTTCTGCATACGCGGAATAGCCCCCGTGTGCCGCCGACCCCCAATTTCACATGCGCGCTGTCGGCGGCAGCGTCACACTCATGCGTAGTGTTGTTTTTCGAGTTTTTCTTGTTCTTGTCGTTCGTTTCTTATGGTCGTTAAGGCTCTTAGGTCCCACCGCAGCCCATCAAAGACTTCAACTCGGCCCCCCGATTCGAAGACTTAACATGCTGCGCACCATACCGCTTTTAACGATTCAGAAAGCCTCCGGAAAGTGGTAAGTTTACGTCACTCTACAGGGAATCTGCAGGCGTTCAACCGGTGCCGACCAAACGTCGCCAAACGTTCAAAATGTCGTTGAAATTGACGAAAACCATCAACATCATCAGCAGCGCCAAACCGACCTGGAAACCCATCTGCTGAAGGCGCTCGCTGGCGGGCTTTCTGCGGATCGCTTCGAAGGCGTAGAACATAAGGTGACCACCGTCGAGAACGGGAACCGGCAGCAGGTTCAGAAAACCAATGTTTGCCGAGATGAAGGCGATCCATCGCAGCATCGGCTCAATGCCAAGCTCGGCGACCTTGGCAGTCACCTCGGCCATCATGATCGGACCGCCCATTTGCTCGGCCGACTGGCGCCGCGTGACGATGTCCCGCAGCCCGGCGAGCGTCTGCGTTAAATTGCCATAGGTTTCGGAAACGCCGAGCGCTACCGCTTCCGGCAGGCTGACCTGGACCGTCTTGACCTTGTCCGGGGAAATCGCGCGCTGAATGCCGATAAGGCCACGCCTAAACGTCCGGCCCATCGCATCTTTTTGCTCGTCCACGTTTGGCGTCGCATTGAGCGTAATCGTGTCGCTGCCGCGTTGCACCGTAAACTTCAGCTCTTCGCCGGCGCTGGAGCCCACGATGCGCTGGAGGTCGTCGAACTTGTCGATTTTGGTGCCGTCGATCGCGAGGATCGTGTCGCCCGACTTGAAGCCTGCCCGCTCGGCCGGAGAATTGGCGACGACGGCATCAACGAGCGGAGGCAAAATGCGGATGCCGACCGTGGCGTTGATTGCCGAATAGAGCACAATGGCCAAGAGGAAGTTGGCGATCGGTCCGGCCGCGACGACAGCGGCACGTGCACCGACGGATTTCGAGTGAAAAGCCCCTGCCCGCTCGGCCGGTTTCAGTTGCTTCTCGCCGCCGAAAGACGACGCGTTTTCGTCGTCGATGAACTTGACGTAGCCGCCGAGGGGAATCCACGCGAAGCGCCAGCGCGTTCCGTGCTTGTCGAAAAACCCAAAGATTTCAGGCCCGAAACCGATCGAGAAGGTTTTGACAGTGACGCCGCACCAGCGCGCCACCAGAAAATGCCCAAGCTCGTGGATGAAAACGACGAGCGTCAGCACCAGGAGGAACATGATCCCGTATTGCCAAATCCCACCGGCGAGCGACGACAAAAATTCCATTTGAAAATCCCTTGAGTGCTGGTTCGAACAGCGGAAAACCCGACCCTAAGCGCGAGCCGTCCTAATAGCCACTGAGTTTGTCTTCCGAGAGATAGCGAGCGAGCTCATCCACGGCCAGTATATCGTCCAGTGTTTCTGCTGGGCAAATGGCACCCTGACGCTCTGCCGCATCGAGCGTGTCTTCGACCAGGGCGGCGATGTCCAAAAACTTGATCCGGCGGTCGAGGAAAGCCTTAACGGCGATCTCGTTTGCGGCATTCAGTACCGCGGGGGCCGTGTCGCCTCGCCGCATCGCTGCGCGGGCGACGCGAAGGGCCGGAAAACGGGTTTCATCGGGTGGCTCGAACGTCAACGTCGCGAGACGGGCGAGATCAAGCTTTTCGGTCGGCGCGATCATGCGGTCGGGCCATGCGAGTGCGACGGCGATGGGGGTGCGCATGTCTGGCGCGGCCAACTGGGCCAGCACCGATCCGTCGACGTAGCTCACAAGGCAATGAACGATCGATTGGGGGTGTACGATGCAATCGAGCGCATCGACCGAGACGGGGAAGAGGTGAAATGCCTCGATCAGCTCAAGGCCCTTGTTCATCAGGCTGGCGCTGTCGATGGTGATTTTCGCGCCCATCGACCAGTTGGGATGCTTCAAAGCCTGCTCGGGCGTTGCCGTCGCTATCTGTTCGTGGGTCCAGTTGCGAAAAGGGCCGCCCGACGCCGTCAGAACGATCTTCTCGATCGAATCCGGGTCGGCTCCCGCCAATGCCTGGAAGGCTGCAGAATGTTCGCTGTCGACGGGCAAAAGCTCAGCGCCGGAGCGCGCGACCGCGGAGGTGAAGACGTGGCCGGCGGAGACGAGACATTCCTTGTTAGCGAGTGCGACGCGGGAGCCCTGGGACGCGGCTGCAAATGTCGGCCGCAGCCCGGCCGCGCCGACGATTGCCGCCATTACGCAATCGGCTGGCTCCAGAGCCGCTTCCACGAGCGCCGAGGCGCCGCCCGCTGTCCGAATGCCGGTTCCCGCGAGTGCCTCCCTGAGCTCGCCCAAGCGGCTTTCGTCGCCGATGACAGCGAGCTTGGCTTTGTGAAGGCGCGCGAGGTCCGCCAGTTCCTGGGCGTTCGATTGCGCGGTCAGAGCGACGATCTCGAAGCGCTCCGGCGTGCGGCCGACGAGATCGAGCGTGCTCTTCCCGACGGACCCTGTGGCGCCGAGAACGGTTAGCCGCATAACCCCTGACGCGGCGGCCGAACCAAGTCGAGCCGCTGACGCTTTCTCAGGCAACCGGTAGGGAACGCTCGTTGTCACTGCCATTCGCTTATGACCCGTAAAGAAGAGCGCGCGCCGGCGCATAGGCATCAATCGCAAGGCCGATCAGGGCCGCCAGGACGCTCGCGGTCACGATGCCGTCCATGCGATCCATGAACCCGCCGTGGCCAGGTATCAAGCCGCCGGAGTCCTTCAATCCGAAGTGCCGCTTCAAGGCCGATTCCGCCAAATCACCGCACTGGGCCACCAATCCTGTGGCAAGACCGAGGCCCGCGAGCCAAAGCGGCGTGCCGGAACCGGTGAAAAACGAAAAAAGCAGGCCAGCAAAGCCAGCGGCGGTGATGCCGCCCAGAAGGCCCGACCAGGTCTTGTTCGGAGAAATCTCCGGCCAGAGCTTCGGTCCGCCGATCGTCCGCCCCGAGACGTAGGCTGCGATATCCGTCACCGCGACGGCGATCAAAACGAATAGCGTTGCGAGAAATCCCAAAGGTTCGTCCGATCTCAGCCAGACGAGCGCAACGACCGGCAGCGCTGTGTACATCACGCCGGCGCCAGAGAGCCGCGCCCGGCCGGATCCTATCGCCAGGGCCGCGACGACGGCGGCGCCTACGACTGCCGTCAGGACGCTCAGGCCGGCCATATCGTTGGTCACAAGGACAGCCGCGATGAAAACCGCGATGATGTGGACGACGAGGGCGCGGTCCGGCATTTCGCCTCGAACGATGCGGCCCCACTCCCAGCTCATCGCCGCCGCGATCAGAAACGTCAGCACAGCGAAGGCGGCGGGACTCCAGTAGAGCATGGCGAACGCGACGACGCCGATGGCGACGCCCGACGCGATGCGCAGCCTCAACTCGTACGGGATGAAATCGAGCGCGCCTCCGAGAAACGGCCGTTGATTGTCGGGATTATCGGCCGGCATTTTCCAAACCCTCAAGCTGTCGAGCGTTTGGACAAGCCGCCGAAGCGACGTTCGCGCGAGCGAAATTCTGCGAGGGCGACTTCGAACGCCGCCTTGTCGAAATCCGGCCAATAGCAGTCCAAAAACACAAATTCTGAATACGCCGTCTGCCACAGCAGGAAGTTGGAGAGGCGCATTTCGCCCGACGTCCGGATCAACAGGTCGGGATCGGGAATGCCGGACGTATCGAGCGCATTGGCGATCCGCTCGACGGTGATGTCGGAGGGATCGAGTTTGCCCGCCGCTACTTGCTCGGCGAGCTTTCGCGCCGCTCCCGCGATCTCGGTGCGCGAGCCGTAATTGAAGGCGATGACGAGTGTCAGAACATCGTTGCCGCGGGTCAGCTCGACGGCTTCATCGATCAACGTCGTCAGTTCGCTGTCGACGTGCTGGCGCTGGCCGATGACGCGAATGCAGACGCCCGCCTCATGCAGTTCGGCAAGATCGCGGCGGATGAAGCGCTTCATCAGCCCCATGAGATCGTCGACCTCTTCGACCGGCCGGTTCCAGTTCTCGGAAGAGAAGCTGAAGATCGTCAGGTAAGTGATTTTGAGTTCGATCGCTGCACGGACGGCGCGGCGAACGGCCTCGACGCCTTGGCGATGGCCCAACGCTCTCGGCAGCCCGCGCTCCCGCGCCCACCGCCCGTTTCCGTCCATGATGATCGCGACGTGACGCGGAGGGGCCAGTATGCCGGACCCATCGTCGGTAGGCTTCGCTGCTGGCGCCACTGTCGAATGGCCTCTGGGATCAAAATCTCAAAATCATTTACACGACTTACTGCGCCCAAAAGGGGCGGCAGATCAAACCTTCTGAATTTCGGCTTCTTTTGTGACGAGCGTAGCGTCGATCTCCTTGATGAGGCGATCTGTCAGCTCCTGGACCTTTTCGGAATTACCCCGATGGTCGTCCTGGCTCATTTTGCCGTCTTTCTCAAGTTTCTTCAGAAGGTCCATTGCCTCGCGCCGGACGTTGCGGATCGAGACCTTGCCCTGCTCGGCATACTTGTGCGCAAGCTTGACCAATTCCTGGCGGCGGTCGGCCGTCAGCGCCGGGATCGGAAGGCGGAGAATCTGGCCGTCAACAATCGGATTGAGACCGAGATTGGCTTCACGGATGCCCTTATCGACAGCCATGACGTTGCTGCGATCCCAGACCTGAACGCTAATCATTCGCGGCTCGGGCACCGAGACTGTCGCGACCTGATTGAGCGGCATCCGCGAGCCGTAGACCATCACCTGGACAGGGTCGAGCAGGTTGGCGCTGGCGCGCCCAGTCCGAAGCCCTGAAAACTCGCGCTTCAACGCGTCGATCGAGGCGCGCATGCGCGTTTCGATTTCTTTAATGTCGTGAACTGCCGATGCCATTTTCCTATTCCTCCCAGCGCGCGAAACCTCAAACCACAGCTGCCGTCAACCAGGCGGCGCGAGGATGGGTTTTCAGCGGCGTTCAACCGGTTCCCTCGATAAGGGTCTGGCGAGCTTCTCCGCGCAGAGCTTTCAAGAGGTTTCCCGGTTCGTCGATTGAAACCACAATTAGCGGAAGTCCATTATCCCGGGCAAGGGCAATGGCCGCACCATCCATCACTTTGAGATCCTTGGCCAAAACCTCCGAATAAGTCAGCTGGTCGTAGCGGACTGCGTCCTTGTGCTTCTTCGGGTCGGCCGAATATACGCCGTCGACCTGAGTGGCCTTCAGAACCGCGTTACAGTTCATCTCGATGCCGCGCAGAACGGCCGCCGTATCGGTCGTGAAAAAGGGGTTTCCGGTGCCTGCCGCAAATATGACGACGTTGCCTCGGCCGAGGTATGACAGGGCCTTCGGGCGAACATAGCTTTCGCAGACCGTCGGCATCGGAATTGCCGAGAGGACGCGCGCCTGGACGCCCCGATGATCCAGCGAATTCTGGAGGGCCAGCGCGTTCATCACGGTGGCGAGCATGCCCATGTAATCGGCCGTCGCGCGGTCCATCCCCTTGGCCGCACCACTGAGGCCGCGGAAGATGTTGCCACCGCCCACGACGATCGCGATCTCGGCGCCTTCAGCGACGGCCGCCGCGATATCGTTCGACAAGCGGTCGGCGACGCCCATGTCGATGCCATAGGGCTGCGCGCCCATCAGAGCTTCGCCGGAAAGCTTCACCAGCAGCCGCTTGTATTTGAGACCCTGCGCTCCACGCATCGGCGTCACTCCCATAGGCACTTTCCTTGGCACGACAATCTGAGATGGCACAAAAAACGGCCGGTCGCGAGGACCGGCCGGCTGATACCTAACGCTCTAGAGCGATTCCAGCTAGCGTCTAACCGGGCCATTCGGCCCGGCAAGAGCTTAGCCGCCGCTTGCGAGCTTGCGGACTTCCTCGCCGAAGTCCTCTTCCTTCTTGTCGATGCCTTCACCGAGCGCGAAGCGGACGAAGCCTGCGACCTTGATCGGAGCACCGGCCTTGCCCTCGGCTTCCTTGACGGCCTGTGCGACCGTCTTGGTGGTGTCGTGGATGTACTGCTGCTCGAGCAGGCAGTTTTCCTTAGCGAACGCCTTGATACCGCCGGAGATGATCTTCTCGAGAACGTCCGGCTTCTTGCCCTGGTTCTTGTCGGCGAGAATGGCTTTCTCGCGCTCGATCACGTCGGCCGGCACCTCGGAAATGTCGAGTGCGACGGGGCTTGCGGCCGCGACGTGCATCGCGATCATGCGCGCCAATTCGAACAGCGTCGGCTCATCGCCGGCACTTTCGAGAGCGACGAGAACGCCGATCTTGCCGAGGCCATCGGCCACGCGGTTATGGACATAGTCGGCGACGACGCCTTCCTTGACGGCAACCGCTGCCGTCCGGCGAACGGTCATGTTCTCGCCGATCGTCGCGACGGCTTCCTGGATCGTCGTTTCGACGCTGTTCTTGGTGCCGGGATAAGTTGCAGCCAAAAGCGCCTTGAGATCGCCCTTGGCGGCCGGAGCCAGCGCGGCGATCTCGCGGACGAGCGTCTGGAACTGCTCGTTACGCGCAACGAAGTCCGTCTCCGAGTTCACTTCGACAACGGCGCCCTCGCGGCCCTTCGCGACGATGCCGATGAGGCCATCGGCGGCGACGCGGCCGGACTTCTTCGCGGCCTTCGAGAGGCCCTTCTTACGCAGCCAATCGACGGCGGCTTCGATATCGCCGTTCGTCTCGGTCAGCGCCGTTTTGCAATCCATCATGCCGGCGCCGGTCATATCGCGCAGCTTCTTCACATCTGCAGCGGTGATCGTCGTCATTCTCTCACCTATGAGGTTCGAGGCGCCACGATGGGCGCCTCATATCAGTTCATTCACAGTCACGCTTCAGCAGCACGACAGTTCGATGTCGGACACCAACGCCGGAATTAGACGGTGGCTGCCTCAACGAGCTTCTTGGCCTGAGCGACCCAGTCTTCCTTGGCGATCTGCCCCCTCAGCTTCAGCTGACGGTCGAGCGACTCGACGTAGTCGGGCGTGAGGTCGGCGATCTGCCAGAAGTGGTAGACGCCGGCGTCGTTGAGGCGCTGCTCGATCTTCGGGTTGATGCCCGTGATCCGCTTGAGGTCATCAGCTTCGCCGCGCGGCGCTTCGATGCCCTTGAAGACGACCTTCGGCAGCTCTTCTGCCGGCGGCGTCTCGGATGCACCGATGTCGACGCCAGATGCGCCTTGCGAACGCTCGAGACCGTCAAGAGCTGCGCGAGCCATCAGATCGCAATAAAGGGTGATTGCGCGGCCGGCGTCGTCGTTGCCCGGAACCGGATAGTCAACGCCGTCCGGATCGCAGTTGGTGTCGACGATCGCGACGATCGGGATACCAAGCTTGCGCGCCTCCTGGATGGCGATCGCTTCCTTGTTGGTGTCGATGACAACGAGGAGATCGGGCGTGCCGCCCATGTCCTTGATGCCGCCGAGCGACTGGTTGAGCTTGTCGCGTTCGCGCGTGAGGTTCAGGATTTCTTTCTTCGTGCGGCCCTGCGGGTCGGCCAGGATCTCATCGAGCTGGCGGAGACGGCGGATCGACTGCGAAACGGTCTTCCAGTTGGTCAGCGTACCGCCGAGCCAACGGTGGTTGATGAAGTACTGGGCGCTGCGCTTTGCAGCGTCGGCGATGCCATCGGAAGCCTGGCGCTTCGTCGCGACGAAAAGAACGCGACCGCCGCCGGCGACCGTGTCGGAGACCTTGAGCAGCGCCTGATGCAACAGCGGCACCGTCTGCGTCAGATCGAGAATGTGGATTTTGTTGCGCGACCCATAGATGAACGGTGCCATCTTGGGGTTCCAGCGGTGTGCCTGGTGGCCGAAGTGAACGCCAGCTTCCAATAGCTGACGCATGTTGAAGGCAGGAAGTGCCATCGTATCGTTCCCTTTTCCGGTTAGACCTCCGCGAGACTTAAGAAGAGATTTGCCAGCCATTTCAGAGGCTTGAGCTAATCTCCACCGGAGCGCGATGCGGGGCTTTTCATCCGCATTGCGCGAGCGTCTCGCGTGTGAGATGGCGGCTATATACGGGGGATTGTCCGAATGCGCAACCCACGAGGATCATTTGGGCGGCCCTTGCATCCGGCGCGGGAGGACCGAGCCACCCTCCCCTCCTGTAAGCGGCCGAAAAGCAGAACGCACTGCAACCGGCCGACGTGGGGCGGATGGCAGTGCGTCCATGATTTGTCAGGGCATTTTATCAGCCGGCGCAGATCGCTCGCTGCGCTACCGGCTGCGTCTTCAGGTTTTGGCTGTTACTTGCACTTGCCGTCGAGCAACGCGACAGCCTCGTCCATCGCGCTTGCTTCAGGAGAACCGTCGGCCGCGTCCTGGCCTGCATCCCAGGCGTTCTCGAAATCGTCGCCAAGCGTTTTGAAGTAGCCGTCGATTTCGTCGCCAGCGGCTTCAGCCTTCTTCTCATCGTCGCCGATCTCGTCCATCTTTTTCGACATCGAGCAATAGGCTTTGAGCTTCGCGGGGTCGGATGCTGTCGCTTCGAGGTTCTTCTTGATATCGGGCGCGGCCATTTTCTGGTCGGCGGCATAAGCAGCGGGGGCAAGCAGCAAAGCAGCGACCAGGGCGGCGTAGAATTTCGACATGTTTTGCCTCTTATTTGGCTAGCTCAAAGGAGCGGAGCTATGGACGCAAACTGGGTCAGAAGAAGGCAGCGCTCGCGCGCTACCTTCGGTCGAGTTGCGGGCGCTTAGCGCCAAGCGCAGTGACGGTGACCATGACGGTAGCGGCAGACCCACTTCTTGTGGTGCCTGTGGTGGTGCGCATTGTAATGCCGCTTGTGATACCGCTTGTAGTACCGCTTTTTTCTGTAATCGACCTGTTCGATGACAGATTTTTCAGCGTGCGCGCCGATGCCTTTCAGGCCGGCACCGGCAACGCCGGCGTTAGCGCCGCCAGCAAGGCCGAGGGTGATAGCTGCGAGGGTCGCTGCAGCAATCAAGCTCTTTTTCATTGATAGGCTCCTATCGAAACTAGACGCGTCTCTCACGTCTGGTCCCTTAACGCCTATCCGAGGACAAAGCCGTCGCTAATTCGATTAAAATCTTCATTGGCCGGAGCAAGACAGCCAATCCGCAACCGCTGGTTTTAAATTTCAATGATTTCCGACACGATTGGCAGCGCTTCAATGCGAAGTGATTCGCGGGGAGAAACGTCATATCTGCCGGGCAAGACAAATTCCATTTCGCGATTGCGATCATCCAGCGCAAGCACAATGCGAATTTCGCCACCGCGCGCATTCGGCTTCAAATATTTTCCGACATCTGAAACCGGCGCAGCTTTTGCGACAACCGACCGGCGATCAAGCACAAGCTTCAGATTGCGCGGAACGGCGGCCGCGGCCTTGTCGAGTTCTTCGATCGATTGCACACGCAGTTTCATCGTGTCGCCATCACGCTCGGCTTCGACCGAAACAATGACGGGCGTTCCTGGCTCGAGAAGATGGCGGCTCGCTGCCAGCGTGTCCGAGAAAATGATGGCTTCGAATTGTCCGGTCGCGTCGGAGAATGTGGCGAACGCAAACTTGTTGCCTTTCTGGGAGCGCCGCTCGCGCGCCGCAATCACGATACCGGCAAGGCGCCCAGCGCTTGCTCCGCGCATCACCAGCGCCTCGAACTCGCTCACCCGCTTCACGCCGAGCTTCCCCAGCACCCGGTCGTACTGATCGAGGGGATGGCCGGAAAGATAGAAGCCGATGGCTTCGAATTCAGCCGACAGCTTCTCCATGCTGGTCCAGGCGGGCGTCGCCCGGAGCACCAGGTCGGCGGGCTTGCCGCCCGAGCCAAAAAGATCCGTGATGCCCTGCGCCGCGTCGGCGGTTCGGCGCTGAGCGGACGCAAGGATGGTGTCGGCGTTGGCTGCAACGAGGGCGCGATTGGAATTCAGAGAATCGAAAGCTCCGGCTTTGGCCATTGTTTCGACGGCGCGCTTATTCAAAGCCTTGGCATCGACACGGCTCGCGAAGTCGCCGAGGCCGCTATAGAGTCCACCGGCGGTTCGCTCGCTGACGATGGTTTCGACCGCGCCCGAGCCGATGTTCTTCAAAGCCGCGAGCGAATAGCGGATAGCGCCGAATTTGGAATCGCCCGACGGCGGCTCGACACCGAAATCGACACCCGATTGATTGACGCACGGGGGCAGCATCTTAATGCCGGACTTTCGCGCTTCGGACGCAAACATCGCGAGCTTGTCGGTATTGCCCATATCGAGCGTCATCGAGGCAGCAAAGAATTCCTCGCGGAAGTTCGCCTTCAAATAGGCGGTGTGATAGCTGACGAGCGCGTAAGCGGCGGCGTGCGATTTGTTGAAGCCGTAGCCCGCGAATTTATCGACCAGTTCGAAGATGTAGATCGCGTCTTCTTTCTTGACGCCGTTGGCGAGCGCGCCCTCGACGAAGCGCGCTTGCTGCTTCGCCATCTCGGCCTTGTCTTTCTTACCCATGGCGCGGCGGAGCAAGTCGGCTTGTCCGAGCGTGTAGCCGCCCATCACCTGAGCGATCTGAATGACCTGCTCCTGATAGATGATGACGCCGTACGTCTCCTTCAGGATGCCTTCGAGCATCGGATGGAGGCAGTCGACAGGCTCTTCGCCGTGCTTGCGGTTGATGTAGGTCGGGATGTTGTCCATCGGGCCCGGGCGATAGAGCGCCACCATGGCGATGATGTCCTCGAAACGGTCGGGCTTCAGCCGCTTCAAGCTTTCACGCATGCCCGTACTTTCGAGCTGGAACACGCCGGCCGTATCGGCCTTGGCCAGCATCTCGTAAGCCGGTTTATCGTCGAGCGGCAGTGCCGCCAGATCGATATCGATGCCGCGGCCGCGCTTGATCAGTTCGAGCGCCTTGGCGAGAACCGTCAGCGTCTTGAGGCCGAGGAAGTCGAACTTCACGAGGCCCGCCGCCTCGACCATTTTCCAGTTGTACTGGGTGATCGGGAAGTGGGACTTCGGATCGCGATAGAGCGGAACGAGCTCTTCGAGCGGTCTGTCGCCGATCACCATGCCGGCGGCGTGGGTCGAGGCGTGGCGATACAGGCCTTCGAGCTTCTCGGCGATTTCGAGCAGCCGGGCGACGATCGGTTCGCTGTCGCGCTCTTCCTGAAGCTTCGGCTCACCGTCGATCGCCTCGCGCAGCGTCACCGGATTAGCGGGGTTGTTCGGTACGAGCTTGCAGAGCCGGTCGACCTGACCGTAAGGCATTTGCAGCACGCGACCGACGTCGCGGAGCACGGCGCGGGCCTGCAGCTTTCCGTGCGTGATAATCTGCGCGACGCGATCGTCACCGTACTTCTTCTGCACGTAGTCGATGACGCGATCGCGTTTTTCCTGGCAGAAGTCGATGTCGAAGTCCGGCATCGAGACGCGCTCGGGATTGAGAAAGCGTTCGAAGAGCAAGCCGAAGCGAAGCGGATCGAGATCGGTGATGGTCAGCGCATAAGCGACGAGCGAGCCCGCGCCCGAACCGCGGCCCGGTCCGACCGGCACGCCGTTGGCTTTCGACCATTTGATGAAGTCGGCAACGATCAGAAAGTAGCCGGGGAACTTCATCTGCGTGATGACGTCCACCTCGTAGGCGAGGCGCTTCTCATAATCCTCGACCGTGAAGCCCTGCGCAGGACCGTGTGCCTCAAGGCGTACTTTGAGGCCCTCGATCGCCTGCCGCTTCAGCTCCGCAGCTTCGAGGCGAAAGTTCTCGATTTCGCTCAGACTATCGTCGGCGGCAACGAAGCGCGGCAGGATCGGCTTGCGGCCCTCGGGCCGGTAAGCGCAGCGGATGGCGATTTCGACGGTGTTCGCCAAAGCCTCGGGGAGATCGGCGAACAGTGCCGCCATCTCGTCTTCGCTTTTCAGATAGTGCTCGGGGCTCGCACGGCGGCGATTATCCTCGACCACGTAGCGCCCGTCCGCGATGCAAAGAAGCGCGTCGTGCGCTTCATAGTCGCCGCGCACCGCGAAATAGCATTCGTTCGTTGCAACGATCGGCAGGTTGCGCGCATAGGCGAGTTCGATGAGCTGCGGTTCGACTTCGGCTTCTTCCGGAAGGCCGTGGCGTTGCAGTTCAACGTAGAGCCGGTCGCCGAAAATCTTCTCGAGCGTCTTCAGTCGTTCGACGGCCTGCTCGTGCTGGCCGTCACGAAGGGCTGCATCAATCGGACCTTGCGGGCCGCCGGTGAGCGCGATGAGCCCCGCGGACAGTTCCTCCAGGCGCGCGATTTTGACGTGCAAAGGCTCATCCGCCGACGGTTCGAAATTCAAAGATTTCGAAAGGCGCATGAGGTTGGCGAAGCCTTCGGCGTTCATGGCGAGCAGCGCAATCTTACCGGCCGGCTTCACGCGCGGTTCGTTGCTCATCGCCTTGAGCACAACCGTACCGTTGTCTCGATTGTCGCCAAAATCGATATCGAGCGTCGTGCCCGAAATCGGCTGAACGCCCGCGCCCCACAGCTTCTCGGAAAATTCGAGAGCGCCGAACAGATTGTTCGTATCGGTCAATCCGAGCGCGGGAAGATTCATCGCTGTCGCGAGCTTGGCGAGCTTCGTTATCGGAAGCGCGCCTTCGAGCAGCGAGTAAGCCGAATGCACCTTGAGGTGAATGAACTTCGGGTTTCGCGCGGGTGGCCGAATCGGGTGTTCCATGTGCCTACGTTATGTACACGACGGCATGCCGCAAGTTAAACGCGCCGACGCCGCACAGCTCGGAACGAGCCGTGTTCTGCAGACCCGCAAATCCGTGGATTTTCAGCGCGTTTGTGCCAGCGAGATCTCGACAAGGCGGCCCTCATGAACCTGCAGAACGCGGTCCATGCGGCTTGCGAGCTCAAGATTGTGGGTCGCGATCAACGCTGCAACCCCTTGGCGGCGGATAACATCGATCAGCTGACGGAATACATGCTCGGACGTGTGCGGATCGAGGTTTCCGGTCGGCTCATCGGCGAGCAGAAGCCGCGGGCTGTTCGCCAGTCCACGGCAAATCGCGGTGCGCTGCTGCTCGCCGCCAGATAGTTCCGCGGGACGGTGCTCGGCTCGTCCGGCGAGACCAACACTTGCGAGAAGCTCGCGCGCGTGTTTGTCCGCCGCCTTACGGCTCGTGCCGAGGATCAGCTGCGGAATGACGACGTTTTCGAGGGCGCTGAATTCCGGTAACAGCTGATGAAACTGATAGACGAAGCCGATCTCTTTGCGACGGAGTTTCGTGCGCTCGGCTTCGGTGAGTGTCGCGCAGTCATGGCCGTTGATGATCACGCGGCCGCTCGTCGGAGATTCGAGCAATCCCGTTATGTGCAGAAGCGTAGACTTGCCCGCGCCGGAGGGTCCGACGAGCGCCACGGCCTGACCCGGCCATAGAACGGCGTCGACGCCCGTTAAAACCGTGATCTCTTTTTCGCCTTGGCGAAAGGATCGCGTGACGTTCTCGAGCTGCAGAATCGGAGCAATGGGTGTGGTGTCCATGGGTCTCACTCGTACCGCAAAGCTTCAACGGGATCGAGCTTCGAGGCTTTCCACGACGGGTAGAGCGTTGCGATGACCGACAGCACAAGCGCCATCAAGACGATGCCTCCCGTTTCGTGGACGTCGATCTCAGCGGGCAACTTCGTCAGATAATAGACGCTCGGATCGAAGACCGTCGTACCGGAGGCCCACGATACGAAGTTCTTGATGTTCTCGATGTTCCAGCAGAAGACGACGCCGAGCACCAATCCGGCGAGCGTGCCGACGATGCCGATGGATGCGCCGGTGATCAGGAATATCCGCATCACGGCGCCCTTGGTCGCGCCCATCGTCCGCAGGATGGCGATGTCGCGGCCCTTGTCCTTCACCAGCATCATCAGGCCGGAAATGATGTTCAACGCCGCGACGAGCACGATCAGCGAGAGGATGATGAACATGACGTTTCGTTCGACCGCGAGCACGTTGAAGAACGTCTCGTTGCGCTGACGCCAATCGTTGATGGTGATCGACGGCCCCGTTGCCTCCTGGATCAGCCTATTGTAACGATCGACATCTTCAGGATTATCGACGACGACTTCGACGACGTCGACTTCGCCGTTCTTCGAGAAATATTTCTGCGCTTCGGCAAGCGGCATGAAGATCATCATGCGGTCGTATTCGGACATGCCCAATTCGAAGATCGAGGTGACTTGATACGCTTTAGATCTCGGCGCCGTTCCGAACGGGGTCGCTGCACCGCGCGGCGAGACGAGCGTCACCGTATCGCCGAGACCGACGCGCAACTGGTTCGCAAGGCGCACGCCCATCGCGATGCCGGTCTGGTTGTCGAAGCCGTCGAGCGTGCCGGCGCGAACGTTGCTCGCAACGAGCTTCAACGATTTCAAATCGTTCTCTCGAACGCCACGCACGAGACCACCGAGCGCCTGCGAGGTCGAGGAGACCATCACCTGGCCCTCGATGACGGGCATCGCCGTCACGACGCCGGGCACGCGTGCAATCGTGTTGGAGATATCCGTGTAGTCGGTGAATGGGTCGCCGAGCTTCTGGACGATGACGTGGCCGTTGAGGCCCATGATCTTGCCGAACAGATCGTGCCGGAAGCCGTTCATCACCGCCATGACGATGATCAACGTCGCGACGCCGAGCATGATGCCGAGAAACGAGAACCCGGCAATGACGGAGATGAAGCCTTCCTTCCGCCTTGCGCGCAGATAGCGGCCGGCGATCATCCATTCGAAGGCGGAGAATGGCTTCGTCCCGCTGGACGCTGCCCGTTCGCCTGAAAATCCAGCCGACGCCTCGCTGTGCCCTGAAACAGTCATCGTGGCCTCACCGCCGTTACCCCAATCGCGCGCCGCATCGCAGCTCCCTGTGTCGCAGTTAAGGCCGATCGACCGAATTCCAGCCGTTTTAGTATGCGCGTGCGATCAACACGTATTCCTTCGCCGCTTCACCCGTGAAGAGACACGCCCCTGCGACCGCCTCCTGCGCCAGGGGCGCGTTGCGGATGGTGAGCTTCAACGCCTTCAGCCGATCGGCGATGGCGTCGAGTGTTGCACCTTCCGGACGCGACCATGGCACGCGCACCCAGCCCTTGAAAGCTCCGGCTTCGTCATCGCCTTCGGCGGCCGGCCCGAAGTACTCTTCGAGTTCCTTGAACGACTTAATGTTCGTGATGATGTTGCTGTCGAGGCGAGCCTTCGCCTCGCTATAGAGCGTCGACTGAATCTCTTTCAGAAGTGCCAGCGCCTCAGCCACGAAGTCGGCGCGCGGCTTTGTATCGGAGATGACTTTGTCGCCGTCGCGCAAGCGGTCGCGGCGCATGAACGTGACGTTGCCGCCGGTGGCATCGCGACCGCCGATCTCGACAATGACCGGCGCGCCACGGCGCACCCAGTTCCAGCGCTTCTCGGCGGACTTCGTCAGTTTCAAATCGACGAGCGTGCGGATGCCAACCGCCTTCAGTTCTTTTTCGAGCGACTTGCAGTATTCGATCAGCTCAGCATCTTCCGGCTTCTCGCGGAGCATCGGCACAATGACGATCTGACGCGGAGCAATCATGGGCGGCAAGCGCAGGCCGTCGTCGTCGCCGTGGGTCATGATCACGCCGCCGATCAGCCGCGTCGAGACACCCCAGCTCGTCGTGTGGCAATGCGTGAGCGCGCCTTGCGCGTTCTGGAATTGGATGTTCTGCGCTTCGGCGAAGTGCGTGCCGAGATAATGCGACGTTCCGGCTTGCAGGGCTTTACCGTCCTGCATCATCGCTTCGATCGAATAGGTGTTGTCGGCTCCGGGGAAGCGCTCGTTCGGCGGCTTCTCGCCCGCCACGACCGGCATCGCCAGCACGTCTTCCGCGAACGTGCGATAGACTTCGAGCATCTTCAGCGTCTCGGCAACTGCATCGTCGCGGTCGGCGTGGGCCGTATGGCCTTCCTGCCAAAGAAATTCGGTCGTGCGCAGGAACAGACGCGTGCGCATTTCCCAGCGCACGACGTTGGCCCACTGATTCACGAGCAGCGGCAGGTCGCGATAGCTCTTGATCCAGCGCTGGAACGCGTCGCCGATGATCGTCTCCGACGTCGGGCGGACGATCAGCGGTTCTTCGAGCTTGGCGTCGGGATCGACCACCAGCTTGCCGTCTTCGTTCTTCAGGCGATGATGGGTGACGACCGCCATCTCCTTAGCGAATCCCTCGACGTGCTCAGCCTCCTTGGCGATGAAGCTCATCGGGATGAACAGCGGGAAATAGCAGTTGTCGTGGCCCGTATCCTTGATGCGGGCATCGAGCTCGGCCTGGATGCGTTCCCAAACGCCCCAGCCCCACGGCTTGATGATCATGCAGCCGCGAACGGGGCTCGTCTCGGCCATGTCGCCGTCGCGAACGATTGCCTGGTACCAGTCCGGGAAGTTCTGCTCGCGGGTGACGGAAAGGGCGCGCTTGCTCATCGTGCCACCCCCGGCGCGCATGCGCGCGTGTGGGATGGATTGCACGGGAAGGCCTGTGAAATTCGCATTGCGAGCTCGCTCGTTAAATTCGCGCGGGCGAGCCGCGCCTCAAGTCTCTCGGCAGTCAGGAATTTAGCCCAAGCCGAATAGCCTTTTCATGCAAGCGTTGCAACGGAGCAAAGCCGGCGAGCAAAGGGATCATCCTCATCGACACTTGCGGCATCGGGCCCACGAGATCGATAGGGCGCAATAGCGGGTCGGCGCTAGCGTGGCAATCGGCGGTCACGTTGAAGTTGTGGGCATCGATCCCTGCGTGTGGGGATCCGAGACTGCGGATGATCTCAGATATTCGCGATCACCGCATAGACGCCTGCAAACGTGACGGCCGCGACCACCGTATTGACCCACAGAAGCTTGAAGACGTTGATCTTGTGAGGCGCGCTTTCAGGAGTACCGGGAATGACGTCGCCCGCCTCCTCCTGAGTTTTCGCGAAGAAGGGCAGCACTGCGAACAGCGTGATGAACCAAAGGCAAAAGAATGTTGCCACCGCTACCGACGTACGCATTACACCGCCCCTTGTTTTCTAGGTTTCGCCAGGGCCTCTTCAGACCTGCTCCAACTCCACGAGGGTGCCGCAGAAGTCCTTCGGATGAAGAAACAGCACGGGCTTGCCGTGCGCACCGATCTTCGGAGTGCCATCGCCGAGCACGCGAGCCCCCTGAGACTTCAACTGGTCGCGCGCCGCGATAATATCATCTACCTCGTAGCATACATGGTGAATCCCACCGTCGGGAGATTTTTCGAGGAATTTCGCGATCGGCGAACCTTCGCCGAGCGGTTCGAGCAGCTCGATCTTGGTGTTTGGAAGCTCGATGAAGACGACGGTAACGCCGTGCTCGGGCTGAGCCAGAGCGGGACCGACGTTTGCGCCGAGAGCATTTTTATAAACCGCCGAGGCCTTGGCGAGATCTTTGACGGCTATGGCGACGTGGTTAAGGCGTCCAATCATGCTTCGGTCTCCAGCACGGCAAGGGCGAGCGAATTGTTGAGGCGATCAGTTTCTGCCATCCACCACGGAGACAAGCACTTTGACAACCGGCTTCTTGCCCCAGGCCTCGTTGATGGCGGAGCGCACTGCGCGGAGCACTGCGTCCTGAACCATGCCGTGGTCGCCGCGCCGCTTCGGCGGAATTGAGCGGAGCGTTCCGTCGATGGCGTCGAGCACGATTTCGCGCATCGATTCGCCGTCGCGGTCGGCTGCCGGGATGCCCTCGAGGACCACGCCCGGTTCACCAATGATTTCGCCGCGCCGCGACAGCGCCATCGCTACCACCGCTATGCCGACGAACGACAGTTTACGGCGGCTCTTCACTGGTCCTTCGGCGTCCGGAACGATGAGGTTGCCGTCGCGATAGAGGCGGCCGACCGGCGCTTGATCGATGACGGCTGCAGGCCCCGGCCACAGCTTCAAGACGTCTCCGTCGACAATCGTGAACGTTTCACCGACACCGCAAGCTCGGGCGAGTTTCGCGTGCTCCCTCAGATGCCGCGCCTCGCCGTGCATCGGAATGGCGATCTTCGGGCGGATCCAGCCGTACATATCCTTGAGCTCATCGCGACGCGGATGGCCGGTGACGTGCACGAGCGCTTCGCTGTCGGTGATGATGTCGACGCCGAGGCGAGCCAGTCCGTTCTGGATGCGCGAAACGGCTTTTTCGTTTCCGGGAATGGTGCGCGAGGAAAAGATGACGATATCGCCCTTGTCGAGCGAGATGTCCGGATGTTCGTTTTCCGCGATGCGCGCCATCGCAGCGCGCGTCTCGCCCTGACTGCCGGTGCACAGAACGAGGACTTTATCGCGCGGCAGATCGGAAAACCGCTGCTGGTCGAGATACGTGAAACCCTTCGGGAGGTAGCCCGTTTCGATTGCTACCTCGATGATGCGATGAAGCGCCCGGCCGGCGACGACGAGCGTGCGGCCCGCGGCATGGGCAGCCGACGCGATCGAGGCAACGCGCGCCACGTTCGACGCGAAGAGCGTGACGGCGACACAGCGCGGCGCGTCGGCAATGAGCTTACGCAGCGTCTTGGCGACATCGGTTTCCGAGGCGGATCGGCCTTCCCGCATCGCGTTCGTCGAATCGCCGACCATCGCGAGCACGCCTTCGTCGCCGAGCGCCTCGAGCCTTCCGGCATCGTGCGGACGGCCGACGACCGGCGTCGGATCGAGTTTCCAGTCGCCGGTATGGAAGACGAGACCTGCGGGCGTTCGGATCGCGAGACCATTCGGCTCGGGGATCGAATGCGTGACGCTGACGAACTCGACTTCGAAGGGGCCGGCATTGAAGCGGCCGCTGAGCGGCACTTCCTTGATCGGCAGCGAGAGCGAGCCGCCATATTCACCGACCTTCATCTTCAACATTCCCGCCGTGAACGGCGTCGCGAAGATCGGGCATTCGAGTGACGGCCAGAGATCGATGATGGCGCCGACGTGATCCTCGTGCGCGTGGGTCAAGACGAGGCCGACGAGGTTTTTGCGTTCGGCAGTGATGAAGCGGAGGTCGGGCAGCACGACGTCGGCACCCGGCTCGCTTTCATGCGGAAAGGTTACGCCGAGATCGACCATCAGCCAGGAGCGCGCCCGCGGCGGCCCGAAGCCGTAGAGATAGACATTCATGCCGATCTCGCCGAGACCGCCGAGCGCCATGAATACGAGTTCGTCTGGTCTGGAACTTCCCGATCGCGAAGAGGGTGCGCGTTCGCTCATGGAGTTCCATCGCGCGCAATCTGGCCGACGAGCAAGACGTCGCCGTAGCTGATTTCTTTAATGGTGCCACCAACGTCGGCACGCAGCGCGCCGGTTTCGGAAAGGCCTTGATAGGTTGCAGATAGCTGGCCGGCGGCGGTGTTTATCGCGATGCGTTCACCCATGGCGCCTGCTCGCTCCATCCACGCCTCGCGGATCGCGGCGAAGCCCTCCCCCGCCTGCCAGCGGTCGAGCCAGAACGCGACCTTTTCGGCAAGCATCTCGAGGAAGACGAGCGGCTCGGGAGATTTGCCGTGTTGGCTGAGCGCCGTGACGGCACGACCGAGGCTGTCAGGTGCGCTGATCAAATTCAATCCAAAGCCTAATATTGCTAAAAAACCAGGGCCAGCACGAACGGAAGTGCTCTCGACCAGAATCCCCCCGGCTTTGGCGCTTCCGATCAAAATATCGTTCGGCCATTTGAGGCGAAGTTCGGTTCCCGGCGCAAGATCCATTGTGGCGCGAACGGCGTCTATCACCGCAATTCCAGCGAGTAGTGACAATTGGCCCGCCTTTTCCAGCGGGGCATCGGAGCGGAACGCGACGCTGGCATGAAGGTTACCGGGCTCTGATACCCAGGCCCGGCCGGAGCGTCCCCGGCCGCCGGTCTGAGTATCGGCGATCACCCAGAGGGGAAGCTCCTCGCCGCTCAGGCCGAGACGCATGGCGTCGGCGTTCGTCGACGCGGTCTCAGCGAGATGGACGATGCGCGGCATGATCAGGGATGGGCCGGCACGAGCACCGAAGCTGCAGCCGTTGCCGCGTCGACCACCGTTCCGCCGACGAAGGGCAGAACGAACGCCACGACGAAGGCCGCCGAAAGCGCCATGACTGCAAAGGTCCGGCCTTCAGGCGGCGAGAAGCCCTCAGCCGTCTCGTCGAAGAACATGATCTTCACGACCCGCAGATAGTAGTAAGCGCCGACGACGCTCGTTACGACGCCGATGACGGACAACGGATAGAGACCCGCCTTGATCGCCGGCAGGAAGACGTACCATTTCGCCCAGAAGCCGGCGAGCGGCGGGATACCCGCGAGCGAAAACATCAGAACGGCGAGGATCGTTGCGAACGTGAGGTTCGTTTTCGCGAGGCCCGAAAGGTCGGAGATGCTCTCGACGTTGCGGCCGTTGCGCTGCATCGCGAGGACGCAAGCAAACGCGCCGAGCGTCATCGCGACGTAGATCACGAGATAAATGAGTACGCCGGCGGTGCCTTCGGTGTTGTTCGCGGCAAGCCCGATCAAGGCGAAGCCGACGTTGCCGATCGACGAGTAAGCGAGCAGGCGTTTGATATTGTTCTGGCCGATCGCCGCGAAAGAGCCGAGCACCATCGAGGCAATCGCGAGGAAGATGACGATCTGCTGCCACTGGGGCGCAATGCCCGGAAGCGCTGCCTGTGTGAAGCGCAGCAGAAGCGCCATGGCGGCAATCTTCGGTGCGCCGGCGAAGAACGCGGTGACGGGGGTCGGCGCGCCCTGGTAGACGTCGGGCGTCCACATGTGGAACGGCACGGCTGCGACTTTGAACGCCAAGCCGACGAGGACGAACACGAGCCCGAAGGTCAGGCCGATATTCGTCGACATTTCCGGGATCGTCGCCGCGGCTGCTATCGTTGCGTAACTCGTCGAGCCGGTGACGCCGTAGAGCATCGAGGCGCCGTAGAGAAGCATGCCCGAGGACAACGCTCCGAGGACGAAATACTTGAGGCCCGCTTCGCTGGATTGCACGTCGTCGCGCTTGAACGCAGCGATGACGTAGAGCGCGAGGGACTGCAGCTCGAGGCCCAGATAGAGTGCGATGAGGTCATTCGCCGAGACCATCATCAGCATGCCGAGCGTCGCGAGCAGCACGAGCACCGGATATTCGAACTGCAGAAGCTTGGCGCGGCCGAAGTTGTCGAACGTCATCAGAAGCGTCAACGCCGCGCCGATGAGGATGACGATCTTCAGGAAGCGCGTGAAACCATCGGAGACGAACGCTCCGCCGAAAACAAGCGAGCTGCCGCTGCCCTGGAAAACAGCGATGGCGGTCGCGATCAATACGGCGATCGAAAGCCACGTGACGGTGCGGCCCGCCGCTTCGCCGTTGGATGTAAAGACGCCGAGCATCAGCAGCGAAATGGCGCCGATCGCGAGTATCAGCTCCGGCGCGACGACATATAGGACCGAGCTATCCATTATTGGGTTCCTTGAGGCGCCGCCGATGCGGCCGCCGTCCCCTGGGCGGATTGATAATTCTGCACGAGGTTCTTCACCGATGTCGCCGTCACGTCGAGGACGGGAGACGGATAGACGCCGTAGAAAATCGTGAGCAGCACGAGGGGCGCGAGGATCGCGATCTCGCGCGGAGAAAGATCGAGCAAGCCTTTAAGGTTTGCCTTTTCGAGCGCACCGAAAATGACCCGGCGATAGAGATAGAGCGCGTAGGCCGCCGAAAGAATGATGCCTGTCGTCGCCAGGATCGCGACCCAGGTGTTGGCCTTGAAGGCCGCCAGCAGCGTCAAGAATTCGCCAACGAAACCGCTTGTCCCGGGCAGGCCGACGTTCGCCATCGTGAAGACCATGAAGGCGACGGCGTATTTCGGCATGCGTTCGACGAGGCCGCCATAGGCCGCGATCTCGCGGGTATGCGTGCGATCATAGATGACGCCGACACAGAGGAAGAGAGCGGATGAAATGATGCCGTGCGACAGCATCTGGAAGATCGCGCCGTCAACGCCTTGCTGGGTCGCTGTGAAGATGCCCATCGTCACGAAGCCCATGTGCGCCACCGAAGAGTAGGCAATGAGCTTCTTGATGTCTTCCTGCACGAGAGCGACGAGCGAGGTGTAGATGATCGCGACGATTGAAAGCGTGAACACCAGAGGCGCGAGGTCGGCCGAGGCGTTCGGGAACATCGGCAGCGAGAAGCGCAGGAAGCCGTAGCCTCCCATCTTCAAGAGAATGCCGGCGAGAATGACCGAACCTGCAGTCGGCGCCTCGACGTGGGCGTCGGGAAGCCAAGTGTGGACGGGCCACATCGGCATCTTCACTGCGAACGATGCGAAGAACGCGATCCAAAGCCACCACTGCATATCCGGCGGGAATTTCGTCTGCAGAAGGGTCGGGATATCGGTCGTTCCGGCGTGCCAGTACATCGCCATCATGGCGAGCAGCATCAGCACCGAGCCGAGCAGCGTGTAGAGGAAGAACTTGAAGCTCGCGTAGACGCGCCGCTTGCCACCCCAAACTCCGATGATGATGAACATCGGAATGAGGCCGCCCTCGAAGAAGAGGTAGAAGAGAACCATATCGAGCGCCGAGAAGACGCCGAGCATCAGCGTTTCCAGAACGAGAAACGCGATCATGTATTCCTTGACGCGATCCTGCACCGACACCCAGCTCGCCAGAATGCAGAGCGGCATCAGGAACGTCGTCAGAATGACGAACAGCATCGAAATGCCGTCGACGCCCATTTTATATTTCAGCGGACCGAGCCACGCGTGCTCCTCGACGAACTGGAAGCCAGCCGTGTTCGTGTCGAAGTTGATCCAGATGAGAAGCGAGACAGCGAACGTGACGAGCGTCGTCCAGAGCGCGATCCAGCGCGCGTTGCCCTTGGCTTCCGAGTTGAGCGTCGCGATCAGCAGCGCTCCAACGAGCGGCAGGAACGTGGTGACCGAAAGAATGTTGCTCATTTGAGCACCCCGCCAAAGAGCCCGTTGTAGGTGAGCCATGTCAGGATGGCCGCGACGCCGATCAGCATCGCGAAGGCATAGTGGTACATGTAGCCCGTCTGCAGTTTGACGACGCGATCCGTAACGCGGACGACACCCGCCGCCGTGCCGTCGATGGCGCCATCGATGACGGCGCCGTCACCGCCCTTCCAGAGGAAGCGGCCGATCGCGAACGCGGGCCGCACGAAAATCAGATTGTAGAGCTCGTCGAAGTACCACTTGTTCAGCAGGAAGAGGTAGAGCGGGCGGAACGTGCGTGCCGTCGCCTCCGGCAGCCAAGGGGCTCCGATGTAGTAGACCCAAGCAATCGCAAAGCCCGCGAGCATCGCGATCAACGACGAATAGGGGACCCATCCCGGCACTTCGTGCATCTCGTGCAGGATATGATTGTGCTCGCCGCGGAAAATCGAAGCGCCCCAGAATTCACTCTGGTCATGCCCCATGAAATACGGCGCGAAAACGAGACCCGCGAGAACGGCTCCGAGCGACAGGACCGCAAGCGGCACCATCATCGTCGGCGGGCTTTCGTGGGCGTGGTCGAAGGTGTGATGGTCGGCGCGTGTTTCGCCGTAGAACGTCATGAAGATGAGACGCCAGGAATAGAACGACGTCATCAATGCCGCGACAACGAGGAGCCAGAAGGCGTAGTTGTTCGGCGTGTTGGCGGCATAGGCCGCCTCGATGATGGCGTCCTTCGAATAGAAGCCTGCAAAGCCCGCGAGATGCGGAATGCCGACGCCGGTCAACGCGAGCGTTCCAATCAGCATTGCAGCGAACGTCCACGGTATTTTCCGCCGGAGGCCGCCCATCGCGCGCATATCCTGCTCGTGATGCATGGCGTGAATGACGGAACCCGCGCCGAGGAACAAGAGCGCCTTGAAGAAGGCGTGCGTAAAGAGGTGGAAGATGCCGACCCCGTATGCGCCGATGCCGCATGCAACGAACATGTAGCCGAGCTGCGAGCACGTCGAATAGGCGATGACGCGCTTGATGTCGTTCTGGACGAGGCCGACGGTCGCGGCGAAGAAGGCGGTAATCGCGCCGATGAACGTCACGACGATGAGCGCATTGGGCGCCAGCTCGAAGATAGGCGACAGGCGAGCGACCATGAACACGCCGGCCGTCACCATCGTCGCGGCGTGGATGAGCGCGGAGACGGGCGTCGGGCCTTCCATCGCGTCAGGCAACCACGTGTGCAGCAGGAACTGAGCGGATTTGCCCATCGCGCCGACGAACAGCAACAGCGAGAGCGTCGTCAGGATATCGACTTCGTAACCCGCAAAGCTGAAGGTCTTGCCGACGGCGCTCGGCGCTGCTGCGAACAGCGCGTCGAGGTTCACGGTGTGAAAGACGAAGAAGAGGCCGAAGACGCCGAGCGAAAATCCGAAGTCGCCGACGCGGTTGACGATGAAGGCCTTGATGGCGGCGGCGTTGGCTTCGGGCTTCTTATACCAGAAGCCGATCAGCAAGTAGGACGCGAGGCCGACGCCTTCCCAGCCGAAGAACATCTGCACGAGGTTGCCGCTCGTGACGAGCATCAACATCGCGAAGGTGAAGAGCGAGAGATACGCGAAGAACCGCGGCCGCGAGTCATCCTCGTGCATGTAGCCAATCGAATAGAGATGCACGAGCGAAGAGACCGTCGTCACGACGACGAGCATGACGGACGTCAGCGTATCGATCTTGAGCGCCCATGAGACGTCGAGTTCGCCCGACGTAATCCAGCGCATCAGGGTGATTTCGCGGGTTTCGTGTCCGAGGCCGACCTGGACGAACACGACCCAGGACAGCACGGCGGCGATCATCAGGAACGCGGTCGTGATGATCTCGCTCGGGCGATCGCCGATGACACGGCCGAACAGCCCGGCAATCAGCGCGCCGGCAAGCGGCAGAAAAACGATGGCGGCGTAAATCATTCCCGCCTCACCCCTTCATCATGTTGATGTCTTCGACCGCGATGGAACCGCGGTTGCGGAAGTAGACGACCATGATCGCGAGGCCGATGGCGGATTCGGCCGCGGCGACGGTCAGCACGAACAGCGCGAAAATTTGCCCTACGAGGTCGCCGTTGAAGTGCGAGAACGCGACGAGGTTGATGTTGACTGCAAGCAGCATCAACTCGATCGACAGCAGGATGACGATGACGTTCTTCCGGTTCAGGAAGATGCCGAAGATGCCGAGCGTGAAGAGACACGCGGCGACGACCAGATAATGTCCAAGACCGATGGTCATTCCGCAGCCTCCGGATGTTTGGCGGGTGGCGGGATGACCGAGCCGCCGCTCGGGACTTTGACCACTTCGAGGCCGGTCGCCGGTCCGCGCGCAACCTGCGCGCTGATAGACTGGCGCTTGACGCCTTTGCGGTGCTTCAGCGTCAGGACGATGGCGCCGATCATTGCGACGAGCAGGATGAGGCCCGCTCCCTCGAAGTAGTAGACGTACTTCGTATAGAGAATTTCGCCGAGCGCGCGGGTGTTGGTGATGCCGGAGTCTGCCGCCGGCACGGGCGACGACGGGCTCATTACGGGCGAGACCGCGAGGCCCTTATAACCGACGAGCGCGAGAAGCTCGACCAGAACGAGACCGCCGATCAGTGCGCCGATCTTGGCGTTCTTGATGAAGCCGGCTTTCAGTTCGGCGAAGTCGACGTCGAGCATCATGACGACGAACAGGAAGAGCACGGAGACCGCGCCGACGTAGACGATGACGAGCAGCATCGCCAGGAATTCGGCGTTGAGCAGAACGAACAGACCCGCAGCGTTGAAGAACGCCAGGATCAGGAACAGGACTGCGTGAACCGGGTTCTTCGTCAGAATGACGGAAGCGCCCGATGCCACCGCGAGCACAGAGAAAAGATAGAAGAAGAGAGCCGATGCCATCGCCTTGCCTTCTATCGATACTTCGCGTCGAGCGCGATGTTCTTTGCGATTTCGCGTTCCCAGCGGTCGCCGTTCGCGAGCAGCCGGTCCTTGTCGTAGAAAAGTTCTTCGCGCGTCTCGGTCGCGAACTCGAAGTTCGGCCCTTCGACGATGGCGTCGACCGGGCAGGCTTCCTGACAGAGCCCGCAATAGATGCACTTCGTCATGTCGATGTCGTAGCGCGTTGTGCGGCGCGTACCGTCGTTGCGGCGCGGGCCGGCCTCGATCGTGATCGCCTGCGCCGGGCAGATCGCCTCGCAGAGCTTGCAGGCGATGCAGCGCTCTTCGCCGTTCGGATAACGGCGGAGCGCGTGCTCACCGCGGAAGCGCGGCGATAGCGGGCCCTTTTCGTAAGGATAGTTCAGCGTCTTCTTCGGCGAGAAGAAGTAACGCATCGTCAAGAAGAACGCCGAGACGAACTCCAAGAGGAAAAGCGATTTTGCTGCGCGCGCTACGCTCATGAGAGGAAGCCTCCGAATTGGAGCACGGCGGCCGTGATGACGACCATGACGAGCGACAACGGCAGGAACACCTTCCAGCCGAGGCGCATCAATTGATCGTAGCGATACCGCGGCACCATCGCCTTCACCATGGCAAACATGAAGAAGACGAATACGACTTTGATCAGGAACCAGAAAATGCCCGGGACGGCGTTGAGCGGCCAGATGTCCAGCGGCGGCAACCAGCCACCCAGGAAGAGGATGGTCGTCATCGCGCACATGGCCGTTATCGAGACGTACTCGCCGAGCATGTAAAGCAGGTAGGGGGTCGAGGAATATTCGACCATGAAGCCGGCGACGAGTTCGGATTCGGCTTCGACGAGGTCGAACGGGGGCCGGTTCGTTTCGGCGAGCGCCGAGATGAAGAACACGACGAACATCGGAAAGAGCGCGAACCAATTCCAGTCGAACAGCGAGTTCGTCAGGCCGATGTGCGTGCCGATGCCGGTCTTCTGCGAGTTGACGACGTCGGTCACGTTGAGAGAGCCGACGCACAGCAGCACGCAGATAATGACGAAGCCGATCGAGACCTCGTAGGAGACCATCTGCGCGGCGGAGCGTAGCGCGCCCATGAACGGGTACTTCGAGTTCGACGCCCAGCCGCCCATGATGATGCCGTAGACGCCGAGCGACGAGATCGCGAGCAGGTAAAGAATTCCGACGTTCATGTCGGAAATCACCCAGCGGCCCCAGCTGTTCTCGTTGACGGGGATGACGGCCCACGACGCCAAGGCGCACGTTGCCGTTGCGAGCGGCGCCAGCAAGAAGACGACCTTGTCGGAGCCCGATGGGATGATCGGCTCCTTCAGGACGAACTTCAGAAGGTCGGCAAAGGATTGCAACAGGCCGAATGGTCCGACGACGTTCGGGCCGCGGCGCATCTGGACTGCGGCCCACACCTTGCGATCCATCAGGAGCAGGAAAGCGATGATGACCAGGAGCACGACCAGCAAGAGCAGGGAAAAGCCGATCAGCACCAGCAAGTTCCAGCCGTAGTCGTTCATGAATGTCTGCAGCGTGTCGAGCATGTTCCCTATTCCGCTGCGCTGAGTTTCTGTTGGTGTGACGCTCGAAGCGCGCTCATGCCGGCCATTACGGCGGAAGATCGCGCGATCGGGTTCGTCATATAAAAGTCAGCGATCACCGGAGCGAATGGCGCTGATGACGGTTGTGCACCGAGCTTCGCAAGCGTCTCGAGCCCGGATACGGCGCGGACTTCGATCGTATCCAGGGCTGCGAGCTGCGGGCTCGTCCGGTACATCGCCGCGCGAAGCTCTTTCAAGCTATCGTAGGGCAGCTTGGTGCCGGCACGCTCAGAAAGCGCTCGGATGATCGTCCAGTCTTCCTTCGCGTCTCCCGGTGGAAACACGGCTTTCAGCGTCTGCTGCGCGCGGCCTTCGGTGTTGACGAAGGTTGCGCTCTTTTCAGTATAGGCGGCGCCGGGAAGAATGACATCGGCCCGTTCGGTGCCTTTGTCGCCGTGCGTTCCCTGATAGACGACGAACGCGGACGGGCTCACCTTCGACAGATCGCATTCATCGGCGCCGAGCAGATAGACGAACTCTGAATCGGGCCCGAGAATTCCGGCGGCATCCTTGCCGCCCTTCCCTGGAACGAAGCCGAGATCGAGACCTGCGACCCGGGCTGCTGCCGTGTGCAGAACGTTGAAGCCGTTCCACGCCGCGTCTTTCCCCGCAGATGCTGCGAGGACGATGCGCGCTGCGAGCGACAGCGCAGCGAGACCGTCTGCACGGGCGAAGGCGCCCTGCCCGACGATGACCATCGGCTTGCTCGCGGCTTTCAAAACTTCGGCGAACGGGTGCTTGCCGTTCGCGATCTCGGCCAAGGTATCGGGCCCGGCGCCCAGATATTCATATGGGTACGCGAGATCCACCTTGGTGCCGACAAGCGCGATTTTCGTCGGCGCACTGCGCCAGCGCTTGCGGATGCGTGAATTGAGAACCGCGGCTTCGAGGCGTGGGTTGGCTCCGACGATCAGAATCGCGTCGGCCTCCTCGATGCCTTCGATGCCGGAATTGAAAAGGTAGCTCGCACGGCCAAGCTTCGGATCGAGCTTGTCGCCTGCCTGGCGGCAATCGAGAGACGTTGCGCCCAAGCGCGTGAGAAGGTCCTTCAGCGCGAACATTTCCTCAGCGCCCGCGAGGTCGCCCGCGATTGCGCCGATCTTTTCCGCCGGCGCCGCTTTCAATTTCGCGGCAACGAGACCCAGCGCTTCATCCCAGCTTGCGGGTTCGAAGCGGCCGTTCTTGCGGATGTAGGGCTGATCGAGGCGCTGCGTTTTCAGGCCGTCGGCGACGTGACGCGTCTTGTCGGAGATCCACTCCTCGTTCACGGCGTCGTTGTTGCGCGGAAGGATGCGCATGACGGCGGCGCCGCGCACGTCGGCGCTGATCGAGGAGCCGACAGCGTCCATCACGTCGATGGTCTCGAAAGTTTCCATCTCCCACGGCCGGGCGGCAAAGGCCCACGGGCGATGCGTCAACGCGCCGACCGGGCAAAGATCGACGGCGTTGGCGCTCATTTCGGAAAGGATGCCTTGCTCGAGATAGGTCGTGATTTCCGCGTCTTCGCCGCGGCCGATCAGTCCGAGTTCCTCGACGCCTGCAACTTCCGTCATGTAACGAACGCAGCGCGTGCAATGAATGCAACGCGTCATCATCGTCTTGATCAGCGGACCGATGTGCTTTTCTTCGACGGCGCGCTTGTTCTCGGTATAGCGCGAGCCGCCCATGCCGAACGCCATCGCCTGATCTTGCAGATCGCATTCGCCGCCCTGATCGCAGATCGGGCAGTCGAGCGGGTGGTTGATGAGCAGAAACTCCATCACCCCTTCACGCGCCTTCTTCACCATCGGAGAGGCGGTGTTGACGACCTTCGGCGAGCCGTCCCTGTTCGGCGGCAGATCGTTGACGAGCATGGCGCAGGACGCGACCGGCTTCGGCGAACCCTCGACCTCGACCAGACACATGCGGCAGTTGCCGGCGATCGATAGCCGCTCGTGATAGCAGAAGCGCGGAATGACTGCGCCCGCCAATTCACAGGCGTGCATCAGTGTCGTGCCGTCCTCGACCTCAATCGGCTTGCCGTCGACAATAAGTTGCTTGGCCATCGTTTTTTTCCGCAGCCTACTCTGCCGCCATGCGTGAATGTTTTGCCTGGTAATCGTCGATACGTGCTTCGATCACCGAGCGGAAGTTGTTGATCAGACCTTGAACGGGCCATGCCGCCGCGTCGCCGAGCGCGCAGATGGTGTGGCCTTCTACCTGCTTCGTGACATCGAACAGCAGATCGATCTCGCGCTTTTCAGCTTCGCCGCGCTCCATACGCTCGAGGACGCGCCACATCCAGCCGGTGCCTTCGCGGCACGGCGTGCACTGGCCGCAGCTCTCGTGCTTATAGAAATAAGCGATGCGCCGGATTGCGCCGATGATGTCGGTCGATTTGTCCATCACGATCACGGCGGCCGTGCCGAGACCCGAGCCGAGCTTGCCCAGCGCGTCGAAATCCATCGTCACCGCTTCGGCCTGCTCTGCCGTGATGCAGCGGACGGACGATCCGCCCGGAATGACGGCGAGCAGATTATCCCAACCGCCGCGGATGCCGCCGCAATGCCTGTCGATCAGCTCTTTGAGGGGGATCCCCATCTCTTCTTCGACGACGCACGGGCGCTCGACGTGACCTGAGATCTGGAAGAGCTTGGTCCCGGTGTTGTTCGGCTTGCCGAGAGCTGCGAACCACGCCGATCCGCGACGCAGGATTTCGCCTGCGACGGCGATGCTTTCGACGTTATTGATGGTCGTCGGAGCGCCGTAAAGGCCGACGTTCGCCGGGAACGGCGGTTTCAGGCGCGGCTGGCCCTTTTTGCCTTCGAGGCTTTCGAGCATCGCCGTTTCTTCGCCGCAGATGTAAGCCCCGGCGCCGTGGTGCACGAAAATGTCGAAGTCCCAGCCGTGAACGTTATTCTTGCCGATGAGCTTGGCGTCGTAGGCTTCATCGATGGCGCGCTGGAGCGCTTCGCGCTCGCGGATGTATTCGCCGCGCACGTAAACGTAGCAGGTATGCGCGCGCATCGCGAAGGAGGCAAGCAACGCGCCTTCGATCATAAGATGTGCGTCGTGCCGAAGGATCTCGCGGTCCTTGCAGGAGCCGGGCTCGGATTCGTCGGCGTTGATGACGAGATAGCTCGGCCGCACATCGGCCTTCGGCATGAACGACCACTTGAGGCCTGTCGGGAAGCCCGCGCCACCGCGGCCGCGCAGACCCGACTTCTTCACCTCGTCGATGATGTAGTCGTGACCTTTGTCGATGAAGAACTTGGTGCCATCCCACACGCCGCGGCTCATCGCGCCTTTGAGACTGACGTCGTGGAGGCCGTAGATGTTGCGGAAAATGCGGTCGCGATCATGCAACATGCGCGCTACCCTTTCGGCCTTTTGCCGGCTTTGCTTTCCGGACGCGATCCGGATGCGAGCTTCTGCGCCTGCTCGATCCATTTGTCACGCGTTACGCGACCCATGAAGCCATCGAACTGGACTTCGAACCACGCGACGTTCTGCGGCGTCCACTTGGCGATCTGATCGAAATGCCAGATGCCCATTGCGCCAAGCTTATCGCGTAGGTCGGCGGTGATACCTGAGATCAGCGTAAAATCGTCGGCTTTGCCGCCGCGCGGCGCTTTCAAAAGCTCGGGCTCGACGGATCGGCTTGCGGCTGCACCCGCAATCGCCCTGTCGCGGATCATGTCCGCCTTGATCTTATCAAGTTCGCCCGCGGAAAGCGCCTTGCCGCCGCTCCGCTCTTCGAGCTCCTTGACGAGCCCGGCGTTCGCCATCGCGGTCAGCGCTGCAGGGTGAACCGGCGCAGGCTTTGGAGCCGCTGCTCCTCCCGGCGACGCCGGCGATGTTTCGTTGGCCTTGTCGGGGGCGCCCGACGTTTCTTCAAAACGCTTCTTCCAGGCGCCGATCGTCGAGCCATCGTAAAGCGCCGGATCGGTCAACGTGGTTGGGCCGGACACCGGGCAAGACGCAACGCGGCCGATCTGAGATCCGGCCTTCGGCTGCTTACCGGCAATGAAGCCATCAATAATCTTGTTCAGCTGCTCTGGCGTCAGGTCTTCGTAGGTATCCTTGCCGATCTGAACGACCGGAGCATTGGCGCAGACGCCGATGCATTCAACCTCTTCCCACGACGCCGTGCCATCGGCGTTCAGCGTGTGCGCATGCTCGTCGATCCGGCTCTTGCAAACGGCGATGAGATCGCGCGAGCCGCGGAGCATACACGGGGTGGTGCCGCAGACCTGAACGTGGAGTTTTGTTCCGACCGGCGAGAGCTGGAACATCGTATAGAAGGTGGCGACCTCCAGACCGCGAATGTGGGCCATTCCCAGCATATCGCAGACCAGTCTGATCGCGGGCTCCGGCAGCCAGCCGCCCGCCTGCTCTTGCGCACGCCAAAGCAGCGGAATGATCGCGGAAGCTTGCTTGCCTTCGGGATATTTCGCGATCACCTCGCTCGCCCACGCTAGATTTTCGGGCGTGAAAGCGAACTGTGCAGGTTGCACTGGATTTAGTCGGCGAACGCCCATCCACGGCTCCTCGAACGTCGGTCGTATGGCGCCGAATACACAACGTGGCCATGTCACAAACTGTGATTCGGCACGTCACGCAGCAATGTCGACTCTCAGAGTGACATTAAACCCTCAGCCACCAACGCGGTCCAGTACGAGGAATGCCGCGCCAAAGCAAGCATTTGCCGATCCCTATGAGGGAGCAAGCGCTGTTCGCAGTGGAGATTTAGGTGCGACGAAAAGCGCGAAGCTATGGAGCGGATTTCGGCGGCTGCGTTGGCGACGTCACGCCCGCATCCGGCGCGAGAATTCCGCGGCGCTGAAGTGTTTCGGAGGGGCGCTCCGTTGCCCACCTGCGTTCGGAAAAGCCGAGTGGCACGGCGAGCCAGCCGAGCAGCAAAAGAAACGTAGCGATAGGCGCGAGAAACAACGCAAGCTGCGAGCCGACGCGGAGAAAACCCGTCCAAAGAGCGGCGAACAGCAAACCCAGCGCAATGATCATCCAGCCGCCGTCGTCGGCGCCGCGCGCCGTCGCGAACAGCAAGCCGGCGAACAACCCGCCAAGCCCGATCAGAACCGGAATGAACGGCATGTCGGCTTGCAGCGCGCCCATCGGCCAGCTCCGCGTACGGGCGAAAAGCCTATAGGTCGCAAGGCTCAAGCCCCAGCCGACGGCGGCCACGGCGAGCAGGAACAGGTTGTCGACCATCGGCGCAGCACCGGGAAGCATACTCGGCTCCTTTGATTTGACGCTCGGCCCCGACCGCAATCTGCCAGGGCTTCGTGACAAGCGCCAGCGCGTTTCGCGGCGGCAACTCGGGCCACGACGACAGGCCGAAATGTCCGCTCACCGATTGGCAACGGGCCCACCACAAGTACGCCCTTATGGTGTGTCACGGCCCTAAAAACTGAAGGGGGACAGCCGCTTGCAAGCCGATATCACTATCGTTGCGACCCGCCGTCCCGAACTTCTACGGCAGATGATCGCAAGCTTTTCGAAGAACGTCTTTCCGAAGTTGGATATCGGCCACGTCTACGCCAACGTAGACCCGGCCTTCGGATCCAAAGACGATCAGGCGGAAGCCGTCCGCATCATCCGGCAGCGTTTCCCTACGGCGACGGTGTTCGAACCCGAGACACCGGGCTTCGCCGCAGCAGTGGTCCGCGTCTGGGCCGCGACCAGCTCCCCTTTCGTGCTGCATGCGGAAGAAGATTGGCTCGCCATCAAAGATGCGGGAGATTTCTGTGCGCCATTCGCCCGCCATCCGACGCTCGCGCAAGTCGTCCTCTCGATGCCCTTCCAGGAAAAGCGGTTGGGGATACGGCGCAAGTTCAAGTCCCGAAGGCTTATCGGACTGACGGTCCCCTTCACTCGCAAACCGTGCAACCATATCGGCACGTCGCCCGGCCTTTTTCGTGGCTTGTTCTGCCGCGAGGCGGCCCGAATGATGGACCCGGCACTCGATCCCGAAAAGCAGTTTTGCGGCGGCCACAACCCGCCGCTCGAGCAATATGCGAGAGGCTTCGACAGCTTCATTCATTCGCCCGACGGCGACTATGTTCTCGCCGATCTCGGCCGCGATTGGATGAAGGCGCACGGCCGCCGGAAGCAGATCGTCAACGGCGTCGTGAGTTGGCCTGAAGTATTGGCCTGAAATATAAGAGCCCGCCTGTGCCGGGGATAACCGAAGCGCTCGCCAGCGCGTTTCGCGGCAACTCCGTCCTGCCGTTACCGACCTTCGGACTTTGCCTTCAGCGCTTCGTTCATGGCTCGAAATCCGCGTTCCGTGGCGTCCAGAACACTGCCGACGAAGGGGATAAGCAGCCCTGAAAACTGTTCCGAATGCTCGAAGCGGGTGCTCGAACCGTCCGCGCTGAGGGCGAACCGATGCACACCGACAAAGAGACCTGGAATTGGGAGCGATCCGCGCCAGGAGAAAACCCGCTCGGGCTCGACCTCGACGACGACAGGCCGAAACGTCTGCGCTTTGAGCCCTGGGGGCTCGATACCGACCTCGAGCCTTGCACCCGTTCGCTGTTCACCCTTGATGGTGCGGATGAACGGGTTCCATGCGGGGTAGCCGTCGAAGTCCATCAACACGGACCAGACGCGCGAAGCGGGCGCCGCGATCAAAATCGATGTCTCGATCGCGCGGGCCATAGGCGTTTTCAGCGATCGATTTCGCCGAAGACGATGTCGAGGGATCCGAGGATCGCGGAGACGTCCGCCAACATGTGACCGCGGTTGATGAAATCCATTGCCGCGAGATGGGGGAATCCGGGAGCGCGGATCTTGCAGCGATACGGCTTGTTCGAGCCATCCGACACGAGATAGACGCCGAACTCGCCCTTTGGCGCTTCGACTGCGGCGTAGACTTCGCCGGGCGGCACGTGGAAGCCTTCGGTGTAGAGCTTGAAGTGGTGGATCAGCGCCTCCATCGAGCGCTTCATCTCACCGCGCTTCGGCGGCACGACCTTCTTGTTATCGGCGACGTGCGGGCCCTGGCCGCGCGCGGATTTCAGAAGCTCGCAGCACTGCTTCATGATCTTGGTCGATTCCCGCATCTCCTGCATCCGGATGAGGTAGCGGTCGTAGCAGTCGCCGTTCTTGCCGATCGGAATATCGAAATCGAGATCGGCGTAGCATTCGTAAGGCTGGGACTTGCGCAGGTCCCAGGCGGCGCCGGAGCCGCGGACCATGACGCCGGAAAAGCCCCAGGCGAAGGCTTCATCCAACGAGACGACGCCGATATCGACGTTGCGCTGCTTGAAGATACGGTTTTCCGTCAACAGCGCGTCAATGTCGTCGATGACTTTGTAGAACGGGTCACACCAGGCGTAGATGTCGTCGATCAACGCCTCGGGCAGGTCCTGGTGGACGCCACCCATGCGGAAGTATTTAGCGTGCATGCGCGAGCCTGAGGCGCGCTCGTAGAAAACCATCAGCTTTTCGCGTTCTTCGAAACCCCAGAGCGGCGGGGTCAACGCGCCGACGTCCATGGCTTGCGTCGTGACGTTCAAGAGATGCGACAGTAAACGGCCGATTTCCGAGTAGAGCACGCGGATCAGCTGGGCGCGGTAGGGGACTTCAAGCCCCAGCAGCTTTTCTGCAGCAAGGCAGAAGGAGTGCTCTTGGTTCATCGGGGCGACGTAATCGAGACGATCGAAGTAGCCGATCGCCTGCATGTACGTTTTGTGCTCGATGAGCTTCTCGGTGCCCCGGTGAAGAAGGCCGATATGCGGATCGACGCGCTCCACGACCTCGCCGTCGAGTTCGAGAACGAGGCGAAGCACTCCGTGCGCCGCCGGGTGCTGCGGCCCGAAGTTGATGTTGAAGTTGCGGATTTCAGTCTCGGCCATGGTTCAAACGGTCCCGCGGGTAATCGGTGCAAGTCTGGCGAGCTTCGCCTTGTCGTTCACTCGCTGCTCGAACTTATCCCAGTTGACGATAATACGCTGATGCTCGCCCTCGCCGATTAAATCAATCCCATCATGCGCTTTGACATGAAAGAAAAGCCGGCGGCCTGCGACCTTCGTGCACTCGGCGTCGACGGTGACCGTCTGCCCCGGCACGGTCGCGGCGGCGTGTGAAACATTGACGTGTACGCCGAGCGAGCCCTCTCCGTCGTCGAGGTGCGGCGCTATGATATGCAGGCAGGTCCATTCCATCAGCCCGACCATGAAGCCTGTGGCAAAGACGGTCGGCATCAGCTGGAATTCGTGCGCCTCGGGATAGAGGTGCGGCACAGTCTTCGTCGCCGGCACACGATAGGAAAATTGCGTTCTGGCGCCCGCGTGAAGCGTGTCTTTCACGGCCTCAGTCCTTACAGCCGGTCTTTAAGGTTGCGTATCGTAATATAGAGGCTCGAAGCGGTGCCCGCGACGGCAAAGAGACCGAAGAAAAAGCTCCAGAAATGCGGCTCCGTCGTGCGGCCGAACCAGGGATAGAGCAATTCCGCGGCACCTGAGACGAGGATGACGCCAACCGGAATGAAGATCGTTCCATAGGGCAGATACCGGCAGACGATGCCCAACGCCAGCCCTGCGACCGCACGCGGCCAATCCAGAATGAAGGCTCCGACCATGATTGCTGTCGCGATTGCGACGCTGACCTCGAATTGCATTGCGATTCTGGCCCCACGACTAAATCTGATTTCCCGGCCGACGCACCATTGAACGGCGACGACCCGGCGGGAAGCGAAGGTCGCGCCGAACCCATTGCACTCAAGGCCGATTCCCTCTTCGAATCATCCCCTTCGAACGACATCCCGCGTACGCCCGGCATACCGGCACCAGGAAAACGGGTTCAGAGGCCGTGCGCAGACCTACGAAAACTCACGACTTCGGGCCGGCTTTCTCGTCGCCCGGCAGGACGTGGCTCGGGCTCTCCCAAGGGCTCTCGAAATCGAAATCCCGAAATTCCTGCGTCAGCTTCACCGGCTCGTAGACGACGCGCTTCTTTTCATCGTCGTAGCGCACTTCGACGTAGCCGGTGAGCGGGAAATCCTTCCGCAACGGATGGCCCTGGAAGCCGTAGTCGGTCAGGATGCGGCGAAGATCGGGGTGGCCCGTGAACCGGATGCCGTAGAGGTCGTACGCTTCCCGCTCGTACCAATTGGCGGCCGGAAAAACGTCGTTGACGCTCGCGACGGGCGTCGCCTCGTCGGTCGAAATCTTGACCCGCAGCCGCTGGTTCAGGCGCGGCGACAGCAGGTGGTAGACCACATCGAACCGTTCGGCGCGTTCGGGATAGTCGACGCCGCAGATGTCGATCAGGACTTCAAACTGGCATTTCGGATCGTCGCGAAGCTTCGTGAGGATTTCGACGATATTTTCGCGGGCGACGGTAATCGTGAGCTCGTCATAGGAGACGCTGGCCTGTCGTAGGGCTCCGCCCGCGATCGCCTTCGCAGTGTCCTGCAGCGCGGTTAACTCCGTCATCTAGCGGCGATCTCCAAGAAACAGCTCGACTTAGCGCTCGATCGTGCCGGTGCGGCGTATCTTCCGCTGCAGCAACAGAATTCCGTAAAGGAGCGCCTCGGCGGTCGGCGGGCATCCAGGGACATAGACGTCGACCGGCACGATGCGATCGCAACCGCGCACGACAGCATAGGAATAGTGATAGTAGCCGCCGCCGTTGGCGCAGCTTCCCATCGAGATAACGTAGCGCGGCTCCGGCATCTGGTCGTAGACCTTGCGGAGCGCCGGGGCCATCTTGTTGGTCAACGTGCCGGCGACGATCATGACGTCCGACTGCCGCGGCGACGCGCGGGGAGCGAAGCCAAACCGCTCGACGTCGTAACGCGGCATTGATGCCTGCATCATCTCAACGGCGCAGCAAGCAAGGCCGAACGTCATCCACATCAGCGAGCCCGTCCGGGCCCAGGTGATCAGATCGTCGACGCTCGTGACGAGAAAGCCCTTATCGGCCAGTTCGTTCGAAACGTCGGTAAAGAAGGGGTCGGCGGCGGGCGCTACCAGGCCTGGCGAGCCTTCCTGAGCACGGTCGAAGACGCGATCGAAGAGAAGGCCACCCGGACGCTCGTCCTTAAGGATCAATCCCATTCCAGCGCGCCCTTCTTCCATTCATAGATGAAGCCGATGGTCAGCACGCCCAGAAACACCATCATCGACCAGAAGCCGAATACGCCGATTTCCCTGAACGCGGCGGCCCACGGGAAGAGAAATGCGATCTCGAGATCGAAGATGATGAAGAGAATCGACACGAGATAGAATCGCACATCGAATTTCATGCGCGCATCGTCGAAGGCGTTGAAGCCGCACTCGTAGGCGGACACCTTCTCCGGATCCGGGTTCCGAACCGCGACAAGAAACGGTGCAACCATCAGGGCGCCGCCAATGAACAGCGCGACGCCGATGAAAATCGCGATCGGAAGGTATTGGGAAGTAAGATCCATCATCGCCGTCAATCCGCTAGCGTGGGGAGACTCCGAGCGCTTTCGCAGCTACGGGGGTGTTAGCCCACGGCGTTCTAAGGCGCAACTCCCCACCCGCTCCTCTCCATCTGAAGACTATGGGAAGCGCAAGTGCCAACTTTTAGTCCCCAAGCTTAGCACCCGAGCCTGATGGCAATCTGTCACACGGCGGGGGTTGGCGGTGCCGGTGCCGTCACCGGGTGAATTGCCGGATAGGTCGCGGTTCAAATTGGGGCCGGCACCGGGCTCGTTGCACGGCGCGCCAAGTCACCCGACGCTCCGTCCCGGCTTTCTGGAAGAGGCGCGCCAAATGCGATTTGATGGCCGGGCGCGCGATCGCGCTCGACTCAGTTGCGTCCTTCTGGGACACGCCCCCCAACAAGTCGCCGTTAACAGTCCGCCCTCCGCGCGGGTGATCCCAGCGCAAAGCTTGCCGCCTCGAGTCTTCGGGATGACCAGCTCCATCGGGAAAGCACGCATCCGTCGCGCCGATTGTCCGAATGCAGACTGTGATGCGCACGGACTAGATCACAGTGAGATTGCGGGTATCAGTGTTGCGGAGCGGATTCATCCAAACGGCGAGTTTCATTCAACGCGACAAGCGCTATCGGATCGATCTCATTATTCTCCTGCAGGGACAATTCGCATTCGCGTGCGATAATCCAATGCGCGCCAATAAATGTTTCGCTGAACGTTTCGCCGAACGCCGTCGCAATAACTATGTTTTGAGCAATATTCTTAATACGGATCATCTCCGTCAACTTGACGTCATTCGTTCAGCATCCATTCACGGGTGGTGGCGCTTTTTAAATCGACTTCTGCAGGGAGCATTTTCATGAGAAATCTGATTTATGCACTTCCCGTGCTCGCCTTGGCGGCCTTCACGCCCCACGCGTCGAAAGCGGCGGATTTCGGCGGCGAGTGTTGCGAAGGACGTCCGGCCGTCGTCGAAGGTCCGCCGGTCTATCGAGACTATTACGAGGATGAACCCGTTTATTACGGCCGTCCTTATTACGGTCCCGCTTATTACGGTTATTACGCCCCGCGATATTATCGGCCATTCCCCTATCACGCTGGATATTACCCCTACCGTTGGGGACCGGGGCCAAGATGGTATGGCCGTCGCGGCGGCTGGGGCGGATGGCACGGCGGGTACGGACACCGGTTCGGCGGTCATCGCGGCTGGCGGTGACGGCCATTCAGGAGTTCGTCTGAACGAGCGCTTGACTGAAAGAATTCCCCGCGGGTTCTCCGTGCCGTGCGGGCGGCACGGAGAATGTCAGCGAATGAGGACGCTCATCCCCTCTTCTTTGCTGCCTGGATTGCGTTTTCGAGCGCCTGCAAAAACTGCGACCTGTCGCGTGGCGTGAACGAGGGATTGAAGCCGCGGCTTTCGCCGGTTTCACGCAAGTGGCGCTGCATCTCTCGCATCGCGACCGCCATGCCGATGTTGGCATCGCTGAATGCCTTGCCCGTCGGGCCGATACATTGCGCCCCTGCTTTGAGACAACGGGCAGCGAGCAAAATATCCGCGGTTACGGCGATGTCGGACGGACCGATGCGTTCTGCAATCCAGTCGTCAGCCGCGTCGGGGCCTTCTTCAACAACGACGAGTTTGACCAACGGGCTCGCGTCAATCCGCATCCAGCTGTTCGACACCATCTGCACGGGGAGGTCGTGCCGGGCGGCCACGCGCACCACTTCTGCTTTTACCGGGCAGGCGTCCGCGTCGACGTAGATTTGCATCGTGCATCATCTTTCCAAGCGCCGCAGCGCTCGACGCGCGCGCGGGATCGTTTTATTCACGAGTTGAGCTTAAGCGAGCCGTGAATGGCGAATCGGTGTGGAAATGATCGGATCCATCGGGACGGCCTCGCTCTTGCCCAGACTTTCGGGGTACGAGGGAGGTATGGACCATCTCTGCGCTACCGGGAACCAAGGGATGTACATATCGTGCCGTCGCGCACCGGAGTTCCGGGGGGAGCGGACGCGCGGATTCAAACGGATATCCCGGTTTCACGCTTATTCCAAAATGCCCATGGATCGCATGAAAGCAGCGCTGCTCGCAGCGCTCACCTGTCTCGTACTGATGTCGAATTACAGCCATGCGCAGCAACCGGCAAATGCGGACGCGAAAGCGGTAGCGGGCGCGGCGGCGGGTCAGATAGCCGACTTCTTCAGTGAGGTTGGCGATCAAATCTACGAAGACTGCATCTTCGAATTATCGCAGGAGCAGATTGAAGTTCAGCAGGCGCTGATCCTCGCCTACATCAAGGCGGGGGCCGAGAGCTCGGTTGCCCGTCGCTTAGCGGTGAAACAGATTCAGCCGCCGAAAGTCTCTGCCAAATGCGAGCAAATCCGGCACCTGCCGAAGGTCATCGCACCGGTGGTTCCCGATTTTCAGCCCCCGGTCATCCAGAAGCCGACGGTCGCGGTCGTGCCGCCGTCAAAAACGGTGCCTCCGCCGGTCGTCGTTGCGAACAAGAAAACCCTGCCGCAATGGGACTGCGCGCCCGGTGTCGATTACGTGACCATCCAGCTCAACGGCTATCCGCGAAAGCTGACGGGGGGCGAAATCTGCAACCCCTTCGATGATGTCGTCCACGAAGTTCCGCCGAACGTTCAGCGCTTCCGCCTCGGCTATACGATCCGGACCGGCCGGCTTTTCATCATATCCGATGACCCGGGTGTGCGTGGGCAAACGATCACCTGGGCAATTTCGGGCAGAGACGTGTGCAGGAACAATCCCGATCCCGACTGCCTCGCGACGCGCGCCGTCGGGCCGCTGCCGCCGGGCGAATATTCGTTCGGGTCGGATAAGGGCCCGCGCATTACCTGGGGCCCGAAGACGAAGCGCAACGTTGCAGGAATCTACCTGACGAAGCTCTGGAATAGAGACAAGTTCAGCCCGCAGCAGACGGCTCAGATCCTGGCGCGCGGCAACATTGCCATTCACGAGCGTCTCAAGGGCGAGATGTCGGAAGCGTGTCTCGGGCTCGAGCCGAAGGGCTGGGCTTACGTCGCATCGCTGATCAAGGAGATGCGCGCAACGGGCGTCAGCGTCTATATCGACGAACCCTATCCGCAGGTCGCTGAAAACCCGCCCATCGTGGTTGCGTCTTCATTCTCTCTTACGTCGCTGTTCAAGTGATCGTTTCGATCTCATGACGCAATAGGCGCGAGCGAACGCACGATCTCGAGTCGTTTCGCGTAATCCGGGATGATCGCATAATCAGCGCAGTATGAAAGATCCTCTTCAAGATCATCCCACTGCATGGCCTTGAGTTGATCGCGCGTGAACAGATCGCGGACGGAAGGGTCACCCATTTGAACAACCGGGTTGCATGCGCCAGCGGCCAACGACGCTGCTTTCGCGCCTTGCTCGCTCAATAGAAAACCGAGAAATGTCTCGACGACCGCGAGCGGCGCGCGTCCATCCTTGAGATGTCCATTGACCTCCACGAAGGCCACGGCTCCTTTGCCCTCGATGGGGCCGCTGCTTGGCGTGACGGCACGCACCTCGAGGTGGCCTGCAAGCCGCGCGGGCGAAGCCGTATAAATTCCACCGCTGATGTAAAAATCGATCTCTCTGCTGACGAGCGCGGCGTTCATGCGGTGATGATCGCCGGTGATGAGCCGCGCCGATTGAAAAATGGTCGCGGCCGTCCGGCGAAAGGTCGACTCCGCCTCATCGTCCATCGTCACGAACGGGTTCAAACCGGCAGCTATGGCAATGTGCATGACATTGAAATCCTCGTACGCGAGGATACCGAACCGGCCCTTGAGGCTCGATTCCATCGCGAGACGGAAACCTTCGTCCCTTGCGGTCGCAACCGACAATCCGTTTTGATTGACGACGAGATTGAACGGTCCACAGCGTTGCGGCAGGCCGATGAGCTGATAATCGGGGTCGCGCACTGCCGCTTCGAAGCGACTGAAGGGCGTCCTCAGATTGCTCACACGCTCGGAGAACGATGAATTCAGCGGGCGAATGGCGCCCGCCGGGTGCAACACGTCTCGAACGAACGGCGTGTTGATGTTGATGACGTCCCAGCGGCCGCGCTCGTCGAGGATCCTGCGGCTTGCCGCATCATCTGAAAGATGATCCTCGCCCGTTACCCTGAAGCCGCTCGCGCGAAGAAACGCCGACGGAAGGTCGCCCGCTGCGTAGCCTTCCCAACCGAGACACCGGAGATTCGTATCGCTGCGTGTTTCGCGTTTGACGGCGGCTTCCATTCGTTATCCTTATAGCTCCACGTCAGTTTAGCAGGCCGGCCGGCAAGAGGTCATTGCGCCGCTTCGACTAGCCCTTTCAACACGGTTGCGAGGTCGGTCGTACCTCTTTGCCGTGTTGACGGGCTGCCCTCGAACTCGATCCATCCTTCGTTGAAGCCATCGAGCATTTGGATGCGCGGGATTGGGTCCTTCATGCCTTGGGCTTTGAACCGCGGCCCCCAAGTGTCGCGCGGCACGACTTCCGCATTTACCGGATGACCGAGGATTTTCGCGAAAGTCGCTGCGACTTCGCTCGGAGTGTAGCGCTTCGCTGCTTCGAGTTCGACAACCCGCTTGCCCTGGTATTCGTCTTGTATGAGCGCCGCCGCCAAGCGACCGATGTCTGCCGTCGCGATCATGGGAAAGGCTTTGTCGAGCGGCTGAAGAAAAGACGCGATGACGCCGTTGTCGCGCGCGGACGCCACGTCCCATGAAAAGTTTTCCATGAACCAGGCGGGGCGCAAGAACGTCACCGGCATCGGTAGGCGACTTAGCTCCTTCTCCATGATGGTCCGCTGCGTGAGAAGATTGGGTTGCGCCGCCTGCGCACCGATCGTTGAAAGGCTTACGACATGGCGGGGTCGCGATTTTTCGAGAGCCGCTTTCACCGCGTTGATGACGGCTCGCGCCTCGGGAAAGCCAGGTGATGGATCGAATTCGCTTGGCGGCAAGATGAACACGCCGTCGGCGCCCCGGAAGGCTTCAGCGAGCGCTTCGGCGTCCAACATATCCGCGATTGCGATATCGCAGCCTTGCGACGCCCACGTTTTCCCCGTCACGGCATTCCGAACGACGGCGCGGACGGGCTTTCCGGCGCTCAGCATCGAGCGGGCGAGCGCTCCCCCGACTTGGCCGGTTATTCCGGTGATTGCGTACATTGCTGTTCTCCTGAGCCGCTTCTCCTGGATCAAACTCGATCATGGCGGCCACAACTTCGCATCGCGCCGAAGTTGACTGAAGTGCGTTCGTGTCCACATATTGATGACTGAAGATCAACTATGGGCTGGCCATGGCTTTCGACGGGCGGCTGCTTTCCGGCGTGACGGTTCTTTCCGCGGTTATCGAGGGCGGCAGCTTCGTGCGTGCCGCGGACTCGCTCGGCATCACGACGTCGGGGGTAAGCCGTGCGATTTCGCGGCTGGAGGAGCGGCTCGGCGCGCGCCTCCTCGACCGGACGACACGTTCGGTTTCGTTGACCGATGAGGGCCGGCGTTTCTACGAGAGGGTGAAGCCAAGCCTCGCCGACATCGAGGATGCGGCGACGATTGCTTCAGGCGCCGCCAATGTCGTGCGCGGGCGATTGCGAGTGAATATCGATCCGGTCGTTTCGCAGCTCATCTTGCCCGGGCGGCTCGGTAAGTTCCTGGAACTCTATCCGGAACTCTCGCTCGACTGTGTCACGCGCGAACAGGTCGGCGATCTCGTGGGTGACGGCATCGACGTTGCGGTGCGATTCGGCGAGCCTCCAACTTCGTCGCTCATCATCCGCAAGCTCGCGGAACTGCAGGTCGTTACCGTCGCCGCGCCGAGCTATTTGAAGCGCCGGGGGCGTCCGGAGCATCCGAACGACCTCGCCGGACACGCGTGTATCGATTTGCGCGATCCGCTTACGCGGCGGCCCTACGCGTGGGAATTCCACAAAGGCCGCAAGGTTCTTTCGGTGAAAACCGAGAGCCGGCTGCTATTGAGCGATGCCGGAACCATGCTCACGGAGACATTGGCCGGCACCGGGATCGCTCAGGTTTTCGAAGTGGTCGCCAGAGATCTCATTAAGAGCGGCAGGCTCGTCGACCTTTTTCCAGCGTGGGCCGACGAGCGATTCCCGCTCTATGCCTACTATCCTTCGCGGCACCATCCCGCAGCTAAGGTTCGCGCTTTCGTCGATTTCATTCTGACCGCGGTGCGCTGAGCGAGGCACGAGCGGTGCGGTGCGGCGCCATCCGGTAAATCCGGGATCTCTCGCTCTCCAACTGGACGCGGTCAGCCGCGCGAGTCGCGATTACGTACAGACGGCCTCTCCGCACGAGGCGTTGCACAAACGAAAGCCGCCGCACGGGGGCGTGCAGCGGCTATTCAGCTGGGCGTTGAGAGAGATCAAACTCCAGCGTCCTCGGCCGCGTGAGAGCGCGGCCGAAAGCTCGTTACGGAAGCAGGTTCACACCTGCCGAGAACACGAAGCGGGCATCGGAAAGGCCAGGGTCGATACCGGCCGAGCCAATGTCGGTGTCCGAATAGCGGAAGTCCATGAAGAACTTGTCGACGTTGACCTTAACGCCAGCGTTCCAATACGTGTAGGACTGCACACCATTCCAGTAACCGGATTGTGCGCCACCGTTATAAAATGCGTTGTCGCCTGCGTCCGTGTGACCGACCAAGGCCGTGAACTGCGGAGCGAACTGCGCGAACTTCGGAAGGTCGTAGGCAACTGTGCCTTCATACGAAATGTTGCTGGTGGCTGCAGCGCCCTGGTCCGGCGTCAGAAAGATGTTAGCACCCACCGTCAGGCCTTCGCGAAGCGTGGTCGTCGCGCCGATCTTGAATTCGAAATAGTCGATATCAGACGACGAGCCGTCGCGGTTGCCATAGGTGTAGTACAGCGCCTGCAGATCCCAATTGACCGGGCCAGTTACCGGACGAATACCGACATAGATATCCTGCTCCCACGGACCGTATGCCCCGTTATTGATGTTGGAGGTCCACGCCGCCGCATAGAGAATGCCGTAGCTGAGTTCCTGATAAGCGTTGACTGTCGGACCATTGTCCGTGAACGAGATACCGCGGAACAAGTAATCCGAAGCACCCGTGAGCGTCAGCGCGTAGCCGAACTGCCTGTCTTCTGCGGAAGCGATGCTGGCGGAGGCAAACAATGCCAAAGCCGCTACACAAGCCCCACCCGTGACCTTACGTCCGAACATCTAAATCCCCTATTCTGCAGAGGAAGCGGCCCCGCGCCCTCTGTCCCCGAATTCACCCATCACCCCGGACTGCGTATCGCCTTGGCGACTCGCCCCAGACCCGACATACTTTTTTGTAATGGTACGGGTGTCCCATTCAATCAAATAGTATGAATGTGCGTTGCACTCGGTACAGAGTGTGACGCCTCTGCAACAAAGCAGGTTCTTTTGCCTAAATACCGTTCGTTTTGCCCGCGTTCAGAGCCCAAAAGCAGGTCGCTTTGAGGGGTGGGAGCGCCCTCCGCGAATGGCGGCGCAGATCGGATTTGCGTGGAGGCGGGCTTGATGACCGCGTCCCAATATGTTCGACTGTATACTGATTATTAGCGACTCGGGGGGTCGCCCCCGATAACGTTCAGCGGTTCTTTTATTGCCCGTCAGGGCCGTCACTTGGTTTGCGCGATAGCCTCTTCTTTCGAGCGGCTTGGAATTAGCACTCATTTATTTCGCCAAGAGAACAAATGGATCAGTCATTTATTCGACCAGAAGGCGCAACTGCGGTCCTTGACCTGCTGGCTAAAAGCCTAGGTGGCCTAACGCCCGAACTGAGGAAGGCCGCCACGCACGTTCTGGAGCACTCCAACCTCATCAGCGTCAGCTCCATTCGCGAGATGGCCGAGCAGGCGAACGTAAAGCCAAACACCCTCGTGAGGATGGCCCGAGCCATTGGCTTCGAGGGATACGAAGATTTCCGCAAGCCATTCCGGGAAAAGGTCATCAAGGGCCAGGAAGATTTCCCCGACCGCGTCCGCTGGCTTCAATCCCTCGCTCAAGACGGCAAGCTCGCGGGGCTTTATTCCGAGATCGCCACAGCCTCGATCGCCAACATCGAACGGCAATTTTCAGGGACGACATCAGTCGCCATCAAGGCCGCGGCAGACGATATCGTCCATGCGCCAACGACCTACGTTTTGGGTACGGGGATGGCCAATTCGATTGCCGCGTATTTCGCCTTCATCGCGAGCGTGGCCATCGGTAAAGTCACCGCCATCCCGCGTGATGGCCTGCTGCCTGCTGATGGCCTGGCTCGGGCGGCGACGAGCGACGTGCTCCTTGCCATGGCATTCAAGCCCTATCAGCACGAAGTCATCGACGCCGTGGAGCTGGCGGTTTCGCGGGGCATCACGGTCATTGGCATTTCGGACAGCCCTGCCTCCCCCATTCTGGCGGGGGCGGGTCACCGGTTCGTCGTTCCGATGATTACGACGCAATTCTTCGCTTCGAGCGTCGCGCTGATGTCGCTTCTGGAAACGATCATTGCGTTCGTGATCGCGGCGGCCAGCCCGGAAGCCGTCAAGACCATCGACATGCTCCAGCACCGGCACGAACTCCATCGCTCTTGGAGCGACGGCGAGCGATGATTGATTTCTTCCGTTGACCGCCACCAATGCGCACGACCGGTCGACGGGTGCCAACTTGGCAAAGCCATGCGTGCGGCTTCGAACGGAGATCTAAGCTTTCGCGGTGTCGGGATGGTCTTGGGCGGCTCCACCGAGGGGCTCGCCAGGATTGAAGCGCCATCTCCATTCAGAAAGGAAATGGCGCGAGAGACGGGACTTGAACCCGCGGCCTCCGCCGTGACAGGGCGGCGCTCTAACCAACTGAGCTACTCCCGCAATCCAGAAAGTGACGGGCGCCGAAGCGCCCGCCGTCACGACGCTGGGAATACGTGATGGCCGTCCGGCCGTCAAGCCGGAGATCGCATTCCAAAGACAACAAAAAATCGCGGTTCGGCCCTGCAGTTGCTCACGTTCGGCCGAGAAAATCCCGCTTGCCTACCTCGAGGCCGTTGTGTCGCAGGATGTCGTAGGCGGTGGTGCAGTGAAAATAGAAATTCGGCAATGCGACGTGGAGCAGGTAATCGCGCCCGCTCAACGTCACATCGGCGCCGCCGAGCTTGAGCGTCAATTGCTTGGTATCGGAGCCTTCGAGCTGCTCGGGCTTGTAGGCGGCCAGGAGAGCCTGGATCTTCGCGATGCGCCCCTTGAGCTCGGGAAGCGTCGTTTCCGTATCAGGGAAGCTCGGAACCTCGATACCGGCCAGCCGGGCCGGCGCCGCCTTGGCGAAGTCGGTTGCGAGCTGCACCTGCCGGGTGAGGTTGAACATATCGGGATAGAGCCGCGCGGCGAGCAGCACCGCGATATCGATTTTTTTTGCCGCGGCGTAGGCCTCGGCTTTGTCGAGAATCGCATCGAGGGCGCTCAGCTGCTTCTGAAACGTCGGGATCGCAATGTCGTACATCGAGACGGACATGGGTGCTCTTTCTTCGTTGGACGGGACGGACGCACGGAATACGCGAGTAGCCGCTTCACTTGGGAGGTTTAGTTCGAATTAAAAGATGCGTGGCGACGCGCAGCTGAAGCGAGCCGTGGCGCTTTGCGCCGCTGTTATCCACCTTATCTGATCGAACGAACATCCACCGACCGGCCTAGTAACGTGCCGTTGTGCGGTGGAGCGCAAAAAGTGCCCGCAATTACGGGACACATCGAAGCCGACAGCAATTTCATTGAAAACATGGTGGGCGGTGAGAGGGTCGAACTCCCGACATCCTCGGTGTAAACGAGGCGCTCTACCACTGAGCTAACCGCCCGAAGCGCCTTTGCTAATCGGTCTGCAAAGGCCTGTCAAAAACAAACACGCGCGCCGCTCACGCGACGCGCGCAAAAAAATTGCCGATGCGGCCTAGTTCAAGTTCAGCGCGTCCTTAAGACCCTTTGCCGGCGTGAACTTCGGCACGCGCGAAGCCGGGATCTGAATGGTTTTGCCCGTTGCGGGGTTGCGGCCTTCGCGCGCCTTACGGGCTGCGACCTTGAAGGTGCCGAAATCGGGGATGCGCACTTCGTGGCCATCCTTCATCGCCGCGCGAATGTGTGCGAGAACGGCGTCAACCACGCCACCCGCCTTTTCTTTCGTCAGCTCGCAATCTCTCGCAACGGCATCAATCAAATCTTTCTTGCTCATCTCGTCTTTCCTCTAATGTGGGAGATGGGTTTCAGCTCAGGGCGCGAAGCCCGAGGCGGCCACATCGGGGAGTAGCCGGCCGCGCATGTTCGGCTAGAAGCGCCCAATCGCCCCTTCCGTCAAGCAGAAAACGCCCGTGTTTCCGGACAAAAGCACATCAAAGTGCTCAATCGGTGCCTAAGAAAATGCCCCTGCACGGTTACCGCGCAGAGGCTTCTATTTCGATAAATTTTTCTGTTCAGGGGGCTTAGTGGGCGGTGATCCGCGCACTGGCTTTTCCTGACTCCTTCGCCTCGAGCGCCTCGGCTTCCGCCGCCTCGTCCCAGGTAATGGGTTCCGGCACGCGAACGAGAGCGATCTTCAAGACTTCATCGAGACGCGAGACCGGGATGATATCGATCTTGGTCTGCACCTCGGCCGGAATTTCCGCCAAATCCTTGGCGTTTTCTTCCGGAATGATGACCGTCTTGATGCCGCCACGGAGGGCCGCAAGGAGCTTTTCCTTGAGGCCGCCGATCGGCAGCACGCGACCGCGCAGCGTGATCTCGCCCGTCATCGCCACATCCTTGCGGACGGGAATGCCGGTCAAAACCGAGATGATCGCCGTCGTCATTGCGATACCTGCGGAAGGTCCATCCTTCGGCGTCGCGCCTTCCGGCACGTGCACGTGGATGTCGCGCTTCTCGAACAAGCTCGGATGAATGCCGAAGTCGATCGAGTGCGAGCGCACATAGGCGTTCGCGGCCTGAATCGATTCCTTCATCACATCGCGCAGGTTGCCGGTGACGCTCATTCTGCCTTTGCCCGGCATCATGACGCCTTCGATCGTGAGCAGCTCGCCGCCGACCTCGGTCCAGGCAAGGCCCGTCACGATACCGACCTGATCCTCGAGCTCGGCTTCGCCGTAGCGATACTTCGGCACGCCGAGGAAGTCGTGGACGTTCTCGGCCGTGACGACGATCGAGGTCTTCGACGACGTCAGGATTTCCTTCACCGCCTTACGTGCAAGCTTGGCGATTTCACGCTCGAGAGAGCGCACGCCTGCTTCGCGCGTGTAACGGCGAATGACTTCCTTCAACGCTCCGTCTTCGACCGACCACTCGCCCTGCTCGAGCCCGTGAGCAGAGTACTGCTCGGGGATCAAGTGGCGCTTGGCGATCTCAAGCTTCTCGTCTTCCGTGTAGCCCGCAAGACGAATGATCTCCATACGGTCCATCAGGGCCGGCGGGATGTTGAGCGTGTTGGCGGTCGTCACGAACATCACGTTCGAGAGGTCATAGTCGACCTCAAGATAGTGATCGTTGAACGTGCCGTTCTGCTCGGGGTCCAACACTTCGAGCAGCGCCGCTGCCGGATCGCCGCGGAAGTCCTGACCCATCTTGTCGATCTCGTCCAAGAGGAAGAGCGGATTGGTCCGCTTTGCCTTCTTCATGGACTGAATGACCTTGCCCGGCATGGAGCCGATGTAGGTCCGGCGGTGACCGCGGATTTCCGCTTCGTCACGAACGCCGCCAAGCGACATGCGCACGAACTCGCGACCGGTCGCGTTCGCGATCGACTTTCCAAGCGACGTCTTACCGACGCCGGGAGGCCCGACGAGGCACAGGATCGGCCCTTTCAGCTTATTCGTACGCGCCTGCACGGCGAGATACTCGAGGATGCGTTCCTTGACCTTCTCGAGGCCGTAGTGCTCCTGATCGAGAATCGTCTGGGCTTCGGCAATGTCCTTCTTGACCTTGCCCTTGATGCCCCACGGGATCGACAAGAGCCAATCGAGGTAGTTGCGAACGACCGTCGCTTCAGCCGACATCGGCGACATCTGCTTGAGCTTCTTCAGCTCAGCCAGCGCCTTGTCCTTGGCTTCCTTCGACAGCTTCGTGTTCTCGATCTTTTCCTCGAACTCGGCGATGTCATCGCGTTCGTCGGAATCGCCAAGCTCCTTCTGAATGGCCTTCATCTGCTCATTCAGATAGTACTCGCGCTGCGTCTTCTCCATCTGGCGCTTGACGCGCGAGCGGATCTTTCTCTCGACCTGGAGAACGGAAATCTCGCTCTCCATGAGCGTGTAGACGCGTTCCAGCCGCTCGGAGATGCTGGCGGTTTCCAGCACGTCCTGCTTCTCGGAGATCTTCACAGCGAGGTGCGAGGCGATCGTGTCGGCGAGCTTCGCGTAGTCCTCGATCTGGCCGACGTTGCTCAGAACCTCGGGCGAGACCTTCTTGTTGAGCTTCACATAGCTCTCGAACTGCGTGACGACGGAACGCGCAAGCGCCTCCAGCTCGTCCTTTGCGCCCGGAACTTCCGCGACGCGCTCGACTTCGGCTTCGAAGTAATTGGCGTTGGTGGTGTAGCGCACGATTTTCGCGCGCGCGTTGCCCTCGACGAGGACCTTCACGGTGCCGTCGGGAAGCTTCAAAAGCTGCAGCACGGAGGCAAGCGTGCCGATCTCGTAAATGGCGTCGGGGGCCGGATCGTCGTCGCCTGCGTTCTTCTGCGCGGCGAGCAGGATCTGCTTGTCGGCGCGCATGACTTCTTCGAGCGCCGCTATCGATTTCTCGCGACCGACGAAGAGCGGCACGACCATGTACGGGAATACGACGATGTCACGAAGCGGCAGAACCGGAAACAGCTCTTTGCCGCCGGCTTTCTCTTTGGTCTTTTTGTCTTCGCTCATTTCACTACCTATTCGCCGTGCGACGGAAGACTGTCATAGCCTTCCGATGCATTCCACACTCGTTCCACTTAGGAGCCACGCTTCCCGCCCCTTTTGTGGCGGCGGTCGGCATGCTCGTGAGCGCGAGCGCGGGGTGAGACCCAAGCTCAAGACACCGGTTTCAGGATTTCCTCGGCTGGCCGCTTGATGCCACTCCCTCCGAACAAATGGGGACCGGCGTCCCGCAAACAAGTCCCGGGACCAAGCCCCCGGAAGGCCGTTATTGTCGCGATGGGCTAAGCCGTCGAGCCCTTTTCCTCGGCGCGGTCGGAGTAAATTCTGAGCGGCTTGGCCGAGCCTTCGACGACTTCCGGCCCAATGACAACCTCTTCAACGCCCTTCAGCGTCGGGAGATCGTACATCGTGTCGAGCAGGATGCCTTCCATGATCGACCGGAGACCGCGAGCACCCGTCTTGCGCTCGATTGCCTTGCGCGAGATGGCCCTCAGTGCGTCGAGCGTGATCGTCAGCTTCACATCTTCCATTTCGAAGAGGCGCTGATACTGCTTGACGATGGCGTTCTTCGGCTCGGTCAGGATCTGGACGAGGGCTGCCTCATCGAGGTCTTCCAGCGTCGCGATGACGGGCAGACGGCCGATGAATTCGGGAATGAGGCCGAACTTCAGCAGATCTTCCGGTTCGACGTTGCGCAGGATTTCACCCGTGCGACGTTCGTCGGGGCCTGTGACCTTCGCGGAGAAGCCGATCGACGAGCCTTTGCCGCGACGTGAGATGATCTTCTCGAGACCGGCGAACGCGCCGCCGCAGATGAACAGGATGTTCGTCGTGTCGACCTGCAGGAATTCCTGCTGCGGATGCTTGCGGCCACCCTGAGGCGGAACGGAAGCGACCGTGCCTTCCATGATCTTCAGAAGCGCCTGCTGCACGCCCTCGCCCGATACATCACGGGTGATCGAGGGATTGTCAGACTTGCGGCTGATCTTGTCTACCTCGTCGATGTAGACGATGCCGCGCTGCGCCCGCTCGACGTTGTAGTCGGCCGACTGCAGGAGCTTCAGTATGATGTTCTCGACATCCTCGCCGACGTAGCCCGCTTCCGTGAGCGTCGTCGCATCGGCCATCGTGAACGGCACATCGAGGATGCGCGCCAACGTCTGCGCGAGCAGCGTCTTGCCGGAGCCCGTCGGGCCGACCAGCAGGATGTTCGACTTCGCGAGTTCGACGTCGTTGTTCTTCGAAGCGTGGTTGAGGCGCTTGTAGTGGTTGTGGACCGCGACGGAGAGAACGCGCTTCGCGTGGAACTGCCCGATGACGTAGCTGTCGAGCACGTTGCAAATCTCTTGCGGCGTCGGAACGCCGTCGCGAGATTTCACGAGAGTGTTCTTGTTCTCTTCGCGGATAATATCCATGCACAGTTCGACGCATTCATCGCAGATGAACACCGTCGGACCGGCTATTAGTTTACGGACCTCATGCTGGCTCTTGCCGCAGAAAGAGCAGTAGAGAGTGTTCTTCTCTTGAGCCATTTGTTCTCACCTTCCGTGCAAGACCCATCAATGCGATGTTCTTGCTTTGGCCCGCCATTCACGTCCGGCACTGAGCCGATTCTACGGCGACGTGAACCTCATAACCAATCTGAGCACGCTAACGTTCGCGAGATCAAGATTGGATTAATGGAGCCCAGGCCGCCATGGGCCGCAAGCGGCGCTATTGCCACAGTTGATAAATGATCAGGCAACTACGCCAATTCAATGCGATAATTTACCTAAACGCCCCAGCGGCGTGCCGCGTTTGTTCTTAGCCGTCCCGGCGTGCGCTCTGTCCAAAGAACTCTGCGCACGCGACGGGCGACTTAAGTGTTGTCGCTGCACTCGTCAACCTGACGATTTGCTCTCGAATACGCCGGCGTCGACCTCGTCGCGGTTTTCGAGGACCTTGTCGATGATGCCGAAATCGCGGGCCTGGTCGGCGGTCATGAAGTAATCGCGGTCGAGAGTTTTATCGATCATCTCGTAGGTCTGACCTGTGTGTTTCACATAGGTCTCGTTGAGACGGCGCTTCATCTTGATGATGTCCTCGGCGTGGCGCTCGATATCGGACGCCTGCCCGGAGAACCCGCCCGACGGCTGATGCACCATGATGCGCGCGTTCGGGAGCGCATAGCGCATACCCTTCGCACCGGCGCAGAGCAGAAGCGAGCCCATCGACGCAGCTTGACCGATGCACAGCGTTGCGACCTGCGGCTTCACGAACTGCATCGTGTCGTAGATCGCCATTCCCGCCGTCACCACGCCACCCGGCGAGTTGATGTACATCGAGATCTCTTTTTTCGGGTTCTCGGATTCGAGGAACAAAAGCTGCATGCAGATCGATGCAGCCATGTGGTCTTCGACCGGTCCCGTTACGAAGATGATCCGCTCTTTCAAGAGGCGCGAAGGCAGGTCGTAGCCGCGCTCGCCGCGCGTCGTCTGCTCGACGACCATCGGCCAGAATGTATTCGTCAAAGTACTTACCGGATCGCGCATCGCCTTCGTCTTTCCTAATTTCGGCCGGCCCGTTCAGCAGACCGGCCAGACTCGCACGCTTCAGTCTCTAGCTTTCACCGCTCTGCAGATGAAGGCAATCAGCGTTCGGTCGCTTCTTCGACGGCCTTCAACAATTCGTCCCGCGTGACTTTCTTCTCCACCGGCTTTGCGGTTTCGATGACGTGGTCGATGACCTTGTCTTCGAAGATCGGAGCGCGAAGCTCGGCCAGGGCGCCCGGCGTCTTCTCGTAGTATTCGTAGACCTGCTTTTCCCGGCCCGGGTAGCGCCGAGCTTGCTCTACGAGCGCGCGACGCAACTCATCCTGGGAAACGGTCAGATTGTTCTTTTCTCCGATCTCGCCGATCACGAGGCCAAGGCGAACCCGGCGTTCGGCAATACCACGGTACTCGGCGCGAGCCTCGTCCTCGGTTTTGCCTTCGTCGGCGAGCGTCTTGTTCGTGGCTTTGAGATTGTTCTCGAGCTGTGTCCATATATTGTTGAATTCGAAATCAACAAGAGAGGCGGGAAGCTCGAACGTGTGCGCCGTATCGAGGGCGTCGAGAATCTCACGCTTCAGCTTCGCCCGCGACGCTTGGTCATACTCGCGCTTGATCTGCTCGGTTACGAAACCGCGCAGCTGCTCGAGACTTTCAGCGCCCAGGCCCTTTGCGAAGTCTTCGTCGATCTCCGGTGTCCGGGGCTTCGCGACCGCCGTCACCTTCACGTCGAACTGCGCCGTTTTTCCGGCCAACGCCTGCATCGGGTAATCTTCGGGGAACGTCGCGTCCACGACCTTCTCGTCGCCGGCCTTCAGGCCGACGAGGCCTTCCTCAAAGCCCGGAATAAACTGCTTTTTCCCGATGACGAGGCTTTGGCCTTCGGCGGAACCGCCTTCGAAGGCTTCGCCATCGATCTTGCCGACGAAGTTCATCGTCACGAGGTCGCCCTCGGAGGCTGCGCGGCCATCTTCGGGATCGTAGGCCGTGTTGCGCTCGGCGAGGCTCGTCAGCGCCTTCTCGATTGCGGCATCATCGACTTCGGCGACGAGGCGCTCGAGCTTCAGCGACGACAGGTCTGCGAGCGGAATTGGCGGCAGAACCTCGAACGACATTTTGTAGGCGAGATCGCCTTCGCCGTTGGCGATCTTCTCGAACGTCTGCTCGTTGAAATCGACAAGCTCGACCTTCGGCTGTTGCGCCGGGCGCTCGTTGCGATCCTTGATGGCCTGAGCGCTCGTGTCGTTGAGCGTCTGCTCCATCACTTCCTGCATCAACGACTTGCCGTAGACCTTTTTCAGGTGCGTCAGCGGGACCTTGCCGCGACGAAAACCTTTGATCTGCACACGGTCTTTGAGTTCATCAAGGCGAGATGTGAAGCGCTCGTTGAGCTCTGCGCGACCGACAACCACCTCGAGGGTGCGCTTCAATCCGTCTCGTGCCGTTTCCGTGACTTGCATCGCCGTATCCTATTGCAGGTGCAGGCCACTGCACCTCGCCGTTCAACTATTTGGGGAGACGCCGGCGCGTCTACAAAGCGCTAGCGCCGCCGGCTGCGCAATACCGGTGCGGGCAGACGTTGCCCTCCAGCTATTGCGTTGAATTTGCTACGTTTTTTAAACCACCGCGTGCCGCGGATTCATAACAGTCCCTGGAGGGGTGCCAGCATCGCGCGCCTGGAAGCCTAAGGGAGGCCTTAAACAGCCTTTCAGCGAGATTGGCAATACGCTGTCGCGATTGCTTCAAATTTTGAAGTCCGCGCCCGATCGCGGCACGGATCGACGGTGACCAATCCTCCTCGCCGCGGCCGGTCGCGTGATCACGGAGATGTAAAAAGTTTTATGTAAGACCCAGAGGATACTAGAAATTTTTCGGCAACCTTCCCCGTTTCTGGTATGTTGTTCATGCACGACGGCGTTTTGCACGCATGAAACGGAGTGCCGGCATGACTCTGACACGCAGAGGCTTCATCAAGCTGTCCGGCGCGACACTCGCGTCATCGAGCATGAGCGCGATGGGTTTTGGGGGCTGTGGCGCTGCGCTTGCCGAATCCGTCCGGCCCTACAAGCTCGCCGCCGCCAAAGAGACGCGTAATACTTGCACCTACTGCTCGGTCGCCTGCGGCATTCTGATCTACACCTCAGGTGACGGCGCCAAGAACGCGCACTCCAACATCATGCACATCGAGGGCGACCCGGATCACCCGGTGAACCGGGGCACGCTTTGCCCCAAAGGTTCAGCACTCCTCGACGTCGTGCATTCGCCCGGGCGGCTGCAGGTCCCGAAATATCGCGCGCCGGGAAGTAACGAATTCAAGGAAGTCACGTGGGACTTCGCGCTCGATCGCATCGCCCGGCTGATGAAAGACGATCGCGATGCGAATTTCATCGCCAAGAACGAGAAAGGCCAGACCGTCAACCGGTGGCTCACGACCGGCATGCTGGCGGCCTCGGCCACATCGAACGAAACCGCGCTGTTGACATGGAAGGTGGCCCGATCCTTCGGAATGCTCGTCTTCGATAATCAGGCGCGTGTCTGACACGCGCCGACGGTAGCCAGTCTGGCTCCAACATACGGCCGCGGTGCAATGACCAACACTTGGCAGGATATCAAGAATGCCAATCTGGTCCTCGTCATGGGCGGCAATGCCGCCGAAGCGCATCCGTGCGGTTTCAAGTGGGTGATCGAAGCCAAGATCCAGAACGCCGCCAGGCTGATCGTCGTCGATCCGCGCTTTAACCGCACCGCTGCGGTCGCGGACTACCATGCGCCGATCAGGCCAGGAACGGACATCGCGTTCCTGTCGGGCGTCATCCGGTATCTGTTGGAAACAGACCAAGTGCAGCACGAATACGTGCGCGCCTTTACGAACGCGAGCCTGATCGTCAAAGAGGGCTACAGTTTTGCCGACGGTCTTTTCAACGGTTACGATGCCGAGACCCACAGCTACGACAAGACGGATTGGGCCTACGAACTCGACGATCAGGGCTTCGCGAAAATCGACGACACGTGGCAAAATCCGCGTTGCGTCATCAATCTCATGCGCAAGCACGTCGACCGCTACACGCCCGAGATGGTGTCGCGGATCTGCGGAACTCCAATCGATAAATATCTGTACGTTTGCCAACAGATCGCGTCGACATGCCTTCCCGACAAGGCGATGACGAGCCTCTTCGCGCTCGGCTGGACGCAACATTCCATCGGTTCGCAGAACATCCGCACGATGGCGATGGTTCAGCTTCTGCTCGGCAACATTGGCGTTGCGGGCGGCGGCATGAATGCCTTGCGCGGTCATTCCAACATTCAGGGACTTACCGACGTCGGGCTGCTATCGAACCAGCTACCCGGCTATCTGACGATGCCCAAAGATGAGGAGCAAACGTTCGACGACTACATGAAGACGCGGCAGTTCAAGCCGCTGCGTCCGAACCAGATGAGCTACTGGCAGAACTATCGCAAGTTCTTCGTCAGCTTCCAGAAGACGATGTTCGGCGACGCCGCGACGGCCGAGAACAACTGGGCTTACGATTACCTGCCCAAGCTCAATCTTCCAATGTACGACATCATCAGGGCCTTCGAGATGATGGTCCATGGCGAGATCAACGGATATATCTGCCAGGGCTTCAATCCGCTGCAGGCGTTTCCGGAAAAAAACAAGATCCGGCGTGGGCTGAGCAAGCTCAAGTATCTGATCGTCATGGACCCGCTCGACACGGAGACGGCGCGCTTCTGGGAAGACGTCGGGCCGCTCAATCCATCCGACCCGTCCAAAATTCCGACGGAAGTTTTCCAGCTGCCGACAGCGTGCTTCGCCGAGGAAGACGGATCACTCGTCAATTCCGCGCGCTGGCTGCAGTGGCACTGGAAAGCGGCGAACTCACCGGCCCAGGCAAAATCCGATATCTGGATCATGTCCGCGATCTTCCACCGAATCCGGGAGCTATATCGCAAAGAAGGCGGCGCCTTCCCCGATCCCATTCTCAATCTCTCGTGGAAATACACCGATCCCACGAATCCAAGCCCTGACGAATTGGCGAAGGACTTGAACGGTAAAACTCTCGCCGACATCAAAGATCCGTCTGGAGCGGTTGTGCTCAAGGCTGGCCAACAGCTCGATAGCTTCGGGCAACTTCGCGACGACGGCACGACCGAAAGCGGCTGCTGGGTCTTCACGGGTTGCTACACGGAGAAGGGCAACATGATGGCCCGCCGCGATACGTACGATCCGCGCGACCAGGGCATCACGCCGGATTGGGCGTGGGCTTGGCCGGCCAACCGCCGCATTCTCTACAATCGCGCCAGCGCCGACGTTGCCGGCAATCCGTGGAACCCGGCCAAGCCCATCATCCAATGGAACGGCGATCGCTGGGTCGGTATCGACGTTCCCGATTACGGGCCAACAATCAAACCGTCCGAAGGCGTTGGCCCCTTCATCATGAACGCCGAGGGCACGGGCCGTTTCTTCGCGCTCGATCAGATGGTGGACGGACCATTCCCCGAGCATTACGAGCCGTTTGAATCGCCGGTGGAAAATCTTCTGCATCCAAAGGTTCAGAACAACCCGGCAGCCCGCGTCTTTCCGGACGATCGCGCCGACTTCGGAACGTCCGCGGACTTCCCGTATGTGGGCACCACCTACCGGCTGACCGAGCACTTCCACTTTTGGACGAAGCACGCGCTGATCAATGCGATCCTGCAGCCGCAGGAATTCATCGAGATCGGAGAAGTGCTGGCGAACGAAAAAGGTATCGCGAACAACAGCTGGGTACGCCTCAGCTCGAAGCGCGGATACATGATTTGCAAGGCTTTGGTGACCAAGCGGATCAAACCGATGATGGTCGCGGGAAAGCCCACGCACGTCATCGGCGTTCCGATCCACTGGGGTTTCACGGGTCTGGCGAAGAAGGGCTATGGCGCCAACATACTCACGCCGTCAGTCGGCGACGCCAACACCCAGACGCCGGAATTCAAGGCGTTTCTCGTAAATGTCGAGCCGAGCAACGGACCTGAAGGCGAGGTCTGACGGAGTAGCCGATGACGAACTATCAATCGCAGAACTACATCCGGATCTCGGCGACGACGATTACGCCGCCTGTTGCACGCAACTACGAAGCTTCCATGGCGAAGCTCATCGATGTCTCGCGGTGCATCGGCTGCAAGGCGTGCCAAGCGGCATGCATGGAATGGAACAACCTTCGCCAGCCGGTCGGGTTGTTCGACGGCACGTTGAAGAACCCCCCGGACCTCGATCCCGAAGTTTGGACGCTCATGAGGTTTGCAGAATATGAGGACGACAAAGGCAATCTTGAATGGCTGATCCGGAAGGACGGCTGCATGCATTGCGAAGATCCCGGTTGCCTCAAGGCCTGCCCCGCGCCCGGCGCCATCGTCCAGTACGAGAATGGCATCGTCGACTTCATCAGCGAGAACTGCATCGGCTGCGGCTATTGCCTGAAGGGGTGCCCGTTCAACATTCCACGCATCAGCGAGGTCGATCTCAAGTCGTATAAATGTACGCTGTGTTCGGATCGCGTAGCCGTCAACCTGGAGCCTGCGTGCGTGAAAGCTTGCCCCACTGGCGCGATCCTGTTCGGCACGAAGAAGAACATGACGGACTGGGCCGGCGAGCGCGTCGAGGATTTGAAATCGCGCGGGTACGAACATGCCGGCCTCTATGATCCGCCGGGCGTCAGCGGTACGCACGTCATGTACGTTCTGCAGCATGCCGATAAGCCGACGATCTACTCGAACCTGCCTGACAATCCCAGGATCAGCCCGACGGTTGATTTCTGGAAGGGGCTCATCAAACCGGTTTCGCTTGCTGGAATAGCGGCTGCCGCCATTGCGGGCTTCATGCATTGGGTCATCGCCGGTCCGAACGAAGCGCAGCCGGAAGATGAAGACGCAGCCGAGCACCTCATCGAAGCCAAGGCGAAGTCTCCGCCACCGCCCGGAGGCGGCGGGAAACCGCAGCGGACAGAGCCAGTGGAGCCTCCAGTATGACCAGACCGCCCGGAGCATTGACGCGAAACGATACAGTGACGCGGATCAACCACTGGATCACCGCGGCCTGTTTCATATTATTGACGGTTTCCGGACTGTCGATGTTTGATCCGCTGCTCTATTGGATGTCCAACCTGTTCGGAAGCGGTCAATGGGCACGCGGTGCACATCCGTGGATTGGGATCGTTCTGTTCGTCAGCTACACCGGCCTCGTCATCCAGTTCTGGCGCGACAACATGTGGAACAGAGACGATATCGCCTGGATGAAGAAGATCGATCGTGTTCTCGCCAATGACGAGGAAGATGTTCCGGAAGTCGGGCGCTTCAACGCCGGTCAGAAGTTCGTCTTCTGGTCGATGGCGCTGTTGATTCCCATCCTCCTCATTACGGGCCTCATCATTTGGCAAACTTATTTCTGGACATGGACGTCCATCCCGACCCAACGTGCCGGCCTCCTCATTCATTCGTTGTGCGCGATCGCCGCGATCCTTATCTGGATCGTACACGTCTACGCCGCTATATGGGTCCGCGGATCGATGCGGGCGATGACCCAAGGCTACGTGACGCCCGGCTGGGCGTGGCGTCATCATCGCAAATGGTTTCGTTCGCTGGTGGCAACGGGGTCCAACGGGCCAAGGCCGAACGTGGTAACGCGAGAGACGCGCGAATGAGGTTGCGTTCATGAAACAAGGTGGAACGCCGCCAACCGGCAAGTGGGTCGGCAACCCGCAGGGCGGCGTCAAAACTCCCGAGGCGTTGTTTTTGCCCAATCCGATGTTGCGTTTTTCCGCAACTGCCGATCGGCTGAGAGCGTTGTCGGGCGATCATCCCATGGCCGAATGGCTGACGTTCATGGCCGATCTTTCGGATGCGCAATACATCGCGGCGACGGCGCTCGCGCCAATGGCGCCCATCGACCGCTCGCTGATCGACCGCTCGGTGGCGGGGCGGATTCCGCCACTCGCTGCCGACGGGCATCACCGCAATTCAGCGTGGCGTGACGGTCTGGCGCTCATGCTCGATGCGCTCGAAGGAAGCTCGCTTCCGGCGCCCGCGCGCGAGACGATCATCAAAGTGCGCAGCTCGACGACCGAGACAATCGAAGATCTGGCGGATGGTTTCCTTCGCGATACTGTCCGCGGCGCCGACGCCGGCCCCGCTCTCTATGTGGCTGCGGCACTTCAAGTTTATTTCACGCGGCTCGCAGGGTCACTCGACGCTTCGGCGTTGCGACTCCTGCCGCAGCGTGGGCTTTGCCCGTGCTGCGGCTCGACGTCCGTTTCGGGATTGATCACTGCATCGGGAGACGCGCCCGGAATTCGCTACCTCTATTGTTCGCTGTGCTCGACGGCCTGGAACCACGTGCGCGCGATATGCATCACCTGCGAGAGTTCCCGCAAAGTTTCACTCCAGGAGATCGAGGGCGGCCCGGGCATTGTCAAAGCAGAGGTCTGCGACGACTGCCAGACGTATGCAAAGATGATCTATCAGATCAAGGATACGAAGGCCGATCCTTACGCCGACGACCTCGCGACGCTCGGCCTCGACATCATGGTTTCCGAAGCGGGCTGGGCACGGCACGCACCCAATCCGATGCTTCTCGTCGGGTAGATGAATCTTATAATTTGAGACTTATAATTTGAGGCCGGCGGCAATCAGTCCGGCGATGATGCCAAACACGACGACTCCGCCCGCCACCGTGAGAAGCGTTTGCGTCCGGAACGATCCGCTGACCATCGCGAGAGATGGCAGGCTCACCGGCGGCAGCGTCAGCAACAGGGCCGCTGCGGGTCCCGCCCCCATGCCGAGCGCGAGCATGGCTTGAACGATCGGCACCTCGCCTGCTGTCGGGATCACAAACAGCATTCCGGCGACCGCGAATGCCACGATCCAACCGATGTTGTTGTCGACGGCGGGGCCGATCTCGGGAAATAGCCATGCGCGGGCCGCTCCCAGCAGCAAGACCAGGATTATGTACTCCGGGATCAGGCGCACCGACATCCGCACGAAAATTTCTATCCAGCGGACGAACGCGTTCGGGCCCGTCGATCCCGATGTCGCCGAGTTGGCCGTCAGCTCTGCAATGCGCGCTTCGGCTGCTGCGGCCTCCTTCGGCGTGACCATCAGATTGACGAGGTAGCCGAGACCGAACACCATAGGCACCCCCAAGAGGATGCGGAGAGCTGTCCAATTCCAGCCGAGGACAAACCCCATGAACACGAGCGTCGCGGGATTGAGCACCGTATTGCCGAGCCAAAAGGCGATCGCCGCGCCGGGAGACGCCTGACGTTCACGCAGTCCGACGACGACGGGGGCCGCACAGCACGTGCACATCATGCTCGGCACTGAGAGTATTCCGGCGGTCGCAACAGTGCCGAAGCCTGTCTTGCCCAGCACGCGCGCCACCCAATCGGCCGGCAGGAGTGCTTGAATTGCCGAGCCTAGCAGAAGGCCGAGCACCATGGCCTGCCAGATGGCTTTGCCGTAAGCCAAGGCGTAGCTGAACGCCGCGTCCCACGATGGAGCGGGCGGTGCCGCTGCCGTTCCCATCAATATTGAATTTCCGATCGAATGGTTCTCCGCCGCGACGAACGCACGGTTATAGTATGGAAACCATTTTACGTAGAAAAGCCCAACGACAGCCAACGTCAGAAAGATGATCCACCTCAGCGTCATCTCGGATTGGCGAGTGGCGTTCATCCATTCCTCCAACTGACATTTCGGTTGGCAATGCGGGTGACGTAATTCTGCCGTGGCGTATACGGATCGTCTACCTATATCCTGGCATGAGGCAAACAGTTTTGTGTCATATTCGGTTTTCCTATGAACCTGCGCTCCGCAACGAGGCATGAGACATGCTGGGTCCCGTAATTCGCTTGACAGATCTGGCGCATGGCGGCGGCTGCGGGTGCAAGCTCGTTCCTTCCGTCCTCCAGCAGCTGCTGGCTGGGCAGCCGGGAGCTGGCCCGTTTGCGCAACTGCTCGTCGGAACGGAAACCGGCGACGACGCCGCCGTCTGGCGTGTCGACGACGATCAATGCGTTATCGCGACGACCGATTTTTTCATGCCGATGGTCGATGATGCGCGCGACTTCGGCCGCATCGCCGCGGCCAATGCCATTTCCGACGTATACGCCATGGGCGGGCGGCCGATCATGGCGCTGGCGATCCTCGGAATGCCGCTCGACAAGCTTCCCGTCGAGACCGTGCGTGAGATCCTTGCGGGTGGCGCGTCCGTTTGTGCGGAAGCAGGAATTCCCGTGGCCGGCGGCCACTCGATCGATACGCCGGAGCCGATCTATGGGCTGGCGGTGATCGGGCTCACGAAGCATCAAAACGTGCGCCGGAATTCCGGCGCGATGCCGGGAGATGCGGTCATCCTGACGAAGGGGATCGGCGTCGGCATCTATTCGGCGGCTTTCAAGAAGCGCTCGCTGCCCGCGGATGCCTACGCCGAAATGATGGCGTCGACGACCTTGTTGAACCGCATCGGCCAGACGCTCGGCGAAGTTCCGTCCGTGCACGCCATGACGGACGTGACCGGCTTCGGACTTCTCGGACACGCTCTCGAGGTGGCGCGCGGGAGCGGCGTCAGCATCGATATCGCGTATGATCGCATTCCATTTCTATCGTCCGCCGAAGCCCTGGCGGAAGCGGGGTTTGCAACGGGCGCATCGGCGCGCAATTGGGCAAGCTATGGGCACGAGGTTGTTCTGCCGGCGAGCCTGCCGGCTACTGGACGAACGCTGCTGAGCGATCCGCAGACGTCGGGCGGCCTCTTGATCGCATGTGCCGACGAGCATGCCGAGGATATCCGCAGCACGATCGAAGAAGCCGGTTATCCATCGGCGCGCATCATCGGCCTGGTCAGAACCGGCGAACCGCGGATCAATATTTTCTAGTGCGATTGCTGGTGCGATTTCGGGCTGGCGTCACGGGTGCTTTTTCGGTGATGTTGGCGGAGGCGAGTGGGAGTCGAACCCACCTGGGACAGGCTCGCTGCCCCACTCGGATTTGAAGTCCGAACGCCCCACCGGGGACGCTTCACCTCCGTGCACGTCAGTCGACGAAAGCACGACACTTCCGAACAAGTCCAGCCGATGGACGTTCATGCGTCTGAGATCGCCCTTGCGCAGCGTCACGCCATGCCGGTCCAGGAACTCCAGAATCTGGATCGCGACCTTGCGCCCGTTGTCGAGGCGATCGCGGAGGTCGGCGGCGTTGAACGATTTGCTTTCTGCCCGCGCCGCTATGCCGGCCGCGATGGCCACGATCTCGCGGATGGTCTCTCGCAGGAAAAAGTGGTCGTGCGCCACCTCATCGACCCATCCCAGCCGGCCTGCGAGTTTCAGCAGGCGGCGAACGTCGCGCTCAGGGTTTCCCGTCGCCGCCGCGATATCGCGCACGCGCGGCGGACGAAAGCGCTCATCGCCGCCAAGAAGCTCCGCGGTGGCAATCCAGGCCGCCTCGTCGCCGGGCGCAAGGCGGACGTTGTGGGACGTGAGGCGAACGAATGCGCCGTCGAGCGCGATGCCCCCTGCCTCCGACAATTTCTGAAGTGCCACTGCGGATGCCGGCTTGCCGAGACGCGGCTGCAGCATGAGGCGGAGCTGCTCGCGTCCGATGCCCTGGAGATCGGGGTTCGCAGCGTGATATTCCGCGACCTTCTCGCTCAGGCTCCCTGCAAACAACTTCCATCGAAGCGGCGACAGGGCCGTGCGGGTATCACGGGATTCCAGGATCGTCAGTCCGAGGCTGGAAGCGAGCCGTCCCATTTGCACGCTGGAAAGCGCCCTATCGCGCGCGAACGCCGTGAGCTCGACAAAAAACGGCGCCACTTCAAGAAGCGCAGATAGCGACGCCGACGGATCATCTATCGCCGATGCTTCGCGTTGCGCATGCCGTTCCGGCGTTCGCCGCTTTCGGGACGGCGCGCGGAGATCGATAAACCTGCCGCCGCCGATGGTGCGTCGTGCGGAGACATCCCGCAAAACGAAGCGATCGTGCACACCTGCGGCGATCGGCTGATCGAGAACGAGTTGGACGTCGGCTGCGGCTCCGGGCTCAAGAGATTTGTCGTCGAGCAGAACGATACGTGCCCCGACTTCGGTTGCCGCGTGATGCAAACGCACAGGAAACCATTGTCCAATCGGCTTTTCTTCCGACGGCAACACTCGCAATACCGCGTCGATGCGATCGGTCGGCGCGTGCAGTGCCGGGTCGAGCACGACGTCACCGCGATGAATTGCATCCTTGGAGATATCCGCTCCGCTCAGGTTGAGCGCGCTGCGGTCGCCGGCTTTTGCGAACTCGGCGGGTGTGTTTTGAGCGTGTATCGAACGTACGCGCGCCGGTAATCCCGATGGGCTCAGTTGCACCTGATCGCCGAGGCGCACGATGCCGGAGAGCACGGTTCCGGTTACGACGACGCCGACGCCCGGCAATGTGAAAACGCGGTCGACTGCGAGGCGAAAGCGCCCTTCTGCCGATCGCGCATGGATCACAGAGGCCGCTGCAATAAGATATTTCCGCAGTTCGCCGATGCCGCGTCCGGTGATGGCCGAGACGGCCATGACATCGGCATTCGCGAACGCCGTATCGGCAATCATCTCTTTGATTTGGCCCGTGACTTCGGCTATGCGCTCGTCGCTCGCGAGATCGGCCTTCGTTATAACAGCGACGCCCTTGCTGACGCCGAGGAGATCGAGGATCGCAAGATGTTCGAACGTCTGCGGTTTGCTCCCGTCGTCGGCGGCGACCGTGAGCAGAGCAAAGTCGATGCCGCTTGCGCCTGCCAGCATCGTATGCACGAAGCGCTCGTGACCGGGCACATCGATGAAGCCGAGGATTTGTCCCTCCGGAGAAGGCAGATATGCGAAGCCCAGATCGATCGTGATCCCGCGCGCTTTTTCTTCCTTCAGGCGATCGCCGTCGACGCCGGTCAGCGCTTTGACCAGCGCCGTCTTTCCGTGATCGATGTGGCCAGCGGTGCCGATGATCATCTGTTTTATCGGCTGCGTTGCCCGTTCCCGGATTGGGCCGGGGCGCTGCGGTCGAGGGTATTCAAAACAGATAGAAATGCGGCTTCATCGGTCAAGCATCTGAGATCGAGAATGAGGGCGCCGTCGTCCAATCTGCCGATGACGGGGCGAGACAAGCCGCGCAACGCAGCTGCCAGATGCTCGAGCGCACTGCCCCCGGCATTCGATGCGATGGCGAGGCCCGCGCTCGGTATCGTATCGAGCGGCAGCGCACCTGAGCCGATCTGGCTTTCGCATTGGCAAATAGTCACGGTGAAGGCTCGTCCGACTGCGCGCCCCACCGCAGGCAGAAGACGCCGCGCTTGATCTTCGATTTCAGAGCGCGGGCGCGCGAGCAGCCGGAGCGTCGGCATGCGTTCGGCAAGGCGATCCGGATCGCGATAAAGCCTCAGCGTCGCTTCGATCGCCGCAAGGCGGATCTTGTCGACGCGAAGCGCACGTTTCATCGGGTTGCGATTGATCGCTTCGATGAGGGCGCGCTTGCCCACAATGAACCCCGCTTGCGGGCCACCGAGAAGCTTGTCGCCAGAGAACGTGACCACGTCCGCGCCTTGCGCGACGGCCTCGCGCACCGTCGGCTCCTTCTTCAGGCCGTAGCGGGACAAATCCACGAGCGTGCCCGATCCGAGATCGTTCATCAGCGCGACGTTTGCCTCCGCCGCAATGCGGGCGAGTTCAGCGCCGCCGACTTCGGACGTAAATCCGAGAATGCGATAGTTCGAGGTGTGGACCTTCAGAATGACGCCGGTCGCTTCGGAGAGGGCGGCCGTATAGTCCTTCGCGTGCGTGCGGTTGGTGGTTCCGACTTCGACGAGCGTTGCGCCGGCTCTGGCCATGATGTCCGGCATGCGGAAAGCGCCGCCGATCTCGATCAACTCGCCCCGGGAGACGATGGCTTCGCGTCCGCCCGCAAGGGTGTTGAGCGCGAGGAGAACGGCGGCGGCATTGTTGTTGACGACGGTTGCATCTTCCGCGCCGGTCAACGCGCAGAGAAGCTCTCTCACGTGATCATCGCGCTCGCCGCGTTTGCCGGTCGCCAGGTCGAATTCCAGAGCGACCGGTTCGCGCATCGCTTCGATTGCGGCCTCGATCGCGGCTTCGGCGAGTACCGCGCGCCCGAGGTTGGTGTGGAGCACGGTGCCGGTGAGATTGAAGAGCGGGCGCAGACCGGAGCGATCCTCGTCCGCGAGGCGCGCCAGCGCCAGGGTTGCCACCTGTTCGACCGTCGGGACGACTGATGAGCCGGATTTGAGCGCTACCCGGGTTTCCGCCAGCACGCTGCGGATCGTCTCGGTCGACGCGGCACGTCCGAAACGCTCCACGAGCGTCGCGGCGGTCACGCTATTCAGAACGGCATCGACGGACGGTAATTCGCGGAGGGCTGCACTCGAAATTTCCACTTGGACCTCAAGGGAAGAGATTCAACATCCGCCCGCTGTTAATCCGTCAGCCGTCGAGCCCGAAGCGGCCGGAGGCGGTGGCTTCCAAGGCCGCGACGATGGCTTCAACATCCCGCGGACCATCGAAACGCTGCCCATTAACGAACAAGCAGGGGGTTCCGTTCACGCCGCTGCGGACGCCGCCGCGAAAATCGCGCTTGATATGATCGGCAAAGCGGCCGGCGAACGCCTGTTGGACGGCGCTGTCGCTCAGCCCAATTGCGCTGGCGTCAACCAGCAGGTCGTCATCCGCGAGCGCCTTTTGGTTCTCGAAGAGAATATCGTGCATTTCCCAAAAGCGGTCGATCGCGCCGGCGGCTTCAGAAATTTCGGCCGCGTGCAGCGCGTGCGGGTGAAGCCGAATGAGCGGGAAATGCCGGTAGACGAACCGCAGCTCGTCGCCCATGGACTCTTGCACCGCCTTGATGACCGAATAGGCGTCACCGCAGTAGGGACATTCGAAATCACCGTATTCAACCAAGGTCATTGGCGCATTCGGTGAACCTTCGATGTGATCTTCGCCGGAAACCGGTACGGATAATTGGCCCATGATTTGCCTCTCATATGCCAACGTTCAGTGGACTGCACTTCTGACCAGTAAAGCGCTTTCGCAATCGCAAGACAACAGAGCACCCGCGCCTAACACGGCGTTCACAGGTCCACGGCAATTCGGGGCCGACCGTTAACGATTTTGGGCTGATGGCGAGCGGCGCGCGCTATTTGCGGGAAGCTGCAAGGCGGCCTTGCCACAGGCGTTTGCCTTCCGCGAAGTGCCACGCCAGGAGACCCGGAACGCCGGAGATTATCTCGCGGGCGCGTTTCAACAGCGATAGGGCAAGAGCGACATCGGGGCCGAGCCCGAACAGCGCGCCGACAACGACATAGCCGCCCTCCTGCACACCCGCAGCCCAAGGAACAATGAAGGCCGCCGTTCGAAGCGCGAAGACGAGGCTTTCGAGAGCAAGGACGTCTCCTGCCGAAAGCGTGTGGTTCATGAACCAAAGAGCGATCCACGTTTCCGCTGCACCCGCGAGCCAGCCCAGCAGGTGCAGGAAGGTCGACGCGATCACCGCCCCCTTCTTGCGATAGATCGCCTGGACCGCTGCGTGAACGCTGTCGCTGTCGGAGAGTCCTTCCCAGGCGCGCGTGAAGCCAAGCTTTGCGGGTAACGTTTCGAGAAAGAGTATCAGGCCCTTGTTCTGCGCGATGAGGAATCCGACGACCGCGATGGTTGCGATGCAAAGTCCGGCGGCCGCCCACCACGCGGCGGCTTCATCCGGATGGTAGAGAAAAAGCAGCGCCAGCCCCATGAACGTATAGATGAGCTGGCTCAGCATCTCCGTCGTCATGTCGGTAATGGTCGTCGCGGCCGCAACGTTCACCCGCAGGCCGTGCTTGCTCAATTCCCGAGCGCCGGCAGCCTCGCCGGCTCCGGGTATGATGGCGAGCAGGTTGCCGATGCTGTCGCGGATCCAGCGCGCCCATAGGAATAGGAGTCCGCTGTGCGCGGGAGGGCTCTCGACCAGCAGCACGCGCCAAGCCCACGCGCAGAACACGAGCGAGGCGAGATAGGCCGCGAGGATTGCCGCCATGCCGCGCAAGCCTGCCGTCGCGATGGCGTCCCAGACCCCGGAGATGCCGAAATAAACGACGAGGGAAATCGCGACTGCAATTCCCGCCATCGCGGCGATGAGAAACGCGACGCGCGAGCTAGGCGGACCTGAGGCCGGCTCGGCGCTCATCGCTTGTCTCCGAGCGATACGGCCTCGCGATTAGAGCCGGCGGCGCGGACGTTACGGCCGTCGGCGATGAGTTTTCGGAAGGCTTCGTAGGTGAAGATATTCTTACCCCAGCGCACTTTGTTGCCGAACAGGCCGAAAGCCCACGCGAAGAAGCAGACGCATTCGCGCAACGGGACCAGCCAAGGCTGAGGCGGCGTGTTCATCCGGAAGCTTTGGCGGACTTGGTAATGGAGCGCGATGCGAAGCGCTATCTCCAAGCCGATGATCGAAAGTCCGACGATGGACGGCCACGGAAGCAACAGAACGAGAAGCAATGGCAGCGGCCAGGTGATCACCGACATGAAGTGGTCGGCCGGGCGGCAGAAGCGTTCCATCCGCTGCCACAGGATTTCGTGGCGGAACAACTCGCTGAAACTCGTCTCCGCGACGATGGTGTCGCAACAATAGGATGACAGAACGACCTCGTAGCCGCGCTGAGCCGTGAGGTTTCCGAGCGCGAAGTCGTCGGGAAAGAAATTGGAGAGATGATCGAAGCCGCCGAACGAGTCGAGAGCCTCGCGGCGAACGCTGCACATCGCGAATGCGAAATCGATACCGCGAAGCCCGACGTCCACCAGGACCGACGGCGCGAACCAGTCGCTGATATTCAGGGTACCGAAATCGGCGGCTGCGGCTCCGCCATAGGGAAGCCCTTTGTAGATGGACGCAACCGCGCCCACCTTCAGATCGACGAACGGCGCGGCCATCGACGCGATGCAATTCCTGTCGACGCGAAGGTCGGCGTCGGCGACAAGCAAAATGTCGTAGCGCGCGGCCTTGTAAATGTTGGCGAGGTTGGACGCCCGCGGATTGGGTCCGACGAGATTGGCATCGACGACGAGCCTGAGATTGCGATCGGGGAACTCGGCGATCAGGCGCTTGACGACCGCGACGGCCGGATCGCTCTCCGAGTGTGCGCCGAATATGACCTCGTACTCCGGCCAATCCTGATCGCAGAACGTGCGGAGGCAATCGTAAAGGAATGGCTGGGCGCCGTGGACAGGCTTCAACACCGAGACAGGCGGGCGCCAGCCTTCGACCGAGACCGGACGTTCACGGAAGCGCCGCGTGAAATACAGCGCGAGTACAAGATAGGCCAAGGCCGCAAGACCCAGGATGATACCGGCGATCACCGCGGGATTGAGGACCACGATTGGCAAGTGCATGCGGTAGAAGTCCCCCCAGGCGATGAGATCAGGCGGCTAACGCGCGGCGACGATTATTTCCGCTCGGCGTAGCACATGCTGCAGCTTTCGACACCTCAGGCCGAGAAGGCTGCTTTGAATGTCAGAGGCTGCAACCCAAGGGCTGCAACTTTGGCGCGGACAACCGGGCTGACCATTCCACTGTATTCCTCGGCTGAACCGTAGGTTTGGGGCTGATTTTCCATGCGCTTCGCGGGGTGCGCATAAAGCTCCGTCACGCCATCGGGCAGGTGGTCGAGGTAGGCCAGAATGCGCTTTTCGGTCATGGCGCCCGTGTCGTTTACGCCGAAGATGTGATCGTTGAGCTTCAACCCGGCGCTCTTAAGCTTTCGACGCATCCTTGATGTCAACCCGGCATAGAGCGCCCAGTTGAAGAGCCGCCGAACAGGTTTGTCGGCGCCCGCTTCCCACGATGGAAAAAATGGCTCGACCGGATATCTAACCGGCGGCGATCCGTAGCGCGGGGCGAACTTCGCGATGGCATCCGTCACGGCGGGGTGCATGTGGAAATGGTGATGGCCATTGATGTGATCCATCACGAGGCCGGTGCCTTCGAAACGCTGGAACTGCGCTTCGATCTCGGCTTCGGCCTGACGCCGCATCTCGCCCGAGAAGTACAGATTGAAGCCGAACCACTCAGGGTTATTCGAGAAGCATCCGTCGCGATCGACGAGCAGCGGTATCTTTTCGGGCGGCAGGACCGGGCGACTGTCCACCAAGTGGATGTGCAGGCCGACGCCGAGGTTCGGCAGGCGCTTCGCGCGTTCGACGGCATCGGAAAATGCATCGCCTCCGCACATCAAGCTCGTCGCCGAGAGAATTCCGTCGCTGTGGGAGGCTTCGATGCCTTCGTTGACGGGAATCGACATTCCGAAGTCGTCGGCCGTCACAATCAATGATTTCATGCGGCGGCCTCCTCTCATCCGGTCAGCGCTTCGACCGTAGTTAACGCGGAGCTAATCGAATCTTCCATGCCCACATAATCCCATAATCCATACCGGCCGATGGGATGAATTCCTGCCGCGTTCAGCCGCGAGAGAATGTCGCGCACGAGCTGATCGCGTTCCGGCGTGTGATGAACGTAGGCGCAGCGGATGACATGCGCCACCGTGCAGACGATGTCTTCGCTTTTCACCCATCCGAGTTTTTCAAGCGCCGCGATGACGTCGGTCTGAAGTTTACTCGCGATGTCGGTGCGGTCGATGTCCTCACCCGGCACGCCGACCTCGACGTATACGGCGTTATAGCCGTTCGAGCACATGGCCGCGCTGATGTTCGAATAGCAGCCGAACCGATAGAAAGGGACGTCGCGGTCGGGAACATAGACCCAATGCGCATCCTTGAGTGCGCCCGGCAATTTTCCCCGAACGCCGAAGTTGAAGCTGATGGTGGAGCTGTGGCTCAGCCGTTCGGCCGCCACCGTCAACTCTCGGTCCCGCGTCAGCTTGCAGAGCGCCTTCAGAGGAATGCTCGGCAGCATGTTTTCCCATTCGACGCTGCGGCCCGCGCTCGTCGTGACGACGCGGCGTTCGAGATCGATGCCGATAATCTCTTCGTTCGTCGCAACGCTCTTTAAACCTTGGGCGAGGCCGCGTGTCAGAACATCGATGCCGCCGCGCTTCGGATACCAGAACGTCGAATTGTACTCGGCGGTCTCCACCGCTTCGTTCGCGAATCCGGCGCGGATGCGCTTTTCGTCCGGCAGCGGGAAAAATCTTTTGACGGCGCCGATCGAGAGACGGCCGAGCGGCGTCGCCATCGTCTTCTCGTTTTGCGGAATGAGAAACCGATCGGCAACGGCCTGGCCGAAGCCTGAAACAATGAACTCGCGAAAGCCTTCGATTTTGTCGCCGGCTGCGGGTCTCGCGTCGTAGGATGTCTCGCACTCTTGGCGCAGCTCGTCCGGCAATTGGCCGAGATGGTATTGGATGGGCGCATCGACGAGACGGCCACCCGCGTAGAAATAGGACTTCCTCTCGACCGTCTCCCAGTCCTCGTCGTTCAAATGGGCATGGGGAATCTGCGATGGCGATGGAAAGCGGCGAAGATGAAGAAAGTGGCCGGTGTAGTCGAAGCAGAAGTCCTCGACTTGCGTCGTGCGCGTCAGGCCGCCGACAGCGGGGCAGCGCTCGAGCAAGAGGTAATCGAGGCCTCTCTCCTGGAGAGCTTGAGCTGCCGCGAGACCCGAGATGCCTCCCCCGGCTACGAGCCATTTACGAGACATCTCAGTCAGTATCCGAAGTTGTTGGTCCGAGAGTTATTGGTCCGAGGCTGGCGCCGACGCGAGGCATCAATCGAGAGCGATTTTCGCGTTTGCGTAATGGGGCGGCAGAACGGGCTCCCTTTAGATGCGCAGCAGCAAATCTGCAAGCATGCAACGCTCAGGTTGAAGCAATTGCCGAAAGGTGGCGTTTTTTCAGCGCTCAAAAGAAAAGCTGGTGCGGGCGGAGGGATTTGAACCCCCACGACTTGCGCCGCTGGAACCTAAATCCAGTGCGTCTACCAGTTCCGCCACGCCCGCACGTGCTTCCAACCATCGAGACTTATCCCGCCGGCTGGTTGCGAAGGGCGTCTCATACTGAAAACTGCATCCGAAAACAACGCGTAAACGGATCGCCCCCAATGCGCAGATGCCGCAAAATGCGCCAGCGGCTTGCCGTTGCATCAGCCCTGCTCCAATTCGCCGCTTCAACTTGCGGGCGGGCCAAGATTTGCCTATGTGCTTCAGGCCGCAAAACAAAGCCGTGATCAGCAAACCGTGGGAAATTTCCTTGCCTGTGACAGCGAAGAACTGGATCGTTGAGACGGATTGGCTCGCTGAGCACCTCTCCTCGCCCGATTTGATCATCCTCGACGGCAGTTGGCACCTTCCGACTGCCAACCGCGACGCGAAGAAAGAGTATCTCGCCGAGCACATTCCCGGCGCCTTATTCTTCGACATCGACGATCTGTCGGACGAAAAGTCACCGCTGCCCCACATGCTTCCGTCGACCGTGAAGTTCGCGTCGCGGATGAAGAAGATGGGCATCGGCGACGGCGCCCGCATCGTGGTTTACGATACGACCGGCATTTTTTCGGCAGCCCGCGTGTGGTGGACATTCCGCGCCATGGGGCATCGCGATGTAGCCGTTTTGAACGGGGGCTTGCGCAAGTGGAAGGCCGAAGGGCGGGCGCTTGAGGATGGGCTGCCGCCGAAGCGATCGGAACGGCACTATTCACCGCTTCAGAACACCGAGATCATCCGCGACCTCGACGATATGAAGGCGCTACTGAAGAAGAACGGCGTCCAGCTTGTCGACGCGCGTCCCGCAGGGCGTTTCGAAGGCACCGAGGCCGAGCCGCGTCCCGGCTTGCGTCAGGGGCACATTCCCGGTTCGAAGAACATTCCCTCGCAGCAGCTGCTGAACTCAGACGGCACGTATAAGTCGCCGGAGGAGATCGTCACCCTCTTCAAGAATGTCGGCATCGATGTTTCGAAGCCCGTGGTGACGACGTGCGGATCGGGCGTGACGGCCTCGATGCTGGCGCTCGCGCTTGCCGTCGTCGGCCAGACGAACGCGTCCGTCTACGACGGCAGCTGGGCGGAATGGGGCCAGGAGAACGGACTTCCCATCGAGACGGGGCCGGCGAAGTAACGTTGGTCCTACGGAGACGCGCGTCGCGCCATCGGCGTCTGATGCGCGTCTGCCACCTATTCCCCACACACCATCGGTGCGGACTTAGGCCGACGCCGGAAAGTGCTGATAGAGCCACGTCTCGGTCAGGGCGGTGTCGCCTTTGCGCAGATAGGCGCGGAGATCTATCGGTTCGGCTCCCTGCTCCTTGAGATCGAACATCGCGCGCCAGCGATGGCGCTGGCCGACTACCGGGTATGTCGCAATGCCCGAAATCGATCCGCGAGAGCAATTGACGATGAGTTCGACGCCGCTGTCGCGGCCTAGCCCTTCGAATACGTCTCCGGCAAAATCGATCACGAACTTCCGCGTCGCTGCCGGGCGCGCGTTGAAGCTCAACCCCGGAGGTCCGCCAATGCCGGACCAGGTTCCGATCGTGCGTCCGAGCGTGGCGGGAAATGGAATGTCGTCCAGCCACGAAAGGCGATAGCGAAACACGCGGCGTTGGCCGGCCTTGCATTTTTCTTTCGGCACCCAGCAGGCGACGATGTTGTCCCAGGTCTCCGTATCGGTGTGCAGTTCGACGAGATGCACGGCGCCCTCGCCCCAGGCATCCAGCGGTTCGACCCAAACGGACGGTCGCCGTTCGTAGAAAATTCCGTCGTCCAGATAGTGTACGAAATCGCGGTCACGTTGGAGCAGCCCGAAGCCTTTCGGGTCGCGATCGGAAAAGGCGTTCGTCATGGCGTGCGGCGGATTGATGATCGGCCGCCAAATGCGTTCGCCGTTGCCGGTCAGAATAGCCAATCCATCGCTGTCGTGAATTTCCGGCCGCCAGTCGCGCGGTTCGATGTGCGAATCTTCGCCGTACCAGAACATGCTCGAGAACGGCGCTATGCCAATACGATCGATATCTGCACGAATGTGCAGGCGCGCCTCGATTTCCATGTCGCAGCGATATGAGCCGTTGGGCTGCGTCACGCGCTTGGTCGCCATGCGGTAAGCGCCAGCGATGCTTGGCCCATCGAGCAGCGCATATATGACGACCGGCCCATCGGGCTCGGGCGATGCTTCAAGCCAATAATGCGTGAAGCGTGGAAATTCCTCGCGCTTCGACATCGCCGTGTCGATGGCGATGCCACGCGCCGACAATCCGTATTGGTTGTAGGGACCGGAGCTTCTGAAATAGGAAGCGCCCATGGCGGCGAACCAATCGGTCTTGCGATCTTCGGCCATGATGCGAAAGCCCGCGAACCCAGCCCCCGCGCGGAGCCCTTCGGCCGGATGGCCTGTGGGGATTTCGAACAGATCCTGATTGTAGATGAGCTCGCGTGCTTCTCCGCCTTCCACAAGACTGATGCGGACAGGATCGGACGCGTATTTGTTCATATGGAAGAACTGGACCGGGTAATGTCCCGCGCCGTCGAGATCCACGGTGCGGTCGGTCCGGTAGCGGATGCGTTGAGATTGATCGTAATCTATTTCGGCCAGGACGTTCGGTGACGGCGTGATCGGCGGCTCGTAGCTGTAGCGGGCGAGGCGCTGCGCTTCCTGGTCGAGGATATCGAACGAGAATGGTTCCGGCGCCTTGAACTCATTTTGAGGAATGCCGGAGGCGGCCATCGCCTTGAGCGGGTTGCCGGCGAGCACCCAAGCCAGCCCCAACCCTCCTCCGGACTTCAAAAGTGAACGGCGGCTTGTCATCATTATCCGCCCTTTGCGATCGTCTATCGGTGTCATTTGCGTTCCTGCCCTTGAACCGGGCCTGAACACCAACGCGCGACGATCAATTTAGTGCGGTCGAAACAGAAACTTTTTTCTCAAGCGCTTTCTCAATCCAGGAGATCATTTCGGCGGATGTGGGCGCCAGTTTGGCCGGAAACGAACGCAGCAGGTGGCCATCGCGGCCCACGAGATATTTGTGGAAGTTCCAGGCGGGCGTGCCAGCGGGTCCCATGACTTCGGCCGCCCATTTGTAAAACGGATGCGCCTCCGGCCCGACGACGGAGTGTTTGGCAGTCAGCGGAAACGAGACACCGAACACGCCCTGACAGAAGGTCTGGATCTCGCCCTCGAGCGCCGGTTCCTGTTCACCGAAGTCGTTCGACGGAACGGCAATGATGGTGAGGCCTTCTTTCTCGTAGCGCGTCCACAGCTCCTGCAGTCCCGCGTATTGCTTGGTAAAGCCGCAAAGCGATGCCGAATTCACAACCAGCAGGGCCCGGCCTTGCCAATCAGAAAGCTTCATCGGGCTGCCATCGATACTGACGAATTCAAAGTCGTAGGCTGAGCCGGCCACATCCGCCACAGGTGCTATGCTCGGCGGCGCCCGCCAGACCGACCAGAGATTGCGACCGGTCTTCCAAAGATTTCGCAACTTGTGTGCCTCACGATTTCAGGTGCTTACTGATGTTTTGATATAGTGCGCCATACTACTACCCGGATACCTGCCATCAAGAGTGCGCGACATCGTGGGCTCGTGAATGGCGTGTTCCGCCCGTAACAGCCTTCGGCGCTCATCGCGCCTAGGTTGCCTCCATCAACTCACGAGCCCTGAGGCTCACCCAAGGAGGAATTGGCAATGTCGAAATTCAGCTTCACGTACGCCGCGGGCGCAACTTTCGCCATTCTGGCCGGTGCGATTTCGTTCAACACCTCGGCCGCATATGCCGGCGGCGGCGCGAAAGAGGTCTTTGTTCAAGACTATAATTTCTCGAAGCCGATGCACGGCTATTCGGGACACTCGGGCAATTACTATTGCGATTATCAGCGCCTTCCGACCCGCAAGTGCGTGACGAACGCCAATGGCTCCGAGAGCTGCAAGATCGTCGGCTGGACGCTCCGCGAAATGTGCCAGTAGGACGTCGGCTCAGCGTTCAAATACTTCCCCCGACTGCGATACCAAAAGCTCCGGATATTTCCGGAGCTTTTTTCGTCTCCGCTCATGTTCTCGTTGCTGGATTTGAACTGCTAAAATCCATCAGCGCTCCGCCTATGATATTCACCGAATTTAGGCCCTGTTCCGCCCGAAACAGCAAAGACGGGATAGGATCGATAGTGTCGCTCGTGATGTTGGTGCGGATTCAAGCTCCGGCCAGCTTTGCATTTTTAAGGAGGACTATGACATGAGCACTGACGAAACCTATCACCCGCGCAGGGGAGGCTTTCTCGGGAAGCTTCTCTTTCTGCTCGTTGCGGTCGGCATCGGCGCGTTTGGCGCAATCGCCATCTCGCGCAGCGATTTGCTGGATGCAAAGACCGACACCAGCGACACCATCAAAAACGAGGAAACAGCGGCAAAAATCGACTGGGTGGCCGCAGCGCCCGGCCGGATCGAGCCGAAGTCCGGACTTGTGCGCGTCGGCGCTCAGCTTCTCGGCCGCATCGCCGAGGTCAACGTAAAGCTCAACGACAACGTCGAAGAAGGCGAGCTTCTGATCCGGCTCGACGACGACGAAGCACGGGCTCGCTTGCAGGCTGCCGAGACGGAGGCCGCGTCCCGCAAACGCGAGCGCGACGCCCAGCCTCTCGACAAGGCCCGCGATGACCTTCGCAACGCGGAAGACAACGTCTTCACCGCCGAACGGGCGCTGACGAACGCACGCTTCGGGCTTGAATATGAACTTCAGGCCCAGCGCCAGGGCAACGGAAGCGCCGACCGCGTCAACGATGCGCGCAAGTATCTGACCAAGGCGAAAGCCAAGCTGCAAAAGGAGCGGGCCACTTACGCTTCGGCGCAGTCGAAGGCCGATATTCCGGCGCCCAATCGCCTTGAATCGGCGTTGCAGGCGGCGCGCTCGGACGTCTCGGTTGCCGAGGCATTGCTCGAAAAAACGCGCATTCGTGCGCCGGTTGCCGGAACGATTCTGCAGCTTCCGGCGAAGGCCGGCGAGATGGTTGCGCCCTCTCCCGACCAGGCTCTCGCCGTTCTCGGCGATATGTCGGTGGTGCGTCTCAAGGCCGAAGTCGACGAGACCGATGTCTCGAAGATCAAAGTCGGAAGCAAGGTGACGGTGAAGAGCAACGCCTATCCAGGCAAGGAATTCGCAGGCACGGTTGCGGCGCTCGCTCCGTCGCTGTCTTCGCCGCAGTTCGCACTTCGCGGTGCGCGCCGTCCGACCGACGTCGAAGTTCTTGAAGTCACCATCGACCTCGACGGCAATCCTCCGCTGCTGCCTGGAATGCGAGCCGACGCTTTTTTCAAGTGAGGGGGAAGACGAATGCTCCTGAGGGAAAACGCCGGCGCGTAATGCTCGCGAAGGACTTCTAAAAGCGGAGCCCAGGAAAGACCAGCGGCGGCCAGCTTCCTCCTTAGTGAAGCCGTCGCCGGTCCTGAAGGCGGGGAGGAATGTGCTGAATGGGAATGCGGTCCCGATCAGCACGCCTCCCCGCCGGCGTTTCAGACGTTCGTTTTCGGCGCCGCCGATAGGCTCGCTGCGACCCAAACTTTCTCTTCCACAAATATTATCCGCGTAAGTCGTGTCTCGCTAGGAACAGCGTAGAATCAATACTTTTTGCATGATGCAGACATTGGACAGCAACGCCGCCAAGGCTCACTCAGGGAGAGACGAATGTACGGAGAGATCAAAAAATTCCGCCGCGATCTCGGAGTCGGGGTCATTCGCGCCGAGGATGGCCGTGCCTATCGTTTCGAGGGCACCGACATTCGCAATCGCTTCGAAGATCTCGAAGGGCAGGAAGTGCACTTTCAGCTTGGTGAGCTCAAGGCTCGCGACATCATCGTGCTCGCGGGTTCGCCATGGTCGGCTTTCGGCAGCATCGGCATTTGATCAGCGTGTGAGGAGAAAGTGTCATGCGTGCGAACATCGATCTCGCGGACGTACCGATGGTCGAAGCGAGAGAGCTTCACTTCGTCATGGATATGCTGATCAGAAGCGGGCAAGGACTGGCGCTCCTCAGAGGTCTCAAAGAGGAAGAGATCCGATCCCTCGAAGCACGCATCTGGGCTGACTTCGAAGGCTCGGACGTTGCCCGCCTGGCTGTCGCCTTGCGCTTTCGCGCGCTGCTCGACGTGTTTGCCAGCCGGCGTCTCAAGGCTCTGTTCCTCGACCGCGGCTTCCGCCTTCTGGCATCGGCGGCGCGGGAAGCTGCACGGCGTCCACTGAACATCCGTTTCGGGTTCAATGCGCAGCAATTGCTTTTGGCGCTCGACGCAGGAACCGCTGCCACGCTCAGCGGCGTTGGCGAAGACACGTTGCTGGCGATGGCTGCGTAATCGGGATCGAAAAAAGCGAGACCGTGCGCGGGAAGCACTCGTGCCGCCATCCAACAAGTCATTGATTAACCTGCCTAAAATCTAAAAATCCCGAAGCCATCTGCACTGTTCCGGCAGGAACAGCCGCAGACGGGGCGATGAGGCATTCTCCTCTCATAGCCGGTGAGGACCGGCGACGAGATAGAAACAAAAGATCACCGCTGGAGGCTCACATGACCAAGATCGCTTTCGCCCTCGCCGCCGCCGTTCTGGCCGGCGCGACGATGACTAACGCAGCGAATGCCGGCGTTCGCCTCGGCTTCGGTTTCCCACTCGGTTCTTTCGTCGCGCACTCGAATGAGAATTACGGCGGCAACGACTATCGGCGTAGCGAGCGTCCCCGCACTGTGCGCCGCGATTATCAGGATGATGCTCAGGCCCGGAAAGTTGCAAAGATCAAGCGCGCTCCGAAGGTTGAGGTTGCGGACGCGCCGGTGGTGAAGGCTCCCGCCGCCCCGGCCGTTCAGACTGCTAAGCTCGAGGACAAGCTCTCTTCCGATCCCGCGACGACAACCGAGATCGAGAAGACGCCGGCATCCACGTCGGCGAACGAAACGACGACGGGTTCGATCAAGCAGGCTTCGACGACGACGGACAAGACCGACACTTCTGTGAAGGCCGATACCGGGACGACCGCTGCTGCCACCGAGACGAAGCACGTCTGCCGCCGCTACTCTGCGGCCATTGCCGGGCTCGTCGATGTTCCTTGCGAATAAAGCCTAACGACATTCGCCAGGGCCAGCCAACAGCTCGGCCCTGGGAAAGCTGAAAACGAGACGCTATCGTTGAAATCTCGACCATTGCCTCAAGGAGGGGAAAAGGGTCATGGAACTTGCAGCCTCAGCGCCCGCACTGGCGAAAGCGCGAACCGCGAAGTCACCCCGCCCCCGGTCGGGCAAGCGCACAGTGCCGATGGTGGTCAAGCTCGCTTACCGCAATCTCTTCCATGACCGCTTGAGCTTTTTCGTTACCGTCGTCGGCATCATGTTCTCGGTCGTGCTCGTCGCCGTGCAATCCGGCATCTATCTCGGCTCTGCGAACAAGATCGCTGCCATCATCGATGCGGCGCCTGCTGATCTTTGGGTGGTTCCGCTTGGGACGAAGAGCTACGACGATCCGTCGTTTCTGTCGGGCCGCGAGCGCTACATGGCATTGTCGGCGCCGGGCGTCGCGGACTCTGAAGATATGCTCGTTTCGTTCGCCCGTTGGCGCAAACCTCTCGGCGGAGAGACGACGGTTCTGCTGATCGGCACCGCCGGCGAGAGCCCGAAAGCGCTGCCGCTGAATATCACCGACGGAAGCCGCGCAGCGCTCGAAGCGCCGAACACGGTCGCAATCGACCGGAGCTATTTCAACGATCTCGGTGTCAACGAGCTCAATGACGTGGCCGAACTCAACGGCACGACGGTCAAGCTCGTTGCGATCACCAAACGGGTGCGTTCGTTCACCACGCTGCCTTTTGTCTTCACGTCGCTCGAAGAGTCGCGCCGCCTCGCTGGCGCCAATCAGGATCAAGCGAGCTATCAGCGCGTTACGCTCCTGCCCGGTGCAAATATCGAGACCGTGCGCAAGGAAATCGAAGCGCGACTACCCGACACGGAGGTATTGACGCAGGCGCAATTCCGCACACGCAGCCAGGATTATTGGCTGAAGCAGACAGGCGCGGGTGCGGCACTCGATGCAGGCAAGTTGCTTGGTCTGATCGTCGGTATTGTCATCGTTGCCCAGACGCTTTATTCGAGCACCAAGGATCACATCAACGAGTTTGCCACGTTGCGTGCGCTCGGTGCCGGAGCGGGCTACATCGTCAAAGTCATCCTCATCCAGGCCATTTTGTCCGGCCTTATCGGCTACACACTCGGCATGAGCCTGGCACTCATCGCCATCCAAGCCGCACAGGATACGAAGCTGACAATCATCATGACGACGCCGCTCGCGGTGCAGCTCTTCGCGATCACGATCGGCATGTGCATCTTCGCTGCGACTAGCGCCATCATCAAGGTCGTCCGTATCGACCCGGCCGTCGTGTTCAGCCGCTAACCGAATTCTGGAGACCAAACATGACCGAGCCGAGCAACAGCAAAGTGATCGTCGAGGCCGAAGGCATCGTGAAGGTGCTCGGGACGGCGCCGAATGAGATCAAGGTTCTCAAAGGCATCGACCTCGAGCTTCAGACCGGCGAGTTGACGCTGATGATGGGCCCTTCGGGTTCCGGCAAGACGACGCTGCTCTCGATCCTTGGGTGCATCCTTTCGCCGACGCAGGGACAGCTGACGGTCGCGGGCCTCAAGACGCAGAACATGAGCAAAGAGCAGCTCGCCAATCTCAGACGCAAGCACGTCGGGTTCGTGTTCCAGTCGTACAATCTCGTCCCCACCCTATCGGCGGTCGAGAACGTCATGCTGGCGCTCGATCTGCGCGATATCAACGGTCCGGGCGCATACGACCAAGCCGCCGAGGCTCTCGAGTCCGTCGGCCTTGGCCATCGCATCAACGCCATGCCCTCGAAAATGTCGGGCGGCGAAAAACAGCGGGTTTCGATCGCTCGCGCCCTGGCGGGCTCGCCCTCGGTCATTCTGGCCGATGAGCCGACGGCGGCACTCGACGCTAAAAACGGCATGGCGGTCATGGAGTTGCTCGCGCAAGTCGCTCAGGACACGCGTCGCGCCGTTCTCGCGGTCACCCACGACCACCGCACGCTCCAATTTGCCGACCGCATCATAACGATCGACGACGGGCGGATTGCGGGCTCGGAAAGGCCCAAGATTTCCGGCAAGGCGGTCGAGATGGCCGCTCACTAGGCCCTGGAGCCCGATTCCGGCACACGAAACGGCCCCCGGGGCGCCTCCGGGGCCCAGGCCCTGCCCCCGGGCCAATGGCCGCGCATTCAACCCAACCGGGCATCTGGACCAGGAGGGGCATTTGTGTAGGATGCGCCCAAACTCACCAATCCCAAATTGGAATAATTAAGGAAATAGCGCCCATGGCGGGGCCTCAGCCGAACACGTCCATTTCCCCAGGCCAGCTGATGGCGGGCAAGCGCGGCTTGATCATGGGTGTCGCGAACAACCGATCGATCGCCTGGGGCATTGCGAAGGCCTGTGCGGCGCAGGGCGCGGAAATTGCCCTGACATACCAAGGGGATGCCCTCAAGAAGCGCGTCGAGCCGCTGGCCGCCGAATTGGGCACGAAAACCGTTCTGCACTGTGACGTGACCGATGGCGCATCTATCGACAACGTGTTCGATACCCTCGCCAAAGAATGGGGCAGCCTGGACTTCCTCATTCACGCCATTGCTTTTTCCGACAAGAACGAGCTCGACGGCCGCTACGTCGACACCACGGAAAAGAACTTCACGCAGAGCCTGCTGATCTCCTGCTATTCGTTTACCGCGCTCGCCAAGCGCGCCGAAAAGCTGATGCCCAACGGCGGGTCGCTGGTAACGCTGACCTACTACGGCGCCGAAAAGGTGATGCCGCACTATAACGTCATGGGTGTCGCGAAGGCGGCTCTCGAGGCGAGCGTGCGTTATCTGGCGGCCGATCTTGGCCGTACGGGCATCCGCGTCAACGCCATCTCGGCGGGCCCCATCAAGACGCTCGCCGCGTCCGGTATCGCGGACTTCCGCTACATCCTGAAGTGGAACGAATACAATTCGGCGCTTCGGCGCAACGTGACGATCGACGACGTCGGTAACGCCGGGCTTTACCTCGTTTCCGATCTATCGCGCGGCGTGAGCGGCGAAATCCATCACGTGGACAGCGGCTATCATATCCAGGGCATGAAGAACGAAGACGCCCCGGATATCTCTGTCGTCAAGAGCGACGAAGCTTGAGCGACGGGGCGCCAGCTACTGTCTCGTTGAAGCCCGGCATCACGCTCTATTTCATTCGTCATGGCGAGACCGATTGGAATCGGGAATCCCGCTATCAGGGCCAGCGCGACATCCCGTTGAATGAGACGGGGTTGGCGCAGGCGCGCCGTCACGGCGAAGTCTTGAAAGAAATCCTGCCCTCCGTCGCCGGCTTCGATTTCGTATCGAGCCCGCTTGGGCGCGCCGTCGAGACGATGCGGCTGACGCGCTCGGCGCTCGGGCTTGATCCCAATGACTTTCGCATCGCTCCCGAGATCTCCGAACTCAGCTACGGCCATTGGGAAGGCGAGCTTGCCGCCGAGCTTCCGGCAAAGGATCCTGAAGGCGTCGCCGGAAAGTCGTCCGACCCTTACGGATGGCGCCCTCGCGGGGGCGAAAGCTACCACGACCTCGAGCAGCGCGTTTCCGCTTGGTTGGCTCGCCTCACGACCGATACCGTCGCAGTCAGCCATGGCGGCGTCAGCCGGGTCGCCCGGGGCGCGCTTCTCGGCATCGAGAGAGGCATCGTGCCGTTTCTCGAAGTTCCGCAGGACAGGATCCTGAAGCTTTCCGGCGGTCGGATGCAGTGGCTCTAAGGGTTTCGGCCTAGATCGCGAGCTTCGCCCAAATGACGGATGAGCCGCGAGCACCAGGATGCGTGTCGCATCCACCGTCATGCCGACGCAGGCCGGCACTAGGCAACGATCCGCACACGCGATACCGAAGCCCCTCTCCAAGCATCGTCATCCCCGCGAAGGCGGGGATCCGTCCAGACGTCCGTCCATTATGAATTTCCGGCTCGGATGGATCCCCGCCTTCGCCGGGATGACGGAACAGGGATCGGCCTTCGCCGGGATGGCGGGAGCGGCGAGAGTCGGCCGATGCGGAGCGAAACGAAAAAGAGCCGGAGATGCGGCTCTCCGGCTCTTCCACACTCAATCAAGAGTGCATGATGAAAGACCCCTCGACCACGGACGCTCAATCCGGGAAGAACGGTCTTTTAGGAGCCTGTAGCGGACTTCTTGCGAGACGACGCGACACGGCTTGAGACCGCCGTTCAATGAGAACGGATGATCCGCATTGCCGCCACCTGCGATCTCTCGATGCGCCGCGAGCTGCGGTCGGGCAGCGGACGCGGGCTCGGCCGAGTTGTCGATCCAATACGGATACGTTGGTCTCGCCTTGTCCCGTCATCAGCTGAAGGACGTACCGGCGAACGCGTACTGTGGCTGAGTTAATCTGCGTCGCCGGAGCTTGTCACGTAGCTTTGCGGGCGATGCGGTCTTGCCCCCTCCCGCGACCGCTCCTAAGAAGAACGGTGACGCAGCCCGGCAACAATCGTTGCAGAGCCACCAAATTCGCTCATCGGGCACCACTCCGAATATTCAGGCAATGTCTCACAACACCTTCGGCCATCTTTTTCGCGTGACGACCTGGGGCGAAAGCCATGGTCCGGCTATCGGCGCTGTCGTCGACGGTTGTCCGCCAGGCATCGGGCTCGAAGAAGCAGATATCCAGGCCTACCTCGATAAGCGTAAGCCCGGGCAATCGCGCTTCACGACCCAGCGCCAGGAAGCCGACGCCGTCAAAATTCTTTCCGGCGTCTTCCCGGATGCATCGGGCAAGCAGGTGACGACCGGCACGCCGATTGCGCTCGAAATCCAAAATACCGATCAGCGCTCGAAGGACTACGGTGACATCAAGGAGTCGTACCGGCCGGGTCATGCCGACTTCAGTTACGACGCGAAGTACGGCATTCGCGACTATCGCGGCGGTGGACGTTCGTCGGCGCGCGAGACAGCATCCCGAGTGGCCGCCGGTGCCGTCGCGCGCCGGATCATTCCCGGCGTCAAAATCCGCGGCGCGCTCATTCAGATCGGGCAGATCAAAATCGATCGCGCCAACTGGAATTGGGACGAGGTCAACAACAATCCGTTTTTCTCTCCTGACGCGACGGCTGCCGGGCATTGGGCGGATTATCTCGACAAGATCCGCAAGTCCGGCTCGTCCGTCGGCGCAATCATCGAGGTGGTTGCCGAGGGCGTTCCGGCGGGTTGGGGCGCGCCGCTTTACGGCAAGCTCGACCAGGATCTTGCCAGCGCGATGATGTCGATCAACGCCGTCAAAGGCGTCGAGATCGGCGCGGGCATGGGCGCCGCAGAGCTGACCGGCGAACAGAACGCCGATGAAATCCGCATCGGCAATGACGGCGCTCCGGATTTTCTGTCGAACAATGCGGGCGGCGTTCTCGGCGGCATCTCGACCGGACAGCCCGTCGTTTGCCGCTTCGCGGTGAAGCCGACCTCGTCAATTCTCGCGTCGCGCCGGACGATCGACCGGCAGGGACACGAGACCGAGATCATCACCAAGGGCCGGCACGATCCGTGCGTCGGCATCCGCGCCGTTCCAGTGGGCGAAGCTATGATGGCGATCGTGCTTGCCGACCATTTCCTGCGGCACCGGGGGCAAATCGGCGTTTAGCCCGGAGGCGACACCATCGCGCGTTTTCGGAACATCGTCGTTCTTACCGGCGCGGGGCTTTCGGCGGAAAGCGGACTTTCGACATTTCGCGATCCGGACGGCATCTGGTCGAAGTACGATTTGCGGGATGTCGCGACGCCAGAGGGCTTCCTGCGCAATCCGATCCTCGTCCACGATTTCTATAATGCCCGCCGGCACGCGCATCGAGACATCAAACCGAACGCCGCGCACATCGCGCTCGCGCGCCTCGAGGCGGAACACGGCGGCGTGACGATCGTCACGCAGAACATCGACGCGCTGCATGAAGCTGCAGGTTCGAAGTCGCTGATCCATATGCACGGCGAGCTGCTCAAGGCGCTTTGTACGTTTTGTTCCCATCGCACGATGTGGCGGGACGATCTTCGCGTCGACATGGCTTGTCCGTTTTGCGGACTTCCCGGCGGCATGCGGCCGGACGTCGTCTGGTTCGGCGAGATGCCGTACGAGATGGGGCGGATCAACGCTCTGCTGGCGAAAGCCGATTTGTTCGTCTCGATCGGCACGAGCGGGAACGTCTATCCGGCGGCCGGTTTCGTCGCGGAGGCGGCGGCGCATGGGGCGCATACGGTCGAGCTCAATCTCGAACCCTCCGAGGGCGCAAGCCTTTTCGAGGAAGCGCACTACGGGCGCGCGACGGAAATCGTTCCGGCTTTCGTCGACCGCATTCTTCGCGACGGCTAGCGGCGGAAAATCGCGACGACCTCGACGTGCGCGGAATAGAGAAACTGATCGATCGGCGTGACGGATTCGATCTTGTATCCACCGTCGACGAGATGGCGGGCATCGCGTGCGAGAGTTGCCGGATTGCAGGACACGGCGACGACGGTTTTCACTTTCGATTTCGTCAGTCTTTGCGACTGCGCTTCCGCGCCAGCGCGTGGCGGATCGAAGACGACGGCGTCGTGCTCGTTGAGTTCAAGCGGCGAGAGCGGCTCGCGAAAAAGGTCGCGAACGGTTGCCGTAATCGGCTTCAGGCCCGACGTCTTTTTCGCGGCCGATGCGAGTGCGGCGACGGCGGCTTTGTCTCCGTCGAAGGCCGAGACGCGGGAGCGCGCGGCCAAGGGGAACGTGAATGCGCCCATGCCGGAGAAAAGGTCCGCCACTGCTTTGGCCTTGCCGATGGCTGCAACCACGCGGCGCGCGATCTCTGTTTCCGCTTCTTCCACCGCTTGCACGAAGACGCCGGGCGGCAAGATCACATCCGCCGTGCCGAAGGTCATGAACGGATGGAGCGTTTCGACAACGAGTTCCGTGCCGACGATGAGACGCGAAAGCTTCATATCGCTTGCCTTCGACGCGAGCACGCTTCTTACTGCGGGCGTCAATTGCCGCTCGGTTCCGGTGATCTCAACGTCGAGGCCGGATTTCGTCAGCGTGATCGCGACGCGCGCTTCCCCGCGCTTCGAGAGGAGCGGTGAAATCAGGTTGCCGATGTCGGGAAATGCCGCAACGATCTTCGGCTCTAGAACAGGACATTCCTCGATCTCTACGAGGTCGTGCGACGAGGCCTCATAGAAGCCCAAGGCAACACCTGATGGCGTGCGCACTGCGCGCATCACGGCGCGGCGGCGTTTGCCTGCCGTTCTTTGCAATTCATCGACGACGGGTTCGAGGCCACGCGAGCGAAACGCATCGACGACGAGATTCCGCTTCCATTCGGCATAGGTGTCGGACGCCATATGCTGAACGCTGCAGCCGCCGCACTTGCCGAAGTGCTTGCAGACCGGTGCGATGCGTTCCGGGCTCGGCACCAACACACGCTCCAGGCGTGCGCGTTCGCCATCGACTTCCGCTTCGATCCGCTCTCCCGGCAGCGTAAACGGCACGAAGACGGGCTCACCATCGAGGTCAGCTACTCCGTCGCCTTGCGCGCCGATGCGGCGGATCAAGAGTTCGCGCGCGTTAGTCATTGCGAAGTGCTCCAAGTAGAAATTCCGAATTGCCGGAGCCACCGAGAATGGGCGACGGCATCTCACCGACGACGGTCCACGCGGGCTGGCTTTCGATCCACGCGCGAACGCTTTCAAGTGCGCCCTGACGCGCTGCCTCATCGCGCACGATGCCGCCGCTGCCGATGTTGTCGCGTCCAACCTCGAATTGCGGCTTCACCAGTACGACCATCCACGCGCCCGGAGCCGCGAGTTGTAGTGCCGGAGCCAGCAGCTTCGTGACGGAGATAAAACTGACATCGACGGTGATCGCCGAGATCTGATCTGGCACTTCTGCGGGCGACAACCGGCGCGCGTCGAAATTTTCGAGCGAGACCACACGAGCATCGTCTCGCACGCGCGCGTGGAGCTGCGCCGTGCCAACATCGACGGCGTAGACGCGAGCGGCGCCCCTTTCGAGCAAAGCTTCCGTAAAGCCGCCGGTCGAGGCTCCGACATCGAGACAGGTGCGCTTCGAAGGGTCGAAACCAAAGCGATCGAGCGCCGCCAGAAGCTTTTCCGCTCCGCGCGAAACGTAGGCTGGAGCTGCGGAAGAAATCTCGATCGTCAGATGATCTTTCACATCCTGCGCCGGCTTATCGCAAACGCTGCCGCCAACGTGCACGAAGCCGCGCTTGATCAGATCCTGCGCACGGGCGCGCGATGGCGCCAGTCCGCGCGTCACGAGCATCTGATCCAAACGCATGATCCTTTGCCAACCTAATTGACGTCGCCCAGCATCGGCCCCATCTCTGTCGACGGGAAACGATGGAGAGCACACACATGAAACCTGCAATCTTCGCAGCGCTCGTTGCGCTGACGCTGCCGATGGCTGCCCTGGCGGACAGCGGGCGCACGCCGTCTCCAGCGGGTGCGAAGGTCTTTATCATCGAGCCGAAGGACGGCGCGACCGTTTCGAGCCCGGTTACCATAAAATTCGGCATCGAGGGCATGGAGGTTGCTCCTGCCGGCTCCGAAACGCCGAATAGCGGCCACCATCATCTCTTGATCGACGCGGCGGTGCCCGACGTTGGCGAGGCGATCCCGAAGGACGATCACCACGTTCACTACGGCAAGGGCCAGACGGAAGCGTCCGTCGAACTCAAGGCCGGGAAACATACGCTGCAGCTCTTGCTCGGCGACAAGAACCACATTCCGCACGATCCGCCGGTGAAATCGGACGTCGTGACCATCACGGTCGAGTGAGAAGCAACGCGGGGCCCGGCTTTCAGTCGGGCCTCAGCGCGTAACGGCCGGAGCCGTTGGCGAAGAGCAGCAAAAAGCCGCCGGCCATGCAGATGTTCTTCATGAAGTTCGTCGCCTGGGCCTGATCGGCAAAATTGAAGTGAAAGATGAAGGCTGACGCGATGCAGAATGCTGCGAGTGCGAGGCCTGCCCATCGCGACAAGACACCCAAGAGAACGGCGAGGCCGCCAATCACCTCGAGGGCGATGACGAGAGGAAGAAGGCCGCCGGGCAGGCCGTGAGATTCCATGTAGGCCTGAGTGCCCTCGTAACCAGAGATCTTGTTCACGCCCGCCGTAACGAAGATTGCCGAGAGAAGTATCCGCGCAACAAGGCTCACGATCGAATGCATGTCATTCCCTCCGAGTCCGTCCCCTGAGCCGTTGCGGCCCGCTTCTAATTCTACGCGCGTTCTCCCACGGCAGCGGCACGGCCGAGAGCGGCGAAAACCGTCTCGACGATGCCTGACGCATTAAGGCGAGCTGCTTCGTACATGGCTTCCGGCTTGCCGTGATCGATGAAGACATCCGGCAGCACTTTCGAGCGCACCCGGAGGCCGCCATCGAGCAAGCCTTCGTCGGACAAGAACTGCAGAACGTGGCTGCCGAAGCCGCCAATGGACCCTTCTTCGACGGTGACCAGCACCTCGTGTTTCGTGGCCAGCTCGCGGATCATCTCTCCATCGAGGGGCTTGGCGAAGCGCGCGTCGGCGACCGTCGTCGAAAGCCCCGCGGCCGCGAGTTGATCGGCAGCCTTCAGGCATTCTGCAAGCCGCGTTCCGAGCGAGAGAAGAGCGACCTTCGATCCCTGGCGGACGATGCGGCCCTTGCCGATCGGCAGCGGTATGCCCTCTTCGGGCAACTCGACACCGACGCCTTCGCCGCGAGGATAGCGGAGCGCGCTCGGCCGGTCGTCGATTTGCGCTTGCGTCGCAACCATGTGGACGAGTTCGGCCTCGTCTGCCGCGGCCATCACGACAAAGTCCGGCAGGCAGGTGAGATAGGCGACGTCGAACGATCCGGCGTGCGTTGCGCCGTCCGCGCCGACGAGGCCCGCGCGATCGATCGCAAAGCGCACCGGCAGCTTCTGAATTGCGACGTCGTGAACGACCTGGTCATACGCGCGCTGCAGGAACGTCGAGTAGATCGTCGCGAAGGGTTTGTAGCCTTCGGTCGCGAGACCGGCGGCGAAAGTCACTGCGTGCTGCTCGGCGATGCCGACGTCGAAGGTGCGATCGGGGAATTCTTTCCCGAAGTGGTCGAGACCCGTACCCGACGGCATCGCCGCCGTGATCGCGACAACGCGTTTGTCTTTCCGGGCTTCCGCGATCAGAGCGTCAGCGAATACCTTCGTGTAGCTCGGCGCATTGGGCTTCGGTTTGACCTGCGCGCCGGTGATGACATTGAACTTGTTGACGCCGTGGTACTTGTCGTCAGCGGCTTCCGCCGGTGCGTAGCCCTTGCCCTTCTTCGTCACGACATGCACCAGGATCGGGCCCTGCTGGAGATCGCGCACGTTTTTCAAGACGGGAAGAAGCTGATTCAGGTCATGGCCGTCGAGCGGGCCAACGTAATAGAAGCCCAACTCTTCGAACCAAGCGCCGCCTTGCCAGAGGTGGCGCGTATACTCTTCGACGCGCGCCGCACGGCGTTCCCACGCCTTGGGCAGAAGCTTCGCGAGTTGTTTTGCATAATCGCGCAGATGCACGTATGTGCCGCTCGACGTGACGCGCGCGAGGTAAGCGGAGAGCGCTCCCGTCGGCGGGGCGATCGACATGTCGTTGTCGTTCAGAACGACGATCAGCCGCTCATCGCGAGCGCCGGCGTTGTTCATCGCCTCGTAGGCCATGCCCGCGCTCATCGCGCCATCACCGATGACGGCGATGACGTTGTTCGATTTGTTGCTGAGATCGCGCGCGACGGCCATGCCGAGCGCGGCGGAAATCGAGGTTGATGAGTGTCCCGCGCCGAACGGATCGTAGGGACTTTCCTCACGGTTGGTGAAGCCTGCGAGACCGCCCGGCTGGCGCAGGGTGCGAATCCGCTCGCGGCGCCCCGTCAAAATCTTGTGCGGATACGCCTGATGACCGACGTCCCAGATCAGGCGGTCGTCCGGTGTATTGAAGACCCAATGCAGGGCGACCGTCAGCTCGATTACGCCGAGGCCCGCGCCCAAATGGCCGCCGGTTTCCGAAACTGCGCTGATCGTCTCGTCGCGAAGCTCCGCTGCAAGCTGCGGCAGCTGATCTTCCGTCAATCGGCGCAGATCGTGCGGCGTTTGAATTCGATCAAGTAACGGTGTCTGGCTCACGGTAATACCTTGATGCGGCGGCTATTAATTGCCGTTGTGGAAGCGTGCGGTAAACAATGATCCCTCAAAGCACGCTTGCCTTCATAACGCCTATCTTCGATCGCCCCAACTGCGTAGGCTCGTAGATGACATAATGCGCTTGCGTGCCGCAGAGTAGTTAATGCCTGGCGTTGCCCCTGTCATCGCCGTGGCTCGGCAGTGTCAGGCGCCCTCATCAGGCGCCGTTCGGCTCAAAAGGGCGCATTTCCGTCCTTGTCCAGCGGCGTCGTGCCCGTCGGTGCGCCGTCGGCTCCGAGCGTCAATTTCTCGACCTTGGCCTCCGCCGCCTTCAACAGGCGATCGCAATGGTCGCGAAGCGCTTCCCCGCGCTCGTAAATGCTGATGCTCTCCTCGAGCTCGACATCGCCGCGCTCAAGCTTGCCGACGATGGCTTCAAGCTCTTTCAGCGCACGCTCGAACGTCATGTCCTTGATGTCGGCGAAGTTTTTTTCCGGTGCTTTCGTATTCATATTGTCCTGCTTCCGGGCGTGTGGATCGGTTTGCCGCTCAATGGCCTCGGTCAATCAACGCCTTTACGTGGGCCGCAACGGATTGAGCAAGCCCCGTGAGATCATATCCGCCCTCAAGCATTGAGACTATTCGCCCTTTGCCATGGCGCCGAGCCACCTCTGAAAGGGATTCGGTCGCCCATTGGAAGTCCTGTGCGACAAGATTGAGCCCGGCGAGCGGATCTCGCTGATGGGCGTCGAAACCTGCCGAGATCAATAGCACGTCGGGGGCAAAGTCGTGCAACGGCCCCAGGATCCGGCTCCTGAACGCTTCCTCGAACTGTTCGCGTCCGTCGCCCGCACGCAGCGGCGCGTTGAATATATTGCCCACGCCGGTTTCCCGCAACGCACCTGTGCCGGGATAGAGCGGCATCTGATGCGTCGATCCGTAGAACAGATCCTTATCGGACCAGAAGATTTCCTGCGTACCGTTGCCGTGGTGCACGTCAAAATCGACAACGGCTACGCGCTCGGCTCCATATTTTTTCCGCGCGTAATGTGCGGCGATCGCCACGTTGTTGAAGATGCAAAAGCCCATGGCCCGCTCGCTCTCCGCGTGATGTCCAGGCGGGCGAACCTGACAGAAGACATTCGCGGCCTCGCCGGTCAACACCATATCGACGGCGTCGAGCCCTGCGCCGACGGCTCGGCGGGAGGCTTCCCATGTGCCCTGCGATGCGACCGTATCGGCGTCGAGGTATTTATGGCCCTGTTCGATGTGCTCGATCGCCCCGGTGAGGCCGGCGATATGCTTCGCGCCGTGCGCCATGGCGATGTAGATCTTGTCATCTTCCCTGAGCGGCGCTTCCCGGCGTTCCAGGAGCGCGAAGCTCTCATGCGACAACGCCTCGTCGATGGCCCGCATCCGGTCTGGCCGCTCGGGATGACTATTGCCGGTATCGTGATTGAGGAAAGCGTGATGGGTGATCAATGCTGTCGTCATATGCTTCCGTCACCTGCTTCCGTCACCGCTCTGGTGTGAGCCTCACGCCAATTCCGACAGCCGTGCGATCTGAACGCCAGGAGGCGGCTTGCTTTCAGCCGGGACAAAGAAGTCCGGCGCCAACGGCATCGACTTATCGACGCGATAGCTCTCAAAATCGCGCACCGTCCCGGTCTCGTAAAGAAACGTATCATCGATCAGGAAATGACCGGAGAACGTTTTCGCCCGTTGACTGAAAACGAGATATGCGGCGTCCGCGACGATATCGGGCGTGCGGCTCATCCGCATGAGCTTGTCGCCGCCGAGAATGTTCTGCACGGCCGCCGTCGCGATCGTCGTTCGCGGCCAGAGTGCGTTGACGGCGATGCCGTCCTTCTTCAGTTCGTCGGAAAGCCCCAGAACACAGAGGCTCATGCCGTATTTCGCGATCGAATAGGCAACGTGCCCGGAGAACCATTTGGCATGCATGTCGAGGGGCGGCGACAACGTCAGAATGTGTGGGTTCTCGGCGCGCTTCAAATGCGGCAGGCACAGCTTGGACGTCAGGAACGTGCCGCGCGTATTGACCGCGAACATCAGATCGAAGCGCTTCAGTTCCGTTTTCTCGATCGGCGTCAACGAAAGCGCACTGGCGTTGTTGACGCAAACGTCGATGCCGCCGAAGCGTTCGACTGTTTCCGCGACGGCGCGCTCGACTTCGTCCTCGTTGCGAATATCGCACTCGAGCGCGAGCGCGGCTCCGCCCGCGTCCTCGATCTCCTTGGCGGCGGAATGGATCGTGCCTTCGAGCTTGGGATTTGGATCGACCGTCTTGGCGGCGATTGCGATGTTCGCGCCGTCCCTCGCCGCTCGCTTCGCGATCGCCAGCCCGATGCCGCGGCTCGCTCCAGTGATGAAGAGGGTCTTGCCCTTGAGTGACGCCATTGCCGCTGCTTTCATTCCATGCCGGACAGGGAGGTCACCCTAATATCTTGACCGCGATTACGTAAGGGGCGTCTCAATCGGGTATAGGAAGCGCACCGGACCAGCTATACCGATTTGTTGAAATTCGGAGTACGTTTTTCGAAAAAGGCCGTGAACGCTTCGATCGCTTCAGGAGACCGGAGCCGCTCACGAAAAACAGCCACCTCCTCGTCGGTCCGCTTCAGCACCTCGGCTGGATCGCCGCGCATCAGGCGTCGCGCCAAAGCCAATGCTTCGGGTGGCTTCTTTGCCAAGCGGCGCGCCGCATCGAGCGCCGCCTGTTCGAGATCGGCGGCCGGAACGATCGCATTCACAAAGCCGGCGGCGACCGCGTCATCAGCCGACATCGGATCGCCGAGTGCCAGCATTGCGAAGGCGCGCGCGTAGCCCATCCGCTGCGTCATGAGCAGGCTGGAGGCTGCCTCTGGCGTCACTCCGAGATCGAGAAAGGGCGTCGCAAACATCGCGTCAGGCGCTGCGTAAACGAGATCGCAATGAAAGAGCATCGTCGTGCCGATGCCAATCGCGTTGCCACCGACAGCCGCAATCAACGGCTTCTTGATGACGGGCAACAGCTTGATGAAACGCACCACGTCCTTGCCGAGATCGCCGGTGCCACGCGACGTCGCGAGAAAATCGGCGATGTCGTTGCCTGCGGTGAAAACTCCGTCCGATCCCGTTACAATGTGGGCAGCGATAGAACCGTCTGCGTCGGCGGCTTCGAGCGCGTCGCAGAGTGCCCGATACATGGCGCCGGTCAGCGCGTTCTTCTTCTCCGGCCGCGCGATGCGAAGAACTTGAACACCGCCGTCGCGCCATATTGCGATTTCAGATGTCATGCGAACACCGCGCCATGGGCATCGACGAGCACCGAGTCGGCGCCGTGCTGGACGGATTCCGAGAGGCTTTTGACTTCCGTCAGCAGATTTTCGGCGAAGAACCGCGCAATCGCGACGCGCGGCGACCCTTCGGGTTCCGTCAGTGCGCCCTTCGCCAAATACGTGCCGCCGGCCGTCAAGCTCATGAGGCGCAGGAATGGCGTTGCCGATGCGAGGGCCTTTTCGGGATTCCCCGGCAGCGTTTGCGCCATCCACAGTGTCGCTGACTGCAGACCACTCAGGGCTTCCGTCAGGCGTTCGGCTGTATGGCCAAAATCGCTGCGTCTCGCGGCGCGCACCTTGGCGATCGTCTCGCCAAGTCCCGCGAGAAACGCCGTCACCGTCGTGCCGCCATCGAGCGTGAGCTTTCGCGTCACGAGGTCGATGGCCTGAATGCCGTTGGTGCCTTCGTAGATCGGCAGAATGCGCGCATCGCGCAGATATTGCGCGGCGCCCGTTTCTTCGACGAAGCCCATGCCGCCGTGAACCTGGACACCGAGGGACGCGACTTCGTTGGCGATATCCGTCGAGAATGCCTTGGCCAGCGGCGTCAACAGCGCGGCGCGATTGAGAGCGTCCTTGCGCGTCCTCTCATCGCTACCTCGATGGCCGATATCGAGTTCTTTCGCCGTCGCGTAGCAGATCATGCGCGCGGCTTGGGTGAGCGCTTTCATCGTCAACAGCATGCGCCGGATATCGGCGTGCTCGATGATCGGGCTCATGCCGCCTGTCCCATTCGCCGTAAAGCTCTTGCCCTGGCGCCGCTCCTTCGCATAGGCGACTGCGTGTTGTGTCGCCCGCTCGGCCACGCCGACGCCCTGGGCGCCGACGCCGAGGCGAGCCGCATTCATCATAATGAACATGCTTGCGAGACCGCGGTTTTCCTCACCGACGAGATAACCCGTCGCGCCGCCATTCTCGCCGAATTTCATCACGCACGTCGGGCTCGCCATAATGCCGAGCTTATGCTCGACACCGGCGCAAATGACGTCGTTGCGATCGCCGAGCGATCCGTCCCCGTTGACGAGGAATTTCGGAACCAAAAAGAGCGAAATGCCGCGCGTTCCCGGCGGGGCATCGGGCAAACGGGCGAGGACGAGATGGACGATGTTCTCCGCCATATCGTGCTCGCCGTAGGTGATGAAGATCTTCGTGCCGGTGATGCGGTACGTTCCATCGGGCTGGCGCTCGGCGCGGGTCGAAAGTGGCCCGAGATCGGAGCCCGCTTGAGGTTCCGTCAAATTCATCGTGCCGGTCCACGCGCCTGCGACCATTTTCGGCAGGAATTTGGCCTTCAGAGCCTCGCTGCCGCCGGCCTCGATGGCGTGGATCGCGCCCTGCGTCAAAAGCGGACAAAGCCCGAACGAGACGTTCGCTGCGTTCCATATCTCGCCGACCGGCGTTGCAACGAGTTCGGGAAGGCCCTGTCCGCCATACGTGCCCGAACAGGGGAGCGCGCTCCAGCCGCCTTCGACGAACCGGCGGTAGGCGTCGGCGAAGCCCGGCGGGGTTATCACTTTTCCGTCAGATAATTTCGAGCCGATCCGGTCGCCGATCGCGTTCAAAGGTGCTAGGACCTCGGCGCCGAACTTTCCCGCCTCTTCGATGACGGCCACGACGGTGTCGGCGTCAAGCTCCGGGTAGAGTCCGCTCGTTTCCATTCCGTCGAGGGCAGCCACGGTCTTAAGCGCAAAGACGATGTCGTCTACTGGAGCCTGATAGGTCATGGATCGTCTCTCAATATTTCTCGGGAACTGGCTGCGGACACTATGCCGAACAGAGGTGCGAGCAAACCGGGTGGAAAATTAATGCAGGGCAGGATTGTCCCCGCCAACGCCGAATGGATCGCCGAAGCGGGACAAATGATCAGGTCGGGTGCGCTCGTCGCATTTCCCACCGAAACAGTCTATGGCCTCGGCGCAGACGCGACGAACGGCGAAGCTGTCGCACGTGTATTCGAGGCGAAAAACCGGCCGACGTTCAATCCGCTCATCGTCCATGTTCTGGGGCTGGAGCAGGCCATCATCATCGGGACGTTTTCGCCGGTCGCACGGCGGCTGACCGAGGCTTTCTGGCCCGGCCCGCTGACGCTCGTCGTGCCGCGCACAGCGAACTCCGAGGTCAGCGATCTCGTCTCGGCCGGCCTGCCGACGGTTGCGCTGCGTTCTCCCGATCATCCCGTCGCGCGCGCACTCCTCGCGGAGGCCCAGCGCCCGCTCGCGGCGCCATCGGCCAACCGGTCGGGTCATGTGAGCGCGACACGCGCCGAGCATGTTGCGGCGGACCTCGGCGGCAAGGCCGCGCTCATTCTCGACGGCGGCCCCACGACACTCGGTCTTGAATCGACGGTGATCAGCCTTGTCGATGACACACCTGTGCTGCTCCGGCCGGGTGCGGTGACGGTCGAGGCGATCGAAGAGGTTCTGGGCACCCGCCTCGCGCGCGAGGACGGTTCAACAGACCGGCCCATGTCCCCTGGCCAGCTGCAGAGCCATTACGCACCGCGTGCAGGTTTGCGGCTCGACGCGTATGACTGGGGGCCGGACGAAGCGGTTCTGGCGTTCGGTGGAATTGCCGGAAAACCGGCGCGAACCTTCATCAATCTCAGCCCGTCGGGCGACTTGGTCGAAGCGGCGGCGAACCTCTTTTCGGCGTTGCGCACGCTCGACGCCTCCGGCGCCTCGACAATCGCCGCGACGCCGATTCCACGGCATGGCTTGGGTGAAGCGATCAACGATCGGTTGAAGCGGGCAGCCGCGCCGCGCGAATAGGCTGGCGCGCTCTCGAAACTTAGAGGGCGCTGGTGACGAGGATGATCTTATTCAGGAGCGGACCGAGCATCGGGCTTTGCATGACGAAGCCTTCGAAACCGGCCCGGATGGAGTCCAGCAGGTGCAACGATGATGGGGTGAAGGCATAGGCCGCGCCGTAAAGGACCGCCGTCGTCACGCCGTTGACAATCACGTATCGCTGCAACATGTCCGCCTCAACGCCCGTTTACGCTTCGTTAAGGAAAGCACGGACGCGGCGGCAGGCTCAAGGTCTTTCGGCAGACCTTGGTGAACGGAGCGGGGAAAGACCGGTCAAATCAGGTTGCGGGCAGCGGCGCAACCGGCTCGCGCTTCCGCAGTCTCGCGGTAATCAGCGATCTCAGCTTCATGGCCGGTTTCTCGATCACGATCCACGAGACGATGGCCGTCGGCAGGACGATGGCGAAGGCTACGAGGGACAGCCATACGGGTGGCAGGCCTGGCATGAGCCACAGCAGCGTCTGCTGCGTCGGGCCGGCAAAGATGTAGATGCCGTACGAGGCGTCGAATTTGTTGCAAACGGCCCGCAGCAGTCCGAGCGCCTTGGTCGCCAGCCAGAGGGCCGCGTAGCCAAGAAAGAGCGCGGCGCTGATTTCCGCCAGGGGCGTTTTGGCCAAGCAAACAAAAAGAACGGCCAGAGGCGCAAGCGCGGCACCGTGGATAATGAGATGCCTACGGGCGATATACGCAAGCACGCCGCTGAAGAAGAAGACGATGAAGTAGCGAAGATTGTCGGAGAAGCCGTAGGCTTCGGCTTCGGCGGGCAGTCCCAGCGTCACGGTTCCCACGAGAACGGCGAGACCGGCGATCGCGAGCTTGCGCCAGCGCTCTTCGAACAGGCCCGCGACGCCCAGCGCCGCCAGGATGACATAGCAAAGGACCTCGTACTTCAACGTCCAGAGCGAAGAGTTGACGTAACCGGCGTACGGCAGAGTTTCGAAGACGCCGGGCAGCGGTGCTGCGCCAGTCGTCAGAGCGAGCGTTTTGGCGACGTACGCATAAAGGCCGATGTCGGCGAAGTATTCACCAACCGTCAGCCGCGAGACCATCGGTCCGAGAACGAACGCTGTTACGGCGACGCAGACGATGAGCGCCGGAAAAATTCGAAGCACGCGGGCGGCTGCGAAGTTCAGAATGCTGCGGCTGCGGTCGAAGCTTTGAGCCACCAGCACGCCGCTCAAAATGAAGAATACCTGCACGGCATATTCGCCGAGCGACCGGCCAAGCCACGGCTGCAGCGGCTCTGCGGCGTCGGTTCCGGCGGCATACAGATAGCTGTGGGAGATCAGCACGAACGTCGCCATCAGCAGGCGCAAAACGCCGAAGCTGTTGGCCTCGGGCGACATGATATCCGCGAGACGCAGGAAGGGGCGATGTTGTGATTGCATGGCGAAAGGTGCTGGCTTTCCGACGGGATGACGCCGCACCAATTAAGCCAAAGGGGTAAACACTAACCTCTCAGTCATGTTAACGAACGATTGCGCCGAGTGTCCGTTTGAAGCGGCCCGTCGCTCAAGCACCGGCTTCCTTGAGGCGCTGCTCTTCGGCCGCGACCGTTGCTTTCGTCGACGGCCAACTGGCGCTGATCCAATCGTCGGTTCCAAAAAGCCAATACATGAAGCGATGGCGGCGATGATACCGCTCGATGATGAAGCGGTTCGTCGCCTCCATGTGATTGTTCAGCGCGGCGAGCGTTTCAGCGGGCAAGGCGGCGTCGCGATCGATGCCCGCCAGACGGTTCAGGATATTGGCGACGTCGGTCGCCGATTCCGTGCGCCACTGATCCATGGAGCCAGCGAGGGTGTGTTGGTTCTCGTTGACCTTCAGAAGGGCCTCGTGGACTTCGGTGAGGTCGTGCGCGTACGCTTGGTGCTTCGCGGCCGCCGTTTCGATCTCGGCCGCGACGGCGCGTTCGACCTCGCTCATGCGTTCGGCGAGACCGACGGCGAGTTCATTCAACGATCCGTTGTGCGTATCGAGCTTGCTCGACAAGCCGTCGATTTTATCGAAGCCGCCGAGCAACGCATCGGCTCTTCCGGCATCCGTCGACGTTGCGAGCACCCGGCCGATATCATCCTCGAGTTTCGCGAGCCGGTCGGCGAGGTCGCCGATGCCGCGATGCTGATCGTGGCCGAGCACCGCCTCCTCAATGATGTCGAGACGATCGGTGACGGGCTTCAGATCCACGCCATCGGGCACCGGACGCGCCCGCACCGATGCCTCGAGTTCCTGAAGCCGGGTCGAGAGGACCGCCCAGGATTGCGACATCTCCTGGAGGCGAAGCTCCAGCGCCGCTTCGATGTTCTCAAGTTTTGAAACAAGTGGAAGTGTTTCGACTGAGCCGGCTCCGCCGTCGCGGAGCGCCGCTTCGAGGGCTCCGATGCGCTCGATCAACACGGCCTGCCCGCGCCCCTGATCATCCTGGTGCGCGAGCGTATCGCGGGTCAGATCGCGGATGAGCCCGGTGATGATGTGGCGCTCGTTCGAGAAATCGTGGCTCAGTCCCCGCAGCATTTGCTCGAGTGCATCGATGCGGGAATTCTGGAGTGCGTCAGCCGGTGTTCCCAAATACTCGTTGCGATAGGCGGGCCGCCCGTAGTCGGCGGAATAGCGGAGGCTGCTTGGCTGATAACGGCTATCGGCGCGCGTCAACGGCGGCAGAGGCTCGGGCATTTCTCTCGGCATGTCCCTCGGGCCGACGCGCGAGGAAAAGCGGAAAAGCAATTCGGACTGTGCGAAATCCGATCTCTGATCGGACAGCACATGCAGGAGGTCGTCGACGCTGACCGCAGCATTTCTTCGCGCAGCGAACGACGCCGAGAGCCGCAGGAGTTCCGCCAATTCATCCGAGCGTCGCGGTGAGACGGCGCCGCTTCCAGGAGCAGCCGGAATGTCGCCTGCGATGATGGTCGCGGTCTCGCGCTTCAGAGCGACAACGCGCACGCCATGCGTCTCGAGCGCAACCGCGGCCGGGTCGACGCGGGTCATCGCGTTCAGCAGATGCTCGACGCGGACTTCAATCGCGCGATGCGCGGATGCGATGTCGTAAGCCTGGTTGAAGCAGGCGAGCACCGTATCCTCGACGAGAACCGGTCCTGCCTGAAAGGGTCCGCGCTTGCCGTTCGAGGATGGGGCGTTGGGCTCTGACGAAACATCAGCGGGCGTCCAAGTCTGCTGCGTTCTGAGGTCGAGATCCTCGCCGTGATACGCCATCGCGCTCTCCCCATATGTCCCCTTGGCGCCGACCGGGCCCAAGCCACGCGGCCGCAAAAGCCGGCCGTTCCCTTGCTAGCTATCTACACTTGGATAACAAATAGGTCTTCACTTTAAGGGTAATCTTTAGGTTAGCGCCGATTTTGGACCGTTACGAGCGGCGCTGAACGGGCTGCTACAGCAGCGTCGAAAACTCCGGCTGTTGGAGTTCCGGTCCCTCCGCACGCGCATCGTTTAGCTTGGGATTAACGGCGGTCGCGGAGAGGCGCCCGGCGCCATAAGGTTTGAGAAGGTCGAGCACACCTTCGGCGGATCCCGGCCGGCAGTCGAGCCAACGATCGAAGTCCGCTTGGTCAAGGATCACCGGCATGCGGTCGTGCAGACGCGCCATCTCGTCGTTCGCGGCGGTCGTCAGGATCGCCATCGTCTCGATCTCGCTGCCATCGGCGCCGAGCCATCCTTCCCAAATGCCAGCGAGCGCAAAAAGCTCTTGGTCTTTCAGTCGGATGAGGTGCGGGCGGCGGGCGCCTCGCTGACCGGTCCATTCGTAGAAGCCGGTCGTCGGCACAAGGCACCGGCGATGGCGCATGCCACCTCGGAAGGCGGGTTTCTCGGCTGCCGTTTCAGCCCGCGCGTTGATCAGCGGCGAGCCCAGTGTCTTCGGATCTCTCAACCAGGACGGGATGAGGCCCCAGCGCACCAGCTGCAGCTCGGGGCGGTTATGCACGTCGTTTCGGGCAATAAGGACCGGCTGCGACGGCGCAATATTATAGCGCGGCGGGAAATCCTCGACGCTCGGCGCCCTGAAGAAAGCCCGTACGGCCTCGGCCGGAGAGGTCAAACTGTATCGTGCGCACAAACCCGGTTGGTCCTTTTGATGCAGAACGAAACTTGAATATAAGCGTTCGCTGCTCGGCCGCCCAGAATCTGGTTTAAGCAAGTCGACATGGGGCCGACATGAGGCCGACACGAGAAAGCCGGACCGAATAGTGGAACGTCGCACACCCTACATTTGGCGAAATCTTGGGTCGCCTCTTCTGGCCTTGATGATGCTTTGGGCAGCCGCCAGCGGTCCGGCCATGGCCGCATCCGACTCGAAGCCCTACGACGACAGGCTGCTCCGGCTGTCAGAGATCCTCGGCGCCGTTCACTATCTCCGCGAGCTTTGCGGCGCCAACGAAGGCCAGTATTGGCGCGACCGCATGCGCGACCTTATGGACGCGGAAGGATCGACCGCGCTCAGGCGCGCGAAGCTGACCCGCGCGTTCAACCAGGGGTATCGCAGCTATAGCCGCACTTATAATACGTGCAGCCCCTCGGCCCAGACGGCCATCAATCGATTTCTCTCTGAAGGCTCCGAACTCTCGGACGGCCTCTTGAAAGCGTTTCCAAACTGATCCCGCGAAATCTCGCTTAACGCCGGGCCGCTCCTTTTCACAAGGTTTACTGTGAATAGTGGCAGCTTCGACCTATCGCAAAAGGTCGTGCTAGGTGACAACCGGTGGGAGCCGCTCGGATAAGCGACGGCCAGGGATGAGGGAAGATTGGGACCGGCATGGAGTGCTTCGAGGACATCGATACTAAGAATCCGACACTGAAGGCGCTGGACCTCATCCTCGCCGCTTGGGACGAGGGCGTCGATACGGGGGTCGAGCCGCAGCAGATGGCCTACGCTGCACTTTTCACCGCACTTACCGATCTGGTGGCGATCTACGGCGAAGACGCCGTTATCCATTTGACGCGCGGATTGGAAAAGCGCGTCGTCGAGGGCGAATTCACGCTGACGCGCCGCGACCAATAATCAGTCGCGGCTTCCGCTAGAAATTTCCGGATTTCATGATGACTTCGGCGATCAATACGCCGCCGAAGAGGGCGAGCAGCAAACCCGCCACCCTGTTGACGATCTGCAGCACGTGCAGGTCGATGCGGTGCCGATAGCGGCTGATGATGTTCGACAGCGTAATCCACCACAGCATGCTGCCAGCGATGATGGCCGCAACCAGCAGCAGGACGTCGATCGTCGAATGGACTTCGACGAATGTGGTGACGCCGCCGAAAACGGCGAAGAGACCGAGGACGGCCCCGGGGTTCGTAATCGTCAGGAAGAATGTCTGCGGGATATCCCAGACGAAGTCCTTCAGGCGGGCGGTCTGCGCATCCGCCTCAGACGTCATCTTCAAACGGGGCGCGCTGTAGTAGAGGCGCAGGCCAAAGGCGATGAGCGCCAAGCCGCCGATGACCTGGATTGTCGCGCGATGTTCCTGGACGACACCGGAAACCGTGCCGACGCCCAGGCCCGCGCAAAGCGCAATCAGGCCATCGCCCATTACCGAACCGATCCCGGCTGCGACCCCGCCCCAGAAGCCGCGCTCGATGGCGCGCTGGATGCACAGGACATTGACAGGCCCGACTGGGGCGGCAATGAGCATCCCAACGATCAGGCCAATCGGGATGATGAGAGGGTTCGGGATATAACTCAGCAATGGGTATGAGCTCGGTGTCGGAGTTGGGAGCATGTTGTGCTAGGCGGCGTTCGCAAATTCACCAGTGCTCCTGGCAACACGGCCATTGGCGCGACGGCTACAGGGATCAACGGAAGGCGCAACTGCAATGTGGGAAATCCCTCGAGCAACATGCAAAAGGCGACTTAGGTCTGTCCGGCAGGTGCTCCTTCAGAGAACGGGCCTGCTTGGGATACTCATAGTACTCGTAGTGGCGGGAGCCGCACTTGTCCACGTTACAGCGGCGGGGGCCAATGAAGCCGGCAACAACGTGAAGCTGCCGCCTCACGTCGAAGACCTTCGCGATGTGATCCTGACGGCTGCCCATTCGGGCAATATCGAGGAACTCAAGACTGCGTTTGAAGTCAGCGGGGTCGTACCGGACCTCGGCTTCGACGCAGCGGGCGATCCGATCAAAGCGCTGAAGGACCACTCAGAGGATCACGAGGGCCGGGAAATTCTCGCGGCGCTCATTCAGGCTTTCGAGATGCCGCCGGTTGCCCTGCCGCTCGGCGACGATATCGAGAACAATCTGATCTATGTCTGGCCCTATCTTGCCGAGCGTCCGATCGACAAGCTCACGCCTGCCGAGGAAGTCGATCTCTACCGTCTCGTCACGCCAGCCAAGGCTGCCGAAATGCGGGAAAAAAAGCGCTGGTTGTGGTGGCGCCTCGTCATCGCGGCTGACGGGTCTTGGACTTCGTTCAAAAAAGCAGACTGAACTTCAGCGCATTGCTCCGATGCGTTCGTCTTGCATCGCCAATTGCCGCAGCTGGGTATTCAAGCTCCGACGGAAAGGGTTATTCCGCTCGTTACAAGTTAAACGAAGAGCGAGGGATTTCGTCGATGAAGAGTATGTCGCTTTTGGCAGCAGCCGTTCTGAGCTGCGCCATCGCTGCGCCGGCTTATGCCTTTCATCCTTCCGAAGAGAGCTACGGATACGTCGCCCCCAAAAAGCTGGATCGCAAGCAGCGCGAGAGTGCCCGCAGAGACGGGCAGCAGCTTTTCGGAATGGGGTGGGATTGGGATTGGCCCCAATCGAACCCCGTCGAACGCAAAGCCCCGAGCCTTTTGACGGGCGGCGGAACACCTCGCATCGCTCCCAAAGCGCCGCCGACGGTGACGTTCAATAGCGGCTACGAACCCGGCTCGATCGTGATCGATACCGCGGGACGGCGTCTCTACTACGTGCTCGATGCCTCGACGGCCTATCGCTATCCGATCGCCGTCGGCAAGCAGGGTTTTGCCTGGACGGGCACGGAAAAGATCACGCGTAAGGTTGCGTGGCCTGACTGGATTCCGCCGGCGGAAATGCGCAAGCGGAAGCCGGAACTGCCGCTCCGGATGTCGGGCGGCGTCCGCAATCCGCTTGGAGCGATGGCGCTTTATCTCGGTGATACGCTCTACCGCATCCACGGCACGAACGAAGCTTCCTCAATCGGAACGGCGACATCATCGGGCTGCATTCGCATGACCAACGGCAACGTCATGCACCTTGCGAGCCTCGCCGAGGTCGGCACGACCGTCTACGTGCTGAAGCAGTTGCCGCCGGACCTGTCGCGCGTCGCCAAAACCGGCAGCGAAGGCTGACCGGCAGCAGGTTCAGCATCAGTTTTCGGCCTCAGCCGGCGAAGCCCTCGAGAAAACCGACGGGCTCTCCGCCGGCTGGGCCGATGATCTCCCCCTCCCACATCACCTTCCGGCCGCGAACGATAGTTCCGACCGGCCAGCCCTTGACCTTCACGCCGTCGTAAGGCGTCCAGTTGGCGCGGCTTTCGATCCATTTGTTCGTGATGGTTGCCGTCCGGTGCAGATCGACGACGGTCAGGTCGGCGTCATAGCCGACGGCGATGCGCCCCTTCGAGCGAATTCCGAACAGGCGTTGCGGGCCGTGGCTCGTCAGATCAACGAAGCGCTGCAAGGACAAGCGTCCCGCATTGACGTGATCAAGCATGATCGGAACGAGCGTCTGCACCCCGGTCATTCCGGAATGGGTGTCGGGATAGACGTGATCCTTCTCCTCACGCGTATGCGGCGCGTGATCGGAGCCTAGAATGTCGACGACCCCTGACTGGAGCGCGGCCCAGATTGCCGAGCGGTGCCGCGCATCCCGAACGGGCGGGTTCATCTGAACGTAGGCACCGAGGCGTTCGTAGCACTCGGGTCCTTCCAGAGTCAGATGATGGGGCGTCACCTCGACCGTCGCGTAAGTTTTGTGATCCCTCAGGAATTCCATCTCCTCGGCCGTCGAGACATGCAGCACGTGGACGCGCTTCCCGTGTTTCTCGGCCAAGCCGACGAGCCGCTTGGTCGCGATGAGGGCCGCCTCCGGATCGCGCCATTCGGGGTGCGACGAGGGATCGCCCTTCCGCCGCAAATGCATCCGCGACTTGAGCCTTGCTTCGTCTTCGGCATGAAAGGACGCCCGGCGCGAGATCTTGGCGATGATCCGGTCAAGGGTCACGCCGTCGTCGACGAGGAGGTCGCCCGTAGACGACCCCATGAACACTTTCATGCCCGCCGAGCCTTCGAGCTTCTCGAATTCGGGGATGTCCTCCACATTGTCTCGCGTTCCGCCGACGAAGAACGCGAAATCGCAGAACATGCGGTGGCGCGCACGGCGAACTTTGTCGGCGAGGGTTTGGGCGCTCGTCGTCAGCGGCTTCGTGTTGGGCATCTCGAAGACTGCCGTCACCCCGCCTGCGACGGCCGCCCGGCTGCCGGTCGCGAGGTCTTCCTTATGCTCAAGGCCGGGTTCACGGAAATGCACTTGCGTATCGATGACGCCGGGAAGTATGTGCAGGCCCTTCGCCTCGATGATCTCCGGGGCTGAGGCCGAGCTGCCGAGATCGCCGACGGCCGCGATCCTTCCGCTCCGAATTGCGATATCGCGGACGCCTTCTCCATCATGGTTGACGACCGTCGCGCCCCTAATAATGACGTCGAACGTCTCAACCATCTTGCGGTGCTCCTTAGGCTTGCATACGAGAAAAGCCCCGCATACGTAACTCTTCCCCCATTTGCAACCGAGGCGTGAATTTCATGTCTGCCGCAAAGCTAGTGCGCCTTGCAGATCGTGGTGTTGTCAGCGTAACCGGCAAGGACAGCGAAAAGCTGCTGCAAGGGCTGGTGACGAACGATATCGAGGGCCTCGCCCAAGGTGAAGCGCGTCACGCGGCGCTCCTTTCGCCGCAAGGCAAAATCCTTTTCGACTTTTTTGTCGTCCGTCACGGGGATGGATTTCTTCTCGATGTCCTTCGCGCGAGCACCGGCGATCTCGTAAAGCGGCTCTCGATGTACAAGCTTCGCGCCGATGTCATCATCACCGACATTTCGGAGTCGTTTCGTATCGAAGCCGCTTGGGGCGACGGTACGACGAGTTTTCAACGCAATTCCGCCATGCATTTTTCGGACCCCAGGCATTCACTTCTAGGCGTTCGCCACCTCATCGACGCCCGATCGGCCGACGATTCCGCGACCGGATTCGAGCTTCGCGATTACGATGCGCTTCGCGTTTCGCTCGGCGTGCCTGAGGGCGGACGCGACTACAATTTCGGCGACGCATATCCGCACGAGGCGGATTTCGATCTGCTCAACGGGGTGTCGTTCTCCAAGGGCTGTTACGTCGGACAAGAGATCGTTGCGCGGATGCAGAACAAGACTGTCGTACGCAAACGCGCCGTCAAAATTTCCGGCGCATCATCTCTCACATCAAACGACGATGTGCTGATCGGAGACGTTGCGATCGGACGCGTCGGCACCGTCGACGGTCGCGATGCGATCGCCATGCTTCGGCTCGACCGAGCGCTCGAAGCGCAGGAAAAAAATCAGACGCTCACGGCGGGCGGCGTCGCGATCACTGTCGACCATATCGCGCTCGAGAATTACCGCGCATCGGCAGCGGCGCGATCGTCAGCGGCTCTACCTTCGTCATGATCACATCAAAGGAGATCGAACGCTGCCCGTGGGCCGGCGCGGACGCCACCTACATTCGTTATCACGACGAAGAATGGGGCGTGCCGATGACGGATGATCGCGCGCTCTTCGAGAAGCTGATGCTCGAAGGTTTTCAAGCTGGACTCTCGTGGATCACAATTCTCCGCAAGCGCGAAAATTTCAGAAAGGCGTTCCACAATTTCGACGCGGCGCGCATCGCCTCGTACTCAGCGCGGGACATCGAGCGCCTACTCAAAAACGAAGGCATCATCCGGAACCGCGCCAAGATCGAGGCGACGATCTCGAATGCGAAGACCTATCTCGAAATTTCCGAGCGGATGCCGTTTGCCCAATATATATGGGGTTTTGTCGAGGGTCGCCCGATTATCAACGCGCTCGCGTCAACGAAAGACATCAAGCCCGAAACCGAAGTTTCCAAGAGAATGAGCAAAGCACTCAAAGCCGACGGCTTCCGCTTTGTCGGGTCGACGACGCTCTACGCATTCATGCAATCGACGGGCATGGTCAACGATCATCTCGTCTCGTGCTTCAGGCACGGCGCATGTGCCAAACTTCAAAAGAAGCTGAAGATCGCAGGACTATGAATCCATCGCGCACGAAAATGCCGAGAGCCTGGCAGCGCATGCTGTCGGGACGCCGGCTCGATCTACTCTCGCCGGAGCCTCGCGACATCGAGATCGAGGATATCGCGCACGGGCTCGCGCGCGTTGCGCGATGGAACGGACAGACGAAGGGCGACCACGCTTTCTCCGTCGCTCAGCATAGCCTCGTCGTCACCGACATCTTCGAAGCGCTGTGGCCGGAGTCGACATCGAATGAGCGTCTCGCTGCGTTGCTTCACGACGCGCCCGAATACGTCATCGGCGATCTTATCAGCCCTTTCAAAACTGCCATCGGACTCGACTACAAAGCGTTCGAACTCAATCTGCTCGACGCGATCCATCGGCGGTTCGGTGTTGGGCAATTAAGTGTCGCCGCTGCGGCGGCAATCAAGGATGCGGATACGGTCGCGGCCTACTACGAAGCGACGCTGCTCGCCGGCTTCGAGACAGCCGAGGCGGAAATGTTTTTTGGAATTCCAAAGCTGCCGAGGGAACTTCATAGCGCGCTCTCCGTTCTCCACCCCGTATCGGCGAAGGATGCTCAAACTCAGTTTCTTTCGAGATTTGAGAAATTGTCACCGTACTGACAATCTGGCAATTTTGGGGCTACTTCGCGGTTTTCATTTGGGGCGCCTATCTGAAAATCGCCATGATCGCCCTCTAGCTCGCCTCATGGGGAGCACGGGGAAGACAAACATGAACATGGAACTTTCTGGCAGGAGAAAACCGACGCCTGAAAAGTCTCAACTCGCACCAGAAGACGATCACGAGTTAGAGCCTTCTCTCGGCATCGGACTAAATGCGGCGATCGTCGCCGTATCCGATAACGAACCAGTCGCACTTGTCGTCCGGGGCGATCCGGACAGCATGGGCGCAACAGATGTATTGCCGTTCGGGCCTTTTAATCCGCGCGAGCACAGAACATTGGAGAGCGGCTTACGAGCCTGGGTTCAAGACCAGACCGGTTTGGACCTCGGCTATGCCGAGCAACTTTATACATTTGCTGATCGCGGCCGGCACGCCACCCCAGGCGATGCTGCGCCGAATTATGTTTCCATTGGTTATCTTGCATTGACGCAGGCCGTCGGACACCATGGATTAACCAATGGTCTCTGGCGGAGTTGGTACCAATATTTTCCTTGGGAAGACTGGCGTCGCGGGCGGCCCGAAATCATCGCCCGGGACATTGAACCCCGTCTCAAAGCATGGGCCGAGAAGCCTGCGCTGACGACGACGGGCACCCAGCCTTCGATCGCCCGAGGCGATCGAGCACGTATCTGCTTTGGCCTAGACGGCACGGCGTGGGACGAAGAGAAAGTTCTCGAGCGTTTCGAGCTTCTCTACGAAGCGGGTCTTGCCGACGAAGCTGCACGGGACGGACGCAACGGCGCCGACGAATGGACCGACAGGCCCAAACTCGGTCTACCGATGCAAGCCGATCACCGTCGGATACTTGCGACTGCGATCAGCCGCACGCGTGCCAAGATCAAATACCGGCCCGTCGTCTTCGAGTTGATGCCCGACGAGTTCACACTCTACGAGCTTCAGAAGACTGTCGAAGCCATTCTTGGTCCGCATCTCCATAAGCAGAACTTCCGACGACTCGTCGAAGGCGCAGGCCTCGTCGAACCGACTGGAGAAGTCAAAACGCGGACAGGTGGACGCCCGGCGAAACTTTTCCGTTTCCGCCGCGAAGTCCTTCTCGAGAGACCGGCACCCGGCGTCAGGGTCTCGGCTCCTCCGAGCCGTAGCTAACGACCAGTGGTCGAAATTCCAGGGCGGAACCTCCGCCCTGGAAATTTGTTCGAACTTCCACTATTTTATCAGTGTTCAGGAGTGCTCGCGGCGAGCATTTCGATGCACGGTGTGAGCGGCGAATGTGCCGGCGTAATCCACACCCCGAATATGCTCGAAACGAGCATATATGGAGGGCGACTACAATGGCTGTTTCTGACTCAGGCTTGGCGACGCCGGTTTCGCCCCGTGTTCGGGCGAAAACGGCGCCCCTGTTCACTTGGTCCCCCGCTCTCGAGGCGGAGATGGCGCCTCTTTATGCCCGAGTTAAGCACATCATCACCCCGATGGAGTGGCCGCACTACGCGCCGCTCATCAAGTCGATCAATGCGCTGAAGGCGCAGCGCAACGCGGTCATACTGGCGCATAACTACATGACGCCGGAGATCTTCCATTGCGTCGCCGATTTCCGCGGGGACTCGCTGCAGCTCGCCAAGGAAGCCGCGCGCACCAACGCGAAGGTCATCGTGCAGGCCGGCGTGCACTTCATGGCCGAGACGTCGAAACTGCTCTCGCCCGAGAAAACCGTTCTCATTCCGGACATGCGTGCGGGTTGTTCGCTCGCCTCGTCGATCACGCCCGAAGACGTTCGCATGCTGCGCGAGGCTTATCCCGGCGTGCCCATTGTCACGTACGTGAACACATCGGCTGCGGTAAAAGCCGAATGCGATATCACGTGCACGTCGTCCAATGCCGTCCAGGTTGTAGAGAGCCTCGGCGTGCCGCGCGTGCTTTGCATTCCGGACCAGTATTTGGCGAAGTGGGTACAATCGCAGACCAAGGTTCAGGTGATTGCCTGGAAGGGCGCGTGCGAGGTGCACGAGCGCTTCACCGGCGAAGAGCTTCGCGCGATGCGCGCCGACGAGCCGGGCCTCAAGATCATCGCGCATCCGGAATGCCCGCCTGATGTGATCGAAGCCGCCGACTTCACCGGCTCTACGTCCGGAATGATAAACTGGGTGAAAGACAAGCGGCCCCGGAAGGTCATGCTCGTCACCGAATGCTCGATGGCGTCCAACGTCGCCGTCGAAGTTCCGGACGTCGAGTTCATCCGGCCTTGCAATCTTTGCCCGCACATGAAGCGCATCAGCCTTGAAAACATCTACGAGAGCCTCGTGCACATGCAGTACGAGGTGACCGTCGATCCGGATGTCGCCGAGCGCGCGCGTCGCGCCGTCGAACGTATGGTCAACCTCACCAACTAGCTCTTCGGGACCACATGCCCCAGGAGGGCAATCTCATGGCCGCATCGACGAAACGTCGCGCCGCTACAGAGTTCAAGGGCTTCAAAGGCGAACCAGGCCCCGGAGACGTCGTCATTATCGGCGCCGGCCTCGCGGGACTTTTCACCGCGCTGAAGCTTGCGCCCCTGCCGGTAACGGTGATTGCCGCCGCGCCGCTCGGCGAAGGCGCCTCGAGCATGTGGGCGCAGGGCGGCATCGCCGCCGCTGTCGGCGAGGGCGATAGCACGGCCAAGCATGCCGCCGACACGATCGAGGCGGGAGCCGGCATCGTCGACCCCGACGTCGCGCGGTTGGTTGCCGAAGAGGGCCCAGACCGCATCCGCGATCTTCTCGCCTATGGCGTGCCCTTCGACCGCGATCTCAAAGGTCACTACATTCTGTCCAAGGAAGCGGCGCATTCCGAGAAGCGCGTCGTCCGCGTGTCGGGCGACAAGGCGGGCGCGGCGATCATGCAAGCGCTTATCGCAGCTGTGCGCGCAACGCCGTCGATACGCGTGCTCGAAGGATACGAAGCCGATGATCTCATCGTTGCGAACGACCGGATTGAAGGCGTCCGGCTGATCCGGCCGACGGCTCTCGGCAATGGCCGGTATGCTTTCGTTCCGGCATCTGCGGTCGTCGTCGCGACGGGCGGGGTCGGCGCGCTGTTCGCGCTGACAACGAATCCCTCTTATGCAAAGGGCGAAGCGCTTGCGATGGCCGCACGCGCGGGCGCGGTGATCGCGGACCCGGAGTTCGTGCAATTCCATCCGACCGCTATCGACGCGGGCATCGATCCGGCACCGCTCGCGACGGAAGCCCTTCGCGGCGAAGGAGCAACGCTCGTCAATTCGGACGGCGAGCGCTTCATGCTGGCGATCGACCCACGGGGCGAACTCGCGCCGCGCGATGTCGTTGCGCGCGGCGTTTACAACGAACTCAACGCAGGGCGCGGCGTTTATCTCGATTGCCGCACGGCGATCGGCGCTAATTTCGAAAAAGAATATCCGACCGTCTGGGGCCACTGTCAGCGCGCGGGCATCGACCCGTCGAAGGAGCTGATCCCGGTGGCGCCGGCCGAGCATTATCACATGGGCGGAATCGCGACCGACGCCAGCGGACGCACGAGCCTCACGGGACTTTGGGCCGTCGGCGAAGTCGCTTCGACGGGACTTCACGGCGCCAATCGGCTCGCATCGAATTCGCTGCTCGAGGCCGTCGTTTTCGGTGCGCGCGTCGCGAGCGACATTCGCAACCTTCTCCCGCACGATCGCGTGGGCCACTTCGTCGTGCCGCACCGTATTCCGGGGAGCGGCCGCGCGGCCGATACGGCGTCGCGGCAAGAGGCCATGGACGCGTTGCGCAGCATCATGACGAAGTACGTCGGCGTTCAGCGCTCCGGAAAAGGTCTGAAAACGGCGCTTTCGGAGCTCAGAACGCTTAGCGCCGCAAGTTCGAACGATCGCGTCCTCTCGAACATGCTTCTCGCCGCGCAATTGATCGCGGCGGCGGCGCTGCTTCGGAAGGAAAGTCGCGGCGGTCATTACCGCACCGATTATCCGAAAACGAACCCGGCGCTTGCGCGACGCACGTTCATCACGATCGCCGATCTGGAAGCGGTTGGCGAAAAGCCAAAAAAAACTCATTGCGAACCACCGGCCCTAGCTCCATGCGGGACATGACAGCCCCCTCTTCTTCGTTCGCGACACTCCTTCCCAATCTTGTTCTTGCCGCCGTACGAAACGCGCTCGAAGAAGACCTCGGGCTCAGCGGCGACATCACCACAGACGCAACGGTTGCGCCGGACGCACGCACGGAAGCTCTGCTTGCGGCCCGCAAGCCCGGCATCGTGTCCGGCTTAGCGTTAGCGGAAGCTGCGTTCCGGGAACTCGATCCGGAATGTGCCTTCACAATCGAGATCGAAGACGGCACCGCGGTGGCGGCCGGCGGCACGATTGCCCGCATTTCGGGGAACGCGCGCGCCATTCTTTCTGCGGAGCGCGTCGCGTTGAATTTCATGGGCCGCATGTGCGGGATTGCGACCCTCACGCGCCGTTATGTCGATGCGGTAGCGGGTACCCGCGCCAGAATCGTCGATACGCGCAAGACGACGCCCGGATTGAGAGCGTTTGAAAAATATGCCGTGCGATGCGGCGGCGGTCACAATCACCGCTTCGGTTTGTTCGACGCGGTCCTCATCAAGGACAATCACATCGTTGCGGCGGGCGGCATCGAAGCCGCGATCAAAGCCGCGAAGGCGACGGCCGGGCACATGACGAAAATCGAGGTCGAAGTCGACACTCTCGATCAGCTTGAAATCGTCATGCGGGAGAAGATCGACTGCGTGCTTCTCGACAACATGGCTCCGGCGGAGCTGCGGAAAGCTGTCGCCATCGTTGCCGGGCGTTGCCTGACGGAAGCCAGCGGCGGCGTTAACCTCGATACGGTCAGAGACATTGCCGCGAGCGGCGTCGACATGATTTCGGTCGGCGCGCTCACCCATTCGGCGCCTGTTCTCGATCTCGGGCTGGATTTTGTGACGCCCGTGAAAAAGTCACCGGCCCGCAAAGCTTGAATTCGCCATAGTCACTGCGCATTTGGCACTGCGCGCTTGCCAGTTCGCATTGGGCCGTTCGCGTCGGGCAACTCGCATTTGGCAGGATGTGCTAAAATAGGAGTGTCCGGTTGGACATGGAGGGAAATTCCATGGCGATGCAGTGGATCGTGCTTTGGGGCGGGACCGCAATCGCCGCTTCAATTCTCGCGGGCATTTTGGCCGGCATCAAAAATCGCGACCTTTCCTACTGGATCGGCTGGAGCTTCGTCGTGCCGCCGGCCGTCATCTGGTTACTGTTCCTGCCGAAGAACAAGGGTCCCCGTCCGCGCCAGCCTCGGCTCGATGAAATCGACCGGCGCGAGAATGGTCCTTACTAGGAAGCCTTCTGTTCGCGGCGCCTTCGGCGAATAGCAGCTTGCGCCGCCGAGAGACGTGCGATCGGCACGCGATAGGGCGAGCAAGAAATGTAGTCGAGGTCGACCGTCTCGAAGAAGCCGATCGATCGCGGATCGCCGCCGTGCTCACCGCAAATGCCGGTCTTGAGATTGGGCTTCGCTGAACGGCCGCGCTCAACGCCGATCTTGACGAGTTCGCCAACTCCCGCCTGATCGATCGACACGAACGGATCGATCGCGATCACCTCGTGCTCGAGGTAGTTCGACAGAATGGGCGCCGCGTCGTCGCGCGAGAGGCCGAGCACCGTTTGCGTCATGTCGTTCGTGCCGAATGAGAAGAAGTCGGCGCCCAACGGTCCAGCTGCGATGTCGGCCGCGCGCAGAGCCGCCCGGGGCAGCTCGATCATCGTGCCGATATCGTAGGGTATGGCGATGCCTGACTCCCTTTCGACGGCCTTTGCCGTCTCGGCGATCACCTCGCGCAAAATGTCGAACTCGCGCCGGTAGGCGATGAACGGGATCATGACCTCGGGCCGGATCGCCTCGCCCGTTTTCTTTCGCGCGTTGACGGCCGCTTCGAAAATCGCCCGCGTCTGCATGCGCGTGATCTCGGGAAATTTGATGCCGAGGCGGCAGCCGCGGAAGCCGAGCATCGGATTGAATTCCTCAAGCTCGGCGACGCGCGCCTTGAGCCGCATGAGATCCATGCCGAGTGCCGCCGCGACTTGCGCCGCCTCGCGATCCTCGTGGGGGAGGAATTCGTGTAGCGGCGGATCGAGCAGACGGATCGTTACCGGCAGCCCGGCCATGATCTCGAACAGTTCCTCGAAGTCGGCGCGCTGAACGGGCAGAAGTTTGTCGAGCGCCTGCTGGCGCCCCTCCTCGTCCTCCGCGCAAATCATTTCGCGCACGGCGAGAATACGCTTTTCCTCAAAGAACATATGCTCGGTCCGGCAGAGGCCGATGCCTTCGGCGCCGAACGATCTTGCCTGGCGCGCATCGCGCGGTGTGTCGGCGTTGGTGCGCACCTTCATGCGGCGCGTGGCGTCCGCCCATTCCATGATCGTCGCGAACGTGCCGGAAAGCTGCGGCGGCAACATCTTCGCCTTGCCGGCATAGACGCGGCCGGTGCTGCCATCAATCGAGACGATGTCACCGGATTTGAACGTGCGCGCACCCGCCCGCATGATGCCGGCATTGGCGTCGATCCTGAGCGTTCCCGCGCCCGATACGCAGGGCCGCCCCATGCCGCGCGCGACGACGGCCGCGTGACTGGTCATACCTCCTCGCGCGGTCAGAATGCCGACGGCCGCGTGCATTCCGTGCACGTCCTCAGGGCTCGTCTCGGAACGGACGAGGATGACTTCCCGGCCTTTGGCTTTCAGCGCTTCCGCCATCTCCGAATGGAACACGATCTCGCCGGACGCCGCGCCGGGCGACGCGGGCAGGCCTTTGGCGATGAGGTCGTGCTCGGCTACGGGGTCGATCGCGGGGTGCAACAGCTGGTCAAGCTGAGACGGCTCAATTCTCAGAATGGCTTCATCCTGCGAGATCAGGCCTTCCGCGGCGAGGTCGACCGCGACTTTAAGCGCCGCTTCCGTCGTTCGCTTGCCCGAGCGCGTCTGCAGAATCCAAAGCTTTCCGAGCTGGACGGTGAACTCCACGTCCTGCATGTCGCGATAGTGCCGTTCGAGGCGATCGAAGATTTTTCTCAGCTCCGTGAACACTTCCGGCATCGCAACCTCGAGCGAAGCCTCGGATGTTTCGCCCGTGCTTTTCTTTGTCAAAGCGTGGGGCGTCCGGATACCGGCGACAACGTCTTCGCCTTGCGCATTCGGAAGATATTCGCCGAAGATTTCCTTCTCGCCAGTCGACGGATTGCGGGTGAAGGCGACGCCGGTCGCGGAGTTGTCGCCAAGGTTGCCAAAGACCATCGCCTGAACCGTGACGGCTGTTCCCCAGGCGTCCGGAATGTCATGCAGCCGGCGATAGGTTTCGGCGCGCGGGTTGTGCCAGGAATCGAACACCGCGGCGATCGCGCCCCAAAGCTGCTCGCTCGTATCTTGCGGAAACGGCGCGCCGTGCTCACGCTCGATCGCAGCCTTATAGTCCGCGATGATCTCGTGCCATGCTTCGGCGTCGAGGTCCGTATCGGCCGCGAAACCGTTCAGGTTCTTGAAATTCTCGAGAATGTCCTCGAACGCCCCGTGATCGACGCCGAGCACGACGTCGCCGTACATCTGGATGAAGCGGCGATAGCTGTCGAACGCAAAGCGCGCGTCGCCCGTCAGCTCTGCCAGGCCCTCGACCGTCTTGTCGTTGAGACCTAGGTTCAAGATCGTGTCCATCATGCCCGGCATCGAGGCTCGCGAGCCTGATCGCACCGAAACGAGGAGCGGACGTTTTTCGTCGCCGAATTTCGCCGAAACGGTGTTGCCGATGGCTTCCAGCGCCTGCATGACCTCGCCCTTCAGGGCTTCGGGCAGCTTGTGGTCCGCGGCAAAGAAGGCTTCACAAACCTCGGTCGTAATTGTGAAGCCCGGTGGCACGGGCAAGTCCAGGGATGCCATCTCGGCAAGATTGGCGCCCTTTCCACCCAGCAGTTCGGCCATGCTGGCGCTGCCCTCGGCCTTACCCGGCACAAAGGCATAAACCCATTTCTTTTTGCCGTCGGCGTTCGGCTGTGCCATCAGACCTCCAATGCGGTCTTCTTGCCGCCTATCATTCTCGTCAGGACTGACCGGCGCAGGGAGAGGTGGCATAGCAAATGAGACCCGCTATTCCTAGCTTGGGAACCAAGTTACCCCGCCGCAGGCCAGCAACCCGGAAAGACTAGCACGATGAGCACGCTTGAAACGGTTCTCGATACCCTCGGCCAATCGAAGTCGGCCGGTCTCGATCGCCTGTTCGAACTTTTGCGCATCGACAGCGTATCGACCGACCCGGCCTACAAGGCGAGCTGCGTCAAGGCCGCGGAATGGTGCGCGGCGACGCTTCGAGACATCGGGTTCGCCGAGGCCAAGGTTGTGCCGACAAGCGGTCATCCGATGGTGGTGGCCCATGATCGGCTCGATCGCGGTCCGAATATGCCGCACGTCCTTTTCTACGGCCATTACGACGTGCAGCCGCCGGATCCGCTGGATCTCTGGAAGACCCCGCCGTTCGAGCCCAGCATTGCCAATGAGCCGGGGAATGGCGACGTGATCGTCGCTCGCGGCGCCGAAGACAACAAGGGCCAGCTGATGACCTTCTTCGAGGCGGCAAGGGCCTGGAAAAAGGTTGCGGGCAATCTCCCGATCGCCGTTTCCGTGTTGATCGAGGGGGAAGAAGAGTGCGGTTCGCCGTCTCTCCCGGATTTCCTGGCCAAGTATGGCGACGAACTCAAAGCAGATCTCGTGCTCGTTTGCGACACCGGCCAATGGGACAAGGATACGCCCGCCATCACGACGATGCTGCGTGGCCTCGCCGGCGACGAGCTCACGATTACAGGCCCGACGCGCGACCTCCACTCGGGCATCTATGGCGGTCCGGTTGCGAACCCCATTCGCGTGCTCGCCAAGGTCATGGCCGCTCTGCACGACGATACCGGCAAGGTGGCCGTTCCCGGCTTTTATGACGGCGTCAAGGAGCCGACGGCGGAACAGCTCGCGCAGTGGCAGTCGCTGAATGTCAGGGCCGATACGTTTCTGGGCTCCGTGGGGCTCAAGGTTCCCGCGGGGGAAGAAGGCCGCTCCGTCATCGAGCAGCTGTGGTCGAGGCCGACGCTCGAGTTCAACGGAGTGGCCGGCGGATACCAGGGCGCCGGCACAAAAACCGTCATTCCGGCCAAGGCATCGGTGAAGATCACCTGCCGCCTCGTTCCCGGCCAAAATCCCGATCACGTGCTGAAGGCCATTCACGACTACGTCGAGAAGCTTATTCCGGCCGATTGCAAAGCGACGTGGCTCGGCCATCGGGGTGGGTCAGGCGCGATCATGTTCGATACCAGCGATCCATCGATGCGGGCCGCGGCGCAGGCGCTCGAAGAGGAATGGGGCAAGCCTGCCGTGCTGATGGGAAGCGGCGCGTCCATTCCCATCGTCTCGTCTTTCCGCGACGCGCTCGGCATGGACAGCCTGCTGATCGGGTTCGGCCTCGATGACGACCGCATTCATTCGCCGAACGAAAAATACAATGTCCGAAGCTTCGAGAAGGGCGCCCGCAGCTGGGCACGCATTCTTGCGGCGCTCGCAAAGCAGTCCGCGTAGGCTGCGGCGCCATCGCCGTGGCGCGACATCGCATGTAACCCGACCGGGACGATGAAATGCTGAGACCGCATATCCTTCTCACGACTTTGGTCTTCGCTCTGCTTGGCGTGTACATCGCGCATTTCGCCCTCGAGCAACGGACGGCGCTGTCTCCCGGCACTGTCACAAGCGGGAACACCGGCGCGAGTAACGGCTCGAGCGGTTCAAACTCGAGCGGTTCAAATAGGCGCGCCGATAACGGAGATTACGGCTCTCGTTCGAACGACAACGGCTACGGCGGGTATGGCCGAAACGTGCCGGGCGAATTCGATTATTATGCGCTCGTTCTGTCGTGGAGCCCGACCTACTGCGCCGGCGAGGGCCGCGACCGGGACGACGACACGCAATGCAATCGCCGCGACGGCCGCCGCTACTCGTTTGTGCTGCACGGCCTCTGGCCGCAATATGAAAACGGCTACCCGTCGAATTGCCGATTGCCGCGACGCCCGTTCGTACCCGACCCTGTCATCTCGAGCATGCTCGACGTCATGCCGAGCCGTGGACTCGTGATCCACGAGTACCGGACGCACGGGACATGCTCGGGGATGGACCCAGCGCAGTACTTCGCGACGGCCCATCGGCTGTTCGACAGCATCAACATTCCCGACCGCTTTCGTAATCCATTCGAGTCGCAGGTCGTCTCGGCCGCCGATGTGGAGCGGGAGTTCCTGCGGGCCAACCCGCAGTTCCGGCCGGATATGATCGCCGTCGTTTGCGGCGGTCCGGGCGCAAGCCTGAGGGAAGTCCGGTTCTGCCTGTCGAGAGACGGCAAGCCGCGCTCGTGCGGCCAGAATGAAACCCGGCGCAAGCTCTGCACGGCCAACCAGGTTTTCATTCCTCCGGCACGTTCGGCGACGGATAGTCAGCCATCGGGCCAGCGGTCGGGATCCGCGAACGGAAGTCCCGCCGGAACCGATCGATCGTCGCCGCTTCCAGGGCCGCGGATGGATTACGACTACGGCCGCCACGCCCAGTGAGTCCGCTCAGCGAAGCTCCATCGAGCGAGGGCCGCACAGTGACGGCGGACTGAGGTCTCTTCCGGGTATCGAAATCCGCGGTCAGGCCACTCTTCGGGCTCGCTCGGGCCGCCATGACCGCGGAGCGTCCGCAATCCAGCCGACGCCGCGGGGATGCTTGAAACCCTCCAGCGTCATCGGATTGAGGCTCCAACCGGCGGCGACGGCAAAGACGTTCTCCTCGGTCGGATGCAGCAGCAGCTGTCCGCCGACATCGCCGTGGCGCTCCGTGATCCCCCTCACCTCGACGTAGGATAGGCCGAGCCGCCGCTCCTCAGACGTCGGCTTCCCCAAATCCCAGATGATCCCCGCCTCGCCTATTGCGAACGCTCTTTTGGGACGTCCCTTGTCCACGCGCGCCCACGCGTAGAAGTCGATGATCGGGAACGACGCGAAGTATTGGACGCTGCGAAACTGCTTTCCGAGATGTTTCAGCAGCGGCGTCATCTTGTCGATGAACGGAGATCCAGCCGGTACCGGCAGCGCTTCGCCAGCGACGATCGTCCAGCCGCGCACGGGGGGCGAAATGAAGAGAAGTCCGTCCGAGACTTCCGGGTCATAGATCGCGCCGATGCCAGAATCCCAGTTTGCGGGACGCAAGCCGGTCAAACCCAGCGCGGCAGCAACGGCGTCACTGTCATCGGTTTGGATGGCAAGCCAAGCCATGTCACGGCCGAATGCGCGCGGCTGGTCAGGCGCATTCGCCAGCCGGACGTGGTGCGTGAGGAAACGCGGCACCAGGACCGTGCCGGCGATCACCGTGGTCAGGATTACGAGCGCGAAGACCGATATGAGCACGGATTGAGCCGCAGATGATCAGGGAACCCTCGCATCAATCTCTGACGTGAGTTGCGGAATTTCTCAAGTCAGGGCGTCAAGGCCGTTGGTGAAAACTTGAGGTTTGAATTGCAACGGCATCCAAACAAAAAACCGGGGCCCGCACAGGCCCCGGCTCAATACTGCGACGGGATTAGGTGGTCCGATTATGGAAGGTTCACGCCAGCCGTGAAGACGAAACGAGCATCCGACAGGTTCGTATCAATCGCGTCAGAGCTGGTGAGGTTCGTATCCCAGTAGCGGAAGTCCATGAAGTACTTGTCGACTGTGAGCTTAAGACCGGCGTTCCAATAGACGTAGTTCTGGGCTTCGCAGGCGCAGATGGAGAAGTTGCCCGCCTCGTTGCGTGAACCCGCTGTGTAACCGACAACACCGCTGATAACCGGTACGAAGTTGTGGAACGTCGGCAGCGTGTAGGCAGCGTTGCCTTCGAACGTCCAGGTCTCGCCGTAGTTGAAGCCTTGATCCGGCGTGAAGTAAGCCGTGACGCCGGTGGTCAGGTTCGTTACAGGCGTGATCGAAGCAGCGATCTTAAACTCGACGTAGTCGCCGTTGTTGTCGGGACCAGGGAATTTCGCACTACCGATCTGGTTTTCCGGATACGTGTAGTACAGGACGCCGAGATCCCAGCTGACCGGACCGGTGACGGGCCGAACGCCGGCATACATGTCGACTTCGAACGGGCCGAACGGCTCAGCAATATTGGATCCCCAGAAATCCAAGTACCACGTCAGGCTTGGCGTTCCGTAGGTGAATTCGATGAACGGCTGGAATGCCGGATCCTGATTGTTGAACGATATACCGCGGAAGATATAATCGCTCGTGCCGGTGATGCTGATCGAGTAGCCGAACTTCCGCTCACCGTCCCCCGCATCGTCAGCAAGTGCCGCCGAGGACATGCCAAGCGCAGCAATCGCCGCGACACCAGCCGCCCCCAAGAAACTTTTGATATTCTTCATAAGACAAACCCCCGTCCCAGATCTGCGGCTCGCAGCACCCGCGCAATGCGGACAACGCGACTCTCAACCGCTTCGATGTAGGAAAACTTTTTCGGACATTCCGCACAAGTCATTATACGTCGCATATTGCGACTTATGCTGACGATGTCACCGTCGGGCAACTCTGCTGCGATAAGAAGCCTGCATGCTGCAGATATGCATTGAATTTGAGCAGGAAGACCCTCCGGCAAAGCGCGGCCGGCGGTAATGTGCTGAAAAGGGTGGCAACTCAAGGTGCGGGATTTTGGCTCGGATTGAGACCAAGATTCGGTCTCGTCGCCGTGTTACGCACCGTGTGCTCAATAAGTCACTATTTCTGACCCGCCTCCCCCAAACTAAACAGAGATCATGAACCAGCCTCAGAACGACTCTTCGACCGCTCTTATCACCGGAGCCGCACGCCGAATTGGCCGGGCGCTTGCCATGGATCTCGCGAGCGAGGGGTGGACCGTCGCCATCCACTATCGAAAATCAGATGACGAAGCCGAGAGCCTCGTTCGCGAGATTGTGGGCAGAGGCGGCCGCGCAAAATCATTCCGCGCCGATCTCGCCGAACCCGACGCCTCGCGACGGCTCATGGCCGACGTCGTCCGTGACCTCGGCCCGCCGACGGTGCTCATCAACAACGCTTCGGAATTTCAACCCGACACAATCCAGAGCCTCGAAGATGCCACTTGGGATCTTCACCTCGGCATCAATCTCAAGGCGCCGATGTTTCTCGCGCAGGCGATGGCCGCGAGCCTGCCGTCAGGTTGCGAAGGCAACATCATCAACATCATCGATCAGCGCGTTTGGAATCTGACGCCGGAATTCTTCTCGTACACGATTTCGAAAGCCGGGCTTTGGACGGCAACGCGAACACTTGCCCAGGCGCTCGCGCCGCGCATCCGGGTCAATGCCATCGGTCCTGGTCCGGTGATGCGAAGCATCCACCAGACCGACGACGACTTCGTTCGGGAGAGCCAGTCGACGCTGCTCCAACGGGGCGCGTCGGCCGAGGAAATTGCGGCCACGGTGAGGTTTATCCTCGCCACGCCATCGCTGACCGGTCAGATGATCGCTCTCGATGGGGGACAGCATTTAACGTAAACCAAACGTTGCGGCCGCTCGCCCCTGCCGCAATCTGACCGCGCATCGTTCTCATTGCTGCCCAATTGGTCCGCGACTCTCGATTCGGGATCCCGCTGGGGGTTTATCAACATTTTATTAACGTTAAGCGTCTACGAACCTTAATGGTTTTGTTGGGCGCCTTTACGGGGGTGCCGCGTGCTCAAGGGTGTATTCATGATTGGCCGTGCTCGGACGCCGTTGGCGTTCGTCATCGCAGCAGCCATGCCTTTGGCTGCCATGTCTCTGCCGGTTCAGGCAGCGGACCTTCCACAGGTTAAACTTAGCGGTAAGAACAAGGTTCCGGCGTGTGCCACGCCGGGACGGCTCATGGGCTTCCTCGAAAGCCGCAACCGCAGCATCGACCCGCGCTTCGAAAAAATCGCCGCGGATTACATGCGCGTCGGCAACGAACTCAATATCCGCTGGGACATTGCGTTCTTCCAGATGATGCTCGAGACGGGCAACCTGACCTTCAAAGGCGACGTCTCGTCCAAGCAGAACAACTTCGCCGGCATGGGCGCCACTGGCAAGCATGTCCCCGGCGAAAGTTTCGCCGACGTCAGCACTGGCGTCAAAGCACATCTCCAGCATCTCCTGCTCTATGCGGGCGAGCACCTCGACGATCCGGTCGCTGAGCGCACGCGCAAGGTCCAGGAGTGGGGCGTTCTCACCGAGTGGCAGAAGACGCTCAACGGACCGATCGATTACACCCAGCTTGCCAAGCAATGGGCGCCGACGTCCCGCCACTATGCCCGCGATATTGCCGCTCTTGCGGAGTCGTTCTACGGCAGCCCGTGCAAGGGTGCCGACCCGCGGCCTGAACTTCTAGCCTATGCGACGACGGGCAACGCTCCGGCCAAGACCGGCGCCGATGCGAACGCTGCGCGCGTGCAGACCGCTTCGATTGAAGACCCGAACAAATCGACTGCCAAACTTTCCGGCGCCGATCTCGCGCGGCGCGCCGTTGAAGAAGCCCGCAAGTCCGGCTCCTTCGTACGCTCGGGTCTTGGTGGCGAATCCCTGATCGAGACAGCGAACGTCACTCCGGCTGTCGGAGAACCGGAAGTCGCGGACCAGACACCCACAGCCTTCAAGATCATCAACGCGGCCGCACCGTCAGACGATGCTTCGTCTGCGACCGATGCGTCGGGTGCGACAGCCGACGCGCGCGGCCCGGCGGACTCAGCTCCCGTCGAGGCTCCCGCGAAGAAAACTTCGACCAAGAAAATCCAGACGGCCGCTCTCGGCGCCGGAACGAAAGCGTCCGTCACGGCGGGCGCCGCCACGAAGTCGGCGATCACGGTTCCGCCCGCCGGCGTCAAACCAAGCTGCAAGGTCTGGACGGCGAGCTATGGCGGCGGTCACTCCGTCATCATCCGCGCACGTGCCGACCATCAAGACAATTATACCGTCCTCGACGTCAACGAAGGATCGGAAAAGCGAGAAGCCGAAGCTTACATCGCAGCCTACGCAAAAGGCGGCGAGACAGTCGGCGAATTCTCCAATCCCTCCCAGGCCCTCGACAAAGCTTTCGAGCTCTGCCCCGACGGCTGAAACCAACACGTAATCTCAAAGGATAGTTGAATGGCGACTAAGTCGCTTGTATCGCGTATTATTGCCTGCACTCTAGCGTCTGCGTCGTTCGCGTTAGCGATCGATGCCGCCAACGCCGCACCGCCCATTCGGACGAGCGAAAGCAACAAAGTTCCCGCCTGCGTTACGCCAGAGCGGCTCATGGCGTTCATCGGCGAACGCAATCCGAATGTCGATCCACGCTTCCGCGAAATCGCGCACTGGTACAAGCACTACGGCGAAGGCTGGGGCGTGCGATGGGACTATGCGTTCTACCAGATGGTCATCGAGACGAACTATCTGAAGTTCCGTCGCGAAGGCGGCAAACGTGGCGACGTTTGGGAAAATCAAAACAACTTCGCCGGAATCGGCGCGACCGGCGGTGGCGTTCGCGGCGAATTCTTCCCCAACATACAGACCGGCGTCCACGCGCAGATCCAGCACCTCGTCGCCTATTCGGGTGAACGTCTTGCCGCTCCGGTCGCCAAGCGCACGCGCGAGAACCAGGACGACATCGCAGCTCAGTCGAAGCGACTCGGGCGGCCGGTGACATTCGGCGATCTCGCACGCCGCTGGGCAGCCGACCGCGCTTACGGCAAGTCGATCGACTTCATCGCCGGCCTCTATCAGAAGCGCTATTGCGATCCTGCGGCGGGTTCCGCCGAAGCGGATGCGGTTCCGGCTCCGCTGCCTATGCGCAGCGAATGGCGGACCCCGTTCCGTCCGCCGTCAGGACTTGGCGGCCCCGTGCCGGACGACCAGGCGCAGGAGAAGCCTGCGGCTGGTTCGGCTGAAAAGAAGCCTGCGGCTGGTTCGAGTGAAAAGCAGCCTGCGGCTGCGGGCGTCCCCAAAAAGGCGGCCGCGAAAGCCGCGAAGCCTGCTTCGAAGCCTTCGGCCGCGTCCAAATCGCCGCCGAAGGTCAAGCAGACTTCGGCACAAGACGCGCACAGCAAGAAGCGCGCTCCCGACAGCTTCTCGCCTCAGCTCATGAACACTTCATGGGCCGGGGTCACCGTTGTGGAGCGGCAATTGCCGGCTCAAAGCGGCGGTCAGGACGATGTGGCGCAAGCGCCGGAGCCGGCGGTTCAACAGGCCGCGGCTCCGTCCAGCCTGTTTTCGATGCCGTGGCTGCCGACGTTCAAGATTACGCCAACTCCGCAAGAGCCTTCGCGTCTTGGCGGACCGCTTCCCGCCGAACTCGGCGCGGCGGCAAAAGCCGCTGCGTCAGCTCCGGCATCGCCGTGCAAAGTGCTGACCGCAAGTTACGGGGGCACCAAGACGTTGCTGATCCGCTCTCACGCGGGTGCCGAAACGCAGTACACCGCACTGACGATCGTAGACGGCTTCGAGAAGTCGATGTTCGACGCGTATGCGCGAACTGAAGCTGTCGGCGCCGAGATCGTCGGAGAGTACGCGACGCCGGAAGCGGCTCTCGTCGACGCCAAGTTCAACTGCCCGGAAAATTGAGGGCTGGCCGCGATCAGCGGACGACGTTGCCTACCAGAAGACATTAATCGGACGCTGGGGCGAAGTACTTGAGGGCGGCGGTCGAAGCCGCGCCACCGACCACGCAAGGAATGCCGGCCACGCCCATTCCCGTTGCAGCAGCCGCGACGCAGCCGAGAGCGAAAACGGTTTGTCCGGTCTGTCCCCACCAGTTGTAGTTACGAAGACTTTCCGGGCCTTTGGCCTTCAACTCGTCGATGGATGCGAGCGCGTCTTTGCGTAGCTTCGTCAGCTCGAGCGTTTCGGCGGCCTCGATGACTTCGGTAAGCGGCTTCCTGACTTTGGGATCGCTGTCGCTCGAAATCTTTTTCAGAAGCAGCAGCAAATCGTCATTACGAGATGCATTCTGCGCCAGCGTCCATTTCGCCATCGCGCCGATCGTCAATAGTTCGACCTTGTCTTTATCTAGCGAGAGTTCGAGCGCGCCCACGATGCGGCGGATGGGTGCTTCCCAGCCCGTGGCAAAGTAATAGCCCCAGTTGAGATCGATGACGGTCGCGTCGTCCTTGATGGAAATCGAGGTGAGGGTCGGCTTATCGCCGAACATGTACTTGTCGATCAAAACCTTCCGGGCCGGCATGCGCTCGACGAACTTCGCCATCGTGTCGCGCCAGCGCGGGAGCCCCGAATAGGCGATAGCCTTGACGATGAGGACCTGATCTTCGGGCGGCAGCGGAAACATCTTCGAGATGAGATCGTCGGCCATCTCGGGATTGGAACCCAGAACACCCGCCACGAAGCCGATGTAAACGCCCGCCTGGTCCACTTCGCGGATAGCGCCCTGCGCCGACATAGCCTTTACGGCTTCGGGAGCCCGCCGAGGCTCGGGATTCTTCCGGTAATCATTGATCCATTTCAGAAGCTCCTGCGAACTCTGGAATGGTTTTACCGGCTTTTCCTTCATCGGCTTTGCCAGCGCCAATGCCGGCAAGACAACAATCAACGCGAGGCCGAGAACGGCGATGACGCGACGCATAACACCCCCCTCGGCGCTACTTAATTCCCCAATGTCCTAAAGAGCTTGCACACCACGCCCCTGACGTGTTGATTTTGTGGCGCAAGACCGATGCCTTGCTTGACCTCGGCGGCAGCCCAACTTTAGGTGCGCCATGACCGAAGAGCCGACAACATTCACATCGCCGCCGGAAACGCCCGTAAAGACGGGGCCGGAAGTGATTACTGCGTATTTGAAGAACCTGCCGCAGAGCCCAGGCGTCTACCGGATGCTCGATGTCGCAGGCGAGGTGATCTACGTCGGCAAGGCGCGTTCGCTGCGCGCCCGCGTCTCCAACTATGCGCGGCTCAACGGCCATACGAACCGAATAGCCCGCATGATCCTTGCGACGGCATCAATGGAGTTCGTCACCGTCCGGACGGAGGCCGAAGCGCTTCTCTTGGAAGCGAACCTCATCAAGCGCTTCCGGCCGCGCTTCAACGTGCTGATGCGGGACGACAAGTCGTTTCCCTACATCCTCATCTGCCGCGACCATCCTGCGCCGGCCGTGATGAAGCATCGGGGTGCCCGAAACCGCAAGGGCGACTACTTCGGTCCATTCGCTTCGGCCGGAGCGGTCGGCCGCACGGTCAACATGCTGCAGCGGGCGTTTCTTCTGCGCTCTTGTTCCGACAGCGTCTACGAGAGCCGGACGCGGCCGTGCCTGCTCTATCAAATCAAACGCTGCTCGGCGCCTTGCACGGGCGAAATCGGTCTCGATGATTATGGGGTTCTCGTCGATGAGGCTCAGCGGTTCCTGAGCGGCGGAAGCCAGACGGTGCGCCGCATGTACCAAGAGCTCATGCAAGAGGCGGCCGACAAACTCGAATTCGAGACGGCCGCCAAATACCGCAACCGTCTCTGGGCCCTCGCTCATGTCACTGCGGATCAGTCGATAAATCCGGAAGGCGTCGAGGAAGCCGATGTCTTCGCCGCCTATCAGGATGGCGGGCAAACATGCATTCAGGTGTTCTTCTTCCGGACGGGTCAGAACTGGGGCAACCGCGCCTATTATCCGAAAGCCGATCGCTCGCTCAACGTCGAGGACGTGCTCGATAGCTTCATCGCGCAGTTCTACGACGATAAGCCGGTGCCGCGGCTGATCCTCTTATCGCACGACATCGCCGAGCGGGAGCTTCTCGCCGAGGCTTTGTCGACGAAGGCTGAGCGAAAGGTCGAAATCCGCGTTCCGTCGCGTGGGACGAAATCGACGATCGTCGAGCATGCGCTCGCGAACGCGCGGGAAGCCTTGGGCCGGAAGCTCGCGGAGAGCTCGTCGCAAGCGCGGCTTCTCGAAGGCATCGCCGAGCGGTTCGGGCTGCCCTCGGTTCCACGCCGCATCGAGGTGTTCGACAACAGTCACACCTCCGGTACGAACGCTGTCGGCGCGATGATCGTTGCGGGGCCTGAGGGCTTCGTCAAAGGCCAGTACCGGAAATTCAACATCAAGTCTCCCGATACGACGCCTGGTGATGATTACGCGATGATGCGCGAGGTGCTGACGCGCCGGTTCAAGCGGATCGCGGAAGCCGAGGTCATCAGCGAGATCGAATCTGAAGTCGCCGAGATCGAAGCGGACGTGGCGGGCGGACCGTTAGTGCCCGTCGTCGTTGCACAGGACGATACCGTCGAGGATCGGGCGTTTCCGGACCGGCCGGACCTCGTTTTGATCGACGGCGGCCTCGGCCAGCTTTCCGTCGCGCGCGAAGTGCTTGCCGGATTCGGCCTGCACGACATTGCGCTGATCGGCGTCGCGAAGGGGCCCGACCGGGATGCGGGCCGCGAGCATTTTCACATTCCAGGCCGCGAACGGCCGATCATGCTCGAGGCCAAGGACCCGGTTCTCTATTTCGTGCAGCGCCTGCGCGACGAAGCGCATCGCTTCGCCATCGGCACCCATCGGGCAAAACGCGCGAAATCGCTTGGCGTCAATCCGCTCGACGAGATCGAAGGCATCGGCCCCACGCGCAAGCGGGCGCTTTTGAAGCACTTTGGCTCAGCGAAGGCCGTATCGCGAGCCGGTATCGAAGATTTGAAGGCTGTGGAGGGCATATCCGCGGACATGGCCAAGAAAATCTACGATTTCTTCCACGAGCGGGCGGGATAGCGGCCATTATTTGAGTCTAGCTGAAAGGCGCCTGCTGCCCTATTTTCGCGGCACTTGGGGGCGAAGGGCCTACTTCCCGATTGTCATTTCGCTGTTGTCATTCAAAGGTTCTGTTTTGCCGATGCTGAGACGTGCATTTGCGACCGTAGCGCTCGCCATTCTTTTTGCCGTTCCGGGCGCCGTTACCGCGCAGGAGGCATGGACGCCGGCCGTCAAACCTGTCGCAGCTCAGAAGTCAGCGACGCCTGCGCCACAGGCTACACCGGCAGCCGCGACTGCACCCGCCGCGGGAGCCGGTGCGGCGAACCCGCCCGCGGCAGCGACGGCGACGACACCGGCGCAGGCGGCACCGGCGCAGGCCGCGCCTGCAGAGCCCGCTGCGGCGAATGCTCCTGCGGACTCCCAGCCTGCCCTCGCTCAAGAGCCTGCAACCGCGACGCCAGAGGCGCAGCCTGCTGCTCCACCGCCGCCGCCGCCTCCGCCACTTCTCACGCCGGAAGTCAGCTCGACGATCAGCAGCATTGTCGGCGACATGGACGGAGCGGAAAAAACTCTGGCGACGATTTCAGGCGTCAACACCGATCTCGGCCGGTTGCGCGACAACATCGACAGCGTGATCGCGAAGTCAACGCAGACGGCCGACGGGCTTCGCCCACGTCTTTCCGATCTCCACGTTCAGATCAAGCGACTTGGCGATCCGCCGGCCAAGGAAGCCGCGCCGGAGCCAGCCGCCGTTGCGGCTGAGCGTGCGCGGCTCGATGTGCAGGAAGCCGAGGTTTCAGGCGCGATTAAGACGCTCGAAGTGACGTGGTGGCGCGCGCGTCAGGCGATCGACAAAATCACCGAGCTCAGGCTGCAGATGTTTGTGCGCAGCTTGACGGAGCAGATCACGAGTCCCCTGCTGCCCGCCTTCTGGAACGATATCGCGCGGCAGCGGGCGAGCGTCCAATGGCGCCTTCAATACAACGCCGAGGACTGGTGGAATTCCATCAAGCGGCAAAAAGGCAGCGTGCTCGTTCTCTATGCGGCAGCGATCGGCCTTTATCTGCTGTTGAAGGCGGTGGTGATGTCGCTGACGCGCTACCGGCCCGGACCCAACGCAACGCCGCCCAGCTTTTTCCAACGTGCAGCATCGGCTGCATGGATCGCGCCGGTGCGCGCCATTCCGGGCATCGCGGCGGTCCTGCTGCTGTATGGCGGACACGAATATCTGGGGCTGCTCTACTACCCGACCGCGGCACCGGTCGGCGCGGCGTTTTTCAGGTACGCACTCGTTTTCATCGCAGTTTCGGCACTGATCGTATCCGTGTTCGCACCGAACCGGCCCGAGCGGCGGCTCATGCAGCTGTCGGATCGCAGCGCAAAGCGCATTACGCTGCTGCTCATACTGCTGGCCCTGATCTATTCGATCGATCTTTTCCTCTCGAGTTTCGGGCAAATTCTTTACTTCCCGCTATCGATGAGCGTCGCCCAGTCGCTGTTTGCAAGTCTCGCTTTCGCGCTCGTTCTGATCGGACTGCTGCTCACGCCGTTCGAGTCGAGCGAAACGACGCTCGCAAGACCCGTCGGACGCGGCGAGCCGATTTGGCTGAAGCTGCCGCTCGGAATCGCCGCGGCCGCGATCATCGGCTGCTCCCTTTTCGGCTACATCGCGATGGCGCGGTTCCTGTCGCAGCAGCTGGTCATGACCGGTGTCGTCGGTCTCGTCGCGGTGCTTCTCTATCTTGCCATTCGCGCGTTCACGCGCGGAACCACGACGTCTCGTGGCCAGATCAGCGTCGTGCTCGAAGAGCGGATGGGGTTTGATGAGGTTCGCCGCAAACAGCTTGCCTGGCTGACCGAAGTTGTACTGACGCTCGGCGTCGCGTTCTTGACGTTTCCGATCCTCCTTCTGCAATGGGGTTTCGCTGCGCCCGATATCCGGGACTGGCTGGAGCGATTGCTGTTCGGTTTCGAGATCGGAGGGATCCGGATCTCGATCGTCAAAATACAGGTCGGGATCGCCATTTTCATCGCGGGCGTGTTCATCACCCGCTTGCTTCAGCGGCGCCTGCGCGAGAACCTTCTCATCGCTCCGAAGATGGATGCGGGTATCGCGAATTCGATCCAAACCGCGGTCGGCTATGCCGGCACGGGTCTCGCCGCCGTTATCGCCATCTCGTATGCCGGCTTCAACATCACCAATCTCGCCATCGTCGCCGGTGCACTTTCGGTTGGTATTGGTTTCGGCTTGCAGTCGATCGTCAACAACTTCGTCTCCGGCCTCATTCTCCTCATCGAAAGGCCGATCAAGGTTGGCGATTGGGTCGTCGTCGGTAGCGAGCAAGGGACGGTTCGAAGCATTTCCGTGCGGTCGACCGAAATCGAGACGTTCGATCGCGCGAGCCTGATCGTGCCGAATTCGGAGCTGATCACGGGCCGCGTTCTGAACTGGACGCACCGCAGCGCTCTCGGGCGCGTGGTGCTGAAATTCTCGGCCGGGCCGGACGTCGACCCGAGGCGGGTGCTGACCATTCTGACCGAGTGCGCCAATCGCCATCCGAGCATTCTGCGCGAACCGGCGCCGATCGCGGTTTTCGAAGGCTATACGAAGGATACGACGGATTACACGCTCAGGGTCCTGCTGCCGGACATCACGCACGGGCTCAGGGTGCAATCCGATCTCAGGGTGGCGGTCTACGAAGCCTTGAGGCGTTCGGGCATCGTCGGCACCTCGGCCCTGCCCGCGGCCGCCTCCGCCTCATGAGGAGTGGTGCGGCTTTCTGCCCGGAGATTCACCATTGAGCATCCAGCGGGCCGTCTAGGGATTGACGGCCCCTCTCCCGTGCGGCTAACCCAAAAACATGGACCACGTCGCGCACCGCTCGCTCTCGACGAGCCTGCCCAATATCCTGACCTATGGCCGGATGGTGGCGGTACCTGTGCTTGCCGGCCTCCTGTTTTTCGGGACGGGCGACGTCGCACGGTGGCTGGCGTTCGCGATCTTTGTCGCGGCATGTCTCACCGACTGGCTCGACGGCTATCTGGCGCGGATCTGGGAGCAGCAGTCGAACCTCGGCCGCATGCTCGATCCGATCGCCGATAAGCTGCTCGTCGGGGCAACGCTCCTGATGCTCGTCTATACCGGCACCATCGGCGGCTGGGCGATCTGGGCGGCTCTCATCATCCTGTCGCGCGAAATTCTCGTTTCCGGGCTTCGCGAATTTCTCGCCGAGCTCAACGTCAAAATTCACGTCACGCAGCTTGCCAAGTGGAAGACGGCGGTTCAGTTCGTTGCGCTTGCCATGCTACTCGTTGGACCGGCGGCGGAAGGCATCCTGCCCGGCACCACGACGGCGGGCGTTTTGCTTTTATGGATTGCCGCACTTCTTACGCTGGTGACCGGCTACGATTATCTGAAAGCTGGAATACGCCACGCGATCGATCGCTGAGGGCGCCATGACCGAAAAACCAAGCACCGGCGAAACTGTACTGCGCTATTTCGCGTGGCTGCGCGAGCGCACAGGCCTCAGCGAAGAGCGCCTAATACTGCCGGCGGATATCCTGACCGTCGGCGACCTGCTCCTCTGGCAGTCCCGTCGTGGCCATCCCTTCAATCAGGCTTTCGCGAAGCCCGAGGCGATCCGCGTCGCGATCGACCATAGCCACGCAAAACCTGCCGCTGAGATCGGATCCGCGCGCGAGATCGCGTTCTTTCCTCCCGTGACCGGAGGCTGAGATGGCCGTTCGTGTTTCGGAGGCGGATTTCGACGTCTCGGAAGAAATGGCGCGGCTCGCCGGCGACGATACCGGAATAGGCGGCGTCTCAATTTTTGTCGGCAAGGTGCGCGGCGAAGCGGGCGGCGAAAAGCTCGTTTCGATGACGCTCGAACATTATCCCGGCATGACGGAAGCCGAGCTCGAGAGGATCGAAGCGGAAGCTCAGCAGCGATTTCGTCTGTCGGCGTCGTTAATCATACATCGCGTCGGCGAGCTCAAACCGGGCGACAATATCGTGCTGGTTATCGCGTGTTCGCCGCACCGCGGCGATGCGTTTGGTGCGACAGCGTTCCTGATGGACTACCTTAAGACGTGTGCGCCATTCTGGAAAAAAGAGACGCTCGTCAGCGGCACCACCCGATGGGTCGAAGCCCGCGAAAGCGATGACGAAGCGGCCGCTGCTTGGGTGTCAATCGGCAAATAGCTGCCGCCTAAAGCTTTCCTCGAAACCGCTGATTTTAGCTCTTAACGAGAGATTAACCGCTGTTGCCCGATAATCTTAATAACCTATTGCTCCGACCGCTAAAACGCCATCTTCCCCGGGCACACAGAAGCGTCTGTGGCGCACTCGTGTGGGTGGTGAGCGCGCCTAGGGGGATTGCACTTATGCGTTGCTCGGCTCGACGCTCAATTTGCAGCGTCTTCGCAGCGGCTTTCGCCGCCGGCGCAGTGTGCCCGGCCTACGCTGCGAGCAAGGCCCCAGACACGACCACCGCTCAGAATGCCGATGTGCAGACCGCAGCCGTCTCGCCAGCCTCCACATCTGGTCCTGCGAAAGGCGCCACGGGCACCCGCTTCGTCATCGGCCTCGAAAGCAAAGTCGACTATCAGGTCTTTGCACTCGCGAACCCGAACCGGGTCGTCGTCGAGCTGCCCGGCGTCAACGTTCGGCTTCCGACGCTCGAAGGAAAGCAGCCAGCGGGCCTCGTCAAAAGTTTTCGTGCGGGCCTCGCGGCACGCGGCAAAACGCGCGTCGTCATCGACGTCACCGAACCGGCCGTGATCGAAAGCTCGAAGATCAGCAAAGACAAGGATGGCCGCTACCTCCTCTCTCTCGCGATCCTTCCCGCGGCCGCCGCACTTCCCGATCCCCGCAAATCACTGGCGAAGCCTTCGGCTCTCGGCGCATCCGACTTGCAGCCGCCCTCACCGCGGCTTGCCGAAACTCCGAGGGAACGAGCCGCAAAGGCTTTCAAGCAGATCATCGTTCTCGATCCCGGTCACGGCGGCAACGACTCAGGCGCCATGAAATTCGGGACGGTCGAGAAAGAGGTCGTCCTCAAATTCGGTCTCGTATTGCGCGACCTTCTCGAAAAGACCGGCCGCTATAAGGTATTAATGACGCGTAGCGACGATACATTCATTCCGCTCGACGAGCGGACGAAGTACGCGGAGCGCAACAAAGCAAACCTCTTCATTGCCATCCACGCCGACTACTCCGACAACGGCTCGCGGGCGCGCGGCGCCACGATCTATTCGCTGCGTGACGGCGTCGCCAAATCGCTCGAACGCTCGGCGAAAGGCAACTCGGCGCAAATGGTTCTGTCTGCCGACGAGATCGATACGGTCAAGAGCGCCAACGGCGATGTCGGTACCGTCAAAGACATTCTCGCCGATCTCGCCAACCGCGACTTGGAAATGACGCGCGAACGCAGCGGCATGTTCGCGAAGACGGTCATCGAGAACATGGGCGAAAGCACTCCCCTTCGCCAGGAGCCCGAGCAGCAGGCTGCGTTCCGCGTTTTGAAGACGGCGCAGTTTCCTTCCGTTCTGATCGAGCTTGCCTACGTGACGAACCAGCAAGACGCCAGCAACCTGAAATCCGACGAGTGGCGCGGCAAGGTTGCGCAATCGATCGCGACCGCGATCGACAATTACTTCTCACACGATATCGCGCGGCTTCCTATGTAGGCGTCTCGCGACTCCCTCCGGGGAGCCGGGCTCATTTCGTTTGCGTCTCTCGACTCCCCTCCGGGGAGCCGGCCGAGAGACGCAGACGATAACTCTAAAATAAAAAGAGGCCGGCTCATGGGAGACGGCCTCTTTTTTTGCGTGGCAGGAGTTCGTCGCACCGACCCCTGCATGCATCAGTTACCTCCTACATGGAGGATATTTGTTATGTTGTCGCCAGAGCAGAAACAGCCAGCGTCTCCTTGGCAAATCGCGCGAGGGATAAGCCTCGCTTGATCGAAGAAAACCGGTTGGCTGGTGACAGCGCTTCTGCATGAGGCACTCCATCTTCCAGGTGTCCGCCAACTCGCTCAGGAGAACGAGTGTTCCGATATCGAGACAACGCACGCGGACTCTCAGCACACGGGCTCGCTGAGCGGCGCGCTAACGTCTCAGGTTCGATATCGGAAATGCGGAAAGGGTTGGACAGGAACGTGAAGCTGCCGAACCTGGACCAGAACGACGCTCCCTCGGGCAGCCCTATCCATTGCTGCCGCGCGCCGTTCGAAGTCATCTGCCGGTCCATCCGGAACCGGTTCAGAGAAGAGAAGGGCATCGACCCTTGGTTCTCGCTCTGACGCTCGCACAAAGTTGTAAGGACACGCCCAACAACACTTCACACTTCATAGGCTAAGCGATTCGCATGACAATTCGTAAGATCAGCAACATAGCGGGGCGGGACGATCAGCCGAACGCGGGGGCCGTCGGCGCGAACCTCGACGGGAGACATTCCGCCTTCGTCTCCGTCGACCTGGAAATGTGTCCGTTCCCGCCGGCCGATCGTTGCGGCCTTGACCGGCAAGACGTGCACGCCCTTCAGTCTCGTTTCCGGCCGGGCGAGCCATCCCAGCGCCAGGGATAGCAGATTGGCTCCGATGGCCCGGCGAGAGCCTGCTTCCATCACGACGGCGATGAGCGTATCGCGCCCCACCCCGGCATCAGGGGCCAGCGTGAACAGGCTGCCATAGCGGGTCGCAAACGACAGGATTACCCAGCTCGCTTCGAACCTTCGCCCGTCGAGCTCGACGTCGAAAACGGGGTGCGCCTCGGCAAATGTCCTGATGACGGGATAGACATAGGCGCCCCGGCCGAACGCGCGTTTCGTCCGATAACTGAGCTTCGCGACGACGCGCGCGTCAAAGCCAGCGCCCAACATCAGAAAAAAGGGTTCGCCGTTGGCGAGGCCGCCGCGCATTTCGATTTGCTCGCCGGTCAGCAGCACATCGGCGAGCGCCTGAACGCCTTTCGGCAGGCCGATCTCGGCGGCGAGTACGTTGCCGGTTCCCAGAGGGACGAGGCCGACGGGCAGGCTCGTTCCTGCCGCCCCCGTCGCCACAGCGCGGAATGTGCCGTCGCCGCCCGCCGCAATGACCGCGTCGGCGGCGCTGCGTCTTGCCAAATCAGCAACGCGTTCCGAGGCTTCGGCAGAACTGCGTGCTGGGACCTGGAAGACTTCTGCCTGGCTATGGCGCAGGCTGCGGATCACGCCGTCGAGAAGGCGAGGAATGGCGACGCCGGCGGTCGAATTGAAAACGAGTGCAAACCGGCGGCGCATCTGTAGATCGCAATCCATAAGGCAATGGCGGCACCGGTTGGCGCCGCCATGTGAAGCTTACAGAGATAAGCGGGTATGCGCCTTAGACGATCCCGTCAAGGCCAGTATTGGGCTAGTGATGCGTCAGTGGCGGGCACCTTCGAGCGCCGCAGGCGCTTCCGCCTGCCGCGCTGTCGACGTTACCGCCTTCTGCACCTTTTCGAACGCCCTGACCTCAATCTGCCGGATGCGCTCGCGGCTGACGCCGAATTCTTCCGACAACTGCTCGAGCGTTGCCGGATCTTCAGTCAGCCGTCGAGCCTCGAACACCCGGCGTTCGCGATCGTTCAGGACTGCCATAGCCGACGAAAGATACGACTTACGCCGTTGCAGTTCTTCATCCTCGACGAGGCGATCTTCCTGGGTCGGCGTATCGTCAACGAGCCAATCCTGCCATTCGCCCGATTCCGATTCAGCGCGAATGGGCGCGTTGAGGGATGCGTCGCCACCGAGGCGGCGATTCATGTTCACCACGTCTTCCTCGGGTACGCCGAGCTTGGTCGCGATCGTCTTGACGTGCTCTGGCTTCAGGTCGCCGTCATCGAGCGCCTGGAGCTGGCTTTTTGCGCGCCGTAAATTGAAGAAGAGCTTCTTCTGCGCCGCGGTGGTGCCCATCTTTACGAGGCTCCACGAACGCAGGATGTACTCTTGAATTGACGCGCGAATCCACCACATCGCATATGTCGCGAGGCGGAAGCCTTTGTCCGGATCGAAGCGTTTGACGGCCTGCATGAGACCGACGTTTCCCTCGGATATAACTTCGCCGATCGGCAAGCCGTAGCCGCGATAACCCATCGCGATGCGGGCGACGAGACGCAAATGCGACGTCACGAGCTTTTCGGCGGCGTCCGAATCCTGTTTTTCCTGCCAGCGCTTGGCGAGCATAAATTCCTCGTCAGGCGCGAGCATCGGGAATTTGCGAATCTCTTCCAGATACCGCGTGAGACCCAGCGAACCGCCGGCCAGTGATGGAAGACCTTTAGATGCCATTGCCCTCTGCCGGACCTTCTCCCGTTTCCGGTTCGGCCCGTGCTCCCTTCAGATTGTGGGAGTCTGTACGCTCCCCCAACGTCTGGTGTTACATAGTAGTGAAATCCAGGAATTCACTAGGGGTTCCCGTCACTTCCTCTTGATCGGCCGTGACGATAACCCACATATGACCACCGCCTACTTCAAACGACGGCTGCGCTTCTTTTCCGTCGGCTTGACGTGAGTAGGCTTCAACGCCTCTCCAAGCTGTTCAAGGTCGGCTGGCAATTTGCTGCTAAACTTAAGCTTTTTGCCCGAAATCGGATGTTCGAACTCCAGTTCGGCGGCGTGAAGCGCCTGTCGCGTCAGGCTTGACGCCACGTCCTTCGCCTTGCCGGAAAGCGAGCCCAGCCGCGTCTTGAATCCGGCGCCATAGGTCGGATCGCCCAGAACCGGATGGCCGATATGCGCCAGATGCACGCGGATTTGATGCGTCCTGCCCGTTTCCAGCACGAGCCGCAGGAGCGACACGTCGCCCCCGGGCGTTTCTCCCGGGAATACGTCGATCACCTCATAATGCGTCGTGGCGCTGCGGCCGACCATGCCTCGCGTTACCGCGATTTTCATCCGGTTGGCGCGGCTTCGTCCGAGGCGGGCATCGATTGAACCGGCAGGCAGCGAAAGCTTGCCCCATACGAACGCGAGGTAGCTGCGATGGAGCCGACCGTCGCGGCCGTGGCTTTGGAACTGCTCGGCCAATCCCTGGTGCGCCGCGTCCGACTTGGCGACCACGAGCAGGCCGGACGTATCCTTGTCCAGCCGATGCACGATGCCCGGCCGCTTGATGCCGCCAATGCCGGAGAGGCTATCGCCGCAATGGGCAATCAAAGCGTTGACCAGCGTTCCCGACGCGTGCCCGGCCGAAGGGTGCACGACGAGGCCGGCCGGCTTGTCGATCACGATCAGATCGTCATCTTCGTAGACGATGTCGAGCGGCACATCTTCGCCCTCGACGCCGGTATCTCCCGCCTGCGGCAGGGTGACAGTATACACGGCGCCTGGTTTGACCGGTGTGCGCGGCTCACTTATCGTCTCGCCCGCGCGGACGTGGCCATCGCGTATGAGAGACTGGACGCGGGCGCGGCTCACCCCATCAATCTTCGAGGCGAGCCAACGATCGACCCGTTGGCCAGCATCTTCGGGGCCTGCGACAACCTCGATGAGGCTCTGTTTTTGTTCGTCGATGGGCACGGCGCTCGTAACTATCAGAAAGAAATTCTCGTGATGACTAACGATCAGCCGCAGACATCCTCGGCCGACTTGATGCGCGAACAGCGCCTCCAGCGCAATCTCAAGATCGTCGTCGGTGGACTTGCCGCGCTCATTTTCGTCGGGCTCGGAGCCGTCGCGGTGAAGGTGGTTGGCCTCGCGTCGGGCGGCTCGGGCGGCGCACAAACATCGCGGACTGTCACCGTTACGCCCGGTGCGACGCTTTCGCTGGAAATTCCAAAGGGCGCGCGGATCGTGTCGGTTTCATTGTCGGGCAACCGTCTCGCCGTCCACCATGAGGGGCCGAACGGCCCGGGGATTGCGATTGTCGACATCGAAACAGGACAACGCGTTGCCGAAGTGAAGCCGGTGGAATCGGTGCCGCGTAATTAACAGGCGCTTCATGGGCCTGCCGCTTCCTTTCCGAAGCGGTCGTTCCCTATCGCCTGTTCATGTTGTAATTGCCACGCGCTTCTGGGCTTGATCGGCCGCGAACACTCGACTACACGTCCTTTGCGCCTGCCCCGTTCGTCTAGTGGCCCAGGACACCCGCCTCTCACGTGGGCAACAGGGGTTCGAGTCCCCTACGGGGCGCCAGTCTGTCCAAGACGGACTTTTTGCCAAGTATTTCAATGCACTAGGTTTGGTAGGCAACTTCCGCAAGGCACTCAATGTGACCTAGCAGGAGCTGCTAAAATGTTACCTACTTACTCACCACACGATATCGTGCTGGTCTACACCTTTCCCCTTCAAGCTTACCCGATCCGTTGCGAACACCCCGCTTCGGGTGTGGTTTGCGAAGTCAAAGAGCGATTCGCCCCAAAGCTGGTGATACCTCATGCGGCTAACGAGAACGCTGCTGAGGATGCCTGCGAAGCGTGGGCCAACATCGCTGGCCGTCGAACTATCACAATCAGTGATCGACTTGAGTTGTGCCGCCACATCGGGAGTCCAGTCCCCGAGAGAATGAATTCCCCCAAGTCGGGCCTCAAGCGGGTGAATATCTTTGAACGGCTTGCCGCGGTTTCCCAGCGCATCCGACAATGCCCCAGTGGAGCGGTCAGACGGAGGCTCTCTCCCGGGCTAGGAACTGCGCTTGCGGCATGCATCGCGGCTCTTGCTCTGGCCGCTTTTGCTCCGGAACATTTGGCCCTAGCAGATGGCATCAGGTCAGAACGGCCCGAACCAGCAACCGCCCACATTCCGAGTTTGATGCTCTTCAGTTGTGTCGTGGTGCAGCCTTGCAGCGACGTGCACGCGGAGGATCGAAGATGACGACAATCGATACCCTAATGACCGTAGTATATGGCCTCGCGTTATGGGCGATCATCATCACATCGATCGTGAAGGGGTTTTGGACACCATCTCGGTTGCTGCGTTTAGTGATCGGCCTTGCCGTCATAGGTGCAACTCACCGAGCCCGCATAGGCGATTGGGAGGTCTGGACCGGGCTCGCAATTGTGGGGTTTATCATAGCTGAGTTCTGGTCTCGAAAGCCCAACAAAGCTCAAGACTAACTTCCGAATCGAGAGTCCTCGTCATCGACCTGGCTGAGGGCTCTCTTCTCTTTGGGAGCGCAGGTTATTGGCGGGCGACATTGAGGCCTTTCCCACGGAAGATGTGAATGTGAAGCTCCGAGAGCTAGTGGGGCTCTGGAAGACTGTGCTTACAATCGAAACCAAGCGAATCAGGCGGAACACATGCCACTTACGTCATTAGAACTTTGCGCAGGTGCAGGAGGCCAGGCTCTTGGTCTTGAACAAGCGGGATTCCGTCATGTTGCACTCGTCGAGATTGACGAACACGCATGCAAAACCCTCCGTGCAAACTTGCCGAGGAGCCGGGTCATTCAAGCTGACCTTCTCAAGCCGTTTGACGCCTCTGACTTTGAAGGTGTCGATCTGCTTGCGGGAGGACTGCCTTGTCCTCCGTTCTCAGTAGCGGGCAAACAGTTGGGAGCTGCTGACGAACGCAATCTTTTCCCCGCCGCTCTCAGGATCATTGCGGAAGTGAAGCCTAAAGCTGTCATGTTTGAGAACGTTCGAGGACTACTCGATCCTAAGTTTGGAGCCTATCGAAGGTTCATCACAGATAGCTTGGAGAAGCTTGGATTTGTAACCGACTTTAAGCTGCTCAACGCATCCGACTTTGGCGTGCCACAGCTTCGCCCACGGGTTGTCTTTGTCGCTCTTCGTCGCGAGTACGCCAGCAACTTCGAGTGGCCGAAGGTTCGTCGCAGACCAAAGACAGTGGGAGAAACGCTAGCCGATCTTATGGCTGACAATGGTTGGTCTGGAGTTGAGCGTTGGCTAGAGCAAGCAAATCAAATTGCTCCTACCGTCGTCGGAGGCTCGAAGAAACATGGAGGGCCCGACCTCGGCCCAACTCGCGCGAAAGCCGCATGGGCTGCTCTCGGCGTTGACGGCATGGGCATCGCAAATGATGCACCTAACAAAGGCTTCAAGGGATCGCCGAAGTTGACGATTCGGATGGTTGCTCGATTACAAGGATTCCCGGATCATTGGCAGTTCGTCGGACGCAAGACGCACGCGTATAGACAGGTCGGCAATGCGTTTCCGCCTCCTGTAGCACGAGCAGTGGCAGCTCAGATCAAGAAGGCTTTAATTTCCGGGACAAAGGAAAAGCCTTTACTTGATCAAATGAGAGTCTGTGCATAGCCGCATATGCTTCCATCGTTATAACTTTTATGAGTCTAAGTAGCGTGCCATGCTTCCGGGATGGACGAGGAGATTCTCAATCGGGTTGAGCAGTCTATTCTAAGCCGAATCCACGGCCTCACGGGCTTACGCTTGGCGTTTCCCGAATTGATGCGTCGAGCCGTGGACGAAGTAATCGATGCACCCCGATCAGGACGTCTAACGTTCAGAGAGCTCGAACCCACTGAGAAAACATATCTCGGCACGAAGATAGAAATCCTGGTCCGCAATCTATTAAAGCTGGAGCGTGGAGTTCTCGATCTGGATCTTGATGGCCTCGACGTGGATATCAAAAACACGACACGCGGCGATTGGATGATACCCCGAGAAGCTTTCGGGATGCCCTGCATCGTCATCAGCTCAAATGAACAAAAGGCGCTGTGCGACTTCGGTATCGTGGTGGCCCACTTCCGCTATCTTCGCCCTGGTCATAACCAGGATAAAAAGTTTGCGCTCTCAGCAAGTGGAAAAAAGCAAATTCGTTGGTTGCTGAAGGACGAGCCGTACCCAAAGAACTTTTTTGAAACGATTGATCGTGACTTAGCGAGAAGCATGATGATGCCTCGTGGCGGGACAGACCGCATCGTCCAACTTTTTACACTCCTTCAAAATCGCCCGATCCCCAGACACGCCATTCTTTCGATTGCACCCCAGAAAGACTCCATGAAGCGTGTTCGCAAAAATGGTGGTGCACGGGATGCCCTAACGGAGAAGGGGATCGAGATATTATCCGGTCAACGCGAGAGATCTTTGATTGCGGACCTTGGTCTTCCTAACTGCACGAAGGACGAGTTCCTTTCTCTTACCCCTTCGCCTAGGCAAAGGGTCCTCATAGAAACATTTCGTGCCGCCCAGAAGAAAAAATGACCCAAAAGAACTGGACGCGAGACGAGCTGATCTTAGCTCTAGATTTCTATATTGATCATCGCACGGCGCTTCCGCCCCAGTCCAGCTCGACTGCTTTGCAGTTTTCTCGAGAGCTTAGAAAAGTGGCGCCGGATATGGGTGCCTCACATGCCGCCTACCGCAACTTGAATGCGATTTTCATGAAGCTGGCTAACTTTCAGGCGATCGACCCCCAATATACAGCGCAGGGGCGAAAGGGTCTTCAGCGCGGTGGTAGGTCAGATGCCAACTTGTGGGAGCTCTTTTCAAGTGATCCGAAGCGGCTCAAAGAAATCGCCAATGCAATCAAGCAAGCGGCAGGGCAAGTTTCGACACACGAGGGTGACGACGTTGACACTATTGTCGAAGCCACTGAAGGCAGGATCCTGAGCCGCCTTCACACGTTCCGGGAACGAAACAGAGGTTTGGTCAAAGCGAAGAAAGTCGAGGTCCTAAAGCGAGAGGGAAAGTTGGCATGCGAGGTCTGCGAGTTCGATTTCGACAATGCCTACGGAGCCCACTCGACCGCGGCCATTGAAGTACATCATCGATTGCCCCTCTCTGCCCTTCCTGAACAACGCAAAACAAAGTTGAGCGATCTCGCGTTAGTATGCGCGAACTGCCACAGAATTATCCATTCTAGGAACCCGTGGTTTGAGATCGATGAGTTGCGTAAAGAACTGAGGATCACCGTTGGTTGACAGTATTACGGCCGCACGGCGAAGTTGGAACATGTCTCGCATTCGAGACCGAGACATGGAACCCGAGTTGATCGTAAGGAAGATTGTCCATTCCTCGGGCAAGCGATTCCGCCTTCACGGTGCGTTTGGAGCGGATCGCCTCCCCGGTAGACCAGACTTGGTATTCGCGAGATTGCGTAAGGTAATCTTTGTGCATGGATGCTTTTGGCATCAGCACTCCGCAGCTAAATGCAAGATCGTGCGCAAACCTAAGACAAACACCACATACTGGAACCAGAAACTATTGCGCAACGTCGAACGCGATGCTGAGCATTTGGCAGCTTTGAAGAAGGCCGGTTGGCGCACACTCGTTATTTGGGAATGCGAGATCGAACGTTCGGGCGAACTTGCTACAAAGCTCTCACGCTTTTTGTCCGAAGAAACACCGACGAAATCTGCTCTTCGTTGATAAACACCCGCAGCAATATCTCCGTAAGTCTATGTAGAGCGAATTCCAATAAAACCAGGCACGACCCAGCTACGTTTTTTCGTGTTGTCGCTTCGGGGGGGCAGTGACAGCTTTACAGGTCGAAGCTCAGTTTCGCGCCGGATGTTCCTATTCAGCACTTACGGCCAACGATCCTTTGACGCATCGCAGCCCAATGCTGTTGCGGCCGCTAATTGGACGAGTATTGAACTGGTTATCGGTTGGTTCGCCGAGTTTTTTTTCTCTAATATGTTCCGATTGTTGTGCAGGATTTCCGAGCACCGATACGGGTTGCCCCTCTTATCGGACAAAAGATGCGACAAGTTCTCTCTATTGTAACTTCCAGGTGAAGGAAATTCCGGGGACTTGTCGGTCAATTCTTCAAGCTTCGTTGTGTGTGGAAGAAACGTCGCCAGAACACGCAACGTAACTTCAAATGATGGGATGAGAAATACAAGCGTGCCCACTATCATGAAGAGCGCAGTTTTCCGCCGCATGAAAGGTGAAGACCGGTTGTCATCTTCCCATTCGAAGCGCAACAGATCGGCTCTTGTTGGGTCCTGCAACATATCGCCTGCAGCCCTAGTGAGCCTGTTCCTGGTCAAGCTCCCCAAAAGAATCTCGTTCGGGTCCGTGCCGGTGTGACGATCTAGGAACGCCTTCACTCTGGGTTTCAAAATTGTTGAAAGACGGGGATCGTCGTACAGCGCCAACTGCACAGCGATATAATCTTCCGCTGAGGCCCCCCTCTTTACCGAGCGGGGACAGTTGGACCAATAAAGCAAAAGCCCGATCAAAAGTAGAATCGCCCCCCACCAAATGAAGTGAAGTCGGTACGGGCTGAATGAGATATTTAGCTTGGAGGACTGAAGGAGTTCGCCGAACTTGTCAGACCACAAAATGATGTAACCCAATGTCGGGATGACGGCCGCAACTTGGGGAAGCCTCGAATGGGCGATGACGCGGCTTGTCCACCAGCTATCTACAGTTCGCAAATATTTCCCGAACAACTCCATCATCTGTATTCCCACATCATTTCAAAAGCCGCGAAAGGCGTCACGTTTTAGGGGGTAAAATTAGTGCACATGCTTGACCGAGAGCCGCATATACATCCCCCCCGGCATCAGTCTTTTTAACTGGCCCCTTTAATGGCCGCATAGCCATTTTCTTGGATACCGAGCAGGAAGCTGCGAACCGGAAGCCAAGCGGAGTCTGCTTGAAATAGGACTGGCTCAATAACCTGCCGAGTAGAAAACTCTCGGTGTCGTAGCTCGAAGCACAACCTAATCAGAAATCTAAACTAATGACAGAGTCAGAATGTCCTATCAGAAATCAGACATGCTTATTGATTATCAAATATCGGCTCACTATTGATAGAACGATATCAATATTCAATACCGCGATAGACCGAGGGACAATGATCAGAAAGCTCACCGCAAACGCACCAGTAGGACAGCTCATCGGATACGCAAGGGTCTCGACTGATGGTCAGGACTTCGCCTCTCAGGTTGACAGGCTCAGGGCTGCGGGTTGCACCAAGGTCTACAGTGAGAAGCAGAGCGGCACTAAACGTGACCGTGAGCAACTTCAGGCTGCTATCGAATACGTCAGAGAGGGTGACACCTTCGTCTGCATCAAGGCAGATCGCATTGCCCGAAGCACGAAGGACTTCCTCGACATCATCGACAAGCTGAATGCGAAGGGTGTTGCGCTGAGAGTGCTGGATCAGCCTGAGCTGTCGGGGGAAGGCGCTACTGCACAGATGCTCCGGACCATCCTTGCTGCCGTCTCAGAGTTCGAACTGAGCCTTATCAGGGACAGGATGAGCGAGGGCCGCAAGAGGGCCAAGGCTTCAGGTGCTGTCTTCGGCAGGCCCAAGAAGATCGATGCGAAGGCCGCTAAGACGGTCAAGATGCTAAAGAAGGACGAGAAGCTCAGCGTCCCTGAGATCAGCATCAGAACCGGACTGAGTGTAGCGAGTGTCTACAGGGCACTCAGGGCTTAAGGGCTTTCGGCCGTTGGGCGATTGCCATCAAGCGTTCCTCAGCGCAATTCCCCACACCTAAGAGGGAAAGGGACGCCCATCATCGCGACCCGCCTGAAGAGTCCGCTAGACCCGCTCCAAGTATTCCGCTGCTGCTTTCGTCCTCGCTATCGTTTTTTGTGGGTGACGGTGAGCGGCCTGATTTCTGTCAGTTAGCAGGCAATGCGCCGATGCTTGGAGCGGGCGCTGTTGGTCTACCTTTGATTCACCTCATCGCCGCACGGAGGCGAGAACCTCACAAAGCAAATGGCTGCGTTGCTATGCGGAACTCTATGGATCAATTCGTCCGCGCATCTCTGACTAACAGTTCTAGCATTTAGCACGCCTTTCCAACCACTGCCGCCACAAGCGGTCCACCTACAAGGACACCATGAAAGCCATCAACCTACGGCAGTATCTGCCTCTAAAAATACCTGAGGAGGTCTCGAAGCTTTACTCCGTTGCTGCACCTGCGGGTTCACTCGAAGCCTTTTCCAACAGACCTTGCTTCGCTGTGAAGATACGCAGAAGGAACCACCTCAATAGAGCTTTGAACTTTGCTCTCATCACGCAGGATGACGCACTAGAGATCTTACGTCATGGAGGCTCGTTGGCATTGTGGAAGGGAGGCTCAGATAAGAGCCCGACAGTGTTCTTCAAGCTCAGATTGTTTGATGCGCCCAAGGCTGGGACGACCTCAGCATCAGTTGCAGTAGGGCGCTTCCTGTTGGATTGCCAAGCTGGGGAGACCTGCACCACGCTTGATCGCAACCCTTACTGCCTTCTTCGGTCCAACCTCAAGTTCGTGAAGTTCTCTCCTGCAGTGATACCTGCGCGGGAACCGACAACAAGGCGGCTTGAGAGGCTTCAGACCGTCACGCCTCAACCAATACTCTGGAGTGAGTACCTAGTGAGACCTGAGCTGATCGATCCAAGTGGCTTCACATATCACGAGTGAGGACTCAAGCTTCAGCCTGTAGGGTCTCTCATAGCTCGTTGCGCCTCGGGTCGGTGCCCTCGACTTCATTCGACTGTTAGCAGTCTACAGCTCCACCTTGAGCTTGACCCTCAGTCGGCTTCGCCGGGGAAAGACCATGTAGGTGTGTTTGCTAATAGCAGCACCCTTAGCCCACCCATCGCAGTTCTTTAGCAACATCCATAAGTCGGACCAAGATCCCTATAGACCATCTCTTTAGGGCTGGTCGTCCGAGTTTCCAACCTTTCTCCCAAGCCCAAAAGGAACTTTTTCGCCATGGCAAGCAAGCCAACGGTGCTGGAGCATCGTGCCTTGTCTCTGATGAGAGCTAGGTTCGATGCGCAGTGTCATTACCCATCGCAAGACCAACAAGACGCCCTAGCAGACATTATCATGTGCCTCGAAAGGATGAGAACTGGGAGGGCAGCTAACAAGGTCTTCCTAAGTGCAGTCGACCCCGGAATTGGGAAGACCTCAGCACTCAGCGCATACTTGTCGGTCTACCTCGAAGACATCAGCAATCCGACACCTGTCCGTAAAATCGGTTCTGAAGGTGACGCTGAAGGCATCCTTATCTGCATCAATAGCTGGCGTGAGATCGAAGACCTACTTGTGACGCTCAAACCACATCTCTCTGAGGTGTTTGTCAGAGTCCCTAAGGGTCGGATCTTTGGCGACTCGAAAATGCGAGAAGCGTACTCCATGAGAAACCCAAACAATCCCGAAGACCGACCCTTCATCATCGAAGCGTCTGAGCTTGCGAAGGATGGTGATGCCGCAGCCGTGTTCATCGCTACGCATGAGTACATCTCACAGACCATTGAGCGATACGGATCAGCACAGACGGCTAAGCCGCTCTTCTTTCATGGTCGCCCTCGTTCAGTGCGAGTATGGGATGAAGCCTGGGTGCCTGCTGAGCCCATTACGATCTCCTGCCGACAGGTTCACGAGATCCTCAACCCTTTAAGCCAAATGAGCGAGGAGGTTTACAAGACACTCTCTGCATTCATCACTGAAGCGGAGAAGCGAGAGGACCGAGAGTGCATGATGTTTCCCGACCTCGTCGCAAGGGGCGTTACCTATGAGACCATTGACGCTTACCTTGATCGCACCCAAGCATCACATTCAACTGGTGAGGTAGAACGTAAAAGAGCGCTGCTCTATGCATGCATCATGGCTAGTGGAAAGCACGTGTCTGTCTGCAATGAGTACGGATACGGCAACACTGTTCTTACGTTCACCGATAGCTCACCCTATGCAATGACTCCGCTGCTGGTACTCGATGCATCGGGTCGAGTGCGAAAGCTCTACCACGACCTAGTCTCGCGACGAGTCGTGAAGCTTTTGAGGACTGCGTCTAAGGACTACTCACAGCTCAAGGTCCACCTATGGGGACGTTCTGCAGGCCGTGGGGGCTACAATCCGCTCAAGTCCACAGACTACCTTGAAGTGGCTGAGGAGGTTGTGAAGCTCATACAGTCTAAGCCTGGAGAACGCTTTCTGATCCTTCACTACAAAGCCAAGGACCACCCAACCCATCCCGTGGTCGATTTCAGGGAAGTCGTTCAGGAGAAGCTGCCTGCGGAGGACCATTGTCGTGTCAGGTTTCTGACGTGGGGCAAGCATAGAGCCACAAACGAGTTCGCAGAGTTTGAGAACATCGTGATCTTCGGCCTTCTCAATCTTCGCAAGTCAACACTCTCTGCTTTGCAGCGTATAGGTATGGGAGTGAGACCTGAAGACGGAGAGGTCGCATCTATTGCGGAGTTCCGACTAGGCGAACACAACCACAACCTATTGCAGGCAATGTGTCGTATCCGTGTGCGCAAGGCTCAAGGCAACCGATGTCCGCAAGCCTCTGCTTACATCATCGCGCACCCCAGCTCTGGCATCGGCAAGCTTCTTCCTGAAGTGTTTCCCGGCATTCCTAAAGTGGAGGCTTGGGGTAAGCAGGCAGACAGGGAGATAGCCCTCAGCCCGATTCAGAAGAAAGTCTACGATCATCTGCACGATTGGGCGAAGCGCGATCCAGGAGGTCAGGCTATTAGGTATGCAAAAGTGATGAAGGCATTCGGCATCTCTGATGGTTCTTATTTCAAGAGAGCTGTGCGCTTGAGTGCAGAGTTTAACGCGGCGCTAGAACAGATCGGCATCCATGAGGATAGGTCGAGGGGAAAGAACACTACTGCATGGTCCATCTTCGACCGAAGTCTTATTCCACAGCCAACTTTTCAAGACTTCGGCTTCACTGTCGAGAAAGCAGCATAAACCACGAGCCTATGTAAAGCAGACCCCGCTGGCTTAGCCGCTGGCGGGGCTTCAAATATCACACGGCTAAAAAATGAAATGAATTAGCTCTGACTTAGCTTGCCTTGCCAATATGCAGGCACCATACCGCATTGCATCTTCCAGGGTGATCCGGAGTTAGAAGAATGGCTAAAGCTGCCACCAATACTCTATCGTCTTCGCAATCTCGAGCTCCAGACCCGAGCGTTGACAGAATAGAGGAGCTAGCGAGTCGTATACTGAAGGGTGACATTCTTCTCCCAAAGTTTCAGCGCGACTTCGTGTGGGAGAAAAAGCAAATCGTCGAGCTCTTGGACTCGATAGCTAACAACTATCCGATAGGCAGTGTTCTGTTGTGGCGCAGCACTCAACCGCTGAGGAGCGAAAGAAACATCGCCGATCTTGCGATTGCGCCTACTCAACACGGTTATCCCGTCAATTACTTGCTTGACGGGCAGCAGCGTCTTTCGACAATTTGCGGTGCACTGTACTGGCAAGGCGGCGATCCGCAGAGCCGTTGGAACCTCGCTTACGATCTTCAGGAAGGAAAGTTCCTGCATCTGGATAGTCTAGATGATCCTCCGCTACATCAGATGCGATTGAATTTGATTAGGGATCCGGCCAAGTTTTTTAAGCAAGTCGCAAGCCTTGACACGCTTCAGTCCTTCGATGTGCAAGCCTTGAAGAAACGAGCTGACGAGCTCTTCAATCGCCTGAAGGACTACAAGATAGCGACGGTCACCCTGCACGATATGTCAATCGATACTGTCGCACCGATATTTGAAAGAATTAACAGCAAAGGCACGCCGCTCACGATGGTTGACCTTATGAGGGCAGCCACTTGGAGCGAAAACTTCGACCTCTTTGACGAGATCTCAGGCATCACAACGGAGCTCGATTCAAAGAGGTTCGGTGGGATCGAAAAGAAAACTATTCTCCGAAGTATTTCCGCTGCTGCAGGGGGCGGATTTTCAGAAGCTAGTATTGATCAACTGAGAAGGCATGATGCTGATAAACTTAAAGCCGCTGTGAATGATACCAAAGTCGCATATCTCCGAACCGTCGACTTTCTTGCGACCGATCTCAATATACCTAGCGATGCTCAACTACCTTACGCTAATCAGCTCGTCGTTCTCAGTGAAGTGTTCAGGCTGCGAAAAACTCCAACGGCAAAGCAGTATTCTGAGCTGAAGCAATGGTTTTGGCGTACAGCCGCTACGGGATATTTTGGCGGATGGAACACCGGCAACATGGCCGCAGACCAACATGCGGCGGTCGCATTCGCTAGCGAATCTTCGGCAAAACTTCTGCCCGAGCTGGGAAGCCCAAATGAAAGCATTTGGACAGAGCGAGAATTCCGATCAAATACCGCTCACTCGAAAATACTGATCCTTTTGCTGAGTTTTCATCACCCGCGTGACCTGTTGACTGGTCAAAGGATTGATGTCGCTCAGGCTCTTTATCAAGGGAACACAAAAGAATTTCATCACTTCTTTCCTCGCGACTACCTCAAGAATTCCAAGAAGTCCTCAATGCGCGACGCAAATGTTTTGGCGAATATCGTGATGCTTACTTCTGCGAGCAATAAGGCGATCACAAACCGATCGCCGTCTGAGTACTTAAAACAAGCTCAAACGCAACTTGGAAAAGCATTCAAAGAAGTCCTTACAAGCAACCTTGTCTCCAACGACGCCCTGGATGCAGCATTGAAGGATGACTATGAGGGCTTTCGGAAAGCACGCGCAGCGACAATCCATCATGAAGTCAGCAAACTTGCGGGTTGGTGACGACAGCATCCGGAGGCGAGAAAAGAACGAACTTCGCGCGGGTAACCAGAAACGCCTCAGTTAGTCGAGCGGCATTTTCCGTGACGCTACGGAGCACATTATCCCCATCGCCACACTGCACGAGAACCGGAGATCGTCGGTGTCGCGCGTAACAGGCCCGTCTTCGTTCAAGCCCTTGATTAGTTCAGATGCAACCGCTGCCCTTTTGCGTTTCGAAAGATCAGGAGATACGGCACCTACAAGGCCAGTAAGCTGCAGCATTCCCGCCAACGCAGACTCTTGATTTTCACGAGACCAAATGAGAGTCGCGTCTCGAATTTTCGCTAGCTGTTTGTTCTGCACGACGATGAGAGTGATCGAACCTTGAATCTTATATACGCGGGTGAACACCTCTTCGTTTGAAAGCTCATTGACCTGAACCAAAGGTCGGCCAGATATTGACGCTTCAAATAAGTTCATACGGCGAGTCAGTTGGTCCAGTGACACGTTAAGTACAATATCGTTGTATTTGAATGTCGTAGCCGACGAACTGGCCGGGGATGATGTTCCTTCGCTCAGTGGTTCGGGGGACTCTGCAGCCTGCTTCGCTTGGATCTGCTCATTTGATGCCCCGTAACTCGTGAAAGGCGTGCCGTTGGATCCAAAGGTTGTCGTCACACCTGCACCGTTGTGCCCTCCATCACTTCCGATCAACGCCAATCCGACGATTATAACGAACAAGATCACTATCGCAGTCATTTTGGTCGATGTGGACCACCCTTTAGTCCGTTCGCCATCATGCGAAGTCGACATCGTTGTCGATGTGGACCACCCTTTAGTCCGTTTGCCATCATGCGAAGTCGACATCGTTCCCCCAAAAGGTATTACCATTCCGTGACGCATGACCTGCTCCATCGGTCAACTTCCGTTCGTCTTACAATGATCCGAAAGAAAAGGTGAGTTACCATCCTACAAGCTGACCTCCAAGCCGCTCTGCAACGGCAAGCGGCGATACGTTCATGCTCATCATCGACAACAGTCCTCAACCTTCTTGGTAAGACCGGAAGCGATTTGCCCCGCTTCGCTAGCCCCCTTCTGGCGAACATTTTGAACAGTTTTGAGCAGCGGTTTGCATCACGCAAAAGACGAAGCAGCCCTTATTCTATGCTTGGAAGCTGAGCGGCCTCGACCACCTCTCTAAGTTGATCTAGTGAAGGTCCGTGATGATACACACCGACCGTGACGCCCTCGTTTGCGTGGCCGACAACAGCTTGCACAAGATATTCCTGGCAGTTCGCTCTCAGTCTTTCTGTGATGAAGGTGTGCCGCAACGAATGAAATGTTTTATCCGCCTGCCCCTCATGGTTTTTGCCTAGAAGTTTGGTTCTGTACTTAGCGAACCTCTTAACGAGCCCTTTCGATTTTCCGGCAAGCTCAGCGAACAGAAATTCTTCATCTGCCCTTCCCTGCAGTCGCGATGACAGGATTTCAGTGAGCTGCGAATGTATTGGCACCTTGCGCGTTGCGGCCTCAGTTTTCCCTTTAAGCACATCGAACACTCCGTCCTTACAGTTGGACACACGGAGCGCAGCTATCTCCCCAGCGCGAAGACCGCTTTGGGCTCCAATGGCAATCGCATGAAGCAGGAGTTTTGTTGGAGCATTGTTGAGGAGGTTCGAGACTTCATCATGGGACCAGGCAAGTCGAGTTTTCGACTTTCCTTTCGCAGAGACTTGTTGGCCCTGCCAAGGATTGGCCTCCGCGATGCCGCGTCTGACCATCCATTTCCAATAGCTGGAAAGGTACTGGATCAAACCATTGACCGTTTTCTGCGCAAGTCCTTGGTTCGATAGATGGGAGGAAAAATCTCCAGCGACCTTTCTGCTTATCGAGCTCACGAAGGTCTCAAGTCTTTTCTCCTGGAGCCAATGCTCGAACCTCGTAATCGCAGCCTTCCTAGCCTTCTGAGTTGTCTCCACTGCATGCGCTTCTCTCAGAAACCTATCAACGTTGAAGCTGATGGTGACGGCTTGCCCAGTTACCGTTCGATACCACTGGCGACCATTCTGTTTTTTATGAGCTTGCTCCAGTAGGACGAGGTTCAACGTATCCTTGTCATAACCGTCGGGCCTTTCGCGATATTCGCCCGCTATCGCTACATCGACGTCCTGAACGCCCTGCCTCAGAAGATCCCAACGGTCTTCGAGCTCGATCAGCTTGCGGGCCACGATCTTCCGAGCTTGGATCGCGTCTGCGGTCCCCAAGTTTTCGACGTGAAAACTTTTGCCTGAGTGCTCCGCCACGTCCTTCGGAAGACGCTTGAAGAACTGATATTGATTGCCCTTCCAACGTAAGTATTTGAGCTTTTTTTCAGGCATTTATGCTTCGACCTTGTCATCAGGAACGAATGGAACTACCGTGGCTTGTGACCTAGCGGTGTTGCCTACCTGAGTCGCCTAGTCGATTGAAATGCCAGCATTTATAGGTGCTTAGGAGGGTCGGATCTCCCTTCCCCTACGGGGCGCCACCTCAGCAAGAATCCTCTTAAATTCAAATGCTTAGCCAAGGTTGGACACTTGTCGGACCGCCTAGGTTGGACACTTACGTTCCATTTTTGGTCCCCGCGAATAGCGGCACAACGCTTGCCGCCAGCTTCTTTTGACTAGCGGCGCGCGTGTAACGCTCAGCCTCCTTCAGCGAGCGCCATCCAAACCACGCCATCAATTGATGAGCGCTCGCACCAGCTTCAGCGAGCGAGGTCGCGGCGGCCTTGCGCAGACCGTGTGCGGAGCAATCCATTAGTCCGGCTGCATCACAGCGCTCACGGAACCAGTTTCCGAACCCCGCCGCGCTGAAGGGCTTGCCGTACTCGGTCACCAGGAAGTTTAGGTCGCCGGTCGGGCTGGTGTTTATGATCCGTTGCAATCCGGCGGGATCGGCAGTTCTAGAGGCGTATCGCCCTTCTTCGTGGTGAAGCTGAGCCAGCCATTTTTTTGGTGCTGCTTGCCGAGCCGGACGACGTCGGAGCGTCGCACGCCAAGATAGCGAAGCAAAGCGAAAGCAAGCCGCTCCTTGGTGCCAACGGGCCAGCGATCCTCGAAACGTTGAATTTCGACTTCCGTCAACGTGTGGTACCCGCCGCCGCGAATGCGAAGGTAAGGCACACGATCTGTTACCGCGCCGTCTTCGATCAGCTTCCGGACTATGAACGCGGAATATAAGAGCGGCTTGTCGACCCTAAATGGCGCTCGCCCATCGTCCAGCGCCTCGCGTCCCTCAACGCGTATCGCCTCCAGGTGTAGCTGTAGTTCGTCTTTCCAGAGATCATCGAAATGCTGCATGTCCCCAACCCGCTTCGGCCCTGCGCTGCCGATGAATAGTGGGTTTGGAATAAGCGGAATTTTTGGAAGAAAATACCTCCGGGGTTTTGAGGCCCCGGCGCGCCGATATGAACCCTCGTGCGCAAACGCCAACGTCGGGACGTCAGCTGCTCTCACCGCACTCAAATCTCGAACATCGACGGCGGTCGGCGCGACTGAGTTCTGCTTTATCCCATAAGCGGAAGTCGGCAGCTCCTACGCTCCTGGACTGAGTCACTTTGCAAGTTATGTCGACTGCTCGGGGTAGACCGGCCGAAATCGAGACTTTTGCATGTGCTCTAGACTTAGATCCGACAATCAGCCCCAACGGCCAGCGGGTGCCACGTTATTCCAGCTGATTGGCAGGGTTGGCTGCAAACCGGCGCTCCGTCCGCTCAATTTCTTAAGTGTCTATAAGACTAATTGCTTTTCTCGCCTACGAGCACCGTCGGCGGGGTGCCTTTCGCTTTCACATAGAAGACAAGCAATTTCGCCGGTTCGGTGCCACTTGCGTTGCGGCTTACCGCGTGGATGTCGCTAGGCGATTCATAAAAGACGCCGCCAGCACGGACTGTCTTGGGGCTGTCGCCCTTGAGCTGCGTGACAACGCTTCCTTCCAGCACATAGACAAACAAGTCCGCGTTATGTCGATGCGGCTGGGAGACTTCGCCCGGCGCGAAGTCAACCACTTCCACCATGCCTTCCTTGCCTGGAAAGTCCGGAAGATCCTTGGTCATCAGGGTCCGCGCCTTTCCGGTGCCTGCATCCGCGACGCCCAAAGCGAGGACGCCACAGGCCGCAAGTGATAGGGCGAATGCGATCTTCGACATTGTCTGCTCCTTCAAAATTGCGTTGGTGAAAACTTCGGTGACGTTCTCGCCCCTCCGGCAACGAGCGCCGTCGACGTATTCGTCTGTTAAGTGATGGCGTCGCCCCAGGAGGGGTCTTGCGCGTCGCTTTCCAGCGATGCGCGATCATGGACGTGCATCGCAGGTCGGCGATCAATGAGCAGGCTGAGCAGCTCAGGGCGGCTGTAGTGCCCGCGAGAATCCATCAGCATCTTGCGCCGCGTGATCAGCGAGAAATCGAGGTCGGCGATAACCTCGCCCTCTCCGGAACGGAGGGGCTCGCCCAGCAACTCGCCTTCAGGCGAGACGATTGCCGTAAAGCAACCGCCTGATATCGGACCGATTGCGCCGCCCGTATCTTCTACAATTTGCGCCTGCTGATCGGGATTCAACCAACTGGTGGCGTTGACCACGAAACACGCGGACTCCAAGGCGTGCTGCCGAATGTTGACTTGGATTTGTTCGGAGAAGCGATCTCCTGCGAACGATCCCGGATACATCGCCGAGTGAATTTGCTCACCGTCCGCCATCAACGCGTAGCGCGCAAGGGGATTGTAGTGCTCCCAGCACGCGAGCTGGCCGATGCGGCCGACGGCACTGTCAACAGCGCGAAGTCCCGACCCATCGCCCTGCCCCCACAGCATCCGCTCATGGAATGTGGGGCTGATCTTACGACGGCGTTGGATCAGACTTCCGTCAGCATCGAAAAGCAATTGCGTATTGTAGATCGTGGAACCGTCGCGCTCGTTGGCACCGATGGATGCGACGATGCCTGCCTGCTTGCAGGCGTCTCCGATCGCCAGCGTCTCAGGCGACGGAATGGTCAAGGACTCCCTGAGCAGACGCTCATGCTCTTTGCCGAGCGAGATTTCATAGGGCCGTTGCAGGAAGGAGAAGTAGGGATAGTAGGGAACGATGGTTTCGGGAAAGGTCGCGAACTGGACGCCTTGACGGCCAAGCTCGAGAATCTTCTCAACAATCTTTGCGACCGTACCCGCGCGACTATAGAGGACGGGACTGATCTGGACCGCAGCGGCTTTGACGGTCGTCATGGAACTCTCCTTATTTGTTAAAACTGATGGCCTGAGGCTGTCTTTTGGGCCATCAATTTTTTGAAATCAGCTTGAGCCCGATGATGCTCGCCAGAATGAGAGCAATGCAGCCGATCCTCATCGGCGCAGCGGATTCGCCGAACACCGCAATCCCGAGAGCCGCCGTGCCAGCCGCGCCGATGCCGGTCCAGACGGCGTAGCCCGTGCCGACCGGAAGCTCGCGAAGCGAAAGCGAAAGAAGGATGACGCTGGCAACGCCGGTGCAGATGGTCAGCAGTGTGGGTACCGAACGGGTGAAGCCCATCGGATGATTTCATGCTGACCGCAAAGGCAATCTCAAGAACGCCAGCGATGCAAAGGAATGTCCATGCCATTTTGTGCGCACCAATTCTGTTGTTTCGTTTCGGAAAGCAGCGATGCCCTCGTCGGTCGGCCGCCGAATGTCAGGCCGGTGCACTCAATCGAGAGCCGTTCGAAATCCCTCACGCCACGTCGGATGTAGAGGTTTCCATCCCAGTTCCTGCCGCACCTTCTTGTTCGAAGCGGCTTGCTCGTAGCCGCTGAACTCGCCCTCCAGCGGGGCCGGCGCTCCAATCGCCGCCGCGAAAACAGGCAGCCATTCGGTGCCGATGGCAGGATCGTCGTCGACGATGTTGAACACGCCGGGCGGCCAGTCGATCGCGTACATCGCAGCCCGCGCGGCATCTTTCACATGGATAAACGAACTGGAACCCCTGCCTGCGGGTCGTCCGGCCCGCCGCACCGAGTCCGCAAACGGGCCGTTTTCCGAATACCAAGTGCCTGGACCGTAGAAGAAACCGTAACGGAGGATCACTCCCTCCGGGAGTTCAGACACCGCGGCTTCGAGCGCGCGCACGCCCTTGACGGTGTCGCGCACCTCAGGCGTCTCATCTGCGAGAGGATCGTTCTCCGTCGCAGGCTCCGGCTTATGCGCGTATACGATCGCCAGGCTTTGCGCGATCATCCGGCGCACGCCCGCCGCCTTTGCGGCATCAACTAGATTTCTCGTTCCGACGATCCGCAGGCGGTCATTTGCTGCGAAGTCCGCCGCCGTTAGGTCGGTGAGTTGGTGAATGATGACATCGGGATGGGCCTCACCGACGGCCTTGATCAAAGCAGCCCGATGAAAAACATCGACGAGAACCGGGCGAGCCCCGATCGCCTCGATTTGCGCAGCTTTTCGGGGATCGCGTGTGGTTCCGAAAACTTCGTATCCTGCCCTGACCAGCATCGGGAGGAGTTGCCGGCCGACCGCGCCCGTCGCGCCTGCAACTAAAACGGATCTCTTAGCTTTTGAATTATCGCTCACGGTTGGCACTCCTTACAAACAAGGATTGAAGGCTTGACTGTGCTAACGTGATGGATCGTGACCCAGTCTATAAGAGCCATGACCGACAATTCTTCGTAGGCCATGATGGAAGACGCCATAGCGATTGGCGTGTGGGTTGCCTCCGATAAATTTCGCAGCAAATGCGATAGTTTGTCGACCGCCAGATGGTCGCCCAAGATCGTGCGCGAACGGGACGCCGTTCACAACAGCTTCAATATCCGCCGTCCTAGTTTTTCGGCCTCGGCTTGAGAAGCGATGTTCGTGAAGCCGACAAGCAAGGCCGGCTCGCCAGCGCTGCCCATCATCCAATCCGACATTGCTTCTCCGTAAAGTCCATCCTCTCGCATGCGGGAGACGAGACGGCGGTCTGATCGTTGGCCTTGCATTCGCAAGATCAGGTGCATTCCTCCCGGCGGAGAATCAATTCGCATATGCTTCTTCAGAACGCCGCCCAATCCCGCCGTGGCTGCTTCGCGCCGCTCGGCATAGAGCTTTCGCATCCGTTGAATATGGCGGGCAAAATGCCCCTCGGAGATGAAGTCCGACACGATCGACTGCGTAAGCGTTGGCGTGCCGCCTACGAGCATCTCAACGATCTGCTCGAACCGTTCGACTTGCGCTTCTGGCACGACAAGATATGCGATCCGGATTCCGGGGAAGAGGACCTTGCTGAAGGTGCCGGCGTAGAGAACGTGCCCATCATGATCCAAGCTCTTCAACGCCGGCAGGGGACGGCTGACATAGCGATACTCGCCATCGTAGTCGTCTTCGATGATCCAGGCTGCATTTGTCACTGCCCAATCCAACAATGCCAAACGCCGAGGCAACGACAAGGACACGCAGAGGGGACTCTGGTGCGCAGGCGTGACCACAGCTGCTTGCGCGCGCGCGGCCCGCTTAATGCCCGCGGCAACGATCATGCCCTCGTGATCCACCGGCACAGGGACGGCTGTAATATTCAGGCAGCCCAGTATGTCCCGCGTTGGCGGGTATCCGGGATCCTCAAGCCAGACGCGATCTCGGGCTTTCAACAACGCATGACAAATCAGCTCGATGGTGTGGCGGTATCCGGATGTCACGAAGACCTGCGATGGCGAACACGTAATCCCGCGCGAGACCTGGAGATATGCGGCGATCTCGGCGCGAAGTTTCGGCAAACCAAGGACCGAGGGGTGCGCCATATCGGAGGGTTGCGTTGCGCGTACGCACCGCGCGCCAAGGCGGGCCCAAATCTTCCGTGGGAATGCATCCAGAGCAGGCAATCCCATCTGGAACGGTAGGATCGAATCCGGTCGGAAGCTAATCCCAGCCGCGCTGCTATCGAATCTTGGCGGCGCACTCGGCGGCATCGGCAGCTTGAGCCCAGGCGTAACGATCGTCCCGGCCTGACCGCGAGCTTGGATGTAACCTTCAGCAGCCAAAAGCGAATACGCCGCTTCAATCGTGCCCCTTGCCAGGCCTAGCTCCTTCGTGAGCGCACGCGCGGACGGAATACGGTCGCCTGGCTTTAATAGCCCGCTGGAAATCGCGCCGCGGACGCGATCGTAAATCTGGCGATAGAATGGTTCCGTCGCCTTCCGATCCAGTGGCCGGATGCCGCTGCCCTTGGCGGATTTCATGGACTAGCCCAATCTTCAAGCAGATCGAAGATTGATTGTACCATTATCATTGCCGGGTGCCGCAACATTGGGCGCGGTCCTGCGCGTATAAAGTAAATTCGGACTTACATGGACCAGCTGGAATTGCCGTCTATGGACCTTGGAATTAGGTCCCGCTCTTTGCAAAAGCGTTCCTCGTTCACTTTTGATCAACGCGCGTGTCGCGAAGCTGGAAATTCCGAGATGGCGAACATCCTGCATGTGAGTTGCAGCCCGCGTGGGCAGAACTCCGAGAGCCACAGGCTCGCTGAAAAAATCAGCGGTTTTTTGCCTTGGTGCGCAAGGCCATAACGGACGATGGAAGCTGGCTAGGTGCGGTTGGTGATGGAGTAACCAAGCAATATCATCATTTTGCCGGGCGGATTATAACGGGGCGGCAACCAATCAGAGCCCCTATTTTGAGGAGTACCCCGTGCGGTGGACGATCCGTGCACGATCGTCTGCTTAGGGCCGGACTGCGGCCACACCTAACATGAGATATTTCCTTAGGTCATCAAAGGTCACGTGACGACCGCTATCTCGGCAAAGGAGGCTGACTGCGGGACCTCTTTATCCCAGAAGCGAATTCCTGGCGGCGTTGAACTACACTCGCCCTAGCCAGTCGCACCACGACCGCTTTCGGATAATCTGCGGACCCCTATCCGGGCGAAGCCTCGCAAAGCGGGTTTTGACGCGCAGCGAAAAGACCAAGCTCGAGGTCATACTTCCGGAGCTGTGGAATTCGCGTTTAATCCTCCGGCATTACCGACAATGGACCGCGAAGCTTGCTCATCGCTCGTTTCGCGCAATCGCGTTAAGGCATGCACTTTGACCCTAAATATTTTCCGTCGACGGTGACGCCCATGTTGGAAATGCCACCCTCCGGGGGATCAAAGGTCATCTTCGACATAGCGCGATACCAGGTCGCAAAGTCTCCGGTGAGGACGGTGCTCGTCTTCTGCTTTCCGCTATCGGTTTTACATTCGACATCGACATAGAGTTCGTCGCCGAGGCGCAGCACTTTCGATGTCGTGCAGTTTTGCTGGCCGACGCCGGTAATGATGCTGTCTGACTGCGTGATGCAAGTCTCGAACGTCTTCATGCCGATGGTCTCAGCCACCGTCGTCAGTTGCCAGAGCCCCGGTCTGCGGAGCGGCAACTCTTCGGCACCAGCGGGTTTTGTCGTTTCGATAGCCATTATCGCGGCGCCCATGAGGCCAAGCGGAATGGGGCGAAGAAGCCTTGGCATCACTGTTTTCATTTCAGTTCGATGAAACCTTCGGCGCCTCGATCGCGATATTCTCGCCGACCACAAAGGTGCCGTCGAACAATCGCTTGTCGGGTTCGGTCACGGGCGCAACGATGTTGCGCACCGGGAGGCCGGTCGCCTTATCGACGTAGACGGTCTGCTGGTTGGGAACCGAAACTGCCGACATACGCGGACCTTTGTCCTTTGCATCGGCCGGCAAAAGCGAAGGGAGCACGCCTTGGTAGACGGCGTATGTCTTGCCTTCAAATTCCTTGTCGCCCGCGCATTTGTAGTCGGTCATGCCCTTCGGGGCTTCCGCAACCGTTTCCCTTACCTGATTGGCCACCGTGGTGGCGAACGCCTCGGAAAGTGCAACCCAGCCCGATCCCTGGTTGGACCAGGCTTGCTTGCCAATCACGATCATCTCCATGGGCAAACCGTCTTTGCCGAGCACGACCTTCTGATGCATACGGTCCGGCAGAACGTAATCCGCACTCATCTTGAGAGTACCCTCGGCATTGGAAATCGTCGTTTCCAGCCGAAAAGACTTAGCCTCCCGCAACTTTGCGAATGCGGCGTCGACCTGCTCCTTGCAGCTTTTGTCAGCGAGGGCGGGAGCAGCCGATGCCAGTATGAGTAGGCCGGTCAAAATCGAGCGCATGACATATCCGGTTTGAATGATTGCGAAAACCGGCACAGGAATCGCGCGAAAGCGAATGCCAAGTCATGGCAATTTCTTCTACCAATATTTCCCATCTTTCGAGGGCGGCGTGGTCCGGTCGACCATCCTCTGACCCGACATCTCAGGGAGATAATCGATGGCGATGCGCATGAGTTCGGGAAGCGATTTGACGCCGAGCTTTCCCTTGATCTGCGAACAGGTGTTGGCAATCGTTTTATAGCTCACATGCAGTTCCTCGGCGATTGCCGTGTACTGCTTTCCCTGGGCTATCAGCTCAAGCGTCTGAAGCTCGCGCAGGGTCATCGCGCTCAGCGGATTGGAACGGCCTTTCGTTTCCATCACGGCTATCGCCGAGGCGATCGCGTGACTGAGAAACGGTTTGCCCTGGCGGACAGCCTGCAGCGCCTTGATGATGTCGACGGAAGAGGTGTCCTTCAGGATGTAGCCGTTGGCACCGAGACGCAGTGATTGACTGGCAATCATCGGATCTTCGTGCATCGTCAGCACGAGAATGGGCGTATGCTTGTCGTGCACCCGAAGCCGCCTGATGAAGGTCAACCCGACAAGTATTCCCTTCTTGATCGCAAGATCGATGATGATCACGTCGGGCTTGTCGCTTCTGTAAGCCCGGAAGCCTTCGATCAGGTTGGAGGCGAGCGTGATATCGACGATGCCTGCGTCCTCCAGAACGCGCCGGCAGCCTTGCAGCACGATCGGATGGTCATCGATAACGAGAATTTTGGTCATGCGGATGCCCTGTTGGCTCCCATAGCGTATCTTTCATCATCGCTGGGTAGCGCTGGAATTTTTATCGAAAGAGTCGTTCCATTCGGCTCATGGCCATCGACGACGAGGCTGCCCCCCGCCGACAGCACGCGCTCGCGCATGGCCGATAATCCGAAGCCAGCCCGAGCGCCGGGCCGCAGGCCTTTGCCGTCATCGCTGACGCGCAAGCTGATCAAGATTGGTGCATTCTGCGCGGCGCCATGACTGCGTCCCGCCTCCTCCTTCAGCTCGACCACGATATTTTCTGCGTGACCGTGGCGCATGGCATTGGTCAGTGCCTCCTGCGTCGCGCGATAGACAATCAAGTCGATCCTATCGCCGTAAGCGCGCGCAAACGGGCCCACCGACGAGACGATGCGGACTTCTGGATGACGGCGTTCGAAATCGCGGATCAGATCTTCAATCAAGGCCGTCATCGGAACCTTCCCAATTGAAACCGGATGCAGGCGCTTCAGCAGTTCCCGGTTCATCACCTTCAGCCGATCGGTGATCGAGAGAATTTCCTCAACCCGCTTGGCAATTCGAGCCGCGTCACCCTCCTTCAATCCCGCTGCGAGCCTGGCAACCGATTCCGCGTTCGCCGTGATCCCAAACAGACATGGCCCCGCCTCGTCATGCAGCTCGCGAGCGATCTCTCGCCGCTCTTCTTCCTGTACGGACTGAATCTGCCGATAAAGCTCGCCGTTTTCGGCGCGGGCCTGATCAAGGGAGGCGGCAAGCGAATTGAACTTCCGCGCAATATCCGCGACTTCTCCAAGTCTTGGAATGCTCAGGCGCTGAGATCGCTCGCCCGCCTCCAGAGCCACCAACCCGCGAGCGAGGGCGACCAACGGATCGAGGATCCAGCCGAGGACAAAATAGAACGCTCCTATCAGCAGCGTTATGGATGCGATAGCGACGACGGCCAAGGCCGAAAGCTCTTGCCAGCTCTCTGCGATCTCATCATCAGGATCGCCTTGGAGAAGAAGTGATCTCTCCCCGTTGGGAACAACGATCACACGTGAGTGATCGCTGTCGCTCTCCGGCTTCATCAGTTTTTCAAACCAGTCGGGCGTCTTGTCGAGCGTGGACACCTCGTCCCGCAAGGTCAGCTCAGGCCTTAACAACCTGGGGCTGGCACCTGGCTCTTGGACGTAAACGCGGGCGTGCCTCAGATGCTGCACTTCACGCGCGACGAGATGATCGAGATCGGCCAACTTGTCCTGGGCGGCGGCGCGTTGCACCAGTTCACGAATGTAGCCCTCGGCGAAATCCAGTGATGCATCGATTTCGACATTGACCGCTTTGCGTCCGTTATAGACAGCGACCGCTCCCGCCACGATCGATGCGAAAACGAGCAGAGCAGACATCGCAAGCAGTACTTGGTTGCGAATAGACCGGCCGCGCCAAACGGTGTCCGACACCCGGCCGGCGAAAGCACCAAGCGATAATGCAGACATTGCTTCAGCCTCCCTCACCGTAACGCTTGGAGAGCTCGTCGAAGGCACGCTCGCTGGTGAAGCCCGCCTTGCGCATATTGTAGTACTGATGCGCTGCTGCACCGAAACTTTCGATGTGCCCTGGAGCGATGGCCCGCGTCAGCTCGGCGATGAGCATAACGGCGGTCTCGTCGCCGCCTTGCTCCTTGATCATTTGCTCAAGCTGCACGGCGCGGTTGGCAATCATGCGCGGAGAATCCTTGAACCTCTTGGAGGCTTCGGCGAGCGAATTGCGCAATCTATGGGCTTCCTCAGAAGCCAGCTTCGCACCTGACTTCCCTTGGCGCGCAATCAACCAATCGACGGGCTGGATTTCATCCTGCCGCGCGAGCCAGCCGGCTTCATCGGCCTTCACAATTCCCGAGCGCTTTTCGCCGCCTTCCTGACGCTGCTGCTCCTCGCTGCACGCCGAGAGCAGTGCTGCGGTGACAAAACATGCGATCCTTAAGAAGGATGACTGCGAGTTCACGATGTGGATCTTTCAAACCAGATTGCGCCTGACGCGGCAACTTTATGTCAGAGGGCCTTAGCAACTTCCAGGTCAACGTCAGCAGGTTTCTTTGCCGAATCTTCCCGGCCCAATTTGCCGCTCCATCTAAAGACCGGCTGTCCCGAGGCCGATAGGGTCCGCCCCGTACCGCTTTCGAAAGTGCCGGGCAACCAGCGATCCGGACGGCGGTGCGCATCGAAGGGTGGACACGGGTTTGATCGCCCGTAATCCGCCCGAACCTCAAAGGGGAAGCACCGGCACTCAACCGTCCGCGGTTAAGCGGCGCTGTCCAACAAGAAAAAGCTGGCTTTGGAAACGCGAGGTTATATGGGCATGAAGAAAGTCATTGGCGCTTCGATGCTGATGTCGGCGTCCTGCATGGCGATGGCAGTCGCACTGCAAATGGGCGTTGCATCCAGCGCTCAGGCGAATGAAAAGCTTATCGAGCTCTCAAAGAGCAAAGAAAACTGGATTATGCCGGGTCGTAATTACGACTCCAACAACTACAGCGAAGACGACCAGATCAACGTTGGGAACGTCAAGCAGCTGAAGCGCGCCTGGTCGTTCTCGACCGGCCAGCTCCACGGCCACGAAGGCACGCCCCTCGTCGTCGACGGCGTCATGTACGTTCACACGTCCTTCCCCAACAAGACCTTCGCTCTCGACCTCAACGATCCCGGCCACATTCTTTGGCAGCACAGCCCGAAGCAGGATCCTGCTGCTCGCTCGGTCGCCTGCTGCGATCTCGTGAACCGTGGTCTGGCGTACTGGCCGGGCGACGACAAGCTCCCGCCGTTGATCATCAAGACTCAGCTCGACGGCCATCTTGTTGCGCTCAATGCCAAGACGGGCGAAGAATTCTGGAAGGTCGAAAACGCCGATATCAAGGTCGGACAGACCGAGACGCAAGCTCCCTATGTCGTCAAGGATATCGCGATCGTCGGTTCGTCGGGCGCCGAGCTCGGCGTCAGAGGCTACACGACGGCCTACAACATCAAGACCGGCGAGATGGTCTGGCGTAGGTACGCCACGGGTCCCGACAACGAAGTCGGTATCGGTGACGACTTCAACAAGGCCAACCCGCACTACGGTCAGAAGGGCCTCGGCACGGCAACCTGGGAAGGCGACGCCTGGAAGATCGGCGGCGGCACCAACTGGGGCTGGTATGCTTACGACCCGGCTGTGAACCTCATTTATTACGGAACGGGCAACCCTGCGCCTTGGAACGAAACGATGCGTCCGGGTGACAACAAGTGGACCATGACGATCATGGCCCGCGACGCCGACACCGGCACGCTGAAGTTCGGCTACCAGAAGACGCCTCACGACGAGTGGGACTTCGCCGGCATCAACGTGATGATGCTTTCGCAGCAGAAGGACAAGGATGGCAAGGAGCGCAAGCTTTTGACCCATCCGGACCGCAACGGCATCGTCTACACGCTCGATCGTGAAAACGGCGACCTCATCTCGGCCAACAAGCTCGACGATACGGTCAACGTGTTCAAGACGATCGACCTGAAGTCGGGTCTGCCCGTTCGCGATCCTGAATTCAGCACGCGTATGGATCACAAGGCGACCGAAGTCTGCCCGTCGGCCATGGGCTACCACAACCAGGGCCACGACTCCTACGATCCTACGAAGAAGCTGTTCTTCATGGGCATCAACCACATCTGCATGGACTGGGAGCCCTTCATGCTTCCCTACCGCGCAGGTCAGTTCTTCGTTGGCGCAACGTTGTGGATGTATCCGGGACCGAAGGGCGATCGTCAGAACGCTTTGGGCCTCGGCCAGATCAAGGCCTACAACGCCATCACCGGCGAGTATAAGTGGGAGCACATGGAGCGCTTCTCGGTTTGGGGCGGTACGCTCTCGACCGCTGGAAACCTCGTGTTCTACGGAACGCTCGACGGCTTCATCAAGGCGCGTAACTCCGACACGGGCGAGCTGCTCTGGAAGCACAAGCTGCCTTCCGGCGTGATCGGTCACCCGATGACGTATCAGCACAATGGCGTGCAGTATATCGCCATCATGTCGGGTGTTGGCGGCTGGCCGGGCGTCGGTCTGGTGTTCGACCTTCAGGATCCGACAGCCGGTCTCGGTGCAGTCGGCGCCTTCAAGAACCTCCAGAACTACACGCAGATGGGCGGAAGCGTCGAAGTGTTCTCGCTGGATGGCAAGAACCCCTATGACGACGTGACCGTCGGCGAGTTCTCGAAGGGCTAACGTCAAGCTCAGTTGCGGCATCGGATGAGACAATCGGATGCCGCAACTTCTGCTTCGCCACGGCCTTTACGGCCAAGAACCATGCTGGGCCGCGCGGCGTTCGCAGAATGGCACTTTCTTCGGCGCGAACTCCGCCTCCCCAGAACTCCCTGCAGTCAATTAGCTCAGACCCGCTCAACGCTTGAGTTGCGGCGCCATCGGACGTTGAAAGGTGACGGTCATATGACTTCCCGGCCTCAGAAGAACTTCAGCGACAGCCGTATCTTCACGACTGCTCAGCTCGCGGCTGCAATTGGCATCACGGCGTTTGCGTTTTTTACGGCCGCTCCTTCGCTCTCGGAGGAAGCCTCCGCACCCGCCGCCGCTGATGCATCGACTCTGCGCGTATGCGCTGCGGAGAAGGAGCTGCCCTATTCGGCGAGCGACAAATCGGGCTTTGAGAACAAGATCGCAGAAGCACTTGCCGACGCGATGGGGCGGAAGGCTGTATTCGTTTGGTCGGAAAAGCCGGCCATCTACGCTGTGCGGGATCAGCTCGATAAGAAGCTTTGCGACGTCGTCGTCGGTGTCGATACAGGTGACGAGCGTGTCCTGACCTCGCGAGCGTACTATCGCGCGCCTTACGTCATTGTTCAGCGCAAAGACTCTCAACTGGATATCAAGGGCTGGGATAGTCCCGATCTCACCAAAGCCACCCCGATCGGCTTCGTTCGCGGAAGCCCCGCCGAGGTCATGGTCACGAAGCACGATCTCTATAACGATAGCATCAACTACGTCTCGTCTCTGACGAACTTCAAGGACAAGCGAAACAGTTACACGCGTATTCCGCCCGAGCGGATGGTTGCCGAAGTCGCTGATAAGACCGCAGGTGCCGCCGCCGCGTTCGCACCTGAAGTCGCCCGCTACGTCAAAGCCAATTCCGATTTGAAGATGATCGTCATTCCCGACGACAACGTCCGCTCTGATGGCGAGCCCGTCCCGCATCACTTCGATCAGTCTTTCGCCGTCCGCAAGGACGACAAGGCTCTGCTTAGCGCGATCGAGACGGCTTTGCCGAAGGCGCAGGAGAAAATTGAGGCGATCCTGAAGGAAGAAGGCATTCCGTACGTGGCGCCGGCGCCCCGGACATAACTGGCTTCGGCGATCGTCGCCGGTCATTCAATGAAGTGGAAGAGAAATCACACATGAAATTCACGGTCATGGCAGCGGGTTTCGCTGCCTGTGTAATGATGGCAAGCGCACACGTGGCTGTCGCACAGAATGACTTCAGAAACACAGTCACAGGTGAGGTCCTTGACATCTATGGCCAGGCTCCGGAGGCGGGCCGAGACACGCCAGCCGTGAAGAAGTTCATGCAAACCGGCGTAAATCCCTACACCGAAGTTAAAGGCTGCCTGCCGAAGGGCGAGGAGGTTTATCTCGAATCCTGTTCGGGCTGCCATGGCCATGTGGGCGAAGGCAAGGTCGGGCCGGGCCTCGCAGATTCCTATTGGACCTATCCCAAGAACACCACCGACAAGGGCCTCTTCGAGACGATCTTTGGCGGCGCGAACGGCATGATGGGTCCGCACGGCGGACATCTGGAACTCGACAATCACCTGAAGCTGATCGCGTGGATAAGGCATCTCCAAGTGGACGACGTCAAGGATGCCGAATGGTTGACCGATGAGCAGAAGAAGTCCTTCAAGCCGTTCAACAGCGATGAATGGGAAAAGACGGGCCGCGCCGCGGCGCTAAAGGAGAAATGCGCGATTTCCGGAAACTAGCTCAACATCGGGCGCAGCTGTCTCGATGTCGACTGGTACGGGAACAATGGTGGAGCGAAACCACCTCACGACGAAAATGAAAAATGGAGGAAAGCCCATGACGAAGATTGCACTCCCATTGATCGCCGGAACCATCCTTGGCATCGCGGGCCTCACCGGCATTACGGCTCCCGCTGCCCTGGCCTATGACGGCACCAAGTGCAAAGAGCCCGGTAACTGCTGGGAGCCGAAGCCTGGCTACCCTGAAAAGATTGCCGGCACGAAGTACGATCCCAAGCACGATCCCAAAGAACTGGCCAAGCAGTCCGCTTCGCTGAAGGCGATGGAAGAACGCAACAAGAAGCGCGCTGAGCACTTCAAGAAAACCGGCAAGTGGGTCTACGACGTTTCCAAGATCTAGTAGACCCAGGCCAAATCAAAATCCTCGGATCTTGCTACGCTTGCGAGACACGATTCCTCTCCGAGGTAACTGGGGTGCTGTTTCGACAGCACCCCCCTTTTCCTATGATTTGACTCCATTCGCTGCCGCCGGACGGAGCACGTCACGTTTTGGGAAACAAGACCAATGAACGGCCCAACACTTGACCGGCGCCACGCTGACGACAGCAGCGAGCCGCCTCTGGACCTTCAAACCTGGCGCAGTTCGGCGTTGGATTTTGAGCGGGAAATCGCGAAAGCAGTCGTCGGACAGGAGCGCGCCATCCGGCTCTTGACCATCGCGGTCTTCGCGCGCGGTCATGTTCTGCTCGAAGGCGATGTGGGCGTCGGCAAGACCACCCTTCTCAGAGCCGTGGCGCGTGCGCTCGGCGGCGCTTATGAGCGCATTGAAGGCACGATCGATCTGATGCCTTCGGATATGATCTACTACACCTTCCTCAATGAAGAAGGTAAGCCGCGCGTCGAGCCCGGACCGGCGCTTCGTCATGGCCGCGAACTCTCCGTATTCTTCTTCAACGAGATCAATCGCGCGCGCCCACAGGTGCATTCGCTGCTGCTGAGATTGATGGCCGAGCGCAGCATCACGGCATTCAACAAGGAGCATGTGTTTCCGCACCTGCTCGTCTTTGCAGACCGAAACCGCATCGAGCGTGAAGAGACGTTCGAGTTGCCTGCCGCTGCTCGCGATCGCTTTCTGATGGAAGTGGCTATTTCGACGCCGACGGACGAGAATTCCCGGCGCGAGCTTCTCTTTGCAACGCGCTTCCACGACGTCGACACGCTCATTGCGTCGCTTGCCGATGGCGTCGTCGACAATCGGCGGCTCAACAGGCTCGCCAGTGTCATTCAGAACACGATCGTCGTCAGCCCTGCCCTCGAGCGCTACGCGCTCGATCTGTGGACTGCAATCCGCGAGCCTGCATCGGCAGGTGTGCAGATCGCCAACGTTGATGTCACGCGACTGATCGCGGGCGGAGCAAGCCCGCGCGGCATGAGCTATCTCATCCGTGCAGCACGTGTCAGCGCGTGGCTCTCTGGCCGGGATATGGTTGTACCGGAGGACATCCGGGATATTTTTCATCCGTGCATGGCGCACCGGATCTTCCTTACGCCCGTCTACGAGCTGAGGCGCGACGACATCGTGCGGTCTCTGATCGCCGATGTATTTGCCAAGGTCCCCGCGCCATGAACGAAGAGGCGAGAGATCTAGCCTACAGCATCCCATGGCGCACGAGCGGCGTGCGGATGGGCTCGCATCGAAGCTATATGACGGGCAGCGGCGGCCTTACGCGCGATATCGTTCCGCTGACAATGTTTCCCGATCCGCGGCGCATCGCCATTCGGGCCTCCCTCAGCGATCCGTTCGAACGGCTGCTTGTACGCCGGGCAGAGCAGCCTAGCGCCATCGATATCGCCGTGCTTGTCGACGTCTCCGCATCGATGGCGTTCGAAGGCCGTTGCGACAAGATCTCGCTCGCGGCGGATCTCGCGCATGCGCTGGCGATTTGTACCGAGCGCGCCGGCGATACTTTTGCGCTCTATCCGTTCGATCGCGAGCTTCGGCAGGATATTCTTCTGCGCAAGACCTTGTCGCGCGGCGCGCACGTGGAAGCCATCGAACGTCTTCGCAACTTTGCACCCGACCAGCCCGGTACCGCGGGAATTGTTGAAGCGGGCGCGGCGATAGCCGGTTCGAAAAAGCTTGTCTTCCTCATTTCCGATTTCCTGTGGCCGGAGGAAGCAGCGCGGGCGGCCGCAGAGGCGCTCGCCTTCCATGACGTGATCCCGATCGAGCTGCGCGATAGCCTCGAACTCGACGGCCTTCCCGATTGGGGGCTGCTCAATCTGCGCGATCTCGAAACCGGGCGGCATCGGCTCGTGGCCATGAGGCCGAAACTCAAGGCTCGCTGGCGCGCGCAGCGAACCGTACAGCGCCAGCACGTTGCACTCGCGCTCGAAACGGCGTCGCGCGAGACCTTCACCGTCAGCGATAACATCGATTGGATGCGGCTCGCGTCGTTCCTGCTACATGGAGCGGCCTGATGCGCAGCTGGCTCGCTATCGCCTTCCTCCTTGTGAGCGCCGGGGGAAGTTCAGCGGCCATCGACGCCGTGAACATCTATGAGCCGCGGAAATTCGGCTACTTCATCGGTGATATCCTGGAGCGCCGGGTCGAAGTCATCACAAGCGGCGATACTCAACTTTTCACGGCAGCGCTGCCTCGGCCCGGCCCGTTGACGTACTGGCTGGATCTCGTTTCGATCAAGCACACCGAGCGCGAGGCCAGCGGGCGCAGGATCTATGACATCACTCTCAAGTATCAGATCTTCTACTCGGCACTCGAGGCAAAGCGGCTCGATATTCCAGCCTTTCCGCTGAGATTTATAAATCCAGGCAGCGCCGCACCCGATGCCCGCGCGCCGGGCGAGCCAGACGCATCTTCGCAACTCGGCAATTATACCGCGTCTGTGCCCGCACTCGGGCTGGTGATCTCTCCTCTCCGCGAAATCGCCGTTGATAATCTGATGCCGGACAAGACCATTGAAATCTCGGACATCATGCGGCCGGACGCTGTCGCGCAGGAGATCAGCACGGCGCCGAAGGTGCAGCTGCTGGCTCTTTCCGCAGCCGTGCTCGCTGTTTCAGGCATCCTGTTACTCTCGCATTACGCTGTGTGGCCCTTCGCGCGCCGTGCGAAACGGCCATTCACGCAAGCCGAGCGGCAAATCCGGAAACGTCAATTCGCGGCATCAGGCGAAGCGCCCTATGGTGACTTGCTGCTCATACTGCACCGCGCGTTCGATCAGTCCGCCGGGCGGCGTGTATTCGCTGCGGACGTTCCAGAGTTCATCGCGAGGCATGAGCGCTTTGCTGGCCTCAGCCCCAAACTCAAATCGTTCTTTGAAAGCTCGCAGCTCTACTTCTTCTCCGGCGATCGGCGTCTTGCGGAAGACCGGTTCCCCTCGAGCGAGCTCACGCGGCTCGCTGGCGATCTCGCGCGGGAGGAGCGGGCCGCGGCATGATCTTCACCAACCCGATCGCGCTCCTTCTTCTGCCGCTTGCACTTCTCCCGCTCTTGCTCGGTACGCAGCGGCAGGAAGCCTATCCGTCCCTCGCGGGGTTCGAGCCTGATGGGCTTTCGGTCGCGATTGCCTGGGCGCTGCGCATAGCGGGCATGGCAGCGATCTTGGGATTGATCCTCGGCATAGCGGGCATTGCTGTCCGCGAGCGATCCGTTGAGCGGTTTGGGCAAGGTGCTCACATCGTTCTGCTGATCGACCGCTCCGCGAGCATGAATGACACGTTTGCCGGCAGGCAGCCGAGCGGTGAGGAAGAATCCAAGTCGTCTGCCGCCAAGAGGCTGATCAAGGATTTCATTGTCGAGCGCGAGCACGACAGGTTCGGCGTTGCGGCGTTCTCCACGGCGCCGATGCACGTCGTTCCGATCACCGACCGCAAAGACATCGTGCTGGAGGCGATCGACGCGATTGATCGTCCGGGTCTTGCCTTCACTGACGTGGGGCGCGGCCTGGGGATGGGTCTCAGCATGATCCAAGAAGATGTTCTTCAGGGGTCGCGGGCCATTATTCTCGTTTCAGACGGCGTGGCCGTCATCGGGCGCAGAGTGCAGGAAGCGCTGCGAGCCGAGTTCGCCCGCAGGCCCGTTAATCTCTATTTCCTCTACCTGCGGACGGAGGGCGCCAACAGCATGTTCGCGACACCGCCTCCGGGCGCAGAAGATACGCCTCAGGCACTGCCGGAGCGGCACCTCAACAAATTCTTCCAGAGCTTGCGCATTCCCTATCGCGCCTATGAGGCCGAAAGCGCGGAAGCCATCAAAGCTGCCATTGCCGATATCGGCAAGCTCGAGCAGACACCACTCGTCTACACCGAGCGCATACCGCAGTACGACTTATCCCGCTGGGCTTATGTCGTGGCGGCGCTCTCTCTCGGTCTCTTGCTCGTTGCCAAGCTTTGCGAACGTACTATCAAGCGCGCGGGGGTGATCCATGCGGCGTAATTCGATCTCGGCTCTCCGCAATTGGCGGCGCGGTCCGGCGCTTTGGCTCTTGGCGGCTGCGAGCATCGCCTGCTTCGGATATGCGGCGCACGATCTGATCAGCACACGCGGCTCAAACAACAACATTCGCCAACTCGTTGACCGTCGGGACGTCCCGGTCGACGTCAAGCGCGCGCACCCGCAGGAGATTTTGGCGCGCATCAGCGAATCCGTGCGGCGGGATCACATAGAAGACGCGCAATCGATTCTCAGCATCGCCGGCGCGACGCTTCCGCCGTCCGTCCGCGCGTCGGCACTCTATAACATCGCCAACGCCAGAACGCGCATGGCGGCAGAGGCTGTCCGGAAAGGCCAGATCGATAGCGCCGCTGCCATGATCAATTTGGCGAAGTCCGAATACCGTCTCGCATTGAAACTCGATCCGCAGAGCTGGGATACCCGGTACAATCTCGATGTTGCGATGCGCATCGTTCGCGATCTTCCGCAGGCTGAAACTGAAGATACGACCTCCTCTGAAGCGGCCAAGAAGCTCTGGACGGATCTGCCCGGCATCCCCAGGGGTCTGCCATGACTCGCATCGGCATCAACTTCGACCGGCGCCTGATTCTGCTGCTTGCGGCACTGACTGGTGCGATCGTGGCGATTATCGGCATCCACATCATCCGCAATCAGCGCGTCGCCGACGTTCTGGCCGTCATCGACATCACGGGCAGCATGAACACGCGCGACATGGGCAATCCTCCTGGATCGCTCGACCGCCTCGAAGCGGTGCGGCAGTCGCTCATCGGCATGATGCAGGATATTCCGTGCCAATCGCGCCTCGGCCTCGGCGTATTTTCCGAACGCCGTTCGTTCCTGTTGCTCAATCCCGTGGAAATCTGCAGCAACTATGACGCTCTGGAAGGCGCCATCTCGGGACTCGATTGGCGCATGGCCTGGCAAGGCGATAGCTATGTCGCCAAGGGGCTTTATTCGGCGCTCGATATCGCCGCCAGCTTGAAGTCCGATTTGATCTTCTTCACGGACGGTCATGAGGCGCCGCCGCTTCCGTTCACGGGCGTGCCGGAGTTCGAAGGCAAGCCCGGCGCGGTGAAAGGGCTGATTGCCGGCGTCGGTGGCAGCGAGAAGACGCCAATACCCAAATTCGACGACGAGGGCCGCCAGGTCGGCGTCTACAATCAAAGTGACGTTCCGCAGGAGAACCGCATCGGGGCCGCGCCCAAGGATGCTGAAACCCGTGAGGGTTACAATCCGCGGAACGCTCCGTGGGGCGCCTTGGAGGCTGCCGGAGATGAGCAGCTATCATCCGTGAAGACCGCGCATCTCCAGGACCTCGCATCGCGCACCGGTCTCTCCTATGTCGGACTGCAAAAAGCCGGAGCGATAGCGCCGAAACTTTTGTCGTCCAGCGAACCGCGCATTGTACCCATCAGCACGGACATGGCCTACGTGCCGGCGCTCTTCGCGCTTCTATCGATTTTGGCAGTCTATGCGCTGCAGTTCGTCGAACGCGCTCCAATGCGCCGCAGCCCGCGTCCTGCCAGACCTCTTTGAAATTCTACCCTAGAAGGAGCCTTCTTGAATGCCGATTAAGTTACGTTCTCTTCTAGCGTTCGCAATCTTTTCGATGGGCGCGCAGGCCGCCATGGCCCACGGGCCCACGCCGCAAAAAGTGGAAGAGAAGATTGCGATCTCGGCTCCTGCGGCCGCGGTTTGGAAGCTCATCAAGGATTTCGGAAGCATCGGTGCTTGGCATCCGTCGGTCGCAAGCGTGAAAAGCGAAGGCGGCAATGAAAGCGGCGCAACGCGCACGCTGACGCTCAAGAGCGGCAGTGGCGATCTCGTCGAAGGGCTCGACGATTATCAAGACAAGGACATGTCCTACAGCTATCGGCTGGCGACGGAAAACCACGAGGCTTTCCCGGCGAGCTTCTATTCCGACACCATCCAGGTTGTGCCGGCGGGCGATGGCAGCGAGGTCGTGTGGATCTCGCGGTTCTATCGCGCGGACACGACGAACGAGCCGCCTGAAGAGAAGAGCGATGCCGCAGCCGTGAAGGCCACGGAAGATTTCATCAAGGCGGGCCTAGGAGGCATCAAGACGAAAGCCGAAGGCAAGGGATGAAACCCCTCGCCGGCCTCATAATCCTTCTCGCCCTTCATGCTGTCGTATTTGCGGGTACGGCAGCGGCGCGAGATGGTGCTGCAGAGAACATCTACGTTCTCAGCCAAGACGATGGCATCCTTTCTGTCATTGACACGGACGTGGACGAGATCGCCGGGAAGATCAAAATTCCCGGAAAGCCCGCGGCCTTTACGATCAACTCCATTTCGGGCGAAGCGTTCGCGACACTTCCGGATAGCGGAGAGATTGCCGTTATCAATCTCCGAGGCCGGAGACTTGCGCGCGTGCTCAAGATCGGTGGCCAGCCGTTCGGCGTTGCTTCGCGCGCCGATGGCCGCTTGTTCGTCGGAGATTGGAGTGCGAACCGCGTCTCGATCGTCGATCAGACGTCGGGCGACGTCATCGCAAGGATACCGGTGGGCCGGTCACCGGCTCATCTTACTCTTACGCGCGATGGGGCCCGCCTCTATGTTGCCGACCGTGAGGCGAACAGCGTCGCTGTCATCGACGCCAAACGTTTCGAAGTTCTGACGGAGATTCCGGTTGGGCGGGCGCCGTTCGCGCTGGCCTTGAGTTCCGATGAAAAGCAACTTGCCGTCGCCAATGTGCAGTCCGCGACGCTGTCGATTGTCGATACGTCCAAACTTGAAATTCGTTCATCGGCTGCAACGCGCGCGATGCCGTACGGCGTTGCCATTACGCACGATGATGCGGTGGTCCTTGTCTCCAACCAGCAGGGCGGAAGCATATCTGTCATCGACGCGAAGACACATGCGCCCCGCGCCGAAATCAAAGTCGGACGCTATCCCGAAGGCGTTGCTGCACTGAAGAACGGGAGCAAGGCTTACGTCGCGAACTGGTTTTCAGCGAGCGTTTCCGTCCTGGACCTCAAGACCAATACGGAGATTAAGCGCATCAGCTGTCCGGAAGGGCCGCGCATGGTTCTTACCGGTTCGGCAGCCCCCTGACCCGCGTTCACATCTAGTCAGAGCTCGCGGACGGGTTTCGTTGATCGCATCGAGCCAAAGTGCGTGCCGGTCCAACGCTCGACTTTCTCGGGCAGAAAAACAAAGCTCTGCACCTTGTAGACGATGCCGTCGCTGATGACGGTCTGATCGTTCATGGCAATCGCTTGGGCCGGCAGGAAGAAAGCGCAGGTCTGCTTGCCAGCAGCCTTGTTGACGGTATTGGCGGCAATCTCTCCGGTATCACCGGCCGCTTCGCGCTGGAGGAATGCGATCTGGTCTTTTTTTGCGCCGCAGAAATATCCGGAAACCCGAACGGGATCATCGGCTCGTGCCGCGCCAAAGGCGCAAGCTGTCGTCACTGCGAGGAGGCAAGAGGCGCGCCATACGTTCGTCCACTGCATCGGATATCTCCAAAGCCAAACGGTTCATGACTGCGTGAACCCAATCCCCGAACGTCTCCTCGAACTTTCTTCTCAACTTCCGAGAGCGTGCGGGAAACCTTGGTAGACTTCAACTGGGAAGAGCGGCAAAAATAAAAGGGCAGCATAATCGCGATTTGGGAGCAACTAAAGGGCCAAGGAAACTATTTTACGAAACTCAGGAACAATTTGCCTAAGCTGCCCCACGGCGTCGTTTTTTGGTTGTCTGCTTTTTCGATGGCGAGAGCCTATTCGCGGACCGCAACGTAACGTGATGGGCGAGCAAAGAAAGGTCCGCTTTCTCGGCAATGCGGCCGTTGGGGTCCGCTCGCTCGGGGACATCCGCGGCTTTCACTGCAATCAAATCTCGAACATTGACGGCGTCGTCGGTTGGACACATCAGACAAAACACTATGGAAATGGCCGAGAGGTTTTTGGGGTCGAATCTTTCGCTAATACATTGATTTTAAAGACCGCCCCTCACTCCCCTACGGGGCGCCAACCCTCCCTTGATATCGCAGCAGAAATCACGTTTCCGGCCGGATTTTGCGGAAATTCGGCCGAAGTGATCGATACAAATGCGCGATACAAACGCCGCCGGCGCTCGCCTGCCAGACGGCACTCGACGCCTTTATCGAGATCATCGGCGGCGACAGACCGATGTCTGAGCTCGATTTTGAGACCGTGATGACCGTCAACGCGCACGTACAAAAGTGGATTGCGAATAAGGAGATCGTCCACGATACGGGCAACAAGTTGATCGGGCGCGTTGCCGCGCTATGGCGCGACATCCATCGGCAAAAGCGGCTGAATTTGCCGGACTGCTTTCAGGGGACGCGGATCAAGGGTGGCGAGGACAGCCAGCGGGTCGCATTTCCGGTGTCCCACGTCCAGGAGCAGATCCTGGCACCTGGAATGTTTGACAATCTGAACGACGAGGCGCGTGACCTGATCTACTTGGTGGCAGAGACCGGCATCCGCCCATCGGAGGCGGTGAATGTCCTACCGCACCACATCGTGTTGAACCACGAGGTGCCGTATCTCAAGATTGTCGCCGAAAAACGCGTTACTAAAACGAAGAGTTCGCCACGCGAAGTACCGCTTGTCGGGCTGGCGCTCGAAGTGATGCGCCGTCATCCCCAGGGGTTTCCCCGTTACTACGACAAGGCGGCATCGCAGAGCTTCGATCGGTGCCCGGGCTAACGCCTTGCCGGGACACCGATCTCCTCGCGTCACAACAGTCGATTGCCGAAGCCGTGCTCGTGGAACAACCGGCGTCGCCGGCAGCGCTGGTTGCCGGAATGGTCCAGAGCGCATTCTCACAGTCGATCTCATCAAATTTGGCACCGCGCACTTCTGATGAGCGTGCTGCCGTCAAGATTAAGAATTGCAGTGCGAGCTTGCTCATCGAAGCTCCCGCCGTTAGGCGCAGCCTCCAAATCAGGCGTGGATTTTCCCGATATGGCAGAGACGGGTGCGGCGAACTTTACGCCCGCGAGAAGCAAGGACACAGCGTATGGCCTCGCACGGATTTACCTTCGTGCGAAGCCCGTAAGCAATACTGAAATCCAATACCTCCCGGATTCTCCCGAGAACGCGACTGGCCGTTTCCGGCTTGTCGTGCCAAATCGAGTCGATTATCGCGCTGATATCCTGAGATCCGATTTCCTCCACGCTCATATCCCCTATTTTGGCAAATACGTAAGCCTCCATTGTGCTTTCCCATTGGGCGATATGCTTTGCGTTTGAGAGGCTTTGTTTCTTTTCCGAAAAATATCCCTGAAATGCCTCCCGAAAGGTTGGAACGTGCTCTCCCTGGATTTGCAGGCTTGCACGCAGTGCATTGACTTTCTGCTCATACAGACACGTCAAGCTCGGGCGGGCCTCTTGGGTTGTACGTCGCCACGACGCCTTGGCGGAGACACCCCGCTAAGCCGCAACGACCGGAGCAACCGTCCCCTGCCCTGCCCGCAATCACATTCGGCCCGCCGCTCGAAGCCTTCGCGGCGGAACGGCTGCAGCGGAAGCCCGGGCAGGAACTGCACCTCTCCGTCGCCTTCGATGCCTACAAGGAATGGTGCGGACTCCGGCAAAGGACCGTGCTGGGCCGCACACGCTTCGACCACGGCCTCATCAAGCTTGCTCAGGAGATTGGCCTTGACGTCGAAATTTCGTCGCTGATCATTCACGATATCGCATTGCGCCGTCGCCATGCGCGCTGAAGTCAAGACCGTTGGATTGCCCCCTTTCCGCGTTGCGCTCACTCACGCGTGTTTTTATCCATTCGTTGATCTCGCTATCGACCCACGCGGTCCGCCCCCGGGACACCCTTACCGGCATCGGGAATTGTTCACGCGCGGTCATTCGATAGATTTGCGCTTTGCTGAGACTGGTACGGCGCGCGACGTCCTTGACTGGCAACAGCGTGACGACAGCTTCCTTCATCGTCAGCACGGCTCGACCGTCTTCGAACGGGCTTCTGGCCTTGGCCGGAGGACGTCCGGGACGAGAGGGGACTCTTCTGTTTGGTTTGCGTACGCCCTCCTGCGGCTTGCCGCTTATTTGAAACTGCCTGGTGCATGAGCGCCTCGCTGGATTGCCTCAATCAAAAGGGGTCCTTTTGTGCAGCGTTGTTGCAGGATGGTTAGCGTCGACTAAGCTCGGCATTACAGAGCATCCAGCACGCAACGTGCGCGGCTCGTAATGATGAGCAAAAAGGACCCCTTTTGATACGTTTTCTACGCCTTCTCGCATGCGATTTCGAACCACAGTTCGGGGCCAGAAGGGCTGGGGTTTGATGTCATGCTGATCGGCTACGCGCGGGTTTCAACCGACGAACAGAATCTGGATTTGCAGATCGGCGCGCTTCAGCAGGCAGGATGCGAACGCATATTTTGCGACCGAGGCTATTCCGGAGCTCTCCAAAGCCGACCAGCCCTTGATGATGCGCTGAAATCTCTTCTACCAGGCAGCACGTTGGTCACCTGGAAACTCGATCGGCTCGGAAGAAGTCTGTCGCACCCAATCTCGCTGGTCAGTGATCTCGAAGATAGAGGTATCGCATTCAGGTCGATCTCAGACGTGATCGATACCTCGACGGCGGGTGGCAGACTGCAATTTCATATGGTCGGCGCGCTCGCGGAATTTGAACGGGCGCTCATCAGTGAGAGGACAAAGGCCGGAATGGCCGCTGCGCGTGCGAGAGGCATCGCTCTCGGTCGCCCTTCCAAGCTGACAGAGCCACAGATCAAATCTATCATCTCGGACCAGCGGCCCGCGCCCTTGTCGGATATTGCGAAGCGGCTCAACGTCTCCCGCTCCACCGTAAGACGAGCGATCTCAAAACGGCGTAAGCTATTTGTTTGAAGCTGGAGCTTTATCCCATCAGCTGTCATTGCCGCTGCCGTAGTTGGCGTCCCTCAACACTCGCCGACTAAGTCTGTTCGTAGCGGAAATGCCAACGTCAGATGTCTATCTTCTCGGCTATCTCGACAGCATCAGCGACCTCGATGCCGAGATAGCGCACGGTGCCCTCAAACTTCGAATGGCCGAGGAGCAGCTGGACGGCGCGAAGGTTGGCGGTTCGGCGGTAGATCAGCACCGCCTTGGTTCCGCGTAGATTGGTTTTTCATCATGGCCGTTGGCCTTCCATTTTCGAGGCCCATAATGCCCTGCGTTGAATGGGCACTTGCTTGGGGCGGAACTGAATTGAAAATACTGCGGTTGTCCATGGGATGCGCCATAGCCCTCAGAATAAGAGGCCACCGGTTTTGGGTTGCCCCCGCGGGTGTCTCGTTTGGCTTTCTCAAAAAATAGGACGATGATGGAACTGAGCGATTTTGTCCGACGCGCACGCGCGTCAACGCTATCGAAGCAGGCGCGATACGATGCGGCTTTTGAAAGAATGAAGCGCGATTTGCGGTTACATGACGTGGTAGCGGTATCTCCGATGGCAGCGCGAACTTCCGCCCAGAGACCCAAGGGCGATCGGGCGACAATAACGCTGCCGGAAAAATGATGGCAGCAAATGGAATTCAGTGGTTGAGGGTCGGCACTATTCACTCGCGTCTACACAGCGTGTCATCGCAACTTTAAACGTCGTGTTGAACGACCACCGCTGCAGGTGCGTCGAGCATCCAAGTCACGCCTGTCTCAGGGAAAGCGATTTTGGAGTTCGCGAGGAGCTTTTGATCGGGCGAATGGATGGGGAAAGCGCCACGAACCCATGGATCGCGAAGTACATATTTCCTGGAGGCTACATACCCTCGCTGGCCGAGGTTCTGCCGGCCGTTGAGCAGGCCGGCCTCATTGTCACGGACATTGAGATCCTGAGGCTGCATTACGCAGATACGCTTGCCGCATGGCGTGATCGATTTGCTCGCCGCCGTGATGAAGCGGCGGCGATCGTTGGCGAGAAGTTCTGCCGGATGTGGGAATTCTATCTTGCCGGAGCGGAGGCTGGCTTTCGCTATGGAGGCTTGATGGTCTTCCAAATCCAGCTCGCGAAAAAGATCGACGCGGTTCCCCCAACCAGGACCTACATCACTGAAGAAGAGTTTCTGCTGCGAAAACTCGAGCGGGCCCCGGTACGTGCTCGAGCGCGAAAAACCGCTGCTACGCCCGGGTGAAGACCGGCCACAGTGGCTACTCACCGTTCGTCCCGAAGGGCTCGATCGCCTTTTACCGGTAGCGGACTCTGGGGAGTAATGTCTGGTTTTGGCCTATAGCGCCGAACTCGGCTCTCGAAAATAGCGAACAAGAAATAAAGCAGTGTGCGCCGCCATCCCAGACTGGGCGGTCCTTCAGACGCTGCCTGTTGCGTCACGGCTGTTGATCTCTCGGCGTACCCGCAAGTTTATTTGAGGTTGGAAGGCCGACGCCGTCCGACCTCTTTCATCTCCTGATGATATCGATGACATCCACCCGCAATTTTAAGTGCTTAGAACAGCTTCAGATTGAGAGGAACAACGCGGCTCCGAGGCACGTTGCACTGTCAGCGCGCTCGTGCGCTTCGAGGTCGGCTGTAGCAGCCGAAGGTGGAGAAGAAGACCATGAAAAACAAAGAGCATCTAACCGCGGGAGCATTGGCACTTTCTGCAGCGTTTGGACTCGCAAGCGTTTGTCTTGCGGCTGAAAATGCCCCGTCCAGTGCAGGCATGAAGATGAGCCAAAGCGAGTGCTCCAATCTCTGGCAACAGGCCAATCCCAGCAATTCATCAGGACTGACAGCTAGCCAGGCTAAGGGCTACGTTTCCGACTTCAACGCCGCCAACCCGGATGGAGACGCGACCATTGATCAGGCCGAATGGATGAGCGCTTGTAATAAGGGGCTCATCACCAACACCTCGAGCAGTGGTGCTTCAACTGGCACGTCGGGCAAAACGTCGGACCGCACTCCTGGCGAAGCATCTCCAACTCGCACTCCGGGATCTACCTCGGCGGGAGCGCCCGGGACAGACGCTGGCCAGACACCAGAGGGCACGTCTGACCGGACCCCCAACAAGTAGCTTTGGTTCTCAAGTGGGCGGTCGGATTCCATGGACCGCCCCGAGCTCCCAGAGTTTGGATGGCCCCCCCATCGCGCTTGCCTCCGGCCAACCATTGGAGGGGCATGTTCGAGGGGCCGCGCAATTAAAGCTCTTATAGCCTCGATGCGTTGAAACACGTTGAGGCATCCTTTTGCGAGGCCACCGCGGTCGCCCGATCAGAAAGAATTTTCCTTGCAATCCCATGTCGTCGTTATCACCGGGGCCGCAAGCGGCATCGGCCAGGAATTATGCCGGTTGTTTGCTCGTCGCGGAGCGAAAATTGGGCTACTCGATCGCGACCAAAGTAAGCTCGAGCTTCTCGCCGATGAACTTCGCGAGGCTGGGGCCCACTGCTTCGCTGCTGCGGTGGATGTTGGGCAGCGCGAGCATGTACATGCCGCCGTTCGACGGATCGGCAGCACACTTGGGCCCATTGATATTGTGATCCCGTGCGCTGGCATCTGCAGAGCGTCGACGGTCGATGATCTAAAGGTCCCCGAGCTCGAAGAAATTGTGCGGACGAATTTTCTGGGCGCGGTCTATATGATCGAAGCCGTCCTGCCCTCAATGCTGGAACGCAAGCGAGGGCAAATCGTCGGTGTCTCGAGCCTGGCTGGCCTACGCGGCATCCCATTCGAACCGGGTTATTCCGCAAGCAAGGGCGCCGTTGCCATTTACTTGGAAAGTCTTCGTCGCGAGCTACGTCCTAGGGGCATCCGTGTCACGACGGTGTTCCCGGGTTATGTGCAGACGCCGCTGCTCGACGAGATCAATGTATTGATGGGGGCGGATATGTCGAATGGCAAAGCATCGACGCCCGCGGCTGCCGCGGCGGCAATCCTCAAAGCCATTGAACGGGGGAGTTCACACGTATTTTTCCCGTGGTCGCTCGGCCTCAGCGTTCGCTTAAGCCGGCTCTTGCCGCCGAGCTTGTACGACTTGGTAATGGAACGAATGTTTGGTCGGCTCCCCATTTCCCGCGTGCCGACCCCGGTGGCCGACTCCGCTAAATCCTAATGCGATACGAACACGGGATCGATGAGCTTCTCAGCGAGCATCCAGTCGATGCATTCTTTGAGCATCAGTTCGATTGATACAGGCCGGTAATCGAGTTCGCGGACGGCCTTGTCGCTTCGGCAGCGTATATTCGCGCTCAGATACGCCGCCGACTCCCGCGTAATCATCGGCTCACTGCGAGTGATCACCGACGCCCCGTCGAGCATCCGACCGGCCAAACGCATTCCTAATGGCCGGCCCACCCACATATTGGTTGGTCGACCAAGCATTTTACCCACCATCTGAACTATCTCTGCATAGGAAGCCGAAGTGCCGCCCAGAATATAATTGTGTCCTGTCCGGCCCTTTTCCACGGCCGTGACGTGCGCCCGCACGACCGCCCCAACATCACAATAGCAGTGACTTCCCGGCGGGATGAGCGGCAATTGCCGGTTGGCTGCCCGGCGAATGAATTGTGACCAGGAGTTCCAGTCGTAGCGGCCGATTACATTTGCGGGGTTTAAAATGACCGCGTCTAAGCCGCGTGCGATGCCAGCTGAGACTTCCTCCTCAGCCATGACCTTGGAGTGCTGGTAGTTAAAGCCACCTTTGCCCAGTTTTGGCGCTGTCTCATCGAATGGCTCTTTCGGAAGGCCATAGACACCCGACGTCGAAGTATGAATAAATTTCTTTGTTCGCTTAGCTAGTGCCGCCGTCACGACATTGCGTGTGCCATCGACGTTGGTCCGCCATTGTCTTTGCAGATGCCCCGGCCACATGCTGGTGTCGCCCGCGACGTGGAAAACGGCATCAAGCTCCTCAGGCATGGCGCGTTCAAGCGAGGCGAAATCTTCGATCGTCCCTTTCACGAGACTGACGGAATATTTTTGCAATTGAGTGAGCCGAGATTCCGGTCGATGCAGAGCTGTGACCGTCCAACCTGATTGGACGAGATGCTCGATGAGATTGAGACCAATAAAGCCCGTTCCACCAGTGACGAATGCGGTCTTGTTTGGCATGGTTGCCTTTAAATAGTCGGGTGATGCAGGGCAATTCGAACTGAAAAGTCGAAGACGCGATCGTTAGCTTGAAGGGTAGCGACCGATGATCGTGATATCTGATGTGCCGCGCCGCCCTTTCCAAGCCCGGTTTCCGGATCAGCGCGGGTTACGTTCGCTTCCTTCTTTCGACTGCTTTATTGCAGATTGCAGATCGTCAAACTCTTCCTCGGTTCCGTGCTCTAAATCAATGAGACGGTTGCTCGCCGCCTTGGTGCTTCTTATCAGTTCATCCAATTTTAGCTGGATCGCACGCCCATCCCTATTCTGACTATGCTGGATTAGAAAGACCGCTAGAAATGTTAGGACGGTGGTGGCGGTGTTGATGACCAATTGCCATGTATCGGAATAATGGAAGATTGGTCCGGAAATCGCCCATAAAATGCAGGCGGCTGTCGCAATGATAAACGCGGGTGCGGACCCCATGAGATTTGCGGCGCCGCCCGCGAGTTCAGAAAATTGTTTCGATAGCTTGCTGTAAAAATCCATCGGGTTCCTTATTCAACAGGAAAAGCGCCTCGGCTTGCGCGGAGCGCCCGACCTGGAGGCGGCTTTTTTCTCAGGAGACTGCATCTGGGCGCTGTCTGGCTCGAGATGCTTGGCGGGCGCTTTAATCATAGCGGCCTAGCCGTGTGATGTGGCTGCCGGTTGAGCTATGCAAAGCCAACGAGGGCGCATCCAAATTTGTTCCGTATGCGTTCGATATCACTTCAATTCGATCCAGACTGGCGCATGGTCGCTTGCACCCGGACGTCCACGAACACTTTTATCGACCCCTGCTCGCCTAAGCTTCTTTGCGAGCGGCGGACTGATGAGTATGTGATCGATTCTCAGCCCGGCATTGCGGGCAAACGAATTTCGCCAATAGTGCCAAAAAGTGTAAATTTGCTCATCTGGATGGAGCGCGCGAACGGCATCCGTCCATCCTTGATCGACGAGCTTGAGATACGCCGTACGCACCTCTGGGCGGAAGAGCGCGTCGTCCCGCCACCGCTCCGCCGCGTAGACGTCGAGGTCCGTCGGCATGACATTATAATCTCCGGCCAAAACGACAGGCTTGCCACTGGCGAGCAGCTCTTTGGCGTGCTGAGAAAAGCGTTTGAACCAACGTAGTTTATAATCGAATTTGGGGCCGGGAGCGGGATTGCCGTTTGGAAGGTAGAGGCATCCGACGGTCATCTTTGCGACCCGGCATTCTATGTATCTACTGTGTACGTCGTCTGGATCTCCCGGAAGACTACGGCGCATCTCCTGGGGCTTGGACCCGCGCGCGAGAATTGCAACGCCGTTCCAGCTTTTCTGGCCATGCCACACCGCGCCATAGCCGGCTTTTATCAGCGCAGCTTCCGGAAACTTCTCATCGGTCGTCTTAAGTTCCTGCAGACACACGATATCGGGCGCCGACTCATTCAGCCAACCCAAGAGAGCATCGAGCCGACCGTTGATGCCGTTGACGTTGTAAGTGGCAACCTTCAATCCGCCCTCTTGCGTGTAGCAACAGCCGCGCGAAGCCGTGTAGGTGATAGAGTCAACGGTACGATTGTTGCCGGACATGAGAAAAGCTCGGCGGCAAGCCGAGCTTCCTATTCGTCATCGGCTACAAGCATCCGTGACGTCGGTGCCTATTTCGAAGCCGCGCGCTTCTTTGGCATCATCGCGCCTTCGTGTTTCTCGGGTAAATCGTCGGCATCAACATTTATTTCCGTCTCGGCCAACTGGGTGAGTGCTTGATCTGTTGCCTTCTCTTCCGCAAGCGTCTCGCTTAGCAGGTCGGCCGCATCGTCCATCCCGAGCTTGTTTGCCCATGCCCTGAGCGTGCCGTAGCGGGAAATTTCATAGTGTTCCACAGCCTGCGCTGCACCGACCATGGCGGCATCCCGAACGGTGTCGGTCTTCGCCTCTTGCATGAGTTCCTCGGCTTCTTTGAGAATGCCTTCTATAGCGTCGCACTTCTTGCCGCGAGCATTCTTCCCGATAAGCTTGAAAATTTGCTCGAGGCGTTGGATCTGACTTTCGGTTTCACCATGGTGCTTAGTGAAAGCAGCAGACAGGTCTTCGGAAGAAGCTTTTTTCGCCATCTTGGGAAGGGCTTGGAGAATGTGTTTTTCGGCGTAGTAAATGTCGCGAAGCGTGTCTTCAAATAAGTCGGCGAGCGTTTCCATTGTTTGTCCATTCGGGGGTTAGCTGGTCTCCCGGCGAACGCAAGGCGCACACCGATTGTTCCGACTCGGGTTGGAAGAGGCGTGCAGTTCCTTCTAAAGCGGAACTGTGCAGCACACCGAAGGCAGCGGCGAGCCAGCGCAATGGCGGATCGTTGGGATTTCAGCGTACCTGTTTATCCGAACGCGCGGGTCTTTGCGGAAGTCCCCTCAAAAACAGGACTAGCCCGGCTGGACAATTCATCGACTAGTCTGATTACCAACGCCGGATCAACATGATGACTCATATGACCCACGCCTGGGAGAACATCCAACGTGCTGTTCGGGAGGGAGCGATGCAATCTGGCCGATTGCTCAGACGTCGTTACGATCTTGTCTTCAGCGCCAGCAACGATGTGGACCGGCAAGTGAATGTCTTCGTAATGAACCGAGATGTCTCGAGCGAAGCTCGGCATGCCGACAGTATCATCGGCGACGGACTTCAGTTGAGATGGACGGGATGCCATAGGGACAGAAAACATTCTTTCAAAAACTGTCGGTACAGCGCGCGGTGAAAAGAGAGTTTTGAATGTGGAAGACGCCATAATTCTCGAAAGCAGTGGCAAGACAGTGTTTCGAAGAACATTGCCAATCAGCGGAAGGCTGGCCGGTGTTTGAAGTACGACATCGGCTTGGGCGGTCGGGAAATAGTATCCGGACAAAAGCACGAGCCCCTTGAGGCCCGTCGGATTCTTCAGCGCAAGATTCAACGCAACCAACGTCGCCCAGGAATGGGCGACCAGCACCGGCGAGCTCACGTTAAGAACACGGAACGTCTCATCGAGGAGCTCCGCTTCGCGTTCAGGTGTCCATGGTCCGGTCCCTCTTGTGCTTGCTCCGAAGCCGGGTCGATCGAAGATGAGAACGCGGTATTTCGAAGCCAGCGCCTCAACTAATTGCGTCGAAGCAAAGTCTTCCATCATACTCCCATTGCCGTGCAGCAGTACGACACAAGGGCCCTCCCCGCGGTCCAATAGATGGATGCTTTCGCCGCTGACATTTACACGCCTGCCTGACAGGCGCCGCGTGCTTTCTGCCTTGTATGTCAGATAGCGGACCAAAACTGCCGACGAGAGTAAGACACCCACACCGATTAACGCCGCTTGAGAAATTGCCCGCTGCGGGCGACTGATTTGCATCTTGAACTCCTGTGTCCAATAGCGAACACCTCGCGTCACCAATCGTTCCTGAGGGTCTCCGGACGGTGCTGCCATCCAAGGCCATAGTTCGCAGCAGGATGAGGCTTAAAGCTGAGGCGGCAACCGACTAGGTGAGTGGCGCGCTGCTGAAAAAGGCAGTCATGCCGAGAACGTGACTATCTATTGTATACACTTGCGCGCAGTGTTGAACGATCGTTGGCCCGTCAAAGCAGGCGCCAACGGCTGAGAGTTGGTTTGCTCCCGCCTGTATGTTGCGTGAGTAGCCCATGAAATTTCCCCCAGGACACTATGACGAGAAACAAGTTCGCGCTCTGACGAAGCTGCTCAATGACGTGTGCGCGGATTTGCGGATTAGCCCGGACAATCAACCCAGGCGCGAATGGGTTGCCATGGTTATGATGGTTTGTTCCGACCGGGAACCCTGCGACACTCAAGAATTACGTTCTGAAATCGGGCGCCAGTTTCTGCTGCTGGAATCTCGTGAATCGCAGGACGCTGAGGGTTAGCCCATCACGCTCATTCCGACCTGCGGCCTTTGTTGAATAGTCACCCGTGGTCACGTTCGGAAACTTAATCGGCGACCGGGGAGTATCATTCTTAACGGTCGAGCTATTTTGCTCAGACCCGAACGCCAGCAAATGCTGAGCGAGATTTCCGAGGAAACAAATGAAAGTTCATTCGAGTGCCTTATTGGCGCTGAGCGCCTCTCTTGCGCTCAGTGTAATGACTGTCACGGCCAACGCGGGTCCTCATGCTGACGGGCCAGGGGCAAGCGGTATGAATCATTCCAGCGGGAGCGCCGGTCGCTCAAGCGGAACGGAACGTGGCGCAGGCATGGGTCATAGTTCACACCGCATGGTAGGCAACTGGAGTGGCGGCAATCGTGGCCATGGCGGTCATTCGCGCGGTGGCAGAGGCTACGGATATGGCTACGGTTCCGGCGTTTACATTATTGACGACTCCGATGACTACCGGGATTGCTACTACCGGCATCACCGTCGCGTCTGTCGCGATTAAATTCACCAAGTTTTGAGACCATGTTGGCCCCATACCTATCGCATTGGGGCCAACCAAAGCTTTTTTCTTGAGTTATGGTATGTCGACGTATTCTGCCGAGTGATGGCTTTCGCACCGCGAGCCTCCGGCCCTTGAGGGCCATACGATGGCTTCTGTTACCTCTCAGCACGTTGAAGCAGCCAGCACTCTCGCTGTCATCGCTTCATCCAACGAGCCGCTGCTATTCCTTACTGCCGATCTGAACGTAATCGCTGCGAGCGCATCGTTCTGCCGGACATTTCAGATTGATGCCGCCGGCATTCCTGGTCGGCAGCTTTCCGAGATCGGCGGTGGCGAGTGGGCAATTCCCCAACTCAATTCGCTGCTTGCGGCAACCGCACGGGGGACGACCCCAATCGAGGGCTACGAACTCGAACTCACCTTGATTGGCCAAAAGCCTCGAAGCTTGGTGTTAAATGCTCGCAAGCTCGACGACGGCGACAACGACCGTGTTCGGCTCCTTCTGGCGATATCTGACGTAACAGCCGCTCGTGCAGCGTCTCGGGAAAAAGATGATCTCATCCGAGAGAAAGCGATTCTTCTGCAGGAAATCCAGCACCGCGTTGCCAACAGTCTCCAGATCATCGCGAGCGTGCTGATGCAAAGTGCTCGCAAGGTGCAGTCCGAGGAGGCGAGGGGGCATCTTCAAAATGCGCACCATCGCGTCATGTCGATCGCCGAAGTTCAGCGTCACCTCGCGGCGTCAAGCCTCGGAGACGTGTCGCTTCGGCCCTATTTCGTCCAACTTTGCGAAAGCCTCGGCGCATCGATGATCCAACACCCCAACCGTCTGTCGATCGTGGCGACCATCGATGACAGTGTCGTCAATGCAAATACGTCGGTGAGCTTTGGTCTGATCATCACCGAACTGGTGATCAATGCTCTTAAACACGCCTTCCCATGCAACCGGCACGGCAAGATCAGCGTTGATTTCCGATCCCATGGAGCGAAATGGGCTCTATCCGTCGCGGATGACGGTATTGGCATGGCGACGGGCTCCGACAAAGCCAAACCCGGGCTCGGAACAGGAATCGTCGAGGCGCTCGCCAAGCAGCTCGGCGGCAAAATTATCGTGCAGGATTTAAAGCCCGGCACTTCGGTTCGTGTTGTTTACGACGAGATGGTCACGAGAACTGCCGAAGCACGATCAATTGCCTAATCGAGGTTACGACACTCTTTCACATCACAGCGCGAACGACGTCACTCCGACCGGACAAGATATGCCGACACACAAGAACGTGGTTTTGGTCGTCGAGGATCACCCGATTATTCGAAGCGCGGCCCTGGACTTCCTCGAAAGCGCTGGTTTTGAGGTTATCGAGGCAAGTTGCGCTGACGAAGCTATACGAGTTCTGGAATCGCGCCCCGAAATCCATCTTGTCTTCACCGACGTCGAAATGCCTGGTTCGATCGATGGTTTAAAGCTGTCTCACTACATCAAGGATAGATGGCCCCCGATAAAGTTGATCGTGGTGTCAGGCCGGACTTTCGTTGAGCAGGGCCACCTGCCCCTTGGAGCAAGATTTTTCCCGAAGCCCTATAACGAAAACGCAATAATCGAAGCTATGCGCAGGATGCTTTCGGAAACGGATTAGCAGGCATTACTGGCTATCTTGGCTGCCGATATCTGATGCAATCGCCGAGAAGAAACGATCAGCGGCGTCGTCGAGTTCGCGGTCGGTTGAGCCCTCCGCCGTACGGCCATGAAAGTACTTTTTGACGTCCTCGCCGAAAGCGAGGATGTCCGTCGCGCCCTTGCCCGCTTCAAGCATGCGGTCGCGTAACATCAGGCCAACGACGCGCTCAAGAACCGTCATTCTTGCGACCATCTGAGCGCGTTGATGATTAGTAGAGTTGGGCATTGAAGTGTCTCCTTCTAACCCCAGTATAGTATGGCCAATCGTGTCATCGATGCTAATTCGATCCAGCGATTGTGGCCGCCGAACAAACTGGCTCTCGCATCATTGAGACCCTTTATGCATCCCAAAGGAGACGTACGAGCCGGCCACAGTGGCAGTTAGGACTTGCGAAGCCATTCGCGCCGGTCTTTCGACACCCCTCTGGTCCTTCGGAACAGCTCGACGCAATCGCAGTTTTCGGCCTGGAGGACGTGCCGGCCGCCGCGATCATTAATGATCCTGGATTGAGATCGTTGACCCTGCCCGGGGAACATATTCCGCGCGCGATCCGTTTCGTCTATGCACGCGTTCGGTGGCAACCGGCCGCAATAGGGATCGATGGACGTGGTCATTTTGCCGGTTTCTGATCGCGACAGCAACGCATTGGTACGCGTAGCAATCTAACCTATTCCGCGCGCGTGCCCTCTCCTCCAAGACCTGCGAGGATTAGCCCCTGGGACCTGATGGAAGAAATTGAAAAACAAACGCGCGATTATCTCAGAGCTCTTTACGGGCTCGGGAAGCCTTCAGTCGAGATTCTTCCTGTTCAAAACCTCCCCGCCGTTTTAGCTTTTGCTCGCTTAAAGAGGTGGATCGTTGAGGGTCCAGAAGGCGGCCACGGACTTTCGCCGCTCGGTGTCAAGGAGATCGGCGGTTAATATATTCGTTCCTACACCGCGCATCGCGTTGATGCGATGCCACGGCCGATTGCTGCCCGTGGCTGCGGACGTAATCGCGGCGCACATAACGTGACTTGGCCGGATCGAGCCCAATGCTGGCCACCCACTCGTGTACAAGCCGGGCATCTTGGCGAGTGGCGAGCCCACTTGAGCCATCGCCTCGACCCGCGAACAGAAACTGACCCGGCTTTTGTCCCGTCCATCGCAGATACTCATCAATCGCTAGACGGGTCTGGTCGGTTAGCTCGAAGCGCACTGGCCCGCCGGTCTTCTTCTACTTGATGGTCGCGCGGTCCAGTGCAAAGCCACTCGGCGCAACGTCATCGACGCGGACGGCTACGACGTCACAGCCACGCAGAATAAAGCCGATATCGAGAGATATCTCGGCGAGACGGCCGCTCTCGCCCGAGCTGTCAGCAGCATCAACACCGCCATCGAAGCCAAAAAAACGCAGGTGGCCTCGGTCACAAGCGAAATCGCGACACTTGAACGTTCCATCACTAGTGTCGAACCCACGGTCACCGAGATCAACGCTATCCTTGCCTCGTTCGGGTTCACGAGCTTCAGGCTTGCCACGGCAGGCGATCGCGGCAGCTTCTACAAGCTCGTGCGCCACGAAGGCACCGACGCGCTCAAGACCTTGAGCGAGGGGGAAAAGAGTTTCATCACCTTCCTCTACTTCTACCACCTGATCCGGGGCAGCGTGTCTTCGAGCGGCATGTCGGCTGACCGGGTCATCGTGTTCGACGACCCCGTCTCCAGACTCGACAGCGACGTCCTCTTCATCGTTAGCTCGCTCATCAAGCGGGTGCTTGAGGATGCCTGCGCCGGCAATAGCTTGGTGAAACAGGTCTTCGTCCTGACGCACAACATCTACTTCCATAAGGAAGTGACTTACGACGCAAAACGCAAACAAGACCTCCGTGCGCATAAAACCTTCTGGATCGTGCGCAAGCAGCGAACGATAGGAGGGTTTGAAGTCGACACACCCGACGACGCTGCAGCTGCCCCGGGCGTCATCATGCCGGACGCAATCGCATGAGCCGCCCTGCCGAGTGACCGGCTGAACTTCGCCAGCATACCGGTGCGGGCGAGTAGTTCATGGCATACTTTGTTGGGAAACTCATCGAACTCAGGTTCGAAGCCATCATGAGTATTGGGAGTGCGGTCGTCGAGAAAATGAATTCAGCGAACATCGCATATGTTTCAGCCATCGCGAGAAATGGCAGTCGTCTCGTTGGTTATCTCGGCTGGAATGACATTATCGGATCCCAAATATCCCTCCGTACACGCGACACTTGAATGGCGCTCCATACGGGAGCGTGCGCCTCGCCCACGAGGCCGGGAATATTGAACGCCTGCACATCACTCAATCTATCTTCTCCCGTTACTCGCCATACACCAAACGGTGAAACGATGAATGTTCAGTCTTACGATTTCTGACATCATACATTTCACTGCAGAATTCCGGAGCCTAACGCCATGATCGGCGGCAGCTTTGCGACAGCACAAACCGTATACGGAAGAATTGTTCGTGTCTCAGGCGCACCGCAGCATTCTTCCGCCGCGGCACCAAGAGTTCTCGCGCTGAGGCAAACGCCGTGTTTCTCTAAACGACGGTCAATCGCCGTAGCGGGCGCGCTGGCGACGGCCCAAGAGTTTCGGCAACGCAACCATCGAGCCAAAATCTCGGAGGCACCACGGCAATTGCCCGGCAGCTTTGGTTTGAACGCCCGCGGGTCCGAGCCGGTTTTGAGAAGACCGCCGGTAAACTCGCTGGGGCGGCCCGCAGGATTCGAGACGACGAAACATCTCTCGCTGAACTATTCGGAACCGACGCTAAGGAACGACTACGGATCTGTCGACTGACGGCCGTGCCAAGCCTTTCTGCGGCGGGCCGGGTCCTCAGTCGCGAGTTTGAGAGCCGGCAATCATGATCAATCGCGCAAATCTTCCGACCGACGCATCTGTCGCGAGTGAAAGCTGGCCCTCATTTCTCAGACGAACGCTTGCATTTGCATTTTATGGGGCGCGCGACGCCGTTCGAAACTCAGCGCTCGCGCCGGGTTTGGCTGCCGCACTCGTTATTCTGGCCCAAGGCGTAGCTCTTGCCGAAGATCCCGATCGCATCTTCGATAAGCGAAATGCGTTAGGCCTGAAAGACACGTCGTTGGTAGGCGGTCCCGGCGGCGGCGCATTCCGGGATATGTGTGCAACCGGCCAATATCTCACCGGGTTCGCCGTGCGTTCGGGTTCCGTCTTTGATGCGGTGATCCCGTTCTGCGGCACCTTCAATGACCGAACCGGCCTCATCGGAGCGCCCGGCGTCCCGGGCGATCGCCACGGCGGCAACGGCGGCGGCCTGCAAGGACCTGTGACATGCAATAACGATCAATACGTATCGGGTGTGATGTTCGGATATACGACCGAGCGCGATGCAGCGAAATACATCGCATCAATTTCAATGACGTGCGCGCCGATCAAGCCGGGCGGGCGCAGTAGTAAGGTGGATATCAGGTCGGCGGCCGGGCGCATCGGCCATGGCGGCTTCAGTTGCGGTGATGACAGAGCGGTCATGGGCATAAACGGCCGCGCGGGCATCTATGTCGATGCTCTTGGCCTGATTTGCGGTCAACGGCCCATCCAAACAGTTGCACCACAAAGACCTGCAGCCAATACGCAAGCTTGCAACACCTATGCGGCGATCGCGGCCCAGAAATCACAACTGAATGTGGAGCTTGCCTGTGGGGGGGCCGGACCTCGCTGGACCACAAAAAAGAGCGATCACTACAATTGGTGTCTCACACAAAACGGCAACATGACTGTCGCCAACTCCGAAGCACAGGCTCGTCTGCAGTACATCGCAAATTGCCAAAAGAGCAAACCGCCAGCCGGGCATACTTCTGGCGCCTCTCTCACCCCATGTCCGCCACCACGCATTCGCTACGACAGCGGCGTTTGCGGGTGCCCGCAGGGAACCACTGGCGCCAACTGTGAGAACCCGGTCGTCCACTGAATGTCTCGGGCACTCGTCGGCTCGATGAAGTGAAAAGGTAGGAGGACAACATGCAAGCACGGCAATGGATGATTGCTTTCTGCTGTTTGATCGGGCTTGCAACACTACCGAGCGCACCTACCCGCGCGGAGCAAACTGTCGAGAACGGCGTCAACCGGCCCGGCCGTGACTACAAGGACTTCGAGATGGAGCCCTCGATTGCTGGCTTCGCTCCGTGCCAGTCCGCGTGCACAAGCGATCACTGGTGCAGGGCTTGGACCTTTGTCGCACCGGGAATTCAAGGCCCAAAGGCCCATTGCTGGCTGAAGAAGAGTGTGCCGGACCCCGTAAAGAACAAGTGCTGCGTGTCGGGCCTCTCCGGCGTAATTGCCGGTCTCGAGTTCGACACCAACCGTATGGGAAGCGACTACCGCGATTTCCCCATCAGCAACGTTGAACTAAGGGATCAAGCGGAGTTGCTGTGCAAGACTGCTTGCGAAAAGGAAAGCCAATGTCAGGCTTGGACCTACGTCAAGCCTGAAAAGGAATTCGCCAACGCCCATTGCTGGCTAAAAAACGCGGCACCAAACAAGACGAGGAACAACTGCTGCATCTCAGGCGTGGTGGCACGCATGGATCCGCAGGAGGTGGCGGACCGGGATCCTACCGGCAAGACCGTCCAGCAGTGTCAGGCCGCCTTCGGCCGCAACCAAGCGCGCTGCCTGCAACGCTTCAATCCGATGCAAGTGGCAATTTGCTTGCAGCCCTATCAGCAGATACTCGCTGCGTGCGTCAGCCTAGCGGCGGCGAATGCCGGTGGCGGTGCCACAAGCCCGGTTCCTGCCATATGGCAGGAAATGCTCAAGGCGCACAACGACTTCAGGGCGCAGCATTGTTCGCCGCCGCTGCAGTGGGATGCCGCTTTGGCCGCCGCCGCTCAGGCCTACGCCGAAACCTGCCCCGAAGGGCACGGCGCGTCGAACGAAAACCTTGCCGCTGGTTGGGGTGTCATGAATGGCGTCGACACACAACCGGCCATGTCGGATTCCGACGCGTTCCAGAAAACCTGGGCGTGTGAGGAAAAATACTACGACTATACGGACCCGAGAATCTGTCCCGGATTCAAGTCGAGATGCGACGAGCCCAAGCCCGACTGCAAGAATAACAATCCAGTGACAGGGCACTACACCCAGGTCGTTTGGAAGTCGGCAACCTCAGTGGGGTGTGGGCGCGCCAAGTGCCCCTTTAAGGACAGCAGCACTGGGCAAACACACCAAGGCACGAAGTGGGTATGCCGCTACAGCAATGGCAATGAAAACATTCCGGCCGTACTGCGCCAGAACGTAATGCCACTCGGGTGCAAGCAATGAACGAAACGCTTTGTCTCAGGGAACATTCCGCATGCGATCTTTGTCCGAACTCAGTTGAAGGCGTATTCGATGGAGAGTTCGACGTCGGCGAAACAAAAGCGCGCCCTGCTCGCGAGCCTCATGGGCTTGACCGGGATCACCACAAGCTTGTCAGCACGTGCAGATTTCGTACAGCACGCCGCCGTATGCAGAAGCTACGCATCGAAGGCCGTCGAGCAGCAGAGGCGCAATCTCAACTCTGCCTGTGGATACAGGGGCATTGCCTGGAACCTTGATCACAAAGCCCACTACGGATGGTGCCTTACTCTACATGACGCTCCATATTTTTCGGGAGCATCGAATGAATCGAGCAAGCGTGAAAAGGCGCTCAAGAAATGCAATGCCGGAAAGGATACGACCGGCGGAGGCTCAATCGGCGGTTCGCGCTGTCAGATGTATGTGGCGGACGCACTCTTGAAAGCAGCCGCGAATATTGAGCACCATTGCGGCTATGCCGTCAAAGGGCGGTTCACGCAAGATGCCAACGCGCACCGCCGCTTCTGCGAGAACAATATGAAAGCGAACAATCTGGCCATTATCAACTCCGAAGAAGCAGCTCGGACAGCTGCTATCGATCAGTGCATCAAAAAGTGAGGAGCAGACGATTTCCGAAGTGCGGCTGGATTGTTTTTAGCCAAGTGCATCCCGATGTCCGCCGCTTCTGTGCTATGCCGACAAACTAGAACGCTACGATGTTCTCAGGCTGCTGCTTGACACAATGCTGGGCCGGCATCAGCTTCAGCCTAATTTGTCGTGGTTTTTTCAAGCCCAGAATGTTGGGGTATTCAAGCGCGAGTGTGCTCCATGCCATTTCAGGCGCTCGATTCAAGCCTACCTCTGAAAGACAAAATTTCCTGCTTGAAGGACAACGGCATTACCGCCGTAGGGCGATACTACACAAGCAGTAAGACCAACAAAAAGCTTCTGAAACCCGACGAAGCAAACGCCTTGAGTCGAGCTGGCATTCAAAGCAAAAAGGCTGCAGCCCCTTTCTTCCAAGACACGCTGCACGACAGACTCTCAGCCTCGGCGCAACCCACAGTCGGCGCCTTTCGTGCGTCGGAGCACCTTCCCGAGGCCGCCCCCACCCCAAGCTGATGCCCAATAGCTCCAGCGCGGCATCGGTGAAATCCCGTTGAGCGCAAATCGCAGCGCTCGACAATCGCTCGATCTCGCTTTCATCGAGGTCATCGCTGACGCGCTGATACCAGTTGAGCGGCGGTCGATGATTAAGAGGCTTTTTGGTCTGGCGATCTCTTCAAGCACCCGGCGAACGACTGGCAACAGCGCAATGGTCAGTCGTACAGCTATATGCGCTTCTCATCGAGGAGATGATTCTCGACGAGGTTTTCCTCTACTGCGTCTACTTTGCTCGGAAAGAGCGACTTCAAGAGCTGCGCCGTCATTACGACTTGGGTGAAATTTGTGCCGTCGAGGAGAGCGCTCCTGCACTTTTGAGTTCGCAACAACTCAGCCTTAGCGACGCCGGTCGCTTTCAGCGACTTTCCTGCCGTCCCAATCGCAGACCGCCGTCGCAACGGCCCCGACTGGAATTCCATCGCTCGCAAGGATCGAAAGCAGCGCGCTGCCCTCATCGAGCGGGCCTTTGAGAGCGCTGATAGTCCAGCAGCCGTCGTATTCTGCGCAGGCATCTTCGAGCCAAGGCCTTACGACCGGCCACGATGCGGCGTTGAATCCGGTTGGCGCTTCTCAGCGGAGACGTCAAGCGGCTGCGGTGCCAGCGGCAGCCGGATAATACGGCTTCAAACGAAGCTTTCTGGCAAGTTCGCCGCCAAGTCGGTTTGCTGGCGCTTCGATTGCTCGATGGATCAGCCAGCACACTGCAAAGCAAGCGACGATGTACAGAATGGCGATCGTATTCGAGGAGAGTCCGACCTCCCATAGCATCCGCATGAAGCACCAGCCCGCGTAACAGTGGAGGGCGTAGAGCGGATAACTTATGTTCGCTAGAAATGTGGTCGGTACGGTTGCCCGGAAGTGGTCTCGCAAGAGATAGCATGCCCAAAACACGGCGACCGCAGCAACGTACGACCACACGACGTAACGCGGCGATAGAATCGCGGGATCCGATAACAGATTCATCGCAACGAAGATCGAAAGCATCGCCGACACGATGGCGCAGAATGTTTTGTTGCCGATCTTGCGGGCATGATGAAATTGGAACGCGACGCCCACCATAAGGATAAGCAGAAAGTCGCCAAAGAAAACCAAAGACCAGAGCGTGCGAACGCCAAACAGGCCAAGATCATTACGGTTCGGGTAGAAATGCCATAAGAGGTATGGGCCAACGCTAACGGCGACCGCGATGGCGAACACCTTCAAATCAGCGCGCCGGAGTAAACCCGCGCACAAAGCGGCGAAGATATAAAACTTGAGCTCAACCGATAGTGACCACGAGATTCCGTCCAAGTACGGCACGCCGAAAGTTTCGTTTAGCCCGGGCCACAGATGAATGAGGAGTGAGAACTCGTCGAAGGGGAAGGCTCTGCCAAAATACCAGCCCGTCGCATTGATCGACAGCAGCATGATCGCGAAGCACGTGAGATACGTCGGCCACAAGCGGAAAAAGCGTCTTACGGCGAACTCGCCAACTGACGTCTTGGCGAGAGATATCGATATGACGAAGCCGCTGATGACGAAGAAAATGCCAACGCCGAATGAGCCGAGATCCAGGCCGATCGCATGAAGGTTGTGGCCCACGAACCAAAGCGCGCTCGGCATTTCGACAGGCGGGACGATTGCGTCGGCGTTGATCGTTTGCGCGACGAAGGCCGGTTCGCCCCAAAATCCGATCATGTGAGTCACCATCACACAAAGGGCAGCGATTCCGCGCAATGTATTTGCGAACTCGACTCGATCTTCCCGCATCCGCTTTTCTCCCCCGGCGGTAGATGTCAGCGCTGCTCCGTTCGATCAATGCAAGCCGCGCCGTTTTCCACGTCTTCGTGCTGCAGCCTCGCTGCAGGCAGCTTGCGCGGCTTCGGATCTCGCGAGAAGCGCGTCGTCGCGCCCGACACCTGCCGGCCGAACAGCCCCGGCGGCGAAACCGCGAGGGCTTCGGGACTAGGGCTCGTCGTCATGCAGGATCTTGGCGTCGAGAGCGGCTTCATCGACGCGCTTTTGAATCTCGCCGACAGTTGATGGCCGAGGATGTCTTCAATCCCGTCGCTGGAAACTCATCGAGGGTGTCACAACGCTGTGGATCACTCGATGTTATGTGCGCAAGACATGTCAGCATCGGCTACAAACGCCGTTCAGTTGAACTAACCGAACCGAGTCACGCACCAAAGCATGTTCCTTCACGCACTGTCTTCCTGGCGGCGCAAACAACGCCGCCGGTATCAACGGCGGTTAGTCCAGGGTGACGCTCTCGCCCGTACATGGCCCAAGAAATGCGCCGAATTCGATCCCCGCTCACAGCTGCGTTTCATCGGCGACACTGAGACAATCAACGGATTATCTCGTGCCTATCGATACGAGGTGAGACGTCAAATTCTGAAGCAAGGCACGGCTCACGCCGGCAGCAATCAGGTTCTGATTCTTGGCCAGCCGTGGGACTATCCACGACTGCTGGCAGAACCTCCGGACTGGTTCCACGATGCATATCGGATCGGCCTTTGGGTGTGGGAACTAGATCAATTTCCCGGCGACTGGAAGTTCGCCCAAAAGATCGTCCACGAGATTTGGACTCCTTCGTCATTCAGTGCAAAGGCCCTGCGGCGCGGTACCGACTTACCGATCAGAGTCGTTCCTCACGCCGTCGATTGTCCTGAGGTTTCTCCTCTGTCGCGCGCAGAGTTTGGAGTGCGAGAGGATCAGTTCCTCGGGTTGGCGATTATGGATCTTGCCGCCTGCCCGGATCGAAAAAATCCTTTGGCCCACGTTCGCGCGTGGACGCTCGCCTTCGGACACGACACGTCCTCCCATCTCTTGATGAAGGTTCGATTCAAGAAGAATACGACCTTCGCACGCCGAGAACTCCTGAGGGAAATAGGGAACACGAAAAACATAACTCTCGTGGAGCAGGTCTTCAGCGACAGAGATATGGCCGCATTTCAACGCATGGCCGACGTCTACCTTTCGCTGCACCGCGCGGAGGGCTACGGGTTGAATATCCATGAGATGCTCGAACTCGGTGTCCCGACTTTAGCCACGGCCTGGTCCGGAAACATGGACTATATGGAGCGCTACCCGCATTCCGTGCCGGTCCCCTATCGTCTGGTTCCTTACAAAGACAGAACCTTTGCCTATCAGGGAACGGACCTCGCTTGGGCGGAACCGGATATCAAGTTTTCCGCCGGCGCCTTACGTGAAGTCAGGGCGCGCTGGCAGGAAAAGCGTGCAAGTACGATGACCTCAGGGGATCCAAGCGATCTACCGCGCAACGTCATGTACGCTTCAAGGGGCAACAGCGCCACTTCTCCAAATATCAATCAGGGTCTCACGGCATGACTGTCGCTCACGACCGATACTGGCGAGACGCGGCGGCATTTGTTGCCAGCTGCGATATCGACGACAAGCTTGCAGTGGGACCTGCAGAATTCCGAACTTTGGTTTCCAGCATTCTTCCATACGATCAGCTGCCTGGTATCGGCACGCCGGATCTGCTCGTCGTTCATAAAGGTCAGATGGACCTTATCGGCGCAGATAGGTTGGAGAAATTGACAAGGGATCTCGGGCCCGCGTTTGCAAACGAGGTTTTTGTGATATTCGCTCGCGGCGGACACGATCGTTCGGTTATGAAATCCGATCACTTCAAAGCGTTTCGGCAAACGCTGTCCGCGATGCTCCGGCCGAAGGCGACACCAGTCGCGCAGGAGACGCGGCCAGCAGTTTATCTGGGACAGAACGTAGCGCTCACAAAAACGATCTATGGGCACAAGATCTACGTCGACACGCGCGACTGCTCATTAACGCCCCATCTTTTGCTCGATGGATATTGGGAGCAGTGGATCACGAACGTATTCCGAACTTTGGTACGGCCCGGGATGAAGGTGATCGACGTCGGTGCGAATGTCGGATGGTATTCGCTTCTAGCAGCCGATCTCATTGGCCCATCGGGGCGGCTGGTATCGTTTGAAGCCAATCCCGAACTGTCGGAGCTGACGTACAGGAACCTGATGGTGAATGGCTTCATGGATCGAAGCACGATCGTGCCTTCGGCTGTATTCAGCGAGTGCAAGCAAATCGACTTCAAAATTTGCAATCGCAACATTGGATCAAGCGGCATCTTTGTAACGCCCGAATCTGCTGCGGCATTTAATGACTCAGTCAGAGTGTTGTCCGTCAATGCAGTGACGCTGGATTCTTACTTTCCGGCAGGCACCAAAATTGATTTCATCAAGATCGACGCCGAGGGCGCAGAGCCGTTTGTATTAAAAGGCGCGACGCGTCTTCTTCGTGAAAACCCGCACATCCAGATCATGATGGAGTTCGCGCCTGCCATGATAACCGGCGCTTACGGCTCGATCGAGAAGTTCTACGATGAATTGAAAGCGTACGGCTTCACGATCTTTCGAATCGAGCATGACTCGTCTCTCGCGCAGGCCTCTCTGGAGGAATTAAGCGCCACGTCTCACTGCGATGTCGTTCTGAAACACTGATGCTTAGTCAAATGCAAAGCCGGCGGCCTCTTGTTCATCTGCACATCCAGAAAACCGGAGGGCAAACTTTTGGATTACGGCTAGCAACTGCTTTCCCTCCCGAAAGCGTTCGCTACATGGAGCCCGACCTCAGCGTATCTTCGGACGCCGAAACTTTTAAAGCACTGCTCAAGTCGAAGCAGTTCATTTCTGGGCATGTGCACGGTCATCTCCTTCAAGGACATACCGATTTAGATATCGTTTGCTTGGCACGCGAGCCCATTGCTCAGATCATTTCCTACTATCAGCACATCCGGAGAGAGCCCGCGCATCTGTTGTATACCGCGTTGAACAAGCTGTCCTTCTCCAGGGCTCTCACATTGTTGGACGATAGGTTCTTCAACTTCCAAGCGCGAAAATTGGTCGGCGCCTTTCACCCGTTACAAGAGCGCGATCTGGTAAAGCCTCTCGAACATTGGCTGTTGCCCCGCCTTTATGAGTCTCTCGACCGCATTAGATGGGTTGCTCCGACGGATCACCTGGATGACATGGTGGATTTCATTTCCATCGAATTGGGCCTGTCCTCGGGAGGAAAGCGAGCAAACATCAATCAGGCGCCAGACACGGATGCCGCTGAACATCAGAGGATGCAAGAGTGGCTGCGACGCCGCGCTGACCTGTTCGCCGTGGATCTCCTCTTATATTCCGAAGTGTGCCGAAGATTCGAGGCCTATCGCTGTGAGTTCATTCAGCGCTTATGTGCTCGCGACGGAGTTCCGGCCTATGATTCAAACGTAATACACAACGACAATGGAAGCACACTTCGTCTTGTATCTGGCTGGTACCCGCCGCGGTCGACCCCGAACTGGGGAACTGAAATTCGAATGGGCCCGAGCAAGGTTGCGTCAGTCGCTTATCGCCGGAATGAATCGCAAAAGTGCATCGCATTCAAGGCAGCATTCATTGCCGGGATTGCCGCAGAGTCTGTGACTTTCATCGATGGCCAAAGTCTCGAGAGATTAGACGCCAAAGTGCAATCCGGCGACCCTGTGAGAATATCCGTTTCACTTCCTCCTGATCGCCGGGAAGGACTGCTGATGATTGCAGTTCCTGAAATTTATCCGCTCTGCATGTATTCCAATGATTATTTAGACAATGATCGCGTGGCGTTTTCGACGGGCGACTGGTGCTTCTCAACCGGAGTTGAATGAAAGTTAAATGCTGAGTTCGCCAGAAGTCCGGCACGTGAGCGCGTCGCGAAGAATCGTTATCGACATCACCGACTGGAACCGGTTCCTGTTTGCCGGCAAGCCGATTTCCGGAGTTCACCGCATAGCCCTTGGGCTACTACGCGCGTGGAAGAAACTTGGATTGCCGTTTGTGATCATCCGGCACGATCCCGAAACTAACCGCCATAAGATCATATCGCACCGGTTTATCGAGGAAGATTTTTCAGAGCCGGTCCACATTGGTGGAAAAGGAATAGAGTATTCCTATAACAAGTACGCACAGCGCCGGACTCACTATTTCACCGAATTAGCAAAGGCGAAATTTCGCAGATTTGCGAAAAAAAAGGAGATAATGCACGAGGATTTCATCGAAGGAAATTACTACCCGCAAGCAGATGACGTGCTGTACTTCTGTGGAGCCGGTTGGGATGCTCCAGAAACGATGCATGCCGCACGCAAATGGAAAGCCCAGTATCCTGGCTTCCGATTTGTTGTGCTGGTCCACGATTTCATCCCTCTCATAAGGAAGGTCTACAGAAATCGGCTTGGCACCAGGCAGTTTCGGCGCTGGCTGCGGGATGCGGCAGGCTCTGCGGACGAGTTCATTTGCATATCCGACAACACTAAAGCGGACTTCATGCGGTTTTGGTTGCAGTACGGAGCGCAAAGCGCCCCACGGTGCCGGGTCGTAACCAATCCTCATGAATTCCTTTCCGTGTCCGAAACGCGTAAGCAACCGCTGCCGAACGAGGAGTTTTCTGCGGAGACGTTCCTTGCAAATAGAAACAGGCGCTATCTGCTGACTGTTGGTACGCTCTCCTCACATAAAAACCTCGAGCGCCTTTTGTCTGCCTGGAATGCGCTGAATTTTTTTCGCGATCCTGAAGCTGATCTCGTGATCGTTGGAGATAATGATCCCCGGCATGTAAAATCGCTATCTCCGCTCCGGCGCAACGTCATCGTTTTTCGAAAGCCGCCCGACGACGTTCTTAAATTGCTCTATATGAATGCGTTTTGCAGCATCTTCCCCAGTTTGTACGAGGGGTGGGGACTTCCTGTCGGCGAAAGCTTGTGGTTCGGAAAAGTGTGCCTGTGCTCAAGCAGCTCCTCGATCCCAGAGGTGGGCCGAGACATGTGCCCTTACTTCGATCCTTACTCTACAGAAGATATTCTGCTTGCCGTAACGAAGGCACTTTTTGAAAAAGACTACATTCCTTCCTACGAAAAGCGTATTGATAGGGGAAGGATGAAGTCGTGGGCTACTTATGGTTCCGAAATCCATACTGCACTATTGAATGTGACGTAGGGTTCGCTGTTCACGGAGCACCAGCTCACGTCGCACACATCTCGACGATCGAAATGAGGAAAGCGCTCCTTAAGGGAAATCGGCTTAGCGAGTTACCAGAGTACGCGCACTTTGGATCGTCCTTAGTTTGACTCTTCCTTTTTGGCGCGCAACGGTTGGGTCGTTAAACCGGCCGGCCGACCATCAAAGGCGGTCGCTGGACGGGTTGGGCTCGCAAGCCGCGTAGGGCCAAAAAGCCTCATTCTACGCCCTCATGGGCTGGCTCGCTCCGGCTCTGGCCCAGCCGGTAGGCAAAAAAGCGCCGGTGACGCTGAACTTCCGCGCAAGATTTTGATTTCTTTTACACGAGGTGGTTGGGGGCAGCGTTAGCCCAGGAAGACGTATCCAAAAATGTATGTATCAAACGAAAAGCGGCGTCAGTTCGTTGAAACACAAATCGAAGGCCGAGGGGTTCGTGACCCTCTCGTCCTCGACGCGATGCGAACAGTGCGGCGCGAAATGTTCGTTCCGCACGAACTCGCGGCGGCGGCGTATGATGATGCGCCCCTGCCGATCGGTTCGGGACAAACAATATCCCAGCCCTATATTGTGGCCTTCATGATCGAAGCCTTAGGTCTGCGTGGTGGCGAGAAGGTCTTGGAGATCGGTGCGGGCTCTGGCTATGCCGCGGCCGTATTAGCGCAAATTGCGGGCGAAGTTTACACGATCGAACGCGTCGGCGAACTGGCGGCGCGAGCTAACCAGAATCTGGCGGACGCCGGCTGCGCCCATGTGCACGTGCGGCACGCCGACGGTACGCAAGGATGGCAGCAGGAAGCGCCATTCGATGCCATTCTGGTGTCGGCTGGCGCGCCCGATGTGCCGACCACGCTGCTTCATCAACTAAAGACCGGCGGCCGGATGGTCGTACCCATCGGGGACAATCTGCGTTCCCAAGAACTGGTGCGCATTACGAGAACGGGCGAAGAAGATTTCGAACAGGAGGATATAGCCGACGTACGCTTTGTGCCGCTGATCGGAAAGGAGGGATGGGAGACTACGGAGGACGAATGGGAGGTGAAGCCACCGCGAGTCATTCGTGCGCGACCCGCCGTGAGCATCTCGGTGCCTTCCCTGATCGCCAAGAACGCGGAGATCTTCACGCAGATTCGAGACGCGAAATTTGAGCCGCTTCTCGATCGCATCGGTAATTCGCGCATCGTCCTGATCGGCGAAGCAAGTCATGGCACTTCCGAGTTCTACCGAATGCGGGCACGCATTACGCAGCGCTTGATTGAAGAGAAGGGATTCAGCTTTGTCGCCGCCGAGGCGGACTGGCCCGATGCGGCGCGCATCGATCACTATGCGCGGCATCGAGACGTGCCGCCGTCAGAATGGACGGCGTTTGCGAGATTCCCGACGTGGATGTGGCGGAACGCAGAAACCCGCAACTTCGTCGATTGGCTCCATAAGCACAACGCGACGCGCGCATACGATCAGCGAGCGGCTTTCTATGGGCTGGATCTCTACAGTTTATATAACTCGGTTCGGGTGGTCCTTACTTATCTCGACTCTGTCGATCCAAACCTCGCAGCGATTGCTCGCGAACGTTATGGGTGCCTTAGCCCTTGGGAGGCGGACCCGTCTGCTTACGGTCGCGCGGCACTGACCGGGGCTTATCGAAAGTGCGAGCAAGAAGTCTCGCATGTCTTGGTGGATTTACTCGAAAAACAACAGGCCTACGCGATGACTGACGGCGAGCGCTTCTTCGACGCCGCTCAGAATGCGCGTTTGATTTCGAATGCCGAGCGCTACTATCGCACGATGTATTATGGCTCGCGCGCATCGTGGAACTTGCGCGACAGCCACATGTTCGAAACCCTGAACCAGCTGCTGAATCATCATGGCGCAAGTTCGAAGGCGATCATTTGGGCCCATAACTCCCATATAGGCGATGCATCGGCGACGGAGATGAGCCGGCGTGGCGAATACAATATCGGACAACTCTGCAGACGAGAATTTGGGACCGATTGCTTCAGCATAGGCTTCGGCACGAACGACGGTACCGTTGCAGCTGCCTCGAATTGGGACGGGGCGATGGAGGTCATGAACGTACGGCCGGCGCACGCCCAAAGCTATGAGCGGCTCTTCCATCTGACGAACGCGCCGGGATTGATGCTTTCGCTTCAGGAAGAGACGGAGCTTCGCGAAAAGTTGATGCGACCACTCCTCGAAAGGGCGATCGGCGTCATCTATCGTCCCGATAGCGAGCTCGCGAGCCACTACTTCGAGGCAACCCTGCCCCTCCAGTTTGACGAATACATATGGATCGACCGAACAAGCGCCGTTAAGCCGCTGGCAAGCATCGAACTCGAAGGTATGCCCGAAACTTATCCGTTTGGCGTCTAGAAGGCGGACAAGAGGACACTGCACGTTTAACCGAGGCGGGTGATGCGTGATGAAGGCACTTGTCTATAAAGGCCCCGGCCTGAAGGCCGTCGAAGATCGGCCTATCCCTGAAGTTAAAGAACCGAACGACGCCATCGTCAAAATTTCCAAGACGACGATTTGCGGAACGGATCTTCATATCCTGAAGGGTGATGTTCCAACTTGCAGCCCCGGCCGGACACTTGGTCACGAGGGAACGGGAACTGTCGAGAAGATCGGCGCAGGCGTCACTGCTTTTCGACCCGGCGACCGTGTACTCATCTCGTGCATCTCAGCGTGCGGCCGTTGCGAATATTGCCGTCGGGGCATGTATTCACATTGCACGACGGGAGGTTGGATTCTGGGCAACGAGATTGACGGAACGCAGGCGGAGTTCGTGCGGATTCCGCATGCGGACACAAGCCTCTATCGGATCCCGGAAGGAGCTGACGAGGAAGCGCTCGTGATGCTCAGCGATATCCTGCCGACAGGATTTGAGTGCGGTGTCCTAAACGGCAAGGTCGCACCAGGCAGCACAGTCGCAATCGTCGGCGCGGGTCCGATTGGACTGGCCGCCCTGCTAACGGCGCAGTTCTATTCGCCAGCCGAAATCATCATGATCGATCCCGACAACAATCGCCTCGAAGTGACCAAGCGTTTTGGGGCAACGGCAACGATCAACGCGGCAGGCGTCGCGGCGGCAGAGACCGTCATGAAAATGACCGGTGGGCGCGGCGTCGATACTGCGATCGAGGCTGTGGGTGTACCCGCTTCATTTCTGACCTGCGAGGATATCGTCGCGCCAGGCGGAACGATCGCCAATATCGGTGTGCATGGTGTCAAAGTCGATCTGCACCTTGAGCGCCTCTGGAGCCAGAACATCAGCATCACAACTCGGCTTGTCGACACCGTCACCACACCGATGCTGCTTAAAACAGTTCAGGCCCATAAAATAGATCCGGCCAAGCTAATTACGCATCGTTTCAAGTTCGACAAAATCCTCGATGCCTACGACACTTTCAGTCGCGCAGCCGAGACGCGCGCACTCAAGGTCGTGATCGAAGCCTGAAAAAGCGCATTACGTACAATCGGGTGATTATCGCCCGCCGACCTTGGCTCGAATGTGCCTTAAGCGGTTTTGCATGTCCAAAGAACGAGATCCGTGATGACCTTGGCGAACACTTGATTGAGAGCCGCCACGGCGCTCGCTTCGTCCACGATGTTCGAAGGCATACGAGCTTCAAACAGCTTAGCACCGAGGATGTTGCCATTTTCGCCGATGATCTTTGCCGAAAAAGCGATCTCGGCAGTGGGCGTCGCCGACATCACGACCTGGAAGCTCCGCAAATCTATCAGCAGCTGGTAATCGATTTTGAGCCCTTCGGGCTGGCGTCCAAGGGTTTTCAGATAGCCGGCATTCTCGAAGCTTTGAACCACACGCGATTGCACGAGGCGGCTCAATGTATCCGGCCATTTGGCCTGGAACGCTGTGGAACGGTCGCCGGACGGCGTTACGACGGCAACCTGATCGTTGAAGACGCTGCCGACAACGTCCGGTTCGGGAATGACCAGCTGACCTTGCGGAATTCTTGCCAGTGCCGGAAACCCCTCCGCGGCTTTGAGATCAAAAACATGAGTCGAGGCTTTCTGCGTTCCTCCGCCGGTCATTCGCTCGAGCCCCGAAAGAATTCCGTCAACGCGATCCGAATTGCGGGCAAGCGCGCCGGAGAAGGTATTGATGTTTGCAATCAGCGAACGCAACGGCTCGGCATTATCAGTTACGACAGCGTCGATGTGGCGAAGAACGCTTCGCGCTGAGTCCGTCATGTTTTGACCTGCATCCGGATCGGCGGAAAGAAGCGGCGGCTGATTGTCGATCGATGTCACGGGCGGCGCGTTCGCCGCTCCACCGTCTAATGAGAGAACTGGTGAACCCGTGAGCCCCTGAAATGCAATCGCGACCTTCGTGTCGGCTCGAACGGGCGTATCGTGGTCAATAGACATGACCGCCGTCACCTCCTTTGGCTTTTCTGGGTTCAATTGCAGCGCAACGACTTCTCCGACGCGGATGCCATTGAACTGCACACCAGAGCCCTTCAGAAGCCCGGAAACCGTATTTTCAAATCGCACCCGGTAGAGCGTTTGCCTTGTCAGGCCACCGGCATGGTTCAGCCAGTAGACAAACGCAAAAGCTGCTGCGACAGCGAAAAGCGTAAAAATCCCGATCAACGTATAGCGCGCGCGGATTTCCATCCAGGTCCCCTCAAACAGACAATCGTGCGGATCCGTGTTCGAGCAGCCGCCCTCGCTGCCCACGGAAATAGGACATAACCCAGGGGTGCTCGCTGGAAAGCATTGCGGACATCGGACCATCCGCCACGATTTTACCCTCTGCCAGGACGGCGATACGATCGCAGACCGCATGCAAAGTGTTCAAGTCGTGGGTGATCATGAAGACCGTCAGACCGAGCGTCCTTTGGAGCGTCCGGATCAAAGCATCAAACTCGCCAGCCGATATGGGATCGAGGCCGGAGGTCGGTTCATCGAGAAAAACCAGTTCCGGATCGAGTGCCAGGGCGCGGGCCAGTGCCACGCGCTTCGTCATGCCACCGGAGAGCTCGGAAGGAAACTTGTTCTCGTCCTTCCTGGATATCCCGACCATGGCAAGCTTCGTCGCCGCCAACTCTTCGAGCATGGCTTCCGGGAGACGCAGGAATTCACGCATCGCAAATTGTACATTCTGAATGACCGTCAACGATGAGAACAACGCGCCGTTCTGAAATAGGACGCCCCAGCGCCGCTGGAACTCACGACGAGCCTCGTCATCGAGAGCATCTTGGTTTTGCCCCAGAACCTCGATCGTACCAGAGCGCTTCGGCAGCAGTCCTATGATCGTGCGAAGGAGAACGGACTTGCCGCTGCCCGATCCGCCGACGAGACCGAGAATCTCGCCGCGTCTGACGTCCAAAGAAATATGATCGAGGACGATCCGATCGGAGAAGCCGACGACCAAATCGCGGACACGGATCATCGGTTGGACTGCGGCAGCTTGCATGGCTCACATACCAATCGATGCGAAAAAGATTGCGAATAGTCCGTCGAGAACAATGACGAGAAAGATGGATGTCACCACGGAAGCCGTCGTCTGAAGCCCGAGAGATTCTGCGCTACCTTTGACTTTGAAACCCTCTGTGCATGCTACGATGCCTATGACGAGCGCCATGAAGGGTGCTTTGATCATTCCCACTTTGAAGTGCGTGATCGAGATTGCCTCCTTCAGCCGGGCAACGAAAATTTCAGGACTCATCCCACCGTACAACCAGGCGACCAGTTCGGCTCCGTAAAGAGCCGACATCGACCCGAGGAACGTCAGGATCGGTAACGCGATCACCAGGGCAATCACCCGAGGCAGAATGAGAACGTCTATGGGATTGAAGCCCATAGTCCTCAGAGCGTCGATTTCTTCCCGCATTTTCATCGACCCGAGCTCGGCCGTGTAGGAGCTTCCCGAACGCCCCGCCACCATGATGGCCACGATGAGCACGCCGATTTCGCGGAGGACGAGAATGCCAACCATATCGACGACGTAGTCGTCCGCGCCGAATTTCCGGAAATGGAAAAAGCCCTGCTGGGCAATGATCGCGCCGATCAAAAACGTGATCAGAAGGATGATCGGTACGGCCTGCCAACCGACCCGATCAAGATGGTGTACCGTCGATGTGAGCCGAAATTCCGACGGCCTGAGCAGCGCTCGCAGCGTTGATACGGACACCGCGCCAAGCATATTGAGGAGCAACAAGAAATTTTGCCAAGCGCGCGTCAACGCCTCGCCGACTGCCGCAACCCCTGAATATTCCAAACGCGCCTTTGGCTGCACACGATCGGCTTCGTCGCTCGATTTTTGCACGGCATCGAACAAGACGGCGAATTGGCTCTGAAGCCCGATAATCGTCACTTCGCGTCCCCGCGATTTCAACTCGCGAGCTATACGCGCAAGTTGCCACGCTCCGAAAGTGTCGAAGGCACGGACACCGCTCATGTCTATGGACGTAGCAACTTGTTGATCGGCTTCCGCCAACAAGGAGCTTACGATTTGATCGAGCGTTTTTGCACGCTCCGCGGTCCATTCGTTCGCTGCGGTAATCAGCGACGAATTCGCGTCTCTAACGGCCGTCAGCAGGGACGTGGAATCTCCGCTCAAGACACAGGTTCTGCCGGTTGCGATTGCTCCTTATCGTCAGGCGAATACACGACTAGGCCAGAGACCGGATCGACCCACGCGAGATGATTTCGAACCTCTTTGACGCCCGGAACATTTTCCGCGGCCACCACGGCTGCCCGGTCTTGCTGATAGGCCGTAAATGAGCCCCAAAGGTCGACGATTCCGTCCTTCACAGTGGGGGTGATGAACTCAATGGCCATCCACGGTAGCTTGCGCAGTTCCGCGCGCACCTGGTCTCGGATGGCGGTATCGTCCTCGCGAACGGGACCACTCCCGCGAGCCAAGCCTGCCAGCGCCTGCACGATATTGGCGCGGCTTACAATCCCGACGACGGCGTCGTCCGTCACGACAGGCAAGCGCTTGATCTGATGCTTCTCCATGAGATGAATGATCTCATCGAGATCTGTATCTTCGCCGATTGTGATCGGATCTGGCGTCATTACGTCGGCGACCTTGCGACCATGAGAACGAATGTATTCTCCAGCGAGCGTTGCGGGCGCCGCCAGAAATGAACGCCAGCCCGATCTCTTGGCCTCGGTGCCTGTCTCAGCGCGGCGCAGGCAATCTCCTTCGGTGACGAGGCCAACGAGCGCCCCGCCGGCGTTGATCACGGGCAAACCACTGACGCGGAACTTCTGCATCGTCGCCGCCATGTCAACGATCGAACACTCCGGTGTGACCGACACCACATTTTTGGTCATAATATCCCGCGCTTTCATGGTTCAACTCCTTGGAGCTATGAGCGGCAGACTTGTGCGCAGAGCACGTCCCACACTATTGGCGTTTGTCTGAGGAGAACGGCGCCAGTGGCCCGCGCGCTGCTTGCCAAGCCGTATCGGCGATAGCGGTAAAGCCCTTCCCATAATCATTGGCCGCCTGCTGCCAGAACTGCGCATAGGCCTGATAGACGTCGCCGACTGTCTTGCAGCTTGCGAGCTGCTGCGGGAAAGCGGCGTCCTTTGCAATGCGGTCGCCGACGAACCGGAGCCAGCTGTGCGCGATTTCTTCGGTAGCGTGCTGGACGTCTGAATTCCAAGCTCCGACATTTCCGGCCATCGGGTTCCACACTGACAGTAGGGGAAAAATGCCAACCACAGAGGCCGCATCGGGCGTCGCCCTGGGTTCTGAATATTGTTGACGATCAGACATATCAGTATCTCCTACGCAAAAAATGAACCCTCCCAACTTATTTGCTTCGCCCCACCTGTCATTTCCGCTTTGATCAAAATCAATAACTGTCACCCAGAGATCTTAACGCTGATAGACGTAGGTCCCCGGAGCATTTTCGAGGGGCTCAAGTCCGTCTCGCGATGCGCCCATTAATGGGGGCGCAGACTTTTTAGACGAACGCTCGCCGAGCCAATCCGTCCACGCCGGCCACCAGGAACCTTCAAATTTGGGCGCATTCGCGTGCCACTCGTCGGGACTTTCGAAGCTATCGTCTTCAAACTTCGTCGCCATCCGATAGCTGCGGCCTGGCGATCCTGGAGGAGACACGACGCCAGCATTGTGACCTCCGCTGGCCAGCACAAACGTCACATCCGTGTCGCTGAGGATGTTGAACTTGTAGACCGATCGCCATGGCGCCACGTGGTCGGTTTCGGTTCCGAGGGCGAATATCGGCATGTGCAGATCGGTGAGCGCAATCGCCCTGCCATCGACCGTGTAGCGCCCTTCCGCGAGATCATTGTTGAGAAAAAGGGAACGCAGATAGTCTGAATGCATGCGGTAAGGCATGCGTGTCGCGTCCGCGTTCCAAGCCAATAGATCGAATGCGGGCTTACGTTCGCCCAGGAGGTAACGATTGATGACATGAGACCAGATGAGATCATTCGAGCGTAGAAGCTGGAAGGCCCCTGCCATCTGTGTGCTATCGAGGAACCCCTGCTCCTGCATCATGTCTTCGAGGAATGAAATCTGGCTCTCGTCGATGAACAACGTCAATTCGCCGGCTTCCCGGAAATCCGCTTGGGCAGCAAGGAACGTCACCGTTTTCAGACGATCATCATTGTCGAGCGCCATGGCCGCCGCGGCAGTCGCCAGCAGCGTCCCGCCGAGGCAGTAGCCGGCGGCGTGAATTTTCTGTCCTCCCACAACTTTGCTGACCGCATCGATCGCGGCCATCACGCCAAGACGGCGGTAATCTTCGAAGCTCGTATCGCGATCCTCTTGCCCTGGATTTCGCCAGGAAACCATGAACACGGTGAAGCCTTGGTCCGTGAGATACTTGACCAACGAGTTTTCCGGCCGGAGATCCAGAATGTAAAATTTCATGATCCAGGCGGGAATGATGAGTATGGGCTCGGGATGCACTTCAGGCGTTGCCGGCGTGTATTGGATGAGTTCGATCAGGTGATTTCGAAAGATCACCTTTCCGGGCGTCACGGCGACGGTTTCACCGACCCTATAATTTTCTGAGCCATCGGGCCCCTCTCGGTCACGGAGTCGCTTCAGATCTTCGAGAAAATTCCATAGACCACGAACGAGATTGAACCCCGCTTCTGCCTGGGTACGGAGCAGGACATCCGGATTGGTGAGTAGAAAATTCGTCGGAGCATAGACGTCGAGCACCTGCCTCATCATAAAATCGAGACGCTCGGCGTTCTGCTTTTCCACGCCGCGCACTCCGGTAACCGCGGAATGCCACCACTCCTCCCAGAGTAGAAACGATTGGCCATAGACGTTGAAGGGAAATTCCTTCCAGCGCTCGGAGCGAAAGCGCTTGTCATTCAACCGTGGCAGAATGCATGGCGTTGCATCGGCACCCGCCAATGCCGCAGCTTTTGCGAAGTCCGCAAGCCGGGTCCATTGATGGACGGCTTCGCCAAAAAGCTCGAGTTGACGTCCCGGCGACGTCGCCAAGTGAATGGCCCAATCGAAGTAAGCATTGGCGCATGCTGCAGGGGACACGCCCGCGGTCGTCCGCGCGAGAAGGTAGTGCAAATGACGGTCAAGGTTATGATAAAATGCATCGTGATCGTGCGTGCGCAATGGTTCCGCGGCGCCGCTCTCAGATTTGGTCGTGCACGCGCTTGCGGGAGCACTCCTCAGCTCGGGCCTGCCGTCCTCCACCTTGGTCAACACGGCATCTTCTCCAGAGTGACTTTTTATCAGAATACAGAATAAGAACGCCCATGGCCAATGGAATTGACCCACGTCAAAGTGCCTAAGCGCGGCGTTCAGGTTTGATCCAAATCAGCTGCTGGCCGATCGTACCGACTAAAAGTCGGCCAGAACGCGCAACTGGCGAAGGAACGGGATGACCATACGCAACCTCACTCACATGATGGCTCCAAAATCGGTTGCATTGATTGGCGCCAGCTCAAAGCCAGGCTCGGTGGGGCTCACGGTGATGCACAATCTCTCGGCTGCTGGCTTTGCTGGGGGCATCAGCCTGGTTAATCCAAATCACTCCGAGATCGAGGGGCGCCAATGCTACGGCTCGGTGAATGATCTCCCCGCGCCCGCAGACCTAGCGGTCATCGCTGCGCCACCCGCCGCAGTGCCTGGCATAATTGCCGACCTTGGCCGCAATGGAACGCGCGCTGCCGTCGTTTTGACTGCAGGTGTCGGTCCAAGATCGAAAGAGATGCTCGAGGCGGCTCGTCCCTATTGTCTGCGCATCCTCGGACCGAACTGCATTGGCCTCATGGTTCCACAGATCGGCCTCAATGCGAGCTTCGCACATCGCGCTCCGCTAGCCGGAGATCTGGCTTTCGTATCGCAATCCGGCGCGCTGATAACTGCGATCATCGACTGGGCGGCAGCTCGTGACATCGGCTTCTCGCACGTGGTGTCACTTGGAGAAATGGCAGATATCGACCTTGGCGATATGCTCGATTATCTTGCCACCGACCGGTCCAGCCGCGCCATTCTTCTCTACATCGAGGCCGTTACGCACGCGCCAAAGTTTCTCTCTGCCGCGCGCCATGCTGCAAGATTGAAGCCCGTTGTCGTCGTCAAGAGCGGACGCCACGCTGGAGGAGCCCGCGCCGCCCTTTCGCACACGGGCGCGTTGGCTGGCTCAGATGCTGCCTATGATGCGGCGTTCCGCCGTTCGGGCTTGCTCCGGGTCAAGACGCTCGATGAACTTTTCGCAGCCGCCGAAATCCTCGCCCACGCACCAAAACTCAGCGGCGAAAGGTTGGCAATCCTGACGAACGGCGGTGGCGCTGGCGTCCTCGCTGCGGACGAATTGCAGGATGCCAAGGGCGTTCTGGCGAAGCTCGATATGAAGACGACGGCGGCGCTCGACAAGGTGCTTCCGGCAACCTGGTCACACGGCAATCCTGTCGACATCATCGGCGACGCCACAGCGAAGCGGTACACCGATGCGCTTCACGAGCTTCTCCGAGATCCGCAGTCCGATGCCGTCCTTGTCCTGAACTGTCCAACCGCGATCACGCCGGCGCGAGATGCAGCGACTGCCGTGATCAACGAAGTCAATCTCAATCGGCGCGACAGAAGCCCGTCAAAGCCTGTCATCACGTGCTGGCTCGGAGAGGCGGTTGCGAAGGAACCGCGCGAGCTTTTCAGAGCAAATAATATCCCGACATTCGCGACGACGTCGGAAGCCGTTACCGGTTTCATGCAGTTGGTCGACTATGCGCGAGCACAGACCGAGCTGATGCAGACGCCTCCCGTCGCCGCGGGTGAGCGGACGTACCACGCGGAAGACGCGGCTGAGGAAATTCAACATATCCTCAAAGCCGGACGCACGGTGGCGTCCGCACTCGAAACAAAGACGATACTCGCGGCCTATGGCATCCCAACCAACAAGGCCGTGCTCGCCAAGACCCCAATCGACGTTCGAAACATTGCTTCCGACGTGCTGAAGCAGGCGCAGGCATGCGTGATCAAGATCGCTTCGCCCGATATCTCGCATAAATCCGACGTCGGCGGAGTACGCCTCGGACTGGAAAGCGCTGCATCTTCGGAACAGGCGGCCGTGGAAATGCTGGCGCGCATAAGGACCAAGCTGCCGGACGCGCGCATCGATGGATTTACCGTTGAGCCCATGATCAGCAGGCCAAATGCGCGCGAAATCATCGTCGGGATGAACGTCGACGAGACATTCGGTCCGATGATGCTGTTCGGCGCCGGCGGCGTCGCGGTTGAAGTCATCGGCGACAGTGCCCTCGCCTTGCCGCCGCTCGATATGCTTCTCGCCCGCCAGATGATCGCGGAGACCCGCATCTCTCGCCTGCTCGCCGGATATCGGGACCGGCCTGCAGCCGACGTCAACGCCGTCGCTGATGTGCTGGTACGCGTGAGTGATCTCATTATCCGCCACCCCGAAATCCGCGAATTGGATATCAATCCGCTGTTGGTCGACGAGAACGGCGTGATCGCGATCGACGCCCGCCTCAAGCTCGCTGATGAGCGGGTCAGCCCAAGACAGGAGCTCGCTATCCGGCCCTATCCCTCAGGGTTGCAGAGGACGATCACCGTTGATGGTATTGGCGAGATTACGCTCAGACCGGTCCGGCCAGATGACGAACCGCGCTACGGACCATTCTTCGCGCGCATATCACCAGATGATATCCGCCTGCGTTTCTTTACGGGCCGGCGCGCGTTGCCGCATACGTTCTTAGCCCAGCTGACACAGATCGACTATGCAAGAGAAATGGCATTTGTCGCGATAAAGAAGGATTCCGGTGAACTGCTCGGTGTGTCACGCCTCATTCTGGAACCTGACCGGACCCGAGGTGAGTTCGGCGTGATCGTAAGATCCGACCTGCATAGCCACGGCCTTGGCCGGAACCTCATGAACGCGCTGATGAGCTACGCGCGGTCCGAAGGGGTGACGGAGGTATTTGGGCTTGTGCACATCGAGAACCGGCAGATGCTCGCGATGGCGGACGAACTCGGATTCAAGTTGCGCATAATCCCGGACGATCCGTCTGTTCGCGAAGTCGTCTGGCATCCCCAAGACGTCACGGCTCATGCGAGTCTGTCCTAGGCGGTCGAGAAATCGATATTCATTTCTCTGTTTCGGCTAATTCAGTCTTCGCGGACTGTGCAGCCTTGAAATTTCGTAGCAGCGTCACCAGCAGTGGCAAGACGACCGCCGACACAAACGCTTCGCCGATTGTAAATGCAGAGGCATCAGCTCTGCCGGCCGTCGGTGAAACGTCCTGCTCCAGTGACTGGATTGCCGATTTTCGCACGGTGAGCGCGAATGAAAATTCGCGGCCAGGTTTGAGCAATACCGCAACTGCAAAAACCAAAAGCGCCACGAACACGTTGACGGCGCCCAGAACAGCCACGGCTCCAGCCGGACTCAAGGTTGGCTCAAGAAGCCAAAACGAAGCGAGCTCTAACAATCCGAGGCCGCAAATCGCTATAAATGCGGCGAGCGCGCAGAGGGCGGATTTTCTCAAGATATAACGCGCATAACTGTTTAGAACGACAGCGTCAGCTGCCGACAGCTTATCGATATCCTGAGTGAGACTTCGCAGGTTCACGGGACACAGACCTTCGATTTTGCAACGCTCTCATCTCTTTAAAAGATGGGCCACTCCGACACTAGAGCCTTCATCCGTGTTAACCGGCACTGCTCCTCGATAACCTTAAGCGGATTTCTTCGGCCGTTGGGGCGAGACAGCGGCGTGCTTCAACGCTTCTGCGCTCGCAAGATAGAGCAGGGTCACGCCGGTAATCGCGGCAAGAATTGAAGCCGGCAGGGGCACGAAGCCGACGATGCCGCCCAGCGGTGTCAACGCCACGACGAGGGCCACGGCCAACGCCCCAAGCGACGTGGCGACGAGGACCGGATGAGGCCGACTCGCCCAGAAAGGCTGCGCCGTGCGGATGATGAAGATGACAAGGATCTGTGTCGCGATCGACTCGACGAACCATGCCGTCCGAAATTCGCTGACGTTCACATTGAAGCCAATCCGCAACAGCGCAAAAGTCGCCGCATCGAATACGGATGATAGAAGGCCCATGATCAGAGTGAAGCGGAGCACGGCATTCATATCCCAGGTCTTCGGCCGAGCGAGATCCTCTGCGTCGGCGGAATCGAAGGGGATACCGATTTCGGAAAAGTCATAGATGAGATTGTTGAGAAGAATCTGCACTGACGCCAGCGGGAGGAATGGCAAGAACAGCGAAGCGAAGGCCATCGACAGCATGTTGCCGAAGTTCGAACTCGTTCCCATCCGGACATATTTCATGATGTTAGCGTATGTGCGCCGGCCTTCGGCCACGCCGTCCGCAAGCACGCCAAGGTCGGGCGCAAGCAGGATGATATCGGCAGCTTCGCGGGCCACTTCCGTTCCGCCTTCGACTGACAGACCGACGTCGGCCGCATGAATGGCGGGCGCATCATTTATTCCGTCGCCGAGGAAACCAACCGTATGGCCGCTGGAACGTAAGGCCTGAACGATACGGCTCTTCTGTTCCGGCGAAACCCGAACGAAAAGATCGACTTCCTTCGCCTTCGAGATAAGAGCCGCTTGGCCCAGGGCAGCTATCTCTTCGCCCGCGATCATGCCGCGAGCCGGAAGCTTCAATGTTTCGACGAGATGCTGAACAACGGGCGCTGCGTCGCCCGAGATGACCTTTACGCGTACGCCTGCCTCTGCGAGACGGGCAACGGTCTTCGTCGCCGACAACTTGGGCGGATCGAGGAACGCGGCACATCCGACGAATATGAGATCGGCCTCATCGGTGAGATCGATATGATCGCGATCCATCGCCATAGACTGCCGCGCCACGCCAAGCAGGCGGATACCTTCCCGGCCCTTGGCCTCCATGAGGTCGATGATTTTCGCCCTCAACGGGGCATCGAGCGGAACGATAGCACCCTCTGCAGTCTCCGCTTGGCTGCACAGCGAGAGGAGCGACTCCGGGGCGCCCTTTGTGATCATCTCATGTTCGTTGCCGCGAGCGATCAGGATCGAGCATCGGCGCCGGTTGAAGTCGAACGGAAGATCGTCGACGTGGCGCCAGTCTTGGACGGAAACGCACGTGCCTGCCACGAGAGCATCGTCCAAAGCACTGCGCATGCCACTCGCGAAGTGACTGTTAAGCCGTGCCAACTCGGTGACACGATTGCTTTCTGCACCGTTGATGCCAAAGCTGCCGGCATGCGCGATTTTCGCCTCCGTTAGCGTGCCGGTCTTATCAGTGCAGAGGATGTCCATCGCGCCGAGATCGTGGATAGCCGACAGCCGTTTGACGACGACCTTACGGTCAGCCATCCGCAACGCCCCGCGCGAGAGCGTGACAGTGATAACCATAGGAAGAAGCTCCGGCGTCAGACCAACGGCCAGCGCCACAGCGAATAAAAAGCTTTCGAGAGACAGCCCGTGTTTGACGAGCTGGGTTAGCAGCACAAAGAGGACAAGAAAGCCCGTCAGCCGCAGGATCATCATGCCGAGCGCATGAACCCCCTGCTCGAAGGCCGTCGGCGTCTCCATCTCTTGGATCGAAGCCGCAATAGCGCCGAAGCGCGTCGCTCCGCCCGTCGCCACGACGAGCATGACGGCTTCACCACCGACGAGGCTGGTTCCGCCAAACAGCGCATTGAAGGCGTCCGCGGGCGAGAGGCCGTCGCATGGTCCGAGCCGCTTCTCGACGGGATAAGGTTCCCCTGTCAGAATAGCCTCGTTGGCGAGCGCTGCCCGGGTGCCGATAATGATACCATCCGCAGGCACAAGATCGCCGGCATGAAGTTCGACCACATCGCCAGGGACGATATCCGCAACCGGCAGTTCAACCGTGCGTCCGTCGCGACGGACGGAGGCCCGGACGGCGACCGAGCGCTTCAGCGCGTCGACTGCGAATTCCGCCTTCTGCTCTTGCACCATGTCCAGACTGACGGAAAACAAGACGATGACTAGGATAATGGCGAAGCTTTGCCAGTCTCCTATCGCACCCGAAATCGCCCCTGCGATGAGCAGAATTGCGATCAGTGGCTCAGTGAGCCGCCTCACGAACTTGAGGACGAGGCTCCGTCGTGTGCTGGCGACCGCGATGTTTGCGCCGTAGCGCGCGAGCCGCTTTTCGGCTTCTGCCGAGGTCAGGCCTTCAGGACGCGCACCAAGCGTGCGCAAAACGTCATCACTGGGAGAGGTCCAAAAACTCGGCTGATCGCCCCTTCGATCGTCCCGAGGTACCCGTTCATGCCTCACGTCCGTTTCTCCGTCCAGCGCTCTTCACCCGTTGACTATAGCTGTTGGCGGTGCGGCTCAATTGGTTCCATGACAATCATCTGTTAGCCGACTAACAACAGAGTTGCACAGACGAGCAAGTGACGAACACTGCCGGTGTAAACAGGTGATCTCCCTCTGGCTTCGCGCCCCGAGGTGCCCCGGCAATGTTGCGCGCGCGGTTCGCACTCACCGGCGCGCGTAGGAAGAGTTCTAGTTACGCGTGATGCGCGGATACGACCATTATGACTTCGCTAGAGACGCTACGAGGCACCGCGTGAGAAACATCCGCGAGGCAGAGCATGCGCGACCACGTCGACCAAATTCACGACGAGACGGTCAAGCGGTCATCGACCCATAGGACTCCCGGGACTGACCACGCAGCATTCTCGACGATGTCGTGATCTTCCCAACTGTCGACAATACCTTCGAGGCTCACTCGATTACCGTTCGAGACGTTGATGCGAATGGCGTTGGCCTCAACCTGCGCGCTTCTGGCCAAGGCGGCCTCGATCTTCCTCTTGATATCCGCCGGCTGAACCGACGTCTTGATGGATATGGAATTGGTGATACCGATGACGCCCTGTAATTTCCTAATGGCGTCTTCGACGGCTTTTTTCTGATAGTGCCAGTCCACGGTGCCGCCGAGGTTTACCCATCCTTTTTCGACGGTCACCTTCACTTCGTCGTGCGGGATCATTGCGTGCCATTTCAGAACACTGAGGACGCGCTTCGCAATTTCCTCATCCGACGTCGTGTCCTCTCCGGGATAGCGGACCTCGATTTCCTGTGCCACAGCTCGCACACCTTTGACTCGGCGTACGGCCCATAGCGCGGCAACCTTCTCGGCATAGCTTCGCACGTAGCCGGTCAAAGTCACGATACCGTCGTGAGCAGCGACTCCAATATTTGTTGCGTCGATGCTGGGTTCGAATTCGAGCTCGTCGATGACGAACTGCCGAAGCTGAATATCATTCATCGAAGTATCCTCCTCAAGGCGCTTGATGCTTTTGAAGATAGTACGTGACGTTGTCGATTACCTCGTCTGCGTGTTCCGGCGGGGTGTCTTGCCGGAAATAGCGCTCCCACGAGAGCAGACGCATTGTGCCGTGGCCGCTTACCCCGCCATCGCGAATGATGGCTTTGACGCGCTCCTCGGGAAACATTCCGCCATTTCTCTTGGCTATTTGGGTAAGATCAGGCGCGGGCTTTTTCAGCGCGTCGGCGAATAAGCCGGTATCTGGGGCCATGCCGTGACACAAAGCACAATACGTTCTGTACGTCATTTTGCCGAGTTCGACGCGATAAGCGTCAGCATCCTCGGCACCGACATCGGCCGCGGGAAGAAGTACAAGTGAAACAAATATCAACGATAATACGCGCACAGTCGTCATCTTCAGAATTAAAACTAAAAACGATTTTTACAAACGATTTCGGCAAGGCCGGAGCGAGCCAGAACGGGCTCACGCAAAAACACACTTTCATCTACCGCGTTGGACATTGCCTGAAACAAGCGAAAATCGGTTTGATCTAGCGCAAGGTGTGCAGAAACGGCGAACTTGCAGATAAGGCATCAAGAAGGAATGGTCCCATGCAGCCCAAAGGAACCTCGATACTTGTCGCCGATGGTGGTCGTGCGTGCGTACTCGAAGCAACCGGTGTAGGTCACGGACTACATGATGACGACGCAAGCGAAGCGGACAATCCCGTGCCGCCAACGCACGAGTTAGGTCGCGCACCGCCGGGCCGCGTCTATGAGACCGTTGGTCATCAGCGGCGATGTCAATGATGGCTCGGCAAGATCAGAGCGAGGTCATTGCGTTCCTCTCAAGTCTATCGGATGTCGCCGAACGACACGACACTCATATCTCCATCATCATCCTGAGTGGTCGACGCGCCTATAAGCTCAAGCGTTCGGTATGCTTCCCCTATTTGGATTTCTCTACCGCCGGCCAGCGACTGGCTGCATGCCAACGAGAACTAGAACTTAATCGGCGCACCGCACCCTCCCTTTATGTCGCCGTGAGACGCATTACGCGCGAAGATGGCGGCCGCCTGACATTCGACGGGAGCGGAGAACTCGTCGATTCCGTTGTTGAAATGGTGCGCTTCGATCAGCGCGATCTCTTCAGCCAAATCGCGGAGCGGAACGAACTCGGCCCTGCCCTCCTCACCAAGACGGCACTCGCGATCGCCGACTTCCATCGAGAAGCCGCAATCGATCACCGGCGACCCGGTAGCGAGATCATGGCGACTGTCCTGCGTATGAATTCCGAATCTATCAGGGCCGCCGGAATATTCAGCGCTGACGAGGTGCATGCCCTTGAAATGGCGTTCAAGGCGACGCTTGATCGATTGGCGTGGTTGCTGGATGAGCGGGAGAGATCGGGCAAAGTGCGTCGTTGCCATGGAGATCTGCACCTCCGAAACATCTGCTTGCTCGATGGCTATCCCACACTTTTCGACTGCCTGGAATTCGACGAGGATCTCGCCACCATCGACGTGCTCTATGATCTCGCTTTCCTGCTCATGGACTTATGGAATCGAGGGCTTCGTGCTGAAGCCAACTGGGTGTTCAATCGTTATTTCGATGCCGCCGATGAAGACGACGGTGTTGCTCTCTTGCCTTTCTTCATGGCTGTTCGCGCGTCCGTTCGCGCGCATGTCTGCGCCGTCCAAGTCACGGATGGAAACGCCGCTGCATTCAAGGAAGCCGGCGCCTATTTTGAGCTTGCAGGCGATCTCTTGAAATTCGGTCCACCGCAGCTCGTTGCGGTCGGTGGCCTGAGCGGTTCCGGCAAGTCATCCGTTGCCGCAGCGGCCGCCCATCGGTTGGGAAAGCCACCCGGGGCCCGCGTGCTTTCGAGTGATCGAATTCGCAAGCGCTTATACGGCGTCGCGGCAGAGACGCGTTTACCGCCTGAAGCATATCAACCGAGCGTGTCGGAACGCGTTTATGCCGAGCAAGCCAGGACAGCGGCAACGTATCTGAAAAGTGGTCACTCTGTTATCGCCGACGCCGTCTTTGATCGCCCTGAAGACCGGCAACGGATTGAAGCGGCGGTTCCCGACACCGTTCCCTTCAATGGCTTCTGGCTGGATGCGCCGCTCGAGCTGCTTATTGATCGTGTGAGTCATCGGGTTGGAGATCCCTCCGATGCAACGCCGAGCGTCTTACGACAACAGGCAAACAGGGCAACGCAGACGGAATGGCAATCGCTCAGCTCCGGTGAAGCAGTATCGAATACGGCTGAGATGTTGATCCAGCGCGTGCAAGCCGCGCCGGATATGGCGGAGCGTTAAGCCCGTTCCTCAACTTCATCGACAGATCAAGACCGACGTCGCGCTCTGCGTCACGACGCGATGAGCTTGGCTGCCGAGCACGAGGCGCATCAAGCCCCTGTGGCCATGCGATGCCATCACGATCAAGTCGCAGCCGCGCGCGCTCGCAGTTTCGACAATGCCCTCGGCGGGATATTGGTCTTTGACATGAACCGTCTCGCAGGCAATTTGTAATTTCATCCCAGCGGCGGCTGCATCGTCCAAGATCTTTTTCGCGTTCGCCGCGGCAGCCTGCTCGTATTCGTGGACCGGATAGACCACCGCGACTTCGGGGGGAACATTCATTCCCCAGGCCTCCGTCACGGTTACGATTGTCACTTTTGCATCGACAGCTTTCGCCAAGTCGAACCCCTGTGTGATAGCCTTTTGCGCGAGATCGGAACCATCAGTCGCAATAAGTATATGTTTGAACATGTTGCTTCTCGTAGCCGAAACAGATCACCGATTAATCATCGTGCATCGTATCCATCGGATCGGCGGTCGCCAATACAGGCGAGGCAGGCTTTGGCAAAGAAAAAGGCGGTGATCGAAGTTCGAATTCGAGAGCTTGCGTAGCTCTTCAATTCGCTCGATCCCCTCCTTCTTAAAGGACTGACGCAATGAGACCAGCCAGAGCAAGCAGGCCGACGACGCTCCAGCTAGGCAGCTTCCAAACCGTCAGCAACAAGAATCCCGCTGCGGCTATCGCGAAATCGCGCGGCGAAAGCACTGCACTGGTCCACACCGGATTGTAGAGCGCGGCGGCAAGAATGCCGACGACGGCAGCATTGGCGCCTTTCATGGCGGCCTGCGCGCCGGGCTTGGAGCGAAGGTCGTCCCAATAGGGGAGCGTTCCGTAGACCAGCAGCAGGCCCGGAAGGAAAATGGCGACGAGCGCCAGGACGGCTCCGGCAATTCCATTAGGCCATTGGACAGCTACCGCGCCGAGGTACGCCGCAAAGGTGAAAAGCGGTCCAGGCACCGCCTGAGCCAGGCCATACCCGGCGAGAAAATCCTGATTGTGCACCAACCCCGGTGCGACGACAGCGTTCTGCAGTAACGGCAGGACCACGTGGCCGCCGCCGAACACCAAAGCGCCGGAGCGGAAGAACGCGTCAAAGAAGCCGACCGCAGGGTCGCCCGTTGCTGCTGCGATGACCGGTGGCACGACGAGAAAGCCGGCAAAGAGCGCAAGCCCGATCGCGCCACTGCGGCGCGATACTGGAAAACGCAGCGCACCTTGAACCGTCTTGCTGTCGTCCCTGCAAAGCCAAAGACCACCGACTGCGCCAAGCGCGATCGCGGCGATCTGCGCGAAGGAATTGTTGAGAAGAACGACAAGGAAAAGCGCGCACAGTGCGATGGCGGCACGGCGGCGATCAGGCGTCAGGCTCTGGGCCATGCCCCATACTGCCTGCGCAACCACCGCGACCGCCACGAGTTTCAATCCGTGAATAAAGCCTTCCGCCATAGGCCCCGTGAAGGCATTAGCGCCAAGTGCAAAGGCTAGGAGGATGAGAGCCGAGGGCAACGTGAAGGCGGCCCATGCAGCCAATCCTCCCAAGAGACCGTTGCCGCGCAACAGCCCGAGCGAAAAGCCTACCTGGCTCGACGCCGGTCCCGGCAGAAACTGGCATAGGGCAACAAGCTGGACGTAGGTTTCCTCGTCGATCCAGCGCCGACGCACGACCAGTTCATTATGGAAATATCCCAGATGGGCAATGGGTCCGCCAAACGACGTCAGGCCAAGCTTCAGGAAGACGCGGAAAACCTCAAAGGGCGAACCGGTTGCGTTGGCTTTTTCGACATCGCTCACTGCAGACATCTTCCCCCAACCCTTCGGCCATCGGATAACGCTATCGCATATCGACATTGAGGGTCGGTCGCAAGTTCACGGCGGCTGCGGCTGGGCCGTATAATATGGCCAAGTCATCAAGCCCACAGTGCCGTTCCACCTGGAGATAGCGAACGTCAAGCTGAATGTGTTCGCATACCCCGATCGCCGCGCGATGTCGTTCCCCAATATTCTTGGGATAGCCGATCTCGCTGCGTTGATATGTTGCGCTGCCGGGCGTACCGTCCACCCTCATTGTCAGGGGAGTAGATTGAACCCGATCGATGCCGCCGCCTGACTGAGATCGCCGCCCGCAGCTTCCGCGAAGCTTCATGCCTCGCGCTTATAGTGCGCAGGGCTTTTTCGATTTAGAGCACGGACGCTACGCCAACGGAATGAGCAATGGGCGCTAATCGGCCAAGAGCTTCGGAATCTCGCACCGCTAAATTGGCTTCAGGACGATCACCTCGAATTCGGCGTTTTCTGGAAGATAGTCGGACGCTATTTTCCGTTGCGGCGCCATCAGAACTTGTGCCAGCGGAACATTTTGTAGGCACCGATGTCCTCCGAAATCGTTTCAGCTTCTATGGCGAGAGCATCGAGCTAGGAGACGGTATCGATTGGGATCGCAATCCCGGATCGCCACACTGGGGGCACGACCTCAATCGCTTCGGCTTTCTAGTTCTCGACGACCAGAACCCAAGCCAAGCGCGGGCGATGGAAGGCCTCATCCTCGATTGGATCCGCAAGAACGATCAGCCTCGTTACCGGTACACACCTTATGCGTGGCAGAATCTGCTCAATATTGCGATCCGCATCGAGAACTGGTTTCGGTTCCTTGCGGCTCGCTCGCAATCAGGAACATCCGAACTCGATGCCGAAAACTGGATACAGATAAAGAGCAGCGTTTTTCGTCAGCTCATCGTCCTTTTGAGACTTATCCGCAAGCGCGGTTTCGAAAGCAATTGGGCGCTGATCGGCCTCCGTTCCGCTTTGTATCTGCTGTTTTCCATAGATAGCTTTCCTCATCGCGAAAAACTCATTCAGATCGCTTGGCATGATTTGCGCAAAGCCATCGAACTGCAAATTCTCCCGGACGGAGTTCAGCAAGAGCTTTCCCCTCACTATCATTGGGTAGCGCTTGAGATTATTTGGTCGATCAGCGTCATGGCGAAGCAGTCGGGAAGGCCCGAACAAGACGATCTGAGCGCGACGATCGCATCCATGGCTGATTTTTTGAACGCCCTGATCCTCCCTGATGGAGGCATTGTCTCGTTGGGCGACAGCGACTTCGATTACGGCCCGCGCATTCGCAACTTCTTGTCTCAGATCGATTCCGAAAACGACACTCAGCCAAATACGACATCCGTGAAAACGTATCCCTACGCCGGTATCGCGATCGTGCGGGATTTGAAGGCTGGGCACGTCCTCGCATTCGATGCGGGCCCCCTGGGCACGGCTCATCAACATGAGGACGCGTTGTCCTTCTGGCTGACGGCATTCGGCGAACCCTGCTTGATCGATCCGGGACGATATCTCTACGATTACAGCGCCGGCAGCATGTATTCCTTCCTATGTTCGAGCGCTGCGCATTCGACCATTCTTGTCGATGACCAAGGGCAGAATGCAAAGCGGCATCCGGATCGTTGGCGACGCCGCGCGGGCGGAATGCCGGTGGTCGACCGCGAGAGCGACCTTATTCGGCTGGTTGGCCGGTATAGCGACGGCTACGGAAAGAAGACGGCAGATGTCGAGCATCAGCGCACAATACTTTGCGACATGAAAAATGCGGCGTGGACGATCGTCGATCGCATCGAAGGGACCGGTCTGCACTCCATTGAAGCGCGCTTCCAATGCGCACCTTGCGCGTGGTATCGGGGCGATGGCTTCATCTCGCTTCTACGCGGACACACGAAATTCCGCATTGAGTATTCGAGTGACTGGAACGATGTCACCGTATTGGAAGGTTCCCGCTCGCCGATGGGTGGATGGTTCTCTCCTGGAGTGAACAAGCTCGTTCCCGCGCCCTGCCTTTCGCTCAGGGGGAGTTTTGCACTCCCCTTCGAGACACGGACGGTCATCCGGGCGAGCCGCGATTTGGCGTAGCCTGAGATTTCGCTTAAGAGATTTCGCAGAAACCACCCAAAGGCAGCCGACCGCATGATCGAATTTTCGATTGTAGTTCCATTCTATAATGCAGAGGAAACGCTAGACCTCTGCCTGCAAAGCCTCAAGAAACTGGAATATCCAAGTTCGCAGTACGAGGTGATCCTCGTCGACAACAATTCAACCGACGGTAGTGCAGCTATCGCTCGAGAGTCGGGATTTCGATGCCTAAGGGAAGTCGACTATCAAAGTTCATACGCTGCCCGCAACACAGGCATCAGGGCCTCAAAGGGCACCTTCATTGCCTTCACGGATGCTGATTGCATCGTCGATCCAAAATGGCTTACTGCGTTTCACGAGCAAGTGCACAAGGATTCCGCAGGCTGCTTCGCAGGCGAAATACTTCCCTATGAACCCGGTTCGCTCATCGAGCGTTTTTCCGCCCGCATCGGCCTCTTGCGCCAGAAGGGCCCGTTGTCCGGTTGGCATTTCAAGCCATTCGCCCAGACGGCCAATGCAGTGTACCGGCGCAAGGTTCTGGATGAGATTGGATACTTCGACCCCCAGCTGAAGTCTGGAGGGGATGCAGTACTTTCCTGGAAGATGCTAGACAGCACCTCCTATGGCATCGAGTTTGTGCCGGATGCGATAATCCATCACAAACACCGGACCGATATTGACTCGCTGTGGGAGCAATTTCGCAAATACGGGACCGCAAAGGCCCGATGGCGGGACGCTCAGAAGAAATTCGTTCCACCTGTCGTCACCGAGTTGGAACGCAATATTTTGGCGCAGGCCACTCAAGCGATTGAGCAGTTGCAGTCGGCAAAACTGGACGAGAGCAAACACATCGACCCGGTTCTGAAAATTGTCACGCAAGCCGCTCACCTCAACGGTTACCTGCAGGAACTTCTGCTTCGCGCCACTGGGACATCGGATTTAACCTCGGCAGTCAACGAAGCTCTCAACAAGCCAACGCATGGCCAACAAGGCGGCGAGGTCAATTTCTGGCGCTCAATATCGCAGAGGATCAGGGGCGACCGCTGAGTCGCCCAGATCGGATTGGAGCTCAAGAACTGATGAGTTTCAGGAAGGCAATTGTGAGAAAGTCATCTCTCAATCGCTCCAGACGATCGGCTTGATGAGGCCCGCTTCGACGAGGCTTTGGCTTCCGGAAAACTCCCGGCTGACTTCGCTATGAAGCGTTAGTTTTGGGTCTTTCTCGAAAGCCGACAGATAGCAGTGATATTCTATACTGTCGTTCCAGTAGCTCTTCTCCCTGACAGCCGTCTTTATGCGATCAGTGACACCCGGAAGAAATTTGAAGTGCAGAATTCCAATATAGCAATCCGAGACGAAGTTTTGCTCATAAGGCCAAAGGTAATGCGGATTGGCAAAAAGCTCACTCGCCGACATCTTGAACAACGGATATTTGGTAAGCTCGGGATTGAAGTTCACATCGATGTGCCCGAATGCGCGCTTCCGCGGTCCACCTTTCTGCGAGATTATCTCCGGATATTTTGCTTCTTTATAGGTTCCCGCATCGAAATAGGGAGAGTGCGTCCACAATTCCCCCTCTACCGAAGACGTATTCTCCAAAACTGGCCCGGCGGGATACATATCGATGAGCATGCCACGGCACCGCCTGATGCCTTGCAAATCCATTTGCCGCGCAAGATCTCCGAAATTCTTAGGGCCAATGCCGTCAAAGATCATGAGTTCATCGGCATCGGCATATAGAATCCAAGCCCCTTCTGGCCCGGCATCCTCGATAACACGATTGATCCAACCCTGCTTCCGTCGCCAGTCGAATGGCCCTGGGGCTTGATAGAGCTCCACATCGTGCTGTTCCCGAAGGAATTCGAACGTCCCATCTTCAGATCCGTTATCAATGAATATGAAGTGTTGGATGCCCGCAGCCCGGTAGTGCTGCACAAAGGCTCGAATCGTCAGAATTTCATTCTTCAGAACGCAAACAAGCGAAGGGACGCTAGAATCCCGGGCACTCTCCGAGTTCCGGATCTTGACGAGTTGCGCATCGGACATCTCGCGTCGCACACGGACCACATACTCCGGAGCGTAATCCTTCATATTCCAACGGTGCACTTTGGCTATTTCATCGATCGACCGATCTTTCTGAAATGCGGACGTTCCAATGTCCGTATCCGTCAGCGACTGGATCGCCAAGTTCGGAAAGGTAACGAAGCACCGGGTTGAGAAATCGCGCGTGATGGCACTGAGCGCGCCAATATCGAACGGCATCTCCATCATCTTCAAGCGGTCAAGGAGGTAGACCATTGCCTCAAATCGGAGGCCGACCGCATGTGAACCAACGGCTCCGCAAGAAGAGTAAAGTGTTGGTGAGCGCCACGCTACCCATGGCTCATTCCAGTTGTATTGAAGAGTGCCAAGCTGCAGCACGAGCCAGTCGCTGGGCAATTCTTCGATCAAGCGGCCGAATATATCTTTGGTACCGCGATGAAGGAGAACGTCGTCGTCGAAAACCAAAAGCGTTTCGATGCCATCTTGTATGGCCCGTTCGAGAATCTGTTCCCAGCCTCGTAGATACGCCCATGCACCGGCCGACCGTATTGCTTTCGCGCCATGCTTTTGTTCGAGTCTAGCCACTCTCGAGGCTTGGCTCTGATAGTGCAGATAGAAATCCTGCTCGTACCGCAACGTCCGCACTTCTTCCGAGACCGTACGTAGCGGCTGCTTGACATAGGCTTCATACTCGGCGCGGACGGCTGGATCGTTGCCATCGATTGCTGCGAAGCGTTCGGCACGAATGCCATGAAATGCCAGCTCCGCTTCGATAGACGCGCGCCTGTCGCTACGCCGGTCGAGATTGATATAGACGATGCGGTCGAAGAGATCGTTCAACGTCTTATGCTCGACCGTTTTGACCTCTGGCTTCGTGTCAACGGCCAGCGTGGAAGCGTCGTTACAATGAACCCATTGAGCGTTCATGCCTGCCAGCTTCGGAAGGCCCGAAGTCGACTCGCCGTTGGACGAAATGCCCTCCGCAAAAAGTCTGCTGCCCTGTTTCGCGAAGCTACGGAGACCAGCGAGTGTCGCTGTACACTCAGCGTTGTAGCCGATGCAGGCGATCTTCTGATTTCCCGGCCCTCCGCCAGTATCCGCGCCAACGGCAAGAAAGCCTGCCCCCCCAGGATACCGGGATAGAGAGGCGATGATATCGCTGTCCCATCCGGCGCCTGCGAAGCATAGATCATTTTGCGCCACGAAGACGTAATCCGGCGATATCGAACGCACGAAAGCTGCCGCCGCTTCCAACGCCGAAGCAAACTTTTCAGAGGCAGGCAGCACATGGATTTCGTGTTCTACCGCGAGAGCCTGCGCGGCACTGGCTAGTTCCTCGCAATTGCTTGCCGGCTGAACCACGAGCACCCAGTCGTAGCGAAGAGAAAGCGTTTGCTGCCACTTCTTTGCAAATTCGTTGAGCTCGTCGGCGTTCTGCACAACCGCAATCATGCAGAGCTTCGGGAGCAAACCTCGCTGCACTGTGAGCGGCTGGGCTCTTCTTATCGTCGCGTTTTGCACCAAAGAACTGTCAAACCGCGACCCGGATTTTTTGAGAGAGTGGGCATAAATTGTTTCCGTCTGCACGTCGCAAGTATTCTCACGGACCCAATGCTGCGGCCTTGCCGGCGTTATCATTGGAATGCGATGCCGCTGGGCGTAAAGCGCCAGCCAGATATCAGCTGAGTTGCAATAAAGGAAATCCGCCGATCTCATCTTGACGGCGGAGCTGTGAAAGCACAGCACGCCCGTACCTAAGATATGTACGGTCCGCTCTTCGGCGAGCGCATGAGCGAAATGGAAGGTTCGAGCCCGCGAAGTTTGCTCATGATAGGACCTCATTGGCTGCCGGATTAGAACGCCGTGCAGGCCAACGAGCACCCGATTATTTTGCTTGGCAACGCGGGTTGTAAGGACGCGCGCGAAGTCCGGCGGATAGATCAGGTCATCGTCGACGACAAGCCGATATCCATCATTTTCGACGGCATCAAGCCAGAAGAATTTCCCCGCATCGCCACGATCATCCCAGTCTTGGGAACGGCGAACTTCGATGCGTTCGTGCTTGAGAAAGTCAGGAACGGTATCATATCCGTTCAAGAAAACGCGGATTTTGTCGGATTGATGCAGCAGGCTCGCTACACAGTCCGCCAGCATATCGCGCCGGCTAGGGAGGCTGGCGAGCGAAGCGAATGTGACAGGTAGTCCCGCTGCCTTCTGCTCTAAAAAGACGGCATCCGAGTCGAGATGTTCGAGAGTGATCGAGTTAACCCGCCACGTCGCAGTGTTGCGCGTATCCTGAACCGCCAACCGCGCGGATATTGCGCGCGTCCTGAGCGGAGCGAAGGCAAGGATTTCATTCTTGCCCTCGCGGAGTACTTCTACCGGACCAAGAACGCGGGCGTCCCCGTCGAGCAAAGTCAAGATCAGGGGTTGCGAAGCCAGAACCTCGATTTCTATCGCAACTCGAACGAGCCCTCCTCGTTCTACTTCGAACTGGCCGATAACGTTGCCGGCATTTTTGCCGGGCATCGATGTGATCCACCCGTCCTTCCTTCTTCCGTCGATGACCGGCGGAATGTGCGTCGAAGGTACCGGCGCGGCAGTCGGAGGAACCATCGCGAGGGCCGACGCAGGCGATCGCAATACCGACCATTGGACGGCACTCAAGCTTCTAAGCCGCTTCAGCAGACGGCCCGATCGAACTTCGGATCGGGGTCCTCCGCTGTTCATTTTGCTTAAGAGAGGGGGCAATTTTTGGCCCAGCTTGAAACGCCGCCGCTGCCAGTGCTCCAGCGAAAGCGGGCGCATAATTTCGCGGCTTATTTTCGTATAGAGACGCTTTCGATGATCCCGTTTGAAAGGGCGCACCGCTTCGCGGATCAGCTTTCGCCGAAGTCGCTTCAACCGCCGTTCCGGCCGGACTTCGTCAGGCTTGGAAGCAAGAGCGGAAAGGCCCTGGAGCTGCATCTCCAATTTCTTGATCGAAGCCGCATGTGCCTCAATGGCTTTTGTCCACGCTCGTTGTTCCGCGAAGTGGTGACGAGCAGTGTTATCCAGACCGGTCACCGCGGCGCGTAGTCCCTCATAACGATCACGCAGTGCAGCTGTCTCAGTCGCAATCGATGCTTCGACCAGGTCGACCAGTTCTTTTTGGGCCGTCGCCGCCACCGTTTGACTGGCGATCTGATCATCGAGCCGCTGCGAAAACCGCTGCATTTCGCGGTTCCAAGCAGCTGTCTCACTCGCAATCGATGCTTCAACCTGGTTGACCAGTTCCTTTTGGGTCGTCGCCGCCGCCGTTTGACTGGCGATCTGATCATCGAGCCGCTGCGAAAACCGCTGCATTTCGCGGTTCCAAAATGAGTGTTGGGCGGCAAACTCACTCGAAAAAATGCCATTCGCCTGAGCGAGGTCGGCAACTTGAAAACGGAGGGTTTCAGTTTCCCGCGCAAGATCATCGTACTTCGCCGCCGCGGGAAGTAGCTCAGCGAGAGCGCTGACCTCGTCGCGCAGCCGATCGATTTCCGGAGCTTCGGTCGCTACCGGTAGCGCGAGTCGGCTTTCCAATCGCTCTATCCTGCCCAGCAGCTGCTCATGCGCCGCCGCGGCCGAAGCTTGCGCTGCGGCGATATCGCGAAGCTGGCGTTGAGATCGATGAATTTCGTGACCGGTAGAAATATATCGAGTAGCAAGGTTGCAACACAGGGCTGCGATCTCTGTATAACTTGCAATCTCTACGGGCACAAAAATGTGCGTGGCCGTATAGTTATGCGATCCTGTGACGATGTATTTGAACTCGGCTAAGTAGTCGAAAATTATGCGGAAGCTTTCGACGTCATCGCACTCCACGCAGACCACGGGACGGTCTCGTCGAATAATCTCGCGTGCCCCCAACAGGACATCGAGCTCCATGCCTTCGACATCAATTTTCACGAGTTTGACGGGGCCGCCAACATCGACCTTGTCCAAAGGAACGGCCCGAATAGCGCCTTCCTGAGCGGGTCGAATCCGAAAGGCTCCGAGGTTGTTCCGTGTCGACGAGGTATCCGCCGAAAAATGACGATCCTCAGGGCCAACGGCGACTGGCAACACATCGATTCGCCCGCCAAGCCCATTAGCGAGAATGTTGTGCCGAAGTAGTTTCACCGCCTCCGGGTTCGGCTCGAAGCATTTAACCCGGCACCCCACAACTCCCGCGAAGAACAGTGCATGGTTTCCGATGTTGGCGCCAACATCAAGTACGAGATCGTCTTCCCTCAAGAGCTTTGAAAGCGCTCTTAACAGCTCTATTTCGTAAAATTCGCCAGTTTTACTGATTGTCAGAAAAATATGGTCGTCAGCGTTGTCATGGAATACGTCAAAATCTTTGTTGGCCGACAAGAACCGATGATGCGCCAACGAAGCCCGCGCAACAGGGTTGGATCGACAATCATTCATAAGCTCTGCCCCTTCGAGCTTTGGTCCGCAAAATTATAGCAGTGCCCGCAGCCTGGGGGATTGTGCCGCAGGTGCCCAACGATGAGGAAGTTCAACCCCTTCATTTTGGATTGTGTACTAAAAAGCAGCGGCCATCAATTTGTCAATCTTCAATATCGTCCGGATAAAGACCATCCGAATACGTCCATATTGCCCTGAAGCTGCTCACGTCGATGAATGGCAGGACAGCAGTCGATTGTCTGGCACACAATAGCCGGCGGATAATTGGCGCAGATTTCGGTTGAAGTCTTAGCTCGGGCGGGCCCAATAGCATCTTTGGAAAACCACCGGATGCCGCGCTCTGAAGCGATCGACGCTCCGAATGCGAGGCATTTTCGCTGTCTCACTACGTCGACTCGCAACTTTTCGCGGCGGTTATATATGGCTCCCAACGTCGATGTGGTTCTCCCTGTGCGCAACGGCGCGAGGTATTTGCAGAGCGCTATTGAAAGTCTTCTCGCCGAAATAAAAATGATCTCGCGCATTATCGTTATTGATGATGGCTCAACAGACGACACCCCTGCCATTCTCTCCGGACTCGCTCTTTCGCCAAAAATCCACGTCATACGGCAACAGACTTCAGGGCTGATAGCCGCACTCAATCGCGGGCTCGAAACGTCTGACGCTCAGTTTGTAGCTCGCATGGATGCCGATGATGTTTCTTTAGTTGGGCGCCTCGAAAATCAAGTGCGGTTTCTTGAAACAAATCCGGGCGTCGCGGCCGTGGGCTGCCAAGTGGACTATATCGACGAGGACGGACATTCAACCGGCAGCAGAACTCATTACCCCACTGACCCAAAAGACATTCGAGAACAGCTTTGCAAAAGCTGCGTCGTTTGCCATCCGACCGTCCTAGCAAGGCGTGACGCTTTATTGTCTATTGGCAGATACCGGAACGTCTTCCAACACGCCGAGGATTATGATCTCTTTCTGCGATTGAGTGAGCAGTTTCAAATAGCGAATCTACCGGAGGTGTTTTTCAAATATCGGCGACATGGCGATCAGGTATCCAATTCGGGAAATATTCGCCAGTCGTTTTCACGAGACTTGGCCCTTTACGCCGCAAAAGAGAGACGGGCTGGCCGATTGGACCCGACAATAGGATGGACCGAGCCTCCGCGCTATAATGATGAGATTTTGCGGGGTAGCGCAGACCCAATGCTCCGCGATTTAGGGATTACGTATGAGGCAATCGAACAAATAAGCCACAAGCGCCCGGAACTGGTTTCCCGGGATGCAATTCTCAAGGTGCTTGATCTCGCGCGGCGGCGATATCTTGGCGAAGGTCGAAAGCAGCGCTACGGACTTGTCCGCAGGGTGGGGCGCCTCGCCTTCGAGCGTAATCATCTCTTATTGGCCGGCTATGCCACATGGGCGTTGTGGCAAATCCGAATAGCCGATAGCCGATGGTTTCGGCATGAGGGCCTCAAAATTTTATCCGCCGTGACGGCGTACTTTTTCTGCGATGCCTTCTTGGATGTTTCGGCCTGAACCCTGACAGCAGGTCACGGTCACCCCGAGCTTGATGATGTGCCCGCCTCCAGGATCGAGACGATCGAGAACAGCGTGAAGCACACCGCGCCGAGTCCGACCATTACGCGCGAGGGCACGAAGTAGCCGGCATTGGCATCCGTCGCTTCGAACAGGAATGCTGCGGCGAACAGACAGGTCAATGCGGTCAGAATCGGCAGCAGGGGAATGCGATTGGCCAGCGGAAAGCTTCGGCGCCAGACGAGCGCCAGAAGAAGCGCCTTCGACAGAATGCTGTAGCAGATGAGGCCCAGTCCGATCAGCACGATGCCCGGAGCGAGGCGATAGTCGTGATCGTTGCTGATCAGCACATAGATGCCGAGCAGGATGTTGACCGAGCCCATGACGACCACGATCCAGCTCCACATCATGCGCTCGCCCTCCGTGAACTCGTTGCGGATCTGGCGGACGATGGTTGCGACCAGGGCGGTCAGACTGAGGCAGATCGCAGACAGGCCAAACATCACATGGCCGGCTACATAGCCGGGCTGATCGCCTCGCATCAAAAGCCAATACGTCAACACGAATCCGACGATCGCGCAGATCACAGGAATGGCGATCAGCTGCAAGGCTACGTGTTTGGTGTGCGCGCCTTCGGGGGGCCCATCTTCCGGCTTTCGCCCAGCACTGACCGGAATAAGCGTGAAAACTGTGGACGCCGTGGCGACGGTGCTTACGCAGATCGCGACCAATCCAACTCCGATAGCGATGTGTCCGGCGACGATATGTTCTCCTGAACCGATCGAAGCGGTTAGGGCAATGCCATAGGCGACGGCGACGAGCGAAGCGATATATCCGGATGCCGGCAGGGCCAGGCGCCAGAACTCGCTGTAGCGATGTATCAGCTGGCGGATGATCGTCGCCGCCGTGGTGAACAGCGCGTAGCAGATCGCCGTCAGCGCAATATTGACGTGACCTGCAATGAAATGATTGGAGTCTGTCGCGCCGGACAAAATGTAAAGGCCAAATGCGAGACAAATCGCGCCCATTATCAGCGGGATGGCGCGGAACAGCACGCTAATCTCGAGGTTCATGATGACCTCTCGGGGTATCGTGGCGGAAGTGATCTGTAGGCGTCGTATTACAACATCATCCGCAAGCCGCAGTTCCTGCGCTGCTTAGCCCCCGCCAACTCGATTTTCGAATATGTCTACGATGACGAGATCACCCCGACCTCGCGGATAAGACACGAGCATGTCTGAGCACGTGGGTATGCGGCCGCACTCAGTGGCTGAAGACTGCCAATAAGCTCAGCGTTTTGCGAATAATTGACCTATACTGACTTCAAGTGCGCAGCTGGGGCTACGGGATCGGGCTTCATCGGTCTCGCGGCGGCACTCGCCACCAACGGCACGATAGGCGTGAACGCGATGGCGATCATATTAGGCATCGATCGCTGCAGGCCTTAAGCGCGCGCATTGACTTACCTTATCAGCGTCCGTCGCGTCGACGCGTGGTTCGGAAATCTTGATGCGAAGCTCCGCGCGCAAGCCGCCCTCCGAGCGGTTTAAAAGTGCGAAACTTCCCTTCGCGCGAGAAAGCGCAAGATCGACGATCGTGAGGCCGAGCCCGCTTCCGATGGCAGTCCGATTTCGCCCTCGAAAAAAGCTATCCCTCACATTGGGAAGCTCGTCGACGGGTATCCCGGGCCCCTCGTCATCGATGCGGATTACCGCGACGTTACCCTCTCGCTCGGCCGAACACCGCACGATGCCGGAAGGCGGTGAATGCAGGATCGCGTTCTCGAAGAGGTTACGAGCAGCCATCGCAAACACGATGGGATCAATGTTCAGCCGAATGCCGTCGAGGCTGCGATCGAAATGCACCTGCGCCGATTGCGATAGCTGGTAGCGTAGTTGCTCATCGACGAATTCCAAACTCTTGCGAAGCTCAATGCCATCCTCCGGCGGATAGACTTCACTCGATTCCGCCGCCGTTATATCCATCAGCTGGCGAAGCAGGCGGGATGTGCGATCGACACCGAAAGCAACCTGCCGAAGCGCATTATTGCGCACGGCCGCATCTTCGCTCGAAAGCGCTATTTGTGCTTGCACTTTCAAGCCCGCGATCGGCGTTCGCAACTCGTGGGCGGCGAATGCCGTAAAGTTTCGCTCGCGCTCGCGCGCCGCGGTGACGCGATCAAACAGGCCGTTGAGCGATTTGTTGACCGGCAGGATTTCGGACGGCGCTCCATTCTCGTCGAGCGGACTGAGATCAGACGCACTGCGAGTCTGAAGTGCGCGAGCCATCCGGTTCAAAGGGTCAAGTCCCCGGCCAACGCTCAGCCAAATGAGGGTGGCCATGATGGGGGCGATCAGCAAGAGTGGAATCAACAGCCCTTTTATTACGCCAGCGACGAGCCGCTCCCTCACCCGCACGTTGTCGCCAACAAGCACCCTAATTCCTGCCGCCTGGTTCTCGACGGCATAGACACGCCAGCGTTCGCCACCGACGCTGTTTTCCGAAAATCCCGACGCATCTCCAGTCAGCGGCGCCTCAGGTGCATCATCCGATCGCCCGACGAGCGAGCCGTCGAGGGCCCAAATCTGACAAGACAGCTGCCGCTCATACAGCGTGCGGTTTGCGGCTGGGTTGAGCAGGCTTTGCCCAGGACGATCGGAATGCTTCTCCTGATTGGTGATCAACGAACTCACCATTCGCGCCGCTTCGATCAGGCGGGCATCAAGCGCCCGCTCCACCTCGGCGCTCGTGCTGAAATAGATCCAACAGGCTGCACCCGTCCACGCGCCGCCAGTCGTCAGCATCAGAATGAGGAACAAGCGCGCGCGGATGGACCTCATGATGCGTCCTCATACAGCCGATAGCCGATTCCACGCACGGTCTCGATCACGTGATTGCCGAGCTTGGCGCGCAGGTGATGAATGTGGACTTCGACCGTGTTGCTTTCGACATCCTCCTGCCAGCCGTACAGCTTTTCCTCTAGCTGGCGTTTCGACAGGATTTGTCCGGGTCGATCCATCAAGACTTTCAGAATGGAAAACTCGCGCCGGGAAAGCCGCACCTGATCTCCGGATTTTCTGACAGTCATCGACGCGGGCTCGATCACAATATCCCGCCAGGCAATGGCTTCCGTCGCGCGCCCCGCGGCGCGCCGGATCAGCGCTCGCAAGCGGGCGGCCACTTCGTCCAGGTCGAACGGCTTTCCGAGATAATCATCGGCGCCGGCATCGAGACCCGTGATCCGGTCGACGACAGTATCTCGCGCCGTCAGCAACAGCACGGGAACGGTATTCCCGCGTTGGCGCAATGATCCCAACAGTTCCAAACCGGAGCCGTCCGGCAACATCTGATCGAGCACGATCGCATCGAACTCGCCAGCGCGCATCGCCGTCTCAGCGTCAGCGTAGTTCGCCGCGATCTCCACGGTGAAGCCGCTGAGATTCAATCCCACCTGCAAACCATCGAGCAGAATGGCATCATCCTCAACAACGAGGATCCGCATCGATCTTCCCATCCTCTGCTTCAGCGCAAAGCGCTCAGGTGCCGCTCGCCAAGGTCCCGGCAAGACCATCATCATGGCATCAGTTAGACGCCGCTTAAGGCTGGCTTAAGAAGCGAAAGATCTGCGACGTTTTCTACCCTCCGCGCGAAACGCGACATCAGCTGACACCTTGGCTCTTTGTCACTTGGACATCGACCTTATCACCCTCCCGCAAAAGCGCATTCGGACTGATAACAACACGATCTCCGGTAGTCAGCCCTGACGTAACGACGACGCGCTCGCCCAGATCGCGATCGACGACAATCGGCTTGACGCGCACCACGCCCTGATTGTCGACGACGATAACCGCCTGACGACCTGCGCGCGTAACGATCGCGTTGGTCGGCACCAGCACGGAACCCTTGGCGTCACTCACATCAATCTTCACTTGGCCGATCAATCCGGCGGGGATGCGCCGCTCAGGATTCGGCATGAGAAATTCCACCCGCATAGTGCCCGAGGACGGATCGATGAGACCCGACGCACGCCCGACGCTGGCGGCAAACGTTTCGCCGGGCAACTCCGCAAACGCGACGCGAGCACGAGTCCCCGCGCCGACCTTGAGCGAGGACGATTGCGGGACGTCAATTTCAAGCCTCAGTTCGTCGAGCCGACCGATCCGAAGCAGATAGCCTTCGGATTGGGTTTGATTGGCCGTAACCTTGTTGCCGCGCTCAACCTGGCGCGCGATGATCGTGCCGGCGAAGGGTGCGCGCACGGTCTGGAAACTCTGAATTTCCTCGAGCCGTTTCACCTCGGCGTGCGCCGCTGCAAGATCTGCCTCGGCCGTCAACTTTGCTGCAAACCGCTCATCGCGTATCTGCACCGAGACATGCCCTTTCGGCGTCAGGACCTCTGCACGCTCGAATTCCAATGTTGCGAGGGTAAGCCGTGCTTCGATCTGGCGGACAGCCGCGCGGGACCGCATCAGCTCCTGATCAACCTCCGGCGCGTCGATGCGCAAGAGCACGTCACCTGCTTCCACGCGATCGCCGATGTCGACTTTCCGCTCGGCGACGACGCCGCTCACGCGCGATAGGATGTAGGCCTGCTCTGCGGGCGCAGTCCGCGCAGACAGTGTGAGCGTGGATGTCTCGGCAGCGGGCTCGGGTTTGACGATACGGACCGAGCGGAGGGCTGGGCCTTTTCCGTCGCGCGAGGCGCCATTGGCAGCTTCAGCCGCACGTCCCAAACCGACCAGTCTCTTGGCCTCCGCGAGGAAGCCAGCGCCGCCCTCCCGGGACATCCAGACGCCAACGCCTGCGCAGGAGGCAAGGAGAATGGTCGCGGCGATAAACTTCTTCGGGGCCATTCAATGTGCTCCTGCACTTTTCGCGATGGATAAGGAAGCGCCACTGTCCGCATCAGCGACGGGCCGATTTCTCGTTCGGCGTTGACGTAACGAGATCAGCGTCGCGAAGAGAAACGGCACGAACGTCAACGTGGCGCCCGTCCCAAACAAGAGCCCGCCAACAACAGCGCGCCCGAGCGGCGCATTCTGTTCTCCACCTTCGCCGAACCCGAGCGCCATCGGGAGAATGCCGACGATCATCGCCGTCGCCGTCATCAGCACTGGCCTCAGCCGCGTTCGCACGGCATCGAGCGCCGCCTGAGCGGGCGTTTCGCCCTCATGCAAGCGATCGCGCGCGAAGCTCGTGACCAGCACGCTGTTTGCCGTCGAAACGCCGATGACCATGATGAGCCCCGTAAGAGCCGGAACAGAAAGCGGTGTGCCCGTCACGTAGAGCGCAAACATTGCCCCGGAAATAGCAACCGGCAGACCGCCCATGGCGATCAGCGGCATCAGCCACGATTGGAAATTCACGACCATCACGAGATAGACGAACACTGCCGCCATCATGAGACCGGAAATCATCTCGCCGTAGGCCTGCGCCATCGACTGAGCCTGACCGGCGATTTCGATACGATTGCCGGGCTTCAGGCGCGGCCTCACCGCGTCCACCGCGTGTCCCACGTCTTGGTAGACGCCGCCGAGATCGCGCCCCTCGGTGTTGGCCAACAGGGTCGTCATGGGTTGCAAGGTGACGCGGTCGATGTTGGCCGCCAATGTTCTAAGCTGCAGGGAGGCAAACGATCTGAGCGTGACCTGCTGGCCGTTGATCGCAGTTTTCACAGGCGTATTGAGCAGCTGCTCCAACGAGCTGAGATTTGCGGGCGGCGCGACGACCTGAACCGTATACGACATGCCCTGACTGGGATCGCTCCAGAAGTTCGGCGACACGGTTCCGGAGGCGCCGAGAACAGCCAACAACGCCGTCGCTGCATCCTGCGGCGTTACACCGAGCTGCAGGGCGCGCACCCGGTCGATTTCGAGGTAATAGGACGGCAGGTCGCGCACTTGTCGTGGCGTGACATCGACTGCGCCGGGAATCTCCTTCATGCGCGCCGTTAGATCCCGAGCGATCTCGGCGTTGCCGGCAACGTCGCGTCCAATCACGCGCACCTCGATCGCGGTCTGGGTGCCGGCCGCGAGCGTCTGAGCCGTCGCGTCCGCCGGACGGAAATAAAACGCCAGTTCAGGGAAGCGCTCTTTGAGTTTCTGGCGAATTTGGCTGACGTATCCTGCGGTCGGCGCGTGCGCACCGGCAAGCTGCACGAGGATCTCGCCGTCGAAGGAGCCGATGACGCCGCTTTCAACCCACGCGAGATTGATCGGCTCCGGACTGCCGATGGTCTCGGCAATGAAGCCGACTTCGCCTTCGGGAATGATGCTGCGAATCTCGTGCTGCACGTCGGCGAACTTGCGCGCGGTTTCTTCAAGTCTCAGTCCGGTTTGCGCGCGGACATAGAGCCTGATCATGCCGGCATCGGCTTCCGGAAAGAACTCACGGCCGACGTTCGTGCCAGCGAACGTACCGAGTGCGAGTGCGAAGACAAGGCCCGCAACGGGAAAGACTTTCCAGCCAAGCAAAAACTTCGCGATGCGCGTTATTCGCCGTTCGAGGCAGGCGAGGCTGCCTTCAACGGCGCGTGAAGCGAGGCCAGGATGATGGGGCTGATGCGGGTCATGCGCGCTCAGCATGAGCGAAGCGAGTGACGGCACCAGAGTTCTCGATAGTATGAAGGATGCCGCCATCGCGAACACGACGGCGAGCGCCAACGGAACGAAGACGAACGCCGCGATGCCCGTCAGCAGGAAGAGCGGCGAGAAGACGATGCAGATCGCAACGGTCGAGACAAATTCCGGAAACACGACCTCGCCGGCGCTCTTCAGGATTGCATCTCGCAACGGAAGTCCTGCTTCGAGGTTCCGGTTGATGTTCTCGATCTCAACGAGCGCATTGTCCACCAGGATGCCGATGGCCAGCATCAAGCCGCCGAGCGTCATCAGGTTGAACGTATTGCCGGTCAGAGCCAGCCCTGCGACGGAGGCAAGAAGCGCCAGCGGGATGGACGTGAGAACGATCAGCGACGACCGCCAGCTCCCTAGGAACACCAGGACCACAAAGGCCACCAGAAGGCCGACGATGATTGCCTCGATCGCAACGTTATCGATCGCGCGGCTAACGAATAGCGACTGATCGAATACCGGCGCGATCGTCACGCCCTCGGGCGCCGCTGCCTGCAGCTCTCCCATGCGTTGCTTGATCTGCTGGACGATGCCGAGGGTCGACGCATCTCCAAGCTTCAAAATCGAGACAATGACGGCGTTTTGTCCGTCAAGGCGGGCGATATTCGTCTGCACGGCCTGTCCGTCTCGTACGCTCGCCACATCGGAGACGCGGATCACGCGGCCATCCACGGACCGCAACGGAAGATCGGCGAAACTCGCGACCTGCTCGGGGCTCGCGTTCGTCGTGATGGCAATTTCGCGAGTATCGATACGCAGCGCGCCGGATGGAAGCGTCAGGTTCTGCGTGGCCGTTGCCCGCGCGACCTCGCTCGGCGAAATGCCATAGGCTTGCAACGCCTCCGGCTTCAGATCGATCATGACTTGGCGCGACGCGCCGCCATAGGGCAGCGTCAGCCGGATGCCGGGGATGGACTGAATCTGCGCGCGGAGTTGAAGCCGCGCATAATCGTAGAGCGCGCCGTCCGACAGCGTATCGGAAGCGAGTACGAGTTGTAGGATCGGCACGCTGGAAGGAACATAAGGCACGATCAACGGCGGGCTCGTTCCCGGCGGCATGCGCCTAAGAATGGTTTGGCTCACCGATGTCACCTGAGCGAACGCATTGGTCACATCGGTGCCCGGCTGAAAAGAAACCCGGATGATTGCGACGCCGTTGATCGTTTCGGAGCGGACCTCGCGAAGATTATCGACGTTGTTCATGATCGCGAGTTCGCTGAAGGAGGTCAGCTTGCTCGCCATCTCTTGCGGATTGAGTCCCGGATACGTCCAGATGACGTTGATCGCTGGAATGTTGACCGCGGGGAGAATGTCGGTCGACATGCGCCGGGCAGCCATACCGCCGACAAGCAGCAGAAGCATGGCGAGCACCCCGATGCTGTGGCGATGGCTGATCGCGTAACGAACAATCCACATGCGTTCCTGCCCTCTGACGATTTTCCAGGGCAGCAACCCCGTGCAGCATCCCCCATGCCTCTCCAATCCGGTGTACCTTAAGCCAAGCTTAAGTTCGTAATCTCAGGACTTGGAGCGGCTGCGTCATTTTCGGCGGTAAACTTCAACGTGCCATTTGCTGACCGGTCAGGCGCGGCAGCTCACAACAAAACATAGCCGACGGGCTGTAGTTCATCGGGCAACGGACCCATGCCGAGAAAGTCCATTGTCTCTCGCTCCATCGTCCTGACCAGCGCCCGAATAGGAAGGCTGTTGTCGGCCGATCCGAAGGGTTCGGCCAAATCATCGCCGATCGCATCCAGGCCGAAGAACGTATAGCTGATGAATGCGACGATGACTGGCGTGCCCCAACCAAGCTGCGGCGCAAGAGCGAACGGCAGCAGGGCGCAAAACAGATAAACCGTTCGATGAATGAGGAGTGTGTAGGCAAATGGCAACGGCGTTGTCTTGATGCGTTCACAGGCTGCTTGCACATTGGAAATTGCATTCATGCGGGTAGCGACAGATGTATACCGCCAGTCCGAGAGAACCCCTGTTTTGTTGAGAGCGAGGAGCTCGGCTCCAATCTGCCTGAGAATGGCATCGCAGACGTTCGGACCAGCTGAGGGGATTATCCCCCAAGTCCGCGCTGCGGCAATCTCATCTTCATCGCGAAGGCGCGCCGAAAGAGCGTGCACGAAGGCTATCAGCGGGACGAAAATGCGTTTCTTGGCCTCATCGTCTAAATCCGACAATTCTCGGCTGAGCGACCGGACCTGCACCAGAAGCTCACCCCACTGCTTGCGTCCCTCCCACCAGCGATCGTAAGCCGCACTGTTCCTGAAACTCATGAATACGGATATCGCGATCCCAATCAGACCAAACGGGGCTGTGCCGAGATGCGATAGCGGCTCGAAGTGAAAATTGCCGACGTAGACGACCAAACACGCCAACACTGTAATGAACAGGCATCGCCAAGCGACCCGGCCCGCGATCGAACCGCGAACCGCGAAAAGAATATCGAACAACGATGCTTTCGGTCTGACGATCAAAGCAATTTCTCCTTGGATGGCAAGCTTGTCGCGAGAGACCTAGCGGCCGCATGGATCCGTGTCTGTGTTTAGAACATTTCCCGGCGCGCGGACGTGCCGATTCGACTCATCGGCCGGAACTTGGCCTATACTCCCCGAAAATCCAAAGCCTTTGGGGGAGTTCGAAACGATGTTGCTGACTGCGCCGCCAGGCGATGAGCTGCCTGAGGCTTCGTCCAATAGGCCTTTCTATTCCCACCTCTACGTGCAGGTGCTGAGTGCCATCGTAGCCGGCGTTCTGCTGGGTCACTTTTATCCCGATATCGGGGTACAGATGAAGCCGCTCGGGGACGCTTTCATCAAGCTCATTAAGATGATCATCGCGCCGGTCATCTTCTGCACGGTGGTGCATGGCATCGCGTCGATGTCGAACCTGAAGGCCGTCGGCAGTGCGGGTATAAAGGCACTCGTCTACTTCGAGATCGTGACGACGCTGGCGCTCATCATCGGCATGACCGTCGCGAATATCGTTCGCCCAGGCGCGGGCATGAATGTAGATCCGAGCCAGCTCGATGCTTCCGCGGTGGCGAGTTACGTCACCAAGGCGCAGGCGGAAGGCACCGTCGAGTTCCTGCTCGATATTATTCCGAAGACCGCCCTCAGCGCCTTCGTCGACGGCAACATTCTGCAGATCCTGTTCTTTGCGCTGCTGTTCGCCTTCGCGCTCCAGGCCATGGGCCAACGCGGCAAGCTTGTGCTCGATCTCGTCGACCAGACTTCGCATGTGCTCTTCGGCATCGTCGGCATCATCATGAAGGCGGCGCCCATCGGCGCTTTCGGCGCCATGGCCTTCACGATCGGGAAATACGGCGTTTCGGCCCTCGGCTCCCTCGCAGCCTTGATGGGCACGTTCTATCTGACGTGCATCATTTTCATCGTTTTCGTTCTGGGTTCAATTTCCTGGTTCGCGGGATTCAGCATCTTCAAGTTCATCCGCTACATCAAGGATGAGCTGCTGATCGTGCTTGGCACCTCATCCTCCGAGTCTGTTCTGCCCAGGATGATCGCTCGGATGAAGCGGCTTGGTTGCGATGAGTCCATCGTCGGGCTCGTCATCCCGACAGGCTATGCCTTCAATCTGGATGGCACCTGCATCTACCTGACGATGGCAACGCTGTTCCTCGCGCAGGCGACCAATGTCGATCTATCGTTGGCGCAACAGCTCGGCATTCTCGGAGTCCTGCTGCTGACGTCGAAGGGCGCCGCCGGGGTTACGGGATCGGGCTTCATCGTGCTCGCGGCGACGCTTGCCGCTAGCGGTACGATAGACGTGACCGCGATGGCGATCATACTCGGCATCGATCGCTTCATGTCGGAAGCGCGCGCATTGACCAACCTCATCGGCAACGGAGTTGCGACGGTCGTCGTCGCGAAGATGGAGGGAGCGCTCGATCTCGAACGGATGCATGCCGAGCTTGATCGACACGCAGGGCCGAGCGTGAACCAGGACGGCCAGGGCCTTGAGCCGTCCCGAGTGTCGTAATCCCGGCAAGGCAAGGGGCCCCAAGTCCGGATGGGGTTTGGCAACAAGTCCCTTGCTTGGATTGACGATTGATCATTGTGCCTGCGGATCAGGCGGCCGGATCACAATGTGGTTCCAGTCAAGGGCTCACCTCCGGGTGTTGGCGAAAAATTGCCATTGCGGTAACTGGGCCGCTTTGCTTTATCTGTCAGGAAACTTCATTCACTACTAAGATCGATCGCCACGCCACTCGCCACACCACTGGGGTTAAGGATACAGACCGGGAATCCTGTTTGCACAATGACATTGAGTTCCGTTCGGTCACCAAGAACTATGGTGCCGTAACGGCGGTTTCGGATGTCGATCTGCAAGTGCCGAAGGGGGCGTTTCTCGCGCTCCTCGGCCCTTCGGGTTGTGGGAAGACGACGTGCCTAAGGATGATCGGGGGCTTCGAGCAGCCCACCTCCGGTACGGTATTGATCAGCGGACGGGAAATGAACGGCATCGCGCCGTACCGCCGGCCCGTCAACATGGTGTTCCAGCACTACGCTTTGTTTCCGCACCTCAATGTCGAGCAGAACGTCGGCTACGGCCTGAAGCAGATGCGCCCTCGCATCGAGGCATCCGAGATTGCACGGAAGGTGGCCCTGGCGCTGGAGATGGTGCGCCTTGGCGGCTTCGCGCAGCGGCGCGTCCATGAGCTATCCGGCGGCCAGCAGCAGCGGGTTGCGCTGGCGCGGGCCATTGTGAACAAGCCCGCCGTTCTCTTGCTCGACGAACCGCTGGCGGCGCTCGACAGAAAGCTCAGAACCGCCATGCAGATCGAGTTGCAGACACTGCAGCGCGAACTCGGCATCACCTTCGTCCTCGTCACGCACGACCAGGAGGAAGCCTTGTCGATGGCGGACCTGGTTTGCGTGATGAATACCGGCAGCATCAGGCAGCTCGGTACTCCGCAGGAGGTTTACGACCGCCCGACCGACCTGTTCGTGGCGGATTTCGTCGGCAAGACCAATCGCGTCACGGCGATGCTTGAAGCCGACGGCCGAACCTTGCGGCTCGCGGACGGCTCGGCACTCAACGTCGGTGAGCGGCGCGGCCTGGCGGCTGGCGATGCGATCCTGGCCATTCGCCCTGAAGCCATTCGTGTCGATCGCCATGCCAAGCCTGGGGCCACCGGGTTCCAGGGCACCGTGACAAACCGGATATTCCTTGGCTCGACGGCCGAGTATTCAGTCGCCGTTCCGGGCCTCGGCGACTTCCTGATCACGTCCGACCGCCGCAACCTTCACGAAAGCGAACTTGTCGAGCCGGGGCAGACGGTCTTCCTCGGCTTCGATCCCACCACTGCTCATCTCTTTCCTGTTTCAAGCACCGCCTGACCAGAAGGGAACACGCACATGACCAAGAAGCACAGGGAAAACCTGCCGATCTCGCCCGACGACTTCATGCACGAGTTCATGCGCTTCAAGCGTGGCTCGGTGACCCGGCGCCACTTCCTGGGCGTTACCGGTCTCGGCCTTGCAACAGCTGTGATGGCGCGTAGCCCAGGCGCGTTTTCGACCGCCGCATATGCAGCGGAAGACCTTGGCACGAAGATGTCGATCGCCACATGGCCGAACTACCACGATCCGGCGACATTCGAAAACTTCAAGGCCGCGACCGGCGTCGCGGTCGAGGTCAATGTCTTCGGTTCGAACGAAGAGATGTTGGCCAAGCTGCAGGCCGGCGCTACCGGCTGGTCGCTCTTCGTACCGACCAACTACACGATTTCGACCTATCACAAGCTGGGCCTGATCGACGAACTCGAACTGTCGAAGCTGCCGAACTTCAGTGCGGCGACCGAGAACCCGCGCTTCACCAAGGAAGGGCAGATCGACGGGAAGACCTACGCCCTGCCGAAGAACTGGGGCACCACGGGCTTTGCCGTCAACACCTCCAAGATCAAGACGCCGATGAAGACCTGGAAGGATTTCTTCGAGGTTGCTCAGACCGAAGCCGATCATCGCGCCATGGTGCACGATTACCAGCTCACCACGATCGGCAGTGCGCTTGTGGCGCTTGGCTATGGCTTCAACTCGATCAAAGCCGACGAGCTCGCCAAGGCGGAAGAACTGCTCATCAAGGTCAAGCCGCATCTATTCGCGATCAACAGCGACTACCAACCCGGCATGCGCGCGACCGATGCCTGGATGACCATGTGCTGGACCAACGACGGCGCGCAGCTCAATCGCGACGTACCGGCTATCGCGTACATTCTGGGTACGGACGGCGGCGAGATCTGGACGGATTACTACGCTATCCCCAAGGATGCCCCGAACAAGGCGGCAGGCTATGCGCTGCTCAATTACCTTATGGATCCGCAGAACGCGGTGAAGGAGCATATCGCCAACGGCGCTCCAACCACCGACAGCCGCGTGATCTCGCTGCTGCCCAAAGATATCGTGTCGAACAAAATCGTCTATCCGGATGAAGCCGCGTTGACGCCGCTCGAATTCGGCGCTGCCGTGACGCTGACCGACCCCGGCCGGGCCGAGCTGATGGCGCGCTTCAAGTCCGCCTGAGCAAGCCCGACCTAGTTGCCTTTGAGACCACAGTCCGGTCCTCGCCATCCCAGCGAGAACCGGACGGCCTCAGGGAAAGCACTTCCCGAAAGCCAAGATCACATGGCGGTTTCAGCCGAGAACAAGCGAAGGTTGGTGACCGCGGCCCTGGTTGGGCCAGCAGCGGTTTGGCTATTTACTTTTCTCGTGCTGCCCTTCACCGCCGTCGTCATATTTGCATTCGGCGAGCGGGCACCGGAGGGCGGCTATCAACCTGCTTTCACTCTTGCGCAGTTCGCCAATCTCGGAGCCCGCTCCGCAGCCTTTACAAATACGCTGACGCTCGCTCCGATCGGAGCCCTCGCCTGTCTGCTGATCGCCTATCCGGTCGCGTATTATCTGGCGATCAAGGCCGATCAGAAATACCGAATGTTCCTCATTTCGCTGATCGTCATACCGTTCTGGACGAGCATGCTCGTGCGCACCTATGCCTGGATGTATCTCCTTGGCGCGCGTGGAATTCCTCATCTTTTCGAACTCGCGGGCATCGACGATGTGCGGCTTCTGAACACGCCGGGCGCGGTGCTGCTCGGCATCGTCTACGGCTACCTGCCGCTGATGATCCTGCCGATCTACGTCAGTCTCGAAAAGCTCGACCGGCGTTTGCTCGATGCCTCGGCCGATCTTGGCGCAACGCCCCTCTCGACCTTTTTCGGTGTCACGCTGCCGTTGTCGCTGCCGGGCGTGATGACGGGGGTCGCGCTGGTCACGATCCTCCTGCTCGGCGAATATCTGATCCCTCAGCTCCTCGGGGGAGGCAAGGTTTTCTTTATCGGCAATGCGCTGGTCGACCTTTTCCTGCAATCGCGTAATTGGCCGTTCGGATCGGCCATTGCCGTCACGCTTGTCGTGGTCGTCGTCGCGGTGCTTCTGGTGGCCATGCGCATCGCGTGGCGTGTCTCCGGCTCACGTCAGGTGGATCTGATCTGATGCGTGCTCTGGTTTTCGCCCTGTATCTGTTCCTCTACGCGCCGATTGCACTGGTGGTGCTGTTCTCGTTCAATTCGGGCCGCAACGCGAGCGAGCTCGTCGGCTTCTCGACGCAATGGTACGGCCGGGCGCTTTCCAATCCATTTCTCATGGATGCCCTTCAAACCAGTCTCATTGTCGCCTTCACCAGCGCGAGCCTTGCCGCGATTTTTGGCACCATGGCGGCGATCGGCCTAGAGCGCCTCGGTCAACGGACGAGAGCCGTCTTCGATGGCCTCCTTTCGGCGGCCATCGTTGTACCGGGCGTCGTCATCGGCATCGCCACGCTGGTCGCGCTTGTCGAGCTGTTCTCGTTTTTGAATCCCGCGATCGCAGCCGTCTGGCCCGGTACCGATCCACCGAAGCTTGGCCTCGGCTATGGTTCTATCGTCGCGGCGCATGGGCTGTTCACCATGGCTCTCGTTACGATGATCGTGAGGGCGCGCCTCGCGAGCCTCGGCCGGGACATCATCGACGCGTCGAGCGACCTCTACGCGACCCCGCTGACAACCTTCCGGGAGATCGTGCTTCCGCAGATCGCTCCGTCCATCCTTGCCGGGTTTCTGCTCGCCTTCACATTTTCCTTCGACGATTTCATCATCGCGTTCTTTGTGGCCGGCTCAAAAACAACGCTGCCAATGTATGTTTTCGCCTCGATCAGGCGCGGTATCACGCCCGAGATCAATGCCATCGCAACGATCGTTCTCGTCGCCTCGCTCGTCCTCATCGTCATGGCCCGCTTCCTGACGCGCGAGAAGAAGCTCAAATCCGGCGATGTGGCTCAGAAAGCCTGAGGCTCAGCCCGGCCGCGAACCATACTTACGTGGCTCTCTGCGGCGCCCTCGCCTAACTCGATGGAACTGACGCAGGAAGATCAGCCAGACCGAGCACTTCTCTCACCGGCGCGAATGAACGGCGATGGATGGGGCAAGCGCCCAGCCTCTTGAGAGCAGCGAGGTGCTCGCGAACCGGATAGCCCTTGTGTTTCGAAAAGCCGTAACCCGGGTGTTCGGCGTCGAGCTTTTCCATCAACTCATCCCGTGCCGTCTTGGCGAGAATGGATGCCGCGGCGATCGTCAGACTTTTCGCATCGCCCCCGACGATGGCCTGCTGATCGACATCGATTTCCTTGATACGCCGCGCATCGATCAGAAGATGCTCGGGAGCCGATTGAAGCCCTTCGACGGCGCGGCGCATCGCGAGGATGCCAGCCCAGTAGATATTTATTGAATCGATTTCGGCGACCTCGGCGAAGCCTACCGACCAAGCGAGAGCGGACTCCTTGATTTGCACGGCAAGCCGGCCACGGGCCGCAGCGCTGAGCTTCTTCGAGTCATCGATGCCAGGGATCCGCGAGCCGGGTTTGAAAATTACGGCAGCTGCAGCGACAGGGCCTGCGAGAGGGCTCATACCCGCCTCGTCGACGCCGGCGACGTGCACGACGCCTTTCGTCCACAGCGCATTCTCGTACCGCAGCAAGTTCCGAAGACGCTGGCCCTCGGAGCGATTTGCAGAACGGCGCCGCGCAATGGCATCCAAGATGGCTTTGGCGCCTGGCCGCGGGTCAGCCGCGAGCGCCAACTCGGTGACTGCATCAAGAGGTTGCGCTTCGATCAAATAGCGCTGTCGTATGTAGGCGAGTGAGATGGTCATAACCAGATAAACATACTCAGAACGAGGGCCACGAGTTTAGCGTCATTTGGCTGCAAATTTCGGTCAAGTTTTGTTCTCCGGAGAAGTCTCAAATGCCTTATCCGAACAATAATAGCCTGCCACCGCCGGTTCGTGATCACCTTCCTGAACACGCACAGGATATTTATCGCGCCGCGTTCAATCATGCGTTCGAGGCGCACGTCGGTGATCCGAGGCAGGAGGAAGCCGCGCACCGCATAGCTTGGGCGGCCGTCAAGCGTGATTACGTGAAGGTCGGGCCCCGTTGGGTTGCGCGAAGCGATGTGGATTGACCGCATGCTCTCTTTCCCACGCCTGCCGCGCCGGAAAACCGATCGACACGCCGCGATGCATCTTCCCGGTGCGGACATCGAGAGATCAATTGTTCGAGACGCTAGCGTTTGCCATGAACGATGCGCGGTTTCGGCAGTTCTTCAATCAAGTTCCGGCCCAGGAGGCGCATCGTCGTGGCGATTACGCGCGATCAGCCGATCAAGAGATTTAGAAACTCGATGCATGAAGGGAGTTTACTGCCATGAAAGTGATGGAGGCAATGCACAAAGGTGCGGAATGGGTCAGCCCAGAAACGCCGCTAACCCAGATCGCGCAGATGATGAGAAACCTCGATATCGGCTGTCTGCCCGTCGGGAAAAACGACCGGCTCGTCGGCATGGTGACCGATCGCGACATCATATGCCGAGGGCTTGCCGACTCTTCGAATCCGTCGAAGCTCACCGCTGAAAGCGTGATGACCAAGGGCATCGTCTACTGCAAGGCGGAAGAGGACCTCGAGGATGCACTCCGCATCATGGAGGAGAAGCAAATCCGGCGCTTGCCCGTCATAGACGACAACAAGCGGATGGTCGGGATGTTGAGTATTGGTGATATTTCGCACTCTGTGCCTCGCGATCTTTCCGGCGAGGTCATCTCTGCGGTGTCTGCTCATCACCAATGATGGGCTCATCCGGCCCGCGACGCTGCGCGACCGGCCGACGCTTGGCACATATGATTGAGATTCCGCCGGTTGGCCGCCGTCAGATCGCGCTTGTTCTTGCGATTAACTCGTGCCGCGACTTATAGGGCTCTGAAATTCCCGCAACGCCTGAAAGTTTTTGCAGAGATAGTTGAGTTCGGAGTCCGCGATATAAAAATTCAAAAGCTTGCAAAGATATTGATTGCTGCGGGCGGCGTTCGGTCCCCTCGCCTGGCGGGTCAGTAGGAATGCACAGTCCTTGCACGTACCGAAGGGACGGCGCGGTTGCTCTCCGCCGATATTCGCCAACAGATAGCGCAGAACATCGCGAAGATGCAGCAAGTCAGCGCCGCTTAGATCGTCAATCTCCTGCCCGAGGTGCGCGAGCGGGTCTTCTTCCATGACCGCAAGTCCCGCTTCGGTAATCGTAAATACCGAGCTTCGCGCATCGCGTGTAGAGATATCGCGCTCAACGTAGCCAGCTTGTTCGAGATATTTGATCGTCTGCGAGGCCGTGCCCGCAGTTGTCGCCTGATACTGAGCCAGCCCCGTGAGGGTACGGCTGTACGCGTTGGATCGCGAGAAATAGCGGAGGGCGATCCACTGTGCAGCCGTCAATTGGTCTCCGTCGTTTTCTGCAAGCAGCGCACGACTCAACTGCAAAAGGACGTCAACAACCTCTTTCGCAACCATTCTTCCCCCGAACCAGCACAGCCTTCATACGCGAATCCTGCGTCCAAAAGTCAACAAAAAATATGGAGAAGAAACTGCGATCGAATTGGCCGCAACGAAAGCAACTTGTTTCGCATCGAAAGCATCGTCTTTCGTGCTGGTTCGATATGTCCAGCCGATAGATAGCGTCGACGCAAATTGCTCGCCGATTTAGAATTTGCTTCACCATATCACTCTCACACTGCACGTGGACTGCTTGCAGTGGGAATTGCCAAATGAGCTTCGATCCCGGAACAGAGCACCATAAGAAGAATAGAAACGTTCTCTCCTCCGGCGCATTGCCGAGCGATCTACAGCTTACTGTCGAGCAAGAACTCGCCGCGACGATCCTTTCGTGTACGCACGAAGCTGTCATCATAACCGATGCCAGCGGCACCATCATCAGCGCTAATGCGGCATTCTCGCGGATAACAGGCTACTCGGCTGACGATATCCGCAACCAGAACATGCGCGTTCTTCAATCCGGCATGCATCCAAAGTCGTTTTATGAAGGCATGTGGAATTGCCTCAAGGCAAACGATTATTGGCATGGCGAGATTTGGAACAGGAAGAAGAGCGGGGACATTTATCCGGCGCTGCTCACAATCAGTGCCGTCCGTTCCGAGGATGGCCAGCTGACGCACTATGTCGGCAGCAGCGCGGACCTCACTCCAATCAAATCATCGCAGCGGGAACTCGAGCGCCGTGCGCAACACGATGACCTGACCGGACTTCCAAATCGGCGCCTTCTCGCGTCGCGACTTGATCAAGCAATCGCGCGAGCACACGCCAATCAGTCAACGGGGGCCGTCATTTTCGTCGGTCTTGACCGATTTAAACTCGTCAACGACAGCCTCGGGCATTCCGCCGGAGACGAGGTTTTGATACGTGCGGCCGAGCGCCTTTCATCCTGCGTGCGAACCTCGGACATGGTTGCCCGGTTCGGCGGCGACGAGTTTGGGTTGCTTTGCGAAGGGACGCCACGCTCAATGCTCGGCGATCTCGTCAGCCGGATTTTAGATCAGCTCTGCCAGCCGTATTTTCTTTCCGGAGGACGGCAGGTGTGGCTCGGAGCGAGCGCCGGGATCAGCCTATTTCCAGATGACGGGCGGGATGCCGCGTCGTTGATACAGTACGCAGACGCGGCGCTCTATCACGCAAAGCGCGCCGGAAAGGGCACGTATCGCTTCTTCTCGACCCGCCTGACGGAAGCAGCCAACACACGGCTTTCGGCCGACCTGCAATTGCGGCAAGCGCTCGAGCGCGAAGAGTTCATTCTCCACTATCAGCCTCTCGTTTCGATGCCCGGCGGCAGGGTGACGGGTTTTGAGGCTCTCGTCCGCTGGAAGACTCCGGATGGCAAGGTCGTGCCGCCGGGGGATTTCATCCCGGCTGCCGAAGAGACGGGACTTATCGTTCCTCTAGGCGAATGGGTGCTTCGGACCGCGTGCCGCGATATGAAAGAGCTTCTTGCCGGCGGTGCGGACCTCAAGACGATGGCCGTCAACGTGTCGGCTCAGCAGCTTCGCCACGCCGGATTTGTCGATACGCTTCAAAGCATCCTGAAGGAATTCGATCTCAACCCTTCCGTCGTCGAACTCGAGATCACCGAAGGCACGCTCATGGGCCAAGGCAAAGCCCCTGTGGCCATCCTTCATGCTTTAAAGGCCTTGGGATTGCGCCTCGCCGTGGACGACTTCGGCACCGGCTATTCGTCGTTGGCGTATCTTCAAAAGCTGCCGATCGACAAGCTCAAGATCGACCGCAGTTTCGTTTCGGATTTGGAATCCGGAGGTGCCGCGCAGGCCATTGCCGCGGCCATCATCGGCCTAGGCCGGAGCTTGCGCCTCGAGGTTCTCGCGGAGGGCGTCGAAAACCGCTTCCAATTGGACTTTCTCGTGAAGAACGGATGCAGAGAAGCACAGGGATATTATTTCGGACTTCCTGTTCCCAAGGACGCACTGCCTGCCTTAGCCGCGATCAAGTGGAGGCGAGAGGCGACCGCTATGCGGCGTGCTGATTCACCGCCGGCAACACCGTATTCAAAGCAAGAAGGCTGATCATGCGGCCGTCGATCGGGATGACGCCACGCACGAACGACTTGGCCATGTCGGAGGCGACTTCAGGCGTAGGCTGAACTTGCGCCAAATCAATCGTCAGAATGTCGGAAACGCCATCAACGAGCAGGCCGATCACCTGCTCGCCCTGCTGAGTGACGACGATGGCGTGACGTGCGGTTGGCTCGGCAGGCGAAAATCCCAGCCGGGCCGCGAGATCGACTATTGGCAGCACGATGCCACGTAGGTTGACCACGCCGCACAGGAAACTCGGGGCATGGGGCAGCGGAGTTGCCGGTGTCCAGCCACGGATCTCCCGCACCGCCACCACGTCGATACCGAAGTCCTGGTTGCCTACGCGAAACGCCAGAACCTCGAGAGTTTTTGTTCCCTCAGTCATTTGGTTCTCGATCATTGTTCAGCCTCGGATCGGACTTCGATCAATCATGGTCATGCGTCGAGAAGAGTTAAAATTCCTCCCATCCTTCATCAGGCTTGCGCGCCGCGGATGAACCGCCAGGCGAGGACGGCGTTTTCAAAGCTGTCGCCCGGGCGTCGCGCCTCGACTTTGCCGCCCCGGGCTTCATGCTCGATTGCCGGGCCGCCGTCATTTGAGCCGACGTTTGCCTCAGCGCCATGATCGACGAGTTTTGATTGACCTTGAACTCGCTCATGAGGTCTGAAAGCTGGTTCGTCTCCTCCGTCAGCGAGTGGCAAGCCGCCGTCGTTTCTTCCACCATCGCCGCATTTTGCTGCGTGGTCTGATCCATGCTGGTGATCGCGGTGTTGATTTGCTGCAGACCGGTGGCCTGCTCTTCAGAAGCGCCGGCGATTTCGGCGATCATCTGATTGATGCCGACGACGTGGGAAATAATCTGCTCGAGAGTCTTGCCGCTTTCGGAAACGTAGCGTGCGCCCTGCTCGACCTGCCCACTCGATGTCGAGATGAGCGTCTTGATCTCCTTCGCGGCTTCGGCCGAACGCTGCGCGAGCGCGCGAACCTCAGAGGCAACCACAGCAAATCCGCGTCCTGCGTCGCCTGCGCGCGCGGCTTCGACGCCCGCGTTCAGAGCGAGCAGATTTGTCTGAAAGGCGATTTCATCGATCACACTGATGATCTGAGTTATCTGCCTTGAAGATTTCTCGATGTTGCCCATCGCATCGACCGCTTGGCGGACGACTTCGCGGCTCGATTCGGCGGCGTTCTTGGCTGCTGCGGCCGTATCGCGGGCATGGGCTGCGCCCTCCGACGACTTTTTGACGGTCATCGTGATCTCTTCGAGAGCCGCCGCGGTTTCTTCGAGGCTCGCCGCCTGCTGCTCCGTGCGGCGAGAGAGGTCGTCGGCGGCCGCCGCTATCTCGTGGGTTCCCGACGTCATCTTCTGCGAGCTTGCGATGACGGATTGCAAGGTCACATCGAACTGCTCGAGAGCGGCATTGAATTCTCTCTGCAGCTTGCGATAGGCGTCCGGAAGATCGTCGGTCAATCGGAACGACAGGTCCTTTGCGGCGAGTTTGGCGACAGCGGCCCCAATTGAATTGGATACCATGGCGCGTTCGCGTCCGATCGCCTCCTCTTCGGCCTTTCGCTCCGCCTCGCGTCTCGCCTGCTCTGTCCGAATGCGCTCGGCTTCGGCGTCCTCCTCGTACTTGCGTCTCGCTTCTTCGGCGGCCTCGGCATAGACCGAAATGGAGAAATCCATGTCGAGCATCATTGCCTTGACGAGCGCGCCTAGGCATCGCCCGACATCGTCGGCGTCGTTTTTCTTCCGGCCAAGCGAAAAGCCGGTGGGCCACATCTCGTTGACGACCGAACGAATGAGGTGTTCGACCACGATCGCATAGCCGCCGATATACCACCGGGGCTCAAGACCGATGCGGGCGTGCGTCTGGCCAACTCTACGCACATTGGAAACGTAGCGCGCATCGAAATCCGCATTGCTTATGGTTGCCCAGTGGTTGACCTGGGCCGTCTTGGCCGCAACCATGTGCGTGTCACTTTTGAAGAATTTCCGTGTTTCGGGAGTCTTGCGGATCGTTTCGTAAAACATGCCGAGCGCCACAGGCAGCTCGCGGTCGATGATGTGCTTAATACTGCGGATGCTTTTGCATCTCTGTTCGTCGAGTTGAATAAAGGACATGCGTTCGGCCAACCCGCCATCAGTTGCAGAAGCCGCGTTGTTATGCGCACCGTGACTCATATCGCCCCCCGGGTTTATGCCCAATGTCCGTTTGCAGTTCTCAATCTGATATCGCGCTCTATTGCCTTGTGGCTTCCCTCGCCCCGTGCATCAACAATTCGCCACGCATCAGTCGATTAGCCTCAGCACACGGATTGTGCGCTGATTTGCCCTTGAGCGCGTGCCGATAATGAGGATCGATAATATTTTGGTGGCGTTCGTTTGCGCCTGAAATGGAAGCCTGCGCGTTACGCAATCAGATGCTTTTTATTCGAAACTAACAGTAGGCGGAAAGAGGGGAGCGCAAGCACCTGCAGTCGCACAAACCCGCGAATCCATTCGCGGTGCGGTCCAACGGACCCGCGCCGCATTGCATGCGCGACCGAGACGCCCCGCGGCCAGTGTGGCCCTTGTCGAAGGCACTGACATCCGCCGCTCAATTTCCGGACCGCGCTCACCCGGCTTGTATGAGATCGCCTAGGCTGGAATGGCGCTTCGCTCGTGACGCAAACGGTTGCCGAGCGATATCCACCAGAAACCGTGGAGCAAAAGGTCGATTCCAACCACGAGGCCCAGAACCCACAAGCCGCTGACCGGCCATTTTGAAAGAATGACAAGGCCTGCTGCAATGCCGACTATCCCCGAGACCAGGAGCAGCCAACCGAACCATTGCCAGTACTCGACCGCCTGGACGATACGTACGGCGCCAGAGGCGATGAGCGACAGCGCGAATACCAGAGTGAGTATGATGGAGGCGCGTGCAGGATCGGTTACGAGCATCAGGCCGCAGAGGGCGTACAGAACGCCGATGAGGATCCTGAGAAAGAAGCCACGCCAATGCGGTGCCGAGAATGCCTGGATTGCCTCTGACACACCGGCGATGAGAAGCACGATGCCGATGACAACAGCGCTAATCACCGTGGCGGCAACGACGTCTCCCAACAGAAAGAGGCCGGCCACAACGAATACGGCGCCGAGAAGCATCGCTCCCCACCAGCTTGGAGTTTCTGTTCCCGAATGAGACTCTAGAGTTGGCCTGAATGTCATGGCTATCTCCTACGAACGAATAAAAAATGCCCGGTCGCGACCGGCGTCCCTGCTCGGCAGGAAACGCCGATCGCGTTCTTCAAAGAACGAACTCAATGGAGCGCGATAACATCCTACTTGTCCGGCGTGTCCGGGCTTTTCGGGCTAGTCATTTTCGGCACTTCGTTGCTCATTGAGTTCGTGGCGGGAAGTTTTCCTTCGTCGCCCATTCTATGAGACGTGCCTGTGGTGCCCGAGCTTGTGCCGGTACCAGCGCCCATTTCTGGAACTCGACTATTGACTGCGCCACCTGGCGGAAGCTTGCCTTCCTCGCCGAACGTGTGGCGCGCTCTGTCTGTGGTCGACTGATCTTCGGCAATTGCCAGTGTTGTCGCCGCGGATAAACAAAGTGCGGCGAATGCCGGAGCGATAACGTACTTCATCATATCTGGACTCCTTGGTGATCGGCGATTCCTCCAAGCGTCCCCCGTCTACTCACAGCATAGCGCGCCATGTACGCAAGCTGTCTTATGTTTGTATTTAAAAATCGCGATAATTTTTGATCAGTGCGGAGCGCATACCATTCCAAATCACGCGTCTCGGGCTGCATCGCTGATAGCGGCGAATTGTTAGCGTTAATCCAGTGAGCGGTTGGCAAATTAAAACAGCGAGCGTAATTCTCGCGTTATACGAGACTCTTTTTTCGTCAGACTATTTCGTCGAATTAGAGCGGCTGCCCAACTGCACTGACCGCATCTCGACTGACCGAATCCTACGCTTCCCAGATTTCTAGCCGATCCACGCGCTTGTTCTCACGAGGTGTCTCCCCAACCGCGAGGTATTCAAATGGAACGAAGAGCCTTCTTAGTCGGCACTGCGACTGCTGCTACCGGATTGGCTGCTCGGCCCGCCGCGTCTCAATCTCCTCCGGCTGCCGGCCAACCGCTTGCACCCAGTGACATCGAGGCGGCCGTCGCGCGATTGCGCAAGCAATACCTAGCCCAGTTCGATCCCGCGTACGTCGAGAATGTCATCGTTCCACATTTTCTCGTGAGCACATATCAGGGCGAGCGGCTGCATCTACCGATGATCGACGTGAAATTCACGAAGGAAAACGCCCTTCCCTATGACCTCTGGGGATTGCTGAGCGAAAGCTGGAAGCCTGCTCCGCAAGACGGCGTCACCGTCTTTCTTCAGGGACTTGAAAAGCGAGGCCCAGATAACCGCCGCAAGCGCATTTACATGTCGGCCCTGACTCCCGATTTGTATGGGCCGATGTACAGCGAGAAGGTCGACGCCTTCTTTGACAAGCTGCTCGACGAGCGCAACGCGAACCGGCCTCTCATGCGGCCGTATCTCGAAACGTATTTCGACCTCTACTGGGATTTGCATCTGGGCGTTAAGGGCGACGCCGTTCCGGCAAGAGTTCGCCAGATCGGAGAGAGCTTCAACACCGTTCTGGCGTATCGCGATCCGACGCAGAAGATCGTCTACGACAACTACATGGTCGTGCGTGAAAACCTCGCCTTTCTGAAATCGTGGATCGACCAGAAGATCACCGATCTCAACAGCGGCGCAACGGCCAATCCTGAGAAGACGTTCACCTACTATTGGATCAAGAACGCCGGCGACGGAGAACATTTTGCGCACCAAGATGTCGTCTTCGAAGTCTTTCACAACTTCGTGGCGCTGAGCCAATGGGGCAACACGCTTTACAACATCATGCTCAGGCTCGCGAAGGACAGCGGCGATCCTAATACTCAGGCCTGGTTCAAGAAGACGATGGAAGGTGATTTCGACAACGCCGGGAGCAACGCGTTCACACCGCTCGAGCGGTTCGTCATGGAATTATTCCGCACGATCACGCCGAACGGCGGAAGCATCTCGGCCATGAACGAGGTGAGGACGCCGCCCTATCAGCGATTTGGGTATGTCGTCAGCCCGCATTGGGACACGAGCTTCGATCCTGTGCAGTGGAAGAATCCCGATAAATTCGACCCCGATCGGTATATCGACGCGCCGACGAGTCATCAGATCAACGAAGCCAAATCCGAGCAAATTGGCTTTGCCAAATGTCCGTTCGACAGGACATCGTTCGAAGTTCGCGATGGCCGAAAGGCCACCATAAACAACAGCGCGTTTGGGACGGTCTACGGCATCGTAGAAAACAAGCCGCTGCCTGTGTGCGACCATGCAGGCTTTGCACCGTTTGGATTCGGCTATCGGCGCTGCCCCGGCGAGCAGCTGACCATTCAAGTCTTCGAGGACTTTCTGCGGAAGGTGTGGAAGAAGCGGATCGATTTTCAAAAGCTGGACGTCGCCAATCCGGAACCGCTTCCTATCGGTCCCACCACGGTCATCGCGGACAACGTCGGGTTTACCAGGATGGTCTAGCTCGAGGTATTGCAGGACATCGAGCGTTCCAACCATGTTAGTTTCGCGGCGCCACCGGTTCCTTACACGTTCGTATATGAAGAACGTCTAAAGGATGAACTGATTATCCGTCCGTGCGCGGAGGCGCGAATGCCGTCAGCACCGCGTGCGGACGGCATTCCAAACAGTCGATGCCAGGATGTTCAGCTAAAGGTCGGCCACTCGGAGATCAGCTGTCAACCGATGCGGTCATCGCCCAATTCCGGGGTCTGCTTTCCACCTCTTACTCCGCGGATGCATGTAAGCCCGGAAAATCCCGGGGACGAAGCGCGATACTCGCCAGCGTGTGCCGATCGAGTTCGTCAAGGAAGGCCTTTAGGGCATTGCGCAGCACGCGCTGCAGCTTGCAGCGTTGAGTAATGACGCACTGATTGCTGGTGCCAAAACATTCGACAAGCGCGAAGTCCGGCTCCGTCGCGCGCACGACATCACCCAATATGATCTCTGCCGGGGGCTTGCCAAGCCGGACGCCTCCCGAGCGTCCGCGCACGGGTTCGAGGTAACCGCTGCGTGTCAGGGCGCTCACGACCTTCATCAGATGCGCGCGCGAAATACCGTACGCGCGGGCCATCTCCTCGACTGTTACAACGCGCGCATCAGCGGCGTGCGCGAACATCAGCACGCGAAGCGCATAATCCGAGAAGAGAGTCAGCTGCATTTCGAGGCCTCACCAATTATTGATATCCCTTGATAGCATCTTTCGTTGACGTGCGATTGCTAAAAGATGCATTTTGCATGCATCTTAAAACAATATAATTGGGAGACAAGCAATGTTGAGATTTTTGTTCATAGGGACTGTCGCCGCACTTGCGGGAATCGCGCCAGTTCACGCCGACACCACCGCATCCAGCAAAGAGACTACGCCTGCTTACGCGCCTAACAAGACCTCCGATCGCACGCCGGATAACCGAGCTCCGGATCGCACTCCTGGGGCCTCCGCTACGGGTGCTGTCGGAACGGAGATCGCAAAGACGCCGGACGGCACATCCGACCGGACGCCCAGCAATCACTACAAGCCGCATGCTTTCTGAACCGTCGAGCGTGAACGCTGCACACTGCCTCTCCGCAGCGTTCATTCCGCCGAGTCTGGACGCAGTCAGAAAGACGAGACGCCAATGTCCAAACAACATGACTCCCGACGGAAAACTCGCACAGTGGAGAAACACAGTGACCTACAATCAAGCCCTGAAGTCCGAAGCTTTCCGACGGCGCTAAGTCGCTTCCCGGAGTTCCGGCTCAGGTCACCATTCCACTGGCCTGCGGCAAGATCGAGGTTGTGAAGTAGCTCCACGAGGTGTGCCATCGATGACATATGTCGTCACTGAGAACTGCATCAAGTGCAAGTACACGGACTGCGTGGAAGTGTGTCCCGTCGACTGCTTCTACGAGGGAGAGAACATGCTTGTCATTCATCCAGACGAGTGCATCGATTGCGGCGTGTGCGTGCCTGAATGCCCTGCCAACGCCATTTTTTCGGATGCCGAGCCGCAAGCAACCGAGGCATGGCTCTCACTCAATCGGCAGTACTCGGACGTGTGGCCGAACATCATAGCAAAAAAGCCTCCACTGCCCAACGCTGATGACGAAAACGGCCGCTTAGGAAAGCTCGCCGAACTGTCGCCAGAGCCGGCACCCGAGGCGGTTGGATGACGCTTGGGACATTGTTGTTGCCGCTGGAACGTAGCGGCTCAACAGCGTACTGTTCCTTAAATGGTCATAGCTGCGTTCGCGAGACGGAGGTGCGTCCCGGCAGGAACTATTCTATTCCGATTAGCGCTACGATAACTTCACGTTCTGACAGATGCGGAGGTTGATGCGATGTCCGAAACAGCGCAGCCAAGTGGGCCGGACTTAACGAAGGGCATCGCGGCCTCGGAGTTGCCCACCGGCGCGATGCTGCTCGGCCATGTCGGTGACGATGCGGTTCTGGTCGCTCGCCAGGGCGAAGAAATCTTCGCAATCGGCGCAATTTGCACGCATTACAATGGCCCCCTCGCCGATGGCCTTCTGGTCGAGGACACGGTCCGCTGTCCGCTGCATCACGCCTGTTTCAGCTTTCGCACTGGGGAGGCATTGCGCGCGCCGGCGCTCAACCCCGTTTCTTGCTGGCGCGTCGAGCGCGATGGCGACATGCTATTCGTGCGCGAGAAGATGAAAGTCGATCGCAGGCATGCGCCAAGCGGCGCCGACTTGGGCTCGGTCGTCATCATCGGTGGCGGTGCGGCCGGCAATGCCGCTGCGGAGATGTTGCGCCGTTACGGATATGACGGACGCGTCACCATGCTGAGCGCGGACGATGCGTTGCCTTATGACCGGCCCAATCTGTCGAAGGATTTTCTCGCCGGGACCGCCCCTGCAGATTGGATCCCGCTACGCTCGGCCGACTTCTACGAGAAGAGGAAGATTGACGTGCGCCTCGGTGCTCGCGTCGCTTCGATCGATACGACTGCCCGCATCGTGACGCTGGAGGATGGCGGACGCATCGAGTTCGATGCCCTGCTACTCGCGACCGGCGCCTCCCCGGTTCGACTCGATATTCCCGGCGCGGATCTCGCGAAGCTGCGCTACCTGCGCACGTTCGATGACAGCGTCGCACTGATCGACGAGGCAAAGACTGCTAAACGCGTCGCGGTGATCGGCGCCAGCTTTATCGGCTTGGAGACCGCAGCGGCGCTGCGCGAGCGCGGCCTCGAGGTGCATGTGATCGGGCCGCAATCGCGTCCGCTGGAACGTGTTCTCGGGCCGGAGCTCGGCGACATGATCAAGGCCATTCACGAGGAGCACGGCGTCAAATTTCACTTTGGTACGAGCGCGGCGGCAATCAACGAGAGAGGCGTCATTCTCAAGAGTGGAGAAGCCATCGAGGCGGATCTCGTCGTCGCCGGCATCGGCGTTCATCCCGATGTCGCGTTGGCGTCGCAAGCGGGCCTTCGTGTCGATAACGGTATAGTTGTCGATGAGTATCTGCGGACATCCGCGGACGGCATCTTCGCCGCCGGAGACATCGCTCGCTGGCCCGACCCGCATACGGGTTCTCCCATTCGCGTCGAACATTGGGTCGTGGCTGAGCGGCAGGGGCAAACGGCTGCGCGCAACATTCTCGGACAAAACGAGCGATTCGACGCCGTGCCGTTTTTCTGGAGCCAGCATTACGATGTTGCGATCCGCTATGTGGGTCACGCCGAACGCTGGGACAAGATTGAAATCGACGGCAACCCTGCGGCCCGCGATTGCATGGTCACGTACTTTCAAGCAGGGCGAAAGGTAGCGGTCGCTACGGTATCGCGCGATCTCGCGAACCTTCGTGCCGAGGTAGAGCTGGAGCAGGAAATCTTTTAGCGCGGCTAGCCGCAAGTACAGTCGATCTAACCCGTCAGTCCGGTTTTGCGTTCGATGACATCGATCGGGTTAGAGGAACCTTCCACAGCTCTCTCCTTGGCGCTGCGGTCAGCTTCATCATCCGCATAAAGGTTCTTGACCGCCTCTTCCTGAGCCTTGCTGACAGCAGCCTGCCGCTTCCGAGTTCGTTGAACTCCGTAGAATATCATAATGCCGAGAATGATAGGCGCCACGATGTAAGCCAAGACCTGGAACAGGTTGCTGACGCCTTGACTGGGTACGTCGGTCATTGCTCTGACTTTCGAAAGCGGGGCGATTTTGGGTAACCGTCGCTGGTGCCATGAGTTCCGTCATTATCGTCGACGCCCAGAGCGAAGCGTCACTGTTCAGCATGGACCGACCAGCATCCGGCGCGAAATGCATGATCGCGTGCTGAGCAAAAATCTCCAGGTTTTATTCAGAAAACATAAAGATGCTTGGCTAACACTGACCCCTCGCTTAAAGGCCCGGCACTCTGCGACAGGCTGCCGAACAGGCGGTACGCCAATCAGCGCCAAGAAGGGTGCTCGATCAGATTCAACCGAGCCAGAAGCCAAAATCGCGGCGCGGTACGAAGAGGCGAGCGCATCGCGAGATATGCTGTCCGGCCGCCGACCCGAAAACCATCGGATCAAAGCAACGAAAGGATCTCGTCATGAAACTGAGACACCAAGTTCCCTCAACACTGCGCAATGACATAACCCGCTCAGGCGCAGTCCTCTTCGGCCCCTTACACCGCGAGATCGATCGCTTGTTCGAAGATTTCTCGCAGGGTATCGCCTCGCAGCAGAAAATGATGCATCTGCTGCCAAACATAGATGTTGCCGAAAACAATAAGGAAATCGACATTTCCGTCGAGATGCCCGGACTAGAACGCAGCGATGTCGACATTTCACTCGAAGACAACGTGCTGACGATCCGAGGCGAGAAAAAGATGGAAACCCATCGCGACGACAAGAATGTTTATGTCAGCGAGCGGGCCTACGGAACGTTTCTTCGAACAATCGAACTGCCGGCTGGCGTCGATTCATCAAAGGTCAATGCGACGATGTCAGATGGTGTATTGAAGATCACCATTCTGAAGCCCGCCAACGTTGAAGCCAAGAAAATCGAGGTGAAAGAGGGCAAGAACGGCAAGCCATCTACGCGCGCTCAGTAAGTCACGCAAGTATACGACTACAGCGTGAGCACCTAAGCCCTGCCGCATTCCGGCGGGGCTTTTTCCCGGCAAGCGCGTGTTACGGAGCCGCCAACACACTGCCGACGTCGGTCTTCTTGGATCCTGGCGGCGGCGAAAATACAAAAGTATCCGGAGTGATATTGGGTGCCTTTTCCCAAGTAAATTCGTTGACCTGCGATGTCGCGGATGGATCGTCCACGTCGCCACTAACGAGCTTGCATGGCAGATGAGGCGCCGGCATTTCTAGCGACACATCCCATTTCTCAACCATCGATGTCATAATGAAGCGATCGCATTCGCGTCCGCCGACGGTTCCTGCACCCTTGGCGGTAATCTGGATAGAAGCTAGCCCGTCCGACGCCTGATCGAGCGCTGCGAAGAAATCGAAGATGCGCGCCTGAAAGCCCATGAGACCGGCAATCAAGGACATGTTTCCTTGAACTGTCGCGCGGGCCGCGACCTGCGCATACGTCTTCTGAGGAATGTTAAGAATCGTCAATACGGTGCCATCGGAGACGTATTCATAGGACGCGTTCTGGGCCGAAACCTCGATGCGAAACTGATTGGGCTTGCGGACCAGAAAGTGTGCCGACCCTTGCGATTCGATATTCAGGACATTGCTGGATGTGTGGAACGCAGTTTTAAAATCCATCGTCTGTTGGGCATCGATATAAGCTCGAAGCTCCTTGAGTGCCGGCGGAAGCGATGACGCGTCGCCTGGAGCAGACGGAACGTCTTTTACCGCCTCCGTCGCCGTCTGCGCCCCGGCCGGGGATACGATTAAGAAAAACACGACATAAACGAGCACGCGACTAAACATGGAACGACGCCCCAAATCTCTTATTGATATTTGCGCCAATTGCGAATTCAGCGCAGCTGCTCTGGCTACTCAAGAATGGCAGATGCGCATTAACATCGCTTAGATTTTGATTGTCTTCCGCAAACTTCTCGGCTTGTCGTCAATGCGATGTGAAAATCGCGCTTTACTATTAATCTGCATGCGTTCTTTTTAACCCCGACACCAAACGAACGCTCACGCGCGGGCCGGAACGCGGCGGCGGTTGCAGCATTAACAAGAGTTGGTTCTGCGCCCGCTCGGAGGGAACATGCATTTCCCAAAGATGCCTGTTCCCAGTCCTGATGTCTGGAAAGCCGGCCTACGCACGGCGGTCGCCGGTGGGCTCGCTTATGGTGTTGCGGAACTCTTCGCCCTACCCCAGGGCTATTGGGCCGTTGTAACGGCCGTTGTGCTCATGGCGCAGCCGCGGCTCGGCGCATCACTCAAAGCCGGCGCCGATCGCTTTCTTGGCACGATCGTCGGTGCATTGGCGGGCTTTTTGGTTGCCACGATAACTCCGTCGACGGTTCTCGGCACGGCGAGCGGCTTAGCCGTTTCCATTGGCATTCTCGGGATGCTGGCAGCGCGCGATTCAAGCTTCCGTGTTGCGCCAATGACTGCTGCGATTGTGCTCATTAGCCCAGCCAGCCATGCCGTGGCCTGGATCTCTGCGTTGCATCGCGTGATCGAGATTTTGATCGGCTGCATCATCGGCATCCTCGTGTCGCTCTTCGTCGCGCCGGCGCGGTCGGATACGGCAATGCGAGACGAGGCAAACCAAGCGCTGACCCTTCTCGCTAAACTGATATCGCTTTCCGTCGATCGCCTGGAAGGCAAGCCGGTCGACAACGAGATTTGGAAGGCGAAGAAAGATATCGACGGTTCCTATCGGAAGATTGAGACGCTCACGAAGGAAGTCGCGGAGGAGGAAGCCACCCATATTGCGCGAACCACTCTCGATCCCGCGCGCCTGCGGCATACTCTGATGGATCTGCGCTCGGCGGTATTCGTCCTTCGCAGCCTCTCGCGGAAGCCGTGGCCGGCGACGCTCGGCGACGCGATGATCGCCCCAACCCGCATGATCACGACTGAGATCTGTGACTACATGCTGGCGCTCGGAGCAGCCATTACCACCGCTCAGTCCGCGCCCTCCAAAGAAAATTTGAATACTGCATTTGTTACGTATTCTTCGGCCGCAGCTGCAGCTCTCGATGCGTGGCGAACAAGCGCCAGCGCGGAAGCGTCCGGTAAGGCCGGCAAATCCGCCCTGGCCGATCCGCCAGCTCTCGGCAAGTCCGGCCCCGACTACATTTCGAACGTCTCCTTTGCGCTGGAGCAGATTCGCTACGCGCTCGACGCGCTCGCCGACTGCGTCGATGGCCGTTCCGAAGAGGCGGCAAGTACATAACCACACGATAGTCCGAAGGAGATCACAATGACGGCTCTGGACGTGATGTGGGTTGGTCTTGGCGGCGGGATCGGATCATTACTGCGTTGGTGGGTTGGGCACGTTACTGGGCGCGTTTATCACGGCTCCTTTCCGCTCGGCACTTTTCTGATCAACATTACGGGTGCCTTCATCATCGGCTATCTGTCGGAACTCTTCTCCGTCGACTGGCGTGACCGGTACGGAGCAGCTTTGAATTCCGGTGTTCTGACAGGATTTCTCGGCGGCTACACGACCTTCAGCAGTATGGAACTCGATGCCGCCAAGCTCAACGGATCGAAAGGCGCGGGCTACGCCACGTACTATCTGGTGCTGTCGACGATCATTGGCCTGATCGCCGCGTGGTGCGGGTTCGCGCTCGCGCGTCTACAGGGATAAGGGAGACTGGCAATGATCAATGCCATCATTCTCGTATTCGCCGGTGGCGCGTTGGGCGCCATGCTTCGCGAGTTCATCATGTTGATGGTTCCACATGTGGAGGGCTTCCCGCTCGACATTCTGGTGGCCAATCTCATTGCTGCGTTTCTGCTCGGGTTGGTGACCGCGCTGCACAAGCGGGCAGTTTTAAACGGTGACGTCAACTCGATGCTCGGCACGGGCGTCATGGGTGGGCTGTCGACCTTCTCGAGCATGGTCTATGGCGCGCTCATTCTGATGATGACGTCGACGTCGGATCTGACGGTTGCCATCCTTTATCTCTTGGCCAACCTGATCCTAGGCTACATCGTCGTCATTCTCGGTTTGAAGCTCGGCGGCGACGGCGTGACACCAGCTCCGCGGCCCCGCATCGGGTGAGCGGCGTCACGCGGGTTTCGGCGGAGTGGGATCAGGCTTGGTATGAGCGTGCGGGAGTATCCAGGGCTCATCGACCGGCATGCATGTCGATTTGGCGATCAGGCGAATGCTCTCTTCGAATTCCGCGCGCAGCCTGACGAAATGGGAGCGGCACTCATCCCTATCGCTTTTCACCGGCAATCCTATTTCGACAAGCCTGTCGTAAAGGGTGTCGAAAGCCGCGATAAGCTTCGGATCGACACTCTGGGTCGACCAGGCATCAGCTGGAGTATGCGGATTTAGCTCCACGGCAATGTATTTGAGGCAGACGGTGCCGATCCGCCTGCAAATGCGCGCCGATTCCGTATCCTTGTCATGGAGGCAGGCCGCGAAGAGAGATGCGGAATCGAGTACGGCGGCGGCGGCGCCAACCCAACTCGCCCCGCGATAGATCGATGGTACGTAAGCAAGTATCGGCGCGATCGAATGCGTTTCAAAGACGCCGCGAAACCAGCTCTCCCATTCTTCCCAGACGCTGTCGTCCTTGAGGTGGCCGGTGCGATGCAGTGCTTCAAGCAGGCTGGATGTCGTGGGCCGGCGACCCGTCCGCGCGTAGAGCCAGCCGACCTTGCGCTCGCGGGCCTGGACGGCAGCCTGGTAGCCCGGAACGAAGGTGAACAAGAGGATGACAACGGCGAGCCCAATGCCAGCTTCGAAGATTGCGAGGTACTGACCGGGAAGATACGACGGTGTCTTGTAGCCAAGCGTGCTCAGGGCCGAGCCGCTGGAGCTAAAGTCTTCCGGAAATCCCGGCTCCAGCCTCAGCCCCCAGAGAATGAAGGTGAACGACATCTGGACAAGAAGGAACCAGCACACGACACAGATGAAGATGAAGACCGGCAGCACCCAGGCTTGCAGCCGTTGCGTTCGCGCATAGTCGCTATCTTTCCCTATGAGACTATAAATAAACGACACCGCCGCGGTGCGGGCGCTGATCTCAACGAAATCCGGTTCGCGCCGGTTGATGAGCATCACCCGGACGATCGAGCGAAAATAATAGAACACTCCAAGGGCGCCGATAATGACGGCCACTACGCGGAATACTGTATCCATCCGGATGCTCCGTGAACCGGACCGGCTCTTCCATTGGACCGTAGCGGGCCTAGGTTGGCGGCAGGTCCTGGGCCACCGGGTGTTTCGTGAAGATGCCGTTCTTGATCTCTTCGTGGGGGTGCGGTTTCAGCTTGGCCTTGGGCAGCAGGAACAGCCAAGTCGCGAAGACGAACGGCGCAGTAAAAGTCGGTATGCCGATCGGTGTCATCGCCGTATCGAGGGCGGCCTGAACGATGACGGTGAATATCGTTCCCAGCAGAGCATAGAGGGTGACGCGCCAAGACGGCGCGTAGAAGACGCAACCGAGCGCAACGGCTGTCAAAACGGGGCTGAAGCCATAGAGGCCATTAGCGATCGAACTCGGGCTGCCGCCGAAAATCAAGGCTATGATTATGCCGACTGCGGAGCCAACCAGGGCGAAGATGGCGGCGGCGCGGGAATTGATGAACAAGCCGATCACGACAAGAAGTCCGCTGATCGCATTGTTGATCAGGAAGACTTGCGCCGGTCCTTTGAACAAATACTCGAGGTAATTTCCCACCGTCGCATGAAGGTCTGTGACGTTGGCTGCTTGGGGGAGTGCTGGAGGCGACAAGCCCGCAATCGGAAGGCGATGGAAGGCATAGGCACTCAGCATCAGAAACCACGTTGTGAGGACGAACGGGAATGTGAGAGCCGGCACTCCCCATGTCTTCATGATGTTGGAAATCGCTAGCATAACGATAGTCGAGACAGCGGCGCCGATGATGAGCAGCAGCCACATCGTCCAATCGGTCCCGATGAAACTCGGCACGGCGGCTCCCACCAAAATTCCATTGAAGCCGAACAGCCCCTGCTTCAGCGATGGCTCATCGACATCGAGCAGGACCGCGGTGTAGGTCGCGATTATGAGTGCGATCGTGGCACCCACTGCGACCGCAATCTGCCCCGCCACGATTGAGCCCCACCAGATACCCGCCAGGAAGAATAATCCCGTCAGCGGATTGTTCTGGAAAATGACCTGGCCTGCACCGCGGAGGCATTGATCGATGAACCCAACGACGGGGCTGCGGTTCGCCATGTCATCCCACGCATTGATGTTCGTCGCGTTGGCCATGATCCACCTCTACGCCCAGAGGAATTTTTCCGGCGCGGGCACGCCGACGACTTGCTGGCGGACGCGCGACCAGAACTTCCGAATGGCTGCATTGACCGGCGCCGTCTCCATGCCGAGAACCTTGAATACCAGACCGGCATCGTTCGGCAGGCGACTGGCTCCGATTGCCAGGCGCTCCGCCTTGTCAAAGGCAGGATCTATGGCGTCGAGCAGGCGATCGGCGTGCTCCTTCGGGGTCAACACGATGACGTTTCCGAACACGTCGAACGAGCCCATCGCGCCTAAGCGCGAGACATTGGTCAGGACCGGCTCGATGATGAATTTTTCGGTGAAGAGCGATGTGCCGTCGGGGCGCGCCGCCGAGACAGTGGACGAGAATACGTCATACTGGAACAGCTCGCTCTTATGATATTTTCGCCCAGGCATCAGCACTTCCGAATAGATCAGCGTCGCCGTCGGATCGACCGAGATATGTGTGCGCTGAACGAAGCGGGAGTGCTTGTGAGGGATGATGGGAAACGGCATGTATTCGAGATAAGAATCTGCGCCCAGGGTCAGGTTTTGCGTCTGGGTCGCGTAGTTGGCATCCATCTCGTGAATGCGCGTCGCCGCCTGCGTATTGACGTGAGCTTGGGTTTTCGGCGCCATTTCGATCTCGACGAGATAGCGATCTCCCTGGAGGACGCCACCTGCATTGGAGGTGATGCTGACGCAGGGAAGCGCCGGCATTTCCTCATCCCAGTAGAGGGCCTGCTGAACGATCAGCGGCGCCCGCCGATGCAGTGTCGACAGCACCGTTCGTTCCGGGCGCGGCTCGAACCCAAGCCGCACCATGCCGACCTTACCGAAAGAGCCGCTGCGGAGCTGCGGTGGTTCGTTCTGGTAATTCGCCAGTTCACGCGCGGTGTCATGCACTTGCATCAAGCGAGCTGCTTCTGATCATTGACGTCGAACAGCACATTTTCCCGGATCAGTTCGACGAGGCCGGCGATGCCCTCATTGGTCTTACAGTTCGTGAAGACGAAGGGCTTTTTGCCCCGCATCATGCGGGAGTCGTCTTCCATCACTTGCAAGCTGGCGCCGACGTATGGAGCCAGATCTATCTTGTTGATGATGAGGATGTCCGACTGAGTGATGCCCGGACCGTTCTTGCGCGGGATTTTGTCACCGGCGGCCACGTCGATCACATAGATGAAGAAATCCACGAGCGCCGGGCTGAAGGTCAGGGTCAGATTATCGCCGCCGCTCTCTATCAGCACTATATCGGAGTCGGGAAACTTTGCTTCCATCTCCTCGACGGCGGCGAGGTTCATGCTGGGGTCTTCGCGCACGGCAGTGTGCGGGCAACCGCCCGTTTCCACGCCAATGATGCGCTCTTCCATCAGGATGCCGCGGAGGGTGCGCTGCACGTGCTTGGCATCTTCGGTCGTGACCACGTCGTTCGTGATGACCAGAACGCGGCTGCCCAATTTGACGAGAGCCGGCGTGATCGCTTCGATGATCGCGGTCTTGCCGGAGCCTACGGGGCCGCCGATGCCGATGCGGGGAATTTTTTTCATATTATTCGTTCCAATCTAATTCATGAACATGCGGACGTGGCCTTTGACGTGCACGGCGGCGAGGATGTCGACCATCGGCAGAAAGCTCGCCATGTCGTTCAACTCGGCGTCGAGAACCTTCTCATAGGCGGGCGCCACCGTTCCGGTCGCTTCGAGAAGGATTTTCTGGGTATCGACGAACGACAGGCGCATCAGGCGCAAGGCCGCGCCGAGAATTGTGGTGGCGATGCCGTATTGCTGTGCGCCGAATGCGTCCCTCGCTTCGACGCCGAGCGCTGCAAGCACGAGCGCGAGACTGACCGGATGCGTACCGGCGGTTTGCGCCCGCTTGATCCGGCCGAGCCATTCGTGATTGAGTGGGTCCGCCATGATGGCATCGGCAAGCTCAGTCAGCTTGCGCCCCATCCGCACGGTCATCAACCGCGTTTCCTCGTTGAGTTTGCGCTCGAATGTTGCCCGGTCGACGATCATCAGAGTTTCGATATCCCTCGACCTTGCGGCACGATGGGCGCAGAGCAAGGCGACGCCGTCGGACGTCGCGGATTGATGCATCACGGTCAGAACGAATTCCCTGAGACTGGGGGCGTCGCTCACGATCCCTTCCTGGATCGCCGACTCAAGGCCGTTCGAAAATGAAAAACCGCCGATGGGAAGTGCGGAATCTCCGAACTGCAGCAGATGCAGCACCTCCGGAAGGCGCCGATATGAATCCGTCAGGTCAGTGACCGTGGACGTGCGGTTGTTCGTGAGTATCGTCATGGCCGTCATGGTGATTTACCTCATGCTCATGACTGTGCGAATCGGGACCGTGCGAATGGGAGGCCTCGGTCGCGCCGCCGAAAAGCCGCCGGGCTTCATGCGGCGCCATGTAGGGGATGACCTCGGCGCCCGGCATGAATTCGTAGCGAATGCCCGGCAAAGCATGCGTTTTCATGACCGATGCCATCACCTTGCGATCGACGGTGAGCGGCACAAACACCCGAGAGCTTTTGACGACGGCCGGCCAATGCTGATTGCCAAGCGCATGGCCCAGTTCGAACATCGTCCGGAGGGCGGTCTCGGTCGGCTGTTCCATGATGGCTGTCAGGTCGATGACCATGACCTCTTTCAGATTTATCCGCGCGATGATCGCTTCGTGGTCCCGCTCGTTCCAGAGTAGGATGTCTCCGTCGTGAAGGTGGGTATTGCGATCCAACGATAGCGCGAGTTCGACATCGTTTTCGGTTGATTTGCGCAGCCGGCTCTTTTGAGCTTCCCATTGATCGAGCACGAGCCAGTCAACACGTGCACCTTCGAGACGAGATGCCCAATCCGGTTCGCCTGAATTGCCGACGATACCCTCAATGATAATCATGCTCAGTCTCCGTGTTGCAGGGCCTATTCCAATTCAACTGAAGAAATAGAGCTGGTTGAGTGCGATCGACCTTGGTGGGTCGACCGTGATGTGGACATCATCGACCATGACGGCGAAGGTTTGAGGATTGACCCAGATGTTCGGGAGATAGTCGTTGCGCACCATATGTCTCTTGCCGAGGACGCGGGTCTGCGAAACTGGGATGACCATGCGCTCGAGGCCGTAACGCTCAGCGATGTCGTTGTCATACGAGGCGCGCGAGACGAACGTGATCGAATTCTTGATTCCGGCCTTCCCGATTCCGCCGAACATCGGCCGGTAGTAACAAGGTTGCGGTGTTGGCAACGATGCGTTTGGATCGCCCATATTGGCCCAGACGATAAAGCCGCCCTTCAGAACCAATTTGGGCTTGGCGCCGAAAAATCCCGGCTCCCACAAAACGAGATCGGCGATCTTTCCAGTTTCGACCGAACCGATCACATCGGACAGGCCGTTCGTTATGGCGGGGTTGATGGTCACTTTGGCGAGGTAGCGCAACACGCGGAAGTTATCGTTGCCGTTGTTCTTGTCCTCGCCCAGCGGGCCGCGCGCCTTCTTCATCATATCCGCGGTCTGAAATGCGCGCAGGAACGACTCGCCGATGCGACCCATGGCTTGCGAGTCGCTACCGATCATCGAGATCGCGCCCATATCATGCAGAACGCTTTCCGCGACGATCGTTTCAGCACGGACGCGGCTTTCGGCGAAGGCAACGTCGGATGGTATCTTCGGATTGAGGTTGTGACAGACCATGATCATGTCGAACAGTTCGGCGACGGAGTTCACGCCGCAGGGAAGCGTAGGGTTCGTCGAACTCGGCAACACATTGCTCTGGCCGACGACCTTCAACAGGTCAGGCGCATGTCCGCCGCCGGCGCCTTCGCTGTGGTAGGTATGAATTGTGCGGCCGTTGAATGCAGCGATCGTATCTTCGACGAAGCCGGACTCGTTCAGCGTATCCGTATGGACCGCGACGGATACATCGTAGTCGTCCGCAATCTCCAGGCACGATCGGATAGCAGCCGGCGTCGAGCCATAATCCTCGTGCACCTTGAAGCCGGCGCAGCCGCCCAAGATTTGCTCGACGAGCGGGTCTTGAGCTGAACAGTTGCCCTTTCCACAGAGACCAATGTTGATTGGAAGGCCCTCGATTGCGCGCAGCATCATCTCGAGGTTGCGCGGGCCATTGGTCGTCGTGACGCCGTTCGTTCCGTCGGTCGGGCCTATGCCGCCGCCCCAAAGCGTCGTGATCCCATTCGATAATGCGGCGTAGACTTGCTGCGGCGATATCATATGCACGTGGACGTCCATGGCACCCGCGGTCAGGATCAAGTGCTCGCCGGAAATCGCGTCCGTTGCCGTTCCTGTTACCAGACCTGGCGTAACGCCCTCCTCGGTCGAAGGATTGCCCGCCTTGCCGATGCCGGCGATATGACCGTTGCGAACTCCGACATCGGCCTTGATCACCCCGAGCAACGCATCGACGATCGTGACGTTGGTGATGACGAGATCGAGACAACCGGCTTCCTGCGTCAGCAGGTTGTCGGATCCCATTCCGTCGCGCAGCGTCTTGCCGCCGCCGTACTGAATTTCTTCACCATAGACGCGAAGATCCTTTTCGATCTCGACATACAGATCCGTGTTGCCAAGGCGTATTTTATCGCCAACGGTTGGACCATAGAGGTCCGCATATTGTGCGCGCGAAATCTGTGTCATGGTCATATGCCTCGATGTGTCACCTGAACGACGGAGCCTGCGAGACTTGTCTGCGGGTCTTCACTTCTGCGGTGTCCCGGACTTGAAGCCGCGCTTTCCGGCGCGCCTGATGGCCATGTCGAAGTTCGGCCGATAGTCCGGGGTTGGACCGTCGCCGACCCATCCGTCGACCAGATTGTTGAAGCCGTACGCAAACTTCTTTCCTGCGAAAGGCACGAGCGTCACTTCTTTCTCATCGCCCGCCTCAAAGCGTACGGCTGTGTTTGCCGGGATATCGAGGCGTTTGCCGAATGCTTGCGCGCGATCGAATTCGAGATAGCGGTTGGTCTCGAAGAAATGGAAATGCGAGCCGATCTGCACGGGCCGATCACCCGTATTGCGAACCTTCAATTTCGTGCGGGGCCGGCCGGCATTTATTTCAATTGGGTCCTTCGCAAGAACGTAGCCGCCGATCGGCCTTACCGACTTGTGTTGAACATCGGTATGTTCAGGCTGTGGATGGACGGGTGCTTGCTGTTTGCTCGGAGTTTTAGCCACTGACGCCTCCTATGTTTGCGTCGAGCTGCAATTCGAATTCGGATATGGCTGTTGCCAATCAGGTAATGGGATTGTGCAGGCTGACCAGCCGGCTACCATCGGAGAAGGTCGCTTCGACCTGTATGAGCGGCAGCAGACTCGGCACGCCTTCCATCACATCGTCCGCCTTGAGGACATTGCGCACATTATCCATCAGCTCTTCGACGGTTTTTCCCTCGCGGGCCCCCTCCAGAACCCAGGCACAAAGCACTGCGACGGTCTCCGGATGGTTGAGCTTGATGCCCTTGGCTTTGCGCTTCAGCGCAATTTCCGAAACCATATGAATTATGAGCTTGTCGAACTCTCGGGGGGTGAAATGCATGATCAAAACCTCCGGTCGGATAAAAATACTTGCCGACGGCATCCAATGAGAAACTGACGAGGCCGGATTGGCATCGCGCAAAATCAGATTGGCAATTGCGTAAAATCAGATCGTGCGTATGGGAACAAAGAACGTGTTGCGTAAAATCCAGTCGACTATCGGACGTTCCACGCGGCGCCAAAAAAAGTCGATTGCGTTGCGCGTTGAGTGGCGACGCGGGCGGAGAACCTACAGAGGGGCCTTTTCTCTATCTCCCGCAGTCCTTCAACTTCGTTAGGCCCGAGTTACTGAGTGCGCGAGTGTGAGCGGTTCCGTTGCGGTGCAATCCGTCGGAGCGGGTCATTGGCGCGGCACGATCATCTCGAAGTCTCTATTCGTGTTTCATCGTGTCGGCTTTTTCACCAGCGGCGCACGGCTCGAAGGAGAGAAGCTTTCCTCGACATTCAGCGCGTCATATCCCATGGCACGATAGAGCACGGTCGATATGATCCAACTACCGATGAAGATACCGACCACGACGAATCCAAAATTCGTCAGGTTGTCGTTCAGGTCTCCGACAACGGCCCAAAGCCCTTCCTTGAGACCCAACTTGTCACCGATCAATCCGAGAGCTTCGATCCCGCCAATGAAAATCGCGACGACAACAGAGGCTGCGGTGATCGTCAGATTGTACCAGAGCTTCCGTAGCGGATTGACGAAAGCCCATCCGTACGCCCGCGTCATGAGAATGCTGTCTGTCGTGTCCATGAGCGCCATGCCGGCGGTAAAGAGTGCCGGGAACACCAGTATCGTCAAAAAGGACATCCCTTGTGCGGCCTGAGCCGCCGAGATGCCGAGCAATCCAATTTCGGTTGCCGTGTCGAAGCCGAGCCCGAATAGAAATCCGATCGGGTACATTTGCCACGAGGATGAGACAATACGGAACAACGGGCGAAAAATGCGAGCAAGAAGCCCCTGCCCCGCGAGCAACGTATCGAGATCCTCGTCGACGATCTTCTCTCCGCGCTTCACGCGCGTGAAAGCCGCCCAGACGCTCTTGAGGATGACAAGGTTGATGATGCCGATAATGAGCAAGAACAGGGACGACACCATCGTGCCGAAGACGCCGCCGATGTCGTGAAACTCCTCCAGCCTGCTCTGCATGGCTGCAGCGGCAATGGCGATGGCGATGGCGATAGAGGCGAGAACGACGACCGTCGAGTGACCGAGCGAGAAGAAAAAGCCCGCGGAATACGGCGCTTTCCCGTCCTGCATCAGCTTCCGAACGACGTTATCAATTGCCGCGATGTGATCGGCATCGAATGCATGCCGGAGCCCAAAAACATATGCGAGAAGCGCCGTTCCGAGCAGCGCCGGCCGATCCGAGAAGGCGATGAAGGCCCAGACCCAAGCGCCGATGTTGGCCACCGCCAGCACCGCGTAAATAAGCGCTGCCTTTGCATTGTCGCGATCCGGCTGGTCGTCGAAGGGATTTAGAGCGATGATCCGGAGTGCACCTCGATACAAGCTTGCCATGAGCGGGATGTCCTCAAGCGGTTCGTGCCGCAGCAAGCCGATGTCCGCCCGAAAAGCATGAAGATCTGATCTCCAGAATTGGTTGCAATATCGATTTCTGCGTACATCGAAATGAGCCGCGGGGCAGCAACGTGCTCCATTATTAGAGGACGTTGGCTTCGAAAAAATCCCAGCGCCCATGTTCCGCAGTCTCTTCTCTGGCCCTTATCCGGACCGGAGCAAATTTGCTGCTATTTTGCGGGGCATTGCGGCGTTCGCGGTCGAGAGCGCGCGGCAACGGTCGAGGCCCCCGACTGAACTGGGGCGTCATCTCATCAATCGGCGTCTGCGGTCACGATAGCTCGGACGTTTGGTCCGGCGTGATCGCGAAGGGTCTGCGATCGATCGGAAAGGGCATATAAATTTCTTCCGCGGGCACGGACTTGTGCCACGCCTTATAGGCTTCGCGATATTGCACGCGTGGCGACGCAAATTTCAACCACGACACCTCTGTCTCGGGACTTCCAGTCAGCGTGGTTCCGGAGAATTGTCCTATGGAAAGTATTTGAGAAAGCTCTTTCTCCGCCTGCGTCCCAAATCGTCGTTTAACTCTCTCGCGATACTCGCTGTCGCCCGATGTCCGCACACTGTCCCAATAACCGATCGCATCGAATACTTCCCTGCGAATGAGCAGGGAGGAATAATCCTCTTGAACAAAGCTTGTCAGACTCGTAGGCATCACGCGGCCACCGCGCTCCATCCGGATCCATCTGGAAATAATGGATGCGGAATTTTCGCCTCCCATAATACTCTGCATCTGAAGCGCCAGTTTTTCGGGATGGGCGATGTCGTCCGCGTCGTGGCATGTGATGAACTGGCCGGTCGAAACGGAAAGGGCCATATTGCGTGATATATATGTGCCGACGTTTCGATCATTGCGCCGAATTTTTACTCTCTCGTCCTCCTGTGCCAACGCGGCAATCAACGAGCCTGTCTCGTCGGTGCTTGCGTCGTCCGTGATAATGACCTCGACGTTGCGCCAAGTCTGATTCAGGATTGATTTGGCAGCGCGACGGATGGTCGATGCCGAATTGAAGGCACTCATCAGAACGGTCACCAGTGGACCGCTTTCGGATTTCTCGCACGTCCGGAATTCGAAAGGAATTTGCGCTTCGACCGCATCGAGACCGGCCGAGACGCCACTGGCCGCAAAGGCGTGTTCGAGCCAGTGTGACCGCTCGGCCGCGCGCGTCGATAAATTTGCAGCAAGTAGAGAAATATCTTCCCTGTTCGCGCTTTCTGCACGCCGGGTCCACGCGTCCGCGAGGCTGCGTCTCTTCACTCCATTGGCTGGTTGCCGGAACGCCCACTCATCGACCAAGGCGACCGGAAAGACCGCAATAATTTCTTCGATGCTGCAACCATTTGCGATCGCAAGGATATCGTCGAGCATCGGGCGCAGCGAGCCCCCGCCGCTATGAGCGATCACCCAACGGATATCTCGACCAAGCAACCGGCGCAGGCGCTCCAAGACGGCATCGCGGCGGACGTCATTGTCGAACAGGCGGCGAAGAACCAAAAGTGATTCACGGAACTCCATTTCCGTTTTGGCTTTTCGGACCGGCGTGTGAGCCAGGGAGGTCCGGAAGGTCCATTCTTCGGAAAGGCGCCGAAGAACCCCAGATCGTCGAACCGAGCCACGCACATCCACCTCAGAAGTTATTCGCATCGAGATCTCATTCAGAACTCGATACCGGATGTCAATGATTGAACAAACGCGGCGCGCCGCTATTGTTCGGTGTCTCATTCGAGTTTGAAACGATGTCGCCCCAACAAGAATAGCCGATGTGGTGATGCGAGAAGCTATCCACGGAATTTTGTGCTTGCGCCACTAACTTTTGTAGATACCTACTAAGGGACCGATCATGCTCGCGCACTCCCATCAGCAAAAACTGTTCCACGCAGTTGGGTCAGACGAGCGGAAAATTGCTGATCCGATACTGTAGATGGCGCGTTTCACAGTTACCGTATGCACCTCCAAGCGGCCCCAAATGCTTAGCCGCGCACTGGAGAGCTTGAGTCGGCTTTCAATCCCGGATGGTTCTTCTCTTACCATCGTCGTCGTTGAAAACGATCACGAGCAACGGTCGCTAAGCGTCGTCGATCAATTTCGCAGTTCTCATGCCATTCCCATAAATTATTATCTCGAACCGAAAATCGGCATCCCGCACGCTCGAAATCGCGCGATTGAAGCCGCGATCGCCGGGAATTGCGATTGGATCGCGATGCTCGACGATGACGAATACGCCGAGCCGGATTGGCTGCTTCAGCTGTTCAATGGGTGCACCCGATTCGACGCAGACGTGGCGACCGGTCCGGTAACGCAGGTGACCGATAGCGAGCCGCCCCACTGGTGGAAGCCGATTTCGCAATCGCGGCGGGTGACAGGTGAATTCCGGCGGGACGCTTATACGAACAACGTCCTACTCAATTCCCGCATTGTTGCCGGCGATGGGCTGGGCTTGCGGTTCGACGATCGTCTCACATTCGGCGCCGAAGACGTCGATTTCTTCAGGCGCGCGCATGCGAAAGGCGCACGCATCGTCTTCGTCGCGGAGGCGATGGTTATCGAAACCGTGCCCACCTCCCGGCTGACGCTCAGGCGCATTCTGGAACGCACTTACATGGTAGCGGCGGCGGCTGTTTTTCTCGACATCATGCGCGACGGCTACCCGAAAACCCTGGCCAGGCGTTTGCCGCATGGGGTGCGGCGGATCTTCATCGGTATTTTATTGATGCTTGCCGGTGCGTGTCTCTGGCCGCTCCGGAGATTTGCCGGTGAAAAAACAATGTTGAAGGGCATGATCAGCGTCACCAAGGCGTGGGGAAACCTTTCGGGCTTCTTCGGAAGAACATCGACCTATTACCGGCGTGTCGATGGCGCGTGAGCAGCAGCGTAACCGCCGCACACCGGCGGCTGCGCTCGCCCAGCTTCGCCGATCACCCCTGACCTCACGCTCTGGGTGCATCGTCTGCTTCGCACCAAACCTCCATGCTCAAAATCGCAGCATTTTTCTCAATTGCTTCAGGGCGATTTGCGGTTAGTGTGCAGCGCCGATTACGGGAATGCCATGCGGACCAATCTCAGCATCAATTCACGACGCCTGTGGGACAGCTTGATGGAGACCGCCAAGTTTGGCGGCACCGAAAGAGGCGGCATTCGCCGTCTCGCCCTCTCGGATGAGGACCAGAAGGTCCGCGACTGGTTCAAAGCCCAATGCGAAGCGCTTGGCTGCACGGTTCGCGTCGACGAGGTTGGCAATATGTTTGCCATGCGGCCCGGCCGCAACAATGACCTGCCGCCGATCGCCATGGGTTCGCATCTCGACACTCAGCCGACCGGCGGCAAGTTCGATGGCATTCTCGGCGTGCTAGGCGGGCTCGAGGTGATGCGTACGCTCCACGAACAGGATTATGAGACGAACGCGCCGATCGAGATCGTCAACTGGACAAACGAGGAAGGTTCGCGCTTTCCCCCGGCCATGATGGCATCCGGCGTCTTCGCGGGAGCATTCCCGGCGGAATACATCTACCAGCAGACCGACCGGGATGGCGTCACCTTCCTCGAAGAGCTTGAACGCATCGGGTATCGCGGCCCGATGAAGGCCGGAGACCACACGTTCTCGGCCATGTTCGAGCTTCACATCGAGCAAGGACCGATCCTCGAAAACGAGCAGAAGATGATCGGCGTTGTCACCGGCGTGCAGGGCATGCGCTGGTACGAGGTAACAGTCAAAGGCGTCGATGCCCATACCGGTGCTACGCCGATGTACCTGCGCAAAAACGCGCTTGTCGGCGCCGCTCGCATGATCGAAGCGGTGGACGCGATCGGACAGAAGCATCAGCCCGGCGTCGCAACCGTTGGCCTCATTGAAAACAAGCCCAACAGTCGCAACGTCGTGCCGGGCGAAGTTTTCTTCACCATCGACATGCGCCATCCCGACGAGGGTGCTCTTGACGTCATGGAAGCGGAGTTGCGCGCGGCGCTGGAGGCTGGCCTCCCTCCCCTGCAATTGAGCTACGAGGAAAAGCGGATCTGGTCGTCGCCTGCGGTGAAGTTCGCACCGGAGTTGATCGATTGCGTGCGCCACGCAGCCAGCAAATCCCGCTTCGCAATGCGCGATATGGTGTCGGGCGCAGGGCATGACGCAGCATACATCGCCCGCGTCGCCCCGACGACGATGATCTTCGTGCCGTGCGAAGGCGGCCTCAGTCACAATGAGGCGGAATCGACGAGCATGGACGAGTGTGCCGCGGGCGCGCAGGTGCTGCTCGATGCCGTGCTCGCATACGATGAGATACTGGCGAGCGAAACGAGAAAATGACCGAGTGTCCGGTGCCATGTGTGGGCCGGCATTTCGTTACACTCACTTGTCACAGAGTTGGGATAAGCGACCCCTAACCGATCATACGGTCGGCTTTCTTTGGGGGACTTACTCATGAAACTCACGACAGTGCTCGCTCTGGCGGCTTTCAGCTTCTGCGGAACCGGCTTGGCTGCGACCGATGCCTTCGCAAAGGCCAAGCCGCACAAAGCTGCGCATCATCACAAGGCGAAAAAGGACAAGAAGAAAGACTGCAAGGGCACCTTCAAGTACTGGAAGGGCGGCAAGTGCGAAGATTCGCGCAAGAAGAAGTAACGGCCAGATCGACCCCGGAGGCCACTCACGGGGTCGATCGACTTTTCACAACTGGCGGCGGAAGTGCCGCGCAGCGCCGGGCGCTCGTGTCTCCGCCGATCAGGCTCGCCACAGGGCGCCGAGAACGAAGCCCGCTGCTGCCGCCATGGCGAGCGTCGTATAGGGCTCTTTCTTCATCGATTTGTTGATCGCGCGCTTGAGCTCGGCGCCGACGCTTTGGACGTCGTCGAATGCTGAGACTGCAAAGTCCGCGCTTTGATCGATGTTTCGCTTGGCGGCGCTCGTTACGTCGCGGACCGTCGAAGAAACGTCTTGCTGAGTGTTAGCCATCCAAGTCTCTCCCTGACATTAGTGCCAGGAGAATGATTGATCCTGATGCTTAGTTCCTGATTGCAGGCCAGTTCTCACCAATATGGGTGGCGATGAGCCGTGAGCATCTGCGAATGCGTGAGCCGCGTAAGCGGGCTGTCGACGCGCTCCCTGTCCCTCTTCCTCTGAATTCCTCCAAACGCGCGAAATTGGGACTAGCACTTACGTGTTATATGCATTAACGCTGATGATCGCATCGCGAACAATCATCGTCATCGCGATCGTGGGTCGTCGTTGATCTGGAATTGAGTGGCCATCCCCAAAGCATGCGGTTTGGCGGCACTGATTTGAGCTGAAAAGCTTCCGAAAAAGTGTGTCGCGTCCGGCAGCAAATAATGGGGAATTGCCTTGGACAGGATTCGCTCGGGAGCCTTCGCGCTATCCGGAGGCCTATGCGTACGCGCCGCGCTGCTCGGTCTTGCCGTTTGCTCATTTGCCTCGCACGCGAGCGCAGCTGACCGTACCTATACGACCTTGAATTTCGGCGACTACAGCACGTTCCTCACCGGCATCCGCGGGAATACGATCGTCGGAAACTACGCGATGCCGAACTCGAGCGCGACCGGTGGTCTTCTCTACGATATCCCCAGCGGCACGTTCACGGCGTTTCCCATTTCGACGGACGATGGCGTCAATTATCCGGGTGCAATCAGCTCATCGCCCTACGGTCCGAGCTTCGGTTCCCTCGACGGAATCTTGCGCACCGTCGGCAGTTATCAGACCAGCGAATCCGCGCCTTACGATTTGAGTTATCTTTACGACGGCGCTTTAGCGCCAGGCGCGAACCTGACGACGCTCATTTATCCCAGCACGCAGATGAACCCGACCCTTTTCACAATCGCGCACAGCACGTTCGGCGACACCGTCGTCGGCAACTACGATACGCAGCTGGCGACGGGAAATGCCTTCATCTACTCGATCAGCACCGGAACCTATGTCACCAACAATTTTCCTGGCGCGATCAGCACCACGGCGTACGGCGTCTATGGCAACTTGATTGCCGGCGGTTACTCGCCGGTTGGCGTTGGCAACGGCCTCGGATTGGACCGCGGCTACATCTACAATATGACCACGGACACCTGGAAGACCTACAATCATCCGGATGCCGTCATCACGCATTTTGAAGGCATTACCGGCGGCGGACGCGCCGGGACCTACAATCTCGTCAGCGACTGGGTGGACATTGACGGGAACGTTCATGCAGCGGTCCTGCACATCGCGGCCAATGGCGACGAGACCTGGATCGAGCTCGGCGTCGGCGACTATCTGACCTCGGCCAATTCCATGTATGGCGAGCAGGTCATCGGGGTCTACGTCGACGACGATCATAAGATCAACGGCTACGTGGTCAACCTTCCCGAGTTCTACGATCCTATTCGCAATTCCACCATCATAGAAACTACGACCGCCGACAGCCCGGCGCTGTCGGGCGTCGAAGGCGACGACATTGTCAACGACGGCATCATTCTCACGAGCGGCGCAAATGCTCCGGGCATTCGCAGCGATACCTATGGCGTCGTCACCAACAACGGCACCATCTCCGTCACCGGTCCAGAAAGTGCCGGCGTCGAGATGAATGGCGACTACGGCACGCTTCTCAATGGCGGTACGATCCTGGCAGAACCGGGCGGCTATGCAATACGCACGGGTTCGACCGCGAGCGGCAGCGCTATCGCTAACGCCGGTATTATAAATGGAAAGGTTTCGGTCACTGGCGCTCTTCCCGCCCGTTTTGAGAACAGCGGCTGGATGGGCATCACCGCCACCGGCGCGGGCACGACGCATTCGATCAGCGGAACGTTCGTGCAAACGTCCTCGGGAACACTCGCTCTGCGGGTAGGGCAGGAAAACGATGCACTGAACATAACTGGCGCGGCGCGTATTGCCGGCACAGAATTCACGGTGTTCGACGCTGCCGGGTTACGCAATCACTACACGCTGATGACCGCCAGCGAGGGCTTAAGCGGGACGTTCGAGAAATTCACACAAATCGGACTTGGACGCTATATCTCGACCGATCTCGCCTATACGTTGAACGACGTGACGCTCAATCTCAGTTCTGAAATCACGAGCTTCGACGATCTATCGGCCAACCAAACTGCGGTGGGCCGAACGCTCGACAATGCTTTTAATTCCAACGGCCGCCTGCCGGGTCATCTCGCCGCGATTTATGGGCTGACAGACCGCCAGTTGCCCGGGGCGTTGAATGCACTTTCAGGCGAGGTGTACGCAAGCGAGCACTCTGTGCTGATCGATCAAGCGTTCTATAGCCGGCAAGCCGTGCTGTCTCGCCTCCGGCAGTTTGGCGGCGCGGATAGCGGCGGCGCCGATGGCGCGCTCGCTCATGTGGGTCCGGCATCGATGTCGAACCTCGGTGGGCCCGATCGCGGCGAAGGTTTCAACGCCGCGAACCAAGCAGCAGGTATCCCGCCGACGGGCCCTGCGACGACGTTCTGGACGCAAGCCTTCGGTGCGCGCGGCAGCATCGACGGCAACGGCAATGCTTCAAGCGCGCGTAGTAATCTCGCAGGAGTGCTTACCGGCGCCGATATTCAATTCGATGGAAATTGGCGCGCCGGTCTGGCGCTCGGATATTCTTCGTCGAACACCCAAGTCAGTGCGCAGCGAAGTGCAGCAGACGTCGACGGTGGCCTGATCGCCTTTTATGGCGGCACCCATTACGGCGCGCTGAACCTTCGGTTGGGCGCGACCGTCGGGTTCAACAGCATCGACACGACGCGCACGGTCGCATTCCAGGGGTTCGTGGATCGCACCCATGCCAATTATAGCGCGTCAACCGCTCAAGCGTTCGGCGAGCTCGGCTACGCCACGTCATGGGGCGCGGTTGCGCTCGAGCCCTTCACCAACCTCGCGTGGGTGCATCTCGACAGCGCCGCATTTACCGAGGCTGGCGGCGACGCTGCACTCGCAGGCGCGTCCAGCAGCGGGGACGTCGGCTACTCGTCGCTCGGCGTTCGGGCTGCCGGCAATTACTCGCTATCGAACGGCATGGCCTTCGTTCCGCACGTGTCGGTGGCCTGGCAATATGCCTTCGGCGACTTGGCGCCGGAAACGTCGCTGGCGCTGGCCAGTGTTTCGGGATCGAACTTCAGCGTGTCCGGCGTTCCGTTGGCGCGCAACGCCGCTCTCATCGATGCCGGGGCCGACTTACGCATCAGCACCGACGCCAAGATAGGTGTTTCTTATACCGGGCAGCTCGCGAAAGACGCGCGCGACAACGCGATCGCAGGCAACGTTCGGCTTAAGTTTTGAAACCGCGTTCGAGCCGTGAAATAGATCTGCGCGCCATTTCGTTGGCGCGCAGAGTTTTTCGCGGGCGTTGATACCGCTTATTCAGCGAATGAACTGATTGACGAAATCGGCCCCGAGACCGACCTCTTCATAGTGCTTGCGGCAAGCTTCTATGAGTTGGAAGTTGTCTTCGACAAGCGTGACTTTATCCTGCTCGTCGATGTACAGCGTCGCGCCCTGAATGAAGAACAAAGTCTGCATTTCCTCGCCGCTGTCGCACGTCAGCGTGTGCGTTTCGCCGGGCGGTTCCATAACGTAGGAGCCTTCCTCCGCGCGCCACGTGTGTTCGAGATATCGCCAGCTGCCCTTCAGGACGAAGCCGTGCACGGGCGAAGGGTGACGGTGACGCGATAGAACGCCGCCCTTTTTGACTCGCAGCACTTCTCCGTGTGCGCCGGAGTTCATGTCAAAAAACAGCGGGCGGAACCAGACGTTCGGCTCCAGCAGAACCCAGATGCGCTCGTCTTTCACCGGTAGCACGACCAGTTCCGGGATCATTCCGAGATGGGCGAACTGGGGCGGGTCGAACGTGACGTGTTCCGATTTAACCGGCGCGATAAGTGTCATCAGCAGAACCTCTCAGGAAACGCGTGGAATGTCGGCAACAATCGGATGGAACTCGCCGCGGAAGAAGACCAAGGGGTTACCCTCCGGAGCGCGGCGCATTTTCACAACTTCGCCGACGACGATTTCGTGATCGCCGCCATCGTATGTGGTCCACAGGCGGCACTCGAATGTTGCGATGGCATCCGGCAGCACGGGGCAACCCAATGATCCGCGATACCATTCGACGCCATCGAAGCGATCCGCGATCGGAGCCGCAAAGCGCTTCGCGAGTTCGACGTGCTCGTGACGAAGCACGTTCACGCAGAACGATCCGCTGCCCTTCACGAGACCGACGCTCGCCGCGCCTTTTCGTACGCTGTAGAGGACGAGCGGCGGCGTCAGGCTGACAGGCTGGAACGATGACGCCGTCAATCCGAAGCGCGCGCCTTCTTCCGTCGTCCCGGTGATGATCGTAATGCCCGTTGCAAAGCAGCTGAGCGCCTTGCGCAGGTCCAACGGGTCGTCGGGCGAGATCCAATCGTCGGCAGCCATCATTCTGCGGCGACCTTCTTGGACTGAAGCTCGGAATTGAGCTTCGCGATGATCCGCTCTTTGCCCGCGTCGTCGAGCTTGCCAAGCTCAGTCATCAAAACGGGCTCGTCGACCTTCTGATTCCACCAGTCGATGGCTTCCGAGCCGAACAGGCCCCATTTGCCAATGAGCTGGGCCGTGACTTCGTTGGACGGCGCCATGATCCAACCTGCCTTCGAGTCCCGCACAAGGCGCTCGAGCTCAACGTCGCGCATGTAGCCACGACCGCCGCAGGCCTGCAGCATCTTGTCAGAGACTTCGAATGCGAACCGCGTCGAAAGAAATTTCGCTTTGAAGCACCAGAGCGCGTATTCGGCGCGCGGCATCGCTTTGGGATCCTCGTAATAAATGTCCCAGCGGCCGCCGTCCGTTGCGTCGTCCAAGGCCTTTGCGACAGAATAGGCATACAAGCGCGAGGCTTGGGCATCCATGATCGCACGGCCGAACACGTCCTGAATCGTCGGATAGTCGGCAACGCGGCGGCCATATTGCACGTGGGCCTTGCGCGTCACGTGTCTTTTGGCGACGTCGATGCAGCCAAGCCCGACACCGTTATACGAGCCCGCGTACATGAGCATCGCGAGCGGATCGATCGCCTCGTCGTTGGACATCGCTCCGTCGCCCGGCCAGCCGACGATGCGGTTCAACGGAACGACCGTGTCGATCTCGACGGGGCCGGACTGGTTGCCGTGCATTCCCATCGCGTCCCACTTGCCGGCGGAACCCTTCACTTCATTCTTGTAAAAGAGGAATACGGAAAGGTTGCCGTAGTTGCCGTCGAAATCCGGGCTCGTCGTCTGAGAGATATACCAGTCGGCGTAGCCGGACGACGTTGTCCAAGCGGCTTTCTTGTGCACGTGCCAGCCGTCTTCGACGCGCTTCGCACCGGACATTTTTGGGTACCAGAAATGTCCGCCGGTCTCGGGGTCGGTGTATGACGCGGTGCCGATGAGGCATTCGCTGTCGATCCGCGACAGCAGGCTCTCGATCTCGGTGTTGCCTTTGGCGCGATAGACGAGCCCGGCGACGGCCACCATATGCATCATGTAGATCAGCGCGGTGGACGGACATCCGTACCTCGCGATCGTCTCGGCGATCATCGTGATGCCGACATGATTTTCGCCGCGGCCGCCCATTTCCTTGGGCACGATGGCAGCCAGAAGCCGAAGCTTGGCTAGCGCTTCGATGTTTGCGCGCGGATAAGCATTCGTCTTATCGCACTCGATCGCGTTCGGCCGGAGGACGTTGTGGCAAACCTCGATCAGCTCACGGCGAAGCTGTTTTTGCTCTGTCGTTAAAAACCAGTCCGGATTGAACTCTGCATCCAGTCCGAAATAGGCGCTATCGCCCCACATTGTCGTCATGCTCATCTCCCGCGAGCGGCCACCTCGCCCTTGCGGGGGGATGATGAGCGGGAGAAGAGGCGCCGGTCTCTCGGAATATTGCCAATTTTGCTCAGGAAAGGGCGCGGCGGCGCCATTCACGGGGCGGCATGCCAACGTGGCTAAGGAAAACCTGGCCAAAATGGCTCTGGCTTTCAAATCCGACGAGCGAGGCCACTTCGATGATTGTCGTGGTGCGGCTCAGGAGCAATTCCTTGGCTCGTTTGATGCGCAGCCCGACGAGCCAACGGTGGGGCGGCGTTCCGACGGCCGTCTTGAACGCTCGTACGAAGTGGAAGCGGCTCAACCCTGCGGCGCCTGCCAGGTCGTCGAGCGAGATATCTTCCGACAGACGATCCTCGACGAGCGACAGCACGCGGCGCAGTTGACGTGCCGTCAACGCACCAGCCGTGTTCGCGCCGGCCGTGTTCGCGCCGGCCTTTCCATCCTTCTGGCAATGGCGGAACAAGATGCGGCGCGCGATGACATCGGCGGCCATATCGAAGAAAAGCGGCGAAATGCTTCCCGGACGCTGCATTTCTTCGGTGAGTGCCAGGATTGTATGGCGAAGCGGCGTGTCCGTGAACGCGAGGCGATCGGAGATGTCCGCGCGGCCGTTGCCGGCCTCATCCGCAATCCTGTCGAGAAACTCAGCATGCAGGAATACGTGCGCTTCTTCCGTCGGCCGGTCCCAGCGCCACACGTTGCTGCGCTCCGCTGCCATGATCAGGGATTGACCGGGCAGAACACGGCCTTTGACCTTTTCCCCGCCGAGACACGCTTCGATGACCAACGGTCCGCCGAGCGCAACCGAGATGTAGTGAAAAGGGAGCTTCGGACATTCGACTTCTTCCGCCAAGCCATCGAAGCGGAAATGACCGATCGCTAGAACCGGCGAGGCCGCGAAGCTCTGAGGCCGCACTGGGCTTCCGCCGAGTTTGCCTATCCACGCCTTCGCCGACAAAATATCGGGATGGCCATCACGCGCGGGCGTAGAGCTATCGGACAAATTCATCATTGCGAAATTATGCCTTGCAAATTTCGCCTGACAAGCTGAAATTTTAGGCGTGACTAATCAATGGCCTGGGGGAACGCAAATGCCGGCGTCAAACGAGAAGGCGGCGACGGCTTCAGAGGACGAAGATCTGACGCCGACGCGCGTGGGTGCGGAAATTCGCGACCTACGAAAAGCCAAACGGCTGACGATAAAAGAGCTTTCCCTCGCGACGTCGCTGTCGATCGGGCATCTGAGCGAGATCGAGCGCGGTATCGCCTCCCCCGGCATCAAGACGCTGCATGATATTGCCAAAGCGCTCGGCGTCACCATCGGATGGTTTCTGCACAACGCGGAGGGCGGAGACCCGGATGAGCGCGATTATATCGTGCGCGCGGGCAACAGGCGCACGCTGCGCTTTTCATCGGGGATAACCGACGAGCTGCTGTCGCCCAATTTGCGCGGCCAGCTCGAGTTGCTGATGTCGCGATTTCCGCCCGGATCAACGGAAGCCGGAACGCCCTATACGCATAACGGCGAAGAGGCCGGGCTGATCCTCGCCGGGTCGCTCGAACTCTGGATCGGCGAACAATCGTTCACGCTGCGCGAAGGCGATAGCTTCAGTTTTCCTTCGACGACTCCTCATCGCTATCGCAATCCCGGCAGCGTAGAGACGGTCGTCGTTTGGGCAATCACGCCGCCGTCCTACTGACTCTCAAAACGTTGGCGCTCAAAAGATCGGCGGCGTGCACGCGCAGGCCACAACCGCTTCGGTCTTGCCGACGTTGCGTAACCAATAGGGCACGCGCCCGAAGAGCTGATAACCACCACCTTTGCGCAGGCGGTGGGTCTCGCCGCCGACTTCGACTTCGATCGTCCCTTCTATGACCAGAACTGCGGTTTCCCCGTCGTAAATGATGGGATCATCGCCGGTGCCCGCGCCTGGCTTATAGCGCTCAATAAACATTTGAAGCCTCTTATCCCGGCGCTCGCTGCCGAGAACGCGAAGGTCGGCGGCACCGCGGGACACGACGGCGAGATCATCCGCATTATAAAAAAGTGCGTTTTTCTGCGACACCGGCAACGCGAAGAAATCGGCGATTGAGATCGGAATCGCGGTCAGCAGACGATGAAGCGACGCAAGCGATGGCGCGTGGGTTTCCTGCTCTATCGTCGATACGGTCGCATTGGTGACGCCGGCACGCTTGGCGAGTTCGCGTTGCGAAAGACCTGCTGCTTCGCGCACCTGCTTGAGCCGCGACCCGACGGCAAGCTCGCTTGCCTCCGCGCGTGCGCGGGCCTTTGCGGTTGCCTCAACTACCGCTTTTTTTCGCTCAGCCATCGTCTTCCCATCCACGTGAATGTCCGTGTTTCGCAAATTCGTTCCGGCGCTTGCGCGTAACCCACGTCATCACGTTTGGATGCCGGGTCGTCAACGCTCCAGATTGACATCGCGAAGCGCGACCACGATCATATTTTTATGGCGCTGTGTTCGATAAATTTATACACTGAGCTTCTGAACTCAGCAACGGAGTAGAGACCAATGGCGGCTCTGGACGACTTCGCATTCCTGTCCGGCAAGATCTACGTCGGGGGCAAATATGTTGCCAGCCGCGCGGGCGAACATTTCGACGTCATCGATCCGGCGACGGAGGATAAGCTCGGGTCGATCGCCGACTGTCCCGACGACGAAGTCGACCGCGCCATCGACGTTGCGAATGACGCGCGCCGCGTTTGGATGGCTATGGACGCGCGAAGCCGCGCCGTCATTCTGCACGACATTGCGTCGGCGCTTCGCCAAGGCAGCCGCCCGTTCGCCGAATGCCTGACGCGCGAAGAAGGAAAACCCTTCAAGGAATCCACCGACGAGGTTTCCTGGTGCGCGACCGCAATCGATTATTACGCCGAGCTCGCACGACACGAGACCGGACGCCTCGCCGGCGCGACTGTTCCCGGGCAGTTTCATTTCAGCGTGAAGGAACCGCTCGGCACGATCGTCATCATCCTGCCGTTCAACTATCCGCTCGTTCTGTTGTGCTGGGAAGCCGCGGCGGCGCTCGCGGGCGGAAACTCCGTCATCATCAAGCCGCATGAACAGACGAGCCTGACGACGCTCAAATTCATGGAGGTTTTCGCGGGTCTGCCGCCTGGATTGCTGCAGGTCGTGACGGGTGGCGCGCGCGTCGGCCAGCAGCTCATCGCAAGCCCGAAAACGCATGGCGTTGCCTACACCGGTTCCGTTGCGGTCGGTCAGGCCGTGGCGCGGACGTGCGCGGAGAGTTTCAAACCGAGCCTCATCGAAGCTTCCGGCAACGATCCGTTCATCGTCATGCCGTCGGCGCCACTCGACATGGCCGTCAGAGGCGCTGCCTTCGCCGCGTATCTCAATTGCGGCCAGGTCTGCACGTCGGCCGAACGCTTCTACGTTCATGAAGACATTCACGACGCCTTCGTCGAAGGGCTCGTCGCCGAGGCACGAAAGCTTCGCATCGGCAACGGTCTCGGCGCTGTCGATCTCGGGCCGCTCGCGACCAGCCGTCAGCGCGATCGTTTCGAAGGTCTTATCGCTCGCGCGCGCCAACAGGGCGCCAAAGTGGAAACCGGCGGCGTCCGTCCCGCAGCGCTCAACCGCGGCTGGTTCGTCGAGCCGACCGTTCTCTCCGGCGTCACTCCCGACATGGAGATTCTCAACGAAGAGCCGTTTGGCCCCGTCGCGCCGATCTGCAAGGTGAAGAGCTTCGACGAAGCCATCACGCTGGCCAATCAATCGCGGTTCGGGCTCGGCGCCAATCTCTATTCGCTCGACATGGAGGAAGCTTTCCGGGCGGTGCGCGAAATCGAATCCGGCATCCTTTGGGTCAACGCACCTCTTCTCGACAATGACGCGCTCCCCTTCGGCGGGCGGAAGCTCTCAGGAAGCGGTCGACAGCTTGGACCGGAAGGCCTCGCGCAGTTCCAGAATACGAAGTTCGTCATGATCGATCCGAAAGCTTCGAACCAGGACTTCTGGTGGTTCCCATATTCGAAGGCGGAAAGCTTCGAGCCGGCCAAGTCGTAACATCGCGACCGCTCTTCTTCCTCGTTAACGGAGCGGGGGCTTCATGCGGCCGGTCGTTGCCATATTATGATGGCACGCCGGGCCCCGGGGCCCCCGCAGTCCTGTCCTTCACTTCACCGAGGATCATGCACGGATGAAAGTTCTTCTCGTCACCGCGCATCCGCGCTCTGACTCGCTCACGCATGCCGTAGCCAAGGCTTTCGCCGAAGCTGCCATCAAGAATGGGCATGAGATCGAAGTTGCCGATCTCATGGCTGAATCCTTCGACCCCGTTCTGCGTGAACCCGACGAGCCCGACTGGGCAAATCCCAACAAGGTCTATTCGGCTGCGGTTCAAAGCGAGATGGCCCGCATCGAGCGCAATGAAGCGACCGTGATGGTCTTTCCGGTATGGTGGTGGTCGATGCCCGCCCTTCTCAAAGGCTGGATCGACCGCGTCTGGAACAACGGTTGGGCCTACGGCGATAAAAAATATCCGCACTCGCACGCTTGGATGTTGGCGGTCGCGGGGACTTCGGCGGAAGCCTTCGCAAAGCGCGGCTATGACACAGCCATAAGCACTCAGCTGGAAACCGGTATTCTCGGGTATTGCGGAGTACCTGAGACGCGCCTCGAACTTCTTTACGGCGCCACTGAAGGCGCGCCCCATCCAGAAACTATACTCTCTAGGGCGCGCCAACTGGGTTCTGAATTCTAGGCTCTCAGTTCTGGGCGCTTAAGCCTTGACGCGCTCGCTCTTCGGGTCGTACCACGGCGCAAGCTGCGCGCGCGCCGGATAGCGCTTCCAGGCAACTTCGACTTCGAGCGGCGCGGCGGCGAGCCACGCGGCGTCGACGCCCTCTTCGCAGCGTACGTAGCCCATGCCGAGCGAAGCGCCGATACGGTGACCGTAGCCGCCTGATGTGATCGAGCCGATCACCTTGCCGTCCCGCCAGATCGGCTCCTCATGGTACAGCAACGGCGCGTCATCGCCTTCGAGTTGGATTTGCACCAACCGTCTCTTCAGCGGACCGCTTTCGCGCTGCTTCAGGAGCGCCTCGCGGCCGATGAAGCCACCCTTCTTGTCCCAGGCGACGGCGAATCCAAGCCCACCTTCGAGCGGCGTGTCATCCTCGCCGATGTCGTGGCCCCAGTGCCGGTAGCCCTTCTCCATGCGCAGCGAATTCATCGCGAAATAGCCGGCCTGCTTCAGGCCAAAGGCTTTTCCTGCTTCGACGAGAACGTCGAAGATGTGCTGGGCGAATTCGGCCGGCATCAGAATTTCGTAGCCGAGTTCGCCGACGAAGGTCACGCGGTTCACGCGCGCCTTCGCGTATCCGATCTCGATTTCGCGGCTGGTGCCGAACGGGAATGCGGCGTTCGATAGATCGGCGTTCGAGATGGAACTCAGGAGTTCGCGCGATTTCGGACCCATCACCGCCAGCATCGGCAGTCCGGAAGAGATATCGCGCGCGAAAACGTGCGCATCTTTCGGAAGGTGCCGCGTCAGCCACGCAAAATCGCGAACCTGCGATACGGCAATCGAGACCACCATGAAGGACGTCTCCGAGAGGCGCGTGACGGTGACGTCCGCCTCGATGCCGCCGTGCTCGTTCAGCCACTGCGTGTAGACGAGACGGCCGACCGGAACGTCGATGTTGTTGGCGCAAATGCGATTGAGCGCGGCGCAGGCGTCACGTCCATCGACTGCGAATTTCGTGAAGCAGCTGTGGTCGAACAAGGCGACCGCGTCGCGCGTCGCCCGGCACTCTTCCGCTGCCAAGTTGAACCAGTTCTGGCGACCGTAGCTGTATTCGATTTCGGGCTTCGTGCCGGGAGTACCGAAGAAGCCCGGACGCTCGTAGCCGGCGGCCTCGGTCATGAACGCGCCTTGCGCAATCAGCCTGTCGTGGAACGGGCTGCGCCGGACGTTGCGGGCCGTTTCGAACTGCCGATAGGGCCAGTGCATATCGAAAAGCAGGCCGAGCGTTTCAGTCGTCCGGTCGTAAAGATACTTGCTGTTCGACTGGAACGGCATCATGCGGCGAACGTCGACGTCGGTCAGCTCGACCGGCGGACGGCCATCGCGGATCCATTGCGACAATGCCTTGCCGACGCCGCCGGACGACAAAATGCCGATGGAATTGAAGCCGCATGCGCAGAAGAGGTTCTCGACCTCCGGCGTTTCCCCGAGCAGATACCGGTCATCGGGCGTGAAGCTTTCGGGGCCGCAGAAGAAGAGCTGGATGCCGGCATCCGCGAGCATCGGTACGCGGTTCATCGCCCTTTCCAAGATCGGCTCGAAATGCTCGAAGTCCTCGGGCAGCGAGTCGAAGCAGAAGTCGGGCGAAATGCCTTCATGTCCCCACGGCTTGGCGTTCTTCTCGAAGCAGCCGAGCAAGATTTTGCCCGCGTCTTCTTTGTAATAGGCTTCCTCGTCGGTGACGAAGAGAACAGGAAGATCACGCGGCAGGCTCGGCAGCTGTTCGGTGACGATGTAGAAATGCTCGGCAGCGTGGAGGGGAAGCGATACGCCGCTCAACGCGCCAAGATCGCGCGACCACATTCCGCCGGAGATGACGACCTTATCGGCGCGGACTTCGCCCTGATCGGTGATCGCGCCAACGGCGCGGCCGCCTTCGACGAGGATGCGTTCGACGCGGATGTTCTCGAGGATCGTGGCGCCGGCCTTGCGCGCGCCCTTTGCCATCGCGATCGTAACGTCGACTGGATTGACCTGACCGTCTTTCGGCGCCCAAAGGCCACCGACGAGACCATCGGTGTTCAATGGCGACCAGCGCTCCTTGAGTTCTTCCGGCCGCAAGACCTCAACGGGGAGACCGAAATTTCTCGCCATCGAGGCGCCGCGCTTCAGCTCTTCGAAGCGGCCTTCCGTTTTCGCGGCGCGGAGCGCACCGTTCTGACGGAAGCCGGTTGCCTGGCCTGTTTCGGATTCGAGGCTGGCGAAGAGTTCGCCCGTGTATTTCGCCAGTTCCGTCATGTTGCGCGTGGCGCGAAGCTGGGTGACGAGGCCGGCTGCGTGCCAGGTCGTGCCGCACGTCAGCTGCTTGCGCTCGCAAAGCATGACGTCGGTGATGCCGAGCTTCGCCAAGTGATAGGCGATCGAGACGCCGGCGACGCCGCCCCCGACAATCAGAACCTCAACACGATTCCGGAACGACGACATAAAACCTACCTATCGACTGATTTTCCCTCCGCAGATCTTCATCCGGCCGAGTGAAATTTACAACCGAAATTTTCACATATGTGATTTTTATGGGGGGCTTTATTTTCTGCCGCGGCGGGAAAGTCCGTACCAGACGTAGGCGAGACCGACGGCCGTGAACACCGAAGCAGCCAGTACGAACGATGCGACCGCGATCTGAGGCGTCGCACTCGAGCGGAGCGACAGCCAAAGCATGACCGGCAGCGTCTGCGTTTCGCGCGTCGTCAAGAACAGCGCCATGATGAATTCATTCAGCGACGTGATGAATGCAAACAGGCCTGCCGAGACGATGCCGGTCATCGCGACCGGCATGATCACATTGAAGAAGGCCTTGAGCGGCGGTGCGCCAAGATCGCCAGCCGCCTCCATCAAACTCTTGTCGAGCGTTTCAAACGTCGGCACGAGAACCGTGATCGCCAGCGGAAGCGCCCAAAGCGTGTGTGCGCAGGCGACGAGGAATTTGGACCCGAACAGATCGTAACCGAACAGACTGACCGAGCCGAGAGCCATAGCGACCGATATGCCGAGCACCACGCCCGGAACGAAGAGCGGCAAGATCAACAGCGTTTGCAAGACGGGCCGGGCTTTCTTGCCATTCGCCAGTGCGTAAGACGCCGGCAGCGCCAGTACCATCGACATGAAAGCGGTCAGGATCGCGATGTGGAGTGAATTCCAGGCGGCGTTGATCCACTGTGCGTCGTTGAAGAAATGCCCGAACCAGCGTCCGGAAAAGCCGCGGATCGGAAAGCGGATGACGTTGTCGTCGCTGAACGCCATGACCGCAGTGATGCCAAGCGGAATCAACACGTACAGAATGAAGAGTGCCGCAAAAGCGCGATGGAGATAGCCGAAGGCGCGATCCTCAAGCATGGCTCGATGCCTTTCTATGCCGGAGCCATTGCGTCACGAGCGCCGTCGTCGCGATGATCGCGATCAACACGACGGAAATCGCGGCGGCCATCGGCCAGTTGCGGCGCGTCAGCATCTGAAGTTGGATTTCGTACGGCATCGTCCAGAGCGAATCCGGTCCGAGCGCGTTCGTGGTCGCGTAGATGCCCATCGTGAAGACGAACGCCTGCGTGAACGCTGCTGCTATGCCGCCTTTTGAGAGGGGCAAGAGGACCGTGAAGAAGGTTCGCAGTGGCGATGCGCCAAGGTCGGCGCTGGCCGTTAGAAGATTGCGATCAATCCCGTTCAGAACGCTCAGAATCGAGAAGAAGCAATATGAAATCGAGATGTAGGATAGGCCGACGACTGCCGCGATCTGGGTGCCGAGGAGGTTGACCTTCTGATCGCTGAGCCCGGTCGAGATCAGCGTATAGGAAAGAAGACCGTTCGAGGGAAAGAACATCCGCCATCCGATGATGACCGAGACCTCGGAGATCAACATCGGCGCGATGGCAATGGCGAGCAGCATTAGCTTGTTGCTGCCTTCGCGCAGCCAGACATATTGCGCGAAGAAAAATGCGGCGACGACCGTGACGACGGCGGTGACCAACGAGATGTAGATCGTCCTGCCGATCACGGCGAGCATGTTGGGCTCGGTCAGCACGACCAGATAGTTTCGCAGCGACCAAGCTTCGACGTAAATCCCGCCTGCGGGATGTTCGTTGAAGCTCATGCGAAGCAGATAGAGCAGCGGCCAGCCGAAGGCGACCACGATGAACACGAGCGTCGGCAGCATCAGCCATGGGATGCTCGGCAGTGCAGCCGAGACCTTTGAGCGGCTCGGCACGATGTCAGCCTCGGCAGTCATGAGTTGGGAAAATAAGTTGCGTCGGCGGTCTTCCAACCGACCTTGACCATGTGGTCGGGGCCGACGGCCGGAGCGGCCGGGCTATCGAAGAAAAGATTGCCGCGATCCGTCTCGGCATGAATGCGATATGTGCCGCCGAGGTACTCCACCGATGTAATGCGCGCCACCACCTCGTTTTCGGCGCCGGCTCCGTTGACCAGTCCGAGGCTTGTCGGACGGATGAATACTTTTCCGGCGGCCACATCCGGGCCAGTTCCGCCGAGAGCGGGCGGCAGCCGCAGCGAACAGGACTCGCCGACGAAGGTGTAGACGAATTCGCTCGCGGGCCTTTCGAATATTTCGATGGGCGAGCCGATCTGCTCGATCTTGCCCTTGTTCATGACGGCGATGCGATCGGAGAGCGCCATGGCCTCGCTCTGATCGTGCGTCACGAAGACAGCGGTGTAGCCCAGTTCTTCATGAAGGCGGCGGATCTCCGAGCGCAACTCGAGCTTCAGCTTCAGATCGAGTGCGCTCATCGGCTCGTCGAAAAGCAATATGCTTGGTTCGACGACCATGGCGCGCGCCAGCGCCACGCGTTGGCGCTGGCCGCCCGACATCTCTGCCGGATAGCGTTGGCTGAAACTTTCCATTCTCACGACATCGAGGATGCGCTTCACGCGCGGGGCGATATCGCTTTTCGATACGCCACGCATCTTCAATCCGTAAGCGACGTTCTCCGCCACCGTGAGGTGAGGAAACAACGCCCCGGATTGAAAAACAGTGGCAGTATCGCGCTTGTGACTCGGCAGGCGATCGACTCTGCGCCCCATGATTTCGATGATGCCACCGTCAGGACGATCCATCCCGCCTATGAGACGGAGTGTGGTCGTCTTCCCGCAGCCGCTCGGGCCGAGAAGGGTGAGAAACTCACCCTTCTCGACCGAGAGATCGATCTCATCGACTGCGGCGTGATTTCCATAACGCCTGACGACACGTTCCAATCGAAGGGCACAAACCATATTCAGTCTTAGCCCTTTGAAGTCTTGAGCACTGCTTGCTGGAAGCGCTCACCCATCGCATCGAAGTTCGGCAACAGCTGCTCCAGGCCCTGCATCGTCATCAAGCGCACGTTCTTCACCAGGTCATCGTTCGACTTAGGATAGTTGTGCCAGAAGGCCGGCACCGTCACATCCTTACGCGACATCACTGACATCTGCACCTGAATGAAACGATCCTGCGTTTCTTGCTCAAGCAAATAACCGAGGAAGGCGTCTGCCAGCGCATCGTGCTGCGTGCCTTTAACCTTGATGTACCAGTCGCCGTAAGCGACGGTGCCGTCGGCAGGGATGCCGGTTTTGAAGGTTGCGCCGCCGTTCTGAGTGAGGCCGAGAGCGTCCGCCGAATAGATCTGCGCAAACGATGCCTGCTCTTGCAGCATGAGGAACGAGAGTTCCGCGCCGTCCTTGTAGTACTTGGCGGGACGCAGCCGTTCGACAGCCTCGAAGATGGGGTCGGACGCCATTCCGGGCTTCCATTCGTAGAAGGCATTGAAGTCTTTTTTAGCGCCCCAGATCGCCGAGATGGCGATGAGCCACCAGTAGGCTCCAGCATCGAGGGCGAGCTTACCCTCGAGGTCTTTGTCCCACATCGTCGACCAGCTAAGCGGCTTGTCGGCGGTGAGGGCAGTGTTCAACAGCGGCAGAGAGAAGCCGAGACCCAACGGCACGCCGTAGTCGCGGGCCGCTTCCGGCCGTGCGGTGAGGAAGAACGGCTGCACTTCGGAAAGCTGAGGAAGCTTGGACCTGTCGGTCTTCGCGTAGAGGTCTTCGGCGAGTGCGCCGAGCGTCGTATATTCTTCGGAGATGGTGATATCGAACGGAGGCTTGCCTGCCGGCGCCGCCTTCATCTGAGCGACCATCTGATCCCAGCCGCCGACCAACGACACCTTCGTGCCGTACTTGGCGTTGAACGGGTCAGAAATCGCGATCTTGAACGAGTCGAGGTAACCACCCGACCAAGCGCACACCGTCAACTCTTCGCCCTTGAAGGCGTCCTTGGCGTCGAGTGCATAAGCGCGCCCGATGATTGCGGGCATCGGCAAAAGCGCGGCGCCGGCTAGGACACTGCCGGTCTGCAGTATCTGGCGGCGAGATAGAGTCTTCTTATTGGTCTTACCGTCACCGTCATTCATTTCAGAAACTCCCGATGGCTGTTGGTGCTGTTGCGAAGTAGGTCAGGCGGGATCGCGTTTCGCCCGAGTTCGATGACCGGAAAAAGCCTCGTCGCGGCGGCGCCCAGACTGGCATGATGGCGAAGTCCGGTGCGCTGATGAGCCCGTGCGCGTTCGGCGGAGCGAAGAAGACGAATGGCCCGGGCTTTTGTGAAAGCCTCGGCCGGCGCGTTGCGCGGCCCCATCGCCACTTCGGCATTCCAAGAATGCATCGTGCCCCCGCGGCGCTTGGCCGACATTGAAGACCGTTCAATTAGTCCGTTCAACGCGCGTGCGTCTCACGTCCGTCGAATTGCGCCTCGGTTGTTTGTCCAAGTTCGAGGCAGGTTGCGCATCCGGCAAGCAGCAGCAAACCGTAAAGCGTATTTGAAAAGACTTTGACGACCGTATTTCGCAAATTGATCTAAGTCAACGACCCCCTTCCGCTCTCATGGGCTTTCTTTTTACAGTGGGTGCCCGGACACCGGCCCCGCGTCGTCACCCGATTTCCTTGACGCATCCTGTGCGGGACGACGCAGCGCGTCTCTCGAAATATTGCGCAATGGTGCAGGCAGGCCGGGTTATCCGCGCGCCGCCGGCTCAGGGCGCGCGGTCCGGCTCGACATTCCGAGGCTTACCGAGGCTTACTTGTAGTCGCCTTTCCGCATGCGCATGACGAGGAGACGCGTTACGGCGACGAACACGATCCCGGCAACGAAAGCGGCCGGGAGCGAAGCCGTCGTATATTCGTAAGGCCACCTGCTCTCGTATGAGACGGGATTCAAAAGATAGAGATAGGTTGAGAAACCTGCTGCCATCGCGAGCAGAGCGGCCGGATTGAAGCCGCCCCAGAATTCGTAAGGCGTGCCCGGTCCGTCTTGATAAATCCCACGGACGTTGAGCGAATTGCGGCGCAGCAAAAAGGTATCGGCGATTTGGATCGCGCATAGCGGCGCAAAGAAGACGCCGATGAACGCCAAGAACGTGCCGAAGCTCGAGAAGAACTCTTCAGGGATGAGAATGCCGACGGCCGCAACCGGCACGATCGAAAAGAGAATGAGCGTGCCCCAGCGCGCCTCTCCGAGAGCGGGTACGCGGCGCAGGCCTATAGCCGTCGAATAAACACCGGCGAGCGATGGCCCAAGATTGGCCGCCATGATCAACAGCAACGCAATGAGGCCATAGAGCGGGCCGCCGAGAGACACGAGCCACGCGGTCGGGTCCGGCACCTGCAGCACCAACATCGCCGCGAGCCCCACAATGCTGAGCAATGGCAGCGACAATCCCATCGCCAGCATGGACGGCAACACGGACTTCGACGGAGAGGGCGATTCACGGACGATCGTGCCGAAGTATGCCCAGAACCCCAGAAGCGAAACGATGCTGATCTCGACGCCCGTAACGTAATTCCAGGCCAAGCTCGGCGACGCCATCGACGGCTTCGCGACGGCCAGAGCTTCCGCGTTCGAGGAGAGCAGCTGGTAGAGCATCCAAATGCCGATGCCCACGACGACGACGAAGAGCAGGTTGGAGGCGGCCTCGAGGCCCTTAAGCCCGCGCAGCAGCACCAGATAGACGACGATACACGTCACCGCCGATACGATCCTGACGATCGTGAGCGAGCTTTCCGGATCGGCCAATCCCAGCGTGATCAGGGCTTGAGCAACGGCCTTTCCGAAGAATACGAGAAGCAGGGTATTCCAGCCGATGATCGACGCATATTGCAGGAAGACGGTGATCAACCAGCCACGATTGCCGAACTGCGGCTTCGACGCTGCGATCGAGTCGATGCCGTATTTCGTCGACATCGGCACGACGGCTAGCGTGAGCATCAGCATCCCGATCATCGATCCTGCGATCAATGCCGAGACACCCATTTTGAAATCGAGATAGAAGGCGACGTATTGGCCAATGAGGTAGGACCAGTTCCCGCAGGCGGTCACGAGCAGAACGACAGTCAACTGCCTTGTCGTCCACGTCCGGTCTTTGACTGTCAGCGGCCAGCCGGATTCGGCTACGCTGTCCTGCGTCGAACTCATTTTCCCCCCTTACGATTTCTTCGAGATTTTCTTGATTCCAAACTCCATCGAGAGAACCAGCACGGCACCGGCCAGCATGAAGACAGCCAGCAGCGCAATGGCATACTGAGATGACGCGCCGTGCTGCTTGGCCAAGCCAACCAGATACGGGCCAAAAAAACCACTGCTGTTTGCGACCGAATTGATGAGTGCGATCCCTGCTGCGGCCGCGGGCCCTGTGAGGATCGCAGCCGGTACGGTCCAGAAGACCGGGAAAATCGACAGCGTGCAAGCGGATGCGATCGTCAGCAGGACGAGCAGCAGAACTGGTGACGATACGAAAGCGCACAACCCAAAGGCCGCGGCGGCGACAAAGCCCGGGATCGCGATATGCCAAATGCGTTCGCCCGTTCGATCCGAATGCCGGCCCCATGCCCACATGAAAAGCGCGGAGATCACGTACGGCACGGCGACGACGAAGCCCGTTTCGGTATTCGTCAGGGACATGCTCTTGACGATTTGGGGCAGCCAAAAGCCCAGCCCATAGAGTCCTATCCCCGTGCCAAAGCATGACGCTGCGAGGACGAGCACGCGCCGATCCGTCAACGCCCCACGGATGGAGTGACTGTGACTTGGGATATCCACTTCGCGGTCGGCCTTGAGCCGGGCCAGCAGTGCGTCGCGCTCTTCTGCGGACAACCATTTTGCCTTTGCGGGCGTATCGACAAGCACGAAGAAGCAGATCACGCCAAGGACGACTGCGGGCACGGCCTCGAGCACGAACAGCCATTGCCAACCACGGAACCCCCAGACGCCGTTCCACGCATCCAGGATCCAGCCCGACAGGGGAGATCCGATAACCGTCGAAATCGGAACGGCCATCATGAAAATGGAGACGACTCGAGCGCGTTCCGCCGCCGGGACCCAGTTGGTGAGATAGTAGATGACGCCTGGGAAGAAGCCCGCTTCGGCTGCGCCAAGCGTGAAACGCAGAACTGCAAGAACGTTGACATCAGTGACGAATGCGGTCGAGGCCGACAACAGGCCCCACGTAACCATGATCCGCGATAGCCAAATTCGCGCGCCTACCTTCGACATGACGATGTTGCTCGGAACCTCGAAGAGGCAATAGCCGAGAAAAAACACGCCGGCGATGAAGCCGAACGCTTCAGGCTGGATCGACAGATCCGCATTCATCTGAAGGGCTGCGAAGCTAACATTGACCCGGTCCAGGTAGGCCGTGAAATAACCAGCGATCAGCAGAGGCAAGATTCGATACTGCACTTTGACGAGCGCACGAGAGAGCGGTGACGACATATGATGATGATCCGTGATGCGGGTTCCGAGCGATCAGCCGAGAGGCGATGTTCTGCTCGAACGGACTGGGTGGGATTGGCGGAGAAGCAGAACGTGCAGGGCCATCAGGCGCCCGCCCGTTCCTGCTGATCGGAGATCGCCTCATCGCGGATGGTCGAGAGACGCTTGTAGAAAAGATTGCTGTAGATCGACACTTCGAGCCGAGCGACGCCCTGAAGCGACCGGACGCTCTGGTCGATCACATCGAGCAGTTCGCGATCAGTCTGGCAGATGAATTCCGTCAGGATGTCATAACGCCCGGCGCAGATGACGATGTAGGTTGTATTCGCCAATCTAGCTAATGCATCGGCGACGTCCTTGACGCTGTGCCCGGCCGCCACGTTGATCCCGACCCAGGCCATCGACCGGAACTCGAGGCTCATCGGGTTGATCAACGCGATGACGCTGACGGTGCCGGTATCGGACAGATTCTTGAACCGTAAACGCACTTGGCCTTCGGAAACGCCGAGTTCCTCAGCGACCTGCAAAAATGGCTTGCGTCCATCCTCGCTCAGCGAGCGAATGATGCGAACATCCATTCCATCTATCTCGCGCGGCCGCACGCCCGTCTCGCTCGGGGCCTTGTTCTGCGCGGCCGCGAAGTGCGCGAGCTGATAGTGGAGACTGAGGTAGGGCACTATTTCGATCGTCTGAATGCCGTCGATTTTACCGACCTCGTTTTCGATCGTCGCCTGCAGGGCGGCGCGATCGCGACAGAGGACTTCGGCGAAAAGAGAAAAATGAGAGGCCGAAACGACGACGTAATCGATCGAGGGAATGTTCTGCAGCTGCCGTGCAATCTCACTCGCTGGACGGTCCGGCCGGTTCGTCATGCAGAGAAGCGCCGCTGAGCCATAGCCCAGCACCGATGGATCGGTAACGGCGGTAATCTGCATCACCCGCTGCTCGATCAGATCGAGGACGCGCGTGCGCGCGGTCTTCTCGGTCACTCCGACTTCGCGCGCGATGCGCGAAAACGGCATGCGCCCATCCGCTTGCAGCAGCGAAACGATGCTTCGATCGAGATTGTCGAGCGATGCGACGAGCCGAAGGTAATCCGGCGTCGTCATGGTTCTCTTCATTCAAAGTCTCCCCAGCCGGCAGGATGCACCGCTCCTGCGAAAGAGCCCGAACCTCGTCTTTGGATCAAGCCCGGAATGCGTTTCCCAGCCTTGACACGAAAGTTCGTACGAATTACAGCATTATCTAATGATATTTTGACGAATTACGGTTACGGGAGCGGCCATCGGTGAAAGTAGGGATCTTGCAGGAAGGCGAGGTGATGCCGGGCATGAGTTACGCCCAGCGCTACCGGGACATCATCGAAGAGGTCGCTCTGGCGGACAAGCTGGGGTTCTCGACCTGGGGTACTTCGGAACAGCATTTCAGCCCTCCCCGCTTCACCGTCTCCGCTCCCGAGGTGCTCTACGCCGCCGTCTCCCAGCACACCAAGCGCATCAAGCTCCGCGTCATGTGCTCGGTATTGCTGAAGTGGAATCATCCCATCCTCGTCGCCGAGCGCCTTGCGACGCTCAACATCGTTTCCAACGGCCGCGCAGAAATCGGCACCGCGCGCTCCAACAATCTCACGACGCTCGGCGCCTTCGGCGTGAAGCCGAATGAAACCGCCGAACAATGGAACGATTCGATGGAGGTGCTGGCCAAGATCTTCGCCAGCGACCAGCTCGAGCACGACGGCCCGGTCTGGAAAATTCCGCAGAGAACGATCGTTCCCTCGTTCGACAAAGACACGCATCCTCCTGTGTCCGTTGCCGCCTCCAGCGTCAAGACTCATGCTTCGGCAGGTCAGATGCAGATTGGCGCGATGTGCTTTGAGAACTACTTCGGGTTCGATTACCTGCAGGAATGCATCAACGGCTATCGCAATGCCTTTCCAACCGGCCGCAACCTGATGCCGAACCCCAATTCCTATATGGGGCTTTACGTTGCGACTTCGTTCTGCGGGCCGACGCGCGCCGAAGCGGCTAGGGTCGCTCGCGATGTCGCGCTCGGCTATTTCAAATTCATTCTCGATCTTTACGTGCCGCTGTCGAAGAACCCGAGCTACGAATACCTCGAGCGCATCCAGGTCTTGGAAGCCAACGAGACCAATCTCGACTTCCTGATGACCGAGACGCCTTCCGTGTTGATCGGCTCGCCGGCCGACTTCATCGAGCGGCTTCGCAAGCTTGAAGCCATGGGCATCGATGAAGTTTTACTGCGCATCGACGGCGTTCCTCACGAAGAGATCATGAAGAGCATCCACTTGATCGGCACCGAGGTCATTCCCGCTGTCGACCGCGACCACAAGATTGCAGCTGAATGACCCAAATCGATAGCACTCCAGAGCCGGCAGACATCGTCGTTCTCAGCCGTCGCATCATAACGATGGATCCTGAGACCGATCCGCGGATCGAAGCCGTTGCCGTGCGGGGCAAGCGTATCTTGCGACTGCTCCGCCGGGATGAAATCTCAGCAGTTACCGACGAGAAAACGCGGATCATCGATGTCGGCGACCGTCCCGTCATGCCGGGTTTCGTCGATCCTCACGCCCATATCGAAGTCGCCTGCCGTTCCTCTTACGGCGTTGTCGACTGCCGTGCACCGGAATGCGGTACGATCGAACAGGTCATCGCGGCGCTCTCGGCGAAAGCCGTCGAGACGCCACCGGGGGAGTGGGTTGTTGGTCAGGCCAATCTCTTTTTCGACCGCAAGCTCGCCGAGAAGCGCTTTCCGACGCGCTACGAACTCGATCGCGTGAGCACTGCGCATCCGGTCGCGCTGCGCGCCGGCGGCCATCTCACCATTCTCAACTCGAAGGCGCTTGCGGTCTGCATGATAGACCGCAACTATTCGCCGCCTCCCTACTCGATCACGGGGCTTCCGAGCGTGGAGCGCGACGAGTCGGGTGAGCCGACCGGCATCGTGAAGGAGATGGACAATCTTCTGCCGTTCTCGGCAATGGATCGCGAGCAGCTGGCAGCCGCCTTGCAGACCGGCATTCCGAAGCTCTTCACGCAGTTCGGCGTCACGACGATCGGAGAAATCTCCGAGACGGTCGACGGACAGCAGATCATGAACGACATGGCCGCTCGCGGTGACCTGCCGGTATCGGTGCGCACCTACCTCTGGGCGCCTGGAACGCTGGCGCTCGAGGCGGCCTGCAATTGGAAGAAGAGCATTTCCGTCACCGCGCCGGACGATCTCTTCCGTATCCAGGGCGTCAAGCTGTTCGCCGACGGTGGTTTCTCCGCGAAGAGCGCGGCCGTCAAATTTCCATATCTGGTGTGCGGATGCCGTGGCGGACACACATTCCGCGGCGAGGTCGCGCTCGATAAGGGCTTTGCCCAGCGCGCAATCGAACTGACGCAGAATGCGGGTTTGCAGTTGGCGGTTCACGCCAACGGCGACCGGGCGCAGGAATGGGTTTGCGACACGCTTCTCGAAATGGGTGGCGCTCCAACAGGGCGGGTCCGCACGCGTATCGAGCACGCGGGCAATCTCATGCCTTCGGAGGTGACGGCGGACAAATGGGCTGCGGCGGGCATCATCCCCGTTCCCCAGCCGGTGTTCCTCTACACCTTCGGCGAATATTTCCCCGATTACCTCGGCGAGCACGGCGCAATCGGCCGCTTCTCGTTCTCCACGCTGATGAAGCAGGGCTGGCGGTTGTCGGGCAGCTCGGACGTTTGGGTCGGCTCGGAACGCGACGCGACGAACCCGCTCTTCAGCGTCTGGTGCTGTCTCAAGCGGCAAACGTATTCCGGCGCAACGCTCGACGCCGACGAGGCGATTACACTCGATCAGGCGCTTAGGCTGCACACGCTCGACGCTGCATCCGTGCTCGGCGAAGACGACGTTCGCGGCAGCATCGCCCCGGGCAAGTTCGCCGATCTGATCGTCCTGGATCGCGATCCGCACGCCGTTGCCGTCGATGAGTTGCCGAAGCTCAAAGTCGATCTCGTGTTCAAGAACGGCAAGCAGATCTGGGACCGTACGAAGGCTGGAGGGAGTTGATGCTTCAGACTAGCGAACTCGCGATAAAGCGCCCGCGACCTGTCGATCCCGGTGAATTTCGCTCGGCGATGGGCGACATGCCAGGGGCCGTCACGGTCATCACATCGTGGGGACCCGACGGCGCGCCATCGGGGGCAACGCTTTCCGCTGTCGTTTCGCTATCGCTCGACCCGCCGCAGATGCTGGCGTGCTTCGATCATGGATCAAACACGCTCGCGGCCATCCAGTCTCATGGCCGCTTTCTGGTGCACGTGCTGGCACACGGACAGCAAAGCGTCGCAATGAAGTTCTCCGGCAAGGCGGCGGATAAATTCAACGGCGTGGAATGGGAGGCCGACGTTTTCGCGCTCCCTCGGATCGACGGCTGCGTCGTCGCGGTCGCATGCGAACTCGACAAAATCATCGCATTCGGTGACCACAAGATCGTCATCGGCCGGGTGGTCGATATCGAGCGTGCGGGCGAGTTGAACCCCATGGTCTATGCGCGCAGAAAAATGCTGCCATTCGAAAACGACGGAGCGAACCAATGATACGCCTCACGGTCATCTACAATGTCCCAGCCAATGCAGCGGCGTTCGATGCCCACTACAGAGACGTGCATTGCCCGCTGGTCGACAAGATGCCCAAGGTTCAAGGCTTCAGCTTTAGCCGCGGCGCCGTCACCAGCAGCGATGCCGCGAAGCCGGTGCATCTCGTCGCGTATCTCGACTATGCTTCCATGGCCGATCTCGAGGCGTCTCTCAACTCCGAAGCCGGCAAGGCGGCGGTGGCTGACGTCGCCAATTTCGCCGACGGCGGAGTGACGATCTTGACGGCTGAAATTTAAGGCGCAGCGAACACGGCAGGCGCACAAATAAAGGGAATCCGGCATGGGCGGCTTCGATCCAGAACTTGAACGGCGCATTCGCGCTTTCGAAAATGCGCCCGCCGATGACGCACGTTTCACCTTTTGGGATTGGCTCGCGCTCGTGGCGCTTGGAATCGTCTTTCCCGTCGGCCTCCTGATCTGGGGCTGGCCTTGGTGATACCCGCATCCCGGCAATTAGCGTTTTCTCGATGAGCAGCCATTCTCGCTCGCTCGCACTCAACCAGCGTAGGTGAACCTTTAAATGTCGAATTCCGCTTCGAAGCAGACGACTGAATTTCTGTCCGCACAGCATAAACTCGTCATTGGCGGAGCCGAGGTCGGCAGCGCATCGGGAGAGAGTTTCGAAACTTACGATCCAGCGTTTGGAAAAGTGCTGGCGTCGGTCCAGCACGCCAAGCAGGCGGACGTCGATGCGGCCGTCGCCTCGGCGCAAGCGGCGCAGCTGGTGTGGCAGAAAATGGCGCCGAGCGAACGCGCTGCACTGTTGATGCGGTTCGCTGACCTGATCGAACGCGATACCGCATGGATTTCAGAAGTCGAAAGCCTGGATTCCGGAAAGCCGAAGTTGCACATCGCAGCGGTCGACATTCCGTTGGCTGTCGGCGCGCTTCGCTATAACGCCGGCTGGTGCACCAAGCTCGCCGGCGAGACCATTCCCGTCAGCGCTCCTGACATGCACGTCTATACGCGCCGTGAGCCGGTCGGCGTCGTCGCCGCGATCGTGCCATGGAATTTTCCGCTCTGCCAAGCTTGCTTCAAGATCGCCCCGGCTCTCGCCGCAGGCTGCACCGTCATCCTGAAGCCCGCCGAGCAGACGCCGCTTTCGGCTCTCATTCTCGGAAAGCTTGCCCTCGAAGCCGGCATCCCGCCCGGTGTTCTCAACGTTCTGACGGGCGAAGGCGCGACGACGGGCCAGGCCCTCGTTGAGCATCCGGGCGTGGCCAAGATTTCGTTCACCGGCTCCGAAGAAGTCGGCAAGCATATCGCGCGCAGCGCTTCCAAGACGCTCAAGCATGTCTCTCTGGAACTGGGCGGCAAAAACCCGAACATCATCTTCGCCGATTGCGACGTCGACGCCGCTGCTTCAGTCGCTGCTGGCGCCATCTTCTTCTACAGCGGGCAGGTCTGCTCGGCGGGCTCGCGCCTCATGGTCGATGCGGCCGTCTACGACCGGGTCGTCGACCGCGTCGTATCGGAAGCAAAGCAACTCAAGCTCGGCCACGGTCTCAACGCCGACACGACGATGGGGCCGCTGATTTCCGAAGACCAGCTCGCGCGGGTCAACGGTTTCGTCGAACTGTCGCGCAAGGGCGGCATCGAAGTTGCCATCGGCGGAGCGCGCGGCAAGGGCGATCTGGCATCCGGTTCGTTCTACGAGCCGACCGTCCTCTGCGGGGCGGACGATAACGCCAGCGTCGTCAAGGAAGAGATTTTCGGACCGGTTCTCACGATTCAGAAATTCAATTCTCTCGACGATCTCGTGCCGCGGGCGAACAACAGCAACTTCGGCCTCGCGGCCGGTATCTGGACACGCGACATGGCCAAGGCCCACGCTGCTGCCACAGCAATCCAGGCCGGCACCGTTTGGATCAATACCTATAACCAGTTCGATGCGGCGGTCGGCTGGGGCGGCTTCAAGCAATCGGGCTACGGCAAGGACAACGGCCGCGAAGGCCTCGATAAATATCTTCAGACGAAGACCGTCTGGGTTAATTACGCGCAGTAGTCTAGAAGGCGATCATCATCGGTGCTCGCGCCGGGAAAATCCTGGCGCGATACATGGGAGTGAAAAAAAGCCAATGAAGAAGTACGTTATCGAACGGAACATACCCGGCGTCGGCGATTCAAGTGCGGAGCAGCTGAAAGGCGCAGCCGCGACTTCCAACGCTGCCCTCGCGAAGTTAGGGCCGGACGTGCAGTGGCTTCATTCCTACATCGCCGGCGACAGCACGTTCTGCGTCTATCTCGCAAAGGACGAGGAGACGATCCGCAAGCACGCAGAACTCAGCGGCTTCCCTGCGAACCGCATCATCGAGGTCAAGACGGTCATTGATCCTTCGGCCGCGGGCTGAAGAGCAGTCATTGGTTGGGGCACTACAGGGGCGCGCGGATGAAAGTCCGCGCGCCCCACTTCGTTTCGCCGGGTATTTTCAGCCAGGCCTTAGCCTGAACCCGCTTTACAATCTTTCATATTAGTGAAAATCTGCGTCCCGCTTCATAGGGGGCGAACCATGGTTGCTGGCTACCAAGCAGAGTCCGTGTGGGCCGAGCGAACTTTCGCTCCCCTGGCTTCCGACGCGCTGAAGCCAAGCGAAAAAGTCGATCTCGCCATCGTCGGCGGCGGAATTCTCGGTCTTTCCTCAGCCCTTCACGCAGCGCGTTCCGGCCTTTCCGTCCGTGTTCTTGAAGCGGCGCATGTCGGCGATCGCGCATCGGGCCTCAACGGCGGCCAAGTCATCCCCGGACTGAAGTACGACCCGGATTGGCTGCTCCAGCATTTCGGCGAAAAGCGCGGCGAGTCACTTGCTCGCTTCGGAGCATCTCTCGCGGACGGCGTCTTCGATCTCATTCAGCGCGAAGAACTCGACGTGCCCGTTCAGCGAGCGGGTTGGATTCAGGCAGCCCACTCGGAGGCGGCACTGCGCGCGATCGAACAGCGCGCCACGCAATGGATCGCACGCGGCGTACCGGCAAAGCTTCTGAGCGCGGCCGAAGTCACCCGCCTCACCGGTGCGCGCGGATACCACGGCGGTTGGCTCGACCCTCGCGGCGGCGCTATCCAACCGCTCGCTTATACGCGCGAGTTGGCGCGGGTGGCCGTCGATGCGGGCGCTCGCATTGCCGAAAACACGCGAGTAACGGCGCTAAAACGAGAGAATGCCGCTTGGGTTCTCAAGACCGCTGACGGCCGTTCACTCTCCGCGAAAGGCGTCATCATCGCGACGAATGCCTACGCGGATGCTCTCGTTCCGGGCCTTGCGCGGACGCTTCTGCCGCTGCATTCGTTTCAAATCGCGACTGCGCCGCTCTCCGATGCGCTTCTCTCGAGCATCCTGCCGGAGGGGCAGGTCGTCTCGGATTCCCGCCGTATCATCATTTATTATCGGAAGGGTCCGAACGGCCGTCTGCTGCTCGGCGGCCGCGGATCGATGTCCGATCCGGCGGACGCCTCAGCGTGGGCTCATCTCGAGCACGCCTTGAAGCGGCTCTATCCGGCGCTCACCAGTGTCCCGATCGAAAAGCGATGGTACGGACGTGTCGCGCTAACGCTCGATCACCTGCCCCATGTGCACGAACCCGAGCCGGGATTGCTCGTTGCAGCGGGGTGCCAGGGCCGGGGTATCGGCCTGATGACCGGCCTCGGTCCTCGCCTCGTCGAGTATTTCGTTACGAGGGACGCGGAGCTTCTCCCGTTTCCGCCGACGCCGATCCGGCCAATACCGTTCCACGCGTTTCGGAATATCGGAATCGGGGCGGCCATCGCCTGGTACCGCCTCGTGGACATGCTCGAAAAGTAAGTCGACGGATTGACAATTTCTCAAATGTGAAAAACTATCGCAAGAATTCAGGAATGCGCGCACATGTCCGTATCCGCCGAATCTGTCCTCGCGTTACCGGCCGCTTCCGAGCGCCAGCGGCGGCTTTTCGGATTTGGCATGACGGCACCGGGCGCGCTCGCAACATCGGTGCTCGTGCTTTTCGCGCTTGGCGTCGTTCTGTTTCTCGGCTTCCGCACGAATGACGGCTCGCTGCTCGGCGGCGCCTTCACGCTCGACAATTTCAAAGCTGCGCTGACGGACCCGCTCTACGCGACGGTGATATTGCGTTCGCTGGCAATTGCCGGATTGGTCACGCTCGCGACCGTCGTGACTGCCTATCCGGTCGCCTACTATCTGGCGTTTCACGCCGGCAAGCATCGCGCACTGTTGCTCTTCATCGTAACGCTGCCGTTTTGGACGAGCTATCTTTTGCGGGTTTTCGCGTGGAAGGTCGTGCTTGCGTTCAACGGCGTTTTGAACTCGGCGCTCATGACCGCCGGCATAACGTCGGAGCCGATCCTCGCATTCCTCAACACACCGGCGGCTGTCGTGATCACGCTCGCGCACGCTTACGCAGCGTTTGCGATCCTGCCGATCTATGTCGCGCTCGAGAATGTGCCCCGATCTCTGATCGAAGCGGCAGAAGATCTGGGCGCTCGTCCAACAGCGATATTCCGCAAGATCATCTTGCCGATTTCGATGCCGGGCGTCATGGCCGCGGCGCTCGTCGTATTCGTACCGACTGTCGGCGACTACGTGACACCGGCGCTCGTCGGGGGTCCGAACAGCACGATGATCGGCTCGATGATCCAGGCTCAATTTGGAAAGGCCAACGACTGGCCGTTCGGAGCCGCGCTCGCCGTCATCGTCATGCTCGTGATCCTTGCGGTCGTGATCGTCGCGCGCCTTGCCGACAAGCGTTTTGGGAGCAGAACGTGAACCCGGCACCCACATCAAAAGCGCCTTGGCTCACGGTCTACGTCGTCGCGTATGTTCTGTTTCTATATCTACCCATCGCGATCATTCCGCTCTTCTCCTTCAACAATTCGATTCAAGCCGCTTTTCCGCTGAGCGGGTTCACGCTCGAATGGTATCGAAGCCTTTTCGGCAATGACAACCTGCATCGTGCCTTTCAGACGAGCTTGATCGTCGGCGTTTCTGCGGCGTTCCTCGCGACATCGATCGGCGTCACGGTCGGCTACATGGAAGTCGCCGGAGGGACCCGTACGGCGCGAGTGATATCGGCGCTCTGCCGTCTGCCGATATTGATCCCAGGCGTCATCGTCGGGATCGCGCTTCTTGTACTCGTCAATCTCGCGGGCCTTGGGCCCTCGCGGATGGCCATCGTGCTCGGTCATACGCTCGTTGCGCTGCCGACCGCCGTCGTCATCATGAGAGGCCGCTTCTCGTCGCTGCCCCGAAGCTACAGCGAAGTCGCGATGGATCTCGGCGCGCATGAATGGACGACGTTCCGGCGTATCGTTCTACCGCTCGCCGCACCCGCCATCACCTCATCGTTCATGCTGTCGTTTTTGACGTCGTTCGACGAATTCATCGTCGCGTTTTTTCTATCGGGCGCGGAACCAACGTTGCCGCTTTACGTCTGGGGGCAGCTCCGTTTCCCGAAAGCACTTCCGAGCGTGATGGCGCTCGGCACCTTCATTCTGCTGGCGTCGATCGTCATCGCAACGGTTGCCGAAATCATCCGGCGGCGTGGCGTGGCGAGCGACGAACTTCCCGTCACTACACCAAGACCTCTGCCGATTTCTTGAGCGCGAACAGGGAGTATAAAGTCATGGACGGTTCGACGACACGTACAATGCTTCGCAGGGCCGCCAGCCTTGCGACGATCATCGCCTCACTCGCAACACCCGCACTCGCCGCCGACAAGCTGACGTACTTCACGTGGTCCGGCTACGAATTGCCGGACTTCAACAAGAGCTTCCTCGGCGCTCATCCCGATGGCGTCGAAGCTTCCGTCTTCAGCGATGACGACGAAGCCTTCACCAAGGTCAAGGCGGGCTTCCATCCCGACCTCGCGCATCCCTGCTACGACAAGATCGCACGCTGGAACAAAGAGGGCCTGCTGCAGCCGATCGATACGAAGCGCATCAAGAACTGGGATACGATTTTCCCGGTGTTCAAGAATTTGCCCGACATCCAGGCGGGCGACGGCAAAGTCTGGATGGTTCCGTGGGATTGGGGAAACACGTCCATTCTCTATCGCACCGATCTTGTGAAAGATCCGGCACCTTCTTGGAATCTCCTCTGGGACAAGCAATACAGCGGGCGCATCGCAACGATCGACGCCGTGCACGATACGCCGGTGGTTGCGGCACTTCTCGCCGGCGTCAGTCCGTTCGACATGTCGCCTGAAGAACTCGAGAAGGTTGCGGCGAAGCTGCGCGAACAGCGGCCGCTTCTTCGCGCCTACACAACGGACATGACATCCGTCGAGCAGTCGCTGGCGAGTGGCGAGCTCGTTGCCGCGATGACGTGGAATGCTTCGGCGACCACCCTCAAGAAGCAGGGCGTCAAGGTCGAATTCCTGAAGCCGAAGGAAGGCATGCTGACCTGGAGCTGCGGGTTCGTGATGCTGAAGGACGCCAAGAACGTCGATCTCGCCTACGACTTCATCAACAGCCGGCTCGAAGGCGCGTCGGGCAAAGAGCTGATCACGCAGTATGGCTACGGCAGCGCATCGAGTGCGGCGTTTGCCCTTGTTCCGAAGGAGGAACTCGACCGGCTGCAGCTTCCCGCCGATCCGGACGTCGTTTTGAAGAGCACGGTTTTCACCGGACCGATGAAGCAGAACGACGATCTCGCTAAAATGTTCGAGAAGGTGAAGGCCGGCGGCTAACCGACAGGCGAGCTGGTTTCGAGCATCCGCAGTCCAAAACTCTGAAACTTTCGAAGGAAAGGAAGCAACGTGGTTCGGACGAAAACGAGTGAAGGGCGTGCGGAAGTCTTGGAGCAAGTGCCACCAGAGGCTGATGTCCGTCTCGGCCGCCGCATCCGCGCGGCGCGTCTCGAGCGGAAATTGGGTCTCTCAGACGTTGCGCAGCGCGCCGGCATTTCCGTCGGCGCGCTCAGTCAAATAGAACGGGGCATATCTTCGTTGCGCGTGCGCGTGCTGTGGCCGCTTGCGGCGGCTCTCGGCGTCGAGCCGCATAGCCTGCTAGCGGAAAGCCAGGAAGACGGCGGCGATCTCTATGTCGTTCGGGCTGCGCATCGAAAGGACATACCCGTTCGATCGGAAGGCATTCACAAGGAGCTTCTTTCGCCGCCGGGTTCGGTGCTGACGGGGCTTCTCGTCTCTGTCGATCCCGACTGCGGAACCGGACATTCCTACAGCCACGCCGGCCACGAGTTCGGCATTGTGAGGAAAGGCCAAGTCGAATTGACCATCGACAGCGTCGTTTATCTGCTCAAGGCCGGTGATAGCTTTGCGTTCAAGAGCACGCTGGAGCACTCGTTCCGCAATCGCGGCAAAGAGCGGTGCGAGATCGTGTGGATCAATACTGCGAAGCCGAATGAGATCGCCAATGGTGCGTGATCCGCTCCTGCGCCTTGAAGCAGTTTCGAAGGTGTTCGACGGCGGCACGATCGGTCTCGACAACGTCGATCTCGATATCGGGCATGGCGAGTTCGTCAGTCTGCTCGGCCCGTCGGGTTGCGGGAAGACGACGAGCTTGCGGCTGATGGCGGGATTCGAGCAGCCGACGAGCGGGCGCGTGTTGCTCGATGGGCAGGACATCACTGCGCTTCGCCCCTATGACCGGCCGCTCAACACGGTATTTCAGGATTACGCGCTTTTCCCGCACATGGACGTATCGGAGAATGTCGGGTTCGGTTTGACGCTCCGCAAAATTTCGGGCGCAGAGATCAGCCGGAAAGTGAAGGAGGCGCTCGATCTCGTAGGGCTTGGCGACAAAATTCACGCGCGCGTTTCCATGCTGTCGGGCGGTCAACGCCAGCGCGTCGCCCTGGCGCGAGCCCTCGTCTGTTCGCCGCGCGTGCTGCTGCTCGACGAGCCTCTTTCGGCACTCGACGCCAATTTACGCGAGCAGATGCAGATTGAATTGAAGCGTCTCCAGGCGCGCCTCGGCACGACCTTCGTCATGGTTACGCACGATCAGACCGAAGCGCTTTCGATTTCCGATCGCATCGTCGTGATGAACCGCGGCAGAATCGAGCAAATCGCATCGCCCGCGGAACTCTACGACGCGCCGGCGACGCGCTTCGTCGCTCATTTCATCGGGACGATGAACCTCATCGAGGGCAAGGCTCTGGAGACGACAGGCGAGTTCCATCGCGTGGCGGCGGGACCGATGACGCTCGAAGTGCCGGCGGATGGAGCGGCCCCAGCGCCGGGGGCACCAGTTCTCGTCTGCATTCGCCCGGAGGAGTTGTCCGTCCTTGCGTCTCCCTCGGATGACGCCGTCGCGGCGCAAATCATGTCGACCGTGTTCTATGGGCCGATGTTGCGGTTGTTCGTGGAAATCGGCGGCGGCCAGAAACTGATGATCGATACGCCACGGCGCACAGCGGCGGGGACGTTCGAAGCCGGCGCACTCGTCCACGTCCGCCCCAACCGCGGAAGCGGGCGGATCTTAAGCGGGAGCTAAATGGATCTTTTTGGCCACGGCCCCGCCGCTTCGCGACCGGCGGGGGAACAATTCGACGATCTCCGGCGTCTTGCCGAGAGGTTGGCAGATAGCGGGCGTCCTGATGCCGTTTCCACGTGGGGTCATAGACAGCGAACACCTCGATATCATGCAGCAGGCGATGGACCTCGCGTGCAATGAACTCGCGATCAAAGAGACCGACACGGCCAATCGCGAGCGCGTCGCCTTTTTGGTGACGGGCTTTATGCGAGCGGGCGAACATGACCCCAAAAAGCTGACCATCTACGTGGTCGATCAGTTCAAGCTCCCGCTCTGAGCGACACGAATTTATTCGGCCGCGGCGGTTCCAGCGGCTGGCTCCAATTTCGGGTCGGTTGTTTCTGGCTTCGGCGCGGCGCCGGAAATTCGGAGCAGGCGGCCAAACCGAATAAGCGCTTCGGGCAATACGCCGAGATTGAGGAGCGTCGCCGTCGTCAAGCCGCCGAGCACGGTGATCGCCATCGGGGCTTCGATTTCGTGTCCCGGCCGGCCAAGACCCAAAGCCAGAGGCACAAGCCCGAGCGCCGCCATCAGCGCCGTCATGAAGACCGGCGCCATACGTTCGGACGCCGCGAGGCGGATCGTTTCGGGGCTCCAGCCCTTCCCTTCCGCGTCCGCCACATGCTCGACGTGCGCCAGCATCATGACCGAGTTGCGCGCGCCGATGCCGAAAACCGTGATCAGGCCCACGAGACTTCCAAGCGTCATTCCGATGCCGCTCACGACAATCGCCGCGATGCTGCCGATCAGACAGAACGGCAAATTGATCAGCACCAGCACCGCGAGGCCCCGGCGACGGAATGCCATCGTCAACGCCGCGATGATGAGCGCGGTGCTCATGGCGGTCAGACCGGCGAGCCTGATTTGCCCCTCGCGCTCCGCCTCGGCCTGTCCCGCGAAGGCGACGTAAACATCCTTCGGCAATTGAAGCGCTCCGACGCGCTCGCGCGCTTCGGCGACGATCTCGCGGAGAGAATGGCCCTTCGCGCCGTTGAAGGTGACGGCGACGCGACGTTGACCGCCGTCATGCTGAATGTTCGACCGGCCTTCGGTGATCTCTATCGTTGCGACGTTCTTCAGAGGTGTCCTGGTCGCGGCGTTGCCGACCATCAGCTTGTTGAGTTCGCTGATGCGGTTGCGGTTGTCCGGCGACAGAATGACGACGACGTCCACGGTGCGCGCGCCATCGTACGTCTGGCCGACGGTCGTTCCGGCGAATGCAGTCTGTATTGTATCGAGAGCATCGCGCGCGGAAAGGCCGTAGCTTGCGAGCGCGGCCGGATCGAGCTTGACCGACAACGTCGGCACCATCGCGCTTCTCGGCATTCTAAGATCGGTGACGCCCGGAACATCCGCCACGGCTTTCTGGATTTCGGCGGCCGCGCTTTCGAGCGACGCGAGGTCGGTTCCGAGAGAGCTAATGACGACTTGAGCCGTTTCGCCGCTCAGGCTTTCGCTGATGCGATCGCCGAGGAACGTCAATGTCTCGCTTCTGACCTCCGGGAAGCCGCGCAGCGTGTCGCGAATGATGCTCTGGGCTTCTTCCTCGCTCTTATCATGCACCGGCTTCAGCTCGATGTGAAATTCGCTCTTGTCGACGCTCCAGGTATCTTCGCCTGCTTCAGCGCGGCCGATCTGATGGCCGACGGTGTCAACGAACGGAAGTTTCAGCAGTGCCGCCGTCACGCGCTCGCCGACCGCCACGACGTCATCCGTCGACGTGCCGGGAGATGCCATCGACATCTGCAGTACGAAATGGCCTTCGCGGAACTGGGGGATGAGCTCGCTGTGGAGGAAGGGCACGGCCGCGGCGGCCGCCAGCGCGCTCGCCGTCAACAGCAGAACCGTCGTACCCCAAGCATGTTGAACGCGCGCCAAGACCCACCGCTGAGCGGCTTTGAGACTTTTCAGGAGCGGCGATTCCTTCGTGTCCTCGCTCTTCGTCAGCAGCAGCGCGCACAACGCGGGCGTGACGGTCAGCGCGACAAGCATCGAGGCAAGCACCGCGATTACGAACGTCAACGCCATAGGTCCGATGAACCGGCCCTGCACGCCCCCCGCAAAGAGCACCGGGAAGAACGCAAAGATCACCGCGAGCGTGCCGTAAAGCATGGAGCCGCGAATTTCTATCGACGCGTCCTCGATGATATTCAGCCGGTCGGCGTCAGGTCCCGCGAGGCGCAAGCGTCTCGCGATATTCTCGATATCGATGATTGCGTCATCGACGAGGACGCCGAGCGCGAGCGCGAAGCCGCCTAGCGTCATGGTGTTCAGCGACTCGCCGAATTCGCTCAGCACCACCACAGCGGCGAGCAGCGACAACGGAATTGCGAGAAACGAGATGAGCGACGCGCGTACGCTTCGGAGGAAGGCGTAGAGCACGAACAAGATCAAAGCCGATCCAAGGGTCAGAGCGGTCTCGAGGTTTTGCAACGCGCGAACGACGAACGATGCCGGGCGATGCAATGCCGGATATATCGTTATGCCGCGCCGTTCGAGCGCCGGCGTCAACTCGGCAAGGGCGGCCTCGGTGGCTTTGGTGGCTTCGAGCGTATTGGCGCCGAACTGCCCGGAAACCGTGATCAGGACTCCGGGCTGCCCCATGATCGTCGCATCACCGATTTTCGGTGCCGGGCCGATCGTCACCGTCGCGACATCGGCAAGGCGAACCGGCCGGTTGTTCTGCATCGTGACGACGGCTTGGGATATCGTGCGCGGGTCGGGCGCCGGAGGCGGCGTTGCGATGGTGATCCGTTGGGATGACGTTTCGACGATGCCGCCGCCGCGAAGCGCAATCGCTGCGCTGGCTGCGTCCATGACATCGGTTACAGTCAGGCCGAGCGCGGCGATCCGCTCGAGGTCAGGCTGAATCTGGACCTGTCTGATCGCGCCTCCATACACTGTGACGCGCGCAATTCCCGGCACGGCAAGCAGGCGCGGCTTGACCGTCCAATCGGCGATATCGCGAAGTGTGTAGGGATCGACCTGATCGGAGACGAGGCCGAGCTTCAGCACATCCATCGTGCTCGACGTCAATGGCGTCAGCTTAGGCGGCCCGATGCCCGCCGGCAATTTGCCATTGAGCGTCGTCAGACGTTCGGCGATGCCTTGTCTCGCGGCGGTGGCGTCGGCACCTTCTTCAAATGTGACGAGCACGACCGACAGGCCGTAGATGGATTCCGATCGAACCGTATCTATGCCTGGACCGCCGACGATCGCCGCCTCGATCGGGCGGGTGACGATTTGCTCGACCTGCTCAGGCGCGAGGCCGGGCGTCTCGGTCTGGATCGTGACTTGCGGTGGCACGAACTCGGGAAAAACGTCGAGCGGCGCCCGTAGCGCGAGAATGCTTCCGGCGATGAACCAGACCACGGAAAGCAGTGCGACGAAGCCACGATAGCGGATCGACCAGCGGATGAGCGCGTTCATGCCGGCTTAGTCCGGATCATTAGTTGGTGCGGAATGGCCTTGCGCCACGGACGACGCAGCCGGCTTTGCCGTTCCCGCTGTTGCAGGTGCTTGGGGCCGGGCGTCATCATCATCGTCGTCGTCGAAGCTTCCGGGCGCCGCTTCACGCGCGAGCAGAACGGACGCGCCTTTCACCACGACGCGGGTGCCGGGATCGAAGCCACTTGCTACGAAAAATCCATCGTCGACCGGCGCTTCCAACGACACGACCTTGCGTTCGTATTTGGCCGGTTCCGTTTCGACATAGCACCAGGATTTGCCGCCAAAGACGACCAGCGCAGAACTCGGAATGACGACGCCCTTCAGTCTCTCCGGACTGTCGGCGATCACACGCGCGCGATCCCCGGCGCGAAGCCCAGGGCCCGCGTTGATCAAGCCGAAGAAAGATACCCCGGGCATCGCGAGATTTCCCGAGGGTGCGGCCCACAGGACATCGACCTTCGTTTCCGAGCCCCCACGAAGAGGGACGACGCGAACATTCCGGGGCTCGTCCGCCGCCATGTCGGAGAAGTCGAGACGAAGCACGGCGCGCGAGCCATTCGCGATTTCGGCCATCAATGTCTGGCGGGCGTCGGCGTTCAGAAACGGGGCCTTATCGCCCCAAGATTGTTGAAGGCGCGTCAGCAACAGCTTCAGCTGGGACGCGTCGATGCCTTCCTGACGGACGGCGTTTTCGAGCGTCTGCCGCGACAGCATGGTTGACGCTTTAAAGCGCTCGAGCTGTCCGTGACTGAAATTGGCCGCGACTGTTGCAGAGCGGATGTCGGCGTCGAGTTGTAGGAGCGTGTCTGGATTGAGAACCGTCCCAATACCCTCGAGCTTCACAGGTTCGTTCGACGCGGCGAGTTCGATCGTGTGCACGGGAGGGGGCACAACGTCAGGAACGTTGTTTCGTTCTTCGGCCTCCTCGGAATGCGGTGCATTGCAGCCGGCAAGAAAGGCGACGCTGCCCACCATTAGTAGTGTTCTTATTATTGCGGGGACCTTCACGCTCGCCTCCGTCGTGTCCGGATTAACTCCCGCGGATATCGGGAAAAAATCCGCACGTTTTTTGGAGACAATGCTCCAAAGATCCGGCCCAGACTAGCGGTATTTGTGGGGGCGTGGTTTCCGGCGAAACCAAAGCTATTCGCTCCGGCCAAAAGTCGCCGATCGACGGCAAACGGGGGAGATCCCTGGGGATGGGTCGGCTACGAGATGGAGGCGTCAATGATCAGCGCGATCGCCCGAGCGCAGAGCCGAAGCAGCCCCAAGACCAGTCAGGTCGATGTTCTTCCAAGCAGAGACGTCGCCCAGCGCTCACTCATGTTGCGGGGCGTCATTTTAATCGAAAACGCGCGGTTCTCGAAGTTGTACAGCAACCTATAATTACGATCATCGAGATCTATACGGGCTGAGCCAAATGACCTAACGTCATCGCACCGCCTTTATCCAATTTCTTCTAACATTGTGGGTTTCACTATGGGTGACGAATCCGTACTGCGATCGTCCGGGCGCAGTTGCATGACACGAGCCATCACGCGGTCGCCGGGCTCCGGCCGGGGATGGCGCGCGACCGTGGCGTGCTTCGTTGCTTCAACACTCGCGCTTTCAGCGTGCGGCGATAAAAATACGTTCGTTCCACCGCCTCCCCCGAAGATCGATGTGGCACTGCCGTTGAAGGAATCGGTGACGCGCTATCTGACCACCACCGGCAGCACCGCGGCGGTCAACAGCACGACGCTGGTTGCCCGCGTTCAGGGTTTCATCCAAGCGATCAAGTATCAGGACGGCGACTTCGTAAAGACCGGCCAGGTACTGTTCGTCATCGAGCAACAACCCTATCAGCTTGCGCTTCAGCAGGCCGAGGCGGGACTTGCGAGTGCGACCGCGTCCACAACGCAGACGACGGCGGATTACAATCGCCAGCTGGATCTCGCCGCCAAGAATATCGCCAGCCAAGCCACGCTCGACACGGCAACTGCAAATAAAGCCGCGGCAGTCGCGAAGCAGCAGCAATCACAGGTCGATATCGATCAGGCGAAGCTCAATCTCAGCTACACGGAAGTTCGCGCGCCATTCGACGGCATCGTGACGTCGCGCGAGGTCTCGTTGGGGCAACTCGTCGGCGCGGGCAGCCCGACGACGCTCGCGACCATCGTTCAGCTCGAGCCCATTTACGTCAATTTCTCCATCAGCGAAGTCGACGTTCAGGAGATCCGCTCCGAGATGAGAGCCCGGGGCATAACCAGCGAGGAACTCAAGAAAATTCCCGTTGAAGTCGGTCTGCAGAGCGAGAAGGGATATCCGCATCACGGCACGCTCGACTACGTCGCGCCGAGTATCACGGCCGCGACGGGAACGCTCGCCGTGCGTGGCGTATTGCCGAACAAGGATCGCGGGCTGCTTCCCGGCTATTTCGTTCGCGTTCGCGTTCCCAGAGCCCAACAGCCGGACTCGCTTCTGGTTCCGGACCGCGTGATCGGCAGCGATCAGAGCGGCCGCTACGTGCTCATCGTCAACAAAGACGACGTCGTCGAGCAGCGCAAAGTCGAACTCGGGCAGCAGGTCGGCGATCTGCGCGTCATCGAGAAGGGCATCACTCCGGACGACCGCGTCGTCACATCCGGGTTGATGACGGTCGTCCCGGGCCAGAAGATCGAGCCGGAGCTCACGACTATCTCTAAGCCCGAAGCCGAGCGACAAGCGGATGGCGCCCAATGATCTCGAAATTCTTCATCGAGCGGCCGGTTCTCGCGAACGTCATCGCGCTTCTGTTCGTCGTGATCGGCCTCGTTTCATTGCTTCGTCTCCCTGTTTCCCAATACCCGGACGTCGTTCCGCCGACCGTGCAGGTGACAACGCGCTATCCGGGCGCGAGCGCGCGTACAGTGATCGATACGGTTGCGTTGCCGATCGAGCAGCAGGTGAACGGTGTGGAGCGGATGCTCTACATGCAGTCCTATGCGGCGTCGGACGGCAGCTACTCGCTGACCGTGACGTTCGACATCGGCACCGATCTCAACGCGGCGCAAGTTCTCGTGCAGAACCGCGTCTCGGCTGCGATGGCGTCACTGCCGCAATCCGTGCAAGTGCAGGGCGTCGTCGTTCAGAAAAAGTCGACGGCGATTTTGCAGATCGTCACGCTGACTTCGCCCGACGATCGATTTGATAGCCTTTATCTCAGCAACTACGCGACCATCCGGCTGAAGGACGAAATCGCGCGGTTGCCGGGCGTCGGCAACGTCAACGTATTCGGGGCCGGTCAATATGCGATGCGTATCTGGCTCGATCCGGAAAAGATGCAGGCGCGCGGGCTCAATGCGCAGGATGTGATCCAGGCGCTGCAACAGCAGAGCCAGCAGGTGACGGCCGGACAGATCGGTGCGCCGCCTGTCGCGGGCGCGCAGACGTTCCAATACACGGTCGACGTTGTCGGGCGCTTCGAAGATGCGGAGCAATTCGCGAATGTCGTCGTCAAAACCGGTACGGCCGGAGATTTGACCCGGCTGCGCGATGTCGGCCGCGTCGAACTCGGTGCGCAGACCTATGCGCAGATTTTCAAACTCAACGGAAAGCAAGCCGCCGGCCTCGCGATTTTCCTGACACCTGGGGCGAACGCGCTCGATGTCGCCACCGAAGTCGGGGCGAAAATGAAGGCGCTCGCGAAGGAATTTCCGGAAGGCATCGCGTACTCCATTCCTTTCGACACCACCGTTTTCGTGCAGCAGGCGGTATCGGAAGTTTACAAAACCCTGATTGAAGCCGGTTTTCTGGTGCTGATCGTCATCCTCGCGTTCCTGCAGGATTGGCGCGCGATGCTGGTTCCGGCCACCACGGTGCCGGTGACGATCATCGGTGCCTTCGCCGCCATGGCGGCATTGGGTTTTTCGGTCAATCTCTCGACGTTGTTCGCGATCGTCCTCGCTATCGGCATCGTCGTCGACGATGCGATCGTCGTCGTCGAGGGCGCCGCTCACAACATCGAGAAAGGCATGTCCGGCCACGACGCCGCGATTGCCGCCATGAATGCGTTGATGGGTCCGATCATCGGCATAACGCTGGTGCTGATGGCGGTGTTTTTGCCATCCGCCTTCCTGCCGGGGCTCACGGGGCAGATGTACGCGCAGTTCGCGCTCGTCATCGCTGCGACGGCATTGATCAGCGCCATTAACGCCGCAACGCTGAAGCCGACCCAGTGCGCGCTTTGGCTTCGCCGTCCCGTGCCGCCTGAGAACCGCAACTTCTTCTACCGCGGCTTCAACGCCGTCTATCAGCGCATGGAGGACCGCTACGCCGGCTTGATCGGCGGCATGGCCCGCCACAGCGGATTGATGTCTCTCATCGCGCTAGCGATCATCGGTGGCGCCATATACGGAATGTCGCGCGTCCCGACCGGCTTTCTGCCGATCGAGGACCAAGGATATATGATCGCCGCCGTGCAGCTTCCCGATGGTGCGGCACTCGGCCGAACGCAGAAATCGCTCGAGCAGGTCGAACAGCTCGCCAATGCGGTACCGGGCGTCGAGCGCGTCATTACCATTGCCGGCATATCGCCTCTCGACAACAGCGCTTCGCTCGCCAATGCCGGCGTTGCCTACATCATGCTGAAAGATTGGAGCGAGCGCGGTCCGGGCCAGGACTTGGCGTCCCTCTATAAAACTCTCAACCAGAAGCTCGCAGACATCCAGGACGGTCACGTTCTGGTCGTTCCGCCGCCGCCGATCCAGGGCATCGGCAATGCGGGCGGCTTTACGATGCAGATCGAGTTGCGCGACAGCAGCTTCGATTTGGCCAAGCTCGAGAGCTCGGTCAACGCGATGGTGCATGCCGCCAGCACTCAGTCGAGCATTCAGCGTGTTTCGACCACCTTCCGCGCCACGGCGCCCCAATACAGAATTACGATCGACCGCGAAAAGGTTCAGACGCTTCTGCTGACGACCGACCAAGTGTTCTCGACGCTCGCGAGCTATCTCGGCTCCAGCTACGTCGACCAATTCAACAAGTTCGGCCGCGTCTTCCAGATCTACGTGCAGGGCGACGCTGCATTCCGGATGTCGCCCGATGACATTCTTGCTCTCAGGGTGCGGAACCAGAACGGCGACATGATCCCGCTCGGCACCGTTCTCACGATCACGCCCCACATCGGGGCCTCACTCATCAGCCTTTATAATCTCTATCCGTCGGCGGCTATCGTCGGCGTGCCGGCCAAGGGCTTTTCATCCGGGCAGACCATCGCGCTCATGGAAGAGATTGCCGCGAAAACGCTGCCGCCCGGCGTCGGCTATTCATGGACGGCGCTGTCCTATCAGGAGAAGCTCGTCGGCGGCCAAATCTATTACGTGTTCGCGCTGGCGATGCTTCTCGTCTATCTGGTGCTCGCCGGACAGTACGAGAGCTGGTACGCGCCCATGTCGGTTCTGCTGGCGGTTCCGTTATCGCTTCTCGGCCCGGTGCTGGTGCTGACGTCGGTCGGCGTCGACAACAACCTCTATGTCCAGATCGGGCTCGTCCTTCTGATAGCGCTATCGGCGAAGAACGCCATTCTGATCGTGGAGGTCGCGCGTGAAATGCGGGCCGAGGGCAAGCCGATCTTCGATTCCGCGCTGGAGGCGGCGAGAGCCCGGTTCCGGCCGATCCTTATGACGTCGTTCGCGTTCATCCTTGGCGTCGCGCCGCTGGTGTTTGCGACCGGCGCCGGGGCATCGGCGCGCAAATCGATCGGCGTCACCGTTTTCAGCGGTATGCTCGCTTCGACGTGTCTCGCGGTGCTGTTCGTTCCCTCGTTCTTCGTCGTCATTCAGCGCTTCGAAGAATGGCGCCGGTCGCGGAAGAAGCCCGCGGAGCCTGCCATGATCGCACCGGGCACCAAATAACGTCGCTGACGGAAGGCCGCTTTGTCCGCGCCGTCAGCGCCACCACAACGCCGGGTTGGTCAGCAAATCGATGACGCTGGCCTTGTGCCCTGCGGTCGCGAGCGCCATTGCGGCCGTCGTACCTGTATCGCGTTCTTCGCGTTCGGCGATCCGAGAGTTCCGCGTCGCTTTGGCGAGGGCTTTCTGTGGAATGCGGTGCGTGTTCCCGTTGCCTTTTGTACGATCAGCGGGGGGAGCCTGCTTCGGCGGAGGCGCGTTCTTATCGGTCGCATCCTCCGCCGACCGGTTCGACGCCAGCATGATCGAGCGTCCGGACGGCGCTTCCGTCATTGGCGGCGACACTAGCTTTTCCGGATCGGCAATTGCGGGATCAGGCTCAGCCGGCTCAGGCTCGGCGGACTCTGACTTGACCGGAGCAACATCGTCGCTTTTAGAAATCGAACCGGTTGTCATTCCGGCAAAGAGGGCGCTGATTTTTTCCGCCTCCTGGCGCGCGGCGACAGTCTGGCCGCGATTGGCATGCAAGGCGGATGCATACTTTTCCTGTCCCGATGACGGGACGAATGACGGCAACGGTGTCGAGCCTTCGGATTGCGGCTCGGCCGCCGCGAATGCGGGATCTGCAAAAGCCGGCGGTCCATAAGCGGCGAGCAAGGCCACAACCGGTGCAACGACTGACGCAACTGATTTCATAACTGACGCCCTTTACTCCCCAGGGCCATTCAGCAATCCCAACGACGGCAATAGAAAGGCTGGAGTTCTCGCGGTGACACTAACGGGGGAACGCCGCCGTGCTCGTTGAGTCATGTGCTTCCTCGTCCGGCTCTTGACCTGTCCGGCAGGCGCAAATGCATTCGTTAACTTTTTTGACCGAGAGGTTACGCGCTTCTTCAATTCCAGGGCGCGCAAAATGAATAGCGTTTACCCAATCGGGCTGCATATAGCCTCAGTTAAGCTCAGAGTAACGCATTGGAAGGATGATATTCTGGGGGGTTGAATAAGCGTGCCCCGCGCTGTTGATGAAACAATCATTTGCCCCCAATGACATCTCCAAATCTCGATGCCTTGATTATCGACGAGGGCACGGTCCTGGATGCCGGAAAGCTGCTGCGTATGCGCGGCTATCTCGATCTGGTCAGCTTTCGCGATATTATCAGCGAATTCGAGACCGCCATTGAACAACGTCTTCTGAATCTCCAATCGCTGGAGCTCTCTCCGTCGCAAATTGAAGCGATCTGCCACGATCTCATTAACTTCACCGGCACGCTCGGAATGTGCCAGCTGACGTCGGCAGCGGAGAAATTGAGGGAATTCGCCCGGCATCATGCGCGGGCAGATATGCTTTCGGCGCAAGTAGAAATGAAATACGCCGGCGAACGCGCCATGGCCGCGTTGAGGGCGTATGTGGAGGCCGCCAGTGACTAAGCTGCGGCTTCATCGCGATCAATTGGCCGCCGTTGCCCGCGTCACGCCCTATGCAATGGCCGGCTATGGCGTCAATGTGGCGCTCGCTGCGGCCGCATTTTGGAACACCTTTCCGGCTCATCATCTTTTTCTTTGGCTTCTCTTCTCGTTCTCCGTTTGCGGCTTTTTGGGGCTGCGTTCGTGGCCTCGCGCGCCCTCCAGGCGCCGCCATAAGGCCAACACGACACGGAGCGCGCGGAACGCTCTCGTATTCGCAGTCCTACTCGCACTTCCCTGGTCGTTCCTGGCGGCGGCATGGGCCGGCGCCGTAAGCGGGACCAGCGAGGCGATCCTCACGGCGTTTGTCGTCGGCATGGCTGCAAGCGGCAGCATTCTGCTTGCGCCAATCCCCGCGGCCGCACTCACCTACGCAGGGACCATCCTTGGCCCGCTCATACTGAAACTGCTCATTCTCGGCGGTAGGGAAAATTTCGTCCTCTGCGCGCTAGCAGTGAGCTTTTTAGTTTTTCTGGTCGTGCTCGTCATGACAAACGCTCGCATGTTCATGGAGCGGCTCAAGGTTTTGGACCGGCTCAAAGTGTCCATTGCCGATGCGAAGGCCGCGAATGAGGCGGCGCAGCGCGCGACGTCGGCGAAGTCGGAATTCTTCGCGACGATGAGCCATGAAATCAGAACGCCGCTGAACAGCGTCATCGGCTATACGAGCCTCGTGCTGGCGCGACGGGGCCTCAATACCGAAGATGCGCGCGATCTCGAGATCGTGCGGGATGCCGGACGGTCGCTCCTCAACACCGTGAACGACATCCTCGACTTTTCCGCAATCGAAGCCGGGCGCATGAAGCTGCTGCTTGCGCCTACCCTGCTCCGTCCGATCATCGAGAGCTGCCTGTCGCTGATACTGGTCGACGCGCGAGCGAAGGGGCTAATCTTGAGCGCTGAAATCGATAGCGCGTTGGATGAAGTCTCAGTTTCGGCGGATGCGCAACGCGTCAGGCAGGTACTCGTCAATCTCGTCGGCAATGCCGTAAAATTCACGTCGGTTGGCCGTGTCGATGTCCAGGCCAAGTGGGTCAAACGGTCGGACGACGACGTCGTCGTTCGCTTCGTCGTCAAAGATACCGGTCCCGGCATACCGGAAAAATCGATACCGGAATTGTTCAACAGGTTCAGCCAGCTGGATGGAAGTTACGAGCGGCGCTTCGCAGGATCGGGCCTAGGGCTCGCCATCAGCAAGAGCATCGTCGTTGCCATGGACGGCCAGATCGGCGTCGACAGCGTGCTCGGCGAAGGGTCGGCTTTTTGGTTTGAATTGCCGCTCGCCGTCAGCCGGTCACAGCCTTCAACCGAGCGGTCTGCGGATTCGAAACCGGCTGGACCCGGCGGCCTGAATGTTCTGGTGGTCGACGACATGGAGCCGAACAGACGGCTCACGTCCACCGTGCTGCGACGTGCAGGGCATCGCGCGGTGACAGCCGCGAGCGGCGCCGAAGCCATTCTGCTGGTGCAGTCGGAAACATTCGATGTCATCCTCATGGACATGCAGATGCCCGGGATGAACGGCCTCGCGGCGACGAAGGAAATCCGGAAGCTGCCGCCAAATCAAAGCCAGGTTCCGATCATCGCCATGACGGCGAACGTTCTCCCCAACGAAATCGCGAGCTGTTATGCGGCAGGTATGACGGCACACATCGGCAAGCCGTTTGAGATCGATGTGCTGCTTCACGCAATCGAAGCCGTGTGCGACGGCAGCGGAATTAGCACGCGTCATCGCGTTCCGGTCGCCTCATCGGGCGGAAGAAATCCATTCTGATCATCGTCCACGACATCGCCAACGCATGGCGGACAGCACAGTTCGCGGGCGAGCAACTTTCAAAACGTGGCAGCTAAATCACAGCCTGTTACACGTTGCGTCGGATTGTGAATTGTTTGTGACCACAATTTTCTGTATTGGCTGCCTCCTTCAGCGGGAAGAGCGTCGCTGCTTGAACGGTCGGCACAGCGGGAGCCGATACCGCCAAGCGTGAGGGTGACGTGTTCCTGTCAGCCCTGCCAGCGATGGCAGGGCTCTCTATTTTTGCGGCTAGCGCGCATGAAAAAGCCCCGGATAACCGGGGCTTTTTCTTTTTCATCAATAGCCATAGCCATAGCCGCAGTAGCGCCGTCCGTAGCGCCAATAGCAGTAGTAATCGTCGTCGTAATAGCCGTCATAGCCGTACACGAAGAACGGGCCACCGCGTCTGAAATGACCGTGGTGGTCGTGATGTCCTCCGTGTTCTCCACGGAAATTTCCGCCCATGGGACCGCCGCGGAATCCGTGCCCTGCGAAGCCGCCGCCGCCCCAGCCGCCGCCGGGGCCCATGCCCATGCCGCCGTGACCCATTCCGCCCATGCCGCCATGGCCCATGCCACCGCCGAAGCCGCCACCGCCGTGACCCATTCCGCCCCCTCCCCCACCGCCTGCCGAGAAGCCGCCGCCTCCCATTCCACCGCCTCCTCCGTGACCGCCGCCGCCTCCCCCACCGCCTCCGCCGCCGCCACCGTGGGCGTCGGCAGAAATGGAGAATGCCGTCACCGCAAGCGCTGCGGCAGCGACAGTCGCCAACTTACGAAGTGTCTGCATTTGGGTTTTCCTCATTCTTTGAGGAGCTGAATAAGCTCCGATGAGATGGAAAACCTTCGCCACATGCGTTTGTTGCGCGCCGTCTTGGCACATGCTCGCGAATGATGTGATCGGCGCATTCGGACGAATGACCAGTCGCCGAGTTCAATTGAAAAAATTGTTTTTGAATCTGATGATCGGCCAGCGGCTTATGTTCGGACTGCGCTGTTGCGGGTCACTGCGCGCCTATCGAGAGCGATGCAAAATGTGAAAAGCACATGCGCATTGCGATCGCCTAAAACATACGCACCCTCGCCTCAAAAACAAAATGTGACGGAAATAGCGGAACTGGGCAGCCTTCCGCCTTTGGTATCGAGCCTGCTCACGCGCAGAAAGAGACTGAGAAGGCGATCGGCCTCGGCAGTCACGTCATTCACGATTTTGAATTCACGATTTTGACTGGGGTTCCCAAACGAGAAGACGCCGGCTTCGGGGGAAAGCCGGCGTCTTTTGGGACGGCGCTATCGGGGGGAGTAGCGCCTAGACTACAATCTTGGGGGAGATTGTATGTGGAAAACGACAACATCGATCTTAGGTTCCGCTTCGCGCGCCAAAATTTTTGCACTGAATCTCTGAGCATGAGAAGCGCCGCAATAGCGGGTTCTATTGTCCCGATCTGGCACGGCAAAGGCCTGTCTCGGCGGGCTTGTCTGGGCGGGAAGGAAACCGAAAGTTCTTAAAGCTTTCTCTGACATGGTGCCGAGCAATTAGGCCGGCCTCTCCCGCGCCTCAATCCATAGGATGGCGATGAAGGTCGGCGAGTTTGCACAGCGCGCACGTGCGCATCGGTTGCGTCTCAAAAATTCCCTTACAGCGGGTCTCGAAGTATCGCGCGTCGACCGGCGCGTAATCGATCATGAAGGTGCGAACCGCACCTCGGCCGTTAAATTTCATTCGCAGACGAAGTGTCGAACGGAAACTTTGATCCCTTACCCCAAAGCCGCCGCTTCACAGCGCGGGTAACCCGGTCGATTCCAGTGGCGCAGGAATGCGGCGCCTACTACCCTTCGGTGTTGTCTGCGTCTTTGAAGCGGCTGCCGTTGGCAATGCCGAGAACCCCAAAGTCCTGCGATCGGGAGTGAGCATCAGCCGCACCTGTCGGCGCGCTGGTCAGCCCGCGCTTCAGCAGCTCGCGTACGGCGGCGGCGCGGCTCGGCAGGCGGTATTTGTAGCGGAAGTCATCGACAGCTCTAAGCTCCTCCGGCTCTAGCATAATCTGGAGTCGTTCGTCCCTGTTTGCAGCTGCGCTCATCGCAAAACCTCCTCTCCTCGGGCGCTCGTTTTCGCCGGCTCATAGTTAGTAAGTCGCTCAGTTTGAGCTACGGCCCAAAATAACGAGGAACACACCAATCTCGTTCCCTACGCATGCTTACAATTTCGCGACTGCGTGGTAAGTTGCTGATTTATCGGATTGATTAATACCTGGAACGGAATGAACATCGCGTTTTCGGAGTTGACGGTATGACGTTTTCCGGTTCTGCACGCATGGTGGATACGAAGGTTTTCGGACATGTACGCTCGCCACGTGTGCTTCTTGTCGAGGACAACACGCTCGTTGCCCTCGACCTCGAAGACATCCTCACGGGATATGGCTGCCGGGTCATCGGGCCATCCGTGACGGTGCGAGAAGCGCTCGATGCTCTCGATCGCGAAGAGATCGACATCGCTGTGGTCGATTATCTTCTCAAGGACGGGGAAGCGGCACCGCTCGCGCGTGCGCTCAATGTCAAGGGCATCCCCTTTGCGATCTGCACCGGCGCAGGCGTAACCGAGCTCTGCTCGCTTTATCCGAACACACCGATCCTTGCTAAGCCCTACAATCCCGACGACGTTTCGATTGTTGTGAACAGTCTCATCGCCAGCCGGCTTGCCGGCAGCTGAGATTGGCCCGGTCCTAGCGAACCGACGCGGCGCATTCGCGTGCGAGCGTCGAAGATCATCCAGCATTAACCGCCGCACTCGAAGGTGCAGCCGTTTCACATCTATCGGATGATGAAACTACGCGCGGTGTCGAGGGTAACTCCATCAGCTAAACTGCTCGGTCCTTTTTTTGCGTCGTCCAGCACGCGCGACCAGCACCGCAACGTTCCAGGCGCGGCTTTTTCCGGAGCGCTGCGTGAAGAAACTTAGAACAACTTTCTCAGCGTGCTGACGTCAATTTCTGACGAGTCATGAGGTTTCATCCATGAATAATTTTAAGCGGATTGCGATTGCGGCTGTGGCGTCGGTGGCAGTCATTTCGATGACGCCGGTCGCGGAAGCTGCGCACGGAGGATTTGGAGGCGGCGGATTCCATGGCGGATTTGGGGGAGGTGGTTTCCATGGATTCGGTGGCGGCGGGTTCCGCGGATTCGGTGGTGGAGGGTTCCGTGGCGGTGGATGGGGATTCCGCGGCGGAGGGTTCCGTGGGTGGGGAGGACCGGGGTTCGGCGGTCGTGGCTTCGGGTTCCGAGGACCGGGTTTCCACGGTCCGGGGTTCGGATTCCGCGGTAGGTTCCACGGGCGACCATTCTTCGGTCGCCGCTTCGTTGGCGCTGGTCTGTGGTGGCCGTGGTGGTGGGGCCCGGGGTGGGGATGGACAGGCGGCTACTACCCGTACAGCTACTACGGCGGCGGTTATTACGGCGGCGGTTACGGGTTCTGTCGTCGCTGCCAGCGTTACTGCGGTGGCTACTGATGATTTGTTGAGGTGTTGAATAGTCGGCCCGTACCCTGCGCCAATGTTGGCGGGGTTCAGCCTGTGAACGAAGCTTCAGCGCCGGTGACGGCAGGCCGCGATCGACAGAGCGGCTCAGCGTTGCCGCGCCGGGGAACGTCAACTCTTGACCAGGGTTTACCTTCCAAATCTTGGAGGCAACTATGGCTATTACCCGCGATCCAACCTCGCTGGAAATGCTTCAAGAGGAAGGCATCGAGCATGCGGCTATAGAGAAGCAGCCATATGCGCCTGATGCGCAAGAATTCGAAAACCACATCGACACCTATCGCGGCTTTCTCCGTGGAGTGATGCTTTTCGTGGCTCACGTCGCGGTCATTCTGATCGCGCTGGCATATTTCTTTGGTTGATCGAGGAATGGCGCGGAAGACCCCAACAGAAGTTAGACAGGGCAGTTCGCGAAAGACAAATTTTCGCGTTCTTATCTTGTCGACGCTGATCGCCGTGCTGGTTCTCGGTGGCTTTACGATTGCGTTCATCATGAAGACTCCTGCCAGGATGGAGGGGGTCGAGAATCACGCGGCGCAGGATCATTCCGCGCACGGATCGCCACCGGAATCGAAGCCACTTCCGAAATAGCCGGCGCTTCCACATCGTTGTTAACTGTCGACATGCGGAGCCGCCTGGCGACCGTTGCCCTGCGCTTTTGAGAAAATTCCATCTTGAAATCGCGAGAACAGACATCGTGTCGTGGTGAAGCGACCAATCGCAATGTGCAAAGCGCGCTGGCACACTCGTGAAATCGCAAGCAAAATTTGAAGATGTTGCATACGTGCCGGAGGTATACCGATTTTTGAGGTACGCGTGCCTCCAAGCTGGCTGACCGCGAGGTCAAGTTGTTATATTCGTTCACCGTTGCTACGAGAGCGCGTGCCCGCAGGTTCGCGGGATTTTGCCTAGTTGGCCGGCGTTGTCAGCCGCCTACGCACGATCGTACTGTGGCCGCTGCTCCTGTTGAGCGCGTGTCGTTATCTGCATCGATGGTTGCCGGGGGCTTTTCTCAAGTTGGATGTCGCATGCGACCACAATGGATTTTAGGCACTGCCGCCGTAGCTATCATAGTGGTCGGCGTCACCAGATTGTCTCCCGCATACGCGGATGATGCGTGCCCCGCCGGCACGCTCGGCGTTTCAAGAACGATCGAGGTCGACACGACCGGCGGCCCGTGGATCGGCGCACCTCATGGCGATCCGAATTTTCTGGCTCAGGGCGAGGTCGTTCTCACATTTGACGACGGCCCTTCGCCCAAGGATACGCGTGCAATTCTCGCCGCCCTCGCGAAGGAATGCACCAAGGCGGTCTTCTTCATGGTCGGCGAAATGGTGGCCGTGCATCCGGAGATCGTCAAAGAAGTTGCTGACCAGGGACATACGATCGGCACGCACACTTGGTCTCATCCCAATCTTGCGCGACTTGCGTTGCCTGAAGTCACCCATGAGGTCGAAGCGACGTTCGACACCGTGCAAAAGTTTAGTCCTCAGCCGGTCGCACCGTTTTTCCGCTATCCCTATCTTTCGAGCAGCAAGCTCGCCGAGGACTACTTCAAGAGCCGAAACATCGCGCAGTTTGCTGTCGACATCGATTCATCCGACTGGCGCATGCGTAGCTCCGCACCTGTCATCGCGAGGGTTATGGCGGGCCTCAAGGCGCGCGGTCGCGGCATCGTCCTGATGCACGACATTCACAAATGGACAGCTGACGCGGTGCCCGGGCTGCTCGCGAAGCTCAAGGCGGGAGGCTACAAGGTTGTCCTACTGAAGCCGAAAACCACTCTTCAGCTCGTTGCAGACGTTACACCGCCGGAGCCGCAGAAGAGTTCGCTCAGATCTGTTTCGCGAAAAGCCAAGCACCAGAGAGCGTCATCACGCGCCAGAAAAGCGGTGCTTCTCAAGAGGTCAGCGGCGATCCAATAGGGACTGCGCCGTCTAGCCGGACGCAAAATGCGAGCGTGCTTATCGGCCGAGCCGATCCAGATAGAGTCACGGCGCCGACTGGTGAGCCGGCGCCGTGATTGAGAGTCTTAGGCGGCCTTTGCGACAGCGCCAGCCGGCACCGCGGAGATCGTCTTCAGGATCTGCGAAGCGATCTGGTATGGGTCGCCCTGCGAGTTCGGACGGCGATCCTCGAGGTAGCCCTTGTAGCCGTTGTTGACGAACGAGTGCGGCACGCGGATCGATGCACCGCGATCAGCAACGCCGTAGCTGAACTTGTTCCACGGAGCCGTCTCGTGCTTGCCGGTCAGGCGCATGTGGTTGTCCGGACCGTAAACCGCGATGTGCTCCTGGATGTTCTTGTCGAACTCCTTCATCAGCGCCTCGAAGTATTCCTTGCCGCCGACCGTGCGCATGTACTCGGTCGAGAAGTTGGCGTGCATGCCCGAGCCGTTCCAGTCGGTGTCGCCGAGCGGCTTGCAGTGGAACTCGATGTCGATGCCATACTTCTCCGTGAGGCGGAGCAGCAGGTAACGCGCGATCCACATTTCGTCGGCTGCCTTCTTGGAGCCCTTGCCGAAAATCTGGAATTCCCACTGGCCCTTCGCGACTTCGGCGTTGATGCCTTCGTGGTTGATGCCGGCAGCGAGGCAGAGGTCGAGATGCTCTTCGACGATCTGGCGAGCGATCTCACCGACGTTCTTGTAGCCGACGCCCGTGTAGTAGGGGCCCTGCGGCGCGGGATAGCCGGCCTCAGGGAAGCCGAGCGGACGGCCATTCTTGTAGAAGAAGTATTCCTGCTCGAAGCCGAACCAGGCGCCGGTATCATCGAGAATGGTTGCGCGCTTGTTCGAAACGTGGGGCGTCTTGCCATCCGGCATCATGACTTCGCACATGACGAGTACGCCATTGGTGCGAGCCGGATCGGGATAGTGAGCGACGGGCTTCAGAACGCAGTCGGAGCTGTGACCCTCGGCCTGCAAGGTCGAGCTGCCATCGAAGCCCCAGAGCGGCAGATCAGCGAGATCGGGGAATGCGCTGAATTCCTTGATCTGCGTCTTGCCACGCAGGTTCGGAACCGGCGTGTAACCATCGAGCCAGATGTACTCGAGCTTATACTTCGTCATTCTTTAGTGCTCCCTAAGTTTGACGTCTGAGAATTCCCTACTGCGTGCGCGGCCGCCGGCACGCTTGGCCGCGGGCGCCCGAAACGGCGGGGCGCGCCGCGAATGCGCGAGAAGCTGCTTCAACCGAGGGGCCGCCCTGAAGCTGCCAGCAGGCAGCAACGGTCGATCGAGAGACGCTTGCGAACGCTCGCCCGGGGTAGAGTCTCTTGCTCTCAACCTGAGCCACGTCGGTCAGCATTCATTCTCCCTCATGTGATGCAGGTTCATTACGAAGCCTGGCGAGATGTGGCGGAACACGACGGTTGCAAAGCGCGTTCACCACGGCACGGATGCTATCCAAAGACGCAAAACCAAGCATGCCCATAATATGTGCAACTGCTGATTTTTATTGAGGCATCAGCATAATCAGGCGAAAATGGATGCCGAACCGGTTGCGCCGTGCGGCCGGTGAGGCGCGGAGAGACAAGAATGACCGAGATACAGTATCGACAAACGGCAAAGATCTACCAATTCCCGCGAGGCGGACGTGCGTCCCTGCATGGAGAGCGGCTCGTCAAGAAAGCTTCCGCAATCGTGCCCTCGCGCCTTGCGAGACACGTCGAGTTCGGGAGCTGCTGGTATCACGAGGCGGCCATCGAAGAAGACGCCGAACTGGTGCGTTGGAGCTGAAGCTCGAAGTTCGTAGGCGTCATGCGTAACGTGAATTCCATCGACTGCAGACACTGATCGATACCGCGGGAAAGGCTTTTTTGGCTCTTCCCCGCGCGGCGGGCGATGATTGCCGCCCCGTTACAAAAACGGTTTATATTCTGGCCACTTCCGTCCTCACGGTTTTCGCAAATTCGGCCGCACCGAAAGAACATGCGCGCGAGAAAATTCGGACGCTTCGAAGCGCAATGCGTCGCGCCGGTCCGTCCCCTAATCCTCATGCACCGAAGATCGACCAGCCCATCCGGTGGGTAAGATGCTCGAGTGCAATTTGCCCCAGTCGCGAGTTGCCTGTCGTATCCAATCCGGGCGACCAGACGGCAATTGAGGCCTTGCCGGGAGCAACCGCCAGGATACCGCCGCCCACTCCGCTCTTGCCCGGCAGGCCCACGCGGTAGGCGAATTCGCCCGATCCGTCGTAATGGCCGCAGGTCAGCATGAGAGCGTTAATCCGACGCGCCCTCTCAGGCTGCACAACTGCGTGTCCCGTGGACGGATTGCTGCCAAATTGTGCAAGAAAGCGTCCGGCCATGGCCAATTGTCTGCAAGACATCGCTATAGCGCAGTGGTGGAAGTAGACCCCGAGCGTGAAATCGACGGGGTTATCGAGGTGCCCGAAAGACTTCATGTAATTGGCGAGCGCGGCGTTGCGGAAGCCGGTCCGCTGCTCGGAGGCGGCCACCTGCTGATCGATTGTTATGGTCGAATCGTCGGCCAGGAACTGCATGAACCTCAGAATTTCGCCCAGAGCCTCACGCGGCAAATGGCCGGAGAGGATCAGATCGGTCACGGCGATCGCGCCGGCATTGATAAAGGGGTTTCGCGGAATGCCCTTCTCGTTTTCGAGCTGGACGATCGAGTTGAAGGGGCTTCCTGACGGTTCGCGGCCGACCCGCTTCCAAAGCCTGTCGCCGACCTTCCCTAAAGCAAGCGTCAGCGTGAACACCTTCGAGATACTTTGAATGGAAAACGGCGTATCTGCGTCGCCTCCAACCGCGACGTTTCCTTCGGCGTCGATAACGGCGATGCCGAAAGCTTTGGGGTCAACGCGCGCCAATTCGGGAATGTAGGTTGCGACCTCTCCCCGTTCGGGCATGCGCCGCATCTCGTCAGCGACTTCTTTGACGACGTCGTCAAGCTTACTCACGGCATGCCTATCTCATGATTGCGATCCTCCCACGTACTAGCGGGCATTCACTCAATCACACAAGAAGGCGAAATTGCTTCCGGCTTCGAGATTGGCTCTGCTTGCTCCCACGTGCCACCTGGCGTTTCCTACGAGACGAGCAGATCGGATCGATCGCGATGATGGCGGCGCATGCGGATCGCTTCGCGCTTCGGCAGTGAAAAGCTGCTTCACTGCACGCGCGGAATATGCGCAAAAACGTTGAATGTTGAAATCAGAGAAAACCGGCCAAAATTGCCGCTAAATCGCGTGCGTATCGTCGCTCCGATCGGTGTCGGCGATTGCCGAATCGGAGCTGTTGTTTTAGGGTTTTCCTATTGTACGCTCCCGTACATTCATTAGATGATATTGTCTTGGCCCCGAAGCTTCCCACTTCGGGGCCTTTTTTAATTCGGCACTTTTAGGTGCTCTTAAAAATCTCCTCACCGCTACATGTGTGAGCGCATCTTCTCATTGAGATCTTTGGCCATCGCCAGATGATGCTCGAGTGTTGGCAACAATGCGACGGCAAAAGCCTTCACCTGAGGCGTCGGTCCGTTCGCGGCATAATCCTTGAACTTAGCAACCGCATCCTCGTGAGCTTTCAGCTGATCATGTGCGTAAGCGGAATCGAAGCCGTTTTTGGTCGTGAAGAGGCGAAGCTTCGCATATTTAGCTTCGTGCGTCATATCGAGTGCATTCTCGGGCGGTTCTATCTTGGCCTCTTCCAGGGCCTTCTTCAGATCCTCACCGGCCTTCGTGTGATCGGTGATCATTTGATGCGCAAAGTTTTGCACCTCGGGTGACTTTCCGTATTTCAACGCGAGCTCGCTTGTGTCGATTTCAAATTTATTGCCGACGGTCGCATTGGATACGAAGTCCTTGGTCTGCCTCGGGACATCGGCGGCCAGCACCGGCAATGCAAAGCCCATTGCGATGATTGCTAAAATTGCTCTCATATCGATCTCTCCTTTGGTCGCTTGACCTGTGGGCTCGTAACCGCCGCCGCGCAGCCAGCGTTCCCGGTTTTGACGGATGTGTTCGACGTCCGCCGCGCTAGCAGATGCTTCCCTGAGCCGAGCGCACGGACAGGAACTTTTGGGGTTTCTGTTGGGTTTTGTTGTCCGGGTGCGGAGATCTGGTCTGGAGATCTGGGCCGTGGACCAATATTTGAACGAATTGCTTTTGCTGCTGTCCGTCATTGCGGCGCCCATAATCCTCGGGGCGCTGCTATTTTACGGCATGACGATTTCCGAGCGGAGACACCACTCGGGACGGGACGATAACCCATCGGACAGGGTCGCCATCGGCAATAAACGCCGACAGGGATGAGCCCGCTGTTTTTACCGAGTTATCCGGTCGTCCGTTACTGAGGCCCCAGTCACCGGAGCCTCAGTTGGTGAGCCCTCAATTGGTCGCCTGAAATCGCCAGAAGGTTCCAGCCGCCGACTCCACCGCCAAAATGCTTTTCAGGCGTTTGTCCGGCGGCCGGATTCCCAATGAGACGAGCGCTTTGACGTCGTCGAGCAATGCGGGATTTTCCGCATAGCCCGAGTGGTTGAGGCCGAGCGCGTCCGTCGAAACGGCCGTTACGTCGATGGTATCGACGCCCGGAATGATCAACGGTCCGTCTTTTGGAATATCGCCGGCGCGCGGAACGCCGCCCCAGAAGCGCGCCGAATAACCGAGCGCGCGATCGTTGGATGCGGCGTAGAGCGTTACGCCCTTGGCGAAGCTCGAAATCTCGCGGGCGATGATATTGAACTTATCGCGGTCGACGTCGGGTGCCGCGAGAATGACTTGGCTGATCACCACACCGCTTGGAATTTTCGGCTTCAGCCTTTCCAGCACACGCAGCAACAGCTCGTTACCCATCGAATGCGCGATGAGGCTGATGGATTTCGCGCCGCTCTTCTGAATGACCATCGTCAGAAATTCAGCGAGCCTCGGCTCTGCCTGTTCGACGCTGCCGCGATCATAGGTATAGCTCGCGACCTTGCCGCCAGACGGCCAACTGTAGACGAACGGCACACCGTCGAAGCCGAGGTCGTAGGTGATCTGCGCGGTCCGATAGAGGGCGCAGTCGAAGGACGTGTTGAAGCCGTGTACGAAGACGAACGCGTGATCCTTGAACGTGGAGGATTTCGCGAGCTGCTCTTTGACGAGCGCGAGCATCTGCTCTTCGGTGAGGCTCTTGATTTCCTGCAGCGTGAAATGCTTGTTCGGGTCCTCTTTCTCTTCGTAAATCTTGTATTTGAAATACGGGATCTCGTAGACCGTCGGCCGCTCGATGTGGGGCACCTTATGGCTGAGAGGCACTGAGATCAGCGCGCGCCCCAACTGCAGTTTGTGCCCCCGCTCCGATCCGAATTGCAGGCGGGCCGGATCAGGCTCAATGGCGCGATCGGTTCCATAGAAGACCGGAACGACTTTGAACTTCTTCGAAGGATCGCTTTCGATAGCCGCGCGCGCGGCGGCCGTCGGCGCGACGGGCGGCTGCAGAACGGGAGCCGGAGCCGGCGGAGGCGGCGGCATGGCAGCCGATGGCGCGGGCTGCGCATAACTCGCGCGGGGCTTAGGGGCTGGTGCTTCAGCGGAAGCCGCTGGAGGTTCGGGCGGCGCGGCGCCACCGGAAGGCTCGGACGGCTCCGGCAGCGGAGGCGGAGCAGCGCCGACCGCTTTGGGCTCGACCTCCGTGGGTGGCGCAGCCGCTGATTCCGATTCTTTGGGTTCTTCCGCCGAGGGCGAAGGAGCACCAGCGCCGATGCGCCCTTCCCCGATAACGGACGGAATTTTCCGACCGGACCCTCCGTTTGTTTCCTGCTCGAACATCGAGCCAGAGTCGGGCGACGCCTCGTCCTTTTTGTAGGCGTCCCTCTGGGCGTCTTCGGGAGGCGGCGCCGCTTCCGGCGCTGCGGGCGCATTGGCTTCCGGCGGCTGGACAGTCGGAAAGGGTGGCGACTGTTGTGCGACCGGACGCTGTTCCTGGTCGACGGCTTTGCCGATTTTCGGAGCTTCGCTACAGGCTACGAGCAATCCGCAGGCTGCGAGTATCGTCAGCCCCAACCCCGTCCGGCGAGCTGGTCTACGCCAGCCTTCAGCAACCCAAATCACGCTACCCTCCCCTAGGACGCGGCCCGGCCACAAGCTAGGCAGCTTGAGGCCGCCAAGCAACCGGCTCTATGGCATGAGATTGTGACGGGGAAGAGCGTCGAATTCCCGGCTTGCGGGAAAGCGTCTTTCCTGCCCATCGTCTACGCCGATGAACGAACAGGATTCAGCTTCGCAGCCATGGCCGTTACAGCCCTCCCAGCCCACAAAATTTCCGTCGCCGACTATGTCTCCGGGATCGCCAACGGCGACCGGGCGCTTCTGGCTCGCGCCATCACGCTTGTGGAAAGCTCAAACCCTGCCCACGGCCGCCTCGCCCAGCAAGTGCTACAGGAGCTGCTGCCCAAAACCGGCAACGCCGTGCGGCTCGGCATCACCGGCGTTCCCGGCGTCGGCAAGTCGACGACGATCGATCAACTCGGGATGAACCTGCTCGCCGAAGGGCATCTGGTCGCCGTTCTCGCCATCGATCCGACCTCCAAACGCTCCGGCGGCTCGATCCTCGGCGACAAGACACGCATGAGTTCGCTGGCACAGGAGAAGAATGCGTTCATTCGGCCATCGCCTTCGTCCGGCACGCTCGGCGGCGTGACGCGGCGTACGCGCGAGACCATGGCGCTGGTCGAAGCGGCAGGCTTCGATGTCGTCATCGTCGAGACGGTGGGCGTCGGTCAGTCCGAGGTTGCCGTCGCCGATATGGTGGATTTCTTTCTGGTGCTTCTGCTTTCGGGCGGCGGCGACGATTTGCAAGGCATCAAAAAAGGCATCATCGAGCTTGCCGACATGATCGCCATCAACAAGGCGGATGGCGACAACATCAGGCGCGCCGAAAGCGCGGCGGCCGAATACAAAAACGCGCTGCAGATTTTCACGCCGCATGGCGCGACGTGGTTTCCGCCCGTGTTGACCGTATCGGGACGGGATAACCGCGGGCTCAAGGAGCTCTGGGCAAAGGTTCTCGACCATCGGAAGAAGATGACGGCGACGGGCGAATTCGAAACGCGCCGACAATCTCAGGCCGTGTCCTGGATGCGCGATATGCTTGAAGACCGGCTGATGGGCGCTTTGAGGGCTAATCCGAGCGTCGCGGCGGAGCTTCCAAAGATCGAACAATCCGTTCGCGACGGCACGCTTCTGCCGACGCTCGCTGTGGAACGCATCATGACGATGATGGGAATTTGAGATTTCGGACAATCGGGCCAGTCAAGGCCCGACGGTGCGTTGGTCTCGGATAAGCTTGCTCGCGAAGGCGGCTAACGTCGATTCTTATCGCGCGATGCTACCGGTCACCATGGAACTCTGACGAGACTTGACCCCGGACAGCGAGATTTCGATTTCCGCATTTCGCGCGGCGGCGAATTCCGCTTCCCGGCGCGCCGTCTCGACTGCGGCCAATGTCGCTTCGATCTCGGCATTGCGTTCGGCCGCGAATTTGATGTCCTCGCAGACGGCCATGGCGGCATCAATTTCGCGATTGCGGTCCCGTTCGAACTCCGCTTGCTGAATAGCCGCAACGCGAGCCATCGAGGCGTCGGCTTCGGCGTTCTGCTGACGTTCGAATTCGGCTTCCGCTACCTCCTGCTCTTCCCGAGCACGCATGTTTGCAACCGCGGCCAAGGATGCGTTGATCTCGTCGTTGCGTTCGCGCTCGAACTTTGCCTGCTCATATGCAGTGAGCGCCTTTTCGTTTTCGGCCTTCTGGGCGCGTTCGAATTCAGCAATCTGCAGAGCTTCGACGCGAGCAATCGAGGCATCGATTTCGGCGTTGCGCTCACGCGCAAACGCGGCATCGGATGGCGACGGCATAGCGTCTTCAGCGAAAGCGGAAATCCCCTCGACGGGGAATGCAAGTCCTGTCAGGACAATTGCAAGCATAATGCGCATGTATGACATTGGAGATGATCCTCGCTTGGCGATTTATTTGCGATTGTCTCAGCGCCGGCAGGATCGTATTTGAATCCAGTATGCTTAAAATTGCGTGCATTAAATGCGACGAAAAACGCCAGATATATATGCTCATTCTGGGCATCACAGCGATATAAGGCGATTGCAAACCGTGACGGTTTTATTTCAGCCGGTCACAATCTCTTTTTTGACTTTCCCCGAATATCAGGAGGCGAGATGAGTCTCGAAAAATTTCGCTATTTCGGCGAACGCCTCTTCCGACTCGGGCAATGACGGGGTCAGATATTGGGCGTGGCTCTGGCCTTCAAAAACCTGAAGCTCAGCGACGACGTCAGCCTGGCGAAGCTTTCGATGCGTGCGCACCGTATCGCTCAGAAACAAGTCGCGCGTTCCCGATGTCAGGATCGCAGGCGGGAAGCCGCTGAAGTCACCGAAGATCGGCGACAGCATAGGATCGCGCAGATCGCGCTCTCCCGCATAGATGGCGCTTGCCCCGGTAGCCCAGCTCCGTCGCGAAACCAGGGCGTTATCGACAAACGCGTTGGCCATGATCGTATCTCCCGACCACGTGAGATCGGCTAGAGGACTGCCGGGTCCGATGGCGCCGGGGAGCGCAAGGCCTTCGGCCTTTGCCCGGAGCGTCGCGCACAAAGTCAGCGCTCCACCGGCGGAGGTTCCGAAGATCGCCATCTTGCGAGGGTCGTAGGCGGCCATCAACACGCGCCACACGGCCATCACGTCGTCAAGCGCCGCGGGATAGGGAAAATCCGGCGCCATCCGGTAATCGATCGAGACGACTTTGAATTTGCCGTGGCCCGCCATCATCATGCCTTCACCGGCTCCGGCTTCGCCCGGAAAGAGGACGTAGCCGCCGCCGTGAACGTGAACGAGAAGCCGGTCGCGGTTCCGCGGCGCGATCTCTTTCGGAGTGATGACGAAGACAGGGACGCCTGCCATCGTTGTCTTCTCGACCGTCAGGCCGAAATGTTCGCGAATTGCCGCAATTGCCGGGGCCGCGCTTTCCGCGCTCTTGGCCGCAAGATCTTTCCAGGCTGCGGAATCCTCGGGGAGTGCATTCCATTCGGGCGCATATGGAGCGGCAATGACGGCTTGCAGTTCCTTGCTTACTGTCGTCGGCACCGGCAAGCTGCGGGCCGGAAGCTGGCGAGGCTCTAGATTTCCAATTGGCGCTGCTTCTTGTGCTCGCGCGACCGCGGGTAGCGTAGCGGCTGCTAGCGAACTTCCAAGAAACATCCGGCGCGAGAGCGATAGCTGTTTGTTGATCGCGGCAAACGAGAGATCGCTCATGTGATTCGTATTCTCCATCTTGGCGAGAGACGAAGGGACTCGTGTATTCGCCTCCGGCGGTCAAGACTGATGTGCGTGAAGCGTCCACTTGATGGCAATCGTCGCGGTCAAATGGTCGCTCGACGTTCTCGCTTCGATGCAGGAAAATTTCCTGCATCGGGCAGGTCTCGTCGCTCAAGCGACTGCACGCGACTTTTTCAGCTGCGCGGCTTGATCATGCGTGATGGGTTCGAAGCGGCCGTCGCCTTCGAACAGATAGGCGAACTGATCGGCGGAAGCATGCCAAGTGCCGAGGTCGAACAGATGGAACTTGTAGCGTTGATCTCCGATCGGCAGAACATCCACATCGGGGCGCTGGCGAGGGTCAGCGAGCCCGGCCACCGGAAGATAGATGGTCTTTGCCGACGAGAGCCAGCAGCCAAGCCACGCAAACGAGCTTACGGATGTCGCGATGTGCGTCGCGCGCCTCAGAATTTCGAAATCAAAAACAGGTGACGCGCGCGGCGAGAATTCCGCCCCCGCATAGCGCGCACGAAGCCTCCGGCAATATTCATTGTCGTCGTGCGTCTGGCCGATGAATACAGGCCTCAGACCCGTCTCATTGATCAGCTTATCGAAATAGGCAAAAGGCAGAGGCCAATAATTCTTATGGCTTCCGTCGAGGATGTCTTCTGCACGAATGTGGATGACGAGCGTATCGTCTCCATATCGCGGCGCGCTTATTTCGCTTCCGTCAAAGAGCGGTTGAACCCACTCTCTATCGTAATACTCGATCCGAAAGGCGAAGCCGGACCATTCTATGGCGCGGTATCTGCCCTCGTGGAATTCGCGCACGATCGCGTCAATGTCGAATTCATGACCGCCTTCGACCCTGAGCGTACGGTTTCGAGACACGTCTGGACGGCCGGCCGGTATGGACCATTCCGGCATGTCCCCATTGAATACCTCAGCGCCCGGTATCCGGTGGGCCAGGGCCGTGCAGAACATATACTGAAGCATTCTATTGCCGAGACGTGCCTTCGGACGCACGATGACCGGGATGCGACGCCTCTTCAGACCAAGAAATTCCAACACGTGCATACAGATTCCCCCGGGACGCGGACCAAGCGTAACCCGGGCGAAGATTCAGTGTCCATTGCGCTGCGTGCTGCTATCCACGCTCGAGCGGCGTTGGGACAATCCTGCCAGATTGTAGGGGCCCACAATTCGGTGCCCGGGAATTCGGCTTCGTCTGACGGGGCGTGAACTGCTTTTGCAATTCCCACCGTGAGGGAGGGAACCCCGAGGGCGAGCTGATTATTGAAGTGCTGCCCGCAATACATGATCCAACGGCTGCGAGCCGGACGTCATGCCTTGCTCGTCGGCAACCGCTTTGAGCGCTTTCAGATCTTTCAAGCGCAGCCCATGGGGCGGAGCCGCTTCGATCAGTCCGCGCGCTTCGAGCTTAGTAAGCGCGAGCGTCAACGCCTCGATGTCGAGGCCGAGAAAATCGGCGATGACACCGCAGTTCACGGTATCGTCGATGAACGTCGGATCGCCGCCTTCCGCGTGGCTGCGCTGCGAGACAGCCGTCAGAAATGCCGCGAGGCGTACCATCGGCTGATTGCGCGAGGATCTCGCCAGGCCTTCGCGGCGGAAAACGAACTCGCGCTCCACCGCTTCGTCGAATCTCGCCTTGTTATGAGCGTCGCTGGCGATCAGCTTGTCGGTTGAATCGAGACGAAAACAACGGACGACAGTTTTCACAGAGGCCCGCGCGTTGCAGGCATGCCGCTCCAAAAAGCCCATGCCCACGAGATCTCCGGCAAGCGCGTATTCGACGATCTCCGTCGTCCCGTCATTGCGGGTGCAAGAGATGCAAAGCGCACCGGCTTCGACGCGATAAACGTTCGCCTTGAGATCGCCTGTTTCAAAAAGGAATTCGTCGCGTGCGAGGGTACGGACCTTGCCCGCCTCGCGATGGCGCCCAGGCGCTTTTCGAACGAGGATTTTGCTGCCGGCGTCGCCGGATCCTGGTCGCAGCATACTCAAACTCCACACAACACAAACTCGAACGCCTCAATCAACACGAGGCGCAAACTAGAAACGGACGTTCGCAGAAGGAATTTCAGCATCCGCCGAATTACCGGCGTCGTGAACATCACGATGTAGAAAAGCTACTATAATCTGTCTCATTTCTTCAAATATGTCCAATTGTTTCAGGACCCCGTCCGTCAACGCCCCATTTTTCGGGGAAGCTTCCGCCTCCCCAACCCGCTCAAACTTCTTGCGGCGCCAACGGGTTCCGAGGCGGACATAAGTCTAAGATGGGAGGGCTATGGCCTGAGGTCGCGCCATGCCTGGGCTATGGCCCGATGGTCAACCCGCTCACCGAAAAGGATCGTCCGGGCTGTATTGAGGAGGATCAGCATATCGAGCGCGAACGACGCGTTCCTGATGTACCACAGATCCAGCGCGGTTTTATCCTCTATGGAGAGGTGCCGGCCGCCTTTGATTTGCGCCCAGCCCGTCAACCCGGGCCGAAGCTGCAAGCGCGCCGCGGAAGACGACGGCTGGTCAACGGGCAACAGCGGACGCGGCCCCACGAGCGACATATGTCCGAGCAGCACATTGTAGACCTGGGGCAGCTCGTCGAGCCGAAGGCGGCGAAGTAGGGTTCCGATCTTCGAGACACGCTCCGCATCGGTCAGCGCGCGTCCATTCTGGTCGCGTGCGCGCCCCATGGTGCGAAACTTCAGTATCCGTATCGGCTTCCCCAATGCCCCCGGCCTCTGCTGCCAGAATATCAGCGGATATCCGACATCCAGCATGACGATAATGCCGATGACCACCATCGCAGGCGCCAGGCAAATTATGCCTATCAACGCCACTGACGCGTCGATCAGGCGCTTCCATCGCAAATACGAGCTTGGCGCGAGGTTGCCGCCACCGGAAACCGGGACCGGCGGGGTGTTGATCTGCGCGGATGAGACGTCATCAACGGTGGCCGGGACAGTGGATGTCAGATCACCCAAACCATATTGCGCCGAGAGATGGTCTACGCGAATGCCGTGGCTCTTTTCCAAGTGGGCCAGCGACCTCTGCGAGGCTGCAGACAGCTGATCCAACGGCGTTGCAAGCACGATGCAATCGATGCGGACACCGTGAACCGAAAGGTCATGAAAAACGTCTTCCACGGCTTCAGGGCGACCGAGGATCCTGCACGAGTGCAGCAATCGTCCGTGGTGCCGCTCGGCGTCGGATAAGATTCCGGCGACGTGAATGCGCTCATGTGCATTCTCTGCGGCGCAACGCAGGAAAAGATCAGCGACGGGGCTCAGACCGACGAGCAGAACGCTCTGCCGTCCATCGCGAGCGAGGAGTTCCCTCGCCAGCCGCGCACGACGTCTCAGCGAGTGGCGCAGACGCATCGCCGCCCGCACTCCCACGAGCAGGCATAGAATGAGCAGTCCGTGCATTACAGGCAATGAAAGGGGAATGGCCTGCACGTCATCGAAGGAAAAAACCGCAGCCGTCGCCAGCGCTACGATCCAAATGGCGACGGCCAGGATCGGTAAGCAATCGTTCAGCGACGTGAACCGCCAAACGGTGCGATTCAATCCGAAAATCAATAGTGCAGGGACTGCAACGGCCATCGTGAAAAGGAGATACGTCCCCACGAGGTCGGACGATGCCTGAGGGCTGCACAGAGCAATTGCCATCAGGGTCGAAATTGCAATCAACGCAACATCAACAGACAGCAAAGCGAAACGGTGCATTCAGCGGCTCCGGAGATGCGCGTCGCGTCGGTGGACAGCGCGCGACATGGACTAGTTCTTCTTGATCATTTCAGCAAGTTCGACATCTTGGGCGATTGTGGATAAGTGGCCGCCGCATATGGCTCCGTCACGCTCCGCAGTGCTAGTTCCTTCGTGCTACTTGCGGAGGTCCAAACATGAACTGCTTTGTTTCCGAACGCTGCTCCGATCCCATCTGGATTGCGGTGAACACTCATCCGAACCGGGAGCGAACGGCGGAGTTCAATCTTCGAAATCAGGGATATGATGTTTATGTGCCGCTGATCCGAAAGCAAATTCGGCACGCCCGGCGCGTGAGCGACGTGCTTCGACCTCTCTTTCCCGGCTACCTGTTTGTGTGCCTGGCGTCCACGCAAAGCCGCTGGCGCCCCATCCTATCGACCGTCGGCGTCAGATCCGTCGTCTGCACGCGCGACTTGCCTTGCATCCTTCCCAATCAATTCCTCGCCGATCTGATGGCGCGCGAGAAAGATGGCGTGGTCGCACGCCCTGCATCATCTCCCCGGGTCGGCGAAAGCGTGCGCGTCGGCCGCGGGGCCTTCGATGGCTTCGTCGGAAAAATCATCGACCTAGCGGAGAATGATCGTCTCGTCGTATTGATGGACTTCCTCAACAGACCGGTCCGGGTCAAGATTTCGGGTGACTTGCTGTCGGTTGTCTAGGACGCTCTCGAGCAGTTGGCTCCACGCGGCGATGGCTTGTTTCTTGCCGAAATTGGCCTCGCACATCGCTCGCGCGCGCTCGCCCATGGCGCGGCAACGCTTCGGATCGTTCGCCAAAATCGCGAGGGTCTCGGCGACGCCCTGCCCATCGCCTGATGCAATCGTCGCGCCGCATTCGAATTGATTTATCAGCCGCGCAACCTCTCCGTCGGCCGCTCCTACAAAAAGCGCCGGTCGCCCTGACGCAGCGATGCCGTAGAACTTACTCGGCACGATAAGCCCTTCGAGCTCGGGCTTCAGCACGACGATGTGGACGTCGGCCACCGACAAGCTTTCCGCGAGCTTTTCGCGCGGCTGATAGGGCCGGAACACGACATTGGCGATGCCTCGCCGTTCCGTCTCGCGTCTCAACTGTTCAAAACACGCGCCCCCGCCAATGAACAGCCAGCAGATCTCCGCCTCTTCACCGGCCTGACTGGTTGCGGCAATCGCATCGAGCAATGTCTCAATGCCGTGAGCGCGCCCAAGATTGCCCGAATACCCAACGACGAACTTTGTCGATAGTCCCCATTCGGCGCGCAATCGATTTTGCTTCGGAGGCATGGGCCGTATCACTTCGATATCGGACCAGTTCGGGATGACTGAAATGCGCGCTTCGTCGACACCGAATTCTCGAAGACGCTCGGCCATACGCGTGCCGATGGCAACGTTCATCGAGGCGTGGCGCAACGAGATATTACGCAGCAGGCGAAACGGCGCAAACAAAAGCGATGACCGCCTTCCAGCGACTTGAAGCGCCTCGGCAACCTCGGGGAAAATATCCTGAAGCCAGTTGACGGAGATCGCACCGCGGGCCCTGGCGATGACCGACACCAAAATCGACAGCGCCGGAGGATCCGTCATCGCGACGACGATGTCGCCGCGATGAGCGATGCGCGCCAACGCCCAGGCCGCGGAAATGTAAAACGTCAAATAATCGATCATTCGAAACGCGAGGCTCGCGCGGCCGAAGCGCGATGTCCAGACGCGCTCGATCTCAACGCCTCCTTGCTTTTCGCGCGACGGCAGGCGCGCGTCTGGCTCGTCGTAGCGCAGCCTGCTTGCAATCACGGACACCGCCTCGCCTCGATCTCTGAGACCGAAAGCCAAATCTGCCAGCATCTGGCTCGTCGCCGAATGGTCAGGATAGAAATAGCGATTGATGAAGATGATGCGCACGGCTGGCTCAATCATTGAATCGGGAGAGACGACCGCGAATGCGCGGCCTCGCGCAACGCGATCACTGATGATGACCGGGGACGCGATTTGATCGGCTTCGCAGGGTTTCCGCTGTTGATGCTCCACGCCGGGGTCGTTCGCGTCGCGATGCTGCCCAACGCAAGAATGCTGCCCTCCCCGATTGTGACGCCGGGAGCCACGACGCTGCGTGCTCCGATCCAAACGCTGTCGCAGATGCGTATCGGCTCCGCGCGGAGATCAAAGGCGACGGCTGCCCAATCGTGATTTCCGGAGCAGAGATAGGCCCCCTGCGATATGCAGCAATGCGAACCTATCGCGACGGCGGCGAGATTATCGATCCACACGTCTTCGCCGATCCAGGAATGGTCGCCGATCGTCAACCGCCACGGAAACTTTACGCGGACACCCGGCTTGATCGTTACGCCTTTGCCGATACGCGCGCCGAACATGCGCAGGATCAGGCGCCGCTGTGACGATCCCGGAATTTGAGACCGCAAGAAAGCCCATTGCGCGAATATCCAGAGGGCTTCGAACCAAGCCGGCTTGCCTCTCGAAAAGCCGCGGTTGTGATAGGCGTCAAGTCGCATTAAGCGCGCTCCCTCAGATGCGAACGCATGCAGGAGGTGTTCCTCCGTCAAGCAACCACGCGTAAACTTGCAGGAGCTGACCGGCGACGCTGCCCCAACAGAAGCTGCGCTCGGCGAGCCGACGGCCATTTCGCCCCATCTCTTGCTGCGCCTCCGGTGTCATTCCCATGAAGACACGAATCTCACGAGCAATCCGATCTGGTTCGAGCGACAGCCGGAACGCTGCCTTTTCGCGAAATCCCTCCGGCAGATTGCACGCTTCGGTTTGCAGAACCGGGAGGCCGTACGACCACGCTTCGAGGACCGCAATCGGCAAGCCTTCGCTGAGCGATGACAACACGAATGCATCGGCAGAGCGGAAGGCGGCGTCCTTTTCGCTGCCGAACATCGGTCCGAGGAAGTGAATGCGATCTTCGAGATGCCGCGCTTTTACAAGCTTGCGAAGGACTTCCGCATAGCCGCCTTCATCCCATCCTGCGATTGCAAGATGCCAATTCGTATTCGCCGCATCGGACGGCCACGCCTCGATGAGGGCTGCGATATTCTTCTTCGGATGCAAGCGACCGAGAAAGAGCATGACGCGATGGTCTTCGGGTACGATGCTTCGCCAGGGTGCCGGCTTACGTTCTTCGAACGATGGCAGCGCGATACCGTTCGGGATGACGCAAATGGGATTTCTGAATCCCAGCTCGCGGATGGCTTGCGCTTCGGCTTCGCAGAGCGCGTGGAAACAGCCCGCACGGCGAAGATGCGTGTTCTCGTAGAGCCGGGCGGCGATTTTCTTTTTCCAGGCTGAATGCTTCAGCGCCCATGCGTCCAACATGCCATGAGGCGACACGACATATGGCCGGCCAGTCGACGCCCCCCATTTCGCGACGGCGCGGGATGGATACTTCCAGATCCCGTGCGAGTGGGCGATGTCAGCGCCCGATCGCTCCAAACAGCCGCGCGCTTCCGGCGCGTATCCGATGGCTGACGGACCGAGAACGCGAAGCGGTGACGCCGGAATGCCTTGCCATTCCTCTGTGTCGCGCTCCCAACCACTGTCTCGCAAGCCGACGACGTTTACGTCTGCATTCGTCGCCAAGAGGCTTCGCGAAAGGGCTTGTACAGCGGTCGCCACTCCGCCGCCCGATCGCGAAAGGCTGCTGGTTACGAGCAACACCTTCATGCTGTGGTGAGCTTCAAACCCGAAGCGATAGCGCGGCGGCGACCGCGCTACTGATGTAGAGACGCCTGCGCGAACGCGATCGCTTAGCGATCCCGGCGGCCGTGACTAGCCCTGTCGCGAAACGGTCGAGATCCCAATTCGCAATGATACGCCAACTCGCGTCGCCCATTTCCTTCCGTCTGGTGGACGTCGCGATAACTCCCATCAGTCTCGAGAGTTCACCGACATTCATCGGATCGAAGACGAAGCCGTTCACGCCGCTGTCCACGAGGTCGCGATGGCATCCTGCGCCTTTAGAGACAAGCACAGGGAGGCCGGCCGCCATGGCCTCGTTCACGACGAGCCCCCATTCGTCGACGGTGCTCGCGAGGACGAATGCGCCAGCGCGGGCATAAGCGCCGGGCAGGTCTCCGTAGCTCTTTTGACCTAGGAAATAGACGTTGGACACGACAGAAAGCTCGGCCGCGCGGCGTGTGACCGCGTCGCGCAGAGGACCATCACCGGCGAGGACGAGGTCCCACGCACCTTCCCCGTGCTCGCGGCGATAGAGCGCGAATGCCTCCAACAGGCCGAGCAAGTTCTTTTTGGCGATGAATCGGGCGCTGCAAAAGAAGTACGACTGCGGGAGGTCGTATCGCTTCGGCGTATTATTCGCGCCCCTGCCGATGTTGGCGTTCGCGAAGTGCTGGTTGTCCACGACGTCAAAGCCGGTTTCGATTTTATCTTCCGGGAAGCCGAGGGACGCGAGGTATTCCGCGTGCAGCGAACCGGCGACGAGAGCCGACTGATAGAGAGGCAGCAGCTGCCGCTTCAATATTTCGCGGCCAAAATTTCCACGAGCGCTGCCCGCATGCGTGTCGCTCATCAGAACGGCCGGTATTCCAAGCGCGTGGCTCACGCGTAGGGCTGCCAAAGCAAACGGCTCGGAATATCCGGGAATAGCGATGACGTCCGCCGAGAACCGGACAAGTTCGTTAGCAAGATTGGCCATGAAAGAGGCGCCGGCGTTGCTCTTGCCTTCACCCTTGGATAGCGAGACGACGCGCGCGTCGCGTTTTTGCTCGATCGCGTCCCAGTCGTAATCAGGATCGACCGCGGAATGCTCCAGCGCGACGACCGGATGGCGTAGCCGGAGAGCCCCCAGGCGCGCGATGTGATACGGCCCATAGCTCCGAAAGAGCAGCGCTATTTTCACTGCCGCGCCTGACGCGTTTGCATAAGCGAATGCGCGTACCAAATCTGCGCCGGAGTTTTGCTTCGACGCCGCGCCAACATTTTCAGGACGAGCATCGCCGGCAAGCCAAAAAGCAAAGCTCTGAATAGCCATGCTTCTATGGTCTGCGTCAGAATGTATATCGAAAGCGCGGCGAGCACTGCGTATGCCGGCTGCAATCTCTCGTCGGCTCGGCTCGCACGCCAGAGCTTGCCGTAGAGCCATCCGATGGCCAACGCCGCGACAGGCGCGAACATTCCGAATTCCATCCAGAAGTCGCCCACTAAGCCCGGTGCCGCGCCGTTTGCTACTTTCCATCCGGTGACGGTCGCAATGCTTTCAACCGGAATGCCGGCCAGCTGCGTCAAGTCGATGTCGAGCCCAACCGCTGCGACGATGTCGGCGTATTTCGTTGGCCAAATCGCTGATGGAACCACTCGGCCCGCCATGTGCGCAAAAATGCGCTTGCCGTAGAATGGTTCGCCCACCTCGCTCACGTATCTGACTATGCCGGAAGAAAAGAGATATTCGTTGCCCGACCAGTTTTCGAGCATCTGAGATGCCGGGCTATCGAGCGGCTTGTCAGAACCCAGATAAATCGCGCCGCGATTGGCGACGAGCCATAGCATCAATATGCCGATTGCGAGCGCTGCCATCGACGCAAGCAGAAATGGGATGCGCGGGCGAAACGCGAGAACGTAACTTGCCGCCAGGCCCGTTATCGCGAGAAACGTCGGTCCTCGTCGGGCGCCGAGAAGGCCTTGGACGAGCAGAGGAAGAAGAAAGACGAACACGAGCATCCAGTCTTGCGTTCTCATTCCACCCTTGCGGCGCGACAGGACGAGCAAAGGCGCAGCCACGAACCCGAGCTGAGCCGCTTCACGAACGTAACCGCTATCGTCCCATCCGCCGCCGTAGGCCCGTCCATAGGCGACACCGAATCCGCCGACATTAATGATGCCGGCAATCCAGGCAACCGATCCCAGTGCACCGAGAAACACTGCCACGGTGAAAATGGCCTTCGCGTCCCGCTCCCCGATCGAGACCCGGACGCCGCCGGTATAGCGCGCGCCCCACCATATGCCGCCGACCAATGCCGTGCTCATGACGACGGCGATCAACTGGAACTCGATCAGTAGATCCCAGTAGCCGGCGCGCGATACGAATTCGAACTCGTCCGTCGCAAGTCCGAAGAGCGGCATCGCGACGTAGAGGAACAACAACTGCGGCACGCAAAATATCGTCGGATGGAAAACGTCACGCCAGCGCGTCCAATCGCGAAATATCGCGAACGCGCCGGCAGCTGCCGACAAGCCTAAGAGCGCGTAGTACACGCGATTACCGAAGGCCGGGCTTGAACAAAGCGGTTGCTCGCATTGTTTCTCGCGGCCTAATTGGTGGGCCGTAATTTGCAAAGCGCCGCAACGAGCCGGTCGCCATACCGCTCTAACGTAAATTCGGCGGCACGCTCCCTGGCATTGCGCGACATGGCTTCACGCAAATTGCGATCGGTCACGATGCGTTCGATTGCGTCGGCAATGGCGGTCGCCGATCGTATCGGAACGATGATGCCGTCAACGCCGTCGCGGACGACAGAGCCGCAATTCGGTGTTGTGACGACGGGAACGCCACATGCCATCGCTTCGAGATGCACCAACGCGGAGCCCTCACATAGCGTCGGCAGCACGAAGACGTCCGCGGTGGTGAATTCCTCTCTCACTTTGGTTCGGGGAATTTGACCAACATAGTCGGGACCAAAGAACAACGGATCGCGCAAAATGCGATGATCGACCGGGCCGACGACACGTACATCGCAGGAAACGCTTCTTTGCGTCAGCAAGCGAGCGGCTTCTGCGAGATAGTGGCTGCCCTTGCGCAGGCCGACGCTTCCGACGAACAACGCGCGTCCTTGCACAGGACGCGGATCGGCCTCAAGCCAACTTGCGTCGATGCCATATGGAACGACGTCCACCCGCGAGACGTCGGCACCCAGCTCGACGACCGCCCTTTTCACAAAGTCCGACGGCGCAATTATCAGATCCGCAAGCTGATACTTCATGCGGTCTCGTTCGCGCCCCGCATGCACCCGGTCAACTGAGAATGTGCCATGAAGGCGGCCCGGAAATCGCTTATGCTCTTCCTCCAGCCAGAGGCCGACATCGGGGCCGAGCATCGCCTCATGCACTATCGTGCGACTGCCCTCCTTCGCCTCGCGGCAGGCTTCGATATCTTCGTTCACGAGAACCGTATAGATGGCGTTCGCGCCACCGAAACGCTCCTTGCGCGCGACTGCGAGCATCGATGCGGCGTTATTCAGGGCGCCGTTCGAGAACAATCTCACCACTCGATCGCGAACGATGTCGGCGCGAACCTCTCTTACTTTCGAGCGCGGAATGTCCGCCGGAACTTTTCTGCCGAGCATGCGACGGACCGGCGCCGGCTGCAGCGAGCGCGGCAAGAACTTTTCCAAATGGCGCAAGGGGCCGACGTTGGCAAAGTCCGTATACAAGCGCTGAAGCATTCCGGCGCGCTGCAAAACAGCAGGCAGCGCATAGTGCAGGCGCGCGCCAGGTTGCAGCACCGCAAAACGCAAGGACGCCTGATCATGCATAAGACTTCATCCTTGCATATGCGTGCTGTTCCGAGCCGGACCAGATTGCCTGCAATTTCTGGACGGCAGCGGCCCAGGTGAATTCCTGGCTTCTCCCGGCGACCGCCTCGCGGAGCGCCCAATATCGATCGGGTTCCCGAACGTACGATTGGATCATGTCTGCGACATCGCCCGCATGCGCAGTTCGATCGAAAAGGTGACCGCATCCATCTGGTATCGAATCGGGGATTCCTCCGACGTCTCGCGCGATGACCGGCACTCCGAGCTGCAAGCTTTCCCGATTTGAGATGCCCAACGCTTCGGCGTTGGAAAAGAGGCATGTGAAATGGCAGGAGCGGATGAACCGCGCGATTTTTTTCATGTCGTGGCGTTTGTCGATGAAGCCCGCGGCTTTCATCAGGTGATGGCTCGGGCCGGTATTTGGATCGAAGCCGGCGGCCACGATTTCAACCGGGATGTGCCGCGCATGCAGAACGTCCGCGATCTCCAGCACGAACTGAAGATTCTTGCGCTTCCAATCTTTTCCCAAGAATCCCAATCGGACTGGGGAAAGCGGTCCGGCAAGACTTGGCGCGAAAGCGCCGCCACGATCCGAATGCAAATTCGCTCCCGGCGCTACGACGTATACTTTGCGGCGCGGAATTCGGTAATGCTCGACCACCGAACGCGCGGCCCAGGCGCTCATGCATACGATGCGCTCTGCCGCTTCGTATTGGTCGCGCTCTCGCGCTATGGCGTCGGCGACCATCGACTTTCCGACACCGCCTCGTCCGGCCAAGCCGTAGTCGCGGAAGTTCTGAGTGAGCGTCGCGTCGATGTAGTAGCTCGTTCTGCGCAGCCCGCTCTCGAGAGGCGGGAAGAGTGGAAAATGACTGATGATTTCGGCGGAAGGATCTATCGGTTCGACCTGCGCCATGAGACGGCGCAGGAAAGACGGGCTGTACTGAAAGCCGCCCATCTCGAAGCGCTGCATCGTTCGAGCGGCATTCCACGCCAAGCGATGATAGCGGAGGACGTTCGTATCCAAACGCCAGCCATCGTCGAGGAAGCCTGCACTTTTCCCGGCTTCCAACAGGAAGAATGGTATGTTGCTCCACGTATTGATCGACGTTGCATCGCCGAGGCACGTCAGAATGCGCATTGGAGATCCGGGACGGCGGCGGTAGCGGTATCCGGAAACAGCAGAGCTTCCCAACGCATGGCGCATTTTTGAATCGTGTATTCGCGCTCAACGCGCGCTGCGGCACCTTCGATTTTATTCGCGCGCATGGCAGGGTTCTGCAGGACTTCGACGATTGACTGAGCAAGTGCACTCGCATTTCCGGGAGGAACGAGAATTCCACCTTCGCCGTGGCCCAGAACTTCACGGCACGCGGGCACGTCGGACGCCACGACAGCAACGCCTGCCGCCATCGCCTCGACGAGCGCGATGCCGAAGCCCTCGTCGCATGTCGTACTGAAGGCGTAGACGTCCATTTGGCCCAACAGTTCGGGAATATCGGCGCGATCGCCAAGGAACTTCGTCCAATCCGCGATCCCGTAGGTGTGTGACTTCGATTCGAGCGCGCCTCTCAGTGCGCCATCTCCGACGATCCAAAGCTCACAATCCGGAATTCGTGAGCGGACGAGGCCGAATGCCCGCAAGAGCGTGTCGTGATCCTTGATGGCGTCCAGCCGCGCGACCATGCCGATAACCGGCGCCCGGTCCAACCTGGCTTGCCGCGAACGCGAGGCTCTCGCCGCGAGCGAAGCAATGTCGATGCCGTTCGGAAGCGCGCGCGAATTCTTGGGCATGCCGACGCTCAGCTTTCTGAGCGCTTCATCGACGGCCACAGAGCAGGATGCGATCGGACAGCGAAGCAGTTGTGAGCCCAACGCCACGGCTGCCCATCGCCAGCGCAGCGCCTTTTGCAACGGCGGCGGATTTCCTGCCTTCACCGCGAGCGACCTCACACCGGCGCTTCTTGCCGCCGACGCGGCGACCAAATGCGGAATGCCGAAGACATGGATGATGAGCGCGTCCGGTGATTTGTCCCTCACGATATGTCGTAGCCGCCGCCACATCGCGAGATGGTTCAGCGGGCTTTCGGCAGCGACAGTGATCTCGCTATTTGCGAGCTGACGAAATGCCGGTTCCAGCGCACGCGTCTCCGGACCCAACGCAACGATATGCTGACAAAATCGAGATTGCCAATGCTGCGCCAAGCGTAAGCACGTCATCTCGGTGCCTCCTGCGCCGAATCCGTTGACGACATGCATGAGATGCGGGCGAGCCGTCACGCCGTTTGCCCGATAAGCGCGGATGCCACAAATCTTTCGACTGGCGAGACGCCCAAGAATTCGCCGTATGCGCGCGCCATGGCCTGCCCGGAAAATTCCCTCATGGCTTTTTCGCGCGCACGAATTGCACGTATGCTCGCCGCATGTGGATCGGCACGCACCGCGTCGATCACGTCAGCGAGGGCAACTGGATCAGCGGGCGGGACAAGCAGCCCGAGGCTACCGTCGTCGAGAACTTCGCGGCATGCGCCGACATCGCTCGCAACAATCGGGACGCGCGCAATCATGGCTTCCGCGAGCGCTATGCCAAAGCCTTCGTCGGGCGTTGTCGCGAATGCGAAGAGATCGAGACCTGCGACGATCGCGGGCACATCGCGGCGCGCGCCAAGAAGGCTTACGATGTCAGCGAGGTTTTCGGTCTCAATCATTTGCTCGAGGACGCGACGTTCACTGCCTTCGCCGACGATCTCGATCCGCACGTTGCGGCCGCGATTCTTCAGTATTTTGGCCGCACGGATCAGCGTTGCTTGATCCTTGTGCTTTTCGAGCCGCGCCACCATGCCGATCGTGAACGGCTTGGCCGGGTCGCTTGGCCCTCGCGCTGCACCGGTAGCAAAAGTCTCGACCGGGACACCGTTGTAGACAACGGCCGTTTCGCTTACTCGAACGCCGAAGTGTTTCGTCGCGCCCTGTTGGACGTGGCGGCTGCAGCAAACGAGCCGATCGGTGAGAGGCCGGCCCAACTGGACCAGCATCTTGAACTTTGCAAAGGCAAGGCGGTTGGCAACGTTCGGATAATTGCCGACGTGCGCGACGACGTGCCGGACACCGCCTAACCGAGCTCCCAGTGCGATGAAGGTGTGCCATCCGAAGGGCATCGAGAGGACGCCTATCGCGCGATACTTGCGAGCCAGCGCAAACACGCGGGCGGCGAGAACGAAATATCGTCCGCGACCGGTTCGCGGAATGTCGAGCGTGATGCAATCAATGGCGAGAACGGCGAAATCCGGTGCGAGATCTGCCGGCTCGGCGTGCAGGATGACGACAACGGGGCGAATTCCCCACGACAGCCAATGCCGGCACAGGACGAGGGCCATTCGCGGCGTGCCTTCTGCCGCGAGGGACGACACCACGATGAGAAGCGATGGGCGTTCGTCCGCTCGACGCGCGTTGCGCTCGCCATTGCTTCCGCAGGCCGGGTGAAGGCCGACGGCTTCGATATGTTTATTGCTAGTGATCCTTTCGGACTAGCACTGCGCTGGTCATTTCACAATGACGTTCCTGCATCAGCTTGATCTTTTTGTGTGGAGCATCGGTCCGCGCTCTATCACTGCTCGTCTCTTTTGATCCTGAGATCGGCGAAGGCGAAAGATCCGGCAATGAAGGTCTCGGATGCCGAGCGAGCATCGAGAACAAGCCGAAGAACCTGAGATTTGCAGCCTGCGTGAACTTCAAAAGCTGCCGTGAATTCAGTCCAGCCGGAAGATCCAGCGAGAAACGGCTCGCTTTCGCCAACGGCCAGCGATCGCTTTTCGAGGCATGCGATCTGCCATTGCAAGCCACGTAGTCCTTTGAGGTGTCCTTTCGAGAGACCAACAAGGCGATAGCGGCCCGGCGCCAATAGCAGGAGTTGATATATCGGCCGGAAGTCGACACGGCCACCGCCGAGTTCCAACGACAGAGCATTCGTTTCATTCGGCCCTTGGCCGACTGCTATTTCCGCGATCGCACCGCTGCCGCCTTCAATCGTCCAGTCGAAAAGAAGCCCCGAGACCGGGAAACGGAAATTGCCATTGAAGAGCAGTCCCGCCGCTCCGAGCTGTTCGGAGGGCAAAAGTTGGAGCCAGGAATAATATGCAGCCTCGTAACTTCCGCCGTCTATCAGATAGCGGAGATAGGCGCCGATTTCACGCGCGGTCGGCGGATAAGCGGATTTCGTGAGACCCGAAAGCAACGTGAGCGGTGCCTCTCGATGGCGCGTTTTTCCGTTGAGAGCGTAAAGAACTTTTTCACGCCACGGCGGCCGCGTTGAGAGCGTGGCGATCATTTGATCCGCACCGCTTGGCATCTCGATAATCTGAGCGAACGTCGGCACCACGCCGGATATGGACTCCGGCCGAATGCGAAGCAACGCATCGCCATACGAGATCGCCGCCTCGGTGTCCCGCTCGAAGAATTTTTGATGCATCAGCCAAAGGAGTGCAGCCGGCGTCCTTCGTGATCTCGCCGAGGCTGCCTGCATGAAGGTGGTCGCCGCTGCCGTATCGTTGGCTTGTGCGGAAACAACGCCGAGAAGCTCAAATCCCGCAGCATTGAGCGGTTCGGCCGAAAGCGCCCGCAGAAGCCGTTGTCGGATCTGCTCAGTCGTTTCACGTACGTCGCCTCCGGGTTCTTCGGCACTTGCGAGCCTAATTCTTGCGAGCTTCAGCTCGGCATCCGCGTCGAAACTGCGGATGGATAGCGCCAAGTCGGGAGCGACGCGATTGAGAGAGGAGACGACTGTTCGCGTCAGCACGAGGTAGCACAGCAAAGCTGCCAATGCCGTCAGCGAAGCCCTCAGGCAAAGATGCGCCAAATCCGACATCGCTCGGCCGGATTTCGATTCGCCCTGCAAACCAGCGCTCACAGTGGCCAGATCCGCCTGCGAAAGAGGCTTCCGAAGCCGCCGGTAATCGTCCGCAACTGTGTTTGGCGATCGCCTCGTTGCCGAGTGGCCCCAAATGCGCGCTGTCGACAGCTCGAATTCGGGGCACGCATCAGATGCGGCGGCGAGGAATCCTTTTGGCCTTCGCGCGCACGCTTCCCGGCTTTCAGCTCATTCCAGGCAATAAGGACGCGCTGCGCGAGCCGCGCTTTATGCGGATCTCTGCTCAGGTCGGGATGGAGCCATTTGAGCAGATACGCCATATGGCGACGGAGTTCAGCGAGCGTCGCCGTATCGTCGAGGCCCAACACACGGTAGGAATCCGAATTAGAGGCGAGCAGAACTTGCTCGATGAAGAATATTGCGGCCTCACGATTGGCATCGGGCGCGCGGTTATTGATTTTCCCGGCTTCGCGCTCCGCCTCCAATTCGGAGGCGGCGAGGCGCAACAGCAGCAGCACGCCCGGGGGCAACGGCGCTGATCGCATGACGCGAACTTGCGACGGCATGCGGATCAGATCGAGCGCGGCCTTCAGTGCCTTAGCCTGACTTGCACTCATGCCGGACCGGCGATTGTCTGCGAGGCGCTGCGCGTGCTCGATAGCGACGCCCCGTAAGTGAATGCATCGGCTCCGTAACCGTAGCCGTATCCATATTCGTAGCCCGCCGTTCTCGCATCCAACTTGGTGATGACGCTGCCGATCAGAGGGCCCTTCGAAATCTCCAGACGCTTGAGAGCGCTTCGAACCGCGCCACCGCGCGCCAACCCGCTTCCCATCACAAAAATCGTCGCCTCGGACGCGCTCGACAACAATAAAGCATCGGCTATGCCGAGAACCGGCGGCCCGTCGATGATGACGAGATCGAACACTTCGAGACTTCCCGAGAGGAGCGACATCAGATGAGGGCTGCCGAGCAGATCGGCGGCATTCGGCGGCAGCGGGCCAGACGACAGGAAGGCCAGGTTCGGATCGGCCGTCTTCTGGATGGCGTCCGGCGGCGCACATGCACCGGCTAAACACGAGCTCAGTCCGACCGAGTTGTCCGCTTCGAGATATCTATGGAGCGATGGATTGCGCATATCGGCGTCAATAAGAAGAACCTTCAGCCCGAGCCGCGCGAAGTGCTGCGTGATCGCGATCGAGCTGATGGATTTCCCTTCTTTCGCCCCCGCGCTCGTTACGAAGAGCGTTTTCGGCATGCCCCGTGACGTCGTGAATTGCAGCGAGGTGCACAGCGAGCGATAGGCTTCGGCGATCGGAGACCTGACGTCGAGTAGTGCATCGGTTACACCGATGCCGGATTTGACAAGCGGGATGATGCCAAGCGTTGCTAGCCCTCCGACACGCTCGGCTTCTTCGACAGAATCGATAACGTCGTCGAAATTCTCAAGGACGAAAGCCAGCGCGATGCTTCCTCCGAAGCCGAGAAGCAGCGCGAGCAGCATGGATTTGAAAAGCTGTGGCGACGATGGCGACCCTGGCAGATTTGCAGCATCGACGACGAAGATGTTGTTGCTTCCAACGCCCCCGGCCACGTCGACTTCTTTATACCGTTGCAAAAGTCCGTTGTAGAGATCCCTGTTGGTGTCCACCTCCCGCTTCAAGATATTGTACTCGATGGATCGCTTCTGAAAGTCGAGAACGTCAGTCCGCAGCTTCGCGACGCGCGCCGCTATCTCGCTTTCCTGGCCGAGCGAGGATTCGTAGGCATTTTTCAACGAGGCGCGGATCGTCTTCACCTCGGCGTTAAGTTGCCGGTCCACTTCCGCGATCTTGTTTTTGATCTGAAGCATCGCCGGGTAGTTCGGCTTGAACGTCTGAAGCCGTTCCTGATACTCGGTCACGAGATCGTTGCGCTTGGCGCGCAATCCATCGACGGCGCCGCTGGCGAGGAATTGCGGAAAGTTCAGCGCATCGGACTTTTCCACCTGCCGCCAGAGCTGCTCATTCTTTATCCGCTCGCGCGAAATGTTGCCGAGCGCGGCGCTGGAGTTTGCGAGGTCTGTTTCAACCATCGATGAACTCGACCCGATAGAAACGATTTGTTCCTTCTCCGCGAAGGCCAGCAACGTTTTTTCGGACTGTTCCAAGCGCAATTTCAGCTGCTTTATCTGGTCTTCTAGAAACGCCTTGGCGTAGGCATTCGCCTCGAAACGCTTATCGAGGTTGGACGCAATAAAGGCGTTCGCGTAGGCGGCCGCAATTTTCTGACTGCGCGCCGGGTTCGGATCGGAGTAGACGATATCCACCAGCCGCGATCCCGGTATCGGCCGCACAGAGACGTTCTGCTGCACGATGCCGGCCGCGATGTCTATTAGCTCTCTCTGGCTTTTCGACGTGCCCGACTGGGCCGGCTGAAGGAAGCCCATGATCGCGTTCTGAAACGAAAATGAACGCGGAGCGAAGAAGTCCTTATCTTCGGCCAGGCGCGCCATTTGCGCCACTCTCTCCGACAAGCTCCGGCTGAGAAGCAGCTCATATTGCGTTCTCAAGAAGTCGGCGTCCGCTCCCTCGACGGGCGTGATGTTGCCGCCTTCGACAATCTTCGCGACGCTCCGATCAATTTGAAGCCGGATTTTGGATGTATAGAGCGGCGTCATCATAAACGTTCGTACGGTGCCAAGACAAAGCACGGCCATGGTGACGGCGAAAATCAATCCCTTGCGTCTGCGAAATAGCCGGATCGCCGCCCTTACCGTGGCGGCGAAGTGGGCGCCATTAGGTGACAGCTGATCGAGCGCTCGACCACCGTACATCTCATATGTGTCATTCGGCTCGAGTGCCCGGAAATCGGCATGCGTGAGGGGCGTACTATTTGCGTCGCTGGCAGAGGTCATGGAGCCGTCATCATCATTAGATGCGAAGAGCGCGGCGATCGTACCGCTTACAGGAACGGGACAAAAAAGTTGGTGACCGGGAGAACTTTCAGCAACGCCTGATAGGATTCCTTCATCGCCGAACTGCTGACGACGACAACATCGCCTTCGACGATGGCCGGATCCTTGGCTTTTCCGGAGCGAATTTCTCCGACGTCGAATTTTGCAGCGGACTTCGCGCCATTCGAGTTCCGGAATATCGCGACCGACGCATCGGCGGTTTCGGTGAATCCGTCGGCGGTCGCGATGACCTGCAGCAGCGTCGTCGGTCCACGGAGCGGATATACGCCCGGCTTTTTTACCGAGCCGTCGACGGTGACGCGCTGGCTGTTGTATTCCTTGATGTAGACATTCACCTGGGGCGACTGAAGGTAGTCACGGCCGAGCCGCTTCGTCAGGTCGCGCTCAACATCTCGCGGTGTCTTGCCTACTGCCTGGATCTCTCCAGCGAGCGGAAGATTGATCGTGCCGTTGGCTGCAACCTGAACTGTTTTGGAAAGTTCGGGCACCTGAAAAACTGAAACCTCGACGACATCCATCGGTCCGATTTTGTATCCGGCGTTGGCCGGGTTCGACATCGACGTCAGCTCTGCGGCTTGCCTCGATTCGGTTGCGCCAAGAGCGATAGCGGGATGAGATGACTCTGCCGACGCCTCACTTTTATTCGTGACCGAAGCAGTTCCCGTGAGATGCGCGCTTTCGCCCAGCGAGGCACCGCAGCCCCCCAGCATCAGCGCGAGCATCAACGCAGGAAACAACGCTCCGCGAGCCGATTTCCTGTCTTTTACGGAGTCGGAACGGTCAGGCGCTTTTCGGTATGGCATTCGATCCTTGAGCCAATGGCAAAGGAATACTTGATGGGGATTGGTTGGCAAGAATGGCGCGGGGGCGCGCCATAACCAGATTATTCGCTTCGTCTTCACCGACGCGCGCCGCGGCGGCGTCGCGCCCTCTCTTCAGGTCGGGTGCGCGGCGGTTCACGTCGTGAGCGTCGGTTGCGAGAAGATGCACAATGCCGTCATCCAGCAGCCTCTCCGCCCAATATTTTGCAGGCCGGCCGAACTTTCCGAGTAGCGATCCCGAGGTCAGTTGCAGCCAAACGCCAGTGCGGACCAAACGTTCAATCAATTTGTATTGGGCTTGGATCCAGGGAAGGCGCTCGGGATGCGAAAGTATAGGAACATAGCCCGCGACGATCAGTTCGAAGAATATTTTGTTCAGGAGTTCGGGGCGGACATGCATCGGCAGTTCGACCAACACGTAGCGGCTATCGGCGAGAGTGAGAATTTCTCCGCTTCTCAGCTTCGACACGAAGTCCAAGGAGACATGGGCGTCGGAACCACTGAACAGATTCAGCCGTAATCCGGCTCGGTCGAGGGCCGATCGGAGCTCCTCGGTCGCCGCGCGAATTTGTGGTCCGGTGTTATGATAGAGCCCTGGCAGGATATGTGGTGTGCAGACGACCGCCTCTACTCCGTCGTCAATCAGGGCGGCGGCCATCTGGAGGGATATTTCGATGCCGGCTGCGCCATCATCGATACCCGGAAGAATGTGGCAATGAAGATCGATCAAACGCCGCCCCCGCACCTGAGATTAGTTCTTTAGTATTACCCCTTTCGTCAGCTATCGGTATTTAGCCGGGCTGTGTCAAGGCATCGTAATCGCTCTGCTGTGGGCCGTGTCCTCCTTACATCATCGGCTTTCTAACGGGCATTTTCCCCGGAGCGATCGGCAGAGGCGCTTCCATTTGGGGACGACGCGTTGTAGTCCTATCGTGCTAGTCTGATGCTCGAGGGAACACATGATGCTATTGCGCGCCGGCTTATCGGTGGCTTCGCTCTTGGTCACGATTTCCGTGGCGCAGGCGGCGAGTGTGACCTTGATCCAAGGCGAGGCGCTGGTCAGTCGAGGCGACGGCTACGAGGCGTTGAAGGGACCCGCAATCGTCAATGCGGGGGACATTGTTGTCCCCTCGCCGGGAAGCTCGATGAAGGTCACGTTCTCGAATGGGTGCGCCGTGTTCCTTGGAGGCGGCATGGTATTCAGCGTGCCGGAGGTTCCACCATGCGGCGGCCCCACTGCGCTCGCCAGCAACGGCTTGCAATCAGCGGAGACCGCGATCCCTCAGGATTGGTCCGCCGTGACGCAAACGACGGCCTTCAACGCGACGCAGCCCGATTACGTGCCCTACCTCCTCGGCGCGGCGGCGATCGGGGGCATCGCTGCTGCCGTTGGCGGTCTTGGCGGTGGCAGCAATGACAGTCCGGCGAGTCCGTAGCGGCTCTCCGGAAAGCCATCGCGATGGCTTCACTTTGTGATCGATGATTTCAAACGCTGCAATATTCGGCTCGATATCTTCGCTGGTTGGCGGCTCTCCTCGGCGCGTCGCGTGGCGAGAGATTGTTTCCGAGCACGGGCTTGCGCGTCTTACGGGCGGCGTTTTAGCCGCGTCGATTGCGCTCGGCGGAGCGACGCGGAGTGGATATCCCGGAGATGCCCTGCTTCAATTCCTTGCCATCATCCTTCTGATCGTTGCGCTTCGTGACATCGTCATCTCCGGTTCTGTTCGTCATTTCAAATGGCCGCTGATCTTTTTGGGCTCGCTCGCACTCGTGCCGATAGTCCAACTTCTTCCTCTGCCTGTGGATCTATGGTCTCGGCTGCCCGGACGCGAGATCATTTCGCAAACGTATACCTTGATCGATCAGCCTCGTCCCGCCTTTCCACTGACCTTAACCCCATCCGCGACTTACCTTAGCGGTTTGGCGTTACTTCCTCCCGCGGCTGTGTTTCTAGGAACTTTGACGCTTGGCTACGCGCATAGACGAAGCGTCAGCTTTGTCCTTATCGCAATGGGAATAGCGAGCGTTCTTCTCGGTCTGTTGCAACTGGCACAGGGGCCGAACAGCGCGCTGCGGTTTTACGAGATAACCAATAAAACCGAGGCAGTGGGCTTCTTCGCCAATCGAAACCACTTCGCGGCACTGCTCTATGTCGCGACGCTCTTCGTCGCTGCCCATCTTATCGACGCGATAGGAATCATGGGGCAAAGCAAGCTTCGACATCGAGCAGACGCGAACATGGCCGTGCCTCTACTGACGTGGCTGACGGCGCTTCTGATGCTGACCGCCGCTCAGCTGATGGCCCGATCTCGGGCCGGACTGGTTCTGACGGACTTGGCCTTGGCCGCCGCAATCGCCATCGGCATGACCGATCGGCGGATCGCAACGTCGAACCCCGGCTTCGGCCGATTGATCGTGGGAACGGCTGCCGGAATTATTCTCCTTCTCCTACCGCTTGCGCTCTACCGCATTCTCGACCGGTTCGGAGCCGATCCCTTCGCCGACGCGCGCATCGCCTTCGCACGCAAGACGATCTCCGCCGCTCTTGCATACATGCCATTCGGTTCTGGCCTCGGATCATTCGTTCCTGTTTATCAGCTCTACGAACAGACTTCGGATGTCGGCCTCACTTACGCAAATCACGCACACAACGATGTTCTCGAGGTTTGGCTGGAGACTGGAATTTTCGGCATCGCGCTGATGGGTGTGTTCGGCGTGTGGATAGTCCGGCGCACCGCTTCGCTGTGGAAGGAGGGTTCCGCCGCGATCCACGGCGTCGACCTTGGGCTTGCGCGTGCAGCCTCGGTTGCCGCGTTATTGCTGCTCGCGCATTCGTCCGTCGATTATCCGCTTCGCACGACGGCGATGATGACTGTTGCGGCGGTGGCGCTCGCGTTCCTCATCAAGCCCGCAAAATCAGATGCGAGACAGAGCCCACGCCACGGAATGCGCCGGCGCCCGCGTCAATTGCAAGACGGCGGCAACGAGGGCTTGAGGCATGGCCGTTCCATGCAATCGCCGAGCGCGCGCGAAGCCTGGGTGGCCCAGGGTGACTGGCCCGAAGCGTGGCGACCCATGGCAGCAGATCCGACACGCCCCCCAATCCCGGCCCAACCGGACGACGCCGCGACATTCGCCGAACACCCCGAACGAGATTCAGCCGCAGGGTAATGCATTACGGAGCCGCGGCGTTCAGCGAGATACAATTAAGGCAATAATAACCCTTTCGGACTACGACTAAAGACGTGGAATAACGGGGGAGTTCTTCGATTCCCGCGCCTATCCGCAAGCTCCTGGGGGGAAGCCGATGCAGCCTCTTTCGCCGATGACCAGAGCGTTGTGGGCCGCCGGCGTCTCTGCCGCGTTGGCAGCGTCCCTTTTCCTCGCGATTGCTATCTCGTCCGACAATTTCGTCGCGTTTCTGCCGACGCACGCCGTTCTGCTGATGGCGCTTATCCTTTCATCCGACGCCAAGTTGCGCTTGGTGATGGTTGGGTTCGCAGCCCTCACCTCCATGATGATAAGTAGCACCCTCGGCGGATCGCTCATCGCCGCTGCGGCGTTTGCCATCGCGAACACGGGAGAGCTGTTGATCGCCGCCCTTCTTATCGAGAGACTTCGCCGCCCATCCGATGCGAAGACCGCATTGCAGGCCACGAAAGATCCGAAGATCGAGTGGCGGCCGCAATATTCCGCCGATCGCGATTGCTTAACCGGTCTCGCGAGCAGGGCACTCCTCATCGAGCTCATCGGCGCCGCGAAATCCAGAAGCGACGACGTTGCGCTTCTGTTCATCGATCTCGACAATTTCAAATCCGTCAACGACACCTTTGGCCATAACATTGGCGACTACCTGCTCAAAACGGTTGCAGGGCGATTGCGCGGTAGCGTGAAGGAAACAGACATTGTCGCGCGTCTCGGTGATGACGAGTTCGCCGTGCTGTTGGACAGGGGCACACAGCCTGCTGCGGCGGAGATCGTGGCAAGGCGAATTTCGGATTTATTGAATGCGCCGATGACGGTTGGCGGTCATGACATTCGTGTCGGCGCGAGCATTGGCGTGGCATGCTGGCAGCCCGACACGAGTTCGGCTTGGGAGCTCTTCAGGCGCGCAGACGCAGCTCTTTACAGCACAAAGTCGACGGGGCGCGGGAATTACAAATTCTTTGAACCCGATATGGACCGGCGACTGCAACAGCGGCAAGAACTCGAACAAGATCTTCGAAAAGCCGTCGCCGATCGCAGCTTTGACGTCCACTATCAACCGATCGTGCGGCTCGCGACGAACGAATTGATTGGGCTCGAAGCCCTCATCCGCTGGAACCATGCCAAGCGCGGGAGGGTGTCGCCCGCAGAATTCATTCCGGTCGCGGAGGAGCTTGGGCTGATTGCGCCGATCGGCGATTGGGTTCTTCGGCGGGCGTGCCACGACGCGGCCAGGTGGCCCGCGCATGTAAAAATATCCGTGAACTTTTCGCGGGCCCAGTTCGAATGTCCGCACGTTGTGGATCGACTGAAGTCGGCTCTGTCCGAAACCGGTCTTGCACCCAATCGGCTGCAACTTGAAATAACCGAAACGACAATCATGTCGGATTTTGCGAAGGCTAACGCGCTGCTCGGCGAACTTCGCGAACTCGGCATCGAGACCGCCATGGACGATTTCGGAACCGGCTATTCTTCATTGAGCTGCCTTCGAAACTGCTCTTTCGACCGGCTGAAGATCGATCGCTCGTTCATCAACGACCTGACCACGAGCCTGGAAGCGCGATTGGTTCTTTCGACCATCGTCAAACTGGCGAGGACGCTCGGGATGCACACGACGGCCGAGGGTGTCGAAACGATGGAGCAGTACGATATCGTGAAGGCCGAGGGGTGCTCTGAGATCCAAGGCTATTACTTCAGCGCTGCAAAATCCGCGGCCGAGGTATCAGCCTATTTCGAGTCCGGTGCGAACAGCGTCTCCGTAGCATCCGGCATCAAGCCTCAGAGTATTGCTCAATAGCGATTGTGACATTCTGATCGTCTCGGTTGGAAGAATGGTCTTTTATAACTAGTCTCCAAGGGCGCTCATGCCATTACAATTTAAGGTGGAATGCAGCCGGAACCGATTACGCCCGTTCAGTTCCCAATTGCAACAATGCGCCGCTAGCCTTGGCGACCAGGGTTCGCTAATCCCTGCTCGTCTATCCGGGAGGGGTGATTCTTATTCGCTAGTCACAAGCGAGTCCCGGATGCCACTGGTACGGGACCGCGATGAAATCTTCGACCTCGAGCGAACCACCCGTCTATGTCGTCCTCGTCGACAGCCGAGGCATAATCATGGACGTGAACACCAAAACCGGAGCGCAGGACGGCAGTCACAAGATTGCCCTCGCCCGGTACCCGGTCGGCGAGTCCTACTTCGATCACTGCGATGACGATAAACATCGCTCCGAAATTCAATCGCTTCTGAAGCGGAAGCGCAGCCTCATCTCATTCGTCGTACCTTCGCGGCCGAAGCAGAAGCAATGGTTTGTCGTCATCGGCGTTCCGGTCAGCCCGGACGTTGGCAGCGGCGCCGTTCTCATGCACGTCGATATCGCGTCGTGGGTGCCCGAGGCGAAAGAGGCCGACGCTCCGTTCAAGGAGTCGAAAGGGCCGGTGACGCTCAATCCGGGTCTTATCCAGGACACCATCACGCGGGCTCTCTTTCAACAATTCGGCCCGGGCTTTGGCGAGGCGCCGGCGGCGCCGATGCAGCATCCAGACGTCGATTCCTTGAGTCCGAGACAGCGTGAAGTTTTGATGCTGCTCGGGGCCGGCAAGAGCAATGCGGAAATCGCCGAGGAACTTTCCTGCTCCTTGAATACGGTCAAGCGACACGTAACGGCCGTATTGCAAAAGCTGCGTTTGCCGAACAGAACGCGCGCTGCCATGCTTGCAAATCAGCTGAATATCCGTGTCAAGGATTAGCTCCGGCGTCACGCCTGCAGACTCATTCTCGCTCTGACGTCGACGGGCGGCCTTGCCGTTGACCTTCGCTTCTTCCGTGCAGACGACAGCACCGTTTCGATAACGTCGGGCATTCGCGGCTCTTTCATCAGATGCACGATCGTCCTCGCGAAGGATGTATCAGCTTCGTCGGAACGATCAGTTGGCGGCGAGACGATGGACATTCGCACCCGCGGTGCCGTGGCCGCGCGCCTCGCGGCAAACTTGGCCGCGAGAAATGCCGTGGCGATCGGGATCGCGGCAGCGCCTGAAGCCGGCGCGACACACAGAATGTGCAGATCCTCGTTGGTATAGGGGAGCGCGGCGTCAAGGCAATGCAGCAAGCGGCGCGTCTCGAGTTCGATTGCTTTGTCCGTCGTCATCCTCTGCCGCTTCGGTTGAGCGAGTTCGAGGACGACGACGTCCAGCCGTTCGAACTGGGCGAATGCGATTTGAAAAAACTCGCTCACGGACTTCGGGCGATCCAAATCTATCGGCTGGCAGTAGACGCCCTCGCGGCCATCGATTTTTGCGTCGAGCGTTTCGAAATCGGCAGGTGATGTGCCGAGGGCCAGCCTGCCGCCCTGCTCCAGAACCAGTTCGGCGATCGCGTCGTCATACCGGGGGTTGACGGACGGAACCGCTATGACTTTTCCCCTCAATGCCCGAGCCGTCACGTCATATTCTTGTCTCATGCGCAGCTCGGACTCCCCACAACCTCAACTTGCATCATATCTGAGCTAAGTCCATTTATATGGCTATGGCAACCTTTAGTTGTGCTCAGTCGCCATTGTCCGGTGGATGGAATTCGAGAGGTGCTATTTGCTTTCTTTGAGGTAGCCCGCGTAGGCATCGGGGAAGCCGCGCGTCGAGAACGTGAAGTTGACTGCCTGCTTCGACGTGTCTTGAACGACGGCGGAAATTTTCGGCGCTTTGCATATCTGCCCAAGCAGTGGCTCAGTTAGATCGAAGGACGCAATACATCCCGTGCGCTGGCATACGGTATAGGAAACGGCGAACGAATTTTCTTTCTCAAGACCCACGACCACGCCTGCCGGCAGCGATACTCCGACGGGCAACCGGAAAGACCCTTTGAGTTTGCCAGCCTGATCCCTGCCTATCGTCAGCACGCCGACTGGCTTCTTGAGTTTGTCGCTCATGAGCGTCTGAGACATCACGCACGATTTGCGGCCCTTCACCGGGGGCGTGCATGCCAAAAGCCAATCACCGATGACCTGGCTCGTCGCCGGGGCGTTCGCGGCCTCGGCTGTGGGCGGAACCTCCGCGGCATTCGCAATTCCGAACACGGCCATCGACGCAGCACAGGCAGCGAAAAGCGACGCGTATTTTTTCATCCGAATATCTCCAGTTAAAGACAGCACTCATTGAAGATCGCCGAGTTTGAAAACCGGATCCTTTGAAAGCAGGATCCTTCGAAAGCAGGATGCCGGGCCGCCGTATTGCGGCACCGGAACCCTGTTGTGCGGCCGGAGAACGATAGGAAGGGTCTCGTTCTTCGGCCTCACCTCACCAGTCGACCCGGACGCCGAGGCTTCCGCCGTATCCGACGAAATCATCCTTTCCGAATTGTACATTGCCCTTCGCAAAAGCGCTGAGGCCATTGCCGGTAAGGCTGAACATGTTGACGCCGCCGGTGACTTCGCCGAGCGCGCCGGAGAGGTTGTCCGTCGTCTCGAGCACGTAATCTCCGCTCGTCACGTCTGCTGTGTTGTTGCCGAGGAATTCATAGATGGCGCCAACACCGATGAACGGCTCATACTTTGCTCGCTCCTTCGCAATCGTCGTTCCGACGCGCACACCGAGACGTCCGCGCAAACTGTCTCCGCTCGAGAAGTTTACGGAGGTATCGTAGATTTCCATGGTGTCGATGCTCGCGTTGACATACGAGAGCGTGGCGCCAGGCTCGATAAACGCGTTGTTATACGTCGCTCGATATCCGGCATCGATAACGCCGCCGACGGCAGTCAAGCCCGCGTGCTCGTTCGTGGATTGGACGCCGGAGTATTTGACGTTTCCAAGGTTGGCCATGAACTGGCCATCGATGAACCAGCCGCCTTGCAGGTAGGTCACGTACGCACCCACGGCGCCGCTCTGGAAATCGGCGCTGTTTGCGGAGCCGTCAAAATTGAGCTTGGATCTCAGATAGCCACCCATTACGCCGGCCATCCAGATTCCATTTCCGCCTTCAGTCGTGCGGATAACGTCGTAGCCGGCGATCACACCGCCACCGTCCAGCTGCGAATTGACCGAATGCCGCTCGACGGTATTCATCAGCGTAAAGGAGTGATTAGTCGATCGCGATTCCGAAGCGCCGAGAACCTTCGCCCAAGCGCCAGAAGCCGGCTTTGCGCATCCTGCGGTCGAATCCTTGAGGCTGACCGGCGCACACGTCGTATTTAGTGCCGTGCGCAAATCCGCCGTTCGGTCAAGCCACGCGTCCGACGCATTGTGCCATACCGACTGCGCCGCGGACGTCAGGCTTGGGAGTTCGAAGAATGAATGGCTCGGGCTGCTGGCAAGGACCCATTCGTTCGAGCCATTGAGATAGAGATCGTACTGGAACATTCCAGTTTTGATCGGGCCGTCGGCCAGGTAGAAACTGCCTTGCGGTAGAGATCCCGTGGCATTCACGACATCAATACCCGTCGGATTGTAGGCGCCAAACCCGGCGTTCACGTTGTTGACGTAGATCGCGGTAGAGCCCGTCACGTCGCCATTGATGACGAGCGTATCCGAGTTCGAGTTCGACGGGCCGGCAAGGAAGGCATCGACCTTCAATGCGCTCTGGCCATCAGCTCCGTGGAATGTCAGCGTGCCCCCATCAGTCGGAATGAGCGTAAAGGTATCGCCCGTATATCCATCCTGAAGATCGATCGTCCCGGTTCCACCGACGCCGCCGTTATTGAAGAATTCTACGCCCGCGAGAACGGTGGCGTCATTGTAGGATGGTGAGTCCGGATCAGTTGTATAAATCGTTCCCGTGTTGTTGAAGGCGTCCGCCAAACCGTCGCCAAGGTTACTGGTGCCGGTGAAGTGCCAGCTGTCGTTGCTGGTGTTATTGAAAGTGTTCGCTGTGTCCGTATTGCCTGCTTCCGACAGATCGATGCGCCCGATCATCGTGCCATCATTGTTTATGGTGACGGCGCCGCCGCGGGCATCAACAATGAGATCCGACGTCGACTCGCGAGAAGTGCGAATGAGACCGCCGGCGTAGTTGTTGATTGTCGCCCCGTCATCGGTCGAAAGATCGATCGTCGCATTGTGCTGACCGGAGCTTTCGATCAAGCCTGATGAATTGATCGTCGCTGAATCCGACGCGATCGAAATTCCGCTATTGCGGCCCTTGATCGTCCCGTCGTCATTATCGATGGTGACAGATCCATCCGCTTCGACATCGACGCCGGTGTCACGGCGGCCCTGGATAATTCCGCTGTCGTTGTCGACCGTCACATCGCCGTCAACATCCCGGATTTTGATGCCGTCGTCGTAGCCCTTGATCGAGCCTCGCCGATTGTAAATTTCAACGTCGCCTTCGACGTCCCTTACGTTGACGCCGTCGCCCTCTTCACCGCGAATCTTGCCGCCGTAGTTGTTGGCTATCGTTACGTCGTCATCCACGTTGCGAATTTTAATTCCGTCGTCATGCCCGGTGATCTTGCCGCCAAAGCGGTTGTCGATCTCCACATCATCATCTGCGTCCCGGATATCAACGCCGTCGCCGTGCTTGCCTTTGATGCTGCCGCCATAGCGGTTATCGATCTCGATGTCGCCGGAGGCGTCCTCAATGTGGATGCCATCGTCGTGGCCGGTGATCTTGCCTCCCTTTTTGTTGTCGATCTCGACGTAATCGACATCGTCCAGGTTGATGCCGTCCCCGCGTTTACCGCTGATGCTGCCGCCGGATTTATTGGAAATGACGACGTCGTCGGCGTCTTCAATTTGGATGCCGTTGTCACGTCCGGAAATCTTGCCGCGCTTGCTGTTATCGATGCGGACATCGTCGACATCTTTGATATCGATGCCGTCGTCTTTTTCGCCGGTAATTTTGCCGCCGTGGCTATTGGTGATGGTGACATCTTCGCCGACATCGCGGATCTTCACGCCGTCATCATGGCCCGTGATCCTGCCGCCGAAGCGATTGTCGATTTTGACGTCGTCGTTCACATCGCGGATATCGACGCCGTCGCCTTTCTTGCCAGTGATCCTGCCGCCAAACCGGTTGTCGATCTTCACATCATCATCGGTATTCTCGATATGAATGCCGTCGTCACGCCCGGTGATCCGGCCTCCGTGCTTATTTTCGATGCTGACGTCGCCGTCCGTATCCTCAACGCGGATGCCGTCACCTCGCCAGCCCGTAATTTTTCCGCCGTAGCTGTTTGATATTTCGACGTCATCGTCCACGTCTTCGATCTGGATGCCGTTGTCGCGTCCGGTGATTTTTCCGCCGAAGCGGTTATCGATACTGACGTCGTCTTCGACGTTTTTGATGTCGATACCGTCGTCGCGCTTGCCGGTTATGCTGCCGCCAAAGCGGTTATCGATGGTGACATGATCGTCAACGTCTCTGATGTGCACGCCGTCGTCACGGCCGGAGACTCTGCCGCCGAAGTGGTTATCGATCGAGACCCTGCCCTCGGCATCGTCGATGTAGATCCCGTCCGCCCCATGACCGATGATTTTGCCCTTGAAGCTGTTATCTATCGAGATTTTGCCGCCGACATCGGTAATCCTCACGCCCTCGTCGGAGCCCTCGATCCTGGCGTCGTCCCAGTGCCGACCGTAGCGGTTCTTCACCGACACGTTGCCGCTGATGTTGTCGATCCGAACTCCTGGCCCCTCCTCATTGGAGATGTGATCACGGTCGTTGTCGACCTTGGCTTTATTCTGGTCGTGAATGTAGACGCCGGTCGGGTCCGCCGCCACCACTCCGCTGCCGACCATCAAGCTCAGGGCCAACGCGGAGATAAAGCAGTGTGGCGGTGCGAACTGCTGAAAATGACGTCGCTGCGGGAGCCATCGCCCAATCCCGGATTGCCCGTCATTGCGATTTCGGCCGAGCCTCTGGAGCGCCGATGCGCGCTTACGATCCATGCAATAAGTCCCCTGAATGTTTGGACGCAGCACACGCAACGTCGCGTTCGGAAAAGCGGGCGCCGTCCGTTCGAATTGGCAGCGCGGTGAATGACACCACGAATCGCGAGTTGTAGTTCTTAGGTACTACATGAGTACTAGCCGTAAAAGGCGTCCGCGCACCTGAACTTGGTTCCGATTCACATAAATCTGCGCACTGATCGAATTTCTGGGAACAGTGACCTAATCACCTCAGCTGCGCGCGCTGCATGGGCGGGCGTGTCAGCACACAGGGATTAGAGAGTAGAGTTTTTATGGGAGCCTAGCGCCCTATCGCGGCGCCGGCGCCGATTATGGAGCAGCGGCGACGACCATCTGCATCAACATGGTCGCCTGAGAATCAGGCGATCGCGCGCCGTGGGCTACGCGAATGGAGCGGGCCGAAGATGGAGCCGCCTTCGAGCCGCTGAACGGCATCGGCCACATTGGCTTCGAGTGAACCGGATGATTTGCTTGCCTCGTAAGGCACCATCGACCGATGAGGATTCGGTGCCGCCGCGCTCTGTTCCGCCGGGCTCTGATATCCGATTGCACAAGGCTCCGTCGGCAGCGAGGCCAATGCAGCGCGCCATTCCTCAAGTTCGGAACAAAAGCGCCGGACATCAAACTCCAGCCCGCAGCGATGCTCGATCGCGCCTTCAGACTCGCGTGCATGATGCTCAGACACCGCAGCCCGCCGCAATCCCGGTTGACGGCGAGGCTGGCCGTTCGCTCGGTTTTTTGAGCTGTCTGGTGCGTTTTGGGGGATCGGCTCGTCCGCGTGTGCGCTCCATCGCGATGCGTGACGACGGACACCTTGAGCGATATTGCCCGTCATCTCGGCAATGCCTGCGCCGACGCGGGCGACGGAAGAAATAGAATTTTTCATCTTTTCATTTCCCGTCGCGAAGGCTGGCTACATTGCTCATGAAAGGCCGCACCTCATGGGAGACATTCCGAGACTGCCCTCACTCGCAGTATGAATGCTAGGATCGGCGGCGCACGCCGACGCTACATCTGCCGAAGCGGCTGATGGAAATCGTAACGGGCCAACTCTTCCGAGCTTTGACGATAGTCGCGGTCTTCGGCAGCCTTGATGGTGTGACGACTGACGACCTGCGATAGCTCCTGGATGGTCCGTTTGCGCGCCGCACCGGTTACGGCGAGCACGGTCAGAATTTCCTGGATCAATTGCTCTTCGACAGCGGCATCCTGCCGGTAGGCTTCAAGTACGGCCTCAAGTTCTGGTCGCATAAACTTCTCCTCGAATCGAGAGTATTAGCCTTAATTAACTAGTCCTTTGGGAGAAATGCAACGCTTTGTCGTGGCGGGCATTACGCGAAGGTGTGGAATGGGTCGCGCACGTCGGTTTTTCGGAATCATCGTAACGATCAAATAATCCTTATATAGTACTTTATAACCACTTTGAATCTTGTTCAGAGCAGCGGGCTACGACGCGGATAGCCTCTGCCGGCACGTTTTAAGAGTTCAACGACTGGTTGGGGGCGGATGCCGCAAATGGTTTTGTCACGAAATTTTTTGCGTAGACGGGATCCGAGGCGGCGGGTCAGCTTTACTGCAATCCTCGAATGCCGGGGTGTTAGTCAGAACGTGCGAGTCGTAGATTTTTCCGCATCCGATCTCCGCGTCGATGGAATTCGGGGTCTTGCAACCGGAGACTCCATTCGGATCTCTTTCTCTCCCAACATGGTTCTCACCGGCGAGATCGCGTGGTCCGTGTGGCACAAGGCGGGGATCAAACTCCTTCCCGCCCTCGGCGAGGCGGACCCGGCGTTCGTCTTCCTGTCGGACCAGGCAGCCGCCATCGAGCAACTGCGCGTTCGGGCGATCGCAGCCATCGCCAAGGAGCGGGCGGGCCGCGCCGGCCATTCCGGATCCGGATCGCACTAAGCCTGCGCGCGCGGGTGACAGTCTCGCGCATGGTTCCCGTTCTAAATCTCAAAACGCGCTCGGCGGCTCCGCTTTTCGGCGAGATCTCCGTTTGAACGTGTTTGCCCGGAGAACTCGATGGCGACGAATCAATGGCCTTCGCTGGCCGACCTGATCGATGACGGCGAGGACCCTGCGGAAGGACTTCACGGCAACGTCGCGGCATTCGATGCCGCTGCGGCCTCCGCTACGGAACTGCTGCTCGAAGGGTTGCAGGTGGCACGCGCTGGCGCGCTCGATGCCGCCGCAGAACTCTTCGCCAAGGCGATCGTGAAAGAGCCGGACGCTGCTGAAGCATACGAGGCGCTGGCGACGGTTCTTATCCCCATGGGCCAGCTCGAGTTCGCAGCGCGAGCCAAGGGAAAGGCCATCAGCCTCGGCTATAATTCCGCATCCTCGTGGGAAATGCTGGGCGACATATTCACCAATCTCGGCCAGTTCGACGGCGCCGCGGAAGCTTATTCGACCGCGCTCGGCCTCGAGCCGAACGCACTGGCGTTGCACAGCAAGCTCCAGTCTGCCGTTTCGCAACGGTCGGCTCGTCTCAAGTTCGCGTCCGCCGCGCCGCCGCCGGCCGTTCAACCGGCTGCGTTGCCCGATGCAGACTTGTTTGGTCTGGAGTTCCTCAGTAACGACCTCATCCCACCGGCATGGCGCCAAGTCACCATCGTGACGATCACGCCTGATGGCAATCCGCACTCGGCTGCGTTCGACGATCTCACACTCGGTTTCGAAGGCGCATTCAGATCGCTCGGCGTCGACGTTCAGCGCAAAACCAATGCGCTTGGAAACGCCGGCGTCAATCTGCTACTCGGCGCTCATCTCATCGACTCGCAGGAACTTGCGGACAGGATTCCGTCGAACACGGTGATCATCAATCTAGAGCAGGTCACTGGATTCGATGTGCGCTCGCGGCCCGTCTATTTGAGCCTTCTGAGCCGGCTCGCGGTCTGGGATTACAGCGTGCGCAACATCGAGGCGTTGCGCCGCCTGACCGGCAGCCGGTACGTCCGCCATTTCAGCATCGGCTACACGCCGGAGATGACGCGCGATCTCCCCCCAACAACGCAGACAACGGACGTTCTCTTCTACGGCAGCATCAATCCGCGCCGCGAAGCGATCCTTGCGGGACTGATGGCGGCGGGAATGAACGTCAAGCATCTCTTCAGCGTTTACGGAGAGGCGCGCGACCGGGCGATTGCGGAAGCGAAAGTCGTTCTGAACGTGCACTTCTACGAAGACAGCATCCACGAGATCGTCAGGACCTCGTATCTTCTCGCGAACCGGAAAGCGGTCGTGTCGGAGTGCGGTCCTCGGACCGAGATCGACGAGGACATCAGAAGCGCAATGCTGGCGGTTCCATATGACGATATCGTCAGGAGCTGCGTGGCGCTCGTTCGCGATGAGCCGAGCCGCCGCGAACTGGAGCGGCGCGGGTTCGAGGTGTTCGCGAGGCGCGATCAGGCGCAAATACTGCGCGAGACGATTGCCGCGACGGAAATGCCGAATTTCGGCTAGCCGCGCAGGCGCGGCGCTCAGCGGTATTAGGCGGCGTTACGCAATATGCCGCTCAACGGCCTGAGCTTCGACCAGCGTCCATCAAGCTCGGCAATGTCGGCCTGATGCTGCGCGCCGAAACCGTTCTTGACGTCGAAGCTATCGCGCCGGTCCGAAATCTGAAGCTTGCGCGCCTTGAATGCATTCGACCACGGGCTGAACCCGTACCACCTGATCGATCCGAGTTCGCGGCTGCCATTACATTGGCGCGGCAAATGCGAATTGTGACGGCCGGGCGTGTAGGCGCCGATCGCGTAGCGATGATAGAGCCTGCTTCGGGTCGGAAATGTCAGTCCCGGTATGGCGAGAGCGGCGAAGTCGATCTCGTCCTCCCAAATGCCCGTCGCCTTTTGCTCGACCAAAGGCCGTAACGGATCCGGCGGATTGTGCGGGTCGGTATCGACCATCACGGCGCCCGGCAGGCACACGCCGGTCAAGTCGTGCTGGGCGACCACGCGCTCCATCTTTGCCAGGCCCGGAGCGACGAAAAATTCCGTCGTGTTGAGCGCGAGCTTCCAAGCGTCCGGAAAGCGCTGCTCATGTTTCATCACTTCGAAATCGCACAGAAGCGCTGCGAACGTGGCGTTTTCGGAGGAGACGACTTCCCAATGGGGCACGAGTTCGCGGCAGATCGCGACGGAGTCATCCGTCGAATGATAATCGATCAGGACGCCGTGATCGAATATCTCGCGATGGTGGCGAAGCCACCAGGGCAACAGATAGGCTTCGTTGAAGAAATGCGAGACGACGACCCGCTTGGCCATTGAGAGTCACCCGATCTCGAGAAGCTTCGGAAAATAGATCACGAATTTCGGCGACGCGTCGCCGCTGTGCCGCCGGATCTTTGCGATCAGCTCATCGGCGAAGTTCCAGGCTCCGATCAGAAACGTCGTGTCGCCCGCGATGTCGGCCGCTTTACTGAATGGCTCGATCGCGTGCTCAGTGCCCGGAATGGTCAGCCCTACCTTCAGGGCTGCTTCGTCGAGATAGACGTCCGGAACAATGCCTGCGGCGCGAACGAACGTCAGGGCCTTCGCTGCGACACCGACGAGCGCAATTTTCCGGCCCGCAGCTCGATGCTTTTTGACGACGGCCGCGGCGGCGCTCATCGCGGTCTTCGCACCGTCGGCGAATGTCGCGTATGCGCTCAAGACCTCGGAGCCTCCAAGGTCGCGGGAAAGCGACGGTGGCGTCGGCGACGGCCACGCAACGGAAAATGGTTGGCCGCCATCAAATGCAAACGGCGCGACGTCGTCTTCCGATCGCCGGAGGAACGATAAGAGGCTTACGCCGTGCACCGAGGTGAGCTGCGAAGCTTCGACGCGCAAGCCGTTGTTTTCCGCGAGGCGCGCCATCGAAGCGACGGTGTAGAACGAATAGTGCTCGTGATAGACGGTATCGAACTCGCCGTTGGCGATCATCAATGCCTGGCTGGTCTGGATGATCGCGACGCCGCCCGGCGCCAGGCATTCGCGCACGCCACGCATGAACGTCGCCGGGTCCGGCGTATGGGCCGCGACGTTCATCGCGACGATGATGTCGAACTGTCCCTCGGGCCGGGCGTCCGGGAAAAATCCGGTGATCACTTTCCTGCCGGCCGCGGCCGCGATTTTGTTGAGGTTTTCCGCCGGATCGACGCCGACAGCGTCGAAGCCGCGTGCTTCCATGCACCCCAGGAGGCTGCCGTCGTTCGAGGCGATTTCCAGAACGCGCGCGCCGGGCCTACTCGCGCGCAGCAACGTGTCTGCGAACCACTCGAAGTAAGCCTTGAGCGTCCCGCTCGTGCCGCTCGCATAGAGGTAATGCTTGAAGAGCTTGGCCGGATCGACGAAGTGGGTCAGCTGGCCATGCGTGCAGGTGGGGCAGATCGCGAAACCCAGAGGAAAGGCTTCGTGCGGTTCGTCAGGCCCTGAGAGAAGAAGGTTGGCTGGCGGCTGGACGTCCAATTCGAGCAATGGCTTCGCTTCGCCGCCGCAAACGATGCACGTGCGCTGAGGTTCGCAATCTGCGGTCATGATGCTGCTTGTAGCTCAGGGTGATAGGCCTCGCGGAACCGCTCACAGCGTTCGGCGATGCTGATGGGTCGCGGCGCACCGCACAGCGACTGGATCTTTTGGCAGTTCATCTGGAAGGAGTAGGTGAGCGCGTTGCCGTGGTCGATGACCGGCACACCGTGGAACGCCGCTATACTGTCCGCCAGCTGGCCGATGCTGGCGTTGAGCGAGCCCGTGTTCAGGATCGGCGGCAGATCATGGCGAAGTTCGATAATCCTCAAGACGTAATGGGCAAGGTCTTCGAGGAAGAGGATGTTGCGATAAGACCTGCGATTGCGCACTTGAACACAGCCGTCGCGCATCGCTGCGATGTTCATCGCGTTGAAGATCAGCTCCGGCCGCAGCAACGGGCTCATTCCGCAGACCGTTCCGAGGCGCAGGCCCGTTATCCCGTTGGCGAAGCAGCGGGCGAGCGCATCCATCGAGACCTTGGAGCAGTCATACGGGTTGACCGGGTCGAGCCTCGTCTCGGATTCGTCGAGCGCGGGCGGCGCGATGCCGTTCTCCGACATCATCACCGAATAGACGCTCGCGGTGCTGGCGTAGATCAAGCGCGAATTGAACTGTTTGCGGCGCGCGAAATGGAGGAGATCCAGACAGTTGTTGGCGAGCGCGCCGTCCGGATCACTCAGGGACATCGGAACGCTCGAATGTCCGGCAAACCAAAGGATGACGGAAAAATCCGCGAGATCCGTGATGGTCAGTTCCTGATACCGGCACCGCATCGCGTTCGGGATGCCTGCGAGGCGATCGACGTTCTGATCGCACACGGAGACGTCATGTCCGGCCTGAACCAGGGCCGGCAACAGATAGGACCCCACGTAGCCATGTCCCACGAGAAGAATCTTCATGGCCGCCTCCGCATCACGCGCGCACTGTGGCTGATCTGTTTCAGGTTCGCCTTGCGCGTGCCTTGTGACGCTCACAGCGGCTTAGATGGCCGAAGATAGAGGCCACTTCGAACGGAAGGCGAGGATCGACCGGTCAGGCGGGCGCGCCGTGCGCCGCCGGGGTGCTGCTGCCCGCGGTGCAGCCGGCGCCGAGGCCACATGGGGCACCGTCGCTGACTTCGAATTGAAGGGTCGCGTGACGGATCCCAAATTCGTCGTGCAGCATTTTCGTCGCCTTTTCGATGAAGGCATCGCCCGGGTGCCCGTCCGGCATGACAAGGTGGCACGTCAACGCCGTCTCCGTCGTGCTCATGGGCCAGATGTGGAGATCATGGATGCTGACGACGCCGGGCAGCTGCAGCAGCCGGTTGTGCACGTCCACAGCATTGATATTCCCGGGCACTCCGTGCATCGCGAGCCGCATGGAATCCTGCAGCAGTCCCCACGTGCTCCAGATGATCACTGCAGCGATGATGAGACTGACGATGGGGTCCACCCAGTACCATCCCGTCAGCAATACGGCGATACCAGCGATTACGACGCCGACCGAGACGGCTGCGTCGGCCATCATGTGGAGATAGGCGCCGCGGATATTGACGTCGCGCTCGCCGCCCGACGCAAACAGCCAGGCGGTGAAGCCGTTGACCAGGACACCGGCGAACGCCACGACGATCATCATTCCGCCGGCTACGGGCGCGGGCTCGATCAGCCGCTGTACGGCTTCGAGCACGATGGCGCCGACAGCCACCAGAAGCAGAACCGCGTTGGCGAGCGCGGCCAAGATCGTCGATGATCCGAAGCCATAGGTGAAGCTCAGGGTCGGCCGGCGCTTTACGAGTACGCTCGCGCCCCAGGCCATCAGGAGACCAAGCACGTCTCCGAAGTTATGACCTGCGTCCGCGACGAGCGCCATCGAGTTGGCAAAGAAGCCGGCAATCGCCTCGATGAGGACAAAGCCGATGTTGAGGCCCGCACCCAGCGCAAACGCGAAACCGAAATCCTTCGGCACATGGCTGTGGCCGTGCGACCCGATCCCGTGATCATGGCCGGCGTGGTCGTGCCCGTCATGCGGCTCGTTACGCGTCTCTGACACTTCCGTCATGATCCACCGCTCGTGAGAGGATTACAGGGCAACGTACGCCTGCGCCGCCGGATAAAATGGGACGCGCGGCTTACAACGCAATCCCAGAACGCCGGGGGCCCGGATCCGATCCAATCGCTTCGGTCTACCTAGCGTTTATCGATGCCGCTTATGCGCTCGAGAAGTCGTGGACGATGAGGGGCGGGCGCGGGGCTGTCCGCGTTCTTGTCGGCTTCACCAGCGGCCGGCAACGGCGGAGGCCGGTCGGCTCTCTCGGGGGGCGCGTCACCGGGTCCGCCGCCAGCATTGCCGTTCAAAGCGCGCAGGTATGATCCTTGTCGCTGGTCTGGGCGCTGGTCGGGGCGCTGGTCGGGCGTTTCCGTGCCGTCGCCGTTCGAGGGCTTGTCGGCGACATTCCCAGCGGGTCGCTGCCCGCGAGGGGTCGAAATGCGTTCGGCAAGCGACGGCCTTGCGGGGTTTGCCCGGTCGGATGGCGTTTCGACAACCGGCTCCGGAGTTATCCGGCGCAGCTCTTCGTGGAAGCGGAGGGCCTGGCGTGACAGACGCTCCTGTCCGGCGGCGATCTCGGCGCGAAGTTCCGTAATAACGCGACGCTGGTTTTCGAGCTCGGCCTGCAGAGCGCTGAAGTCGGCCTTCTCCATCATACCGGGCGACGGCGCATCCTTCTCTTCGTAGACCTTGAGTGCGGCCCGGAGCTTCGCCATTTCGGTCGACTTGGTATCAACGGCTGCCTGAAGATCGGCAACACGATCCTCGAGCGCCATCCGCTCAGCGTCCTCGCTGCCGATGCTCGACTTCAGCGTGCTCAGCTCGGCTTCCGTCTTGGCGAGCGCCAGCAGAAGCCTCTTGATCTCTGCGTTCTGTTCATCGCGATCGGGAGACGTTTGAGCGACGGCGGCCGCACCTTTCAAGCGTTCGATCAGCGCTGCCTGTTCGCGCGTTTTCTCACGCATCGCCTCAAGCTCTGTGCGAAGAGCGACGTTACTATCGGCACTCGCGCCTGCAGCGGCACCACGATTGCGAATGGCTCGCGTGTCGAGCGTCGTACGCAGCTGCGCAAGCTCTCTCTCGCGCTGCTTGTTGAGTTGCGTTGCCTCCTCGAGCGCGGCAGCCTGCTTGGCGCTCGTTGCGGACAGCGTCTTGATTTCACGGTCGCGCGTTGCGAGCAGCTTTCGCGTTTCGGCGAGACGCTGCTCGACCTTCGGGAGCCTATCGAGGATCGCCTGTTCGAGAACGCGGCGGGCATTTTCATGCTCCTCGACGCTCATCTTCTGGTCGGCGATCGCCTCGGACAATTCCTGAATCTTCGCATCGCGACGATTGACCTCGACCCGCTGGCGGGCGGCCGAAAGGCCGGCTTCCTCAAGCTTGGATTCGAGGCGGTGCAGTTCCATCGCGAAGTCGGCGCGCAAGCGGTCCTTGTCGGCGCGAATTTCCGCTTCGGTGAGCGGCAGCGTCCGCTTCAAGGCTTCGGAGGTGAAGCGTTCGACGCGGCGGCGGTAGGCAGGCAAAAGCACAACCACGATCAGGGCCGCGATCAGAAAGCCCAACATCACGAGCATCGCGGCGGAAAGGGTTATCAAGAAAACTCGCCCTGCAATGAAAAGCTTCGCGGCCCCCGCCGACGGCAACGTTCCCAGACCGGCAGAGAAACCCCCTTTTGGGTCTCACTGCAATATCGAACCGGCACTGAGCCGACCACCGGCATCAGAAGGGGTTCCAGGTCGGACTCCTTGTATACTTCAAATAACCCACGTTGGCACCCAGTCGGAGGCCTACCCCCGCCCTAATTGGCGCCAACGAGACGTGGCCAGACTTCTGAAACTGCACGCTTACGCCGCCTACGAGGTAAGCCGACCCCTCAACGCCGCCGAATCGATCAAAAATGTCGTTCGGATCGCGGAGGTTGTAGACGAGCGTCATGACTTTAGATCCGTCGGCGCCGAAATCATAGCCGACCGAGGGGCCTTGCCAGTAGACCCTAAAGGAGCCGGCATCCTTCGTGTAGAGAGTTCCCTCTCCGTAGGCCAGACCGGCGACGAACGCTCCGCCCGCATCCTGTCCCAGAATGTAACCATTCGGCCTGCCAGCCTTCTGGAAGGCCCATTCGATAGCCGACGCCAGTCCGCCGCTGATTTTCCCGAAGAAGTTGTTCCCTGCGCGGATGATCTCATCCTCGGAATACGAACTTCTTTCGGACGCCCCTGGGGGCGGACCGGAATCATAATAGCGGTCATCCCTGCCCGCGTTTTGCGGCGGCGGAGCGTAGGGGTCGCCGTAGCCGCCCGGATCGCCACCCTGGTCGCCACCCTGATTGCGGGGGCCGTTGTAGGGGCCATAGGGATCGCCGCCTGCAGCGCCTCGGGGCGGCGGGGCGTAGCTAGAGTCAGGGGGCGGGGGAGATGCGCGGTACGTGTCGACGCCGCTTTGGCCGGTGTAGGTGTCGGCGGGCGGCCTATAGGCGTCGTCTTGCGCCCCGGCGCTCGAGCCTCCAACGATCAGGCACGCCATGAGACTGAAGATCGATGCAAATGCCGCATTCCTGGCCGCACCTTTAGTTCGCGCTATTCTGTCGAAGCCGCGGCGCCGCATCGGCGTGACCCCTCACTTGTTCTTATTCGCAACACTTTTTTGGCAGGACCAAGCTTTGGCAAGATCTGGCCGGGTCGTCGCACGTGATGCGTGCACCCTCCCGAAGATCGAGCGTGCGCCCGAATCCTATTCTACAGATTCGCCGCTATGTGTTGCTAAAGTATGGCCGCGTCGCGTTGCTTATGCCCTTGGCGCGGCCAATTCGGATTCGCCCCCGCGCCACAGCGGCTGGCGTCCCCAGGCAATGAAATAGGGATTGCGGTAGCCACGTTCGAAATGCCCGTACGTCAGTAGCGATCCGTCCAATTTCGTGACCGATCCTCCGGCACCCTCGAGTATGGCTTGGCCGGCGGCGGTATCCCATTCGTATGTTTCGCCAAACCGCGCGTAGAGGTCGCCTTCGGCGGCGGCGATGAGGCAGAACTTCATCGACGATCCGAGCGGTCTCGTGTCCTGAACCTTGAGCGTTGCCAAAAGCCCCGCGCTCGCACTTCCGACACCCCGGCTGTTGAACGCCACGAGTGCGGCCGGATCAGGCTTTCGTGTGACGAGGCGCTTGAACTGCATTGCTGCAAACGGCAATTCGTCTTTCTGGGAAAGCTTAGCTTCGTAAGAGAAGCCATCCGACCTCGTCACGAACAAGCGCTCGGACGGGGGCAGATAGATCAAACCAAACCGCGTCTTACCGTCTTCAACCAAGCCGATGTTGATCGAAAACTCCGGCTTGCCGCGTATGAACAGCCGCGTTCCGTCGAGCGCGTCGACGAGGAAAAATCGCTTCGCGTATTCGCATGTGGCACCGGCCGCGATCCGCTCTTCCGCAGCGACGGGCACATCCGGCGCAACAGACGCCAGCGCCGCCAGCAGAATGTCCTCAGCCTCACGATCGGCAGCCGTTACGGGCGACCTGTCGGCCTTTTGCTCGAACTTCACGCCATTCGTGAAATGCGACATCTCGAGACGCCCGGCCTCGCGGACAGCCGGAAGCAAGGCTGCGATCAGTGCATCGTGATCGTTGACGTCGATTGGCGACATCTTGAAGCTAACCCCGTTCGAATCAGTTGGCGCGGGGCGAGCCCGCGATTACGAATACGCTTTACCGCGCCCCAGTTCTTACCGTGGCGCGTAAGACCCATGTCTTCCATGAAAATCCGGGCCTGGACGGCCCACCGGCCGCGAGACTTGGCAACCGTCGTTCGGCGCATGTATCAGAGCATGGGGCATTATCGCAAGCCGCCTCCGCCGGTTCGCGTCGCGCTGTCGCGCTTGAGCTGCGGCACACTCTCGATCGAGAGAATCTCAGAAAAGGGTCACTAATGAACCAGCGCGTTCCGCCGACCGATCTCGAACTCGCGGCAATGATCTCGAGCAAGATCTGTCACGACATCATCAATCCGGTCGGCGCTATCTTCAATGGACTGGAAATCCTCGACGAGGAGGACGACGAACAAGCGAAGAGCTACGCGCTGAACGTCATCCGGAACGTCACGGAACAGGCGTCCGCGCGATTGGAATTTGCCCGTTTTGCATTCGGCGCCGCCGGATCGGCCGGGAGCATGATCGACCTGACGACCGCCGAGAAAATTTCTCGCGGCTTCGTCGCCATCACGCAGGGCAAGCACAAGCTGACATGGCGTGGCGCGCCGGGTCTCGTCGCCAAAGACAAGGTGAAGCTTCTTCTCAACCTCATTGCTTCCGCTGTCACTGCACTACCGCGCGGCGGAGAGATCGACGTTTCCATCGGCGGCTCATTCGAGCAACCGACGTTCCTCATCAGGTGCAAGGGCACGGCTGCACGGCCGCCGCAGTATCTAACCGACTTCGTCGCCGGCAAGCCGCTGGCGCTCGATGCCATCACTATACAGGCATACTACACGTGGCGCATCGCGCCATCGGCTGGGATGAGACTGGAAATTCTGAAGGATGGCGCGGACATTCTTCTCGTCGCGAAGCCGGCGAGCTGACCAGAAGGGATCGAGCCAACGCGATCGGCCATCCGATCGCGGCTGCCTTTCCGCCATACATCTTAAGAGCGCGTTAATATTTTACGTGCACTTTTCAGAACATCGTTTGCTCTGGTCGCCTTGCTGTCGGTTGGTGCAGCACTCTGCTTGCGAGACGCCCTCGATATGCTTCACTGCTTCATCATCGATGACTCCGAGATCGTCCGGAAATACACCCGGCTTATTTTCGAGAGCTTAGGCTTTCGTGTGAGCGAGGCGGACAGCCCGATCGCCGCGATTGAGCGGCTGGGCTCGGAAGCGCCGGATTATATTTTGCTCGATTGGCGCATGCCGGGCTCGAACAGTATCGAGTTCCTTGGGAAACTACGCGCGCTGCAGCTGAGCGTCCGGCCCTACATCATTTATCTGGTCACCGAGAATGATCCGCTCGAAATCCAGCGAGCGCTCACTCACGGTGCCGACAATTTCCTGCTGAAGCCGTACAATCGGCAGATCGTCGAAATGAAGCTGCAGGAAATCCGAACCGCCGCTTGATCAAAACGGCGGTTCGCGAAACAAGCCCGAACTTCAATCAGCCCTTGGCTTTACTGAGCTCCGTCGCCGTCCGTGGGCGGCAGCGGAGTCGGATAGCCTGCGTCGTCGGCATCCGCGTTGTGCGGAGCCGCAGCCGGGGCATCGGCCGGTGCCTTCTGCGCTTTGTGCTTAGCGGGCTTCGCCGGAATTTCTGGCAACGAGCCCGTCTCGACCTTGGATACGTTGTGGATCGGTTTGACGACTGCGTCAGACGACGCGGTGTCGGCGGCGGCTGCGCCGGTGTCGGGCGACGGCGCGGCGGCTTCCTTCTTCTCCTCAGGCTTCTTCGCCTTGTGAGCGAGGACAGATTTCGGATCGGGCACGGGCTCAGCGGTGGCTTTGTGAGCCGGCGCAGCGCCGTCTGTGTGGACCGTTGCTTCCTTCGTTACGCTCTTTTTCGCCGGTTTCGTTTCGGCTGGCGTGACGTCGGAAGCGGTTTTCTTCGCCGGCTCAGTAGCGACGTCGTCGGCTGAGGATTGTTCGGAACCGGGAAGCGACGAGCCGCCCCAGCACACGGTCGCTTCCGCGGTGCAGGTGTGCTCATCGAAAACGATGAAATTCAGAAACAGCTCGCAAGACACGGTCTTCTTGCCGGTACGGAAATCGCTGACGCCGCGCTCGGTCATTTTCGATTGAATGAGCTTGTCGAGCAGATCCTTGGCGTCTTTGGTCGGGCCGTCTTTGCCGTAATCGTTGACGGTGAAGCCGTAACGCTTGCACTCCGCATTTGCCGAGACGGTTGTCGCTACGGCGAAGGTCGCGGCCAATGCGAATGCGGAAACGAAGTTGACCGAGAAGCGCATAACGTTAGTTCTCCCTCAAAGCCCCACCCTGAGATCAGGCTGCCTTTCTATTGTCAGCACAATGGCAAGACGAGGGCGAGTGGCGCATCGGCACCAGTTGACAGGTTTGTCGCCAGGGAAGGAAAAAACCCACAGCATCCCGGCCGCCGGTGTGACCAGGCGGCCATTATGCTCAGCAAAGCCAATGACCTAGAGGGTCAGTGCATATAGGGCGCGTTGCCGCCCCAGATGCTGCCCACGCCCGTATTGAAGAAGAAGCCGTTGTCGAAGGGCCCAGCTATCGTCTGCTCATCGAATGAGGGCGGGCCGGGGGGGCGCTTCTTGTTGCGGTTGGTGCCGTAGGTGTTGATGGAGTCTGCCTTGCCGTAGGAGTAGCCGCCGCGCTTGTGGCGAAGTGCATATCCATCCGACGAAGACTGGCCGTCCGCAGCAATTGCGGGAGCGGCTATGCCGAAAAGCAAAGCACTGGCGAAGATGGCCGAAATAATCCTGATTTTCATCGCTGTAGCCTCTCTGCGCCATTCACGTATCGAGCAATTCTATAACCCATCAATACTGAAATTATCATTGCACGAGTTGAAGAAATGGTATCGCGTCGCAATTGGCGCAAGGCTGTAACTTCTTGACAACGGATCTGCGAGATTGGTGGCCTCTTCAAAGCGAGGCTTGGCGATTTATTCGCCCGGTGTGGTAAGATTCCCACTGTGGGAGCGCCAAACGGCGCGCGGCTTCTCCAATGCGGAAAATTGCTCGGCTTAAGCTGTTGTCCCACTGGCCTCGTGGAGACGGCGCATGGAATATCTTCCACTGATCATCCAGCTCCTCAGCGGTGCTCTTGGCGGTAACGCCACCGGCGCTCTGTTGAAGAACCTGAGCCTTGGGACGCTCGGCAACGCCATTGCAGGTATAGTCGGCGGCGGCATCGGCGGCCAAATTCTCGAACACGTTTTCAATACGGCAGTCGCTGGCGGCGCCATGGATCCGACTGCCATCATCACCCAAATCGTGGGATCCGGTGTCAGCGGCGGCATTCTGACTGCGATCGTCGGCGCTCTTCGGAACGCAATGGCGAAGTAACGTTCAGTCCAGAAAAAACTCGCCGGCGCGGCGGCCGGCGAGTCGTTATTTTTTCGAGGGCTCGTCTCAACTCGTTTCGGAAAGAATGGCGGCTCAGCCGCAAGCCTTCTGACGTGCGGTGCAGTGTGGCAAGCCGACCGACGACGTATCGCACTTGATCCTTACGACGCCGCGCGGGGTCCAGCCGTGATTTTCAATCGAGTGCTTGAGCGCCTGGCCAGCCATGAACTTCGCGAGATCTTCCGTCACCATGACGGACTCTCCGCCAGCGAGAACGCAGCCGGCGTATGCCGAGCTCGAAGCCATTCCAACAGTTGCCGCGAACGCGATGAGCCCCGTACGAATAAGTCTCTTCATGTCTTTAGTCTCCCCTGGACCGATGCGTGATACCGGCATCCGAAATCTCGCCGATGACGCGCGCATCATGTTGCGCGTCTGACGAGCCGCTCCCCATTCCGGATATTCGGCCTACGTCACACCTTTGTTCAAAGCCTCGGTTTCGAAGCTCTCAATGCGGAACAGACCAAATGCTTCGAAGTGCGTCCCCGAATCGTTCGGACTGACCGCACGCATCATAGCGCCAACGCACGCGCAACGCTGTTCCCCAACTGCGGCAAGCGACCAGCAAATCGCGAATGCGTAAGACACATCGCACGTCAAGGCGACGCGGAATTCGCGCGAGCCTGCCGTCGAGAATGCTCAAGCCAACACTTACCCAGCGCCGCGACCGAAGCCGAGACGCGAGCAAGTCAGTCTTCAAAGAACTTCAGCCTGCTCTTTGGAGATCGACGGCTTTAGGACCTTTGCCGCGCTTATCGGGCTCGGTCTCAAATGAAATTCGCATCCCCTCGTTGAGCTCACCAATTCCGGATCGCTCAACTGCGGTTACATGCACAAAAACGTCATTGCCCCCTGCATCCGGCTTGATGAAGCCGTAGCCTTTCTGGGAATTATAAAATTTAACGGTACCTGTCTGGCGCATACATCGTCTCCTGGCAGCCCGGCATTCGATGCAAGCTTGCTCTAAGCTTCGCATCGACACCGCGGCGAGCCTCGGAGCCGAATGATCCCAAGCGCCTGCTGCCGGATCGCACTAACTCGCGCCGGACCCGTAGAACGCATCGGGAGCTACCGTGCCGCTGCCCGCCTTAGCGTGCGGCAATTTATCCTGTAAATACGGGCACCTTGCAAGGTGAAATGCTGCACAGCAACTATATGACGGTTATTGAACGGCAGAGCGCAACTCGAAGCTCGCGCCCGAACCCTCCGCCAACAGATCTTTCAGAACCGGCAAAATCGCTTCGAGCTCGTCTTTGAGCCGGTACGGCGGATTGATGACGAGAACGCCGGACGCGGTCAGGCCAAGTCCCGCAAAAGACTTCGAGACTGCCAGCCTGACGTCGAGAAATTCGAGCCCTGTCCGCGATGTGACAGTCGCCACGAGGCGGTCCGCTGCCGCTTCATCCTTGAGCGGATACCAGATCGCGTAGGTGCCAGACGCGAAGCGCGTCATGGCCTCGCCGACGGCCGTCGCCAGATCCGCGAATTCGCTTTTTGCCTCGAAGGGCGGATCGATCAGCACGAGACCGCGCCGTTCCTTCGGCGGCAGCAGCGACTTCACGGCGTGGCGGGCATCGATGTTGAGGACCGTCGTCGCCTTGAAGCGGCGCAGTTCCTCCTTGAGCCTCGCAAAATCCGCGACGTTCAACTCGTTGGCGATCAGGACGTCATCGGCGCGCATGAGTTGGCGGGCGATCAGGGGACTTCCCGGATAATATCGAAGCTCATCGCCGTTCATCGCGCGGACGCATTCGAGATAGGGCGCCACCAATTCGGCGACGGCCGGGGGCAACTCAGCTTCGATGATGCGGGCGATGCCGTCGCGCCATTCGCCCGTCTTGCTCGCTTCCGTTCCTGCGAGATCGTAGCGTCCGGCGCCCGCATGCGTGTCGATCACGCGAAACGGCCGCGGCTTCTGCTTCATGTACGTCAGGATGCGCGCCAGTACGATGTGCTTCAGGACGTCGGCGAAATTCCCGGCGTGATAGTCATGGTGGTAATTCATGGTGCAGCGATCGAGTTCGGGGTGTGCGACAAACCGCAATTGCGCGGGCTGACTGCGTCAGGCTTTCTGTTCCCATCGCCCGGTTTCAGACTGCTGCCAATACGTGACCGTACAGCCTGCGGCTTTGGCGGCCTTCCATTGGGCACGCGCGATGGCGACGGCATCCGGATCATGTCCGTCGAAAACATAGACAAAGCGTTCGGCTCCCTTGAACTCGCGCGCTTCGGCGCCGTCGACGAGAAAGCGTACGCCCGCGCCGTTCGGTGTCTCGTCGGTCAGCGTCAGATAAACCGGCTGTTCGCTCGCGTGACCGATGCGCGCCGTGCCGTGCGGCAAAAAACTGTCGTCGGCGTAGGTCCACAACGCCTGATCCAGCGCCTCCAAACGTTCCTCGTTGCCGACTTGGACGACGGCTCGCCAGCCGCGCGCGAGTGTCTTGTCGAGGAGGCTCGGTAGAACGCGCTCCAGCGTTTGCTGCTCAAGATGGTAGAAAAAGACGTCCATCCCGCTTGCATGGCGCACTGGACGCCGGAACGCAACAATTTGCGGGGAGGTCTTGAACGGGGGTGCGAAGCACCTATCTAACCCCGTCCGGAGCGGCGCCAGTTGATGCGGCTGACGCCCGTGCGGGCGGTGAGCATGACGGCCTAGCCGCTTGCTCCCGCCCGCTGCGATCTTCTTTCAGATTTTACTTCTTCAGATATTTCGCCGGGACTTCGCCCGCATCGATAAGAGCCGTGACGCAGGTCGGCGTCAGGCCTTTTCTGTTGGCCTCAATGCAGCGGCGAAGCTCCACACTTTCAGGCGAATATTGCGAGCAGAAATTCTGGTAGTCGCCCGCGCAAGCCTGTCTGACTTTCGCGGTATAAGCAGCAGCAGCCACGCCGGCGAAAAGTGCAGTGCCTGCTGCCAAAACGACTGACATCAGGGCCGCATCAAACTTTCTCATTCGTCGATCCTCGAAGTTTCGTGGTTGGCATCCTCTACGCAAACGAATCCGATTCGAAAATTAACTTTTTTCGACTCTGCGAGCACGAGGTTTTGCTCGCTCGGCATCAATTTGCCGGACGGATGTTGCGCGGAACTGTCTACCGCTTGTCGGGAGCGAACGGGTTGTCGCTTTTGCGGAGGTGGAAGCGAACAGGAACACCGGGAAGATCGAACGTCTCTCGCAGAGAGTTCGTCAGGTACTTCACATACGACTGCGGCAATGCTTCCGCGCGCTGCGAGAAGGCGACGAACGTCGGCGGACGCGTCGACAACTGCGTGACATAGCGGATCTTGATGCGCCGTCCGTGCACTGCCGGCGGCGAGTGACGGCTCAGCGCCCCTTCGAGCCAGCGATTGAGATGCGCCGTCGAAACGCGGCGATTCCAGGTTTCGTATGTTTTCGCGATCGCCGACATCAGATGATCGAGGCCGCTCTCGGAACGTGCCGAGATCGCGATCAGCGGAACGCCTGGAACCTGAGCCAAGCTTTCGGCGACCTTGGCCTTGAGTTCGCGCAACGTCTTCTGCTTTTCGGGAACGAGATCCCATTTGTTGATCGCAACGACGAGCGCACGGCCTTCCTCGACGACGCGATGGCCGATCGTCAGGTCCTGATGCTCGAAGGGCCTTTCGGCGTCGATCAAGAGCACGACGACCTCGGCAAACCGGATGGAGCGGACGGCGTCGCTCGCCGACAGCTTCTCCGCCGTCTCCGTGATCTTGGCTTTGCGGCGAAGCCCCGCCGTATCGAACAGCCGGATCGCCTGACCTTTGTATTCGAAATCGCTCGAGACGCTGTCGCGGGTCAGCCCGGGTTCGGGGCCCGTGATCATCCGGTCTTCGCCGAGAAGCGCGTTCACCAGCGTCGACTTCCCCGCGTTCGGGCGGCCAACGATCGCGACGCGGATACGCTTTTCGCGCTCCGGCTTTTCCGCCGGCTTTTCATCATCCGCTGCAGTGTCGCCAGATCGCCGCTTCCTGGCGACCGTCGCCGGCTTCAATCCGAGCGCGCCCAGAACGTCGTCCGCGAGATCTCCGATGCCTTCGCCGTGCTCAGCCGAGATTGCTATCGGCGCCCCCAGTCCCAGTGAGAAAGCGTCGAGCACGCCGTCGGTGCCTTTATGGCCTTCGGCTTTGTTCGCGACGAGGACGACGGGCTTTCCCGACTGGCGGGCGATACGGGCAAATTCCTTGTCGGAGCCGGTAACGCCGGCGCGTGCGTCGATAACAAAAAGGATGAGATCGGCCGTGGCGATCGCCTGCTCGGACTGCTTGCGCATGCGGTCCGCAATCGAACCGCGCTGCGCCTCTTCGAGGCCCGCGGTGTCGACGAGGCGAATTTCGTTTCCGTAGAGGTCTGCGACGCCATCGCGGCGGTCGCGCGTCAAGCCCGGCAGATCGGAGACGAGCGCGGCGCGCGTTCCGGTCAGGCGGTTGAACAGGGTCGACTTGCCAACGTTGGGACGGCCTACGATTGCAACGACGGGAGTTTGAGCGGGGCGATTCAAAAGGGAGCCAAAAAGAAACTGATTGCTGGGGGAGCGCTGCCTTTCCGCATGCGAGCGGAGAGCCAACGCTGACCTCCTAGCCCAATTCTCAGTTGAGAGCGATGAGTTTTGCCGAATCGGTCAAAACGAACATGCGTCCCTGGGCCACGATCGGCGGAATATAGACCGTATCGCCGACGCTCATCTGGCCGCCGACCTTACCGGTTGCTGCGTCAACGCTCACGATATCGCCCTTACTCGACACCAGCCAGAGGGTTCCCGCGGCCATGACCGGGCCCGCATAGCTCTTTGCCGCGGGGAGCTGCGTCGTCCAGCGCGTTTTCCCATCCTTGCGGGTCAGCGCCATAAGCCGTCCTCCCGTATCGACGACGTAAACCGCGTCGCCGACGACGCAGGGCGGCTCGGAACCGGGAATGTTCGCAGACCACTGCCGGTCGCCTGTTTTGGCGTGGGTGGCGATCATGCGTCCGGCGTGGCCGATGGCGAAGACCGTGCCATCATCGATCGCGGGCCGCGCGACATCGCTCATCGAGGCGATCTGCGAAGTCTGGCGCGTGCGGGACAGATTTTCGGTCCAGACGGTCGAGCCGTCCGTCAACCTAAACGCCATGATGTCACCCGACGGGTACGGCACCACGACGACATCCTGGTCGACGGCCGGGCTCGCAGACGTCATCAGGCTTGCGCTTTGCGGCAGTCCGCGGGCGGACCATATTTCCGCACCGTCGACGCCGTTCAAGCAATAGAACCTGCCGTCGATCGTGATGACGTAGAGCCGGTCTCCAGACGCGGTCGGCGCCGCGCGAACGGGGACGTCGAGATTTTTCGTCCAGATCGATTTGCCGGTTGCCGGATCGAGAGCGGCGACAACGCCATATCCGTTCGCGACGTAGAGGCGGCCGTTTTCGGCAGCGAGGCCGCCACCGTAGCCGCCGAGGCCGACGGTCGTGTCAGGCTTCGTCGAGATCTTGAAGACACTGCTGCCTGACAGCGAAAAGGCTGCAACGTTCGCTGCCGCGTCGAGCGTGTAAATGCGGCCATCGAATATGATCGGACTTGCGGTGACGCGGCCGGTCTTCGATGAGCCTTGCCCAGAGCTCGCACTCCACGTCTGACGCAGGGCACCGTTCAGCGCGAGATTGCCCGGTGCGTTACCCGGTTCGCCGCCCGGCTGCGCCCATGCATCGTTCGTGCGGGGCGACGGGATGACGATCGGCGCGTTCGCGTCGGCCAGGTTCGCTGAAATGCTTTCCGTCGTCTCGACAACGGGGATGCGCCGGCCGGGCAACGGCGTCTGTTTTTCCTTGAAGGGATTGAGGTCGCTGATCTTGGGGAGAGACGGACCGTCTCCCGCACAGCCACCGAGCAACAGCGTTACGACGAGCGCGAAAAGCGATGACGCGCCGAAACGTGTCTGCGATCCCCCGTTGCCCAACCCCATTCTCCCCTCACCGCTTCGCGGTTTTTACTTCTTATCGGCCGTGCCGTCCGTGGCGGGCTGCGCTTCCGTCTTCGGAGGCTCGGCCGGCTTGGCTGGTTCGGCTGCCGCTGCCGGCGGCGTCGCTGCCGGTGGCTCCTTCGCGGCAACTTCAGTGCCGGCTATGCCGGACATGATGACCTTGACGCGTTCCTGCGTATCGCCAGGAACGTTCGGATCGACGAGCAGAGGTTCGAGATACTTACGCGCGTCATCGAACTTCTTCGCCTTGTAGGCAGCTACCCCGAGCAACTCCCGGGCGCTGTTCTGGAAAGGTGCGCCCTCGGCGACTAGAGGTGTCAGGCGATTCTGGATTTCGTCATAGTCCGCATCCGCCATCCGTAGGGAGGCTGCCTGCAGCTGTGCGAAGCTTTTCAACAGATCATCTGCGCCCGTCTGCTTCGCGAGCGAATCATAGGTTGCAACCGCATCGGCCGTCTTGCCCTCTTTAACCTGGGCGCCGGCCAGTTGCAGCTTTGCCAGGGCCGCGTAGCCGGCTGGGCCGTTGTCCGCGATCGCTTTGAAGGCTTTGTCTGCCTCGTCCTTCTTTTTCTGGTCGCTCAGGTTCTCGGCAGCCGCGAATTCGGCTCCGCCCGTCTCGGCGGCCGTGATCCGATGATGTTCGAGCATTTTATAGCCCGCCACGGCGAGCACGATGAGCACGGCACCGCCCAGGATCAGGCCGTTGTAGCGCTTCCAGATTTTATGCATCTGTTCGCGGCGGAGCTCTTCCTCGACCTCGCGGAGCAGACTGTCATTATTGTCGGCCATTAACTCTTAAACCTCATTCAGTCGCCGGAGCTGAGGAGAATATCCTCACGATCAGCCCGGCTGGCGGGGCATAGATAGCGGAGCGTGCGCTCCGAGCAAGCCCTGGCCCGAAGTTTCCTTTGTGTAAGCGTAGCCGAACCCCCAGTCCAATACGGTTAAGTGGTCGGAGTCTTGGGCTTTTTCGTGGCCCGGACGGCGTCGACCGGCGCCTCGGTCTCCGGGCTCTTAAGATTGTAAACGTGCTCCGGCGCGGGGAACGTCCTGGCGCGGACCTCTTCAGCATAGGAGGCTATCGCACGGTCGATGGCGGCTCCGATCGCGCCAAATTTCTTCACGAATTTCGGGACGTTCGGCGACAGACCGAGCATGTCCTCCATGACCAGGATCTGACCATCGCACCCGGGCGACGCGCCAATGCCGACCGTCGGGATCGGTATGGCGTCGGTGATGCGTTCGGCGAGCGGAGCCGTCATGGCTTCAAGAACGACGGCAAAGGCTCCGGCCTCTGCGACCAGGCGCGCGTCATCTTCTATCGCCTGCCAATCATCGACCGAGCGACCTTGCGTCTTGAATCCGCCCAGCACGTTCACGGACTGAGGCGTGAGGCCGATGTGCGCCATCACCGGAATGCCGCGGTCGACGAGAAAACGGATCGTCTCCGCCATGCGCCTGCCGCCTTCGAGCTTCACGGCGCCGCAGTCTGTCTCCTTCATGACTTTCGCAGCGTTGCGAAACGCCACGGACGGGCTCTCCTCGTAAGTGCCGAATGGCATGTCGACAACGACGAGGGCCTTTTTCGAGCCCCGCACGACGGCCTGGCCGTGCATGATCATCAATTCGAGCGGTACCGGCACGGTCGTTTCATAGCCGTGCATCACCATGCCCAAGCTGTCGCCCACGAGCAGGAAATCGCAGTGGTTATCGGCAATCGCAGCGGTGTGCGCGTGGTAGGCCGTCAGCGCAACGATGGGCTCGCCGCCTTTGCGGGCGGCAATATCGGGCGCCATGAGCCGGCGGCGCTTGACGTGAATGGACATTATACTCCGATCGGCGGTAACGCCGTCATTTCTCAAGTGAGCCGTTGGGCCGACGCGGGCCTAGGACATAGCCGTATCGGGCCAAAACGCAGTTTACGAAACCTCGGGCTTTGTCGCCAGCAGAGACGCCCGCTCAAAACCAAATCGTTTGGTAAATTTCTCCACTGACTATCCACAGTTAATGGCGCAATATCGCCGAAAGCGTTGAATTAGCGCCACATCGCAACCCCCGAATCATCGGCGGTGCGGCACTGTGGTTGCGCCTTCTGACTGGCCTCTGATAGCCAACTTATAGCGCAAGTTGAGGGTTAACTATCTGCCTGATGCTTGGCGCTCTGACGGGTGTGGGTCATTTCGCGTCGGGTGGGTCGCGTGCGTTGTTCGACCAAGTTCAAAGGCAGAGTTCCGCCGGCGTCGCGCTCCATCGCGATTAGCGCACTCATTTTGAGCATTTTCGGATTGAGCATGTTCGTCGGCCCGTCTGCGGTCGATGCAAAATCCAAAGCCGGCATTTTGAAATCCGCCCGCGATGCTGCGATCATCACGCCGCCGACGTCGCCGCTTCTGGTCGTCGTTTCGATCAGGCGGCAGAAAGTCCGCGTCTATGACGCAAATGGCGAAATCGCATCGTCTCGCATCTCATCCGGCCGTCCGGGCTTCGAGACGCCGACAGGTGTGTTCTCGATCCTCGAAAAGAATGTCTACCACACCAGCAACATTTACTCCGGCGCGTCGATGCCTTACCAGGAGCGCATCACGTGGTCGGGCATAGCGTTTCATGCGGGTGACATTCCGGGCTTCCCCGCGTCGCACGGCTGTATTCGCCTTCCCTTTGCTTTCGCAAAGAAGCTTTACGGCCTCACCAAGCTCGGCACTCGCGTCGTCGTGACGTCTGAAGAAGTCGAACCGATTGCTTTCGACAGCCCAAAACTGTTCCAGCCTCTTCCGGCCGACGAAGCATCGGCGATGAAATCCGATCGATCGAAGCCGGCACAGCTCGCCGTGAACGACCAGCCAGACGACAGTTCGACGTCCGACGCTTTGCAAGAATTGCCGCTGTTCATCGGCGTATCACCTGCACTCATCAGAGCGGTCGCGGATATGCCGCGCGATCCGCAGCGCCGTCCGACGACGCGCGCGGAAGCCGATCAGATCATGCAGGAGAAGCTTGATCGCGCGCGAGCATCGCTCAAGACCGCAGAGGCGGCACTAGCAACAGCACAAGAACGGGCCACCGCCACTGCGAAGGAATTCGAGGGTCCAAGCCAGCGCTATGAAATGGCGCGGCGTGCGGTCGAGCCGCTCCGTGAAAACCTCAAGGCTGCAGAAGCGCGCCAGCAGGACGCGATGAAGGCATTCGCGGCGTACATGTCGGGTGCGACCACGACCACAACGCTGCAGCTGGCATCCGCAGATGCGAACGTCTCGCTTGATCGCGAAAGTGCGCTCGAGGAGGCGTTGCTCGATCTGACTATCGAAGCCGATCGGGCGCGGGCCCAAGCAGCTCAAGGTGAGATGAGCTTCGCGGAAGTCCAGGCTGGTTATTCCGCGGCACAGACGGCTCGCGATACGGCGGCCGACGTGCTGCGCGATGCGCAATCGGATCTTACGTCGGCGCAGGCCGCACTCTCTGACGCCAACAAGGAAATGCGGCTCCGATCCAAACCGGTTTCGGTTCTGGTCAGTCTTCGCGCCAAGCGGCTCTATATCCGCCAGGGGATCGATCCGCTTCTCGAGGCGCCGATCACCGTCGCACCGCTGCCGCACAGGGTCGGAACGCACGTGTTCACCGCCATGCGGTACAGCACCGATCCCAATACTTTCGATTGGAGGCTGGTCAGCGCCCAGACGCCGGTTGCGGGGCAGCCGTTCGAAGACGGCAAGAAAAAGCGCAGCAGGACGGCGCTAGCGCTAGGACGCGCGCTCAATGTGCAAATGGCGACTGAGGCGCTCAGCGCCTTTACGATCCCGGACGATATACTTGCGACGATTACAGAGCTCGCACGACCCGGCTCGTCCCTGATCGTTTCCGACGGCGAGCTGCCGCTTCACGAAAACGGAAACGGCACGGAATTCGTCGTGATGACGCGATAACCACACTTCCGCGGTTGTTTTTCGAACCCGCGACGGCATTCGAGTTCAGTTTCGTTTCAGTGTCGTTGAACGGGGGGCTCTCTACAGCTATACCCCCGAACACGAATACTCCGGCGGGGACATAATTTTGCTGAAGAATGCCGGAACCAGGGCCCTCGCGACGTGGGCAACGCTTCTTTGCTCGGCCGGTCTCGTCGCCCTTCTATTCAACAAGATGTCACCACGAAGCGAGCCGTGGACCTTCGCGGTCAACGTTCCTGAACCGCCGGTGCGCGGGCCTCTCGAGACCCAAGCCGAAATCATCACGCCGGCGGATCAGAAAAAATTCGTTCATGGGGCTTCGGTCATCGCCATTCCAGACGGGCTTCTCGCCACTTGGTACAGCGCGACCTACGAAGGCGCCGTGGATGGCGAACTGGTTTCATCGCGCTTCGACGGTTCGCACTGGTCGCCGAACGCCGTCATCACGACGAGCGCGCGCGTCAGCCAGGACTTCGGCATCACGATCAAATCGGTCGCCAACCCAGTTTCATTCCGGCGCTCGGCGAACGAGATCTGGCTGTTTTTCGCAGCTTCGCGACTCAGCGGCTGGGCGACTTGCGAGATCGGACTGATACGCAGCTTCGACAACGGGCAAACCTGGGACCCGGCGGAGCGGCTTTACGCGTCACCCTTCTTGAATATGTCGCATCTGACGAAATCGGTACCGATACTTTTTTCCGACGGGCGCATCGGGCTTCCGGCGTATCACGAGATGAACCGGAAATATCCAGTCTTGCTCGTGCTCGACCAAAGCGGGCGCGTCGTTGACCGGCGACGCATGGGGCACGGCGGAAAGGTCGGGTATCAGCCGTCCATCGTGCCAACGGGTCCGTCGACGGCCATTGCCTTCGTGCGGCGGCTGAGGCATCCCAAAAACATCCTGATCACCCGCACGGCGGATGGCGGCCAGACCTGGACGCCGCCAGCGCCCATCGATCTTCCGAACCCTGGCGGACCGATATCGGCGATACGATACGACGCTTCCCACATCCTCATGGCATTCAACGACGATCCTGAGGTCGAGCGTAACATCACGCTCGCGCTTACCGATCTCGAAGGAAAAACCTATCAACGCGTCGGCGTCGTCGCGAACATGGATCCTGAGATCAAGAAGAGCACAGTGACGTATCCGTATCTTATCGCGTCCGCGCCCGGCCAATTCGATGTCGTCTATTCGCGACCGATAAAATCCATCAATCACGTCCGGTTTTCGAGCGCCTGGGTGCAACACGGCGCGCAACCTCCGGCGGCTGGGCAATGACAATGACCCTCGATTTTCTGCTGAACAGGTCGGGCGCCGTACTCGTGATTTTCACTTTGTCGGCGGTCGTTGCGGGCTTCTTCACCAAATCTCCGGCGTGGCGCACCGCTTTCGGGATCGCGGGCCTAGTTGGCGCGCTTCTCATCGCGATCTCGACACGATCCGCTTTCGAGTGGACCGCATCAGCACTCGAGCGGCCATCGCCGCCGGGGCTTCTGCTGCTTGTCGTTCTGGCGATCGCGACAGTCATGAACCGGCCGCTTGCAACATCAGCGGAATTCCGCTTCGGGACGCTGATGCTCGCCGTTGCGGGGCTCGTACTTTATCCCGCCGCAGTGGGCTTTCTCAATTACGACAGCTACGTGCTCGGCTATCGCGGATATCTGTTGCCGGCCGCGATTGCGGTCGTTCTCGCCTACGCGATCTACCGCGGGTATTTCATCAGTGCGCTGGCGCTGAACGCGGCGATCCTAGTGTTTCTATTCGGCACGCGACAAAGCCTCAATCTCTGGGACTATGTCGTCGATCCAGTCGCCTGGATCATCGCGACCGCAACATGGATTGCGATCGCCATTCGATTTCTCGTCGTGCGTGTCAGCACAAAAAAGGTATTGGCGCCGGCTTAGGCCGTAAGTCCCGGCATCGGCGCAACACCGATCAGCCACTGATGCCCGACCAGCAGTATCCATGCATAGAGCGCCAGCCCGATGACGATGACGAGCACGTCATTGAGTGCGCTGGACGGAGACGCCGCGCCTAACGGGCCCCTAGCTCCGCGCTTCTTCACCGAGATGCGGTCGTAAACCGCGAACGCCAGGAAGGATCCAAAAAGCAGAAGCGAGGCGAGATCGCCATTCGCGAGCAAATGCGCGAGCGCCCAGATCTTGATCGCGATGAGCATCGGATGGCGGGTCGCGGTGCGGATCCGCGACGGGATGAGCGACGCCACGAGCAGGATCATTGCCGGCAGCATCAAGGCCACGGCGAGGTGGCGCGTCCAGACCGGCGGCTCCCACAGAAGGGGATTTTTCCCCGGATGGAGTTGCAGCTTGTGGAAGCCGAGCACGATGACGACGATCCCCACGAGCGACAACAGCGAGAAGAGGATTTTATACGGCCCCTCGCCGATGCGCTCTTTCAGGCCGTCGCGAAGTTCGGGTTGCGTCGGAATGAGATGAACGCCCAGGAATAAAATCAATCCGACGATCAAGACCATCATGGCGTGCGCGCTCCCTCAAATTGGCTTGCCCGCATAGCATCAAAGAAGGCCCACCACCAAGCGCGCCGGCGTTCAGGGGATATAGCCTTTGTCGAGTTCGAGGGCCTGACGCGCGATGACCTTGCCTTCCGGGTTTTTATGAACGGCGGTCCACCCGAGGTCGGTGCCGCCTTCTTCGGACGAACTCGAGCGCAAATCTATCGAGACGACATCACTCGGACGGGCGTCGATCGGCGCGAGCAGCGGGAAGTACAGTTGTTCCCAATGTGTGCGCGGCGACAAAGGCCCCGTCGAAAATCCGATGCCGGGAACCAGCTCGACTTTCCACCACGTCGCAAAGCCGTAGATCTTTGCCGGACGCGGAAAACGCCACTCGGCATCGCCGCGCCGTTTCGATTTCGTTTCGGCCGTCAGGTCGACCTCGTCCCACACCATGGCGCTGCGGCAGCCGTCGAGAATTTCGTCCGGCTGCAGATGGCGGACGTAGGCATTGTTCAGCGACATCGTCTGCGCGACGGCGAGATCGAGGCCGTGGCCGACGCGCCCCCAGGCCCGGAGTTCTTCATCGATGCGCGGCGTCACGACCGGGGCGACGTACTGAATTATTCCATCGGGAATGACGTGGCCGCCCGGCTTCAGGAACCGCTGACGCGCATCGGCGAGCGTCGCGATGATATTCTCTTCGAGCGCGTAGTTGCCGAGCGTTTCCGAGACGATGATGTCGACTGCGAGCTTATCCTGGAACTCCGTCGAATGGCACGGGATCAGATGGCAGCGCTTCGCCTTGTTCGCCTTCAGCACAGCCGCCGCGACGCCCGCGACCTCAGCGGTCTCGAACAGAAAAACTTCGCGGGCTCCGAGCTTAGATGCCATCAGGCCAAGCAGGCCTGTGCCTGCGCCGATATCCGCGACGACCGATTTGCCTGGCACAATCACGGCCTTCAGCGCCGCGAAGAACGCTTCGTTGCGAACCTGATCGGCGATCAGCGTGCGATGATATTCGATGCGCATATCACAGCTTCAAATATGGGCCGCGGACCTGATAGAGCATCAGCGCGGTCGCGATGGCGAGGTTGAGGGAATCCAGATCGCCGGCCATGGGGATTTTGACGAGGTTCGTGCATGAGGCTGCCGCTCCCGGAGAGAGGCCCGGACCTTCGCCGCCCATCACAACCAACACCGGATTCTTGTATTCGACTTTGCGGAAATCCTCGCGTGCAGCAAGGTGCGTTCCGATGACGTCGCCCGGCCAGGACCGCGCCAACGTGACGAATGCCTGCTGATCCATCTTGACGACGGGGACGGCGAAGATGGAGCCCATCGTCGCGCGGATCGCCTCTATGGCGTAGGGGTCGCACGTCGTGCCGACGAGAATGACGCCCGAACAGCCGACCGCATCGGCTGTACGAATGATCGTGCCCAAGTTGCCGGGATCGCGCACTTCTTCGAGCGCCAGCCACGTCTCTTGGCCAAGCTTGCCCGGATCGGGCGGTTCGACAAAGCGCTGCCGGTAGACGCCGAGCAGCGTTTGCGGATTATCCTTCGACGCAAGCTTGCCGAGCACGGCTTCGGAAACTTCGAGCACTTCCGCGCCCGCATCAAGTGCGTGCCGGACGAGGCCGCGCGCGATGCCGCTCGTCGCGGTGCCCGATTGGTAGACGAGCGTTTCCGGCACGAAGCCGTTGTCGCGCGCCGTCACCAGCAGCGACGTGCCTTCGGCGACGAAGAGCCCCGTCTCCTTACGCACCTTGCGCATGTCGAGCGCGCGGATGGCTTTGATCCGGTCGTTCGTCAGGCTGGTGATGACCTTCGGCTCGTTCATGCGTTCTGTTTCCAGCGCACGAAGAGCGACGTCGGCACGAGCGGGCCGGCCCCTGAGCGGATCGCCAATTCACCGCTGTCGAATTCGCCGCTCCGTCCGTGCAATCGTTCGCGCATCAGTTGATCGAAGGCGAGCGACGACGCGCGGATGGCGTAGATCGTCAGCACCATCGCGGCGTTCTGAGGCGCGAGGAGCTTCGCAAGATCGCCGAGGAGCGCGGGCAGGTTCTGGAAGAGATCCCAGATTTCGCCTTCGGGGCCGCGCCCGAACTTCGGCGGGTCGACGATGATCATGTGATAGGTTTTGCCGCGGCGGACATCGCGCGCGGCGAACTTCGCGGCGTCGTCGAGCAGCCAGCGGATTTTCGCGGCGCCGAGCTTGGAAGCTTCCTGGTTTTCCTTGCCCCATTGGATGGCTTTTTTCGACGCGTCGACGTGCGTGACTTCGGCTCCGGCTTCAGCGGCGAGGAGCGAAGCTGCGCCCGTATAGCCGAAGAGATTGAGGACGCGGGGTGTCTCACCTTTCACGCTCGCCAAGTGGTCGAGCATCCAGCGCCAATGCGGCTCCTGCTCGGGGAAGAGCCCAAGGTGCCAAAGGCCTGCGAGCTTGCAAAGCATCGTTACGCCGTGCGTTCCACCTTTGGCGTTGTCCGATTTCGGCGAGCGCGGCAACGCGAGCCTGACGGGCCACGCGTCGGGCACCGGCTTGTCGATCCGCCATTTGCCTTTCTCGTCGTCCTCGCCGGACGCGGAGAAGACGGCGTTCGCTTTGGCCCACTCGGATTTTCCGAGCTTCGGCTGCCAGAGCGCCTGCGGCTCCGGACGATCGACGACGATTTTTCCGAAGCGTTCGAGCTTCCGCCCCAGCCCGCTATCGAGCAGCGCGTAATCGGGAAATCCGTCGGACGTAATGAGGTGGAGGTTATGGAGCGGTGGCATCGGGGGCGGTTTTCGAAGGAAACATCGGACCGCGCTTTAACACGAATGTCGCTTATGTCGAGAAATCAAACCTGGCCAGCCAGGCCCGTGCGGCGGCGTCAGGCGGAGATCCGAGCGATCCCCGCCTTTTCGATTCATCATGCCGCGAGGCCGGCGATGGTCGATTGGGCGGCCTGAATAGACTTGGCGCGCTGGTCGGGACCAAGGGCCACGCCTTCGGCGCGGATGAACGTCACGTCGGTGATCCCGAAGAAGCCGAAGATATTGCGGAGGTAGGTTTCCTGGTGATCGAGGAACGCAATCGGCGTTTGCGGGCCGTAGAATCCTCCGCGCGATGAGGCGACGATCACTTTCTTGCCCCCTGCCAGGCCTTCGGAGCCCTTGTCGGTGTAGCGGAACGTTTTACCCGCGACCGCCAGCCGGTCGATCCAGGCTTTCAGCTGGCTCGGAATGGCGAAGTTGTACATCGGAGCGCCAACTACGACGATGTCGGCAGCCAGGAATTCTTCGAGGGCCGCTTGGCCGGCCGCGACATCCTGGCGGAGCGGCAGCGCTTCGGCGGCGCCTCCCTGGGCGGCCGTAAGGTGGGCGCCCGAGAGATGCCCGACCGGCTCGCGGCCGAGGTCTCGGTAGACGACTTCAAGGCCCGGATGCAGCCGGCTCTCGGCGGCGACGATCTCTGCCGAGAGCTGACGGCTTACCGAGCCCGGGCCGAGAATGCTCGAATCGACATGCAAAAGTTTCATGGGATGTATCTCCCTCCAACGGTTGGAACCAACGGTTTGGCGAAGACCGGGAGCGATGGTTGACATGCGCTTCAGCCAGTCACATTTTGTGACCAACGCTAAAATGTTCACTGGCGGAAACAGCGCAAGGAGGCACGTTTTTGGAAGTCGGTAACAACGAAGGAACCGAGAACTGCCGTGCCGTCGCGGACGTGCTGGCCCGGATTGGCGACAAATGGACGGTCTACGTGGTCCAGCTCTTGTCGAACGGGCCGATGCGTTTCAATGAGATCCGCCGATCGGTCGGCAGCATTTCGCAGCGGATGCTGACGCTGACACTTCGGGGCCTGGAACGCGATGGCCTCGTCACGCGCACCGTCTATCCGACGATCCCGCCACGCGTTGACTACGAACTGACAGAGCTCGGCCGAACCCTCATCTGCATTCTGGTGCCGCTCGGCCAGTGGGCTATCGCAAATCGGGCGACAGTCGAGCAGGCGCGAGAACGGTTCGATGCCCGGGCCGATAACAACAGCGCGACTAAGACCGCGATCAAACGACGGCTGCCGGGCCTTTGGCGTAGCGCTTCCTGAAGGTGCGCCGCGCGCATAACGCATGCAGTCTTAGAGTAGTATCGAAGCAACACCGTTTCAAAAACAACGAGTTGGCCTAGATCCCTCCGCAAATTGCAGATAGCCGGGAACCCTAGGGTGCGCGTTACGTGACGATGCTGGAGGTTTCTTAATGCGATTTGATCGAGGTATTGCGGCCGCGGTCTTTCTGTCGATGCTCTTGTCCGCTGCCGGAGCCCAAGCTTTCGAAACGACGTCAATCGGCGGAACGAATGCGGATGGCTCGGCGCGCTATCAGGACCCGGACGAGGCCTCCGCGCTGCTGTCGCAGTTCGGCTCCGGCTCTACTCAATCGAGCACAGATCCCAGTTCAAACTGGCGGGGCTCTCTGGGCGCCGGTGTCGGCTCCGGGTCTGCCTTCAATTTCTCGTCGTCGCAGAACTCGTCGAACGAGCCGAGCACGCCCTTCAACACTCCCCTCCTGCGCGAACGCAACTAAAGGCGAAGCGCGCGACGCGTCGTCGAGGAGCCGCATCGGACGTTAGCGGCTACTCGAGATCTTCGACCGTGACAGCTTCTCCGCCGCCCTTGATGCGCTGCGAGAGAGCGGCTTCGATGAAGGGATCGATATCGCCGTCGAGAACTTCGTCCGGGTTCGTCGACTGAGCACCGGTCCGCAAGTCCTTCACCAGCTGATACGGCTGCAGGACATACGACCTGATCTGATGACCCCAGCCGATATCCGTCTTTGCGGCCTGCTCGGCGTTGGCCTTCGCTTCACGCCTCTTCAGCTCCATTTCGTATAGGCGAGCCTTGAGGCGCTTGAACGCGATGTCCTTGTTCTGATGCTGCGAACGCTGTTCCTGGGCAAAGATGACGATGCCCGACGGCTTATGGACGAGGCGGACGGCGGATTCCGTTCTGTTGACGTGCTGACCACCGGCGCCGGACGAACGCGCGAATGAAATGTCGACGTCTGCCGGATTGACGTCAATGTCGATCGTGTCGTCGATCACCGGATAGACGGTGACGGACGCAAAGCTCGTATGCCGGCGCGCGTTCGAGTCGAACGGCGAGATGCGCACGAGGCGATGCACGCCCGCTTCCGTCTTCAGCCAGCCGTAAGCGTTTTCGCCTTCGATCTCGAACGTTGCGGATTTGATGCCCGCTTCTTCGCCGGGGCTTTCGTCGATCAGCTTCACCTTGTAGCCGCGCCGTTCGGCCCAGCGGACGTACATGCGTGCGAGCATCGACGCCCAGTCCTGGCTTTCGGTGCCGCCCGCACCGGCGTGCACTTCGATGTAGGTGTTCATCGCGTCGGCTTCACCCGACAGCATCGCCTCGATCGACCGGCGCTGCGCCTCGTGATCGATGCGCTTCAGCGCGGTTTCGCCTTCTTGCACGCTGTCGTCGTCGTTCTCGGTTTCTCCGAGCTCGATCAGAAACAGCGCATCCTCATAGTCGCGCTGGAGGCGCTTGAACTCAGTTACGGCGCGCTCGAGCGATTGCCGCTGGCGCATGACTTTCTGCGCGTTCTTCGCGTCAGTCCAAAGATTGGGGTCTTCAGCTTTCGCGTTCAGCGAGGCGAGACGGTCTTCGGCCGTCTCCCAGTCAAAGAGACCTCCTCAGGAGGGCAAACGCCTCCTCGATGCCATCGGAAAGTTTTTGCGCTTCAGCGCGCATGGCAGCCTCCGGGACCGGCTCGCGCCGGCGAAAAATGATGGATCAAAAAAACAGGTGCGGACCTATAGAGATGTGCGGCGGCGCTGTAAACGATGGCGGACGCAGCGCGGCAATCGGCGCAAAGTTTACCTACCACATTCCATTCGGGGAAAGCGTCCCGCTATCCGGCCGCGAGGGAGGCGGCGCGGGGCGCGCCATCCGATCCCCGAAGGGCGGCGGCGGGGGTGGCGGAGGCGAAGCGTCGGCGGTGGCGTTTGCGATACCGATCATCGCGTAAGCGTCGTCCGGCTCTTCGTCGGGCTTGAACGCTTCCATGATGGAACTCGGGTCGTCGGCCGAGGCTCGTAGTCCGGTCTTCGGATTGATGCGCACGAACTTGATGCCGGGCGGCACGCGGAACGGTGCGGCCGGGGTGGCCCCCAGCGCGTCCTGCACGAACTCGCCGAACATCGGCGCCGCGATGGCGCCGCCCGTGTTGCCTTTTCCGAGCGGCTTCGGCGTGTCGTAGCCAACGAAAACGCCGACGACCATCGTGGGCGTATAGCCGAGGAACCACACATCCTTTTCTTCGTTGGTCGTGCCGGTCTTGCCGGCGACCGGACGATTGAGTGACTTCAACACCGTTGCCGTACCGCGCTGCACGACGCCTTCGAGGATACTCGTCATTTGATACGCAGTGTGCGGATCGATGATCTGACGGCGGCCATCGACCAGTTCAGGTTCGGGCTGTCCCGCCCACCGGTCGGCCATGCAGCCCATGCACTGGCGCTCGTCGTGCCGCCAGATCGTACGGCCGTAGCGATCCTGAATGCGGTCGATGAGGGTCGACGTGACTTCCTTGCCGCCATTCGCCAGCCTGCAATAGGCCGTCGCCATGCGAAGGAGCGTTGTTTCGCCGGCGCCGAGCGACATGGAGAGCACCGGCAGGAGATCGTCGTAAATGCCGAAGCGTCTCGCGTATTCGGTGATGACGGGCATGCCGAGATCTTGCGCAAGACGCGCAGTCATCTGGTTGCGCGAATGCTCGATGCCGAAGCGTAGCGTTTCAGGACCCGAGGTCGAGTTCGTCTCGTAGTTCTTCGGCTTCCAGACATCCTGGCCGGGGCCCTGGTCGATTTCGATCGGCGCGTCCAGAATAATCGACGTCGGCTTATAGCCGTTGTCGATTGCCGAGGCATAGACGAAGGGCTTGAAAGCCGATCCAGGCTGGCGCTTCGCTTGAATGACCCGGTCGAACTGGCTCATATCGTAGGAGAAGCCGCCCGCCACTGCGAGGACACGCCCGGTGTAGGGGTCCATCGCGACGAGGCCGCCGCCGACCTCCGGAATTTGCATCAGCGACCAGGCGCCCTGGATGTTGTTGGCATCCTTGGGCGCAACATACACGACGTCGCCGAGCTTCAAGATGTCGGCTGTCGATTTGGCGTCGATCCTCTTTGCGCCGGGACGCTTGGCCGCCCATTTCATCTCGTCGAGCGAGACCTCGACCGCCTCGCGGTCTTTGACGAGAGTCGCATCCTGCTGGCGCGCCGGCTTGAAGCCGATGATGGCCTTCGTCTTTTGCGTTTCAAGCACGACGCCGAGCCGCCATGGCTGAATGTCGGAAGGGCTCGGAATCTTGCCGAGCGCGATACCCCAGTCGCCAGAAATATCGATGTGGGAGACGGGTCCGCGCCAACCTTGCGAGCGGTCGAACTTCGCGAGGCCGTTGATCAGGGCCTTCTTGGCATATTGCTGCAGTTGCGGATCAAGCGTCGTGCGGACGGACAAGCCGCCGCCATAAAGCTTATCCTCGCCGTACTTGGCGAGAAGCGAACGGCGCACTTCCTCGGCGAAGAATTCGGCCGTCGAGATATGCACCGCGTTGGGGCGGAGATTGACGGTAAGCGGCTTCTTGCGCGCGGCTTCCGCCTCTTCCCTGGTTATGTAGCCGTTCTCGGCCATCTGCCCGATGATCCAATTCCGCCGCTCGGTCGCCTTCTCCTTCTGGCGGAACGGGTGGTAATTGTTCGGGGCCTTGGGAAGCGCTGCAAGGTAGGCGGCTTCCTCGATATCGAGATCTTTCAGCTCTTTGTTGAAGTAGGTGAGCGCGGCGGCGCCGACGCCATACGAGTTCATTCCGAGGAAGATCTCGTTCAGATAAAGTTCGAGGATGCGATCCTTCGAATAGGCGCCCTCGATGCGAACCGCGAGGATCGCCTCCTTGATTTTACGCTCGATCGACCGCTCGTTGGTCAGCAGGAAGTTCTTTGCGACCTGTTGGGTGATCGTGGACGCGCCCTGGGCTCGTTTGTTGGAGCCGTGAACCTTGGATTCGATTGCCGCGTAGACCGCGCGCAGAATGCCCTGAAGGTCGACGCCTCCGTGCTCATAGAAGCGGCGGTCCTCGGCCGAGAGGAAAGCCCCCAGAACGCGCTTCGGGACCGTGTTTATCGGGACGAAGATGCGCCGCTCGCGAGCGAACTCCGATATCAGCGATCCGTCATGGGCGTGGATGCGCGTCATGACCGGGGGCTCGTACTTGGACAAGCTCTCGTAATCGGGCAGATCGCGCGAGGCTTGCCAGATCAAGAACCCAGCGCCAGCAGAGCCCGCGATGAATATCAGTACGAAGGTTCCAAATGCGAACCCAAGGAAGTTGAGCAGCAGGCTCTTCCGCCGCTTTTTTCTTCTCTTTGGCGCCGTTGGTGGCGGCAGCGTTGGCGCACGCATCAAATTCGTGATTCCGTCAGTCTGGCGCTGGCTTAGTTTTATCGATTGGTCGGGGGCTACGTCTATTGCCGCACCGCAACAATGACAATACCCTCAGAGGCTGCGCACATTAGCACGGAATGTGGCAGCACGTCGTCCGTGCTCCAATGTTACGGCCCGTTGCCTCATGGCTTTGAGGCTGTTCTCTTGTTGAAGTAAATTTGCACCGCGTCCGTGATGGCCACGGCCACCTTCGATTGCCATTCGGCCGTCAACATCTGCTGTTCATCCATCTGGTTGCTGAGGTAGCCCAGTTCCACGAGCACCGAGGGCGCGTGCGTTTGTTTCAGCACCTTGAACGCCGCAGACCTTCGGGGAATGCGCGACATCGCGATCGCCTTGCCCAATCGCTTCGCCAAGACCTGCGAAAAATCTGCCGAGAAATTCGAAGTCTCTCTTTTGAGCAGATCTATCAGGATGTTCTTGACCTGATCTCCGCCGCCACGATCGATGTTTTCGATGCCGGCGATAAGGTCGGACGCGTTCTCTTTTTCGGCCATGATGCGCGCCTGCTCGTCGGACGCCTGGCTCGAGAGCGTATAAATTGTCGCGCCGCGGATCGTGTCCTTGGCGGTTTTCTCCTCGATTGAATCGGCGTGGAGCGAAATGAACAGGTCGGCGGCGTTATCGGCGGAAAACTTGAGCCGGTGATCGAGGGAGATGAAGACGTCGTCGGCGCGGGTCATTTTAACGTCGTAAAGGCCCGTTTTCGTCAGCGCGTCCTTCAGCTGAGCCGCGACGGCGAGGACGATCGTCTTTTCGGTCACGTTGTTCGCGCCGATGGCGCCCGGATCGATGCCGCCATGTCCGGGGTCGATCACGATGACAGGCTTGCTGTGCGGCTTGTGCTTCGCTTCGGACTCTTCGGGTGTCGCAGGCTCCGCATCCGGCTCGTAGGCCGCGGAATGGGTCATCGCTCCGGTCCCCGCGCCGAATGTTTCGGCATCGATCGGCATCAGCGCGATCGCGAGCTTCACGGCGGACGTGCCCTTGAGCCTCGTCATGGTGGCGGAGTTGATCTTCACCGGCCCCTTGGTGTCGATGACGATCCGCGATTTGTGCTGAGCGAACTGGCCATAGCGGAATGCGGAAACAAGCCCCGCCCCTTTTTGGCCGACCGATGGGTCGAGACGGAACGAAAGGTCCGGCAAATCGAGGACGACGCGGTAGGGGTTGGCGAGGGTGAAGACTTCAGCGGTCAGCCCCTCGCTCATCGTCAATTCGAAGATCGTGGACCGGCCGGTCACGGTCAGATGCGCATCCAGCGCCTCGGCCGCGTGCGCCGACATGCCGGCAAGCGTCCACAATAGGGTTAGCGCCGCCGCGAGGGCGTTCCGCAAAAGTTCTGCCGGGTGGCGCATCGCCGAATTGCTCTCCCTCGTCACCCCAATCGCCTCGTCCCCGGAGTATCGTTAAAGCTTTGTTTTCATTCGTATTATAAAATACTCATTGGCACTACTCGGGGACGTTTCGGCTCTAGGTTTATAGCACTTGCCAGGGCGGGGGCGACCTCGTACAGTTTGAATTGTATTCGGTGGCGTTCGAGACACACGCCTAGATTGGTGTTTGTCGAATGGGCGCTTGCGATACCTGATCGGCCTGCTGCGGGGATGAAAAACCCTGCTTTCCCAGGTAATTAGGTTCGCACGGATGACGCCTGCTCGAGGCTAGCGTACGAAGTATCACGTCGCTCAGCAGGTTGCACGGCCTCGGCTTCGGGACCCCCGGCGGTCTCTTTGACGGGGCGTTAAGACTTTGTGCCGGTCGCCCCGATTTGTCAGTCGGGAAAAAGCGCGGATTGCCGGGCGACCATTGTTGATCCATCGCGATGCCGGAAGGCGTCAAATTTTTTCATCCGGCTGGCCGTCCCCCAATTCTGGACATGCAGCCGGGCAATACACGACAGGCCATGACGACAGCTTGCATCATCCACCACGGCGCCGCCCAACGGACCTCGGTCCACACGGCACCCCTATGCGTTCCCGCGCGCGCTTCGCGCAGTTGCGGGACCGGGATGATGCAGAAAGCGGCGCGGTCCCCCATCACGTTTTCAGCGCCATCAACCAAAAGCACGCGCCGCCGCGCGAATCTCGCAATCCGCTCCGTTGTTTGCGGTTCGAGATGCGAGCCGCCGCCCCGGCGCGCCAAGGAACATAAGCAATGTCCAACACGAAAATGCTCATCGATGCCACCCACCCCGAGGAGACTCGGGTCGTGGTTCAACGGAATGGCCGGGTGGAGGAATTCGACTTCGAAAGTGCAGCCCGCAAGCTGCTTCGCGGAAATATCTATCTTGCAAAGGTGACGCGCGTTGAGCCGTCGCTTCAGGCCGCATTCGTAGACTACGGCGGGAACCGTCACGGTTTTCTCGCCTTCAACGAAATCCATCCTGACTACTATCAGATCCCGGTTGCCGACCGGCAGGCGCTTCTGGACGAGGAAGCAGCAGCCGAAGCAGAGCTCGAAGCCGCCGCAGACCGGCGTGCGGAAGCGCTTGCGCGGCGCTCGGCCTCGCGCGGCGGCACGGAAGCCACCCGCGGGAGCGAAGGCGAGCCAAACGGCGACGAAGACTTCGGCGACCACGGCTCAGATGAAGCCGGCGCGGAGACGGCGCATATCGTCGATGTCGAAGAAGACGAACACATCGAAGAGATCGGCGGCGACGAAGACGAGGAACCGGTCACCACTGTTGCTGCGTCTGTCCAGACCTCGGAAGACGACGTTCTCTCCGAGCTTCCCGCCAAGGAACGCCAGGACGCGCCGCCCGCTGCGCGCAACGACAACGACGCCGACGATGCGCCGGCTAGCGCGGACGAAGAAGCTCATCACGATGAGGCGTCCAACGACGAGGACGACCAGCCCGATCACGACGAGAGCGACGCTGACAGCGACGCCGACGACGAAGATCACATCGAACACCATCATCATTCGGACCACGACCATTCCGAGCAGCACGCCTTGCGCGACGAGCGCGGCGGAGACGCAGAAGAAAACGGATCGGGCCGGGAATATCGCGAGGAAGCTCCGCAGCGCCAGCGCCGCCGCCCGCGGAGCTACAAGATCCAGGAAGTCATCAAGCGCCGCCAGATCATCCTCGTCCAAGTCGTCAAGGAAGAGCGCGGCAACAAGGGCGCCGCTCTCACCACCTATCTGTCGCTTGCCGGCCGCTACACCGTTCTGATGCCCAACACCGCCCGTGGCGGCGGTATCTCGCGCAAGATCACCAACCCGCAGGACCGCCGCAGGCTCAAAGCCATCGCTCAGGAACTCGAGGTTCCGGAGGGCATGGGGCTCATCATCCGCACGGCGGGTGCTGCGCGGACGAAGCAAGAGATCAAGCGCGACTTCGAATATCTGCTCAGGCTCTGGGAAAGCGTTCGCGAACTGACGCTGCAGTCCACTGCCCCGAGCCTCGTTTATGAAGAAGGCGATCTGATCAAGCGGTCGATCCGCGATCTTTATAACAAGGACGTGGAGGAGATCGTCGTCGCCGGTGAAGCGGGGCATCAGGAAGCCGCCGACTTCATGAAGATGCTGATGCCGAGCCACGCGAAGAATGTCGTTCCCTACCGGGATCCGACACCGCTCTTCACGCGCTACGGTGTCGAGCGCCAGCTCAACGCCATGTTCCAACCGCAGGTGACGCTGCGCTCCGGCGGTTACATCGTCATCAATCAGACGGAAGCGCTGGTCGCCATCGACGTCAACTCCGGCAAATCGACCCGCGAATTCTCGATCGAAGAGACGGCGCTCGCGACGAACCTCGAAGCCGCCGATGAAATCGCCCGGCAGTTGAAGCTCCGCGACCTCGCGGGCCTCATCGTCATCGACTTCATCGACATGGAAGAGAAGCGTAACAACCGCGCCGTCGAGCGACGTTTGAAGGACGCCCTTCGTTTCGATCGCGCGCGCATCCAGCTCGGTCGTATTTCGCACTTCGGCCTCATGGAAATGTCGCGGCAGCGGCTGAGAACGGGCGTGCTCGAGGGTTCGACCTCGCAGTGCCCGCATTGCCAAGGCACCGGCATCATCCGTTCGACCGAGAGTATCGCGCTTGCGGTGCTCCGCGGTCTCGAAGACGCAATCACTGCGGGAGCAACCGGACCGCTGACGGCGACGACGACGCCTGCCGTCGCGCTTTACATCCTGAACAGCAAACGCGCCTACGTCACCGACATGGAAGTCCGTCACGGGCACACGATCACCGTGCTCGGCAGCGACCGCGTCCAGGGCGCGAACTTCACCGTCGAACGCGGCGGCGCGGCTGCACCTGTGCGGCGCGTCGAGCGAGCAGCCGTCAATATGGATTGGGGCTTCGACGGCGAAGAAGATGCGCCAACCTTCGAGGGCGGCGAGATCGAAATTGCGCCCAGCGCAGATGACGCCGACGAAGAAGCCACCGGCCGCGAAGGCAGCCGTGGTGAGGGCGACGAAAGTGGCGGCCGGCGCGGCCGGCGCCGCCGTCGTCGTGGACGCGGCGGACGGGATCGGGGCGAAGGCCGCGAGCGCGAGTCGTTCGAGCCACGCGGCGGAGATGGCGAAAGCGCAATCGCTGCCGGACCTCATTCCCATACGCAGGCCCATCCGCAGGGCGACGACGATGTCGAAGCGGGTGGCGGCGACGACGAAGATCACGACGGCCAGCCGTCGGTGGACGGCGCGAACTTCGGAGAGCAAGGCAACGGCGACAAGCCGGGCCGGCGCCGTCGCAGAGGTCGCCGTGGCGGCCGTCGCGGCAGAGAACGTGGTCGCGAGGGCTCGGGCCCGAGGACCGAGGGCAGCGAAGCCGTCAGCTACGGCGAAGAGCAGCCGGACATCGCCGATGTCGAGTCGTTCGAAGCTGACGTTGAGGACGGTGTCGAGGCTGGCGAACCCGCTGAGGCGAGACAAGCTCCTCGCAGCGCACCCGCGCGTGGAGAGGGCAGGACTGGTGGTTCGGGCGGTGGAGGCCATCGGCCGCGCCGTATCTGGGACGTTGCATCGGAGCCCTCGGGCGAAGGTGAAGGCGAACCGGTGGAAGCCGCGGCTTCTGCTCCGGCTGTCGCAGCACCTGAGGTCATTGCTCCGGCTGTCGAAACGAAAGTCGAGGCGCCTGTGGTCGAAACTCCGCGCGTCGCCGAAGAGAGCGCGCCCGCGGCTCCCGTAACTTCGCTTCGGCGCCGTCACGAAGTCGGGTCGAGCGAGCCGCGCATCGAGCGCGTTGTCGTACGGCCGGGCCAAGAGACAGATGATGCGGTTGCAGAAGCTCAAGCTGTTCCGCAGCGCAAGGGCTGGTGGCAGAGAAAGTTCAGCGGCGAATAATGATCGGGAGAGGCTGAAGCAGGTGCTTCGGCCTCTTTCCTTCTGCCGAACGTCACCCATTTGGCGTCAGAGATCGACGGCTCTGAAAGCGTTGGATAATGTCCATTCGGCTTTCGCTATTCTCACTTGTCACGCGAATGCCCTAAAGTGATGACTGATGCGGTAATCGTTTGCGTCGAATTTGACCCCGCCGGGCTTGCTGCCTAGTTTGACCGCGCGTGGCGTCTCGACAGGTTCATCGAGATCGGGGCACATCCAATGCCTGAACTTCCGAGGACATTTGCGGCGTTCTCGGCCGCCAAAAGCGGCTTGCTTCTGGCCGCGGTGTTTTTCGCTTCGCTCCTGACGTTTACTGGCGGCGTTCGCGCCCAAGGCCTTCCGCTCATCCGCGACGCGGAGATCGAGGCGTTGTTGCAGGATTATGCAAAGCCGATTTTCCAAGCGGCTGGTTTCGGCGGCGGGCGCGTCACGGTTCGCATCGTCAACAACGACGCCTTCAACGCGTTCGTTCTCGATGGCGGCAACGTGTTCGTGCATACCGGCACGCTGATGCAGGCCAACACTCCGAACGAAGTCATCGGGGTTATCGCGCATGAAAGCGGGCATATCGCCGGCGGTCACATGGCGGCGCTCAGGGCGCGGATCGCGAAGGATCAGACGCGCGCGTTGCTCACGCAGGTTCTCGGCATCGGCGCGATGGTTGCGGGCGGCGTGTCAGGCGGCACTGGCGGCCGCGAGACGATGCAGGGCGGCCAGGCGCTGCTGCAGGGCGGCACCAGCGTCATCATGAAGGGACTATTGGCGGAGCGCCGATCGCAAGAGTCGGCTGCGGACCAAGCCGGCATTCAGTATCTTACGGCGACGAAGCAATCCGGCAAGGGCATGCTCGACACGTTCGAGCGGTTCAAGGAGCAGGAATATCTAACGGATCAGTTTCAAGATCCGTTTGTGCGGTCTCACCCGCTTTCCGTCGACCGCCTGGCACGATTGAACCAACTCGCGACCACGAGCCCTTACTTCGCGCAGAAGGACCCGCCGTCTCTGCAGCTGCGCCATGATCTCATGCGGGCGAAGCTTTCGGGTTATCTCGAAAACCCGCAGACCGTTTTCAACAGATACCCCGAAAGCAATACTACGCTTCCGGCCCGCTATGCGCGGGCGATCGGGAAATTCTTCAAAGGTGGTCCTGGCGCTCTCGAAGCTGCCCTACAGGACACCGAAGCGATGATCCGCGAGAATCCGTCTTATCCGTATTTCCACGAGCTCAAGGCAGACTTCCTGATGAGGACAGGAAAAATGGCCGCGGCGATCCCAAGCCTGCGACAATCTCTCAAGCTGGCGCCGAACAGCCCATTAATTCGCGTCGAACTCGCGACTGCGCTGCAAAGTAGCGATAGCGCCGAGGCGCAAAAGGAAGCAGTGGAGCTATTGCGTAAAGCCCTCATAGACGATTCCGAGAACGGCCGCGCTTACAGGCTGCTCGCCAATGTATATTATAAGCAGGGTAAGTCCCCGGAGGCTGACGCCATGACGGCGCAAGCCTACTTCTACGAAGGAAATATCAAGCAAGCGCAGCTTTTCGCGAAACGCGCGCAACTCCAGCTACGGGCGGGTTCACCCGAGTGGCTGAAAAATGACGACATCATCAATTACAAACCGCAGACTTGAGCGGCTTTAAGTCTGCGACAACGCGAGATCAGATCAAATGACCTTGAAGACCACATTCTGGAAATCCCTCAACTTGGCCTCGACCGGCAAAAGGTGCGCCGCAGCCCTCCTCGGATTGGCCCTGCTGGGATCGGCTTTTTCTCCTGCAGTTCACTTCGTGTCCGGAGCCGCGCGCGCCGATGCGATCGCTCCGACGGCGGGTGGAACCGCTTTTACGGATGAGCAGAAGAAGGCTCTCGGCGACATCATCAAAGACTATCTCCTCAAGAACCCGGAAATCATGCTCGAGGTTCAGAACGCCTACGATGAGAAGTCGCAGAAAGAGCAGGAGGCTCGGACCAAGGCTTTCATGGCCGAAAATGCCAAGTCGATCTATCGCTCGCCGAATAGCTCGGTTGCGGGTAACCCCGATGGCGACATCACGGTTGTCGAATTCTTCGATTTCAACTGCGGCTACTGCAAGCACGGACTTCCCGAGGTGCAGAAGCTGATCGCCGGCGACAAGAATGTGCGCGTCGTCTTCAAAGAGCTTCCCATCCTGTCGAAGGGCTCGGAAGAGGCTGCGAAGGCGGCACTCGCAGCCAAGCGGCAGGGCAAATATTGGGAATTCCACCAGGCCATGCTCAGCTCCAAGGGGCAGGCCAATGAGGCGTCGGCATTGAAGGCCGCGGAATCGCTCGGCCTCGACATGAACAAGTTCAAAGCCGACATGGCGAGCGACGACGTGAAGAACGAGCTTATGGAAATGTTGAAGTTGGCCAAGGCCATGGGCGTCAACGGCACACCGCACTTCCTCGTCGGCGACAAATCGGTACCGGGTGCACCGGAGGACCTGCACGAACAGCTCGAAGCGCTCGTTACGGATTTCCGCAAGAACAAGTGCGCAACCTGCTGAGCCAGTCCGCTCGAAATATCGAGTTGCCGCAGCTAGTTACCATATTTTGCACGTCAAAGTGCGCGGCCACGCCCGCGCACTTTGCGCATTCGTAGAAAGCTGATAGACCCAGGGCTCCGCAATTGGCTCGGGCGTCAGTCCGGTGCCCGAACGGCCTCCAAAACATGACATCCCACGTTTACGTTCTGAACGGTCCCAATCTAAATATGCTCGGCGTCCGGGAACCAGAAGTCTATGGTACCGAGACGCTCGACGATCTTCGCGTCCGCACGGAGAAGGCGGCGGCGAAGAACGGGCTTTCCATAGATTTCCGGCAGTCGAACATCGAGGGGGAAATCGTGAGCTGGGTGCAGGAGGCGCGCGGCAAAGCGAAGGGCATCATCATCAACGCGGGCGGGTACACGCACACGTCCGTTGCCATTCTCGATGCCTTGCAAGCCGTCAGCCTTCCCGTCATCGAGGTTCACCTCTCGAACATCTTCCGGCGGGATCAGTTTCGCCAGCATTCCTACATTTCACTCGCAGCGACGGGCGTGATCTGCGGCCTTGGCGCCAAGGGCTACGAACTTGCCATCGAGGCGATGGCCAACATCGTGAACAAATCCACAAGCAAAGCGTGACGCCGAACCCCGAGCTTACGCTATAAGACGCACGCCAACAAAATCGAGGACACGGGACTGATGAGCGCAAAAGACCAAGGGCCGAAAGCAGCAAGCGCCGAAGGTCAGATGATCCGCGAGCTAGCCGAGCTTTTGAACGCTACGGGCCTGACGGAAATCGAGATCGAAAAGAGCGGTCTCAAGGTTCGCGTCGCGAAGACCATTTCGATTACGGCCGCGCCGCAGGCTTATGCCCCGGCTCCCGTCGCCGCTCCGTCGGCTGCACCAAGCGAAGCAAAGCCGCCAGCCGCCGCTTCCGGCGATCTGTCAAAGCATCCCGGCGCCGTAAAGTCGCCGATGGTCGGCACCGCCTACCGCTCGCCGGAACCGGGCGCTCCCTTGTTTTGCGAAGTCGGCAGCAAGGTCAATCAGGGCGATACTCTGCTGATCATCGAAGCCATGAAGACGATGAACCAGATACCCGCTCCGCGCAGCGGCACCGTCAAAGCAATCCTCATCGAGAACGCTCAGCCCGTCGAGTATGGCGAGCCACTGATCATCATAGAATAGAGCGCTACCGGTAGCCCCGGCAAAGACGCCCTGGAGTGCAAATGTTCGATAAGATACTGATTGCCAATCGAGGAGAGATCGCGCTGCGGATACAGCGCGCCTGCCGAGAACTTGGGATCGCAACAGTCGCCGTCCATTCAACCGCCGATGCCGACGCCATGCACGTCAGGCTCGCGGACGAAAGCGTTTGCATCGGGCCGCCTTCGGCGCGCGAGAGCTATCTCAACATTCCAGCGCTCGTCACGGCTTGCGAAATCACCGGCGCGGACGCCGTCCACCCGGGCTACGGATTCCTATCGGAGAATGCGCGTTTCGCGGAGATTCTCGAAGAGCACAAGATCACCTTCATCGGCCCGACGTCCGAGCACATCCGGATCATGGGCGACAAGATCGAGGCGAAGGAAACGGCGAAGAAGCTCGGGATTCCTGTCGTACCTGGTTCAGCGGGTGCGGTGACGAGCGAAACCGAGGCGATGAAGATCGCCAAGGACATGGGCTTTCCCGTACTCATCAAAGCGGCGGCAGGCGGCGGCGGCCGCGGCATGAAAGTCGCGACGTCGGCGGCAGACCTCGGCATGGCGCTATCGACCGCGCGGTCGGAAGCCAAGGCCGCCTTCAACGACGACGCCGTCTACATCGAGAAATATCTCCAGAAGCCGCGGCATATCGAAATTCAGGTTTTCGGAGACGGCAAAGGCGACGCCGTCCACCTCGGTGAGCGCGACTGCTCACTGCAGCGCCGGCACCAGAAAGTTCTCGAGGAAAGCCCGTCGCCCGCTCTCAACGCGGCCCAGCGCCAGAAGATCGGCACGACCGTCGCCGAGGCGATGAAGAAGATCAAGTATCGCGGCGCCGGAACTGTCGAGTTTCTTTTCGAGGACGGCGAATTCTATTTCATCGAGATGAACACCCGCCTGCAGGTCGAACATCCGGTTACCGAGATGGTCACCGGGACCGACCTCGTGCTCGAGCAGATCCGCGTCGCCGCCGGGTTGCCGTTAAGCTTCACGCAGGACGACATCGAACTCAAGGGGCACGCGATCGAGTGCCGTATCTGCGCGGAAAACCCGAAGGATTTTCGCCCGTCGCCGGGCCAGATCACGTATTGGCACCCGCCGGGCGGTCTTGGCGTCAGGGTCGACAGCGGCGTTTACCAGGGTTACCGGATCCCGCCCTTCTACGACAGCCTCATCGGAAAGCTGATTGTTACGGGCAAGACGCGCAATGACGCCCTGATGCGTTTGCGCCGCGCCCTGGCCGAGTTCGTCATAGACGGCATTGAAACGACGATCCCGCTGTTCCAGGATCTCGTTAAAGACCCCGACATCGTAAATGGCGTCTACGATATTCACTGGCTCGAAAAACATTTAGGGATGAAGTAGACTTTGCCTCTGCGCGATATGTTCCGCGCGCGTCCGAGAGTTCGCTTGGCAATTGGCAGCATGGCGTCGCGCGACGACCCAATGTTCGAGATCACGCCGCAGGTTCTCCTGAAAGCCTATAGCTGCGGCATTTTTCCAATGGCGGAAAGCGCGGACGATCCTGCGCTCTACTGGATCGAACCGCAGCAGCGGGGCGTCCTGCCCCTCGATGGGTTGCATATTCCCCGTCGTCTTCTCAGAACGGTCAGAACGACACCTTTCAGGGTCACGGTCGACACCGACTATGAGCGCGTGATCGATGGTTGCGCGGCGCCGCGCGCCGGCCGGATGTCGACCTGGATCAACACGCGCATCCGCAGCCTCTATCGCGAGCTGTTCGACATCGGCGCCTGCCACACCGTCGAGGTTTGGAACGGCGGCGAGTTGGTTGGCGGGCTCTACGGCGTAGCACTGAAAAGCGCATTCTTCGGCGAGAGCATGTTCTCGACTGAGCGCGACGCTTCCAAGGTCGCGCTGGTGCATCTCGCCGCGCGGCTGATCAAGGGCGGCTTCACGCTGCTCGATACGCAGTTCGTGACCGATCACCTCCGCCAATTCGGGACGATCGAACTCGACCGGAGCGCATTCCAGCGGCAGCTCGAAAAGGCGCTCGAGAAGAACGCCGATTTCTACGCGTTACGCCCTGACGCTTCGGGAGCCGAGGTCGCCGCGATCTTCTCGTCCGAGCACGCAGCCAGCAAATAGTCCGATACGCCCTTTCGAGCCGAGGCTTTAGGTGAGAACAGCGGCTTATTCGGCGGCTGACTTGATCAAGGTCGCGCAGTCGTTGCCGGCGGGCTTACCTGCGAAGCGAGCCTTGATCCATTCTTCGGCCGTCGCGCCACCCATTACCATCGATCCGTTGTGATCGGCTCCGGCGAAGATTTTGTATTCGACGACATTACCCCCAGCGCACATCTGACGAACCAGTGCGTTCGTCGTCTCAGGGAACACCGTCACGTCGTCCGTCCCCTGGATCACGAGAGTGGGCGCGGAAATTTCCAAGGCGCCGGGTTCATTCTTGGCACCGAATTTCAGGAGCGGTTCGAGATCGGGGTTCGCGACGAACTGGTCCTTCGCGATTGCCGTCGACCAGTAGCCGGTTGTCAACGCGTGGCTCATGCATTGCTCTTGCAGGTCGGGCAAATGCGCGATCGCCTCCGGGCTGAGAATGCGTTTCAGATCGATCGCCGGATCGGTCGTCGCGTAGGACTGCAGGGTATAGAGCACATAAGGCAGCGACAGCTCGGTCTTTGCCGATTTCATAACGGCAGCGAGGCGTTCGGCGATCTGCGATCCGGGCGCGAAGGCGACATTGCCCTGAAGTTCCAGCCCGGGGACATAAGAGGGTCCTTCGGCGGCCGCGAAGAGATCGACCTGTCCGCCCTGAGAGTGGCCCATCACAACGTAGCGCTTGCCGATGTCCGGCTCCAGGATGCGTCCGGCACGCAGCATGTCGAGCGCGTTACGGCCCGTGGGTACGCCCTGCAAGAATGGATGGAAGCCCGCAATGCCCAAACCTTGATAGTCGGTCGCGACGACCGCAAATCCGTTTTTCACGAAGCCGTCGAGAAGGTGCGAGATCGTCTCGATGTAGGAATGCTCGGGGCCTTGGGCGTTATCGCGAGAGGGCGCACAGATCGCGTTGAGGCCCGTCGTGCCGTGGGTCCACGTGATCACCGGCCAGCCGCCTTCGGGTGGTTCGCCCTTCGGGATCGAGACCGTTCCGGAAACGGCCGTGCTCTTTCCATTCTGGTCGAGCGAGCGATAGAGCACCAAGCTGTTCCGCGCCGCACTGGGAAGCGCCATCGTACCATCGAGCGCACGCGCATAGATCAGCGAGCCGCGCTCGCCGTCCGGCAAATTCGACGGCGGTGTGTAGAACGCGTCGCCTGCGGGGCCTTGAGGAATTTCGCCGGCCGTTACAGCGAGTGCGGCGATCGCCGAGGCGAGTGCACATGCGCTCGCCATCACAAAGTTCCGCACGATGGTCATGGCTCTAGCCCCCCGATATCAGCAGGGCGGTCTTAGGAGGGGCGGCCTAATAGCGCGTAAACTTTTTGATTTGTAGCTGACGACTCCGCTGCGCGGAGCCGGCCGCTAGGCACGTAGGACTTCAACTGTCAGCGCGCATCGCGCAGCAGACCGGTCGCCAACTGCCGGAATGCGCAGACAGCCTTGTCCAATACGCTTGAGGGATCATCGGCTGCAGCGACCCAGAGTGCGGAAACAGCTCGACCATGCAATCGAGGCGGTGTTGACATCGCTGATCGCGTAGTTTCAATCGACATCGATGGCAAGTGTTGGGCGTCAAGCCGAAAACTTGCCAACGTCAGGAGAATGGGCTGGACCGTCGGCAGGTGCGCTTTGCGTATCAACGTGTCCAGCGCAACCAGAATCCTGACTGGAACCTGTAGAAGGAACGATCCTGCCCTCGCTGCGTCGTGCTCGCCCTGCAGGTTCCAATTTGTCGGTAGATGGGGCTGCGACTGCACCGGGCTCGTTCACAGCCGTGGCGTGACCATCTATCGAAAGAGCGGCGGCAGAATGGGCGTCCCCGGTGGAAGTCAACGGCTACACCCCGCCGCCGCTCGCTCTCACTAGGCTCACTCCCACTGGTCTCGCTCGACACGACGGGCGTGTTCGCTCGCAGCGTCGAGGATTGCCCTCTCGTGGATCACAGGCGGTGACCGGTGAACAGGTCAGGAATACGGGTTCGAGGCAGGAGCCCCGGTGCTGTTGGTCCATATGTCGTCGGGAAGAGAGCGGTCCCGATGACAGACTCGATCGTGGTCGGGATAGGTGATCGTATCGACAGGCGCGCGCGTGCCGACGATAAGACACCGAGTGGGGCGCGTACTGCGATTGTGCAGGTGATGGCCCACCGCCACACCCGCTTTGAAGGCGGCGGCATCGCCAGCCCGTAGTATCCTTTCGCTTTCGCCCTCGATCAGCGTTACTTCACCTTCCAACACATAGACCAGCTCATCCTCTGCGCTGTGCCAATGCGTGAGGGAAGACCGAGAACCTGGTTCGAGAACCTCTATGAGTGCGCCGAACTGCGTCAGTCCCGCGGCTTCGCTGATCCAGAATGTGCGCGCCGGGCCGCAAACATTATCCGGCTCGCGATCCTCATGGACAAACTCCTTAGGCGTCATTGCGGGCATCGGCAGTCTCCTGGACATTCCAATATGACATCGAAGGTATCTAACGGCATGACGTCTCGGAAGTAGAACTCCTCTGCTTCGTGCCGCTGTCGTTCCCAAGGATCGATTGCCCCCTCGCGCGCCAGCAGGCTTCGATGATTGCTGCGCCCAGCTGGCCCGCGCCAGAGTCGATTTGCCCGCGCCGCTTCGGCCTCCCCTCTCTCTTGCGACAATGCCCGACGCCCCAGGAGGGCAACACAAGACGCGGGCTTGCCAAGCGCGGCGGCCGCCTGTATTGCTATACTTAGGATTCTACCTAAGTATAGGAATTGATGTGGGGCGGGTCTCGCTCCGCTCGGATCGAAGACATGATGCATTCCGCCAGTACCCAACCGGAAATCGACCAGATCTTCCGCGCGCTGTCCGATCCCACGCGCCGTGACGTCGTCGAGCGACTGAGCGCCGGGCAGGCCTCGGTCAGCGAGCTGGCCGCGCCCTATGCGATGGCGCTGCCCTCGTTCGTCGAACACCTGCGCGTGCTCGAGGGCTGCGGGCTGGTCACGTCACGCAAGAAGGGTCGGGTGCGCACCTACAGCCTGGCCCCGCAGCAACTGAAATTCGCCGAAGACTGGCTTGGCCGGCAGCGCAGGCTCTGGGAAGGCCGCCTCGATCGTCTCGACGCCTACTTGCTCAAATTGAAAAAGGAGAAGCCCCAGTGAGCGTGATCAAGATCAATCCCAAGCTCGACCTCGTGCTCGAGCGCGAGATCGACGTCCCAGTCGAGTTGGTCTGGATCGCCTGGACGACACCTCGCCACCTCAAGGAATGGTTCGTACCGAAGCCCTGGACGATCAGCCGCTGCGAGATCGACCTGCGCCCCGGCGGCGCCTTCAACACGACGATGCGCTCGCCCGAGGGCGAGGAGTTCCCCAACGACGGCTGCTTTCTGGAAATCGTCGAGCACCGGCGCCTCGTCTTCACCGACGCGCTGCTGCCGGGATTCCGTCCGTCCGAAAAGCCGTTCTTCACCGGTGCCCTGCTGCTCGAGCCGCACGGCCAGGGCACCAAGTACACCGCCATCGCCCTCCACGGCACCGAGGAAGTCCGCAAAAATCACGAGGGGATGGGCTTCCACGATGGCTGGGGCACGGTCGCCGGCCAGATGGTCGACTATATCAAGGGCGGGAAGATCTCGCACTGATCGGGCCTGCTGGGGTCAGCATTTTCAGCATTTCATGGAAGGACTGTCATGCCTGTGGACCTGACCATCGATCGCCTTCTTCTCGCCGGCGTGGCTGCCGCGCTCCTGTTTTTCGCCGTTCCGACGGTCGCGATTTTCCGGCGTCCGGGATTCGACATCGAGCGCCATGCGATCAGCATGCTGAGCCTTGGTGAGGGCGGCTGGGTGATGAAGGCGGTCTTCCTGGTGTCCGGCCTGCTCACGTTCCTCTGCGCGCTCGGCCTCTACCGCGTTTTGGCGCAGGGATGGCCCGGCTTCACCGCTGCGATCCTGATCGGCCTCTTTGGCGTGGGTCTCGTCCTCGCGGGGCTGTTCGATGCACCTGCGGGATTGGGTTTTCCCCCAGCAGCCGGTGATGACCCCCGGCGCCGTCGTTCACAGCATGGCATTCATGATCGCGTTCGGCGGTCTGATCGCATCGTGTTTCGCCTTCGCGCTGCACTTCTTCCTGGCGGAGCAGTGGCTGCCGGCCTCGATCAGCGCCGCCGTCGGCATCGCCCTGCCGGCACTGATCGCCCTAAGCATCTCGCTCACGATATCGCCGGGCATCGCCTTCTACTGGGCGTCGATGCTGGGCTGGGCGTGGCTCGCCGCGATCGTGCTTACGCTCACTCGGGCCGCCTGAGCCGCCAAGGCCCGAACGGGCTAGCTGCGCAAGCCGCTCAAGCTTAAGCCGACAGCGTATATGACCGAGCGACTGCCTTGAAATCTAACCGACACACAGATGGCCACCCGCTGCTCGCACGCGCGGATCTGCCGAGCGATACGGCATCTCTCGCCCGCTATCTCATCGGTAAGATCGTGGTGCGCGAGCTTTCTGATGGCGTCGTCAGCGGCCGTATTGTCGAGACCGAGGCTTATATCGTCGGCGACGCCGCGGGGCATGCCTACCGGGGAATGACCGCGCGTAATGCTTCGCTGTTTCTCGAGCGTGGGCACGCCTATATTTATTTCGCGTACGGCAGCTCATACATGCTGAATGTCTCGAGCGAGACGCGCGGGATCGGAGCCGGCGTTCTGATCAGGGCGCTCGAACCGCTCGAAGGAATCCCGATCATGCGAGTCAATCGCGGTATCGAGCGCCTACGCGACTTGGCGCGCGGACCTGGAAGGCTGGCTGCAGCTCTGCGCATTGACCGTCGGCTCGACGGCCTCGATCTTTGCCGAAAGGGTGCTTTATGGCTCGGACGTGGTGACCCCGAGCCCGGCGAAATCGGGCAGAGCATTCGGATCGGCATTACGCGGGATGCGGACCGCCCCCTGCGATTTTATCTTCGCGACAGTCCGTTTGTCAGCGGTTCAAGGTCTCTCAATAAATAAGAGCCCCACGGGCGCTCCAACCCTCTATTCCCACTCAATCGTGCCGGGGGGCTTTGAGGTTACGTCGTAGACGACGCGATTGACGCCGCGGACTTCGTTGATGATCCGCGTTGCGACGCGGCCGAGGAACGCCATGTCGAAGTGGTAGAAGTCCGCCGTCATGCCGTCGACGGAGGTGACGGCGCGAAGTCCCAGCACGTGATCGTAGGTTCTGCCGTCGCCCATGACGCCGACGGTGCGCACGGGCAGAAGAACGGCGAAGGCCTGCCAGATGGCATCGTAAAGACCGGCGCGGCGGATCTCGTCGAGATAGACGGCATCGGCCTTGCGCAAGATCTCGAGCTTCTCGCGCGTGATCTCTCCGGGGATGCGGATCGCGAGGCCCGGTCCTGGGAACGGGTGGCGGCCGACGAAGGCTTCTGGCAATCCCAGTTCACGGCCGAGCGCGCGGACCTCGTCCTTGAAGAGTTCGCGCAGCGGCTCGACGAGCTTCATGTTCATGCGCTCGGGCAAGCCGCCGACGTTATGGTGCGACTTGATCGTGACGGAGGGGCCGCCCGTGAAAGAGACGCTTTCGATGACGTCGGGGTATAGCGTTCCTTGAGCCAAGAATTCGGCGCCGCCGATCTTCTTCGCTTCCGCTTCGAAGACGTCGATGAAGTGCTTGCCGATTGTCTTGCGCTTCGTCTCCGGATCAGAAACGCCCTCGAGTGCTTTCAGGAACTGCTCGGAAGCGTCCACGTGGACGAGCGGAATGTTGTAGTGATCGCGGAATAGGCCGACGACCTCGTCCGCCTCGCCGAGCCGCATCAAGCCATGATCGACGAACACGCACGTCAATTGCTCGCCGATCGCCTCGTGGATGAGGACGGCCGCGACGGCGCTATCGACGCCGCCCGACAAACCGCAGATGACACGGCCTTTGCCGACCTGGCGGCGGATCTTGGCGATCATCTCGCGGCGGTAGGCCGACATCGTCCAGTCGGACTTCAGGCCCGCGATCTTGTGCACGAAGTTGGCGATGAGCTTGGCGCCATCGGGCGTGTGCACGACTTCCGGGTGAAACTGCACGGCGTAGAAGTGCCGCTTCTCATCGGCGACGGCCGCGAACGGAGCGTTTTGGCTGGTCGCGATGACTTTGAAGCCTTCGGGCAAGCGCGTGACGCGGTCGCCATGGCTCATCCAAACCTGATGGCGTTCGCCAGGCGCCCACGCGCCGTCGAACAGCGGGCTTGAAGTCTCGATTGAAAGGAAGGCGCGACCGAATTCCCGGTCGTGGCCGGTCTCGACCTTGCCGCCGAGTTGCTCGGCCATCGTCTGCTGGCCGTAACAGATGCCGAAGACCGGGACGCCCGAGGCGAAAACGGCGTCGGGTGCGCGCGGGGAATTTTCCTCGGTTACGGACGCGGGTCCGCCCGACAGGATCACAGCCTTGGGCTTCAGCTTCGCGAACGCCTCAGCGGCGTTCTGAAACGGGTGGATTTCGGAATAGACACCGGCCTCGCGCACGCGTCGCGCGATGAGCTGGGTCACCTGGCTTCCAAAATCGATGATGAGAACGGCGTCGGTCAAAGTCGGGGCGAGCCTCTGTTCAGGGCCATCCCCTACGCGAAGACGGCGGCTGCCGCAACGCCTGCCTCACGCCTCACGCTGCGACAGTGAGGCCCGCGGGTGCGGACGGTGCCATCAACGCCGAAAGCCGTTTCAATTCAATTGCCAAACAGCGAAGTTAAGATATGCGGCGAACGAGACCCAGGCGAGATACGGCAGGAAGAGGTAGCTCGCCCGGCGATCGATCGGCCACGCCAGGGCTATGAAGGCCGCGATCGCGAGCCAGAGCGCGGCGATATCGACGAGTGCCAGCAAAATGTCGTGGCGGCCGAACATCACGTACGACCAGAGCGCGTTGAGGATCAGGCCGGAGCCCCAAACGACGAGAGCCGGGGTGATGCCGGCGGCTCTCCACGTCAGCCATCCCGCGAGGGCTATCGCGATGTAGAGGATGGTCCATGCCACCGGGAAAGCCCAGTTGGGCGGGGTCAACGCTGGCTTCGCGAGCGCCGCATACCATTCGCCCGGCATGAATGACGCGCCGGACGATGCCGCGACCATCACGATCAGCGCAAAAATTACCAGTGACCCAATGTCCCGCAACAGCTCGGCTCCCAATTTCTTCTGATCTCTCGTGACGGCAGGCGGCGAAATTCTTTCGCCTCAGCGATTGAACGCATAACTCCACTGTCTGGATGCGCTGAGAAACATCAAGACGGAGGGACTGGCGGCGCCTCTTCGAGTTCAGGGAATTTGATGAACCGCCCCAAAAGCTCGGCGCCGAACTTATTGACGTGGGCGCCATTCTTATAGAGCAGGACGCCGTCCATCACTGGGGAGCATCGTTGCTCCTGACACATAAAATCGGATGGCACGGAAACGCTTACGAGAGGGTTGGCGGCTGCGACCCGGAGCAATGCTGCGTTGGATCTCTTCAGTTCTTTGAGTGCCTCCGCCTTCGGCTTGCCGCATGTTGCAGCGTCCCGGCGATCTTCAATCGCTCCAACGATGCAGCGAACGGGCAGCGGATCGTATATCGGGATTTGACCGATCATCACAACCTTGATGCCGCGATCGGTGAATGTCCGCACGGTCCTCTCCAATGCGGTATCGAAATTGAGTTTGGAGCTTCCGGCGGGATCGGCCGAATTCGCATCCCGGGCAGCCGCGGCGTTCACGAGCCGCAGCCACTTTTCCCAGTAGCCCGAGATGACCACGATCTTCAGCTTTGGATTCAGCTCGACGAATTTTTTGGCCTCGGTCTGATAGGAGGCGCATTCGGCGGTCTTGTCCTCGGTTTCGGCAGGGATTGGAACGTCGAACAGCAACGCGCAGCCGCCGTTCGTTACTTGCCGTCCGGCGAGATTGCGATCTTCGGCGTACTTGGTGACGAGCGGCGCCCAATGATCTCCCATGGAGTCGCCGAAAAGGGCGAGTTCATAGGAGCCGCCGGGGTCGCGCTTTTTTCCAAAATTGCAGACGTCGTCATTGGCGAACACGTTCTCGAAGCCATCGCATTGCATTCGAACCGGGTTGCCGGCAACGAGCTGGCTCAATACGTGCCGGGAGTCCGCCGTGTATCGATTGGGGAAACCCTTCATGCCTTTGATGGCGCCGGCGAGCGTCGCCATGATCGCGACGCACGACAGCGCCGCGACGACGAACTTCCCGTCGGACAAGCTCCATGTTGCCACGTTTTTTGAAGTCGCATCCGCGGGCCGGCGCGATTTGCGAAACGGCTGCTCGACCCAACGCCACGAAAAAACGGCCATGGCCACGCTGATTGCGACGATGAGAGAGGCCTCGCCAGCATCCAGCGGCCGCTCGAGCCGATAGCTCGCGAGTGCGATGAGCGGCCAATGCCACAAATAAAGCGAGTAGGAAATCAGTCCCACTAACACCAAGGGCCGGTAGCTGAGCAGGCGCGTCAACAGCACATTCTGCGACATGCAGCCGGCGATGATGGCAACGGTGCCGAAGCAGGCCGGTGCGGCGGACAGCCCCGGGAAATTCGAATGCGGACTGAGCAGGAGAAAGCTCGCAAGAACGGCGACGATGCCGGCGATGCTCAAGGCTTCGCTTGCGGCTCGTCCAAGCTTCATTTCAGAGGCGACGAGTGCCAGAGCCGCGCCGGTGAGCAGCTCCCAGGCGCGGGAGGGCAGCATGAAGAATGCGAATTCCCGGTCGACCGAAACCTTCGCTTCAGCGAACCACAGCGATGCGCCAAGCGACAACAGCACTAAGCCGAGGATGGTGCGTTTCGACAGAAACGGCGAAGCCAGCATCAAGATGAGCGGCCACGTCAGATAGAACTGGTCTTCGACGGCGAGCGACCAGGTGTGCAGGAGCGGCTTCTCAAGTGCGGGGGCCGAGAAATATCCGCCTGTCAGGTAGAAAAAGACATTCGAGAAAAGACCAACAAACGCCAGAAGACTGCGCCCGTAGTACCAGAACGCATCCGGCAGCAGAATGAATGCCGAGAGCAATGTCACGACGACGATGCAGGCAAATGCCGCTGGCAGTAGCCGCCGGGCGCGCCGGACGAAAAAGCGATAAAGGGAAAATGTGCCGTCCGATATTTCGGTGACGACGAGCGATGTGATCAGGAATCCCGAGATAACGAAAAAAACATCGACGCCGGCGAAGCCGCCCGTGATGACACCCGGAAAAGCGTGGTACGCGACGACGGCGATTATCGCCAGGGCCCGCAACCCATCGACAAACGGCAGATAGATCATCCCCCGGTCCCGCTCCGATGGCTGCCTCTCGGGCTTTTCGGGCGATAAGAATGGGCGGGCCGGCGGCAGTCAACTGGTTCCCACGAGAAACGGGACACTGGTGATGTTTTTGCGAGGGGCGATGCGAGTTGGAGACGCTTGTGCATGCTAATGGTGAAAACACGGCTGGGCGTCAGCGCTATTGCAGGGATTGGCTTATTCGCGGATCAAGATATCCCCAAGGGGACTGAAACGTGGCGGTTCATGCGCCATTTCGACAGGCTGCTGACGGAGCGCGAGATCGACAGCCTGCCGGAGCCTGCGCGCTCGAGCATTCTCGATCATACCTACCTTGATGCGGCGAGCGGCTTATTCGTGCTCTGTGCCGACAATGCGCGCTTCATGAACCATGCGGACGAGCCCAACACGGCGGGCGTCCACGAGAAGGGTGCGATCGAGGGGTACGACATCGCCATTCGCGATATTCGCGCGGGTGAAGAGATGACCTGTGACTACCGCACGTTTGATGCGCACGTGGGAGTGAAGCTCGGCGGCAAATAGCGGGTTCTAGCCCGCTTACTCGCCCGGGATGACGGCGGGCTCGATGGATTTCCGCGCGGAACGCCGGCGCTTGGCGGCGAGAGCCCGCATCGCTTCGGCAGCCAAAATGCGACGCTGCAGGTAAGGCGAGAAATAGCCCGCGTAGCGGCGCCAAAGATCCGACCGCATCCAGTCGTCTCCCGACACGTTGCCGCGGCAGTGGGGCGAGCCGCAGGAGCACGCGAACTCGTCGTAGGGAGATCCGTCGCTCGTCGCGTAGTCGTAGGTGATTTCCTCGCCTGGCCCGATATCGCGCATGGCGACGAGCGTAATCTGGCCGGAGAGACCGGAATTCGGATCACAGCTGTGATTGACGTAATCCGGCGGCTCACAGTCAGAAAGCGAGACGAGGTACTGGTTTTCCTCGACTTGCAGTGAATAGCGCCGAACCGTCTGAGGCATCTCGTTCAATTCCTCGCCGGTGACGAGCGTGCCGCTCCAGACGACGATCAGTTCGCCCTTGGCGATGGCGTCCCGCGCGACGACGGTGTGGCCGCCGCGATCGGGTGTCGGATGAACTTCGCATTTGGGAGTGAGGAAAGAGTGGGGCCTGCCGCTCATTCAATGACCTCAATTGGCCTCACGAGCGTGGGCACGGCGTGATCGCGGAAAGCGAACCATGACACCTGTCCCTCGATTTGCTGGTAGCCGTCAGCAAACGTCGCATCAGATAGTTTCGTCGCGCGCGATGTCAACGGCGAAAAGTAGGCATTTGCATGATGAAAGCGCGCCGACAATTATGTCTTGGTCGCGCGGGCGGAAAAAATGTTCCGAGAAGAGCTGAATACTGACGATATTCGGCATTCGCCGGCGGGAGGGCGCGGCAGCGTCCCTCCACTGATCAATCCACAGAAACTTCGCTCACGCCTTGCGCGAGAGGACGGCGATGAAGAAGCCGTCGGTCCCGTGCCGGCCCGGCGTCAGCAGAATCGAATCGGACCGGCCATCGGCCGACGGCGGAAGTTCGCCAGAGGCCGCGTCCCAAAGTCCGGCGGCGGGGACGGGTGTCAAAGCGGGATTCTCCTCGAGAAAACGCGCGATTTGCTCGGTGTTCTCCTCGGGAAGCAGTGTGCACGTGACATAAACCAGCCGGCCGCCGGGCTTCACCAGTGCTGCCGCGCGCTTCAGAACAGTCCGCTGTTCATCCGTTCGCGCCTTCAGCGCTTCAGGCTTCACGCGCCACTTGGCGTCCGGACGCCGCCGCCACGTGCCCGTTCCCGTGCACGGCGCATCCGCGAGGACGACGTCGAAGCGGGGACCGAGGCCATCGACCGCGGCTTCGTCTCCGGCTCTCAGCACCTGCAGATTGCGAACGCCCGCGCGCTTTACCCGTTCGAAGATGGGCTTCAGCTGGTTGCGATCGTGGTCGTAGGCATAGAGCTGACCGGTATTCTGCATCAGCGCCGCAAGCGCCATCGTCTTGCCGCCGGCACCGGCGCAAAGATCGAGCACCTGCTTCCTCGGTCCGGCGCCGGAGAGGAGAGCAGCGATCTGCGAACCCTCGTCCTGAATTTCGAACCAGCCCGCCTGGAACGCCGCTTCGGCTTGCAGGTTTGGCGTGCGCTGCGCGCCGACGGGCGGCGGCACTCGGACGCCGATCGGAGAAATGGGGCACGGCTCGGCGCCGAAGCTTGCGAGCGCTTTCAGGACCTTTTCGCGCGTGGACTTCAGGGTGTTCACTCGCAGGTCGGCCGGCGCGCGGCGAGCCATCGCCTGGCCTTCGGCGACGGCGCGATCTCCGAACTGGGCGGAAAATGCCGGCCACAGCCATTCGGGAATGTCGGCTTTGACGTAGTCGGGCGCCTCGTCCAGCGGACGTGTCAGGCCGAGCCGCTCGGCCTCGGTCAAGGGCTCGGGCGAATGATCCGAGCCGTCGCAAGCGGCGATGACAGCCTCCGGCGTCAGATCCAACGCCGAGGAGGCAGCGCCGATGGCGAGCGCGCGCGGCGTGTCTGATCCCAGCGCCCAGGCGATCGACGCGCGGCGGCGCAGGGCGTCATAGACCATCCCGCCGATGGCGTTGCGGTCGCCGGAACCGGCGAAGCGGTGCGCCTTACCCCAATCGGTCAAGGCCATGGAAACGGGTTGATAGCGATTGAGGATCTGTTCGAGAACCTCGATCGCGGCCGCGATACGTGCGCCGGGCTTCATGCAGTGATCATTTCAAGTGCCAGTTTCGGATGCCGGTCTCAGGTACCGGTCAGGATTTTTATCGCGAAGACGATCCACATCGCGATCAGCGCCGCCGCTCCGAGGCCGTAAATGCCTCCGCGATGGCTGACGTTGTTGTACGTCACGTGGATGTAGGCGTGGACGATGCGCATGATGACGAAAAGCCACGCCAGCGTGAGCAGCAGCACGTCGCCGGTCTTGGTGATCAAGATGAAGGCGACGACTGCGTAAAAGAGGACCGGGAGCTCGAACTGGTTTCTGAAGGCGTTGGCATACTGCGTCACCTTCTTCGGCCACCCCGGCTCACCGAGCGCGATGTCGCCGGATCGGACTTCGCCGCTGCTGAGGCATCTGGTACGCGTGACCGCCATCATGATGAGGACCACGAAAGTCAGCCCCACTTGGACGAATACCGGCAGCAGGAAATCAGTGACTGTCATCCTTGTCCCCCTCGCCGGCTTTGCGCGAACGTCCTTCTCATTACCTCAGCTGCCGACGCCCGGATAGTTCGGACTTTCGCGGGTGATCATGACGCCATGGGCATGGCTTTCACGAATTGCGGCTGGAGAAATGCGAACGAACTTCGCGCGCTTCTGCAGCTCGGGGATCGTCTTGGCGCCGAGGTAGCCCATGCCGGCGCGCAGTCCGCCGACGAGCTGGTGAACGACGGCCTCCATCGGCCCCTTGTAAGGAACCTGACCCTCGATGCCTTCCGGGACGAGCTTCAGCGTGTCGCGCACTTCGGCCTGGAAGTAGCGGTCTGCCGAGCCGCGCGCCATCGCGCCGACCGAGCCCATGCCCCGGTAGGATTTGTAGGTTCGTCCTTGATAAAGGTACGTCTCGCCCGGCGCCTCGTCGGTGCCGCCGAGAAGCGATCCGATCATGACGCAGGACGCGCCCGCTGCGATCGCCTTCGCGATATCGCCGGAAAAGCGAATGCCGCCGTCCGCGATGACGGGAACGCCCGAGCGCGAGGCTTCCTTCGCGCAATCCATAACGGCCGTGAGCTGCGGAACGCCGACACCCGCCACGATGCGCGTCGTGCAGATCGAGCCCGGGCCAATACCGACCTTGATTGCGTCGGCTCCCGCGGCGATCAAGGCTTTGGTTGCATCGGCGGTTGCGACGTTGCCGGCGATGACCTGGACGCTGTTCGACTGGTGCTTGATGCGCGCGACGGCCTCGATGACCTTCGCGGAGTGGCCGTGCGCGGTATCGACGACGATCACGTCGCAACCGGCGGCGATAAGGCGCTCGGTCCGCTCGAAGCCATCTTCGCCGACCGTCGTTGCGGCAGCGACGCGCAAGCGTCCCTGAGCATCCTTCGACGCGTTCGGGTGCTTTGCCGCCTTCTCAATGTCCTTGACGGTGATGAGGCCGATGCAATTGCCGGCGTCATCGACGACGATCAGCTTTTCAATGCGGTTCTGATGGAGCAGGCGCTTCGCTTCTTCCTGGGAAACGCTGCGCTTGACGGTGACCAGATTTTGCTGGGTCATCAACTCGGAGACCGGCTGATCCAGTCTCGTTGCAAATCGGACGTCGCGGTTCGTCAGGATACCGACGAGCTTGCCCTTTCCGGCGCTGCCGTCGGCTGCTTCGGTTCCGCCAGAAACGACCGGAACACCCGTGACACCCTTATCGGCCATCAGCTTCAGGGCTTGGCGCAACGTTTTTTGGGGTGCGATCGTCACCGGGTCGAGGACGATGCCGCTTTCGTAGCGCTTCACCAGACCGACGTGGCGCGCCTGCTCTTCGATGGTGAGGTTGCGGTGGATGACGCCGATGCCACCCTCCTGGGCCATCGCGATCGCCAGCCTCGCCTCGGTAACGGTGTCCATCGCCGACGACAGAAGGGGAATGTTCAGGCGGATGGACTTGGTCAATTGCGTCGAGACGTCCGCCTGTCCCGGCATCACGTCGGACGGCCCGGGGACGAGCAGCACGTCATCAAAAGTAAGCGCGATCCCCGAATCGAGCGCCGATAGGCTCGAAGTCATGCGGACTTCTCCAAATTTGGGGGGGCGACACGTTCGGGCCCCCTGGGGCGGAACATTGTCGCGGGGTCTATAGCACCAAGGTTCCGCGCTTGGAAGCGTCCCTAGCCGCGTCAAATGGGGATTGCGCTAACCAATTAACAGAGAGCGTAAACGCCAACCGTCATTGCGGTGTCGCAGGACGCTGCCAGATTGCTCCCACGGGGTTCAAAGCCCCCATGAGATTCGCTTCGAATTCGGGCTGTTGGCGGCGCTCAAAGCGTAATCCCCTCCGGCCTGAGGTAAGCAAGCCAGCGTGAAGCCGTCAGCCGGCCTCTGGCTCCGTCCGTCCTCGAAAGCCCGTTGCCAGCACGTAAAGTTCCGAGCTTTCAGCGCGGCTTGCCGGTGGCTTGACGTGGCGCACCGTCTTGAAGTCGCGCTTCAAGGCGTCGAGCAGGTCGCGCTCAGTGCCTCCTTGAAAAACCTTGCAGAGGAAGACGCCGCCGGGCTCCAGCACGTCGGCCGCAAAGGCGGCGGCGGCTTCAGCGAGCCCCATGATGCGCATGTGATCGGTCTTGGCGTGGCCGACGGTCGGCGCGGCCATATCCGACAGGACGACATCGGCCCGCCCACCCCGCAGGTGCGATTTCAGAAGGTCTTCGGCGTTCGGATCGGTGAAATCCATTTCGATGATCTCGACGCCGGTGATGGGCTCGAAATTCAAGTAGTCGATGGCGACGACCTGGCCTTTGCCCTCCGCAGCCTTGACGCGCTCGGCTGCCTCCTGCGACCAGCCGCCGGGTGCCGCCCCAAGGTCGATGATCCGCTGACCGGATTTCAGGAAATGATATCGCGCATCGATCTCACGCAACTTGTAGGCCGCACGCGAGCGCAGCCCTTCCCGCTTCGACGCCGACACGTAGGGATCGTTCAACTGGCGTTCGAGCCAGCGCGCAGACGAAACGGAGCGCTTGCGCGCCGTCTTGACGGTCGTGCGCATCTGGCGCTGACCGCCGCTCAGGCTGCTCGCGCGATTGCCGCTGCCGCCCTTTTTGTTGCCCTTGTCTGCCACGATTATTTAACGCCGTTTGACTGCTTCGAACGTCCACGCCGGCGACGTCCGGCACGCCAGACACCGTCTTCCATCATCAATCGCATCAAAATGCCTTCTCTAAGTCCGCGGTCGGCTACCCTCAGGCGCTCCGCGGGCCACTGCTTCAGTATCGCGTCGAGGATCGCGCATCCGGCAAGAACGAGATCGGCCCGTTCCCGTCCGATGCAGGGCTGCATAACGCGCTCTTCGTAGGTTTGTCCGAGAAGCGTCGACGTTACGTCGTCGATGTCGGAGTTGTCCAACCAGATTCCATCGACGCGCTTGCGATCGTAGCGTTCGAGCCCGAGCTTCACGCCTGCTATCGTCGTAACCGTTCCGGATGTGCCGAGGAAGTGGACGGACTTGCCAGCCATCTGCTCGGAAAATCGATGCTTCGCTTCGAACGGCACGAGCAGTTCGGTCACTGCACGCGACATTGACTTGAACGTTGCCGGGGTGACGTCACGGCCGCCGTAGTGCTCCGCCAATGTCACGACACCCACGGGCAAAGATTCCCATGCGACGATCGCATCGTTGACGTCGGAGCGTCCGGTTAGCACATCGCGGCGGGTACCGAGCCGCGTCATATCAAGCCAAATGATCTCCGACGAGCCGCCGCCGATGTCGAACACCAGAACGTAATCCGCGGCGGCATCGATCAGCGTCGCGCAACCCGCCACAGCCAAGTGCGCTTCGAGTTCCGGCGTCAGTATCTCGATGTCGAGATCGAAGATGTTTTTGACCTTATTGACGAAGGCGGGTCCGTTGTCGGCGACCCGGCAGGCTTGCGTCGCGACGAGACGTGTCCGCGCAACATGATGACGTTGCAATTTGCCGGCACAGATCTTCAGAGCATCCAGCGTGCGGTTCATCGCCAGCTCGGAAAGACGGCCCGTCTGGCTGACACCTTCACCGAGGCGAATAATGCGTGAGAATGCGTCCACGACGCGAAAGCCGCGCCGCGACGGGCGCGCCACAAGCAGGCGGCAATTATTGGTGCCGAGGTCGAGCGCGCCGTAGATCTGTTCGCCGGGATGATCCGGTCCGACGGCGAAAGCCCGCTCATCGAAGCTCTGGCGCTGCCACTCGTTCGGGCTGTCGCGCCACGGCGACGACGCCAACCGGTTCGACAACACGCCGGGCGCCGCACGGTTTCTTTGGCGAAACTGGCGCTCGCCGCCGTTGATGCCGCTAGTCACCGGCGCTAATTTTTCTCGCCCCGGGGCAATGCCGACGTCGTCGTCAGAGCTGTCTGGGGGTCCTGCGCCGTCAGACCGGTCAGGACCTGAGTGTTCAGGCTTCAACGTCGTTCTCCAGGACCTGGTATAGCATCAGCTTGCCGCGGTGCAGCCGAGCTCGTCAGGCCGTTTAATCTGGACCTCTGTTGGGTCGAGTGTAGCAGGTCGCGTCCCGCCGTAAAGCTCTGGCGGGGCATCGCTTAACGATGCGAAGCAAGCGGAGCGTTATTTTGTCTGAACCGGCCGCGTTTTATCGATGCTGAGGCGAAATAGAATTTTACTCGCTCTATTTGCCGCGACGGGACTTTTCCGAGTTGCCTCGCCGACCTTGGCGGACAGCCTCGGCAATGGTGAAATCGCGTCTCGTCTGCAATCGGCGTATCCCGCATTCGTCTCGGGCGTCGAAGGGAACGAGGTCGTCTTTAAAGACGGCTCGAGACTTCCACTTTCTGACGGCCGGGACAAACCGTTCGACGCGTGGCTTGCCGATCCCGATATCAGAGACATGTTTCGATTTAAGTATCCGCGCGGCGCACCAGCTCTTCCTCCAGCCCGCGACTTCGATCCCGGCCGCGCGCGCAACGCCCAGTTCTTTTCGAAGATCTATGGCGACTGCCGAAAGCCCGGATTCGGTTCGTCGCTGACGACGATCACCTGGCTCCCTTCGAAGGCCGCACAACATATCCAGATTTCGCGGTTGAACGGCGTTGCGGAACATCTCAGCGCGGTTAGCCGCGAGCTCGATGCGCTTCCGGCGAAATTCGATGTGTTTCTCGTTCCCGCCGCCGGAGGTTATGTGTGCCGACCGATCGCGGGGACCGCCCAGCGCTCGGGTCACGGCTATGGCATCGCGATCGATGTCGCGACGAGACGCTCTCACTACTGGCGGTGGGCAAGTGGCGGTCCGGGCGGTGGCCACTACCGGAACGACATTCCGATGGAGATCGTCGACATCTTCGAGAAGCACGGGTTCATCTGGGGCGGGCGGTGGTACCATTACGATACGATGCACTTCGAATACCGGCCTGAACTGCTGCCCCCACAAAAGTAGCTTCAGCTGCGCCGGCACCACTCCCCGCGAGCCGCGCTTTTCCACCGCCGAAAAGTTGGCGCTCAAACCCTGCGTCCGCCACGCTCGCCCACCAAATTGCGGGCTTTGACGCCGATTGGTCGCTCTCAATCTTCAAAAGACTGCCCCGCGACGGGAAGACCATGGATGGCGAGCTTGCAGACATCGGAGGCTGCTGCTATGACCCGCGCTCCGGCGGCCAACGGTCCGTCCGATCCCGGCTTTGGGGGATCGTCTAATGGTAGGACTGCAGACTCTGACTCTGCCTGTCTAGGTTCGAATCCTAGTCCCCCAGCCACCTAGTCTTGCCCCAGATTCCGTCTATACCCGCTGCCGCCCTTGTACCTACGGAGGAGAGCATGCGACGATCCTGGCACGCGGCAACCTTAGGATTGCTATTCCTTATTAATCCGGAACCGGGCGGCGCAGCCGAGAGTGAAGCCGGCAGGGCGTTGCTGGAAAAAAACTGTGGCCGTTGCCATGCGTTGGCTCCGGGGACGCCAAGTCCGCTCAGCCAAGCGCCGAACCTCTGGATCGTCTTGCGTTCCTATCCATCCGAGCGGCTTGAGTTTGAACTATCCGAAGGGATCGGCTCAAGACACAAAGACATGCCGCAGATTCAGTTCTCATCAGAGGAAATCCAAAAGATTGAAGATTACCTCGCTAAGGAATAGTCGATTATTCCGCGACGCTTCCTATGCAGACTTCGCCCCGCCCTACCGACGTCGATCATCGCCGTTCCTCCGCCTTTTCCTGCCGATGGACGCGGTCCGGCGCCTTGGCCGGCAGCCGCCAGCCTTTCACCAAGCCGTAGATCGCCGGGATGACGATCAGAGTCAGGAGCGTTGATGAGATCATGCCGCCGATCATCGGCACGGCAATGCGCTGCATCACTTCCGAGCCAGCGCCTGTGCTCCACATGATTGGCAGCAGACCGGCCATGATCGCCACAACCGTCATCATTTTCGGCCTTACGCGCTCCACGGCGCCCACCATGATGGCGTGGTGAAGGTCCTCGCGGGTAAATGGCCTGCGCTCACGCAAGCATTCGGCTTGGATCTCGCGCTTGGCGTTGTCGAGATAGATCAGCATCACCACACCGGTCTCGGCGGCGACGCCGGCCAACGCGATGAATCCCACCGCCACCGCGACGGAGAGGTTGAAGCCCAGCCACCACATCAGCCAGAAGCCGCCGACCAGTGCGAACGGCAGTGACAGCATGACGATAAGGGTTTCGGTGAGGCGCTGAAAGTTGAGGTAGAGCAGCAGGAAGATGATCATCAGCGTCACCGGCACGACCAGCTGCAGGCGAGCCTCCGCGCGTTCCATGTACTCGAACTGGCCGCTCCACACGAGGTAGGTCCCCGTGGCCAGCTTCACTTGCGTCTCCACGGCCTTCTTCGCGTCGGCGATGTAGCCGCCGAGGTCGCGGTCGCGGATGTCGACGTAGACATAGGTAGCGAGCTTGGCATTCTCGGTGCGGATGCTGGTGGCGCCCTTCGTGAGCCGGATGTCGGCGACCTCGCCCAACGGCACCGTGCCGCCGCCCGGAAGCGACACCAGGACGTCCTTGGCGATGGCTTGCGGATCGGAGCGCAAGTCGCGCGGGTAGCGAATAGCGACCGTATAGCGTTCGCGGCCTTCGACGGTGGTCGTGACGGGCTCAGCGCCGAGTGCCGTCGATACCACGTCCTGCACGTTGGAGACCATCAGTCCGTAGCGGGCCAGCCGCTCGCGGTTGGGGACGATCTCGAGGTAATAGCCGCCCAATATTCGTTCGGCGTAGGCGCTGGATGTGCCTGGGACCGATTTGAGAACGGCTTCGACTTGGCGGGCGACGCCATCCATCTCTGCCAGGTCTTTGCCGATGACCTTGATGCCCACCGGCGTCCTGATGCCGGTCGATAGCATGTCGATGCGGGCCTTGATCGGCATCGTCCAGGCATTGGAGACGCCGGGGAACTGCAGCGCCTTGTCCATCTCGGCGATGAGGCTGTCGGTAGTGACGCCGGGGCGCCATTCCTCCTTCGGCTTCAGATTGACGATGGTCTCGAACATCTCGGTCGGCGCCGGGTCAGTTGCCGTTTGAGCGCGACCCGCCTTGCCGTAGACAGACGCGACCTCCGGAAACGACTTGATGATGCGGTCCTGCATCTGCAGCAGCTCGGCTGATTTGGTAATCGAGAGCCCCGGTAGCGTCGTCGGCATGAACAGGAGCGTGCCCTCGTTGAGGTTGGGCATGAACTCACTGCCGACCTTAGTCACCGGCCATACCGACGTCGCGAGCACCGCGCCGGCTATGACGATGGTCAGCGTCTTAGCCTTCAGCACGCCCTTGATCACCGGCCGATAGATGGCGATGAGAGCGCGATTGATGGGGTTCTTGGCCTCGGAAATGATCCTCCCGCGCACAAAGACGACCATCAACGCCGGAACCAGGGTCACCGAGAGCACAGCAGCCGCAGCCATGGCGAAGGTTTTGGTGAAAGCGAGGGGCCCGAACAACCTGCCCTCCTGCGCCTCGAGGCTGAAGATCGGAAGGAACGACACCATGATGATCAGCAGCGAGAAGAACAGCGCCGGCCCGACCTCAGTCGCGGCTTCGACCAGGATCTCGAGTCGCGGCTTGCCCTTGGGCGCGCGCTCCATATGCTTATGGGCGTTCTCGATCATGACGATCGCCGCGTCGATCATCGCGCCGATGGCGATGGCGATGCCGCCAAGGCTCATGATGTTGGAGCCTATTCCGAGCGACCGCATGGCGAAAAAGGCCATGAGGATGCCGACCGGCAGCATCAGGATGGCAACCAGCGCGCTGCGCAAGTGCAGTAGGAAGATAATGCACACCGCCGCGACCACGAGACTCTCCTCGAGCAGCGTTTTCTTCAGGGTCTCAATGGCGTGGTGGATGAGTTCGGAGCGGTCGTAGACCGGCACCACCTGCGTTCCGGACGGCAATGACGGCGCGATCTCCTTCAGCCGTTCCTTGACGTTGTCGATGACGGTGAGCGCATTAGCGCCCGAGCGCTGCAGCGCGATGCCGCTCGCCACCTCGCCCTCGCCGTTGAGCTCGCCAATGCCGCGCCGTTCGTCGCCGACGATTTCCACGCTCGCGACGTTTTTCAACAAGACCGGCGTTCCTCCATCGGCCTTGACCACGATGTTCTCGAGGTCTTGCACGCCCTTGAGGTAGCCTCGGCCGCGCACCATGAACTCGTGCTCGGCCAGCTCCAACGTCCGCCCGCCGACGTCAATGTTGTTGCTGCGGATGGCGTCGCGGATCTTATCGAGCGGGATGTTGAAGCTTCTGAGGCGGCTCGGGTCCACCGTCACGCTGTATTGCTTGACGAAGCCGCCGATGCTCGCGACCTCGGCCACGCCTTCGGCCTTGGAAAGCCCGAAGCGTACCTCCCAATCCTGCATCGACCGCAGCTCGGCGAGCGACTTGTCCTTGGATTGCAATGCGTACTGATAAACCCAGCCCACGCCGCTGGCGTCGGGGCCGAGCGTAGGCGTGACGCCAGCAGGCAAGCGCTTGGCAGCGGCGTTGAGGTATTCGAGCACGCGCGAACGCGCCCAATAGATGTCGGTGCCGTCCGCAAAGATCACGTAGACGAACGAGACGCCGAAGAACGAGAACCCCCGTACGACTTTGGAGCGCGGCACAGTCAGCATCGAGGTGGTGAGGGGATAGGTGACCTGGTCCTCGACCACCTGCGGCGCTTGCCCCGGATACTCGGTATACACAATGACCTGCGTGTCCGAGAGGTCGGGGATGGCGTCGAGCGGCAGCGTCCTGACCGCCCAGATGCCCGCCACAACGGCGAACGCCGTGGCAATGAACACCAGCATCAGGTTCCGGGCCGACCAGCCGATCAGACGCGCGATCATCGGTTGGCCTCCGGGGTTGACCCAGTCTGGAAGCCTTTCAGTGCGGATTGGAGATTGCTTTCCGAGTCGATCAGGAAGTTGCCGTTGACGACGACATGGTCGCCCTCGGACACCCCGCTCGTGAGTTCGACGACACCGTCGCCCCGGTGCCCCACCTTCACGTCCCGCGGCTCGTAGCGGCCTTCGCCCAGATCGCGGAGCACGACCTGGCGGTTGCCGCTGTCGATGACGGCGCTGGACGGCACGATAAGCGCTGGCTCCTTGCCGCCGGTGGCGATCTGGACTTCGCCGTACATGTCGGGAAGCAGGGCGCGGTCGGCGTTCGGCATCTCGATGCGGACCTGAACGGTCCGGGTTTCCTTCATCAGGTGCGGATAGATGACTCTTACCGTGCCTTTGAAGGTGCGGCCGGGGTGGGCGCGCGTGGTAACCGTCACCGCTTGGCCCGGTTCGACTGCGCCGATGTCGCTTTCGGCGACGTTCGCCATCATCCAAACCATCGAGTGGTCGGCGATGCGGAAACCGACGTCGCCCGCCTTAAAGCCCTGGCCATCGCTCCAATTGCGTTCGAGCACGTCGCCGCTGATGGGCGCGCGGATGGTGAAGGTGTCCGGCACGCGGCGCTCGCTCTTCACCTGGTCCATGAATTCCTCGGGCACACCGAGATTTTGCAGGCGGCGTGTAGCGCCGACGACGCCCGCAGGGCCCTTGAGGCCCGGAGGAGACGCGGCCTCGTCGCTGCGGGTCCAGCCCGAGTTCTCCTCGACGAGCAATCGCGCGGCCTGGTCAAGCACGGCTTGACCGAACACCGTCGCCAGCACGTCGCCGGCCTTCACATGGGTACCCGTCGTGACGTCGCCGACCTTGACGACATAGCCGTCGAACTTCGGCGCCACCACCGCGATGCGGCGCTCGTCGAGCGCGGCGACGCCCGGTGCCTGGATGGTGCGCGTTAGTCGCCGCTTGATGACGGCAACGGTCTCGACGCCGGTGCGCTGGATCTTGCCGGGAGAGACTTTCACCGATCCATCGTCGCTGTCCTCGCCCTCGTAGACGGGGATGTAATCCATACCCATGGAGTCTTTCTTCGGTACCGGCGAGGTGTCCGGCAGCCCCATCGGGTTGCGATAGAATTTGATCTTCCGTTCGGCGCCGGGAACGGAGGCGTGCGCTTTCTGCGTCTTGGGCTTCGGTTCGAACGACACGTCCTCGCTGGCGTGGACCGCGACGTAGGGTGCACCGCCGTCGGTGTTGCGCGGCGCCAGCGAATAGAACGGCTTCCCGTCGGGGTCGCGGTAATAGATCACCGGGCCGGTTGGTTCCGCACGTGGTGCGTTTATGGCCGCCGTGGGATGTGGCGGCAGGTGGAGCATGCCGTTCTGGCCCACCCAAACTCCGGCTCCCGCCGCAGCGATGATTGCTGCGACGGAAACCAACCCCTTGCTCAGGGCGCTCATTGGAGGGCCTTGATGATGAGCTTGTTCTCGACCGTCCCGGTTTCACCTTGCACCTTGGCGCCGAGCGACAGGGCCCAGTCGCCCGCCATGCCGAGATACGTCTTGAATCGGTAGACGCCGGGCGCGGTCGAATCTTCTGGGTCCAGGGGAGCGGTCATCTCCTCCATACCGTCTGGACCCATGTCGATGCGTTTGGCGAAGATCACAGCGTCGCCTACGGCACGGCCCGATGGTTTGTGCACGAGCTTGACTGAGATTACCGCCGCGCCCTGCTTCACTTCCTTGTCAAGCAGCTGGAACTCGTAGTCCTTGGAATCGGCCAGAGCCGAACCGGCCATGCCCATGAAAAGCGCGAAGCCGACGGCAAGCGCGCGCAATGAATGACGTTGCATATCGAATGTCTCCTGATGTCTCGAACCTGCGCACAGCCACTATGGCGCGCGCGCATGCAGGCCGCGGCGCAAGCCGCAGCGACTGCTCACGCCCGATGGGCGCGGGTCAGAGACTCGGAGGTCGAAGGAGAGGCGGGATCAGCGAGCTCGGCGGCACTGCATAGATCGCGGGCGCCACGCGATCGGCGATGACATCGCCATGCAGTCCGGCTTCTGATACCGGGGCCGGCAAAGGCTGGAAGCACTTAACCAGACAGTTGCCCATCTCGGGGCAGACTTTCTGAGGACAGTTCGGGCAAACCTTCTTCATCTTCTTGTGGCAGGGCATCTCGTCGCCCTGTGCAGGCATCGCCTCGGAGGCCGACGCGGCCTTGCCCGGCATCGCGTACGCGTAGGTTGCGGCGAGCGGCATCGAAAGCAACGCGCCGAACATGGCGAGCAGCCCCAAGAAAACGAACCAGCGATGGTAAAAACTGTGCCTCATCGCAGATTAGGCTGCCATAGGATGGCCGTCGCGGCAATGAGGTTGCGGCGATTTAGATAACTTCGGGTTCCGTCTCGCTTTTCATGTAGCTGCCGCAGAACAGATACTCGACATTTATCGGGGTGAACATGCAGTCTTCGACGGCACCTCAGCGAGCCGTCAGCGCAAATTTGTGCAGTGCGTTTGACGCACAAGGTCGCCCGACTGTTCCTCCTCCCCCAGTTTGAGTTCGCCGTGCGCAAAGTCAGTACCGCGCGTGTGTGCTTTCATTCGATCACTTAGAATGGAGGAAAATATCATGGGCATCATTCTGGTGGTTGCCATCGCGTCGTCCCAGCTTCTTTATAAAGCGGAAGTCCCGACCTTCGGCTGCAATACGACGGGAACGATAACCGAGCTCCAATACCTTCGGGTCGACGAGAAGGCGTTTCAGACTCTTCTTGCACAGAAGGTGGCACTCGGCGATTGCGTGGAATTCATGAAGGGATCCGAAGTCCAAGCGTCCCCCGTTGAAGTCGATCCAACGGTCCTACGGGTGCAGACCGAGATTGATCCGCCTGGCTATCTAGCACCCTCGTCGGATTTTAAGCCCAAGGACCCTAATGAGGGAGCGGAAGCCAAATAAGCTGCTGCTGGGCAAGACCGCATAAATAACACGTAGCGCGACCCCGCTGTTCACTGTGCGCCAATACTGGTTCTCCTGATACAGCGCGGCGCTCTCGACAATGCGGCAGACTGGTCGTTGTTCTGACGTGTCATCTTTCGAATGTGGAGACGACCATGTTTTCAAAAAAAATAAGATCGACCAAGAACATGATCCTTAAGGGTGTCGTGTGTGTAAGCGTTGCACTGCTCCCGACTCTCGTCGGCGCTCAGGAATTCGAGGACGTGAAGCCGTCGGTGGGGGCGCTCAGTCTTAAAGCGCAGGGCAGTTTCTTCATCGGCGGCAATACTCACAACGTTCCCGCTCCACTTGCAGCGTCACCCGGTGGATCGATGATCAACCAGATGTACGTGCAGTATCAGCTTCCAGCTAAAAATAATAATCTTCCGCCGATCGTGTTCGTGCATGGCTGCTGTCTGAGTTCGAAAACATGGGAAACGACGCCTGACGGTCGGATGGGCTGGTACGAATATTTCACGAGGAAGGGCTTCGCTACCTACATGGCGGATCAGGTCGGGCGCGCTCGGTCGGGATTCGATGCATTGCAGTACCAGAAAGTGCGGTTTGACGCGGCCGCGCCGCCCTTCACCGATGACGGCAATGGCGCGGGCTGCAATGGGGCTGCGGGATGCGTGGCGCCTTCAGGCGGCACGGCCAATCCCAATATCAACATAGCGACCGACATGTTTGCGTGGAACGTATTTCGCTATGGTCCTCCCTGCACCGCGCCTTGTGGTGCATTCACTTCTCCGCCAACCATCCAGCCGTGGCCGGACCAGCAGTTCCCGATGCAGACGGTGCTCCCTGGCGGCAGCCAAACGTTCTTCAAGCAAGTGATACCGGATCTCACCACCAGCCTTGGCACTTTCGGTCCCAACGCCGGCGACATCCGGCCGACACCGCAAAGAATGGCGGTGCTGGCGAAGAAGCTGAACGGAGCGATCCTCGTTGGCCATTCTCAATCGAGCTCATTCCCGACAAAGGCGGCACTTCAGGATCCGACCGGCGTTCGGGGCATCATTCAGCTCGAAACAGGATGTTTCCTGCCGGGTCCGGGCGGTACTTTGACCGATGCCAATATTGCGACGCTTGCTAAGATTCCGATGCTCATCATCGAAGGCGACCATTACGTGACGGGTTCGCCGCCCCAGCCGCAGGCGCGTCCGGTGACGCCCTGCCCGGAGATGATCGCCGCTATCAAGAATGCGGGTGGCGATATCACCTACGTTCATCTGCCGGAAACTCCTGGCATCGGCACCGGCAACAGCCACATGTTCATGCAGGACAAAAACAATCTGAAAATCGCGGACCTGATCATCAAGTGGATCAATACCCACGTGAAGAAAAACGCTCCCGGGAAGAACAACGATCGGGTGATGGCCGACCGCCGTTAAGGTCACAATAGTGATGACAATCGTCGGTTATCCTTAGGCTTGGCTGAGGCGCTCGCGCTCGCCGCTTCTTCTTCGGCGGGCGCGGTCGCGGAGAATTCTAGTGCCTTCCCGACTTCGGGGGGTATGACAACGGATGAGCGCAAAGGGAGTGTGCGTGCTTAATGCGCAAGCACATCCCTGGTTCATTCAGAGAACCACTTGAAACAGTGATTTCCGCAACGACTTCCCTTCAGGATCATGGGGGGCGCAGCGCTTCCTGCGTTTTGGGCTTCGGTTCGAACGACACGTCCTCGCTGGCGTGGACCCCGACTAGGCCGCACCGCCGTCGGTGTTGCGCGGCGCCACCGAATAAACCGGCTTCCCGTCGGCGTCGCGGTAAATAGATCAGTGGGCCGGTCGCTTCCGCGCGTGGCGCGTTTATGGCCGTCGCGGCAATGAGGTTGCGGCGATTTAAATAACTTCGGCTTCCGCCTCGCTCGTGCAGTGCTTGGCGCACAGAGAGCATTGGGGCAATTCATTTACCAGGGCTGCCGGCAGCCGCGCTCGGATTGATCCGCCGTGACAGCTCCTCCGCACTTTCCTTGCACTCGTTGCATCGGTCAATAAGGTGCGACCGCGGGTCGGCAGCGTGAACTTCACCTCGACAGCTTCATGCGAGGACGCAAAGACGAATAGGACGTATTGAAACTAAACTGCACCGGGAGCATTTCGGCCAACATTTGGTTTCATGTAGTTGGCGCAGAGCAGAGACTCGACATTTATCGGGGGGAACATGCAGTCTTCGAACGCACCGTCTATCGTCAACGAAGCCACCGAAATCGCGGGTGAAGCGGCAACGCACGGAACGGGCAATTGGCTGGCAGTTCTGATATCGGGATTGGCGCTGACCGGATCTGCCGTATCTTTGTGGGAGACCACGCTGAGACAGCCGGAAATCAAGCTCTACGTTTCGGAAAACATTCAGTATACGCGCGATCCTTACGGGCCTTTCGAGGTCCTGGCCGTGCCGGTCACCATAACCAACAGCGGAGCACGCGATGGCGCGGTTCTCTCGCTTCATCTTGAAGCGAAGAACCCGGCGACGGGCCAAATAGAAAAATTCAAGAGCAGCTATGTGGCTGACGCCCCGTATTTCGGGAGCCGAGATGACGTTGCGGAGCGCCTGAAGCGTCCGAAAGTTCCGTTTGCCCCGATCTCCGTGTCGGGCCGCAGCGCCTTCACCGGCACGATATTATTTTATCGTTCGGGCTCGAGCGGGAAAAATCTCATCGAACCCGCCTCGAAACTCGACATGACGATTTCGGTCACGCTACCCGCCCAGAGCGGATGGCTGGACAAAGCCCTGGCGACTGATCCACCAGCCGTCACCATCAAAGCCGACGTGCCAACGTTCTTCCCCGGCGCCCTGCTGAGCGGAGACAACGCGCCTCTGCAAGTAACATCAGGCGCGTTCTGAGGATTGATGCGGCCGGTGTCCTGGACAGCGTCATCACGCCTTGTTCGGTCAGTTCAAAGTCCGATTCGTATCCCGGATCGGCCTGAAAGTATCAATTCTACAACACTTTGAATCGGAACGAGTTATACGGATCATCGGGAATGTTGACCTGATATACTCAAGAACTTTTCCTGCTATTGGACAAAAGAGTCGCGATTGCCGGGTCACTGCTGAGGCAATGCCCCGAGTGATACGTGTCCGGGAGCAGGGGGTTGTTGATGTCAACGCGCATGGTCACCATGGCGCCAGCAGTGGCGCTTGCATGCGTCATGTTCGGAGCGTCCGCTGTTCTGGCTCAAGACACCGGCGGGGCGACGACAACCACTAATCCTCCAAGCGGCCAGACGCCTCCCCCACAAGCGCCATCGACCGAAGCACCGGCTTCGCAATCAACACCGCCGGGACAAGCCGCCGCTCCGGGTACGACGTTGCCGGATGTGGAAGTGATTCAGCAACAACCGAAAGCGCAACCCAAGCCAGTCAAGCAGGCCGCCAAACCAAAGAAAGAGCCGGCGACGCCAGCGCCTCCGCCAAGCCCAGCCGCTATCGAAGCGGCTGAGCCATCTCAGATAAAGATGTCGCCTGTTGCGGGAAGCGAAATTCCGCTCGAAAAAGTTCCGAACGGGGTCGCCAGCACGACGGCAGCAGATATTCAACGCACTGGCGCTGTGACCGCGCAGGACGTTTTGCAATCACGCGTGCCTGGCGTGATCGTCAGCGATCTGCAGGGCAATGAGTTTCAAACCGATGTGCAGTATCGAGGATTTTCGTCCTCGCCTGTCAACGGTGTGCCGCAAGGCTTAGCCGTCTATCAAAATGGCGTCCGCATCAACGAAGCGTTCGGCGACATCGTCAATTGGGATTTCCTGCCATCGAACGCCGTTTCCAGCATGACAGTGATGGGCAGCAACCCGGTGTTCGGATTGAACGCCATCGGCGGTGCGATCAGTGTCGACATGCGAGATGGCTTCAATTTCCAGGGCGCGGAATTTGACGTTCGCGGCGGTTCGTTCGGGCGCATCCAAGGTTCGGGAGCTGCCGGCGCGCAAAGCGGCAACTGGGCCATGTTCATTGCGGCCGAGGACATCAATGACAACGGGTGGCGCCAATTTTCGCCCGCCGAAGTTCACCGCATGTATGCCGACCTTGGGTTCAAGAATCGCGAGGCCGAGTTCCACGTTAATTTCACGGGCGCGGATAACTTCGTCGGCGCCGTGACGGCTGCGCCCGTTCAATTGCTCGATGAGGGCTGGAATCGCGTCTATACCAATCCGCAGACGACCCAGAACGACATGAAGATGGTCTCGATCAATGGGTCCGTGAAGGCATCGAATACGCTCACGTTCTCCGGCGTTACGTATTACCGCCATTTCCAGCAAGCCCACCTCGACGCCAATATTTTGGAAGTGGAGGCGTGCGGCGGCTTTCTTTGTCTTGATGGCGACCCGTTGACCTCGGCAAACGGTCCGGTTTCTTCGTCCGTTGGCGGCGGCGCTCCGATAGGATCGCTAGATCGGACATCTCAAAATGCCGACAGTTTCGGCGGTTCGCTGCAGGCCGTCGAGAAAGCCAAGCTTTTCGACCATAACAACCAGTTCCTGATTGGCGGCAGCATCGATCACGGTCACGTCGCCTATGGAGCAAGGAGCGCCCTCGGCACATTCGGACCGGATTTCGTCGTCTCGCCGCTCGGCATCGGCCTGACTGGGCCGGATGATATTTCGCCACGCAGCCTCACGACCACCAACGATTATTACGGCGTCTATTTCACCGATACCTTTGACGTCACTGACCGGCTCAGCCTGACTGTCGGCGGACGCTATAACTTCGCAAGAGTGACGTTGGAAGACAAAACCGGCGACGATCCGTTCTTGAACGGGTCGCATACGTATCAGCGCTTCAATCCGATGGGCGGCCTAACCTATCAGCTGGCCAAAGGGCTGACCTTTTATACCAGCTACGCCGAGGCCAACCGCGCACCGACGCCGGCGGAACTTGCATGTGCGGACCCGGACAATCCCTGCCTCATCGAGAGCTTCCTCACCGGCGATCCTCCGCTGAAACAGGTGGTGTCGCGTACGGGTGAAGTCGGATTCCGCGGCGAAACGTCAAACGCGCTGAAGAGTGACAAGATCGACTGGAGCTTCGGATTCTTCAGAACGCTCAATCAGGACGATATCATTAGCGTTGCCTCCCCGACATCCGGGCGTGGCTTCTTCCAAAATGCCGGCGACACGTTGCGTCAGGGCATTGAAGCTTCGATCAGCTACCAGACGCAGCGTCTGTTCCTCTATGCAAACTACGCTTTCATCGATCCGACATTCCAGTCGTCGCTGGAACTCGCGTCGCCGAACAACCCATCACCGGACGTGGTCCCCTGTTCAGGCGATCCGGCCGAGAACTGCATCAATGTGCGTCCGGGCGACAGGCTCCCGGGCATCCCTCGCCACCGCTTCAAGGCAGGGTTTGATTATTGGCTGACGCCAAAATGGAAATTCGGATCGGATCTCGTCGCGGCAAGCGATCAGGTATTCTTCGGTGACGAGTCAAACCTGAACAAACCTCTCGCAGGATATGGGCAGGTCAACCTTCACACGTCATATGACATCACCAACCACATCCAGATTTATGGGTTGATCAACAATCTCTTCGACCACCACTACGGGACTTTCGGAAATTACTTCAACACGGAAGAAGGCTCCGAAGCCTCTCTCGGTACGATCGATTTCACCGACGCACGGACCATCGTCCCCGCCATGCCATTCGCGGCTTACGGAGGCATGAAGTTCAAGTTTTAGGGTCGCGTCCCCGAAACTCCGATGAAGTGGACGCTCGCTTGAAGAAGACAGTCTCGCTTACGCGATGAGCCAGGTCGAGACCCGCGCGAATTGGTCAGCAGGTGGATCCGTCGTCATCGACTGAACTGCACCGCAACGGGAGCCGTGTAAGTAGGTCGTTCCATTTGACCGCCGAGAAGTGGACCGCGATTTATCCCTAACCGGGTACGCGGACGGCGCAACCATTATCCAGATCTCCCCAAAAATGGGGATGGTCTGTTGACGCCGCATCGGAGACAAAAATGCGGGTGAGCCCGATCAGGGGTGGGGAACGCGATGCGGGCTCAAAGGCCGAGAGGTACGGAAAGGAGATTTTCTCCCATTGTCCCTCTCGGCTCTTCAATTGGTCGATTTCCGATGCAGGTGAGCGGCACCGAATGATAACTGACCTGAGCGTTTACCATCGAGCACTCCTATACGAGATGCGTTGGCAGGGCGGCGTGCTTTTGGTATCGAAAGACGTTGATGCCCATATATTTAGAGAACTTGTTAAGGCTCGCTACGTTTTCAGAGAATCAGCAGGCTCTGGAAAATATCGCTACGAACTTACTCTTCGGGCTCGCAACGAACTGCATGGGATCTGATCGAAACGGCACGTACTACGCGCACTACAAGCATCAGGGAATAAGCCGTAGGCGCACTGCCTGAGCCACAGCATGGATCGGGGTTCGGACGCCTAATTTCGTCTGGGCTTTCTTAATATGGCTGCGCACGGTTTCCTCACCAAGTGCCAAATCTCTTCCGATATCTGCCGCACGCCTGCCGAGCGATAATGCGCGCAGGACGGCCAGTTCCCGCGGGGTGAGGAATGCCCCGTTCCCAAGACGATCGGCAAATGGTGGCGAAAGTTGCTGCAAACGCTTCGTTGCGAATGCCGCGCCCAGATACAAAAGCGATTTTTCGGATGCCTCAAGGTGCGTTAGTTTTGGAGACCAATAAGCGAAAATCCAGCGTCCTCCGATTGGGCATCCGAAGCTATCTCGAATACCGTATTTCAAATTCAACTCCATGGCCCAGCGGTCGATGCCGATAGGTTCAAGTGATTTCATCAGGTCTGAAAATGTAAAGGGAGCCATCGCGAGACGAGCTGCGATATCTGCGGGTGCCGGTGATTGCTTTGATAGCTCTACACGCTCCTCCCACCATTCCTTCGGCACGCTTTTGTGAAGGAATACGGTCTTTCCTACGGAGAAGGATTCAGTCGTTCCGAACTTGAGTGGCAACAATCCGCCGCCGAGGACATGCATCCGCGCAAGGGACCAGGTAATTTCATCGAGGGAATTCAAAACCGCCGCCGGGTCTGGAAGGGCGTCGGCTTGCTCCGTGTAGCGGAGCATTTGGGTTGCAAGCGGCGTCGGCATTGGCTGCACCTTTTGCAAATATTGCCGGAAACGCAATTTCGCTCGATAGCCGGCGCTGACGATCACATCCGATGCTGAGTCTTAGCCGAGGGAAAAAGTTGAACCTTCACCACCGGAGGCGGAATTCATCTCGATTCCCAGCCTGGAACCTCCATGGTCGTCCGTCTTGATTGACCAAAACGGCTTCGGAGCGTCAACTGCATGTCGACGCAATAACCCAACTTCCCTTTATTGCATTATACCAATTTGCCCGAAATTACGGATCCAAGCAGGCTATATTTGCCTTCCATTTTATTAACTTTATTGCGCCTTGCAAGATGAACCGGCATCAGGTTTGTTGGGAAGCCCAATCCCAGATGCGCTCCTGCCAGAGCTGCACCCCGCCGGTAATGCCGGCATCGTTCGACGCGATGTGGACGTTCGGAGGCAAATCGCGGCCTTCGACGTGAACCGAGTTCCCGCCACCGAGATACAGAACATCGAAGTGAATGAGTGAAGAGACGACATCTACCATGTGGCGAACGCGGCTATTCCATTTCTCGCGGCCGTGAGCTTTCCGCGCGGCATCGCCGACATACTCGTTGTACGTTTCGTCCTTGTGTATCGGGTGATGAGCAAGTTCAAGATGTGGCGCGAGCCGTCCGTTGGAGAATATTGCACTCCCAATGCCGGTCCCCAATGTCAGCACGACTTCCAAACCCTTTCCGGTGACGATGCCAAGTCCCTGCACTTCGGCGTCGTTGAGAACCCGTGCGGGCTTGCCGAAGCGCTCCGACAGCGCTTGCGCAAGAGCGTAGTTTGACCAGCCCGGTCCGTCGAAATGCGGCGCCGTCAGCACATGTCCGTCGCGAACGACGCCTGGAAAGCCTGCAGAAATCCTGTCGCTTGGAGGCAGCGGTGCGACCAGCTTCTCGAGTGCCGCCAAAAGAGTTTCAGGTTGACACGGGTGAGGCGTGTCAACGCGAACTCTGGGCACGATCATTCGACCGGCGCTGTCCAGAACCGATGCCTTGAGTCCGGTTCCCCCGATATCGATTGCAAGCGTGAGGGGACCGCTCGCCTCGGCGCGGCTCCGATCAATTTTGGGTGCGTTCATGCAAATCGCGTGCTCCGGCGGCGCTCTCGTCTGCTACGACCCGCAGTTCTCCGAGAGGCTTGAATCGCACCGCGGGTAGCGTTTCATCGTGGCGGCGAAACCGGTCGAGCACCTTATTTTTTCCCTCGCCCGCGACGAGGAACGCGGTGTTTGAACTGTTTTCGAGCGCAGGATAGGTCAGCGTGATGCGTGTCTCCGCCTTAACGCCCAAGACAGCGACGACCCATCGCTCCCGCTCCTGTAGTGCATCTGTTCCGGGAAAGAGCGACGCCAAGTGCCCGTCCTCTCCCAAACCGAGGAGCGTTGCATTAAACAGCCGTCGCATCGTCTCGCCGCGGGTCGCCTCATAGAAGGACTTCAGTTCCTGTTCGTATCGCCGCGCGGCTTCTTCCGGAGTGAGACCTTCGGTCGGGATCGGATGAATGTTTGCTGCCGGGATCGGCACGCGTGAGAGCAAGGCGTTATTCGCCATGCGATAATTACTCAGCGGATCGTCGCGAGGTACGAAGCGCTCATCGCCCCAGAAAACGTGTGTTCGCGACCATGGAAACCGGTCACGGTAGGGCGCAGCGGCGAGGCGCTCATAAAGCCTTCTCGGTGTATTCCCACCGGACAAGCAGATGGCAACCGTGCCCGAAGTTCCGGACGCTATGTCGAGCAGCCAGTCGGCAACCTGCTTCGAGAGTGCGTCGGCATCCGCGAGAATCTCATATTTTATCTTCGGAAGCTCGGTCACGAACCTGCATTCCTGTTTGAGCCAAGACGTATCGGCTTACAGCTTTAGCGAACCCGTCGTTTTCGTTGCTGTCGGTGACGGCATCCGCCTTGATCTTGACGTCATCGCTCGCCTGGCCCATCGCGATCGAATAGCCACTTTCGTTGAACATCGGGATGTCGTTCGGCATGTCGCCAATCGTTGCGATCTCTGCCGCTGGAATCCCGAGAAGCCTCGATAACGTTTTGACCACGCTTCCCTTGTTGGCTTCAGAAGGCGTGATGTCGAGATAATAGGGTTGAGAATGCGCAACGCTGGCGTTTCGGCCCAAGTCATCCGCCAGAGCGCGTTCGCTGTCCGTGATGAGCTTCGAATTGTCGGATACACCAACTATTTTGGCGGCGTGCGAAAGATGATCGGCGGTAAAAGAGCTGACGACTTTCGGCCCGAATTTCACAGTGTTCGTCTCGCGTTCGACGTGCGGAGCGCGGCTGTTACGAATGAGCCATTCGTCCTCGGTGTAAACCCAGACGTCTGCTCCACGGTCAATGAGAAATTGAAGCGTATGCTCGGCCACCTTGGGCGGGAGAAAATGGGCCTCAATCACCGACAGATCCGGCTTCACTAATATGCCGCCGTTGAACGCGGCTATTGGCGTGCGAAGCGCGAGAGGTGTGACGAGCATGGCCATTCCGCGGGGCGGACGGCCACTCGTTATCGCGAAGGTGATGCCCGCATCATCGAGATCGCGAACGGCACGCTTGGCCGCTTCCGTCAAAACCTTCTCGGACGTCACGAGGGTGCCGTCAACATCGGCAAGCAGAAGACGTATGGCGCGCTTCCCGCTCATGTGTTGCATTTCGCTGGTTGATCGATCGCACGCCAAGCGCGATTGCCGTCGCGCGCCAACAACTCGTCGGCAGCAACGGGGCCATTGCTGCCTGATGGATAAGTGGGAATATCTGCTGGCTTCTTGCTCCACTCATCGAGCACAGGCTGGACGATGCGCCAGCTATCCTCGATCATGTCCGCGCGCATGAAGAGCGTCTGATCGCCGATCATCACGTCATAGAGCAGCGTCTCGTAGCCGACGTTCGGCTCCTTCGAAAACCAATCATTGTAACAGAAATCCATCTTGACCGCCGCGAGATCGACGACAGGCCCGCGACGCTTGACTTCAAATTGCAGAGAAATGCTTTCCTCCGGCGCGATGCTCAACACCAACCAATTTGGGCGCAGAGCCTCGACAGGCGTATTCAGAAAAGCCGTATAAGGCGCCGGTTTGAAGCAAATGGCGATCTCCGTCATGCGCGCGACCAGATGCTTTCCCGTGCGAATGAAGAATGGAACGCCCGCCCACCGCCAATTGTCGATTTCGACCTTTAGGGCGGCATACGTTTCGACATTCGACTGCGGCGCAACGTTCGACTCCTGACGATATCCTTGCACCTGCCTGCCGAGGACTTTGCCGGCTGTGTATTGGCCGCGCACCGGAACTTTGGGATCGATCGCGGGTATGGCGGCGAGAACGTCGGCCTTCATATTGCGAATAGCGGCCGCGTCGAAGCCAACCGGCGGCTCCATTGCGACCATCGACAAGAGCGAGAATGCGTGGTTCGGAATCATATCGCGAAGCGCGCCAGTCGCTTCATAAAAGGCGCCACGTTTCTCCACGCCCAACGTCTCGGCCGCCGTGATCTGCACGTGATCGATGCGGTCGCGGTTCCAGATGGGCTCGAAGATCCCATTGCCGAAGCGGAAGGCCATGATGCTTTGAACGGTATCTTTTCCGAGGAAATGATCGATCCGGTAGATCTGGTCCTCCTGCAGAGTTCTGCGGATGCGCGTGTTGAGACGGCGCGCCGAGTCGAGGCTATGGCCGAAGGGCTTTTCGATGACGACCCGGCGCCAAGGGCTTCGCTTGCCGTCACGATCCTCGGACTGCTCCGCGACGAGTCCCGCCTTGCCGAGCTGATCCACCGTCGGACCGAATAGTTGGTCCGCCACGGCGAGGTAGAAGATCGCGTTCCCGTGGGTATGGTGGGTTTTTTCGACCTTATCGAGTTCGCGACGAAGGCCGGCGTACATCTCGGGATCGTTCAGATCTCCCTGCAAGTAGGAGATTGACTGAGAGAGGCGCTTCCATGCCGCCTTGTCGATACGATCGATTTCAAACTCTCCGGCGGGATCGCCGACAAAATGTTTGAGCATGTCGTAGAGTTCGTTGCGCCAGCTTTCCGCGGTAATGTCCTTTCGGGCCACGCCTATCAAGGCGAATTGCGCCGGGAGCAGTCCGGTCCGAGCCAAATTATACAGCGCGGGAACGATCAACCGCTTCGTCAGGTCACCCGAGGCGCCGAAAATCACCATCGCGCACGGATCAGCCGGTTTCGGCTTACGATACGGCGGGCACTTGATGAGTGCGGACGTTTGAGAAGGCCGGACGAGCGTGTCGACTGTCATTTTCAACTCTGCCTTCTACTCTGCTGCGTTCTGTGCCGTCGCGCGGTCTGATGTCTGGGCGCCAGGCTCGCCACCTTCGATGTGTCCGCCAAATCCGAGACGCATGGCCGACAGCATTTTTTCGGCAAAGGTGTGCTCCTGCCGCGACCGGAAACGCGTGTAGAGCGCGCTCGAAAGAACTTCGGCGGGCACCGCCTGTTCGATTGCCGCCTCTATGGTCCAGCGGCCTTCGCCGGAGTCCTCGACGAATCCCGAAAAGCTTTTGAGTTGCGGATCCTTCGCCAATGCGGCTGCGCTGAGGTCCAAAAGCCAGGAGGATATGACGCTGCCACGACGCCAAACTTCCGCGATGTCCGGAATGTTGAGCGTGAACCGTTCCTCTTCGGGTAACTCGGCCGATTCCTTGGTGCGGAGGATATCGAAGCCTTCGGCGTAGGCCTGCATCAGCCCATATTCGATGCCATTGTGGATCATCTTGACGAAATGCCCGGCGCCCGCGGGCCCAGCGTGGATGTAGCCGCGCTCGGCGCGTTGATCGTATTTGGCTCGGCCAGGCGTCTTCGCGATGCTGCCCAATCCAGGAGCGAGCGCCGCAAAAATTGGATCGAGATGCCCGACGGCTTCCTTCGGACCGCCGATCATCAGGCAATAGCCACGATCCAAGCCCCAGACGCCGCCGGACGTCCCGCAATCCACATAATGGATGCCGCGCTCGGCCAATCGCTTCGCGCGCCTGATATCGTCCTTATAAAATGAATTGCCGCCATCGATGATGATATCGCCGGACGCGAGAATCCGCGCGAAATGCTCGACCGTCTCTTCCGTGATCCGCCCGGCAGGCAACATGATCCAGACAGCGCGCGGCTTGCCGGTCAGCGCGGCGGCGACGCCCTCCAGCGACGCTGCTTCCTTGGCGCCTTCGCGTGCAAGCGTGTCTCGCGCTTTGGAGTCGACATCGAATACGACGCAGCGGTGGCCGGCCTTCATCAGCCTGCGTGCGATATTGCCGCCCATGCGGCCGAGGCCAATAACGCCGATCTCCATGACCACAAACTCCATTTGAATTACCGGGTCAGGCTAGCGCCTCAGCGACCGCTCGCTCCAACTCGGCCAGACCAGCATCGACATCTTTCAGATGAATTCGCAAGGCGCGCCGACCGCGCTCGACGAGAACGTCCAGATCGCCTTGCGCCTGTGCGGCCTTCACGACGCCGAAACTCAAACGGTGACCCGGTATCTCGATATCTTCGGGGTCATCGCTCGTGATCTGCATGAAGACGCCGGTATTTGGTCCACCCTTGTAGGCTTGGCCTGTCGAATGCTGAAAGCGCGGACCAAAGCCGAGGCAGGTTGCAGCATGAGTTTTGTCGCGAATGCTTTCACGCATCGCACTCATCGCTTCCGTGTGCGCCTTGTTACGCTCGATATAGGCAAGAAGGGCCACGTAGTCGTTCGGTTCAATGCGATCGAAATAGCTCTTCAATATGCCTTGAAGGGTATTGTGGCGGCCGAGCGCCGAAGCATTGTTTGGATCCGCATAGACGGCGATTCCGTTCTCGCGAAAAAGAGGATGCTCGACCGGCAGTTCCCGCGTTTTCTCGTACGCGCTGGTCAACGCAGCCGTCTTGACCTTGCTTGCCTCGACGTCCGGCTGATCGAATGGATTTATTCCGATAACCGCGCCGGCCACCGCGGTCGCGATCTCCCAGCGGAAGAATTCCTGCCCGAGATGCCAGATGTCTTTCACCGTGATCCGCGCAACGGGATGGCTGGCCTTTTCCAACGCCGATATCGCTTCGCGCTGATACGTATCGGCCATTCCCTCGAGCTCGACGTAAACGAAAAACCGATCGGCGCTGTACTTGTCCGGCGTGCCCAGCGGCTCGTCCGTGAGCGGAATAAGTCCTCGTCCGTCTTTGCCGGTGCTCTCGGCGAGGAGCTGTTCGAGCCATGCGCCAAGATCATCAATCTTGGGCGACGCGACAATCGTCACCTTGTTGCAGCCGAATGATGCGGCGGCAACGCCGAGTGCAATGCCAAGTTCGACGCCGGGATTCTCGGAAGGCGGGACATCAGGACCGCACGATCGCTCCATGACCGATGCCGTCTCAAGCAGGCGCTTGATGTCTATGCCCATGAGAGCGGCAGGAACGAGCCCAAAATTCGATAGTACCGAATAGCGGCCGCCGATGCCCGGCAAGCCATAAAAGATGTGACGGAATCCCGATCGCTTCGCGCGCTTCTCCAGCGAGGAGCCCGGATCCGTCACGGCGACGAAATGGTCTCCGGCGCGATCTCTGCCAACCGCCGCGCTGACGCGCGCGAAGAAATAATCGAGGAGAATATTGGGCTCGACTGTGCTTCCCGACTTCGACGAAACGATAAAGATCGTCTTGTCCAACTGCACCGCCTCTTCAATCGTGTGGATTTGCGCCGGATCCGTGCTGTCCAAAACATGAAGAAGCGGCCATCCCGATTGGTGGCCGAACGTCTCGGCGATCACCTCGGGTCCGAGACTGGAACCACCCATTCCTAGAAGAACAGCATCGCCGAAGCCGTCTCGTCTCACATTGTTTGCGAAGGCCTCCAGTGCGCCGACGTCTCGCAGCTCGCGATCGACGATCTGCAGCCAGCCGACCCATTTTTCTTCGCCTTTATTGGTCCAAAGCGCGGCATCTCCGGACCAAAGAGACCTTACAAGTCCCTTCTTCCGCCAATCGTTGCATTCCCGGTCAATGGCAGCCTGCATCTCGGGGAAGCCCGCCGAGATTTTTTGGCCGATGCGATCGCCATCGATCAAAGCTAGGCGCCTTCGCGCGATGGCTCCGCAAAGCTTGTCGAAGGCGTCGGCAAACTGCTGCACTCCATCGACAACGAGCTGATCCGTAATGTCCTTGAGTGAAATCCCTTGTTTGCCGAGCGTCTCAAAAACCGAACGGGCATGGGCGAGACGATCCTCGATGGCGTCCGCCTTCGCCTCACCATGATCGCGGAATGCATCCATCGTCGCGGGCGGCATCGTGTCGACCGTATCGCGTCCGATCAAAGCCTCGACGTAGAGAGTATCTTTGTAGGCGGGATTTTTTGTGCTCGTCGAAGCCCACAACAAACGCTGGGTTTTTGCTCCGGCGCCTGCGAGCCGGTGCCATCGCTCGCTAGCGAAAATCGACTTGTATCGTTCGAACGCGAGCTTCGCATTGGCGATCGCCACTTTGCCGCGCAATGCATCCGCGATGTTTTTGTCCGGGAGCGCGTCCAATTTCTTGTCCGCGGCGGTGTCGATGCGGCTCACGAAAAAGCTTGCAACACTCGCGATGCGCGATACGTCACCGCCGGCCTTCAAAAAGTCTTCGAGGCCCGCGATATATGCGTCGGCCACCTTCTCGTAGACGGTGATCGAGAAAAGCAACGTGATGTTGATATTGAGACCAGCGCCGACCAGCTTGCGAATGGCAGGGATTCCAGCCGGTGTGCCAGGGACCTTCACCATCAGATTCGCGCGATCGACCGCGGCCCAAAGCCTCTTCGCTTCAGCAATTGTCGCCTCGGTATCGTTAGCGATATAGGGCGAGCATTCGAGGCTTACATAGCCGTCGCGCCCGCCGGTCTGATCGTAGACGGGGCGCAAAATATCCGCCGCATCTCGAATGTCGGCCAGTGCCAAATGCTCGTAAATCTCCATAACGTGATGGTCGCCGCGCGACTGGAATTGCTTCAGCGCATCGGCGTACTCATCGCTCTCGGCAATGGCCTTTTCGAAGATCGATGGATTCGACGTCACGCCTTTCAGGCCGTCGCGTTCGACGAGCGAGCGGAGTTTTCCGCTCGTAATGAGGTCACGCTTCAAATCATCCAGCCAAATCGACTGGCCGAAGCTTTCGAGTTGTTTCAGCCGGTTCACTTCGCGCTCCCTTCAATCAGGGCCAGCTGTTGTTCGGCTGCGGCGACAACGTTTTCTGCGGTGAAACCAAACTTTCGCATCGCATCTTTCACCGGAGCCGACGCTCCGAACGTATGCATGCCGATCCGCGCACCATCAGCGCCTACATACCGGTCCCAGCCGATCACCGAGCCTGCTTCGAGAGACACGCGTGCCTTGACGCTTTTCGGCAAGACGCTCTCGCGATACGCAGCGTCCTGCTCTTCGAACAGCTCCCACGACGGCATGCTCACGAGCCGTGCTGCAACGCCCTTCCGCTTCAACTCTTCGAACGCTTCTGCGCAAATCGATACCTCGCTTCCGGTACCAATCAGGATCACGGCAGGGGTACCCTGCTTGGCATCCGCCATCACATAGGCGCCGCGCGCAACACCAGTCGCGGGAGCATACTTCTTGCGATCGAAGGTCGGCAGAGGTTGGCGGCTAAGAGCGATGCACGCGGGGTGTTTCTTCAGTTGCATCGTCACGCGCCAAGCCTCGACCGTTTCATTCGCGTCGGCGGGTCGCAATGTGACGAGCCCTGGAGTGCCACGCAATGCCAGGAGCTGTTCGATGGGCTGATGCGTCGGGCCATCTTCGCCGAGCCCGATCGAGTCGTGCGTGAAGACGAATATCGCCGGGATCTCCATCAACGCGCTCAGGCGAATGGATGCTTTCATGTAGTCTGAGAAGTTGAGGAAGGTGGCCCCGTACGCTCGCACGCCGCTGAGCACGAGCCCGTTGACGATGGCGCCCATCGCATGTTCGCGAATACCAAAATGCAAATTGCGGGCGCCGTAGTTGTTTGCCTCGACGTCGCCGCCCCCCTCGATGTGTGTTTTCGTCGAGGGAGCAAGATCGGCAGCGCCGCCGATAAAGAGAGGATCATGCGAGGCGATCGCGTTCAGGGCCTTGCCTCCGGAGGCGCGCGTCGCAATGCCTTTGGCGTCCGCAGGAAAGCTCGGCAGAGCCGCATCCCATCCTTGCGGCAAGCCCTTGGATTCGAGCAGGTCGAATTCCGCCGAGAGACCGGAATACTTGGATCTGAAGTCTTTGAGAAATTTGTTCCAAGCCTGCCAAGCTTGTTTGCCGCGCGCCCCGATGCCTTCTCGGAAATGTTTCGTGACGCCATCCGGGACAAGAAACGTCGCATCCTCTGGCCAACCGTAATTGCGTTTTGCCAGACGAACTTCTTCCTCGCCCAGCGGCTCGCCATGCGCTGCGCTAGTGTCGTGCTTGTGCGGAGCGCCATAGCCGATGTGACTGTCGACGATAATCAACGACGGAACATCTGGCGTATTGCGGAATTTCGTCAGCGCCTCGGCAAGTCTTTCGGTGTCGTTGACATCGCCGACGCGGTCGACGTTCCAACCATAGCTGAGAAACCGGGCGCCGACGTTTTCACTAAAAGCGAGATCCGTATGGCCTTCGATGGTCACGCGATTGTTGTCGTAGATCCAGCAGAGATTGCCGAGCATCAGATGACCGGCAAGCGAGGCTGCTTCGCTCGCCACGCCTTCCATCATATCGCCATCGCTGCAGACGGTGAAAACGTCGTAGTCGAATAAGGTGAGGCCGGGCTTGTTGAACTTCTTTGCCAGCCATTTCCCAGCGAGGGACATGCCCACGCTCATGCCGCAGCCCTGCCCGAGCGGGCCCGTCGTCGCCTCCACTCCGGTCGTGCGGCCATACTCGGGATGTCCCGGGCATTTGCTGTCGAGCTGGCGGAACGCCTTTATATCTTCGAGCGTGACGGCTAAGCCGTTTGGTCTACCTCCTTTAGCGTCCCGCTCTTTGACTCCGGCAAGATGCAGAATGGAGTAGAGAAGCATCGAGGCATGGCCGTTCGATAAAACGAAACGATCGCGATTGGGCCAACCCGGATTGTCGGGATCGAAGCGCAGAAAGCGTTGCCAAAGAGTATAAACGAGGGGCGCCAGCGCCATGGGCGTGCCGGGATGGCCGGAGTTCGCCTTTTGCACGGCGTCCATGGATAACGTGCGGATCGTATTGATGCACACATCATCGATATTCAGTTCAAATGGCGAAACTTGCGGTTTTGTTGCGGTGCCGCGGCTCATCGGGGAGATCCAGAAGACTATTCGTCGAATGGCGGCAGTTGGAGCGGGCTGAAAAAACACCTTACGGAGAGGGCCGGCACGACAGCCGCCACAATGATCGACGTCGAGGGGGAAACGGATCGGCGCTCAACTCGTTCCGCAACAGATGTGGCGACTTTCCAAAAGCCACAACCTCTCTCGCTGGCTTCGTCGATGTCGTTCAAAGTACAGGTCGGTCCGGCCCAAATTGCCATTCATCAGGGGCAGACGGTTTTCGTCACGCGTCCCGATGGCCAAGTGAAATCTCCCGGTAACCACGGGCTCTATTTTCGCGACACCCGGCTCATCAGCACGTGGGCGATTTATGTAAACGGCGAGAAGTGGGATCTGCTGAACGGCGTCGCCGTGGCGGCGCACGCGGCACGCATCCACGCGACGAACCCCAGTTTCATGACCGAAGACGGACCCATCGCGGCCCGAACCTTGGGTTTACTCATCGGCCGTCATATCGAAGGAGGAATGCACGAAGACATCTACGTTTCCAACAATGGGCTCGGGCCCGTCCGTTTCAATTTGGAAATCGCCATTCGCGCGGATTTCGCCGACATATTCGAAGTGAAAGCCAACGCTGTCGTCCGTCGCGGCTCTATAGCGACGTCGTGGTCGCCGCAGAGACAGATGGTTCACAACAGTTACCGGAATAGAGATTTCCATCGCGAAATTATCGTGCGAGCGGACGCCGGCGACGGCGAACATGCCGTCTACGCCAATGGCCGGCTGACTTTCGAGATCGCCCTAAAGCCGGGCGATGTGTGGCATCGCTGTCTGTACTACGAATTCATAGACGGGAAAGAACGCGTTCTGGCCCCGCGCGGGTGCATCGACGCAAGCAGCGAGGCGCGGCACTCCCAGAAAATTTCGGAATGGCAAACCACGGTTCTCAAAATCGTGACCAGCAACGAGGAATTCTACCGCAACTTCAATCAAGGCGTACTCGATATGGCCGCCCTGCGGTTGCCGCTCAAGGGAACGAGCGGAATGGTATTTGTTCCCGCGGCGGGCCTGCCTTGGTTCTTGGCTCTGTTCGGCCGCGATACGTTGATCGCTTCGTTGCAGACCATGATCGTCTATCCCGAATTCGCAGAAGGGACGCTCGACGTCTTGGCGCAATACCAAGCGCATGAACGCGATGATTACCGCGACGCGGAGCCGGGAAAAATTCTGCACGAGCTTCGCTACGGAGAGCTCGCCCATTTCCGCCAAATTCCGCATACGCCGTATTATGGAACGGCCGACGCCACATCATTATATCTCGTCGCATTGCACGCCGCCTGGCGGGCGACCGGCGACACGGATCTTATCGAGCGGCTTCTGCCGACCGCAGAAGCCTGCCTCGACTGGATCGATAAATACGGCGATCGCGACGGCGATGGATTTCAGGAGTACCAGACGCGCTCGACCGCCGGTTACGAAAACATGAGCTGGAAGGACGCCGGAAATTCGATCGTCTATCCCGACGGGACGCTCGTCGACGGACCAAAAGCACTGTGCGAATTGCAGGGCTACGTTTACGACGCGTGGCTTCGGATGGCCGAGATCTACGAAGCATTCGATAATGGCCGGCGGGCTGGCGTCTTGCGCCGGAAAGCGCAGCGCCTGTTTGAAAAGTTCAACGAAGATTTCTGGGATGAGGAGTTGGGCTTCTATGCCCTGGCGCTCGACGGCGCGAAGAAAAAGGTCCTGACGGTCGCTTCCAACGTGGGGCACTGTCTCTGGTCCGGCATCATCGCGCCGGAGCGAGCAGAGCAGGTCGTGAAGCGTTTGATGCGTAAGGATATGCGTTCGGGTTGGGGCATCCGCACGCTATCGGCGGATCACCCATCGTTCAATCCATACGATTACCAGACAGGCGCCGTCTGGCCGCACGACAATTCCCTCATCGCGCTCGGCATGAAGCGGTATGGCTTTCCGCGCGAAGCCGCCCTCGTCGCCCGGGAACTGAGCGGCGCGGCGAGCCATTTCCTTCTGAACCAACTTCCGGAGCTCTACGGTGGATTGCAGCGCGAGGAGGATGGCTTCCCGGTTCAATATCTCGGCGCCAATGTCCCGCAGGCCTGGGCGGCAGGCACGCCGTTTCTGCTGCTTCAAGCACTTTTGGGACTGCAGCAGGATGCTCCTCGCGGCAAAATCTACGTCGATCCCGTATTGCCCGATTGGTTGCCCGATATCACGCTGATGGACCTCCGGCTTGGCCGAGCGCGGTTCGATATCCACTTCTGGCGAGATGGAAGAGAAACCCAGTTCGAGGTTCTCGAGGGCGACGCCGCAGCCGTTGAAAAGGCCGCGCTCGCCACACTCGCGTCCGTTGGAGGCGTGGAACATGTCCCAACCTGATGACCTGTGGATAGAAGATTACGCGCTGATCAGCGATTGCGAATCTGCTGCTCTGGTCGGACGCAACGGTTCGATCGATTGGCTTTGCTGGCCGCGTTTCGACTCCAGCGCGTGCTTTGCCGCTCTTTTGGGAAATCCGGAGCACGGACGATGGCTCATCGCGCCGAAAGCGCCGGCCAAACGGATCTCACGCCGGTACATCGACAGCTCTCTGGTTCTCGTCACGACATTCGAAACGGCGAGCGGGACTGCGGAACTCATCGATTTCATGCCGCCGCACGACGAGAGCGCTGATCTGGTCCGCATCGTCCGCGGTGTCGAAGGCCATGTCCCGCTGCATATGGAGCTCATCGTTCGCTTCGAATACGGCGCGTTTGTCCCGTGGGTCGAACGTTTCGACGAGAGTCTCCGCGCGATCGCCGGCCCCGACATGGTCATTTTGCGCACGCCAGTAGATTTGCGTGGTGAGGATCTGACGACGGTCGCAGACTTTCACGTTTCAGCCGGTGAAAATGTGCCATTCGTTTTGAGCTACGGGCCCTCACAGCGAAAGCCGCCCGAGGGCGTGGACCCGGAAGTCGCGCTCAAAAGCACGGAAGCATATTGGCGCGGCTGGTCAGGCCACTGCGTTTCGGCGGGACGTTGGACGCCCCTCGTCAAACGCTCGCTATCCGTATTGAAGGGCCTGACCTACGCTCCAACCGGCGGCATCGTCGCTGCCGCCACGACGTCACTGCCGGAGCAAGAGGGCGGCGTCCGGAACTGGGACTATCGATACTGCTGGTTGCGCGACGCGACGTTGACTCTGCTCGCTCTCGGAAGCGCCGGCTACTACGAAGAAGCGCGCGACTGGCGGGATTGGCTCGTTCGTGCCATCGCAGGCAGCCCGGATCAACTGCAGATCATGTACGGGATCAATGGCAAGCGCCGTCTGCAGGAATGGGAGGTCGAATGGCTGCCTGGCTTCCGGGGAGCACGCCCGGTCCGGGTCGGGAACGCCGCCGCCACTCAACTCCAGCTCGACGTTTACGGCGAGATCGCCGACGCCATCTTCCAAGCGCGCGCGCACGGATTACCCCCTGCGGATCGTTGGCACGCAATCTCTCTCGCACTTCTAGATCACCTCGAAACGGCGTGGCGACAGCCCGACGAAGGGATTTGGGAAGTGCGCGGGCCGCCACAGCATTTCGTACATTCGAAAGTCCTGGCATGGGTCGCGTTCGATCGTATGGTGAGGTCGGCCGAGGAGCACGGCGAAGAGGGACCGCTGGACCGATGGCGCGCGTTGCGCGATGAAATTCACAACGACGTCTGTTGCAACGGCTTCGACACCGAGCTGAACAGTTTCGTGCAGGCCTATGGCTCGAAGTTTCTCGATGCGAGCCTGTTGTTACTTTCAATCGTCGGCTTCTTGCCCCCGTCCGACCCGCGAATACAGGGCACTGTCAAAGCGATCGAGCGCCGTCTTCTGCGAAATGGATTGATCTACCGCTACGCGACGACCGAGACTGAAGATGGTTTGCCGCCCGGCGAAGGAGCGTTCCTTGCGTGCAGTTTCTGGTTCGTAGACAACCTTGTCCTGCAGGGTCGCATCGACGAGGGCGAAGCAATGTTCGAACGTCTCGTCGCGCTCTGCAATGATGTCGGACTTCTCGCCGAGGAATATGATCCCGTCTCGAAGCATCAGATGGGCAATTTTCCGCAAGCCTTCAGCCACGTCTCCCTCATCAATTCCGCCTACAATCTCACGCTCTACAAGGGCATGTCCGAAGAATGTGCGGATTGGAACTCACGACGAGCGACAATGCGGCGTGGCTGCACATCGACCGGGCGTTGAAAGTTTCACTCACAATACACTTGGAACTTTCTCAATTGCGATGGGGCCGCATCGAGTTAGGATAGACGCTCACATCGCGGGGACGTTCGGGTCACAGACCTTGGCACGAGTTCACGACACCTGGGGGATTTAGTTTGATAGACAGCGGCAAATTGACGGGCGACCCATCACCATGATCGAGAACCCGGTTCCCTGGCCGAATGGTGCTCGATGCGCGGTCGCCCTGACGTTCGATATCGATTCCGAAAGCCCGCTGCACCTCGAACATCGCAATCGCGTTCCCGATCTCGTCGCCACGACGTCCTGGATGCGTTACGATGAAATTGCCGTGCCTCGTATCCTGCGCCTTTATCGCGATCTCGGATTGAAGCAGACCTTCTTCTATCCGGCGTGGTGCATGAAGACCTATCCGCATCTCGTCGAGCAGATCCTCGCGGACGGTCACGAAATCGGCCATCACGGCTATATCCACGAGAACTACAATCAGCTGCCGCGCGACGAGCAGGAGGCGTTCTTCGTGCGCGCGCTAGAGACCATGGTCAGCATTACGGGGCAGAAGCCTCGCGGGTTTCGCGCACCCATTTATAATTTCTCACGCTACACGGCGGAGATGCTCGTCCGGCACGGCTTCGAATATGACGCCTCGCTGATGACCGATGACGTGCCTCATCTCGTCGACGCTGCCGGCGGCTCGTTCGTGGAGATTCCGTCTCATTGGACGCTCGACGATTGGCCTCAATACGTCCACGCGACGGACTTCGGCTATCAGATGACGATACGGTCGCCGGACGAAGCTTGTGCGGTCTACATGGCCGATTTCGAAGCGGCGTATCGCTACGGCGGACTTTGGGTTGGCGTATGGCATCCGTGGGTCAGCGGTCGTCCTGCGCGTCTCGATGGCATTGCGCGGATGGTGGAGACGATGCAGGCGCGCGGCAACGTCTGGTTTGCACGGCTGGACGAGATTGCGGCCCATGTCAGAAAAGTGACTGAAGAGGGCAGCTATCAGCCCCGCCGTATTCGGCTTCCCTACTACGAGGAAGGTTTGCCGGAGAGCGAGTTTCCACGCCTGTAGAGACGTGTTTTGCGTGAAGCGGCGCGAAGCCTTAGGCGCCTAACGCCGGATGGGCGGTGAACATCGCGCGTCCGCTAGCGGATGATGTGGCCGCCGTCGATCACGAGATCGCTGCCCGTCACGTACTTCGATTCATCTGATGCGAGATAGAGAATGCCATCCGCAATGTCGCTGGCTTCGCCGATACCCAGCGGGCAAATGCGGCCCCATTCGCTTTCGACAACGCTCGTATCGGGCAAGCCGCGATCTGTCGTCACTGCAGCGATCTCACGCTCCAGCATCGGAGTCATCACGACGCCCGGATGCACGGCGTTGACACGAATGTTGTATTTCCTATCGGCACAGTAGAGCGCAGCCGCCTTCGTGAAATGCCGCGATGCAGCTTTGGACGCGCAATAGGCGGCGTTCAATCCGTCCGCCACCATCGAGTACGTCGAGGACACGTTCACGATCGAGCCGCCGCGATCCTTCATGCTCTCGATAGCAACGCGGGTTCCGATGAAGGTGCCCTCGGCGTTGACGCTGAACACCCGGCGCCAGTCGTCGAGCGTCGTCTCCTCCAATCCTCGCGTGAGCTGGATGCCGGCATTGTTCACCAGAATATCGGGCGGTCCGAAACGCTGCATGGTCGCGTTGATGATCAGGCGCCAATTGGCTTCGCTCGCGACGTCGTGTTGTTCAAAATGGACGGTGCCGAAACGCGACAGCTCCTTCGCGGCAGTGTTTCCCGAGACCGTGTCGCAATCGGTCATCACCACCGAGGCGCCCTCGCGCACGAAGACTTTCGCCGTCGCGAGGCCTATTCCGGCCGCCGCACCCGTGACGATTGCGACCTTACCACTCAACCGGTCCAAAGCGTCTCTCCCCCTTCAACCAATGAAACTGCCACGATCGACGCCGAAGCATTGGCCCGTGATATCCGCGGCCGCCTCAGAAGCGAGAAAAAGGTACATTGGCGCTATTGCCGTTGCCGGCATGACGCCCGGTATCGGCTGACCGCGCAGGTGACTTTCGACCACCGCTTCTACCGAGGCGCCGGTTGCGGCCGCCTCGTCTCGTATGGTCCACATTGCGCCTTCCGTCTCAACCAAGCCCGGGCAAACGGCGTTGACGGTGATGCCATCGCGGCCGAGCTCCATGGCGAGTGATCGCATGAAACCCACAACTGCGTGCTTCGAGGCGGCATAGCCGGAATATCCCGCAGCCCCTGTGCGGCCCCATATCGAAGCGGTTATGATGATGGAGCCGCCGCGGGGAATACGCGGAAGCGCTTCGCGCGTGACGTAGTAGGTGCCCATGACGTTCACATCGATGACCTTGCGGAATTCGGCATCGACTTTGTCATTGGCCGCTAAAATTGGCGTCGCCGGCTGATATCCGGCGTTATTGATGACGACGTCAAAGCGTTCGATGCCGGCGAGCGACGCTCGCACCTGCTCCTGATCGGAGATATCGCATTGGAGTGCCCGGACCGGCCGCCCGAAGCGCTTCTCGAGATCTGCGCCGGCTTTGTGGATGCCGTCATTTTCAGCGAGTATGGAAATGTCCGCGCCAGCGTCTGCGAATGCTTCAGCGATTGCCAAACCAATCCCTTGGCTTGCTCCGGTGATCAGGACCGACTTTCCTTCGAAGGCGAATTTGACCATTCGTCAGCCCTTGTAGCGCGTGAGTTTGAACGCGATGACGCTGAGCCCGAGCGTCAGGACGAGCACCAGCGTGCCGAGCGCGTTGATCGTCGGGTCCAGGTGCGTTCGCAGCATTCCCCAGATCAAGGTGGGCAACGTCATCCCGCCGCCGATCGTGAAGAACGTGATGACGAAATCGTCGAGCGAGATTGCCATCGAGAGAAGCGTCGCGCCAATGAGGCTCGGCGCGATCAGCGGCAGCGTTATCGTGAAGAAGATCTGCAGCGAGGAAGCGCCAAGATCGCGGGCGCTGTCGATGAGGGAACGGTCGAACGCGGTCAAGCGCGCGTAGATGATCAGGATAACGAACGGCTGGGTGAAAATGAGATGGCTCGGGATAACGGTGCCAAGTCCCAACGGGATGCGGGTCGCCGAAAATGCCGTGGCGAGCGCCAACGCGAGCACGAGCGGCGGCAGCATCACGGGAAGCGAGATCAATTGGGCGCCCAATCGCGACAACTTCCGATCGAGGGCGGTAAAGCCGAAGGCGGCGGCTGTTCCGAGGACCGCCGACAGCAGGCCGACGCAGGATGTTACGATCGCGCTGTTTTGGAGCGCGGCCAGGAAGTCGTCTCCGGCGAAGAGCTCGCGATACCACTGCAGCGTGGGATTGCCGAACGGCAGCGTCGCGTGCGGGTTCTCACCGAACGAGAATGCGACGACCAACGCGAGCGGAGCGACGAGAAACGCCGCCGATAAGATCCCAAATGTCAACCAACAGGCGGCGCGCAGCGTCATGTTGCGCACGCCTTCAATATGCGCCGGTAAAGCAGCGAGAGCAGCGCCACCACGAGCAGCGTCATCAGAAGCGTGGCAAACGCGAGGGCTGCGCCGACCGGCGCGTTCATGCGGTTGACGAACTGGCTCTGAATGAAGTTTCCGATCATGAACGTATCCGTTCCGCCGACCAGTTGCGGCGTGACGTAATCCCCAGCGCTGACGAAAAACGCGAGCGCAAACGCTGTGAGAATGCCCCGCTCGCACTGGGGCAGGATCACGTCGATCAAAATTCTTGAAGGGGGCGCGCCGAGATCGCGCGCGGCTTCGATGGGCGCATCGTCGACGCCGCGGAGCGCGGCATTGATCGGCAGGAGCGCGTAGGGCAGCAGGAAGTGCACCAGCGTTATGACGACCGCGAAAGGGCTATAGAGAAGCCACGAGATCGGCTCGGATATTAATCCTGCGGCCAGCAGCGCCTGGTTGATGATGCCCGTCGAACCGAGCAGTCCCTTCCACGCGTAGATTTTGACGAGGTACCCGCCAAACAGGGTGGTCAATGCGATAAACAGCAGGACATTTCCGAAGCGGCCGGCATAAAAGCGGATCATGTAGGCCATCGCGAACGCGAATACCGTCGTCACGACACCGACGAGTGCGGCGAGAGCCAAGGTGAAAACGATTGCGTGACGATATTCGCCGGCTGCGAGAAGATAATTGTCGAAACTCGCGTCTGTGACGAGTTTGTACTGGCGAACGCTCCAGAAGCTGACGACGAAGAGATAGAGGATCGGCGCGAAGAAAAATCCTGTCCAGACGAGGAAGGAGGGTGCAACGGCTGCCACATCTCGCGACCGTACGCTGCTCATGACTGTTCCAGAATATGGCAGGCGTCGCGCGACCAGGACGCAAACACTCGCTTGCCACTTTCGAGCGGGTCGCTCTGCCATTCCTGACGAGACCGATGCACCGTCAGCGTATCGCCCGTCTCCGCCGCAACGATCAGCTTCACATGGTCACCCATGAAGACGGCGTCGGTGAGTTGTCCGTATAGCGAGATCTCGGCCGCCGGCTTGACCTCAACCAAGCTTATGTCGTCGGGTCTGATCATCATCGCGACCGTGCCATCAGGCCCGGACGATGGAATGATATTGTCCGCCAATCGGCAGCTTCCGGATTGCCGCGTCAGTGAAAGAATATTGCTTTCGCCGACGAAGCCCGCAACGAAGGCGTTCGACGGGCGCTGATAAATATCTTCCGGTGTTCCCTCCTGGACAATCCGCCCCGCGTTCATCACGGCAACGCGGTTGGCCAGCCCAATCGCTTCACCCTGGTCGTGGGTCACGCAGATGAAGGTGCCGCCGATCTCGCGATGAAGATTGCGCAATTCGATTTGCATCGACTTGCGGAGTTGCAGATCGAGTGCGGCCAGCGGCTCGTCCAGCAGAAGAACGCTCGGCTTCATGACGAGTGCGCGCGCCAGCGCGACGCGCTGTTGCTGGCCGCCGGAAAGCGCGCGCGGCAGTCGGTCGGACAGCCCGGAAATGTGCATCATTTCGAGTATCTCGCCGACGGCCTGGTTCCGCTTCTCCGCCGGAACGCGCGCGATCTTCAAGCCATAGGCAACATTCTCCCGCACGGTCATGTGGGGAAAGAGCCCGTATCCTTGAAACACCATGTTCGTCGGCCGTTGCTCGGGACCGAGATCCGTCACATCCGCGCCGTTGATCTCTACCCTTCCCTGGTCGGACCTAAGAAAGCCTCCGATGACACGAAGAAGTGTGGTCTTGCCGCAACCTGAAGGCCCAAGCAGCGCCACGAAATCTCCGCGAGCGACCGACAGATCGAGCGGATGAAGCGCCACTTGGGTACCGAAGGACTTGGAAATTCCGGTTAGTCGCAATAGCGGCGTGTGCTCACTTGCAGACAACATCAACTCTTGAGCACCTTCTCCCATGCTTCCTGATAATTGTCCCAGATTGCCAAGTCGCCGTTGCTCTCGAGCGGATACATCGGAACAATCATCGTCTTTTGGGCTAGATAGTCGTCAAGATGGTCGTAGTCGTAAATGGCTTTGTTCGCTGCGTCCGTCGCCTGCATAGCTTCATCGGTTACAACCGGCATCGAGTTCGCGGTCGCACCGGCGAGCTGTCCTTCCTTCGATAGGGCATTGTTGATGAAGCGGTGCGCCTCATCGACGTGCGCAGCGCCCTTGCCGATGGCATATCCCTCGATGAAGCCCATGCTCTTTTCCTTGGGATAGGCGACCTTGATGTTCGCGGCCTCACCTACCCAGGTCGGTACGGGCTCCCAACCCTGACTGATGACCACTTCCTTGCTCGACAGAAGCTGGACCAGATCACCGTAGCTTGGCGCAATTGTGCGCAAGTGATTGCGTTTGAGATCGATCAGAAGATCGGTGACCTTCGTCAGCTCGGCCTTCGTCATCCTGTTCGGCTGCTCGATGCCCGCTACGCGTGCCCAAGCAAAGATGTTGCCGACATAGTCAGCGGTGATCGCGCACTTCCCTTTGTATTCGGGCTTGAGCATATCCGTCCACGACGTCGGCGTGGCCGCGAGATCTGCGTTGTAGAGCATGCAGATCGAGCCATAGGTCATCGGCACCGCGTACCAATGATCTTTCACCTTCATGTTCGGTTCGCAATAGCGGAGGATCGTGGCGTTGATCTTCGAAAAGTTCGGGATCTTGGCGAGATCGATCGGCTCCAGCATTCCCTGTTCGGCGAGAAAGCCATCGTGAATGAAGTAGGGCGTGCAGATGTCGAGCTGGGATGATCCGAGCCGCAGCTTTGCGATGACCTCGTCGGCACTCGATATGAACGTCTTTTGCAAGGTCAAACCGTCGGACTTGCCGAAATCGCCCGCGGCCAGAAATGAATCATATCCCTCCCAACCGAGGTACTTGAGCGCGGTGGCGGCAGATGCCGTGCCGCTGCGCAATCCTGCCGCCCCCACAGCCCCGAGACCAGCGGCGCCTTTCAGCAACTGACGGCGATCGAGAGAGGCGTATTGCAGAACGCGCGTTACACCATCAGGCTTTGCAGTATCCGACTTCATCTGTCCCCCTCGTCACCAAGATTTTCGAAGACCCTTGCGTTAGACTTGCGTGCTAGCTCGCGCCGGCCTCATTCCGGCAGTCGTCTCAGCTCATGACACGAGCAGTGGACACCGCCGCCGCCGAGCGCAAACATATCGTAGTCAACAGCGAACACCTCGAAACCTTCGTCCTTCAGGCGCGCGTTGACGTTGAGATTATGTGCCATCGAGAGCACCCGCTTGTTGCCCAAGCTGACGAGATTGCCGCCAAGCTGGACGCAGTCAGCGTATTCGACGCGAATGGATTTGATCCCGTGCTTCGTTTTGATGAACTCGAGGGCGTATGCCGGTAGTGCGTCTTCGCAGATCAACGCGAGACCTTTCTCGAGCATCACGACAACGGCATCCATATGCACGAACTGGTGCGGTATGGGCACGACGAAGACTTCCCATCCTTTATCTCTTATCCAGCCCGCGACCTGCTCAGCGCCTTCCTTAGTGGAGCGGCTGCCGGAGTAGCCAAGAAGAGCGACGCCCGGCTTCAGGATGACGAAATCGCCGCCTTCGAAATGTCCGGCCGTCACCCATTTCCAAATTGGAATGCCGGCGTTGCGGTAGAATTCGGAGACGACGGCATAGTCGCGGCGACGCGGCGGCGTCTGGATGCTTGCGACGACGGCGCCCCATGGCGTCATGAAGCTCGAATCGCGGGTGAATACGCTCGCCTTCAGGCCCTCGTCGGCTTCAACGAAGTGACAGCGGACGCCATTCGCCTCGTAGATGTCGACCATCTGACGGTGCTGACGCATAGCCTTCTGCTTGTCGAAGACGTAGCCCATGCGCTCCTGGTTTTCCTGAGCGACATCAGAAATTGCGTTGAGCTTGGTCCATTCGAAAAAGTCGGGCTTTCCGAGCAGGACATCTGTGAGAACGCCGGTTTGCGCCGTGATGCCCCACTGGGGTTGCGCGTCGCCGCTCTTGGCCCCCTGCTCCTTCGTCAACGTCTCATTCAAATGACCGTCTGCTGGCATTGTCCCGTCCCATCGGCGTTTCTTCATGGGCAGGCTAAATGCAAATGAACTTGCTGCAATTGAGAAAAATATCCGTCTTGTGTAAGCTGAACTTACAATGTGCGTTCTGCAGGGAAACTATGCAGGCACATTTCGTCGATGCCCGGAGATTAGGCAGATGAAGAGATCGCGACTGCCCCTTCACGCTTTCCGAGCTTTCGAGGCCGCCGCGCAATTCAAGAGCCTCACTTTGGCCGCCGACGAACTTGGCGTAACGCACGCAGCGATCAGCCATCACATCAGAGGCCTTGAAGACCAGCTCGGCGTCGTTCTCTTCGATCGCACGACGCGCCCGATGAAGCTCACCGACGCAGGCGACCGGCTTCTAGAGGCGGTTCAAACCGGATTTGATCGCATTTCCGGAGCCATCGCAGAGTTCAGGGGGCAAGAATTCGAGGGCAATCTCGTCATCGTCAGCGTGCCGGGCCTCGGTGCGAATTGGCTGGCGGAGCTCATCGGCGAGTTCATCCTGATGTTTCCGCGGGTCAAGATAAGGATGATGACCAGCCCCTGGCATCAACCGAGCCCAATCGAGCATCCGGATATCACGATCTCATACGGCAGCGCGGAGCAGGCGGGACGGCGCGTGACGCTGCTCGGGCAGTCCGATTTTTTTCCGGTCTGCAGTCCGCGGCTCTCCATCGCGCATCAGAAGAATGTGCGGCCGAAGGATCTGCTCGAATACACCATCATCCACGAGCACAACACCGATACGTGGACTCGCTGGTTCATCAGCTGCGGTGTCGCCATCCCAAGCCTGATGAGAGGCATCTATTTCGATGGCGCACACCTGACGATCCAGGCCGCCCGCGCCGGAGCCGGGATCGCCATGGGCGACATGCTGACGGTCGGCACCGATCTCAGAGAAGGCCGTTTGGTTCGATTGACGAACCAAACCGTTCCAATGGCGCATCCCTATTACGTCACGACACCGCCGATCGAGCGGCTCAAACCGGCGGCCAAGGCCTTCGAGGCATTCATTCTCGAGCACTACAGGAAGTTCGAGTTAGGCCAGGGCTGAAGACCTCAACCGCGGAATGTCGCGCGATCTCCTCAGCTCTTTCCGGATTCGCGCGCGCGGCGGAGAGCTGCGGCGAGTGCCGATTCTCCCTCGGGAGCTTTCGTGCTCGCCGCCGGAGTGTTTGAGCGACGAACATCAGAACGGGGATCGCGCGCAGGCGCGTGGCTCTCGATGGCTCCTGACTTCATCGTCAGCGCCACGCGCTTGCGGTCGACATCGACGTCCTTCACCCGCACCTTGACGACGTCGCCTGCTTTGACCACCTCGCGCGGATCCTTCACGAACTTGTCGGCGAGTTCCGAGATGTGGACCAGCCCATCTTGATGCACGCCGACATCGACGAAGGCGCCGAACGCCGTCACATTCGTCACCACACCCTCGAGCATCATGCCTGGCCGCAAATCGGCAATTTTTTCGACGCCCTCCTTGAATTCGGCGGTCTTGAACTCGGGACGCGGATCACGGCCAGGCTTTTCGAGCTCGGCGAGAATGTCCACCACAGTCGGAGTACCGAAGCGTTCGTCGGCGAACTGTTTGGGGTTCAGAGATTTCAGAAAAGCGCTGTCGCCAATCATGGCCTTGATCGGCCGCTTCATTTCTTTGGCGATGCGCTCGACGACCTCGTAAGCCTCCGGGTGAACTGCGGAAGCATCGAGCGGGTTGGCGCCATTCGCGATGCGCAAGAAGCCGGCGGCCTGCTCGTAGGCTTTCGGGCCCAGGCGCGCGACCTTTTTGATTTCCGTACGTCTCTTGAAGGCGCCGTTCTCGTTCCGGTGCAAGACGATATTGCTTGCAATCGTTGCATTCAGACCGGCAACCCGCGCCAGCAGCGGCGCTGACGCCATGTTGACATCGACACCGACGGAATTGACGCAATCCTCGACCACAGCATCGAGCGAACGCGCAAGCTCGGTCTGGTTGACGTCGTGCTGATATTGGCCAACGCCGATGGCTTTCGGTTCAATCTTGACGAGTTCCGCCAACGGGTCCTGCAAACGGCGTGCGATCGAGACGGCACCGCGCAGAGAAACATCGAGGTTCGGAAACTCTTGTGCACCGATCTCGGATGCGGAATAGACCGACGCGCCCGCTTCCGAGACCATCACTTTCGTGAGCTTGAGATCGGGCATTTTCTTCATGAGGTCGCCAGCAAGCTTGTCCGTTTCACGGCTCGCGGTTCCATTGCCGATGGCGATGATATCGACCTTATGTTTCATGCTGAGCGCGGCGAGAGTAGCCAGCGCGCCGTTCCAGTCGTTGCGCGGCTCGTGCGGATAGACGGTCGCGGTATCGAGAACCTTGCCGGTCTGATCGACGACGGCGACCTTGACCCCGGTGCGAATGCCCGGATCAAGCCCCATCGTCACGCGCGCTCCTCCCGGGGCCGCCAGCAAGAGATCCTTGAGGTTCGTCTTGAAGACGCCGATGGCGGCGGTGTCGGAGTCTTCCTTCATGCGCGCCAGAAGATCGGCTGCAAGCGAGCCATGCAATCTCGTTTTCCAGGCGAGCTTGGCCGTTTCGATCAGCCATTTGTCGGCGGCGCGATTACGCTCGGCAATGTTGAACGCCGTCATGATTTTTGCTTCGGCGGGATGCGCCTGCCCCGGCGCCAATTCGACGTCGAGATCGAGGTCGAGAAATCCTTCGTTGCGGCCACGCAAAAGAGCCAAGGCGCGATGCGACGGGATCTGGCGGGCAGCCTGACGAAAATCGAAATAATCGGAAAATTTGGCCCCTTCGGTCTCTTTGCCTTTCAGCACTTTCGACGTGACGAGCCCTGTCGACCAAAGCCACTGGCGCAGATCGCCGACGAGCTTGGCGTTCTCGGTCATTCGCTCAATCAGAATGGACCGCGCGCCCTCCAGCGCCGTCTTGGCGTCGCTCACGCCCTTATCGGCAGCGACGAACTTCTCAGCCTCTTTCGATGGATCGAGCGACGGATTGGCGATCAGCGCGTCAGCCAGCGGTTCAAGTCCGGCTTCGCGCGCGATCTGCGCTTTGGTTCGCCGCTTCGGCTTGAACGGTGCGTAGAGATCTTCCAGTTCAACCTTGGTATCGGCGGCGCGGAGTGCGCGTTCGAGCTCCGGCGTGAGCTTTCCTTGCTCGGTGATGCTCTTGAGCACAGCCGTGCGCCGGCCTTCCAGTTCGGTCAGGTATCCAAGGCGCTCTTCGAGCTTGCGTAACTGCGTGTCATCGAGGCCGCCGGTCTTCTCTTTGCGGTAGCGTGCGATGAACGGCACAGTCGCGCCATCGCCGAGGAGTTCGACGGCTGCCGTTACTTGGGCAACCTGAACGTTAAGCTCTTTGGCGATGCGGGTGTTGATCGAGTCCAAGCGATATCCTCTAGCGCAGTTTAACTTTGACGATACTCGGCCAGAGGGCGGAACAACAAAGCGCTCGCCCCAGAGGTGGCCGATGGAAAAAAGTTATAGCACCCGATCGCTCACATCAAAGCGGGCAAGAGACTTCTTGTCGCTTTGGCGCGTCATCTTGCCAGCCAAACGTGGGCGGCCTTCAGCGCTTCATCTCCAAGCAAAAACCTGGAAGAGCTTGTTGCGGACGCGTGGGCTTTGAGCGTCAACGCGAGCGCCCCGAAAGGACAGAAGGACGTTCCGCGCGACCAAAGCAATTTTCTTACGTAACGGCATTTCTTTCCAAAGCACTTTGTTTTGGAGCAAAAGGCCCATGCTCGGTTTCGAGGTCCCGACCTTTTTGACGATCTTATAAAGTTCCTTTGGATCGATACATGAAGTTATAATTGCGGGTTCGCGCGCCAACACCTTCGCGAATTCCTCATTCATAGCGTCGATTTGATGGGCGGGATTCTTGGCGCCTTTGATCTGATCGCCCAGGATTTCAAACCGCGAAAAGTTGTTGTTGGGGTGCAACCGGTAGAATCCGAGAACAGTCGGGATAACCAACGACCCCCCCACGACGTGCGCAAAGCGCGCGAAATAGTTGTCGGCCGATATTCTGATCGCCTCGGGCCGCTCGGGACGGATGAGCTTTATCACTGACGTTCGGAACATCATGCCCGACGTCGCCGACCAAGCCCAATTCCGATATGCCTTTGGAAGCAGAACCGCAGTCTGCTCCTCATCGCGCTCGGAGAGGGGAGAAATTTCGATATCTCTGCCTTTCGGTCTGAAAACGAAGCTGTTCGACAGAAAGGGAACTACGCCAGAAATCATTTGGCCGCGAAAATCTATCACCGCCATATTCGAACTCGTAAAGGCGCATCCAGCCGTGGCATTCAAATGATACCGGATGTGCGTTTTGACGAAATCGGGCTTCAGCAGATCGTCGCCATCGACCCAAACGATAAACGGAGCGGTCGATGCCTCCAAGGCGTCGAGCATTGCAGCCATCTGGCCGCCGTTACTTTTGCGCCCGATGAATTTCACATTCATTTCCGTCGCGTCGAGAAACTCTTGGATTTTGTCCGATGTTCCGTCCGAAGAGTGGTCGTCGACGACGACAAATTCGATATTTTCGTAAGATTGGTTGAAGGCAGAATTCAGGGCTGCCTCGACGTACGCCGCTTGATTGTGCGCACACACCGCGACGGTCACGCGCGGCATCGTGTAAAGGCTTCGGTCGACGATGTTCGGCATGCGCTCTGTCTCGAAGGTGCCCGGCCCGCACGGCCTTTAACATTCTTTCGATGCAGCTCCTCGAAATATTCGATCGCCGTCAAAAGGCTTTGTCGAGTTGCATCTTCGAGCAAGCAAAGTCCAGATCTCAGCTCGCCGCACTGCGATCCTTCCACTGATTTCGTAGATAAGGCCGTTTAGACGATGTGGAGGACTCTGGTCACGGCCCATAAGATAACGACAACGGCGAGGATGCCCAGCCAAATATTCTCGCGCCGGACAAACGCCGCAAGGACCAGCGCAACGCACGCGATAATCGCGATGATGTCGATTGCTTCGAAATAGTCGGTAAAAAATGTCATGTGAGATTCGCCGCGTTAGCCCATTGATAATTGCATTTACAGCGCGTGCAGGATCGTTCGCAAGGCGCGATGATACAGTCATCCACCGTTGTGAAGCGATTGATCAAGCTGTGCCACGCACAAAGAAGTGCTCGGCCGTGGGTAGCTTTCTGACGTCATCCATCGGAAGACCGAGATTCGTCGATATGACGTCGGGCGGGTTCGAGCTAATCCACGCGGACAGGTCATTGGCCTGATAGCGACCATTGTTGAATCCGACGAGGACCCTCAGCAGCCCGCCTCCCGTATTCTTGATGTAATGGCCGGTCCCCATCGGGGCGTACCCGACATCGCCTTGCTCGAACTCGTTCATGACGACGCTCCCTTCAGCCAGGAACACCGCCATTTCTGCCGATCCTTCGAGATAGTATTGCCATTCGTCGGCGCCCGGATGCCAGTGAAGGTCACGCATACCACCCGGTTCGATTTCGAGGACGGAGCCGGCCATCGTGGCGGAGATGGGGAACTCGTCGACGGTCACCGTGCGCTGCGTGCCGCCGCCGGGAGAACGCCGCGGCTGCTGCGCCATGAGCGGATAGCGATGCGTGCTCAATAGCGCCGGATCATGACGAGGGGCTGCATACGGCGAAACATCATTTGGTATGGGGCCAGGGCCTGCGAAATAGACTTCGCCTTTTGGGAGCTTAGCGACGACGTCGGCACCGACACCGAGGCTCTGCGCGGCGATCCCGGCCGGGGTTCGCGATAACCAGTCAGTTATGCTGAATGTGTGATCTTCAGAGAAATATCCGTTATCGAAGATGAGAATGAAATGGCATTCGCCTGGGCCGAGACATTGGATCGAATGGCCATATCCACGTGGAAAATACCACACATCGCCCGGATTGAATGTATCGATGTACGACGAGCCATCCGGATGCAGGCACGTGGTGCGGACGCAGCCTTTGACGACAAATCCCCATTCGGCGGCATTGGCGTGCCAATGTAATTCCCGCATACCGCCCGGGGCGAGCCGCATCGAGACTCCGGCAATTCCCTGGCTGACTGGAAATTGCTTCGCGGACGCTTCGCGCGTGCTTCCGCCCGGCTTGACGTGGGTGGCCGGCTCTTTTTCCAAGCGATAGCGGTATAGATTTTTCGGTGTGTCCACGTCCCTTTCCTCCACGCTGTCAAAGATCCAGCGCTTAGAAATACCGCGTCGGGTTAGTGGATGCTTTAGTTTCGCTGAAAAAGTCGAAGCTTCAAACAATCGTTCGTTCGGCGGATACTCATGCGTGCCGCTAGCTGGACGACTCGCCGATGGTTTGAAGGGCTAACAACCGGCGAATATAGTCTTCAACGGCTTCGGGTTCGTAGGGCTTTGTAAGATTGGGGCCCTCTTCGCAGAGCTTGCCCGCCGCTTTCGCGGCGGTCTTCGGAGAACCCGCCAAAACGACTTTTATCTCCGGACGGTTTTTCCGTGCCCATTGAGAAAGACCAAATGCGTCGACGGCGCCAGCCACCTCAACGTCGCTGAACAGAACATCGACTTTCGTATGGTGCTGCAGAACGAGCAAAGCCTCGTCGCTGCTCGCGGCTTCGATTACCCGGTATCCGCAATCGCGCAGGTAAGTCGCGATCGGCATCCGGATCAGCACGGAATCCTCAACGATCAACACCGTTGCGGGGCCGGGGGTTTTGGCTTCAGGTTTCACCCGCGTTTAACGACCGCGCGAACCGCCGTGTTCCGCCTGGGGTAGCAATTGCCGCACGCGACGCAACAGATCGTCGATGCGAACCGGCTTCGTGAAACCGCCGTCGAACTCTTTGAAATTCCCGGAATAGAACTCTGCAGAGACGAGCACGATTTTGATCTCCGGGAATCTTGTGCGTATCCAACGGCCAAGGGCCACGCCATCGATGCTGCCCGGCATGCGTATATCCGTCAGCACGAGCCCAATATCATCGCGGCTCGTCAACACGGTCATCGCTTCACGACTGTCGGCTGCTTCTACGACCGCATATCCGGCGGCCCGCAATTCCTCTGCCAAGTGCAGCCGAATAAGGATCTCATCCTCCACAACGAGTATCGAACTCTGTGTGAGGCCCTCACCCATTCCTGCAGGCGCCAGTTCGATTGCCGTTCTCCCACGCGCGTAACGCTAAACGGCGTGGCGCCAAATCAGTTCCAGCAAAAGGCGTGCTCCACGGATTAAACTCAAACGATCCGTCGGCGCAATATTGCTGCTCGATGCGCCGCGGCCGTCAAAGTCCTGAGATTGAAAGATAGCGACCGACGCTTCTTATCCTCTATCAATGGGTTGGAGCGTTCCATCGGGATAGCACGGCATCATTGTGCCTGAGGACGATATAGCGGTCTGGAAATTCGACCGTTGCCGCGTGATACGCAGCATATCCGATACTGCCACTAACCGTCATGGCCAGAACAAGCTCGACGGTCGCTTTTGCCGGATCCCATAGCTCGACCCGATAAGGAAGGTCTCGCAAACGGGACGCAGCCGGTGATGGATATAAAGACCCGTCCGGTCCGTCATCGGGATCACCGGCGGCCGAGAGACGATAGCAGGCTCGTATACCCATCAAAGGTGGTCCGCGACAAAACATGGGAGGGAGATCATGAGATTTAACCGGTACTTACTATAAACCCGCTCAGAGTTCGACGCAGCAAAAAGTATTCCCGGCTCGCGGTAGCCTATGGTACGGTTCAAAGTTACATTCCTCTTCAGGAAATCCCAGTCGTATATCGGAGCAGTCTAGTCCCAGATGTCGTCATCCGATATTGCCATACGTCGTCATTTTGACCATGGCCGGCAATTCGAATTGCTGGTTAAGTCGCTCAGCGATTATGCAATTTACATGATCGATCCGGATGGCTTCGTCTCCACCTGGAACGCAGGTGCCCGGCTGATCAAGGGCTACGAAGAGCCGGAAATCATCGGGCAGCACTTCTCGCGCTTCTTTTCCGAGGAAGATCAACGGCGGGGTCTCCCGCAGAATATCCTTTCCATTGCGCGCGACGCCGGGCGCTACGAGGCCGAGGGCTGGCGGGTTCGCAAGGACGGAAACCGGTTCTGGGCCCTCTCCGTCATTCAAGCGATCAGGGATGACACGGGAACGCTCATCGGCTTTGGCCAAGTAACCAGCGATATCACCGACAAGTATGAGAGCAATAAAGCTCTCATCGAGAGCGAGCAGCGCTTCCATTTGCTCGTCGATAGCGTCGTCGATTACGCCATCTACATGCTGGATCCGAGCGGGGTGATTACCAACTGGAATGCAGGCGCCGCTCGCATCAAGGGCTTTCCCGCAAAGGAAGTCGTGGGCACCCACTTCAGCAGGTTTTACACGAAAGAGGATCGCGCGCGCGGCCTTCCCGCAATCGCGCTCGAGACCGCCCGGTCCGAAGGCAAATTTGAAACCGAAGGCTGGCGTCTGCGCAAAGACGGCGGCCGTTTCTGGGCTTCGGTCGTCATCGAACCCATTCGCAATGAAGCCGGCGATCTCGTCGGATTTGCCAAAGTCACGCGTGACATCACGGAGCGCCGAAGCGCGCAGGAAGCGCTGCGCGAGAGCGAGCGGCAGTTTCGCATGCTGGTCTCGGCCGTTATCGATTACGCCATTTTCATGCTCGACCCGAACGGCGTCGTCGTTAGCTGGAATGCGGGCGCCGAAAAGATCAAGGGTTATAGCCCCAAGGAAATTATCGGCAGTCACTTCTCCCGATTTTATACCGAGGAAGATCGCTTGGCCGGGGGGCCGGCCCGCGCGATCCATACGGCCACCCACGAGGGCCGGTTCGAGGGCGAAGGCTGGCGCGTTCGCAAAGACGGCACGAGGTTCTGGGCGAACGTTGTTCTCGATGCCATTCGCGACGAAACCGGCCATCTCATCGGGTTCGCCAAGATCACGCGCGACATCACCGAACGCCGCGATGCGCAAATCGCCCTCCAGCTCGCCCAGGAGCAACTGGCTCATGCGCAAAAGATGGAAGCGTTAGGACAGTTGACGGGTGGCATCGCGCACGACTTCAACAATCTGCTGACGATCGTCGGCGGGCAAGCCCGCATCCTCAAGTCGCAAGTGACAGAGCCCCGGGGCAGCAAGGCGATCGAGAGCATCGAGGCGACCGTCCAACGCGGTGCTTCCCTCACGCGACAGTTGCTAGGCTTTTCACGCATGCAGCGGCTGGAGCCTCAGCCCGTTTCGTTCGCGGAGCGCCTGCCCGGTCTACAGTCCATGCTCGCCACCTCGCTGCCCGCCAACACGCGCCTCATCGGTGCGGTGCCGCCCAACACCTGGAGTGTGATGGCGGACCCGAACGAGCTTGAGCTCGCAATCATGAACCTCGTGCTGAATGCGCGAGATGCGCTGAGCCCGGGTGGCTGCATCACTATTTCGGCTGAAAACGTCACGCTCCCAGCGAAGGGAAGTCCGGAAGACCCGCAAGGCGAATTCGTTGCGCTCAGCGTTTCCGACACGGGCACGGGCATCCCCAAGGACGTCATCAAAAAAGTGTTCGATCCGTTCTTCACGACCAAGGCGTCCGGCAAAGGGACGGGCCTCGGCCTCTCGCAGGTTTACGGCTTCGCGCACCAATCCGGCGGTAGGGTTGCAATCGACAGCGAAGTTGGAGTCGGGACGCGGGTGACGATGTACCTGCCGCGCGCGTTCCCGGAAGCTCAGAAGGCTGAGGCCACAAAGGATCAGCCCGGCCCGCGCGGAAAGGCACGTATTCTCGTCATTGAAGACAATCCCGACGTTACCGAGGTTACGGCCGCACTCATCATGCAACTCGGTCATACGGTTCAGCTGGCCAGCAATACAGAAGACGCGTTGCGCTTCCTCGAGGAAGAAGCGTTCGATCTCGTTTTCAGCGACATCATGATGCCCGGCGCCATGGATGGATTGGAATTCGCAAAATACATCCGCCGGACTTGGCCGGGCCTTCCCGTCATACTCGCAAGCGGTTCCAACAAGCGCGTGGAAGAAGCGCAAGGCCAGTTCATCACCTTGCAAAAGCCGTATCAGATGGCGGAACTCGATCGGGCGATGCAGAGCTTGTTACAGGCGCGTAGCGAGCAGTTGCAAAACCGGAATTTGGTCGACCTCCAAGACGCCAAGCGGCTCCGCGCCGCCAAGACGGACAAATCATAAATGAACTCGCCTTCGGCACTCTCTTCCGAGATGGCCCGGGGCCGACCGAGCGAGAGCGGAACAGTTTGGCGCGAATTCTGATCGTCGAGGACGAGGCTCTGATTGCAGAGATTCTCGGGATGTATGTCGAAGAGCTGGGGCACGAGATCGTCGGGCCTGCGGCGACCGTCGAGCACGCGCTCTCGCTGTTGAATGACGGCCGCCCGGATTGCGCAATTCTCGACTGCGCGCTCGGACGGCAGGAGAGTACGCCGGTTGCGGAAGAACTTGCGAAAGCGGCGGTTCCATTCGCATTCGCGACGGGGCGCGGCACTGACTCCTTGCCGAAGGACTTCAAGCAACGTCCGATGATCGCCAAGCCCTACATCTTCGAAGATGTAGAGCGCGTATTGGCGGCTATGATTTCATAACCGGCATTCGATGACCGGGATTTCATAAGGGAAAGGAAAGCGTGGCGCGAGTGCCCTGCGTTCCGGCTGTAAATTGCAGCTCTCCACCAAGGTTCGTTGCCATCGAGGCAATAACTTTCGAACCGAGGCCAGTGCCGCTCGGCGCCTGCGCATTCAGCCCCACGCCATCGTCTTCGACCGCGAGCGAGCCCCGGCCACCTTCCGCGGTGACAATGATGCGGATTTCGCCCATGCGGTTTTCCGGGTACGCATATTTATAGGCGTTCGTGACAAGCTCGGTTGTTATGATCCCGAGCGAAACGGCCTTGTCGGTCGGAAGAAGCAGTTTGGTGCAATCAAGCCGAATGGAATGGTTCCGCCCCTCATCGGCCATCGCGGCTTTGAGATCCTCGACCAAGCCGTCCAGGTAATCGCATACATCGACGCTACGAACGTCCGGCGACGTGTAAAGGCGGCGGTGGACACTGGCGATGGCGATTATTCTTGCCTGCACGCGGGCGAGAAGATCGCGCGCGGATGCGTCCTTGATCTGGTTGCGTTGAAGCCCGACGAGGCCAGCCACGATCGCAAGCGAATTAGCGACCCGGTGATTGACCTCTTTCAGCAATAGTTCGGCCCGGTCACGCGCGAGGCGGACCTCCTGATCGGCGGCCTCCTTTTCGCGGCGCAGCTTTTCCTGATCGAGCGCCGTTGCTATGGCCTTCGCTAGCAGTTCGCGAAAGTGGCCCTGCACGTCTTTCCAGACGTAGTCCACGGCTCCCGATTTCAAGGCCGTGACGGCGATGTGGCTGTCTTCCGATCCCGTAACATAGATCACGGGTGGAGCGCCGGGGAGCGTGCGGATGTCTTTCAGAACCTCGAGGCCCGTATGCCCCGGCATATGATGGTCCAGCGCAACAATGTCGAAGAGCTGGTTCGTCATAAGCTCCAACCCCTCGGGGCCGGACGCTGCTGTCACGACGTCGTAACCACGCGTTTCAAGCGTTTTTTGGATCAGCCTCGAAATGCCAGGATCGTCATCGATGTACAGGACCTTCGAGCGTGACATTGTCACTGGGTTTCCGGAACCTGTATTACAGAAAAGAACAATCCGAGCTGCCGAATGGCATTGGAGAAGTTGTCGTAGTCGACCGGCTTCGTAATGTAAACGTTCGCCCCCAGATCGTAGCAGCGCTTGATTTCGCGCTCGTCGTCAGTCGTCGTAAGGACGACCACCGGAATGCGGCGGGTATGCTCATTCGCTTTGATTTTTTCGAGGATACCGACGCCCGTCATGTCCGGTAGATTGAGGTCCAACAGCACCAATAAATGCCTCTTGGAGCTGACTTCGCCACTGCCGTCACTCCCAAACACATAAGCCAGGGCGTCTGTTCCTGTCGTGAACGGAATAATTTCGTTGTTAACGCCCGCGCGGCGGATATTCCGTTCGATGAGCCGGGCGTGCCCAGCATCGTCTTCGATCATTACGATCCGTACTGCGTCGCCGCTGTTGGTCATTGGATCATTATCCCCGGATGTTCAACTTGCTCGGCAGCGTCACGCGGAATGTGGTGCCACGACCTAATTGCGATGACATCGTTATCTCACCGCCTAGCCTTCTGACCAGCGTCCTGACGTGGGCAAGGCCTATACCCTCCCCCTGCTGATCCTGGGGTCCGGCCCGACGGAACAGGTCGAATACCCTCTCCCGGTCCTCCTCGCCAATTCCGCGGCCGTTATCTTCGACCTCTATGTCAACGGCGCCCCAGCGGTTCGAGACCTGGCTGATCTTAATTACGGGCGGGCGATCCTTGGCGCGGTATTTGAGGGCATTGTCCACGAGGTTTCCGAAGATCTGTTCTAGGGCGAGGCGGTCTCCCTCGATGGACGCGAGAGGCTTCACAATGCGAATTTCTCCGCCGGCAGACGAGACACGGTGCTGCACGCTGTCGGCGACGGAATCGAAGAAATCGGCGAGGTTTATCCGCTCCGGCGCCAGCACCCGCTGCCCTTCACGTGAAAGCTTTAAAATAGCTTTTATGAGGCCATCCATTTTCTGGGTCGAGGTACGGATGAATCCGATGGATTCAGGCAGATCCGTCGTCACCGCAGCTTTCGCCGCTTCAGCAGTCGCCAGGACATGGAACTGAGGATCGTTGGTCAACGCCTGCAGCGTCTCCAGGCTGGCTTCCAGCTCACTCGTATAACCCATGACGTTCACGAGCGGCGCACGCAGGTCATGACTTACGATATAGGCGAAACGTTGGATCTCTTCATTGGCGCGTTTCAGATCGGCCGTTCGTTCCGCTACCCGATTTTCCAAGCCAGTGTTGAGTTCCTGGAGTTCGTTGCGGGCCGAAACGAGCTGGCGCGTATACCTGACGATGGTCGCGATGGCACCCAAGGCCGTGAGCAGAATGAAGGTACCCGCCAAAAGCGAGAACTGCCGAGCCGCCGCAGCGTCGATCCGCTGCTGCTCGACCCCTTGGCTCAGTTTCTTATCGACGTGCTGGAACGCTTCTCCGATCAAGACTCGGATCTGATCCATCAGGTCCTTGCCGTGATCGCTTTTGACGATTTCCAGTGCTTCAGACGACTTGCCCGCATTGAACGCGCTAATGGTCTTCGCTAATTCCGCGAGCTTTTGGTCAATCGTCTCGTCGATTTTCTCGATCGCCGGGCCTTCTTCCGGATTTTCCTTGAAGGCCGCGCGAACATCTCTGAGACGGGGCTCGATATCCGAGATGGCGGTCTCGTAGGGCTTGAGATAGCGATCTTCGCCGGTCAGCAAATATCCCCGCTGTCCCGTTTCAGCGTCCTGCACCGTCGAGAGCAGCCGCACGAGAACCGTACGCTGTGCGCGGGCCTTCAAGACATTCTCGGTCGTCGACTGGGTGCGCTGAGCAAGCCAGAAAGAGGCTATCATTAAAAGGAGGAGGGCCGCGAAACCCGCGGCGCCAAAGGCATATGTTGTACGAAGAAGTCTTTGGGGGTCCGGGGGCATCTCGCTCTTGGCGATACTTCAGAGGGAAGCCTTCTTACCAAGCGCATTTCCGGGTGGCTAGCCGCCAAGCATCGTGCGGCCGAACAAGATTAATTACGGCACGGTCACGTTGCGAGGGCGGTCTCGCAGTCGCAGTGTCCGTGCGGAACCAATTCCGTCGATCCTTTGTTTCCTCTCAACGTTGGGGGCGGGCCGCGAGGCCGCAGCCTATGTCGCGTGGTTCCGGTCAGAGGCGCCGATGCGACACCCAGAGGATCAAACCGGCATGAGTGAGTGCGAACAGGACGACGCCCGGAAGGCGTTTTTATTCGTCAATTCGGCTCGCACGCTGAGCGCTGTTACGCTCGATCGCGAGGGGCGCAACTTACCGCATCCCGGAATTTGCCGATGGAATTTCAGAGGTGAATTCCCGTTGGGCGTGCAGGAAGTGACGCCCTTCGGTGTGGACCCGGAACCGATCCTTCGCGGAGTTGCCGCGAATGGTTATTTCGTTTGGCCCGTTGAAAATTTGCAGCCGTTTGGAACATCGCAGTGAGTTTGCCCAGTGATTTTGAGTAACTTGAGTAACCGGCGTCTTCCGCCACCGGAGTTCGCGCTCGCTGACGAGCGTCAGAAGCACTGGGTCGAGATCTTCAAAGATCGCGTGACCGAACCTCTGAAGGAAGTCTTGCAAGAAGATATGGATTGGATGACGTCTCGCCCGATCCTCGAGCGGCTCAACCGCTTGCACGATGTCGAACAGGCGCACAGAGGCAATACCCGTCCGGATATCATCCATCCTTCGACCCGAAGACCAGGATCCAGCAAATAATTGCGCCGGCTATCGACTGCAGGGCGAGGATGATTTCAAGCGGCAAGAGGTTCGGCGTCATGGCGTTTTTCCTTTCCCGTTCCTGAAAAAACGGCGCGGCGCTATGTCAGTTCCAGCTCTGCCAAAAGGCCGTTGTGGATAAGCGCTGAATGTCTCGGAGGCCTCGAGGATCTGCCTGAATAAAAAAGCGTGCGGCCGATCTTTCGTCCGCACGCTTTTCATTTCACAAGTCGATCGTTCTTAAGCGCGTCGCACCAGGCCCACGACAAAGAGAAGGATGAGCGATCCGACTACGGCGGCCACGATGTTTCCGGCTGTCGATTCCGTATAAAGCCCCATGCTTTGCGCGAGAATGCCGGCGATACCGGCGCCGAGAATGCCGATGATGATGTTGCCGATCAATCCGAAGCCATACCCCTTGACGAGAAGACCCGCGAGCCACCCCGCTATTGCACCGATAACTATCCAGGCAAGAATCGATTCTGGCGCAAGCATATGATCCTCCGTGTTGTGAGCTGCTGCCGATAAGCCTCCATCAATGCCTAGACGCGTCATTAAGTTCCACGACGCACGGAACCGGCCGCTCAGTGCAGCGTATGCGACACCATTTTTAGGCGTTCGCCTGACGGCACTGGGCGCGTACGAATTCAGTAAAACAGGGAATTCGGTTTCGCGCAGCGCGCTGAACGACCCTCAAATCAGCTCGTGAACGCTGAACTGCTTGTTGGCGTCGGTCCAAACGCGGCTGGCTTTCCAACCGGCCTTCTCGGCAAGATCGCGGAACTCCGGAACCGTATATTTATATGAATTCTCGGTGTGGATGCTTTCGCCGGGCGAGAAATGAAACGGACGGCCGCAAGCCATGATGTCCTGCGCGCGATCCGTCACGAGATGCATTTCGATGCGGCCTGCGCGCGGATTATAGAGTGCCTTATGGTGGAATGCTTCCGGATCGAAAGTGCCGCCGAGTTCGCGATTGATGCGCACGAGCAGGTTCAAATTGAAGTCGGCGGTGACACCGGCCGCGTCATTGTAGGCGCGGATAAGGACGCGCGGATCTTTCTTCAAATCGACGCCGATAATCAGTCGTCCGCCCTGTCCCAGAACTTTCCTGAAGTTCGACAGCAGTCCAACCGCTTCCTTTGGCGCGAGGTTTCCGATGGTCGATCCCGGAAAAAATCCTGTTATGCGCGAATTCGAAAATTCGTCTGGAAGCGCCACCAGCTTTGAAAAATCGGCAACGATCGGCCGGATCTCGAGCGCGGGATAGCGCTCGACCAAGCGTGCTGCGGCGTCAGCCAATGCCGCTTCGGAAACATCCAACGGAACATAGACGACGCGATCAGAGACGCGGTCGAGAAGGATCTCGGTCTTGACGCTCGAGCCTGAACCAAATTCGAGAAGTACGTCGCCGCCGGAAAATCCCTCAACGATCTCCGAAGCACATGTTTGGAGGATTCCGATCTCTGTCCGCGTCGGGTAATATTCAGGAAGGTGCGTAATTTCTTCGAACAGGCTGCTACCGCGTGCATCGTAAAAATAGCGGCATGGAAGTGTCTTCTGCGTTTGCGACAATCCTTCGATGACGCTCAGCCCGAAGTCGTCGGAAATCGTCGTATCGCTTGCCGGCAACCTTTCAAGCGTTGGCATGTGACGCATTACTCGACCTCCGCCGCGAGGCGCAAGCCGAGGAACTGCCAGCGCTGATGGGGATAAAAGAAGTTGCGATACGTCGCGCGCGAATGGCCGGACGGCGTTGCGCACGACGACCCGCGCAGGACGTGCTGTCCGACCATGAATTTTCCGTTGTATTCGCCTATCGCACCCGCCGGCGGCCGATACCCCGGATAGGGAAGATACGCGCTTGCCGTCCATTGCCAGACCTGGCCGAAAAGCTGCTTCGGCCCGGCACCTTGCGAGGCATCGCTTCTTTGTGGCCGCAGCACGCCCTGCGACTTCTCCATCTGTTTGGAAGTCGAGTTGGCTGCGACTTCCCATTCGAATTCCGTCGGCAAACGCTTGCCTGCCCACCGCGCGAAGGCATCAGCCTCGTAATAGGAGACGTGCGTAACGGGCTCGGCGTGCGCGACGGGAAGCAATCCCTGGAGCGACATCTGCGACCAGCCACCGTCTGACCTCTCCCAGTAGAGCGGGCTCTCCCAGCCCTCTCTATTGACTGCCGACCAGCCGTCCGCCAGCCACAACGTTGGCGTCGCGTAGCCGCCGTCCTCCATGAATGCGAGCCATTCAGCGTTGGTCACTAACCTATTCGCGAGCTTGAACGGCTGCACCAGCGCGTCGTGCGACGGGAGCTCGTTGTCCCACGAATAGCCTTCGCCGGAATGACCTATGCGCACAATGCCGCCCGGGAATTCCGTCCAGTTCAGCGGCGTCGGCTCGGCGGTGTCTAGCCCGACGGGTTGCCCCTGATAGGCGGGACGCAGCGGATTAGATGCAAAGAGCGCGAGAATATCTGTGAGCAGCAGCTCTTGATGTTGCTGCTCGTGATTGATGCCGATTTCGATGAGCCGGGTGACTTCGTCACGATCGATATCATTTCGCGCGAGAAGACGACGAAGAGCATCATCGACGTGCTTACGATACGCGAAGACTTTCTCCGACGTTGGCCGGGTCAGCAGACCTCGCTTCGGACGAGGATGACGCGGCCCCAGCGTTTCGTAATAAGAGTTAAAGCAGTAATTGAAATTGTCGTCGAAGATCCGGTAATCGGCCAAGTGGGGCCTTAAAGCGAAATTCTCGAAAAACCAAGTTACATGCGCCAGATGCCATTTGGTGGGACTGGCATCATCGGACGCTTGCACCACCATGTCTTCAGCCGACAGCGGTTCGGCGAGGTCAAGAGAGTGTTGCCGCGTTTCGAACAGACGAGCTTCCAGCGCTTCGCTGACACGTACGCTCGCTCCGCCGTCAGCTTGCGAAGACGAAACGTTGCTTTGGTTTGGGGTAGCCTTTTCGGCCGCAGGATGTTCCAAACGCAATTCTCTGGAGTTCTAACCCGCGCCGCCGCGCGCAGACCGCTGAGACCAAACCGTCAAACGCCTTCCCATCCTGGATGGTTCCCTGGCCCGCTGCAATAGCGAACAAGCATAGCGGCTTCATTTCTTGGCCGCTGCATTACTCCCATGTTTCATCTCGGCTTTTTCGTGCTTTTCGCCGTATTTCATGCCCTCGAGCTTGATGCCATCGGGGTCGAGAAAGAAAACCGCATAGTAATCGTCGTAATACTCATCGGCAGGATCCACGATCGTGACGTGGTGTTTCTTCAAGTATGTCTGGAGTTCATCGACGTCTTTTCTGTTGCGTAACTGGAACGCGTAGTGGTGCAGTCCTACGTCGCCCGTTCTATGCTTGTGCTTTCGCCCTACGGCGTCGGCTTGGGAAATCCAATATCGCGTTTTCCCGTTCGTCCAGCCAATCGAGTCTTCGTATTCGTCCAACACCTCGAATTCCAGAAATTCAAAGAGCCCGCTGTAGAAGGCCTTCGATTTCGGGAAATCGCTTACTCGGACGGAAATATGGTCGATGCCGACGACACGCGACATGGGTGCTTCAGATCCTTTTCGAGTGCGCGGATCCGCCCTAACGAATCCGGGCCGCCTCAATCGATCTGCAAACCCTTCTGCCACGGTGGAGTTCCGCGGGAGTGCCGGGAATATGCCCGGCTTTTTACTCAGCGATCCCGATAGATCGCATCGAGTTCCCGCGCCATATCATCGAAGGTACGTTGCGGGAGAATATTCCGGCGGAGCCTACGGAGCTCGCTCGGGGCGGCGAGAACGTACTCAATTATCGTCGCTAGCTCCGTCGCGTTTCCGGGTGAGAATAACAACCCATCGACGTTGTCGCGAATTCGCTCCGCTATCCCGCCCAGGCGACTGCCTATCACCGGAACCCCCGCGGCCATAGCTTCATAGACGGCGAGCGGCCCCGTCTCGAGGCACACCGACGGCACCAGGCAGGCATCATGCGTGACGAGTTCGGGGAGCATTTGCTCCGAGCCAACGACCCGCGGCGCGAGCAGTCTTTTGTCTCCTGCAAACGGCTCGAGCAGGCGCTTGCCGTAATCAGAGTCCCAGCCCGATCCAAGCAGTGAGATCGATACCGGCGCCCGTTGATCGATTTGTTTCAGGGCCGCGAGGATCGCCTCTATTCCCTTGACGTCGCTACATCGCCCCGCGAACACCAGCCGCAATGGCCGCGCCGCATTGAACGCCTCGCATGTTCGATCGCCGTACGCGACAGGATCTTGCGAGACGCCCATTTCGACGAAAGCCATTTTTCTTTCGGGCACACCGTTCCGGCGAAGGACGTCAGCGATCCACCGAGACTGGATGTGGAAGACATCTATCAACTCGATCGCCGATTGAAACGAAGCGATGAAGGCTTTGGTCATCGAACGCGACGAGATGAGGCGGCCGATGAGGGACCCGTCGCCACCGCCGCCGTCTCCGACTTCGATCCGCGCGAGAAGATCTGCAAGTCTCACGGGCATGCCGCGATTTGCTAACCGGCAGCGCGTGCAGCGCGCAATTTCAAGACGTCCGTCGCAGGGCGAAGAGCCGTTCTCGAGCAACGCGGTTTGGGGGCATGAAATGCCTCCGGTGTGGTAGGTTACGACTGTGCGAGCGCCAATCGCTTTCGCGGCCTCTAGGTGCAACATGCCCGCTGCAAGACCGAGCGTATGAAAGTGCACGACGGCTGGCATCGTCTCGGCAAATAATTCGCGAACGCCCGGCGCGGCATCCGGACGACGCGCATAATAAGCTTTTCGGCCCGTCCCCAGAACGGGCGGCAGCACGCGCACGTCCAGCGTGGCACTATTTCGCTGAGGTGGCGCGATAGGAGGAGATGGCGCCTCACACTCTCCGTTCGCTTGATTGAGGACAACGATCGGCTTCCAACCGAGATTGGCCTGTCGCCTCGCCAGCGCGCGCACGAACGTATTCGAGCCGCCGCCGCCCATGACGCTCGAAGCACCGACCAAGTGAAGGCAGGCCGGTGCTAAAGTGCCGGATGGCTGTTCGACGTCGTGGACGTTCAACGCCGCGGGTATCAACGTGGCACTAAGCCGGGTTTTCGGACACTACGTTTCGCAGTGCCGGCCGCACCGGCTTATGCGGTACTGACCTATGCGCACGAACGCTCTGCACCGTTCGATAAATTTGCCTCTGATCGCTCGTCATCAATCCGGGCAGGCGCAGCGCTGCGAGCAGCGACAGGAAAGATTCCCGTGTCAATCGCCGAAGCAGGATGTGCTTGGCGATGCGAGCGCAGCCAACAGCCGCCGCCCGCAACGGAGCATCGAAAGCTGTGATGATCTTCGTGTATTGACCGGTGACCGCAAACCCCTCTTCGAAGCTTGCGAATAGGCGTTTCGCATAAGCTGTTGTCAGCCGCGACGGCGCGATGGCGTGCCTGAACTGTAGTCTTTCGTTGAAAATCAATTTGTATCCGGCGCAGGCCACACAAGCGGAGATCTCGATATCCTCGCCGGAAAGGAGCTTCTCTCCTTTCCGCCCGCTCAGCACGGGAAACCCCGGCAACGTGTATAGAAATGCGATCAGGTCTCTCCGCGTGACGAGGCCGGCACCCCAAAGGGCATCAACCTGCCTTTCCGTCTCCGGCGCGTCGGGCAAATACACAATTCTCGATATCGGAACGCCAACCGCGAAACCCCAGGAGAAGGTATAAAACCAGGGCGGCAGGCTTTCCGGGTTCGCCGGAGTCGAGCAGCCGCCTGCCGCCCCGATTGTGGGATCCTGCATGATCCTCACGGCGTTTATCAGGTAGTCTTCGGCGAGCCAATTATCGTCGTCACAGAACAGAATGACGTCGAATGATGCGGCGCGCGTTCCGGCGCGGCGCGCATACGATAAGCCGGCCTGCGGTTCCCTGATGATCGTGAAAGCGAAGCGGACGTTGCCGCAATCGTTCCAGGCGGCCTGCGCCCGCTCCGCCGTGTCGTCGCTCGAATTATTGTCGACTATAATGATCTCGACGGGAAATTCGGCTTTGCATCGCGCCAGCGCCTCGATCGTTGGCGGAAGACGCTCGGCGCTATTGTGCGCGCAAATGACGACAGAGATGCCGTTCGACACTTCGTGTTCCTATCCGGCGCGGCGGCACTCGTACGTCAGCGAATGGGCAAGCGCATTCCGAAGTGTTTGCCTACGGATCGGTTGAGCAGGCGCAAATAATGCGACGGGTGATATTTGCCCTGAGAGAGGTCCAGATGCCGCTTCGCGATGGGCGAGTCGGGAAAATCCATATGTGAGGTCATTTCGGGATGAATGAGGTGTTGGATGCGCGGCTCATTGCCTGCGTTTTCGGGATCGAAGCGCGCAGAAAAGATGTTCTGCCGGTACCAAGGTTCGATCATGCTGTCGTTCCAGATCATCGGACGCACATCGTCCCGGCAGGCGAAGCCACGATCGTTGAACAGGGCTTGCCAGTATGTCGGCCAACGGCAATTCACGTGATGCTCGCCGTGCTGGCCGGGTGCTGCAGCGGAGAAGAATATACACTCTCCGTGCGTGCAGAGCGTCCGCACCAGGGTAGCCGCCCAGTCCTCGTGAAGATGTTCCGCAACCTCCAGACAAAGTACGACGTCGAAGCGTCTGCCGAGCCACACAGGTTCGCGCAGGTCAAAGATCTTGATGCGGCTGGTTTCAACATGAAGATCTGCCAAATCAGCCGCAACGCCGTCGATGCCGAGCACGTCGTCGATGCCCATCTCGCGTGCCGCACGCAGCCAGTTTCCGACCCCTGCTCCAACATCCAGAAGGCTCGAGAATTCGTTCCCGGATAGGAGATAGGCCAGCGCGTGCCTCGCGCCTGAAAGCGAATGCAGGTTGTGATGGTGGTCATAGGGAATGTTTGTCATGGGAAGATCTCGACCAAAATATGGTGGTGGGAGAATTCTCGATTGATGAACTTCGGGTGGTCACACAGCGCGCTTAGAGATTTGTGGCCACGCACGGCTCAAGCTGCGGGAAGCGCGGATGCTGCGTCGGCAGTGCCCCATTCCGCGGGCCAATCGAGGTGGCCCACTGCTGATACCGGCGGGCGTAGGACGTGCGCGTCATCTTCTCCGATGACGAAACTCAAAACATCGATCCTGGCGTCGTGGTCTTCGTGCCAGTCGCCGAGCCATGCCGACAGGGAATATCGGCCGGGGCGGATCGGTAATTGGCGCGCCTCGCATCGCAGGACTCCATGCGTGAGGCCCTTGACGAGCTTTAAGCTTGGATGAAACCGGCTATTGGAGCCCCAGACCGGCTCGCCGGTATCGGCTCGCAGCACAATGCCGCCGACTGCGGTGTGCAGAGGCCGGGGCGACGCAAAATGGATGTCGACGATCAAGTCGCGTTCGATGAGCGCCTCGCTATTTACCTCGATCGCCGAGATCGCGGGCCGGGTTTTATTCTCGTCAAACGAAATCGAATGGGCGGCGTCGCTCGCACTGACGTATTGCTTGATGACGGCGTCGACTGAACCGTCGCAGGCGACACGGCCGGCCCTGAGGAGAATGCTTCGGGTACACAGGGCTTTGACTGCCGCGAGGTTGTGGCTGACGAAGATCACTGTTCTCCCTTGTCCCGCGACATCCTTCATCTTGCCGAGACATTTCCTCTGAAATTCCGCGTCGCCAACCGCCAACACTTCATCAACGACGAGAATTTCCGGCTCCAAGTGGGCCGCGACTGCGAAAGCCAAGCGCACATACATGCCGCTGGAGTAGCGCTTCACCGGCGTGTCGAGGAATTTCTCGACTTCCGCGAACGCTACGATTTCATCGAACTTTCGTTCGATCTCAGCGCGCCTCATGCCGAGGATGGCGCCATTGAGGAAGATGTTTTCTCGCCCGGTCAGTTCGGGATGAAAGCCGGTGCCGACTTCCAGAAGGCTCGCGATGCGACCCTTGATTTCGACCCTGCCGCTCGTCGGTTCGGTGATGCGTGACAGAACTTTCAGAAGCGTCGATTTTCCCGCGCCGTTACGGCCGATGACGCCGACGACATCGCCGCGCTTGAGCTCGAACGAGACATCCTTCAGCGCCCAGAATTCCTCAATTTCATCGCCTGAAATTAGCTGATGGCCCCGCGCAACGTCGAAGGCGGTGCGCAAAAATCGCGTCGTCGTGCGCGCCACCACATCACGCAGCGAGGTGTAGCGCTCGCGCGGGGCGTTATGTCCGATGATGTAGCGCTTGCCGAGATGTTCGGCGCGAATGACGACGTCCCTCATCAACGGAACGAAGCCTTACACGAGATCCGCGAACGCACGTTCGGCGCCACGAAAGTATCTGATGCCGTACCACATCATAAAAGCCGTAACGCCGAGGCCCGCCAAAAGCCCCGGGATGTAGAGCTGGCTCTCGCCGCCGAGAAGGCTCCAACGAAATCCATCGATAACGCCGACGACCGGGTTGAGGCTGTACCAGAACCGCATGTCCGCGGGGATGATCTCGCTCGAAAAGCCGACGGGCGAAACATAGAGGCCGAATTGAATCGCAAAGGGGATCGCATAGCGGACGTCGCGGTATTTGACGTTCAGCGCGGTGATGAAAAGGGCCGGCCCAAGGCTCGCCGCGACGGCAAATGCAATGAATGCGGGAAGAAACACGATCTGCCAGCCCGGCACGAATTCATACCATGCCATCAAGCCAAAGAGGATTGCGAGATTGATCATGAAATCGACGAGCGCGACGACGCCTGCGGACGCTGGCACGATCAGGCGCGGGAAATAGACCTTACTGATCAGGCTGGCGTTGCCGATGAGGCTGTTCGAAGCTTCGCTGAGAATGCTCGAAAACAGGAACCACGGAAGCATGCCGGCGAACACCAGGATGGGATACGGCACATCCCCGTCGCTCGGCAGTTTCGCGAGCTTGCCGAACACGACCGTGAAGATGATCATCGTCACCAGCGGACGGACGATTGCCCAGGCGACACCCATGACGGTCTGCTTGTAGCGCACCGCGACGTCGCGCCAAGCAAGGATGGCAAACAGCTCGCGGTAATGCCAAAGGTCGGACCAGTAATTCCGCTCACTCCGCGATGCTTCGAGGACAAGAACGCGCGTTTGCTCAGATTGTGAAATAGGACAATCCACTCGCTATCGGCTTGCTATGTCTGGTTGGCACAGATCGCGGGTTTTCGGCCTACCCGGCCGGCAGGCGATTCCGCAATGTTCATATTTGGCTAGGAAGGAAATCTTCCGAACAACGGGTGAAGCATGTTCACCCGCTTTCAGGTCAGCGGCGATTCAACCGCAGATACGAATAGTTCTTCATTCGCTGACAGCGCTTGTCGCAGATAACAACCTATGCGGTCAACCATATTTTCATGCCACCTGTGGACACTCAATCGGCCCGCCGGAGACCGGGTTCAACTTGTGATTTGCAAAAGTGGGCTTCGCTGAACAGCCGTGAGATGGCCGATATTGGCCATTAAAAATAAATTATACGCCGTACACTGAACGTCAGCAAGAATCCGTCAACCCTGCTGAGTAATACATCTGCAACGATTTATTCCCCGGTCTATTGCTTTCAGAAGCGCATCGTATTTTTCGCTAATTTACAGCCCAATCGAGCATTTCTTTAATCAGGAACCTCACCACGTGGCGGCCGACGGTCAGAAAGGCAATGGCAGCGACACCGTGCGGCGGCTTCGCAAGCTGCGCTTTGCGCGACCGGCGGAAGCAAACGAATTCCATCCGGAGCAGCGCGACCTTCCTGTGTTTCTCAGCGCCTCTACTGACGAGCCACAAGCTGATCCACGAGCTGATGTTGCTCCGGCGCCCGTCGCCGCCGGCTTTGCCGAGACCTTCGCAAAAATCTTCGACGGCTGGAGCACCGACGCTTGGAGAGATCATCTCAGCCGACGCTTCGCCGGTCTTTCGTTCGAGCGGTTGCGCCCCAAAGATGCGGAGCTTACCGCGCGGATTGCGCTCATCTTGCTATTGGTTCCGCTTGCCTTCGCTTTCGCGCCAAGCCGATTGCCTCGCGCGGCGAAAATCGAGGCACCCAATTTCATATTGGAAGATCGCCTGAGTTTTGCTGAGGGCTTGCGGCGACAATTGGCCTCGCAGACTGTCTCCTTTCACCCGGACCGCGAAGACTTCCCTGCGGTAACGGCTGAGGCAGCGACGACCGAAGAACCGTCCGCCGCTTACGAAGGTTCAGCGGAAACTCTTTCGCCGGAGGAGACCCAGACCGCGGCTGAGACTGCGACTGAAACAAACAGCGCCGCGTTGCCAGCGATTGTGATGGACGAAAGACGCTGGAGCCTCCCGTTCAACAGTCAGGATTACGCGATCGCCGATTTGCCGACCAGCCCGCAGGCATCATTCAAGACGGAGGTCGAATTTTCGAGCTTTGCGGGAGGGTTCGACACCGTTGCTGCTCAGAACGATGATACGGCCGTCGGTCCTCTCGTCCAGACCAAGCGTCCCGCCGAAAGGCGGAAAAGCAGGGTTCTTGCCTATTCCCAGCGTGCTCCCCGGATCAATCGGCCGGCGCCGGTCGTTGTCGAAACAGTGATCGTCCAGCAAGAGAAGCCTGCACTTCCTCCGCTGCTTTTTTTCCTGGGCAATCCGCCGCCGCCGGAGGAGCCTGTTGTTCAACCGGAGAAGCCGCCCAAAAGCGAACCGTGGTTGCCACAATCGCTTCAGGATATCATCGGGAACCAGTACTGAGGCCTTCGCGCGCGATGGGAGCAGCCTCGGTTCCGAGAAGCTCTATCGATTTCATCATCGCTTGGTGTTCCGTTGATGCGGAGCTCATCTGGAACGTGAAACGCGACACGCCGCCGAGATCGGCGCTCGCTTCGATCATCTTCCGCGCAACTGTTTCGGGATCGCCAATCAGGAATGCGCCGCCGGGACCGCACATGGCATCAAACTGAGCGCGCGTGACGGGCGGCCAACCTCGCTCGCGTCCGATTTGGGTGAACATGTGTGACCACCCGGGAAAGAATGTGTCTCTTGCTTCGGCCGAACTCTCGGCGACGAAGCCGAGAGCATGAACGCCCACTCTTTGGCGTTCCACTGGATGGCCGGCGCGGCGCCACGCCTCGCGATAGAGATCGACAAGCGGGCGGAAACGGCGAAATTCGCCGCCGATGATTGCAACCATCAAGGGCAACCCGAGGAGACCGGCACGAACGAAGGATTGCCTCGTGCCGCCGACACCCAGCCACACGGGGAGTTCGGATTGATATGGCCGCGGATAGATGCCCTGTCCGGTAAGTTCGGGGCGAAATTTCCCCGACCAATGAACTTGCGTGTTGGCGCGTATTTGCAGCAGCAGTTCAAGCTTCTCGACGAACAAAGCATCGTAATCGTCGAAGCGCAACCCGAACAAGGGATAGGCCTCGCCGAACGAACCCCGGCCGACGACGAGCTCGGCCCGGCCTTTTGAAATCAGATCGAGCGTTGCGAACTCTTGAAAAACCCGAACCGGGTCTGCCGCGCTTAGAACCGTGACGGCGCTCGTCAGCCGGATCGTTTTGGTTCGCGCTGCGGCGGCGCTGAGAATAACGGCTGGCGCTGAATCAAGAAACTCGGGGCGATGGTGCTCACCTATTCCGAATACATCGAGCCCACACCTGTCGGCGGTTTCGATTTCTTCAATGAGATTGGCGATCCGGCCGGCAGGCGACAGTGTCTCATCTGCGGCGCCCGGCATGATTGCCGCAAAACTGTCAATGCCAACTTCCAATCAGGTCGTCTCCTGTCATTTGCCTTTGCCGGAAAATATCATGTCGAGTTGTCTTTCAAACATCTCGCCGATATCGACCGGATTGGATTTATCCAAAAATTTGTTGATCACGATGCCCGCCCAAATCGGGGCCAGCAGAAAATGCGGATTCTTTATCAGGTGATCGTCGACGATCTCTCCTGATTTTTTCGCGGAAAGCGCGAGACGCTTGATCTTCTGCGCGAGTGGATCGATCACATCGCGGCGATAAATTTCGACGAGCGCGGGAAATCTCGCGCCCTCCGCAATCACGACGCTGGCGATGTCGGCCCGGCTCTTCTTTTCGATGTTGCGAATGGATGGGACTAGCGTCCGCCGCAAAAACGCTTCGACACTCTCGCCGGCCGCCTTCTTCGAATCATCCACGTCGATGTGAGCGTGCACGATCTCCTGCTGAACCACAGCGGAGAAAAGCGCCTCCTTGGCTTCGAAGTAGCGATAGATCAGGCCTTTCGCGACGCCCGCGCGTTTCGCAACGCTTTCTATCGTGGCGTCGGCAAAGCCTTTTTCGAGGAACTCAGCGAGCGCCGCGTCTGCAATCGTCTGTCGCGTTTGGGCCGTCTTCTCGGGGCTCGTGCCGCGGCGGCGAACGACCGGCGCGCGGCGGCGGCCTGCCGGACGCGTCTCCTGTTGTGCAGCCTTCTGCATGTGACCTCATGTTCTGACCGATTCTGGCCGAGCGAGCCTTGGCCGGCGAGCCCTTCGGTTTGCGATTACGACCCATGCATTGGTTGCATGCTGAGCGTCATTGCGCGCCTTGACAAAAGTGACTGCGCAGTCATTTATACGCGACAGACTAAGTATTCAAGATCTAACTTTGAGCCGCGAGGCATGCCTTTCGGTTTCTAGGAAATTCGATGGGCCTGCCCACGACACAACAATGGCTGTTCTCCATCAAGACGTTTGCGGCCGCCGTTCTGGCGCTGCTGATTAGTCTTTGGATTGCGCTCCCGAACCCGTACTGGGCTGTTGCGACGGTCTATATCGCGTCCAATCCGTTATCGGGCGCGACGCGATCGAAGGCCATTTTTCGCGTTCTCGGAACAGTGATTGGCGCGGCTGCGGCCGTCGTCATGGTTCCCAACCTCGCAAATGCACCGGTCTTGCTCGTGCTCGGCATGGCAATCTGGATAACGGTTTGTCTTTATATTTCGCTGCTCGATCGTACACCGAGAAGCTACGTGTTCATGCTCGCCGGCTATACCGCCGCGCTGATCGGGTTTCCGACAGTCGATGCTCCAGACACTATTTTTGACGTGGCGCTATCGCGTGCAGAGGAAATCATTCTCGGCATCGTCTGCGCGGCCGTGGTCTCGAGCGTCGTGTTTCCCCGGCCTGTCGTTACGGCCGTCGCTCAAAGACTGAAGTCATGGCTGATGAGCGCTGATGCCAGTACGCGCGACGCCCTCGAAGCGAAGTCCGGACCCGAAGCCGATGCGCATCGCCTGCGTCTCGCAGCCGATACGGGGGAAATCGAAAATCTCGCGAGCCATCTCAACTACGATGCGGGCGGACATCCGGAACTGCCGCGTCTCATCCAAGAAATTCGGCCGCGAATGCTGATGCTACTTCCAATTTTATCGTCCATTTCCGACGGGCTGCGCGAGCTTGCTTCGCTCGGCGGGGCGTCACGTGCGGTACATGCTCTTCTCGAGCGCACGGAGCATTGGCTGACACCGGAGCATTCGGCCAAGCCGCAGGATGTCGACGTTCTGCGCAAAGATATCGATGCGCGCATTGAGGGCCAGCCGGCTTCACGGACGTGGCGAGATCTTATCGAGCTCACGCTTCTGATGAGGCTGCGCGATCTCGTTGCGATCCGCGGCGATTGTCAGCACGTGGTGACAGCTATGGAAGGAAACACCGAGCCTCGTCCGGACGATTTCGCTTACCGGATTGCAGATCTTGCCAATCCGGTGCGCCATCGCGACCGCGGCCTAGCGCTCGCTTCCGCCATCGTCAGCTTCGCGACAATCATCGTGTGCTGCACCTTCTGGATTTTGCTTGCATGGCCGGAAGGCGGAGTGGCAGCCATGATGGCTGCAGTCGCCGGAGCGCTGTTTGCGGCTCAGGATAATCCGGTGCCGTCCATTGTGGCCTTCGCCAAGTGGGCCGTGATCGCCGCGATCTCAGCCGGTGTTTACGTGTTCGGCATTCTTCCGCACGTGCACAACTTTGAAACTCTTGTTCTGGCGCTGGCTCCGGCGCTTTTGATGACGGGCTTGTTCATATCAAAGCCCGAAACGTTGCTGATCGGTCTTTCGCTGGGCATCAACTTCATGGCGACGCTCGGTCTCCAAGTTACCTTTAACGTCGATGCCGCCGCATTCATTAATTTGAGCATCGCGACGACTTTCGGTGTCGGTCTTGCGGCTGTCATGACTTCACTGTTGCGCCCAGTCGGCGCCGAATGGAGCATCCGACGCCTCGCGAAGGCGAACAGGGCGACGCTCTCGGAGATCGCAAATTCGAATGACTCTTCCCATGATGGGCGTTTGACGGGACTGATGCTCGACCGGCTCGTACTGCTGGCGCCGCGCGCGAAGGCCGCCGGTCACATGCTCCCCGATGCGATCGGTCAATTGCGGCAAGGCTTCAATATCGTCGACCTTCGGCGCGCGCGTGCGGATGTCACAACGTATTCACGACGAAGAGTCGATGCCGTTCTCATCAGGTTGAAGCGGCACTATCGCGCCGGCCAAGACGCTCACCGGTCGGATCTTCTTCTGACCGCGATCAACAGCGCCATCGATGCCGTGCGCGACGAACAGGGCGTTTCGGCGCGCAAGGCTCTCCTTGGACTTGTCGGGTTGAGGCGCAGTCTCTTCCCCGGCGCGTCGCCGCCGCCAGATTTGCCGCATACACCGGAACTTTTGGAGGCTGCCGAATGAACGCAGAAATCAGCATCTTCGGTGTCCTCGTGCCATCCGTTCTCGTTTGCGCCATCGTTGCCTATTTGGGCATGTCCGTCGTTGCACGCTGCCTGCGCTACGCCGGCGTCTACCGCTTCGTCTGGCATAAATCGCTTTTCAATCTCTCCGTTTTTGTTTGCCTGCTCGGCCTGAGCGTCCTGCTTCTTACGAAGGTTTACTAATGACTTCTCTATTGGCCAAACTCGGCCGCTTGATCGCAACACTCATGGTTGTTGGGTTCGCCATATTCATTGGATGGCGGCTGTGGGTCCATTATGAACTCGAGCCCTGGACGCGCGATGGACGCGTCCGTGCCGATATCATTGAGATCGCCCCTGACGTCTCCGGCCTCGTCACCGAGGTTCTCGTGCGTGACAACCAAGTCGTGAAAAAGGGAGACATTCTCTTCCGCATTGACCGCGATCGGTTCGAGCTGGCGCTGCGACAGTCCCAAGCCAATGTCGAGGGGCAGAAGGCGACGCTCGACGCTGCCCAAAAGGACCTCGTGCGTTATCACAACATGACAAACATCGCGGTCACCCAGCAAAAGATCGAGCAGGTGACCGCAATCGAGGCCAAAGCCGAAGCTGACTTACATCGCGCTGAGGCTGACAGAGACATGGCGATGCTCAATCTCGAGCGATCCGAGGTACGCGCGTCGGTCAACGGTCCGATTACGAACTTCGATTTGAAGCCCGGCAACTACGTTACCGCCGGCAAGGGCGTCGCTGCGCTCATCGATCAGGATTCTCTGCACGTCGACGGCTATTTCGAAGAGACGAAATTGCCGCTCATCCACGTGGGGAACCGAGCGACGGTGCATATGATGGGTGAAGATCGGGACATCATCGGCCACGTCGAAAGCATCGCCGGCGGTATCGAAGATCGCGACAGAACCGATGGCACGAACCTGCTCGCCAACGTCAATCCAACATTCAGCTGGGTGCGCCTCGCGCAGCGTATTCCTGTGCGGATCGCACTGGACCATGTCCCGGAAGGGCTGCGGCTCGTGGCGGGCCGCACGTCGACAGTGGTTATCAATCCCTAACCAATCCGCTGAAGAGTTTGGCGCGACGACGCATTATCGTTGCGCAACTTTCGTCAGAGCAACTTTCCTCAGGACTGGCCGTCGTCATTCCGCCGCCTCGCCGTCCAATATATCGTGAAAAGCCGAAGGGCTGATAACGATGTAGACTGACCGTGTGTCGAAAGGGATGTTGATATGGCCGCTCACCCGCAAATCGCCTCGGATTTCATCGGACTCATTCGGCGCGCGTACCTTTCGAGGCGGCGCTTTATGACGGCGTCTGCGGCTGCCGCCGCGGGCTATACGCTTACGGCCGGCCCCGTGCGCGCGAACCCCATCGCGACCAGCTCTGCCGGGCTCGATACCGGAATTGCAAAAATCGACACGGCGGACGGCGTTATGCCGGCCTATTATGCGAAACCCGCGGGCGCGCATAATCCGCCCATTATTCTGGTCGCGATGGAGGTCTTCGGTCTTCACGAGTACATCAAGGACGTAACGCGACGGCTCGCCAAGCTCGGCGCATTTGCCGTCGCTCCGGACTATTACTTCAGGCTCGGAGACTTGACGAAGATCAGCGACACCAAAGATCTGATGCCGCTCGTCAATTCGAAGCCCGACGCACAGCTTATCGCCGACTTGGATGCAACCGTCCGCTGGGCCAAATCCCAAGGCGGGGACGCAGAGAAGCTCGGCATTTTAGGCTTTTGCCGTGGCGGCCGCACCGTGTGGGTCTATTCCGCCGCCAATCCGGACGTGAAGGCCGGGGTCGCGTTCTACGGTTCCCTCGTCGACCCTGCCGCGCAAAAAGGGCTGTGGCCCAAGAGTCCGATCGAGCTTGCTTCCGAGATGAAGGCGCCGGTCTTGGGCCTCTACGGGGGCGACGACCAGGGAATCCCCCCGGAGCAAGTGGATATGATGAAGGCAGCCTTAGCGGCCGCGGGCAAAACTGCCGAATTCAAAATCTATCCCGGCGCACCTCATGGTTTCCACGCTGATTACCGTCCCAGTTACCATGAGGCGGCCGCCAAGGATGCCTGGATACAGGCTGAAAATTGGTTCAAGCGATGGAAGGTTCTGCCCTGAACCGTTTCATCTGAAATGGTGGTGCACTGCCGGAACTTCGAAGTCAGGTCCCGGTTTTTCGAGATAGAGGCACTAACTGATGAGGTCAGACATGTGCGACTATTCTCTAGAGATGTTTCAGAGCAGGCCGGCGCGACGGGGCGAAGAGTACATCAGCAATAAGTTCCCGAGTGGTACCGTGGGTTTTGTGGCCCGCGGTGATCAGTCGGTCGCTATTTGCATGGCGTGCGACATGGAACTCCAACTTTCCGGCATTTCTTCGTTCATTCAAGAGCATGCAGACGTATCGGACCGGGAACTGACGACGTTCACGCAGGTGGACGGTCCATTCCACCGGGACGCCGTCCGCTTCAGTAATGGCCGAGTGATAACGCTTCAGGCCCTCGGACCAGGCGTCGTGGCGCGTGTCTGCGATACGCAGATCGAGCGTCCGCTGACATTGCCCACGAGCGAAAAAGCCGAGAAGGAGGAAGCCCTCGTCTAGAAATAGGCCCAGGCTTCAACAAAAATTACCGGGAGCACCCGAGCCATTCGGGTGCTCTCGTCGTTTCTGGTTTAGGTTCGGTGTACGGAGATGACCGTATTTGCTTAACGCGGCCGGCCCCGTTTCAGGGCCTTTTGGCCAGCAGTCCCGACGTCAGCGGAAAAAGAACGGAATGACGTACGCGAGTTGCGATGGCGAGAGGCCGGAAGGCGGTTCGCCGAATGGGGCTGCGCGGCGCACGGCAGCCAGCGCAACTTCATCGAGCTTGGCGCTGCCCGACGATTCCGAAAGTCTCACATATCTCAATTCACCGGACGCATCGATGCCGAACGACACGCGGACCGTCCCACGCAAACCGTTCCCCGAGGGTTTGTTGCGCTCTACTTGCGCGCGGACGCCAGCGGCGTAACTTAGAGCATTACCAGCGCTGGCGGAAACGCGCCCGTCGACTGCGGCATGAGCCGTGCTCGACCGTGACGCCGAGCTGCCCGCGACCTGCTGATGCGATTGAGCCTGCTCGATCTTGCGCTCTTTCTCGACCTTCTCTTCCTGCTTGGCCTTTGCGGCGGCGTCCTCTTTGGTCTCGATCTCTTCGGGTGCTTCTTCGACCGGGTTTGCAGAGACCTCTTCGGCCTTGATGGCGCTGGCCGCGTCCGGCTCGCCGCCGCCGCGCAGAACCGGCAACGGCTCTTCTGTCGGCGCGAGTGCCGACGGCGTCACGTCGGCGACCTTGATCGGCTTCGGCGGGGGCTGATCGGTGAGAGGCGTTTCCTTAACTTCTGTCAGTTCCTGAGGCGCGGATTCCGCCGCTTGCACGCTTCCGGCCTGAGAGTCCGCAGAAGCTGCAGACGCCATGTCGACCTCATGGGAAGAGATCGACTCGAGAACGATCGATTGGGTCGTGGAGAGACTGAACGTATCGGACTTGCTCGATAGCGTACCGAACTGTTGGCCTGCGTCGCCTGACATGACCGACGCGATCGCCGCCGCGTGAACGGCTGCGGAAACGATGATCGTGGCCATCAGGATCTTGCGCGGCTCGCGTTGCGCGGGCTTCGGCTCAACCGGCGCCTTTGCCAATGCTACCGGTGCACGATCCTGTGCCCTTCGGTCGTTGCCTGCGGCCTTGTCGAAAGCAAACGGAACGACGTTGCCTTGTATGGGCCAAGGCTCGAACGCGCGGGATTGGAAGTCCGACGAGCGCGTTTCGCGCGGCCGACGATCATGCCGTTCAAGGAACGTCAATTTCGCTCGTCTCCCTGTTGAACCTGCTTCGTTCGAAACACCGGCAGAGCGGAACCCCGCCGGTGGATAGTTTCTCGATGTCGTTCAACGGCAGATCAGAACTGCGCCTTTGCCGTCAGGAAGTAGGTTCGGCCCATTCCTGTGTCATTGCAGCCCGGAAGGTTCGAGCCGTAGCAGTTCGGGCCATCGAAGAATGGGGTGGTCAGCGCCTCCGTGTATTCTTTGTCGAAGACGTTGTTGATGTTGAACCCAACCTCTAAGTTCTCGGTGACTTTGTAGCTCGAGAAGAAATCTACGAGCGTGTACCCAGGCATGAATTGGGCGGCGTAATATCCGCCGACATTCTGAGCGCCGACGTCGCTTTCAGAGAAGTGCGAGATGCGACCGCCGAGCGTCAGCCTGCGGTCGAGCAGCCGTACGCCACCCGAAGCGACGACCGTGTGCTCGGGAAGGTAGCTATGAGCGCCGAGGCCATCCGTTTGCGCCGGCAGATCGGTATGTGTGTAGGTATAGCTGAGGCCCGCGAAGACATAGCCAGCATCGTATGTTCCCTGCAGTTCGACACCCTGAACCGTCGAGTTGCCGGGCGTATTGCAGAAATACATTTGGCCGCCAGTCGTGGCGCATGCTGCGATGTAGTCTTCGACATCCATGTGATAATAATCGGCCTTCAGGCGGAAGGCGTCGGTCGGCGTGAAAATTCCGTCCTGCTTGATGTTGGCGCCAATTTCGATGCCCCGCTGGCTTTCCGGACCAAGAAACGGATTTGGCACGAAGGAAATTCTTCCGGCGCCCGGATGGTTGCCGCCGATGAATAACTCCGCAGCGGTTGGCGACCGCATGGTTTCGGAATAGGTGATGTAAGGCTGCAGCCAATCGGTGACCTGCGCAGCAAGCGTCACCTTCGGGTCGAAGGCGCCTCCGTCTTTGTCCACTTTATACGGGCCAGGGTCGACGCCGGGCGGCAATGGGACCGCAGGTGCGGTGCCGCTGCCATTGATACCGTACATGTCGTACTTCAATCCGACGATCAGATCGAAGATGCCCTTCGAAAATGTCGTCTCGGAGAAGACGGCGCTTTTCGATTTGTAGCCCGACGGGTTGACGCCGCCAGCCGCTGCAGGCTGAAAGCGATTGTAGGCTTCCACGTTGTCGCCGAAGAATTCGTAGCCGTACTCCGACTTCACGCGAATGCCGCCAAGATAGAAGCGCGAGATATTCGAGATGTCCATACCAAGACCCGTATCTTCAATGACACGGCCCCAGGCTGATCCCTTCGGCGGCGTTCCGACGGTCGGCGTCGAATCCGTTCCGTATTTCATCGCGACGTCGTTGTAGTAGCCGTTGAGCCTGAAATCGATCAGGTCATTGCCGATCGGATTGTAGGCGTACTTGGCCGTGTAAGTTTGCTGGCGAACATTCTGGTTATACGAGTTGGAGAAGAAGTCGTTGTCGTAAATCACGCCGCCAAAACGCAACGTCTGGTCTTCGGTGGGCCGCAGGTTGACCTTGAACAGACCTGACGTGAGGTCCTGAGAGGTTTCCGGAATTTTTACTCCGGCGCCATTTTCGTAATTACCGGGATCACGATGGCTGATTGCAGCAGCGATGCCTATGCCGCGCGTCTGAACCGCGGCTGCGGCCGTTTCCGAGAAGCCGACGTTGTTGCTTCCCCAGGTCGTCGTTACAAAGCCGCCAACATTCTGGCCCGGCCGAAGGATGTCTTCGACGTCGAGCGTGCGGAGGTTTGCAACGCCTGCAAGCGCGCCGGTACCGCCAGCTGTCGTCACGGCGCCGCGCGCGACGTCTATGCCCGCGACAAGACCCGGATCGATATATGTGAAGCCCTGTGCTTCGTGGCCGGTGAACCCGAAATTCTGTTGCACGCCGTCAATCAACGTATTCACGCGGCCCGATCCTTCGAAGCCGCGAATGTTGACAGCAAGACCCGCGTTCTGAGGGTTCATTCGCGTGTAGGTGCCAGGCTGTGAGCGGAGCGCGTTATTGAGATCCGTTCCGCCGTATGTGCTCAGGTCGCTTGCCGTTACGACGCTGATTCCAGCCGGTGTGTTATAGGGAACGTCTGACGGCGCTACGCCTTCTCCCTGACTGGCGGTCGGCGGCGGAGCAACAGGCTCCGACTGAGCAGCCTGCGCGGTCTTCGGCTTTGGCTTGCTTTTCGGCGCGCTGGCTTTCTTCGCTTGAGCGCCCTGGACGTCGATGCCGGGCAGCTGCGTTTCCTGCGCGAATGCCGTGCCGGCTAGCGTCAGCGCTGCGGCCGATGCCGTTAGCGCGAGAGCGGCTTTACTGAATGATCCGCGCGGCCCGGAAGCCCCGGCACATATTGATCTCGAACTGAATACATCAAACCCACGCACAGCCATCACCATAGTCCCCCGTGTTTCCAAATTGTTACGGGCTGGCTGGCTCAGCGCTGTTTGCGCTCAGTGGCGGGCTTGCCTCCTCCCTTGCGGAGCCTCCCCCGGAGACGCACGCAATGAAGACCCGCCGTGAGGCCGGGATAAGCCACATTATTAAAGTGTACGCCGTTAGTCAACAAACGACAAAAAGGCGGTTTTCTATAGGAAATTTCCGCATTCGGCGTACGGCGAAGCCAGTCTTGGTGGCGCTCATGCAGATTCGGAAGCCGGAGGGGCGACGAAGATTGGCTAGTCCTCATGGCCTTCGGTCAGGAGAGATAGAAGCCGCGGGCGCCGGTGCTTCGACTCGTTGCAGGGCTCTGAACGTCTCTCTTTTGGCCACTTGTAAGAAGTAATTAAATCAAATCCTCAGCATAACTTTATCCATTGCATTTACCGTATCGGTCGCAACATCCAAATGGATCGCGTGGCCCATGTCGTTGAATCCCTCCCCTGGCAAAATCGTTACCTCCCGCTCTCCAAGGCTGCTCGCGTCAGCTTTGCCCGGGTCGCCGGACGTCGCTGAGCTTGAAGCGGCGCGGGAGAGCGAGTTCACGACGGACGTCCAAATCGCGTATCTCGAATCCGTCGCAAAAAACTGGCGGAACGGCAGCCCGAACGAAATTCCGGAACCTAGCGTCACACCGGTTGCCGAACCCGCCGAGGAGCCCGCGAAAGCCTCCAGAGCCGTTTCGTTGCCGGCCAATTTCCGGCCCGCGACAATCATCAAATCTCTCGTGGCGATAGCTCTCGCGTTGGGACTTGGCTGGCTGCCGGTTCAGCGCCTACTCGCAACGACAAGCGCCGAAGCGGTCGTCAATGCACGGGTGATAACGCTCAGGGCCCCGATCGAGGGTGAGGTCAGCATGGCGGACGCCGACACCGATGTCGGCAGCATGTTCCGTGTCAATCAAAGCATTCTCGTCGTCCGCAATCCGCGGGCCGACTCCTCGCATCTCGCGAACCTGATGAGAGATCGCAACCAACTCAGAACGACGATCGGCGCGCTCGAAGGAAAGAAGCAGCTTCTCCTTGCCAGCCTCGATGAACTCTCGGTGCAGCAGGAGCGCTTTCGCATCGGGCGCATCGAGCAGCTCGAGCAGCGGTTACGTCAGGCGGACACGGATATGGCGGCCGCAGAGGCGCAATATTCCGTTGCGTCGGATGCGCTGAAAAGAGCCGAGACTCTGCGCAAGACAGATGCCGTCAGTCAGGCATTTCTCGATAAGGCCGCAGGCGACGCCCGTGTCGCGGAACAGACGGTGAAGGGACACGCCGAGCGCCTCAAGGGCATGCTCGTCGAACTCGACGCCGCAAAGAAGGGAACGTACATCGGCGACAGCTATAACGATACGCCTCAGTCCGCGCAGCGGAAGATGGAAGTTTCGCTCGAGCTGTCCGACGTGCAGGCACGTCTTGTCGGCACAAGGGCCGAGCTCGAAAGCCTCGACGCTGAACTCGTGAAGGAACAAGGGCGTCACGACGGACTTGCGAAAGTCGAGATCCGCTCGACCGTAAACGGGCGCGTGTGGGAAATGCTGACTGCGCCGGGTGAGCACGTCAACGCCGGTCAGGATCTCGTGAAGCTTCTCGATTGCGGAAGCGCACTGGTGACGGCGAGCGTCAGCGAAACCGCCTATCAAAGACTGGCTGTTGGACAGACGGCGACATTCAAACCGCGAGACGGCGGAGAAGAACTGACGGGCACGGTCGTCAGTTTGAACGGCCTCGCGGCCGTCGCATCCAACAGCGCGATCCAGCAAAATGCGCTCACTCGCGAACCCTATCACGTCACTCTGCGCTTCCCGGATCTCTTGAAGCACGCTGACTGCCGCATCGGGCGATCGGGTCTCGTGCAATTCGACACCGCCAGCGCGGCGCCCTTTTCTAGCATGCATTGAGCGGGCGCCGGCATGACCTCCGCTTCAGGAATGAGCTATATCGATGCCTTGATGCCGGCATTGATCATCGGCTTGCTCGCGACGGCGATACTTCCGTGGGTCAACCGAAACAATACGGTGGTCAGAACTGTCGCCATCGTCGTCTGCGTCGGCCTCGGCTGGCGGTACATGACGTGGCGGATGTTCAGCACCATCCCTTCGGTGGACAATCCGGTCAACTTCATGGTCGGCTTCATCTTCACGGCCGTCGAAGCCATCACCATGGTCGGCGCCACGGCATCGCAAATCTTCCTGACACGCACGCGCAACCGCACCGCAGAAGCGAATCGGAACGTTCCGAAGTTGCTCTCCCTGCCGAAGTTGCCGAAAGTCGACGTTCTCATCTGCACCTATAACGAAGACGAGAACATTCTCGAGCGCACGATCATCGGCGCGCTGGCGATCAACTATCCGAACTTCAGGGTGTGGGTGTGCGACGACGGACGGCGCCCGTGGCTAAAGGCACTTTGCGAGCGGCATCATGTCGGCTATCTGACGCGCAGCGACAACGCGCACGCGAAGGCCGGCAACATCAACGCCGCATTGAAGAAGCTTGCCGCGCTCGATGAGAAGCCGGATTTCATCTCGATCCTCGACGCCGATTTCGTGCCGCTCCCCGAATTTCTGACGCGGGGGCTGTCTCTCGCGCTCAGCCCTGACGTGGGTGTCGTGCAGACGCCGCAGCACTTCTTCAATCCAGATCCCATCCAAAGCAATCTGGCATTGACCCGCGTGTGGCCGGACGAGCAACGTTTCTTCTTCGATATCGTCATGGCGTCGAAGGACGCCTGGGGCGGCGCATTCTGCTGCGGAACGTCATCGATCATCAGGTTCGACGCGCTGCAAAGCATCGGCGGTTTCCCGACCGATTCCGTAACCGAGGATTATCTCGTGTCGCTGCGCCTGCGCGAAAAAGGTTTCGGCACGGTCTATTTGAACGAGGTGCTTTCGCTCGGTCTCGCGCCAGAAGGGCTTGCGGAGTACACCGGTCAGCGCGCACGCTGGTGCCTCGGCTTCGTGCAGATCTGCCGTGGCCCAAGCGGTCCTTTGAAAATCGGGAATGGGCTTCCTTTTGTCGATCGCATCATGCTTTGCGAGACGTTCCTGCACTGGTCGGCAACCCATCTCTTTCGCGTGCTCGGCGTCATCGTACCGGCGCTTTACCTGCTGTTCGGAATCGAAGCGGTCCACGCCAACGTCATCGATGCGATCTGGTATCTCGCACCGTTTCTTGCTGCCCAAATCGGTATCTTCCTATGGCTGACCGACGGGCGCGTGATTCCGCTGATGTCAGATCTCTATCAAATGCTGTGCTCGACCGAAGTCCTGAAGGGCGTCGTTTCCGGGCTTCTGAGACCGAAGGGTCAGAAGTTCAAAGTGACAGCCAAGGGGGGCGATCGGAGCAAGCAATTCATTCAATGGCCGCTTCTTCGCATATTCGGTGTTTTGCTCGCCTTGACAGCGATCGGAATTGCCAACGCCTTTCTTATCGATCCAACTCGGCCGCTCGCTGAATCCAGCGCCATCGCGCTGTTCTGGAGCTGGTACAATATCATTGTCCTCACTTTGTGCTGCTACGTTTGCAGCGAGCAGCAGCAGCGACGCAAGGGCGAGCGGTTCGATGTTCGCGTGCCGGTGACGATAAGCGCCGGCGGGGCTTCGTACGAATTTTACGCTTCGGACGTTTCAGTCAGCGGCATCCATCTTCTCGGAGAACCGCCCTTACATATCGGAAGTCCGGTTCGCGCACGCTTCGCTGACGTTTCGATCGACGCCTACATCCGACGGAAGACCGAGCATGGATTCGGTCTCGAGTTTGAGAATTCCGGACAGTCGAAAGCGCATCTGCTCAGGTTCATTTTTTCCGGCAGAACCTCCACGTCGGTCGGCAAGATCAAACCTCATCTCGTGGCGACAGCATTAGCCGCACGCATATTTCGATGAGTGTCTCCGGCCTCAGCGCTTTGAATTAAAAAGCTCAAATGCGAGGCATGCTGCCCGTCAATGAAAATCAAATTGCTTAAACTCTCACCGTGTGTTTGCGGTGCACGCTCGCTAAGTATCTGATTTTATTCATACAGCATACTGCTGTGCAGCACGTTTTTTCGCGCTGCATCATCGAATTCATGTTTCGTAGGACGAAAAAATGTTGACGGCGCGCCGCCTCCCTGCGTCACTAAATGTCGCAGCACGTAACCCACTCTAAGGGGCGAGCGGACCTGGGGCCGATCTCAGCATTGATCGGATCAATGCTTCGATGCGGAAACTCGATCAACAAGAGCCCCAACTCTAAAAGGAGGGAAAATGCAAAAGTTGAATACCGATCCTCGGATCGCTGGAAAATTTTCCGGTGATCGAACTTGGTCGCTGACTGCTGTCGCGACTCTCTGGCTTCTCTACGCGTTCGTCTTTTACGAGATCAAAAACTATCTCGGTTCAACGGAAGTATTCTGGGCTCTGGCTGTGGCCGGCGGCTTAGTTCTCTTGTTCAACACGGCCGCTATCTTCGCGATGGTCGCGCATCTCAGCGAAGAGCGCGAAGAGATCTACGGTCTCGATTTGCATTATCTCGATTTATCCAAACGAAAATCCTGAAACCAACGGTGGCATCGTGGACAAACCTCACTATGAACCCCCGAAGCAATCCGCATTCGGGCAACTATTCGACAGCCTATTCTTGCTGGTCCTCGTCTTTGCGGCGCTATTCACGCCGCTTTATCTGAAGCTCGCCGGTGGCGGCAAAACCGACCTCGCTCTTGCCGACACAAAGACTTGGGAAGGGCTCGGCCAAAATGCCGTGCAGCAGGCCCAATGGGTGAAATTGGGACTGACGCCCGAGACCGCGGCGCCAATGATCACTTCGCGTTTTGATTACAGCTTCAGCATGGTCGAACTCGTCATCACGGCGGTCGTCGTGATCGGCTATTTCGCGTTGCTGTTCGCGTTTTCGAAACGTGAGTATCGCGAAGTCCTCGAAGAACGCTTCGGCAGAAAGTGAGATCCAGCAATGAACAACTTTGAAATCATCGAATACGCAGCCTGGGCCCTGTCTGCCGCCCTCGGCCTGTGGATGCTCTTCGACATGATCAAAACCAACCTCGCATATAATGAGGACCTGCTGACGTCCTCAAAAGAAGGCGAAATCGACGACGCACTCGTCATCGACCCGACACATCAAGGGGGACACAGGTGAGCCAAACTACAGTTGTTCATGGCGAGAAAATCTCGCTTCTTCGCGTGCTTGGTCCCGCGCATGTCTGGGCCCTCGGCGTCGGCATCGTTCTCGTCGGCGAATACATGGGTTGGAACTTTGCCGTCGGCAAGGGCGGCGCCATCGCGGCGTTGATTGCATGCTGGGTGGCGGGCTTGCTCTACACCTGCGTCGCAATGATCGACTCGGAGGTGACGTCGACGGTTGCGGCCGCCGGCGGTCAGTACGCACAGGCAAAGCACATCGTCGGACCGCTGATGGCGTTCAACGTCGGCCTCTACCTCGTGTTCGCGTACACGATGCTCGAAGCGGCGAATGCCATCACGCTCGGCTATCTCGTCCAAACGGTCGGCCAGATGGCAGGCTTTGCGGAGGCGCACGACAAGCCGTTCATCGTTTTGTCGATCATGTTCCTGGCATGGCTAAACTACCGCGGTGTCTACGCGACGCTTACGGTCAACCTCGTGCTTACAGCAACCGCATTCATCGCGGTCGTTGTTCTCTTCGCCTGCGTCAAGCCGTGGTCGAATGAACTTCTGAACCATCGGGAACTGCTCACCGGTCTGCCTTATGGGTGGCTCGGAGTCATTGCCTCGCTGCACTTCGGCCTTTGGTACTATCTCGGCATCGAGGGAACGTGCCAAGCGGCGGAAGAGGTGCGTTCGCCTGCCCGATCGCTGCCGCTCGGTACGATGACAGGCATCATCACGCTGCTAATCGCTGCGACGATGACTTGGTACCTCTGCACCGGCTTGATGCCGTGGGAATACCTCGGCCAGGCAACCACGCCTCTGTTTGACGCCGCCCGTCTGACGGACTCGATGTCGCTGATGGTGCTGCTGTTCGTTGGAACGATGTTCTCGACGCTTGCTTCGGCAAACGGCTGCATCAACGACGCATCGCGGGCATGGTTCTCAATGGGTCGCGACCGGTACCTGCCAACGTGGTTCGGCGCCGTGCATCCCAAGAATAGAACACCCTTCCGGTCGATCGTGTTTCTTGTTCCCGTGGCACTCGTTTTTGCGTATTTCGCGCCACTCGATCAGGTGATCACGTTCTCGATCCTGTCGGGACTTCTTGGCTACACGTACATGTCGATCCAGGTGATCATGTTCCGGAAGAAGTGGCCGCTCGATACGATCAAACGCGGCTACATTCATCCCTTCCATCCGTTGCCTGCAATCGTTCTCTTGGCGATCTGCTCCACGACGTATTTTGCGGTGTTCCTTGGTTACGGCACGCAGCTCGTCGCGATGATGATCTTCTTCGTCGTCGCTTCGCTCTGGTTCCATTTCCATCGCTATAAATACGTGCGGCGCGGCGATCAGTTCACGATGCAGTGGCCGCGGCCGGTAGGCTATTAAACCCCTGTGAAGAATGGCCGGCGATGCGTCGCTGGCCATTCTCTTTTCTCCTGCCGAAGGAAGACGATGTACTTATCCTTGACATTTGCCGTCATCGGAGTGGTGACGATCGTGATAGTCGCAATGCGCGAACACGCGAAGGTCTTGGCTTCACGGCGGATATTGCTCGACCGTTGCACTGGCCTGCTTTCGGAAGCGGTCATCAAGCACGGGGGCGATGGATTTCCGACCCTCGAAGGATATCACCGCGACTGCTTCGTCCGCGTCGAACTCCTTCCCGATACAATGACGATCCGCAGGCTTCCTCAGCTCTGGCTCAAGATGACGCGAATTGAAAATCGCCCGGGGCTGCCGGAATTCTCGATGCTCACCCGGCCGACCGGAAGCGAGTTCTATTCACTGACGCACAATCACACGCGGGTTCTCGAACCACCTTCAGGGGTCCCGCAGGAAATCCTCGTAAAAGGCGGCGGTCCGGCATCGCAGCAACTGCTCAATAGCCTCGCGCCGGTTATGCGACGCATCTTTGCCGAGCCGCGCATGAAGGAAGTTGCCGTCACGGGCAAAGGCCTTCGCCTCATTTGGCAAGCCGGCGAAGGGGACAGAGGTCAACATTTGATCTTGCGGCAATGCCGCTTCGACAATGCTGCCGTCAGCCCAGAGGCGCTCGCGGTGAGACTGAAGGATTTCGATGATTTGAGCACTGCAATCGACAACACACGGAACGCCAGGGCAGCATGAGCACCATCGTCCAACGCCCGCCATTAAACCCTTATCTGGTTCTGGCCATCGCCGTGGCATTTCCGGGTGCCGGACACGTTGTGACCGGCTATCCGGAAAGAGGCTTAAGATTTGCTTTCTTTACGTTGCTGTTCGTTGTCTTCACTTGGCACTTCTCGACACCTGAACAGTCGTTCGTCGGACGTTCCGCGGGCGGCCTATTCGTCTGGGCGCTTTCGATACCGGACGCCTACAAGCTCGCGCGTGTCCAATACGAACAGTGGAAATCGAAGAGGCTCCGGGGCTAAATATCAGGCTCCGGCAAAGGAGCCTCCCCGTGCCCCATGGTCTTCGCACTTCGGCAACCACCGCCCTCGTCGCTGCTTCCTGCTGCATTGCCTCAACCAATGCTGTGCTCGCAAAAGTGCGCGTCTGTCAGGAACAAGAGCAACATTACGCTCAGACAAAGCAGGCAGCCGGGCCGCTGGAAATCAACGCAGCACTCGCCGCTGCGGCCGACAAAGGTTGTATCGATCTCGCTCGCAGACTGCTCGACGATGGCGCTTCACTCGCGTCGCGCGATCGCTTTGGTGCGATGCCGCTCACGCACGCAGCCAGGACCGGACATACGGATATTGTCGAACTCTTCCTCGCACACGGCGCGGATGCCAACGCACGCGACCTCGATGGAGGAACGGCACTCTTCGCGGCTTCCGAGCATGACAATCCTTCCGCCGTGCGGGCTCTCGTCGCGCATGGCGCGGACGTGAACATTCCGGGCCGGACTGGTTTGACGCCAATCGCAGCAGCATCGTTTGCGGGTAACGAGCGTGTCATCCGGCTGCTTCTCGACAAGGGCGCCGATCCCAAAAAAGCCGACGCGACCGGCAAGGCGCCAATTTGCTACGCTGTCGCCCGCGGCTTCCCTCCCGTCGTGAACTTGCTTCTTGATCACGCCGTCGACGTCAATGCCCGATACGGCAACGATTTGACCGCTCTCATGTGGGCGGCGGGGCATGAAGATGCGGCCGGCTCGAACGACGTGGCGGACGTGCTCACGCTTCTGATCGATCACGGCGCGCGCATCGACGAGAAGGACAATCGCGGGCGCACGGCGTTGATGATCGCGGCGTCGCTCGGACACGACAAGGCCGTCGACGTTCTGCTCGCTCGCGGCGCGGACAAGACGTTGCGCGACTCCACCGGAAAGACTGCAGCTGACCTCGCCGCCAGCGACGCTCTGCGCAGGAAACTCGCGGTCAGCTAGCGGTATCGCTCACTATTGCCCGCCGCCAACGACCTGAAGGCTCGCAAGATATTCAGCGATGGATTTGAGGTCGGCCGGCTGCACTGCCTTCATGAGATCCGACATGCCGGGATTATTGGCGCGTGATCCGTCGCGAAATGCGGTCATGGTATCGAACAGATATTCAGGCTGCTGGCCCGCAAGCCGTGCCGTCGTGCCGTCACCTTGAAATTGATCGAGATGGCATGAGGTGCAGCCAACCGAGCCGATGGCGGTCAGAGCCACCTTCGTCACATCCTTCGGCGGCGAAGGAAAGTTCATGCTAGGCCACTTCAGGCCAGCGAAGTGAGAGGCCAAAGCCTTGAAGTCTGCCTTCTCGAGCCCCGCGACGACTGAGGACATCTGCTCGTTTTTCCGCGCGCCGCTCTTATAGTCGCGCAGCTGAAGATAGAGGTAGCCCTCATTCTGTCCCCAGATGATCGGCGTGGTTTTCGCTTGTGGGACGCCGTTCTCGCCGTGGCAACCCGCGCAGATCTGAGCGTTTTCCTCAACGCTCGCGGCAGATACTGCCGTTGGCATAAGCGGGAATGCCGCAACGATGCCAGCAATCGCGATTTGGGCCGATCGCTTCGCACTCATCATTTCTAATCTCCGGTTGACCGATCCGGTCATGCATTTGAACGGATGTTCGGCAAGGACCCTATGCGGTCCTTCCGAGCCATCCTCGTTCGATCAGTCAAGCGTGAAGGCGATAATATTGTTGCCGCGCTTGAAATCGATCTGCGTGTTACCGCCGGCGCCAACGACGATGTATTCCTTGCCGTCGATCGCATAGGCCGACGGCGGAGCGTTGACGCCGGCACCTGCCTGGAACGACCACAGGATCTTGCCGCTGTCGGCGTTGTAGGCGCGGAACCAACCATCCGCCTCGCCTGTGAATACGAGGTCACCAGCAGTTGCGAGCACGCCTCCCATCATCGGCTGTGGAGTCGTCACCTTCCACTTGATCTTGCCGGTGTTGTAGTTCACCGCCGAGACATTGCCGAATTGCTCTTCACCCGGGATCACTTTGAAGGCGCCGCCAAGCCAGAGCTTGCCGTCTGGATAAGGGCTCGACTGGACTTGATAGGTCATCGGCTGATGAAGGTTCACGGCGTAAGCAAGATTGAGCCTCTGATTGACCGCCATCGGGGACCATTCGACGCCGCCGTTTGCTCCCGGCAGCATCCGCGCGCCTTCCGGAGTCGGAAGCGTCCAGAAGTTTTCTTGAGCCACCATCGGTTCCGAGAAGCGGATCATGCTGCAATCGTCGCGCTTGTTGACGTAGACGTATCCCGTCTTTCCGGCGTGGACGACGCCCGGCACGGTCTTGCCATCCTTGTCTTTCACGTCGATCAGGATCGGCGGACTAACGGAATCGAGATCCCATACGTCGTGCGGAATGTACTGGAAGTGGCAAATGTAATTGCCGGTATTGAGGTCGAGCGCGACGAGCGAGTCCGTATAGAGATTGTCGCCAGGCCGCGGCGCGCCGTCGAGATCAGGTGATGGGTTGCCGACAACAAAGTAGATCCGGTTCAGCTTGAGATCGACAGCCGCGTTCTGCCAGACACCGCCTCCGAGCGTTTTGTATGGATCGCCCGTCTTCGCGAGTTGCGCTTTTTCCGCTGCGATGTCGCGATGCATGTCATGGCCGGTCGCATCCTTTGTCTCCCAGACGCCAACCGAGTTCTCCGGGATCGTATCGAAATTCCAGACCAGTTTGCCGTTGTTGGCGTCATACGCGCGGAAAAAGCCGCGGATACCGTATTCACCGCCGTTCGTGCCGATCAGTATCTTGCCGTTGACGGCCGTCGGCGCCATCGTTTCGCTGTAGCCCAATTCGGGATCCGCAATCTCCGTCTCCCAGACGAGGCTGCCCGTTTTCGCATCGAGGGCAACGAGCTTGGCGTCGAGCGTTGCGAAATAAACTTTGTCGCCTAGCACCGCGACGCCGCGATTGTTGGGGCCGCAGCAGTACGTCGTGATCGGACCCATCTTGTGCTTGTAGTGCCAGTGTTCCTCGCCAGTCTTGGCGTTCAGCGCGTATACGTGATCGAACGACGTCGTGACGTACATGACATTGCCAACGATGATCGGCGATGTCTCGAGCGACTCTCTCACGTCCATCTGGAAGATCCATGCCGGACGAAGCTTCGAGACGTTCGAGGCATTGATCTGTTTGCCCGGATAGAAGCGGGTCTGCTCGTAATTCAAGTTCGTATGCAGGAACTGTTTTGCGTCGCTTCCAGCATTCGTCAGCATTTCCTGAGTGACGGTTGGAGCGGGTGCTGGTGGTTTGACCTTCTCGTTCTTGTGGTGTTCGATTTCCTGGGCGGATGCAGGCAGCACAGAAAATGCAAGCAACGCCGTCAGTGCCGCCGCATATGCGTGGCTACTTTTCATCCCGACCATATTGTCCTCGCTTAACTGGGGGCTCAGTTCGCGCGTCGACACCAGGCGCCAGGGGAGACGAGAACGGTGCCGGCCATTTTGATCAGTTCACGCTCCGATTAGTGCACTTGCCATTTTTTCTCGGCAATCGGGCATGAAATTCTAGAGTATCAGGAATGTTATCGAGGACCACATTCCGGCACACATAGTGCCTACTGACTGTCCGTCAGGGGATATACCAAGGTTAAAATAGACGCCTGCATGCTTGCCGAGCGAGCAAGTCCCAAAGTCGCGAGACCTCAGTTTTTGATTGCTCTGACCGTCCAACGCAATCCGTTGGAACTCAGCTCCACGACGCTCAATGGCCCGATATCTATATGCCAAAACGACCGCGGCCCTGCCTTGATCGCTGCGAGGATTGCAGCTCGAATGACTGCCGGATGCGTAATTGCGATAACATTTTCCTGTCGCGGCAACACCTCGTTCAGCCAATTCGCAGAACGCGCGATGAGGCTGTCGACTGTTTCGCCGCCGTGTGGGGCAGATCCCGGCTCGGAGAGCCAGCTTTCGAGTGCCTCCGGCTCGGAGTCTGCAATACTCTTCAGCGTGCGACCGGCCCAGCGACCAAGATCCAGATCCCGCAGCCCTTTGTCGATCGCGGCATCGAATCCGAGCGCAGTTGCCGTTTCGATCGCGCGCGCGGCCGGGCTCGTCAGGACGATCCGCGAACGGGGCATCTCCTTCGCGAGCGCCGCGGCATCTCGCCTTCCGAATTCGTCAATGCCCTCATCAAGGGGAAAAGCGGCTGCCCTGACCGCCGGGGTCGAGGCGTTGGCGATGAATGTTAGGCGAGACTGCATGCTGGCTGGGTGCTTACATTGACAAAATTGCGGCCGGGCTTAATGTGACCGGCGCATCGTCATAGGCAGGAAGCTGGTGAGATTCCGGCACGGTCGCGCCACTGTAATTTGGGGACGCTCGTTGCGTCCATCGAAAGTCAGACCCTCCTATGATTACCGCAGAGCTTGAAACGGGACGCGTAATCCCAAGGAGGCACTTTCTCATGTCACAGTCTGCAGTCATTTCGGGCACCTCGGCAGCGCCCATTCCTCTCAAAGAAATTTTGCCCTGGGCCGTTTTCGCCGGGTTGCTGTTCATTCTCGCCATGTACTTCGTGGGAATCGAAGAAGGCGCCATGTCGATCTTCAATAGCATGTATGTGCACGAGTTCGTGCACGACGGACGCCATCTGCTCGGCTTCCCCTGCCATTAAGATCGCCGGAGATTTGCAGCTATGGGACAATTGCTACTGCGCGGCATGCTGGCCGGGCTGATCGCCAGCCTATTGGCATTCGGGTTCGCCAAGATCATCGGAGAGCCGCAGGTCGAACGCGCCATCGCGCTCGAGGGACAAGCGCATTCTCACTCGCATACCGGGGCGGCGGAGACGCAGGCAGAGCACTCGCACGACGGGAACGCCGAGGCTGCCGATGAGCCCGAGCTCGTCAGCCGCGAGGTGCAGGCAGGCGCCGGACTTCTAACCGGCGTCGCCGTATACGGGACGGCGCTTGGCGGCCTTTTCGCCCTTGCTTACGCATTCATCAGCGGCCGTCTTCTTCATCTGCCGCCGCGTGGCACGGCGCTCGTGCTCGCAGCGATCGGGTTTCTGGTGCTGTACTTCGTGCCCTACCTCAAATACCCGGCGAACCCGCCTGCGGTTGGGCAAGGCGAGACGATCGGCTATCGCACGCAGCTTTATTTCGCGATGCTTGTCTTTTCGCTCATGGCGCTGGCGATTGCAGTGAGCTTCGGACGGCAGGCGTTCGAGAAGCTCGGCGGTTGGAATGCATCGATCCTCGGGGCTGGCGTTTATCTGGTGTTGGTTGCTGTTGCGGCCTACGCGTTGCCAGCGATCAACGAGGTACCTGAGAAGTATCCTGCAGATCTGCTTTGGAACTTCCGCATCGCTGCCTTGGGTACGCAGGCTATCCTCTGGGCTGCAATAGGATTGCTGTTCGGCTGGCTCGTTGTCGGCAGCCGCGAAAGATTTGCGCGCTGACTTTCGTGCCGATATTCAGAACGCAAAGCGGAGGCGCGCAGAGTTTGCCGCCTCCGTTGCGATTTGATTTTCATCCCCCTCTTCCGATCGAAAGCCATTAATTCCTGATGCGTCATTCGCCATGCATTGGCATCTGCAAGCTCGACGATGCCTCGGGTCACTGTCTCGGATGCGGCCGCACCGCCACTGAGATCGGTAATTGGATCTCGATGAGCGAAGGCCAGCGGGATGCGGTTTGGTCGACGCTGCCGAGCCGGCTTTCGGCTCTCTCCGTTCGCGTGCGCTTGCTGCCGTGGACGCGCGACGAACTCATCAATTGGGTGCGCGATACGATCGAGGCGCGGCGTGGGACCTGGTGTACCGGTGCGCCGGGTGCCGTCGCGGAATTTCCTTGCACGACGGAGCGCGCAATTCGCGTCGATCTCGAGCAAGATTCGCTCATCGCACGCGCGCCGGATGCTTCGTTCCGTCTGCGCGTCAGCGACAAAGTCAGAGCTTTCGCATTTTCGGAAGGCGGACCGATCGTTCTCGGTCTGCCCAAGGCGCGCGCCGCGATCCGCTCATCGTCGGTGCTTACGTCGCTTGGTTCCGACTCTGATGCGATCGATGCCGCGCACAAAACGGAGCAGCTTTTCGATTATGGCATCGGCCGCAAGAACAGCCGGTTCTGCGTTCGCACGAGCGACGATGCTCTTCAGTCCGCACTGTCCGATAACGCCGGCCGCCATTGGGCGGACGTGATGAAAGCAATCGGCATGCAGGTTCTTTCCGCCAGTCCGACACGTGTCGTCGAGAGTGCGGCGGCGCGCATCGAAGTGTTCGCGAAAATTCCTTTGCCGGGCGAGCAATCTCCGCCCGGAGCACACACGCACTTCCTTCCCGATTTTCTCAAAGGCGGCGAAGAAATTGCCTCGAGCCTTGCGCCGCCCGACTACGCCGCGCCGGTCGCTGTATTTTATCCCGACGAAATGCGCCGTTAGAACGAAGCGAAGCTGCTGCCCCGGCCATTCTTGTCCCCAAGTCTAAGGCCGCGCCGCGCGTTGTGTTATTGAGGGGGGTGCGGCGCCGTAGTAGTGACTTTTTTACGGACTACGGATGCCCCAAAGACCAGTGAGGATCTCATGCGCAACATTGGCCCCGGACTCGCAATCGCCGCCATCACGTTTGCCGCCATTGGGGGATCGATTTCTACCCGGGCTTCGGCAGACGAGCGCATGCAGTCGTCGTTCACTGCGCTCCTCAGCGAAGGCTTCGAGGTGAAATCCGTTACACTCATACCTCTCGAAGTCGCCAAGCGGGTGACCGAAAAGGTCAAGACGGACAACGTGGTCGTCACACTCCAGAACAAAGACGCGGTCGCCGTGTGCTACGTCGCATTTGCGAATTGGGCCTTCATGAACAAGGCCTCACTCGATTCGGCGACACTCTGTGAAGTCCGTTCGGCCGCGGTCGCGGAGAGTGCTGCTCCTCCGTCTGCCCCATCAGGCCCGTCATCGAGCTCGGAACCTCCGGCAACCCCACCGCCGGCCGCTGAGCCGCCGGCCGCAACGACGCCAAACGCGCCGCCGCCCGGAACTACGCCTTAAGGCGTGGGTGGAAGCCCGCCAGCCGAAAAATGTTCCTCGTGCGACTTTTCCGGGTCGTTTATGGGCTTGTTTGCCTTAGTCCGACCACGCCCGATGGGCATATGCCGAAAGCACTTCCCTTTCATCAGTGAGAGATCATGAGAAAAGCGAAGACTTCGGGATTGCTCAACGCATCGCTGGCTCTGGCGGGTGTCGCGCTGATATTCGCGGTTGCGAGCCAGGGCTTCGCCCACAGCGGCACGCAGGAGGAGCAGGATGCGTGCACGCCGGACGTGTTCCGCTTCTGCTCGGCGCAAATTCCCAACGAAGACCGTATCGTCGCGTGTTTGAACCGGCATCTTGCGAAGCTCAGCCCGGCCTGCCGCTCGGTAATGTCGGGAGAGCCGGCTTCGCGAAAATCGCGCGAGGCACGGTGAGCCCCGCTATTTGAAAAACGACAGTTCTTGCGAGGACGGAACCGTGCGAAGCAAAATTCTAATTCCGAACTTGCTCGTCGTCTGCATTGCGGGAGCGCTGATCACATTCGCTCATACTCGCGCGGCCTTTGCTCACAGCGGAACAGCCGAAGAGCAATCTGCCTGCACTCCTGACGTGCTCAGTCTTTGCTTCTGGGACATCCCGAGCGAAGACCGCATCGTCGCGTGCCTCAATCGCAACATCAAGAAATTGAGCCCGGCTTGCCGCAAGGTCATCGACGGACCGCCGGACACCGCTGCTGACAAGAAAACCGATAAAACGAAGCGCTGAGCCGTTCGGACTGGCGCCGCTGCATTCCTTACAGCGATCGCCCGCCTGTTCCGACAGACCTAGGCGCGGCCGCGGACGGCCTTCGCCTTGTTCATTTGGAGCGCGTCGCGGACCGTCTCGACGATGCCCTGGGCCGAGAGCCCCGCACGCTGATACATGACCTCGGGCTTGTCTTGATCAACGAAGACATCCGGCATGACCTTCGAGCGCACCTTGAGCCCGCGATCGAGCAGTCCGTTCTCCGCCAGATAATGCAGGACATGGCTACCGAAGCCACCGACCGAGCCCTCTTCGATCGTCACGAGGACATCGTGATTTTCGGCGAGTTGCCGGATGAGTTCGGTATCGAGCGGCTTCATGAAGCGCGCATCGGCAACGGTTGCGGAGAGGCCCAGCGCCGCCAGTTGATCGGCGGCCTTCAAGGTCTCTTGCAGGCGCGTGCCGAACGAGAGAAGCGCAATCGTCGTTCCCTCACGCAAAATGCGGCCCTTGCCGATTTCGAGCGGGATGCCGACTTCGGGCATGGCGACGCCGGTTCCCTCACCGCGCGGATAACGGAACGCGCTCGGGCGATCATCGATCGACGCGGCGGTGGCGACCATGTGTTTCAGCTCGGCCTCGTCAGCCGCCGCCATGATCACGAAATTCGGCAAGCAACCGAGGTAGGCCAGATCGAACGTTCCGGCGTGGGTCGCACCATCGGCGCCGACGAAGCCTGCGCGGTCGATTGCAAATCTCACGGGCAAGCTCTGAAGCGCGACGTCGTGGACGACCTGATCATAGCCACGCTGCAAAAACGTCGAGTAGATCGCGGCAAACGGCTTCATGCCTTCGGTGGCGAGCCCAGCTGCAAAAGTTACGGCATGCTGCTCGGCGATGCCGACGTCGAATGTCCGATCCGGAAACTCGCGGCCGAAGACGTCAAGACCCGTGCCATCGGGCATTGCCGCGGTGATGGCGACGATCTTCTCGTCTTTCTTGGCTTCGGCGATCAAGCTATCGGCAAAGACGCGCGTATAGGACGGCGCCGACGCTGCGGGCTTCGCCTGCACGCCGGTCACGACGTTGAATTTTGCGACGCCGTGATATTTGTCCGCCGATGCTTCGGCAGGCGCGTAGCCTTTGCCCTTCTGCGTCACGACGTGAACGAGGATCGGGCCCTCGCCGGCATCGCGAACGTTTTTCAAGACCGGCAATAGCTGGTTCAGATCGTGGCCATCAATGGGCCCGACGTAATGGAGTCCAAGCTCCTCGAACCACGCGCCACCCTGCCAGAGACTACGCGTATATTCCTCGACGCGTGCGGCGCGACGTTCCCAGCTTTTGGGCAGTCTCTTCGCCAGCTGCTTGGCGATATCGCGAACGTAAAAGTACGAGTCGCTCGAGGTAATCCGGGCAAGATATGACGACAGCGCACCCGTCGGCGGGGCGATCGACATATCGTTGTCGTTCAGGATGACGATGAGCCGTTCGTTGCGGGCCCCCGCGTTGTTCATCGCTTCGTAGGCCATGCCGGCGCTCATGGCGCCGTCGCCTATCACGCAGACGACGTTGTTCGTTCCGCCCGACAATTCGCGCGCCACAGCCATGCCGAGGCCGGCGGAAATCGATGTCGACGAGTGAGCTGCGCCGAAAGGATCGTAATCGCTCTCGGTGCGCTTCGTGAATCCGGAAAGGCCGCCGGGCTGACGCAACGTCCTTATCCGGCTGCGACGGCCGGTCAGGATCTTATGCGGATACGATTGGTGGCTGACGTCCCAGATCAGGCGATCGTTCGGCGTATCGAAAAGATAGTGCAACGCGACCGTCAGCTCGACGACGCCCAATCCCGCGCCGAGGTGGCCGCCCGTTTGCGATACGGCATCAATGAGTTCCGCGCGGAGTTCCGCGGCGAGCTGCGGAAGTTCCTGTTCGGACAGTTGCCGAAGATCGGCAGGCGTATCCACCTGGTCCAAAAGCGGTGTTTTGGATACCCGAGGCACTGCTGCATCCATAGACCGAACTCCCCCAAACCGTCTCACCGAGTCCACAACCATTCTAAATATGAACCCATGACACGGCGCAAAAAATGGAACATGCGAAACGGATCGGACTCTGCGGGGAAGTGTTGCAGCCAAGCCTCACAAATGGCAAACACCTGCGAGTGTAACGGCTAAATGCCGCCACCGTGTCAACCTAGGGAGATTTTCCCGTCGCGGGAGACTCGCCGATGGCGAACTGTATTTGAAATCAATCAGGGGAGGGGCAATGGTCCCGGCCAGAAAATTACGTGTTTTGGGGGCGTCGATCGCCGCTTTGATGACGGCGCTTCTCGCCACACCTCAGTTTGCACACGCGCAAGCGGCCGACGCGCCGGAGAAGACGATCAACGGACTGAACGCCAAGCTTCTCGATACGATGAAGCAGGCGCAGGCCCTTGGCGTGCAGGGGCGCTATGATGCGCTCGCGCCGGTTCTGGCCGCAACATACGACATCGGATCGATGTCCCGCGTGGCCGTCGGGCGAAGCTGGGAGACGTTTCGACCCGAGCAACAGGCTGCCGTTACCGAAGCATTCGCGCGCATGATGATCGCGACTTACGCGAAGCGGTTTGACGGTTTTTCGGGCGAAACGTTCGAGATCGCCGAGATCACCGACCGGCCGCCGACCGACAAAATGGTGAAAACCCGGATCGTGCAGAGCAATGGCAAGCCTGTCGCGATCAATTACTTGATGCGCAAGACCGGGCCGCAATGGAAGATCGTCGACGTCTATCTCGACGGCACGATCAGCGAGCTCGCAAGCCGCCGCGCGGAGTTCACGTCGATACTGAATGCGGGCGGACCCGATGCCCTCATCGCCTCGCTCAAGAAGCAAGGCGACAAGCTGTTATCCGGAAGCTGATTTCGCGAATTCGTGGCCGGCCCGATTGCGATCGGGCCGGTCGCACAACATGCTCTCGTTTGCTGCCTGTCTTCGTGCGCAGGCTTTCTCGTCCGCCGCCCTACCCAAAGCTTCGACGGTTCGGCGAGTGGACTCTCCGAAACGGATCAGGCCCTCTTCACGTTATGAAAGCTGCGGACCGAATCCTCCGCGCGGCAAACCTTAAGAGGTAAAGCCCTTGGTCGACTTAGTGCGCCTCGATTGGCGTCGGCGGGCCAACGACAACGATCGAACCGCCATGCTCGGAAGCACTCGACAACTTCGGTACGTCGGTCATCCGTCTCTTTTCAAGCATCGTCGGCGAGGAGACGATCGTCATAACCGGCTCGATCGCGTTGGGATCGGGCGGCTTGGGCGTGCCCGTTAACGCACTCGTTTCCAGCGCTTCCTGCAGCTCAGCCTGACGCTTCTGATCCGTTACACTGCGCAGCATCGAATAGAAGTCGATCGAGCTATCCTCGAGCGTCTGCATATCTTCGACTTTGCTCAGGTTCGAGAGCGGACTGGTCACGCTTCCCGCGAGATTCACGCGGCTGGCAAGCGTTGCGGCCTTTGTCGGAATCAAAGCGGCGGCCGGTATTTGCGCGGCAAATTCAACGCCGGTGCCGATTGCGTCTCTGACGTTTGTCGGGCCAATGATCGGCAGCACCAGATAGGCGCTATCCCTGTAGCCCCAGACATACATCGTTTGTCCGAAGTCACCGGACTGGTGAGTCATGCCTTGGGTTACCGCAACGTCGAACAGGCCGCCGAGGCCCACCGTCGAATTGAGGGCGAAACGGCCAAATGTCGTTGCGGCAGCCTCGAGCCGGAGCTGCAAGATGTTATTCGCAAACACCATCGGCTCGGAGAGGTTCGTCGTGAACGCGTCGATACGATCGCGGACGGGCTCAGGCACGTTCTCGTTATAGGACTTCGCGGCGGGATACAGGACGTCGTGATTGAAATCCTGGTTGGCCTCGAACACCGAGCGATTGAACTTCTCGTTGGGGTCGGCAATGGCTTTCGGCTCAGAGTCGTATTCGGCCGATGCCAGATGTTGCGCGGAAATTGAAGGCGTAGAGGTGCTCGCGCAGGCCGACAGGCCCACACCGACTAAAATACAGCCGACCCAGTTGAGGATGGCAGTGACTTTCAATTCCCGATATTCCCCCATGCTTGGCCCCACAGCCGAGCAACCTCAGATCTATCGCAGCCGCATGCAAAACGCTAGCTTACCAACTGATGCCAGTCGGCTTTCCCCCAGGTCAAACCAGAAAGTAACGTCAGAATGACGTCCTGTCTGTGGCTTGTATGCACCCTCGTTGCCATTATCGGCAGCGTGTACGCCCTATTGGCTGCTTTCTTGGTGGCACGATTTGCTCATCGGCCCAAGTCGATTTTAGAACGACCGGAAAATGTCGCGCTGATCAAGCCGCTTTACGGCGCTGAACCAGGCCTGCACGCCAATCTCGGGTCGTTCCTCCAGCAGAACTACCCGGGCGAAGTTAAAATACTATTCGGCGTTCAGAATGCCGCCGACCCGGCGATAGCCGTCGTGCGCAACCTTGAAGAGCAGTTTCCTGCCGCGGATATCGAACTCGTTGCATCCTCCCGCAGCGCTGGCGGCAATCCGAAAATTTCTAACGTCCTCAACATTTTTCCGCGCGCGCCGCACGACGTTCTGATCCTCAGCGACAGCGATATGCGCGTCGACGATACCTACGTCCGGGATGTGGTCGCCACATTGCAGCAACCCGAAGTTGGGCTCGTCACCTGCCTCTATCGCGGATGCGCGATCGGAGGGTTCTGGTCGCGACTCGCCGCCGCAGCCGTCGATCAGCATTTTCTTCCGAGCGTGCTTGTCGGCATTCGGTTCGGCCTCGCGAAGCCATGCTTCGGATCGACGATTGCGATGCGCCGGAGCACGCTCGCCGAGATCGGGGGATTCGAAGCCTTCGCCAACACGTTGGCCGACGACTACGCCATGGGCGACGCCGTCCGTCGAACGGGCCAGAAAGTGGCGATAGCGCCCTTCACCGTCGGGCATACGTTTTCGGAAGACTCATTTGCTGCACTTCTCGCGCATGAGCTTCGATGGGCGCGGACGATAAGACTCGTCGACCCAATTGGTTATGCCGGTTCCGTCATTACTCATCCGCTGCCATTTGCGCTGGCTGCGTTGCCTTTGAGTGGCTTCAACGTCATAGCGTGGATGATCGTTTTGGGGACGCTTGCGTGCCGCCTTTTGGTTCCGTTACAAGTTGAGCGACTGCCCGGCGGGGGAAAGAGTTCGATTTGGCTCACGCCTTTGCGCGACTTGTTGAGCTTTGCGGTGTTCGTCGCAAGCTACGTGCCGGGAGCTGTCAGTTGGAGGGGCCGCCGCTACAGCGTCGGCGCCGATGGGACTGTTAAGCCGATATGAAAGGCGCCCACGATGCGCACACTATTTTTGCAGGCTCCTTCATTCGACGGCTTCGACGGCGGAGCAGGATCTCGATATCAGGCGCGGCGCGAAATACAGTCGTTCTGGTACCCAACCTGGCTGGCGCAGCCCGCCGCGCTGGTCGAGAATTCCAAGCTCATCGACGCGCCGCCGCACCGTACCAGTCTCCAGGATGTTCTCGCCGAAGTGCGCGATTACGACCTCGCGGTGCTGCACACCTCGACGCCGTCGTTTGATTCGGACGTCAAAGTCATCGAGGCGATGAAGGCGACCAACCCGAACCTCAAGGTCGGACTGATCGGCGCCAAGGTCGCGGTGCAGTCCAACGAAAGCCTGGTGGACGCGCCGATTGTCGACTTCGTGGCCCGCAATGAGTTCGATTTCACGATCAAGGACGTCGCCGACGGCGTGCCGTGGAGTGACATCAAGGGTCTTTCCTACCGCAACGCGCAGGGCGTCATCGTGCACAACGAGGACCGCGCTGTGATGCATGACATGGACACGCTGCCCTTCGTTACGCCGGTCTACAAGCGCGACCTCGTGATGGAGAATTACTTCATCGGCTATCTGAAGCACCCGTACATCTCGTTCTACACGGGGCGCGGCTGCAAGAGCCGCTGCACGTTCTGCCTGTGGCCTCAGACTGTTGGCGGCCATCGCTATCGGACCCGCTCCGTCGGGCACGTCATCGAGGAGGTGCGATACATCCTCAAGGCGTTCCCGCAGATGAAAGAGCTGATGTTCGACGACGATACCTTCACCGACGACCTGCCGCGCGCGGAAGCAATTGCCAAGGAGCTCGGCAAGCTCGGTGTCACGTGGTCGTGCAATGCCAAGGCGAACGTACCGCGCGAGACGCTGAAGGTGCTCAAGGACAACGGCCTGCGCCTGCTGCTCGTCGGCTACGAGAGCGGCAACCAGCAGATCCTGCATAACATCAAGAAGGGCATGCGGGTCGAGGTCGCGGAGAAGTTCACGAAGGACTGCCACGAACTTGGCATCAAGATCCACGGCACCTTCATCCTCGGCCTTCCGGGAGAATCGAAGGAGACGATCGAGGAGACCATCAAGTTTGCGACGAGGATCAACCCGCACACGATCCAGGTCTCGCTCGCCGCGCCGTATCCGGGCACGTTCCTCTACAAGCAGGCTTCCGAGAACGGCTGGCTCGACGTCGATAATGCCGAGCTCATCAACGCTAACGGCATCCAGATCGCGCCGCTACACTATCCGGGTCTGTCGCACACCGAGATCTTCTCTTCGGTCGAGGACTTCTATCGCAAGTTCTACTTCCGGGTGCCGAAGATTGCTTCGATCGTCGGCGAGATGATAACGCAGCCCGACATGATGAAGCGCCGCCTCCGCGAGGGCGTCGAATTCTTCCAGTTCCTGCGTGAACGCCGCAACGCCGCGTAGTTTTTGGGCTGCCGCCGGCTTGTATGGATCCCGGCCTTCGCCGGGATGACGGGGTGTGGGTGACCTTCTTCCAATAACGTCATCCCCGCGCAGGCGGGGATCCGCCCAAGTAGATAGTTCATCGCAAAGTCTTGGCTTGGCTTGAATGACTAGCTTGGGCGGGTCGGCTACGGCTCGGTTTGTAGTGCCTTTTCGTTTTCGTGCTTGGCCGCGTTCCGCGGCGGGCCCATCAGGATCGGCTGGAAGAGAACGGCGGCCGCAAGCGTCGTCACGAGCGAGAGCGCCAGCAGCTCACCCATGCTCGACGTTCCGGGATGGCTTGAGAAGAACAAGCTGCCGAACGCGACTGCCGTCGTCATGGCGCTGAACATGACAGCGCGCGTCAGCGGCGACGCCAGCAAGCTCGTTTCGCCTTCGCGCCAAGCGAGCACGTAATAGATCTTGAACGCGACGCCGACGCCCAGCAGCACGGGCAGCGCGATGATGTTCGCGAAATTCAACGGCAGCTTCAGCAGCACGCACAGTTCGAGCGTCACGACGCCGGCGAGCAATAGCGGCACGAGCGTCAGCAGCACGTCCGAGATGCGGCGCAGCGCAACGAACAGGATGATCGTTATCGAAACGAGTGCCAGCAAGCCCGCCTGGATGAACGAGCGCACAACCGTCTTCGCCGATTCCTGAATGAGGATCGGCACGCCGGTTGCTTCGGGAGCAACGGCGAGCACGGCGGACGCAAAGCGACGGAGGTTTGCGTTGTCGTTCCCGTCGCCCTTCGGCCCGATTTCGACCCGGGCGCGGCCATCGGCCGTTATCCAGTCGGCAATGATCTCTGGCGGCAGATTCTCAAGCGTTACCGGCTCAGCCTTGAGGGCTGAACGAATTTGCGCGAGGCGCAGTTTGAGGCCGTCGAGCAGCGCTTTTTCAACCTTTGCCCGCGCGTCAACCGGCGCCTCCGCGAGTTTGCGAAGCGTCGCCGCCATGTGGGTGGCGAGCGGCGGTGCGCCCGGCAATTTGCTTACGTCCTCAAACGCCTTGGCGGTATCTCGCAGTGTCGTCTGCGTTTCGGCGTCCGTCGGCGTTGCCGCAATTTCGTCGGGCTCGATGGTCGGGCCGAGCAGGTCCGCCGCGTCTCTTATGATGGCCAGCTTTTCGTCCTGATGGTCGGGCACGAAGCTCGCCAGCGTTACTGTGTGTCCGACTTCCGGCAGCTTATCGAGCTTTGCTGCCAGCGCCTTCGCGTCGGTGAGGTTCGGCGCCAGGATCTCGATCGTGTTCGGAGCGGTCAATGGATCGCGCATCAGATCGTTGAAGGTCGAGACCGATTCGACCTTGTCGCTGCGCAAGTTGATCGGATTGAAATCGAACTCGAGCTTGGTGAGAAGCGGCAGACCGGCGACGACGCCAATCGCCGTCAGCGCAAGAATGCCGTGGCGGTGGCGCGCCATGAAGCGATCTACCGGCGCGAGAGACTGGTAGCCGACGTCGTGCGGCTCGCCCGGAGGATTAAGAACGGAAAGCATCGCCGGCAAGAAAGTGATGCTCGTCAGGAACGCGATAATCATGCCGCTGCCGGCAATGAGGCCAAGCTCGGATACACCGCGGTAATCGGTCGGCAGAAATGCATAGAAACCCGCTGTCGTCGCCGCAGCAGCGAGCGCCAGAGGTTTCCCGGCGTTCTTTCCGGCCGCGATCAACGCGTCGCGGAGACCATGTTTGTTGAAGCGCTCGTGGCGGTATCTGACCGAGAACTGGATACCGAAATCGACGCCGATGCCGACGAACAGTACCGCGAACGCGACCGAGATAAGGTTGAGTGCGCCGACGAGGTAGAGCCCCAGCGCGCCTGTCATCGCAAGTCCGGAGAAGAGGCTGACGAGAACGGCGAAGATAATGCGACCCGACCTCAGCGCCAGCCAAAGAATGAAAAGAACGGCTGCGATCGTGACGGCGGTATTGATGGCTGCGCCTTCGGCAACGGTCCCGAATTCCTCATCCGCCATCGGGACGGATCCCGTCAGCCGGACCCGCACGCCGTTCTCGGGTGTCAATCCGAGCCGCTTTGCGGTTTCGCGGATCAACGCCGTTGCATCGGCGCCGGGTTGCAAATCTGAATAATCGAGAACGGGCTTCACCTCGAGGAAGCGGCGAAGCTCGGAGGGGTTCGGGCTTCCGCCCGTTAGCAGCTGACCCCAGGGAAACGCCGTTTCCCTTCCCGCCATGATGTCATCGATGGCAATGGCCAGCGCGCCCAGCGGCTTGTCGAAATCCGACCACTTGGCGCGATCGTCCTTCACACCCAGAGGGACGAATGAGAGCGCCTTCGCCAACCCGTTGAGCGTCGGATCGGCGGCGAGCGTCCCGAGCACGGGCTGCGCCTTAATCAGGCCCTCGGTTGTCTCCTTGAGTTCCGGCAGCGACAGATAAAGGAGGCCGTTCTTTTCGAAGAAGGGGCCGCCGTCACGCCGCCGGACGATCTGGAAAGGATCGGGTTTTGATTCGCTCAGGGCTGCCGCGAGACTGGCTGCTGCGGCTTCGGTCAGCTCCGGCGTTTTACCGTCAATGACTATATCTATGGTGTCGGTGTGCTGGGGAAACGCGGCGTCGAATTGGCGCTCGCGCTGGCGCCAATCGAGGTCCGAGGAGATCAGCTGACTTGTATCGGTCGTGATGGCGAAATTGTTGGCGACGTAGAAAATAGAGCCTGCCGTCAACGCCAGGCCCAGCAAAATGCTGGCCCAGCGCAGTCGCACCGAGATGTCGACGATAAAGGAAACGACGCGCTCGATCATGTGCGCGCCGCCGGTCGTGTTGGACGGCGTTGGATATTGAGATCGTAATTGGACATTCTAGAACGGACTCATGGTACCCCGGGGGAGGGATCGTTTTTCTCAACAGGCACCTACGATGTCGAACCTGTCGAGCACATGAACAGATGACATCTTTCAGTGTGTTGCTTTTGAGACACGACACTTCAACAGCATGTACGGCGCGACGTTGCCTCGGCTGCCTATCGATTGAACTAGCGCATAAAGTCGTGGACGACCATGACCGATACGCCGAACGTCATTATCGGGAAGCGTTGATCCATTAGGTCTTTGACTGCGCGGGATATTGCGCGATCGCAGAACGGGGGTTTCTGCATGAAAGTGATTTTGGCTCAGCCCCGGGGTTTTTGCGCAGGCGTGGTTCGAGCAATCGACATCGTCGAACGCTCGCTCGCCCAGCGTAGCGAACCTGTGTATGTGCGCCACGAAATCGTTCACAACCGTCATGTCGTCAACGATCTCAAGGCCAAGGGCGCCCGCTTCGTCGAAGATCTCGCCGAGGTGCCCAATGGCGCGCTCACGATTTTCAGCGCTCACGGCGTGTCGCGCGCCGTCGAAGCCGACGCGCAAACGCGCCGCCTCACCGTCGTCGACGCGACGTGCCCTCTCGTGTCCAAGGTTCACAAGCAAGGCCAGCGGTATTCGTCGCTCGGGCGGACCGTGATCCTGATCGGACATGCGGGCCACCCGGAGATCGAAGGGACGCTCGGGCGCATTTCCGGGCCTGTTTACCTTGTAGAAAATCGCGACGACGTGGCGAAACTCGATATTCCGGATGATACGCCCGTCGCCTACATCACCCAGACGACATTGAGTGTGGATGACACCCGGGCAACCATCGAGGCAGTGAAAGAACGTTTCACTGACGTAATTGGGCCGGAAACACGCGACATCTGTTATGCGACGCAAAACCGGCAAACGGCCGTTCGCGACCTCTGCCGCTTCGTCGAGGTTCTTCTGGTCGTTGGCGCGAGCAATAGCTCGAACTCGAACAGACTACGTGAAATCGGCGCCGAATGCGGAATACCAAGCTATCTCGTCGCAGACGGGAGCGAGGTCGATCCGGCATGGCTTGCCGGAGTGAACCTAGTTGGCGTAACAGCAGGTGCTTCGGCGCCTGATGTGCTTGTCGAAGACGTCATCGCCGCCATCGGAAGGGTCTCACCGATCGAGATCGAAATCCTCGATGGCGTCGAAGAGAAAATTACATTCCGCCTGCCGCCTGAATTGCTCGAGGCATCATGATCGGGAATAATGCTGGTTCGAGCGCCGCAAGAAGGAGCCCTGTCGGGTGGGAATTCCATTAAACCAAGCTTTGTCGGTAGGTGCCTACGTCATCGGACAGCACCTCAGGGGGCGCAAACGCTATCCGCTCGTGCTGATGCTCGAGCCGCTCTTCCGCTGCAACCTCGCCTGCGCGGGCTGCGGAAAGATCGACTATCCCGATAAGATCCTCAACCAGCGCATCTCGGTCGCTGACGCGCTGCATTCGATGGACGAATGCGGAGCGCCGGTCGTCGTGCTCGCAGGCGGCGAGCCGCTGCTCCACAAGGAGCTGCCGGAGATCGTCGAAGGCGCGCTCAAAAAGGGCAAGTTCGTCACCGTCTGCACGAACGCGCTGCTGCTCGAGAAGAAAATCCATCTCTACAAGCCGCACAAGAATTTCAACTGGTCGATCCATCTCGACGGCGACAAGGAGATGCACGACAGGTCGGTTTGCCAGAAGGGCGTGTACGATCGCGCGGTCGAGGCGATCAAGGTTGCGAAGGCGAAGGGCTTCCGCGTCAACATCAACACGACCTTGTTCAGCGACGCAAAGGCCGAGCAGGTTGCGAAGTTCCTCGATGAGATGAAGAAGCTCGACATCGGCGGCGTTACTATTTCGCCCGGCTACGCCTACGAGCGCGCACCCGATCAGCAGCACTTCCTCAATCGCACAAAGACGAAGCAGCTCTTTCGCGATATCTTCAAGCTCGGAAAGGGCGGCCGCGCGTGGCCGTTCTTCCAGTCGGCGCTGTTCCTCGATTTCCTCGCGGGCAACCAGACCTACCAGTGCACGCCGTGGGGCAACCCGACGCGCACCGTGTTCGGCTGGCAGAAGCCCTGCTATCTGCTCGGCGAAGGTTATACGAAGACCTTCAAGGAGCTGATGGAAAGCACCGACTGGGACAAGTACGGCACCGGCAATTACGAGAAGTGCGCGGATTGCATGGTGCACTCGGGCTTCGAGGCCTCGGCCGTCATGGATGCGGTAAAGAAGCCTTGGAAGATCGCGGCCGTCGCGCTTAGAGGCGTGAAGACGGACGGTCCGATGGCGCCTGAAATCCCGCTCGACAAGCAGCGTCCGGCCGAGTTCGTGTTCTCACGTCACGTCGAGAACAAGCTAGCGGAGATCAGCGAAGCCGAGGCCCGGGCCAAGAAGCCGGTAGCAGCGGAATAACCCGCGCATTGCCCGGCGCGTTGCGTTGGCGGTCAGCAGCAGGCTCGGAAGCTGGCCCGGACGAACCATCAATGACTTGAGGACGGCGGCAATGTCCGGCGTCCCATCCGGCTTCAGGCCGTTGACGGCTGCCGGCGGAAGCCGCTGCTTCGATGTGTCGGCGATCACCCGGAGTACCGCGAACGGCAATTGATGCTCGGCGGCGAGGCGCGCAACGATGTGGCTTTCCATATCGGCCGCGAAGGCGCCGGTCGCCATGTAGAGTTTCTGCTTGTCGCCCGGTTCGGAGATGACCGCTTTCGCTCCGACGATTGCTCCGGACTCGGCGTTCGGCACCGCTTCGAAGAGACGATCGCTCCAGCGTTCGTCCGCCATGTAGGGTGTCCCGCCGCTGACGACGGACGTGCCGACGACAATCGTTCCGGACGCCAGGCCCGGCCTCAGCCCGCCTGCGATCCCGAAGCTGATGAGACCGCGGATGCCGCCATTGGCGATGGACCGCTCTATCAGCGATGCGAGGCGCTGCTCATCGCCGCCACCGGCCAAAGCCTTCACGAACCCGGATCGTTGCGCGACCCGAGCTTCGGCCCTCAGCCCCGTTGCGGCGACTACGACCCCCCTCATCCCCTCACATCATCCCCCCGGATTGTCCCCTCAGCTTAGCTTATCTTCTCACATTCCGACCATAACTGATCGGGTATTTGAGGCTTTTAGATTGCGGTAGCGCGCCAAAGCCCACATCGGGAAGAATTTCGGGTACCCGTGGTAGCGAAGATAGAAGACGCGCGGAAAGCCGGTCGCCGTGAAGCGCTTCTCGGCCCAGAAGCCATCTGAGCCCTGCGTTGCGGCGAGGTAGGCGATGCCTTTCTGGACAGCGGGGTTGTCGACCTCACCGGCCGCCATCAGCGCCAAGAGCGCCCATGATGTTTGCGAGGCGGTGCTCGGTGCCGGGGTGTAACCCTTGTAATCGAGGCTATAGCTTTCGCCGTCCTCGCCCCAGCCGCCGTCGCTGTTCTGGATTGAAAGAAGCCAGGCGACGGCCTTGCGGACGACGCTCGATGCCGGGTCGACGCCCGCTGCGTTGAGAGCGCACAACACCGACCACGTGCCGTAGATGTAATTCATTCCCCAGCGGCCGTACCAGCTGCCGTCTTTCTCCTGCGTCCGTTCGAGATAGGCGACCGCGTTATCGAGAACGTAGCTCTGGCCGCGGCGTTCTCCGAGTTGTGCCAGCATTGAAACGCAACGCGCAGCGACGTCGGCGGTCGGCGGATCGAGCAACGCGCCATGATCGGAAAACGGTATCTGATTGAGGTATTCGTACGTGTTGTCGGCGTCGAAGGCGCCCCAGCCGCCGTTCTTGCTTTGCATGCCTTCGATCCACTCGCGACCGCGCGCGATCGACTCGCGATAAGCTTCCCCGTTTGGTTCCACTCGACCTTGTGCGCGGTCCATCGCCATCACGACCACGGCCGTGTCGTCGGTATCGGGATAGTGGGGATTTGCGTACTGGAACGCCCAGCCGCCGGGACGAATGCCGGGACGGCTCGCCGCCCAATCGCCGACAGTGTCGAGCACCTGCAACGGCTTCAGCCATTGGAGCGCGCGCGCGGCTGCTGCCTCGGCCTGCGGGTCACCGACTTCCATAAGTGCGTGAGACGAAAGCGCCGTGTCCCAGACAGGCGACAGGCACGGCTGACAGTACGCCTCGTCATCCTTGACCATCAGCAGCTTTTCGATCGAGCCGCGCGCGGTGACGTAATTGGGATGATCGTGGGAATATCCCAGCGCATCATAGACCAGCAAGGAATTGACCATCGCCGGGAAGATCGCGCCCAAGCCATCTTCGCCGTTCAGCCGCTCGTCGACGAACGCCACAGCCTTGTCGATGGAGCGCTTGCGTAGCGACTTCGGGAAATACGGCTCGAAGAACCGCAGCACGCGATCTATTGCGCCGAATATTTCCGACCACGGCGATTTCTGATGCGGGCCTTTCGGCCAGACTTTGACGTTCTCCGGCGGGATCGTGAACAGCTCGGGGATGCCGACGGCTTTCGGATTCCGCGCCCTCGGCTTCAAGGCGTTCAGCACCGTCAGCGGCACCACCACAGTGCGCGCCCAGTAGGAAATCTTATCGAGATGGAACGGAAACCATCGCGGCAGCACCATGATCTCGACGGGCATCACGGGAACGCCGGTCCAAGGTATGGCGCCGAAAAGTGCCAGCAGGTTGCGCGTGAAAACGTTGGCGTGAGAGGCGCCACCCTGCGAGAGGATCCAACCTCGCGCCTTCTTCATGTAAGGCTCTTCGGTACCGACGCCGATCATCTTCAGCGCATAATACGCTTTCACGCTCGCGCTGATGTTCGAGGCGCCATCATGGAATAGTGGCCAGCCGCCATTCTCGGACTGGATGCGGCGGAGATAGTTGGCGATCTTGGCTTCGAGAGCGGCGTCCACCGGCTCGGCAAGATAGTGGCGCATCAGAACGTATTCTGCGGGGATCGTCGCGTCCGCCTCGAGTTCGAAAACGAAATGACCGTCGTCCCGCTGCAGCGCCAGCAGGGCCTTTTTGGCGGCGGTGATCGCGTTTTCAATGTCGGGCGTCGCAATTTCGCGCATCGCGCTATCGGACGGCAGGCGAGCGGAATGCGTCGCAGAGTCGAAGTTCATAGAGGCTCTCCCAGAAGTTCGAGCGTCCTATCAGAAGTGTGCTGACGCCGCCAGTTTCGCGGCCGCTTCCCCCGACCTTATCGCGCCTTCAATCGTGGCCGGAAGACCGGTGTCTGTCCAATCACCCGCCAGAAGCACGTTTTTCCAACGTGTTTGCGCTTTCGGCCGCAGGGCATTCTGTCCTGGAGTTGCGGCGAAAGTCGCACGCCGCTCCTTCACGATCTGCCAGCGCGGAAGTTCGACGTCGAGGCGCGCGATTTTCGCAACCTCAGTCCAAATCTGGCGTGCAAGAGGTTCTCTCTCGGCCTCATTGTAACGATCGGCGGCGCTGACGGTGACGGACAGCCGGTTTTCAAATGCGAACAGCCATTCCGTCGTCGCGTTGACGACGCCGGTGATCTTCGGAAGTCCGGCCGGCGGCGCGACCGCAAAATGAGCGTTCAAGATCGAACGGTATTCGGTCGGCGCGACCAAATCCGGTATCAGGGTGCGCGCAACCCACCCAGGCACGGCGAGGATGAGATCGTCGGTTCTGTTCAGTTCGACGGCGCCATCCGCGAATTGCAGCGTGCGTGCGCGCCCGTCGGAAAATTCAATCGCCCGTAGCGGATGGTCGAACCGGACTTCGGCCCCGCGCTTGCCCAGAAACTGAAGGGCGGGATCGACCAGAGCCGGTCCCAGTCCGTTGGCTGCAAACAACGGGCGGCAGGCTTTGCCGCCACGCCCGAGCGTTTCGCGGATGATGGTGCCGGCGAGCTTTGCCGAGCCTTCGGACGCATCGCAGTTCAGAGCCGCGACCAACACCGGATTCATGAGGCGAGCGAAGACCAACGAACCGGTATCTACTCGCTGGGCGATCGTATCGCTGCTTTTTGCCTGGAGAAGACTTCCAAGGCGAACGTAGTCGAGGGCGTGCGTACCGGGTACACGACGGCCTTTCGAGAAAATCCACCACGGCAGCGGCCCGTCGTTCGGCCTCAGTGTCCAACGCTCGCCGGACGTGAAATCGCAAAATGCGAACTCGGCGTGCTGCGGATCATCGAGCAGATGCCTGCCACCGATCGTATTCAGATAGCCGAGCGCGCTCGCGTTGCCCGACAGGAGGAGATGGTTGCCATTGTCGATCGTCAGTCCGAGCGCGGTCTCGAAATACGAGCGGCAGCGTCCGCCGGCGTGGCGTGCAAGCTCGTGGACGACGACCTTGCGTCCCCGTCCGACAAGCGTGACCGCCGCCGAAAGACCGGCAAGGCCGGCCCCGACAATGTGAACAGTGCCGTCGCTCATTTAAAAAATGCCGTCGCGCAGAACCGCCCAGAGGACTGTGCGCTTCGAACGGCGCACGTCGACGCGCGGCGCGTCCCATCCTCTTGCGATCAGCTTCTCGAGAATGCCCCGATAGACCGTTGCCATCATGCGTGGCGATCTCACGGTGCGCCGCGATGCGCGCGCCATGATAGCTTCCGACCTGTCGTAGTATTTCCGCGCCTTCTCGGCGACGCCGCGGCACACGCGATCGAGGCGCGGATCGACGAGAATTTCGGCGATCGAAAGGTCTCCGAGCCCGCACTCACGCAAAGCTTCCTTGGGGAGATAGAGGCGGCCCATGCTCGCGTCTTCATCGATGTCGCGCAGGATGTTCGTCAGCTGGAGCGCGCGGCCAAGGTTGTGGGAAAGCTCGATACCCGGCGTTTCTTCCATGCCGAAAATCCGCACTGACAATCTGCCGACTGCGGAGGCGGCGCGGTCGCAATAGAGGTCGAGAACCTTCCATTCCGGGGCGCGCAGATCGCGGACGATATCCATCTCCATGCCGTCGATGACGGCAATGAAGTCTTCCTTCAGGAGCCCGTATTGCGCAATCGGGCCCGCGAGGTCGCGCGTGCGCGATGTCCGGTGACCCGATGCGTAGAGTTGTTCGATGTCGTCCCGATATTGCACGAGGTCGGCGAGGCGCACATCACTCGAGCCCCCGTTATCGGCGACGTCGTCGACGGCCCTGCAGAATGCATAGACGTGATACATCGCCTCGCGCTGCGGGCGCGGTAGAACGCGCATCGCTGCGTAAAACGAGCTGCTTGCCGCGGCCGGCGCTTCTTCTGCAATTAGGGTGTCGACTTCAGCGCTCATGCGGCATCATCCTTGACGACTTCGTAAACGCCGAGCGTGAAAAAGCGCGACCCGCAACAGTGGCGGCAGCCGTGCGTGCAGCAATCACGGCGGCGTATGGCTTCGAAAGGTGGACGGACTCGGAGAGCGGATCGCGCGTTTTCAGCAGCCCTATCAGCTTGCGCGCGAGCGCGACGATCACCGACGTTTCGACCGCAAGGCGCAAGTCCGTTACGCTCGACGGCAACAGCGCCGCTTCGGGAAGCATCGCCTCGGTCTTCGCGGCCAGCGACTGCAAGCAAGCCCGCAGCTCCGGAGACGCCTTGGGCTCGCCCAGACCGCGAACGCCGAGCCCGCGGGAAGAAAGATCGTCGAGCGGAATGTAGACCCGGTCGATCTTGCGATAGTCCTTACCGCAATCCTGGAGATGATTGATTATCTGCAAGGCCGTGCACAATGCATCCGACTGCTGCCATGTGGACTTCGGTTCGCCGTGAACATCGAGGACGAACCGGCCGACCGGCATTGCCGAATAGCGGCAATAGTCGAGAAGCTCGTCCCACGTGCCGTACCGGTTCTTCGTGACATCCTGGCGAAAGGCTTTGAGAAGATCGAGAGCGTGTTGCGCGCTGAGATTTCTCAAGCGCAGCTGTTCGCGAAGCGCGAGCGCGTCTACTGCAGCGTCGGACCGGCCGAGCAGCGTCGCTTCCAGCGCATCGAGGATCGAAAGTTTCGATTGTGCATCGAGGGTCGGATGATCAGCAGCATCATCTGCCGCCCGGGCAAAACGATAGAACGCTAGGATCGGCGCACGGTGACGCGAGGCAATGACGCGGGACGCGACAGGAAAGTTCTCGTCACGCTCAGACTTGCCGGATTTGTACTTTCCGTCGACCGTCATTGTCTTCCTACTTCGGCCTGAACCCGGCCCTTCCAGAGACCTCCACGACCGCGCATATGCTGATACGCCGAATCTAGCGTGAAACCCACATAGGCTGTCGCGATAACTGGTAGCGCAAGGCCCCAAAGTGGAGAACGGTTGTAAAAGCGCAACGTCGGTTGAAAGGCGATAACCATCAACGCGTATGTTGCGGCCGCGATCGCGTTCGCCGGATAGTTCGAAAACATGGCAAATGCGAGCGGCGCCAAGTAAATAAGCCCCATTCCGACGACAGTTCCGAGCAGTAGCGCGGGCGAATAGTACAGTTGGGCATACGCCGACCGCGCAACCATTCGGCGAATATCATCAAACGCAGGATAAACGCGAAGACTGATCACGCCGTTTGAAAGCCCGAGCCAAATCGGGCCCTGCTTTTTCAACAGTTTTCCGAGAGCACAATCGTCGATGAGCGCGCCGCGGATGGCGGCGATCCCGCCAGCGCGTTCCAGCGCAGCTCGTTCGACCAGCATGCAGCCGCCCGCAGCGGCCGCGGTCGCCGCTGTTTTGCTGTTCACCCAACGAAACGGATAGAGCATCTGAAAGAAGAAAATGAAGGCCGGGACAAGTGCTCGTTCGGCCCAGCTTTCGCATTTGAGCTTGGCCATCACCGATGTCATGGCGCGGCCGTTCGCGCGCGAACTCGTCACCAGCGACCTTAGCATTTCCGGCGCGTATCCGATGTCGGCGTCCGTCAGGAGAAGATAATCGGGCGCCTTCGATGACGTTGCCGCGGCTATCCCCTGATGCATGGCCCACACCTTGCCCGTCCACGCAGCAGGAAGCGGTGCGCCGTCGATGATGGTTACTTCTTTCGTCGAACTCGCGGCGATCTTTCGCGCAATTTCGGCAGTGCCGTCGGTGCTTTGATCATCGACAAGCACGATTGAGAATTCGCCGGGATAGTCCTGAGCGACGAGCGATGTGAGAGACAAGGGAAGCATGTCGGCTTCGTTGCGCGCGGGAATAACGGCCGTCACGCGCGGCCAAGTGCCGGGGTCTGAGAATTTTCCGCGCTCGAACTCCTCGCGCTCGCTGGTGAGCCAAAACCCGCCGTTGAGCAGCAGCAGGTAAATCCACGCAACAAGGCCGATCGCGGCTATGAGATCGACCGCGGTCACTTCAGATACCCCGCGTCGCGAAACCAGCGATATGCTTCCGCCAGAGCGTCAGCGGCGGGACGCGCGCGGTAGCCAAGCTCGCGCTCGGCTTTGGCTGACGAAAAAAACATTTTGTATTTGGCCATGCGCAGGCCGTCGACTGTCGCGAAGGGCTCGCGTCCCGTGATGCGGGCCATGGCTTCCGCGCCATAGGCAATGGGGTAGATCAGCTGGCGCGGGAGTTTGACCGACGGCGGCCTTCGGCCTGCCAGACGCGCGATCTCGGCGAGCATTTCTCCGAGCGTCATGTCCTGTCCCCCCAGAATATAACGCTCACCAATTCGCCCGTGCTTCAAGGCAGCAACGTGGCCGTTCGCGACGTCGTCGACATGTACGAGATTTAGGCCCGTATCGACGTAGGCGGGCATTCGGCCCGACGCTGCCTCGACGACGATCCGTCCGGTCGGCGTCGGGCGGACGTCGCGCGGACCGATCGGTGTCGAAGGGTTAACGATGACGGCCGGCAACGCCTCTTCCGCGATCATCCGTTCGACCAGCCGCTCGGCAAGGACCTTGCTTTTCTTGTAGGCGCCGATCGCATGCGCTTCATCGAGCGGCATGGTCTCATCCGAAGGCGAGCCATCGCCGGTCAATCTCAGCGTCGCGACGCTGGATGTGTAGACGACGCGTTCGGCGCCGGCCTTCAGCGCGGCCGCCATGACGGCACGCGTGCCGTTCGTATTGGTTGCGATGATCTCTTGCGGGTCCGGCGCCCAGAGGCGGTAGTCCGCCGCGACGTGAAAAACGTAACGCGCTCCGCTCACCGCTTTGTCCAGCAGGCCGGCGTCGCGAATGTCACCCTCAACGATTTCGAGGTCGAGGCCTGAGAGGTTCGCGCGATTGCTGGTTCGGCGAACGAGCGCACGGACCGACAATCCTTCCTCGATGAGGCGACGCGCGACCGCGGTGCCTACGAAGCCCGAGGCGCCGGTTAGAAACGCGATGTCTTTTGCCGCCAATGTTCTCGCGCCCCCGATGCGTCGAAAATATCGTCACCCGTTGTAAGCGATCCGCCAGATACGGCCAGCCGCGTCGTCGCTGACGTAAAGCGCGCCATCGGGTCCGACCGCAAGTCCCGTCGGACGATGCTCGACCCCTTTCGGGTCTCCGTCGCGAAATCCATCGGCAAAGATGCTGTAAGGGCCCGATGCTTTGCCGGCCTCAAGCGGTTGAAACACGACGTTGTAGCCTTGCTGGGGACCTGAGGAGCGATTCCAGGAACCGTGAAAGGCGATGAAAGCCCCACCGCGATAGGTTTCCGGAAACGCCTTCCCTTTGTAGATCGCGAGATCGTTCGGCGCCCAATGTCCGGGAAATGCAGCGACTGGCGGAAGCTTTTCGGCGCATCGGCCTACGGCCTTGCCACCGTCGCCGCCGTATTCGGGCGCGAGAACGTTTTTCTGCTGAATGCCGTCGTAATAGCAGTAGGGCCAGCCGTAGTCGCCGCCCTCTTGAAGCGCGACGAGGACTTCAGCCGGCTGATCCGTACCTTGTTGCGAGGAATACAGCTTCGGCCAGTTCTCGTAGAGCTGATCGCGGCCGTGTTGGGTCGCGAAGACCCGGCCGGCATCGTCGAAGTCGATGCCTGCGGCGTTGCGGAGTCCGGTCGCGTACCGCTCGGCGGGTGAGAAGACCTGTCCCGTTTTGTTTGCGTCGAAGCGCCAGATTCCGGCGTGCGTCTTCAGTTCTTCGCAGGGATCGATGCCCGGCGATTCTTCCGCGCGATTGTCTTGCTGGCAGGAATTCGTTGCCGAGCCGAGATCGACGAAGAGGTTGCCTTTCGGATCGATCGAAAATGGCCGCGATTTATGATCTCCGTTGACCGGGATATCTGACACGACCGTTTCAGGTTTGCCCTTCGGTGCAATGTCGCCGGGCGTGAGATCGTAGCGAACGATTTTATCGCCCAGGTCTACGAAGAGGCCGTTTTTATAGATGGCGATGCCGGTTCCGCCGCCGTCCGCCGGTCCGAACCGTTCGATGATGTCGGCGTTGCCGTCGCCGTTGCTGTCTTTCAAGGCGAGTAGCGAGCCGCCCGGGGACGGTTTGCGGTTGCGATTGTTCACGTAGACGGTGCCGTCGGGCGCGACGGCCATGTGACGAGGAGCGCCGACGTGGTCCGCAAAGATCGTGGCGCAGAAGCCTTTCGGCAAAGTGAGGCCCGCATTGCCGTCACAGGACTTCGCATCGGCCGCGTGAGCGCGACTTTCGATCGGCAGATGCATGAGGGCGAAGAAAGCGAACGGGAGGACGAGAGCTCTTGCGATCAAGCCGCTGCCTAGTTTCCTGGCGATGCCAGCTCTTTGCAAGTAAGCCATCGAAGAATTCCGCACAATGTAATCTCCACCAGATGTTCGCGAGACACGGGAACGACTTGAGCATGCTCGGGTGCCGAGCGTTCGCGGACGCCAGCTACAGGACCGCACGCGTGTCGACAACCCCGTGCCGCGGATTAGCTCTCCGCGGCCGCCAGACCTCTCAGCGCCATGTCGGCGACAGCGTGGAGATCGGCGCGCGACGCTCCGCCGGCCGCTTGCACGGACATGCCCTGCATTACGGTCATCACGTAGCGCGCGAGACTCTCGGGGTCGGACTCTCGCCCCAGGTCACCTTCGGCCTTGGCGCGTTCGAAACGCAGGCGAAGCTCCTGTTCTACCCGCGCCCGGCGCTGGCAGAGTTCCTGCTTGATCGATTCCGCAGCGTCGCCACACGACAGTGCGCCCTGCACAGCCAGGCAACCCGGCGGGTTGGCCGGGTCAGTCAAACAGTCTGCCGAGGATTTCAACAGGCGCTCGACCACGGCTTTCGCGGTCGGCTCGGCGAGCGCCTCGCGATAAACAGCGCCCGGACCCTTTTCGGCGTAGCGATCGAGGGCCTGACGAAAGAGCTCCTCTTTGTTCCCGAACGCCGCGTAAAGGCTCGGACGGTTAATGCCCATCGCCTCCGTCAAATCCGAGAGCGACGTTCCTTCGTAACCCCGTTCCCAAAAGACGTGGAGGGCCTTGTCCAGCACTTGCTCCTTGTCGAATTCCCGTGGGCGGCCTTTTTGCACCGCTTCTCTCCCAGTTTCTGCTTTTTCGGTTTTACACCTATACATTTTCATACTCATCGATACAGATAGCAGTTGACAGCCCCGATCACCACCCTATATCGGTACCAATCAGTACATATATAGGGAAACAGCGCATGATGAAAAGCTCCTTCAGTAGCGCGACCGCGGTCCTCAGGGGATTTGCGGGATGGGTTTCGAGCCGAACCTCCGACGATGTGGACGACGAGCGTCATGTTCCGTTTGTTGTATCTGCTTGTGGATACCAATCGCGGCGTGAAGGAGACACTGCGGAAAATCCCGGTCAGTTCGACACGTTGCGCGACCGATGGCCGCCAGGGCTCAGTCTCGACAACTTCTCCTAACGACAAGTAGCTCGGCCATTGCCGCGTAACGGCTCGCCGCTCTCTCACTTCCACGACACGCTTTACACGCCCCGCCGGCGACATCGCTGGCGAAACGACGCGCGTCAGGCGCGAACATCCGAGGGGTTGACCATGAGATTTCACGCACCATCCCAGTCTTCAAGAGGTTTGCTGGCTTCGGCAGCAATCGCGTCGCTTCTTATGACGGCGCACGCTGGCGCGGCCCTTGCCCAGGAACATGCGGGGGTCCCCGTCTCCGTCGCGACCGTCGAGGCGCATGAGGTCGATACCTGGGACGAGTTCTCCGGCCGGCTCGAAGCGATCGAGCGTGTCGACCTTCGTCCTCGTGTTGCGGGCCAGATCGTTGGCATTCATTTCCGCGAAGGCGCACTGGTGAAGGCGGGCGACTCGCTGGTGACGATCGATCCGGCACCCTACGCTGCAGAAGTCGAACGTTTGGAGGGCCTCGTCGGTGCTGCGCAGGCTCAGGTCGTATTCACGAAGGCGGACGTCGCTCGCGCGCGCCAGATCATCGGCAATGCGCTTTCAGAGCGAGAGCTCGATACCCGCGCAAACGCTTATGACGCGGCGGTCGCCAACCTGAAGAGTGCCCAGGCCGCACTTCAAACCGCCAAGCTCAATCTCGCGTGGACTGAAGTACGTGCGCCGGTATCGGGGCGCGTCGGCCGGCACGAGATCACCGTCGGCAACCTAGTCGAAGGCGGCTCCAGCGCACCGGTGCTGACGACGATCGTATCGGTCAATCCCATTTACGCGAGCTTCAATGCGGACGAGAACGTCGTTTCCCGCGCATTGGCCACGCTTTCGCCTGAGGCGAACGCAACGGCTCGTATCGAGCAAATCCCCGTGTCGATGTCGACCGCGGCGAACGAGGGCCAGTGGCGGCGCGGCACGCTCCAGCTGATCGACAACAAGGTCGATGTGGCGAGCGGCACTGTGCGGCTTCGCGCGACCTTCGAAAACACCGACGGGCTTCTCATCGCCGGTCAATTCGTCCGCGTGCGGATGGCAAAGCCGCGTACGGCCCCGATCATTGCGATCTCCGAGCGCGCCATCGGGACCGATCAGGACAAAAAGTACGTGATCGTCGTCGGCAAGGACAACAAGTCCGCTTATCGCGAGGTCAAACTCGGCGGGATGGCCGATGATCTGCGCGTCGTCACGAGCGGGCTCGCGGCTGGCGACCGCATCATCGTCGCCGGCTTACAGCATGTGAGGCCGGGCGATGAAGTCACGCCGGAACCGGTCGCGATGAATGGGCGTCCGCTGCCGGAGGAACATGCCGCCGCCGACAAGCCGTCGCCCGCAACGCCGCAATAGACTTTCACGCGAGAAGCCAACAGGGCGAGCCCGCACATGAACATCTCGAAATTCTTCATCGATCGTCCGATTTTCGCGGGCGTGCTCTCCACCCTGATTTTCCTGGGCGGCCTGTTGGCGTTGCCTGCGATGCCGATTTCGGAATACCCGGAAGTGGTGCCGCCGCAGGTCGTCGTGCGGGCTAACTATCCGGGCGCCAACCCGAAAGTTATCGCCGAAACGGTTGCGACGCCGATCGAGGAGCAGATCAACGGCGTCGAGGGCATGCTCTACATGAGCAGCCAGGCGACGACCGATGGTTTGATGACGCTCACCGTCACGTTCCGGCTCGGCACCGATCCCGACAAGGCCCAGCAGCTCGTTCAAAATCGCGTCTCTCAGGCCGAGCCGCGTTTGCCCGAAGACGTGCGCGCACTCGGCATCACGACAGTCAAAAGTTCGCCCGACCTGACGATGGTCGTGCACTTGCTGTCGCCGAACGACCGCTATGACATGACGTATCTGCGCAATTACGCGGTGATCAACGTCAAGGACCGGCTTGCGCGCATCAACGGCGTCGGCGACGTGCAGATCTTCGGATCAGGCGACTATTCGATGCGGGTCTGGGTCGATCCGGCGAAGGCGGCCGAACTCGGACTTTCGGCAAGCGATATCGTCAACGCTGTTCGCGCTGAGAACGTGCAAGCCGCCGTCGGCGTCGTCGGGTCGTCTCCCTCGCTTCCGAATCTCGATTTCCAGCTTTCCGTCAACGCGCAGGGCCGCCTCGCGAGCGAAGAAGAATTCGGCGACATCGTCGTCAAGGCCGGCGCGAACAATCAGGTCACGCGTTTGCGCGATGTTGCGCGCATTGAACTCGGCGCGGCCGACTATTCGCTGCGTTCGCTGCTCAACAACAAGCAGGCGGTCGCGATCCCGATCTTCCAGGCTCCCGGATCGAACGCAATTGAGATCTCCGACAACGTCCGCGCGACGATGGCAGAGCTCAAGCAGTACATGCCGGAAGGCGTCGATTACAGCATCGTCTACGATCCGACGCAGTTCGTCCGTGCTTCGATCGAGGCGGTCATTCACACGCTTCTCGAAGCCGTGGCGCTGGTCGTGCTCGTCGTCATCGTCTTCCTGCAGACGTGGCGCGCGTCGATCATTCCGCTGATTGCGGTTCCCGTTTCGATCATCGGCACGTTCGCGGTGATGCATGTGTTCGGATTCTCGATCAACGCGCTGACGCTATTCGGTCTCGTGCTTGCGATCGGCATCGTGGTCGACGACGCGATCGTCGTCGTCGAAAACGTCGAGCGCAATATCGAGAACGGTTTGTCTCCGCGCGAGGCGACCATTCAGGCCATGCGCGAGGTTTCCGGCCCGATCATCGCCATCGCGCTCGTGCTGGTCGCGGTCTTCGTGCCACTCGCACTCATCACCGGCCTGACCGGCCAGTTCTACAAGCAGTTCGCGCTGACCATCGCGATTTCGACCGTGATATCGGCGATCAACTCGCTGACGCTATCGCCCGCGCTGGCCGCGGTACTCTTGAAAGGTCATGATGCGCCCAAGGATTGGCTGACGCGGGCAATGGACTTCGCCTTCGGCTGGTTCTTCCGCGGCTTCAACCGCGCGTTCACCAGGGGATCGAATGCCTACAGCGGCGGCGTCAAACGCATCCTATCGCACAAGGCAGCGGCGTTTCTCATTTATCTCGTCCTGATCGGAGCGGCCGGTGCGATGTTCAAGGCTGTTCCCGGCGGCTTCGTGCCGGGCCAAGACAAGCAATACCTCGTCGGTTTTGCGCAGCTTCCAGACGGCGCCACGCTCGACCGCACCGAAGAGGTCATTCGGCAAATGGGCGACATCATGCTCAAGACGCCGGGCGTCAAGGATGCGGTGCAGTTTCCGGGCTTGTCGATCAACGGCTTCACCAACAGCTCCAATTCCGGAATCGTTTTCGCCGGCTTGAAGTCGTTCGAAGAGCGGCGCTCACCGGAACTCAGCGGTCCGGCGATCGCAATGAGCCTCAATCAACAATTCGCGGGCATCAAAGACGCATTCATCGTGATGTTTCCGCCGCCGCCCGTTCAGGGTCTCGGCACGATCGGCGGCTTCAAATTGCAAGTCGAGGATCGGGCCGGCCTTGGCTACGACGCATTGAGCGATGCAATGAACGCTTTCACAGGCGCGCTCAGCAAGGCGCCGGAGCTAGCCGGTATTTTCACGTCATATCAGGTGAACGTGCCGCAGCTTTTTGCTGCGATCGACCGGACGAAGGCGCGTCAGCTCGGCGTGGCGGTGACCGACGTTTTCGCGACGATGCAAATCTATCTCGGATCGCTCTACGTCAACGACTTCAATAAATTCGGCCGGACGTACTCAGTCCGCGTTCAAGCCGATGCCAAGTATCGTGCGCGTCCCGAGGACATCGGATTGTTGAAGGTTCGCTCCAACACCGGCGCCATGATCCAGCTTTCGGCGCTGCTCAACGTGAAGCAGGTCTCGGGGCCCGAGCGCGCCATGCGCTACAACGGCTTCCTGACGGCCGACGTCAACGGCGGCGCAGCGCCCGGATACTCGTCAGGACAAGCGAAGGCGGCGGTTGAACGCATAGCTGCGCAAGTCTTGCCGAAGGGCATAGGCTTCGAGTGGACCGAGCTAACGTACCAGGAGATCCTTGCGGGCAATTCCGGCGTTTGGGTGTTCCCGCTGTCGATCTTCCTCGTGTTCCTCGTGCTCGCAGCACAGTACGAAAGTCTCGTTCTGCCGCTCTCGATCATCATGATCGTGCCGATGGGTCTGCTTGCCGCCATTACGGGCGTTTATCTCTCGCATGGCGACAACAACGTCTTCACGCAGATCGGTTTGATCGTTCTCGTCGGGTTGTCGGCGAAGAATGCCATTCTGATCGTCGAGTTTGCGCGCGAGCTCGAACTCGCGGGCCGTAATCCGGTGCAGGCGGCAATCGAAGCGAGCCGCTTGCGTCTCCGGCCTATCCTGATGACGTCGATGGCGTTCATCATGGGCGTCGTTCCGCTCGTCACCTCGATCGGAGCCGGCGCCGAGATGCGGCAAGCTATGGGCATCGCCGTGTTCTCGGGAATGATCGGTGTAACGATCTTCGGCATTTTCCTGACGCCGGTCTTCTACGTCATCTTGCGAAAACTCAGCGGCAACAAACCTCTCAAGCATACTGGCGAGGTCATCTCGCCAGTCGTCGCGGCGGCCGGATCACATGGCCGCTTGGCACCGACAGCCGCGGAATAACACGACTGAACTTGGCGCTTCCCCCCTGAAGTCCAAATATGGAGAGAAAGAATGTCTGATCTCAAAGGTAAAGTCGCAATCGTAACGGGCGCCTCCAAAGGCATCGGTGCCGAAATCGCAAGAGCCCTCGCGGCAGCCGGCGCGGCCGTCGCCGTGAACTATGCCTCGAGCAAAGAAGGGGCTGAAAAGGTCGTCGCCGATATCAAGAGCAACGGCGGCAAAGCGATTGCCGTCAAAGGCAGCGTCGCAAATGCTGACGATATCAAGAATATATTTGCAGAGACGAAGAAGGCTTTCGGCTCGCTCGACATCCTCGTCAACAATGCCGGCGTGTACGCGTTTCAGCCACTCGAAGGCGTGACCGACGGCGAGTTTCAACGGCAATTCAACACGAATGTTCTCGGCACGATCCTGGCGGCGCAGGAAGCCGCAAAGTATTTCGGTCCTGAAGGCGGCAGCATCATCAACGTCAGTTCGGTCGTCAGCCTAGCTGCGTTTCCCAACACCGTGGTCTACTCCGCGACCAAGGGCGCGGTCGATGCCGTAACGCGGGTGCTGGCTGCAGAGCTTGGGCCGAAGAAAATTCGCGTGAACACAATTGCTCCGGGTCTCGTCGAAACTGAAGGCGTTCACACGATGGGCGTTTTGGGAACTGATTTTGAAAAATCTGCAGTCGCGCAAACGCCGCTGGGACGTGTTGGCCAGCCGGACGACATCGCGAAGGTCGCCGTTTTTCTCGCGTCCGACGAGTCCGGCTGGATTACCGGCGATAGACTGACAGTTTCCGGCGGAGCCCGTTGACAACGATAGCAGACGCTGCGATGCGTGCCGAATTGATGCCCGTCATCAGACAGAGTCTTATCGATGCCAGCAGTTATTCGTGTCGAAGGTCTATCGAAAACTTATGCCTCGGGATTTACGGCCCTCAAGGACATAAATCTCGAGATAAGTCAGGGCGAGATCTTCGCGCTGCTCGGCCCTAACGGGGCGGGCAAGACGACGCTGATCGGCTGCATCTGCGGGATCGTCAATCCCACGGCAGGGAAAATCACCGTCGACGGGAAGGATATCGTCGCCGATTATCGCGCCGTGCGCGCGATGATCGGCCTCGTGCCGCAGGAACTCGCGACGGACATGTTCGAGACGCCGTGGGCGACGGTCAACTTCAGCCGCGGGCTGTTCGGCAAACCGCAGAACCACGCGTACGTCGAGAAGGTGCTGCGCGCGCTTACGCTTTGGGAAAAGAAAGACAGCCGGATCATGACGCTTTCGGGCGGCATGAAGCGCCGGCTGTTGATCGCGAAAGCTCTGGCGCACGAACCGCGCATTTTGTTTCTCGACGAGCCGACCGCGGGCGTCGATGTGGAGCTTCGGCGCGAGATGTGGGAGATCGTGCGGAAACTTCGCGCAGAAGGCGTGACGATCATCCTGACGACGCATTACATCGAAGAAGCCGAGGAGATGGCAGACCGCGTCGGCGTCATCGCCAAGGGCGAGATCATTCTCGTCGAAGAAAAGAATGAGCTGATGCGCAAGCTCGGCAAGAAGCAGCTCGTGCTCCAGTTGTCGGCCCCGCTGACGGAAATACCAGCAGGGCTCGGCGCCTACGATCTGCACCTCGGCGCCGACGGCAACGAACTGACCTACACCTACGACACGCGAGCCGAGCGGACGGGCATCACCGCGCTCCTGAACGACATGCGAGCGGCAGGCGTAACATTCAAAGATCTCTCGACCATGCAAAGCTCGCTCGAAGACATTTTCGTCGATCTCGTGAGGGAAAAGCGATGAATATCGAAGCTGTCCGCGCAATATACGGTTTCGAGATGTCCCGCTGGGGGCGCACGCTGATGCAGAGCATCGTTTCGCCCGTGCTCTCGACGTGCCTCTATTTTATCGTCTTCGGCTCAGCGATCGGTTCGCGCATCTCGCAGGTCGATGGAATAGACTACGGAGCGTTCATCGTTCCCGGCCTCGTGATGATGCTGCTCTTGACGCAGAGCACTCTCAACGCCTCGTTCGGCATCTACTTCCCCCGCTTCACCGGGACCATATACGAGCATCTTTCCGCTCCGGTTTCCGCTTTCGAGATCGTTCTCGGATATGTCGGCGCTGCGGCGACGAAATCGGTCATCCTTGGGCTGCTCGTGTTGGTCACAGCAAGCCTCTTCGTGCCGCTTCGCATCGCGCATCCCTTCTGGATGATCGTATTCCTGCTGCTTACAGCGATAACCTTCAGCATGCTCGGTTTCATCATCGGGATCTGGGCCGACGGGTTCGAGAAGCTTCAGATCATCCCGCTTCTCGTCATCACGCCGCTGACGTTTCTCGGCGGCACCTTCTATTCGGTAAAGATGCTGCCGCCTTTTTGGCAAACCGTGACGCTCTTCAATCCCGTCGTCTATTTGATCAGCGGCTTTCGCTGGAGCTTCTTTGAGATCTCCGACGTCAATGTCGGCGTGAGCCTTCTGATGACCTCGTTGTTCCTTGCGGTCTGCATGGCTGTCGCCTGGTGGATCTTCAGGACGGGATACCGTCTCAAAGCGTGACCTAGCGCGTCAGCCGCCGCCCTTCAGATACCAGCCCCACGGCTCACGGGTTGTGTAGGCGGTGATCTGCTTCGGCTCGAGGAAGTTGTTCAAGCCCCACGTTCCAAGCTCGCGACCGACACCGCTTTTTTTCACGCCGCCCCACGGTGGCTCGAGAAAATTCGGTTGCGAGCAATTGATCCAGACGACGCCTGCTTCGAAAGCGTCGGCGACGCGTTCCGCCCTCTTCAAGTCGCCCGACATGACGGCTGCGGCCAAGCCGAACTCGCTATCATTGGCCAAGGTCAGGGCTTCGTCTTCCGTATCGAAAGTCGTGACGGCGAGGACGGGGCCGAAAATCTCCTCGCGCCAAATTCGCGCGGTGGGCGCCACATCCGCGAAGATCGTCGGCTCCAGGAAGTAGCCTTCGTTGAGATGAGAAGGCCGGCCGCCGCCGGTTACGAGCGTTGCCTCCCTCTTTCCGTCATCGATATATCCTAGCACCTTGTCGTATTGGGTTTTGCTGACGAGCGGTCCCAGCAGTGTGCCCGGCGCCATGCCGTCGCCGATCGTGATCTTCTTGGCTTCCACTGAGAGCCGGTCGATGAGCTTCGGCGCGATGCGCTTCTCGACGATCATCCGCGATGTGGCGCTGCAGACTTGTCCCTGGTTCCAGAAGATTCCGAACATTACCCATTCGACGGCCTGCTCGATGTCGGCGTCGTCGAAGATGATGATCGGCGATTTGCCTCCAAGCTCAAGGCTGATGCTTTTGACGTCACGCGCCGCAGCGGAGGCGACCGCAATGCCCGTCGGGACGGAACCAGTGAAAGCGAGCTTGCGGACATCGGGATGCGACGCGAGGCGCGCGCCGGCGTCGGCTCCATATCCCGTGACGACGTTCAAGACGCCGTTCGGCAGGCCCGCTTCCGCTGCGATGCGCGCGAGTTCGAGCGCAGACAGCGGCGTATACTCGGACGGCTTCAGCACGACCGCGCAACCTGCCGCGATTGCGGGCGCGACCTTCCAGGCTGCCATCAACAGGGGATAGTTCCACGGCACGATAAGACCGGCGACGCCTGCGGGCATGTATTTGACGCGCGACTGAAAACGCGCGTCGGGCACGCCGATGATCTCGCCTTGGCGCGCGTCCAGTTCCTCGGCGTATGTTGCGTAGAGATTGAAGCAATAGGCGGCGTCACCGATATCCCATAGGGCCTCGGGCAGCGGCTTGCCGTTGTCTCTCACCTCGATCTCGGCGAGCGTCTGCTTCTGCTCTTCGATCGCTGCGCCGATCGCGCGAAGGAAGGCGGCGCGATCACGGCCGGTCGTGCGCGACCATGGGCCGGCCATTGCGGCCTTCGCAGCTGCTACCGCCGCGTCGATGTCGGCTGCTGATCCGGCAGCGCAGCGGTGGAAGGTTCGTTCGTTCGCGGGGTTGACGACGTCGAGCGTGCGAGCACCCAGCGCGTCACACCACTTTCCGTCGATGAAAAGTTTCGATTGCATCATAGTTCCAGAAAAACGATTGCTCGATCGGGCTTCAGATGACCTTCGCCAATGTGCTTCTGAAGCCATCGATGAAGATATCGGCATGCTCCCGAGTAAAGCAGAGCGGCGGACGGATCTTCAAGACGTTGCCGTGACCGCCTGCTATCCCGATAAGGATATTGCGCTCGCGCATGCCGTTGACGATTCTCTCGGCGAGGGCGCGATCGGGCTCGGCTGACGCCTTATCTTTCACGAGTTCGAGGCCGATGTAGAGGCCGGAGCCGCGCACGTCTCCGACGCGATCGCCGTTGCCGCCGGCAATGCGAAGCTCCGAGCGCAGATAGGCGCCGGTATCGAAGGCGTTTTCCTGCAGGCCTTCTTCGTTCAAGACATCCAAGACTGCCAATCCCGCGGCAGCCGCGACCGGATTGCCGCCGAATGTGTTGAAGTAGCCCGACTTCGATCCGAATGCCTCGAGCATCTCGGGCTTGACCGCGACGCCTCCCATCGGGAAGCCGTTGCCCATTGGCTTCCCCATCACGACCATATCGGGCACCACACCGTGGCGGGCGAAACCCCACATTTTCTCGCCGGTGCGGCCGAAGCCCGGCTGCACCTCGTCGGCGATGTAGACGCCGCCCGCGTCGCGCACCGCCGAGACCGCTTCGGCCAGAAATCCCGGCTCGCCGGGGTAGACGCCGTCGCTCGAGAAGATGCTGTCGGCGATGAACCCGGCGAGTTGAATGCCGGCTGCCTTCATTCCCGCGATGGCTTTCCGAATATCCTCGGCGAATTTGGGTCCGATGGCTTCGCTACCGTGACGATACGTGTCCGGCGCGGGCACGAGGAACACGTACGGCGGCCGCGGCTCGGCGCTCGCGGACGATGGCGATATCTCCGTCACGGCCGTGGTGTTACCGTGATAGGCGTTCTCGGTCACGATGAAGCCCGTGCCGCCTGTCACCGCGCGGGCGATGCGCAGTGCGAGATCGCCGCTTTCGCTGCCTGTGCACGTGAACACGATATTCGAGACCGGCTCCGGCATCGTGGCCAGAAGGCGTTCGGCATACGTGTAGATGTTGTCGTAGAGGTAACGCGTGTGGGTGTTCAGCGTGCCGAGCTGCCGCGATATGGCCTCGACGACGCGGGGATGGCAGTGCCCGACGGACGGCACGTTGTTGTAAGCGTCGAGATAGCGCGTGCCATCGGCATCGTGGAGCCAGACGCCCTCGGCCCTGACGAGGTTCAACGGCCTTTCATAAAACAGCATCGAGGTCGGCCCGAATGTCTGCTTCCGGCGCTTGACGAGGCTCGTGACCGCGGGCGGCAGCTTGTCGGCTGCGTTCATGTCGAAGGCGTTGAGATCGAGAATTTTTCGCGTAGCTTCCATTGGGCCCCTTGGGCAAGCTCCCTGACAAATGCGCTGCGTCTCCGCATCGGTTTCGCTTAATATAGGGTACGCCGCCGGCAACAGCTTGACCCTTGAGAGCGGGGTCTGTTCAGTTTGACACGAGCCCCGGCCGGAGAACCCCGTCAACTTCGGGGCCGCTCTGGTCAAATCCCGTGGCGGCGCTCAGAGTAACGTCAGTTCCGATTGCAATCGGGCACTCCATCGTCGAGAAAACAAGCATGACCGATGAAACGCAGGCACGGCCAAATCGCTGGAAGCGATTTTCCGATTGGGACGAGCGCCCGCTCCGGCTCGACAAGTTCGCCGCCGAAGATGCCGCGAGCGGTTTTTCGGCGTTCAAAAGTCCTTTCGATCCCAAACCCGGACTGTCCCTCGGCGACGGCGTCGTCGAGTCCATGGACGGCATCGCCGTCCGCGACTTCGATATGATCGATGTGTTCATAGCCCGGTATCATCTCGATCCCGAAATTGCGCCGGAAGCGATGGCGATGCCATCTCTCGAAGTGGCGCGCATGCTCGTCGACATGAACGTGCCGCGAAAGACGCTGGTTCGGCTCGCGCACGGCATGACGCCCGCCAAGCTCGCCGATGTCGTCAGTCATCTTTCATCGCTCGAGATCGCTTTCGCCTACAGCAAGATGCGGGCACGGCAGACGCCCGGCAATCAAGCGCACGTCACGAACGCGAAAGACGACCCGCTGCAGATGGCGGCCGATGCCGCAACGGCCGTGGCGTTCGGCTTCGACGAAATCGAGACGACGATGCGGGTTGCACGCAACTCCTGGTCGAACGCCGTTGCCTGCGCCGTCGGGGCTGCCGTCGGACGGTGGGGCGCGCTCTTTCAGTGCTCCAGCGAAGAAGCGGAAGAACTCAAAATCGGCATGGCGGGCTTCACCTCCTACGCCGAGACCGTGTCGGTTTACGGCACCGAGAAGAGCTTCATCGACGGCGACGATACGCCCTGGTCGAAAGCATTTCTCGCGGCGGCCTATGCTTCGCGGGGCATCAAGATGCGGTGCACCTCAGGCGCAGGGTCCGAGTTGCTGATGGGCTTTCACGACCGCAAATCGCTGCTTTATCTCGAGGCGCGATGCCTTTGCCTGCAGCGCGCGATGGGCGTGCAAGGCACGCAGAACGGCGGCATCGACGGAGCCCCCGTCACGTGCACCGTTCCCGGCGGCATGCGCGAATTGATGGCCGAGAACCTGATCGCCGTCTGGCTCGATCTCGAATGCGCATCCGGCAACGACGCTCGCGCGACGGAATCGGAAATTCGCGTCGGCGCGAAGATCCTGCCGTATCTGATCGCAGGGTCCGATCTCATCTGTTCCGGCTTCGGCTCGATCCTCAAGTACGACAATTCGTTCAACGCCTCGCTGCTCAACGGCGAGGAACTCGAGGATTATCTGGTTCTGCAGCGCGACTTCGAGGCCGACGGCGGGCTTACGCCGGTCGGCGAGACGCGCGTCATGGAACTCAGGTCGCGGGCCGTCGATGCGATCAGCGCGGTGCTGGAAGAACTCGGGCTCGCGAAACCGACTGCCGACATGAAGCTCTCGGTCGTTGCCGCGTCCGGCTCGGATGAAACGCGGACGTTTTCGGGCCGCGACGTGGCGATGATCAGCGAAGCGATCTACGAGCGGTCGATCACGGTCATCGACGTCATCAAGGCGCTTGCTGCGCGGGGCTTCACCGAAGAAGCGGAAAACCTGCTGAAGCTCGTAAGGCTCCGCGTTTCCGGCGATTATCTGCAGACATCGGCTGTCGTTCGCGACGGGCGCATCGTCAGCGCAGTAAACAATCCCAACGATTATCAGGGTCCCGGCACCGGCTACCGTCTCACGGACGAACGCCGCGAGGAAATCGTCGCCATTCGCGATGTGCTGACGCGCCAAGAGGTGCTGAGGGTCGAGGCGGCCTTCAGGCCTGGGGAAGTCACGCGGGTCGCCTACCGGCCGACAGGTCCCGCCGCCGCCACGCATAATCCGAAGGAAGTCGTCATCGGCATCAGTCCGGCCTTCGGCTTGAAGCTCTTTCAAACCGTCGCCGGCCATCCTCTCTCCGCGATCTTGCGGGTGCTGATTGGCGGCATCACGGAAGGCGGCTGTACGGCCCGCGTCGTCCGGATGCGCCATACGGCAGATACCTCGTTCCTCGGGCTCAGCGCGGCGCGGCTCGCCGGCTCCGGCATCGGGATCGGCATTCAGGCAAAGGGCACCGCCGTCATTCATCAGAAAGACAGGCTGCCGCACAATAATCTCGAGCTCTTCTCGAACTCGCCGATTACCAAGATCGAGCATTACAAGCGGATGGGGCTCAACGCGGCCGCCTATGCGCTCGGCGAAATGCCCGAGCCCGTCATCGTGCCAACACGTGGCGAGGCCATGGGCTCACGTTACCATGCCAGGGTTTCGCTCATCTACGCGATCGAGACGGAGATGACGTCCGAAGGCGCCGAACCAGAAGAGATCGATGTGATGTTCCTCGGAGCTGCCGCATGACCGGGAAGCCTCTCACTGTCGCCGATTATCCGCTTGCCGAGAACCGGCCCGACGTGGTCGAGACGAAAGCCGGCAAGAAGCTCGATGACATCACGCTCGATGGCGTGCTGTCCGACCGCGTGTCGCTCGAAGATCTTCGCATCACGGACCGCGCGCTTCGCCAGCAGGCTGAAATCTCGACGGCGGCGGGGCGGCCGACGCTCGCTGCAAATTTCGAGCGCGGGGCCGAGCTGGTGGACGTTCCGCAAGACGTGATCATGCGGATCTACGAGCTGCTGCGTCCGGGCCGGGCAGGCTCCAGGCAAGAACTGCTCGCGGCTGCGAGAGAACTCCGCGAAACCTACGGCGCCGAGGGCGTCGCGGCCTTTATCGAGGAGGCGGCGGATGTCTATGAGCGCCGCTCTCTTTACAAAAAGCGTTTCTGAAAGGACGGGCATGAGCTGGAAGACGGGTTATCGATCCATCTATTACGACGGCGCTCCGGAGCCAGACGACCCGGATCTCTCCAAGTCCCACACCGCCCTCCTCATCATCGACGTCCAGAACACCTACCTCTCCCGGCCGGATCGCGCGTCGCTGTCGCCGGAGGATCAACGGCGGTACGACGCTTGGACGCCCTTTCACAAGCGTATGCATGAAATCGTTCTGCCGAGAACGAAGGACCTTCTCGAGAGGTTTCGGCGGAACGGAATTGAATGCCTCTTCGCGCGCATCGCCTGCCATACCAAGGAGGGCCGGGACCGCTCGCTGTCGCAGAAGATGCCGGGCTGGAACAACCTTCTCTTGCCAAAAGACGAGTTGCCGTCCCAGATTGTCCCGGAGCTTCAGCCCATCGGGGATGAGATCGTCGTTACCAAGACGACAGACAGTGCACTGACGGGTACCAACCTGCGGCTGATCCTGACTAACCTCGGCATCAAAACCGTCGTCTGCTGCGGGATTTTCACGGACCAGTGCGTCTCGTCGACTGTCCGAAGCCTCGCCGACGAGAGCTTCGCCGTCGTCGTGGTCGAAGATTGCTGCGCAGCCGGGTCCGACGAGCTGCACCATAAGGAGCTCGAGATCATGAACATGATCTATGGGCACGTCATGTCGAGCGCTGAACTCAACGCCCTGATGAAGCTGGCCTAAACCGCCTTGACGGCGTCCAGAAGGTCAAGTTTCCATAGAGGAGGGTCAAATCGACTTGGCCACCGCAGCATAGAGTGATGCCATCACAGAGGGGGGATCTTCCGTTACCGTGGACAACTGGCTGCATCGCTCTTCCTTACTCGTCCTCCTTCCGTGGACGAGCCCCATCGATCGCTTCCGCTTCGCCCTGATGGTTTACGGGCAAAAACCTCATCATCCGCTCACCAGGAGTGACAGGCATGTTCAATAGCAAATTCTCACGCCGCGACTTCTTGAAAACTTCGGCGTCCGCGGCGGCGACGCTGGCCGCCACCCAGATGGGCCCGTTCGCAGGCCCCGCCCGCGCGGCCCGTGACAAGGAACTGAATATCCTCTGTTGGGAAGGTTACAATTCGGCCCAGGTGCTCGACCCGTTCCGTTCGAGCAAGAGCGCGACGGTCAAGGCCGAAAGCCTGACCAACGATCCGACAATGATCAACCGTCTGCGCGCAGGCGAGATCAACGTTTGGGACCTGATCAACGTCAACAATCCTTGGGCACGCAAAATCATGATGCCCGAGAAGCTGATCAAGCCGCTCGATCGTGCGAAGTTCGAGCCATACTTCGAGAAGATGATGCCGCAGTTCAAGCCGCCCTACAAATGGGCGATGGACGACTCGGGCAAAGATCTGCTCGGCATGGCGCAGCGGTTCGGGCCCTACTCGTTCGTCGTCAACACCGACAAGATCAGCCGCAAAACTGCAGAAGACCAGGGCTGGGATCTCTTCAACGATCCGAAGCTCGCCGGCCGCTTCGGCATTCTGGAGTCCGACGACTGGAACGTGTTCGGCGTCTGCTGCATCGCCGGCTTCGATCCGTATAAGGCGCACACCGCCGAAGAAGTCGCCAAGTTCGAGGAAACCGCAAAGCGCATTCTGAAGAACAAGAAGGTCGTGGGCGACATCGCCACCATGAACCAAGCCATGATTTCCGGCGAAATCGATTGCCATCTCACGGGCGGAACGTATTCGGCGTCTCCCGCGCGCGCAGACGGCCATTTGAATTTGCGTGGCATCACGCCAAACAAGGGACCTCTTGCCGGCGGCAAGGGCGGCATCGCCTGGATCGAAATCACCTCGGTCGTCAACAACCCGCAGGGCTCTCCGCTCGCCGAGCAGTTCCTGGAATACGTGCAGGCTCCAGAGGTCGCTCACACAGTGGCGTTCGCCGAAGGCACGTTCAATCCGGTCGCTCAGATGGGCAACCCCGAATGCTTCAAGCTCTTCAGCAAAGACCAGCTCGAAGCCATTCAGTGGGACAGCCTCGAAGAAGAGATGGCGCGTTCGGCCGAGTACGACATCGTTCCCGACTACGACAAGCTGCTCGATATCTGGAACGCCGCGAAGAAATCCTGAGCTGCATGACGTTTGCGTCGTGACCTCAGTAAACGGCATGTAATGCTTCGGCCTTCCGCCGCTCGATAGGCGGAAGGCCCGACGCGTTTCTCATTAGCTTCAAAGAAGTTGGAACTCCTACGTGACCGGAACTTCCGAACCTATCCTCAGATTGAAGAACGTTCGTAAGGCGTTCGGCAATCTAGCCGCCGTCGACGATATCAACCTTTCCATCGGCGAAGGCGAGTTCTTCACGATTGTCGGACCTTCCGGTAGCGGTAAGACGACCTTGATCCGCATGCTCGCCGGAATGGAGCGGCCGACATCGGGCGACATTCTGCTGCGCGACAAGCGCATCAACGACACTCCGGCCAACGAACGGCCGACATGCATGGTGTTTCAGTCGCTCGCACTCTTTCCGCATCGGACAGTCGGGCAGAACATCGAGTTCGCCCTCAAGATCCGAAACGTCGATCCGGCGACCCGCGAGAAGCGGGCACGCGAGCTGATGCAGCAATTGCATCTCCCCGCCGACTACTATTCGAAGAACGTCACGCTGTGTTCGGGCGGTGAGCGCCAGCGCGTTGCTCTTGCGCGCGCACTCGCATTCGATCCGCAGATCCTGTTTTTCGACGAACCGCTTTCGGCGATCGACTACAAGCTCCGCAAGACGCTCGAGAAAGAGCTGAAGGATATTCACCGGGAAACCGGCAAGACGTTCGTCTACATCACGCACAGCCTTGAAGAGGCAATGGTGATGAGCGACCGGATCGGCGTCATGCGGCGTGGCAAGCTCATTCAGGTGGGCTCGCCCAACGAAATCTACTCGACGCCGCGCTCTCGCTTCGTCTCCGAGTTCATGGGCGACGTCAACGTGATACCGGTCGAGAGCAACGGCGCAGGTTCCGTGCGTTCGCAGTCCCTCGGCGCAAGCTTCAAGGTTCCGCCGGCCTCGATCGAAGGCAAAGCGCAGTGCCTCGTCGTCCGGCCGGAGTTCCTTCGCTTCCTCAGCTCTCCGAGCGACGCGCAGAACAGCCTCAAAGGCGTTCTCTATAACGAGTACGCACTCGGGTCGCGCATCCAATATCAAGTCCGCGTCGGCGAAAAAGTGTTCCTCGTCGAAAAGCTGCGCCAGCAGCCCTTCAAGGGCTCGCTCGATGACGAAGTGCTCATTGGCTGGGACCCGGAAAATTCAATTCTGGTGGCCGACGAATGATCGAAAAGACCTCCTTCTTCGCTGAACCAGGAAGGCGTGCGGCGCTACCGATTTTGGTATTGCTGTCGCTCGGGTTCATTGCGCCTCTGCTCGCAGTCGTGGGCTTCAGCTTCATGCCGGCCCGAACCTTCGGGCTGTGGCACGAGCCCACTCTCGAAAATTACGAAACGGTCTTCAGCGACAACACCTACATCTCGTTGTTTTGGTCGCTGGGGCTGGCGTCGGCCACCGTCGTACTTCTCGCACTCATCTGCTATCCGGTCGCGTACGGTCTCGTTCGCGTCTTCGGCCGCTGGTCGACGGTTTTGACGCTGCTCTTCACGATCCCGCTGGTGGTTTCGGAGAACATCCGCCTCTACGGCTGGGTGTTGTTCTTCATCAAGGGCGGCGTCCTCCCGGGGACCTTGAGAACGCTCTTTGGCGTGGAGATGGGGGATTTCCTCTTCACCCCTGCGGCTGTCTTGTTCGGCATGGTCTACGTCTATCTTCCGTTCATGCTGTTTCCGATGACGCTCGGAATCGCGATGGTTCCGAACCAGATGCGCGAAGCGGCAAGGGACCTGGGCGCTTCGCGCTGGCAGGTTTTCCGCGAAGTCGAACTGCCGCTATCGACGCCCGGTTTGATGATCGGTTCGCTGTTGACGTTCGTGCTCGCCATCGGCGCCATTGCCGAGGCCAAGGTTCTTGGCGGCCAGCGCATCATCCCCATCACTCACGATATCGAAATTGCCTTCACGTACGCGCAGAACTGGCCTCTCGGGGCGGCTCTCGCGGTGCTGCTGATGCTGGTTGTCAGCGTGCTCGTTCTCATCGTGCTCAGGCGCTTCGATCTCGATCAAATACTTGGAAAGCGGTGACGTAATGTCTGAAAATAATGGCAGCATTCGCCACATCCTTATCGGCGTCTGGACAGCCGCGGTCTTGCTCTTCGTGTTCCTTCCGAGCGCGACGATCTTCCTCGCGTCGATGACCTCCAGCCGCTACTTCACCTTCCCGATTTCGTCCTTCGGACTCGATTGGTGGTCCAAGATCTTGAACTCGCTCGAGGTCAGGTCGTTGGCCTACACCTCTCTGTCGATCGCGCTGTCGGTAACCATCATCGCAGTCGTGCTCGGCTTTTTCGGTGCGCTGGCCTTCGCCCGTTACGATTGGAAGGGCCGTAAGCTCTACCAAAAGTTCATTCTGCTCCCGATCTTCTTTCCTCAGTCGGTTCTTGGTCTTGCCCTGCTGCTTTGGTTCAACGCCTTGGGCTTCACCCTATCCTGGAAGACGGCTGTCCTCGCGCATCTCGTCTGGATTGCTCCGGTCGTAACGCTGGTCATGGCCATTCAGGTCTATTCCTTCGATCCGTCTCTCGAGGAAGCGGCGACGGATCTCGGCGCGTCGCGATGGCAGACTTTCCGCGAGGTGACGCTGCCTGTCCTCATGCCGGGGATCTTTTCGGGAAGCCTGTTCGCCTTCCTGCTGTCGTGGGGCAACTTCCCGCTGTCGCTCTACACAACGGGCGCGGACAACACCTTGCCCAAGTATCTCTACGCAAAGATGGTCGCGGGCTACACACCGGGCGTGCCCGTGCTTGGCACTATTTCGACAGCGGCCGCCGCAGTCCTCCTCTTTGGCGGATACACCGCAATGCTCTTTCTCACCCGGAAGCGGAACGCGGCAGCCTAGAACAAACTCTCAACTCTCGATCTCAACAAGACCAACAACGCGGCCCCTAAGGAGGTTATGTCCATGTTCACGTCTATCGCAGGCCGGTCCGTCATCGTCACCGGCGGAAGCAAGGGCATCGGCAAGGGTATTGCGCGCGTCTTTGCAAAGAGCGGCGCAAAGGTCGTCGTCGTCTCGCGGCATCTGAAAGAGGCGGAGTCAACCGCTGAAGAGTTGCGCCGGGACGGTGGCACCGCAATGGGTTTCGCCGCCGACGTCACGAGCATGGGCGACTTGCAGGTTCTCGCAGAAGCGACTGCCACGGCTTACGGCGGCATCGATATCCTGTGCGCCAACGCCGGCATTTTTCCTCAGACCAAGATCGAGGAACTGTCGCCGGAAGATTGGGACTTCGTTTCCGATACGAACCTCAAGGGAACGTTCCTGTCGGTCAAAGCCTGCCTGCCGTATCTGAAGAAATCGGATCAGGGGCGCATCGTCATCACCTCGTCGATTACAGGCCCGATCACGGCCTTCCCGGGCTGGTCGCACTACGGTGCGACGAAAGCAGGACAGCTCGGCTTCATGCGCACGGCCTGCATGGAGTTCGCGAAGTACGGCATTACGGTCAACGCGGTTCTGCCGGGCAATATCGCGACTGAGGGTCTTGCGGCTCTCGGACCGGAGTACGAGAAGTCCGCTGCGGCTTGCATCCCGCTTCAGAAGCTCGGCAAGGTCGAGGATATCGGTTACGCGGCGCTGTTTTTCGCGTCCAAGGAAGCCGCCTACGTTACCGGACAGACGATCATCGTTGACGGCGGTCAGATCCTGCCCGAAAGCACCGATGCGCTGGCGCAGGCCTGACGCATCGCCAGGTGAGGCGAATTCTGATCAGCTTTGCTTGTCCAGTACCTCCGCGCGCAGCGCGCGCGGAGAAAGGCCGGTCCATCGCCGGACAGCGCGGCTGAAAGCGGAGAGTTCGGAATAGCCGACGAGGAAGGCTATTTCAGAGAACGACAGCTGGCGCTGGCGCACATAGGACAGCGCCAAGTCGCGGCGCGTGCTTTCGACGAGGGTGCTGTAGCTCAGTCCGTCGTAATGAAGCTCGCGCTGAATGGTGCTGAGCGGAAGCCGCAGCTCGGCGGCCACGCATTCGATTTGCGGAAAGCCTTCAGGCAGTCTCGCGCGCACGGCGCTGCGAACGCGATCGGTAATGCTGAAGCGCACATCGCTACGCTCGGAGAGCCTATCGAGGCAAAGTTTCATGGCGCACATGAGCCGCGGATCGGCAGCCGGCATTACCTGCTTCAGGATTTGCGGCCGGAACACGATCGCATTGGTCGGCTGCGAGAAGAAGGCCGGTGCCGCGAATGCGCGCTCATGCTCGCGCCAACCTTCGGGCTTCGGATGCTCGAAATGAACTTCCTCCGGGGCCCAGCTCTGGCCCATCGCTTCGCGAATGAAATTGAGGAACATGCCGAGCGACAGTTCCGCGTCTTGCCGGCGTTCGACGATTTGCGGCGCGTCGATGCGATATTCGAGTCGGGCCAGGCCATCGGGCGTCGTCTTCAGCGCCATCGACGAAGACTGCTGGTGCAGCGGAAAGAGTTCCACGAGCGTTTCGAGAGCGACGCAGAGCGAGGGAGCGGAGAGCGAGGCATATCCCCAAAGACCGAGGTCTCGCGGATCGAACGCATTGCCGAACCACAAGCCGAAATTATCGTTTCGGGTTATTCGCGCGCTTTCCTCGAACAGGCGGCAGTATGAGCTGAGGCTCAACTGCAGAGTCGGAGAGCCGGCCATTTCAGGCGAGATACCGACGCTGCCGAAAATGCGATCGACGTCGCCGCGCTGGCGCTCGATGAATTTCACTATCCCGGTGGCGGCGGAGGCTAGAACAGAAGGGTCGGTCCCTCGGCCCATAGAGGTACCAGCGCCGCTCGTTCCGAAGTCGCTAATGCCGAGTGCCATCGTTTCCTGGTGAGCAGATGCCAATATTCCAGAGAAAAAAGGCTAGCAGAAGCGGCCCGCGGGTCAACCGTCATGCGCGGTGAAATATTCGGCACTCGTCAAAAACAACTGCACAATTGCGGTGCAGCATTCAGCCCAAAAGTCGTTTCAGGAAACCTTTCTTCGGCGGTGCAGCAAGGTTCTTACCCGCGGCACTGCCGTACTGTGAGATGTACCGCTCGCAAAGCGCGATCGATCCTTGAGTGTATTCCACGCCCATCGATTTCGCGAGTTCGGTTTCCGAATGCGATCCGATCCACGCCACGAGGAGAAGCCTCCGCAGCATGACGAACGTCGCGATCTCGCTTTCCTCTGCCTCGCTCAAATTGCCTATGCGGCGATAGCCGCGAACCCACGCATTGAGCAGATCCGGCACCTCCGGCATATGCTCGAAGAACGAGACCGTCGTCGCGCAATCGTAAAGGAGCCAGGAAAAGCCGCAGTCGTCGAAATCGATGACCTTCACGGTGCTGCCGTCCATCAGAAGATTGGCGAGACGCATATCGCCGTGCACGAGATTGAAGCGATCGGGCGATTTGCCGAAGTTCTCGAGACGCCGTCCGATCAGCGCGACGGCTTCGGTGATGGCCGCCGTCGCCTCCGGCGTCATGCCCATTCCGTCCTTCCAGTAGCCCCAATGAGGACGACTGCCGAGGCTGGTATCGAAATCCCAGGTGAAGCGTTCGAACCAGACCGGCCGCCGCCACTTGCGAACATGGGCGTGCATGCGGGCCGCCGTTTCGCCGAGCATCTCGAAGCCAGCGACGTCGGTGCTCGACGGCTCAGAGCCATTCTCCCATTGAAACAGCACGACGTTGCGCGGGTTTGGCAGCCCGTCAGCCGCAACCGTCTGGATATATTCGCCGTCGAGGCCCCTGAGCGCCGTCGGCGTGGCGACGCCGGCATTTTCGCGGAGAGCCGAAAGCCATGCGAGCTCGGAAGCTATCGCAGTGCGCGAATGATATTTTTCGCGATGGACACGCAGCGCCCACTTTTGCCCCGTGCTGCTATCGACGCGATACGTTGCATTCTCGGAGACGTTTATGAGCTTGATCGTGCAGTCGCCCGGAAGGCCGTAGCGCCTTACCGCGCGCTCGGCCAGGATCTGCAATCGCTGCAACAGCTCTTCGTGTGTCGCCTCATCAGTACCCGTCATGCCTACTGCCTTGACTCCCGTGCGCTTCATTGAGAGGCGGCCTTTCGACCGCTTCTCTTTTTTGCAAACACTACGGGGCGACGGGAAAGCGAACTTGACCTCGCCGCCGTGTCAGTTGACAGGGCGGGCCGCGTGCCTCGGTGGCGCTCTGCGCAACCGCGACTAGAGCTTCACCATCACGTGACGCGGTACGGTGTAATCCTCGAGCGCATACATCGAGAGATCCTTGCCGTAGCCCGACATTTTCAGGCCGCCGTGCGGCATCTCGCTGACGAGCATGAAATGGGTGTTGACCCATGTGCAGCCGTATTGCAGCCGCGACGCCACCTTCATGCCCTTGGCGATGTCCGACGTCCAAACCGAAGACGCGAGCCCATAATCGCTGTCGTTCGCCCAGGCGATCGCTTCGTCGGCATCGTCGAACGGCGTGATCGAGACGACGGGGCCGAACACTTCCTTGCGAACGATCTCATCGTTCTGCGTGGCGCCCGCGACGACCGTCGGTTCGAAGAAGAAGCCTTTTCCTGCTGCGGGCTTACCGCCGGTGGCCATAACGATATGGTTTTGCAGACTTGCCCGGTCGACGAACGACTTCACGCGTTCCTTGTGAGCCGACGAGATCAACGGCCCGAGGTCGTTCTCGTCGTCGTTGGGCTGGTTGTACTTGAGTTCCTTCACCGCGCTCGAAAGATCGGCGACGAGGTTGTCGTAGACTTTTTTCCCGGCATAGATGCGGCACGCCGCGGTGCAATCCTGGCCGGCGTTGTAGAAGCCGAAGATCTTCACGCCCTCAACGACGGATGCTATGTCGGCATCGTCGAAAACGATGACGGGCGCCTTGCCGCCCAATTCCAAATGCGTGCGCTTGATGTTCGTGGCTGCCGCCTGCAGCACCTTCTGGCCGGTGCCGATGCTGCCCGTGAGCGACACCATCGCGACCTTCGGATGGTTGATCAGCGCGGAGCCTGTTGTCGAACCTTTGCCGACGACGATGTTCACCACGCCTTCGGGGAAAATATCGGCGATGATCTTGCCGAGCTTCAGAAGCGTCAGAGGCGTCTGCTCGGACGGCTTCAACACGATCGTGTTGCCGCCCGCGAGCGCCGGGGCAAGCTTCCACGCCGCCATCATCAGCGGATAGTTCCACGGTGCGATGGAGCCGACGACGCCGACCGGATCACGGCGGATCATGGACGTATGGCCGGCCATGTATTCGCCGGCGACGGGGCCGTGCATGTTGCGAACGGCGCCTGCGAAGAAGCGGAAGCAATCGACGATCGCCGGCATTTCATCCTGCAGAACGCGAATGCGGGGCTTGCCGGTATTCAAGGCCTCGAGCGTGGCGAAGCCTTCAGCGTCACGCTCGATGGCATCGGCGAGCTTCAAGAGCAACGTCGAGCGTTCGCCGACGGTCGTTTGCGACCAAGCTTTAAACGCCTTGTCCGCAGCATTGACTGCCGCATCGACCTGGGCGGCAGACGCGTCCGGCAGATTGGTGATGATCTCTTCCGTCTTCGGATTGACAACGGGTTCCGGCGCGTCCGTACCGGCAACGAAGTCAGAGCCGATCAGCATGTTGGTGTCGAGCATCTTATCCTCCAGCATTTAAGTCCGTTACTTTGAAGAGCCGCCGGTGTGTTCGCCTTCTCGCGTCAGATAATAGGCTGCGAGGATCGGCAATAGCGTTACGATGAACACGAATACGGCGACGACGTTCGTCACCGGCCTTTGACGTGGCCGGATAAGTTCGGAAAGCATCCAGATCGGCAGAGTCGTTTGCTGACCGGCGGTGAATGTGGTGACGATCACCTCATCGAATGAGAGCGCAAACGCGAGCATGCCGCCGGCGAGCAACGCCGTCCCGATTTGTGGAAGGATGATGTGGCGGAAGGTCTGGAACGAGTTGGCGCCAAGGTCCATCGAGGCCTCGACGAGATTTCCATTCAGCCTGCGAAATCGCGCGACCGCATTGTTGTAGACGACGACGATGCAGAACGTCGCGTGGCCGAGAATGATCGTCCAGACCGAGAACGGTATGCTCATGATGTCGAAGGCGGAGCGAAGCGCGATACCCGTGATGATGCCGGGCAGCGCTATCGGCAGCACGAAGAGAAGCGAGATCGTCTCGCGGCCGAAGAAGCGGGCCCGCGAGAGGGCGGCTGCGGCAAGCGTCCCGAAAATAAGGGCGAGCACCGTCGCGATCGCCGCGACCTGCAGCGATAAGTAGAGTGGCTGCCAGATATCCGGCCGCGATGACCAGGCGACCCCGAACCATTTGGTGGTGAGGCCGGGCGGCGGGAACTCGAAGCTCTTTTCCTCGGTCGTGAAGGCGTAGAGGAAGATCAACGCCAGCGGCAGATGGAGGAACAGCAGCCCCGCAATTGCCGAGATCCGCAAGCCGAGCGGCGTTGAGCGGTTGGCTTTAGAGGACATTGAACGCCCCCATGCGTTTCGCCATCCAGAGATAGATGGCCATGATCAGCATCGGCACGACAGTGAAGGCCGCGGCGAGCGGGATGTTTCCGGCGGTTCCCTGAAGCGTGTAGACGGCCTGCCCGATCATCAGGCGCGAATTGCCGACGATCTGCGGGATGATGTAGTCGCCGAGCGTCAGGGAAAACGTGAAGATCGATCCGGCGACGATGCCGGGAAGCGCCAACGGAAAGATCACTGTCCGGAAGGTCTGGCGGGGATCGGCTCCGAGGTCGGCGGACGCCTCGATGAAGTTCGCGGGAACGCGCTCGAGCGCTGCTTGCGTCGGCAGGATCATGTACGGCAGCCAGATATAGACGAAGACAAGAAACGTGCCGATATAGCTAAACGAAAGCGACGGGCCGCCCACTACGGGCAACGCGAGAATGCCGTCAAGCAGCCACCTGAGATGCAGTTCGTTCGCGAACCAGGTTATGATCCCTTCCTTGGCGAGGATCAGCTTCCAGGCATAGACCTTGACCAGATAGCTCGACCAGAGCGGCATCATGACCGCGAGATAGAAGAGAGCCTTCGTCCAGCCGCGCGCGTATCGCGCTGCATAGTACGCAATCGGGAAAGCGATGATCGCGCTCGCGACCGTCACGAGGGCCGCCATGGTGACGGTGCGCAGAATGATCTGGGCGTTGGACGCTTCGAAAAGTTGTTCGTAGGTCGCGAGCGTGAACTCGTGAACGACGAGGCCCGAGAAATCGTCGAGCGAATAGAAGCTCTGGAGCAGAAGCGCGAACAGCGAGCCGATATAGACGACGCCGATCCAGAGCAGCGGCGGCGTCAGCAACAGGAACGTAACGAGCTGCGGGCGCGCGAAGAACAGGTCCGAGATCGCGCCGCCGATCCCTCTCTGCCTTTCTGCTACGGCCGCGGTCACGCGCCCTCTCCCATCGCCACCATCGCGGACTTCGGCCAGATCAGAGAGACGCTGTCGCCTTTGCGCACATCCGTTCCTGCAGGCGTCGTCGCGATGAGCGCCAGTTTTTCCGTCGCGACCGTGATGCGCGTAACCGCACCTTGATAGCTGATTGCTGTGACTATTCCTTTGGCGTGCGCGCAGGCGGCGGGCACCAGGGCATTTTGAGGCGCGATCTGGATTTTTTCGGGCCTCAGGCTCGTCCACGCGGCGCGGCCGCCGTGTGTGGCTGCAAATTCAGGTGACAGCACGTTCGAAGAGCCGACGAAATCGGCGACGAAGCGCGAGGTCGGCCGTTCGTAGACGTCGGACGGCGTGCCGACCTGGACGATCTTGCCTTCGTTGAAGATTGCGACCCTGTTGGCCATCGACAGCGCCTCGCCCTGATCGTGCGTCACAAACACGAACGTTATGCCGAGGCTCGTCTGCAGCGATTTCAATTCTTCCTGCATCTGCTCGCGGAGCTTCAGGTCGAGCGCGCCGAGCGGCTCGTCGAGCAGCAGCACTTTGGGTCCGTTGACCAGGGCCCGGGCGAGCGCAACGCGCTGGCGCTGACCGCCCGAAAGCTGCGCCGTGCGGCGGCTCTCGTAGCCCGCGAGCTTGACCATCGCGAGCGCGCTTTTTGCTTTCTCTTCTCGCTCGGCTTTGCCAACGCCCTTGATCATCAGACCGTAGGCGACGTTTTCGCCGACCGTCATGTGCGGGAACAGAGCGTAGTCCTGAAACACGGTGTTGACGTTGCGACGGTAGGGCGGCACGCCGTCGGCGGTCTCGCCGAATATTTCAATGTGGCCCTCGTCCGGCTGCTCGAAGCCGGCGATCAGGCGGAGGCACGTCGTCTTTCCGGAGCCCGATGGACCGAGAAGGGCGAAGAATTCTCCCGGCTCAATGTCGAGAGACACGTTGTCGACGGCGCGCACTGAGCCGAAGCGACGCGATACATTCTGAAAGCGAACTGCTGGAGACATGAAACTCATCGGATGCCTGCGGCCGGCCATGAGCGGCCGACCGCAGGGAGTGTCGATTACTTGCCGAGAATGGCGATGTAGTCTTTCGCCCATTGCGAATAGGGCACGCAAGAGCTTTCCTTCTCGCACTTTGCCGTCGGCGTGCGCCAGAACCAGATTTTGTCGAAGTTTCCGAAGCCGTTCGTCTCGCAGCCCGTATCCGTCAACAGTGCGTTGCCCTTGCAGGCGGACGGAACCGTCGGTACCGAACCAAACCACGAGGCTAGATCGCCCTGGAGCTTCGGGTTCAAGGAGTGCTCGAGCCACTTGTACGCGCAGTTCGGATGCTTGGCGTCGACGTGCATCATCGTCGTGTCGGCCCAACCGGTCGCACCCTCCTCAGGAATGGTCGAGGCGATGGGCTTTTTGTCAGCCTGCAGCAGGTTCACCTGATAGGGCCACGAAGACGATGCGACGACACCCTCGTTCTTGAAGTCATCGACCTGCACGGTCGCATCGTGCCAATAGCGGCCGATGAGCGCGCGTTGCGCCTGCAGCAAGGCGATGGCGGCGGCGTACTGTTCCTTATTCAGCTCGTAAGGATTCTTGATGCCGAGCTCCGGCTTCTTCTTGCTGAGGTAGAGCGCGGCGTCAGCGATGTAGATCGGGCCGTCATAAGCCTGCACGCGGCCTTTGTTGCTCTTGCCGTCGGGAAGGTTCTGTTCCTCGAACACCACCGACCAACTCTTCGGGGCTTCCTTGAAGACGTTCGTATTATAGGCGAGCACGTTCGGTCCCCACTGATAGGGAACGCCGTAGTGAACATCATCGACCGTATGCCACGGCGCAGTCTGCAGCCGGGGATCGATCTTCATCCAGCTCGGGATCAGCTGAATGTTGATCGGCTGGACCTTCTTGCCGGCGACGAGTCGCAGCGATGCGTCGCCCGATGCGGTGACGAGGTCGAAGCCGCCCTGGTTCATCAGCGTGACCATCTCATCGGAGGTCGCTGCTGTCTTGACGTTGACCTTGCAGCCGGTTTCTTTTTCGAAATCCGTCACCCAGTCGTAATTCTTGTCGGACTCTCCCCGCTCGATGTAGCCGGGCCACGCTACGATATCGACCTGTCCTTCTCCTTCGCCTACGGATTTGAGCGGATCGCCCGAGACGGCGAAGCTGCCCATAAAAAGTAGCGCTCCGGCCGCAACAAGTGTCTTCCGACTGGGCATCATGTGTGCTTACTCCTCCGATTGCCACCCCACGGCGAAGGCTCGGAGATGCACCCCTCGCGCCCCGTCACGGATACCTTGTTGATGTTAGTTCAGGAATGGGCGACACGCTAGGGAAGCATGATCGGTTCGTCAAATGGCGCGGGAGCAAGCGGCGTGCCGGACCAGATGCACAGAGTTTGATCAGCACAGGGTCTAGGCGATTGCATTTCCGGTCGCAATTCGTAAAGGGGAACAGCAGATTGGTCACCGGTCGCGATTGGTTTGAACCGCAGGTTTTACCAATGCCGGCCGGCAGACAGGCGGAAACATCCCTGAAAGAGCACCCGGCGCAAGGGACCGCCAATACTGGTTTTTGAAAAAGCGGAGCGGGAACGAATGACGGCTATCAAGATCCGCATCGACTTTGAAGGCGAGCGCTACATCGGTCACGGACGCATTCAACTTCTCGAATTGATCGGGGAGCATGGATCCATCGCTCAGGCCGCGAAGGCCATGGGCATGTCCTACAAGCGCGCCTGGTATTTGATGGACGAGTTCGGCGCGATGTTCGCCGACCCGCTGATCGAACGCCAGCATGGCGGCCGTGGCGGCGGCGCCGCGAAGCTGACGCCGTTCGGCGCCGACCTCGTTCGACAGTATCGCCACATGGAGGCTCAGGCACTCAGCGTTTTCGCCAAGCCGCTGGCGTCGATCGAGAAGCATCTTGCGCGCCCCAGCAAGAGCGATCCCAAACCGGCTAAGAAACCGCCTCAATCCGCACGCGCATGATCGCGCACCAATTCCGGATTATGAGCCCAGCACCTCGGCGGCGGTTCCGGTGGAGACGACACGCCCGGCGTTGATCCGCACAACGCGCAATGCGAGGCGGCGCACTTCTTCGACATTGTGGGTGACGTAAACGATCGGCACTGCGAGCTCGTCACGGATCCGCTCTATCAGGCTCATGATCTCACTGCGGCGCGCATCGTCGAGTGCGGCCAGCGGTTCGTCCATCAGCAGGATGCGCGGCGAGGATAACAGGGCCCGCGCCAACGCAACGCGATGCCTTTCGCCGCCCGAGAGCGTCGCCGGGCGCCGCTTCATCAGTGATCCGATGCCGAGAACTTCGACGATCACTTCAAGCGGAAGGCCTTGATCGTGCGTGCGGGTGAACCATTGTCCGAACTTGATGTTCTGCTGGACCGTCAAATGCGGAAAGAGTTGCGCGTCCTGAAAAACCACTCCGACGCGGCGCCGGTGCATCGGGATGAAGATCCCGGCCTCAGTATCCGTCAACACGTTACCCGCAACGACGATACGCCCGCGAGCGGGGCGCTGGACGCCGGCAATCAAATTGAGAATGCTTGTCTTACCCGAGCCCGAGGGGCCGAACAGCGCGGTCAGCGCGCTGTTGCTTTCGAAGTCAACATCGAGGGTGAAATCCGGCCGCCTTTGCAAAGCCCGGACGCTGAGCAGTGATTGCTTTTCCTTCATTCGAATACGGCAATGCGCCTTTGAATGCGGCGGTTCAACACTTCCGACAGGATGAGCGCCACCATGGCGATGACGATCGAAACGCACGATAGCCGAAGTGCTTCCGACTCGCCCCCTGGAACTTGCGTAAAGGTGTAGATCGCCGACGGGATCGTCTGCGTCTCGCCGGGGATGTTCGAGACGAACGTGATCGTCGCGCCGAATTCGCCCAACGCCTTTGCAAAACACAGAATTGCGCCGACCAAAACGCCGGGAAGAGCCAGCGGCAACGTCACGAGAAGGAAGGTCCAGTATGGGTTGGCGCCGAGCGTACCGGCGGCCGTCTCGAGCCGCCGGTCAATCGCTTCGAATGAAAGCCGTATCGCTCGCAGCATCAAGGGGAAACCCATGACGCCGCAAGCGAGTGCTGCGCCTGTCCACCGAAACGAAAACGTGATGCCGAAGAGGTCGTAAATTCCCTTTCCGAGCACACCTTGCTTGCCGAATGCCAGCAACAAAAAGTATCCCGTTACGACGGGCGGCAAGACGAGTGGCAGGTGCAGAAAACCGTCAAGGATGATCTTGCCTGGAAAGCGCCAGCGCGCCAGCGCGTAGGCGGCGAGAAGCGCAACCGGAAGACCGACCAGCGTTCCGACGGTGGCGACGCGTAGACTGAGCTCGATCGCCATCCACGCATCGGGAGAAAATCCAAACACTGACCCGCCTTTCGGTTTCTGCGCTTTCCGTGGTTCGACAGCGCTATTTGGCGATCGTGAACCCTTGCTTCGTGAAGAATGCCTGCGCTTCGGGAGACTTCAGATAGTCAATGAAAGCCTTGGCCGCATCGCCGTTCTTCGTCGCGCCGACAACGGCAACCGGATAGATGATCGGCGGGTGCGTGTCTTCGGGGAAGATGTCGACAATCTTAACTTTGGGTTCGGCGGTTGCATCGGTCTCGTAAACAATGCCGAGCGGCGCCTCACCCAGCGCTACGAGCGCAAGCGCTGCACGCACGTTGTCGGCCTGGGCGACTTTCGGTTCGACTGCGCTCCATACACCGAGCTTTTCGAGAGCGGCCGAGCCATACTTGCCGGCCGGAACCGACTTCACGTTCGCCATGGCGAGATGATTGTTGCCGAGTGCTTCGGCGAGCCGGAAATCCTTGCCGATCTTCAGGGAAACCGTGCTCGACTGCGGCGCGATCAAAACGAGCCGATTGCCCAGGAGGTTGCTGCGCGTATCGTCCTTGATGAGCTTCGCCTTTTGAACGTAGTCCATCCAATCGAGGTCGGCAGAAACGAAGATGTCGGCTGGCGCGCCCTGCTCGATCTGTTTCGCAAGCGCGGACGATGCGGCGTAGGAGATTACGGCTTTATTGCCCGTGCTCTTTTCATATGCCGCGGCCGCGCCGTCCAAAGCGTTCTTGAGGCTGGCCGCCGCAAAGATCGTGACCGTGGTCGTGTCTGTCTTCTGGGCCTGAGCCTCGACGAAAAGCGCCGAGACCAGCATCATTCCAGCTAGAGCAATCTTGAGCGATAGACGCGAAAAATTCAACGCTGCCTGCATTGCGGACAGTTCCCCGTATTGATTTCGATATAGCCGACAGGATATCTAGCTCCCGAGCGTTTGCAACGGGCTGTTTGAAGGTCTGCGGCCTGCCGCGCGTGACACATTGCCGGGAAATGACAGCCGGCACCCGGCGCACCCGATCCGGCGTCCGTTAGAAGCGTTCTTTATGACTATTAAAGCGGCGACGGCCCGGCGTTGCCGTCGCTAGACGATTGCCTTCGCCGCGCCTGGGGGCTGAGACAGGAGGACTGCAAGCTGCTTCAAGGCATGAAGAAGCGCGTCACGATCGGGTGCGACGCCGAGCGACAGCCGCAGCGCTTCTGGCTCCTTCGGGCCGATGGCGAAGGCGGCTCCCGGAACAACCGAGATTCCCAGGCGACCTGCATGTTCGACAAAATTGGTGGCACGCCATTGAGGCGGCATGCGCATCCAGATGTGTGAGGCGCATTTATCCGAAGCAACCTGCGCGCCGCCGAGCGCCGTCTTTGCGAGCTTTTGACGGGCGATGTTTTCTTCGCGGATTGCGAGGGCGACATCATCCAGGATGCCGGTCGCGATCCAACGCGATGCAAGCGCCGCATTCAACGGCGGCACCATGAGGTTGACGGCCCTGATGACAGCTGCAAGCCGCGTCGCCTCAGCCGCGCTTGGCGCAACCACATAGGCAATGCGCAAAGCAGGACTTGCGCATTTCGATAACGTCGCGATGTGCCAAGTGATGTCCGGCGCCAAAGCCGCAATTGGCGTCAACGGATCGCTTTGCAGCGACGAATAGGGATCATCTTCGATGATCGTCACGTTGTACCTGCGTGCGATCGCGACGATTTCGTGCCGCCGCTCTTCCGATAACGTCGCCGTCGTCGGATTGTCTATCGCGGGTATGACGTAGAGAAGTTTTGGCGGCGCAGTCGCGCAGCACGCTTCGAACGACTGCGGATCGATGCCCTGCTCGTCCATCTCCAATGGCCTGAGCCTGAACCCGCGCTGCTGGGCGATGGCTTTCAGGCCGGGATAGGTTACAAAACCTGCAGCAATGGAATCTCCCGGCGACGCGAGACATTCGCAGATTGCAAAAAGCGCGTTTTGAGCGCCATTGGTCAGAACGATCGACGCCGGCTTCACGTCGGGAATACGCTGTCTCAGCCACACTGCGGCTGCGGCCCGATCGGACTCGCTGCCCGTGCTCTCCTGATAATGAAGGTTCAGCATCCCGCCCTCCTCAGAGAGGAGATTGGCGATGGTTTCGGGAATGAGGCGCTTGAGGTTGGCGGCCGCCGGCTGGGGCGGGATATTCATGCTGAGGTCGACGGCCGGCGTTGAGGCGGCGCCCAGCATACGGCCGTCGTCTATGCGCCGTCGAATGAAGGTGCCACGTCCGGCATTTGCCTCGACGAGGCCCCGGCGCCGCGCCTCGTTGAATGCGCGCGTGACGGTCGTCAGATCGACACCGAGGATTTCCGCAATCATTCGCTGCGGCGGCAGCCGGTCACCGGGCTGAATGCGTCCCGACTTCAGGTCGATCTCGATGGCTTCGACGATGCCTCGATATTTGAGCTGTCCGCCCGCCGCTAACCAGGGCTCCCAAGATGACATAGCTGGAGGGTTCTCCTTCGATGATCCATACATTAAATAACATGTATGGCCATGCAGGGATAGGGATATTCTACCGGTCCGATTGTGAAGCGGAATATTTTATCGTAAGCCTCTGATATCGCCTTATAATGTCGCGAAAATCGCCATTATGGCGCAGGACGCATACAATGCTTTTCCCGCCTGCAAAGTTGCCATACAATACCCAGACATCAGTTAACGAAAGGAAACATCATGTGCGGGGAACATAAGTGGCCGAAACTATCTCCGCTGAAGACGGGGATACGCGGCCTCTGCCCCCGATGCGGCAAGGGCAAAATCTTCGACGGCTTTCTGACGCTCAAGAAGGAATGCCCAGCCTGCGGACTAAGCTTGTCATTCGCCGATCCGGCGGATGGTCCTGCGTTTTTCGTGATCTGCTTTGCGTGCATCCCCAGTGCGGCGTTTGCCTGCTGGTTCGAGGTCGCCTACGGGCCTCCATTCTGGATGCACTTGCTGACCAGCTTCCCCATCATCCTGCTGACGTGCATTCCGCCGCTCAGGCCATTGAAGGGCTGGCTCGTCAATAGCCAATATTTCCACAAGGCCGAGGAAGGCCGTCTCGTCTTCGACAAACGAGAACAGCTGCGTCAACGCCAGGCCAGCACCTAGCTGCGGTCGCTCTCTTCCCGTTGGGTCAATGGCATCGGCCGCCTATATTACGGCCGATGCCGAGACGAGTGGATCCACGTCCGACCATACTGCTGACCGGGTTCGGTCCTTTTCCCGGCGTTCCGATGAACGCTTCGGGCGAACTCGCCCATAAGCTCGCGCGGACTGCGCGCAGAGTTCTTCCAGACTTTTGCTTCACCGTCGCAGTCCTTCCGACGGAGTGGAACAGAGCGCCCCGACTCATCGCCAACTTGCATGAGCGCCACCGGCCCCTTCTTGCCTTGCACTTCGGCGTCGCCGGAGCGGCAAAGACCATTCGGCTCGAGACTGAAGCGGCGAACTTTTGCCGAGCGGCTCCCGACGCAGCAGGCACGCTCCCCGCCGCGGCGCAATTGGCGGAGGATGGTCCTGCGGTACGCCGATCGTCGATCGCCGCTCCGACGATCGCTGCGGCGTTGAACGCGAAAGGCTACCCCTCGTCCATTTCGAACGACGCCGGCGGCTATCTCTGCAATGCCGTCCTCTATCACTCACTGGCGGCGGCGGAGGCGCGAGGAGATCACCGCGTGGGATTCGTACATATCCCTCAGGATCTTTCCGAGCCACCGCTCGACATGACGGCCGTGTCGGCGGCGGCGCTCGAGATCATCAAAATCGCGCTCGATACGGCTACAGAGAAGACTTTGTTAACCCTGGTTTAACGACTCTCGCGGCTCGCTCATTTCGTTGCTTTTGCGCGATGCAAAGCGGGGAACGGGAAGCCGCCATGACCTTCGATCGTCGTTCCGTCTTGGGAGCCGGGCTTGGACTGGGCGCTGCGGCGACAGTCGTTCACGCCGCAGACAAGCGCCCGGTTACGTCTCCCGGCACCCCACCTGCTGCCGCGAGCGATCTTGCGCCTCGCCTCGTACCCAACGACGTCCAGGACCAGACAGCGGCGCTGCAGGCTATCATCGACGCTGCGGCCAAAGCGGACACGCCGGTCATCCTGCCGTCCGGGACTTTCATCGTCAGCGACCTCAAACTTCGCATGGGAACGCGGCTCATCGGCAGCGCCCGGGCGACGATCCTCGCCTACGGCGGCGGCGACGCCTTCGTGACGGCAGACAACACCGACGGTCTCGCTATCAAGGGCATCGTGTTCGACTGCGCCTATAAGACGTTCGACAGGACGCGCGCGGATGGCGCCGTCACGATCTCGCGTTCCAAGGATCTCCGCCTGAGCGAACTCGAAATCCGCAACAGTGCCGCCAACGGGCTTTCGCTCTTCGCGTGCGGCGGACATATCAACGACGTCACGATAACGGGCGCCCTCGACGCCGGGTTGAAGAGCCTCGACGCCGTTGGGATCGACATCAAAGGCAACACGATCTCGGACTGCGGGAACAACGGCATTCTCGTCTGGCGATCTGCACCGGGCGAAGACGGCTCCATCGTTTCCGGCAATCGCATCTCGAAAATTCGCAGCGCTTCGGGCGGCACGGGCGAATACGGGAACGGCATCAACGTGTTTCGCGCCGGCAGCGTACTCGTCAGCGGCAACCGCATTTCGGACTGCGCGTACACGGCCGTCCGAGGCAATTCCGCCTCGAATATCCAGATCATCGCCAACAGTTGCGAGCGGCTCGGCGAGGTTGCTCTCTACGCCGAATTCGGGTTCCAGGGCGCCATCATTGCAAACAATGTCGTCGATACCGCGGCGACGGGCATTTCGGTGACGAATTTCAATGAGGGCGGCCGCCTTGCCGTCATTCAAGGCAACCTCATTCGCAACCTCTTCCGGCGCGAACAGGAACCGCAAGACAAGCGCGGCGAGGGCATCGGCGTCGAGGCCGATGCGGTGGTCTCCGGTAATACCATTGAGAACGCGCCGACCGTCGGCATTCAGATCGGCTGGGGGTCGTTCATGCGAGACGTTGCGGCGACCGGGAACGTCATTCGCCATGCGCGCGTCGGCATATCGGTTACCGGCGCGGGCGACGCTGGGAAATGCCTCATCGCGAACAATCTGATTTCGAACGCCCAGGACGGCGCCATCCGTGAAATGGAATTCGGCAAGATGACGGGGCCGGATCTCATCGATCGGCAGGGCGCCAGCAATCGCGTGCAGCTCGCGGGCAACATCGCCGTTTAACGGCAACGGGCGGCGGAAAAGCGCGCCGCGTAGTTCGATCGATTTTTTGACTGGGTTTCTTCTTAGGGCTGGCCCGGCCAAGGGGAAGACGGGGGGATGTCTTGGGGCTTGGCCGGGCTCAGCAGGTTCTGGTGTTGCACGGGGGGAAGTGTCATCACCAGCTTGAGGACACACTAGCCCGACAAAGATGAACTCATTCTGAACGTGGGATTAAAAAGTCGCAACGTTCAGTTGTCTGAAACCTCCCAATTGAATCAACGGGTTTTTCGTGTTGCAGCGGCGGAAGCTGCAAAAGCCACGGTCGAATCAGGCTAGCGTCCCGGCATCGACGTTCTGAGCACAGGTTTTCCCGATGCCGGCCACTGCCGAGCCGCTTTCCCTGCCCTTTTCGCCAGTTGCAGATAACGACATGGCGAAGGCGCGCGCGACGCTCGAAGAGGTGTTCGGATACAAGGGCTTTCGGTCGCTTCAGAGCGACATTATCGCGACGCTGCTTTCCGGCCGCGATTGCCTGGCACTGATGCCGACCGGCGGCGGTAAATCGCTCTGCTATCAGATTCCGGCTCTCATTCGGGGCGGCACCGGCATCGTCGTCTCGCCACTCATCGCGTTGATGCAGGATCAGGTCGATGCGCTGCTCGACCTCGGCGTCAAGGCAGCCTTTCTCAACTCGACGCAGGATCGGGCGACGCAGGACAAGATCGAGCGTCAATTCGCAGCCGGTGCGCTCGATCTTCTGTACGTCGCGCCGGAACGGCTGGTGCAGGATCGCACGCTCAATCTCTTCGAGCGCAGCGATATTGCGATTTTCGCGATCGACGAGGCGCACTGCGTTTCGCAATGGGGACATGACTTCCGGCCGGAGTATCGCCAGCTCAAGGTTCTCGCGAAGCGGTTCCCGAACGTGCCGCGCGTCGCGCTGACGGCTACCGCCGACGAACGCACGCGCCAGGATATCATCTCGGAGCTGTCGCTTGAAAATGCGGCTTGCTTCATTGCGAGCTTCGACCGGCCGAACATTCGCTACACCATCGCGGAACTCGGCAGCTTGAGCGCGAAAGAGAAGCTTTGGCAGTTCATCGAAACCGAACATCCAACGGACGCGGGGATCGTCTATTGTCTCTCGCGCAAGTCGGTCGAAGAAACGGCCGCTTGGCTATCGTCGAAGGGGCGTAAAGCGCTCGCCTATCACGCGGGTCTCGATGCGCCGATCCGTGCTGCCGCGCAGACGAAATTTCTGTCCGAAGACGGCCTCATCATCGTTGCGACGATTGCCTTCGGCATGGGCATCGACAAGCCGGACGTGCGCTTCGTCGCGCATCTCAATCTGCCGAAGTCGATCGAGTCCTACTATCAGGAGACGGGCCGCGCGGGGCGCGACGGCGAAGCCGCCAACGCCTGGATGGCGTACGGTTTTCAGGACATCGTGCAGCTTCGGCAATGGATTTCACAATCCGAAGGCGCGGATGCGTTCAAGAAGGTTCAGCGTCAAAAGCTCGATGCGCTGATCGGGCTTGCCGAGATGCCCGGTTGCCGACGGCAAGCGCTGCTCGCGTATTTCGGCGAAACGCGGCCCGAGCCTTGCGGCAACTGCGATAACTGCCTCAACCCGCCACATACGGAAGACGGCTCGGTCCTCGCGCAGAAAGCGCTCTCGGCGGTTTATCGCACGGGCCAGCGGTTCGGCGTCACGTATCTTGCCGACGTCTTGGGCGGCAGCGCCGACGAACGGATCATCCGCAACGGTCACGACCGGCTCACCGTCTACGGCATCGGCAAAGATGTTCCGCAGGCGACGTGGAAGGGGCTTTTCCGTCAGCTCACCGCGCAAGGGTATCTCAGCATCGATGACGAGGGCATGGGCTCGCTCGTTCTGACGGAACGGGCGCGGCCGCTGCTCCGCGGCGAAGAGCGTTTCCTTTTGCGCGTGACGCGGCAAGTTTCGAAGGGCTCGAAGCGCGCTGCGTCCGCGGCGGCATCGCGGGTGGCGCGCGAGAACCAGCCGCTGTTCGACGCGCTTCGGGCTCTCCGGCAGAAGCTCGCGGCATCGGCGAAGCTTCCTCCTTACGTTGTCGCTCAGGACAAGACGCTGATCGAGCTTGCTGAAAAGCAGCCGACGACGGAAAGCGCGCTCCACGACATTCTCGGCCTCGGCGCCAGCAAGATCGCGCGTTATGGCGTGGCTTTCCTCGACGTCATCGGGCAATTCAAGAAGCATCCGGCGCTCAACAACAGGCTGTCCGCGACCGTGAACGCGACGCTCGCTGCGCACTTACGCGGTCTCGATGCAGAGGCGATCGCCGCTGAGCGAAGCCTCGAGATATCGACCGTCTATGGCCATCTGGCGGAGGCGATCGAAGCCGGACTGATCACGGCTGAGGACGCGTTGAAGCTCGACGCCGCGGATTACGACGAGATCGAAGAGGCATTCGAACGATGCCAAACGCGTGAGACGGGCAAGCTTGGCCCCGCTTTTTCGGCGCTCGGCGGACGCTACGATTACGGCATCCTGAAATGCCACCTCGCCGATAGCGTGTGAGGCTTGCTGAGGACCGTACCGCAAACCGCGTCATCCCGGCGAAGGCCGGGATCTGTTCAAGCCTGAAATTTGCGATCAGCGTTAGTTTGGGCGGATCCCCGCCTGCGCGGGGATGACGTTGAGGAGGCGGCAGCAGCGCGCCTTCAGCTACGCGCGCGACGCAGCTTTCGCCGGAACGGATGCCGATAGTTTCGCCGTGAGCTCGGCGCAGATCTTCTCGAACTCCGGCGTCCAAGCGGCGGCGTTCGAGGCGCACAGGTTCGCCTGCGATTTCAGAATGACACCGTCGTCGAGTATTTTTAGGCCGTTGGCGCGCAGCGTTTCGCCAGTCGTGGTTATGTCGACGATCAGCTCGGCCATGCCTGCCGCCGGTGCGCCTTCCGTTGCGCCCGCACTCTCGATGATGCGGTAGTCGCCGAAACCTTTGGAGCCGAAAAACCGCCGCGTCAGGTTCACGTATTTCGTGGCGACGCGCGGCCACCGTCCATGCAGACGGCGGAACGGCAGCGCGATGTCCTCGAGGTCGTGCACCGTCGCAACGTCAACCCAGCACGCCGGCACCGCCACGATCACGTCGGCGAAGCCGAAGCCGAGCGCCTGCAAGAACCGTATGCGGGTCGCTGCGTCAGAAATGTTCTCGCGGATCAGATCTTCGCCCGTGATGCCGAGGTGCACGCTTCCCGCCTTCAGGGCGGCCGCGATCTCGCCCGACGAAACGTAGGCGACGTCGATATCCGGAAGCCCGTCGATTTCGCCGCGATAGCCGCGCACGTGACCGACCTTGCGCACGACCAATCCGGCGCGCGCAAACATATCGGTCGTCTGCTCCATCAAGCGGCCCTTCGAGGGTATCGCGAGTGTGAGCTTGCTCATTGCGCCCCCTTGACGGTCGCTGCGAGCAGACGCTCGGAATGGATGGCGGCACCGACGGCCGGAACTTCGACTTGCGCTCCGGCGACGCGCATCAGCCCGTCGTACCGGCCGCCGTTGGCGATGGGGCTTTTCGCGTCAAGGCACGACGAATTCACTTCGAAAACCAACCCTGAGTAATAGGCGAGCGTGCGACCGAATTCGGCCGAAAACGTTACGCGACTGAGATCGATGCCCGCGTTGGCAAGGAGGGCGAGACGCCGGTCGTAAGTTTCCAAAGCCGCGCCCGCACCGTTCTTCGCGCCTTTAAGGAGAGCTGCGATTTTTTCGCCGGCCGTGGTCGCCGGACCCGTGACGCCGACATAGCGTTCGATCAACTCGATGGCGCTCGCGTCGAGAGGCTTTTCCTGGCGATCCTCAGCGATCACCATCAGGTGTTCCGTGATGTCTGCGAGCGAGCGCGTGCCGAGCAGCTCGATTGCATTTTCTTCGAGATAGACGGCGACTGCGGCTTCGCTCTTTTCCCATTCGTCGCGCCGCACGGCAGAAAGCAATTCTTCCGGGACGCCGGGAGACTCAACGCGCGCGGCCGACGCGAAGTCTTTCAGGGCATTGCGAAACGAGAGCGGCTTCAGGAACGCATCGTCGAGTCGCTTTTTCCAATTCGGAGAGACGTCGGCCGCGTCGAGAACGCTCGAGAACAATCCGAGGTCGCCGAGCTTCAGCGTCCAGTCCTTGAGGCCGACTTTTTCGATTGCCTTGACGACGATGGCGACCGTTTCCGCTTCGGCTGCTTCGCGCGCCTTGTCGCCGAAACGCTCGATGCCGGCCTGGCGAAATTCGCGCGGGTGCGAAGCCGTCGCGCCTTGCGGCTGAAAGCGGAATGCGGGGCCGTTATAGCAATAGCGTGCCGTCGTCGCCGGATCGGCGTGGCGTTCCAAGTGGAGGCGGCACGTCGGCACCGTGATGTCCGGCCGGAGGCACAGCTCCGCGCCGTCCTGGTCGGTGAAGACATACGTCCGCGCGCGCAAGCTTTCGCCGATGACGTCGAGGAAGACGTCAGCCGGTTGAATGATGGAGGGCGCAACGGCCTCGTAGCCGGCTTTGGTGAAAACCGACATCAACGTCTGCGCTTGCGCTGCCAGCGCCTCGAGATTCCGCGTCGTCTCCACGGTCATGATCTAGGCCTCATGCCGCTTGATGAGCTTGTGAACTTCCTGGATGAGGTTTGCCTCGGAGACGGAGAACTGCGCCGGGCGCGCCTCCTTCCATTCTTTATTGTCCTTGATCGCGGCGGCGGCTTTCGCGCCTTCGATCAGGTCCTTGATCGTCACCTCGCCTTTGGCGCGCTCGTCCGAACCTTGGATGATGACGCACGGGCTGTTGCGCTTATCTGCATATTTCATCTGCGCCTTCATGCCGGACGAGCCGAGGTACATCTCCGCGCGGACGCCGGCGTTGCGGAGCGCTTGCGTCATTTTCTGGTAGGTTGCGATCTCGCCCTTATCCATGACGAGGACCACGACGGGGCCGAGAGCTTTCGCTTTCTTGTCGCCGATCAGAGACAGCGCCGCCTGCAGGCGCGATACGCCGATCGAGAAGCCAGTTGCCGGGACTTTTTCGCCCGTGAAGCGCGCGACGAGATCGTCATAACGGCCGCCGCCGCCGACGGAACCGAAGCGCACGGGCCTGCCGTCATCGTCTTTGACCTCGAAGGTCAGCTCCGCTTCAAAGACGGGGCCGGTGTAGTATTCGAGGCCGCGGACGACCGTCTGATCGAGGCGGATGCGATTTTCGTCGTATCCGGCGGCGGCGCAGATCTCCTTGAGCTTCAAGAGATCTTCGACTCCGGACTTGAATGCAGGGTTATCGGTGTTCGAGGCGATGGGCCGTTCGAGGAAGCCAATGACTTCCATCGTCTGCGCGGGTGTCAGATCGGCCCCTTTCGTGAAGTCGCCGCTTTCATCCTTGCGGCCCTTTCCGAGCAACTGGGAAACGCCCTCGATACCAAGGCGATCGAGCTTGTCGACGGCGCGCAGAACGGTCAGACGGCGCCCGGCATTTTCTTCGCCGTCGAGACCGGCGGCACTCAACAGTCCGTCGAGAAGCTTGCGGCTTGAGACCTTGATCACGTAGTCGCCGCGCTTCACGCCGAGGGCTTCGAGCGTATCGGCGGCGAGCATGCACATCTCGGCATCGGCTGCGACGCCTTCTGCTCCGACCGTATCGGCGTCGAACTGCATGAACTGGCGGAAGCGGCCCGGGCCCGGCTTTTCGTTGCGGTAGACGTTGCCGAACGCATAACGGCGGAACGGCTTCGGCAGGAATTGGAAATTCTGAGCGACGTAGCGGGCGAGCGGCGCGGTCAGGTCGTAGCGCAGGCTCATCCATTGCTCGTCCTCGTCCTGGAACGAGAAGACGCCGGCGTTGGGGCGGTCCTGGTCGGGGAGGAATTTGCCGAGCGCGTCGGTGTACTCGATCGCGGGCGTCTCGAGCGCTTCGAAGCCGTAGCGCTCGTAGACCTCACGGATCTTACCCGTCATGTCGTTGAGGCCCCGGAGTTCCGCCGCCTCGATATCGCGGAAGCCTTTGGCGAGGCGCGCCTCGGGGCGCGTGCTTGTATTCACTTTGGACATGAGGATGTTGGGGACCAGACCGCAAATAGAAAAGTTGCCGTGACACCTTACGGCGCCCGGCGTGCGAGCCCGCCTTATATCGGATGGACCGGCATCAGGAAAGTCGCCCTAAAATCCCTAAAATCAACGCAGCTCAGCCACTTGGTCTATATCGGCTGCGCCCCGGCGCACCCGTTTGCCTTGGAAGTGTCCCCTGAGGAGGTGCAGGAGAGCCGCCGGGAGGGCAATCCCGTCCGTCGGCACGACCAGATCGTAGAGCGGCACCTCTCGTGCACCAAAGCCGCGCGCGAGCGGGTGCTCCCCGATGCCCATATCGAAGCGGCGCACGCCCCGGGTGGCGAAATATTTCATGGCTTCGATTACGACGAGCCGGCCCGGCGAGAGGTGGCTCCACTCTTCTCCGCCCGTCGAAATGGCGAGGCGCGTGAAGGCGCCGTCATGGACGATGCCGAAAAGGGTGGCGACGATCTCGCCGTTTGCTTCGAGCGCGAAGAGGGCGCTCAAGCCTGCGTCGGAGCCGTCGATCGCCAAGCGTTCGTAGAAGGAGCCGTAAGCCGGTTCATCGAGGACGCTTTTGCCATGGAGCGCCGCGTGCCGGCGCGCCCGCTGTTCTTCCAGCGCCAGATAGACATGGGCGATTTCCTCCGCGGTCGTCGCCCGATAAAAGCGCGGCGAGGGCTCCTTCTGCCACAGCCGATAGCAGCGTTCGACTTCCTTGCGATATTTCTTGCCGATGCCGCGCGGGTGAGCGTCCGCGGTGTCCGTCAGGAACAGCTCGGTTCCTGATCGCAACGCGGGCGAGCGGCCTAAACACGTGAGGAGCGGATTCGGGCGGCCGCCGATTTCGGCTGGCATGCGTTCGAAGCGGATAAGATCGATATCGCGCATCGCGCTGCGCACCGAACGCCAGACGCGGCGGATGGCTCTTCGATCCGTGAGGCGTACCGGTCCCAAAATCGGGCCGCCGTAATCGGAAACGCCGAGGTCGGCGAAGCTCGCGACGCGCAACATCCTTTCTTTCGCGACAACGAGCGGGAGAACGAGCGCGACGTCGCCGCTCGATTGTTCGGTCACGACCACGAGACGCGGCATCGCTTTCCGCGCGGGCGCCAATTCTTCGTAGAGGACCGTCAGCCAATCGAGCGTTTGAAAACCGTTGGAGACGAGGCCGGTCTCGACGGCTTCGAATGCCGCGAGCGCTTCGTCGGCGCCATCGAAGACTTCGGTAATGAAGCGGCCACCGCGCGAGTTGAGCACTCGCGACCAGCCACCCCCGGCGCGCAATATCGCGCCGCCCCCTGTTTCCACCGTCGCCATACGCAATACACTCTGCGGCGAGCTTCTTGTTTTCGGGAATATTATCCCGGACCGGCGATTATGGCCACGGCGATTATAAAGAACGCCGTTTCGTAAATCTGTTCGACCGCGCCCAGGACGTCGCCCGTGTAGCCACCGATTTTCTGGTGGGCAATCAACGCGACAATGGTTGCTGCTACGCCTGCGAACAGGGCCGACGCCAAGAAGACGACGGGGCTCAAACAAAGAAATCCGAAAATCAGAGCGGTCACGACTGTCACCGCGATCTCGCTTCCGGTCATTTCCGACGTGGTTCGGCTGACCTTTGCCGCTTCGCCGCCCGCATAGGAAAGGCTCGCCAGCGCCAGCACGGCCGCCGCCCTCGCGCCCGCAAACCCGGCGATGACGACCTTCGCGGAAGAGAGCGGATCGACCGCAGCGAGTGCCGTTGCCTTGAGCGCCAGAGTGACGATCAGGGCGAGAACGCCGTATGTGCCAATGCGGCTATCTTTCATGATTTCGAGGCAGCGTTCGCGGGTGTGTCCGCCGCCGAATGCGTCGGCGGTGTCGGCCAATCCATCCTCGTGCAGCCCACCGGTCAGCAGAATAGCGAACGCTAAGCCCAGTATGACGGGTAGCGGCTCGGGGAAGACGAACGACGTCAGCAGGATGACACCGCCCGTGAAGACGCCGACCAGACCGCCGACCAGCGGCAAATATTTCGCTGCCCGCACAAGCCAATCGCCCGGCAAGGGATCGATGTGCTTGAGCGGAATGCGCGTCAGGAATTGCAACGCAACGAAGAAACGCATCCGTTCAAGCGAGATCATTCGGGATGTTCACCCGGCAAGTCCGCCATTTCGCGGAGCATGAGTTCGGCGGCTCGAATGATGGGGATTGCGAGCGCGGCACCGCTGCCTTCGCCGAGCCGCATTTCCAATTCGAGCAGCGGCTTGACGCTCAGATGCTTCAGCAGAGCCGCATGTCCGGGTTCGGCTGAGCAATGAGCGAAAACGCAGTTATCGATCGTTCCCGGAACGAGGGCTTCCGCGGCGATGGCTCCGGCGGTCGAGATGAAACCATCGACGACGATAACGCGTCCAGCGGCGGCGGCCGCCGTCATCGCGCCTGCCATCATCACGATTTCGAAGCCGCCGAACTGGCGAAGCACTTCGAACGTGCGCTTCTCCGAAGTGGATGGCGCAATCGCGGCGCGGTCAATCGTGTCGCTGAGCACCTGATATTTGTGATCGAGACCGAGTGCCGGAGTGCCTGCTCCCGGACCGACGAGCGATTTGAGACCGAGACCGGTCAACGCGTGGGCGACCAGGCCGGCGGCGCTCGTATTGCCGATGCCGATTTCGCCGTAGCCGACGATACCGACGTTCTCAGCGCCCAGGTGCGCATCGATGGCGCGACCGGCTTCCAGGGCCGCTGCGCATTCCTCGATGGACATCGCTGGCTCGCGCCGGGCGTTCTTCGTGCCGCTTGCTATGCGGCGGTCGAGAAGGAGATCGTGCGGCGGCAACGGCTCGAGCATTCCGGCGTCAACGAGTTCGACGCCGACGCCTGCGGCGCGCGCCAATACGTTGACGCCCGCGGTGCCCGCCAAAACGAACTTGGCGATCTCGCGCGTCACAACGGAGGGGTAGGCCGTCACGCCTTCGGCGGTGATGCCGTGATCGCCCGCGAAGACCAGAATTTTCGCAATGCCGAGGTCGGGGCTCGTCGAGCCTCCGATCAAGCCGATTTGGACTGCGAGATCCTCGAGCCGCCCGAGCGAGCCGACCGGCTTCGCCTTGCCGCGAAGGCGGGCGCGAAGCTCATCGGCGAGCAAAGTCTGGGATTGTTTGACGCCGGATTGGACTGTCATGCGCCTATGTAGTCCTCAACGCTGTGTTTGGGTTGCGGCACGTTTGTCGAATACTGGGCGAGATTTTCTAATCCCGGCGGAATTGGACCACCATGCGCCCAATCGAGCAACTCGACCGTATGGACGACCGGCACATCGAGCGCCCGTTGAAGCTGATTGATGCAGCCGATGTTGCCTGCCGCCACGATATCCGGCCGCAATGATTTGATGTTTGCGGCCTTGCGATCGCGCAACGCGCCCGAGATTTCGGGCTGAAGAATATTATAGACGCCCGCCGAGCCGCAGCAGAGATGGGCTTCCGGCACATCCATGACGGTGAAGCCAGCTTTCTTCAGCAACGACTTCGGCTGGCTCGTGACGCGCTGGCCGTGCTGCAGCGAGCACGCCGAATGATAGGCGACCTTGAGGCTCGACCAGCGTTTCGGCGCGCCGATATCGTACTGGTCGAGGAACTCGCTGACATCCTTCGTCATCGCCGCGATGTCTTTCGCGCGCTTGGCGTACTCGGTTTCGTGTTTCAGGAGATGCCCGTAGTCCTTTACCGTCGTGCCGCAGCCGGACGTGTTGATGATGATGGCGTCGACGCCGCCCTTGGCGATTTCCTTGCTCCAGGCATCGACGTTGACCTTGGCGGCCTTGATCGCTTCTTCCTCGCGGCCGATGTGCTGGTTCAAGGCTCCGCAGCAGGCGGCTCCGGCCGACACGATCACATCGATGCCGCCGCGCGCGAAAAGCCGGATCGTCGCGTCGTTGATTTCGGGTCTCAGCACTTGCTGCGCACAACCCGCAAGCATGATGACGCGGCCAGTTCTCACGCCCGTCGGAGATGCTCGGCCCGGTCCGCGGAAGCGGCCGGAGCGTGGCGCCTCGACCGGCGCCAAATCGACCATCGCGGCAAGCTCGGGAAGATTGAGCGCCTTGAATGCGCCAGCCATCCGCCGGCCGAGCGGTGCTGCCTTCATCGCCCACCGGAAGCGGCGCGGATGCGGCACGATCTCCGCCAACGCGCGGCGGATGAGCCGATCCTTCAGACTGCGGCTTCCCGTTTTCTCGATGTGCTTCCGCGCAATCTCGACGAGATGCATATAGTCGACGCCCGAAGGGCAGGTCGTCATGCACGAGAAGCACGACAGGCAACGGTCGATGTGAACCGAAACCTCGGGCTTCGCATCGAGCCCTTTCTCGAGCATGTCCTTTATTGCGTAGATGCGGCCGCGCGGACTATCGCGCTCGTCGCCGAGGACGACGTATGTCGGGCACGTCGCGGTGCAGAACCCGCAGTGTACGCAGCGTCGAAGGATGCGCTCGGCTTCCCTGACCTCCGGATCGTCAAGCTGCGATTTCGAAAAATTGGTTTGCATTGCGCCTTATGTCGAACTGACGTGTCTAGAAATTGGCGTACATGCGCCCGCGATTAAGCAGGCCGCTCGGATCGAAGGCCGACTTGATCCCGCGTGTCAATCTTTCGATCTCCGGCTTCAGGGGTTCGAAGACTTCGACGGAGTTGCGGATTTCCGGCTCTGCACGGATCAACGTCGCGTGGCCGCCACGAACGGCAACGGCGCGGCGCACATCGGCTGCACCGGCATCGGCAGCGGCCGGGACTTCCAGCCAGACGAGCGCGCCGGACCAATCGTAGAACGCCACCACATCCATGAACTTTTGGATCGCGGCGACGATTTCAGGCGCCTTCGTCGGAAGTGTTGAAATCCGCCACAGGCTCGTCTCGGTCGAGAACGGCATCATAGAAAGCGTGCGGAATTCGCTCCAAAGACTGAAGGTGTCTTCCGCATCGAGTTCGATCGGCTTGCCGTAAACCTTGAGCGCCGCCTTGAGCTTCTCCCTGCGCTCGTCGATCGACGTCGCAAACGTCTCGAGACGCAGAAGCGTCAGCGATTGTCCGACACCTTTGAGCTTCGGCACTTTGAGCCTGTCGACGCAATTCTTCGGGAGATGGACCGCGCCCGAAATTTCGAGCGGAGTCGCCATCGCGATGTTGAGCGCTTCGATCGCCAAATCGTCCGGCAGGCCGACGAAGGCCAGCGTTTGCATGGTCTGTGGGAGCGGCGCGACCTTGAATGTCACTTCGGTCATGACGGCGAGCGTTCCCCAGCTGCCGGTCAATCCGCGGGCGACGTCGAGGCCGGCGACATTCTTCATCACGCGGCCGCCGGATTTGAAAAGCTCGCCGCGGCCGTTGACGGCGCGGACACCGAGCAGGTTATCGCGGGCGCTTCCGGCGGAAATGCGCCGGGAGCCCGAAAAATTCGTCGCGAAGACGCCGCCGATGGAGAGCGCGCCGCCCGGCGCTCCGGTCGCTGGTCCGAGATCTACAGGTTCGAAGCTGAGCATCTGACCGCGCGCCGCGAGGATCGCCTCGATTTCATAAACCGGCGTGCCGGACCTTGCCGACATGACGAGTTCCGTCGGCTCATAGAGCGTCACGCCCTTGAGGCCGGAGGTCGTCAACACGACGTCCGCCTTCGCGACCCGGCCGGTGTTGCGAAGAGCGCCATGCCCCACGACTTCGATGCCACGCTTCTCGCGCGCAAGCCTCGCAATCATGGACTGCAATTCCCACTCGGCGGCGGGGCGAAAAAGCTCAGTCACGATCGCACCATCTGCTAGGCAGCCTCCGGTGTGCTGGCGGCGTCGCCAGCGCGCATGACGTTGGTGATGGCGAGCGGAAATACCTTCGCCGGGTTCAATCGCCACGTCGGATCGAAAACGGTTTTTATCCGCATCTGAACGGCCAGATCGGTGGGCGAGAACTGGGTCGTCATCAGTTCGCGTTTTTCGATGCCGACACCGTGCTCGCCCGTGAGACAGCCGCCAAGCTCGACGCACAGCTTCAGAATAGTTTCGCCCGCAAGCTCGGCGCGTTCCGCCTCCTCGGGACTGTTCGCATCATAGAGGATGAGCGGATGCAGATTGCCGTCGCCGGCGTGGAAGATGTTGGCGACCTTGAGACCGTACTCGGCGCAGATCTGGCTGATCCGGGTCAACGCGTGAGGCAACTGCGCGAGCGGGATGGTGCCGTCCATGCATAGGTAATCGGAAATGCGCCCGATCGCGCCGAACGCCGCCTTACGGCCGGCCCAGATCCGCGCGCTCTGTTCGGCATCGGCGCTGATCTGAACGGTTTTTGGATCGAAGCGAGCGGCGATTTCGGCGATGCGGCCGAGCAGGATGCCGATTTCCGCCTCCGAGCCTTCGACCTCGACGATCAGCAATGCTTCCGCATCGAGCGGATAGCCTGCGCCGGCGAAGGCTTCGCATACTTCGATCGCCGCGTGATCCATGTATTCGATCGCTACAGGGATGATACCGGCCGCTATGATCGCCGAGACGCAACTGCCCGCTGCCTCCGGCGAACGAAAGCCAATCATCATCGGCCGTGCGCCTTCCGGCGCCGGAACGAGCTTCACGGTTGCTTCAGTGATGACGCCGAGCTGGCCCTCGGACCCGATGACCAGGCTCAAGAGGTCGTAGCCGTTGCGTTCCAGCGCCGAGCCGCCGATCTCGACGACGGTGCCGTCGATCAGCACCATTTTGACGCCCAAGACGTTGTGCGTCGTCACTCCGTACTTGAGACAGTGCGCGCCGCCGGAATTCATCGCGAGATTGCCTGCAAGCGTACACGCAAGTTGCGATGAGGGATCGGGCGCATAGAAAAAGCCGCCCGCCGCGACCTCCGCCGTGATCTGGAGATTTGTTATTCCGGCTTCGAGACGCGCCAAGCGGTTGGCATAATCGATCTCGATGACGCGGTTCATCTTCGAGATGCAGAGGACGATGGCATCCTCGGTCGGCAACGACCCGCCGCACAGAGATGTGCCTGCGCCGCGGGGAATGACTTTGACGTCGTTCTCGTGGCAATACTTCAAGATCTTGGAGACTTCTTCGGTCGTGCGCGGCAGGACGACGAGCATGGGCACGCGGCGATAAGCCGTGAACGCATCCGTCTCGTAGGCCCGGCGTCCATCTTCGTCGACGATCAGAAGATCCTGACCGACGCGGCTTTTCAGGCCTTCGATCAGAATGGGCAGCCGCCGCAAGACGCCAACATCGGGCTCAGGCAGCTCGATATGCGGCATCGTCTTCTGTCTCCAAGCCAATAGTCATGTCGGCTGTTTCGCTCTTGGGCCGTCAGCTTACGTCAGCCAGAGACGCGGCGGCCCAAATTCGATCGCGCCTGCGGCAACCTCGGCGCGTAGCCACGGGCATTAATCATCCTCGCACGTGCGCCGGTGACCGGCAATATAGGCTTGGCCGTTGCGCCTGTGTAGAAAGCGCGCCCCATCAGCGGCGGTCGCCCGCGCCGGGCCAGCGCTGGCCGCCCGGATCGCGAGGCTCGCGAAACTCGCGGGGCGGGGGTCCGCGCATATCGCGGGGGTCGCCCATGCCAGCGCCTGCGCCTCGCGGCTCGCTCATGCCTCGGGGGTCGGGTCGCACATCGCGCGGAGCGCGGTCGCGGTCGCGGGAACGAGCTCCCGAGAAGCATTGGGTGATGCAGCTCTGCAACTGAGCGTCGCAATGTGCGGAATACAGGAGTTTTGCGGCCATCCGGCAGGAATTGTGCTGGGACCGGCAGGAATCGGCACAGGGATCGGCGCTCGCGTCACCGGCTGCAAAAGCCAACACCGCCAGAACAGCCAGCGCGGCCATTCCAAACGATTTTATCGACACTGATGCAGCCTGAAACACCTACCGCCTCCTCATCCCCGGGCCGTGCTGGGCGGCTGAGCCTAGGCAAGCGGCGGAAGCTACTCGCGCGACCATGAACATGGCCTGAACCGGTGGTTGAACCTGAGGCAACAGGCTCGCCTGGCAACGGGCGCCATCAGAAAGCAAACTCCTCGAAGATCCGATCAACGTTGCCCTGCCACTCCCCGGAATAACGCCGCAGCAATTCGTCCGCCACGGTCTGGCCGTTGCCTGCGATCTTCTCGAGCGGGGCCAGAAATACCGTCTCGTCCTGGTTTTTGGCGTTGATGCGGGCGCGGTTCTTGAGACCGTGCCGCGAAATACGCAAGGCTTGGCGGGCGATGCTGGCGACCGTCGTCGTCCGGAAAGGCGTCGCGAGTGCCGTTTTCGGAACGGCTGCCCGCAGATTTTCCCGCTCTTCGCTGGTCCAGTCGCGGACCAGTGTCCAAGCCTGATCCAGCGCGGCCTCGTCGTAAAGAATGCCGGTCCAGAAAGCCGAGAGCGCCGTGATCGTTCCCCAGCGCCCAGCATCGGCGCCGCGCATCTCCAGAAAACGTTTGAGGCGGACTTCGGGGAAGAGCGTGGTGAGGTGGTCCGACCAATCATCGGCGGTCGGCAGCTCGCCTTCCAGCCCCTTGAGGCGGCCTGCCAGAAAATCGCGAAACGACGAACCGGCGACATCGATGTAATTGCCGTCGCGGTAGACGAAATACATCGGCACATCGAGCGCGTAATCGACGTAGCGCTCATAGCCCATGCCGTCTTCGAACGCGAACGGGAGCATGCCGGTCCGGCGCTTATCGGTGTCGAGCCAGACTTCGCTCCGCATCGACTGGAAGCCGTTGGGGCGACCCTCGGCGAACGGCGACGACGCGAACAGCGCTGTCGCGATCGGCTGCAGCGCGAGCGATACGCGGAGCTTTTTCACCATGTCGGCTTCGCTCGAAAAATCGAGGTTCACCTGGATCGTCGCGGTCCGGTACATCATGTCGAGACCGCGACTGCCGACTGTCGGCATATAGCGGGTCATCACCTGATAGCGCTTCTTCGGCATGTGCGGGATCTGGTCGAGCCGCCACTTCGGCGAAAATCCGACGCCCAGAAAACCGATGGCAAGATCCTCGCCGACGTCGATGACTTCGCGCAGATGCTCGTCGGTTTCGACTGCCGTTTCGTGCAGCGTTTCGAGAGGCGCGCCAGAGAGCTCGAACTGGCCGCCCGGCTCGAGGCTGATCGTGCCGCCCTTCTCGCCGTCCGGGCGCTTCAGGGCGATGACGTTTTCACCTTCCTTGATGGCGACCCAGCCGTAGCGGCGGATCAACTCTTCCATCAGGGCGCGAATGCCATCGGTGCCGCCGTAGGGCACGGGATCCAACGTCACGGTGCGAAATACGAACTTCTCGTGCTCGGTGCCGATACGCCAATCCGCTTTCGGCTTCTCGCCAGCCGCAATCCAGCGCACGAGATCGTCTCGTGTCTCGATCGTCGCGCTCGCAGCACCTTGTTCTCGCGTGGACATATTACCGAGCGACCCAGCCTTGCCAAACCGACGCGGGTGCGCCCCGCGGCTTGAGCCTTATGGCGAGGACCGACGGGAACGGCAAGCGTCCCCGACAATGGAGTTAGCGGCGGCGCCAATCGCCAAGAACGGCATTGACGATCGCAAGCGCGGCAACGGCTGCGGTATCGGCGCGCATGATTCGCGGGCCGAGCGACAGCGGCACGACATAGGGCTTGCCGACGAGGCGCTGTCGCTCGCGCGGGGAAAAGCCACCTTCGGGTCCGATAAGGACTGCCAGGGGCCCAGCCGAGAGCTTCTCCAAAGCCCCGATCGGGTCAGACAGTTGCTCGTGCTCGTCGCAGTAGATCAGGCGGCGCGCTTCGTCCCAATCGTCAAGGACGTCATCGAGTTTTGCGGGCGGCTCGACGGCCGGCACTTGCAAAATCCCGCACTGCTCCGCCGCCTCGATCACGTTGGCGCGCATCCGCTCGCTGTTAACTCTTTCCGCGACCGTTCTTTCGGTAATGACAGGCCTGAGGCGCGCGGCGCCCATTTCGGTCGCCTTCTGCACCATGTAATCGAGCCGCGACCGTTTGAGCGGCGCGAACAAATAGTCGATGTCGGGGCCACTTTCCTGGGGGCGCGTCTGTTCCTCGACTTGGAGCGTGACGCGCCGCTTGTGCGTCTCGGCGAGGGTCGCAACCCACTCGCCGTCGCGGCCGTTGAATACCAACAGCTTTGCTCCCGGCCGCAGGCGCAGGACGCCGGTCAGGTAGTGCGCCTGCGGCGGCTCAAGCTCCAAGAGCTTGGCAGCGGCGAGATCGTTGTCGACAAATAGTCGCTCTGAAGTCAGGTCGCGGATAGCCATGATGCGGTCTTATCGAAGCCGCGCTTGCAGTCAAACGTATGTCGCATCCATGACCCGGTATTGCGCCTCCCTATATTGCGTCGGGGCGACGGGCCGGATAGGTCTTTGCCAAAGTTGCCGGAGAAACATCATTTGACGACGGGTGCCGAGATTTCGCCCAAGCCGACATTGCGTGTTGCGGATGCACCGCCGTCGAACTGGGTCGATCGATGGGCGCCGGCATCGTGGCAGCCGTACCTTCGGCTCGGGCGATTGGACCGGCCGATCGGCACGTGGCTGTTGCTGTTTCCCTGCTGGTGGGCGCAGACCCTCGCCCAGGTCAATTCCGGCGATCACCTGCCGAATATCGGCTATCTCGTGCTCTTCGCCATCGGCGCTCTCGCGATGCGCGCCTGCGGTTGCGCCTATAACGACTGGGTCGACCGCGACATCGACGGCCGCGTCGAGCGGACGGTCAATCGTCCTCTGCCATCAGGGCAAGTTTCGCCGGAAGCCGCGCTTGGCTTCGTCGTCGCGACGGCGCTCATCGGGCTGGTCGTCCTGTTGAACTTCAACAGCTTCACGATCTGGCTGGCTATCGCCTCGCTTTTCATCGTTGCGGCTTACCCATTTGCGAAGCGCTTCACATCGTATCCGCAGCTGGTGCTGGGCCTTGCTTTCAACTGGGGCGCCCTCGTCGGCTGGGCCGCAATCAAGGGATCGATCGGCCTTCCGGCGCTCGCCCTTTACGCGGGCTGCGTGTTCTGGACGGTCGGCTACGACACGATCTACGCGCATCAGGACAAAGAGGACGATGCGCTTCTGGGGCTCGGCTCGACGGCGCTGCATTTCGGCGAAGACACGGTTTCGTTCGTCGGCGCGATGTATGGGCTCGCCGGAATTCTGTGGCTCGTGGCCGGCGCGCTTGCCGGTGCCCACCTCGTCTATTTCCTGGCCGTCGTCCTGGTGTTCCTGCAGATGTCGTGGCAGGTCGCGACGCTCGATATTCACAATTCCAGCAACTGTCTCTGGCGATTCAAGTCGAACCGGGACGTCGGCCTCGCCGTCTTCGTGGGCCTTGTTGCCGATATGGCGCTGTCGTGGTTTGCCGGGCTCGGCTGAGGCGCCGGGCACATACGAGAACGCGGCCCGAGAGGTCCCGTGCCGCGCTGTTCCGTCTCACTGTCGAACTTCCGAGCCGCTTTCCGTGGCTTTGTATGGGATCTTGGCAGAATTCTCTTCCGATGAGCTTAAGAAATAGCGTAAACAAATGCTTACGCAGAAGTTATGCGATTCCTGATTGGCCAGAGGACGCTTTGCGCCGTTGACGGCTGTCACACGCGCGGCTTTTTAAAAAGTCGCCCGGAGCATTTGTTCAGGAGACGAACAGTCGTCCATGTCCCAGACCTCATCTTCATCCGATTCAAAACCGCAGCTCCTGCATCTCGTTTTCGGGGGTGAACTCGAAACGCTCGAGGGCCACGAATTTCGCAATCTCGAGGGCCTTGATATCGTCGGCATCTATCCGGACTATCAGTCCGCTTACGCCGCTTGGAAGAACGCAGCCCAGCGCTCGGTCGACAACGCGATGATGCGCTATTTCATCGTGCATCTGCACCGGCTGCTCGAGCCGAATGGCATGAAGCCATCTCAGCCGGCAACATCCGCCACGTGACGGGCAATCTTCTCAAACCCGAAAAGAAGGCCCGGCCGCGTCTGCGGCTCGATGCGGCTTCGCGCGCGCTCCTTCGCCGTTTCGTCGTCGACTGGGTTTGGCCGCGTCGATGGGAACTCGGCTGGACGCTCTTTCTGACGGCGTGCCTCGCCGCGGTGACCGGCGGCTATCCGGCCGTCATCAAGAAATCATTCGACATGCTGATGGGCAATCAGCAAGGCGCGCTACCGTTCGTGCTGACGGCGATCGTCGGCATTACGATCGCGCGCGCGACACTGCTTTTTGCGCAAGCGATCGCGACGAACCGTTTCATTCTTCGCCTCACCTCGGACATGCAGAAGCTCGCGTTCCGGCATCTCATCAGTGCCGATTTCGCGCGGCTGTCGCGGGAGACGCCCGGCCGGCTGATGTCGCGGCTGACGAACGACATCGGCTTCGTGCAAGGCGCGATGATGGCGGCGCTGAACTCGATTTTCCGCGACACCTTCTCGGTCATCGCGCTCGTGATCGCGATGCTTTATCTCGACTGGGCAATGACGCTCGTGGTCTTGAGCGTCTATCCGCTCGCCGCTTTGCCCGTCGCCGCGATCAGTCAACGGCTCCGCCGTGTCGCCAAGCAAACGCAGAGCGGCCTCGGCGATATGACCTCGCTCCTCGCGGAAAAGCTCGCGGGCGCGCGCTTGATCAAGTCGTTTCAGCTCGAGAATTACGCGGCCGACCGCCTCGACAACAGCTTCGAGCAAATCTACGGGCTGAAGATGAAGTCCGTGCGGACGCGCGCGCGGATGGATCCGATCCTCGAAGTGCTCGGCGGCATTGCGATCGCGGGCGTCGTCGGCTTTGCCTACCTGCGCATTTCCACCGGCATCTCGACCGTCGGCGATTTCATGGGGTTCATCACCGCGTTGCTCATGGCGGCGCAGCCCATTCGCGCGCTTGGAAACCTCGCCGGCCGGCTTCAAGAGGGCCTTGCCGCCGCTGAAAGTTTCTACGGCTTGATCGACGAGATGCCGACGATCGGCGACAAGCCGGACGCGAAGCGTCTCAGTGTTTCTAAAGGCCAGATCTCTTTCCGCGGGGTCGGGTTCGCTTACGATGCGGCGTCGGAAGAACGCGCCGTGCACGACGTCACGCTCGACGTTCCGGGCGGATCGACCGTCGCCCTCGTCGGCCGCTCGGGCGCGGGCAAATCGACGATCATCAATCTCGTGCCCCGGCTTTTCGATGTTACCGAAGGCCAGATCCTGATCGATGGCCAGGATGTTCGCGATGTAACGCTCTCGTCGCTGCGCGACCAGATCGCGATCGTCAGCCAGGACATCACGCTGTTCGACGACACGATCGAAGCGAATATCGCGCTTGGGCGCCTTGGGGCGAGTTCAGAAGATATCATCGAGGCTGCGAAAGCGGCGGCGGCTCACGACTTCATCATGGGGTTGCCTCAGGGCTATCAGACGATGATCGGCGATCGCGGCAGCCGCCTTTCGGGCGGGCAGCGCCAGCGCGTCGCGCTCGCGCGGGCCATCCTGAAGGACGCGCCGATCCTTCTTCTCGACGAGGCGACGAGCGCGCTCGACAATGAAAGCGAGCAACTCGTTCAGGAGGCGCTTGCAAAGTTCACGCGCACCCGCACGACGCTCGTCATCGCGCACCGGCTTTCGACGATCCAGAACGCGGACATGATTTGCGTGATGGACGGCGGCCGCATCGTTGAGCTCGGGAAACATTTCGAGCTGATCGACCGCAACGGCCCTTATGCTCGGCTGAACCGTTCTGCGCACGGGCCTCAGACGATGATCGTTAATTGAGGAAGCTGACCGAATAGCCGAGAGCCACTCACGGGGCTTGGCTATTCGCGGTTAAGAATGTTGTTCACGAGCCTGTTGGCCCAGCCGCGCGCCTTGAACGTCGAGTTCACTTCGCGGGCATCGTAAACCGTTTCGATCCAATCCCAGAACGCGATGCCGGTGCGGGCCTCATCAGCGAGATAGCGGTGGAAGACGGCATCCAGCACGCCCGTATCGGCGCTGCGGACATGGCCGTAACGCAACGAAAGCTGGCTCAGCGCATCTTTTATCGGCTGCCCATCGTGCAGATGACTGATCATCACGCTCATCAAACCGGCGCGGTCGGCGCCCGATTTGCAGTGAACGAGGATGGGATATTCGGCTTTTTCCAGCACATCTTTAATTGCCTGGAATTCGGCTCGCGAGGGCGCAGCGCGCGATCGCAAGGTCAGATCGATGAGCGTAAGCCCATGGCGAGCGCATGCCTGCTGCTCGAGCCAGCGCGTGCCGTAAGACTGCTCGCCGCGCAGATTGATAACCGTCTTTACGCCCCGCCTGCCGGCCCAGGCAATGTGATGGGGCGCGGGCTGCGCCGAGCGCCAGGCATCCCTGCCCACGCGATGGCGATTATTGTAAACAGTCCGCACGAGACCATAATCGATCAGCAGCATTTCGGCGTAGCAAAGGGCCGATGCGAATCGCGTCCCAAGCCAGGACGGCGGGGAATGCACAGCGCTGTGCAAAAGTGCGCCACTTGTACGGCGCAATCCACGCTTTGCTTCTTTGAGAGGGCTTGCCATCAGGAGTTGTCTCGATGCTCCCGATTCGCGGGCAGCCTTGTGGATAGCGCCAGCTTTAATCCTACTCGTTGTTCACAAGAAGCCGCGGTCCATCGTGATTGAACTTGCTAGTTATTAGCTATAGCAACGACCCGCAAGGGGCTAAACACAATCAAGCTTCATCCTGCACTTTCTCGCGTTACAACGATAAGGCAGCCATTGCCGCATGGCAGAAATTAAGAAGAGGCTTGTGCGACTTGGCGGCTTGACGCTGGCGCGTCTTATCCGCCACGTGGCCAATTCGTCTCAGGTTATCCACGAACCGCCGGACCTGATGGACCGGCTCAGCGATGCCCACCCCTGTATCGTGGCGTGCTGGCACGGCCAGTTCATGATGATCGCGACGCTTCGTCCTGAAGACGTCAGGATCTCCGCCATGGTCGCGCGGCACGGCGATGCCGAGATCATCAGCGAAACATTACAAGCCATCGACGTCCAGCTCATTCGCGGCGCGGGCGCCGGCTGGCGCAAGAAGGATCGCGGCGGCGCGGCGGCTCTCCGGGCATCGCTGCAGGCGCTGTCCGAAGGCTCCTCGCTCGTGATGACTGCCGACGTCCCGCCGGGACCGGCGCGTGTGGCAGGGGCCGGCATTATCACGATCGCGCGCATGTCGGGGCGGCCGATCGTTCCCGTCGCGCTCGCAACCAAACGGTTCGCGTCGTTCGATACCTGGAGCCGGCTGACGATCAATCTGCCGTACTCGAAACTTGCAGCCGTCGTCGGGGAACCAATTCATGTTCCGAGCACGGCGGACGACGAACTGCTCGAATCAAAACGCGTAGAGCTCGAGACCGCACTCAACACCGCGACGCTCAGGGCATACGAACTTGCCGGCGCCGATATCAAGCGAGCGACACCGCTCGATGTGCTTGCGGCGGCCTCGGCGCCGTCGCCCGGCCTCGTGCTCAAGACTTATCGCGCGGGAACGGCGGCGCTTAGGCCAGCGGTGCCCCTGCTCCTCAACATGCGCGGGCAGCAGGGGAAAGAAGATCCGAACCGCCGCGGCGAACGATTGGGCTTTGCGGGCCGGCCGCGCCCCGCGGGACAGGTGGTGTGGGTTCATGCGGCAAGCGTCGGCGAGACGAACGCGATCCTTCCGCTCATCGACAGCCTGCTCGACGCCAATCCGCATATTCACATTCTGCTGACGACGGGCACGAAGACATCAGCCGAGATTGCGGCGCATCGCTTGCCGCCACGGGCGTTGCATCAGTACGTGCCTCTCGACGTTCCTCACTATGTTGCCCGCTTTCTCGATCACTGGAAGCCGTCGATATCGATCTTTACGGAATCCGACATCTGGCCGAATCTCATTCTCGGAACGGCGGAGCGCGGAATTCCTCTCGTGCTCGTCAACGCGCGGATGTCACCACGCAGCATCAGCCGCTGGCGCAAATATGCGGCCGTCGGCCGGCCGCTGTTTTCGCGCTTCGCGGCCGTGCTATCGCAGAATTCGCAGATAACGCGGGCCATGAAGCGTCTCGGTGCTCCGAACGTCATTACGGCCGGTAACTTGAAAATCGATTCACCGCCGCCTCCGGTCAACGCGGATCTGCTGGCGGCACTCAAGAACGCCGTTGGCCAGCGTCCGCTGTTCCTCGCGGCCAGCACCCATCCCGGCGAAGACACGGTTATCGCCGCGGCGCATTCGCTGATGAGGCGCGAAATCGAGGGACTGCTGACGATCATCGTTCCGCGTCATCCCGAACGCGGCGGCGGGCTTGCCGCGTCGCTCGGCGGGCTCGGGCTCAGAACGCAGCTGCGCTCGCGCTCCTCCACACCCGAGACCGATACCGAGATCTACGTCGCCGATACGATTGGCGAGCTTGGAACGTTCTATTCGATGTCGCCGGTTTCGCTCGTCGGCGGGTCTCTGGTCGAGCATGGCGGTCAAAATCCAATCGAAGCCGTTCGTCTCGGCTCGTGCGTCTTGACTGGTCCGTTCACGCACAATTTCCGCGATGCGTATGCTGCACTCTTCCGCGAGGGCGGCGCCGTCGAAGTCAGGTCGTCCGACGACATCGCGCGGCAGGTCACGCTTCTGCTTGCCGATCAAGCCGCGGCCAAGCGCATGCGACAGGGAGCAGACGTGGCGCTTCAGTCGATGGGCGGCGCGCTCGCCAAGACGCTCGGCGCCATCCAGCCATTGCTTGAAAAACAGCGAGCGTGATGCGTGCCCATCTCTGAACCGAGCTGGTGGTACGGGCCGGGCAGCGGATGGCAGACGACGCTTCTCTCTCCAATCGGCACGCTCGTCGGCCGGATCGCAAGCCGCCGCATTCAGAACGCAAATCCCTATCGCTCGGCAGTTCCCGTCATTTGCGTTGGAAACTTCACGGCCGGCGGCTCGGGCAAGACTCCGCTTGCTTTGTTCCTTGCCAGGCTCGTCGCCGAGGAAGATCGCGAGCCATGGTTTCTCTCGCGCGGTTATGGTGGAAGCCTTGAAGGGCCGGCGCGCGTCATTGCCGATCTCCATACGGCGCGCGACGTCGGGGACGAGCCGCTGCTTCTTGCCCGCGCTGCGCCGACGGTCGTCTCGCGCGATCGCCGCAAAGGCGCGGAAGCGATCGAGCGCATGGCTTCGAAACGCGCCGTCATCATCATGGACGACGGCTTGCAAAATCCGGCGCTAGCCAAGGATCTTGCTATTGCACTCGTCGATGCGAAGCGCGGCGTCGGCAACGGGCTCGTCATTCCTGCGGGCCCCTTGCGCGCGCCGCTCCACGTTCAAACGGCGCTTGCAAACCTGATCGTGCTCACCGGAGGCGATGATGCGGATCGCGCCGGTTCCGTCGCTGGCCAGCTCAAAGCATTGTCGCGTGCGCCGATCATTTCCGCTCAGACGCGCGCCGAAGACGACAACGCGAAGTTTCGCGGCCGTCGTGTGTATGCGTTTGCGGGCATTGCCAATCCCGGGCGATTTTTTGCGACGCTCAGTTCACTCGGAGCCGACATCATCGCGCGAAGGGCATTCGCTGATCACCACATGTTCAGCGAGGCGGAAGCGCGCGAGCTGATGGAAGCAGCCGAACGCAGCAATGCTCTCCTGGTGACTACGGAAAAAGACATCGCGCGGCTCTCCGGAATTGTGGGTGCTCGCGGGGCACTCAAAGAGCGTGCGGAAACGGTCTCGATCAGAACGTCTCTTGAAGGCGGGGATCTCGACGTGCTGCGCCGGCTTATTCGAGAAGCAATCGCTCGCTAGCGCGAGCTGCCTCGCTCAACGAGCGGGCGCGTTCGATCGTTCGATGGCGTTAAGCTCAAGGTAACGCTGCGCGGAGATTTCCGCCGAGGCATATGCCTCCTGCGCGTCGACGCTCCAATAACGAAGATCGGGAAGCGCGATGGGCTGGCCCGTTACCGCGCAGCGCACGAAATCTCCCGGAGACATCACTTCGAACTCGCCATCCAGGTAGCGAATCTTCGCCTCGTTGCGCAGGCCAAAAAATTTCTCGATTCGATTCATCAGCTTCCAAGCCGTACTGTTCTTTTACTGCCGGGCATCATCCGACATCAGATGATATGAATGCCGCATTTCCGGCGGCGCGCCAATTTCCAATTTAGCCTAAGCGTATCAAAATAGAGAGCCTTGTCCGCCGCGTCCGCCCGGCTTTTGGCGCGGCGTTTTACCCACTCCCTGGTCGGCTTTAGGACGGTCGGATTTTAGCGGTCCTTCGGCTCTCGCTGCAATCTGCCCGTCGGACAACTCAATGTTCAGCATCGACCCGGCAACGACGGAGGCCGCCTGCCGGATTGTCTGTCCGGCCTCGTTCCTGACGAGCGCAAAGCCGCGAGACAGGATGCTGTGATAGCCCAACGAGTTGAGCAGCGCCGCTTTACCATCGAGAACCCTGCGACTGACCGCCACGCGGTTAAGAAGTGCGCGGCCGGCGCGCCGTTCGAGTGTCTGAAGGCGCTCGGCGCAGCGCGAATGTTTCTGAAGTATCGGGCTCGGGGACAAACGTCCGCTGACGCGCGCCAGCCGTGTTGCATGTGCGCGCGTATTGGCGAGAAGCGCACGCGAGAGGCGGCGATCGGCCTCGTCGAAGCGCTGGCGCGGCAGCGCAACGAGATCCTGCAGCTTCGGCAGGCCGCGCGACGATGCCTTCAAGTGCGTTTTCGCGCCTTCCAGCGAGCGGCGGACCGCAGTGCGCTTGCGCAGCATGAGCTTTTCGAGCCCGTCGATCAGCTCGGAATACTTCGGCACGGCCCATTCGGCGGCTTTGGTCGGCGTCGGCGCGCGGGCGTCCGCGACGAGATCGATGAGCGTCCAATCCGTCTCGTGGCCGACGGCGGAAATCAGCGGAATGCGGCTCTCAGCTGCCGCCCTAACCACGATCTCTTCGTTGAAACTCCAGAGGTCTTCGAGGCTGCCGCCGCCGCGCGCGACGATCAGAACGTCCGGCCGCGGAATTTTGCCGCCCTCTTCGAGCGCGTTGAAGCCGCGGATCGCGGCGGCCACTTCAGCCGCGCTTCCGTCGCCTTGCACACGCACGGGCCAGAGAAGAACGCGTGCCGGATAGCGCTCGTTGAAGCCGTGCAGCATGTCGCGAATAACGGCGCCCGTCGGCGACGTGACGATGCCGACGACTTTGGGCAGGAAAGGACGCGGCTTCTTGCGGGCTTCGTCGAACAGGCCTTCGGCCGCGAACTTGCGCTTGCGCTCTTCGAGCAGCGCCATCAGCGCGCCGGCGCCCGCGGGCTCCAAAGCCTCGATGACGATTTGATATTTCGACGAGCCTGGGAACGTCGTGATCTTTCCCTGGGCGATGACTTCCATGCCCTCTTCGGGCTTGAAGCGGAGCCGGCCGAACGATCCTTTCCAGATCACGGCCTCTATCTTCGCCTTGTCGTCCTTCAGCGCGAAGTAGCAGTGCCCCGATGCGTGGGGCCCGCGATAACCCGAGATCTCGCCCTTGAGGCGCACATAGCCGAAGCCGTCCTCGAGGGCGCGCTTTATCGCGCCCGAAAGTTCGGACACCGAAAACTCCGGGGCATTGGCGCCGGGGCGGGCTTCGCTGGTGTTGGGAATTGAATTCAATAGCTTACTGTTCTGTTTCGCGGTCTTGCTTGTTTCACGTTCGATGCTACACCCGGATGCTACACCAAGGCACGGAATGCAACAGGCGACCTGATGAACGTCTTACTCCTCGGCTCGGGCGGCCGCGAGCATGCTCTCGCCTGGGCCCTGAGCGCGAGCCCACTTCTGACAAAACTCTTCTGCGCTCCCGGCAACGCCGGGATCGCGGACGTGGCGCAATGTATCCCCATCGATCCGACCAACCAAGACAGCATCATTCAATTCTGCCGCGATGAGCGCATCCAACTCGTCGTTATCGGCCCCGAAGCGCCGCTCGTCGCCGGTCTTGGAGATGCGCTCGGCGCAGCCGGCATTCGTTATTTCGGACCGACGAAGAGTGCGGCGCAGCTCGAAGGCTCCAAAGGCTTCACCAAGGACCTTTGCCGGACCGCCGGCATTCCGACAGCTGCCTATGGCCGTTTCATGGACGCCCAGGCGGCAAAGACATATCTCGCCGCCCAGAGCCTTCCTATCGTCGTCAAGGCGGACGGCTTGGCGGCGGGCAAAGGCGTCATCATCGCCACGACGCGTGAAGAAGCGGAGGCCGCCGTCGATGCGTGTCTTTCCGGCGCGTTCGGCTCGGCGGGAGCCGAAGTCGTCATCGAGGAATTCCTGCACGGCGAAGAAGCGAGCTTCTTTGCGCTGTGCGACGGCGTCCACGCATTGGCGCTCGCGTCGGCTCAGGATCACAAGCGCGTCGGCGACGGCGATACGGGACCGAACACCGGCGGCATGGGCGCCTATTCACCTGCTCCTATCGTCACCCAGGAGATGAGCGACCGCGTGATGCGGGAGATCATCGAGCCGACGATCAAGGAAATGGCAGCGCGCGGCGCGCCGTTCAAGGGCGTGCTGTTCGCCGGACTGATGATCACGGCGACGGGCCCGAAGCTGATCGAATACAACGTTCGCTTCGGCGATCCCGAGACGCAGGTTTTGATGATGCGGCTCAAATCGGATCTGCTCGCGGCCCTCATCGCGACGACCGACGGCGTGCTTTCGAACTTCGATCTCCGCTGGAGCGACGACGCGGCGCTGACAGTCGTGATGGCCGCCAACGGATATCCCGGCACACCGCAAAAAGGCACGGAGATCAAGGGCCTGGAACTTGCGCAGGCGACCCCGAATGTCGAGATCTTCCACGCCGGTACGCGCCGCGAGGACCAACGTCTTATTGCGGACGGCGGCCGCGTGCTAAACGTCACCGGCCGCGGCAAGACGATCGCGGAGGCGCGCGACGCCGCCTACGCGGCGATTGCAAAGATCGATTGGCCGGGCGGCTTCTACCGCAAGGACATCGGCTGGCGCGCGTTGCAGCGAAACGGGACGTGAGCATCCTTATGCTCTAGCGAACAACGGGATACCGGCAACGCATGACCGTCGAGACGCCCAAAGCATCGCCGTTGAATGGGTCCCGTCCGGCCAAAAGGCCAACGATCGGGCTCGCACTTGGCGGCGGCGGGGCGCGGGGTCTCGCCCATGTCGCGATGATCGAGGCCTTCGATGAACTCGGCATCAAGCCTGACGCCATCGCTGGAACTTCCATAGGTGCGGTGTATGCCGCGGGCTATGCGTCCGGATTATCAGGCCGCGAATTGCGCGATCACACGCGGTTCATCCTATCGCAGCGTTTCGGTCTGATCCGCGATCTCTTCATCAACACGGCACAACCCTTTCAACGGTTGCTCAGCGTCTTCGGCGCGCGAAACGCCATTCTCGATCCGTTCGTCGTCCTCGACGTCATCCTGCCGAAGCAGGTCAAGGAGACTTTCGCCGATTGCGAAATTCCGCTGAAGATCGTCGCGTCGGACTTCTACGATCAGGAACCGAAAGTGTTCACCGAGGGGCCGCTCAGACGTGCGGTCGCTGCGAGCATGGCACTCCCCGTGCTCTTTCAACCCGTTGTGCTCGACGGCCGGGCTTTCATCGACGGCGGCCTGACAAACCCATTGCCCTTCGACCTCTTGCTGCCTGAAACGGATATCGTCGTTGCCATCGACGTTTCCGGGTCGCCCGTTCCCGATCCGCGACGCGTGGCGCCGACAGCGTTTGCAGCGCTCTTTTCGAGCGCGTTCCTGTTCGAGCGCTCCATCGTCAAGGAGAAGCTGAAGATCAGTCAGCCGGACATTCTGATCAGCGCCGGAACGAGCCAATTTCAAGTTCTCGACTTCCTGAAATGCGACGACATTCTCGCGGCCGCGCAACCTGCGAAAGAGCGGCTGAAGCAGCAGCTATCGCGCGTCCTATCGGTCGAGACTTTGCCCGTGCTCGACAGTGCAGATCATGACCAGCAGGTCGTTGCGATCGCCAAGCGGCCGAAGCGAAGGCTGCTTCCACGTCCCCGCAAACGCCGCGAGGTTGATTAGCTTTTGTTTGCGCTCGGCGACTCCCCTGCGGGGAGCCGGCCGCCGAGCGTTACGAGCGTCGCTGTTCGAAGAAGTCTTTCAGCAAGAAGCTCGCCTCGGCTTCGCCGATGCCCGGATATATTTCGGGGGCGTGGTGACAGGTCGGTTGATTGAACACCCGTGCGCCCTGCTCGACGCCACCGCCTTTGGGGTCGCTGGCGGCATAGTAAAGGCGCTTCAGGCGGGCGAAGGAGACCGCGGCCGCGCACATCGGGCACGGTTCGAGCGTGACATATAGACTGCAGCCGACGAGGCGCTCGTCCGAGACCTCAGAGCAGGCCGCCCGTATCGCCAGTATTTCCGCGTGGGCGGTCGGATCTTGAAGCTCTCGCGTCCGGTTTCCCGCCGCCGCCAGGACCTTGCCATCGGCCGAGACGATGACGGCTCCGACAGGCACTTCCCCGCGCTCTGCCGCCGCTTTCGCCTCTTCGAGCGCAAGGGACATATGGCTTACGGCGTCCTTCGATGTCATAAGCTCGCTTCGCTCCCGAAAGCTCAGTGTTACCGATGGCCAGACCACCAAGAACTAAAGTCGCCGAACCCGCCGCTCGCGGACCCGCTCCCGCGCCCGAAAAGCGGGACGGGCCGATGCGTATCGCCAAAGCCATGGCGCGCGCCGGGCTGTGCTCTCGCCGCGAAGCCGAGCGCTGGATTGCCGATGGCCGCGTCAGCGTCAACGGCAAGTTGCTCAGAACACCCGCCGTCGAAGTCAGTCCGAGCGACAAGGTTTTCGTCGACGGCAAACCGCTGCCTTCGGCCGAGCCGCCGCAGCTCTGGCGTTATCATAAGCCGAAAGGCATCGTCACTACGCATTCCGATCCCGAAGGGCGCCCGACCGTATTCGACAAGATGCCCCCTGAGATGCCGCGCGTCATCTCCGTCGGACGGCTCGATTACAATACCGAAGGGTTGCTGCTGCTGACCAACGACGGCGCGCTTGCCCGGCATCTGGAGCTGCCCGCGAATGGCTGGGTGCGCCGGTACCGGGTGCGTGCCAAGGGCCGCGTTACGCCGGCCGACCTTGCCAAGCTCAAGGACGGCATCACGATCGACGGCATCGTCTACGGGCCCGTCGAGGTCATCATCGACAGCGTACAGGGCGCCAACACCTGGCTGACGATTGCGATCCGCGAAGGGAAAAACCGCGAAGTCAGAAATGTGCTCGCGCACCTCGGGCTGGTCGTGAACCGCCTCATCCGTATTTCGTTCGGGCCGTTCCAACTTCTCGACCTCGCTCCCGGCGGGGTCGAAGCCGTGCGGCGGCGCATTCTCGTTCAGCAGCTCGGACCCAGGGCTTCCGAAGCGCTCGGGTTTTCCGAAAGCCAGGCTGACCGCAAGGCGCGGCACGCGCGCGGTAAGGCCGCGAGCGAGGCGGACGATTGATGAGGGTCGTTGCCGGACGGTTCCGCGGCCGCGCTCTGCAAGCGCCCGAGGACATGAAAATTCGCCCGACGTCGGATCGTGTGCGGGAGAGCCTGTTCAATATTCTCGCGCATGGCATCGAGAATTTCTCACTCAACGGCGCGCGCGTCATCGATCTTTTCGCCGGCACAGGCGCGCTCGGCATCGAAGCCGTATCGCGCGGCGGCGCCTATTGTCTCTTCGTTGAAGAGGCGCCTGAGGCCCGGGCGCTCATTCGCACGAATGTTGAAGCGCTCGGGCTGACGGGCGAGACGCGCATCTTCCGCCGCGACGCGACAGACCTTGGCCCTGCCGGGAACATGGAGCCGTACGATCTGGCGTTTCTCGATCCGCCCTATGGCAAAGGCTTGGGCGAAAAAGCGCTCGACGCGCTTGCGCAGGGCAACTGGCTGAAGCCCGGTGCGATCGCGGTGCTCGAAGAACGCGCGGGCGTGCCGCTGACGTTCTCTGACGGCTTCACGGTTCTCGACGCCCGCACGTACGGCGACACCGAGATTACGATCCTGAGGTTCGGCAAAGCTTAAGATGGGGCGGACGGCCGCCAGCCGCTCGCGCCGAAATACAAAATGTACAGATAGCTCGGGACGACAAGCAGCGCATACGCGAGCTGGAAGTCGACGTGCTCTTTCAATAGCCCGAACGCATACGGCATCAGCGCGCCGCCGCAGATGGCCATGATCAAGAGCGCCGACCCCGTTTCGGTTTGCGCGCCGAGCCCCCGTATCGCGAGTGGAAAGATCGCGGGCCACATCATCGCATTGGCGAAGCCGAGAGCGGCGATGAATGCGACCGAGGCGTATCCCGTCGTGAGGTAAGCGCCAATCGTCAGCACGACGCCCAGCGCCGCCGAGACGGCGAGATACGTTTGCTGCGAGAAGACGCGCGGAATGACGAGCAGACCGGCGACATAGCCGACAAGCATCGCGAAGAGCGTGCACGAGGTGAACAGTCGCGTTGCGTCGAGCGGCAGTCCGAAGCCCGCTCCATAGAGACCGATCGCGTCGGCTGCCATCACCTCGACGCCGACGTAGAGGAAGAGGCAGAGCACGCCGAGCCAGAGGTGCGGAAACGCGAATATGCCCGATGCCGGATGCTCGTCGATGTGATCACGGCCGTCGGCGGGCGTGGTTCTGAGATCGGGCAACCCTGAGCTTACGATCCATATGCCGAGCATCGCGAGCAATGCCGCCATCAGCATGTAGGGCGCGTGCACGCGGGCGGCGAAAGCATCGAGCATTGCTTCGCGGGCCTCAGCGGTTGGTGTGGTCGCCACGTCAGCCTCGAAGCTATCGACGCCCTTCAGCACCAGCGCCGCGAACACGAAGGGTGCGAGAAAGCCCGCGAACTTGTGACAGATGCCCATGAGAGCGACGCGGCGCGCGGCTGTCTCATGCGGGCCGAGGATGCACACGTAGGGGTTGGACGCCGTCTGCAGAAGCGACAGCCCGGCTCCTATGACGAAGAGGCCCGCGAGCGCGCCGGAATATTGGCGCATCGTCGTGAACTCGCCGAATAGGACCGAGCCGATGGCCATCACGAAGAGACCGATCGCCATGCCTTGCTTCATGCCCGTTCGACGCAAAATTGCGGACGCGGGCAGCGCCAGGAAGAAATACGAGAGATAGAACGCCATCGGCACGAGGAAGGCGTTCACGTCGTCGAGGTTGAACGCGAGCTTGACAAAGGTGATCAACGGCCCGTTGAGCCACGTCACAAAGCCGAAGATGAAGAAAAGCACGCCGATGGCGATGACGCCGCCCGTTTCGTCCGCTGGGGTCCGAAGGCTCTGTGAGCTCAACGCAGGCTCTGGCAACGGCTTAATCCTAAGTCGGACCAATCTGGAAACCACGAGTACTGTCGAATTCCCCCGGAAATCGTCGCCCGGACGACATGGCGGCGACGCCCGGTCGCAGGCAAAGCCTACCTGCACACCGCGAATTTACTCAGATTATTTTGATTCCTCTCGCCCCGCGTACTATGTCCAAGGTGCAAAAAGGGTGCTTGACGAAAGTATACTTTTTTGACCAACTAACGCCAGATAACACCTACTGGGTGTCCGATGCCGGGGCCTTGAACCCCGTTTGATTGGAGCCGAAATTGATCGTCTGCTCGTGCGCCGTAATATCTGACCGCGATATCGATATCGCCGTCTCCGAAATCATGAGCGCGGGCCCCGGCCTTTTGCCGACGCCAGGCGTTGTATTCCGGCACCTCAACAAAAAGATGAACTGCTGCACGTGTGCGCCTGTAACGGTCGCGGTCATTTATGAGGCCATGGACCGCTTAGAGAAGACGACACGCGTTTGTCCGTTCGTTCTCGCTGAAGCACGCGCGAAACTCATCCGCATCGAAGAACGCCGGATGCAGCGCCAGAACCGCATCAATGCGGAAATCGCTCGGCGGGGCCGGCAGCCACGTCGCGCCATCGCGTAGGACTCTGAAAAACTTTATCTATTCATCTTCCGCCTAACTTGGCGGAAAGCCTCTAGTTAAGCCCGCTCTAATCCGCTACTTGTCTACTTTAGAATGCTTCTGGACTTCGAGGCCAGGAGTGTGAGGCAGATTTTTGGAGCGGCACATGAAGGGCAACGACGAAGTCATCACCCGGTTGAACGAGGCACTGAAACTCGAACTGGGTGCTGTAAACCAATATTGGTTGCACTTCCGGCTTCTCGATAACTGGGGCTACAAAAAGCTCGCCAAGAAAGAGCGCAAAGAATCCATCGAGGAAATGCACCATGCCGATCGGCTGATCGATCGCATCATCTTCCTCGAAGGTCATCCGAACCTGCAGTACGTCGCGCCGCTGATGATCGGCGAGAACATCAAGGAAGTTCTCGAGTGCGATCTCAAAGGTGAGAACATCGCCCGCGACTACTATAAGACGTCGCGCGAGATTTGCTTCAACCTTGGCGATTACGTGTCGATGATGTTGTTCGACGAACTGCTGAAGGACGAGGAGAGCCACATCGATTTCCTCGAGACGCAGCTCGAGCTTCTGAATTCGATCGGCGTCGCGCTTTACAGCCAGCTCAATGCCGAGAGCGGCGACGAGTCGGAGTGATTGGATTGTATTTGATGTCATCCTCGGGCTTGTCCCGAGGATCCATCGATCCACCAGTCCCGTAGCGAAATGGATCCTCGGCCTAAAGCCGAGGATGACAAATATCCCTTAGGCCGAGGATGAAAAACATCCTACGCGGGGCCTAGGGGCTTTACCTCCGCCCGAACAGGCGCTCGATGTCGGTAAGCTTCAGCGCCACGTATGTCGGGCGGCCGTGGTTGCACTGGCCCGAATAGGGCGTCGCCTCCATCTGGCGCAGCAGCGCGTTCATCTCTTCCACCGTCAGCCTGCGTCCCGAGCGGACGCTCCCGTGGCAAGCCATGCGTGACGCCACGCTGTCGAGGCGGTCCTTCAGCGCCCGCGCCGTGCCGTCGCTGCGAAGCTCCGCTGCGAGATCCTTGACGAGACCTTCGACGTCCGTTTCGCCGAGGAGTGCCGGAACCTCGCGAACTGCGACCGCACCTTCCCCAAAGCTTTCGATCACGAGGCCAAGCTCCGTCAGCTCGTCGCTGCGCGCGACGAGCGTGACCGCGTCATCATCGTCGAGTTCGACAATGGCCGGGATCAGAAGTCCTTGCCGCGCGACGCCGCCATCGGCGAGCGCCGCCTTGAGCTTCTCGTAGACGAGGCGTTCGTGCGCCGCGTGCTGATCGACGATAACAAGGCCGTCACGCGTCTGGGCAACGATATAGTTTTCGTGGACTTGTGCTCTGACGGCGCCGAGCGGCTTGTCGACGGTCTCGCCCGCCGCCGGCTCGGCAAACGTTCGCGCGTCCGCGCTCGGTGCATCGAACACGGCAAACGGCGTCTGCGCACCTTCCGCAAAGCCCGTTCCTGACAAGGCTGGCGCGGGGCGCGGCGGCGCCCATTGGTAAGCGGCGTCCGATGAAGGTGGCGGAGACATTGCCGCGCTCGGCAAGATGCCTGCTGCAAAGCTTTCGACCGTCAGCACACCGCCTTGCGCGGACGCTCTATGACCGGCTGTCGCGAGGGCATCGGAAAGCGCCCGCACCATCAGCGCGCGTACGCGCCCGGCGTCGCGAAACCGAACCTCCGCCTTGGCGGGATGGACGTTCACGTCGACGTCTGACGGCGCGACATCGAGAAACAGCGCGAGAAGCGGTGAGCGGCCACGCGGGATGAGATCGCCGTAAGCGGCGCGGACGGCGCCTATCAGTAGCTTGTCCTTCACCGGACGGCCATTGACGAAAAGGAACTGCTGCGTGCTGTCCTGCCGGTGAAGCGTCGGCAGCCCGGCGAAGCCGAACACGCGCATCGGCGCGGACGCTCCGCTTCCTGCACCCGATACTTCGAGCGCATCATCCATGAACTCGCGCCCCATAATGGCGCCGATGCGTTCGAGCCACGCGGCGGAGGAGCGATCGCCGCGCGCGAATACCGCCGGCTTCTTTTCGCCCGTCTGCAACGTAAAGCCGATATCGGGGTGGGCCATCGCGAGGCGGCGCACGACGTCTGTCACCGCCATGGCTTCGGCGCGTTCAGACTTCAGGAATTTGAGGCGGGCGGGGGTCGCGGAAAAAAGATCGCGCACTTCGACGACCGTGCCGCGATTGACGGCGGCCGGGCCGACCGGTGCTTTCGATCCGCGTGTGACGGTGACGGCCGCGCCCTGGTTCGCATCCGCAGGCCGCGACCGGATTTCGAGGCGGGCGATGGAGCCGATGGACGGCAGGGCTTCGCCGCGGAAGCCGAGACAGCGAATGTCGAAGAGATCTTCTTCATCGAGCTTCGAGGTTGCGTGACGCTCGACGGCGAGGACGAGATCGTCCGGCGTCATGCCGGAGCCGTCGTCCGTCACGCGGATGAGCGACAGGCCACCGCCCGAGATAACGATCTCGATCTGCGTCGCGCCGGCGTCTATCGCGTTTTCGACGAGTTCCTTGACGACGCTCGCCGGACGTTCAACGACTTCGCCCGCCGCGATGCGGTTGACCGTCTCTGGCGAAAGCTGCCGGATCGCCACCCCGTCCCCCCCACGATAAGCGCTTAGGCGCCTTTCGCGAGGCGCTCCTTCGTCAAGATTTTCGCAAGCTCGACGGCCGGCTGATCGAATGGATCGACGCCCAGCAGGCGGCCCGCGAGAATCGTTTCGATCATAAAGTGCATCGCCAGCGCGCCGATGGTTTTTTCGTCGAGTTTTGCAATGTCTATTGTTCGCACCGGCCGCCCGGCGCGGGCCAGCGCCTCAGGAACGGCATGCGATTGGGCGGAGACGATATCGCCGACGGTGTGGCCGCCGAGCATATCGGCGCCAGCGATGCGCGCGAGGTCGGGATCGATTCGCGGGCCAACGCCCTGGCTCGCAACGCGAACGACCGTCAGATAATGGTCGCGCGGGCCGTCCATGAAGAGCTGCAGCTGGCTGTGCTGATCGAGCGGACCGAGTGCGCCCAACGGCGTCGTGCCTTCCCCGCCCTTGCCCAGGCTTTCCGCCCAAAGTTGTACGAACCAAGCGGCGAGGCGTCCGAGCCTGTCGGCATACGGCATCATGACGAGCGTCGAGATGCCCTTCTCTTTCGAAAGCGCAACTGCGGTCGCGGCTCCAACGGCGGGTGCGAAGTCTTGCGGCCCACTGGATTCGAGCAGCGCATCGACGACGCCCTTGGCGCCCGCACGAATGGCGCGGGGATCGAGGCCGCGCGCGATGGCTGGCATCAGGCCGACGTTGGTCAAGCATGAGAAGCGGCCGCCGATGCCGGTGTGATGCTCGAGCATCGGAATGGAGAACTTCGAGAACAGCGTTCTGAGGCCGTTCGCTTTGCCGGGTTTGTCGGGCTCGGTGATGCCGAGGAAGAGTTTCGGGATCTCGGCTTCGAGACCTGCCGCTTTGACGGCTGTCAGCGCCGCGATGGCCTGCGCCAGCGTCTCCGCAGTGCCGCCGGACTTCGACGTCACGACGAAACGCGTGGTTGGAAGATCGAGCGACTGGAGGACGCTCTGCAGCGTGCCGCCGTCGAGGTTGGCGTAGAAGCGGGTGCGGGGCCTGTTGCGCTGGCCGGGCAAAGCGACGCCAGCGATATTCCATCCCGCGAATTGGGCGAACAATTCGCCGCCGAGACTCGATCCGCCGGTTCCGAAGAACACGATCGTCTTCGCGCCCTGGCTCAGCCGCGCGTATGCCGCCTCGGCGTCCGCGATATCCTGATCTTCGTCGGCGATCCGAAGAAGCGGGAGCTTGCCGGTGCGATAGTCATCTTTCAGGGTTTCGACGTGGGGGCCGATGCGATCGAGCCATGCCGAATGCACTGAAGGCGCGAGGCCGTATTCGCCTATCGCGCCTTCGAGGCATCCTGCGATGCTCTGCTGAAACGTACGTCCGTCGTGCCGCTGCCCGTCTTGCATCGCCGCTCAACGCTCCTTGGTTCAAATCCGTTCCGGCCTAGCCGATTTCAGATGGGCGGCCAAGGGCGCATCATTCCGTCCCACAGGCGTCATCCCCGCGCAGGCGGGGATCTATCGAAGCAGGCGTTCATAGCGAATGGTGGGCTTGGACGGATCCCGGCCTTCGGCCCAGATGACGTTGGAGCACAGCAAACAAAATTGTCATCCCGGGCGAGCCCACTTGCGAGACCCGGGACCCACCTTCGTTGCCTGGGTCCCGGCTCTGCGCTCCGCTCCGGCCGGGATGACAGGGGATGGGGATGCGACGCCATCCCAGCAGTCGCCGGGATGACGTTCATCGCTTCAGCCGCGATCGGGTGCGGCCAGGACCGGTTGGAGTGCTGCGGGCGACGCCGACTTCATGCCGGTCGGCTTGCCGACGATCGTGACGACGAGATCATCCGGCTTCAGCAGCCTCGCGGAGACCCGCTTGGCGTCCTCGACGGTCACCGCGTTGATCAGCTTGTTGCGGTTTTCGACGTAGTCCGGGCCGAAGCCTTCCTGCATCAGCCCCAAGAGTTGAGAGGCGATCTTCGAGTTCGTGTCGAAGCGCAACGCGTACGAGCCGGTGAGATAATCCTTGGCCGCCTGGAGATCCTCCTTGCTCGGACCATTCTCGGCCATCTTCTTCAACTCGTTGCGGATGATGGTGAGGCTCTCGCCCATCGACGCGTTCTTCGTCGCGACACTGCCGACGAGAATGGACGTCTGCTGGTAGGGCTGGACGTAGGTGTAGACGGAATAAGCAAGTCCGCGTTTCTCGCGCACCTCTTCCATCAGCTTGGCGGAGAAGCCGCCGCCGCCGAGGATGTGATTGACGACGAATGCCGTGATGAAGTCCGGATCCTTGCGCGGCATGGCGCCGAGCCCGAACACTGCGACCGACTGCGGCACGCCCATCTCGACGATCTTCTGGTTTCCGCCCTTCACAGGCTCCGTCTGTGCGACGGGGAAGAGATCGGCTTTCGCCGGCAGGGGCCCGAAGACATCGTCAATGAGCTTGCCGAGTTCGGCGGCCGTGATGTCGCCAACGGCGACGATCTTCAGGTTGTCGCGCGCAAATGTCCGCTTGTGATAATCGAGGAGATCGTCACGCGTGATTTTCGCGACGGAGTCTACCGTGCCGTTCGACGGGCGCGCGTAGGGATGTCCGGCGAAGGCTTGCGCGTACCATTCGCGCATCGCGACCTTCTCGGGGTCCTTGTCGGCGTAGATCAGGTTGGCTGTCAGCTGCTGGCGGATGCGCTCAATAGCGTCGGTGTCGAAGCGCGGCTTCTGGACCGAAAGCTTCAGGAGCTCGACAGCCTTGTCGCGGTTCGCCGATAGCGTCTCGAACGATCCGTAGAGCGAGTCCTTGCTGTCGTCGTAGCTCATGCGCATGGCGATATCTTCCATGCGCTCCTGATATTCCTGGGATTTGATGTCGCCAGCGCCCTCATCCATCATCGCGGTGAGGAAGTTGGCGAGGCCGGGCTTGCCCGGCGGGTCCTGGCTGTTGCCGCCGTCGAAGGCATACCGCAGAGAAATCAGCGGAACGCTGTGCTCTTCGACGAGCCAGGCTTCGATTCCACCGGGGGATTTTATCTGCTGTATGTTCATTGCGGCTGCTTGGTGACTGACGGATGCGGTGAACAACAAAGCCAGAGCGGGAAGAGCCAAGGCTATGTTGGGGCGGACTGCCTTGCGAACAAGCGCAGCCGCCGCACGATAAGAACCTATCATCAATGTCACCTCAATTCGCCGGACGGTGATGGGGCGGAAAGATCTTCGACTTGCGCTACACCCGACTGATCGGGAACGAGATAACCAGTAACGGAATCATTGGGATCGAGATATTTGGCGGCGACCTTCTTGACGTCGTTCGCCGTCACCTTCGAGATATTGGCGGGCCAAGCCTCGACGTCCGCTACAGTGCGGCCGACGGCGAGATTCCAACCGTAGCGGCGCGCCAGCGTCGCCTGGTTGTCGCTATCGTAGACGTAGTCGGCCAGATAGCTGTTCTTGGCGCGGGTCAATTCCTGTTCCGTCACGCCGTTCTTCACGATGTCGGCCAGAACCTCGTCGGAGGCAGCCTCGACCTTCTCGAGCGGCACGCCGTCGGCTGCGACCGCGTAGAGCGAGATCGTTCCGCCATCGAGGCCGTAGCCGGAGAAGTCGCCACCGGCGCTCGAGGCGAGCTTCGATTCGACGACGAGCTTCTTGTAGAGGCGGCTCGTCGATCCGGAACCGGCGATCTTCATCAGGATATCGAGCGCTTCGGCTTCGCCGGGCTTGGCCGTGACGTAGCTCGGCGCCTGATAGTAGCGCTGGAACGAATAGTTGCCGGCGCGGGGATCCTTCAGCGTCAACCGGCGCGCCACGAGCTGCGGCGGGTCGGCCGGACGGTTACGAGTGGTGGTAACGGTCGGGTTCGAAGGAATCTTGCCGTACGTTTCGTCGGCGAGCTTCTTCACTTCATCGACTGTCACATCGCCCGATACGACGAGAATGGCGTTATTCGGCGCATAGTAGTGCTTGTAGAAATCGAGCGCGTTCTGGCGCGAGAGCTTTGCCATCTCGTGGTACCAGCCGATCACCGGCTTGCCGTACGGATGGTTCAGGTAGAGCGCCGCATTCATCTGCTCATCGAGGATTGATGACGGGTTGTTCTCGATGCGCGAACGGCGTTCCTCGAGAATGACGTCGCGCTCGGTCAGAACTTCCTTCTCGTCGAGACGAAGATTGACCATGCGGTCGGCTTCCATCTCCATCATCTTGCCGAGGCGGTCCTTGGCGACGCGCTGAAAGTACGCCGTCGCATCGTTGCCGGTGAAGGCGTTGTCCTGGCCACCGAGCCGGCCGACGATCTTGGAGAACTCGCCGACGGGAATCTTGTCGGTCGACTTGAACATCAGATGCTCAAGGAAATGCGCGATGCCGGAGGTTCCGCGCACCTCGTCGGCCGCGCCAACCCTGTACCAGACCATGTGGGTCACGACGGGCGACCGGTGATCGGGAATGACGACGACATCCATGCCGTTCGACAGTTTGAACTCGGCGGCGCGGGTGGCGCCGTCGGCGGCGTGAGCTTGTGGATTCACTGCGAGCATGAGCACTGCCAATGAGGTTAAGAGGCTAGACCGGAAGCACGTCGCGAGACGCATTATGGCGTTCCTTCGAACCGTAAACGATAAAGCGCAGCGTGGCGTTTTTCATCCTAAACCGAACCCGATTGCCGGGGGATTACTTTAGCTAAATGGAATAGGACGCCCGCGTGCGAAATGTCCCGCCAATGAGCGGCAGTTAGTGAATGAAAGTCAAATGACAAGGCGTTCATCTGCGGCCGTTAACATGCGGCGCAATCAGCACTTTTGTGCGACGGAAAAGATTTCGTTATGGGGCCGTTGAGCCGAATTCACTGAGCTTGGGAATCGTCGTCGGAGTCGTCGGCATTGGTCGAGCCGGTCGTCCATTTCTTGACGGCGTTGAAGACCGACGGTTTGCAAGAGCCGAGCGGGCCCGAGGCAGAATCGGCTGTGCCATCGCCGCGGAACTGCGCTTCTTCATAGTTTTTCTTGCAGTACTCAGCCTGCTGTCTCTCGAGATCAGCCTGCGACACCTTCAGCTTTTTGTCTGGATCTTGAATCTCGGCGAGCGAGGGCTGCTCAACCTTGCCGCTGCCGGGCGGCGGTAATGCTTCGAGACCGGGGGGCACCACCAGCGGCTGGCGGGCCGCCATCTTGGGATCGCCCTTGGGGCCGCTGTCGCCATTCAAGCCCATGGCGTCGAAGACTTTGCCATTCAGCTGAACGCCATCAAAACCGCCGCAGCCTGCCAAGAACAGCGAGGCCATGACGCAAAGACCGATTTTTCGACCCAATTTCAACGACATGCTTATTTGCTCGTGCCTTGAACCGACACGCCCCCGAGCCCGGATAAGCCGACTTTACGGCGCTAATGCGACTCGCCCCTGAAGGATTCATACAACAGGCCAATGACGCCAGCAACGATGGCCACATCGGCAATGTTGAAGACGTACCAATGGAAGCCGTAGGCGTGGAGCGAAAAGAAATCGGCGACGCCCCCAATGCGCAGCCGGTCGATAGCGTTGCCGATGGCGCCGCCGATGATCAAGCCGAGGCTGATCGCCATGAGCCGGCTTCCCTGCGACCAGTTGAGCCACAGCCAGAGGCCGGCGCTCGCCACGATCGCGAAGGCAACCAACAGATATTGGCCCTCGCGGCTTTCCTGATTGAACAGCGAATAGCTGACGCCGATGTTCTTCACGAAGACGAGGTCGAGAAAGGGCGTGACGACGACGCGTCCCTTCGCCTCGATGCCGTAGACGTCCAGCATCCAGAACTTGTGCGCCTGGTCGACGGCGATCGTCGCGAGCGCGATGGTGAGTGCGAGCGCTGCCCATCTGCTCCAGATGAGGCGTCGCGTTTCGGCCAGCTCGCTCATGCCGTTACCCCGGAATCGATTTCGCGCATTGCGGCCGCATCGCGCGCCGACAGGTCGGGATAATCGGCGTCCGAGCCGACGTCCTTGGTGATGCGCCACGACCGCGCGCACTTCCTGCCTTCCGCGCGTTTGACGACGACGCCGACGCCCGGCTCGTTCGGAACCGTAAACGCACCTTCCGGCGCTGGTTTGTCGGAGATCGCAATATCCGACGTGATGCAGACTTCCGCCATGTCGACACCGTCGAGGCCCGCCATCAGATCGGGATCGGTGACGTAGACCTCGGGCGCTGCTTCGAGCGAGGAACCGATCTTCTTTTCGGCGCGGGCGATTTCGAGAGCGCCCGTTACGACGCTTCTGACTTCGCGCACGCGATCCCACTTGGCAGCGAGATTATCGTCTCTCCATTCGCGCGGGATCTTCGGGAAGGGGGCGAGATGCACGCTTTCCGCTTCATCCGGCCGGTAGAGCAACCAAGCTTCTTCCGCCGTGAACGACAGGATCGGCGCGAGCCAGCGGATCAGCGTATCGCAAAGCTTATCGATGACGGTGAGCGCCGCCTTTCGCTTCATGCTCGACGGCGCTTCGCAATAGAGCGCGTCCTTCCGGATGTCGAAATAGAACGCCGACAGCTCGGTGTTCATGAACTGCGACAGCAGGCCGACGATCTTGCGATAGTCGTAATGCTCGTAGGCTTTGCGGATTTCGTGATCGAGCTCGGCGAGACGATGCAGCATCAGCCGCTCGAGTTCGAACGGCTTCATATCCTTCAGGCTAACGGCATCCTCGGGCTTGAAATGCGCGAGCGCGCCGAGCATCCAGCGCAGCGTATTCCTCAGCTTGCGGTAGGTCTCGGAGAACGTCTTCAGGATTTCGCCGCCGATGCGGAGATCATCCGAATAATCCGATGCCGCAACCCAGAGCCGCAGTATGTCGGCGCCGGACTTCGCCATCACGTCTTGCGGCGCGACGACGTTGCCGAGCGACTTCGACATCTTCTGTCCCTTCTCGTCGAGGACGAAGCCGTGAGTCACCACGATGTCGTAGGGCGCTTCTCCGCGCGTGCCGCAGCTTTCGAGAAGCGACGAGTGGAACCAGCCGCGATGCTGATCCGAACCTTCGAGGTACATGACCCGGTCCTGGCCGCCGTCGCGTTTGCGCTTCAAGCCTTTGAAGCCGGGGAAGGCCGTCGGGTCTTCCAGCGTGAAGGCGTGCGTCGAACCTGAATCGAACCAGACGTCGAGCACGTCTTTGACCTGCTCCCACTTCTTGAGGTCTTTCGCGGGGACGAAGCTTTTGAGGAAGCGTTCCTTCGCGCCCTCCTCGAACCAGACGTCGGCTCCCTTTTCGGCGAATGCCTTCTCGATGCGGGCGGACAGCTCTTCCGATTTCTCGAAGTCCGGTCCAGGGATGACCTGATCGGTTTCGATATTGCGGAAGACGGTGATCGGCACGCCCCAGGCGCGCTGCCGGGACACGACCCAATCGGGCCGGTTCTCGATCATGCCGTTGATGCGGTTCTCACCCGCTTCAGGCACCCACTTGACGCGCTTGATTTCATCCAGCGAGATCTGGCGAAGGGTGGGGGCGTTATGGCCCCTTTTGATTGCGTCAGGCGACTCTCCTTCGGAGAGCCGGCCGCCCGACGCGAGGGGTTTATCCATCGCGATGAACCACTGCGGCGTGTTGCGGAAGATGACCGGCTTCTTCGAACGCCACGAGTGCGGATACTGATGCTTCAGGCGGCCGCGCGCGATGATGTTGCCGTTTTCGGCAAGCGCCTTGATGACGGCGTCGTTGGCGTCGCCTTTGTCGCCGTTCTCCTTCAGCACGCGCTTGCCTTCGAAGCCGGGCGCTGCCTTCGTCATGACGCCGTCGGCGTCGACGGTGAACGGCACGGTCGTGTCGATGTCCTGATCGCGCAGCGCTTTCTGGTTCTTCATCCAGATGATGTAGTCGTCGGCGCCGTGGCCGGGCGCGGTGTGGACGAAGCCCGTACCCGTATCGTCAGTCACGTGATCGCCGTCGAGCAGCGGAACGTCGAATGCGTATCCGAGATCGCGCAGCGGATGCTCGCAGACGAGATGACGAAGCTCGAAATTGGAGACAGTCTCGCGCTTTTCGTAAGCTTCGACCTTCGCCGCCTTCATGACGTCGGCGGCGAGCTTGTCGGCGAGGATGTAGCGATCGCCCTTCTTCGCCCAATTGTTTTCCGGCGCTTCCGTGACCTCGTAGAGGCCATACTCGATGCGCGACGAGAAGCTGATCGCGCGGTTGCCCGGGATCGTCCAGGGAGTCGTCGTCCAGATGACGACTGAGGCTCCGAGCAAATTCTCCGGCGTCACCTCGGGATGGATCTCGGGCGGCGTTTCGGCCGCGGCATAGTCCTCGGCCTGCGACAGCGGCTTTGCCGGGAACTTCACCCAGATCATGTCGGACTGATAGTCCTGGTATTCGACCTCGGCTTCGGCGAGCGCGGTCTTTTCGACGACGCTCCACATCACGGGCTTCGAACCGCGATAAAGCTGGCCCGACGCTGCAAACTTCATCAGCTCGCGGGCGATGATGCTTTCGGCGCGGTAGTCCATCGTCGAGTACGGCCGCTCCCAGTCGCCGACGACGCCCAGGCGCTTGAACTCATCGCGTTGGATGTTCAGCCAGTGAGCGGCAAACTTCCGGCATTCGTCGCGGAAGGCGTTGATGGCGACGGGATCGGAGAAGTTCGGCTTTTCCTTGCCCTTGGCGCGATACTGCTCCTCGATTTTCCATTCGATCGGCAGGCCGTGGCAATCCCAGCCCGGCACGTAGTTGGAATCGTGGCCGAGCATCTGCTGGGATTTGACGACCAAGTCCTTCAGGATCTTGTTCAGCGCGTGGCCGATGTGGATGTTGCCGTTGGCGTAGGGCGGCCCATCGTGCAGCGTGAACTTCACACGGCCTTTGGATTGTGAGCGGAGCTTTTCATAGAGGCCGATCTCGTCCCAGCGCTTAAGGAGCTTCGGCTCCAATTCCGGCAAACCGGCGCGCATCGGGAATTCGGTTGCGGGCAGGAACAGCGTCTTGCTCCAGTCGCGGCCGCCCTCGGCTGCCGGGGCTTCAGTTGCAGCGCCTGCCTTGCCGGCAGCCTTTGCGTCTTTCGACATCGGGTAAACTTTCAATTCCAAAAGAAAATCAGCGCGGGTTCTAGCAACTGCGCTGCGGCTTAGCAAAGGCGGCGGGATACCGGCCTCTTTCGTATGGGTAATCCGGCGCAAGTTGGCACGGTGACTGATTATTCAGTTCCGGTCGGTCGCCCATCCGAAGATGACGAATTCAGGCCTTCGCCAGAACCGCCTGCACCTTGGCGATATCTTCGTCCATCTGCGCGACGAGTTCCTCGACCGAGCGGAATTTGCGGTCGCCGCGAATGAAGTCGATGAATTCGACCTCCATTTCGCGGCCGTAGAGGTCGCCGCTGAAATCGAACAGGTAAACTTCGAGGACGGGCATTCCGTCATCGAACGTCGGGCGGGTGCCGAGATAGGCTGCCGCGTCGTGGGGAATGCCGTCGAAATACGCCCGGACCGCATATATGCCGTGGCCGAGCGTCGTGCCTTTCGGCATCGGCAGGTTGGCGGTCGGATAGCCCATGTCCGTTCCACGCTTGGCGCCGCCGACCACCCGGCCCGCGACGCGCCAGGGGGAGCCGAGCACGTGGGCTGCGCCCTTCACATCGCCCTGGGCGAGATAGAGCCTTACGGCGGACGATGAAAACGGTTCGCCTGCTTCCGCGATCGGGGGCATGACGGTCACTCCAAAACCAAGTTCTTCGCCGGCGCGCACCATCAGCTCGGGATTGCCGCCGCGGTTATGGCCGAAATAGAAATCGTAGCCGATGACGACGTGAACGACGCCAAGCCCCGCGACGAGAACACGCTCGATGAAATGTTCGGCGGTGAGCGCTGCGAGTTCGGCGTTGAAGGGTTCGACGACGGCAATGTCGACGCCGAGCGCCTCGAGCAGGACGAGCTTCCGTTTCAACGGGGTCAGACGGAAGTGCGCCTCGTTCGGCTGGAAGAACTCGCGCGGATGGGGTTCGAACACCATCACGGATGATGGCGCCTTGACTTTCCGCGCTTGCGCCTTCGCCTCAGCGATCAGCGCGCGATGCCCACGATGAACGCCATCGAAATTTCCGATGGCGATGGCGGAGCCGCGAAACTCCGGCGAAACATGCTTGTGACCATGAATGACGTGCATGTCTGGCGCGGCTTCGCCGGTCTCCGAGATCTGCGAACGTACCTACGATTATCGCGGCCGGGGGGGAACCATCAGCACCGCTTCGCCCGTCAAGACCGGTTTGCCGGCGACAGTGCAGAGGCACTCGAACCGGGCCCGCTTCTTGTCGGGTATCAGCTCAACGAGCTTGACGAGGGTTTCAACGCGATCGTCGATCTTGACCGGGCCTTTGAAGAACAGCGACTGAGACACGTAAATAGCGCCGGGGCCAGGAAGTTTCATTCCGAAGATGGCCGAGATGTAGCCAGCGGAAAGAATGCCGTGAGCGATACGCTCCTTGAAGATCGTTTTGGCAGCGTACTCGGCATCGAGATGTACGGGGTTGTAGTCACCCGACAGGGCTGCGTAGGCGACGATATCCGCCTCGCCCACGATCCTCGACATCGAGGCTTCCTGCCCGACCTCTAAATCCTCGAAATATTTTGTCCGGCCGGCGGTTGCGAGCATTAAGCGTCCCTGCACGTTATGGCCCGATCCACGAACGGGCTTTTTTTGGGGGGACATTAACCCGTCATAAACACAGGCCGCAACCGCGGCGCTGCCGATCTGGCTGCGGCCTTGTTGCAGCTGCCGTGGCTTTGAGCCTTGCGTGACGGCCTGCTGAAGCGTTATAAAGGGGTATTCCCTTTATTTACCGTTTTACTGGCTTTCGCTGACCCCCGGCGAAAGACCGAAAGAGGACACCCATGAGCGACCGCCGCCCCCTTATGCCGAAAGCCACCGCCGTTTGGCTGGTGGAAAACACGGCGCTCTCATTTGACCAGATTGCCGAGTTCTGCGGTCTCCATCCGCTCGAGGTCAAGGGTATTGCCGATGGCGAGGTTGCACAGGGCATCAAAGGCATGGACCCCGTCACGAACGGGCAGCTGACGCGCGAAGAGATTGCGCGGGCCGAGAAGGACGGGAAGTACAAACTCCACCTCGCGGAAAGCAAGGTGCAGCTGCCGCCGCTTCCGCAGACGCGCAAGGGTCCGCGCTACACGCCCGTCTCTCGCCGTCACGACCGGCCGAACGCGGTGCTGTGGATTCTTCGCAACCATCCGGAACTCAAGGACAGCCAAATCATGCGCCTCGTCGGCACGACCAAGCCGACGATCGCTCAAATCCGTGACAGGACGCATTGGAACTCGGCGCAGCTGACGCCTCAGGACCCGGTGACGCTCGGGCTCTGCTCGCAGGTCGACCTCGATGCCGAGGTGAAGAAGGCTGCCCGCCGCACGGGCGGCGACCGCAAGGAGGCAGGCGACGAGGAGAAGGCCGGAACGCTGCTCCCGACGTCGGAGACCACCGCGCGTGCCGAGATCCTGACGCCGAAGGGCCCGGCAGAGGCTGCCGAGGAAACACCGGAGCAAGAGCAGGCGCGCGTTCTCGCGAAGCTCAAGGGCATGACGCCCAAGGAAGAGGCTCAGGAGGACGAGTAACTCCCGACGTTGCGACGGTCCGGTCTATCTCCGCGGCTCATCGCGACGGCGTCCTCGATGCGAGCCGCGTATTGCACGAGCGGCTTTCTCAATCCCGCGGCAAGGAGCGTCCGGCGAACACTCCTAGTCGCGGAGGTGAAGTATAGTTTTGTGCCGCCCCGATTGAGTTTGTTAGCGAAAGTCCCGAGGGTGCGGGCGGCGGTGCTATCAACGATCGGCACGTCGGTAAAATCGAGAATGAACGTCTTAGGATGAGCGCCGATCCGGTCGAGAACGGCACTGACTGATGCTGTCGCGCCGAAGAAGAATGCCCCTGAAATCCTGTAGACCATGACGTCACTCCCGGCACCTGCGGGCTGACTCGAAGGCTGTTCCGATTCCGGCGTATCCGCCACGTCGCCGGCGACGAGCGTGCGCCCGGTCTCGACTTCAACCGCTTCTGCCATCCGATGCAGAAAGAGGAATGCCCCGAGCGTAACTCCGACCAAGATGGCTGTTGTCAGGTCGACGAAGATCGTCAGCAGGAACGTTGCCAGCAGAACGGCCGCATCTCCCCAGGACGATCTCAGAAGCGTTGCGAATTCTTCCTTCTCGGCCATGTTCCAGGCGACCACGGCGAGAACACCGCCGAGGCTCGCAAGCGGGATGTATGCGGCGAGTGGCGCCGCCACCAGCATGAAGAGCAGGATGAACAGCGCATGCAGGATACCTGAGACGGGTCCATGCGCGCCGGCGCGGACGTTCGTCGCCGTGCGGGCGATCGTTCCTGTTACGCACATACCGCCGAATGTGACAGCGGCGACGTTGGCGACACCTTGAGCCACCAGCTCACAATTCGAACGATGCTTGCGTCCGGTCATGCCGTCGGCGACGACGGCAGAAAGCAGGCTCTCGATGGAGCCAAGCAAAGCAATTGATATCGCGTCAGGCAATGCGGCCTGCAACTTGGCTAGATCGAAGGCCGGCAGATGCGGCGCGGGCAGCATCCGCGGCACCTCGCCGAACCGCGAGCCGATCGTCGTCACGTCGAAACCCAACGCCCAGGCGAGGGTCGTCGTGACGCCGACTGCGATGAGCATTCCCGGCCATTTGGGCCTGATGCGGCGAAGCCCGACAATAATCGCTATCGAGAGCAGAGAGATCGTGATCGTTGCCGGCTTGAATGTGCTGAGGTTCGAAGCGATCGCGGCAAGCTTCGGGAAAAGCTGCGCCGGCTCATGCGCCATGTCGAGGCCGAGCAGGTCTTTGATCTGACTTGCAAAGATAATAACGGCGATACCGGCAGTGAATCCGACCGTCACCGGGAACGGGATGTATTTGATGTAGGTCCCGAGGCGCAGGGACCCTGCAACGATCATTATCAAGCCGGCCATCATCGTCGCGAGGACCAAGCCGTCGTAGCCTCGTTGCTCGACGATCGTCGCGATCAGAACGATAAAAGCTCCCGCCGGGCCGCCGATCTGGTATCGGCTGCCTCCGAGCGCCGAGATCAGGAAGCCGCCAACGATTGCGGTAAACAGACCCTTTTCGGGCGATAGACCGGAGCCGATGGCAATTGCCATCGACAACGGAAGCGCCACGATCGCGACCGTCAAGCCGGCGATCGTATCGGCGCGCAAATCGCTTAAGCGATAGCCCTCTCGCAGGATCGTAACGAGCTTTGGCGTAAACAGCTCAACAAGGCTCGGACGTGGCCGAGTTGCTTCGCGTCTTGCCGACGTATCCATTCTCCGTCCCCATTATGGAGCGGCGAGATCGTCGGCCAAATCGTCGGCGGTCATCGTCGCAGTGTTCAAAGCGTTAAGAGCGCGCGAACAGACCCTTCTTCCTGCGCCCTTGCGCCAAGGCGGGTGCCGAAGTCCTGAGCGGAAGGCGTTCCTTGAAGCGAACGCCACGTCCTTGACCCGCGCTCGGCATGCTCTCGCCGATCAGCTCAATGCCGGCCGCGTCGAAGGCGGCAACGACCTTCGTCAACGTATCGACGACGCCGCGAACGTTGCCTTCGCTTGCCTCCATGCGCTGGATCGTCGGCAACGAAACACCGGCGCGATCCGCCAGCGTCTGCTGGTCGATACCGAGGAGCGCACGCGCAGCGCGCATCTGCGCGGCGGTAATCAAGCGCTGTCCTTCCCATGAAACATCATGCGAAAAGTCTAAACTATGATGTTTTTCCCATCAACTTAAACTTTTGAAACATGAGAATGGATCGAAGGCGCCCGGCTCCGCCCGATCTCTCGCTGGACGCGCCGCGGATCCAGTTATTCGGGCCCGGGCGGCGGAGATGGCCCGCCCCAAACTTGACCGGCGAGGATCGTCGCGGTCTCAAATCCGGCATTGTCGGCCGTGGCTGGTTTCGCTAGCGTCGCCCGCATCAAAAAAAAAATGCTTTCGCTCGTCGAGAGTTAAGAACTAGGCAGGAACCCGGGGCACTGAACGTGACGAACCCTTTTGAGCAACATCTCGATAAAAACGCAGCAAACTATCAGCCGCTGACTCCCCTTTCATTTCTTTCCCGTTCGGCGCTTGCCGCTCCAAACCACACGGCCATCATTCACGGCAACGCGCGTGTGACGTACGCGGAGTTCTACGCCCGCTGCCGTCAGCTCGCCTCGGCTCTCGCCACGCGCTCCATCGGGACCGGCGATACCGTATCCGTGATGTTGGCGAATACGCCGCCCATGCTGGAAGCCCATTACGGCGTGCCAATGACTGGCGCCGTGCTTCACACGATCAACACGCGGCTCGACCCGGCGATCATCGCGTTCCAGCTCGATCACGCCGGAACGAAGGTGCTGATCACCGACCGTGAGTTCTCGTCTGTGGTGAAGGCCGCTCTCCAGCTTGCAACCGTGAAGCCGCTCGTCATCGACTACAACGATCCGGAATTTCCGCAGACGGGCGAAGCGCTGTCGACGGAGGACTACGAAGCGTTCGTTGCCAAGGGCGATCCGAATTTCGAATGGCGTTGGCCGAAAGACGAGTGGGAAGCGATCTCGCTCAATTACACGTCGGGGACGACGGGCAACCCGAAAGGCGTTGTCTATCATCACCGCGGCGCGGCGCTGATGTGCTACGCGAATACCATTTCAACCGGCATGACACGCTTTCCCGTGTACCTCTGGACGCTGCCGATGTTCCATTGCAACGGCTGGTGCTTCCCGTGGACCGTGACGATGGTTCAAGGCACGCATGTGTGCCTACGGTGGGTACGCGCCAAGGCTATGTACGATTCCATCGTCAAGCATAACGTTTCGCACCTGTCGGGTGCGCCAATCGTCATGTCGACCCTCCTCAACGCGACGGACGACGAGAAGCAGGAGATCGGGCAAGTCGTTGCATTCAACCATGCCGCTGCACCGCCGCCCGCGTCGGTCATGGCCGCGATGGCGGATGCCGGTTTCCAGCTGACGCATCTTTACGGGCTGACCGAGACGTATGGCCCTGCGACGATCAACGAGTGGGATGAGTCGTGGGACGACCTGCCACCACTTGAACGTGGCGCCAAGCGTATCCGCCAGGGCATCCGCTACGTCGCGCTCGAAGACCTCACCGTGCTCGATGCAGAGACGATGAAGAAGGTTCCGGCCGACGGCGAGACGCTGGGCGAGGTCATGTTCCGCGGCAACATCGTGATGAAGGGATACCTGAAGAATCCGAAGGCGACAGACGAAGCGTTCGCGGGCGGATGGTTCCACTCCGGCGACATCGGCGTCTTGCATCCCGACGGCTACATTCAGCTGAAGGACCGCTCGAAGGACATCATCATCTCGGGCGGCGAGAACATCTCTTCGATCGAGGTCGAGGAGGTGCTCTACAAGCATCCCGCCGTCGCATTCTGCGCGGTCGTCGCGAAGCCTGACGACAAGTGGGGCGAGACGCCCTGCGCTTTCGTCGAACTTCGGCCGGGAGCGACGGCGACGGCCGATGAAATCATCGAATGGTGCAGAGCGGGTCTCGCGCGCTACAAGGTTCCCCGTCATATCGTCTTCGCTGAAGTTCCGAAGACGTCGACCGGCAAGATCCAGAAATTCAAACTGCGCGAGTTGGCGAAGGAAGCTTAACGAGCGCCTCTCTTACGGCGAAGGCTGAGTGCCGGCGAGGATCGGAGTGTTTGCTTCCGGCCATAGAACCGGCACCAGCAATTTTTCCGCGAGGATGCCGGCGCCGCGCACCGACGGGTGGTTGTCGTCGAAATAGAGCACGGCTTCCTCGATGTACGCGCTGCACTGCTGGTCCTTGCACAGCCCGGAGGCGACCGGCACGTACGTGGCGTTCACATCCGCGGCGATGCTTCGCAAGTTCGCGTCCACGTCGCGGAAGCGCTTTTCCAGCGAAAATTTGAAGTCGGCTGGATCATTCCCCCAGCTGGTCCACCGAGCGAGCGTCGACGGCGCGGGCATGTTATTGGTAAGACGCGGGACTTGGCCGAGCACAATCAGACGGTGTCCGGCGTGGCTCAACGCTGTCAGTGACTTGCGCAGCCCCCGCCAATACTGCTCCGGGTTTTCATCCGACCAGGCGATGGAATTGGCGGCGATGATGATCGTCGCCGGGTTGATCGTGGCGAGTTTCGCCAACATTGCGGCGTTATACCGGCCGCAATCCTTGCGGATAGGCATTGAAAAATCCGCGACTGGCGGACACGCGGACGCCGTGATCTCCCGAATGCTTTCGTTTCTCGACTTCGCTAGCGAGCCGAGCACGGCGCTGAACTCGGCGCCATGGCTATCGCCGTAGACGATTATCTTCGGCGGAACGACCTCACCGAGAACGCAAGTATCTTCGTAGCTGACTTTCGCCGTCTGGTCGAAATGGCATTTCTTACGAAACGGGCTGATGTCGTGTTTGGCATCGGTGAGATTGACAACCTGCTGCGAATAGCGACTCGGCGCGCCTTGCGATGAATAGAGAACAAGCGCGACGGCAACGAGGCCACCGAGGCTCAAGCCGCCGCTCCAAAAAATGGCCGGACGCTTGAAGCCGACCGCGCCTCGCCGCCTGAATGGCTGCTCGATGAAGCGCCATGTGAGCGCCGCCAGTGCTAACGAGGTCGCGGCGACGGCAATTTTCTGAATGCTGGTAAGCGCCTCGATGTTCAGCATGTTCGCGAACACGATCAGCGGCCAATGCCATAGGTAGAGGCTATAGGAAATGAGCCCGAGAAAGACGAGCGGGCGAACGGTGAGGAAGCGCGCGGGCGTATTTTCCGTTCCCCCTTGGCCTCCCCAAATGACGAGCGCGGCTCCGGCGCACGGCAGCAGCGCTGCCAATCCGGGGAATGGTGTTTTCGACGTGTAGCTGACAACAGCAATCGCGATGGCCAACAGTCCGAGCGCAACGGCCGCATCACTCCCAAAGCGGGTCGCCGGTTTCGGGACAAGACCCAGCGCGACGATGCTTCCGGCAAGCAGTTCCCAGGCGCGCGTCGGCAACAAGTAAAACGTGCTTTGGGGATGCTCCTCGAGTCGAACCACGCTCAACGCCAGCGAGCCCGCGAACAACAGCCAGATGAAGGTGCCGAGCCCGGCTCTCCGCCATTTGAAGACGGCCATCAGTAACAGCGGAAATATTATGTAGAACTGCTCTTCGACACCGAGGCTCCATGTGTGCAAGAGGGGGTGAACTTCGGCATAGGGATCGAAGTACCCGGAATTGAAGAGACACCAGAAATTGCTGACCGAGAGCGCCGTCGCGAGCAGGCTCGATGCGTACAGCTCCAATTCGCTCGGCAGCAAAAACGCGAGCGCCAAGACGGTCGTCGCGGCGCAGACGAAAACGAGGGCCGGCACGATCCTGCGAATTCGCCGGTCGTAGAAGTTCGCGATGCTGAAGGCGCCGGCTTCCATATCGGCGGCGATGATGGACGTGATCAGAAATCCGGACAGCACGAAGAAAACGTCGACGCCGACGAAGCCGCCCGGCGCAAATGGCGCGCCCAAGTGATAAGCAACGACAATGGAGATGGCGATGCCCCTCAGGCCGTCCAAATCGCGACGATAAGCGAGATTAGCCAAGCGCGTTCACCGCGCGCAGAAGAGACGACATTTCGTATTTTCCCGTCGAAGAAAGCGAACGACGTTATCCGCTCCCGCGAAAAACCCGTGGACACGATATCTACGCCCGCGGAGATTTCAATTCATGCGCCGACTGCAACTGTGGATAGCACCGGAGCCCGATTTCAACTCGATCGGAATTCAGAATTCAACTTCGAGCTCGACGATCTCGTCCGGTTCGATGAGGGCGCCTTGCGTCCACTCCTGCATCAGCGACCAGTGGAAGATGGTTTCGCAATACGCCGACAGGGCCGGATCGAGAGGCACCGCGTAGGTGCGAAAGCGGGTGCAGACCGGCGCGTACATCGCGTCGGCGACCGTCGGCTTCGGTCCGAAGAGATAAGGCCCGCCGTACTTCTCCAAGCACTCCGTCCAGATGGTTTTGATGCGCTCGACATCCGGGCGCGCGCCCGAAAAAATCTTGAAGGAGGCGTGGCGCGCCTTGAGGTTCATCGGCAGAGCAGAACGGAGGTTGTAGAAGCCGGAGTGCATTTCGCCCGACACGGCGCGGCAATGAGCGCGGGCGGCCTGATCGGCGGGAAGCAGCCCCGCATTCGGCGCGATCTCCGCCATGTATTCCGCGATGGCGAGGGTGTCCCACACGGTCACGTTGCCGTTCGTCAGCCGTGGCACGCTGCGAACCGACGGCGAGAGCAGCAACAGCTCCTGCCGGGCCTCGACATCGTCCGTCGCAACCGTCTCTTCATCGAAGTCGAGCCCTGCCATGCGGCAAAGCAACCAGCCGCGCAGTGACCAGGACGAGTAATTCTTCGACGAGATCGTCAGCGTTGCATTCGACATCGACGAAGCCACTCCTTTTGCGCTGTTAACCTGCGGCCACAATCCTCTCGCAGCGCAGCGGAATATGCACTAAGTTTTTCAGTCGCATCGGTTTTTCACGCCGGCGCGAGGGGGAATTTTCACGCGATGCTTTACCAAGCCTACCAGTTTCAGGATGACCTTTGGGCGCCCTTCCGGGAGGCGGCCCGGCATTCGAAGGCTGCGATGGAGCACCGGCTTTCGCCGACCGTCGATACCCTGAAGCTGCATCTCTCGGCCGGATTCGAGATGATTTCGCGGTTCCAGCTGACCCATTCGCGTCCTGACTTCGGCATTTCAACCGTGCGCGTCGGCAACCGCGACGTTCCGGTCGTCGAGGAGGTGGCGCTCAGCCTGCCGTTCGGTAACCTTTTGCATTTCCGGAAAGACGTCGACACCGCGCAGCCCAAAGTCCTCGTCGTCGCACCGCTCTCAGGGCATTTCGCGACGCTGCTCGCCAAGACCTGCGCGACGCTGCTCCGCGATCACGATGTCTACATCACCGACTGGGCCAACGCCCGTGACGTGCCTCTCGAAGCCGGCCGGTTCGGCGTCGACGAGTACGTCGACTACATCATCCGCTTCGTCGAAGAGATCGGTCCTGGCGCGCACCTCCTCGCCGTTTGTCAGCCGTGCGTGCAGGCACTCGTCGCCGTCTCGATCATGTCCGAAGACAAGCATCCGGCGACGCCGCGCTCGATGACGCTGATGGCCGGTCCCATCGACACGCGCGAAAGCCCGACCGCAGTCAACAAGCTGGCGATGGAGAAATCGATCTCCTGGTTCAAGGCGCACGTCACGGCGCGCGTTCCGAGCCGCTACGAGGGCGCTGGCCGACGAGTCTATCCCGGGTTCATTCAGCTGTTCAGCTTTCTGGCGATGAACATCGACCGTCACCGCGCGCAGCATCAGAAGCTTTACGAGCATCTCGTGAACGGCGAGATTGCCGAAGCCGAGAAGATCAAGACATTTTACGACGAATATTTCGCCGTGCTGGATCTCACCGAAGAATTCTACCTCGAGACGATCGACCGGATTTTTCAGCGGGCGGATCTGGCGACGGGGAATTTCACCTACCACGGCCGGAAGGTTGATCCCGCCAAGATACATAAGACGGCGTTGCTGACGGTCGAAGGCGGGCGGGACGATATTTGCGCGCTCGGACAAACGGCGGCGGCGCATGATCTCTGTCAATCGCTTCGGCCGCATCTGAAGCGCCACCACTTGCAGGCCAACGTCGGGCACTACGGCACGTTCAACGGCAAGCGGTGGGAGACTGAAATCTATCCCGCGGTGCGGAACTTCATTTTATCCATGGAATAGCGCGTAGCCGCGCGCCCCGAGGCCGACGCGGATCGCGAAGGCGGCTTCCTCTATTTCACCCAGACCTTGTGCTGGCAATCGAGCCAGTGGGCGATGACCGAGCGGTCGTGGAATTGTATCGCTCCGCAGTTCTGGCAGACGATCATCAGCACGTTGACCGGAGCGGTGCTTGACGACGACTTGCGCTCGCAGGTCAGCATGTGGATGTCGACGTCGCAATTGGAGCGGAAGCGGCCACAGCTTGGACAGGACGTGATGTGTTTTCCGAACAGAAAACGGTCGACTTCCGCTTTGGTGAGGTCGCGGGTCGGCGTTTCCGTTTCGCGAGTGGCGGTTGCAGTGTCCGTCATTGCAGTCACCATGTTGAAAAACCTCGAACACAAGAATCGTATGATGAGGGGCCGCGTCGCACAAGAAGAGTTCGAAGCAACGCTCCAATATTTGATGCCCGTTTTTCAAGCATATTTCTTGTGCAGCGCAGTATTCGCGTCGCAATAATTTCGTTCCGGGCAAACGGCTTGGCGGATGACGTTATTTCTTGTCGGCTACGTCTCTCCGCATCGTGGCCGAATGATCCGGAACAGCACGCCTCTCAACACGTTGATCACCCAATCGCGGGGCAGTCGCGACCTGTCATCAACGTAGGAGAGACATGACAATGCTGAAGTATTCGATCACTGCCTTAGCACTCGTTGCGGGGTCGACGTTCGCCTTGGCGGATCCGAACAACGGCGCGGGTGCGTCGCCGGGCGCCGGAGGTGGCGCGGCGATGGAGCGTTCCGGCGGTTCTTCTATGCCGGGCGGCTCGATGAAAGAAAGCGGCGGATCGTCGAAGGAAGTCGGCGGCCAAATGAAGGAAGACCGCGGTTCGCGGGATCTCGAGCCGGGATCCGCGAAGAAGAATTCCGCATCCGAAGAGCGATCGCGCGACAGCACCAAATCCGATCGTCAGCACGCCTCCGACCGCGACTTGCAAGACAAGGACCGGCAGGCAAAGGATGAGGATCGCAACGCGAAGGGCAAGGCGAGCGACCGGGCAGACCGCGAAGACCGCAACGACCGCGGCGATAAGTACGGTGCGGCTGACAAGTCAAAGAACGACAGGTCTTCCACGGGTGCGAGTGAGGGTGCGGAAGGCAAAGCGGGCCCGAAGGGCTCGATCGCGAGCGTCAGCCCCGAACAGAAAACGCGCGTCAGATCTGCTTTCGCAACCCATCGCGTGTCGCCCGCGCGGAACATCGGGGTCTCCGTGAATGTCGGCGTCGTGATACCGCGCACGGTTCACATTTATGCGGTGCCTGCGGACATTGTGACGATCGTCCCGGAATATCGCGAGTATCGGTATTTCATGATCGATGAGGATCACGTCGCGATCGTCGATCCGGACACACTCGAAGTCGTCGACATCATCGTCGTGGCGTAATCTTCCGCGTAAGGCATAAAAGAAACAAATCCGCCGCCGGGGGACCCCTCGGCGGCTTTTCTTGCGGGAAACCGTTAAGCAGCTTGTGCTTGAGCCGACGGTCACCTCGGCTCACTTGTGATATTGTCGGACCGCAGGAATAGGAAAAATGCCTAGAAACCCCTGGGCAATCGCCACCTCGACATTCGCTTTGCCAATTCCGGCTTTCAAAATTCATAAGACTTTGTAACACGATAATTTCCTTCGACGTATGTCCCCCGCCTACGACAAACTTGCAATGGAGTGTCCCTTGATGGTTTCCAACCGGCTCGTCACCGCCATATTCGCCGCGGCGGTCATCAGTATTCCCACAGCTCGTGCTCATGCCGAAGCTGACGCCGAAACTCTCGTGAATGCGCTCAATGCCGTTTTCGGCAAGCATCCAGGCGTTCGCGCCGCGCACACGCACGGCATCTGCGTCAAGGGCAACTTCGTGCCGTCAACCGAGGCTCCGAGCCTAACCAAAGCACCGCATTTCAATTCGAAGACGCCGGTCGGCGTCATCGGGCGCTTCTCGATGGGCGGCGGAGATCCCGATGCACCCAATGGGCAGAAAGACAATGTACGCGGGATTGCGATGCACTTCGATCTCGGCAAGGGCAACAACACGGATCTGCTGTTGATCTCGGCGCCCGTATTCGTCGCGAAAGATCCGGATCAGTTCCTGAAGCTGCTGACGGCAGTCGCGACGAAGGACAAGGACAAGATCGGCGCGTACTTCAAGGAAAACCCGAACTCGACGCGGCAGGCGGAGTTTCTCAACGCGCGGCCGGTGCCGGCGAGCTACGGGACCGTCGATTATTGGGGCGTTCACGCTTTCACATTCACGAACGCGGACGGCAAGAAGCAGAACTTCAAGTACAAGGCGCTGCCGGTCGGCGGCGAGGTCGGCATCTCGGATGACGAAGCAAAGAAGAAGGATCCCGACTTCTACCGGCCTGAACTCAAGGACCGTCTCGCCAAGGGGCCGGTGCAGTACACGTTGACGGCGATCCTCGGCGAGGACGGCGATCCGCTTGACGATCCGACTGCGCTTTGGCCGGAAGACAAGCGCAAGTCGGTCAATCTCGGCACGATCTCGATCACCGACTTCGAAGATCCGAAGACGTGCGATGAGGCCATCTTCGATCCGACCAACGTCGTCGATGGCGTCGAAGGACCGGCGAACGATACGATCTTCCCGATGCGCTCGCAGGCTTACGCCGTATCGTTTTCGCGCCGGCAAGCGCCCCAGCAATAATTGCAAGGAAAGCCATCATCCTCGGCGTGAAGCCGAGGATGACATTCAGTTCTGTTCCATGGGCGATTAGCGCTTCTGAATGCTGGCCAGATAAGCTTCCAGCTGCTCGAGTGTGCCGCCCCAGCCCTGCGTCATGCTTGGGCGACCCTTATCGAAGGTTTCACTCTCGACGCTGGTCGCGTTGTACGGCGTCCAGGAAACAGTAAGCTTCGTGCGGTCGCCGTCGAGTTCTTCCAACGTGATGACTGACAGCAACTCCAAAGGCCAATCCGGGTTCATCGGGTGACGCGTGATGCCGCCCCCCGCATCCGAGAACGAGTTTATGAAAACGATACGTTCGGGCGCGGCGATCTCGCGATAGTCGAAGCGTCCCCACATCGTCGAGCCATCGGGGGCCTGCATTCCGTAAAGAAACCTACCGCCGGGACGCAGATCCATCTTGGCGTCGATGACCTTGAAGCCTTTCGGTCCCCACCAATGCTTCATGTGCTCGGGATCGGAGAAGGCTTTGTAGACGAGTTCGCGCGGAGCATCGAAGATGCGCGAGATGACGAACGGCGCCACACTCGGATTGTCGGCAAGCTTGTTCATAGCATCGTCCCTCCCTGTTCTGTTAGGTAATCCGCCAACAGATCGAAACAGCTGTTCCAACCGGAGGCGTTTCCGTCGCGAGAAGCCGCGGGTGATATCGGTGCAGAGATCTTCACATGAGCGATTGGCTCTTCTGAATCGTCGCTAGGTAAACTTCCAGCTTCTCGAAGGACCCGCCGAAGCCTTGCGTCATGCTCGGGTGGTTCTTATCGAAGACCGCGATTTCATCGTCGCTTGCGTTCAACGGTGTGAAGGTAACGCCGAGCTTCGTCCGGCCGTCGTCGAGTTCTTCGAACGTGAAGACCGACAGCATCTCCATCGGCCAATCGAGGCTCATTGGGTGACGCGTGACGCCGCCATCCGCATCCGAAAACGAATTGACGAAGACGATGCGTTCGGGTGCTGATATTTCGCGGTAGACGAACCGTCCCCACATCGTCGAGCCGTCGGGCGTCTGCATGCCGTAGTGGAAAATGCCGCCGGGGCGCAGATCCATCTTGGGGCTTACGATCTTAACGCCTTTCGGTCCCCACCAGTGCTTCATGTGCTCGGGATCGGTGAAGGTTTTATAGACGAGTTCGCGCGGTGCATCGAAGATGCGCGAGATGATGAACGGTTTCACCTTTGGATTTTCGGCAAGCTTGCTCATAGCGTCTTTCCTCCCGATTGAAGCAGATATGCATCAAGGCGGGCGAGCGTCTGGTGTGCGCCCTCGACAGCGCCGAACTTCGCCATCCAATCACGCCGTTCACGCGTCGCCGCGAGAAGGCGCAGCGTGACGCGGGTCTTGCGGTTTTCCGCTTCGAACGTGATCCAGACCTTGAACATCTCGAAGTCTGGCCTCTCCGCGCCGGCATCGTGATCGTAGGCGAGAAGTTCCGGAGCCTTCACTTCGGTGTAACGAACACGGTTCGGGTGATCCGTGCCGTCCGGTCCGTGCATCGTGAACAGCCATTCGCCGCCGGGCCGAACGTCCATTTTGTATGTCGTCGTGGTAAAGCCGTTCGGCCCCCACCAATTGCTGATGTGAAGAGGATCCTTGAATGCCTCGAACACGAGTTCGCGTGGCGCATCGAAGACGCGCGTGGCGACAATTTCTCTATCGGCTTCGTCCACATCACTTCGGTTTCTTGCGGCCACCTTTTTTCTCCTTCGCCTGCAACACACGTAGATACTCGTCCAGCCGATCGAAGCTCTGCTCCCAGAACTTCCGGTAGTGCTCGACCCAGTCGTCGACTTCCTTCAACGGCCCCGGTTCCAGCCGGCAGGGCCGCCATTGCGCTTCGCGCCCGCGTGCGATGAGCCCCGCCCGCTCAAGAACCTTGAGATGCTTCGAAACGGCCGGAAGGCTCATCTCGAAGGGTTCGGCGAGATCAGTGACAGACGTTTCCCCCAGCGCCAGCCGCGCCAGGATCGCCCGCCGCGTGGGATCGGCGAGCGCTGCGAACGTTTCACTCAGTCTGTCGGAAGCCATATGTTTAGCCATCGGGTTAAATAACTTATCGGTTAAATACAGGCGATGGGACAGCGCGTCAAGCGGCTCGGTCGAAGTCGGAGATCGGGAATTTCAAAAGCACCGTCATCCCCGCGTAGGCGGGGATCCGTCCAAATAAATAGACGTCCATTGCACGTTTCGGACTTGGACAGATCCCGGCCTTCGCCGGGATGACGACCTAGGCACTCCGTTCGAGGATGACGGGAGGTTTGGCGACTGAAAATCGACCAGAAATATAAAAGCCCCGCCCGGAGACTGATGCGTCCGCTCCGGTGGCAGGGCCTGGGATAGAAGATTTTGCGGGCGAGTTCGCGCTAGTGGCGCGTTTCTCGTCTTATCCGCTCCATCTCGTCCTTGAGCTTCAGTTTCTCTTGTTTCAATCTACGGATTTCGATGTCGTCAGATCCGGGGCTCGCAGCCGCTTGGTGGATTTTTTGTTCGAGAGCCCGATGCTTCTCCGCGAGTTCAGCCAGATGAGCCGTAATCGTCATCAGTTGCCTCCTAAAGAGATTGCAGACGTTGAAATCGTGCCACACGTTTTTGGCGTTGTCCAACGTCTCTCGCGGCTAAGCTTGGATGTTCGATATTTGTTGCCGAGCCCCAAACTGGCCTTAGAAAATCGTGAAATAAATTCATAGGATTAGAAAGATCGGCCTGGATCGCGCTTTTGCCCTGTTGCCATATCATGGGCAATCACCCAAAAGGCTGCGATTGGACTGGGCAGTGGGCAGGGAATCGTTATGGAGCGGCGCGACGAACGCGAGCTCAGAGAAGAGCTGGTAACTTTGCGGGGCGAGCACCGGAAGCTCGACTGCGAAATCGCCGCTCTTGAAGGTGACGCTTCGGCTGACCAACTTCTGATCAAGCGGCTGAAAAAGAAGAAGCTTGTTCTGAAGGACCGGATCACGCAGATCGAGGATAAGCTGCTTCCCGATATCATCGCGTGAACGTCATTCTGTACGTGGCTGCTTCGCAGTTACGTGCGTTTAATGGTTCATGATCTCGCTCGCACCTCCCGTCGACAGTTGGCTGTACCCTGTCGGGTCCGGCATCTATTGCGAGCCCGGCGATTTTTATATCGATCCGGGCCGCGTGGTTGATCGCGCTGTTATTACGCACGGGCACAGCGACCATGCGCGCGCGGGCCACCGGGCGGTGCTCGCAACGTCTGAAACCATCGAAATCATGAAGGTGCGCTACGGCGAGGATTGTGCCGGCGTATTCCAGCCGCTCGCGATCGGCGAAACGATCGACATCAACGGCGTCAGGGTGCGGTTGGTGCCGGCCGGGCATATCCTGGGGTCCGCTCAAGTCGTCATCGAGTGGGCCGGGCGGCGCGCCGTCATTTCCGGCGACTACAAGCGTGCGAGCGATCCGACCTGCGCGCCCTTCGAACTCGTCACTTGCGACGTGTTCGTGACCGAAGCGACATTTGCGCTGCCGGTTTTCCGCCACGAGAAGGCCCGGCACGAAGCCGACAAGCTACTCTCCTCTCTCCGCGCTGAGCCGGACCGGACACACCTCATCGGCGCCTACAATCTCGGCAAGTGCCAGCGGATGATCCGCGTCGTTCGCGATGCGGGCTACGACAAGCCGATCTACCTGCATGGCGCGGTGGTCGCGCTGACCGAGCTTTATCAGAAGCTCGGCGTGGATCTCGGCGAGCTGCTGCCGGTTGCGGGCACCGATCCGAAGTCGATGCGCGGCGGTATCGTGATGTGTCCTCCTTCCGCACTCGGCGATCGCTGGTCGCGCCGGTTCGGCGATCCGGTCAACGCTTTTGCGAGCGGTTGGATGCGCGTACGCGGCCGCGCCCGTCAGCTTGGCGTCGAGTTGCCGCTCGTCGTCTCCGATCACGTCGACTGGCCGGAGCTCATTCAGACGGTCATCGAAACGGAGGCGCAAGAGATCTGGGTGACGCACGGCCGCGAGGATGCGCTCGTCCATTATCTCGGCACGCTCGGCCGGAAGGCTCGCGCGCTCGCGCTCGTCGGATATGGCGAGGAGGCCGAATAGCGATGCGCGCGTTCGCCCGTCTCCTCGACTGCCTCGTCTACACGCAGAGCCGCAATCGCAAGGTGGCGCTGCTCGGCGACTATTTCCGAACGGCGCCCGATCCCGACCGCGGCTGGGCGCTTGCGGCTTTGACGGACGGCGTGCCGATCCGCTTGCCGCTCAGGCGGATGCTCTCCGATCTCGTCACCCGCTTCATCGATCCGACGCTCTACCGGCTGTCGCGCGATTACGTCGGCGACACGGCCGAAACGGTGGCTCTGCTCTGGCCGGATGATCGATCTGTTCTTCCCCCGACCCCTGGCCCCTCCCCGCAAGGGGGCACTTCTCCCCTCCCCTTGAGGGGGAGGGGTCGGGGGCGGGGCGATGATCGGAGTGAGAAGCCGAAGCAGCTCGTGTTGGATCTTACCCCCACCCCTAACCCCTCCCCGCAAGGGGGAGGGGAACAAGAGGATGTTTCTCCCCTCGACGCGAGAGGGAAACAGAACACTTCTCCCTTCGACATGGGCGGTGAACGACACACTTCTCCCCTCGACGCGGCAGGTGGACAACACACTTCTCCTCTCGACGCGGAAGGTGGACAGCACACTTCTCCCCTCCCCTCGACGGGGAGGGGTCAGGGGTGGGGTGATCTGGGGCACAATTCCGGAGAGCCGCCTGAACTGTCGCTCGGCGCGGTTATCGACGCGATGGCGGACGGCACGACGGCAGAGCGTACGGAACGTCTCGGCCGTCTTCTCGATCAGCTCGATGCGACCGGGAGATGGGCGCTTCTGAAGCTCATCGGCGGAGCGCCGCGTGTGGGCGTTTCGGCGCGCCTTGCGCGTACCGCGCTCGCCGAAAGCTACGGCCGCGACGTTTCCGAGATCGAGGAGGTGTGGCATGCGCTCGAGCCGCCGTATCTCGAACTTTTCCAATGGCTCGACGGCAAGGCCGAGCGTCCCGATCCCGGTGCGAAGCCTGTTTTTCGACCGGTCATGCTCGCGCATCCGATCGAAGAGGAAGACTGGCCGCGCCTTTCTCCAGAAGACTTCTCCGCGGAATGGAAATGGGACGGCATCCGCGTCCAGGTCGCAGCGCGGGGCGGCGATGTCCGCATGTTCTCGCGGCAGGGCGACGATATTTCCGGCGCCTTCCCGGAAATCCGATCGGCGTTCCACGGGCACGACTGCGTCGTGGATGGCGAGTTGCTCATCGTGCGCGATGATAAAATCGCGCCGTTCAACGACTTGCAGCAGCGCCTCAATCGCAAGTCGGTCACGGCGAAGATGATGGCGTCGTATCCTCCGCACGTGCGGCTCTACGATCTGCTGTTCGAGGGGCAAGAAGATCTTCGCGGGCTTTCGTTCGGCGAGCGGCGCTCTCGCCTCGAGGCCTGGCACGCGAAGCATCATCCGCGGCTGACGGATGTCTCGCCGCTCGTTCCATTCAAATCGTTCGACGAACTCGGCGTGCTGTGGTCGTCGGCGCGGGCGGAAGGCATCGAAGGGCTGATGCTGAAGCGGCGCGCGAGCCCCTATCAGGCCGGCCGCGTCAAGGGCGAATGGTTCAAGTGGAAACGCGCCGCGCTAACGCTCGACTGCGTGCTGATGTACGCCCAACGCGGCTCGGGCAAGCGCTCGTCCTACTATTCCGATTACACGTTCGGGGTCTGGCGCACGGACGAGAACGGCGAACGGCAACTAGTGCCTGTCGGCAAAGCGTATTCGGGATTTACGGACGAAGAGCTGTTGGAGATCGACAAGTGGATCAGGGGGCATACGACCGAGACGTTCGGGCCGGTCCGCGCTGTCGAGCCGGAACTCGTTTTCGAGGTCGCATTCGACGCGGTGCAAGAATCGACGCGGCATAAATCGGGCGTCGCGATGCGGTTTCCGCGCATTCATCGCATCCGCTGGGATAAGCCCGCGGCCGAAGCGGATACTCTCGACACCGTGCTGCGGATCGTCGGGGGCGGTGCCGCCGCGAGGGCAGCGGCACCTTCCGATCTTGTTTGATTAGGCTCGCTTAGGCAGCGGCCGCCTTCACAGCGTTTGCCGTTTCGGCGATGTAGCTCATCGCAGCGGCAACGCCGCCCTTCTTGTGCGGAATGCCTGCGAGTTCGAAGCCCATCTCGACGCCGGTCAACGCGCCCAGGACCGTCAGCTCGTTCGTATCTCCGAGATGGGCGATGCGGAACGCCTTGCCAGCGATCTTGTTCAAGCCAGTTCCGAGCGACATGTTGAAGTTGTCGAGCACGATCTTGCGATAGGCATCGGCGTTGTGGCCTTCCGGCACGACGACCGTCGTCACAGCGGGTGAATAATATTTCGGATCGCGGCACTGGATCTCCAAGCCCCAGGCTTGAACCGCGCGCCGCGTCGCTTCCGCCAGACGTTGATGACGCGCGAAGACGTTCTCCAGGCCTTCGTCGTTGATCAAGTCGATCGCCTCGGCGAGACCATAGAGCAAGCCCGTCGCCGGGGTGTAGGGGAAGTAGCCCGTCGCGTTCAACGCCAGCATTTCGTCCCAGGCGAAGTAAGACTTCCTGAGCTGAGCCGCCTTCGAAGCTTCGATCGCCTTGGCGCTGATTGCCGTGAACGACAATCCCGGCGGCATCATCATGCCCTTCTGCGAACCGGCAACGGTGACGTCGATGCCCCACTCGTCGTGGCGGAGATCGGCGGCGCCGAGCGAAGAGATCGCGTCGACCATGAGCAGTGCCGGATGCTTCGCGGCGTCAAGCGCTTTGCGAACTTCATCGAGCCGCGTGAGGCAGCCCGTCGACGTTTCGTTGTGGACGACGCAAACAGCCTTGATCTTGTGGCCCGTATCCGCCTTGAGTTTCTTCTCGATCAGATTGGCGTCGGCGGCGATGCGCCAGTCGGTCGGGATGACCTCGGTCTCAAGACCGAGGCGGCGCGCCATGGCTTCCCACAGTACAGCGAACTGGCCCGTTTCGCACATCAGCACTTTGTCGCCCGGCGACAGCGTGTTGGTGAGGCTCGCTTCCCAAGCACCCGATCCCGATGCCGGATAGATAATGACGTGGCTCTGGGTCTTGAACAGACCCTTGATGCCACTCAGAACGCGTCTGCCGAGCACGCCGAACTCGAGGCCGCGATGATCGAGAATCTGACGCGACATTGCCGCCAAAATGCGCTCCGGCACGGGCGTCGGCCCCGGGATCTGCAAAAAGTGGCGGCCAGGGCGGCGATTTTCTCTCGTCATTATAATAGTCCTCAAGGATCTTTTTATTCGTCCTGGGGCTGTCCTAGTACCGAACCGCGTCAGATACAATTGTCTGGATGCGCCGCGGATCGACCGAACCGCGGCGCTTTTTGTCTCGGCAGGGCTGCAACTGAGAAAAAATGCTTCTTTCCTGTAAAGGCCGCGATATTTGACACGCGCGCCAGCTTGCCAGCCACGATGGCCGCGCCACCGACCGAGACGGAGAGCGACCAAGTGACCAAAGCAGACTTTAGCACGAACCTCGAACATCTTACGGCTTCTGAAGCGCGCGAGGCGTTGGTCGCGGGCGATATTACGTCGGCGGATCTTGTGGGCACATACATCGCACGGATCGCAGAACGCGACAAAGATGTTGGCGCCTGGGCGCACTTCGACGCGGGCAAGGCGCTCGAAGCTGCTCGCGCCAGCGATGCGCGGCGAGCACGCGGAGAAGCGATGCCGCCGCTCGCGGGAATTCCGGTCGGCGTGAAGGATGTCATCGATACCAAGGACTATCCGACGGAACTCGGCTCGGAGGTCTTCGCCGGGCGGCAACCATCAAGTGACGCGTTCGTCGTTTCCCAGCTCAAAGCCGCAGGCGCGATCGTGCTCGGCAAAACGGTGACGACGGAACTTGCGTTCTTCGGTCCCGGAAAAACGCGCAATCCGCACGATCCTGCGCGGACACCGGGCGGCTCTTCGTCGGGATCGGCGGCGGCCGTCGCGGACGGGCAAGCGCCTCTTGCGCTTGGAACGCAGACGGCCGGTTCCGTCATCCGGCCCGCATCCTATTGCGGCGTCATCGGCTTCAAACCGACGTTCGGATATACGTCCCGCACCGGCGTTCTGGCGCAATCGCCGCCGCTCGACACACTCGGCGGCTACGCGCGATCGGTCGAAGACATCGCACTCTTGTTCGATTGCATGAGCGACTTCGATGCGGCCGACGGCGATATGACGGCGGGGGCGAAGCCTTCGCTTTTGGCGGCTCTCAAGTCGCCCGGCTCACGCGCTCCGCGGCTGGCGTTCGTCAAAACGACTGCGTGGCCGCAGGGCGACGAGGCGATGCGCGTGGCATTCGAACGGTTTGCTTCGCGCTTCGGAATTGTCGAGACGCCGTTGCCGCCGGAGTTCGACGAGATCCTGCGTCTGCAACAGATCGTGCAGTTTTCCGACATCGCGCGGAATTACGGCCCGATCGCCGACGCCAATCCCGATCGCGTGTCGGCGAAGCTCAAGGAGATCATTGCGGAGGGGCGGACGTTTTCGCAAGCGGACTATGACGCTGCGCGGAAGAAGCAGGATGTTCTCTACGCGGCGCTGCGGCCGATCCTCGATACCTACGACGCTATCGTCACGCCTGCGGCGGCGGGCGTTGCGCCGGTGGGGCTCGGCGGCACGGGCAGTCCGATGTTCAACGGGCTTTGGACTTACCTCGAGATGCCCTGCATCTCGCTGCCGCTGCTCGAAATCGATGGGCTTCCGCTCGGCGTGCAGCTTGTCGGCGCGCGGGGCGATGATGCCCGGCTGCTCAGTGCCGCGGCGTGGCTGATGCAGCAAGGTCGCGCACCGTAGCTTTCGCTCGACGCGCGGGGATCCCGACGAAGGCCGGATCCATCCAAGCCGAAGGTTTATCACAAACTGATGTTTGGACGGATCCCCGCCTACGCGGGGATGACGGTGGTTATGGGAACCGCCTCAGAACATCCTCGAAAAGGGCCAAAAAAGAAAATGGCCGGGGCTAGCCCCGGCCATTTTGAATGTCGCGATGAAGGGACTTAAGCCAGCTTGAAGGGCATGTCCTTGCCGGCGAAGAAGGCGTCGATGTTGTCGAGCGCTTCGAAGCCCATCTGGTTGCGCGCTTCGATCGCCGCCGATCCCAGATGCGGGAACAGGAACGTGTTCGGCAGATCGTAATAGCCTTCGTTGATCTTCGGCTCGCCCGCGAATACGTCGAGGCCGGCGTAGCCCAAGCGACCCGACTTCAGCGCCGCGATCATGTCCTCGTCCTTGACGAGGTCGCCGCGCGCCGTGTTCACGACGATGGCGCCTTGCGGCAGCTTCTCGATCACGTCCTTGTTGAAGAAGTAGCGCGTCTCCGGTGTCGAAGGCGCGTTGATCGAGAAGAACTGCGAGACCTTCAAGAGACTGTCGAGGCTGTCGTGATAGGTGGCGTTGTACTTCGCCTCGACCTCGGGCTTCGCGCGATAAATATCGTAGTAGTGGATGTTCATATCGAAGCCGCGCGCACGCTGCGCCAGCGCCTGGCCGATCTTGCCGAAGCCATAGATGCCGAGGTTCTTGTTGTCGAGGCGCTGACCAACGAGCTGCAGCGGCTGCCAGCCGGGCCAGGAGCGCGTGCGGATCATCTTCTCGCCTTCGGACGCGCGGCGTGCCGAACCGAGCAACAACAGCATGGCGATTTCCGCCGTCGCGACGGTCACGCCGTGCGGCGCGTTGCCAACCTTGATGCCGCGCTTCTTGCAAGCTTCGAGATCGATGTGATCGAAGCCGATCGAGAACGTCGAGATGCACTTGATGTTCTCGGGGATCTTCTCGATCACCGGCGCCGGGCATTTCTCGTTGAGGGTCAACAGAATCGCGTCGACCGACTTGGCCGTCTCGAGCATCTCATCGACGGTGATCTTCGGGTTATCACCATGCGCGATAACATCATAAGTCTCTCGGGCGCGGGCCATGGCGGCTTCAGGCAGAGGCCAGGTAATCAGGATCTTCTTTTTCGACATGAGGTGAGGGTTCTCCGGGAGATCGGACGGTTGATCGCAGGCACCGCTTGTGCCCCACGAAACGGGGTCTGACAAGCCCGCTACGCCGCTGCGCTGCACCGCAACCGGCCGAAGCGAAACGCTTTTTTCACCAAGACGGGCCCAGAATGCGGGCCGGATATTATGGGCCGGCCAATCGATTGGCGCGCCTTCGGGCCTCGGACAAACGTCATGCGTACAATCTTGCTTGGTTTGGTGGTGCTTGCGGGCGCGAAGGTCTGGTTTCAGGACCGCGCCTATCGGGCCGCCATGAGCGACGCGGTTGTCGAAGCCTATCGCGAGCGCGCTATCGAGGTCTGCCGCCGAAATGCTCCGAAGCGTGCTACGGGGGCTCGTGACGAGGCGCCGGCTCAATGGGCGGCCCCTTCGCAAATCGAGGCCGTGATCGGCAATCCCGATATCGACGTCGCGATTTGGGATACGCAGAACCCCCTGTGGAACCAGCGCTACCGCGATCCGCATCTCATTCTGACGTCGTCGGCCGGTGGCCGCAGCGCCCGGTGCGCCTACGACGTCCACGAAGGCGGCGCGAAACTCTCACTGCGCTAGTCGGCTCTCGCTGCGCTATCGCAATTTCGGTGCAGATGCCGCGGCGGGCCGTAAAAACTTAACCAATAAAGCCCTGTTCATAATTGATCCTGACAATAGCGAGTGATTCGGCATTGCCGGGCACGCGGGCGAACATACACGGCGCCCGGACTTCACGGGCACTACGGGACGATGAGCCAGGAAACGGCATTACCAGCGCGGCGCGGCATGGGGCTTGGCTTCCCGGGCGCCCGATCGGCCATCGTCAAGCGCGCCAAGGCCGTCGTGGTTTTGCCGGTCATTACCGCGTTGCTCGCCGCGGCCATCGTCGCCCTCATTCCCGACCGGTACACAGCTTCGACTCTCATTCAGACGGACCCGCAGCAGAGACCTGCGAGCAAGTCCGCCAATGTGCCTGCCCGGGCCGATACGCTCGCTTCCGAAGCCGAGCGCCGGGAGATCGAGAAGCAAATGGACTTCATGCGGTCGGCGCAGATCATCGACCGCGTTATCGCCGAGCTTCAGCTGTCGGACGATCCTGAACTCAACAAGCGTTCGCTATGGTCGTACCTCACCGGATTTCTGACGCGTCCGGCGCCGGGCGAAGCTCTGCGCCAGGCGATAAACGACAGGCTGAGCATCAGCCGCGTCCGCAGCACATTCCTCGTCACCGTGCTGGTCACGACGAGAAATGCGGAAAAGTCCGCTCGCATCGCGAATGCGATCGCAAACCAATACCTCGCGCAACAGCGATCACCCATCGCCCAGGATCGCACACCTGCGACGAAGTCCGGCGAACTCACCGCTTCCGAGCGCATGTTTGCATCCCTTATCGACAAGTATGGACTTAGCAGTCCGCTCGCCGGACCGCGCATTGTGGCGGCTGCCGGTGCACCGAACCGCGCGGCAGGACCGAGGCGCGTGCGCATCGTTGCGATTACCGCCGGATCGACATTGTTGATGGCGCTGCTGCTCGCGCTCTGGCTCGAGCGGGAATCGTTGCGGCAGACGCGAAAAGTCGAACAAACGCTCGCCTGCCCGCACATGATCTCCATTCCGGCGGTGACTGCGCATTCCGATCCGAAAGCGAATGCGCGGGGCGCGCGGATGATCGTCGCCGAGCCGCAATGCGTCTACGCGGAGGCCGTGCGAAAGGTCTGCCGCGAGCTTGGACAGCGCAAAAGCGATGAAGCCTCACGCGTGATCTTGGTTGCATCCGCCCTGCCCGACGAAGGCTCGGAGAGTTTCGCGTCGAACATCGCTCATTACTTCGCGGTCTCCGCGCAAGAGACCCTCCTCGTCGACTGCGATTTTCGAGGCAAGAGCCTGACGCGCGAACTGACGCCGCGGAATTCCAGCGGGCTTCTCGATCAGATCGCCGCGCGCGCGCCGATCGAGGACGTAATCTTGCGCGATAATCTCACGGGCTTGCATTTCCTGCCGGCGTCGGGCCCCACGCCGATCCCTCTCGCGGTGGCGACAGCCATCCGGTCGCTGGAATTTTCGAGGTCGATCGCCGGTCTCAAGTCGCGGTTTCCGATCATCGTGTTGTCTGCGCCGCCTTTGGTGCCGATCTCGGACGCACGCGTGCTCGCGGAACTCGCCGACGAAATCGTATTTCTGACCGCCTGGCACCGGACACCGAGATCGCTCGCTAAAAAAGCGCTGACGTTGCTCGAGGCCAACCAGAAGAAAGTCGTCGGCGCGGTACTGACGGACGTCGCCGAGGATCAATCGGTCGGCGTCATGAGCTTCGCTGCGATTTTCGATGAAATCCGCCGAGCCGCACGCATGACGTCGATGCCCCGCGCCGCCTGACAATCCGGCAGCCGCTCGCGACGCGCAAAACAACCTCCCGCTGTGGTTTTCTTTTCTTGCGTATCGATAGTCGGCTGTTGCTCGGCATCGTCGCGGATGTTTCGTCCGACGAACTCTGTTCGAGGCCAGCGCGGGAATTCTTGCTCATGCATCTCGGGAATAATTCTCGATGCAGTGCGGCCGCAAAAAACAGTTCTTGCCGCTTGCCATCTCGCGACCTGAAAATGGTTCTAAATCAGGTCCTCATGGGCGTCTCAATCAACGAATACTTACGAATTTCACACTGGTAACCGAACAGCAAAATCGCTACACGCGTTTGCGGAAATCCGACATTCGTTCGCTAAGAGAAGGTCATCGCGTGATCAGAGCTTTCAAGCGTCACTGCCTTGCGTATGCGTTCGTTCTGCCGATCGGTGCTTTGGCGACACACGCTGTTGCCGATCCGGCCGCTACCCCGGCTTCGACAGCGCCCGCGACCCACGTAGAGTTGAACAAACTCGAGAGTTCCGAGAAGGGTTGCCGCGCCTATATGGTCGTCAACAACCCGGGCGAGACGACCTATCAGTCGTTCAAGATCGATCTCGTGCTGTTTCAAACCGATGGCGTCATCGGGCGGCGGTTTTCGATCGATCTGGCGCCGCTCAGGCCCAAAAAGAAATCCGTGAAGCTTTTCGAGATCGATGGAATCCAGTGCGATAAGATCGGCTCGCTTCTCATCAACGATGTCATGGATTGCAAGGCCGAAGCCGGGCCCGTTTCGGGATGTCTCGAAAGCCTCAAGACCTCGACCCTGACGAACGTCCAACTTTCCAAGTAACCCGGTGACCACCTGATGACCGAAGAAATTATCGGAAGAGACTTGTCGATCCTCGGCCTCTTCCAACATGCCGATATTGTCGTGAAGTCCATTATCGTCGGACTGTTGCTGGCCTCGGTCGTTTGCTGGGCGATGGCGTTCGAAAAGTTCATTCGCGTGTGGCTGGTCAATCGCGAGATCCGCGTTCTCGAGGCCAACGGCAAATCCGGCACTATTCCTTCGGGCCGTCCGAACAGCCTGGTCGGTGCCGTGGGCGACGCTGCCCGGACCGAATGGGCCGAGGGGGCGGACGCTGCTTCGTCCGGCGAGGTGCGCGACCGCCTCGAAGTCGCCATGCGCGCCGCCGTCAAGCGCAAGCTGAAGAGCATCGAGCAGGGCTTGCCGTTTCTGGCGACGCTCGGATCGGCCGCGCCGTTCATCGGATTGTTCGGCACCGTCTGGGGCATCATGAATTCGTTCACGGCTATCGCTCAGCAGAAAGATACGAGCTTGGCCGTCGTCGCGCCCGGCATCGCGGAAGCGTTGTTCGCAACGGCCGTCGGCCTCGCAGCCGCTATCCCGGCCGTCATTTTCTACAACCAGATCACGGTCGCACTCGGCCGTGCTTCGGAACGGGTTGCGCCGGCCATCGTCGGATTGGCGCGTACGCTTTCCCGCCGCGGCGTTGAGGGTGTGAACTGATGGGAATGTCCGTTGGCAGCTCGTCGGGCGATGACGGCGACAGCTACAAACCTCTGGCCGAGATCAACGTCACGCCGTTCGTCGACGTGATGCTCGTGCTGTTGATCATCTTCATGGTCGCTGCGCCCCTGATGGTTCAAGGCGTGCCGCTCGATCTGCCGAAGACATCGGCATCGAAACTCGGCGCGCAGAAAAAGCCGATGGTCGTTTCGCTTGCGCCCGACGGGAAGCTCTACATCCGCGATGAGGAGGTAACGCGCGATACGCTCGTATCACGCCTCATGCAGATCAAGTCGAGCGAGGGCGACGGCGTCGTGTACGTGCGCGCGGATCGAAAAATTGCCTATGGCGATGTGATGGAGCTTTTGGGCCGCGTCGGCGAGTCGGGTTACGCGCGCGTGTCCCTTCTCTCCCAGCCTTCGCCCTCGGGAGAAACCGTTAAGAACTGATGCCCAGAGCCGCCGGAATGAACGTGTTGCGAGCGACCGCCATTCTTCTGTCCCTGTTGATCCACGGGTCGATCGGCTATGGGATGCTGCCTGATTTGCAAAATTCCAATCTCGAAGCTCTCGACCTCGGTAAAGGCACGGACATCGTGCTCGTCCAGCAAGGCATCGCGACGGAGGGCATATCGAAGCTCGGCGACGCGATGGAGACCATCGAGACGACCGAGATCGTTCCTGTCCAGGAGCAGCAGTCGAAGCCTCCGGAAGAAGTCAAACCGGACGAGCTTCGCGACGTCATCACGTCCGACGCCAGCGATGTCGAGGCGGACGCCGTAAAGACCGATGAACCGCCACCGCTCGAAACTCCGCCGCCGGAGCCGCAGGTTGTAGAGACGAAGTCGCAGCCCGAGCAGGTCGCGATCGTGACCGAGCAGAGCTCGGGCGAAGCGAAGTCGGGCGGCAACGCCCGGGAGTTCGGTCTCTATCTCGGCAAGATCAACGATCATGTGCAGCGTGCCAAGGTCAATCCGCGTACGACGGTTGCCGGCACCGTCGTGATGAAATTCACGATCGGCGTCGATGGGACGCTGCTCTCCAAGGAAATTGCGACAAGCTCGGGCTCGAAGCTTCTCGACGACGCCGCGACGGCGGCTATCGACCGCGCAGCACCCTTCCCGCCGATCCCGCCGGAAGTTAGCGTAAAGCCGCTGGCGTTCACCCAGCCGTTCAAATTCATCATGCGGTAAGAGTTTCTGTTGCACTTGCAATAGATCCATTAGATCGCGCTGCCCGTGCGACAACTCGTGCGGGTTCGCGCCACCGGCGGGGAGCCGGCGGGCAACCGTGGATTGTCATTTTTCCGAAGTCATTCGAGTTGCGGCAGCAGCCCGAAAGCGGCGGGGCTTTGGATTAACCTCGAGTTAGCTACTCGCCCCTAGATTGAATCGGCTTTCAGCACTGCGTTAGGCTGCAATATGATGTTTGGCTCAGTTGGAACCGCCAAATCCAACTCCCTGATGAACGAGTATGCGTCGCTTTTGAGCGATGCCGTTCTGCGTCATCGCGCGCGCGTCGCCGAGCAATCCGCGCGCATCGAAGCGGAGCTTGCCGGCAAAGTAAAATCCGAATTCATCGCCAACATGAGCCATGAGCTCAGGACGCCGTTGAATACGGTCATCGGCTTTTCGAAGCTCCTGACGCAGCATCAGCAGCGCCGCCTGCCGGACAAAGAGATCGTCGAATACGCGACGCTCATTCATGATGCCGCGGGCCACCTGCTCTCGGTCATCAACGATATTCTCGATATCTCCAAAATTCAGAGCGGAAAATATTCGCTCGACGCGCGCGAGGTGAATGTCGGCGAAATTCTCGCCGGCAGCATCACATCGTTCCGGACGATGGCGAGCGAAGCGCAAACGGATTTGCGCTTCGGCATTGCGCCTGATTTGCGCCCCATCCGCGGCGACGCCGAGAAGTTGCGCCAGATCTTCACGAACATCATTGCCAACGCTCTCAAGTTCACGCCGGCAGACGGCACGGTTGACGTGAGCGCGCGGCGGACCAACAGCGGCGGCGTCATCATTGCCATCCGCGACAGCGGCGTCGGCATGACCGAAGAAGAAATCGCTATCGCCATGACGCCGTTCGGGCAGGTGGACGGCGGCCGTTCGCGCTGGCGGGAGGGCGCCGGTCTCGGCTTGCCGATCGCCAAAGCGCTCGTCGAGCTGCACGGGGGTTCACTTGAACTCCGTTCGAAGAAAGGCACCGGCACGGAGGTCGTCATCAACCTTCCGGCGCGGGACGATGTGAGCGCGGTCGACTCTACGCAAATGTTTGCCAACGGCGCTTAACAGGCCCGAGATCCGGATCAGTATGGCTGGCACAAGTATCTCAACTCAGATGAATGGCGGTCCCGATACCTCCATCGGCCGCATCGTTTCGGTCACTGGATCGAAGGCGATCGTCTTGCTCGACGGCGCCGGCGACCTGCGCGCCCGTTCGCCGGATGGCCGGCCCGAAATGGGAACGCTGCTCGCGATCGAAACCAGCCGGACGACCGTGCTCGCCATTGTTTCGGCGTTGAGCGTTCCTGTCCCATCGCAACGCGAGGGCGACACCGAGGTCTGGATCGCGGAACTCGGTCTCGTCGGCGAATTGACGACCGCCGGCGAAAGCAAGGCGCCCAAATTCAACCGTGGCGTCAGCGGCTATCCGGCGCTCGGCGACCGGGTTCGCCTCGCATTGCGGACAGAGCTCGAAGCGACATTCTGCGGCGATAGCGGCGCGATGGTGCGTGTCGGCACGATCCGCCAGGACAGCACGATCCCCGCGATGGTCCGTGTCGACGAACTGCTCGGCAAGCATTTCGCGATACTCGGCACCACGGGCACCGGCAAATCGTGCACGACGGCGCTGATCCTCAGATCGATCGTCGAAAAGAACCCGAACGCGCACATCGTTTTGCTCGATCCTCACAACGAATATGCGACGGCATTCAGCGAATGGGCCGAGGTGATCTCGCCGCGGAACATGCAGCTGCCCTACTGGCTTCTGACGTTCGAGGAACTTCAAGAAGTTCTCGTCGGTGACAGCGATCGCAAGGCCGAGATCGAGATCCTTCAGGAAGTGATCCCGATTGCCAAGGCGCGCTACAATAGCGGCCGCGCAGCCGAGCCTGCGAAGCTCCGCCGCGGCTACTCGGACTCCAGCCGATACACGGTCGACACGCCCGTTCCCTATCGTATCTCCGACCTGCTGCTGTTGATCGACGAACGGCTCGGCAAACTCGAGAACCGAAAAGACCTCGCGCCTTACCGGATTCTCAAGCACCGGATCGAGACGATCTCGCAAGACGGCCGCTATGCCTTCATGTTCGGATCGCTCACCGTTTATGACGGCATGACCCAGGTGCTCGGCCGAATTTTCCGGGTTCCCGTCAACCACAAGCCGATTACGATCCTCGAACTGACCGGCATCCCGTCGGAAGTCGTCAACGTCGTCGTTTCGGTTCTGTGCCGTATGACGTTCGACTTCGCGCTGTGGAGCGAGGGCCAGGTGCCGGTGACGCTCGTCTGCGAAGAAGCGCATCGTTACGTTCCCGCGAACTCGACGCTCGGCTTCGAGCCTTGCAAGCGCGCGATTGCCAAGATCGCCAAGGAAGGCCGGAAATACGGCGCCTCGCTTTGCATCGTCACGCAGCGCCCGGCGGAAATCGATCCGACCATTCTTTCCCAGTGCAACACGGTCTTTGCTCTTCGCATGTCGAACGACCGCGACCAGGAGATCGTCGCCTCGGCCGTCGCCGACACCGGTGCCGGACTTCTGGAATTCCTGCCCTCGCTTGGGCAGCGCGAAGCGATCGCGTTCGGCGACGGCATGGCGTTGCCGGTGCGGATCAAGTTCGACGAACTGCCGAAGCGCTGCTTGCCAAAGTCATCGACTGCGAACTTCTCGGAGCGGTGGCAGAAGTCTCTCGGCGACGACGGCTTCCTCGATCAAATCGTCGAGCGCTGGCGCGCTTCCGGCATACCGGCGAACAACGATGGATCGCAGCATCTCGCGATGATGGCGGATGCTCTGGGCTTTCACGGCAACGCGCATCAGGGTGCGGGGCCGGAGGTCCATGACGCCGCTCACGATGCGAGCGTTCCGGGACATAAAATGCCGATTGCGCCGACGCCTTACGGGACCACGTCCGCCGTTCCACGGCCGAGCATGCCGCTGCCCCGCCGCGAAGTGCCGCCGGCGCTCCCTTCGGGTGCCTCCTCGGGCTCGGGCGCTGCCACAGCTTCGCATCAGGGCGCCAAACCATCTACGTCGGCTGAATCACTCAGGTCGCTGCGCGAACGCCTGACGCGTCCGCTCGGCTGATTTGTGGCTCCTCCGGGCGCCCCCTGGGTGCCTGGCTCAGGTCTTGTACAGGCACTTCTGCACAGCTGTCGCATTTGGGCCGTACACGTTGCGTCCGATCGGCGTTCGTTCGTCGCGCGGATTTCCTATTAATTTGCGCGAATGTTCCTGAAGGCCGTTTGTGCGCTACATAGACGTTGACCATTGATATTGGGGGACACCATTTCTCGATGAGCAATATTTACCCAGTCATTTTGTCGGGCGGCTCGGGGACGCGGCTGTGGCCGCTGTCGCGGGCGATGTATCCGAAGCAGTTCATTCGTTTCTTCAACGGTCAAAGCGCGTCGTTCCTCGGCGCGGCGCTCGGGCGGCTGCCGGCGCCTGAGGGTTTCGAGCGACCGATCCTGCTGTGCAACAACGATCACCGGTTTCTGGTGCGCGAGGAGTTGGAACGCGCCGGCCTCGAGCCGCGCGCCATCGTGCTCGAGCCCATCGCGCGCAACACGGCGCCGGCCATCGCGGTCGCGGCGCTGATTGCGCTTGCCGACAATCCGGACGCCGTTCTCGCGGTCATGCCGTCCGATCACGTCATCGAAGACGGCGCGGCGTTCGCTAAGAACATCCGGCGCGCGGCGGAGGTCGCGGCGACGGGCAAGCTCGTCCTCTTCGGCATCAAGCCGACGGAACCGCATACGGGTTACGGTTACATCAAGCGCGGCGCGGCGCTCGCGGGCTTCGACGGTCATGCG
>NZ_FPCH01000001.1:2500-1462005 GCF_900116175.1 Hyphomicrobium facile
TTAGTCTGATTGACTTCTAGGTTCGTTTGGGCGGACCGCATGCATTCTGTGTGTGTGGGCTCGCGCGAATGGACCTGGTCTTTCTGGTCAATGCTTACAGTCGAACATGCTTGGTGATTGGCACTCCTTCTTTGCCGAGGGATTGGTGTTGGAGCCTTGTGTGGTGAGCATTGCAAATGAGAGCGATCAAGTGACTTAAGGGCATCTGGTGGATGCCTTGGCGGTAAGAGGCGATGAAGGACGTGGTACGCTGCGATAAGCTTCGGGAAGGCGCGAACAGCCGTTGATCCGAAGATTTCCGAATGGGGAAACCCACCTTCGACATCTTGAAATTTGCACCTGTGAAAGCGGGTGCGGATTTCAGGGTGTCATCAGAAGGTATTTAGCCCTGAATACATAGGGGTTAAAAGCAAACCCAGGGAACTGAAACATCTCAGTACCTGGAGGAAAGGACATCAACCGAGACTCCGCGAGTAGTGGCGAGCGAAAGCGGACTAGGCCAGTGATAAAGCAATGACAACTGGAACCATCTGGAAAGGTGGGCCTCAGCGGGTGACAGCCCCGTACAGGTAATGCAGAGCTTTATCCTCGAGTAGAACGGGACACGTGCAATCCTGTTTGAACATGGGGGGATCACCCTCCAAGCCTAAGTACTCCTTACCGACCGATAGTGCACCAGTACCGTGAGGGAAAGGTGAAAAGCACCCCGACGAGGGGAGTGAAATAGTACCTGAAACCGGATGCCTACAAACAGTCGGAGCCCGCAAGGGTGACGACGTACCTTTTGTATAATGGGTCTGCGACTTAGTCTGACGAGCAAGCTTAAGGCGATAGCTGTAGGCGTAGCGAAAGCGAGTCTGAACAGGGCGTTCAGTTCGTCGGATTAGACCCGAAACCTGTCGATCTTGCCATGGTCAGGTTGAAAGTGGGGTAACACCCACTGGAGGACCGAACCGGTGTCTGTTGAAAAAGCCTCGGATGAACTGTGGCAAGGGGTGAAAGGCCAATCAAGGCAGGAAATAGCTGGTTCTCCGCGAAATCTATTTAGGTAGAGCCTCAGATGAATACTCCAGGGGGTAGAGCACTACATGGGCTAGGGGCCCCTACAGGGTTACCAAACCTAAGTAAACTCCGAATACCTGGAAGTACTATCTGGGAGACACACGGCGGGTGCTAACGTCCGTCGTGAAGAGGGAAACAACCCTGATCGCCGTCTAAGGTCCCTAAATCACTGCTAAGTGTGAAAGGATGTGGGAATCCCATAACAACCAGGATGTTGGCTTAGAAGCAGCCATCATTTAAAGAAAGCGTAACAGCTCACTGGTCTAAACAAGGGTTCCTGCGCCGAAAATGTAACGGGGCTAAAGCAGTGTACCGAAGACGCGGGTGTGCAGCAATGCACGCGGTAGCGGAGCGTTCCGTAAGCCTGTGAAGGGAGACCCGTGAGGGCTCCTGGAGGTATCGGAAGTGCGAATGCAGACATGAGTAACGAAAGAAGTGTGAGAAACACTTCCGCCGAAAGTCCAAGGGTTCCTGCGTAAAGTTAATCTGCGCAGGGTTAGCCGGCCCCTAAGGCGAGGGCGAAAGCCGTAGTCGATGGGAACCACGTTAATATTCGTGGGCCAGTGGGTGTGTGACGGATGCAGCAAGTTGTTGAGGCTTATTGGATTGCCGAGGCAGCGAATGTGTCCCTGGAAATAGCCCCCACGTAGACCGTACCCGAAACCGACACAGGTGGACTGGTAGAGAATACCAAGGCGCTTGAGCGAAGTGTGCTGAAGGAACTCGGCAAATTACCTGCGTAACTTCGGGAGAAGCAGGCTGTCTTTTCGGGCAACCGGAAGGGCAGGACACAAACTAGGGGGTGGCGACTGTTTACCTAAAACACAGGGCTATGCTAAGTCCAACGACGACGTATATGGCCTGACGCCTGCCCGGTGCTGGAAGGTTAAGAGGAGAGGTGCAAGCCTTGAATCGAAGCCCCAGTAAACGGCGGCCGTAACTATAACGGTCCTAAGGTAGCGAAATTCCTTGTCGGGTAAGTTCCGACCTGCACGAATGGCGTAACGACTTCCCCACTGTCTCCAGCACACACTCAGTGAAATTGAATTCCCCGTGAAGATGCGGGGTTCCTGCGGTTAGACGGAAAGACCCCGTGCACCTTTACTGCAACTTTGCACTGGCAATCGTGACTGCTTGTGTAGGATAGGTGGTAGGCTATGAAACCTGGGCGCTAGCTCGGGCGGAGCCGAAATGTGAAATACCACCCTAGTGATTATGGTTGTCTAACCGCGGTCCGTTATCCGGATCCGGGACAGCGCATGGTGGGCAGTTTGACTGGGGCGGTCGCCTCCTAAATCGTAACGGAGGCGTACGAAGGTTGGCTCAGATTGGTCGGAAATCAATCGTCGAGTGCAATGGCATAAGCCAGCCTGACTGCAAGACTGACAAGTCGAGCAGAGTCGAAAGACGGTCATAGTGATCCGGTGGTTCTTTGTGAGAGGGCCATCGCTCAACGGATAAAAGGTACGCCGGGGATAACAGGCTGATGACGCCCAAGAGTCCATATCGACGGCGTCGTTTGGCACCTCGATGTCGGCTCATCACATCCTGGGGCTGGAGCAGGTCCCAAGGGTATGGCTGTTCGCCATTTAAAGTGGTACGTGAGCTGGGTTCAGAACGTCGCGAGACAGTTCGGTCCCTATCTGCCGTAGGTGTAGGAGAATTGAGAGGATCTGTCCTTAGTACGAGAGGACCGGGATGGACGTACCTCTGGTGGACCTGTTGTCGTGCCAACGGCACAGCAGGGTAGCTATGTACGGACGGGATAACCGCTGAAAGCATCTAAGCGGGAAACCCACCTCAAAACGAGTTCTCCCTCGAGAGTCGTGGAAGACCACCACGTTGATAGGCCGGGTGTGGAAGCGCTGCAAGGCGTGTAGCTTACCGGTACTAATAACTCGATTGGCTTGATTGCTCTCATTTAGCAATGCTCATCGTTTTGCCTTCTTAGGCAGGCGCCGCTCTCACGAGCGCCGCGATGAGCGTAGGCATTTGCATCCAGAAAAGACCAGAAATAGAAGTCATATGACGTCTCCGCTGACCTGGTGATTATGGCGGGGTGGCTGCACCCGATCCCATTCCGAACTCGGCCGTGAAACGCCCCTGCGCCGATGGTACTTCGTCTTAAGACGCGGGAGAGTAGGTCGTTGCCAGGTCTGCCGAGACGTCATGTGAATTTCGAACAAACGAAGTCAATCACCTCTATCGATCGCTTTCAAACGCGTCGCCGTGCCTCGTGCCGGCGGCGCGTTTTTGTTTTTGCGACTTGTCGCGAACGTGTTTCGTCTTATCCGCTCTGGTTTGATCGGACTTCGCTTTGCATCTTTTCTGGTGGCGTCTAGAACTCGCGCCAATGAATTGCTGGACGAGGCGCCTGCTGGGTTGGGATATCTCACGGTATGCTGGACTATATCTGGTCGAAACTGTACGCGCGCTGGCTCCGCAGCGAGCTCGTTCGGCCAAGGCCGCAGATCAAATTGCGGCATGGGACCGGCAAAAATCTCATCCTCGGGATCGGGCGTAACTACAGCATCGCGGACTTGAGGCCGTTTGTTCGGTCAGCGCGGAAATTTCACGACTGCCGTATTCTTCTCGTCGTCAACGACGACGCGGAACTCGGCAAAGCACTTGAAGCCGAAGGCGTCGATTATCTGTTGGACCCGGGCACGCCGGGCCTCGGCCGACCCCATATGAACTTCGCGCGTGTCGCCGATTACATCGCCGTTTTGCAGGCCCTCATGGGGCAAGTGGAGCGGGTGTTTCTGGCTGATACGCGGGACGTCGTATTTCAGGCCGACATCTTTCAGGCTCTCCCCGATGCGCCGGTTATATTTTGCGAAGAGGGCGAAGGCTTCTCGCACGATGTTGCCGGATGGAACGGCAATGCGATCCGGAGAACATTCGGCGCGGACGTGTATGAGCGCGTCAGGCGTCATGAAGTCATTTGCAGCGGCACGGTGCTCGCCCGGCACGGCGACGCGATCATGTACTTGTGGGAGAAACTGCTCCTCGGTCAATTGGTCGGGCGCAGACATCACATGCGTTCGGGCGTCGATCAGGCGACGACAAATGTCGTGGCCCGTCTCAATCTTGCGCCCTCTTCCATCGTGATCCCTTACGACGGTGCGATCGCGACGCTTTCAGGCCGGAACACCAAATTCCTCAAGGTGAAGGACGGAGTTCTGGTGACTGCGAAGGGAGCCGTTCCGGCTGCCGTCCATCAATACGACCGGGCTCCCGAGGTTCGCGATTTCTTGTATGCGACGTACGGTGGTCCAGCTCTCGGCAAAGCTGGCGACAAATCCAAAGACTCGAACCTTCGCAAAAAGTTGCGCCAGGCGTTTGGTCTGCAGGGGCCCTGACGCCGCGCGTCACTCGACGGACTGTTCTTTCACTTGGCCGCGAGATGCGAGCTTCACGCCGCAGCGTTCCATCGGGAGCGCTGTCGTCGTCCATCGATCCTTGGTCACGGTCACGACATAGCGCCGGCAGTCGCGTCCGGCGCCCGGCACGAAATGAACATTGAAGACGGCGACGCCGCCCTTGCCGGAGCGAGGCCACGCAAAATTCCCATCGTCCGGAACCGTCTTCACTGCCTTGTCGATGGCGAAGGCGGCGTTGCGATAATCCGTTGCGGTGAGGTGCGCCAAGAGCACGTGCGAGAGATCGGGATGAAGTCCTGCAGCTTCCGCGCGCTTGCGATACGGATCAGCCGGCATGGCTGGTGGCGATGATGCGCCGGCCGCGGCAGCGTCGGTGTTTGTCTCCCAGGTTTGAGAAGCCGCTCCGGCGCCTGGCGCTTCCGCGATGACGACTTCGGGCAACGACTGAGAATGTGTCTCGGGCGGCGGCGGCAGAGGAGACGAATTTTCGGCAGTCGCCGCATCGTGCGCCGGAACCGGTTCGAGCGGTCGCGCCGGTTGTCTCGCGGCCATCTCAGTCGCGATAATCTGCTCGACGCTGGCGATCCACTGCTGCAGCGGGGCGCCGAAATGCGTGAGACCTGCACCCGCGGCCAGCACTACGAATAAGAATAAATATAATTTCCGAACCGGATTGCCGCGCCGTCGCGGCGGCGCCGAGATCGGCTCGCCGGCGTAGAAAGCTTCGGGCTCTTCGGCCCGTGAAAGCACGTCGCCCAGCTCGTAGGAGGGGAATGCATCGGTCGAATCGGAAGCGCGGGAGTACATAGCCAATCCTCGTTGGATACCTATTCCCGCGCTGCATATGCACCGCATCCTCCTGGCCAAAAAATGGCAACGCCGGATAAACGCGAAATCTCTTCCCCGACCTCACGAATTCGTAAAATTCTCGCAGTCTCTTTGGGGGCGAAAATTCTTGACTATTATTGGCTACTTGGCTCTACGTGACCGCAGAACCTGATCTCGGGACCTTGAATCCTGACCTATTAGGAGTTGCAATGGGCACTTCTTTCTCCTCGCGTATCGGCGCGCGCTTTCGCGCTTTCATTTCCGCACTCGCTGTTGCTGCAATCGCCGTTGGCGGGGCGTGGATCGGCGCGTCTGAGGTTCAGGCTGCAGAAGAGCACGCGATCGAGATCTCGATCAAAGATCACAAGTTCGAGCCGGACTCGCTGAAACTGCCTGCCGGAAAGCCGATCAAGATCACGGTCAAGAATCTGGATGCGACTCCGGAAGAGTTTGAAAGCTACGAACTCGGATTCGAAAAAATCATCGCCGGCAACAGCAGCGCCATCATCAGGCTGAAGCCGCTGAAGCCCGGCACCTACATGTTCTTCGGCGAATTTCACCAGGATTCGGCGTTGGGCCACATCGTAGTGGAGTAATTGCCCATGCTTGCCGCGCTCGTTCTCGTTTTTCGCGAAGTTCTCGAAGCTGGTCTGATTATCGGCGTGGTGCTTGCCGCCTCGCGTGGTGTGATCGGCCGGGGCGGAGCGGTGTCTCTCGGCGTCGTCGCAGGAATTGCCGGGTCAGCCGTCGTCGCGTTCTTCGCGGCCGGCATCTCGAATGCATTCGATGGACGCGGGCATGAAATTTTCATCGCGGCAATTCTGCTCTTTGCTGTCGTGATGCTGGCTTGGCACGTGGTCTGGATGGCGCAGCACGCGCGCGAGATGACTCAGCAGCTGCGGCAACTCGGAAACGATGTGACCGCGGGACGCCGATCGCTATTCGCACTTGGAGCGGCCGTTGCCATCGCGGTCATGCGCGAGGGTAGCGAGGTCGTGCTCTTCATGACCGGCATCGTCATGGGTGGAACGGAAACGGCGGGCCAACTGCTGATTGGGTCGGTGATTGGGTTGGCGCTCGGCGCCGCCGTGTCGATGGTGCTTTATTTCGGGCTTGCCGCAATTCCATTGAAGCGAATGTTCTCGGTAACCGGTGTTCTGGTGACGCTGCTCGCTGCGGGCCTTGCCGCGTCCGCGGTAGCGCAGCTTTCCAGCGCCGGTCTCCTCAATGTTCTCGACACGCCGGTTTGGGATACGTCGTGGCTTCTGTCGGAAAAGAGCTGGTTCGGACAGATCCTGCACATCTTGATCGGTTATATGGCCAAGCCAACGGGCATGCAGCTGATCGCCTACGGCATTACTGCGGGCACTATTTTCCTTCTCGGCTTCATTGTGCGGACGCCGGCGACGCGGCCCGCAGTGAGTTCGCGATAAAAAAATCGGCGCCGGCAATCGCGCGGCGCCGATCGTTCGTTCATCGATCGCGTTTTAAAGCCCGAGATCGGAAAGCCCCGGATGATCGGCGGGGCGGGGCCCGAGCGGCCAATGGAATTTGCGATCGCTTTCCGAGATTCTGAGGTCGTTGATGCTGGCGTAACGCAGCCGCATCAGACCGTTCGCATCGAATTCCCAGTTCTCGTTGCCGTATGACCGGTACCATTGGAAGCTGTCGTCGCGGAATTCGTAGGCGAAGCGGACGGCGATGCGATTGTCGGCGAACGTCCAGAGTTCTTTGATCAGTCGATAGTCGAGTTCGCGGTTCCACTTGCGAGTTAGAAATTCGACGATCTGTTCGCGGCCGACGGGAAACTCGGCGCGATTGCGCCAGCGGCTGTCGACTGTGTAGGCGAGCGAGACCTTATGGGGGTCGCGGGAATTCCATCCGTCTTCCGCAGCGCGGACTTTTTGTATTGCAGTTTCGCGCGTGAACGGCGGTAGCGGCGGCCGAACGTCTGACATCTTTCTCTCCTCAGTTCTCTCCCTGCGAGGGCGGCTTGACCTTGGACGCAAACGTCACGAGGTTTCTTCGCAAATCGGCAGGTCGAGTGACCCCGATCGAGGGAGGCTCCAAATGTATGATATCGCCAATTTATCCAATCTGCCGCATCTTCGTAATCTCTCTGCGACGACGATGGCCGCGTTCGAAAATTTCGACCGGGCGGCGATGGCGCCAGGAGCTATTCCACGGCGCTACAAGGAATTGATCGCGCTCGGCGTGGCTCTTGCGACGCAATGTCCGTACAGCCTCGAAGTTCATCGCACCAATGCGGAGAACGCGGGTGTGACGGAAGCTGAGATAGCGGAGGTCGTCTATATTGCTGCAGCGATGCGGGCAACGGCTGCGATTGCGCACGGCACGCACCTCGTCGGCCCGCGCAAGGCAAAACGGTAGTGGCATTCCGGGATCAGAAAAAGCCGAAGAGCTTTACCGCAATGACGGCGAGGCTCAGCGCGCCGATCCAGAGCGCGACATCGGCGGCGCGGCTCCGCTTGGAGCGCGAGGCGATGTTCTCGATCGTCTGTTCGTCAAGGCGCACGCCGGAGCGCGCCATTTCGGAATAGCCGGTAATCGCCTGAGCGAGATTTTGGAGAAGGGCCGGCGTTTTCAGTAGAACTTCGCCGATGGTTTCGGCTCCGCGCCCGGCCTCGCGAAGGCGGCCGAGCGGCGACAGGTTGGCTTCCATCCATTCCTTGGCGACGGGCTCCGCTGCAACCCAGACGTTGAGCGACGGATCGAGATCACGCGCGACGCCTTCGACGATGACCATGCTCTTTTGCAGCAGGATGAGTTCCGGCCGGGTTTCCATGTCGAAGACTTCGGTGTAGGCGAAAAGCTGGCCGAGCAGATCGGCCATCGAAATTTCTTCCGCCGTCCGTCCCTGAATGGGCTCGCCGATGGCGCGCATCGCCTGCGCAAACTCCTCGACAGTGTGGTGGGGCGGAACGTAGCCGGCTTCAAAGTGGATCGCGGCGGCGCGATGATAGTCGCGCGTGATGAGGCCGTGCAGGATCTCGGCGAGGAAACGGCGCTCGGCGAGGCCAAGCCGGCCCATGATGCCGAAGTCGACGGCGACGATCATGCCTTTGTCGTCGACGAACAGGTTTCCCTGATGCATGTCGGCATGGAAGAAGCCGTCACGCATGGCGTGGCGAAGGAACGAGCGCAGCACCGTCTGGCCGAGCGCGGAGGTGTCGAAGCCTTTTGCCAGCAGCGTTTCGCGATGCGAGATTGGCGTGCCGTCGATCCATTCGACCGTCAGCACGCGCTTCGCCGTGCGTTTCCAATCGATCGCGGGCACGCGAAAGCCATCGTCCTCGGTGGTGTTCGCGGCCATCTCGGAGATCGCGGCGGCCTCGAGACGGAGGTCCATTTCGAGCGCGGTCGTGTGTTTCAAATTGTCGACGACGGCGACGGGCTTCAAACGCCGTGCGGGCGGATAAAAGCGTTCGATCATCTGCGCGGCGAAATAGTAGCTGTCGAGGTCGCGATTGAAGCGCTTCTCGATATTCGGTCGCAGGATTTTGACGGCGACGGCTTTCCTGATGCCGTTTTCGAGCACGTAGGCCTTGTGGACTTGGGCGATCGACGCGGCGGCGACGGGCGGGCCAAACTCGACGAAGTGATCTTCCAGCTTGCCGCCGAGCGCGCGCTCGACCGTCTCGCGGGCTTCCGCCATCGAGAAGGGTTCGGCCTTGTCCTGGAGGTGGCGCAAATCCGCCGACAGCTCGGGACCGATGACGTCGGCGCGGGTCGCCAGGAACTGTCCGAGCTTGACGTAGCTCGGGCCGAGCTTCGTCAGCGCGGTTGCGACGCGGGTTGCTCGCGGTACGCTTTTTTGAAATGGCGCCGACAGGAACTCGATCGGGAGCGTTGCCGCGCGAGCAATTTTGAGCGGCAGCGGTACCGGCACGCCTGCCGGCACGAAGCGAACTCCATACTGTGCAAGCACAAACCCGGCGCGCGCGAGTCTTAGCGTGTTAAGGATCGCTCCGGGCATGACTTCGATTTCGTGGTCCTGTTTCGTGGATCGATAGCTGGCTTGAGGCCACATTGCGCCGCAATGCGTCTAGGTCAAGCGAACCTCATGTATCGGGTAAAGACGGTTAAATATCCTGCGCCATTGCGAAGCGCGGCGACGAGGTTGCCATACAACGCGACCTAGGTTCGGGGCATCGCGGTGGGAAAACGAAAAGCGCCCGCGTGTTGACACGGGCGCTTCCGGATTCAAAATCTCTAATCGACTTATTTCGTGCAGAAGGTCGCGCGGCCGTGGCAGGTGACCATGCCGCCGTCTGGCTTGCACTGGTACCGCTTGTTGATGACCTTGTAGCCCGCGACGTCGCCGTTTGCGAGGAAGCCCGGCCAGAGGCCCCAGCTGACGTTCTGCACCATTGTTTCCATTGCAAACCACTTCGCGGAATCCGCCGAGCTCGAAGTCGCGACCGCGCCCTTCGTTACGCATCCGGCGTTCGCGGTTCCGGCACCAAACGAAATGGCGGCTATCGCCAACGCACAGCCAAGAGTGATTGTTTTCATGTGTCCCACCTCCTCCTAGGGAAGAAAATGTTTCTTCCCGTCCCTGCGTGGAAAACTATGAACGGTCTCGCGCGGCGTCAATTGCAGACACACCAGCGGAGCCAGAACACCTTTGGATTGTTGCCGTCAGATCTTCCAGCCGCCGTGGATGGCCGCGATGCCGCCCGTCAAATTGCGGTAGTTGACGCGGGAAAACCCGGCACCCCGAACAAGTTCCGCGAATTTCTCCTGGGTCGGGAAACGGCGGATGCTTTCAACGAGATAGCGATAAGATTCTGCGTCTCCGGCCGTCAATTGGCCAAGGCGTGGAATGATCTCGAATGAGTGAAAGTCGTAGAGGCGGTCGAGAACCGGGACACGGCATTCGGAAAATTCGAGGCAAAGGAAGCGGCCGCCGGGTTTCAAGACGCGATAGGCCTCGGCGAGCGCCTTATCAATGTGGGTGACGTTACGAATGCCGAATGCGATCGTGTAGGCGTCGAAGCTGCTGCTCTCGAAGGGTAATTCCTCGGCGTTGCCTTCGACGCACTGAATGCGGTTTTGCAGGCCGGCGTCAGCAATGCGACGGCGGCCGACCTCGAGCATCTCGGGACTGATGTCGCAGATGACGGCGGTGGCGTTCGGTCCGCTGTCTTCGGCATAGCGGATGGAGATGTCGCCGGTGCCGCCGGCAACATCGAGCAGCTTGAACGATGTTGTGCCGCGCGGCGCGTTGAGCATCGTGATCAGCTCGCGCTTCCACAGCCGATGCAGGCCGCCCGACATCAGGTCGTTCATCAGATCGTAACGGCCGGCGACGGACGCGAAGACCTTGTTGACGAGGCCCTGGCGCTCGGTCTCGGGGACGGCGCGGAAGCCGAACGACGCCGTGTTTTCGGACCCGTGCTCAGCCGTATTCTGGGCGGTGCTCTGGCCGGTATTCTGGGCGGTATTCTGGCTTGTAGTTTGCGAATTCTGATCCATATCCGCAGCATAGCCGTTCGCGCATTGGCGCGCTATCGTCGGCTCGTCTCATCCTCAACGCCGGCTCAACACCAGGTAATATTTCCGCCATGCCCGAGCTTCCGGAGGTCGAAACCGTTCGTCGCGGCCTGGCGCCGGTTCTGGTCGGCCGCCGGGTTAAGTCGCTCGATGCGCGGCGCCCCGATTTACGGTTTCCGTTTCCTGAGAGATTTGCCCAGCGGGTCGCCGGGCAGTCGATCGTCGGGCTCGAGCGCCGTGCGAAGTATCTGATTGCATCGCTGTCGAGCGGGGAGGATCTCGTCATGCATCTCGGCATGACCGGGCGCTTCACCATCGTCCACGGCGGGATCGCCGATACTCCGGGCCAGTACGCGCATGGGACGGGCCCCGATCCAACGCACGATCACGTCGTGCTCAATCTCTCGGATGGGACGAAGGTGATCTACAATGATCCGAGACGCTTCGGCTTCATGGTGATGATGGCGCATAGGGAGCGCGCGCAGCATGCGCTCTTTCGCGATCTCGGCGCCGAGCCGCTCGGCGAGGAGCTGACGGCTGAATACCTGGCGTCCAAGGCGCTGGGGAGAAAGGTCAATCTCAAAGCCTTTCTGATGGATCAGCACGTGATCGCGGGGCTCGGAAACATCTACGTTTCGGAAGCGCTCTATCAGGCGGGGCTGTCGCCGGACAAGGCTGCCGCGAGTCTGGCGAACCGGCGCGGGGCGCCGACGGAACGCGCCGTCAGGCTCGTGCCCGCAATCCGGGACGTTCTCGAACGCGCGATCGACGCAGGTGGTTCGACGCTTCGCGATTACCGCCATGCCGACGGAAAGCGCGGCGCGTTTCAGGAGAGGTTCGGGGTTTACGATCGCGCCGGGTCGGTCTGTCAGACACCAGGGTGTGGGGGCGAGATACGCCGTGCCGTCCACTCAGGGCGCGCGACATTCTATTGCCCGCGCTGTCAGCGGTGAGATGCGACGTCAGTTGGCGGCGTGACGCTCGGCGAGGGCGCTGTTCGTCTTGACGATAATGGCGCTGAGGCACATCACGGCGAAACCGCCGGCGAGGAAAAGCTGGTTTGCCGCCCAATCGCCGCGGAGCGTTGCGAGCTTTCCCGAGCTTATGAGCCAGACGAGTCCGCCCCCGATGGCGAAAGCCTGATAGGTCATAAATCGAACCATGCGCTCGATTGCCTGCGGTTTCGACCAGTCGTCCTGCGGGTCTTTCAGACGCGACAGGTAATAGGCGTAGGCTCCAGCGACCAACACCATGGCGGAGCCATATTGCCAGCCGTGCTGCCAGCGAATGGTGGTGCCGAGATAGATCGCGAAGAAGGCGAGGCCGCACCAAAGAAAGCTCAGCATCACGAGCCGGATGCTTGCGATCAAGGCATCACGCGGCGTTATTTCGCCGACGTCCGGCGCTCGCCGCCAAGCCGGCGCGTTCGTTCGTATGGCCGCCGTCACGATGACGAATACGAAGACCGCCGCGGCGATCGCCGCTTCGACTTTCTGCAGAGCGCCTGCGGCCAAGAACATGGCGATCAGGGCTACTGCGAGCGTCGTCAGCAGCCAGGGAAGCGATGGGCGCAAGGTCATTTCGGCCGATTGTCCCTGTGGTGAGAGGCGTCTCGTCTTCGATCACGCGTTGGCGGGCGACCGTATCGCATTGAGGCTGATCGCTGCAATTGCCAGGGCGCCGAAGAAGAAGATGTTGCAGCCGGCCCAATCGGCGTGCGTCTCCGCGCGCGGAAATTTCTCGTCGACGAAGAGGCTGATGATGCCTGCGACCATGCCGACGACCTGCGCTTTCAGCAGGATGCGCCCAAACTTGACGAGCGTGGCGTCGGTGCGTCCGGCGGCCCGATCGCGATCGAGCAGGAACGAGAAACCGATGCTCGCCAAGGCTGCGAAAGCGAACCCTAAGAAGAACTGCCACCATTCGGCCCAACGCGCTTCGATGATGAACAGGTAGGTCACCAGCAACGTCAGCCCGCCCCAGGCCCATATCAGGGCGAGGTAACGGGCGGTCGAACTCGCAACGGCGCTTGCGGGGGCGCCGACGTCATTGAGCTGGCGATGCTCGCGGATCGCGATGAGAGCAATTGCGATGCTGACGGCGGCCACGGCGGCCATTTGCAACATCGGCTGGTTTGCGGCTGCGGCTAAGATCGTCGCAAAAATGGCTGCTGCCAGTGCAAAAAGCCAACCGGTCCAAGACAACATTCTCTGGAAGCCCCCCCAAGACGTAAGTGTGTCAGTGATCGTCGTCTATGTTCCGCCTTACCGCAAATAGCAGGGAAAAGCGCTGCGACCGGCGGCGCAATTGGTTTTCGCCGAAAATCGGGCATTTTCGTTGCGCGGCTTCATTGACCGATGCTCCGCGGGCGGCTATACCCCCCGCAAACCGTGCCTGGATCCACAAATCCCGGGCCGATTATGATCTTCTTTAACCCGCTGCCTCGCTTGGCTTTTGCCGTCGCGCAGGCGCATTCGTAGCAACGTAAGGACAACCTATGGCTAACACGTCGTCGGCGAAAAAAGCCGCGCGCCAGATGATCCGCCGCACTGAAGTGAACAAGGGCCGCCGCACGCGCGTCAAAACCGAAGTTCGCAGTGTCGAAGAGGCTATTGCTTCGGGCGATGCCGCTAAGGCCAAGGCCGCTCTCGCCGCCGCCGAGCCCCTGCTTGTCCGCAGCGCGCAGAAGGGCGTCATGCACAAGCGCACGGCCAGCCGGAAGGTTTCCAGGCTCGCTCAGCGTGTCAAGGCCATGAGCGCGTAACGTACATGTGAATAACAGGGGCCAATTTTCCTCCCTGTTGCACATTCGCACCGGTAAAGAGCGGGTCCAATTTCGGGCCCGTTTTTTTTTAACGCCATTAACCTGCTGGAATCCCGCCAATCGCGGGCGCTGGGCGGGGGAAGCGGTCTCAGGGACGGCTTTCGTTCTGGGGCCGCGCCAAAAAAAAATGACATGTCGGTGACAGCTGCGACCACGCAGCTCGGCCGCGTTCATCAACTGTGAAAATCCCGAATGAGTCAGGCGTTTATGCACAGGGCTTGCGAAGTGACTCACGTTGTCACCAACACCTGTGGACAACTTTTCTTCTCGCTGGACGCCCATAATGGGGATCAGAGCCGCTTGTCGAAAAGAAGGTTAAGGGCTAGTAAATTTCTCAGTGGATGGCAGCGGGGTAAAAGCGGTCGTTCGCACAGGTAAGTTCGGCGAGCGTAGCGTTCGAGGGCCAATAGAATTGGCGACCGCGAGCGCATCGTCAAAATAGATAAAGACCTGCGACTAACCTTTGGCGTTGCTATGGCGGCGACCAGAGCAGCTGGGGATTCTCCGGGCCTTACCTGGGGATACTTGCGCGGGTCTTTATCAGTACTGCGTGTGACGTGAGGGGATAAGTGGAAAAACTGGAAGCTTCTGTAGTCGAGGACGTACCCGTCCTCGAAACGTGGAAGCGTCTCGAAGGCGATCCGAAGGCCGTTCTTGTGGATGTTCGTACTCGTGCCGAGTGGGCGTTCGTTGGAATTCCGGATCTTTCCAGACTCCATGGGGAAGTTTTGCTGATGGAATGGCAGACATTTCCAGACGGCCGGACCGCCCCGGACTTCACCGAACGTCTAGACGCAGCGCTGACTGCCAGGGGTGTGGAGAAGGACACCGAGATCTTCTTCATTTGCCGCTCAGGCGGCCGCAGCCGGATGGCTGCAGAACAGATGACGGCGGTGGGGTATCGCCGGTGTCGCAACGTCATGGAGGGTTTTGAGGGACCATTGGACGCTAGCCAGCACCGCGGACGGATTTCCGGTTGGAAATTTGCGGGTCTCGATTGGGTGCAGGGCTAACGCGAAATCGCAGACGGCATAGACGGCACCGAACGGCGGAGGGTTACGCCGGACGGTGAAGAGGGGGGCGCTTCTAGGCGTCCCGCGTTATCAGCGGGGAGTAAAATACTATGCAGGCAGCACAAAAAGCAGAGTCTCAGGATGTCGGTAGCGGACAGGGCGCCGGGACTCCGACGAGCGCGGTAGAGGGCCGCGGTCAGAAGGTTCGTGCGATGCTGAAGGTTCAGCTCGGCGACGAGGTCTATTCGAGCTGGTTCAAGAGCTTGGAATTCGAAAGCTTCGACGGCCGGATCGTCAAGGTTTCGGTGCCTGTGAAATTCGTCCGTAACTGGATCCAAGAACATTATTCCGATCATCTGCTGCACTGCTCGCGCATAGAGTTCGCGACCGTCGAACGCGTCGAAGTGGTTTGGCGCCAGCCGGGCGCGGTTGCGCAGAGGCCGGGCGAGGCACGTCCTCAAGACGCCAACACCGCGGCGACCGCTGCGACGCCGCCGCCGGCTTCGCACACCGATCTTCCACAGCGTCCCGCGGCTTTGCGCGCGCCGGTGCTTCCGGTGCAGAGAACATCGGCCGGCGGCCTTGAGGGCTCTCCGCTCGACCCGCGCTACACGTTCGACAGCTTCGTCGTCGGCGCGTCGAACCGCATGGCGCATGCAGGCGCGACGCAGGTCGCCGAAACGGTGCTTTCCGGCGCGCCCGGATACAATCCGCTCTATATCCACTCGCAGGTCGGCCTCGGCAAAAGCCATCTTCTTCACGCCATCGCCTGGGAAGTGAAGAAGCGCGCGCCGAACGCTCAGGTTCTTTATCTAACGGCGGAACGCTTCCGTTATCAGTTCGTCGAGGCTCTGCGCTCGTCCGATCCCTTGGCTTTCAAGGAGCGGTTCCGCAACATCAACATGTTGCTGATCGACGACCTCGAATTCCTGCAGGGCGAACGCACGGAGCAGGAGTTCGATCACATCATCAATGCGCTGCTCGACGGCGGCAAACAGGTCGTCGTCGCGTCGGCACGGGCTCCCAACCAGATCGAGCGCCTCAACGAACGCATGCGTTCGCGCCTGCAGCGCGGCCTCGTCACGGAGCTGCAATCGCTCGATCACGAGCTGCGGCTCAAGGTGCTCGACAAGCGGCTTGCCGAGAAGCGCGCGGCGGACCCGTCGTTCTCGCTGTCACGGGATGTCGTCGATCTCCTGGCGCTGAGGCTCACCGAGAACGGCCGCGAGCTCGAGGGTGCCGTTACGCGCCTTTATGCAACGTGGCAGTATATGCGCACGCCGATCACGCTAGATATCGCCGAGACCGTCATTCGCGATCTCGTTCAGAACCTCGAGCCGCGCCGGATCAAGATCGAAGACATCCTCCGCATCATTTCGAGGCATTACGGCGTGTCGAAGGGCGATCTCCTGTCGCAGAGGCGTCATCGTTCCGTCGTCTGGCCGCGCCAGATCGGAATGTATCTCGCCAAGCATCTGACGGCACGGTCTCTCCCGGAAATCGGACGCCGTTTCGGTGGCCGCGACCACACGACCGTTTTGCATGCGATCCGGAAGATCGAAGGCGAAATCAGCAAGAATCCGAACCTCGGAGACGAGCTTGAGGAGCTGAAGAGGCTTCTCAACCACTGACCGCAAAGTCACCCCTTGCGGCCTGATGCGACGAAGGGCCGGCACGCCAACCCCCTGGAGTGCCGGCCTCTCCGTTTTTTGGCCCGCAAAAGGCCGTGCGGTGCGGATTTCCGGCTGGTTCCCTGGCTGGGTCATTGGCCGGTTCCTTTGGCCATTCTCCGGCCGGTTCCAGGCTGGCCAATACATCTCGCTTGAAAAGATGCCATCTTTCGGCTCTGATCCGGCTCCGTGGGCGATTCCGTTCGCCCCGGGGGCAACCGTTTTCTCGCGCGTGACGCCACGGCGGTTTCTGGCCGTCATTCCACGCGCAATTTCATAGTCAATGCTGAGGATAGACATGCGTCTCGAGATCGAACGTGGGGAACTCTTGAAGGCGCTGAGCCACGTTACGAGCGTCGTTGAACGCCGCACGACGATACCGATCCTGTCGAACGTCATGCTGAAGGCGACCGGCGACGTTCTGATGTTCAAGGCGACGGATCTCGAGCGCGAGGTCAGCGAGAGCGTCAGTGCGAAAGTTGCGACGCCCGGTACGCTGACGGTTCCGGCGCACGTTCTGCACGACATCGTCCGTAAGCTTCCCGATGGCGCCGAGATCGAGATGAAGCGCGACGGCGACAAAGAGCGCCTGACGATCACGTCGGGTCATTCGCGTTTCAGCCTGCAGATGCTCTCGGCCGACGATTTCCCGGATCTGGCAGTCGGCGAAATCGGTCATGAGTTCACGATCGAAGCGGGAGACTTGAAGCGGCTGATCGACAAGACGCGCTTCGCGATCTCGACGGAGGAAACGCGCTACTATCTCAACGGCATCTATCTGCACCCCGCCGAGACGAACGGCACCAAGACGCTGCGCGCGGTCGCGACCGACGGTCACCGCTTGGCGCAGGTGGAGCTGCCGCTGCCGAAAGGCGCGGAAGGCATGCCGGGCGTTATCGTGCCGCGGAAGACGGTGCATGAACTCGCGCGGCTTCTCGAAGACACGAGCGCGAAAGTCAAAGTCGGCGTGTCGCAGACGAAGGTCAGGTTCGAGATCGGGCCGGTCGTGCTGACGTCGAAGCTGATCGACGGCACGTTCCCGGATTACGGACGCGTCATTCCGCACAACAACGACAAAGAAATGAAAGTGCCGAACGCGTCGTTCAAGAGCGCGGTCGATCGCGTGTCGACGATCGCGAGCGAGCGCGGCCGCGCCGTGAAGCTCAACGTCGGCAAGGACAAGTTGATCCTGACGGTGAACAATCCGGAAGGCGGCAGCGCGACGGAAGAGATCGCCGTCGGCTATTCGTCCGGTCCGCTCGAGATCGGGTTCAACGCACGCTATCTGCTCGACATTGCCGATCAGCTCGAGAGCGAAGACGCGCGGTTTCTGCTGGCAGACCCCGGCTCGCCGACGATGGTGCGCGACGGCGGCGACGGCAGTGCGCTTTACGTGCTGATGCCGATGCGGGTTTAGGAGAGGCTTTTCTGGAGCCCGATGAGCTATACGAGGTCGATGATCCTCGGCCGATAGCCGCTTCGGCGCGGTACACTTTCTTTTTGCCTAGTGCCGCTCGAGTCGCTGCTATTTCTGAGCGCGACCTCGTAAAAGCGGTAATAGCGGCGCGGCCCAGAAGCGAAAAGTTTGACGCAGAGCGAATGTGGATACGAGTTACTCACACAACCGCCGAGTGGTTGGAGGGTACTTTAGCATCTACGCCGCTTGATATGCCGCTGCTGGCGCACGGCTCACGAATTAAGTTGCCGAGAACGCACGTCATCGACGTCATATTTGACGAGAGCAACGCAGATCTCGAGCCGAGAGAACCGCCGCCCCGAGAATATTGGGACCGGTGTATGGTTGATCAGTGCGTTCTCGATGGTGAGCTTACGGTGGGCTACCTCTATCGAGAGACACCCAACATGGGCAAACCAGACGACAAATTTCCCGATAGCGGATGGCGAATTCGGGGTGACATGCGAGGGGCCACCCGCGAAACGCTAGATTGCCGGAAGCATGCCTACATCGCACTTGGAAAAGTGCTCAACAATGACGATTCTTGGATTCATTTGATTGATGAGCCTTATGGCGCCAGTTTCGAGAAGAACTACACGACGGGTATGTTCGAGAGGATCTCAGAGTAGCCGGAAAGTTCTTCGTCGCGCTTTCCAGATGAACTGGGCCCCCACCCGTAACCCCTCCCCGCAAGGGGGAGGGGAATGACGCTCTGGGTCGAGCGGCTGACGCTGACGAATTTCCGAAGCTATGTCTCGGCGAGCGTTGCGACTGACGCGGGGCCGCAGGTGATCGTCGGCGCCAACGGGTCGGGCAAGACCAATCTGCTCGAAGCGTTGTCGTTGCTTTCGCCGGGCACGGGCTTGCGGCGGGTGCCGTTCGTCGAATTGGCGCGGGCCGGGGGCGATGGAAGTTTCGCGATTGCCGCGCACGCGCATACGCTTTCGGGGCCGGCAGATATCGGAACGGGGTTACAAGCGCGGGCGGGGTTCACCCCCACCCCTAACCCCTCCCCGCAAGGGGGAGGGGAATCCCATTCACAAGGGGGAGGGGGATTTTCGAGAAGCTCAGACCGAGGTGAACGTTCCGGCCGTATCGTCCGCATCGATGGCTCGGCGCAGTCGGGCTCGGGCATTCTCGCGGACTATCTCGAAATCGTCTGGGTGACGCCCGCGATGGACGGGCTCTTCACGGGACCGGCTTCCGAGCGGCGGCGTTTTCTCGATCGGCTCATTCTCTGTTTCGATCACAGCTACCGAACGATCGCCGGGCAGTTCGAGCGGGCGATGACGAGCCGCAACCGGCTGCTTGCCGACGGCGTGCGCGATAACGCGCAGCTTTCCGGCTTCGAGCAGGTGATGGCGGAGACGGGTGTGGCGGTCGCGGCTGCCCGCCTCGAAGCCGTGGCGGCGATGGCAGCAATCGTCGAGAAGCGGCGCGAACGCGATCCAAACTCCGCGTTTCCTTGGTCGTCGTTCCGGCTCGTCGGAACGATCGAGGACGATCTCAGGCGTCTTTCGGCCATTGAGGCGGAAGATGCCTACGCGCGGACGCTCCGCGAAACGCGCGAACGCGACCGTGCGGCGAGCCGTACACTCGATGGGCCGCATCGTTCCGATCTCATCGTCGAGCATGGTCCGAAGGCGCTTGAAGCGCGTCAGTGCTCGACGGGCGAGCAGAAGGCGCTGCTTCTCGGGCTGGTGCTCGCGCATGCGGAGCTTCTGACTGAGCGGCAGGAAGGGGCGGCGCCCATCCTCCTCCTCGATGAAATCACGGCGCATCTCGACGTCCACCGGAGGGCTGCGTTGTTCGCTGAAATTCTCCGGCTCGGAGCGCAAGCCTGGATGACCGGGACGGACGCGGAAGCGTTCTCGGCGCTTAGGGAAACGGCTCGATTCTGGGGGGTGGAAGAAGGAAAGATCAGGGCCCTTTCGTAAGTCCGCCGATCGGGACAAACGGCCACATCCAAAACACTGTAAAACAAGGGCTTTTGAGCCTCGTTTTCTGTCGATTTTTTAGGGCTTTTCGGGGCGCTTTGTGCTATAAAAACGGACCATATTTCCGTCCGCTGAGAAAGCCCGAAAATGAACGCCCAACCGCTCAAGAAAACACCTGCGCCGGATGACTACGGCGAGGACAGCATCAAGATGCTGAAGGGGCTCGACGCGGTTCGGAAACGCCCCGGCATGTACATCGGCGACACCGATGACGGATCGGGTCTCCACCACATGATCTACGAAGTCGTCGACAACGCCGTCGACGAGGTTCTGGCGGGTCATGCGCATGCCTGCACGGTGACGCTGAACCCCGACGGCTCGTGCACGGTGCGCGACGACGGGCGCGGCATTCCGACCGGCATCAAGCGCGACGATGATCAGGTGCCGAAGCGTTCGGCTGCCGAGATCGTGTTCACAGAGCTCCATGCGGGCGGCAAGTTCGACCAGAACTCCTACAAGGTTTCTGGCGGTCTGCACGGCGTCGGCGTGTCGGTCGTCAACGCGCTGTCGACCTGGCTCAAGTGCCGGATCTGGCGCGAGGGCAAAGAACACTTCATCGAGTTTCACAACGGCAACGCCGTTGCGCCGTTGAAAGTCATCGGCGACGCTGGCGAGGAACGCGGCACCGAAGTCACGTTCCTTCCGAGCACAGAGACGTTTCACAACGTGACGGAGTTCGACTTCGCGACGCTCGAGCATCGCTTGCGCGAACTCGCGTTCCTGAACTCCGGCGCGAGGATCGTTTTGATCGATGCGCGCCATGCCGACGTGAAGCGCCAGGAATTCAATTACGAAGGCGGCACGGCCGCTTTCGTCCGTTACCTCGATCGATCGAAGGCGTCGGCGCTTCCCGAGCCGATCATGATCCATGCCGAGAAGGACGGCATCACGGTCGAAGCCGCTCTCTGGTGGAACGACAGCTACCACGAGACGGTGCTGACGTTCACGAACAACATTCCGCAGCGCGACGGCGGCACGCATCTCGCCGGCTTCCGCAGCGCGTTGACGCGCATCGTCAACAAGTACGCGGAAGAGACCGGTCTCGCGAAGAAGGAAAAGGTGGCGCTTTCGGGCGACGACGCGCGGGAAGGTTTGACGTGCGTGCTTTCGGTGAAAGTGCCCGACCCGAAGTTTTCTTCGCAGACGAAGGACAAGCTCGTCTCGTCGGAAGTGAAGCCGGTCGTGGAATCGGCGGTCGGCGATCAGCTCGGCGCCTGGTTCGAGGAGCATCCGAAAGAAGCGAAGGTCATCGTCGGCAAGATCGTCGAGGCGGCGCTCGCCCGCGAAGCTGCGCGCAAGGCTCGCGATCTGACGCGGCGGAAAGGTGCGCTCGACGGGCTGCGTCTACCGGGCGGTCTCGCCGAGTGCCAGGATCGCGACGCGTCGAAAACGGAAATGTTCATCGTCGAAGGCGACTCGGCGGGCGGTTCCGCCAAGCAGGGCCGCAAGCGCGAGTTCCAGGCCGTGCTGCCGATCCGAGGTAAGATCCTCAACGTCGAGCGCGCGCGCACCGACAAGATGCTGTCCTCAGAGCAGGTGACGAACATCATCGCTGCGCTCGGTACCGGCATCGGGCGTGACGAATTCAAGCTCGACAAGCTTCGCTATCACAAGATCATCATCATGACGGACGCCGACGTCGACGGCGCGCACATCCGTACGCTGCTCTTGACGTTCTTCTACCGGCAGATGCCGGAGCTCGTTGAAAAGGGCCACGTCTACATCGCGCAGCCGCCGCTCTACAAAGTGGCGAAGGGCAAGTCGCATTCGTACCTGAAGGACGAGCGCGCTCTCGAGGATTACCTGATCGATCAGGGCCTCGTGGATGCCGTGCTCGTCAGCGGCAACGGTACGGAGCGGGCGGGCCGCGATTTGCGCGACGTCGTCGAGCAAGCGCGACAGATCGCGGGCGGCATCAACGGCCTCCATTCGCGGTATAACCGGAATGTCGTGGAACAGGGCGCGATCGGCGGTGTGTTCGATGCGTCGATCCTTTCGGCGCCGGATTCCCAGAGGGCAGACGAAATTGCCCAGCGGATTGCCCGACGTCTCGATTCCATCGCCGAAGAGATGGAAACGGGCTGGGAAGGCCGCTACGGCAACGATGGGTATGTCTTCAAGCGCGAAGTTCGCGGTGTCACCGAGGTCCAGATACTCGACCGGGCGCTGTTGGGTTCGCTCGATGCGCGGCGCTTGAATGAGCGTCACGAACATCTGGTCGAGCTCTACGACACGCCGGCGAAGCTGAAGCGCAAGGATAAGACGGAGATCATCACCGGTCCGCGTTCGCTGCTGCAAGCGGTGTACGACGTGGGTCGCAAGGGTCTCGATCTGCAGCGCTACAAAGGTCTGGGCGAGATGAATCCCGAGCAGCTTTGGGAGACCACGCTCGATCCGGACGTGCGGACACTACTGCAGGTCAAGGTCGGCGATCTCGCGGAGGCGGATGAGATTTTCGCGAAGCTGATGGGTGACGTGGTGGAGCCGCGGCGCGAGTTCATCCAGGAAAATGCGCTCAACGTTTCGAACTTGGACGTCTAGGCGAGACACAAGCCAGCGATGATTCCGGACGAGTCGTGGTGTGAGACCCTGCGCAACTAGCGCTGGGTCCCGGCTCGTCGCTGCGCGGCGGCCGGGATGACAAGAGGGGCTCTAATTCAGCCGACGGTGTACGTCGCATCGATCGTCGGGCGGCGGCCGTAGCGGTGTCCGTGCTTATCGGCATGGCGCTTCAGAAGTGCGACGTTCTTCAGGTTCGATTTGTAGGCGACGTCGAACATGTCGCCGAAAATGGGGATGCCGCCGACGGCCGTGTCGAGCGCCGTATTCATCGCCATGCGCGCGATCAGCCAGCGCGGCGCACCCAGGCGGCGCGCTTCCCAGATGATGTAGCTCGCGATCGCGCCTGAAATCACGTCGCCGATGACGGGAACGAGGCCGAGAACGGCGTCGACACCCATAACGACTTTGGTGCCCGGAATGCGGATGGCGCTGTCGAGGATCTTCGCCAAGGCTTCGATGCGCGCGAAGCTTTCGTCGAAATCACCCGCCGGAAGGGAGCCTGCAAATCTCCCTTCAAAACTGCTTCGGTCCATTCGTTCGAACATTGTCGACATCGGCTCCGCCATTACGTCTCCAATCGGAAACGTGATGTGGGATCGACAAGTTCCAGCACAAGGCCTGCGGCGGTACGCGCGCGCCGATTGCGCTCAGCTAGAGCGCTTCCGCGGAAATGCGCGCGTCTCGGTTCCCGCCTTTTTGGCCGCCCTTTGAAGCTCAGTGCGGAACTCATCGCGCTTCTCGTGAATGGAGGCGATGACGGGGCCTGTCGGAACGCCGAGACCGACGAGGGCTGCTTCCGAGAGCTGCAGGCTCGCCTCGATCGTTTCCGGCACGGCATCGTTGACGCCGATCTCGTAGAGATGGCGTGCGTGGTTCGCGTCCTTGGCGCGTGCGACGATGAGCAGATTCGGGTGGCTCTTGCGCAAAGACCGCACGATGGCGTCGATCTCGCTTTCCTTATGGATCGTTATGATCGCCGCTTTGGCCGTATCGAGACCGCAATGCTCGAGGAATTCCGCGTACGTCACGTCGCCGTAGTACACGGGCTTGCCCTCGCGCCTCGCATTGGCGACGAGATTTGGCGCGCGGTCGACGGCGATGTAGGAGACTTTGTGCTCGGTCAGCATGTCGCCGATCAGTTGTCCGACGCGTCCGTAACCGACGACGAGAGCTTTGACGCTGCCGTCGCTGACGGGCGTGACGGTCAATTCCGGATCGATTTTCGGTGCTGGGACGTACTGTTTGGCGAACTTGCGGCCAAGCTTGGCGCACGCAGGTATCAACGCCATCGTGATCGATACGGCGGTGAGCAGGATGCTCATCAACTCTTGATTGATGAGTTGCGACGCGTGCGCAAGCGTCAGGATCACGAAGGCGAACTCCCCACCCGGCGCCAGTAGTGCGGCCGATTCAATCGATGCCGATTTCGAAACGCTGAAGAGACGGGCCAATACGTAAATGATGACCGCCTGGATGGCGAGAAGGCCGACCGTCGTCGCGAGGATCGCAGCAGGCTCGGCTATCAGCGATTGGATGTCGAGCTGCGAGCCAACTGAAAAGAAGAACACGCCGAGCAGCAGCGATTTGATCGGCTCGACGGTCGCCTGCACGGCTCTGCGGTATTCGGTTTCCGCGAGGACAAGGCCGGCGACGAACGCTCCGAGTGCCAGGGATAGACCGGCGGCGGCCGTTATGAAGGCTGTGCTGACCGCGACGAATAGGGTCGCTGCGATGAAAAGGTCGGCGTTATGGGTCTGAGCTACAAGGCGAAATAGGGGCTGAAGCAGAAAACGGCCGACGCCGACGATGACGAGCAAGGCGATGGCCGCCTGAGCCAGCGCCGTCAAAATTTTGGCGACGATCGACGTGTCATTTCCCGGCTCGAGAATGCCGACGAGGATGAGGATCGGAACGACCGCGAGATCCTGAAAGAGGAGAATCGAGAAGGAGGTTCGCCCAACGGACGTCGCCAGCCGCTTTTGGGAGGCAAGCAACTCGATGACGATGGCCGTCGAGGACAGGCAGAGGGCGGCACCGATAACGAGCGCAACGGCCGGAGGCTGGCCGAGCGCATAGGCAACCAGACCGATGAGGGCGGCCGAGACGACGACCTGCGAACCGCCGAGGCCGAACACCAAGCGCCGCATCGTCGAGAGACGTTCGAAGGAAAGCTCGAGACCGATGATGAAGAGAAGGAAAACGACGCCCCACTCGGCAAATTTGGATAATCGTTCGGGGTCGGTAATCGTCAGATAGGAAAGCTGAGGAAGGTGGGGGACCAGGGCTCCGAGGCCGCCGGGGCTTAGGAATGCGCCGGATAGAAGAAAAGCAAGAACCGTACTGACGCCGAAGCGGTGCAAGACTGGAACGACGACACCGGCAGTGCCGAGAACTAAAAGCGCATCCTTGTAACTAGCCAGATCGACCGGAACGGACATCGATTCTCCTTTTTATGTCCGGTCACTATGGCGGTCCGCGAAGTCAGATTCCACAGGGCATATTATTTCTGTTCGCCTACGTTGCTCTTTTGCAGTGCCTACAACTCACTCATCGGATGAGTCCGCGTTTCGGCCGACGACGCGGGTTCGCGCTTAACGCGACCTTAGCCAACGTCCGATAACAATGAGCGGAATTATCCCGCTACCCTTTTCAGATCAGGCTTTTCCCGAGGCTGGACGCCAAGGGACGAACTCCGCCTTCGAGGTTTGACCGTATTGCGCGCCATTGCTGCAGTTTTGCGTTTTGCACTGTGGCTCGTCCGCGGGCTGCTGCTCGGCGGCCGCCGTCCTGCCGCGCCGGTTGAAATGACGCTGCCCGGTTCGTTTCAGTCGGTTGCGACGCAGGCCTTCCGATCGGACGAGACGCCAGGCGATGCGTCGCAACTCACCGTGCAACAGCCGCCGCAACAGCAGTTGGCGCCGACGGTCACTGTGCGGCGGGGATTTCTCAGCCGGCTGAAACTCAAATACCGGTTGGCGTTCGGCGCTGGGGTCCTCTGTACGGGCCTGCTGATGCTGACCTTCGCCGTGATGATGGTCTATTACACGGTCGTATTTCCTGATCCGCTCGCGATCCGCAACACCGCGCATGCGCCGCTCGTGCGCATTCTGGCGCGTGACGGTTCGACGTTGACCGAGCGGGGCGCGCCCCGCGAGTACGTGTCCCTCGATCAGCTGCCGAAAGTCGTGCCCGCCGCCGTCGTCGCGACGGAGGATCGCCGGTTCTTCGATCATTACGGCGTCGATCCCGTCGGGATGATCCGGGCGATGTTTGCGAACTTGCGCGCGGGGCGATTTGCTCAGGGCGGCTCGACGCTGACCCAGCAGCTGGCGAAAAACCTGTTCCTGACGCAGGACCGGACGCTGACGCGCAAGGTCGCGGAGCTTGGTCTCGCATTGTGGCTCGAAGTGCGGCTGTCGAAGTCCGAAATCCTCGAGCTTTATTTGAACCAGGTGTACTTCGGTGGCGGGGCTTACGGCATCGAAGCGGCGAGCCGCCGGTATTTCGACAAGTCCGCTCGCGAGCTGACGTTGCCAGAAGCGGCGCTCATCGCCGGCCTCCTCAAAGCGCCATCGAAATATTCGCCGGCAGCCAGCCCTGGGGCAGCGCGCGCGCGTGCGCGCGTCGTGATCTCGAAAATGTTCGACGCGGGCTTCATATCGGAAGCGCAGGAGACGCAGGCGCTGGCGCAGACGCTGGTCTTCAACGAGCAGAAGATGGCCAAGGCGTCCGTCGATTCCGGTTACGTAGTCGATTACGTGCTGGAGCAGGTGGAGGCGATTACCGGCGGCAACGATACCGATCTCGTCGTAGAAACGACGATCGACAAGACGTTGCAGCGGCGTGCGCAGGAAATCGTCGCGGATAGTCTCGCGCAGAAAGGGACGGCGCTCGGAGCAAGCCAGGCGGCCGTCGCCGTGCTCGATGGCGATGGCGGCATTCGCGCGCTCGTCGGTGGACGCGATTACGCCCACAGCCAGTTCAATCGCGCCATCAAGGCGAAGCGCCAGCCGGGTTCTGCGTTCAAGCCGTTCGTCTACCTCGCGGCATTGGAGCGCGGGATGTCGCCCGCGACCGTTGCGAATGACGCTCCGATCACGATTGGGGGCTGGTCGCCGAAGAACGATAAGAACGAGTACGTTGGGCCTATCACGCTGCGTCGCGCCTTGGCGCAGTCGGTCAACACGGTGGCTGTCCGCCTCAACCAGGACATTGGACGGGGAACGGCGGCCGATCTTGCGGAGCGCCTCGGGGTGAAATCCGAATTGCGCGAAGGACCGGCGCTCGCTCTCGGAACGTCGGAAGTTACGCTGCTCGAGTTGGCAGGGGCTTATACGGCATTCTCGAACGGCGGCGATGTCGTCGAGCCGCACGTGATCGTCCGCGTCGCGACGGCTGCGGGCCGGGTTCTTTTCGAAAGCAAGCCGCCCACGCATACGCGGATTGCGGAGGCGGATCGGCTCGGCGCATTGAACGACATGCTGAATGCGGCGGTCGTGTACGGGACGGGACGGCGGGCCGCGCTTGCCGATCAACCCGTTGCCGGCAAGACCGGAACGACGCAAGATTTTCGCGATGCCTGGTTCATCGGGTACACCAGCCATCTGACGGCGGGCGTGTGGGTTGGCAACGACAACGGCAAGCCAATGAACCGCGCGACCGGCGGCACGCTTCCAGCCGAAATCTGGAAGCAGGTCATGCGCGTTGCGCACGAAGGTCTCACGCCTGAGCCGCTGCCGGGAACCGTTATCGGAAACGCCGACGCCGACGCAGCGGACTTCGGCATCAATCCGCTTGTTCCCGCTTCGACCGCGACGCGGCCGCCGCGCGTCGTCGAGGCGAAAGAAGATCAGCAAGTGATGCCGCAGCGCGATGCGCAAGCGCGGCCGGGCGTCAGCCAGACGCTCGCGGCGAATGCGAGTGGGCCCTCAGCGTCTGCGAAAAATCATCCGGCCGATGAGATCGATGAAGCTTTCGTTTCGCGCGCGATTTCGGGGACGCCGGGCGAAGTTAAAACCGCCACCGGCACAGCGCCAAATGTTGCGCCTGCCGGACAGAGCGGGTTTTTGTCATTCACCAGCTGGTGGTGAGTTCACGGGCTGGCCGTGCGGCGGCCCATACCGATGAAGATCGGGGCCCAGAACCTGCAGCCATTGTTTGGCGGTCTCAAAATCGGGGCAGATCTTTTTGACGAGCGCCCAAAAGCGCGGTCCGTGATTCATTTCCGCGAGATGAGCGACTTCGTGCGCGGCGACGTAATCGAGTACGAAGGACGGCGCCAGGATCAGGCGCCACGAAAATGAAAGCGCTCCCGTCGTCGAGCACGATCCCCAACGGCTCGTCTGATCGCGGATGCCGATGCGCGTCGCCTTGACCGAGAGAGGACGCGTGTATTTGGCGACGCTGGCGGCGAGATCGCGCTTCGCCTCGTCGAATAGAAACCGCGTGAGCCTATCGGGTGCGCGCTCTTTATCGCCGGGGACGATGATCGACGGGCGGCGACCCTGACGATCGTCGATGGTGATCACACGCGTGCGCGGGTTGCCTGTGAAGGAGATGGTGTGAGGCGTGCCGCGCAGGGGCATCGCCGCTGCGTCTTCGAACGGAACGTGGTTTGGCAAACTGTCGAGCCGGGCGCGAACCCAATCGATGTGCCGGTTGAGAAATGTTCCCGCTTCGTCGAGATCGCACTGCAGAGGAAGCGTGACGATCACGGCTCTGCGCGTGCGGCTGACGCGCAACGTCAAACGGCGCGCGCCTGGATGACGACGAACCTCGACCTGTGCGCCGATATCTTCGAGGCGGACTGACGATCGCGTTTTTGAACTTAGGTCGATGGCGCGATGTCCATTTGCGATCCTCATGCGCTCTGCCCCCAAAAGCCGACGCGCATCATATCGATGCAACGAAGTGCCGTTCGCGTGTGCCGGATCAATGCAGCACCAAGATGACCTAACAAGGTTCGGCTTATTGCTCCAGCGTCAATGTCCGGAGTCGATGCCAGCATGTGAAAGTGTGGCGCTCCGGTCTCAGGAACGAATCGCCGCTATTGCTTAAGAATTGCTTTGTCGATCGCGAGAGCGAGCTGATCAACGTCGTTCGTGTGGGGGATTGGCGCGAGCAAAGTTCCATCCTTGTCCATCAGATAGAAGATCGCCGAGTGATCGATGCTGTAGCGCGAAGGATCCTTGTCGTCCGGAACTTTCTGGTAAAAAACGCGATAAGCTTTCGCAGCCGCGGCAACGTCACTGTCGCTTCCCGTCAAGCCGACGAGGCGCGGGTGAAAGCTTTTCACATACGTTGCGAGCTTTTCGGGAGTATCTTCCGCGGGATCGAGGGTGATGAGGACCGGCACGATATCGTCGGCGCGATGGCCGAGCTTGTCGAGCGCGGCCGACATCACCTGAAGGCCCGCCGGGCAAATATCGGGACAATTGGTGAAACCGAAGAATACCAGCATGTAGCGTCCGAGGAAGTCCTTGTCGGTGACGCGCTTGCCAGCTTGATCGATGAGGCTGAAGGGGCCGCCGACGGCCGGTTTGCCGGTAACCTGGGCTTCGCCATTTACCGTAGGCGCGGGCACTTTCAGCGCAATAAAGCCAAGCGCAGCGCCAGTTAGAAGGCCGGCGAAGACCATCCCAATCGTCGTACGGTTCATAAGCTTGATGTCTCCATCGCCCTTTGGGTAAGAATGTAGCTAAGCTGATAACATGTCGGCTTTCTAATGCAGGCGTGCAAGCGCGAGCGATATGCGGCTTGCGGTCACGACACCGAAACCGGATTCATCAATTCATGAGCATGCCTTCTGATAGCGCGCCCGCGCCGGTCCTCAAGGGCATCGTAAACGAACGCGAGAGTCAGCTTCGTCTCTTGACGAGCGTTCGTCTTCGCTGGATGGCGGTTCTCGGTCAGCTCGCGGCGATCGCGGCGGTGACGCTGCTGTACGGCTTCCCGCTCAACATCGGAAGTTGTCTCGTTCTGATCGCGCTCTCGGCCTGGCTGAACGTGTTTCTGTCGATCCGCTTTCCGGTGCGCTACCGCCTCAGCACGCGGCTCGCGTTCAGTCTTCTCGTCTACGATGTCGCCCAGCTCGCGGGCCTTCTCTATCTGACTGGCGGTATCCAAAATCCGTTTTCGGTTTTGCTCGTCGCGCCCGTCACGGTCGCAGCGGCGACGCTGCCACCGCGCTACACGATCATCCTCGGAGCGGGCGTGATTGGCGCCGGCATGCTGCTGATCGACTATCACTATCCGCTGCCGTGGCGCGAGGGGACGCGGTTCGAACTTCCCGCCGATTACAAGGTCGGCGAGCTGTTGGCGCTGATCGCGTCCATGGCGTTCATGGCCTTCTTTACTTGGCGGTTGAACAAGGAATCCCGCCAGATGTCGGCAGCATTGGCGGCGACCGACATGGTGCTCGCAAGCGAGCAGCGGCTGCACGCGCTCGACGGACTGGCGGCTGCGGCAGCGCATGAGCTCGGCACTCCGCTATCGACGATCGCGCTCGTCGCAAAGGAACTCGAGTACGAACTCGGCAGCGACAGCCGGTATCGCGAGGACCTGCAGCTTCTTCACAGCCAGGCCCGGCGTTGCCGCGAAATTCTGCAGAAGCTCACGCGCAAGCCTGACGAGCAGGATCCGATGCACGCAAGTCTCAGCGTCATAGAACTGCTCGAAGAGGCATCGGCGCCGCACCGCAACTCCGGCAAGCGCATCATCATTTCAGCAAGCTCGTTGCCGGGGCTCGACGATGAAGTGAGGATCGAGCCCGTCGCGCATCGCCGGCCGGGCGTGATCTACGGTCTCGGCAATCTTATCGAGAACGCCGTCAGCTTTGCGCAATCAGAGGTGCAGATCACGGCGCGCTGGAACGGGTCGCACGTGTACTTCACGATCACCGACGATGGTCCGGGCTTCGCGCCAGAGATGATGGACAGCATCGGCGAGCCTTACGTTACGTCACGGCGCTTCGAGGATAAGGGCGACCACGGCCACTCGGGGCTGGGGCTCGGTCTCTTCATCGCGAAGACGCTTCTGGAACGGTCGGGCGCCACGGTTTCGTTTTCAAACCTCACCCCACCGCGGCACGGCGCCAATGTCCAGATCTCATGGCCAAGGGCCGCTTTCGAACTTCCGCCGGGCGCTTTTGCCTGGCCTGGGCGGCGGGCTTCGGCCTCACAAATCGCCTAATCTGGCAATTTGGCACGAATGGCCGACCTTCTTTTGCTCCGATAGTAACCTTTTGGGTTGTTTTTTGCTTGCGTAAGGGGTTGCAGCCGGGTAGGCGGCGATGGATTATGTACCGTCATGAAAAAAGCAACGGATAATACGTGATCCGGGAGGCTACTTTGGTTACCGAAGACCTGTCTTTCAAGCAGGATGAATTACCAGCCGACCGCTCGTTGGTTATCGTCGACGACGACAGGTCGTTCTTGCAACGTCTGGCGCGCGCGATGGAGCTTCGCGGCTTCGAAGTGCGCTTCGGCCATTCGGTTGCTGAAGGCGTCGATCTCATTCGCGAAAAGGCTCCGGCGTTCGCTGTTGTCGACATGCGCCTCGAGGACGGTTCCGGTCTCGACGTCATCGCCGAGCTGGCGAAGGCTCGCCCCGATGCGCGTGCGATCGTGCTCACCGGCTACGGCAACATCGCGACTGCGGTTTCGGCTGTGAAGCTCGGCGCCGTCGACTATCTCGCGAAGCCTGCTGACGCCGACGACGTCACGGATGCTCTTCTCGCGCCGACGGATTCCAAAGCGCCGCCGCCGGAGAACCCGATGTCGGCAGACCGCGTGCGCTGGGAGCACATCCAGCGCGTGTATGAACTTTGCAATCGCAATGTCTCCGAGACGGCGCGTCGCTTGAACATGCACCGCCGCACCCTGCAACGCATCCTCGCGAAGCGCGCTCCGAAGTAACGGGGCAGGCTCAGGCGCATTCCGACGCTCAGGCCTTCATTCTGTTCCGAAGCCCGGATCGAGTTCGGCGTGCAGCCGCATCGATGCCGTACGTGCGAGTGCAAGCGTCACCGCTTTGCGCCGGACGGTCGTCAATGGATGGTGCGGCGGCGTTCGCACCATCTCGCCCGCATAGGCGTCGGCCAGTATCAATCCGGTATCGACGGGTAGAATTTCCGTTGGAAAATCCGGTGCGACTGCGAAGAGCAACGCATCGCAATAGTCGCGGTACTCCGGCCATTTCTGATCGGCCCGGAAGTCGGCAATACTCGACTTGATTTCAACGATCCAGATCTGGCCATCGCGACGAATGCTCAGGACGTCGGCGCGGCGTCCGTTGGCGAGCGAGACTTCGCTGACGCTTTCGAAGTCGAGGGAGCGGAGAAGGCGCTGCGTGCCGCGCAGAATAGCGCGGGCGCGTTCGTAATCCCGGGTCTTTTCTGCGGGACCAGCCGCGGCGTAAGGATTCGTTACGGATGACGGGTCGTCGGTCATGGTGCCGCCATTATGCCCGTGCGACTGTCGGTGACAAGCGGGCGGCGGGGGCGGCCTTCTCGTCACCCGACAAGCCGGCGATGGTCGTTAGAGTCTCCAGGGGAGAGATCGTGCGAATGGTTTTCTGGCGCAGCAGGGCGGAGAAAAAAGCCGAAGCTCCGGCTACCGCCGGCGACGAGGGTGCGGCCAAAGCCACGCCCGCTGGGGCAGGCTCGCGTAGCGCAACCGAGCCACTGACCAATGTCGTGACACTGATGACGAACCGTCTGGCGGATCGACTTGCGGATCGTCTGGCTGATGTTTCGACGGCGGACGCTGAGAGTGAGACCACAGAAAAGAAGACGGCGAACAGCTTAGCGCCGATCAAGCCAATCGAGCAGACGCACTTCTTCGGGCAGAAACGCGCCATCGCAAAAATTCGAACGGCGTTGGAGGCAAGCCGCGGCGAGCATCTCGTCATCATGGGGCAGCCCGGCACGGGCCGTCTTGGACTTGCCGAAGCGATCGGCAAGGATGTGGAGCGGTCGCCCGCTCCGGATTGGATCTACGTCGTCGATCACGATGCACCGTCGCGCGCGAAGAGCTTCGCATTGCCGGCTGGCGAGGGCATGCGTATCCGTCGCGAGGTTCGCGGAGTCACGGCCAAGGCGTGGGCCGCATTCAATCGTTATCTCAGGAGCGAAGAGCATCGCATCAGCCTCGATCTGCTCGAGGAAGAGATGCGATACCACAGTGAAAAGGCGGTCGAGCCGGTGCGCCAGCGCGCGGAAGCGCAGAACATTGCCGTCGTCAAATCGCTCGACGGCTACGTGCTCGCGCCGATGCATGAAGGCCGCGTCGTGCGGTCGGATGTCTTTCGTGCGCTTCCGGATTCGATGAAGCGGAACGTCGAAGCCAAGATCACCGCTTTCGAGGACGAGCTGCAATCCATCGTGGCGACGCTCCCCGAGGCGGAATTCGGCGCGAGCGAAAAGCATGAGGCACTGCTTCGGCAGACGGCATTGCGTGCCGTTCGCCCTGGTCTTGCGGCCATCAAGAAATCCTATCCGGACGATGCCTCACTCGCCGCTGCTCTCGATGCGATCGAAGAATCGTTCATGACTTTCGCGGTGCGCGGCATGGGGACAGAAAAAGCTGTTCCGTCCGTCATTCTCGATTGCGATGACGGGCACTTCGCCGATCCATCGGTGCGCAGCCATGTCGTCATCGCGCGGACGGCGTCGGCAACCGACCTCCTTGGCGAAATCAGCCGCGATGCGCTGGGCTTCGCCGTGCTTCTTCCCGGCCATCTGATGCGGGCGGGATCGGGCATCGTCATCATCGAGGCTTGGCGGCTTGCTGCCGATCCGGCGACGTGGCTTGCGCTCAGCGCCGCCATTCGCAGCAAAGAGATCGTGCCGGTCAACGCAGCGGGCGTCGGCGTCAAGGCCGATCCAATCCCGCTGTTGGCGACCATCGTGCTCATCGCGGACGCGCAATCGTGGTCGAAGCTCGAAGCCATCGAGCCGGGCGTTGCGCGGCACTTCCCGCATGTCGCGAAGTTCGCCGAGACGGTGCCGATTGCGGAACTCAGCGAAAGCGACTTCGCCAAGGGCGCTGCGCGGATGGCGTCGGATCACGGACTGCGACCGCTCAATCCGGCCGTCGCGCCGCTGATCTATAAGGATGCCGTTCGCCGCGGCGGCGGACGCGTGTCGCTCGCCGGTATTGCCCTCTTGCACCTGCTGCAGGAGGCGGACGCAATAGCCGCAGACCAATCGGCGTCGCAAATACGGGCTGCCGATCTCACCGAAGCGCTGTCACGGCGCGCCGAGGGCGCCACGCCGTGATCGCGCATGTCGCTGAAGCTTCGGAACTTTCGGGCCGGGTCGTCCTCTGGCTCGATCCCGCAGCCGACTATCCAGCGTCGCGGCTTGAAGCGCCCGTTCTTCTGGCTGCCGCCTATGGGGCCGAGATCGAAACGGTTGTCGTTTCCGATGGACCTGCGGGCGACGCCGACGGCGTGCCTGTGCGAATGGTTGGACACGCCGCGCGCGCCGAGGTGAGCGCTCTCGTCGAACACGACCGGCGTTTCGAACTTCTCGTCGCGCGTTGCCGCCGAGCGGTCGACAGGGCCGGTGCGGCTCGCGGCGTCACGGTGCGCCACACGCTCGCCGCGGGCGACGCCGTCGACCGGATTTCAGAGATGTGCGACGAGCGCGGACCTTGGAACATCGTTGCGCTGGCGCGTATGCCCGCCTCGCACAGCGATTCCGTCATCGGCACTCTGCTCGCCAACGTCGGCGGCGCGACGGGCTTTCTGCTCTGCGGCGAACAGAGATCGGCGCAATCGCGCGTCGTGGTCGTCGTCGAAGATGCCGATCGGCTGCCGTCGATGCTGCGGGCGGCAGAGCGCCTTTCGGCGCCGCGAGCCCCAGTGCATATTGTGATCGCCGCCGATACCGCAGACGGATATGCAGACATCGAAGGGCAGTCGCGACTGCTGGCGTCTGAATCCAGCCTGCCCATCGTTTTCGAGGATGCGCGTCCGACCTTCGGCGTTCCGGGTGCGCTGACGGAATTCATCGCGCGGCTGAGGCCGAGCTTAACAATCGCCGTTTTCGGCGGTTCGGCGCTGGCCGATGGCCGCGAATTGGCGCGCGCTTCCGTCGTCGCGCGTACGCCAATCCTGCTCGTTCGCTAAGGTCTCTTTCGGCGAACGCGGGAGAGCTTCGGCGTCAGGATTGTTTTTCAACCTGCGGATGGAAGAACTCGGGCCCCGAGCCGATGATCAACGGGTCGTGCTTGCCGATGGCTTTGAGATCGCGTCCTTCGTATTCGATCGACAGCAGGACGTGGCGAATGGTTTCCAAGCGGGCGCGGCGCTGATCGTTGGCGCGAACGACGGTCCAGGGGGCGGTCGCTGTGCTGGTGAAGCGGAACATCTCGACTTCAGCGTGCGTGTAGTCGTCGTATTTGTCGAGCGACGCGAGATCGACGGACGACAGCTTCCATTGTTTCAATGGATTTTTCGCGCGCTCATAGAAGCGCTTCAGCTGCATTTCGCGACCGATGGTCAAATAATATTTGAATAGCTTGATGCCGTCGCGGACGAGGAGGCCTTCAAACTGGGGTGCTTCGCGGAGGAAGACCGCGAGCTGGTCCGGGGTGCAGTAGCCCATCACGCGCTCGACGCCGGCGCGATTATACCAGGAGCGATCGAAGAGGACGATTTCGCCGGCACTCGGCAGGTGTTCGGCGTAACGCTGGAAGTAGAGCTGGCCCCGTTCCGTTTCCGTGGGCTTCGGCAGAGCGACGGTGCGGGTGTTGCGCGGGTTCATGTACTCGTCGAAGGCTTTGATGCACGAGCTCTTTCCCGATCCGTCGCGACCTTCGTAGAGGCAGAGAATTCTATTGCCGGTTTTGAGATTGTATTTCTGGAGTTTCATCAGCTCGATTTGCAGCGCCAGCAGCTGCTCTTCGTACTCAGTCGCCTTCAGGCGCGTATCGTAGGGATAACCGCCGGAGCGCATTGCTGCGTCTGCGATTTCCTTCGGGAGCACCGGAGGATCAAGCGAGTAGCCTTTGGGCAAGGTCGTGTCGTGGCGATCGGCCGATTTCTCGCCGTTGGACGGTTCGGGGCCGTTGTGGCGACTGCCAACGGTCGCAGCCTCGTCCGAGAGCGGCTCGAACTCGTCGGGCTCGCCGGGCTTTTTGTCTTTGTGCTTGTTCTTACCCATTTACCGTCTCCGTTGCCGGACAAAGCGGGCGCACCCTAGCACAGGGTGGCCACCTGGCGTCATGGCGAGAGGCGGATGGTCAAGTTCTTCTGAAGCGGGCGGATCCGAAGCAGACATGAGAAAGCCAGCAGCCACCCCCGCGGCTACTGGCTTTCTCTCTTCTTCCACCGGCCAAGCCCCCCGGCATACCGGTGGTTAAACGTGGTGCGAGATCCGGTTTCCGGATCTCAGAAGTCAATCTCAGGCCCGCTGCTTGCTCGGGTCGGAGCCTGCGATCGCGGGAGCCGGAAGGCTCGCCGTGACCGGCGTTTCGATGTCTGTCCGCTCGCGGCGACGAGGCGCGACGGGCTGGAAGGCACGCCGGGCATGAACCTCGCAGTAGGGCAGCAACGGCACCTTGGCGCGGCCGCAGAAATGGAATTCCGACGTTTGCGGGTCGCCGATCGGCCAGCGGCAGCTGCACTCGCCCAGCGTCTGAATGGTTTTTCGTTCGGCGACCGGAATTTCGATCTCTTCCGCAGGCGCCACGTAAGCTTCAGCGTCGATATAGAGTGCCCGCACGGCTGGATTTCCGGTTTGCGCGAAGCGCTGCTTCACCGGTCTCTTTGCGTTCGCCAGTCGGGTGCGGGGACGGTGCGACTTCATTCGCGAAGTTGTTGCCCGGCCGGACAGACCAAGCCGGTGCACTTTGCCGATAACGGCATTGCGCGTCACGCTTCCAAGTCGGCCTGCAATCTGGCTGGCGCTCAGTCCTTCCGACCAGAGCCTTTTTAAAAGGTCCACGCGCTCATCAGTCCAAGACATCCGTAGATTGCTCCCTCTCGAGCCGCACAACAGCGGCGGTGCACCCCCCGGTGCCCGCAGTTACCCGGCCGCAATCGAGCCCAAGCCAACGCGCGCGAACGAACACGACGCGACGGCGGAGGACGACGGTCCCGACCGGTTACAAACGCAAAAACTTGAGGAGACGCAGAACAGGAACGCGCACGAGACACGGGCGGTCCGCTAACAAGCGGTTGCCCAAGGCGCGGTCAGGGCCGATACACATCCAAGCAAAAGCGGCTGGCGCCGCCATATCTCGTGGCCTGACAACGATAAGTTACAACATGCTGAATCCCGTCTACAAGCCAGAGCTGCAAGCTTGGGGGTATTGACAGGGAGAAGTGGCGACCGCGCCACAGACGATTCGCGCCAGGGGATATCTCTGATTTTCGTGTATGCCTTCCCCCGTTTCAACCATAAGGCGGTGGCATTGGCAATTCAGCCCGCGATCTCAATGGTCAAATCCGAGCATTTATTGACAGGAATTGGCGCAGGAGTTATCAGGGGTTGTGATTGAGCCGCCGGAATTGGGCGGCTTTTTGATTTTCTGCTCAGGGTAATCCACGCACCATGTCTTCTTCCCCTGCCGCGCTGGGGAAAGCTTCCCGTAGCGCTACCGAAACCGGCGGATCGTCAACGGCTGTGATGGGCACATATGCCCGTCAGGACATCGTTTTCGTGCGTGGCGAGGGCTGCTGGCTGACCGCCGAGACCGGCGAGCGCTATCTCGATTTCGGGTCCGGCGTCGCGGTGAATTCGCTCGGTCATGCGCATCCGCAACTGGTCGCGGCGCTAAAAGCACAGGCCGAGAAGCTCTGGCACACGTCGAACCTTTACCGTGTCGAGGGCCAGGAGACGGTCGCCGATAAGCTGACGCGGCTGACATTTGCCGAGCAGGTCTTCTTCTGTAACTCGGGTGCGGAAGCTTGCGAGGGCGCGATCAAAGTCGCGCGGCGCTATCATTATGTATCGGGCGATCCCAATCGCCAGCGCATCATTGCTTTTCGCGGCGCGTTTCATGGGCGGACTCTCGCGACGCTCGCGGCTGCCGGTAATGAGAAGTATCTGGAAGGCTTCGGACCGACGGCCGAGGGCTTCGATCATGTCGACCTCGGCGATCTCGAAGCGCTCGAAGCTGCAATCGGACCGGAGACGGCCGCGATCATGCTTGAGCCCATTCAGGGCGAGGGCGGCGTCAGGGCGGTCTCGCCGGAATTTCTCAGAGCCGTTCGCGAGCTTTGCGACAAGCATGGGCTGCTGCTCGTGCTCGACGAGGTTCAAACCGGCATGGGCCGGACCGGCAAGCTCTTTGCGCACGAATGGGCGGGGATCACTCCGGATGTCATGGCGATCGCCAAGGGGTTCGGCGGCGGATTTCCTGTCGGCGCCGTCTTGGCGACGGCGAAGGCAGCCAAGGGCATGACGCCCGGCACGCACGGCTCGACGTTCGGCGGCAATCCGCTGGCGATGGCTGTCGCTTCGACTGTTCTCGACGTCATCTCGGAGCCCGGCTTCCTCGAAGCCGTGCAATTGAAGACATTGCGTCTGAAGCAGGGTCTCGAGGGCCTCAGGGATCAGCATGCGGAGCTCGTCGAAGAGGTTCGCGGCGCGGGTCTGTTGATGGGATTGAAGCTCAAGGCCCACGTCGCGCCGCCGCAGGTGGTCAAGGCCGCCAACGAGGAGGAGCTCCTCATCGTCGGCGCCGGCGACAATAGTGTCCGCGTCCTTCCACCCCTCATTGCGACAGAGGACGAGATCGGCGAAGGGCTGAGAGCCCTCTCTCGCGCTCTCACCCGCGTCGCTCGCGAGACGTCCCGATGACCGGCAATTCGAAAGAGCTGGAGAAAGCTCCGCAAGTCATGACCACGAAACAAACTGCCCGGACCGTCCGGCATTTTCTCGACATCTCCGATCTCGACAGCAAGTCGCTGCGGGGCATCATCGATGCAGCCCATGCGATGAAAAAGGCCGGCAAACGCGTGCCGGCGGGGCTTCGTCCGAAGGACATCGAGGATCGGGTTCTCGTTCTGATTTTCGAGAAGCCGTCGACGCGCACGCGCGTTTCATTCGATATCGCGATGCGCCAGCTCGGCGGTGGCGCGTTGACGCTCAACCATACTGATCTGCAGCTCGGCCGGGGTGAGTCCGTCGCCGATACTGCGCGCGTTCTCTCGCGCTACGCCGATGGCATCATGATCCGCGCCAACGAGCATGCGACGCTTCTTGAGCTCGCGCGTTACGCGACGATCCCCGTCATCAACGGCCTGACCGAGAAGAGCCACCCTTGCCAGGTGATGGCCGACATCCAGACGTTCGAAGAGCATCTGGGTTCGATCAAGGGCAAGTCGGTCGCCTGGGTGGGCGATGGCAACAACGTTGCGGTTTCGTGGATGCATGCCGCCGTTCGTTTCGGATTCAAGCTCAAGATCGCGGCTCCGAAGGAACTCTTTCCGGAAGAGGAAGCGATCGCGTGGGTCCGGCGCGAAAAGGGCGATGTCGAGATCGGCACCGATCCGGTGCACGCAGTCAAAGACGTCGATTGCGTCGTCACCGATACGTGGGTTTCGATGGGCCAGTCGGATGCTGCGCGGCGGAAGAAAATGCTGGCGCCTTACGCCGTCGATGCGAAGCTCATGGGCAAGGCGGCCAAGAACGCGATATTCATGCACTGTCTGCCAGCCTATCGCGGGCATGAAGTGACGGAGGACGTTCTCGAAGGTCCGCAGTCGGTCGTTTTCGATGAAGCCGAGAACCGGCTGCATGTTCAGAAAGCCATTCTTGCATGGTGCTTCGGCGCCTGAGGGACTGTCTCGCCGATGCCGGTTGATACGCCTCCCAAATCGACCGCGACCCCACCTGCCATACCGGCAGACGATGTCGTCGTCGCGTTTCGCACGCAGAACTCGAATATCCGAGGGAGGCTGGTGCGGCTCGGGGCGACGCTCGATCAGATCGTCGTGCCGCATGCAATGCCCGACCTTCCGGGCCGGGCGCTTTCGGAAGCGCTGGCGTTGGCGGCTCTCTGCGGATCGGCATTGCCGCAAGGTGGCAATCTCAATCTGCTGACTCGTTCGGACGGCCCGGTTTCCATTCTCGTTGCCGATTACACCGCGAGCGGCCGGCTCAGGGGTTACGCGCGCTACGATGCGGAGAAGATCGCGGAGATCGCTCGAAGCGGGACGCGCCACGAGACGGCGGCGGCGCTGGGCAACGGTCATCTCGCGATCACGCTCGATTCCGGTCCCGGACAGGAGCGGTATCAAGGTGTGCTGGCGTTCGAGAGCGCGCCGCTCTCGGTGACGACGGCGTCTTACTTTCAACAGCGCGAAAACCTGCCGACGTTCATCCGGACGGCGGTCGCCGAGCATTACGTGGCGCCGCGTCAAGCGGCGCAGTCGGACACGCGATGGCACCGGCGTGCCGGTGGCCTGATGGTGCAAAGCGTCAGCGCGTCGCTCGAAGGCGGTGTCGAGCAGGACGACGACTGGAAGCGCGTCGAAATGCTGGCCGCGACGGTCGAAGATATTGAGCTGCTCGATCCGGGCCTGACCCTCGAGCGGCTATTGTTGCGGCTCTTCCATGAGGAAGCCGTTGCGATCGAGCGGGTCATTCCGCTTTCCTCGTTCTGCCGGTGCAGCCGGGAGAAGGTCGAGAACGTGCTGCTCGCTTTCGGCGCCAACGAACTATCCGACATGCTCGACGACAACGGAAAGATCGTCGTCACGTGCGAGTTCTGCACCGCGCGATATGAGTTTTCGCTCGATGATTTACGAGCGGCTGGCGGCTGAGCATCGGGTGCGGCGGGCGGCAGAGTCTCAGGCCCGCCCGCGATTATCGGTTGAGACCGCCGTTAGCTGCTTTGCCGACTTCCCCGTCCGCGTCACGCGGGTCGCCGCTTTGCGGCGCCTTGCCCGAGACATCGTATTCGGTCTTCGAGCGGGCGCTGGCGATCTGAGCGCCGTCGAGCTTGCAGGTGCCGCTCTTGTCCATCAGGACAAAGGCGGGGTTCGGCTTGTCGACGAACTCTTGTCGCGTGACCTTGCCGTCGCCGTTCTGATCGAAATATTTCATATCCGCGGTCACGAACAACTTGTCGATCTTGGTCAGGTTGTTCCACTCGGTCGCGTCGAGTGAATCGTCGTGATCGGTGTCGGCGCTGTTGAAGAGGTCTTCAACGTAGGACTTCCACTCGTTGCACGTCACGACGTTGTCGTGGTTGAGGTCCCAGCTTCCGGCGGCCTGAAGGTAGGCGCGATCGATTTCCGAGATCTGCTTCGATCCGAAAGGATTGATCGACCCGATGCTCGGCACAGAGGCCGTCGAGCATCCGGCGAGCGCGAGTGCTGCGGACATGGCGCAGACCGAAGTATTGAGAACGTAAAAGCGTTTGGTCATTGGCCAGTCTCTAAAGATTGCGAAGGCTCGGCTGCTCGGGTGATTGGTACGCACAAGAGTGGGCCGGAAGCACGGCGTTCTGCGAAGAAAGTGGTGGGTCCGCAAGATTGTCGCACGATATGTCGTAGGCAAGTCACACTTGATCCGGCCTCGCCTAACTCGTTGCAGTGCATGGATTTTCGCTGCGCTGCGGGATGAATTCCGGTCCGTCTCAGGTCTCTGCCCAGGCGCCGAGGCGATCCAGAAAGCCCATGCATTTTGCGATCTCGGTTTCGGCGATCCATTCGTCGGCTGTGTGGGCCTGGGCGATATCGCCCGGTCCGCAAACGACGGATGGCGCGCCCGCATCCTGAAAGAGGGCGGCCTCGGTGCCGTATGAAACGCCGTACGTTTGGTTCTGGCCCGTCAATTTCAAAGCGAGCGCGACGACCTCGGATGACGGTTCGGCGCCGAAGGGGGGAATGGAATTGACGCGCTCGATGTCGATGCCGGCTTCGGGGGCGATCGCGTGCATCTCGGGGAGGCAATGCGTTTCGGCGTAGCGGCGCAACCGATCCTCGATCTCGTCGGGGTGCAATCCCGGCAACGCTCGGATATCGAACACGAAGCTGCAATGCACGGGAACGATATTGGTCGCCGTGCCGCCGTCGATCGTCGTCACTTGCAGGGTTGAATAGGGCGGCTCGAAGCGAACGTCGATGACGCGCTGCTTCAGCTCGGCTTCCATACGGTCGAGTTCGCTGATCAGGCGCGTCGCATAGGTGACGGCGTTCACGCCGAGATGCGCCATGCTCGAATGCGCCGCGCGTCCCTTGACGTCGACCCGCCAGCGGACCGGCCCTTTGTGGGCATCGACGACCTGCATGCTCGTCGGCTCGCCGACGATCACCATGCGTGGTTTCGGAAGCGCCTTGCCGAGTTCGGCGATCATCGGGCGAACGCCAATGCAGCCGACCTCCTCGTCATATGAGAAGGCGAGATGGATCGGCTTCTTGAGTTTGCGCTTCTTGAAATCCGGAACGGCAGCGAGCGAAGCGGCGAGAAAGCCTTTCATATCGGCTGAGCCGCGGCCATAGAGCCGGCCGCCTTCCGCTCTCAACGTGAACGGGTCGCTCGTCCAATCCTGCCCATCGACGGGCACAACGTCGGTGTGGCCAGAGAGAGCGATGCCGCCTTCGTCAGCCGGACCGATCGTTGCGTAGAGAGAGGATTTCTGGCCGTCGTCGCTGACGATCCGTTGCGACGGCACGCCGTGCGCTCGAAGGTAATCTTCGACGAACGCGATCAGGCCAAGATTGTTCTTGTAGCTCGTCGTGTCGAAGGCCACGAGGCGCGCGAGCAATTCAACGGGAGTAAGGATTGGGCCTCGTGCTGCGGTCATCGGCTGACGCCGGGTTCAGTTCATGCTGCGTCGGGTATAGGGGCTATCGAGCGAGAAGGCGGGAATGGCGACGTCGAAAAGCTTTCCCGTCTCGTCCGACATCTGATAGCTGCCGACCATGATACCCTGCGGCGTCTTCAAGGGACAACCCGACGTATACTGGAACGACTTGCCGGGTGCGATCACCGGCGTCTGGCCGACGACGCCTGCGCCCCGAACCTCTTCGGTCCGGCCGAGGGCGTCCGTGATGCGCCACATGCGCGATTTGAGCTGGACGGTCTCGCCGCCGTCGTTGCTGATCTCGACGGCGTAAGACCACACGAAGTGGCTATCTTCGGGAGACGACTGGTCTTCCATGTAGCGCGGTTCGACACGGATGCGGATACCGCGCGTCGTCGCTTCATAAGGATGGAAGGCGGCAGCCGAAGCGGCCTTTCTCGATGGCGAAGTCGGCGTACTTTTACTCATATTATCCCCGTTACCCCGTGACCCTCTTCACCGCATTAGTGAGATCGTCTGCTAAATCTTCGACCGCTTCAAGTCCGATCGAAAGACGGATCATACCATCACTAATGCCGAGTTCCGAGCGCTGCTCGGGAGTCAGCTTGAAATGGGTGGTTGTCGCTGGATGCGTGACGAGGCTCTTTGCGTCGCCCAGATTGTTCGAAAGCCTGATCAAACGGAGCGCGTTAAGGCACCGGAAGGCGCCCTGTTTACCACCCTCGACCTCGAACGCGATCATCTGGCCGCCGCCCGGCATCTGCTTTGCGGCAAGCGCCGCCTGGGGGTGATCCGCTCGCCCTGGATATATTACCCGGGTCACGCCCTTCAGGCCTGCCAGAAGGTCTGCAATCTTGGCAGACGTTTCGCACTGCGCCTTGACGCGAATGGGCAGCGTTTCAAGGCCCTTCAGCATGACCCAGGCATTGAATGGGCTCATAGAGGGGCCGGTCTGGCGGACCCATTCCTGGACGTATTTGGTGATGAATTCAGATTTTCCGAGAACCGCGCCGCCAAGGCAGCGGCCCTGGCCGTCTATATGCTTCGTGGTCGAATATACGACGATGTCGGCGCCGAGCGCCAACGGCCGCTGCAGCATCGGCGTCGCGAACACGTTGTCGACGATAGTCAGGATGCCGTTATCGCGCGCGATCTTGCAGACTGCGGCGATGTCGACCAGCTCGAGAGCTGGGTTGGATGGCGTCTCGAAGAAGAACATTTTGGTGTTCGGGCGAACGGCGGCGCGCCAGGCGTCGAGGTCCTTCCCATCGACGAGCGTCGCTTCGATGCCGAAGCGCGGACAGAGCGTCTCGACGATGTAGCGGCAGGAGCCGAAGAGCGCCCGCGCTGCGACGACGTGATCGCCGGTTCTCATATATGAGAGCATCGAGGCGGTGACGGCGGCCATGCCCGTTGCGGTGGCGCGGCATTCTTCTGCGCCCTCGAAAATCTTCAGGCGATCTTCGAACATCGAGATCGTCGGGTTTCCGAAGCGCGTGTATTGGAACCCCGGGTCTTCCTGCTTGAAGCGCGCTTCAGCCTGCTCTGCGCTTTTGTAGACGAAGCCCTGCGTCAGATGGAGGGCTTCGGAAGTCTCGCCCCAATCGGACCGTGTGACGCCGCCATGGACGAGCGCCGTGGCGGGCCGCCAAGCCGGGTTATTGGACGGAAACTGTTCGTCATCTGCCATCGGAAACGGCCTTTCGCGCAATAAAAATCCCGGTCCATAGGCACCGGCTGACGAAAGGCCGGGCGCGGGAAACCGGGAGCGCACACGGCCTCTTTAGCGACTTGTTTAACGTGGCTGCAAGCCGGCCGGCCAAAGGACCACGAAGTGTGGAGCGGGATTACCCCCCGTACTCTGCGGCGTCAAGAGGCGGTGTCGATCGGGCGGGAATAACGGTTACTGCAGACATTGTCGCGCTTGGCGAAGCGTTTGGTGTACTTTAGACGATGCCGAAGGGGTACACCGGCGCCATGACAAAATCCGAAAAAGCGTTATCCGAGAAAGCTCATCCGGCGTCGAAGCGGCGGGAGCGAGGTGTCGGCATTCTACCGGCGCAAGCGATTTCCCGGATGATTGCAGACGGCGAGATCGCGATTGCGGAGCCGGTCGCCGAAGGACAAGTGCAACCCGCGAGCCTAGATCTCAGGCTCGGCGCCGTCGCTTACCGAGTGCGTGCGAGTTTTCTTCCAAGGCCCGGCGGCCGCGTGCAGACCAACCTCGACGATCTGGCATTGCATACGATCAGCTTGAGCCAAGGCGCGGTTCTCGAAACGGGCTGCGTCTATATCGTGCCGCTGCTCGAGTCGCTCGCGTTGCCGGCCGACGTCGAAGCGTCGGCCAACCCGAAAAGCTCGACCGGCCGGCTCGACGTTTTCACCCGCGTCATCGCGGACGGCGTCGGCGCGTTCGATCAAATTCCCCGCGCCTATAATGGACCGCTCTACGCGGAGATATGTCCTCAAACGTTTCCGATCGTCGTTCGCAAAGGATCGCGGCTGTCGCAGATCCGCTTTCGCAACGGGCCTGCCGCCGACAGCGATACGGCGTTGCGCGAATTGCAGCTTCGCGAGCGTCTCGTCTCGGCGGAGCATGCCGACATTTCCGGCGGTATCGCGCTCACCGTCGATCTCGCGGGTGACGCGACGGGCCTGGTCGGATTTCGCGCGCGGCGGCATACCGGCGTCGTCGACGTCGACAAGGTCGGCACGTATCCGGTCGGGGATTACTGGGATCCGATCTACGTCAAGGACAAGCAGCGGCTCATTCTCGATCCCGATCAGTTCTATATTCTGGCTTCGAAGGAAGCCGTGCATGTGCCGCCGACGCATGCGGCCGAGATGGTGCCGTTCAATCCGCTCGTCGGCGAATTTCGCGTGCATTACGCGGGCTTCATGGATCCGGGGTTCGGTCACGCGGCGGCAGGCGGCAACGGCTCGCGCGTCGTCCTCGAAGTGCGTTCGCACAAGGTGCCGTTCATTCTCGAAGACGGGCAAATCATCGGCCGGCTTATCTACGAGCGGATGACCGAAACGCCCGAAACGCTTTATGGCCAGGGGCTCAAATCGAACTACCAGGGCCAGGGTCTGAAACTCTCAAAGCATTTCAAATAATATCTTTGCACGGCGAAATTTCGATTTTTTATCCCTCGTTCACTGCGCTCATTCTATCAAACTGCACTGAAAACTGCGGTTTTGGCGGCTTTTTTGCGTGTAACCCCCATGTTGGCGCTTGCTTTCGGGCCACAAATGCTGCTCTTTTCGCCGGCTTCATTCGAAAAAGGCCCAAAAATCGCATGTTTTTGGGTTTCAACGATGATGTAGTGTTCGATACCAAACCGATTCGCATAAGAGGGACGACAATGGCAAAGGCAGCTGCGCCAAAGACTTCAGCCAAGGCTCCGGCCAAGGCTGCAGCGAAGATCGAGACCGTTACGTTGAAGCATATTGCCGCGACGCTCGCGGAGGCTCACGAGATTCCGAAGAAGCAGTCGGTCGCGCTGCTCGAAGATCTCGTCGCTCAGATTTCGAAGCATCTCAAGAAGGGCGCCCGCATCCGCATCGGCGGTCTCGGCGTTCTGCAGGTTCGCAAGCGTCCGGCGCGCATGGGCCGCAACCCTGCAACGGGCGAAGCCATCAAGATCAAGGCTTCGAAGAAGATCGCCTTCCGCGCCGCGAAAGAGCTGAAAGAGTCGGTCTAACGATCGCTCCAGCGGGGTAATGCGAAAAGGCCGCCAGCGATGGCGGCCTTTTTTGATTTGTTTCGGGCGACACGCGTTCCGCGCGCCGGCCGCTCGAAACGAAACCTCAACCGTTGCGGAAAAAGTCGCTGATGAAGCGGCCGTAGATTTCGGTCAGCGTCTCGAGGTCGGCGACGCTCGTGTGCTCGTCGACCTGATGGATCGTCTTGTTGACGAGGCCGAATTCGACGACGGGACAGATGTCCTTGATGAAGCGCGCATCGGAAGTGCCGCCTCCGGTCGTCAAAGCGGGCGTGCGGCCCGTGACGGATTTGACGGCGTCTTTGAGCGTCGAGACGAGAGGGCCCGGCTTCGTCAGGAAAACGTCGCCTGTTCCCGAGAATGCGAGATCGTATTTCGCATCGACTTCGGATGCAGCGCTTGCCGCCGTCTTCCGCACCCACTCTTCGATCGCAGGCCGCGACCAGCCGTCATTATAGCGGATGTTGAGCTTCGCGATGGCGCGTCCCGGTATGACGTTCGTTGCGGTGTTCGGAACGGAGATCACCGTCACCTGCAGGTTCGATGGCTGGAAGTTTTCCGTTCCGTCGTCGAGCTTCGTCGTCGAAAGCCGGTCGATGATGCGCGCGAGCTTCGGGACGGGGTTGTCGGCGATCTGCGGGTAGGCGGAATGGCCTTGAATGCCGTGTACGGTCAGATCGACGTTGAGCGAGCCGCGGCGTCCGATGCGAATTTCATCGCCGAGAGCGTTGGGATTTGACGGCTCGCCGACGAGGCAAGCATCGATGACTTCGTCGCGGGCCTTCAACCATTCAAGGATTTTCATCGTCCCGTTGATCGACGGGCCTTCTTCGTCGCCCGTGATGATGAACGACAGGGAGCCGCGCGGCAGGCCGTTATAGTGGTGGATGTATTTCATCGAAGCCGCGACGAACGCTCCGATGCAGCCCTTCATATCGACGGCGCCGCGGCCGTAGAGAATTCCATCGCGGACTTCGCCGGCGAATGGCGGGACGGTCCAGGCCGCTTCGTTGCCGACCGGCACGACATCGGTGTGTCCGGCAAAGGATAGGTGCGGTCGGCCTGTGCCGAGGCGCGCGTACAAGTTATCGACGTCGGGCGTGCCGGGCTCAGAGAAGACGAGGCGGTGACAGGTGAAGCCTGCGGGCTCCAGCACGTTCTGCAGCAGCGTCAGTGCGCCTGCTTCGTCGGGTGTTACGCTTTCGCAGCGGATGAGCGCTTGTGAGAGCGCAACGGGATCGGTTGGAATTAGGGTCATTATACAGTTTGACTTCCATATAGCTGACCGGCGGACGGCAACGGCGTTTCGCGGCCTTCGAGGCTCTGCACGATCGTGATCTTCTGCCAGATCTTACTCGATAGCTCCGATGTCAAGCGCTCGATGTCGCCGACGGTATCGACGACAACTGCGTCACTCAGGCGTTCGGCGTAGAGGGCCGCGCATTTGGCGGTCAGTGACAGCATTTCCGAGCAGTAGTCGAGATAGCGCATGAGCTCGAAGTGAGACAACTCGCGCTGTGGGCCTGATGTCGAGACGGTCGCTGCCCGGTCGGAGCTCGGGTCTTTCGTCAGCTGGTGCATGTCGACAACGTGCACGATAGACCGCAGCTCATGCAGGGCTGCGAGAGCCCGCGACCGTTTCCAGCGCGTTTCGAGAGTCGAGATGAAAAATGCGCCGCCTCCGAGCAGTACGGTAAGATTGAAGAGGGCGTCGATGCCCTGAAGGACCTCCGACCACTCGTCGGTACCCTTCAGAGTTGTGGCCTGGGCGGCGAGGTAAGCGAGCACCGTGAGGGTGCTCACTACCAGCACGATGAGAAGCGAGCGCAGCGTCCAGTTCGGGCGCGAAACGTAGACGATGCGCTCGGATGTCTGGCGGGCGACAGATATCAGGTCGGCGCAGACGCTGGACAGGCCCGAGTTCGGAAAACGATCGGCGATACGGTGCCCGAGCGTCTCGAGCGTATCGACGATCTTGTCCGCATCGAGTGCCCGGTACCTGCGCGCCACGGCCTAATCCCTGAGAAGCTCGTTGATGCTTGTCTTGCTCCGCGTCTTCTCATCGACGCGCTTGACGATGACGGCGCAGTAGAGGTTTGGACCCGGTTCTCCGTTCGGGAGAGGCTTGCCCGGCATCGTACCCGATACGATGACGGAATAGGGAGGCACCTTGCCGAACATTTTTTCGCCGGTGGCGCGATCGATGATCGTCGTCGAGGCTCCGATGTAGACGCCCATCGAGAGGACCGAGCCTTCGCCGACCTGGACGCCTTCGGCGACCTCGGCGCGGGCGCCGATGAAGCAGTTATCCTCGATGACGACCGGTCCGGCCTGAAGGGGTTCGAGCACGCCGCCGATGCCGGCGCCGCCGGAAATATGGCAGTTTTTCCCGATCTGAGCGCAGCTTCCGACCGTTGCCCAGGTGTCGACCATCGTGCCGCTGCCGACGTGGGCGCCGAGGTTGACGAACGAGGGGAGCAAGACCGCGCCGGGCGCGATGTAAGCGGAGCGGCGCACGATAGCGCCGGGCAGCACGCGGAAGCCGCCCTTGCGGAAGTCTGCTTCGGTCCAGCCCGCGAACTTCGGGGGCACCTTGTCCCAGTAGAAGCTGCCTGCCGGGCCGCCGGGGATCATTTCCATGTCATTGAGACGGAACGACAAAAGGACCGCCTTTTTCAGCCATTGATTGACGACCCAGGTGCCCTCCGCCTTCTCGGCGACGCGTGCCTCGCCCTTGTCGAGGAGGTCGAGCGCGGTTTCGACGGCGTCGCGGACGGGGCCTTTCGTGTCGAACGAAATGCCGTCGCGAGCTTCCCACGCCGTTTCGATTGTTTTCTTGAGGTCGTCGTGGGCCATGGGAAAGCGTCTCCGATGCTGTGCGGCTTGGTGTTTGAGGAGCGCTTGTCGCCTCTCGGGCGCGGGGTGTCAATTCGGAGCACAGGCCAATTGGTGTCTCGCGGCACCGTGCGTCAGGTTAAGCGTACAAAGCGGACGAAAACAGGTGCCGACCGTCATTACACGGTGAATTCGAATCGGGCATGGTGCATGCTCGCCGGACCGCACTTCCGCGGCCCCGGAACAAGGAAGCGATGTCCATGGCGAAATCGGAAGTCACCAGCAAAAAGGTTTCCTCGGCAGCCTCGACGGTGCTGAGGAGCAAAACTGCGACCAAGGCTGAGAAGTCGGTCGCGGCTTCGGCACTCACGCAGACCGGCAGCCCAAAGGAAACGACGAGCAAGAAGGTCGCGTCGGCTGCGTCGAAAATCCTGCATGATCCGAAGGCGAGCAAGGCTGCCAAGTCGGTTGCGGCTTCGGCGCTGACACAGAAGACGAAGAAGAAATAATTCGCCGACCGTTCGAGGCGCCGACCGTCAATTCATTTATGAATAGCTGCTCGAGGTGGTCAGTTCGTCGCCGCCTCGATTAGCTTTTTGGCGTCGTCGGAATCCCATTTCGCGGGGCCTGCCAGCCGCCCGATTTCCAATCCATCCTTGTTGATGAGGATCGTGGTCGGCATTCCCAGAAGTTTCAGCGCCATGCCCTGCTTGGCGCTCGCGTCCGAGTAGAGCTTGACGTTGGTTGCTTTCAGCTCGTCGAGGAACTTCCGCGACTCCTCATAGCCCTTCCGGTCAAGGCTCAGAGCCACGACTTCGAACTTGTCGCCGCCGAGCTTCTTCTGCAACTGGTCGAGCGCGGGCATCTCCTCACGGCAGGGGCCGCACCAGGTTGCCCAAAGATTGAGAAGGATCGTTTTGCCTTTGAGGCTCGACAGTTTGACGTCCTTGCCGTCGGCATCCTGAAAGGTGATGTCGGGGAGGGGCTCGGGCGTCTTCTTCGTGACGAATGCCGCCATTTCTCCGAGCTTGGAGGGCGATCCGGCCGATGGTTCGGCCTTGGGCGGCGATAAATCCCGGGCGGCGGTCACGGATTTTTCAGGTCCGGCGTTGCCCAACCCGCCTCCGATAACGTATACGGCGCCGAACCCGACCAACGCCGACAGCGCCACAGTCCAAAGGGCTTTCTGCGGGCCTCCCGCGCCGTTCGCTGTCATTTTTGGTAACCTTGTTCTCTTCTCTGATACGGAGCTGCTCGTGACCGACAAGCCAGCCAACACCATGTGGGGTGGCCGTTTCGCAATGTCTCCCGCCGAGATCATGCAGGAGATAAATGCCTCGATCGGCTTCGACAAGCAGCTTGCGCCGCAAGACATTCGCGGCTCGAAGGCGCACGCCGCGATGCTGGCGGAAGCCGGCATCATAACCAAATCCGATGCCCGCGAGATTGCAAAAGGCCTCGACAAGATCAAGGCGGAGATCGACGCGGGAACGTTCGAATTTTCCCGTGCGCTCGAAGACGTTCACATGAACGTCGAAAACCGGCTGAAAGAGCTGATCGGACCGGCGGCGGGGCGGCTGCATACGGCACGTTCGCGCAACGATCAGGTGGCGACGGATTTCCGGCTCTTCGTGCGCGACGCCATCGACGGGATCGATGAAGCTCTCGCAAATGTGCAGCAGGCGCTGGCGGAGAAGGCCGAGGCGCACGCTGCGACCGTCATGCCGGGATTCACGCATCTGCAACCTGCGCAGCCCGTGACCTTTGGTCATCATCTGCTGGCGTATGTCGAAATGATCGCGCGCGACCGGGGCCGGTTCGCGGATGCGCGCAAGCGTCTCAATGAATCGCCGCTCGGCTCGGCGGCGCTCGCCGGAACGTCGTTCCCGATCGACCGGGAGCAAACGGCGCAGGCGCTCGGCTTCGACAGGCCGATGGCGAACTCGCTCGACGGCGTATCGGATCGCGATTTCGCGCTCGAGGCGCTTGCTGCAGCGACCATCACGGCCGTGCATTTCTCGCGGCTCGCCGAAGAGATCGTCATCTGGATGACGCCGCAGTTCGGCTTCGTGAAACTGTCGGATCGCTTCACAACCGGCTCGTCGATCATGCCGCAGAAGCGCAATCCGGATGCCGCAGAGCTGGCGCGCGCCAAGGTCGGGCGGATCGCGGCGGCCTTCCAGGGCCTCGTCATCGTGATGAAGGGGCTGCCGCTCGCCTATTCGAAGGACATGCAGGAGGACAAGGAGACGACGTTCGACGCGTTCTCCAGCCTGCGTCTCGTCATGGCGGCGATGGCGGGCATGATTGCGGATCTCGAGCCCAATGCCGAGGCTATGCGAGCGGCCGCCGGGCGCGGGTACTCGACGGCGACCGATCTTGCCGATTGGCTCGTCCGGGAACTCAAAATGCCGTTCCGCGAGGCCCACCATGTGACCGGGTCTATCGTCAAGGCGGCCGAAGCCAAGGGCGTCGATCTCGATCAATTGAGCCTAAGCGACATGCAGGCCGTCGAGCCGCGCATCACGAAAGCCGTATTTTCGGTGCTCTCTGTGGAGAACTCGGTCAAGAGCCGGACGAGTTATGGGGGAACCGCGCCACAGAACGTCGCCAAAATGGCTCGTCAGTGGCTGAGGCGGTTGGAAAAGGCGCGAGGGAAGGTCTAAAAGTCTTTCTCTCAGCGCCTGCCATTCGAGCGGGCTGAATGGTTTTGGAGTGTTTTTGGCATGGCCGTGCTCTCACGCAGCACGAAATCCTGGATCGCGGTGGCGCTGGTCGGCGCGGCTTGCGCCGGTTTTGCAGGCTGCGGTGTTAAAGGGCCCCTCGAGCCACCGCCTGCCGCCAAGGCGGCTGGCGATGCGAAATTGCCCGATGCTCACGCCGCCGGTCAGAATTCGGACGCGCCGCCGAAACCGCATGAACCGTTCATTCTCGATCCGCTGTTACGGTAGCCGGTTCGCTCGGCCGGTTTTTTTGAAGCCTCCTCGTCTTCTCCGGTGACTTTTCCGGTGACGGGGGTCTTTCTCATCCGCTAGAAGCGCTTCCCATGCATCACTTTCAGTATAAGTCCGGCATCCTTCATGCCGAGGACGTAAGCCTCGCACGCATCGCTGCGGAAGTCGGGACGCCGTTCTATTGCTATTCGACCGCGACGCTCGTGCGCCATTACGAGGTTCTGGCGCGGGCGTTCAAAGGGCAGGACGCGCTCATTTGCTTTGCCGTCAAGGCGAACTCCAATCAGGCGGTGCTCACCACGATGGCGCGCCTCGGCGCCGGCATGGACGTCGTCTCGGAAGGCGAACTCCGGCGGGCTCGTGCGGCGGGGGTTCCGGCATCGAAGATCATTTTCGCAGGCGTCGGCAAGACGCGCGGTGAGATGGCCTACGCGCTCGAAGAAGGCATTCACGGCTTCAACGTCGAGAGCGAGCCGGAGCTTCATGCACTGAGCGATGTCGCGACGGCGATCGGCCGTACCGCTTCCATCGCCATTCGCGTCAATCCCGACGTCGATGCCAAAACGCACGCGAAGATCTCCACGGGCAAGGCCGAAAACAAGTTCGGCGTACCCTATGAGGACGCGCGGCGTCTCTATGCGGAAGCCGCCAAGCTTCCGGGCATCAAGGTCTCGGGCATCCATATGCACATCGGCAGCCAGATTACCGATCTCGCGCCGTTCCGCGATGCGTTTCGCCTGCTGGCGGATCTCGCACGCGATCTCAAAGCCGACGGTATCGCGCTCGAGCATCTTGATATCGGCGGCGGTCTCGGCATTCCGTACCGGGGCGCGAACGACATTCCACCGACACCCGATGAATACGCGGCGGTCGTCAAGGACACGCTCGGCGGTCTCGGCCTCAAGCTCGTTCTTGAGCCTGGCCGCATGATCGTCGGGAATGCAGGCGTTCTCGTTACGCAGGTCGTCTACGTGAAGGAAGGGACCGACAAGACGTTCACGATCGTCGACGCGGCCATGAACGACTTGATCCGGCCGACGCTTTACGAAGCCTACCACGACGTCTGGCCGGTCAACGAAGCGTGCTCGGACATGTCGCCGATGCAGCAGGATATCGTCGGGCCGGTTTGCGAGACGGGCGATTTTCTGGCTGAAGACAGGACGTTGCCTCCGGTCGCGCCCACGGATCTTCTCGCCGTCATGTCTGCCGGTGCGTATGGGGCGGTGATGTCGTCGACGTACAACAGCCGCTTGCTCATCCCGGAAGTGCTGGTCGATGGCGACCGCTATGCCGTGGTCCGGCCACGGCCGACCTACGACGACTTGATCGGGGCGGATCATCTGCCGCCGTGGCTCCAGGTCTAATTATGGCGGCGCAGGCCGCACCGGCGAGACTGGGGCTCCGCGCCTCTGGCGCACAAAAAGGCCGTAGAAAAGGCCGATAGGCGGGTCATTCGGCCCCTCATAGTTGCATTTTGTTAACGTGCGGGGTCAGAGGCCCGTGATACTTTAGGCTGGCATGGTAGAGCCCCAGAACAGGGATCCCGGTCCCGATATTTCGCGATCCTTGGCGCGGAAGGTACGTCTCAGCACGGTCGCGCTGTTTTTCGAGCGCCTTTGGCCGCGGCTCTGGCTGCTTATCGGCGTGGCGCTCGTGTTCGTCATGCTGTCGTTCCTCGGCATATGGCCCTACCTAGACCCGCACCCTCACAAAATACTGCTGGTTGCTTTCGCGGCCGCCGCCGTAGCGGCTGTCGTGTACGCGGTTCGCGTTCCCTGGCCGACGCGGGAAGACGCCATCCGGCGGATTGAGCGCCGCTCCGGGGTTCCGCACCGGCCTGCGACATCCTACGAGGACACGCTGACTTCCGGCGCTCAGAATGCCACGACGTCGGCGATCTGGCAGGCGCATCGGGAACGTCTGGCGCGGGCGATTTCGCGTCTCCGGGTCGGGCATCCGGCGCCCAGAACCGACCGCTTCGATCCCTGGGCTGTCCGCGGGCTTTTGCTCGTCATGTTCGTGCCGATTGCGGTTCTGGCGACAGGAAGCCTCAGTGATCGCCTGGCTGCCGCTTTCCGTTTCGGTACCGCCGAGTCCGGACCTCCGGCGCGCGTCGATGCCTGGGTCACGCCGCCGCCCTATACGGCGCTGCCGCCGGTGCTGCTGGCCGACGGCTCGCAGCAAAATGCCGACGACGCCAAGGACAGGATCAAATTTTTCGAGGTGCCCGATCGCAGCCTGCTGACGCTCCGGGGTGTCGGGTTCGGCGCGGATGGGGTTGCGCTGGAAGTCTTGACCGATGGCGCGACTGCGCCGGTTATCGTGCCTCCCGAAAAATCGAAGAAGGGCGATACCTCGAGCGTGTCGGAGACGCGCTACGAGATCCGCAAGTCGGCACGCGTTCGCGCTCTTTCGGGAACGCGGGAGCTTGGCCTTTGGACATTCGACGTCATCCCCGATGCGCTGCCGAAGATCGCGTTGACGAAGGAAATCACCGGCACGCCGCGCGGGTCGATGCGCGTTTTCTACAAGGCGGAAGACGACTACGGCCTTCAGAGCGCCGAAGTGAAAGTCCGCAAGGCGCCGCCGAAGCCCGTGGACGCAACAAAGTCGTGGGCGCAGCCGCCGCCGCTCACGGGGCCGCGGTTGCCGCTCGAGCGTCCGCCGGTGCTCAGCCTCAAAATTCCGCGCCCGGGGGCAAAGACGGTCGATACGTCGGCGCTCCTCGACATTGGCGAGCACCCGTGGGCCGGCCAGCGCGTTCAGCTTTGGCTCGAAGCAACGGATGTCGGCGGGCAAGTCGGGCGCAGTGAGCCGATCGAAATCGTGCTGCCGTCGCGCCGCTTCAAAAATCCGCTGGCGAGAGCTTTGGTCGAGCAGCGGCGGTACCTCGCGGAGGACTCGCGCAACCGGCCGAAGGTCGTGCGGGCGCTCGATGCGCTGACCATGGAGCCGCAGGGCTTCATCACAGACGACGGCGTCTATCTTGGTCTGCGGGCGATCTATCATCGCCTCGACCGGCAGGAGACGCGCTCGGCGATGAACGAGTCCATCGCTGAGCTTTGGCAGATCGCGCTCAAGGTCGAGGATGGTGCGCTGTCACAGGCGGAGCGCGCGCTCAAGGATGCGCAGGATCGATTGTCGGATGCCATCGAAAAGGGCGACGACAAAGAAATCCAAGATGCGATGGCGGATCTGAAGAAACGCCTCAACGACTATCTCAACGAAATGCAGAAGAACGCGGAGAAGGAGAATCCTTCCGGCGATCAGCAGCAGGGCGATCAGAACCAGGAGCTCGGCCAGCAAGATCTCGACCAGATGATGAAGGATCTGGAGAAGAGCGCGCGGGAAGGCTCGCGCGACGATGCCGAGAAGATGCTTTCCGAGTTGCGCGAGTTGATGGATCGTCTGCAGGCGAGCAATTCGCCCGAGGCACGCGCCCAGCAGCAGCGCGCTCAGCAGATGATGAAGAAGCTCAATGAGCTGAGCGACCTCACCGGCAAGCAGCAGCAGCTGATGGACGACACGTACGGTCAGCAGCGCCGCCAGGAAGGACAAGGCGGCTCGCAGGATGATCCGAACGGTCAGGGGTCACCGAAGACCGGCAAAGGCAAGCAGGGTCAGCAAGGCCAGGGTCGCCAGCAAGGCGGCCAGGGCGACATGGATGCCGATCAGGAGGGTGGCGGCCAGCAGGGCCAAGGCCAGCAGGGTTCGCAGGGCAACTCCGCCGGGCGGCAACAGCACGGCAAGGGCAGCTTGCAGGATCGTCAGGCGCAGCTTCGCAACGAACTCGACAAGCTGAAAAAAGATCTCGAGGAAATGGGTGCGGGCGATCCCGACAAGCTCGGCAATGCGCAGGATGCGATGGGCAGGGCCGAGGATGCGCTGAAGCAAAACGATCTTGCCGAAGCTGCCGATCAGCAGGGGCAGGCGCTCGAGCAGATGCGCCAAAGCGCTCAGCAGATGGCCGAGCAGATGCAGAAGAATGCACAGCAGCGTTTGGGCCGCGGCGGCAACTCTCCACGCGATCCGATGGGCCGGCCGCAGCGCGCGCAGGGGCCTGATCTCGGCACGTCCGTGAAGGTGCCGGACGCGATCGACGCACAGCGTGCGCGCGAAATCCTCGAAGAGCTGCGCAAGCGTTCGGGTGAGAGCCTCAGGCCGCAGGACGAACTCGAATACATCGACCGGCTGCTGAAGCGGTTTTAGCGTGTTTCAGCGTTGCCTCAATCTTCGGGGGGACCTCGAATGCAGCAAGCCAATCATTACGATCGACGCGCCGTTCTTGGAGGTCTCGTATTGGCGCTATCGTCGCTGACGACTGGCGTCTCGGCTCAATCAGCCCCGACCCTCAAGGTTTTCAAAGACCCCAACTGCCGATGCTGCACCGCCTGGGTTGAGCATTTGCGTAGTCATGGGTTCGAGACGACCGTATCCGAAACATTGGAAATGAAGGCCTTGAAAGCGCGCTTGGGCGTGCCGGCCGCGCTCTCGTCCTGTCACACAGCAGAGCTTTCGGGATATGTGATCGAGGGGCATGTGCCGTTCCATGCCATCCAACGGCTGCTGGCCGAGAAACCCCAGGCCATCGGACTCGCGGTTCCCGGAATGCCCGCTGGGTCACCCGGCATGGGTGGTGAGCCGGAACCCTATGAAGTGGTGATCTTTACAAAAGATGGGCAGCGGTCGTTTGGCCGTTACAAAGCCGATCGCCCCATATCGTAAAAGGGACAGTTAGCTTCTCCGTTTGGCTCTTGAGGGATGCTCGGGATGAGCCCGCGGATGACCGCTAAAAAGCAGCGCTTCTATCGTCTCGATCAGGTGCTCGATAACGCGCATCATTGCCGTTCTCCGATTGCGTTGTTCGCTGACGGAACGGTGCGCCCGGCGCACGCGCCAGACAAACGGCATTGCTTTACAGGACGTGTAAGGAATTGTTACATCGGGCATGGCCCGCAGACTGCCGCCGCTCAATGCCCTGAAAGCGTTCGAAGCCGCCGCGCGGCTATCGAGTTTTTCGCGCGCGGCTGAAGAGCTCAACGTCACGCACGCCGCGATCAGCCGCCATATCCGCACGCTCGAATCCGAGTTCCGGACGCCGCTCTTCGAGCGGACGGGCCGCGGCGTCGTGCTGACAGAAGCCGGGCAATCACTCGCTCAGGAGTTGACGAAGGGGTTCGATCTGATCGCCGCTGCGTCGAGCCGCTTCGCGCGTCCATCGCGGCGGCGCAAGCGATTGGTCGTGACGTCGGATGTTTCGTTTGCGGCCCTCTGGCTGGTGCCCCGGCTCGGAAAGTTCACCGAGCTTCATCCGGGCATCGATATCGTTCTCGATCCGAGTCACCGGCTCGTCGATTTCGCGAAGGAAGATGTCGATATCGGTATCCGCTTCGGTGGCGGCGAATGGAGCGGGGTCGATGTGCGGAAGCTCGCCGACGCGGGATTGATGCTTGTCTCCAGTCCGAAATTCCTGGCGGACAATCCTCTCTCGGCGCCCGCCGATCTCGACGGCGCTCTTCTCATCCAGGAGACGGCGAAGGAGTGCTGGAACGCGTGGCTTACTGCTGCGGGAATTTCCGGCCGCGTGGTGCCGTCGGGGCCAACGCTCAATGGCGATCTTGCGCTCGCCGCGGCGGAAGCGGGGCAAGGCTTCGCGCTCGCCGATCAGATTCAAGCCGGAGATGCGCTTCTTGCGAAGCGGCTCGTGCGGCCGTTCCATATCGTCGTGTCGCGGCAGGGTTACTATCTCGTCAGCCGCGCAGGCGCAAAAACTCCCGATGCCGCGGCCGTTTTTGAGACGTGGCTTACCGCCGAGCTTCGGACGTTCGAAGCGACGCTTGCCGCTTACTTCGCTCCGGCGGTTTTCGGCACGAAGCGTGTGAGGAAGCCGCCGATCACCTGATGGCTCGTCAGGCGAGCGCCTGCCCAACCATACGGGGGTTCTTCGCCGCTCCACCAGCGCGAGAACTGGTTCCACATGTCGATCGGGTACCACGAGCCGTCACGGCCGGTGAGCGGACCCCAATAGTCGGACGACGTGAATTTGTATTCGACGAACACAGAACCGGTCGGAAGCCGGAACTCGAGACCGAAGAGAGCCTGACCGGCGGGGCCGGTATATTGATATTCGTAGGTTCGCGACGGGTCGGTCTTGGGAAAAATTTCGGAATGCGGGAACGAGAGCCCGGCTCCCGCGCCGAGGTACGGCGAAACAATTCCGAGTGACGGCAGACGGATCATGCCATTGAGCGTCAGCATGTTATGGCCATGCGTCCATTCGAGCTTTTTGAAATAGTCTCGCGGTTTCGCCGTGGGGGGCACCGGCTTGCCGTCAACCGTGCCTTCGAAATTCGCCTCCTTGTCGAGCGGCGCGTAGACCTTCGAGTGCGTGAAGTCGAGCATCGAGCCGAAGCGGCCCGTGAACCAACGCTGGAGGCGGACGCCGTAGTAGAGCGGGTTTTCGAAGGGCAGCGTGTACCATTCGACGTTCTTGATCGTGAGATCGGTGCCGCCCTTCTTCACGAGGTGGAAGTCGCTCGGGTAGTGATAGGGCGCGCCGAGGTAGGCGCCGAAATCGGTTTCGCGTCCGGGGTGGAGGGCCGTCGATACGGGAACGCCATTCGAGGCTCTGGACGAGGCGTTGTCGCGATCACTCGGCAACGTGGCCGCCATGACGAGGCACCCCATCGTGGCGACGGCCGCGGCAACCTCGAGCGTTCGTCTTATGCCGGATGAAATGCTCGGCGCTTGGGGCCACGATAGGGACACGAGGGGCGCAACGAGGCGTTCACGTGCAAGCATTCTGGAATTCCCCCCATTAGCCGCGCTGAGGCGGCGGCTTTCGTAGCGCCTGCTGGCTGCGAGCCTTTATGCGCCTCCACCCGGCGCTTGCAAGGCATCGAGCATGCGGTTTACTGCGGCAATCTGCGGCGCGTCACGCGTAAGATACTGCGGGCCCGTGTAACCCCACCAATCCCAACAGCCTTGCGGGTTTATCGGTGAATCCGCGACTTGTGGAAAAAGCACGATGAACCGGTTCGTGTCCGCCCATCGCGCGAAGCCGGATTCCTTGACGAATGCATCGCCCACGGCCTCTCGGTTCTGCGCGCAGCCGTGGAAGGCAATGTGAACGCGGCAACCGGCCGCGTCCTTGCATGACTGGGGGATGTAGACGACGCCTGTTTCGGCAAGTCCGGCGCTGTCGTCGCTCGGGAAGAACGGGCGTTGATCGAAATCAATGAACTCGCCGCCGGGCGTTGCGGCACGCGGGTGGAGGTCGCCGTAGATGTGCTTCAGCAGCGCGCCCGCCTGATCGTAATTGCAATTGTCGATGTAAGGCGATGCGGACGCTCCGCAGGCATTGCCTTCGTTGTCCGTGATGAAGGCGTGGCCCGCAGGTAGGTTCGAGACGAGATCGATGTTCGTTTGGGGCACGCCGAGCTTTTCGTAGAACGTCGCCGCGTGGCGGACGATCGACGGCGCGACGGTGCGGTCGGAGGTTCCGGTGAAGAGATAGATGCGATCATTCACGACATCGGCGATCGGATCGATTTCGCCTTTGTCGGCGCGCTCCTTGGCCTTCGTCGCAAGGTCTTGCGGGTCGGAAACACCCCAGACGCCAAGGAGATCCAGCATGCAGCCGTTGACGGCTTTCGACAGGTTCAGGATTGCCGTTCCCGCGCCCGGCATCGTGCCGGCGAAGACGCTCTCGGAGCAGCCGTAAGGGCCGCCTGCGATAATCGCGGCACCGGCAACGCGTTTGGCGTGCGCCATTTGGAATTGTCCGGCCATGTAGGCGCCCGATGAAATGCCCGAGACAGACGTTTCATCGATTTTGGCGCCGAGCGCGGGAAGCGGCCGGTCGGATGCCGCCTTTTTCGCGGTCTCGTTGCAGCCGCCCGAGGTCAGCGGAGCGGCGGTCATTGCGACCATCAGCGCAAATTTTCGGATCGCGGCGCGGTGGCGTCTCATGGTCGGTTCGAATTCCAAAATGTGCGATGGAAGAAAATAAGGTTTAGGCGGTAATGGCGTTGTAGCTCAGGGCCCAATCCGACCCAACGTACCAGCACTCTGCACTATCGGCCGCCTGCTTCCAAACGAGACTTTTTACGCTCTCCCATCCGCCCCTTTTGAGGCTCTGATACAAATTTCTTATTTCTTCTTCGCTGGGCTCCGGCGTCAGTCCTTCCGCAAAAACGAACGACACGGGGTAAGAGGATGAGGCCGCATAGCCTTCCTCCAAGCGCGTTACCATTATTGTGACGCCGTTCAGGGATCGCCCTCGCGACCGCGTCGTGCTCGGGACGCCGAGAGGAAAGATGAGGCGTCCGCCGGGCTTCAGATTTTCGATCCAGGGGTCGGCCGGGCGCGGGATCGCAAAATTCACATATACGATGTCGACTTCGTCCTTCGGCCAGTCGCAGCCGTTGGCATGAACGACGTCAACGTTCCGGCGGCCGGAAAGATTTTCACGTGCTCTCTGGGCGCAATCGGCGTCGTATTCGACGGCGATGACGTGACCTTCGGGGCCGACGATCTCCGAAATGATGGCGGAGTAATATCCGGTGCCGGCGCCGATGTGAGCTACGCGATCGCCGGGACCCGCTGCAACTTCGTCAAGCCATCGGGCGTGAAGGGAAGGGCTGCCATTGTTGACGCCGCGTTCCTCGTCCAAGGCTATGACGACGTCCTGGTAGACGAGGGCGGGATCGCCGTTATTGGCGTAGTTTTGGAGCGACCACGGCGTCAGGATATGCCACCGGCCTCGCCCGAGAAATTTTTCGCGAGGAACGTGGGCGAACGCGTCTTCGAGCCGTTGGTTGTTCCATACGTCGGCGAGCGCCAGCATCTGGCGCGCGAAAACACGACGCAACTCGGCGAGTTCCATTGCATGCTCCTGGCGAGGACCATTGCCAGTTCTCAGCCCAAACGGGGCCGACGCAGACGGCGCTGGCGCCCATGCCGGGTTTCGCGCGTGTCCGTGTGGTCCGACTATCTTAGTCTGATAAAGGCCCGGTCGGTACGGCCATTGGCGTCGATCACCGTGAGCTTGGCGAAGCCTGCGCCCGCGGGCTGCCATGCCGCTTCGCGCGTGTGGGCGTCCGATTGGATCGGCTTGCCGTCAACGAGCCAGGTGAGCGGCAGCGCGCCTCCGTCCGCCTTGAGCACAAGGGGCTCGCCGTCGAGGTCGGTTTCGGCGATTTCGGACTGATCCGGCGGGAAAGAGATCAGCACGGGCGGCTGGAGGTATTTGCCGCCGGCCGGGTCGTCCCCCGGGTCGCGCCAGCGTTTGAGCGGCGCGGGCAGATCGGCGTTCGTTCCCCGAATGACGTTGGCCGGTGCGCCCTGCAGCGGGACACGGGGGCCGGGTACGCGCTCGAAGGCGTCGAACAGGATAGGTGCGGCGGCGCTTCGGCCCATCAAGCCCGGAATGCTCGAATTGTCCGGACGGCCGACCCAAACGGCGATCACGTAGCGGCCGTCATAGCCGATGGCCCAGGCGTCGCGATAGCCGTAGGACGTTCCGGTCTTGTAGGCGAAGCGGCCGCCCTTGGCGTTGAGCGGGGGCGGGGCGTCTTTCAGAATGTCCGTCACATACCAGGCGGCGAGCGGCGACATCAAACGGTGGGCGTTGACGAGCGGCCTGACGTGCGTCGTCGCCCAGATCTTGCCGCGCTGATCGTAGCGATGGGTCAGCATGATGCCGTCGCCGCCGCGTGCGAGGCCCGCATAAAGAGTCGTCAATTCTTCGAGTGTCAGTCCTGTTCCGCCGAGGGCCATTGCGAGCGTCGGCTCGGACTTATCGGGAAAGCGTGCCGTCACTCCGGCGCGGCGGAAGCGGCCGGCGAGTTTGCCGGGTCCGACGCGCGCGAGCACGCGCACAGCCGGTACGTTCAACGATTGCTCGAGCGCTTCGCGTATCGAGACAGTGCCGTGATAGCCCTCGTCGAAATTTTTCGGCGCGTAGTTTCCGAAGCGGACGGGGCGATCTTCGATCAGCGTTTGAGGATGCGCGAGGCCCGCTTCGAAGGCGAGCCCATAAATGAAGGGCTTCAGCGTCGAGCCCGGAGAGCGCACCGCCGTCGCCATATCGACTGCGCCGTGGCGCGTCCTGTCCATGTAATCGGCGGAGCCGACCTCGGCGAGGATTTCGCCCGTCTGGTGGTCGGCGACGATGATGGCCGTCGATACGTTGTCGCCGATCGTCCGGGCGTGCTCCACCGCGAGGCGTTCGAGGTTGCTCTGAAGATTGCGTTCGAGCGTCAGCTTGATGACGTTCTCGGTGGGGCGCGCGGCGACTTCCGCCTCGGCGAGATGCGGCGCGAACATCGGGAAGGCGTAGCGGATAGATGGAATGCGTTCGGCTTTGGCTCTTTCCGCTTCCGCAGCCGTGATGACATTCGCTGCCACGGCGCGGGTCAGGACGCGATCGCGGGCGCGGCGAGCGGCTTCCGGGTTCCGGTCGAGACGGCGCATTTCCGGCGATTGCGGAAGGGCGACGAGCAGCGCGCACTCTCCGAGCGAGAGGCGGCGCGGTTCCTTGCCGAAATAGGCGAGTGATGCGGCTCTGACGCCTTCGAGGTTGCCGCCGAACGGCGCCATGCGAAGGTAGAGTTTCAAGATCTCGGTTTTCGATAGCGCGCGTTCGAGTTCGATGGCGCGCGCCATCTGGCGGAGCTTGCCGCCTGCGGTGCGCTCGTGCTTGCCGTCGAGGAGACGTGCGACCTGCATCGTCAATGTCGAGCCGCCCGACACGAGGCGGCCGTGGCGCATCATCTGCAGGATGGCGCGGGTGACGGCTTTCGGATCGACGCCGTGGTGGCTGTAGAAGCGCTTGTCTTCAAACGCGAACAGCATCTTCAAATAATGCTGATCGACATCCTTCGGATCGACCGGCAGCCGCCATTTGCCCTCAGTCGTGGTGAAGGCACGCAGCAGGCGATCGTCGCGATCAACGACCGTTACGGACACGGCTTTCGCCTGTTCGAGCGGCAGCGGACCGGCGTCGGCGAAGGCTTTGAGATATAGGCCGTAGGCGGCGCCTGCGAAGATGAGCAGCGAAACGCTTGCTGCCATTGCGATGTGGCGGAGTGTGAATCTCTTGTCGGATTCCCCTCCCCCTCCGCGGGGAGGGGTTAGGGGTGGGGGGATCGTGCTCGGGCTGCTCCCCACCCCCGACCCCTCCCCGTCAAGGGGAGGGGAGAAGAGGCGGAGGGGAACGAGAGTTGAGAAGCGCCGGAGGAGAGTGGCTGATGCTTGGGGCACAACCTGCTCATCACCCCCGCTCCGGCCCTCCCCCTTTTGGGGGGAGGATTGGAACAAAGTGGACTTGATGCGTTTTGCAAAGAGCCCCAGCCTCACGTCGTATTACTCCTTTGCCGAGACGGTGAGCTGACCCGCGGCCGAGCGCGCGTAACGCTCGGGGCGATACATGTCTTCGACGGTTGCCGCGGGATGGACAAAGATCCCGGGGTTCACGGCGCGGACGATGTAGGCGAGCGTCACCGTCACGGCTTGCGGCTTTTTCTGCGCCGTGCCGTCAGGCAGGACGACCGAGCCATCATCCGGCGTTTCGACCGAGTTCTGATCAACGCCTTCGACCGAGCTGCCGTTGTCGCCGTTCGAAGTATCGGACGAGGTGCGCACGTTGGCGAAGTTGAAGGCCGCCACGAAGCGATCGTCGCGGAACTCGGTGTGCTCGGGGTCGGCCGTCGATTTCAGCCACGAGAGGCCCGCAATCGCGCCGCTGTCGACGAGATGCGGATTCTCGATTTCGAAACCGGCGGGCAAGCGATCGACGACCATGACGCGGCCTGCCGGCTCGTCAGACGTTACCTTGACGGTGATGACGAAGCGATCGTTCTGCTTCACCTCGGTCTTGCCGCCGTTGAGGCTTGCGAGATCGACTTTCTTGCCGTCAAGCGCGTAGGCCTGACGCTCGATCTTGAAGCCTTTCGAGGCTGGCGGTTCCGGCGTCAGCGCGGCGCCGATGACGGAGATCACGGCATCGACGGCGGTGTCGCCGTTGTTGGTGATCGTCAGCGTGCCGTCTTTCAGCTCGGCCGGTTTCAGGCCTTTGAGCAATGGGCCGTTGATCGGCTTGCCATCGATCGACAGCGTCGTCGCCTTCACCTCGTCGTTCAAGGCTTTCGCTGCGAGAAGCATCCATGCCTGTTCTTGCGTCGAGGTATAGCTGCGGGTCTCGTAGGCCTTGGCGATGACGGTTGCGAGCTTCGGCTGTGCGTCGCGGGCGACGCCGGTTTCGGCGGCGAGCGTCACGAGTGCGGCGCCGTCGCGAAGCATCGAGCCGTAGTCGCTGCGGTAGCCGGAATCGGGCTTATCCGGCATGGCTGCGAGAGCGGCTGCGAACACCCGCTCGGCGCGTTCCTTGTCGCCCATCATCGCCAGCGCGGCACCGACTTGCGCTTTGGCGAGCGGCGTCGAGAAACGTTCGATGCGTTCGTCGGCGTAGTAGCGGAGATCGCCGACAGGCGCGCGGCCGTTACGGGAGAGAACGTAGAGCGCGTATGCACGATCTTCGCCGCCCTTCTCGAAGTCGGACGCGTAGGCGATGAAGTTCTGCAGTTTATCGAGGGCGCGATTGAAGCCCTCGCGCGGCACGTCGTATTTCGCTTCCTTGGCGCGCGTCAGGAAGTCCGTCACGTAGGCGGTCAGCCAGAGGTCGGTCGATGACGGACCCCACACGCCGAACGCCCCGGTCGAGTCCTGCATGTCGAAGACGCGGGCGATTGCGCCTTGCACGCGTTCCTTGAGGGCTTTGTCCTCGGCGAGGCCGATTTGCGCCGCGACCGCGTTGGCGACGACGAGCGGCATCGCGCGCGACACCGTCTGCTCGGCGCAGCCGTAGGGATAACGGTCGAGCTGAGCCAGAAGCGTCGGCACGTCGAGACGCGCGGCCGGGCCGACGGAGAGGTTGATGCGCGTCCGCGACGGGATCAGATCCTGCGCAAGATCGCGCGTGACCTGCAACTTGCCGCCGGGTTTCAGCGACGAGATCGTCGTGCGTTTGATATCGCCGGCGGGCGGCAGGACCTCGAATGTCATCTCGCGCTTGACGCGAATGTCGTTCGGGCCGGTGACGACAGCCTTGAGTGTGATCGGACCGATATCGGCGGGTTTGAAGGCGATGCGCTGAAGCGTGCGTTCGCCGCCTTTCAGGTCCGCCGTCTTGTCGGCAATCTCGGTGAGCGTTTCGTTGGTGTCGTCGCCATCCTTTTTGGAAAGCGCGAGCTTGTACGCCGCCGCCGGTCCGTCGATGTTGTGAATGCTGAAGCCGAGGTTCACCTCGTCTCCGAGCGTCATGAAGCGCGGCACGGCAACGGTCAGCGCCACCGCGTCCCGTACGATCAGATCGCCGGACCCGTGGCCGACCTTGTCTTTGCTCCAGGCGACAGCCATGACGCGGACGGTGCCGTTGAAGTCGGGAAGTTCGAAGTCGACGCTTGCGGTGCCGTCTTCCTTGACGCGAACGAGGCCGGAGAAGAGCGACACGACCGTTTCGACCGTCGGGTTGCCCTGGAGGGCTGCTCCGCCGTCGCCGCCTGAGCGCAGCTTGCCGCGATCGGCGCGCATGCCGTCGATGAGTTTGCCGTAGAAGTCGCGGATTTCGAACGACAGCTTCTGCTGCTCGGAGAAATATTTCTCCGGCGCCGGCGTTTCGTAACGCGTCAGGTTGAGGATGCCGAGATCGACGGCGGCGACGACAACGCGCGCGTCTTCACCAGGCGACAGACCTTCGACCTTCAGCGGCACAGTGAACGTGCTTCCGGATTTTACTTTTTCGGGAAGCGTCACGGCAACTTTCAGATGCTTGCCGCTCTGGTCGATCGGCAGCCAGCGGACGCCGATGGCGCGGCTCGGCATGCGCTTCTGGCTCTCGTTCATCGGGCGATAGAGAATAGCCGTCGCGTAGGCGCCGGGGCCCCATTCGTCGGAGATTGGGATTTCAACCTCACCGCCGCCCTTGGCGATGTCGACTTCCTTCATCAGGTGGAGGCCGGTGCCGAGCACTGAGATCAGCGCCTTGCCGCCGAGTTTCGAGGCTATGCGCAGCTTCGCGGTCTCGCCGGATTTGTAGCTGTTCTTATCGAGCGCGACGTCGAGCTGCTCGGGGCTGTCGACGTTGTCGCTTGCCGTGTACCAGCCGGCGTTGAAGAGCACGCTCGAAGCCGGGCCGTCGGCATCGTTCGAGGCGACGTCGAGGCGATAGCGGCCCCACTGGATGGGCTGCGAAATTTTCGCGGCGCCGTCGGCGGTGACGGTGAGAGCGCCGTTGCCGATCTTGCGCTTCACGGTGACGGCTTCGTACGTCCACGATCCGTCGCGGCGATACCACTGCCAGTTCGTATCCAGGCGCGTCAGCGTCCACGTGAGATTGCTGTTGGCTTCAGGTTTGCCGTCAGCACCCAGAAGCACGACGTCGAAATCGGCGTTCTGGCCTTCGGCCGCGGTGAAGTTGTCAAACAGCGGCTTGATGCCGATGCGCTCGAGCTTCAAGTCGACGGGCAGCGTGATGTTACGTTCGATCGTGCGGCCGCCGTCCTCGCGGAGCTTGACGGTGATCGCGGCTTCGAGCGGCTTCGGCGTCTTCGGCATTTGCGGCAGGACGATCGGGATCGCGGCTTTGCCATCCTTGTCCATCGCAAGGCTCGCTTCGAGCGGCTGGCGCGCGGGGTTCACGAGTTCATCGGCCTGTCCGAAGACATATCCGGCGAAGCCAGGCACGTCCTTGTTCGAGGCTTTGACGACGACTTCGCCTTCGATGCCGAGGCCGGCGGCCGGCGGTCCGTAGAGGTAGCGGCCATCGGCGTTGATTGTTTGATTTTCGTCGGGCGTCAGAGCCGGAATGGCGGCCGAGAGCGTCATGTCGAGGCGTTCGGGCACGAAGTCTTCGACGAGGAAGCTTTTCTCCGCAATCGGCTCGGCTTTGGGGTCCGTGTAGAGCCGCAGACGCCACGTTCCGGTCATCGCGGCTTTAGCGAGCGGTACGGCGAGCGCGCGGCCGCCGAGGCCCTGATCGTTCATCACGAGGCGCGTCTGCTCGACGCCGTCGGGCCGGAAGAGCATCAGCGTCGTCGGCACGGCTGATGATTTGCCGAACTGGTCGCGAACGAGAGCGGTGACGTTGACTTCCTCGCCGCCGCGGTAGACGCCGCGTTCGGTGTAGACGTAAGCATCGACGGGGCCCGACGGGTCGCGGCCTTGGACGCCTCGGTCAGACAGATCGAAGGCGTTGAGCGTCAGGTCGAGGAAGGCGTATTCGCCCTCGCCCTTCTGCGCGACGAGGATTGCGGGCGCGGTGCCACCTTCGCCTTTCGTTATCGCCGCATCGAACTTTGCATAGCCGCGATCATCGGTCGTCGCGGTTGCGAGCACTTCGTTGTTGCGGGCGATCAGCTTGACCGAGGTTCCAGCGACGGCCGTTGCTTCCGTCAGAGAGCGAACGAGCGCGTGAACGCCATCGTTGCCGGTGAACGCGGTGAGGCCGAGGTCGGAGACGATGAACCATTGCGTCGCGCGCTCGTAGCTTTCTTCCTTCTGTTTTTCGGTGGGCTTCGCAACCATGACGTAGACGCCCGGCTCGAGCTTGCCTGTCGCGTCGGTGACGGGGACGGCGGTCGACACCTCCTCGTTGAGCTTGGACGTTATATCCATCTGGCCTTGATAGACCTTGATGCCCGAACGATCGCGGATGTTGTCGACGTCGTAGCTCGAAAGCTGACGCTGCATGTCGCCGGATTGAAGCGTCGTAGCTAAGCTTCTGTCGCCGATGCGGTAGACTTCGACGTCGATCTTGTTCGTGTTGATCGTGGTGACGGGGATGCCCTGCTGTCCGCGTGACGGCAGCACGTAGGCTTTGCCGCTGAAGCGGACGAACGCGGAGCGATCCGGCACGTAGACTGCGATGTTCGCCGTCTTCAGCAGCGTCTCGCCGATGTCGGAGGGGAGACCTGCGCGGATTTGCACTTCATAGCGCTCGCCGTGCTTCAGACCTTCGAGGCAAAGCTGCTTGCCTTCCTGGACGAGGTTCTGCGGATCCTTGCCGCCGACGGAGATGAATTTGGCGACGTCCGTCTGCGTGCGCGAAAGATCTTCCGAGAACTGGAGGCAGAGACGCGGCGGCGTCGCCTCGTTGTCGGTCTTGTAATCCGTCATGCGGAAACCGTACTCGCCGCGGAGGCGGTCATACATTTCGCGCGTGGTCTGATCGTCGGCGAGCGTGAGGCTGAGGCTCAGCGCGTCGATCGCCGGGCGCCAGTAGGACCGGGTTTCGAGCGTGCGGCCGAGAACATAAAGCGCGTGCGCCTTTTGCGTGTCGTCGGTCGCGCGCTGATATCCGCGGTAGGCGGCGCCCGAAGCGTAAATCGGCAGGTCGTAGCGTTCGCCGCCCTTGTCGGGATCAGGCTTGATCGCGAGCAGGGCTTCGGCGAGGCGCGTCCAGGCGGCTGAATCTTTCTCATCGACGGCGACCGCATTGGCGAGGGATCTCGATGCGGCCCTTGGATCGGTTGCGAAAACTTTTTCCGCTTCGGACTTCAGCGCGGCGGCCGATTTGCCGTCCGGTTTCCAATTGGCCTTGAGATAGGTCTCGTAGCGTTTCGCATCCGCCGCAATCCCTGCGTGCAGGAAGGGTTTCTCGGTGGCGCTGGCGCTTGAGAACGTGGCCAGTAGGAGAGCGAAAAACACTGCAAGGCGCGCGATGACGTGCATGGGGTGGCATCCTGTTTGAGTGCCTGACGATCGGAGCTTCGTTCGGCACACGGTGGCGCACGGAACTCAGTCCGGGCGGAGTATCGCTAATCGGCGAGTGTTTCAAAAGCCCAACAGGGGCCAAGGGCCGAAGCGCGGCGGCAAATTCGGAAATGCCGCCGATTGCGCGTTCTTGCGGTCTTTTTCTCCGCATGCACGTGCAAAGCCTATCACAGCGCGAAAAGGCGGGGATAAGTTGTGCGGGAAAAGCGTAATAGCCCGGCCTCGGCCGTTCGGGGCGAGGCGCGGGCGCGCAAAAAGACTTGAGGATTTGTTAAACAATTCATCCTCGGGCCGAGCCCGAGGATGACAAGAAGTTTGTGTGCGTCGCGACGACGGCCGCGTTAGTGGCGCGGATTGCGGGGCAATGCGTCTTGATCAGCGGATTGCACGGCGATGATCTCCGGCGCGACGCTCGACGCGAGAGGCTTCAACGGGCGGCCGCGCACCCACAATTTTTCGAAGGACGCGCTGGCGAATACGCCGATGGCGGCATCGTCGGCGTGATAGATTTCGAAAGCATCGCGCTTCGTCGGATCGCGGCGAAGACAATCGCCGATCCAGACGCGGCTCTGACTGACGACGAGCTGTTCGTGCGCCGGGCCGAAGCTATGGTCGGCGAGAACGCGAAATTCTGCGTGTGGAATATCCAGCAACGATGTCGCCGCCGGTTCTTCGGCGTTCGTATCGCAGATCAGGATCCGGATGCGGGTGTCGTCGATCCGCCCTTCAGACCACGCGGCGCAAAGCGCGCGTGCGACCGGGCTGTCGGGATTGCGAACAAAAACAGTCAAGCACTTATGGTCTGCCGGGCCTTCTTCGCGGGGTGCCAGACCATCCCCAATGAAGTCCTTGAGGCGTGCTTCCTTATCCGTTCGAGCTACCATCATGAGCCGCGAAGGCGAAGCGATGCGCATTTATGATTTCCTATCTTGAGCCGACTTAATTCGGAAGTTCGAACTGCCCCCCGCTGGGCATTCGGCGGCCCCATTAAGCCAAGAAGAATGTTAAACAAGCGTTGCCGGTCGGTTCGATTTAAGGCGAACGGCGTTATCCTTTTTTCTTTCCAAGTCTTTTTCATTCTGCAGCCGGTGGTGCGATTCGACGGATAAGCGCTCTATCGCCCTCAGAAAGCTGGATTTCTTCAGCAGGTCCGGGGAGTTGTTCCGCGTCAAGATGAGCAAGGGGATGGCCGCCCGCCGGATCGCTATTCACGCTCTCGACCTCGATCCAACGGCCGTCAAATCTGCGCATTGCGGCTTCGAGCGATGGCGGCATGACGGCTTCGCTCACCGGCACAGAAAATGTCGCGGTTTCGCGTTGCAACGTCACGCTGGCGCGGGGCTCGGCGGGGGCGGGAGCATCTGCCGGTTTTTCGCTGCGTGGCTGGAGGGGACGGGGGATCGTGACGACCGTCGCGGGGCGGAAATCGGGTAGCGGCGGCGGCGCGATGGGCGCCGTTTGAATGGTGTTGCTGTTTGCGGCTTTGACGGTGACGTCCGCCTCGGGGTCGGGCTTCGGCGGCGCGCGGCGCACGCGGGGTGCTTGCGGCGCGGCCGCTGACGGAAGGGCCGGCTCGGGCCGATAGACTTCCGCATAGGGGCCGAAGCGAGCGGCGTGCTCGGGATCAATCGCGAGGTTCGGGCGGGCGGGGCGAATGTGGTGCTCGAAGTTCGGGGCGGCAATCGGCTCGTCGTGCTCTTCATCGCGCGAAGCGGATGGTGTCGTGCGTGCCGGAGGGGCTGCTCGTTCCGTCATTGGCGTTTCCGTTGTCGACGGCGTCGACGGCGCATCGCGCTCGGGCGAGCGTCCGATCGTGCCATCGCTTCTCGCGGCCCGGCGCGCGGCACCCATGACGGCGCCCAGGATGATGTCGGACCATGCGCCATTCGTGAACTTGTAGACGCGGAACGATTCCGAGCCCGCAAATTTCGATCCCTGACGCTTAAGGCGTTTCTGGATGCTGCTCGTTATGGGCAGCATCGTGCGCTTGAAGATTTTTTCCTTTTCGAAGCTCGCGAAGAGATTGGCGAGAAGCTGCGCTTCGACGCGAAGGTTTTCGCGTTCGGTCGGGTTCATGCGTGGCGGCGCATCGAGGGGAACGGCGACGTAGTAATCGCCATTCATGTCGAAGACGACATGACGGAACAGCTCGAAGTTTTCGCGGATCTGCTTGTCGCGATGAATATCGTTGAAGCGCGAGAGGATCTCGATGACCGGTCCGCGCTCGGCCGCTTGCATTTTCGGAACCAGGCCGTCGAGGCGGCCGCCTGCACGCTGGCCCATCGAGACGAGGAACAGGCAGATATCGACGAAGAGCGCGACGGCAAGCGGGACGTAATCGCGCTTGGAAAGGCCTGCGACCTGATCGTCGACGAGGGATCGCGATGCACGCGCATTGGCGTCGCCGGAGTTCTCGACGGATTGAACGGCCTTCTTCTGCAATTCGCGCAGCTCATCGGCGGACGGCGGCATCTTGAACGACAGCAGTCCGTAGAACGTCGTCGTCAGGCGGCGGAAGGCTTCGATCGTCGCCTCCGGGCCTTCGACAGCTGCGATCTCGGGCTTCTGCAACTCGGGCAGCTGATCGATGGCCTTCACGACGCCGCGCAAAGCCATCTGCAACTGCGGGTCGGGGCAGGAGACGGCGCCGTTCTTGCCTTCGCCGAAGGTCGTGCGTTCGGCGCGGTCGGCAAGATCGGAACGGATCTGGCGAAGCTGCGGATCGGTCCGGAAGGCGTTGAAGCCCGTCGCGGTCATGTCGAGCTTGCGGCCGAGCGCGCGCATGAATTCGTTCCGCGTGCCGGTCTTCGGATCGAAGGTCGATGCGTCCGCGGAGACGATTTTCGCGAGATCGCCGTTGAGGGCGCCCATGTCGGTTTTGACGGCGCCGATGCGGCCTTTGACGAAGTCGGAGGCAAACGAAAAGCGTTGCGCATCGTCTTCGCGCATTTTGCGGCGCGGGCCGTCGCCCGGCTTCGAATTCGGGCACGACGTTCCCTTCGTGCGCTCGATCTCGGCTTTTTCGGTCGAGACCTGGGTCAGTTGCACCAGTGTCGCCTGCAGCTGCTCGAGGCGGGTTTCCGCACCATGCAGAGAATTCTGAACCTGCGATACGGCGCTTTCGGCCGAGCGGGAGGCTTCGCCGCGGCTTTCGAGAACCTTCCAGTAGAAGCCGAAGCCGAACCCGATCGATATCAGCGAAAGGAATACGTAGCCCGCTGCGTAGAAGAGCCTAGTGGTGAAGGGCAGCGGCCGGAAGAGCTGATCGAGAAGCCAGATGATCATCGTCATCAGCATTGCGACCGAGAAGCCGACGATGATGCGATGGACGAGCGGCAGATCGCCCATGTTGGCTTCGATCAGCTCGAGCATGCCGACGTAGGTTGCGACCCACGACAACGCGCCGAGACCAACGATGAGGATCCCGCGTTTCCAATCGCGCGGCGGCTTTTCCGGCGTGCCATCATCGCGCGTATCGGCGTAGAGGCGCATCGAGCCCGTCCCGCGCCCGAATTCAGGACCATCCAGGTTCATCACCGCCAACCCATCCCAAGTGAGAGGCGCAGACTCCACGCGCAGTCCGCGTTTTTAATGTCGCAACTGCGGCTCGCTGATGTTCGAGTGCTGGCGGATTTTCAGCGCGAGGATGAACGGATCGTTCAGCGTTCGTTGGCGGTGAGGGTGCGGAGTTGTTGGTCAGATGGTGAGCCGTCGCGCGCGTTCGTCGCTGCGGACGCGAGTGGTCGCTGAGCGCCGCGAAGATTTGCAACGGGTGCCGATGCGGGTTGGCGAGGTGGCAGTAGATTCCGGCGCGGGTTCGCTTTGGCGTGATCGGCAAGGTCGCGGAGGAGGACATCGAGAAGGGGGGCAGCGATTTGAGCTGAATGCAGATCGCGCGCCCACGGTTTCGAGGCCGTGCCGGTGCCGACGAGAACGACGTAGGAATATGCGGCGCCGTTCGCGAATTGCAGTCCGCCGGAGGCCCAGGCATCGACGGTGGCGTTCGGATCGAGTGAGACGGATGTTCCCGTCTTGGCGAAATGAAGCCGCAGGTCGCCGCGGCGGCGGGCACACCATTGGCTGAGGCTTTTCAGCGTGCCGTACGATTGGCCGCCGGTCTGATAGCAGAGCGGCGCTTCGAGCAGAGACCGGATCAGCCACACCGCGCCAGGCCGGATGAGCGACTTCGGGATGACGGCGGGGCGAGCTTCCGCGGCGATGCCGGCGCCGCCTTCGCCTTTCTGCGTGTAGTCGTAAGCTGCAATCAGCGTCGGCGGGCGGACCGGCTTCGTGCCGCGTCCGATCAGCGATGCCAAGATCACGCTCGACATGAACTGCACGCGCTGGGGCGCGCCTGCGATCTGTCCAAGCACGGCGGCCGTCGAGGGTGGTGTTCCGCCCAACTCCGCGGCGGGCGGCATGGTGAAGCCGAAGCCGTCGATCAGCCGCTTGATCGGCGCTTGTCCGAGTTGCGCGCCGCGTGTGATCAGCGGCGCATTGAGTGAACACGCGAACGCAACGACGGCTTTGCGGCTTCCGTTGCTTCCGCCCTTGGCGCACGTGTCGAGGCCCTGCGCCGGCGCTTGTGGATCGGCGTAGAGGCTCTCCGCCGTGTCGCGGCCCTGATTGGCGAGCGCCACCGCCAAAATCATCTTGCCTGTCGAGGCCACCTGACGGCTTTCGAGTGTCGAATCGTAAAGGCCATTGTCAGCGCGGCGCGCGGGCAGCGAGCCGAAGTAAGCGGCCGTCTCCCCCGCTTCGTAGTAGCGCACGATGTTGCCATCGGCATCGGCCGCGACCACGATGACGTTCGGCAGGGCCTTGTCGGCCATCACCTTCTTGGGGTCGAGCGTATAGGCGGGGTCGATGCGCGACGTCCATTTCGTGTCGAGTTCTGAGAGGGTGCCGTCGATCTTCTCGCGGAAGCTCAAGTTTTCGCCGATGTCGAACGTCGTCGTCACGCCGCGAACGTAATCGCGCCAGCCGAAGCCGTAGCTCTGTTTCATTTCCTCGCGGATGCCGAAGCGCGCTGCCGGAAGAAGCAGGTTGGCGCGGATCGTCGGATTGGCTTCGGCGCGTTTCATTTGTTCCGGCGCGAACCGTTCGAGAGCCGCTTCGAGCTTCGGCTTCACCTTCGGATCGGGTGGGCCGCCGGCGAGCTCCATCAACTCGAAGACGACTTTCTTCTGCTCGGCTTCATCGGTGATGAGCTTCTCGGCGCAGGTGCGCGCGCGGACTTCCGTAATGTAGCGCCAGCGGTCGAGGCGGACGGCATTCAGCCGGTCGTTGCCTTCGAGCAGGATGATCGGCTTGTTGACGGCGGAGGCGAGCACGAATTGCTCGGCCGTCGAGAGATCCTTGGCTTCCTTGCCGAATACGACTTGGCTCGTCACTTCGACGCCATGGAGTGGTTGGCCGCCGGTCCGCTGTGCAAGCCAGATGTGGTTCGCCGCCCACTGCTTCAGAAGCGTGTCGTCGCCGCCGCGGGTCAACTCGCGATAGATCACGGGCGCGAGCCACCATTCACCGAGCTTGCGGCGCAGTTTCGTGATGCCGCCCTCATCGGTACTTGGTGGGGTTTTGTAGATCACGCGCGCGAACTGCATCGGCAGTGTCGAGCCGCCGACTCCGAGGCTCGGGCGGCGTGCCGCGATCGAGCGGGTGATCGTCGTCAGCGGGATTTTCAGAACGCCGATGAGGTCGATGCCGAACGGATTGAGCGGGCCGCCGAGGTAGCGGTCTTCCTGAAACGAGAGGCAGCGCCAATACTGCTCGGGCACCTCGCGAACGGGGATCGATTTGTGGTCGGGGTTCGCCACGTAGTCGCCAAGCGCGATGGCGCTGTCGGTGTAGTTCACATCGCGCAGGCTATCGAGGCGCGGATCGAACGTGCCGACGAAGCTTCCCTTGGGATCGTAGATCGCTGTCGCCAGCCAGCGTTCGGCGTCGTAGCCGAGCCTGTCATGCATCGAAAGCTCGCCGATGTAGCCGCGTATCGGTGCAGCGACGTAGACGAGGAGGATTGCAAAGAGAACGTAGAGGAATGCTGCCGTGAAGACGTGGCGGAGTGGACCGAGCTTCGGATTGAACGCGACGGTCATCATGAGCCAGCGCACAATCGCGCGCGGCACCCAGAGACAGAACTCCGCGAAAGCGGTCAGATGCCGCAGTAAACGTAACATCGCTGTCGCAAAGCCGCGCTAATGCCATCGCCGGGATGGGCGGCGGCTGAGTATTAGACGCTAGTCGAGCTTTGAGGCGTCAAGTCAGCGAAGGCTTGTCGGCTTCCGCTCGGAGTTACGGCAAATATACGGCGCGCGCAGGCGGCGATGCCGCCGACGCAAAAGCAGCTTGGATCTCTCAGCGAAAAGCAGGAAGTCCGGAAGCCTAGAAATTATTCATCAGTATAAAAAGGCCGACGCCGACTGCAGGACCAATGAGCGCTGCAACGACCACCATGACGAAAGGTTTCGCCACCATAACACTTTACCCCGCACTGAACTCTTGAGTTCACTCCACTTGTTACTCGCGGCCCTAAAAGATGATGTTTCGACCGGTTTGCCCCCTCGGTCTCGACACCTCATTCCGCTAAATGGAGCCGCCCCCAATCAGCGCAGCCGGTCAAAACCCCTCAGGCCCGGCGTGCGTGAAGAATACAGCTTTGCAAAAAAACTTGACAGGGGTTGCAAGGCGTTTGACCGCCGCATCGTAGAAACCGGATCACACAAAACGTTTCATGGCAACAGCTGAAAGAACGACATTCGGCCAGCCGTGAAAAATTATAATAATCTTATATATTACAAATGCTTAGGCGTTCAGAATAATTCATGAGCTGCGTCCGGTGCCGCAACTGCTGGCACCGCATCATCACGGATTATGTCGTGGTTTGAAACGCGAATTGAACATTACCGAAGGTCGAAAAGGCGAAGCTGCCTCTCGTCGGTGCCTCTCGTTTCAGCAGCCAATTGCTCGATCCGGTCGAAGGGGACCTGCTCGGCAGCGATCAATGAACGCTGCGCCTTCATCGGCCTTACGAGACCTTCCTGAACGAGATGGAACTCGCCGACTGTTTGGCCCGGAAGCGCGACCGTCGGGTCGAGGCCGGATTCGGACTGGAAGGCGGCTTTCAGCTTGCGCAGTGCCGTGTCTTCGCGGACGCGGCCGATGAACCAGCTCGTTATCTGGTCGCGGCTCTTGTAATCGAGGTCGCCCGGCGACTGGGTCGCAAGCATCATGCCGAGGCCGGCCGACCGGGCGCGTTTCAGCAAGCTCTGCAGCGGCTCGGCGGTCGCGGGTTTCGAGTTCGCGGGAATGTAAAGGTCGGCTTCGTCGAACATGACGACGGCCTGCAGTTCGTCGTTCGGGTTGCGCTGACAGAAGCGGAGCGCCTCCGACAGGAACTGCGAGACCCAGAACAAGATGTTCTCGTTGTCGCCGAGGAAGCCCGTGTAAATGACGGAGAGGCGCGTGCGGTTCGGCCGTTGATACTTGCCGAGACCGAGCAGGCTGTCCATGCGAAGGCTTTCGCCGCCGCCTTCGAAAAGTGCGGCGTTGCGCAGGCGGAGCGAGTCGAGCTGGGCGACGAGATCGCGGCGAAGTTTACCCGATGGGTCCATGCGCTGCGTCTGGTCGGTGAGTTCGGGGTGCTCGTCCTCGAGGAGATGGATCAGGTCGGCGAGCGTCACTTCGTTCGTCGATAGCGAACCCAGGATGCGCAGCGCGACGGCGAGAACGCCCGATTGCTTCTGGTGCGTTGCCGAGTTCTTCAGGTGAAGCATCTCGCCGAGCGCCGCGGCCGACAGATTGGCCAAGAGCTGCTGCTCGTGGTCGGGCAACTCGTTGATGCCGTTCGGCAGCAACGTGATCGAGATCGGACGGCCTGAAGCTCGGCCGGGCGTATAGACGGCGACGTCGATGGCGTCGGCGAGCTTTTCGCGTTCTGAACGGCGATCGGCCGACTCGTTCTCGTCCGAGCGCCAGACGTCGGGGTTCGCATAGCTCGCGAGATCGCCCTTACGGTCGATCAGGACGGCCGGAACACCGCGCAGGAGAAGCTGCTCGATGAGCGACAACGCAAGGGTGGTTTTACCGGAGCCCGAGCCGCCGAGGAACGCAGCATGCCGTTTCAGCACGCTCTTGTTCAACGTCACGGCGCGGCCGCGATTGCCCTTTTCGCCGCCCGCCAGAATGCTGGCGCCGTAACTGCCGTCCTCGTCAAGAATGACGGACATCGGCAGGTCGTCGTCATTTGCCGGGATGCCGTTATCGCCTTCAGCCGTTTCGGCGGCAGGTGTCGCGTTGGCGGAGACCGCGTCGAAACCGTCGAGCGTCGACTGCGGATCGTCCATGCTCTTGGCGACGAGGCGCGGAACCGGACGCCCGAGCAGATCGAGGCGCAAGAGGTGAATGATCGAGATGAGGCTCGACAGCGGTTTCGTGCCTTCGAGCCATTGCGTCATGCCCGCGTCGCTGCGGTGATGGGCGGTGAACTCGCGAACGGTCATCATGCGTTCCCACTCGGGGATCGGCACGAGGAGCTGGCGGCCGCCGCCGTCACGGAACTTGCGGAATGCCTGCGCGGTCTGGTTTTTCTTGTTCGGCGGGAAGTCGCTGGCGCGGAGCATGAAGCAGGGCTTGCCCTGCATCGCGGTCAACACCTTGTCGAGCTGGCGCTTCAGTCCGCCGCCCTGGGTCGGGCGATTGCAGAGGAACACGCGAACGTCGTTGGCGAAGCCGGTGCGATGGCGAACGGTCAGATCGAATGCCGGGAGGTCGTCGCCAAGCTCGAGCCGCTTTACGGTCACTTCGATCGAACGGCCCCATTCGTCGCGCGCGAGCAGAAGGGCGGCAGACAGGACGTCGACCAGCTCCTGATCGTCGGCCGGCATCTCGGCTTCGCTTTCGTTGGCGAAGCGTTCCCACATCTCGCGGAACTGCACGGCCGAAAGTGAAGACGGGGCGTCGTCGTCGGGATTGCCGAAGCCGACCGCCTGGCCAAGCGCCTGAGCGAGCGTCGAGATGAATGACGGTCTCTCGGGCTCGGGATCGCGTTCGTCGCCTTCGGTCGACGTCGCCTCGCGCAGGCGCGACTGAGCATGCTCCAACAGGCGGCGCGTGGAGAGGCCGCCGAATTCTTCGAAGAACTGGGGTCCGAAAAATTGCGAGGCGTCGGGGAAGCTCAGGCCGCCGCCGTTGATTTCCGAATGATGGGCCAGCCGCTTCGAGATGATGAGGCGCGCTTCTTCGGGCGTGCGGCTTTCGCGGAGGAGAACGGGGCCCGATTTCTCGATGCGGTCGATATACGACTGGGCGACGAGGCTGCGCACCTGACCGTAGAAGTCTTCGAGGCACGAGATGATGATGATGGCGTTGGTCAGCCGGTTGGCGATCTGAATGAGATCGCGGACGGCGCGCTGGAAGCGGTCCTCGGCATTGTCGAAGAAGCGGAGGTCTTCGACCTGATCGATGCAGAAGACCAGCGCGGCGCGATCGACGGTCCAGATGAGCGCGCCGAGTGCGGCGATGATTTCGAACGCGCGATCTTCGCCGTCGTTGGGATCGAGTGCGCTGACGGCCTCGTGCGCGATCGCCGTCAGCTGGCGGCCGTTGAGATACTGCCTGACACGCTGATCGATGCGCGGATCGCGGCGCTGCAGGTAAAGGAGTGCGCGCACGATGTTGATGTCGAGCTCGCGCGTCTGGAATTTGTCGCAGGCGACGATCTGATCGGCGAGCCGGAGAATGAAATGGGCGAGCTGCTTGTCGTCGAGCGTCGCGTCGCGAAGCTTCTCGAGATCTGCCGATGAGATGACCTCGGAATCGAGCACCATCCGGTTCGTCAGACGCGACAGCGCGGACTCGCCGAAGCGATCCGGGTCGTATGGCTTTTCGAGCGAGTGGACGAGACGGCGCAGATAGAAGTCGGCGTAGTTCTGCACGTCCGGCGTCATCTGCGCGTAGCCGAAATAGCTCTGGCCGCTGCGATGGCTATCTGTGCGCAAAGCCCGCAATAGATGGGTTTTCCCAGCACCCGACTGGCCGTGGAACAGCAGGATGCGATCCTGCACGTGATAGCCGCGCCCGGATGTGACCGTCGTCAGGAGATCGTTGAATTTCTGGCGCGCCTTGGCGTGGATTTCCGGCACGTCGACGGGGTCGGCGCGCCAGAGATCATCTTCCCAGGTAATGGAATGCTCGAACGCTTCGCTCAGCTTGTCAGGCGCGAGCGAAGGAGCAAACGTCGGCTTGAGGGAAGCGCCTTCAACACCCATTGCGTACCGGAATGCCTTCAATCTTGAACGCGCACAAAGTGCCAGACAGTGTTCTTGTAGAGGATCTTCGAGTCCTCGAGCGATTTGAGGTCGCGACCGTCTTTGAGATCAGCGGTCGCGAGTTCGAGCTGGCCTGAACGATGGGCTTCCGCGAGCATTCCCTTGAATGCAATCTCGGATAGACCCCAGTCGGGACGCGCGTTGCGAATCGCCTTCCATACCAAAGAGATAAACGCCTTCCGGTTACCTGGCCAGCCCTCCGCCACCGGTCGTGCCGCATCGACAACAGCGCGACAGAATTCGGGCATGTCGGGAGGAGACGCAACTCGATAAGGCGCTGGCTGGCTCTCTTCAAGAGGCGCGCGGTCGTTTGCGGGCTTCGGGGTGGGCGCACGCGTCGCACGCCGCGGCGGCTCGGCGCGCGGATGGCTGGGCGCGTTACGGGCTCCCTCGTCCTTGGGCACCATGAGCGCCCGCAGCAGAGCTAGTTCGAGCGCAGCCAACGATGGCTCGCGGCAACCCGCGATTTCGCATGCAAGCTGGATGATCAGCTTGCCGTCGCTCGCGATTTCGCGCGGTTGCTTGAAGAGCTGGCCGGCGAGGAGCCTGCCCGGTTTGGCCGGGAGGCCCGCGCCCTTGCCGAGGCCGGTCTTTATTTTATTGCCGAAGGCGCGTTCGAGGGCCACGATTGCAAGTTCGGCCCTGAGATCGGCAGGCGAGTGGACACGCGCCGTCGATTTTCCGAAGTGACGCTGCAACACGAGCGCGGCGAGGCCTTCGGCCCGCTGGATCGCTTTTCTAACCGATGGTGTGTCGCTGGCTCCGAGCGCTGCGAGGACGAGCGCGGTTTTGACGTCGGCCCAGGTGTCAGGAAAGGCGCGCGCTGGAGACAGTATGACCTCAGCGGCCTTCAGACCCTTGGCGCTTGCTGTCAGGCGGCCCTTGGCTTCGGTGGTGAGCTGGGAGCCGGCGAGCGTGCTCAGCGCCAGTTCGGCGGCCTGGCGGAATTCAGTGCCGGAGATCCGCGGGGCGAGCAAGGGCGCGACGTCGCGTTGAAGATCGGCGCGTGTCGCCCCGTTCACGGCGATGCGAAGCAGCAAGAGGTCGCGAACGCCGAGATGGTTCGAAGATCCGGCCGCGGCTGTCCGCCCGGATTTTTCCATGGCTGATTGTTCGATGGCTGCACTCATCGAAAAGTCCCCCCGCGCGAATCAGATGCGCTGTCGCGACAACTTCGATGATTGCTCAAGGAGTTCAAAGCGAAGTTCGTTCGTGACCCACAGCAGACACCGTTCCCGGGGCATGGCAGGTTTTCCGACAAGGCGAGAAGGACGATTTGGATGAACTCGTGCGTCCGCGATCGATGAAATAGGCTTCTCACTGAACTGAGTTTATGTTCTGGTGTGAAACGAGGGTTCGACGCGGCTCTTTGATAAATATAGTGGAACCCCGGCAACTACACTGTGAGGCAGTCGACCACTATAAAAAAGAAGGGCCTTGAAATGCCGTCGGATGAAGCACCATCGGACCGGATTCTCCGTCGCATCTTGGCGCTCGATGACAGCGAGCTGTCACGGCAGATTTTGCTCCACAGAGAGCCGACCGAGCTGACTAGAGCATTATTTGAAACTCACGACGCGCTGATGAAATGTCTGGATATCACGTGGAGGATGCAGGACCTTCAGCTGTATAATGAAATTTATGAGCTGCTGGCGAAATCAGCGGCGATCATCGACAAATCCAAATAGTGATCCCTCAGCTTCTAGTCCTTCTTCAATACGGACAAGAGTTCAGTCAGTTCGATACCCAGGCTTCGTGCGATATCCAACGTCTCGGCAGCACTGAACCGGCGAAGGCCTTGTTCTCCCATTGAATAGTCCGAGACCGACATTTTTGCGGATTTGGCTACTTCTTCCAACGACAGACGGGCCTCTGTCCTGAGTTCTCGGATACGTGCGCCGAGAATCTCATCGATGCTCTTCTGAGGCCCGTTCTTGGGCATTAAACGTCTCCGCCGAAAGCGCCCAAGCTGAAAGTCAGCAACGCCTCATCGTCCAAGACGATCGTCATGTCGCAAGGAAGGTGAAGTGAGGTCGACTTTATGTCTTCAAGGGAAAAAGCAAACGCCTTCAGTCGATTAGGCTTAGCTAGATCCGATCTTCAGCGTCCAATTTTTAGTTAAGTTCTAGTCGACATTAAACGATATTCAGTGCACGTCTATTGGGCACTCCGTCATATTCAATCGGTCGGGTGAACTTGCGGTTCACCTCTGCGCCGCGTCAGGCTTTCGCCGCGCCATCGTCAAAATCGCGACACCTTATTGAGGCGATTATGCTTCTGGGGCAGGGGGTTCGAGTTCGCGAGGGTCAAGCGTATGTGTGGCTCTGAAAGTTCGCAGTGGCGCGAGGTCACGAGCGATTCGCAACTCGTTAGCGTTAACGGGCAGTTAACGGATTTCCGGCAATGCTGACCCCAGCCGCACGTTTCGTGCCGGGAGTAGCCAAAATGTATCGCGTCGCGCTCACCGCCGGGCTTGCCTCCGCATTAGCGGGTTGCAGCCTTGGCTCCACATCCCTCTCTTCGGGCTTTGCCGATCCCGGCACCACCGCGTCGATCACGTCGTCGCCGTCGCAGTCCGCTTCGTATGCTCCGACGGTCAAAAGTGTTGGTCTCGGCGGCGAACCTTCTGCGCCGCGAGACGTGAAGGTTGCTTCACTCGACAAGGCGCCCACGGGCACGTTCGAGAAAGCACCTCCTGGCGTGCTTTCCGATCGGGACTATTCCCGCACCGCTCTCAATGCGGAGATGGCGCGCGATCTCATCAATGCCTATCGCAAGCAGAACGGCCTGAAGCCGTTAAAGCTCAATCCGGAGTTGACCGAAGCCGCCAAGTCTCATTCCCGCGATCTTGCGAAGTGGGACCGCATCTCTCACTACGGTTCGGACGGCTCAAATCCGTGGGACCGCGTGAAGCGCGCGGGCTATCGTGCACGTCTCACGGCTGAGAACGTCGGCACGGGCCAAATCAATTTCAACGAAGTGTTGAAGGGTTGGGAAGAGAGCCCCGGCCACAACAAGAACCTTTTGACGCCCGATGCGCAGCACATGGGCATCGCGCTGGTGCAAGATCCGAAAACCGAATTCAAATCGTTCTGGACCCTGGTCATCGGCTCGCCGATGTAGTTTTTGATTGGCGTTGGCGACTCCCCTCCGGGGAGCCGGCCGCCAACGCCGAAGAGGGATCAGAACTTCGGCAGGTTGTTCCAGATCGGCATTTTGATACCGAGGCGCCGCCATACGACGAGCGCGTTCAACGATGCCGCCGTCATCAGCGAAAGGGCAGTTGCCACGGCTGCGCCAATCATGCCGTACGCCGGCACCAACGCCATATTGAGTGCGATGTTGAGCAGCGCCGCCGAGAAGAGCACGGTCGCGCAGAGCTTCTGCTCGCCCAGCATGTTCAGAAGAAATTCTGCCGGACCCATCGCCGACCGGAACAGGAAGCCGACGACGAGTACGAACATCACCGGGTAACCGGCGTCGAAGTTCGGTCCGAAGAGCGAAAGAAGCGGCATTCCCAATGCGAGGATGATCACCGCACCGGCGAGCGACGGCCAGAAGGTCCAGTTGACCGAATCTCTGACGAACGTTCGCAGGCCGTCGTGGTCTCCGCGCGCGTTGAATGCCGCGAACTTGTGAGCGACCGCGCTTCCGACCGCATAATGGACGAACATGATGAGGGCCATCGTCTTTCCGGCCGCAAAGTAGATGCCGACGTCGGCGGGTGCCATGAAGCGTGAGACGACGAGGATGTCGGTATTCTGGAGAAGCAGCTCGGCCGTCAGAATGACCAGGAGCGGGGCAGAGATCGTCAGCCAGGACCGAAAATCCGTCTCGCGCGGCGCAGCCGGGACTGTCGCGCGCACGCGTTTGTTTATCGAAAGTGCCTGAAGCAGTCCGGCGAGCCACGTCGCGACGATTGCGCCGCCAGCCGCTGTTGCGGCATTCATCGGCAGTCCGGCGTGATTGGCAACGAACATGCTTGCGAGCAGAAGCAGCGGCCTCAGCACGTATGGCGGCACGAGTGCTGTGCTCATCCAGCCATTGCCGCGTCCGATGCCGTCCTGCACGTCCGTCAAAGCGTAAAGCGGGATGCAGACGAGTGCGAGGTAGACGGGCAAGACGAAGTTCGGTTCGATGCGGTCGCTGAAGAGCCAGACTCCAAGAACGCCGAGCAGCATGACGACGGTGCCGCCTCCGAGCGCCAGCATGCGCACGCCCCAGATCAGACCGCGGAGATGCGAAAAGTCGCCGGTTTCACGGTATGAGGGCGCAAGGCGGATCGAGGCGTAATTCAAACCCAGGTGGGACATCGCTCCGAGGATCAGGACCCAGGTCCAGACCGCAACGTAGATTCCGTATTGCGCGCCGCCCATCCAGCGGGCGAGCGCGATTTGCGTGAGGTAGAGAAGTCCGGCGCTCAGAACGCGGACGGCAAAGGCCAGGATCGCGTCGCGCTGGGTGCGCTCGCGTTCGTCCTTAGATGCGATGAGCTTGACGGTCAGTTTCGGGAGGCCCGTGACGATGTCTCGCGCGATCGCGAAAGGCGTGCGGGGCTGCTCGACGCGCGTTGGCGCGGTTCCCTCATGTGCGACGGCCTCGGCCGGGCTGAGCTTCTCGGCTGTCGCGCTCTTCACGTGCAGTGAATTCCCGTCGTTCAGATGCCTTCGAGGCGATCCCGTTCGCGGCTACGAACAAGCTCGGCGATCCCCGTCCATGCCCAAGCCCGTCCCGCGTCCCCTCGCTGTCCATGATAGAGGGCGAAGAAGTCGGCGATCCCCGCAGCGAATGTTCCGTGTTTGCCCTCTAAAACTTCGGCCATGGCGCCGAGATCTTGTGGCGGTGGCGTAAAGTCCAGGTCGGTGTTCTGCGTCGCGCGCAACGGCAAGGCCATCGTAAGGTCCTACTCAAGGCTTAAATCCAGGTTGACGGATTTCGGAAAAGCAAGTTTGACGCCATATTGTGCTCAGTCGCAGCACGCTTCTTCTGACGTGTGGTTAATCAGAGGTAGCGGCGCGAGGCGCCTCGCCTCTCAGCTGCGAAAAGCTAGGACGATTGCGAAATGACTTGGATTTTGAGGGCTTCGGCGTTCTTCGCGACGGTCTATTTTCCGGTCGTCGCGGCAGGACACGCAGCCGATCGTGCAGCCAATTATGACGCGTCCCAATTCCTGAGTTGTGCCGGAATGGAACTTGCCCAGAACGGGGAGCCGAAAGAGGACACGCCTCGCTCCTATCCCGATACAACGCCCGGCGACGGGCCTCACGGGGTGAAGCCATCGGCGCCCGGAGACAACGATAACGGAGAGGATGGCGCTGGCTCGGACCAAGCGTTGCCGCCCGACACGGCTCAACCGCCAGGCTGCATCTTTCAACAAGGGCCGCTGGACCTGATCGTCTAGCAGCGAGCGTTAGGCTGGCCGCTTATTCAGGAGAGGCTTGGGCGGCTTGCGGCTGGGCTGCGCCTGCTGATGAATTTGAAGACGCTCCCTCGGTGTCGGGCCCCTTCAGAGCCGAGCGGGCGTCGCCAGCGGCGTCGCCGCTCTTTTTCGCGCTCTTGTCCTTGGACGTCGCGACTTTGCTTTTCGACTTGTGCTTGCCGGTCGCCGTGTGCCGCTTGTGGGCGCCACAGCCCCATGCCGCCACCGTATCGCGCACCGTGGTGATGCCTTTGGCGCTCGGGTCCATCGGCAGCGTATCGATGGTGGTCGTGTTGAACAGCTGCTTCCAGTCGTAAGTCTGGAATCCGTACTCCAACAGGCTGGCGGCGCGGATTGCCCGTTCGTTGCCGGACGATTCACCGAGAACGACAGCCATGAGGCGCCGTCCATCGCGGGTGGCGCTGGCCACGACGTTATATCCGGAATCGCACGTGAAGCCGGTCTTCAGGCCGTCGGCCCCCTCGAACGTTCTGAGGAGGGCATTGTGGCTGCCGAGGCGCCGCTTGCCGATGCGCATGTCGGGCATAGCCCAGTAACTTGCATATTGCGGGTAGTCGCTGACGACGGCACGGGCGATTTTTGCGATGTCGCGTGCGCTGGTGAGCTGGCCCGGGTCAGGCAGGCCGTTCGTATTGACAAAATTCGTATGCGTCATGCCAAGGCGCCGTGCCGTCGCGTTCATCCGGTCGATGAAGGCGCTTTCGCTTCCTGAAACCGCTTCGGCCAGCATCACCGTCACGTCATTGGCGGATTTGATGATAACCGCTTGCAAGGCTTGCTCGACCGACAGCGTAGCGCCGACATTCAATCCGACCTTGCTGGGTGGTTGCAGCGTCGCGACCAGCGAGCAGGGAATCTTATCGTCGAGACGGATTTTGCCCTCTTTGATCGCTTCGAAGGCGACGTAGGCGGTCATCAGCTTTGTCAGCGAGGCCGGGTGCCAGATGTCGTCGACATCCTCGGCATAGAGGATCTTGCCGGTTGCGGGCTCGAACAGCAGCGTCGGGTTCGCCGAAGCCGGCGGGCTAGCCGTCAGCCATATCAACAATGTTGCAACTATCCAGGCTGCGCGTGACCGCATGAACGTCCTCAGTATTCGCCAAAGCTCGGCTAGCATATTCGTGAAGATGGGCCAACCGAACCCCATTTCGCGCCGAGCTTATGATGGGTTGTGTTGCTCCGGCGGCGCTACCTGCGGATAAACGCCCTATGAGCGGGGTTTAGAAATTCGCTATTTCCCAATACCGTTTCCCGGTCACCGGAAGTCAATACCGCGTTGCTTCCGTTGGGTTCCCTCGATTGATGCGCTGCAGAGCAATTGTGGCATTGCTTCGCCGCAATGCCGGTTGACATTTCCAGTTTAAATCGTGCCCTGTCCAAAATACATACGCCACATAATCACGGGTTCGGCGTTTCCGCATGATGCAGCACAGCCGTTCCGAAGCCCTGCCTCTGCCCGAAACCAGCACGCGCGACCGGATGGCGATTTTTTTCGCGCTCTCGCTTGTGCTGCTGCTCGCCTCGCTCGACCAGACGATCGTCGCGACAGCGCTTCCGACCATCGTGCGCGAGATCGGCGGCCTATCCCATCTCACCTGGATCGTGACGGCCTATCTGCTGGCCACGACCGTCGTCGTTCCGGTTTACGGCAAGCTTGGCGACCTTTTCGGACGCCGCTTGGTGTTGCAAGCGGCAGTGATCATTTTTCTCGTGGGGTCGGCGCTTTGCGGCATCGCGCAAAATCTGCCGGAACTCATCGCCTTCCGCATCCTGCAGGGTCTCGGCGGCGGCGGCTTGATCGTCACTTCGGTCGCGGTGGTCGGCGACATCGTACCGCCGCGCGAGAGGGGAAAATACCAGGGGTTCGTCGGCGGGATATTCGGATTGTCCACGGTGCTTGGACCGCTGATCGGTGGTTACACCGTCGATAATTTTTCGTGGCGCTGGATCTTTCTGATCAACTTGCCGTTCGGCATCCTCGCTCTCTTCGTCATCAACAGAACGTTTCGGCCGCACCTCCAGAAGTCCAACATCTATATCGACTACGCGGGCGCCGTTCTGCTCGGGACGGCGCTGTCGATGCTCGTGCTCATCACGAGCTTCGGGGCGGTTCTCGTCGAGGAAGCGCCTGTCAGCCTGTTTGCGTTCTCGCTGCTTGGCGTCGTGTCGCTCGCCTCGTTCATTTATGTCGAGACGAAAGCTATCGATCCTTTGCTGCCGCTATCGCTTTTCAAAAATCGGACATTCGTCATCGCGGCCTCCATCGGCCTCATCGTCGGGCTCGCGCTGTTCGGATCGATCACGCTCCTGCCGCTTTATTTCCAGATCGTCAAAGGCCTCGATCCGACGAGTGCGGGCTGGCATCTCACGCCCATGATGCTCGGCGTTTTTACCAGCTCTATCGTCAGCGGTCAGATCATCGCGCGGATCGGGCGCTACAAGATATTTCCGGTCATGGGCACAGGCATCATGACGATTGCGCTCCTGGCCCTGTCGCGCATCACGATCGAAACCACGCCATTCACAGCGTCCATCTACATGCTCGTTCTCGGGCTCGGCCTCGGCATGGTCATGCAGATCCTGGTCATGGCGGTGCAGAATGCCGTGGATTTCGAACAACTCGGCGTCGCGACTTCAGGGGTTACGCTCTTCCGGTCGATCGGCGGTTGCGTCGGCGTTGCAATGTTCGGGGCGATCTTTGCCTTCGTGCTGCAACGGGAGATCATGGCATCGGCGCCGGAACTCTCGGCGGCGTTGACCAATCCCGATGCCGTTGCCGCGCTTTCGGGAGAGATGAAGTCCGCCTACGACAATTTCTTCATTGGGGCGTTGCATCCCGTGTTCCGCACCGCGACGCTGTTGGCGCTCGCCGCGTTCCTCTTGTCCTTCGCTATCGAGGAAGTGCCGCTCCGAAGCAGCATCACGAGGGAGCCGTCATCCGATCCGTTGCTCATGCCGCGCGATGCGACGTCGCTCGATGAACTCGAGCGGATCGTCGAGCGCATCACGGCGCGGGAAAATCGCTGGCGCGTCTATCAGACGGCGGCTTCGCGTCTCGGCATCGAACTCGAACCGGATGAGTTGTGGCTTCTGGCGCGTTTGGGCGAACGGGGCGGCCAAGCGGAGAAAGAGGAGCTGCGAGGCAAGCTCGGTCCGAAAGAGATGCGGCCGCCGCATCTGTTCGGCCGCCTAGAGGCCGCCGGCATGGCCCGCGAGGCGGGAAGCCTCATCGAACTCACAGACAAAGGCGGATCGATTTACGAGCGTCTTCTTCGTCAACGGGAAGCCGACCTCGCACACATGCTGCATGACTGGGACCGCAACGAGCATCCGGAAGTCGTTGCGATGATGAAAAAGATGGCGAACTCTTTTGCAAGCTCGCCACCGGTGCCGCCCGCGTTTGCTATTTCTTCTTCGACAGCTCACTGAGTTCGGCGAATTCGGCGTCGCTCAGCTTGATGTTCGCTCCGGCGACGTTCTCTTCGAGATGTTTGACCTTCGACGTTCCGGGGATGGGCAGCATGACCGGGCTGCGCTTCAACAGCCATGCGAGCGCGATTTGGCTGGGAACGGTGTTGTGCTTCTTCGCGATTGCCTCGAGACGCGAGCCGGGCTTTGCAAGGTCGCCGGCCGCAAGCGGGAACCACGGAATGAAGCCCATTTTTTGCTTCTCGCAGAAGTCCAGCACGTCCTCGCTGCTGCGGTCGGAGAGATTGTAGAGGTTCTGGACGGTTGCGACCTTGAAGAACTTCTGTGCCGCTTCGATTTCCTTGACGCTGACCTGGCTCAGCCCAACGTGCCGGATGAGACCTTCCGCCTGCATCGACTTGATGGCGTCGAACTGTTCGTTCTGCGGAACTTTCGGATCGATGCGATGGAGTTGCCAGAGGTCGAGGCGTTCGACGCCCAACCTGCGGATGCTCATCTTCACTTCTTGAAGAAGGTATTCGGGGCGGCCGAGCGGAATCCATACATCGGGGCCGGTTCGTGCGAGACCGGCCTTAGTCGCAATGGTCATGCCGCGATAGGGATGGAGGGCTTCGCGGATCAGCAGCTCGCTGACCTCTGGCCCGTAGCTATCGGCCGTGTCGATGAAATTGATATCGAGTTCGGGGAGCCTGCGAAGCGTGCGGAGTGATTCTTGCTTGTCTTCCGGCTCGCCCCAAATGCCTTTGCCGGTGATGCGCATCGCGCCGAAGCCGAGCCGGTTGACCGTCATATCGCCGCCGATGGCGAATGTGCCGGAATGATTTTTTGTTGCGGTTGTCGTGGACATGGCTGTGTGCCTTTCTGGTGGGGGGTGGCGAGTTTGACACGAGGTTGAGCGCCGCGAAAATCGGCGGCGCCACAGCAATCAAGCTAGCGGGTGTCGCGTGAACCCGGCAGAACCTCCTCGCATGCTGTCTGCACGCGAATGTCGCTGCCGATGTACCTGCAGATTTCTTCCTTGCGGGATGGATTGTTGCGGATGGTGGCGTCGGAGACCTTGTAGCCATATGTCCGAGCTACGGCCGCGAGGTAGTTATCGCGGCAGAATGGCGTTGATATCGGGCGGCCCTGAACGATCTGATAATCTTCGTTGCATTCTATGGCGGCTGCGGACGAGGCGGTGGCGGCTGCGAATGCCGTCGCTAAGAGGCAGATTCGTGCGGTATTGGACTTCGTCATGCGAGATCTCCAATTTGCGCTGGGTGCATGCGGGCACGAAGCATGGGGCCGGGCTGTCAGGCCGGGTTTTGATGGCTGAACGCCAAATGGTGGGGTGCGTTCCCGGGGAATATGGGGCCAGTATATATGACGCTCAATATGGTCCGCGGGATGCGATGCCTGCCATGACATTTTCGAGTTTCTCGATGCGCCGAGCGTAACTCGTCTGCAGGCAGGCAATATTTTTGCCGCAAGCGTCGCGGGACTGCAGCCACTTGCGCTGGTCGTCCTGGATGTCGCCACGCTGTCCCATGGGGACGAGCGATGTCGTGATGGCAAAGAGAGTCGCCATCCGAGCTTCGCTTTGGCCGAGGTCGTAATCGCGGCAGATCGTTCGTTCAGCCGGCGATTTCGCTTTGGCGCAATCGAGCGGGGCATAGTCGCCGGCGTTGGCCGCCGCTGATGCCGATGCGATGGCAATCGCCATCATTGCCGGGGCGATCCAACGCACACGATTTCTCCCGCAATCCGGCCCTAGAACATCGACGAGAGAGACCGCTGTAGCGTATCGAAGCCTTTGCTGATCGACGTTTGCATGTCTTCGTATTCGCTGGGCTTGCGTTTCGCGGTCTTTGCTTTCTTCGGTTTTGGCGGTTGGGCGACAGGGGCTTCGGCATCAGGCGCCAATGCGGCCGACGACGGGTCGTTCGCCTGCGGAGGCGGCAGGACTTTATCGTCTTGGAAATGAATTGTGGAAGGTGCCGGCGCGGCGGCCTCATTGGTCGAGGCGGCGTGAATGGCCATCACTGCGACAGCCGGTACGCGCGGTTCTTCCTGTGCGGGAATGGCCGCTACGATTTCCTTCGGGGGCGTGAGCATTTCGGCAGGTGCCCAAGGACGATCGAGCATGGTTCGCTCGTCCGCCGATGATTGCTTCACGACTGCGGCAGGCGCTGGCGCCTTCGGTGAAGAGATTTCTTCATGCGCTTGCTGAAGCGATGCCGAGTGCGACTCAGAACTCAGCGTGCCCGTCGATATCGCGCGGCCGCGAGCGCATGCGGCGGTATCATTAGATTCGACCAATGCGACGAGCGTATCGTCAGGATTGTCGACCGGGAGCAGTGCGTTGACCGTTTCAGCAAAGCCGCGCATCGCGTCCTTCGACGCGTCGCTCCAGATGCCGCTAATGGGACCGTTGTAGCACTGAGCCCGCGCCAATGCCTTCTGCAGCTGGCGCACGCGCGCGCCGCGATCCGATGGAAGGACGGGCGCTGCAACGGGCGTGATCAAGGCCGTCGATGCGATCTTGACGACATTGGCGGACGGAGACGGCGATGAGACGGGAACGGCTCTTACGAGCGGAGGCACTGCGATAGCGTCGATATGGGCGGGTGCCGAGACGCTGTCCGGTGTCGTGACAACGTAGAGTACGAGGCCCAGTGCCACTGTCACCGACAGGAGAAAGAAGCCTCCGGCCGTGCTGGAGAAACTCGCTGCAATTTTCCGAACGACACTCACAGGCGATACTCTTCACAATACAAACGCTACAGACGCAAACCGACTGGCGACTTGAACCCCGACATACGGCCCGAAACGCTTTTGCCTTTCTGGCATGCGGTGGCATAAGCCGCAATCGAGCAAAACTCCGTGTGGAGACGGCGTGTGGGACTTTTTAAGCCCCGCCATTGAGGCCGCCTAGTGCGCCCGTGCCAGCTTCAACCAAAATCGGTGGGCAAAATCAGTTCGTCCGCAGCTGCGGCGTGGCGGGCGGGCCACCGCAAGATTGCGAATACAAGATGGGCGGGAAGAATTCCGCGAACCGTCTCAACGGCTTCCAATTTCTATGAAATTTCTTGACCGACGACGCCACTTGCCGGCACGGGTTGTGATTTTAAATGATGTATATAATTTAACTCGCTCAATTCGACGGCCTTCCGTCCCTCTGCGTCGTGCGGGGCTGTCGTGATCAGCATCTGAAAGGGAGCCACTGTGGCAGATCGTAAAACAGGTTCACGGATCGTGGTGACCGGCATGGGGCTCGTCTCGCCGCTTGGCGCGAACGTGGACGCGGCATGGAAACGTCTCATCTCCGGTCAATCGGGAATACGGCGCCTCGATGAAGCGATCGTGCCGGATGTCGATTGCAAAGTCGGCGGGGTCGTTCCTGATATTTCAGAAGATCCAGAAGGGTTCGATCTCGCGGCGGCGGTTCCCGCCAAAGACCGCAAGAAGATGGATCGCTTCATCCATTTTGCGATCGAGGCGTCGCGCCAAGCCTTGGCGCAAGCGGTTTGGGCGCCGCAAGACGAGCGGTCGCGCGAACGGACGGGAACGGTCATTGCGTCGGGCATCGGCGGATTTCTTACGATTACGGACGCGGTGCGGACGGTCGACAATCGTGGCGCCAAAAAGCTTTCGCCGTTCACGGTCCCGTCGTTTCTCGTCAACCTTGCCGCCGGGAACGTCTCGATCCTCTATGGTCTCAAGGGGCCTATCGGCGCGCCGGTAACGGCGTGCGCGGCGAGCGTGCAAGCCATCGGCGACGGCATGCGATTGATCCGCAGCGGGGAGGCCGATGTCGTGGTCTGTGGTGGTGCAGAGGCGTGCATCAACAGAGTTGCGCTCGGGGCATTCGCAGCGGCGCGTGCGCTTTCGACAGGCTTTAACGACGCGCCGGAAAAAGCGTCGCGACCATTCGACAGGGCGCGAGATGGCTTCGTGATGGGCGAGGGTGCGGGCATGCTCGTGATCGAAAGCGAGGAGCATGCGCGGGGTCGCGGTGCTGTTCCGCTTGCGGAAGTCGTTGGGTACGGCACGAGCGCGGATGCTTTTCATCTCACCTCAGGCCCACCCGACGGGAACGGTGCATTGCGGGCCATGCGCGATGCGCTTGCGATGGCGGGGCTTTCACCTGACGCCATCGGTTATCTCAATGCACACGCGACCTCGACGCAGGTCGGCGATGCGGGCGAGCTTGCCGCGATGCGCACCATGTTCGGACGTGGGCGCGGGCCTGCGATCTCATCGACCAAGTCGGCCACGGGGCATTTGCTCGGCGCTGCCGGTGGCCTCGCAGCGGTATTTTCCATTCTCGCATTGAGAAACGGTGTGCTGCCGCCCACGCTCAATCTCACCGACCCCGATCCGGAAGCCGAAGGCCTGGATCTCATCGGTCCCGAGGCGCGGAAAAGCGCCGTCGAATACGTTCTTTCGAACGGGTTCGGTTTTGGCGGGGTCAATGCGTCGGTGATTTTCCGCCGCTGGTCCTGACCGTCGATCGTTGCGGCAGCCCTTAGCCGCCGCTCAGCTGGTCAGCCATGGCTGCTATCGTCCGGTCGTAAACGTCGGCTTTGTTCCATTGGGCGATCACGCCGTAGTTGTGCGAGCCAGGCTCCCAACTGCCGCCGCGCTCCCAGCCGTGGCCTGCGAGAAAGCTCGCCGTCGAAGCGAGGATGTCCGGCACGCTGTGGATCAGATCCTTGTGGCCGTCACCGTCGAAGTCGACGGCAAAGCGAACGTATGGCGTCGGGAGAAATTGCGTCTGGCCGATTTCGCCTGCCCAGCCGCCGCGCAATTGCGCCGACGTCAGGTCGCCTCGTTCGACGATCCTCAGCGCATCGAGCAACTGACCTGTGAAGAATTCGCTGCGGCGGCAATCGTAGGCCAGGGTCGCGAGCGAACGGATGATCGAATAGCGGGCGGTGGCGTCGGCGCCGTAATGCGTTTCGAGGCCCCAGATCGCGACGATCACGGCGCCCGGTACGCCGAAGCGCTGTTCGATGCGATCGAGGAGCGCGTGGTGACGCTGCATCAGCGCGCGGCCGCGATTGATCAATGCCTTGTCGACGCGCCGCGCATAGAACTGCTGAAAGCTCAGCTTGAATGATCGCTGCGAGCGGTCGAGGCGAACGACTGCCGGGTCGTAGGTCACGTCGGAAAGAGTCGATAGGATGGTTCCGGATCCAATGCCTTGTGCAGATGCCTGCAGCCGGAACCGCTGTAGCCAGTTTGCAAATCCTGCCGGGCCGTTGCCGCACTGAGCTGCTACCGCATCGCCAGGTGCGCCGAGGAGCAAAAGGCCCATGAGCCATATCGCGTTCAGCCTCATCTTGATGGGGGCAACGAAGGTTGACGGCATCGTTTCTGCTTTCGGATTCGCCGGGGGAAACATGGGGAAGAGTCGGCCAAGTCGTCGGGTGCCGTCCTTACTGTCATATCTTCGCAAGGACGCCAAATGCGCATCTCATCGCGCGGAAAATCTGGTGTTTTCAATGACCGAGGAGAATATGGGCCGAAAGAGCCGCCTGCGAGCGGCTGTAACGCGGGGAACAGCTTCGGAGCGAGTTCGGAGACAAGGTGGCCTTTGCATCCGGAGGACCGAGCCCCATGATGATCCGAGCCGCAACAACTGATCCATTCTCGCTGAGTGATGCCGCCGCCATCGTGGCCGGCCTGCTCGTTGTCGGAATTCTCGTATTTTGCATCTCTATTTGCGCGGAGGAGTCGCCGATTTCGGAATTTCTGCACCGTACGCAGGCGGAGGCCGATGCCTCCCGTTTCAACGAGTTGCTCGGTGCTTTGGACGTGCGGCAGCGAACATCACATCCTCGTTCGGGAGTGGAAGACGGGGCTGCGCATAAGGGCGAGGCGATGAACGCGACCGCGTCGCTCGAACGGCAATCGCGAACGCGAAACGAGATCAGGGTTTCAGATCGGGATTGAAGGCGCGATCAGCGCTGTTTCGGCGCGCATATGAAAGTGATAGGGGGCAGTCCCGCCGCCGCCCCGCTGTCGAACGATCGTCTGCCTTACATCTTGCAGATGGTCGCTTGTGCGTGACAGGTCGACATCATGCCGTCTTGTGTGCAGTGGTACTTGCGCGGGCCGAAGCTATAGCCTGGGGTGCCACCGCCGGTCAGCCAGACCATAAACACTCCCATGTCCGTCTGCTGAAGAAGAGATTCATCGGCCAGGAACTTTGCGTTGGTTTCGCCGAGGGGGGATGATCCCAGCGAAGCCTTTTTGAAGCAGTCCTTGGCGCCGGCAGTGGCGGAAGCGAAGGTTGCGGCGGCGAAAAGCGCTAGCGTCAACCCGGTTATCTGGCCGAAAATCTTGCGCATTGAATTCACTCCCAGTGGTTGTGAGATGGCGCTCAAAGCGTGCCACGGTCTCGCGAGCCCTGGGGATGGGAAATGAGACGGGTACTGCTGATTTCAGGGGAGTTGCGGCGTCTATACATCACATCGCGGGGGTTCTTCCCGCATGCTCCTCGGTCAGACTTGAGCACAAGTTGCTTTGCAAATTTGCGAGAATTTCTTCATCCGGCGTGTGGCGTCGTGAGCTTCACGTGGGCTGAGGTCATTCGGCGCGTTCTATTGCGGTCCGATACCTTCAAGGTATTATTCGGAAGCGGTTCAACCGTCCCGAGTAAGGTCTCTTGATCGGGGTGGAGCAATTCATAAAGCAGGAGGCTGCACTCTTATGCCTCGTTTGGGAGGAGGGTATCGCAGAGTCGATACTCTCATCGGCCAACGCATCCGTCTTTTTCGACATGCGTCCGGCATTTCGGCTGAGTACATGGCCCGCGTTTCCGGAATGGACGTCGGTGACTATGCAAGTCGAGAGCTCGGCGAGATCCGTTTCAAGACAGCCGAGCTACACGAAATTGCAAAAGCCCTGAAAGTCCGGCTGACGGACATTTTCGGCGTCCTCGCCGATCCGGTCGATTAGTCGGCTGGCGGCAGACGGTCGATGAGATCGGCGAATTGCCGAAGCCGCATGGCGAGTTCTGCCGTGACATTGCTCTGTTGGCGGCGTTGGGAGGTATCCATCGCCTCCCGGATTGCGTCTACGATCCGGCACAAGTTCACAACCAATTCGTCCGGCTGGTCGTGTTCGATGAAATACGGGCGTTCCATGGTGTGATTTGGCTTTTCTAATTTTCAGGATGCTGCACGGACCGGCATTGGCTCTAGCTCTCGCGGGAGGACGATGTTTCGCTCGCGCGGCTCGCGAACCTTGAGTGACAATTGGATATCCGGCGGAATGAGCGTGACGGACGGTGTCGGCAACGGCGCCGGCACGGCGCTTTTGATCGTGATCGAAAACGCCGCTGCCATTTCCAAAGCTAGCAGCTGCAATTCGAGGTTCGCCAATCCCATACCGATGCAAACGCGAGGGCCGGCTCCGAACGGGAGGTAGGCTTTTCCGGTGAAGTTTCGCGTCAGGTCGAATTTGTCGGGATCGACCCAGTAATGCTCGTCGCGGTGCAATTGCCAGGGGCAGAAGATCAAAGCGTCGCCTGCCTTCAAAGGAATATTCCGGACGGTGATGTCGGTTCTGACGTCGCGCGAGAACCAGTGAGCCGACGGGTAAAGCCGCAAGACTTCCCGCACGAACGCCAGACTTTTTGAGGCGCGCGGCAGAATTTCAGGCCGCAACTCGCCCGCGTCGTCGGAGGAGGCTTCGGCTTCGGCGGCCAGCTCTTCGGCGAGGCCGGGCACCGTGCCCAGATAATACATGATCCATGCCGCCGCCGAGCCGGTCGTGTGATGTCCGGCGAGCAGCATCGTCACGATCTCGTCGCGGATCTCGATGTCGGATAGCCCAAGCGCGATCAAAGCGCCGACGGCGGTCGAAGATGCGGCGCGGGCGCGGACCCTCGCGACAACGGCATCGATCATTCTCCTTGCCAATTCACGCTTGCGGCGGCGGGCTGCGGCCTTCCAAGGCGGAAGCGGCAAGACGCGGAACAGATCGTCCGCAAGATCGGATTCGACAAGGCGAACCGCTTCAACGATCGCTCGCTCGTCTCCGCGCGAAAGCACGTCCTTGCCGAACATGGCGATGCAAATCATGCGTAGCGCCAACGGTGCGGTCAGCGCGTGGGCGGATACCTCCGATTCCCTCGAAGCGGAAACGGCGGCCTCGCGGATAGCGGCCGACATCTCAGGAACGAACCGCTGCGCGACGCCTTTCGCGAAAACCGAATGAAGAACCGCGCGGCGCTTGCGATTTTCTTCGCCGTTGAGCGTCAGCGTGCTCTGGCCGACGACGGGACGAAGCTTGCCGACGAACCGCCCCTTGTCGACGAGGATCTCGTCGGCCTTGAGGAGATGCCTGACGAGATCAGGATCGGTTACCAGCCATACTGGCTTTGGCCCAAGATGGAGCCTCACCAGCGGATCGATCGCCGATTCCGCCTGAGTTAGGAAGAACTTGAGCGGATCCCGATTGAACGACCTCAGGTCTGAGAACCAATGTTTCATCGACAATCTCAACTGTTTGGAGGAGATCCATGAGCGCTTCGTAGGCTTCGCCGCCCTGCTCTTGGATTGGGATTTCGCCGGCGACTGCGGTGAGGCGCCGGCCTTTTCGGTCGTCACCGATGTACTGGGGAGACCCGTAGCGGCGGGTCTTGATGCCGATTTGCCTGAGCAACCGCTCGTGACAGAGATCGACGAGAGCGACCAAGGCTTTGGCCCCGCGCAGCTGCGCGAGGTGAAGCATCACCGCGTAGGTCACGCCGGCGATATTCAGGTCCGGCGGATTGACGCCGAGACGGCTAATTTCCCACATATCCGGCTGTCTCGGATAGGGGCGCTCGGTGGCGAGTTGCGGGAATACCGACAGGGCCAGATATTCGTGATCGCAGCGAATAGCCCGGAATCCGCTGATCAGCTTGCCGTCGGCATAGATGGCGCAATAGGTCGCGGTGGCGCCGTCGAATTGATCGATTTCAAGATTTCCGAATACGGGTAAGTCCCACTGCAAGGTGTCGACAAAAAGTTTCCTTCGAAACTCCTGAAATTCGGTCACGAGTGCCGAATTGCTCTGGACATTGCAAAGTTTCGCAACCAGTCTCGGTCTTTGGGTACTCATGGCCACTACTGTGCGCAAAGTTTTCGACCTCATCGGCACTTGGTGTGCTGGCGTTTTCCGATAGGGAAGTTTTTCGCGAGTTGACTTGCTTGGGAAATCCCCTGAATGGGGGAGAGTCGGTAAAATGACGGTTGAAGAAGCGATATCGGCGGTCGAGGCTTCAAGCGACCTCGACGAACTCAGAGACACGCTGCAGAAAATTGCAGAGGACTATGGGTTCGCGTCGTTCAACTTTCTGGATGTCGGGAATCCGCACCAGGATGTGCCGTTCTACATGGGCACGACGGGCACCGCTTGGGAGAGCGACTACAAGTCGAACAAGTTCGTCCATGTCGATCACTGCGTGAAGTTTGCGCGACGGACCAATACGCCATTCTCTTGGGACGAGGTGCCGCTGCCGAGTGTGCCGAGCGGGCCGAAGCCTGGCGCATACAAAATCATGGAAGCCGCGCGGGACCACGGATTCAATAACGGTGTCGTCGTTCCCTTTCACTACCGGGACCGCTTGGGCCGAATGAATTCGAGCCTCTGTTCCTTCTATTGGAAGGATACGATCAGCCGGTTCCGCTTCATGCTGATGCGCAAGAAGATCGATCTTCATGTGGTGCTGGTCTATTGGGTTCAGCGCGCGGTCGATCTGATTGCCGAAAAGCACAGAGACGATCCCAATCGCCTGCTGGCGCCTGAGTCGGTGTCGAGCGTGCCGCTGAGCGATCGCGAACGCGACGCGCTTGCGTGGGCCGGCAGGGGGAAGACCGTCGGGGAAACAGCGGAGATCCTCGGGCTCAGTGAAGAGACGATCAAAAGTCATCTGCGAAACGCAATGCGCAAGCTTGGCGCAGCGAACAAGACGCATGCTGCGGTCCGCGCTCTCTACCTCGGATTGATCGACTATTGAGCGTCTGTTGATTTGGAAGCGAGGCGGGGGAATTGTCCGACAATAGTGGCTTAGGGGTGAGATTGGGGCGTAAAGCGGCAGCGGCTCTAATGGTCGCGTTCGCATCCCTCCACGTTCCGGACGCACAAGCGGCCGAAGGCGGGCTTACCAACTATGTTCCCGGCTACTACGGAGACTTTGCGGTGGCGGTCGCGCCTCCGAAAGGTCTCTACGTCTATGGAACCGCCTATAGCTACCAAGCGAAGCTGAAGGGCCCAGCGGTTCCGAACACGGTGTCCGCCAGCGCCATGCTCTATCTCGGCGGTTTTCAATACGTCACGGATTACAAGCTTTTCGGCGCGACCGTCGCGTTCGGCTCGTACACCACCTACCTCGATGCCAACCTCGAAGCAAAGCCGCCGCCGTTCAGTCTCGATGCGAGCGTTTCAAATCGCGGCGACATGAGCGTCTCGCCGCTCATTCTCTATTGGTCGTACGGCAATCTATATGTGAGCGCCTATCAAGCGGTGATCATGCCGACAGGCGACTACGATCGCGGTGCGGCTCTGAACTCAAGCCGGAATTACTACAGCTTCGATTCCGTTCTTGCGTTGACTTGGCTCGACCAAAAGCAAGGGTATGAGATTTCGCTCGTTCCCGGCCTCATGTTCAACACCAAGAATACTGCGACGGATTACCGGACGGGCAGTGAGTTCCATCTGGACGGCATGCTCAACAGGTACCTGTCGCAAGATTTTGCGATTGGCTTGCACGGCTACGTTTATTCGCAATTTACCGATGACAGCGGCGCGGGGGCGATGAAGATCCGGAGTTCGTCCGCGGCCATCGGGCCTGCGGTTCTCTGGAATACGAACTCGCTCGGCATTCCGGGCAAGATCGTCGGCAAATGGCTGCACGAAGTCGACGCGACCAATCGCTTTCAAGGCGATATTTTAAGCGTGACCGCCGCAATCAAATTTTAGCGACGGCGCAGCATGACGCCCGAGGTTTAATTTTCGTTCTCGTCGATTTTGGCCAGGTCGCGCGTCGCTGCAGAGTCGCGTTTATTGCAGGCCGGTTTCGCCAGCGCGTCGGCATATGTGCGATTGATCTCATTTTCCAAGTCCGCCAAATCAATGAAATGATCGGCTTGCCGGCGCAGTTCATCGGAGATCATGGGTGGATCCGTCTCAAGGGTGGAGACGACGGTGACGCGCTTTCCTAACTCCTGGAGCGCGGCGACGAGACTGCGAAGATCTCCATCGCCCGAGAAGATAATCATGTGATCGAGCTGATTGGCCATTCGCATCGCATCGACGGCCAACTCGACGTCCATATTCGCCTTGAACTTCTTTCGACCCGATGCGTCGGTGAATTCCTTCATCGGCTTGGTGATGACCGAATAGCCATTGTAATCGAGCCAGTCGACCAAGGGGCGCATTGCGAAATATTCGGGGTCTTCAGGGATGGCCGTGTAGTAATGCGCTCTCAATAATTGAACCTTGCTTCGGAAGAGGTCCAGGAGGCGCCGGTAGTCAACGTCAAATCCCAATGATCTCGCTGACGCGTGAAAGCTCGCCCCGTCAATCAGGAGCAGGGTTCGTTCGTTCGGATAGAGCTTCATCTTCCTGCCTGGACTGACGCACGAGGTGATCTCGGAGCATCTTGCTCTTGGGGTGAATAAATCGATTTGCAAGACAATCGGAAGGGGCCGCCAGCCGATCGCGCGGTCGAAGCTGCAATATTTGTCTTTATACGTAGCAATTACGGCGTTCTTAGAGAGACAAGCAATAGTCAAGTTGGGTCGGGCTCGAATTTTTTATCGATCGAGCGGGGGAGGCGGGTTGGGTTTGTGCACTTGCACACGTGACTTCCGTTGCGAGGGCTCGCTGGTGGACGCGGTCACGCCGGGTCAAATTCAGACAGCAAAAAAGGACCCGCCTCTCCGGAGGACGGGTCCTTTCTCGTTTCGGTGTTTTACGGCTTTACGGCTTCGGGGCAGTTGGCGCTGGGGTCTTCACGCCCGTTTCCGTGTTCGGGCTCGTGCCACTGGTGCCTGTCGAAGCGCCTGTCGACGACGAACTGGTATCAGCCGGTGCCGAGGACTTCGTGGTGTCGGTCGCCGCGTTCGTCGCGGGGTGATTTACGTCTGCAACGCGCTGGGTGTGATTGTAGTAATACCAACCGCCTAGCGCGATAGCCGCGACCACGATAATGCCCGCGATCCATGATCCCGTCGAATTTGCTACATCGTCTTGGCCAAGGTTGCGCTCCCGACCAGAGCGAGGATCTTCATATGACATCTTGTTTCCTCCAAATTGCTTCGAAGGGGGAACGAAATGGGCGCCATTCGGTTCCGGTTTTCCCGAGGGGGGCGGGCTGCCGTCCAGCCTTTGCCGGTAACGAATGATTGCGGTGTCTTGCATATTCGACACCCATTCCAGCGGGGCGCGGCTCTACGCGAGTTCGCGCGATCGATGCTGACGGGTAGAGGTCGACCTTCCGGCAGCCGTCCTCGCTATGGCTCTTCTCATCGCTGCGGCGCATCGCGTCTTACGATCTGACAGGCGGACGCCTGAGCCGGGCCGCTAAGAAACGTCGTGAGTGCAATGATCAACATCTTTGCAGTTTCAGAGCGCGGTGCACAGGTTTCGGGCAGATGATCCGTACGCATCTCAATGACTGGTTGGCTGTCTGAACGCTCATTGCGCATACTTTCAAGGCCTTGGCTATATTTTGGTCAGTCTGGCACGATTTTTGTTTCCTCTCTCATAGGACCCTCAGTCATTTCACGCAGGGTTCGGCCGCCTCCACGACATTGAATCGGGGGCCCATGAAACCGATCATTTGGCCGTTCAAGCGTCCTGAGTTGCGCGAAGCGCCGATCTCGATCGACGTTGCGGATGTGATCGTTTTTCGATGTCGGGATCTTCTCGAAAACTTCAATTTTCTCTCGACGCTACTTGCCAATCCTCGCCGGCTTCCGGGGAGTAAATTTTTACGCGTCGATGCGCATGCAGATGATTTGATCGCGAAAGAAATGCTTGTCGACAATTTCAATCCCATTTTCGAATTCGATCAGGGAGATTTAGGCGATGCTGCATTCCAACATTCCCTTCGCGGAATTCACGAAGGGCAAAATTCCATCGATCGCTAAAATAGTTCGTAGCATTGCCCTTGCGCTGTTCGTGGCAAGCTTTGCCAGTTGCCTCGGGTCGTCGTTGTCGGTCGCGCAGGACACCGCGCCTGCGCCCGCAGCGACGCCCGCTGCTGCTCCTCCCGCGCCGCCGCCTCCTCCAGCTTGCGATGCGAAGACGCAAGAGAAGTGTACGGTGAATAGCGGCGACACCGCATGGATGCTGACTTCGGTCGCGCTCGTCCTGATGATGACCATCCCCGGTCTCGGGCTGTTTTACGGCGGCATGGTTCGCAAGAAAAACGTCGGCGATACCGTGATGACATCGTTCGCGATCACGTGTCTGGTCACGGTTCTGTGGGCCGCTTTCAACTACAGCTTAGCGTTTCGTGCGGGCACGCCGTTCATCGGAGGGCTCGATCGAGCATTTCTGCAAGGCATATTGAGCGATATCGCGACGGGCACGACAAATCCAAGCCCGCTTGCGCCAACAATTCCTGAAACCGTTTACATTTGCTTCCAGATGACGTTCGCAATCATCACGCCAGCGCTGATTGCGGGCGCCTTCGCGGAGCGCATGAAGTTTTCGGCGATGCTTTGGTTCATCGCGTTGTGGGCGACCGTCGTCTATGCGCCGATCGCGCACTGGGTCTGGGGTCCTGGCGGGATTTTGAATGCGTCCAACGATCAGGCGTGGTTCAAGGTTCTCGACTTTGCCGGCGGCACGGTCGTTCACATCAACTCGGGCACGGCCGGGTTGATCGCCTGCCTTGTGCTCGGGGCCCGGAAGGACAGCGGTCCTGCGCACAATATCGTTCTGACATTCATCGGGGCATCACTGCTGTGGGTCGGCTGGTTCGGATTCAACGCCGGCTCGGCGGTGACGGCTAACGTTCAAGCCGGCATGGCCATGCTCGTCACGCAGCTTGCGACGGCGATGGCCGCCCTTACGTGGATGCTTGTCGAGTGGTCGATGCGGCAAAAGCCGACGGTGGTCGGTATTTGCTCGGGCGCCGTTGCGGGGCTCGTCGCGATTACGCCAGCTTCAGGTTTCGTCGGGCCGGTTGGCGCCTTGGTCATCGGCATTGCCGCGGGCGTCTTCTGCTATTGGGGGACGACCGGCCTCAAGCACATGTTCGGTTACGACGATGCGCTCGATGCGTTTGGTGTGCACGGGGTCGGCGGCATCGTCGGCGCGCTGCTGACAGGCGTTTTCGCGATATCGGAATATGGCGGCACACCGGGGTGGATCGAAGGCAATCCGCATCAGGTGATCAATCAGGCGGCCGGTATATCGATCGTATTGGTCTACGACGTGATCGTTACGTTCATCATCCTTAAGCTCATCGATTGGACAATCGGTCTGCGCGTCGACAAGGATGTCGAGCGCGAGGGTCTCGATTTGACGCTCCACGGCGAGGTCGTTCACTAGGGCGGCCGGAGCAGTCAGGATCTTCGGAGCCAGTGTTTTCGGCTCCGAAGATGCGCGGTTTGCAACGCGATTGGCCGCGCGCGCAGGCCGCGCCATAAATCTCTTAGTCGGTCGACGCTTTCAGCAGCAAAACGCCTGCCAAAATGAGGAAAGCTGCGAGTAGGCGCGTCGCAGTCGCCTGTTCGCCCAGGAAGAGAATGCCGACGGCAAAGGTGCCGACCGCTCCAATGCCGGTCCAAGCCACATACGCCGTTCCGAGCTGGAGGGTTTTCATCGACAGGGCGAGGAGACCCATGCTGGCCGCCAGCGCCGTAACCATAACCAGGCTTGGCCAAAGCCGCGTAAATCCAAGCGACTGCTTCATCGCAACCGCCCATACTATTTCCAGAGCGCCTGCGGCGAGCAACATAATCCAGGCCACGGCCCCTCCATATCTAGGGCCGGATAGTCCCTAACTACGTGAATTTTTGATGATGAAATTTGGATGGTGCCCCAGGAGGGACTCGAACCCCCACATCCTTGCAGATAGCAGATTTTGAGTCTGCCGCGTCTACCGTTCCGCCACTGAGGCATGCGCCCGGATAACCGGGCGAAGCGGCGACATATAACGGCCTAGGCGGCCGCGTCAACGCGCGAAGACATTATTTGAGGGTATGAGTGACGCGGCCCGTCGCGTGGTGGTGCTCCACGACCTGGATATGGTCGCCGATCTTGATGCCGCGCGACTTATAGGCGAGCACCCGGACGAGCTGTCCTGCGTCGAGCTTGACGATGACGTTTTCGCCGTCGGCTGCGTTCTGCTTGGAGACCAGGGGCTCGATGTCGGTGACGGTTCCCTGGACATCTGAGTTGGATACCGAGAGGTCGAGCGTCTCGTAGCCGAATGCCAGCCCTATTGCAGCGACGACTGCAAGGGCGATGCCGAGCTTTTTCGCGCGGTCGATCCAGAGTGCTCTTTCGAGCCGCTTTCGAGTTTCTTCACGCAAAGGCCGCCCTCCTCTAGTCGCGCTGCCTGTACCAGACCTGTCCCCAGGGTGTCATCAGCTCCGTGATGGTTATGGCGCCTCCGACCGGAATGTTCAGCGGGATTTTCGCCGAGACCGTGATCAGGCTGCCATCCGGAAGGCGGGCTGTGTAGTGCGGGGGCGTCGGAGGATACCATTTCGGCAGGGCGTTCCCGAAATCGACGGCCGTGACTGTGCCGACGACTGTTCCCCGCGGACGCGAGAAGATATCGCGTGCGACACCCCAGGCGATGCCCGCTGCAAGCAATAGAAGAAATAAGACGACCCAGGTTTTCATCGGCCGAGCGTAACGAGATCCGGCCGATGCTTGCAAGCTATCGTCAGGCTGCCTCGTATGGTCAGGCAGCCTTGGCGTAGCGGTCCACGAGCTTCACGATGTCTGCCATGATGTCGTTCAGCTGGAAGTCTTTGGGCGTGTACACGGCCGCGACTCCGAAGGCTTTCAACGTCTTGGCGTCCTCCGGCGGGATGATGCCGCCGACGACGACGGGAACGTCATCGAGCCCTTCCTTGCGCATCCGCTCCATCACGTCCTTCACGAGCGGCACGTGAGAGCCCGACAGGATCGACAGGCCGACGACGTGGACGCCTTCATCGACTGCCGCACGGACGATCTGGCCGGGCGTCAGGCGGATGCCCTCATAGACGACCTCCATGCCGGCATCGCGAGCGCGGACGGCGATCTGCTCGGCGCCGTTGGAATGGCCGTCGAGGCCGGGCTTGCCGACGAGGAACTTGATACGCCGGCCGAGGCGGTCGGACACTTCGTTGACGCTGGCGCGTACGGTCTCCAACTGTGTGCTGTCGCGGGCGACGGCGGCCTGGGCGACGCCGGTCGGTGCGCGATACTCGCCGAAGATCTTGCGCAGCGCCGTGCCCCATTCGCCGGTCGTGACGCCGGCTTTGGCGGCCTCGATGGAGCTATCCATGATGTTCCGGCCTTCTTTCGCGGCGCGCTCGACTTCGGCGAGGGCTGCGGCGGCCTTTTTGGAATCACGGTTTTCGCGCCAAGCCTTGAGCTTGCCGATCTGCTCGGCTTCGACCGCCGGGTCGACGACCATGATCGCGTCAGTGCCGCCCGACAGCGGCGAAGGCTCGGTCTCGGTGAATTTGTTGACGCCGACGACCACCAGATCGCCGCTCTCGATGTCGGACAATCTCCCCGTGTTGCTCTCGACGAGGCGGCGCTTCATGTAGTCGATCGAAGCGATGGCGCCGCCCATTTTCTCAATGGTCGCGAGTTCGGCCTTCGCTTCTTCCTTCAGCGCCGCGACCTTCTTCGCGACCTCGACGGAGCCGTCGAAGATATCGCCGTATTCGAGCAAGTCCGTCTCGTAGGCGACGATCTGCTGCATGCGGAGCGACCACTGCTGATCCCACGGCCTCGGCAGGCCGAGCGCCTCGTTCCAGGCCGGCAGCTGCACCGCACGGGCGCGCGCATTTTTCGACAGCGTTACGGCCAGCATCTCAATGAGAATGCGATAGACGTTATTTTCTGCTTGCGGCTCAGTGAGGCCGAGCGAGTTGACCTGCACGCCGTAGCGGAACATCCGGTGCTTCGCGTCCGTCACGCCGTAGCGCTCGCGCGTGATCTCGTCCCAAAGCTCGCCAAATGCGCGCATTTTGCACATCTCGGTGACGAAACGCATGCCCGCGTTGACGAAGAAGGAAATGCGGCCGACGACGTTGCCGAACTCTTCCTGCGGTACTTCGCCCGAGGCTTTTACAGTGTCGAGAACGGCGATGGACGTTGCAAGCGCGTATGCGAGTTCCTGGACAGGCGTCGCGCCCGCTTCCTGCAAGTGGTAGGAGCAGACGTTCGTCGGATTCCACTTCGGGACGTTCCGGGTCGAAAAGACGATCGTGTCCTTGATCAGGCGGAGCGACGGCTCGGGCGGGAACACGTAGGTGCCGCGCGACAGGTATTCCTTGATGATGTCGTTCTGAATGGTGCCGGTGAGCTTGTCGCGTGACGCGCCAGTCTGGTCGGCGACGGCGATATAAAGCGAGAGGAGCCAGGCGGCCGTCGCGTTGATCGTCATCGAGGTATTCATCTGATCGAGCGGAATGCCGTCGAGCAGGGTGAGCATATCCCCGATGTGGGAAACCGGGACGCCGACCTTTCCGACCTCGCCACGGGCTAGTTCGTGGTCGGAATCGTAGCCGGTCTGGGTCGGCAGATCGAAGGCGATCGAGAGGCCGGTCTGTCCCTTTGCGAGGTTTTTCTTATAAAGCTCGTTCGACTTCTGTGCCGTCGAGTGGCCGGCGTAGGTGCGGATCAGCCAGGGCTTGTCGCGCGGGGTTTTTGCCGCTTTGGTTTTCGCGTGGAGAGTCTTGGTGTCCGACATCGAAAGGGCGCCCCTGGGCTCGGTTCAAATTGTGTTGGCGGAAGGATTTACCGTAGCCGAAGCCCGTGAAAAGGCAAAACCGGCAGTTCGCCGCGCTTTGGCGCAGCGAAGCCGGGGAAGGGCTCGGGATTCCGGGGTTGGTTAGCGCCGCAAGCGGGGGGCGCGGCTCGGTATCGAGACGGGCTTGATCCGGCTGACCCGATGTTCGTTGAGGAGGGTCAAAAGCCACTTGCTCAGCAGGATGACGAGGAGCATCGCGAGAATGCCCAATGCTGTCGCAGTGACGGCATTGGCGTTCTTATCGTATGAAAGCGCGATCATTTGCCGGTTGAAAAAGGCCGGCCCTAGCAAGCCGCCGATCGTCAGCAAGGGGACCGAGCTCAAGGCAAGTCCCGAGGAACCGATGATTTCGCGGATGAACCAGGCGACGATCGCGACAAATAAGAGCGTCGTGTAGATGGTGAAGGAGTCGGTATTCTTGAGCTGCCATAAGAGGTCTTGCATGAACCGCGTCCCAACTGCCCGAATGGGTAGGAAAAGGAAGCCGGAACAATAACCCTCTCTCGTTAAAGAGGAATTGAGCCAACATTAACGGCGGCCTAACCCTCTTCATTGCAGCGCAAAAACGTGCTTCATACTGCGATCCCCAAGCGAAGTTGGGGAGAAACGCGAAGAAGATGAGCCATAACGGCCCTCGTCGCGGGGAAATGGTCGGGAGACGCAACACCAATGTCGAGCCAGAACTTGGCAGCAAAAAGCGACGTGGCCGATGCTCAGTCGGCGGCGGGCATCAAGAAAGATCTTTACGAGATCGGTGAAATTCCGCCGCTCGGGCACGTGCCGAAGAACATGTACGCCTGGACCATCCGCAAAGAGCGTGAGGGTCTGCCCGAAACGGCGATGCAAGTCGAAGTCGTTCCAACGTGGGAACTGGACAGCCACGACGTGCTCGTCCTCGTGATGGCGGCCGGCGTCAACTACAACGGCGTCTGGGCGTCGCTCGGCACTCCCGTGTCGATGTTCAGCGTCCATAAGCAGCCTTACCACATCGCGGGTTCGGACGCGTCCGGCATCGTTTGGGCCGTCGGCTCGAAGGTGAAGCGCTGGAAGGTCGGCGATGAAGTCGTTGTTCACTGCAATCAGGACGACGGCGACGACGAAGAGTGCAACGGCGGCGATCCGATGTTCTCGCCCTCGCAGCGCATCTGGGGTTACGAGACGCCGGATGGCTCGTTCGCACAGTTCTGCCGCGTGCAGGATCGCCAGCTTCTCGAGCGGCCGAAGCATCTGACTTGGGAAGAGAGCGCCTGCTATACGCTGACGCTCGCAACAGCCTACCGCATGCTCTTCGGCCATCGTCCGCACGTGCTCAGGCCCGGCCATAACGTGCTCGTCTGGGGTGCGGCCGGCGGCCTCGGCGCCTTCGCGATCCAGCTTTGCGCGACCTCTGGCGCCAACGCGATCGGCGTCGTTTCAGATGACGACAAGTTCGATTTCGTGAAGCAGCTCGGCGCCAAGGGCGTGATCAATCGCAAGAAGTTCAACTGCTGGGGACAGCTGCCGAAGGTGAACTCGCCCGAGTATCACGAGTGGCTGAAGGAGATGCGCAAGTTCGGCCAGGCGATCTGGGAGATCACCGGCAAGGGCGTCAACGTCGACTGCGTCTTCGAACACCCGGGTGAGACGACGATTCCGGTTTCCGTGCAGGTCGTGAAGCGTGGCGGCATGGTCGTCATTTGCGCCGGCACGACCGGCTACAACCTGACGATGGACGCGCGTTACCTCTGGATGCACCAGAAGCGCGTGCAGGGTTCGCACTTTGCAAACCTCGCCCAAGCGTCGCAGGCCAACAAGCTGGTCGTCGAGCGCCGGATCGATCCGTGCATGTCGGAAGTGTTCTCGTGGGAGCAGATTCCCAAGGCGCACATGCGGATGTATCGGAACGAGCACAAGCCGGGCAACATGGCCGTGCTGGTATCGGCTCCGACGACCGGATTGCGGACGTTGGAAGATGTCATCGAGGCCGGCCCGCAGCCGCGATAAATTGTTTTCCTCCTCCTTCGCCGATCAAAAGGCGAAGGGGGACGATTTTGCTTCCCAGTAAAATTCCTGTCTTTCGAGGTGGCGCGACTTATGTGCCGCCCATCGTGCTCAGGCGAAGCGCCTCGCGCTCGGCCGCCTCGCGGCGCATGCGTTTCATTTCCAAGATGCCGCGATTGAATTCAGCGCCGAGAAGAATGGTTATCGCGGTGAACTGGAAGAAGATCAGCGCGATCATCAGCTGCGACAGGCCCGCGTAAAACAGCGAATAGTTGCTGATTTTGATGTAGTAGGACCAGAGCCCGGCGAGCGCGAGCCAGAGAGCGATCGTCAGGAATATGCCCGGCAATACATCCATGACGCGCCGCTTGCCTGCTACCAACCACAAATGGAGCGCAAGCAGCTGAGCCGCCATCACGGCGCCGGCGACGCAATAGCGAATCCCGGGTCCAAAGCTCATCGAGTCGATGAGCGTTCTCACCCATCCAGCGGAAAAATCTTCGACGATCGCCGGTCCGAAGATGCTTGGACCCACAACGATAAACCAGGTGATCACGAGCGTCGATATCGCGTTGACGAATACGAAGAGCATGCTGATCAGCAGGCAGAGCGCGTAGGGGCGCTTCTCACGGACGCGGTATGCGCCGTTCAAAGCGGTGCGCAATGTTTCGACCGCGCTCGTCGCGAAGAAGAGAGCCAGAAACGCCGACGCCGTCAGAAGGTCGATCCGCTGCGATCCCATGACCGCTTCAATCTGCGGGGCGATGCCTTTGGCGACGGGCTCCGGCAGGATGGCAAACAATTGGCTGATGGCGTCCTGCGCGAGTTCGCGGCCTCCAAAGATACCGGAGAGGGCGCCGAGAAAGATGCAGAACGGGAAGATTGAAACGACGAACGAAAACGCGATCGCGCCAGCCATCGCGAAGCCCGAATGCTCGTAGACCCGGTAGAGAGCTTCGAACAATCTTCGCATGCGCTTCATGAGTGATCTTCTCTCCCCAGGCTTTTCAGGCTTTTTATAATTTGGTGGCGCGGAAACTAGTGTTTCGCCGCTCCGGGGTCCACTGGGGACCTCACCGCTCCGGCCGAGGGCGGCAATTTGTACGCAGGTTCATGGTCATTCATAGATCTAGTAAACGGCGGGAACTTTGTTGAGTTCGCTATCGTTCCCGGCGCCTGTCGCGGGCGATATTCGCGCAAATAGGTCGCGGTGCGTTCGTTGCGGGCCGGGACCAGTTGACTAATCCTTCCTGACCGGCGAATTGGTCGCGGAGTACCGCAAGGGTAGGCAAAATACTTTATTCCTTGCCTTGGTCTCATGCCTAGGCATTCTTCAGGAGAACCGCATGTCCGTCACGCCGATGAAGGCTGGAGCTAGCATCCTTGCTGGAGGGCCCGCGAAGCTCATCGAGCGGTGCGGGGAGGCCGTCGGCGGCGCGGACAAGATTCTGCAAGCCGCCAAGGCCGGGGTCCGGATCAAGATCCAGGAAGCAGGCGGCATCGACGAAGCGCAGCACGCGGCGCATGGGCTCGCGTGGCTGGCGACGACCGTCGAGGGTCTCCGCCAGATGCACGACTGGGCGGCCCGCCTCGAAGGGGAAGGGCGCTTCGGCGAATTCGAGCAGCTGTTGCTCATCGCTGCCTTTGGCGAATACGCCGCGCAGGTGGCGAGCGGCATCCCCATGAGCCAACTTGAAATCACGCGGCCCGACGCGCTGGGGGTGCCGAAAGCCGATCTTCGCCGTTACGAGGATTCCGTCGCCGATCTCGTCGCTGAGGGCGGTTCGGAAACGGTGAAGGCGCGTCTCGGAGAGCTGATTGCAGTTCAGCCCGACGCGATGACGTTCGGCGACACGGGTCTCGACGAGACGCACGCGCAGATCCAGGATCTGATGCGCCGTTTCTGCCTTGATGAAGTTTATCCGCACGCCCACGAGTGGCATCTCAAGAACGAATACATTCCGCTCGATGTCATTGCGAAGCTCGCCGAGCTCGGCGTCTTCGGTTTGTCGCTTCCGGAAGAGTTCGGCGGCATGGGGCTTGGCAAGGAATCGATGTGCGTCGCGTCGGAAGAGCTGTCGCGCGGTTACATCGGCGTCGGTTCGCTTGGCACGCGCGCAGAAATCGCGGGCGAGCTGATCCTCCACAACGGCACGCCGGAGCAGAAGGCAAAGTTTCTTCCCAAGATCGCCTCGGGCGAGTTGCTGCCGACGGCGGTTTTCACCGAGCCGAATACCGGCTCCGATCTCGCGTCGCTCAAGACGCGCGCGGTGAAGGATGGCGACGTCTACAAGATCACCGGCCAGAAAACGTGGATCACGCATCCGGTCCGGGCCGACGTCATGACGGTTCTGACGCGCACCAATCCGAACGAGCCCGGCTACAAGGGCCTGTCGATGTTCCTCGCCGAGAAGCCACGCGGGACCGATGCAGAGCCGTTCCCGGCCAAAGGCATGACGGGCGGCGAGATCGAAGTTCTCGGCTACCGCGGCATGAAGGAATTCGACATTTCCTTCGACAACTTCGAAGTGCCGGCTGACAGCCTGCTCGGCGGTGTCGAGGGGCAAGGGTTCAAGCAGTTGATGATCACCTTCGAGGGCGCACGCATCCAGACCGCTGCGCGCGCTGTCGGCGTCGCGCAATGCGCGATGGACCTCGGCCTCAAGTATGCGCTCGACCGCGTGCAGTTCGGCAAGCCGATCTATTCTTTCCCGCGCGTCCGCAACAAGGTCGTGATGATGGCGGTCGAGACGATGGTCGCCCGGCAGCTCACGTATTTCTCGGCGCGGCAGAAGGATGCCGGCCGGCGCTGCGATCTCGAAGCGGGCATGGCGAAGCTGCTCGGCGCGCGCGTTGCCTGGGCCAACGCCGACAACGCTCTGCAGATCCACGGCGGTAACGGTTTCGCGCTCGAATACCCGATCAGCCGCGTGCTCTGCGATTCTCGCATCTTGAATATCTTCGAGGGCGCTGCTGAAATTCAGGCGCAGGTGATTGCACGGCGTCTGCTCGAAGGCGCCAACTAGAGCCCTAAGGGGGGAACGCTCATGCGGTTCATGAAGGCGATCGTTATCGGCGCGCTCGCCTTGGCGATGAGCGGTCCCGTCCTTGCTGAGGATGATGAGGACGGTCCGCTCGCTGCGAGCTGGATTGCGACCGAACTCGGCGGCAAGCCCGTCGAGGGGCTGACGCTCAATTACACGACGGACAAGGTTTCCGGCACCGGCGGGTGCAACCGCTTCAGCGGCCCCATTTCCATCGAGGACGATGCGATCCAGATCGGGCCGCTGGCTGCCACGAAGATGATGTGCGAAGGCAAATCCGAGATCGAAACGCAATATTTCACGGCCCTTGAAGCAGCGCGCTCCTTCGTCGTCGAAGGTGATATGCTGACGCTGAAGGCTGACGACGGGCACGTGCTCGTGAAGTTCAAGAAATAGTGCGAGCGGGCGGCTGTCGCCGCATTACCGGAGCCCAATGGCACGCTCTATTCTCATCACCGGGTGCTCTTCCGGCATTGGCCTCGATGCGGCGCGCACGATGCGCGAGCGCGGCTGGCGCGTCATCGCAACGGCCCGCAAACCCGAAGACCTCGCCCGGTTGAAGAATTTCCTCGGCGTCGAAGTTCTGCCGCTCGAGCTCGCGGATTCCCAGTCGATCGCGACGTGCGCCATCAGTGCGCTGGAGATGACGCGCGGCAAGCTCGACGCGCTTTTCAACAACGCGGCGTTCGCGCAGCCCGGAGCAATCGAGGATCTGACCCCGAAGCTGCTGCGTGAGCAATTCGAGGTCAACGTGATCGGCACGCACGATCTGACCCGCCGCCTCATCCCGGCGATGCGCAAGAACGGTGCGGGCCGCATCGTCAATTGCTCGTCCGTGCTCGGCATGGTCGTCGCTCCCTATCGCGGTGCCTACTGCGCATCGAAATTCGCGCTCGAAGCGCTGACGGCGTCGTTGCGGCTCGAACTCGAAGGTTCGGGGATTTCGGTTTCGCTGATCGAGCCGGGGCCGATCCGTTCGCGGTTCGTGGAACATGCACTCGCGCGGCTGCTCGCAACCGTCGATATCGAGAACTCGCCCCATCGCGACGTTTACCAGGCGCGTATCGATGCGATGAAGGCGGGCGGCAAGATGTCTTTCAAGCTCGAGCCGGAAGCGGTGACCAAGCGGCTTATTCACGCCGTCGAAAGCGCGCGGCCGCAGCGGCACTATTACGTCACGACGCCGACGTATCTCGCTGCCGCCATGCGCCGGCTGCTGCCGCAGTTCGCGATCGATTATTTTACGCGGAATTCCTGACGACTGCCGGCTATGTGGGCTCTGAGCTTCGATCGCCAGACCGCGAGCTTTTCATCGAGCGTTTTCGTGTAGAGGGGGCTCGACGACGGCAGTTCGATCAAATCGAACTCCCCTGCCGCGATGATGCCGGGCTTCACGACGAAGCGGCGGAATAAATCGCGCGCCTTCTGCCCATTGAAGGCAATCGCCTCAATCGCCGGATTGGCTGCGAAGTAGTCGGAGAAGGCATTTGCGGTGGGATTGCGAATAGCTGAATCCGCGCTTCCGATGCGCTCGGCGCCTTCGAGCACATCCCAAAGTGCCCAGCGGTTGACGTTCAAGAGCGCCAAGCGCTTTTCATAGAGAGGTGGCAGCTCTCTATTGGCGAGGGCTGCGATCAGCGGCCAGAAATGGTTTCGCGGATGTCCGTAATACTGCTGCCGTCGTAACGACTCTTCGCCGGGAAGAGTGCCGAGGATGAGCAGGCGCGCATTTTTGGGGCCGATCGGCGGGAAACTGTATTTGACGACCGGACTGCTCTTGAGCGGCAGCGCCTTCGTTCGTTCGGCAGCCATTACCCCTCACGCTCGATGGTAGGGATGTCCGGAAAGGATCGTCGCGGCGCGGTAAAGCTGCTCCACGAGGACGACGCGCGCAAGGCCGTGCGGAAGCGTCAGGGAGCCGAGGGAGAGCTTCACGCTCGCTGCGGCGAGGGCTCCATCGCCGTGGCCGTCCGGACCTCCGATGAGGAAGTTGCACGTCTTTGCGCCGCCATCGCGTGTCTCGCGGATGAGGGCTGCGAAGGCTTCGCTGGTGAAAGAGCGTCCCAACGGGTCGAGCGCTATCGTGACGTCGCCCGGGCCGATCTCCCGCAGGAGGCGGGCCGCTTCTTCGCGCTTGCGCTCGTCAACGCCAGCCGCGCGGCTTTCGGAAAATTCGCGGATCTCAATGGGGCCCAGGCCGAGCGATTTGCCCGTGCCGTTGAGGCGCTTGGCATAGCGCTCGACGATGGCGCGTTCCTCGGCGTCCTTCAGTTTCCCGATCGCCGAGATCGCGATGCGCATCAATCAACCGCCTCGCGGCCGAAGGTGTTCGGCCGCGTCTGTCTCAGGTGGTGCAATTCCGCGCAATCAGTGCTGCGAGGAGTCGCCACGCGATGCGTCCGGCGGGATCTCCGCCTGCCACATCTTTTCGAGGTTATAGAATTCGCGCACCTCGGGCCGGAAGACGTGGACGATCACGTCGCCCGTGTCGATCAGGACCCAATCGCAGGCCCCCAAGCCTTCTACTCTGACGCGGGCTTCACCGCGCGCCTTGAGCTTTTCCCGCAGCTGTTCGGCAATGGCGCCCACGTGCCGGTCATTACGGCCCGACGCGACGACCATGAAATCGCCCAATGCGGATTTGCCTTTGAGGGGGAGCGAAACGATCTCCTCTGCCTTTGCGTCGTCGAGCCAACGGACGACATCATCGAGCAGGGCGGCCGAGTCCGGCGCCGGAGCGGCGGACGAGGCGGATGAGGTGCTCTTACGAGCGGCCTCGGTTGTGGTTCGAATCAAGCGGCGAACGTCCTTTGCTGGTTGGTCCCGCATGTTTGGCGTCCGGACGATCCGGAGCCACGCGGATATTACTGGGGGTCGCGCCGGGCCGCAATTGGAAACGGCGGAAGTCATGAAAGCGTCATATAAGTCAAAGGCTTAATTATTTGGCCCCGAGCTCTGCGGGCTTCGTTGCGCGCAAAGCGGTGGAGGAAAGACCGGAAAGCCGGATGGTCAGCAGCATCCAGGCAGGCGGTTGCCGGTCGGCGAGGCTCGCGGCTTCGGATTCCGGCACGCGGTAGCGCTCAAGCGCCCGGGCGGCGGGTGAGGATAGGGCGGCGTGGCGCCAGTTCGGCCGATCGACGACCGCTATCGGCATGATCTCTGCGATGTGGCGCCAGTGCTGCCAGCGGTCGAAATAGGCGAGATTGTCGGCGCCCATGATCCAAACGAAGCGGACGGCGGGGTAGCGCCGCGTCAGAAACGATAGTGTTCCGGCGGTGTAGCGGGTGCCGAGTTCGCGCTCGAAGCCCGTAATCTTCATTTTCGGTCCGTGGGCGAATGCACGGACAAGGTCCATGCGGCCGGCGAGCGAGGATAGCCCGTTGTGCGATTTCAGAGGGTTGCCTGGCGTAATGAGCCACCAGACCTGATCGAGCTTCAACCGCTTCATGGCCGCTTCGGCGGCGATGCGGTGACCGTCATGGGGAGGGTTGAACGTACCCCCCATTACGCCGATGCGTTGCCCCGGAAGACAGAAAGGGGTTTTGACGCGAAGGGAGCCGAAGCTTTGCAGCGGTATCTTTCGCGTCAATGGCGACGTGCCTCTCCGCGGTTCATCACTTCGGCCGGATCTGGCCGTTGCCGCGGACCTTGTACTTGAAGCTCGTCAGTTGCTCGACGCCGACGGGGCCGCGTGCGTGCATCTTGCCGGTCGCGATGCCGATCTCGCCGCCAAAGCCGAATTCACCGCCATCGGCGAACTGGGTCGAGGCGTTGACGAGGACGATGGCCGAGTCCACGCGATCGAGGAAGCGTTCGGCGGTTGCCTCGTCCTCGGTGATGATGGCGTCGGTATGCTGCGAGCCGTAATGCGCGATGTGGTCGATTGCTTCGTCGACGCCATCGACCATTCTCACGGCGATGATCGGCTCGAGGAATTCCTTGCCGTAATCGTCGGCGGATGCCGCTTTGACGCGCGGGTCGGCCTTCTGGGCGACCGCGTCGCCGCGCACTTCGCATCCCTCGTCCAGCAGCGCCTTGACCAGGGGCGTTACGAAATCGCTCTTGGCGTTCTTGTCGATGAGCAGGCACTCGGTCGCGCCGCAAACGCCGGTACGCCGCATCTTGGCGTTGACGACGATCGGCAACGCGATCGTCATGTTCGCGGCTTTGTCGACGTAGGTGTGGCAGATGCCTTCGAGATGCGCGAAGACCGGCACGCGCGCTTCGTCCTGAACGCGTTGCACCAAGCTTTTGCCGCCGCGGGGAACGATCACGTCGATGGCGCCTTCGAGGCCACGCAGCATCGCGCCGACGGCTTCGCGGTCCGTCGTCGGGACGAGCTGAATGGACGCTTCGGGAAGGCCGGCAGCGCGAAGTCCTTCGACGAGGCAGGCGTGAATGGCAACGCTCGAATGATGGCTTTCCGAGCCACCGCGCAGGATCGATGCGTTGCCCGCTTTCAGCGAAAGCGCACCGGCGTCGGCCGTTACGTTCGGCCGGCTTTCGTAGATGATGCCGATCGTTCCCAAGGGAACGCGCACGCGCTGGAATCTCAGGCCGTTCGGCCGTGTCCACTCGGCCAGCACGGTGCCCACGGGGTCCGCCAGCTCGGCGATTTCCTCGAGCGCTTTGGCGATGCCTTCGACGCGCTTTTCATTGAGAAGAAGACGGTCGACGAAAGAGTCGGGACGGCCAGCAGCTTTCGCCGCTTCGATATCCTTGGCGTTGGCATCGAGAATTTTGGGCGTCGCTGCGCGCAGAGCAACGGCTGCTGCCTTGAGGGCTTTGTTCTTTTCTTCCGGCGTGGCGATGCCGAGGCGGCGGCTGGCTGCTTTCGCCGCTTCTCCGATGCCGCGCATCAACGCGGCCGTATCGTTCTCGATGCGCTCCGGTCTGTTCATCCTCAAGTCCTCGTCAACGCCATATCGTCCCGGTGGATGAGCGTGTCGCGTCCCTCGTAACCGAGGATTGCGGCGATCTCACCGGATCGTTTTCCCATGATACGCCGAGCTTCGTCCGCCGCATAGGCAACAAGGCCGCGGCCGAGCTCGCGTCCGTCGGCCGAGCGGATGATGACGGCATCGCCACGGCCGAACGTGCCATCGATCCGGGTCACGCCGGCCGGCAGGAGGCTTTTGCCCGTCAGGAGCGCCTTCGCGGCGCCGGCATCGAGAAAGATTTGGCCGTTCGGCACCAGTTGGCCCGAGATCCAGCGCTTCTTCGCGGTGACCGGATCGGACTTCGCAATGAACCAAGTGACGCGCGCGCCTTCGGAAATGGCGCGCAGCGGATGGTAGATTTTGCCCGTGGTGATGACCATGTGGGTGCCCGCGGCCAGCGCGATTTTTCCGGCCGTGATCTTGGTCTTCATGCCGCCCTTGGACAGCTCCGTCCCTGCGTCGCCCGCCATCGCCTCGATCTCCGGGGTGATCTCGGTGACGAGGGGAATATGCTGGGCGCTCGGATCGTCGTTCGGGGGAGCGGTATAGAGGCCATCGATGTCCGACAGCAGGACGAGGCAGTCGGCGGACACCATCGAGGCGACGCGCGCCGATAACCGGTCATTGTCGCCGTAACGGATTTCGGCCGTCGCGACCGTATCGTTTTCGTTGACGACGGGAATGGCTTTGAGCGCGAGCAGCACTTCGATGGTGTTGCGGGCGTTCAAATAGCGCTGGCGTTCCTCGGTGTCGCCGAGCGTCAGCAGAACCTGGGCGGCCGTCAATCCGCGTGCGGCGGCGAGTTCCTGATAGGCGTGGGCGAGACTGATCTGGCCGACGGCTGCCGCTGCCTGGCTCTGTTCGAGTTCGAGCACGCCCTTGGGGAGCTTCAGCGCATGGCGGCCGAGAGCGATCGAGCCCGACGAGACGAGGACGATTTCCTTACCCGCCTTCGCGAGCTGGGCGACGTCGTCCATCAGGGAATTCAGCCAAGCGGATTTGATGCGACCCGTTTCGCGATCGGTCAGCAGGGCCGAGCCGATCTTGACCACGATGCGCTTCGCGCCGGCCCATTCGGGTCGCGCCGTGAGCGTCGTGGCATCGGATGCTGACGTGGAGACCATGTCCAACTCGAGAAAAGGCGCCGGAAAAGCCGGCGCACCGCCTGCTTATCTTCAAATGCGGGCATTCCGGCAAGAGGCGGGCGCCGCATACCGGCAATGCCTAGGGCATTTTTACCAATCGCCTGCCGGAATGGCTAATCCCGCACTACGGGACGAACGACAGGAAGAGAAAGGTGCCGAAGATTACGAGGTGAAGGAAGCCGAAGAGCACGTTGGTCCGGCCCGTTCCGAACGTCAGCATGCTCGTTGCCAGCGCCATGACGACGAGGACGACGTCGTCCATATCGAGGCCGAGGACGAGCGGCTTGTGAATGAAGATATTGGCCGCCGCGACGGCGGGGATCGTCAAGCCGATGGTCGCCAACGATGATCCGAGCGCGAGGTTGATGCTCTTCTGGAGTTCGTCCCTGCGTGCGGCCTTGACGGCGGATATCGATTCCGGCGTTAAAACAATGAGGGCGATGATGAGGCCGCTGATGCTGGCCGGCGCGTGGGACTTCGAGACGCCGACATCGATCACCACGGCGAAAAGCTTGGCCAGCAAGACGACAGCGGCCAATGCCACACAAAGCAGGAGCGCTGCGAGTGCGAGCTTACCTTGGCTTTTGGACGGCGAGGCATCCTTTTCTTCAACATGCTCCCCGACAAAGTAGCCGCGGTGCAGGACGGTCTGGGTGTAGAGGAACACCATGTAGAGCGCGATCGTTACGATGCTGACGAAGATCAGCTGGCTTTCCGAATAGAGATTGCCCGGCGCTGTTATCGTGTAATTCGGCAGGATGAGCGTCAGCGTCGTCAGCACGATCAGCATGGCGAGATAGATCTTTGCCGACGTCACGTCGAAGCGCTGCTGACGGTAGCGAATGCCACCCACAACGATGCAGAGGCCGACGAGGCCGGTGGTAACGATCATGATGACCGCGAAAACGGTTTCTCGCACGAGCGTCGGCGTCGCCTTGCCGGTCACCATCAAGGCAACGATGAGCGCCAATTCAATGACTGTGACCGCGATGGTCAGGACGAGCGTGCCCAAGGGCTCGCCCATAATGTGCGCGACCTCTTCGGCATGGTAGACGGCTGCGAAAACCACGCCGATGAGCAACGGGACGAGAATGATGGTTTCGGCTATGCCGAGCGTGTGAGACGCAAAGTCCTCACCATATCCCGTCGCAGTCGCGACAACGAAAAACAGAAGACCCAAGACGGGAATTGCCCAAGTCCAAACTGGGAATCGGGCCGAATGGGTCATGCACTAACTTTCCTGGATGCTTTATCGATTGGGGGAGGGGCTAACTAAAAGTGCGTTAATTGTGAGTGAGTTGCACGCATCCCGCAAGTGATCCAGTACAATCAGTCGCAATTTACGGCTGCCAGGGACCGGGCGCTTCGGCGTCGGCGTCCTCTTCCGCCGTGTTCGCACGCGAAATTTCGCGCGCGATTGCGTAAAGCGCTTCCTTCACGCCTTGGCCGGAGACAGCCGAGAGTATCAGCGGCGTTTTGCGTGACGCTTTTTTCAGAATGTCGCGGCGCTCGAGCAATGTCGCTTCGTCGACCGCATCGCACTTCGAAAGCGCGACGATTTCTTTCTTCTTCTCGATGCCGTTGCCGTACGCCTTGAGTTCGCGGCGGATGGTTTTGTAATCGGCGGCGACGTCTTCCGAGGTGACGTCCACCAAGTGGAGCAGAACGCGGCAGCGTTCGACGTGGCCGAGAAAGCGATCGCCGAGACCTGCGCCGTCGTGCGCGCCTTCGATCAGGCCCGGGATGTCGGCAAGAACGAAGTCGACGTCGCCGGCGCGTACCACGCCGAGGTTCGGGTGCAGCGTCGTGAACGGGTAGTCGGCGATTTTCGGTTTCGCTGCCGATACGGCGGCGAGGAACGTTGATTTGCCTGCGTTCGGGAGGCCGACGAGCCCGGCATCGGCGATGAGCTTCAGCTTCAGCCAGATCGTCATTTCTTCGGGGGGCTGGCCGGGGTTGGCGTGGCGCGGAGCCTGGTTCGTCGCGCTTTTGAAATAGGCGTTGCCGAAGCCGCCGTTGCCACCTTTCGCAAGGCGCACGCGCTGGCCGGGCGTCGTCATGTCGGCGAGCAGCGTTTCGCCATCCTCGGCAAAAACCTGCGTGCCGGGGGGAACCTTGATGGTGCAATCCTTGCCGTTCGGTCCAGCACGGTTCTGGCCCATGCCCGGCGTTCCGTTCTCGGCGAAGAAGTGCTGCTGGTAGCGATAATCGATGAGCGTATTCAGGTTCTGTACGCACTCGACCCAGACGTCGCCGCCCTTGCCGCCGTCGCCGCCGTTCGGTCCGCCGAACTCGATGAACTTCTCACGCCGGAAGGCGATGCAACCGTTGCCGCCAGCTCCGGACCGTATGTAGATTTTCGCCTGATCGAGAAATTTCATGATGCCAAAGCTCTAATGGCCATAGTCCACGGACGACGGCGCTCGTATGAGAGTGCAGGTAACTCGCATTGGCGCGCTTCGCACCAACCGGTTGCCGATCCTGAAAGTTTGAAGCCGAGCTTGCGAATGACGCGCGCCGAAGCTCCGTTGTCCGTCAGATGCTTGCATACGAACCGGCGAACGCCTGCCTTAGCGAAACCGTAGGCCATGACCGCGCGAGCGGCTTCCGTTGCGTAGCCTCGACCCCAATAGGCCTTGCCGAGCCAATAGCCAAGCTCTGCGTCGCCATTCGCTTCGGCTGTGAAGCCGCAGATGCCGATCAACTCCCCCTCGCGTTCGATACCGAAGACTTCTTCGCGCTCGGCGAGGCCGTTAACCCACTCGAGGGCGGCTTCTTCGTTGTACGGATAAGGAATGCGGCCGGTCATGCTCGCAACATCCCAGTCGCCAGCAAGCACAGCGATGCGGGCGGCATCACCGTCAACGACGGCCCTGAGGAGGAGGCGTGCGGTTTTCATGGTCTCGGCTAAAGCATGAAATTCAGATCACGATATGAGCGCGAGCCAAAAAAGGCAAAAGGGGACGGCAGAGCCATCCCCATGGTCGTTATAACTCTGCACACTTGGCGACTCCGCTGACGCGAAGCCGGCCGCCAAGTGTAGCGCCAAGTGCAGTCAGTATTACTCCGCCGCGATCGGCTTGGCGGGTTTGACCGAGATATAGATGCGGCCGTTTCGCTTGGTCGCGAATTCGACTGTGCCTTCTTCGACGGCGAAGATGGTGTGGTCGGTTCCCATGCCGACGCCCGCGCCGGGATGCCACTGCGTTCCGCGCTGGCGGCAAAGGATGTTGCCGGGAATGACGTACTCGCCGCCGTAACGTTTGATGCCGAGGCGTTTGCTTTCGGAATCGCGGCCGTTACGTGTCGAACCGCCTGCTTTCTTTTGTGCCATTTCAAAGTCCTCGAATGGAGCGGCGGCTCGTTACGCGCCTGTGATGTCGGTGATACGCACGACAGAAAGGTCCTGACGATGGCCCTTCTTCCGGCGAGAGTTCTTACGGCGGCGCTTCTTGAAGGCGATCAGCTTCGGTCCACGGGATTGCTTCACGAGTTCGGCGATGACCTTGGCACCCGATACGACCGGTGCGCCGATGGTGACATCTGCACCCGAGCCGACCATCAGCACCTGGTCGAACTCAACCTTGGCACCGGCGTCGCCCGACACTCTTTCAATCGTAACGACATCGTCCTTGGAAACGCGGTATTGCTTGCCGCCTGTCTTGATGACAGCGTACATGGCTTCGTCCTTTCGGCCCTTTAGGCCTGTTACCGCGCCCTGTGGCGCCACCGTAAAACGGTGGACTTTCAATGGAATGCTAGTCAGTGCTAGCGGGAGCCTCGGGCAGCGCGTTCAACGCGGGCAATTTGCCTGCCCACGGTAGGCGCGGTTTATTGTCGAAGTGAGGCTGATTGTCAATCGCCATGCGGCGTTTCGGCCGCGTGCCCAACGAACGGAAATGCCGTCGTAATTCGTAAAGTGCATACCCATTTCATGCTCAATATGTCCGCAACTCGAGGGTAAGACGGAACGGTTATGGCAGTTCCAGCTAGGGCTTCCGGAACGCTGGCCGAACCGGCTCCGCTGCCGCAGATTCCGGTCATTGAGACCGGGCCGGATTTTCCGCTTGCGACGCTTCGCGCGTCTCCGGGTAAGACGCATGCCCTCCTCGACATTGCCACCCGGCGGTATCCAAGGCGGCTTCTCGCCGGCCTCGACCGGGTTTCCCGGGCGTGGCTCGTGCGGTGGAACAACAAGCATCTCGATGAGATCGACACGATCGCGGGGCTGCTCGGGCGGCCGGGCGCGTATTTCTTTTCAATCAATTACGAGTGGGGGTGCACCTGTCGCGCGGCGCCATCGCCGGATCGTGACTCGGCGCGGCTTATTCGGGTTCTGGATTGGAAAACTCCGGGCCTCGGCAGCAATCTCGTTTGCGCCAAGGTTACGGGTGCTCCCGCCGGGCCGTTCGCGGTCGTGACGTGGCCCGGCTATACCGGGGTTCTACAAGTCATGGCGCCTGGCCGCTTTTCGGCCGCCCTCAATCAGGCGCCTATGCGCGATCCGACGGGACTTTTCTATTTGGATTGGGCCGCAAACCGCCGCCGCGTTTGGAAGATGCCGCATCCGACGCCGGCTCATCTTTTACGTAAAGCGGCCGAGGAGGCCCGGGATTTCCGTGAGGCGTGCCGGATGCTGACCGAGCAGCCGATCTCGACGCCGGCGATCTTCACGCTTGCCGGTATCGCGCCGGACGACACTGTCGTCATCGAGCGCACCGAGGACGCGGCGCGCGTGCGAGAGGACGACGCGGTAGCCGCCAATCACTGGCATACGCCGGGCTGGCGGGGCACGTCGCGTGGCGAAGGCAGTTGCGAGCGTGCCAACCTCATGAGGGAGACCGAAACTCTGTTCGATACGGAGTTCGGATGGCTCGCTCCGCCGGTGCTGAACGAGAAGACGCGTCTGGCGATGGTTGCTGATGCCAAGGCGGGCCGTTTGGTGGCTCGTGGATACGAGGCGACTGGCCCTGCGACCAGGACGCTCGATTTCATTTGGGATGCGGCTCTCTGAGCCGCTTGCGCAGAGGGAAAAGCGAAGCTACAAGCCCACTTCGCCGTTTGGCGCCGCGGCTTCCGGAGAGGTGGCAGAGTGGTCGATCGCGCCGCACTCGAAATGCGGAGTACTCGCAAGGGTACCGGGGGTTCGAATCCCTCCCTCTCCGCCAATGTTTCAATAAAATCAATGTCTTACGAGGTTGGTTGAGACGTACACGCCATCCTCTGCGCCAATATTGATAGCGCCTGGAAGCGACACGATCAGACAAAAGACGACTGCGTGGCGCTGCTCGCCATCCAGAGTCCATTGATCACCCCGATGAGGTCACCCATTGGGGCCAATTGGAATGCGCGTTTTCAATATGTGGATTGGTCCCGGCAAATCGGAAATGACGACTGACGATTTTGCTCTTCGGCAGCAATGGCCTAAGTGCCGACCGCCAAAGCAGGTAGGATTACGGTCGTTCCAGATGAGGCTCAGCTCGTGGCGGTTCTTGTAAACCTCGGACTGCAGACGCCCTAGCCATCCATATCGATGCCAATCGTTTGCCAACCGCATTTGTTGGCGCTTCTATCGTGTAATGAATGAGGATCGCGAGTCCGAGAGAGATTGCCACCGGGAGCAGGGTGACCAGAAGCTGCGCCGCGTGACCGGTCAGGAAATAGAAGCAGACCGGTTACACACGTGGCAGATGTAGCGGCAGTGGTCTGCGCTCGCAACCTATGACCCCGGTAAGGGGTTCGTTTGCCTTCTTGATCTTACGGTCTTGTCCAAAGACGACGGTCATAGTTGATCCTATCTCATGGACGAGTTCCTCAATCGCCTGCCGCTCGATTCCTTTATGGAGGCGCCCGCCGCTCCAAGGCTAGTTGCCATAGCAGTCTTCTTCGTCATCCTGACGTGCTTCTGGCGCGGACTGACTTTCAAAAGCAGACGTCGCCCGTGGAAATCGTGGCCGGCAGCCAACGATATCGAAACAAGGATTTCCGATCCCGTTTGGCAGATGCAGTTTGTCTCGGCCGTGGAGTTCGAGCCTCAACCGCTTCTCAACAAAAGAGAGTTCCAGGTCCTGCTTCTCCTTGAAGCTGTCTCACGCGAGCTCAACTCGGGCTTTCGTGTGATGGCGCAAACAAGCCTCGGCGAAATCCTGCGGCCCAAAAGTATGTGGCGTCAAACAGACGCCGATCTCGCGTACCGATCCATTAACAGCAAGAGGTCGGACTTCGTCATCGTGGACCGCTATGGCATCGTAGTGCTGGCGGTCGAATACCAGGGTCACGGACACTATCAGGGGAGTGCCGTCCAGCGAGACGCCGTCAAACGCGAGGCGTTCCGCAGCGCTAATGTTGCCTTCCTCGAAGTTCCGGCGGATTTTCAAAAAGCTGAGGTGAGGCGTGTCGTGCGCCAGATTCTTGAGCGTAGCAAATCGGCGGAGCCGCGCCGGAGGCAGAAAACAGCGGATTAACGAACAGCCTCGCGAGGCTGTCTCTGTCGTCTTCGGTTTGAATGAGCCGTCTGGTGTGCATGGGCGAAGCAAAAAAGCTGCGAGCCAACAACCTATGCCGATCCCTCGCGTTGTTCGTCGTTAGAACCCTCGATGTAATCGAAGGAGGAAATTATGTTTAAAATTCTCATCACACTAGCCTTCCTGGCGCTTCCGGCAGCAGGCACCGCGTACGCGCAGAGCCACAAGGATTGGTGCACTGACGCCCATATGGAGAAGATGGAGGCGATGATCGCCAAAATGACTAACTCGGAGAAGCAAAAAGCCGCCCGGGCGCACCTCCATTTGTCAAAGGCGGAGATGAAGAAAAACAACACGCCGGGATGTGTGAAGCAAATGCAAGAAGCCCACAAAGCCATGGGCCTATGATCTTGCAGGACTTGGTGGTCCGCGAAGTTACACAGATAAGCGAGGCTTGCGCGTACTTGTGAGCGGTGGTCCCGCAACACTGCCGGAAGAGCTCTTGCTCCCGGATCCTCCTTTTTGAGCTTCGGCGGTCGCGTTGAGGTTTGCTGGGTCGTTGCAAATTTACCAGAGCTCTGGTTCTCAGCCTCGCCGCTTGGACAGGAACCTGCAACTATCTCGCTGTCTCTGGCCGGACGTGAGGAGCTAAATTCACAGCCTAAAACGCTCGAAAGCTCCGTCTAAAGAGCGAGCTGGGCCGCGTGGACGCGTAGGGTGTTCAGGGGTAAGTACGCGCCGATGTAGCGCCGCGCACTTTCAGAGCTAGCATGTTGGCGGAGGGGGTAGCCTCTTAGCGAATCGATTGCTCGTTCGTCATTTGGAAATATTATATCAAATTGTTATTCGATAGGTTCAAGTGTCGATAGAAAAATTGCGACCCATTTCGGGGAGCTAAGGGGCCTAACCCCCTGTCACGAAGCTTTTAAAGAAACGATATATGCGTCCACGGAATTCATTTTCCGCAGCCGCGTTTGATCGGTTGTCCCCGTTACATTTTTGGCTTCAACGAGGTTTTTTGTGTCACGAATTTTTTGCGATACCGAATTGGTTGAATCAAGCGGTCTTGCGCTTCTTCGCACGGCTTACGAGAGCGCCCGGGATGCCTTGCAGAGTGAGGCTGCACTTACCGACACCGATCTTGATGCCTTGACGGACGTCATGGCCGACGCCCTTCTTTCGCTTTATCGGGCGGGGCAGGTCGATGAGACTAGGCTCAGCAATTACGCCGTCGCGAAAACGCTCCGGCACCTCAACGCGGGCCAGCGTTAAGCGGAATAGGTTTATCGATAGCCACTGCGAGCTAGGTCAATCGCGCATTGTGGATCGTCACGGCAAGGCGACCACGGAATTGATCGAAGTCCGCTCACCGCCAGAGCGCCCGCCCTTACTGTAACCGAGGCCCTTCTCGAAATATCCTTTAGCTTTCGCAGCCATGTCAGGTGTCCATTTCACCGGTGCTCCGAATTTCCTACCGCTCTTCTCTGTTTGCCGACAGAATTGTGGACGAGATCGGGGCTTCCGAACTCTTTCTCTCTAACGAAATCGCTGCTTTTAGGCGGACTCCGTCTCCACCGATCGATATTCACGATCCTGTGGAAGTGTGAAGCAACACAGGGCAGCGTAGACGGTAATGTCTGAAATGCCGAGAAAGCCGACATCCAACGCTCGATCGCGAATACCGGTCATATCGGTTCGTGGCGCGTCAGCTGCTCATCGGTAAGCGGACGTTGCTGGTTTGCAGCTGTGGGCCGATTTTGTTGTCGAGAACATGGATCAGCGCCCACACGTCTTGTTCGTACTGTGGGCCTTCAGTAGTGCCTTTGGAATTGTTGCCTCGGTTAAAACGTCGGTTTGCCGGTAGGGTCGAGCATCGGGAGGTATAGACATAACGATTACCTCGAAGTGCATTCACAGATTCGTTTGTAAGAAACGTGCACCAGGAATTCAATATGACGGATACTCGCTTTATCGGGCGTGTCTGCTTTGCGACAGTGCGGGTTATGACGGAGGAGAATGCCCATGAGCATTGATATTGCCGTCGCACGAGCCCTGCATGTGCTGGCCGTCGTCATCTGGATCGGCGGCGTGTCGATGGCGACGACGGTCATGTTACCGGCCATCCGGCGAGGCGATCTCGGCGGCGATCCGCTCCACGCGTTTGAGTTAATCGAGCGCCGCTTCGTTTGGCAGGCGCGGTTCGCCGTTCTCGTTGTCGGTCTTAGCGGCCTCTATATGATATGGCGTCTCGATCTTTGGGATCGATTTTATTCCCTCACGTTCTGGTGGATGCACGCAATGGTCTGCGTGTGGCTTCTGTTCGCTTTTTTACTGTTCGTTGCCGAGCCCTTCATTCTCCAGCGCCACTTTCGTCGATGGGCGGCGGCTCAACCGGAAGCCGCCTTAGCTTGTTTGCATCGAGTACACGGGGTCCTACTGGTCCTCAGTGTCGCGACAATTCTGGGTTCGGTGGCAGGAAGTCATGGATGGTCGCCATCGTAACGATCATAACGTGATAAGCGGATTTAACTGCTATTCACGCCTCCGATCGATTCGAAGCGGGGTAGATGACCGTCCTATCGGGCTGAACGACCGCTCCCGGAGTAAGGCGAGCAGGCTCCAGGCGCCCCCGTCCCATAATGTGGAAAACGGCTTCTCCACTGGCGATAAGATAGTCGGCGACAATGCGGCGATGGCATCGCCACCATACCGCTTCCGAACACATGATCGTGCAGCGTCGGTTGCGTCCCTCTGCGAGCAAATGCGCAAGGCCCGCATGGAACCCTGCTGAGAGCGCGTAGTCGGCGTAGTTATGAAAGCTCTCATTCGTCCAAAAACCATTGACGCTAGGGGACAAGCTTTTGGCTTTCCCGCGAAGGCCGCCGAGCGCCGTCACATGTTCGTACGAGATGTCGAAGGCCGCCAGGGCTTCGGGTAACGTGTCCTTGTTGAACTGCGGATTGGATCTCGATCTCGGAACCTTTCTGATGTCCACGATCCGACCGACATGGGGTCCGCGCAACAGCTCAACGAAGTCCTCAAGGCTTCGGTTGGAATGGCCGATGGTGAAGAATGGAAGCTCCATCACGCGTAGTCGAGCGCACCGCCCTTATGGGCCGCGATATGATCGGTCGTGTCGCTTTTGATCTCGTATTGGGGATCGCGTTCCGAAGCGTGATGCACATGACCTTTGTAGTCGAAGTCCGTGGTGTGAATAGCGATAATCGTCCCTGACACGCGGCCCGCCTCGGAATTCCAGCGTACATGATCGCCGATTTTGAACCTTTTAGCCATCTCGCGGAGTCCTAGTTTCTTCCCGAAGTGCTTTCTTCAATAGGGTCCCATCGTTGTGTCTCTCGTGTCCCACGCAGCCTCATCTAATTCGGGCCATGGGCGGACCGCAGAGATTGAACCAGATGTCGAAGTTGGCGATCGTCTAGAGACGGCGATAGAGGCAGTGGCGAGTCCTTCCGCCGGTTTTGGCTTTTGACCACCAATGACGATTTCAATTCGCCAATTAGTTGCGAAAGTGCGCCGAACGTTCAACAAGATCTACCATATGGGCTGCAGCGCGCACAGTAAGCGGATGGTGTGTAAAGCCGGGGCGCGGAGAGATGAAGCCCGCCATTTCGCGCGCCAGATTGAGCTGTTCATCCGATGCTTTGGCGAGCAAAGAGATCAGTAAGTTTTCCAAGGCAATGACCCGCACATGCAATGCCACCAACTCTGCATTGGTCATTTCTGGAATGGAGATCTGTTCTCCGCTAAGTATCGAAACTTTTGGCGCAGCTCCCCCTTCGTTGTCCCACCTTGATAGAGCGCGCTGACGCTGGGTAAAGTCGTCTGGATCGGAGCTTTGGCGCGACATGGCTAGTCCTTTTAAGAAGCACTCATGATCATTCGGACATCACAGCCAGACCCGAGATTCGACGAATTTTGGCTACAATATCGGTCTTCGTGACGATACCAGTGCCAATCAATATTTGTTTCATATCGGCATTCGGTAGCCATAAAATTCATGATCCTCGTTATAGCCTCCCTGGCCAGCGCCCAAGTCAGCGAAGCCGTTAACAAACTCAATCGCTGCAATCCACTTCACCATCTTGAAGCCCAATTCGTTCTCGCAACGTAACCGCAATGGCGCTCCGTGCAGAACGCTGACCGGCGCCGGCGGTCGGATCGGGCTTTCCTTGGTGGTTAGAGGTCCAGAGTCGTCCTTAGCGGTCCAAAATACGCCCCTTCGGTACCGGGACCTGGAATCGGAACCAAGGTGGGTATCGTCACGGCGGCCAAGCACATTTTCCTTGGCACTCTTGGGACCGGTGGGGGTAGTTGGCTTTTGCGCCATGTTCTTCTTCCAGGGGTTGCTGAACAAGGGTCGACGATTAGACCGCCAAACTCATGAACTCTTGCCGCGTCAGTGGATTGTCACGGACGCAGCCCAGCATACGACTGGTGACCAAGTCTGCGTTGGGCTTATGCACCCCCCGCGTGGTCATGCATTGATGTGCGGCCTTGATGATCACCCCGACGCCCTGGGGCCTGAGCACATCATTGATCGTGTTGGCAATTTGCGCCGTCATCTTTTCCTGAATTTGGAGTCTCTTGGCATAGGCCTCCACCACCCGGGCAAGCTTGCTTATGCCTACCACGCGACCGCTCGGGACATAACCTACCCAGGCTCGACCCAAAATCGGCGCCATGTGATGCTCGCAATGGCTTTCGAAGCGGATGTCCCTGAGCACGATCATTTCGTCATAGCCCTCGATTTCATCAAAGGTCTTCCGCAGGATCAGCGCGGGGTCTTGGGCGTAGCCAGTGAAGAACTCCTCGAGGGCGCGTGTCGCGCGGGCCGGTGTCTCGATCAACCCGCTGCGCTCCGGGTTGTCGCCTGTCCATCGAATGATGGTCCGAAACGCGGCTTCGACATCGGCCCTGTCAGGTCTGTCAGGTCTGTCGGCCTCGATGTTCTTCAAACATCTGGCCTTGTCAAACATCTGCGGGTTCACGTTCATCGACACTGTCCTCGGCTGTCGCGCCAACCGCTAACGGAGACAGACTCTCCGTTAGCGGTTGGCAACAAATCCCCGGCGTTGCCGATCACCTTCGTCGTCGGCGCCGGCCGTCCGTTATTCCGCGACGATATGGATCGTGCCCGTCATGCCAGGGTGAACGCGGCAGAAATAATCGATCGTCCCAGCATGCGTGAGCTGAAGCCGGGCGGATTTTTCTGCAATGACCATGACATCCCAATCTCCGTTTTTGGCGGTGGCTGTATGGTCGATGAAATCGCCGTTCAACCACTCTACGGTGTCGCCCACTTTGACGGTGATGTCTGCCGGTAGAAATGCGAGGTCGCTGATCTTGACTTGCACCACCTCGCCCGCGAGCGCCGAGGTGGCGTTCGCAAATTGCAGCAGTATGAGCATGGCCGAACAACGCAGAGTAGCTCGCATCGGATCCTCCGTTAATGTTGCTTGCTTGCCAATTGCTCGGCGTGCTGTTCGTGACCCTCGAAAATCTTGAGGCCGGTCTCGAGCAGACTCTTGAGTTCGCCGTTGTTCGCCGAGGGGATAAGTGTGTTCTTCAGAGCATCATTGACGGACTTATGGTACGCGACCTCGTTGTCGACATACGCCTTGTCGAATGCCGAGCCTGAGAGCTTCGCGAGTTCGGCTTGCTTTTCGGCGGACTGCTTAGAAAGGCTCTTGCTCGTGTCGTTGTCTTCTGGCGTGACGTTGAGCTTTTTGACAAGCGCCAGCGCCTTGTCATTCACCGCCTTGTGGTCACGGACCATGTCATTAGCGAATGCACGCACGCCGTCGTTCTTGGACTTCTCAAGAGCCAATTCCGCAGCCTTGATGTCGAGCTCTCCTGCCGTATAGGCAATGTGGGCGATCTGCGCATCGGAAGGCTTGTCGGCTGCTAGTGCAGGTGCAATTGCGGTTGCCAGTAGTATCGCTGCGGCCAGGCAGCTTGTTTGCAAATGGCGCATCTGTACCTCCGGGGTTGCTGAGCCGTAATCGGCTCTTTGCATTCTGTGGATTGGATGTACGCCCGCGCCAAAGGTTCCCAACAGTCAGGCAGGCACGGGCTTGCGATTGATCTCTTTGATCAAAAGACCAGCGCAGGTCTCCACTGCGCCGGCCAATCATTGAGCTTGAGTTATGGTAGCGTCCATACGGTGAGTGAACCGCCGAGGGCTGTGAAGCTCTTAAGACCCTCGTAGCCACCTACGGTACCAAGGCCGTCGGTCGGGTTCGTCAAACCAGCAGCGAGTCCGATACCGGCCCAGCCACCAACGCCCGAGAAAACGCCAATGTATTGCTTGCCCTTGTGAGTATAGGTGAACACATTGCCGATGATGCCCGACGGTGTCTTAAACTTGTAAAGGTTCTTGCCGTCCTTCTGATCGTCACACTTGAAATAGCCTTCAAGCGTGCCGTAGCAGGCAATGCCGCCGGCGGTGGTGAGAACACCTGACCAGACAGAGAACTGCTCTTTGTTCGACCAGACGATCTTACCTTTGCCAGCGTCCCAGGCGATAAAGTTTCCCATACCGCCGTGGCTATCTGAAGCTGGGAACATCGATAGCGTTGCGCCGACATAGGGCTGTCCCGCTGTGTAGGATACCTTGAAAGGCTCATAGTCCATGCAGACATGGTTCGTCGGCACGTAGAAGAGACCCGTCAACGGCGAATACGACGCCGGTTGCTCGTCCTTTGTCCCGAGCGCGGCGGGGCAAATGCCCTTCGTGTTGACATCCTGTCCACCCGTGAAGGGAGATTTGCCTGCAACGACAGCCGGGCGGCCATAGTTCGCGCTCTTCGGATCCAAATCGACGCCCGTCGTCCAGTTCACCATCGGATCAAATTTCTCGACGACCAACGGAATGCCTGTCTTGCGATCCAGCGTATACGCCAGACCGTTGCGATCGAAGTGCACGAGGACATTGCGCTTCTCTCCCTTTACGTCGAGGTCGTCGACGAGAATCATCTCGTTGACACCGTCATAGTCCCACTGGTCGAACGGCGTCATCTGATAGGCCCACGTGGCGACGCCCGTGTCCGGATTGCGGGCGAAGATCGTCATCGTCCACTTCTGATCGATCGGCTTGCCATCGGGACCTGCCCGCTGGACCGAGTTCCAGGTCGAGGGGTTTGCTGTGCCGTAGTACAAAAGGTTCAATTTGGGATCCCATGAGAACCAGCCCCAAGTCGAGCCGCCGCCGATCTTCCACTGATCGCCGTTCCATGTCTTCAGCGAGGAATCCTTGCCGACCGCCGTGCCGAGCGACATCGTCTTCTCGGGGTCGACCAAGATCTCGGTATCGGGGCCCGACGAGTAGCCTCGCCAGACGAGCTTGCCGTCGGCCACGTTGTAGGCCGAGATGTGTCCGCGTATTCCAAATTCGGCACCGGAAATTCCAACAATCACCTTGTCCTTGATGACGAGTGGAGCGTTTGTGCCCGTCTCTCCCTTCTTGGGATCGCCGTTAACAACCTTCCAAACTTCCTTACCTGTTTTGGCATCGAGCGCCACCAACGTTGTGTCTGCCTGGTTCAGGAAAATCTTGCCATCCGCGTAAGCGACGCCGCGGTTCACCGTGTCGCAACACATGACTGGAATGACGGACGGATCCTGTTTGGGTTCGTACTTCCATAGGATCCTCTGGTCGTTGTCGAGATCGAGCGCAAAGACCGGATTCGGGAACGGGCCATGGACGTACATGATGTTGCCGATGACGAGAGGCGAGCCCTCGTGGCCGCGCAGCACGCCCGTCGAAAACGTCCACGCGGACTTCAGGCTACCCACGTTCTCGGTATTGATTTGATCGAGCTGGGAATAGCGCGTGTTAGCGTAATCGCCTCCTTGCTTTGCCCAGTTATTCGGATCGCTCGTATTTTTAATGACGTCATCATTGGCCATTGCGGGTAGTGACAGGGCGATCACAGCGCTCATGGCGCCGAAGGGCGTTTTCCAGAGATTCATAAGCTTCTCCTTATTCGCGGAGTCCGTGACGACTCCGGAGACGGAGCCACGCTCGAACAGGGGTTGTTGCAAGGTTGGCTCTCAGGAGACGCCCGCCGCATCTGCGCGGAACGCTGAAGGGGGTCAGACAATCGCGACCTCAGCGACGGACGTCTTTAAGCCAATCTAATAGCCAAGCCCGATGTTGAGAATCGGCAGTTCTACCTATGCCAAATCGCGGCAGTGTTTTGATGGCGAAGCAAAGACGCGCGTCCGTGAAAAATCAATCTTGGACAGCCGTCTCATAAAAGACTGCAGACAACGCCTCGAAACAAAATGAGTCGCCGATGATGAATTCTCGAAAAGAGTACCTACACAGATTCAATCGTCGTTGATCTGACGATGCCCGAAATAGCCGTTTCGCGTTTCAATTCGATATGAAAGCCGCCTAGCGAGAGGACTTCCTCTCCTGGACAGGTCGAGCGCACGTCAGCGCGAATGGAGCTCCGTGCACAGCGCGAAAAACCTAGAGATAAGCAGCGATTTTGACGGCGATTGTCTCTGAAATTGCTCCAAGACGGGGAAAATTCGACAGTTTCACCGGTGCGCATCGGCGTTAAAAACCAGAACGTCTTCCGAGATCCGGTCGAAGTACGATGGGCTCGGGCTTTCAATGCATTCACGGGATATTGATGCCTTCGAGCGTCTATTGTGGATCCACGTTGCCGATATAAAATGTATGTCGGGCGTATGTTATGTGGGGCGTCGTGCCAAAAGCGCTCAGCGTGAGGATCAGCGTGACGGCGTAACTTTTTGTGCCGCGCTCGCTATCTAGCGTACTGCTCCAGCCGACTACCGATGGTGGCGAAGAAAATAGAGGGCCTGCTATGCAGCCGGCGGCGCATCCATCAAGCGTGCTTAAACAAAAAGATCTGGAGTTGGCTCGGGTCTTTGCGGCCTACACGATCTCGGCGACCGCTTGGCTTGTCTTCGCGACCTTCATTGGCATCTTGCTAGCTTATAAGTTCGGCGCACCGGATTTCGGATCCGGTGCATGGCTCACTTTCGGCCGCTTACGGCCGATTCATACGAATGCGACTTTCTACGGCTGGGCCAGCATCGCACTCGTCGGCTTGGCTTATTATGTTGCGGTTCGCAGCTGCCGCACACAGCTCTACAGTGTGCGATTGGCCTGGGTCGGGCTGTGGCTATTCAATATCGCAGCCATTGCGGGCACTATCGCGTTGGACCTCGGCTACAATGACGGAAATTTGGAATACCGCGAGTGGCCATGGCCAATTCGGCTAATATTCCTGTCGGCGCTCCTGGTCACCGCCTGGAACTTGGTCGGCACAGTGGCGCGGCGCACCACAGACGACATCTACCTGTCCAATTGGTACACGATGGGTGGCGTCCTATGGACATGCATCATCGCGGTGGTGGCAATCCTGCCGTGGTATCAATACGGTCTCGGCCAGGTCGCGGTTTCCGGCTACTACATGCACAATGCCGTGGGCATGTGGTTCACGCCGCTGGCGCTTGGTATTTTCTATTACGCACTGCCCAAACTGCTTAGCCGACCGATCTATTCTTATGCGCTTGGTGTTTTCGCGTTCTGGACCAATCTAGTATTTTACCCGATTATCGGTTCCCATCATTTCTTGTTCAGCCCGCTTCCTTGGTGGCTACAGACCACGGCCATCGTCTTCAGTGTAGCCATGCTCGTGCCAGTGCTGGGCGGTAGCGCCAATTTCCTGCTGACCATGCGGGGCCGGTTCGGTCAAATGCGCGAGTCCTATCCGCTCGCCTTCATCTTCGTCGGCGTGATCGGCTATCTGGTGGGGTCGTCTCAAGGAACAGTTGAAGCGTTCCGCTCAATGCAGGCAGTCTGGCATTTTACCAATTATACCGTCGGTCATTCGCACCTCACGATGTATGGCTTTGTCAACTTTGCTGTCTGGGGCTGCATTTATGCCCTGTTGCCAGCAGCAACCGGAAAGTACCCCGGTCAAGCGGGCTTAGCGTTGCATTTCTGGATGGCCCTCGTCGGAAGCTTTATCTATGTCCTTTCCCTGTCGATCGGCGGCACCATCCAAGGTTTAAATTGGATACAGGGATCGCCCTTCATTCAGTCTGTCGTGGACATGGGGCCATTCCATGTATGGCGAGGCGTCGGCGGCATACTCATGTTTCTGAGCCACGTGGTGTTCGCCTGGAATGTCTGGTGCATGACCTACGGCCCCAGTGCCAGGGCGGCGCCGCTGGTGCCGGCGCTGGCCAGGGATGACACGGCATGAACAAGCTGGTCGCGATAGCCGGTGGTTCGACGTTGGTCTATGCGGGCCTCGCGCTCCTGATGGGAGTTTTGCCGGGCATCACCCTTTCGCAGACACCGGCTGGCCCGGGAGTAAATCCGCTTACGCTGATCGAAGCCGAAGGCCGCGACGTATACGTCGCCAACGGCTGCAGCTACTGCCATACGCAGCAAGTACGTCCATTGACTCAGGACAAGGTTTTTGGGCGGCCGTCGGCGCCCGGCGATTTTGCCTATCAGACGCCGGAGCTGCTGGGCTCGGAACGCACTGGCCCCGACCTCACCAATATCGGTGCCCGGCAGCCAAGTGCGGTATGGCAGTATATTCACCTCTATAATCCGCGTGCGGTGGTGCCTGAATCAATCATGCCATCGTTTTCTTGGATGTTTGACGTCGTGGACAAGGCCCCAGCCGGCATCACCCCGGTGCCTCTGCCCAAGGCTTATGCGCCGGCAAATGGTGTCGTGGTTCCTAGCAGTGAGGCGCAAGCTCTGTTGGCTTATCTGATGTCATTGAAGCAAACCGCGTGGCAAGAAAACAAAACGACCGCAGGCACTCCACCGGCGCCTTCCGAACGGCCTGCTACAACCAGCCTAGCAGCGACGCAAGCTCCGTCCGCTGGCGCGTCGGCCCCCACTATCAGCGGTTACGACGCCGCCAAAGGCAAACAGCTGTTCAGCGCCAATTGCTCGGTCTGCCATCAGGAGACTGGGGAAGGTCTCGCTGGCGCGTTCCCGCCGCTCAAGAACAACGCTGTCGTCAACGACGCGAATCCGGGCGCGCACATTCACAACGTATTGTTCGGCCTCGAAGGTGTGCCTGTCGATGGCGTCAAATATGAAAGCGCGATGCCTCCATTTAGCACCGTGCTCAACGACGCTGACATCGCGGCGATCGTCAATTACGAGCGCAGTTCCTGGGGCAATCACGGTAAGCTTGTGACGGCGCAAGACGTGGCCGCCGAACGCGCCAAGGGCAAGTAAAGCGGAGGACGTCATGGAACATCAAATGGCAGGACCGTTGTTCGGCAACCTCATCATCATCGCGATGTCGGGCGCGGTTACGGTTGGATGTTTTGTGGCCATGTTTTGGATGTTGCTGTGGCCCGGTGAAACGGACCGGTGCCATCCCAAATACGATATTCTGCGTCACGACCGCTAAGGCAGAGGTGCAGTCATGAAAAATCCGCGCGTACGCATTTACCTGGATGACGAAGCACAACCGATTGCCGATCAGGAACTGCGTACGGAGTTTTCTGTCGATACCACCAAATTAACGGATGGGCCGCATCGACTGACCATCATGGCGCGCGGCGAGAGCGGACATGAGGGCTTCAAGCAAATTCCGTTTGTCGTGCATAATGGCCCGGGCATCGTCGTCTCGGGACTGCGCCCGCACTCAGTTCGCCACGGCGAAGTCCGCTTCACCGTAGATGCATTCAGCGCCGACGATCCGTTCGATCCGCGCCGCGCCGAGGCGCGCTCGTCGATTCCGGTGTGGGTTTGGGTGATGTCGCTGTTCGTAGTCGCCTGGGCGGTTTGGTACGCCGCACGCATGTGGGATGTACCAGCGGAGTTTTTGCATTCACCGACGTACGGTAGCCAGAATCTTCGGGAACACCAAACACCGCCGGGGTGAAGACCACAGACTCTGCCTCGGCATGAGGGCGCCCGTATGCAGCACCGGCGGCCTGTTCATAAACTTCCCGGATGTTGTGGAAGCCGTCATCTCTGTCGTCAAATGCCACCGACAGCGAGCATGCATGGCTACGCCACTTCGGCGCACTGCATCTCGGCGAGACGAGTACGTCCGACTTCGTGTGACCGCACGGTCAACTCGGCAACCGTGGCTAGTATCGCTACGCGGTGTTCTTCGGTTTCGCTGACGACGATGCGAGCTCAAGTGTCTCTGCTTGCGTAACGGGCCAGTCCGTGGGGCCGCACCTTCGGCTGTTAGAAGACGACTCGTCGATGGTTATCTGAAAGATGTGACTGCGGCGAACCTTCTTTCTCAGCACCGCCACGGCGAGCATGAGAGACCAACGTTTACGATTTGAAGTCACCGGGCCCTGCACGTAGGTAGAACTGCCGATTACCCCCGGCCGCCTAATCATTATATTCAAGCCAGAAAACCTGTCCCCGTGCGGTCTCACCGTCTGGAATCCTTGACTCCCTTTCTCAATGAACGAAGAGGCATTATGTCGAACGAACTGTTTCCATCAACCACACGAGAGCTCGCCCAGAAGCGTCGAGACTTGTCGCCAGAGACCGAGGCCGCCTTTCAGGCGTTTAGCCAGAAAGTATTCGAGGACGGAGTGTTATCCGCGAAGGTCAAGCAGATCATTGCAGTTGCGGTGGCGCACGTCACGCAATGCCCCTACTGCATCAAGGGTCACACTAAGGCAGCCTTGCGGCACGGCGCGACAGAAACGGAACTGATCGAGGCGATCTGGGTTGCGGCTGAAATGCGTGCCGGAGGTGCCTACGCTCATTCCGTCCTCGCGGTCGAGGAAATGGAGAAAGCAGCGGCAGTAAAGAGCGTATAAATGTTCTTTTTCAAGCAAGACAAGAAATGCTATGTCGCGCTGCGCGCCAAAGCGGACGAGACACCGAACATCGGCAGTTCCACCTAGGCGGACCTCCTGACCGGGGCCGTCAATGCCAGCCCCGGTCTGAGCCCAACGAACTCAGTTGATTGCAGCATCGGAACTTTTCACTTCGGGGTGCTCCCCATGATTTGACGGCGTGCGATCCGACGTTTCGCCGTCCGAGGTGGTGTCAATTTGAGAGCTCGGCGTGGGTGAATGCTTGGTCGGCGTGCGGTCCGAAGTTTCCCCTGGCATCACACCGCCGGAATTGGACCGGATTTGTGGTTCTGCCAGCACAGTTTGTGCACTCGCAATTGGCGAAAGCGAAGCAAGCGCCCATGCTAAAACAACGAACCCGATGGATTTGTTCACGACGTCCTCCTAGGAGCAGATAAGCTGCTCAATGAAAATTGCACATCGGTTCCCCAAAGGTTTTTGATTGGCAGGCGGGAACCGAAGCGTCTTCCATACCTAGGAACTAATATTGCGATATAAATTGGTATTTCTGCCCATGCAGAGAGGGGCATGAATACAGAGACAATTAAATCATTGAGCAGGCGCGACGTTTATGGCGCTCGTGAATCCAGATTGACAAGCGACATCCTGACCAAGCGTGAAAGACTTCGTGCACTCAACTTCGTCATGATGTGAGACCGGTGGTGCTCGGCGGTGCGCGTGCTAATCCCGAGACGTCCGGCAATCTCCTTGTTCAGATGACCTTCGACAAGCAAGGAGAAGACTTCGCGCTCGCGAGATGTCAGCTTTTGGAGACACGTTTGTGCTTCATCGCGCCTGGCACGCTGCTCGGCCAATTTTCTCTGGCGGGCGAGAGCCTCGTTGAGAGTTTCAAGCAGCACCTCAGGGTCGAGTGGCTTCTCGATGAAATGCAAAGCTCCGAGACGCATGGCCTGGACCGCGATTGGTACATTGGCTTGTCCCGTCATGACGACGAGCACAGCGTCAATTTCTCTCTGGGCTAGGTGCTGCTGAAGCTCAAGGCCGCTCATTCCTGGTAGGCAAACGTCGACCAGAGCGCAGATCGGTCGCTTGTCTTTGAGAGACCCAAGGAACGCTTCCGCCGAAGAGAAGAGACGCCCATCGAAGCCAGCTGTCCTTAGGAGGACGGACAAGGAATCCCGTATAGCGGGGTCATCGTCGATAACATGCACAGTGGGCTCATGCTGCATGGCTGCCACATCCATCGACTGGCAGGCAAAGGTGGAAATTCGTGCCTCGCGGAACTGCCCTTTCCCACCAAATCAGCCCGCCGTGGGCTTCTATGATCTGCTTACTAAGTGGCAACCCAAGTCCCATCCCGTGAGGTTTCGTCGTTTGGAATGGTTCGAACACGTGTTCCGCGATTTCAGACGAGATGCCCTTCCCATTATCAGAGACTTCAATCTCAATCTTTGAGCTATCGTGGCAACACCGGACGCTGACCATGCCGTCTGACGTCTCAGCGGCGGCATCGATCGCATTGTTGATCAGTATGAGCAGTACCTGCTTGATCTGTATGGCATCTGCCATCAGGGCCGGCAACGACCCGGGCTCAATCTCTATGCGTACGGCTCTTGCCGCAGCATCATGCTGCAACAAGCGCACGACCCAATCCGTGATCTCAACCAAATTCACCGGCAAGCGCTCGGCTCTTTCACCAGATACCAAGAGGCGAAGGTGTTGGAGAACGTCGCGCGTCCGTTTCAATTCGATTTCGGCCTTCTCCATGGTTTCGGCAAGACTCACATGATCGACGGGAGTTATTTGGAGGAGGCGCCGTGCTGCATGCACATAAGTCGCTAGGGCCGAAAGCGGCTGGCTCATCTGGTGCGCCAACCCCATACCCATGATCGCTGCCGCCTTGAAACGTGACAGCCGCTCGGCTTCGCCCAGTTGCGGCCGTATCTCGAATTGAGGCCCGTCACAGCGCGTCAGCGAGGCAATTGGAGGATAACCGGACATTACGTCACCTCAAACAGTCATGGACAGTTCCAGCGGAGATGCGGCTTGCGGGCAAGGCCTGGCACCACGCACTCGCCGCGGTGAAACGCAATGCCAAGCGTGAGGGATTCTGCGATCTTCTCGCTCCGAAAAAGGCATGCACGAGCTCGTGGATCATCGTTTCGGTAACCCCGGCCTCAAGGCCCGAGGATTTGAGATGTGGCGCACGCATGGAGTAGCTCGCTCCAACGAACCATAATAAGATGTATGGTTCGTACATCTTAAACTGAAGCGCCTCAAAAGCAAGTTTCCCACGCTCATGTGAGACAGCAGCTATGCGATCGACGGTCCTGTCGGACTATTCCTTGCGAATTCTGCGCCGGTAACCAAGTGAGCTACATGACCTTCGTCGTCACCGAAAACTGCATCAAATGCAAATACACCGACTGTGTGGAGGTGTGCCCCGTGGATTGCTTCTACGAGGGCGAGAATATGCTCGTCATTCATCCGGACGAGTGCATCGACTGCGGCGTGTGTGTTCCGGAATGTCCTGCCGAGGCGATATTCTCGGACGCCGATCCCGAGGCCACGCCGCACGGGCTTGAGGCCAACCGGACGTTCGCCGATCTCTGGCCAAACATCACGGGTAAAAAGCCCCCGTTGCCTGATGCGGATAAGGAAAATGGCCGGAAAGGCAAAGAGGCCGAGCTGTCGCCGCAGCCTGCATCGGAGGGTGTCACGTGACAGTCCACGGCAGCCTTCCGCCAGGATTGACCTGTTACAAGCGCACCACTCAGTTCACCCGCGAGACTGTGCCGGAAGGCCTTTTGGCGGAGCACAAAACGAAAATGGGCGTGTGGGGTTTGCTGCGAGTGACGGGTGGCCGGATTCGCTACTGTATCGACCATCCTCGGTCGAGCGTTGACGTCGCCGCGGGCCATGCGGCCGTTATCGAGCCGCAGGTTTTGCACCACGTGGAGCTTCTCGATCCCGACAGTTCTTTCTTAGTGGAATTCTATCGTGCTGAGCACGGTGACTAGATCTTCGGCGGGTGCCGTCCGCTCCATACGATGCGCGTGTCCGGAAACTAAGGCGCGTCATCGGACCCAACGATACCGCTCGCCGTCGTGCTCGCGATGGCAGCATCCTTCATACTGTCGTGAACTTTGGTTCCGTCTCTCGCGTCGCTCATGCTCAGCGCGCGCGACCCGAATAAGCGCCATCGCCCGGTCTCGCCTCACGCGCCGTTGAGGGCGGCCTCGCTTACCTCGAACGGCGAATGGCGCGCATCGCGCAGTTCTTGCTTGGCTGGAAAGTCTTTCCCGTTGCAGGCCTTATCTTCGCACTCGCGCTCAGTATGTTTGCTGGCACGAACGTCGGCCGTGAGTTCTTTCCGGAAGCCGATGCCGGCATGATCAGGCTTTATGTCCGGGCGCCAACCGGGCTCAGACTTGAAGAAACCGCACGCAAGTTTGCCGACGTGCAGCACGAGATTCGCAGCATCATTCCCGAAGGCGAAGTCGGCTTCATTGCCGAGGCCATCGGCAGTCCGGAGCCGATCAATCTCGCATGGGTCGAAAGCGGGGTCGTCGGCTCCTTTGACGGCGAATCCTCGTACAGCTCGCCAGTCCGCACGCGCCCACTGCGGGATACGTCAGCCAAATTCGCCAAAAACTGAATGAGCGTTTCTCTGAACTCGCGTTCTATTTCCGTCCGGCGGACGCGACGGCTCAGACGCTGGCGACCGGCACCCAGACGGCGATCGAGGTGCGCGTGATCGGACGAGATGTTGCCGGCAACGCCGAAATCGCTCGGGATCTAATGACGCGCATGGAGCAGATTCCTGGCGTCGTCGACATCACACTGCGGCAAGTGCGCGATCTGCCGTCATATTACCTCGAAATCGACCGGGTGCGGGCACTGAGCTCGGTGTGACGCCGCAGGATGCGGCGACGGCGTTGTTGGCCGAGCGGCGAGTCGACATCGGGGATCGCGTGGAAGCGGGTGACGTGCTCTTGCGCATCGAGGCACCGGAAATTTACGCGCGAGCTGATGGCCCAAGAGCTTGGCGTTACGCTTCTCATCAGCCGCGGCGTTCGCTTGCTGACGGCCTCCGGCGATGACCTAACGGCGAGTGACGACCCGACGCGAAAGATGATGCGCCAGATCGCCGGAGCCTTCGCCGAGTATGAGAAAGCCCGGCTCGTCTCCAAGCTCCGGCACGCCCGCGATCGCTTGCGGGAGACCGGCGTAAAGGTCGAGGGGCGAAAGTCCCATGCGGAGAAGCGGCCGGAGGTCGTCAAGGAGGCGCGCCGGTTGCGGCGGGCGGGCTTTAGTTACGACAAGGTCGCCGAAATGCTCGCTGGTAAAGGCCACCTCAATGAGCGAGGTCAGCGATTCAACGCGAAGAGCGTTCGGGCAATGATGCCGAAGAGCGAGCGGCGCGCACGCACGCCCAGCGTCGATATTGAGCCTGCCTAATGCGCTCGATACCCCCCGGCGTCTTCGCGCCCGTCGATTTGCCGCCGTGTAGTTTGCAGCGACCATTGCGCATCGACGGCGCGCGGCACGCATGCCCATCACGGCATCGCGCCTCGCAGCGGATCTGACGGGTGAAGGCCTTGTGATACTCGTAGTCCCACTCCCGGAGGACGGTCTCGACGCGATCTCGCTCTTCCTTGGTGCTGCCGCCGAGCTGGCGTCTCATGCACTCAGTCCAAACGTCCCTTGCCATTTGGCGATTCCTTCTGGCGAAATATAACACCCCATGACGCGCACCACGCGCGAGTCCCCTTACCTCGATCTTGGCGTGCGAACAGGGTCGCTTGGGTTCGTCCGGTCAGCTCAAAAGCTGATCCCATTCCTTATCGACCCACTAACAAAGGTGGAGGAGCTGCCGCATTGCTTCATCTGCGTTCGCTAGCTCCAATGCGGTGGGGCGACTGTGGGCGGCATCATCACGCCAGTAGCTGAGCAGGCCCATGAACGTCTCAAACGTTTGCACAATGTGCGCCTTCTGGCCCACAGTGACGAGCTTCGTCACCTGACGTCTGCCCTCGCGTCCGCTGTACACTCGCAGGACTTGCTCTTCATCGCCGGTTTTAGCGATAGCTGTGGCGAGCAAAATTGCCTCGGCGGCAGCTCCAACCATGGCGCAGCATGCGAGCCATGCTTCGGCGCGTCTGCAACGGATCGCTTCTTGCTTCTCTGCAGAAAACCAGCGCCAAACTTTGCCGAATAATTCCCTAGGACGCGAGCCAGCGAACCCGATTCCAACAGCAGAAACTCTGTCGAATCCGCGTTTTAATCCAGTTCCGCCCGAATTCAGTCAAACAGTATCCAGCGTCGACGGACTGGTTGCCCGCCCGTATTACACCCGGTCTAAGGATGCCGCGTCGGCATAGTGCCCACAAAGCTTCATAAAAAACCCACGTCATTCCTTTGGGACCGGACATTCGGGTCTCTTGGAAATATTCACGAGCGGGCGATAGAGGCGGCGAAAAAAGATCCGAGTTCGCGTGCACTAGCAGCAGCGATTTTCTACCGCATTCTGAATAATGTCTTGGCCTTAAGATTATCTCCGGTATCGGACGGTAAGGTCCGCGGCGTATCGAGCGTCACGCCGTGCTTCTCGGCATAGGCTGAGCCAGACCATCTCTTTGTGCTGGCAGCCGCAAGCATCCAAGAATGAGCCGCCGCTCCCCGTCGATGATGTGCTGGATCGTGATGCTCTTCCAGGCATTGTCTCTCGGGATCCGACGAAACGCGCGATCGATCTCGGCTTCGGTACGATAGAGTTTCGGATTTTCTTGTTCCCCTCACGCGACCCCAAGCTGCGAGCACAGGGCACCAGCTAAACCAGACCCCTCTATGGCTGTGCCCGACGGCTGCTAAACTGCCGTGTGCAAACGGCGGGAAAGGATGCCGGGTAAAGGCGTCGTAGCTCCGCGCCCGACACTGCGACGCCTGCCGGGCGTCCTACTTCATCACAGGGCAATTTTTCGACCATCCCAGTCGTTACGCGTTCGGCCAATAGCGGTCGAGTGTTGCCGGTTCGCAAAACTGGAAGTGTAGCGGTCTGACTATGTTGACAAGGCAGCGCGGTTCGAGAAGTTTTTCTCGTTCAATTAGCGGGACTAGCAATGTAATGCGTTCATGGAGGTATGATCCTCGGCGGCGACTTTGAAGTTGATGGCGCATCCATCCAGCGCACCGCCCATCGTGATCGTGTCAACGGTGATTTCTCTAAGAGGCTCCTCGTCTGCGCGGACGTTCCTTGAAGAGTACATAGAAACGAACATTGCCAGCACTAGCGCAGACCGTCTGATCGCAACCATTTCCCGTCCCCCGTCGGTTTGCCTAGCTTTTCATGGCAGGTCGCGCCTCGCCAGTCGGAGAAGTCTTCGCTTCTTCATCGTTGCCCCGGCTCAGTTCAATGGACTAGCCATCGGAGGCAACTAAAGAACCGCGCTGACGTTGCTTATTCCACAAGGGCACACTTCGGCAGGGGATACCAATGGCCGACGCGGCCCGAACCACTATATTGGTCGTAGATGACGAATGGCTAGTTCGAACGGATCTGGCGCAGAACCTTGAGCAGGCGGGTTATCGCATACGTGAGGCATCTAACGCGGCTGAAGCTATCGCTATGCTCGAAAAGCATGCGGAAATTCGCGTCGTCTTCACCGACATCCAGATGCCGGGGACAATGGACGGCATTTCGTTGTCGCACTACATACGCAAGCGTTGGCCGCCGACGATCGTCGTCATAAGCTCGGGCAACCAGACGCCGCGACCGTCGGAACTTCCGGACGACACTGACTTTCTTGCTAAGCCCGTCGGCAAAGAGACCCTCGCTAAGATCCTGAAAAACGTCGCGCGCAAACTCGCGGCGGCTTAAGATTTCGAGGAATTCTCGACCGCTGCCGTCAGGGTTGGTGGTCCGCCGGGAGCGCGACCGTAAATTCAGTCCCAGGCGACAACCGTTTCATCTTTACCTCGCCACCGAGCTGCTGGGTAAAGGCGGTGATGATCCGCATCCCAAGGCTAGTGCCTTTTTGAAAATCAAAGTCATGTGGCAATCCCGAGCCTTCATCCCGCACTGTTAGCAGAACTCTGTCGCCGGAGAGCGTCACGCGAACGAAGACCTTGCCCTTTGCCGCGCCTTTGTAGGCGTATTTGGCCGCGTTGGTGATTAGCTCCGCCACAATCAGCGCCGATGAAACGGCGCGATCCGTGGCGACGACGATCCCACGATCGGCGTCAATCTGGACATCAAGCTGCGATACGGCTTCGTCGAGATCCTTGCAAACCTGCTCCACATAAACCCCGAGGTCTAAAGTCCGGACGTCATCGCCCTGGTAGAGGCGTTCATGGGCGCGGGCGACGGCGTTGACGCGCGCGGACGCTTCCGCGAGACGCTCGGCAACCCTCGGGTCATCATCTTCACGAGCTTGCAGCCGCAGCATGCTTGTAACCAGCGCCAGGCTGTTTTTGACGCGATGATTGATCTCTTGGAGGAGCACCTCGTGGCGATCGACAGCGGCTTTTAGAAACCGCTCGTAGCGCTCGCGCTCGATCGCCATGCCGAGGATGTTGGCAGCGCCTTGCAAAAAAGCGAGATCGTGCTCGACAAAATCATCATCCGACCGGCTATCGACTTCGAGAACGCCGAACGGCTTGCCATCACCTTGCAAGATGACGTTCATTGCTCGCTTCACCCCATGTGCTGCCAGGATCTCGGGCGTGCGGAAACGCTCTTCGTTCCCAAGATGATTGGAAATGACGGCCTTTCCTGTGCGCAGGGCGAACCCTGCTGGTGACTCGGTATCGGCGCCAACGGTCGCGACACCGACCACCCCCGCGTTCCAACCGACGCCCGCGCGAACCAGGAAACGGTTCTCGCCCGGAAGAAACTCTAAAACCTTGCAAAAATCCGCGCGCAAGCCGCGGGCGGCTTGCCGGGCCGTCTCAGAGAGCAACTCCTCAAACGTAGCCCCCTGCAAGGCCGTAACGCCCAATTCGGCAAGTATCTCCTGTTGTCCGATGCGTTGGAGAAGCGCACGCAAGGTCACGTCCGTGGGGCGCTCGTCCGGGCGTGGCTCAACAACAGGCGGGGCTTCGCCTTTCTCTGTCATGGGGCGCCTATCCAGATAGATGAATGCACAACTGGGACGGAACCTAGCGCAAGACCAAGCCCGTCGATAGCGCGACATAACGGATGCGCGGTGCACCCGGATGGCTCAGGCTCCATCGAAACCGAAAAGGCTTATTGGTCTATAGGTGGACGTTTGATAGCTCCACTCCACCGGTAGCGCTCCAAGCAAGGCCGAGATCGGCGAGCTTCTTCCGCCGCTTCTCGGATTCATTTTGACAAGCCCTCAGCCTTGCGGATGACGCTGCCATTCCAACTCGGAAAGACCGCGGGCTGGGGGCTCGATCGCGGTCGCGCGGTTATGGCTGACGTTGAAGAGACAGCGGATCGCTTCGACGTTGCGGGTCTGCGAGTACAGATTGCACATGCCGGTGGATGTAACGCATCGGTGGGTTGTCGACAAGAAGTCGTTCTTGCTATGTTCTCACCTCGCCGCGTTTGATCAGGGGCCCGGTTTTTGCGCATTTATCTGGACGACGACGACTGCCCGAATGCCAAAGATCGCGACGCCGCGGCCCGCATCGTCGAGGAGATCGTCCTCAATGACGTCGTGACCAAAGGCTCGTTCGTCATCGAAGGCTATAGCGCTGCCCGGCGGATCGCGCGGGCACTACAGCGGCGCGCGCTGACGAGCGGCGCCTGGGCTTCGCGACTCCGATGCCGATGCGCGACCTAGCACCAGCGCCAGGGGCTCCAACCGTGATGGCGAAATGGCCGAGCCTGCATCCGCTCTATCATTGGCTGACTGTCGACGGCGTGCGGTTTCAGAGCTACCGGGCTGACGCGCACATACGCTCGTGATCTCTGATGATGCTCGCATCAGAATCCAACAACATGGAGACTGCTGGATCGCGCATGTCGACGGGGCCGAGGTGATCGATTGCGGGCTTGTCCGGCGTTTCGACAGCGAGGTCGAAGCGCTCAAGGCGGCGCTCGCCAAGATTCGCTAGACGCAGCGAACTCGCGAACGACTGGGATCCTGGCGACACGAGACGGAGTAAGGCCACGTGGCAAATTATCGTTCGGACGAAAGCGTCCGCGAAGCAGCCCTATAATGGGCGGGGAAGTAGCGCCAACGAGAACTTGTTCTCCGGTGCGTTACCGTGGAGTGTAGGTGTGCAAACCCCGGATAAACCTGCTATCGCACACGCCCAGATGATAGCTCGCGGCCGCTGCATTCTTTGTACAGGGCTCCCAAAGCAGCCAGGGTATCGGCCAACTCGTTTAGGGCGAAAGAAGGGAAGGTGCTGACGAGATCAAGTTCTTCGTTTACAATTCTGCTTAGCGTCTGCCGGACGTGCTGCATGTCGATGACAGACTCGTATGCGGTTTCGAGCAGTGGAATTGTAATTTCTGGGATTCCCCGAGTTGAGGATGCAGGCGGTCGCTAAGCAGTTGCCGGCGGCTGCATCGCGCAAATCGGATGCAGCTGTTGGCAAAATGACTGCTCCGCGTCAAAAGCGCTAGTTGCCGTGACCATCATCATCGTATCCGCTTTGACGTCGCCAGCAGACGTCGCCAGAAGCGCGAACACCGACCTCGCCCGAGGTCAGGCCAATGTCCGATTCTGGGATCTTACAGGTATGCCGAGAAAGCGGAACTCCAATCATTAAAATCGTATGCGTTTTGATGATCGAACACCACGTCAGCAAGGCCTCTAAGAGCGGACATTTGGCAAATGACGCTTAGGGCCAGAAGCGGACACTCTAACGACTGCCGAAATGGGCGAACTCGCCTGCTCTTATATGGCAGTTGCCTTGACCGATTGATCTGCTCTGGCCTCGTCCTGTCCTCCTCCCGAGAAGTCGACTTTGTGAATAAAGTCAACGCAACAAAGAAGCGTCTTTACGGCAGTCCATTTATGAGCAGAAACCTCGCTTCAAGAAAAATGGAAGGCGGGATCTGAGAAGCTGATCTGGGGCAACGAAACACACTCGGCGAAGTAATCCTGCGTGTGCTGCCATTCCGGCTTATTGAGCCGCTTCGGCATGAGGTGCATGTCGCGCATAAGGTAGTTGGGGTTGAAGTTTTGGTCATCGATCCAAGGCAGAATCGGCTCGCTTTGATCTTCCTTTCTGAGCTCAACAGTCGCCATTGCACAGCCGATATTCCGCATATGCTTCAGAAGGCGGCACGCGAATTCGGCGATTAATTCGACTCTGAGCGTCCAGCTCGAGCGGAAGTATCCGAATACCCATACGAGGTTGGGCACACCCGTGAACATCATGCCGTGATACGTGACGGTATCGGCAAAGTTCAGCGGCTCACCGTCTTTCGAGAATGCAATGTCTCCCAGAACGCAAAGCCTGAAACCTGTCGCGGTCACGATGATGTCCGCTTCGAGCGTCCGGCCTGATTTTAATTGGACGCCGTTTGGCGTGAAGGTCTCAATGATGTCGGTGACGACCGACGCTTTTCCAGCGCGAAAGGGCTCAAAGAAATCGCCCTCCGGTATGAATGCAACACGCTGCTGCCACGGCCGATAGGTTGGCGTGAAGTGCGTCGCCACGTCGACCGACGGCCCAAGATTGGCTTCGACGGCCGATATCATTTCCTTGGCTACGACGCCTGGTTCGTTTTGGGCGCGCAATAACCTTGCCTCTTGCTCCTTGAGGAGCTTTTTTCGAATGATGGCGTGGATCCAGTTTTCGTCGATTTCGAGCTCGCGCAACTGATCGGCAAGCGCATCTGCATTCGTTCCGGGATTGAAATAAGTGGGAGACCTTTGCAGCATGGTGACGTGAGCGGCCTTCTCGGCAAGGGCTGGCACAAGCGTCGCCGCAGTGGCGCCAGATCCGATCACGATGATGTTCTTGCCGGTGTAATCGAGGTCGGATGGCCACGTCTGAGGATGGACGATTTGACCATTGAAGCTCTCCATTCCGCGCCAATCCGGCGTGTAACCCTCCGAGTGCCGGTAGTAGCCCTGGCACATCCAAAGGAAGTTCGTTGAAAAGCGATGGTCTTTGCCCAGCTGCTCGTTACGAACGATCAGATCCCACCGCTTCCGCTTGCTGTCCCAATTCGCCGAAACAACGCGATGGCGGTATCGAATGTGCCGCTCGAGGCCATCCTCTTTGATGACGGCATTGAGATAGGTGAGGATCCGCTCTCCGGTGGCGATTGGAGATTCCACCCAAGGTTTGAAGCTAAATCCAAAGGTATACAAATCGCTGTCCGAGCGCACGCCAGGATAACGATGCGTATGCCAGGTTCCGCCGAACGTCTCCTGTGTCTCGAGAAGGACATACGTTAAGTCGGGGCAATCCCTCTTAAGATAATGAGCACTGCCAATCCCGGAAATGCCGGCGCCCACGATGATGACATCGAAATACCGAACGTCATCCGCCTGCCCATCTTGGGTCGTCGTTTCCATTTGCATCTCGATTGCTTTCTTGTGTCCAGGCCGGCTCAGACGGTTTCCATGTACCGGCGGCGCTCGAGGTCAGTCACGGTCGTTTGGAATACGCCGAGCTCGAAATCTGCGATGCGGAGCGCATTATCGACCACCTCGGGTGAAAGCACTTCTCGTATCGCTTTGTCCTTCGCGGCACATTCGACGGCCGCTGAGAGGGTGGCCGGAACCTTGTCGACGTTTTCGTCATAGGCATTGCCGCTCGAGGCCGGCGGCGGGGCCAATCCGAGCCGAATACCACGCAGCCCAGATCCAAGCGCGATCGACAAGCCATAGTAGGGATTCATATCCGCGCCACCCATACGTACTTCTAGCCGTGTGCTGCGCGGTGTCGCGTTTATCGCGCGGAATCCCGTCGTACGATTGTCTACCGCCCAATTTCGCGTGGTTCCGGCAAAGGTCATCGCTTGCAAACGCTTATAGGAATTCACGTTTGGCGCGTAAAAGATCATGGACGGCGCAAACACGTCGATATTGCCAGCCACGAAGCTCTTGAACGTATCACTGAGACGAAGCGGCTTTTCCGCGTCGAAAAATACCGGCTCGTTCGTCACCGTCTTTTGTAGGCTGATATGGATGTGGCCCGAACATCCGGACAGATCTTCGCGAAACTTCGCCATGAACGTCGCCATCGCGCCGGCTTGGGACGCGAGCTGCTTCGTTGCAAGCTTTAGCATGATCGAAGTGTCGGCCATCTTCACCGGATCGGAATGATGGAGGTTCACCTCGAACTGTCCTTGGCCCCATTCGGGCAGGCATCCTTCGATCTCATTCGGAAAACAGTCCCGCAGTTTCCCGATGATTGGTTCCGAGTAGTGCCCTTCGAGAATTGAATAGCAGTGAATATCACGAGAGCCCGGCTCGATATCGGACCATCGGCCTTTACGGACGTCCGCGGTAGAAACTGGCAGTAGGTAGAACTCGAGTTCGAGGCTGGCGCTCGCGTTGAAGCCCATCGCCTTGGCTTCGGCGACCTTACGCTTCAGCATCGAACGCGGACAGAGTGGATGGGGAGATCCTTCAGGCGTTGCCCAATCCATCAATACGATCGCCGTATTCGCTTCCCATGGCGCAACACGGAAGGTCGGCAAATCGATCACGCCCTTGACGTCGGGAATGCCGGTATCGAACAGCCCCGGCAGCACCTCGTCCATCGTGGTCGTTCCCAACAAGAACGATGCGAAGTGCAGGCCGTCCTCAACGGCATGATAGAAATAGGGAACCGTCAGCCGTTTGCCGCGCAGAACGCCCGCCGCATCGGTCGCCGCGATGATGATCGTTTTGATATTTTCTTGCGTTATGATCTCGCGGACTTCTTCAATTCTCATTTCAGGCCTCCCTTTCATTCGCGTGCCCACGCGATGAATACATTCCGGCGACGATCAAGATGATTGATAGAAAGACGACGAGCGTGGCGACGGCATTCACTTCAGGCGTAACCTCGCGACGCAGGAGAGACCACAACGTCATCGGCAGAGTATTTTCCCGGCCAGTGAGCAGGAAGGTGACGGCGATCTCGTCGAACGAGATCGAAAATGCTATCAACATCGCGCCGAACAACGCAGAGCGGATGCCTGGAAGGGTTACCTGTCTGAAGATTTCCCAGTCATTGGCTCCGAGATTGGCTGCTGCCTCCGCCTGGCTTTTGCCTAACTGCTGAAGTCGAGCAAACACCTCGGTGATCGTGATGCACATCAATGCCGTACCCTGTCCAAGCATGATGGTGTACAGTGACAGGCGCAGATGAATGGTCAGATAGAAACTTAGCAGGGCGACGCCGGTTATGATTCCCGGCAATACGATCGGCAGCATCACAATGCGTCGAAAAAGCCCCTTTCCCGGAAACTCGTATCTATCTAGCGCGATCGCGGCCGGTAAGCCGAAAAGAACACTGATCGCCACGACGCCTATGCCGACAAAAATGCTGTTCCAAATGGACATCAGCATTTGATTGTCACTGAAGAGCTCACCGTACCAACGCAGCGTGAATCCGTTGAACGGCAAGCCCGTATACTGGCTGTCGTTGAATGAAAAGACCATCATCACGAGGATTGGCGCGTAAAGGAATGCCAACACCGACATCGCCAAGGCAGTCACAAGGGTCCGGTTGCCGAAAGCGCGCATGAGATCTCTCAGAATCGGGTTTGCGTTTTTTCTTCCAGCCATCCCGAAGCCGAGATGAGCAGGAGACCGAGCGTGATAATCACAAGCCCGATTGCGGCTGCCAGCGGCCAATCAAAGGCCACGCCCAAAAGGTTGATCACGACATTCGAAATCATTACGGAGTCTGGACCGCCAACGAGCACTGGGGCGACGAAATCTCCGAAGGCCAGCGAGAAAGTGATGATCGCACCGGCCACAATGCCCGGAACGCTGATCGGCAGGATGATGCGCCTGAAAATCATCCAACCGTCCGCACCAAGATTTCGAGCGGCCTCAATCAGTGATGTCGGGACCCGCTCCAGCTGCGCGTAAATCGAAAGTACCGCGAAGGGCGTGAAGATATACGTCAATGTCATCACGACGCTGAACTCGTTGTAGAGGAACAGTCGAACGGGCTCATGCACAAAACCGAGCTCCTGCAGGCCGACGTTCAGAATTCCGCCCGATCCGAGAATAGTTTTCCAAGCGTACGCCTTCACGAGATAACTGGCCCACCACGGTACGATCACGAGGAGGTAGATCAGGAACTTGAGGCGCTGAGTTCGAACGTGGAAGGCCAAGTAGAACGCTAGCGGATACGCAACGACGGACGAGAGGACCGCCGTCATCAAGCCTATCCGCGCCGATTTGATGATGACGCCGAGATAAGGGTCCACCGTGAAAACACGCACGAAATTGTCGAGAGACAATCCAGGGATGAACCGCATGTCGTCCACATGCCCGAGGCTCGTGTATAGCAGCATGGCGTATGGGATCAGCATGAAGACCGTGAACCACGCCATTGGGGGCAACAACCAAAGAAGGAGCCTCCGGCGCTCAATCGCCCGTGCGCTGCGGATGCTGGTTCTCGCGGGCTCAACGGCCCGTTCAATCGTCGTCATCGCCGTCATCTCACTGCACCACAACGTGCGCCTTGACCGGGTTCACCTTCAACGCCACGGCCAAGCCGTGTGCGACCGGCGGCAGATCGGTGCGCGCATGGACGTGCACGACGCCCGAGTTTCCATTTAATGCGACGACATATTCGACGTATTCGCCGCGATAGAGACTGTCGATCACCTTTCCGCCGATCGTATCGGCGCCAGCGTCCGCAAAGGCGAGATCTTCTGCACGCAGCATGAGACCTACGGCGCTCCCGGGCGCCGCGTCTACGTTCCCGCGCAATCCGACGCGATCGCCGTTACCAAGGCAAACAGTCACCGTGTCAGCTTCTTTGCTATCAAGCGTCGCGTTCACGATGTGCGCATGCCCGATAAAGGACGCCACATATCGATTGGCCGGCCGATCATAGATCTCCCTGGGCGTCCCAAATTGCATGACCTTGCCCTGCGACATGACTGCGATCGCGTCGCTCATCGCCATCGCCTCGTCTTGATCGTGCGTAACGTAAATGAAGGTCTTGCCCAACTCTCGATGAAGACGAATGAGCTCGAGCTGCATAATCTTGCGCAAATTGGCGTCGAGAGATCCGAGCGGCTCGTCGAAAAGGACGACCTTTGGATCGGTCACCAGAGCCCGAGCCAAAGACACGCGCTGTTTCTGGCCCCCTGAGAGCTGATGGGGCTTTTTGTAAGCGTGGTCTTTGAGATGTACGAGGTCGAGGAATTCGGCGACCCGCCGCTTTATCTGAGCTTCCGAGTACGCGCCCCTCTTGCTCTTCACACGTAACCCGAACGCGACATTGTCTTCGATCGTCATATTCGGGAACAGCGCGAAATCCTGAAACACCATGCGCATATCGCGGTCGGTGACGGGCTGATCCGTAATATCCTGACCATCTCTGAAAATCTGCCCTGACGTCGGAATTTCGAGGCCTGCGATCATTCGCAAGGTCGTCGTCTTTCCGCATCCGGACGGTCCAAGGAGCGTAACGAACTTGCCGGCGCCGATCGTCATGTCAACGCCGTCAACTGCCCAAGAGGCGTGCCCGTGGCCATCAAAGAGTTTGCGAAGATTTCGAAGTTCAATTCCAGTTGTCATCGCACCCAATGGTCCTGTCGTTGGTGGCCCTTAAAACGGGCACGCCTCTGGCAGCGTGGACGTTCAATTACGGGCGGAAGTCAGTTCGACGCCGCCTTCACCTGGTTCCAGATTTCGAGATATTTTGCCCGGCGCTTCACAGGCTGCCACCAATCGACATTCGTGAGCGTCGCGGGATCGGTCATACCGAGCTCGGTATAGGCTGCCTTGGTATTCTCATCGAGTTCATCGGCCATTTTAACGTTGGGGTAGCCGAAACCGGTGACCTTGTGCGCCAAAGCTTGGGCTTTCGCGGACGATACATAGTTGAGCCACGGGTAGACGCAGGGATTGCTTTCAGATCCCTTGACGATCATCCAGCTGTCGCTCCAGCCGCCCCGGCCCTCTTTCGGCTTGAGATCGGCAACCTTCTTACCGTCGGCCCGTAACTGAACGATCGTGGACTCCCAAGAGTTTCCGCCGATCGCTTCACCGCTGGCGATCAAGGTGCCCATCTCGCCCGTCGTGAACCAGTATTTGCGAATGTTGGGTTTCATCGCGATGAGCTTTGCCTTGACCTGTTCAAGCTGTTCATCGCTCAGATCGTAGGTGTTCTTAAATCCGAGATAGCGCGACGCCGTGTAGACGGTCTCAATATCGTCCCACATCGAAAGCTTGCCGGCGTATTTTGAGTCCCAGAGGAAGCCTAGCGAATCCGTATTGGGATCGACGACGGAAGCGTCCGCAATGATACGAATGACGCCCCAGCCATAGGGAACTCCCCAAAGCTTGCCGTCCTTCACATCCCATGCAGGCCGCTTAAATTCCGGAATGAAGTCGGCCATGTTGGGAACTTTGCTTTCATCTATCGGAGATACCGCATCGGCATTTACAAGCCGCATGGTCGTATCGTTCGAAGGAGAGATGAGATCAGCGGTTCCGCCACCGCTCATGATCTTTGATACGATTTCGTCATTCGTACCGACATAGACGGCATTCACCTTGCAGCCGGTTTCGGCTTCGAAAGGCTCAACGAAGCTCTTATCTGCGTATCCCTCCCAGCAAAGAAGTGTCAGCTGTCCCCCCGCCGTCGCGGCACTGGAGAATCCAAAACTTCCAAGAACCGCCGCCGTAATCAGACGGTGCAATTTACGCGTCACGCAATCCATTACTCTCCTCCTTCGTCAGCAGTTGAATAGGAATTTCGCCAATTCGGCTCACCGTGTTGACACGGAACTTGTCCATGATGGCGTCGTAGGCACCCGCGATATGACGCGCAATTTCTGTATCCAGAGTGCGTGCATCGCGCCGCCGAACGGCATCGATAATGGGCGCATGAGAGCGAGCGGTTGCGGCTTGTGCCTTGACGTCGTTGGTGTTCGTCATGAACCACAGACGGTACGTCACGCCGGAAAGGTTATAGAGGGATTGAGTCAGGAAGGGATTGCCGCACTCCTGGTAGACCTGGGAATGGAATTCAAAATCCAAATGCAGGAGCCCTTCCACATCGCCGTCACGCGTGAGCGCCGCGACGGAATCGAAGGTATGCGACAGTCGGCTGATCTGTTTACTCGATGCGGCCTCCAGCCAGAGACGCCACGCGAGCCGCTCTAAATGTAGCCTCAAAGTATAGAGGCTGTTGACCTCTGCTACCTCGACAGGAGCAACCTCGATCGACTGATTGCGCTGGAAAAGAACGAGCCTTTCGCCGGCGAGCCGTAACAAGGCCTCACGCAATGGCGTGCGTCCATAGCCGATCTTCTCTGTCAGCAACCGATCATTGATCACCGAGCCCGGCTGAAGCTCGCAGCGAAGGATCATCGCGCGAACAGCGTGATACGCTTTGGTAGCTTGCGTTTCCCGCTCGCCATCTGCCTGCGGCAGACGAAACGGTTCTCTCTTCTTTGGCACAAGCAGCCTCGATAGCGACACCGATGAACAAGCGCAGTAAGGTATGCTAAAAATATATTGTCAATATTTTTTCGTGCTCGAACGGACGGATTTTTGAACGCTGCATTGCATCAAAAATTACGGAATCTGCTGGCAAAACTTGATAATTGACGATTGCGATATACTGTCAATATACCTAAAGGGCCGAGTTGATCAGTGCAGCCCGATATCTTTGTCGGCGAAGTCAGGGACGTTGAAATGATCATCCGATCGTCGAAGACATTGTGCGCTCAAACGTTTCGCTGCATCGGCCAACCGCGTCCGTCCGTCGGGTCTTGAGGCACACGCGCATGGCCGTCTCGGAAGAAGCCGATCGCATTCTTGATGCCAATTCGAATGGCTGGAATCGCAAGAGCTGGAAAATGCTGCGACGCGGCTTCCAAATCGCGCTGCCTTTTATCTCTTTCTTTTTCCGGTTCACATCGCTCGCGCGCCAGATGCCGGGGATCGACCCGCGGGCTGGCATTCACGCTTGGATCGTGCAGCGTTTCAGCAAGCAAAATGGGAGCTCGGCGGAAGACAGGAGGAAGCCAGCTTTTCTATCCCTGTCTTTGATGGAAGCACGAGCGTCGGCGCATGTTTCCGTTGCGGATCTCGAGATCGAAGGTCCGGTGACCAAACTGCCGGCGCGGCTCTATCGGCCAAATAGCGCAATGGCCGCTGACGCGCCTCTGTTGATTTATCTTCACTTCGGCGGATGCGTGCTCGGCGATCTCGATACCTGCCATACCGCTTGCAGTCTGATCGCGGAACACAGCGGTTGCCTCGTGCTATCTGTCGGATATCGGCTGGCACCTGAGCACCGCTTTCCCGCGGCTGTAGAAGACGTTTTGACAGCGTTTCACTGGGTTCGATCAACGGCTCACCGTATCGGTGCTGATCCGACCCGCGTCGCGATCGGCGGTGACTCTGCAGGCGCATACCTCGCCATCGCGGCGTCCCTGTGCCTTCGCGATCAGCAGCAGCCCATGCCGTGTCTCCAGCTGCTCATCTATCCGGTGGTCGACATGGATAGACGCGCGATGCCTGTCACGCCCCATGATGGGAACTACCCACTTTCGCGCGAGGACATGATCTGGTTTGCGGACCAATATATCCGCGCTCCCATCGATGTTGATGATCCGAGATGCTCAGTAGGACGCGCAAAAAGCCTATCTGATTTGCCCCCTACCATAATGGTCCACGCGGGCAATGACCTGCTCCTTTCAGAAGGCATCGCCCTTGCTCAGCGTCTCGCACGCGAAGGCAATCCGGTGACGACGCTCGACTATCCCGCGCTACCGCACGCCTTCACAGCAATGTCCGGCGGCGTACCCCGCGCGCGCGAAGCGCTCATCGAAATCGCAAGCACCATAGCCGCCCACCTAAAAACATCCGCACACGAAGGAAGGATCGAGAGATGATCATTGCCAACGCGAATTGGAGCTATCCCACGAAAGTCTGGTTTGGTCCTGGGCGAATTTCCGATCTGGCGACAGCTTGCAAGGAGATCGGCATGTCGCGTCCTTTCTTCGTCGTCGATCCAGGTCTTACCAACTTGCCGATGGTCGTATCGGCGCTGGCTCTCCTTGAGGCGGCAGGCATCAAGGCCTCAGTCTTTGATGCACTTCAGGGCAATCCGACGTCGATCAATTTGACGGACGGCGTGGTTGCCTATCGTCAAGGCGAACATGATGGCGTCATCGCCTTTGGAGGCGGAAGCGCCCTCGATGTGGGAAAAACCGTCGCCCTCATGATAGGCCAGTCGAGGTCGGTGTGGGACTTCGAAGATATCGGTGACAATTGGCGGCGTGCGTCGACGGAGGCCATCGCGCCCATCATTGCGATTCCGACGACGGCGGGAACGGGCTCGGAAGTCGGACGCGCCACGGTGATCACGGATGCCGACAACCACGTAAAGAAAATCATTTTCCACCCCGCGATGATGCCACGCATCGCGATCCTGGATCCGGAGCTGACCGTCGGCCTGCCGCCGTTATTGACGGCTGGAACCGGAATGGACGCTCTCTCGCATGCCATCGAAGCGTTCTGCGCACCGAGCTATCACCCGATGGCGGACGCTATCGCAATGGAAAGCGCGCGCCTGGTGAAAGACTATTTACCTCGGGCCGTCCGAGCCGGCGATGACATCGAAGCGCGCGGCCAGATGCTGACGGCTGCGGCAATGGCGGCGACGGCCTTTCAGAAAGGCCTCGGCGCGGTTCACTCGGTGAGCCATCCTATCGGCGCAATATATGGCGTCCACCACGGGCTGACAAACGGAGTCGTCATGCCCTATGTCATTGCATTCAATGCTCCGGCGATCGGCGAAAAGATGCAGCGTCTGGCGGCCTACGTCGGATTGACAAACGGCAAGTCTTCCGGCGGTTCAGCCGTGCGCGCGATCAACGATTGGATCCTCGAACTCAGATCCGAGATAGGGATCCCCGCAACGATCGCCGATCTGGGAGTCGAGCAGGACAAATTTTCCGATATCGCGCGGCTCGCGGTCATCGATCCTACCGCAGGCACGAATCCTGTCCCGCTAACCGTAGAAAATGTTCAGGAACTTCTTGGCGAAATGCACTCTGGAACTGTTCGGCAAGTTGCCTGAGAATGGTGTTCCTTCCATTCTCTCAATCCTCAACCAAAACGATTAAGGGCATCATGAATTTTCGACGCGACTTCTACATCAATGGCGCTTGGGTTCCCCCGCATAGCGCCCGCGACTGGCACGTCATCAACCCTTCGACGGAAGAACCTTGCACCGTGATCTCACTCGGAGATCAGGCCGACACCGACGCGGCTGTGAATGCCGCCAAGGCCGCGTTCCCGAAGTGGGCGGCAACCGCTCCGGCAGAACGTGCCGCCATCATCAAAAGAATCCTCGAGCAATACGAAAAGCGCCGCCACGAGTATGCCGAAGCGATTTCCTTGGAAATGGGCGCGCCGATTGATTTCTCGTTAGCGGAGCAGGCCGCTTGCTTGCCCTGGCATACGAAGAATTTCCTGGACGCCTTCGAACACATCGAATGGATACGTCCTCTTGGCCCCCAAGCGCCCAAGACCGCCGTTGCCTTGGAGCCCATCGGCGTCGTCGGCCTCATAACGCCGTGGAACTGGCCGGTAAATCAGATCGTTCTGAAAGCCATTCCGGCAATGCTCGCAGGGTGCACGTGCGTGCTCAAACCTTCGGAAGCGTCTCCTCTGAACGCAATGCTGTTTGCAGAATTTTGTCACGACGCCGGCGTGCCGCCCGGTGTCTTCAATCTCGTCAACGGAGACGGGATCGGCGTCGGCACCCAACTTTCCAACCATCCCGATGTCGAGATGATTTCGTTCACGGGATCGACGCGGGCGGGAAAAGCCATATCGCGAGCTGCGGCTGAAACGCTCAAGCGGGTCGCCCTCGAGCTTGGCGGCAAAGGTGCGAATCTGATCTTCGCCGATGCAGATCCCCGAGCGCTCAAGTGGAGCGTTGGTCGGATGATGGAGAATTCCGGCCAATCCTGCAACGCGCCGTCAAGAATGCTCGTTGAACGCAGCATCTACGATCAAGCGATAGAGCAGGTTGCCGCGCTCACAAAAGCCATCAAGGTCGGGCCGGCTCTGGAGCCCGGTTCTCACATCGGACCGCTTGTCAACAAGCGGCAGTGGGAGCAAGTCCAGAATTACATCAAAAAGGGGATCGACGAAGGAGCCCGCCTTCTCTGCGGCGGACTTGGCCGTCCGGAAGAATTCAACAGCGGATATTACGTTAAGCCGACGGTATTTGCGGATGTTAGGCCCGGCATGACGATCGAGCGCGAGGAGATCTTCGGACCTGTCATGGCTATGATACCGTTCGACAGCGAAGAGGAAGCAGTGCGGATCGCAAACGATACGCCTTACGGCCTCACCAACTATGTCCAGACAAAGGACGCAGTCCGCGCCAACCAGCTGGCTCTATCGTTGAAGGCCGGAATGATCGAGATGAACGGGAAGTCGCGCGGGGCTGGCTCCTTCTTCGGCGGCGTGAAGCAATCGGGGCGCGCCCGCGAGGGTGGCATTTGGGGCATCGAGGAGTATCTCGAATCCAAGATCATCTCCGATTACAGCTTTACGTGATGTGGGTCGTGATCCTAGGCGGCAGCTTGCTTGTTCCGGCTCAATTCGTGGAATAGCGGTCGCGCTCTAAATGTGCGGCCCGGCGCAGAGAGCATTGTATTGCTGACGTCCGCTTCGGGTCAAAATCGACAGTTGGTAACCAGGCGACGGAAGAAATTGCCTAAAACCAGCCGTTAGATCCGCTGCTGGGTTGCGACGGCCGCATGCTGCTCTGTCTCTCAATGAAGGAGACAGACCATGGAAGACCATACTGAAAAGCCGAACCCCTCATGCCGTCCGCCCCGGAACAAAGGCAAGCTCATTGGCGCAAAGCCGCCCCTCAGGCCCAGTCACGTCTGGTCGAGGCTTGGTGGGGGCTGGCCTCAGGACTGATGCCAACTTTCGGCAGCGAAAATGCCGAGGTAGACGCCGGTCATGTCCGCCCGGTTCAGGCCAATGGACCGGATGTCGTGAACAACGGGCTTGCTCTCTCGGGCACAGCGCATTGGATGTTCGACCGAGGATTAATAAGCTTGGCCGACGACTTGGAAATCTTGATCTCGCGCCAAGTGAACGACGTGGATGGCGTTCGCGCCTTCATCAATAAGACAGGGTTCGCATTTGCTCCGGATCGCGCGGGAGATCGACCGCATCCGCATTTTCTGGGGTGGCATCGAGAGAATTGCTTCAAAAACTAACTTGTTGCGGAGCGGTTCGCGCGCGTGCTTCGCAGACCGCAGGATGGCGCTGCGGCGCCAAGTCAAAAACTGCTCATCGCATAATGACGATTGGTCACGCGACACAGTCTGCCTAAACACCACTCGATCTCGTCGCCATCGAGCGCTGTGAGCTACAAAAATCCTTTATTTTATCGGATCAATTTGATGCTTTGATCTGCCGTCCGCGTCCCGATTTTCATCGCGAGGCAGCAGATCCAAGTCCGTTCATCTGCGGCAATCGTGATCGCTAGTGCCCGATTCTCAGCACATTCTGATGTTGAACGTGCAAGAAACCACGGGGGATTTCTCTAGTGAAACATCGATTTGTGCTGATTTTCATGGCTGCAGCCATGGCGACTATCTGTGTGCACCGCGCCGAGGCGGCGTCTGTCAAAATTGCCGGTCAGTCGATGAGCTGCGGCTCAACGCCTGTGTTCTCGGATTCCAGCCTACCGATGGAAGGACGGTTCGTGCCTGGCAGGGGGATCTATATTAACCACACGCTCATGCAGAAGCAGCCGGCGGCGGTTCGCATGTTCGTGTTCAAGCATGAATGCGCCCACAAGTCCGTTGGCGGAAATGAACTCGCCGCAGACTGTGGCGCTGCCCAAGCAGGTGCGCGCGAAAAATGGCTGACGCCGGCTGGCATCGACATGGTGTGCAAGGCATTGGCGGGCGAACGCGGCGGCGGAGGCTATCCGTCCGGGGCCGCGCGATGCGCAAACATACGAAAGTGCTACGCCAATTCGTCCGAAAAAATTGTATTTCAAAAATCCAACTCGCAAAAGGCATCCGGCAGCGGACGTTTGCGGTCCGGATATTGAAATCAGCATGCAGAAGTGGCGGACGGAAATTTTTTCTGTCCGCCACTTCAATATTGACTTAGCGGCGGAGGCCACCTCGGAAGCCGCCTCTGAAGCCACCGCCTCCAAAGCCGGCGCGGTGGAAGCCCACGCCGCCTCCGCGCCACCCGGCGCCTCTCCAACCCCAGCCTCTACGGAAGCCCACGCCACCTCCGCGCCACCCGGCGCCTCTCCAGCCCCAGCCTCTACGGAAGCCGGCGCCTCTCCAGCCCCACCCGGCGCCTCTCCAGCCCCAGCCAGCTCTCCAGCCCCAGGGTCTGCGCCAACCCCAGCCAGCGCCTCTCCATCCCCAGCCAGCTCTCCAACCCCAAGGTCTGCGCCAACCCCAGCCGGCTGCAACCGGGTAGGTTGATCTCCAGCCCCAGCCGGCGCCCCAACCCCATGGTCTGCGCCAGCCATAACCGGCAGCTACCGGGGCCGCACCACCCCAGCCATAACCTAGGCCGAGACCGCATGCTTCTGCTGACGTTGTGAGGGCGCCGCCGCCAAGCGCGAGCGCCATTGCACATATGGCAATTTTTATTTTCGATGCAGTTCTGATAGCCATTGATTTGCTCCTTGAGCTACCCGAGGGCTTTTGCCGCTCTTCGCGCAAACCGGCGCTATACGGTGCAGTTCCCGCGTTCTTTTTTTTATGCTTAACCAATAGAATGCTCATCAATTTGCGGCGGCGCGCTTCGTGCGCAGATGCTCAAGCAGAATCGATTTTGGGGTGGTCTGAAGCGATTGCGCGCGTTCGCGTCCGACGTTGGCGGACGTTTGCAAAAGCTGATGTCGGTAGGTTTCGGCGCTACTGATCGAACGCGAAAATCCGCTTACAATCATTCTTCATGCTGACAACGATCCAGCCGTTGCTCTTGGCCTCGTCCATCAACGCATCAGTGAATGTTCCGACTTTTGATTGAGGCCCGTAAGCGTATTCGCGTTCGGCATCGTCGTGGTGCACGAGCAGCATCAAGCGAGCGCCGCCGCCTGCCTGGGTGTATTCCAGCATCTCTCTGTCGCCGATCGAGTTGCCAAAGGCTGCAACGGGGCGCCGCCCGACGACGAAGTGGATGCCTTCGGGTTTGCCGGCTTTATCATCATTGAGCAGAAGCTTGGGCACCTTGGTGAGGACGGGCTTACCATGTTCATCGTAGCCGAATTCCGTCGCGCCCGCGCTGCCGACGACCTGTTCCGGCGGCACGCCATAAACCCTCTCGGCGTATACGCGAACAAAATCCTGGCCACCGCCCGTAACAAAATAGGTCTTGTAGCCATTGTCACGGAAGAGGCGCATCACTTCGAGCATCGGCTGATAGGTGAGATCCGTGTACAGCCGATTGAAACGGGGGTGTTTGGCCGCTTCGATCCACGTCTTCACTTCGGCGTTGAAGGCTTCGACCGTCATGCCGGAGAGGGTGGCCGCGAGAATCTTCATCAGATCCTCTTTCGGCAACTTCGCCATTGCTTCCCGGTCGCCGGACAGCACGGTCTTGAAGGGTTCGATGGATTTCAGTTCCGGCTTTTTCTCCGTCAGCGCCGGGACACGGTCGAGGCAGTACATCACCTGCGCATACATTGGCTGCTCGATCCACGTCGTGCCGTCCTGATCGAACGTGGCGATCCGCGCCTCTGGCGATACGAACTTAGGATTCGCCGGGTCTGTTGTGGCTTTTACGAATTCGATGATCGCCGTTTTGGCTGGACCCTCATTCCACGATGGTAGCGGATCGGAAGCCTCGGCCAACGACAAGGACGGCAGCAACAGAATGCCCACGAGCGTGCCGAGCGCCAGTAAGGCAGTACGCAAGCGGTTATCATTGCGCTGCATGCTTTCGATCTCCCATTTCCGATTGCGGCCGCTAGGAGCCGCTTCCGAGAAACGTGAGTTCGCATTCGTTGCAGGGTGCGGCCGCGGGATCAAGAGCGGTCGCTTCGTTAATCAGACTGCACACGGCATCTATCCGCCCGCGCGACTTGCCGACGGACTTTCTCAGAAATGCAAGGTGGTACCTATGACCGGGCCTTGCTGGAGGACATTGTATTGATATGTGGTGTTTCCTGAGCCTTGCGAGTAATCGACCGACAGTGCGCGATAGCCGAGATAGCCATCGATGACGTGACCGTTCGCCGTGCACATTCTCCAATTATAGGTGGCGAGAACTTGCCAAGTTGGATCGCTGCCCACACCGAAGCCTCCGACGTCGGCGCGGACCATGAGTTCCTGCCCCGGTGCGATCTGATTGCGGAGACGCGCTCCAATAAACGGATCGACCCAGTCGACCGACCCTGATCGCGCCGTGACGCGATTGCCGGAGACAGAAAGGTCGCCGATATTCACGCTTGCCGAGACGTTAGCGGAAACATCGGTGCTCTGATGCCAGTAGCGGCCGCCGGCAAGAAGATCGAGAGCGGCAGATCCCGTCAACACCGGATTGCGGCCGGTCCAGACTTCGTAGGCGCCGCCGAATTCGACGATCACCTCCTCGTAGTCGACGGAAACGGCGCCTCCGAGCGAGGAGTCGATAATTTGGCGATCGGATGCACGAGCGAAATTTTTCGCGCCGGTGATGTTTGCGTACACAACGTCATTAAAGAGACTTACGGGGCCGTTGCGCGCCTCCGCGTAGCTCATCCAGGCCGGCAGTGTAGACCAATCGAGATGGCTGAGAATTTGGCCGGCGTTGGCATTCACATCGAAGGTGCGTCCCCTGACCGCCATGTTTCCCGACAGCCACGGTATCCAGCCGTAGGCCGTGAAGACGAAGGTCCATTCGCTCTTTGGAGAAGGCGGTTCGGCGAGACTGCGTTGTTCCACGCTTCCGAGGTCGGAAGCGGGGGCCGGGCCGGAGTAGGTGGAAACCAGAAGAGATAGGGAGGCGGCCAACAATATATTCGTTCGGATGAAATTCATTTTTCCGACCTGTGCGAAAACGAAATTTTCAAATCAATATCGGAACTATACCATCGGTGAACGGAGCAAACGTCACTGCTCCGCCACAGCCATCGCGCCGGATGCAAGAAATCAAAGGTCAGGAACAGATTCGGTCGATATTCGCCGCGAGCAAAAGCGCTATGCGAATATCCGCATCCGTGGACTCAACGGGATGATAACGGGGCATAGCGCGATTGATGCGCGGAGCCCGGCTCCATCAAGCAATGGCTGCCGCACTCTGGTTCCAGCGAAGCGCACTGGCGCGGTCGACGGTTTTTGGGTGGTCGCTTCCAGTGTGCAACTCACCATCGCGAATGTCTTGCTCGGTCAGATGCGGCGCGCATAGCTCGATGAAGCGATAGACAAAGCCGCGCTGCAGCCGCCCGCGGCGGATGGCGATGCTCGTCGTGCTCGGCGCGATAGGTTCGCCGCAGTCGATGACGCTGATACCCACATCGCGCGCTGCATCGTATGCCATGGGCGCGACGATCCCGATGCCCAAACCCGACGCGACATAGGCTTTGATGACGTCGGCATCGAGTGCGGTCATCGTAATATGCGGTACGACGTTGGCGTTTTCGAAAGCCTCGTCGATGCGCGGGCGCCCGGTGATGCCGGTGTCATATGTTATGATTGGATACTGCGCGAGTTCTTCGAGCGTGACGCCTTTGCGGCCCACTAAAGGATGGCCGACGGGCGCCACGACAATGTGAGTCCACGCATAGAACGGAAGCGTGAGGATTTCGTCGATGCCGGCAAAGACATCGGTCGCTATGCCGATGTCGGTCTCGCCGGCGAGCAGGAGCGCGGCGATATCTTTCGGATTTGCCTGCCGCAGATCCAGCCGCACGGCCGGAAAGCTCTCCTTGAATTTAACGACGACGCCAGGAAGGGCGTACCGTGCTTGCGTGTGCGTCGTCGCAATCTGCAGGATGCCCTGATCCTGTACGGCAAATTGCGCGGCGGCTTGTTTGATGTTGTCGGCTTCAATGAGAACACGCTCCGCCATTCTGGCAACGTTGGCGCCGAGATCGGTCAGGCCCAGAAGACGCTTGCCGCGACGGATGAAGAGGGGTGAGCCCAGCTCTTCTTCAAGCTCCCGGATCTGCTTGCTGACGCCGGACTGGGAAGCATAAATAGCGTTTGCGACGTCTGTTATATTGAACTTGTACCGGATCGCTTCCCGGAGAATTCGCAACTGCTGGAAGTTCATCGCCCCTCGCCAAACGCACGCACAGCCCGTCTGCGATCGCCAGTCAATCGCGCGTGCTGCCCATTCCGGCCTATTGGCCTAAGTCATAAGTTATGGCTTCCGTCGGCCAAGCCAATGAACTTCTTCTTCTTTTGATATTCACTTCGCGAGTTCTGCGCGGCGGCTCGGACATAGGCGCACGGATAGTGGGGGAGAGTTGCTCGCATTCTTTTTCCGATCGCTAAATCGGATTTTTCGCCGCTATTTTGGAATGCAAATTTTCACATCTCTATTGCATTAGAAGTGATTTGCTTAGAGCCAACTTCGTAATAAGCATTGCAGAAAACGTAATAACGAAGGAGGCGACGAATGAAGCGGAAACATCTGACTTTCATCACGGTATCACTTGCGCTCCTCTCGGCTGGTGCGATGCCGGCCGCTGCCGGGCATCGAGCGAACGCCAATAACCCCGATTGGTCGGTGACGGCTTGCAGCCGATACGGGAATGGCTGTTACACGGCTGGCCTGCGATCAGGGCGAGAGGGTAAGCAGCTCGTTCTTCGCCACGGAACACGCATCGACTGCGACCGCGATTGCCGTGGGACGCTGCGCGAGGCGACAGTCGATTTCTGGGATACGATGCGCGAGAACGGCGGCTGAGCTTTAGCCGAAGCGCGAAAAATTCGAGGGCCGCATCTGATCAGGATGCGGCCCTCGCTCGTGATCGCATGAGGAGAGAAGCCTAGACGGGGTGAAAAGGCTTTCCCCCTTCGATCAAAACTTGATCTGTGCACCAGCCGTGATGAACTGAATGTCGTCGAGGTTCGCTTTGGCCGTGGCCGTTCCAGCTGCGTTCACTCCAGTCACGTCGAGTTGAACGTGCTTGTAATCGAGGTACAGATCGACCACTTCGCTCAGGTTCTGATTAAGGCCGATGCTCCAACCGCGGATCTGTGAGCTGTCGGCATACCACGTTCCTGAAGTGAACAATGAGGAGACGTTGAGTCTCGAGCTGACCCCTGTCGAGGAACTCGTCGCAAAGCCGGCGCCACGATCGAGGTTGAAGTATTCGCCGAAGATCGTGGTTTTGCCGATCGGAAGGAACTTGCGTTCGATACCAGCCTGAAGGGTCCAGAAGCTGGTATTTTCGTCGACGTCGTGGCCATAAAGGTCATCGAGACCCGCATCATGAAGCCTGCCCCATGCGCCCGATGCGTATAGGCCGGTTTCAACGTGCAGGATCGATCCGCTAAGGCCGATCTCGCTCGTGTCGCCCGCACCACGCGCAACGGCTGAGCTGTGATCGGGAGTAGTGAAGTCGTTGGACTGGGTGTAGGCGACGCCGCCTGCCAACTTGAAGCCCGAGAATTCTCCGGCGTAGCGAAGGGCGACGTTCCAGATATCGTCTTCGCCCCATGCGGCCGACGCGGTGAAGCCGGCGATGGTTGGCGAGTCGTACTTCACGACGTTGAAGCGGTGACCTTCGCCCGGGGCAGCCTGCTGGGCACCCGGCGCGACGAACTGGCCGTAGCGATTGCTGTTGCTCAGGACGCCGTCCTTACGGCGTACGTAAAAGCCGGAGCCTCCGTCACCGAACGTGTTACCCCAGCTGTTGGTGTAGGCGAAGTGATTGGTATTCGCGAGATTGATTTCGGTGATGCCGTCAGCTGCGTCCGACGTCTGTCCGACCCAGACTTTGCCGTATTCCTTGCCGGCGAGATACCAGGCGCTGTGGCGAACGCTCACGCCATTTTCATTGTTTGGACCGCTTTGACTTGAACGATCTTCGCGCGCACCGCGCACGCCGATTTCAAGCAGGTAGCCCGCGGTCCAGCCTTTGATAATTTCGGCCTGTCCGACGAAGCGGAAGCGGTCTTGCGCCGACTCGTTCGTCAGCACGTAGGCATTGCGCTCTTTGCCGTCATCCCATCCGAGCACCGCTTCGTTGACGAAGCCGGAGACCGTCAGAGAAACCTTGCGGTTGCCCTTGCGGGCTGCCGTCGCCTCAAGCTCGGCGACGCGTTCTTCGAGGTCAGCGCAGCAATTCCCCCCGAGATCCGCGGCTGATGCAGGCGCCGTGCCTGCGAACGCCAATCCAGCTGCAGCGATGCCGGCAGCGATGCCCGCTCGTTTATTAGACCCCCCGAACATTCCAATACCTCCAAGGTAAATACTCATCGTTCGGCGCCTTGAGACGTTCACCTACTCATGTGAGTGCGTGGTCAACCGGGTTGATCGGCACTTTCCCCTAAGTGCCGTCGCCGCCGGATAAGGCCCGATGGAGGACAAATAAAGCTGAGGGAAAATCGGATATGAAATGAGAAGATTTCCAACGCATAGGAATGCGTGGGTTCTTTCCTTAGAACCAAAAGAGGAATGAGGCAGCGACTGCTGGTTTTGTGATTCCCATATCGCAGAACCTATCAAAACAGGGGCTAGATAGCGGCCACTTTCCGCATAAGCAGCGGCGGCAAGTCTTATGTTGGATATTCGATGGCGTTCCAGAAATATAGAAACGACTTTTCGTCTCGATGCATTTCGTCCGGCTGAAAAACGCAGAGCATGATGTGTTCGAAAGAGCCAAAAGTTGTGGCGGTGATGTCACTACTTTTGAGGCGGACGCGGCGTTGGCGCGCATGCGGTCGTGCTTCAATGGGGAACTATAAGCGCAGTCGTATCCGGGGACGTGTGATTGGCCTCGGTCGATCGTCCGCTGTGGTTGGGGATCGATGTGCGACGCGTTTGTGCGTCGCACATCGATACGAGCCGCGCGATGAGGTGCGGGCAGTGTCTCTGTAAATATAGAATGCAGTGGCGCGGTCTGGTTCATCTCGATGGACGGACCGGCGAGGTTGCTGCGCGAGGTCTTTATAGTTTTACGGGGCGGCCACCTCTCATCTTCGAGAGGGCGACCACCCCGTGCATCAGCAAAAGCAAATGTCAGCGAGCGTTGAGGCTCCCTGGCTGTTCCTTTTAAGTGCCGGCTCTCCAGGCGATCTCCTTCACGGTGATGGCCTTGGGCAAAAGGCCGAGAGCAAAGAACTGATCGGCAATGCTCTGCTGTTCCGCGATAACGGCATCATCGATCGGCTTGATGCCATAGGATTGACGCTTCAGCGCAGTTTCCAAGATCGGCGCCGGAATTCCGATCGGGCCGCTGAGCTGTGCTGCCGCTGCTTTCGGATCGGCCTTCACCCAATCATCAACGGCCTTCAGCTCGGTGAGGACGACGTCGATGGCCTTCGTGTTGGGGCCGACGTAGGACTTACTCGCGAGGTAGAACTGATGATTGGAGACAACGCCTTTGCCATCGGTCAGGACGCGTGCATCAGCTCCAGCTTGAGCGGATGCATAGAATGGGTCCCAGACCGCCCATGCATCGACCCTGCCGGTTTCAAAGGCCGCGCGTGCATCGGCCGGAGCGAGATGAACCGGTTCATACTCTCCGTATTTGATGCCGGCCTTTTCCAATGCCTTCACAGCGAAGTAGTTCGAATTGGAGCCCTTTGCGTAGGCAATTTTCTTGCCCTTCAGTTCCGCGACCGATTTGATCGGGCTGTTTTTGGGGACAAGAATGGCCTCTCCTTCGGGCGCCGGCGGCTCGTGCGCGACGTAGACGATTGCGCTGCCGGCCGCCTGGGCAAATATGGGCGGCGCTTCGCCGGTATGTCCGAAGTCGATTGCTCCGGCGTTGATCGCTTCTAGCAGCGGCGGCCCGAAGGGAAATTCGGCCCAGGTGACTTTATATCCGATAGCGGCGAGCTTGGGCTCGAGCGTTCCCTTTGCCTTGAGGAGGATGGCGTTGCCGTATTTTTGGTAACCGATGCGGATGACTTTGTCTTCGGCATTGGCCGTCGCGGCGCCGAGGTTGGCCGCGAATGCGGCAAGCGCAAGGGCGCCAAGTGTCCTGCGAGAAACGATCATGAGCTGCGATCCCCTTTTCCCAAAATTCGAATGCAGCCGATCAGAGATGGCTGCGTACATCGTGCAGGCTGAAGTGGATGGCAGTGATCGTCTACGAATTATTTCCGCATTCCTTATTCGGGCTTTGCGGGTTCTTTCGGCGAAAAAGCCGCACGCCGAGAAGCCGACCTGAGAGGAATCCCGACGCGTTCGATCGTGTCGCGCAAACTATCGTGCGGCTCAGGATGCAGCGTTCAACCGAGGCCCTCTTGCTTCAACGCGATGTCGACCGTGGGGCGTGCGCGCATGTGTTCGGCAAGGGTCTTCAGCGGTTTCGGTATGTCGATGCCGTTCTTCTCAGCCCAAAGCAACGTCACGAAAAGATACGCGTCAGCGACGGTTGCATGTTCGCCGAAGAGGTAGGGGCCTTCGGTCCGTTTCGCAGTGAAATCGAATCTCTTGCGGATCGCATCGAAGGCTTTCGCTTTGTCCTTCTCGGTCGTGGCTGGATTGAAAAGGGGCGCGAAGGATTTATGGATTTCGCTCGAGATGAAGGAAAGCATCTCAAGAAGTCTGTAACGGCCGAACTGGCCAGGCGCCATGAGAGCGGGGTATTTGTCGGCGATGTAACTCAGAATGGCGATGTTCTCGGTGAGGACGTCGCCATCATCGAACTGTAGTGCCGGGACGTAGCCCTTTGGATTGATATCGAGGTACGAGCGGCCATCGACGACCTTGTGGGTTTTGAGATCCACTTTCGCGAGATCGAACTTCATTCCGGCTTCGATCAATGCGATGTGGTCTGCAAGACTGCAGGCTCCGGGTGAGTAATACAGGATCATGGATTTGCTCCTTGGTTCACCAACCCCCATCTTGGGTGTTGCCGCTTCAGGCATCCTTAAAGCGGGGGCTCAAATTTAATTGGCGCCTAACCAAGAACTGCGACGGGGCTCGTCGTTTCCAAACTGCGGCTTAGTCTCGCTGAATTGTTGGATGTCTAAAGGAGTTTTTCGCATGTCAAAGCATTCAATTTTTGCAGTAATAATCGGTCTTTCTGCACTGGCTGCGCCGGTCGCGGCGGATGCTCATTGCCTCGGCGTCAATAGGGTGGGATGGGGCGTCTCCGGGATGTTTGACGGCACAACGCGCTTCGTGCGGGGCGTCGGCTACCGGACACAAAGACTGGGCGATCGCATGTTTGGTTGGCTGAACTGCGGTAGGATTCTGTGAGGCCGATAGAAATACGGCGGCCTCATTGATTTTGAGGCCGCCGGCTAAACAGCAGACTGGGCTGGAGATGAGGTTCAGAAATCTTCAGCGAGAAATTTCCTGATCATCGCGCGTCGTCTGTCACCCCATCAGTTTGGACGCGCTATGATCAGCAACGGTGGGGTGGATGTTCAGTTGATTGGCGGCACAGTCAGCTGGGTGCTCTGGCGATCCAGCTTCGGATCCAGTGCTGACGCAGTTTTGAAATCTCTATCGGCCGACTTGAGGTCTCCGGCGTCGATGTAGGTGTCGGCGCGCACGAAGTAGGCCAAAGCGTATTTCGGGTTGAGCGATACTGCCGTACTGAAATCGGTAATTGCGTCGGCGTAATTGCCCTGCATTTTCAAAGCAACGCCGCGATTGAAATATACGACCGATTCATTCGGGTTTATTTTTATTTCGCGCGTATAGTCCGATATGGCGGCATTAAGATCTCCCTTTTTGCGGAAGCAATTTCCCCGGTTGTTATACACGCGAGGATAAAGGGGCTCCAATTCGATTGCCTGGTTGTAGTCGTCTATCGCGTGGTCGCAATCTCCAATGGCGGCGTACACGATGCCTCGGCCCACGTAATAATAGGGTTCGGGGCTAATCTTTGCCGCGCTCGAGAAGTCGGCGATTGCATGTTGAAAGTCGCGTTTGGCGAAGTATCCCAATGCGCGGTTGCCATAATATATTGCGAGATTGCGCGGGCTTGGCGATTGAGACTCGATCATCACCGTGCAGCCCGCGATATGGGCATCTGGGGTTGCCCCATTGTCGCAATCAAAAGCTGCGTCAGCAAAGGCCGGGCTGCAAAAAATTAAAAATAGCAATGAAGCCGCAAAATAGCGCATGTTGTTTTTCCTCAAAACGAGGCAAAGGCAAGAATAGTATTTGGCGAAAATATGCGAATATGGTCTTGGCGAAATCGCGCCTAACGGAATCAAAAGATACGCAATATGCGAGTCAGATCAATATCGAATATCAGATCTCCCCAGGCTTAAGTGCCGGCGCGGCCAAAGCGGAGACGCCAAGAGAAATAATCCCTCATCAACTGGCGCTTTCTTGATGCGGCGCGGATCGGCGATTTTTTCCGTCACTGTCCGCCTACTGCGCATCCGGACAGGTGCTTCGTAGCGGCGGCTTGGGTTAAACCGGGAGGGCATCGGGCCGATCCGAACACGATATGCACAAAAGCGGCGTTACATTCATATAGTTGGTTGGAAGTTTATGAAGCAGCGCGTCTGGCTCGCGGGCCGAGATCTGGAATTCGAGGGCGACGAGGGGGATATCTATTTCGAGAATATCGCCGCTTTGGCTCAAGGTGGCGGAGAGCGTCATCTGTCGCGATTTGCAGCGCGGCACCTGCATGGTGCGAGCGTATGCTTGGATGTCGGCGCGAATATAGGGCTGACGACTGCGAGCTTAGCGTTGGCCTGTCCGAGGGCCCAGATTTATGCTTTTGAAGCTTCACCGAGGAAGGCGGTGCGCTTGCGCCGCAATCTCTCGGCCAACGGCTTGTCAAATGCGACCGTTGTCGCGTGTGCGGCCGCCGCCGAGAGCGGAATCCGCGCGGCGATGGATACGATCGATAGCTGGTCCGCCACGGTCTCCGCACCGATCGATTTCATAAGATTGAATGTCGAGGGGAATGAAGCGCAAGTTTTGGCGGGAGCCGCCGAGACGCTCGTTCGCGATCGGCCTGTGATTTTCATGGAGTTCAATTCCGTCGCGATTGCCTTCGAGGCGAGGCGGAGCCCGCTCTCATTTGCCGAGATGATCTGGCGATTGTTCGATGTCTTCGTTGTCGACGAAGACGGAAGGCTATGGCAGCGCGACGTGCGCGCGTTCGTGCTCGACAACATGCTGCGCCATGCCTGCATCGACGACATCGTTCTGGATCTGAAGCCCGATCAGGATGCGCGATCGATCAGGGATGCCCTAGCGATTGAGGTCGGCGCGGAATGCGCGGCCGCTTGAATTCTCTTCATCATCGGCTTGAAGCGGGGCGGATCAAAACAGCACTCACCCGAGCGCAACGCGATGCGCCACCGACAAGCTCGGCATCGGTGGCGCACACACTCAGTTGATTGATTGCAGCGAAGCGGATCGTGTGCGCTTCAGCGGCGATTGGGTCGCGCGGCGAGGATTATTCGGTTGTCCGGGCTCGTCAAAGCGGATCACGCTTCAGGGCTTGGCAAAGGCAATGCGGTCCGCCGCCGCCCAGCGTGAACATGGAGAGATCCGGATCGTAGACTTCGATCCCGAGTGCGCGCATGCGGGCGTTGAGGTCTTTGTTCGTGGCTGTCGAGAGCACCCGGTCGTTTCCGAGGGCGACGATGTTCGTGCCGAGCTGCGTGGAGTCGTGATACGAGACGGGCAAGATTTCGTAGCCCTTGGATTTGAGGAGATCCAGGAACCACGGCTGGTGCGCGTCGGGCGCGACGGCCACGAGCTTGTCGTTGATGAAGCCGACCGAAACGTCGAGGTGCACGAAGTGCGGTGGAAAAGGAACCGGATAGGCTTCCCATCCCTCTGCGCGGAACCATTCGCACATTTGTTCGGCGCCTTCCTTTTCGGAGCGCTCGCCGCCGTAGCCACATAGGACAAATCCAGGCCTGACCACCATGAAGTCGCCGCCTTCGAAATGGCCGGCGGTGCTCATGTTCCAGATCGGAATTCCGGCTTCCTGGTAGAACTTGAACGTCAGAGCGTAATCACCGCGGCGGAAGCGCGTCTGCGGCATGGTGATGACGGCGCCGAAAGGTGTCATCACGCTAGAATCGCGAGCAAACACGCCGTACTTCAGCTCCGGCCGTGCATCGAGCCAATGGCAGGTCACGCCGGCGCTCTCATAGACGTCGACCATTGCGCGATGCTGCGCCATGGCGAGTTGGGCATCGAAGCGCAAGCCGAGCGCGAGCGTTTGCCGCGCGACGGCGCTGACGGGACGCCACTCAAAGTAGTCGGGCTTTCCGAGAAGAACGTGCCGCAGCACGCCGGTCTCGGAATCGAGTCCCCAGGGAACTTTGTTAGTAACGGAAGGTGCGATCAAGCTCATGCCAGCACCTCGTAATGCGCGTCGGTCGGCGCGCCTGCATTGATCTTGACGATGTCCTGCGGGCAGGCAGACATCGCCACGATGCAATCCATCTCGGCCTTGAGTACGACATAGTCGCCGGGCTTCGAGACCGGTTCTTCCCAGCCGATAGAGCCATCAGTTTTGATTGGAATGTTCATCCAAAGATTGAGCGGAGAGGGGACCTCAGACGGCGTTAAGCCGAGGCCCGCCATTCCGGCGCGGAGATTGTCAGCGCAATTCTCGTGGTATTCTTTGCAGCCCAGGCCCTGGTAACGATAGATGTCGCAAGCGGCGATGAAGGTGTCGTGGACGCCGGGCGACGAGTCCGCTTCCAATGACAATATCGGCCGGCGCTTGTTCGTCACGAGCTTGTCGCCGGGCTTTGGGCTGATCCTGTCGATCGCTGCACGCATATGTTCCATGGAGAGAAATTCGCCGAGGTCGTGCGCGTTGAAGGCCCAAGTATCAACGACCTGATGGCCATGGGTGTTCACTATTCGGATCGATTGTCCCGCTTTCAGAGCAACGGCGCGGCCCTGTCGCGCGGGAAGCTGTTGAAGTTCGCTCATGCCATCACCTGTGTCTTCGCTTTTACATTCGGGAATTCTTTGCGGATTGCGTCCGTGACGCCGATTGCATAATCGGCGGCGAGCAACTTTCCTTTCTCAGCTGCGCAGCCGGTGGCCGGCGACAGCACGCCCGAGCACGGGACCCAGCCGGTTCGCGTCGGATAGACATCGTACGCGGGGAAGTCGGCCGGCTTGTCGGTCGGCAGCGCCGCCATGTCGACGAGTTCGGGATGATGATAGAGCATCAGCGATGTCTCCATCACGGCTGCATGTTCGAGGGCGAAGCCCGGGAATCCCTCGGGAAAAATCTTCTCGATTGTTTCCGTGCGCGTGAAATCCCAGTACTCGAGCCGCAGCACTTCGAAATCGCGAATGCCCATGTATGAAAGTTCACGCATCGCAAGGTCGATGCCTTCGATCGTGAACATCATGTTTTCGTAGTGGCCGTTGATGAGGACGAGCCGGCGCGCACCGTGACGCGCAAATTCTTTGATGACGTCGCGGAGGACGTGCGTGAGCGTATCGGCATCGAGGCTGGTGGTTCCGCAGTAATGATTGCCACCGCCCATTTTCGGCTGTGACTTGTAGCCGAAGGCGACGGCGGGCGCGACGATGGCATCGAGCTGCTTTGCGACGTCGACGGCCACGGCCGTTGCCAGCATAACGTCGGTTCCCATCGGTAAGTGCGGCCCGTGCTGCTCGGTTGCTCCCACCGGCAAGAGAATGAGAGCGCCCCCTTCGATCCGCTTTTGGTAGGTGGTCCAGCTCATCTCGTTCATAAAAAGTCGGTCGCTCATGTTTTCCTTCTTTCAAACCATCGAGGCGCCGCCGTTGACGCCAATTACCTGTCCCGTCATGAAGCTCGAGCCGGGGCCCGCGAGAAACAGCGCGGCTTCGGCGATCTCTTCCGGCTTTCCGATGCGGCGTAGCGGATTTGCTGTTTCGAGCGCTTTCCAGTCCGGCGGCATGTTGTCGAAATCGAGCAGTGGCGTGTCGGTCGGTCCGGGAGCGACCGCGTTGACGAGAATGTCGGGCCCGAATTCCTTCGCCCAGCAGCGCACCATGGCGCTGATCCCTGCTTTCGACGCGCAGTAGGCGGCGTGATGCTCGCGGCCAAGCTGAGCAAGCTCAGAGCTGAACAGGATGATCCTGCCGCCATTGCCGTGCTTCTGCATGGCGCGCACAGACTCGCGCACCATCAGGAGTGTACCGATCAGATTGACGTCGAGAACTTTGCGCGCTTCGGCAACGGGTGTGTCGAGCAGGGGTGACATCAGAAAAATCGCCGCCGTATTGACCATGACGTCAATACCGCCGAGCGCTTCGTCTGCTGCCTTCACCGCCTCGACGACTTGCGCTTCATCCGTGATGTCGAGTGTGAAAGACGGGCCAGCGCCGGTGGAGATAGGGCTCAGATCGAATCTCGCGACGCGTGCGCCTTTCGCTTCGAAGAGATCGGCGATGGCGAGACCTATGCCGCTCGCTGCGCCGGAGACGATAACTTTTTTGTTTTCGAGCATGCTCATCCGAGAAATTCTCCGCGATCGACGCCGATCGCTTGACCGGTGATGTTGTTCGAAAGGTCGCTTGCGAGGAAAAGATAGAGGCCGGCTACATCGGCCGGTTCCATCAAGCCGGGCAGCGCCTGCGCCGCGACGACATCGGCGAAGATATCGGCTTCGCTCCGCTCCGTGCGTTCAGCCATGGTTTTGGCGGAGCGCACCGAGGCGACGGTTCGCACCCACCCGGGACAGACCGCATTGACGGCGATGCCGCGCGGTCCGAGTTCACGCGCGAACGTGCGGGTCAGACCTACGACGGCGTGCTTCGATGCGATGTAGGCGGCGAATTCGCCGACGGCGCTTTTCGCCCAGACCGATGCCGTATTGATGATGCGAGCGCCGGGCTTCAGAAGAGGCAGCGCGGCGCGCGTGACGTTCCAGGTGCCGCGCACGTTGATGTCGATAATCCGCGCAAAGGTCGCGTCGACTTCGTCGCTTGGATCGGTCAGCGGCGTGATGAGTTCGAGCCCAGCGTTGTTCACCAGCACGTCGAGCGTCGAGATCGATGCAAATACGGTTTGCAGCGCGGTCTTGTCGGTAATGTCGGTGAAGAAGGCCTGGACCGGGCGTCCGCAGGCATCCGACAGGCGCGCCGCCGCATCGGTAACGAGATCGTCGTTTGCAAGGATCGCGACGTCGGCGCCCGCAACCGCTAACGCTTCCGCGACAGCAAAGCCGATGCCTCGGCTGGCACCCGTGACGAGCACCGACTTATTTTGAAAGTTGATCAAGCTCTTTCCTCAGGGTCCTATACTTTTTCTTCTTCCCCGGTCGCCGCGCGCACCATTCTCAAGATGCGCGTTCGAAGTTTGAAAAATTGCTCGCTGTCGCGCAGTGCGATCGTGCGATCCGGGCCCAGCTCCGCCGATATATCGACGTCTTCGAGCATGCGCGCGGGTCGATTCGAGAAGACGACGATCCGGTCTGCGAGAAACACAGCCTCGTCCACGTCGTGGGTCACGAAAATAATGGTCTTTGCGTCCTGGCGATGGATGCGGCGCAATTCGAGCTGCAATCCTTCCCGCCGCTGGGCGTCGAGCGCGCCGAAGGGTTCGTCCATCAGGAGAACTTCGGATCCCGCCGCGAGCGTGCGAGCAATGGCAATGCGCTGGCGCATGCCGCCCGAAACTTTGTTGGGATAGAAGTCGGCGAAGTCCGTCAAGCCGACGAGCTCGAGATAGTGATCGAGCCGCTTCTTCTTTCGCTCCGGCGTCATGTCGTTCCGGTACTTCATGCCGTAGGCGACGTTTTCGGAAACGGTCAGCCACGGAAATGAAGAGTAGGATTGGAAGACCATGCCGCGCTCGCGATCGGGGGCGCCGATCGGCTGGCCGTCGAGGCGTATTTCGCCGACGCTCGGTGTTTCGAGGCCGCCGACCATCCGCATCAACGTGGTCTTGCCGGAGCCGGATGGCCCGAGAAAGACGACGAATTCGTTGCGCCTGATGGTGAGGTTGAAGGATGGGGCGACGACTTCGAGATCGCCGAAGTATTTGGCGACGCCATCGAAAACGAGGTAGGGAGCGGGAGCCACGTTGCGCCTCTCAAAGATAACGGAATAAGCGCTTGTGAACGAGGCGCAGAATCTGGTCGGTGACGAGGCCGATCAATCCGATCGCCACCACGCCCGCCATGACTTCCGACGTGTTCATGTAGCGGCGCGCGGCCCAGATGACGAAGCCGAGGCCGGTATCGGCGGCAACGATTTCCGCGATGATGAGATAGGTCCAGCACCAACCGAGCGTGATGCGGAGATTGTCGAACAGGCTCGGCAGCATCGCCCGGAAGGCCACGTCCGATAGCATCTGCCTAGGTCGCGCGCCGACGGTATACGAAATCTCGACGTATTCCTGAGGCACGCGGCGCATATCGTCGGCGACGAGCAACACGAGCTGAAAGAAGGTGCCGAGCCAGAGCAGGAAGATTTTCGTCGTCTCGCCGACGCCAAACCAAATGATGCTTAGAGGCACGAGCGCGGGGACCGGCAAGTAGCGGATGAAATCCACGATCGGCTCTAGTGCGGCGCCCACGCCGCGGAAGCTCGACATCGCGATGCCGATGGGCACCGCCATGATGACGGCCAGCGCAAATGCAACCCATATGCGCAGCGTCGAGATACCTGCGTGCATCAGCAGGTTCTTGTGAAGGATCATGTTCCACAGCGTCTCGAGCGTGACGCTCGGCGGCGGAAGGAAGGTTGCGTTGATCAATCCGAGGCGGGTCAAGAGCTCCCATACGCCTAAGACGAACAGGGTCGCGCCGATGGCGGTGAGGATCTTCGCGCGTTTCGAAAGCGTTCCGCGAAACGCGAAGAACTGATTGCGCGGAGCTGTTCTTCGTTGAGGACGCGGCGTGGGTGCCGCGTTCGCGGCCGGCGCGTGAGGCGCCGCAGACACTGTCGCTTTTATGATGGTCACGCGATGATCCCGGAGTCGGCTCTGCTGACTGTTGAATGTGCCGGGGACCCGCTCTGATGAGCGGTGCGCCCGGCACGGACTTAGTCTACTTCAGATCGGCTTCGGTGATACTGGCGACAATCGAATTATCGATCTGCTCGGCCGCTTTGAGGTTGTTCTCGGCGGCGCCATTCTCGATATTGAGCTGCATCACCTCGTCGAAGGTTCCGTACAGCGTGCCGGGAGCGCCGGGTTTGCCGAAGTAACCGGTGTTTTCCTTGTGCCCGGTATAGACCAAGCTGCCTTCGATCGACGCCGCGAACTCGTCCGGCGTCAAGTTGAAGTGCGGGGCCGCGAGCTTGATGAAGTCAGCCTTGTTCGTGTTGAAATATTCGACCGCCTTGAAGATGCCGATCATGAACTTCTTGTACTTCTCGGGATTGGCTTTCAGATCGTCTTGGCGCGCGGTGATGATGTCGACGATGATGCCCGGGTATTGTGCCGACGAGACCAGGATGTGGGGCTTGCGGCCCGGGACCTTATCGACGGCCTGGGACAGGTACGGCTGGTAGGATACGACCGCGTCAATCGACGTATCGGTCAGGATGGCGACGGTGTCTGCGGTCGCGATCTGTTTGACGACGAGATCGGACAGGGACATGCCCTTCTTCTTCAATGCCATCTGGAGCAGCAGGCGCCCCGGAATGTTTGGCTCCGATGCAACGGTCTTGCCCTTCAACTGTTCGACGGACGTGATGTCACCTGGGGTGAGGACGCCGTCGCCGCCGAGCGATTCGTCGATGGTGCCGATGATGATGCCGGGGGTTTGGGCGTCACGCGGCTTGCCCTGATACTCGCCGACCGTGCGCATATCCATTTCGATGTCGCCGCGCGCCATGGCTGCCATGACGTTCGCGCGTTCATCTTCGAACTTGATGCTGACGTCGATGCCGAGCTTCTTGAAGTATCCGAGGTCCTGCGCCACGAAAACGGGGGCGAAGCCACTCCACGTCGGGCAGAGAATCCGGATGGTTTCGTCGGCCCGTGCCGCAGTCGCGGCCAGCGACACGCTCAATCCCAAAGCCATCGCAAATCCGGCCCCGGCAACTCGCCGGACGTTCATCGTCATGTGCATCGGCATACCCCTAAATGAAAGACCACCGTGATGTTGAAATCTCGGGTAAATTTACATTGAGACCAATATTGATTATTGGAAGAATACATCGAAAACTGTCAATGTGATCGTCAAGACCGTTTGAGAGGGAAAGCGGATGCGCCGGCTCGACAATATCGATATTCGCCTGCTCCGGGTGTTCGCGACGCTGGTGGAGGCGGGTGGGTTCGGCGATGCACAAATTGCGCTGAACCTGTCTCAGCCGACGCTGAGCACGCATCTGGCAGCACTGGAACGCAAACTCGGGGCGCCGCTCTGCATCAGGGGGCGGCGTGGCTTCCAGCTGACGCCGTTCGGTGAAGCGACCTACCTCGCGACCCAGAAACTATTCGCCGATATCAGCTCGTTCGAAGAGCGGGTCAGTCAGTACAACGGGCAGCTCGTCGGGCGCCTGCGCGTGGGGATCGTCGACGGTGTCGTCACGAATCCATACCTCGGTTTGCAGCACGTCATCGGCCGCTTCATGGAGAACGCGGAAAACGTCTTCATCGACCTGGAGCTTGGTACGCCCCATTTGCTGGAGCAGGCCATCGCAGACGGCCGCCGCGATGTCGTCATCGGGCCGATGTCGCAAAAGGTGCCCGGCGTCACCTATGTCGCCATTCATCGGGAGCCGCACGGTCTTTACTGCGGCAAGGGGCATTCACTCTTCGAGATGCCGTCTGCAGCCATTACGCGGGAAGCCATCGGGAAGTCGCTCTTCTCCGTCCGCGGCTATCGCCACCTCGACGATCTTTATCGCGCCGATCATCCGCGCGCGACGGGTCAGGTGGTGCAGATGGAGGCCCAGGTGATGATGATCCTGTCAGGCCGGTTCATCGGCTTTCTGCCGCGCCATGTTGCCGAGGACTGGGTGCGGCAGGGTCTCATGCGGGAGCTGAAGCCGCAGGCTTATCAGTTTCAGTCGAGCCATTTCGCCGCCTACCGCAAAAGCGACGACGACCGGCCGATTGTTCGCAGCTTCGTGCGCTTTCTCAGCCGGCACGCGGCGCAATCGCGCAAATCGGCCAGCGCCGGCAAGCCGGTTTGAACGAAGGGCGCTCCTTGCGATCTAGTTCTGCTTGGCGAGAGCTACGAGGACGGGCCGGAGTTCCTGCGCCGACTTCAGCGGATCGTCGAACCAGAGCCGGGCAACCTCGTCTCCACACGTCATATCGAGACCTTCGGGGTCGATGGTCGCGAGACGCCAGCCTTCGGCCGAGGTCGCGCCCGATTTGACGGCGTAGCGCCCGACGGCGTCGGCGTGGTCGGCATTCATGTGTTCGACCGCGCCTTCTTCGAACTCGGTGAGCGATTGCAGGGCGCCGGCTGGCACTGCGAGGTCGCCCGCCGCCAATGCGTAAGCTCTGCCAAAGCCGCCGTTCAGCGAAGCGCGCGATGTTGCAAACTTCCAAAATGCAAAATCCGGGAAGTCCGCGTACAATGCGGCTTTCGGATTGCGCCTGAGAAAGCGGCTTTTGACCGCTGCGCGTTCAGGGGCGCGTTCAGGACTCTGGCCAAGATTTTCGGCTGTTCCGATCAACGTCATGCGGGGATAGGCGAGCGGGTCGCCCTTGCCGGGCTCGCCGACCAACAGCGAGCATCTCTGATCCGCCTCGAGGTTCGCAAAATGGCTCGAAAGCCGCGAGATGAGAAATACCGGCGAACCGTCCATCGCGGTCGCCAGGCTCACGCGGCTGACGGAGGGCGAGCCGTCGAGCGGGTCGATGGTTGCCAGCGAAGCGTAACGGGCGGTGCGTACCAGCGTTTTTGCCTGGCGCCGTGCCGCGTCATCGACGGGCTGCAGGACATCTTTCTTTTTCTCTGTCATTTTTCGTTGCCTAGCTCGTTTAACTGAAACAGGGCGCTTGGCTAAGCTCGAACAAGCTCTTTTAAATGGCTGCAGCGAAATCGATTTGATCCGCAAACCCTGGAGCCGGTTTTGTCACGAACAACGACCTGAGGAAAGGAGTGATTTCAAATGGCAACTTCGCCAGATCTCACGTGCCGAGTTATTCGTGCGGCGGATACCTATGATGGGAAGCAGGGTCTGACGTACTTCTGCGGAATTGCCTCCGAGACCGTCGGTTCAAAAGGCATCTGCATGCATCTCTTGACCGTCCCGGCGGGCGGACGGGCCAAGGCGCATCTTCACGAAAATCACGAGACTGCAATTTATATGCTGGATGGTGAGGTGTTGACGCTTTTCGGGCATCAGCTGGAACACTGCATTCCGACCCGGGCCGGCGACCTCGTGTATATTCCCGCCGGCATGCCGCATCTGCCGATCAACATCAGCGACAAGCCGGCGTCTGCGGTGATTGCGCGTACAGATCCCAACGAGCAAGAGAGCGTCGTCCTGCTGCCTGAGCTCGAGGCTCTCGTCGAGGAGAGGATCGCGTCACTCAAGAAATCGGGTCAGTCACCGTTGCCCTCGGGTGCCGTGCAAGCGCAGTCATAATTGGTCCAATCATTCGCGACTTGACGTGCGGTCCGCCGGGGTGAAGGTGAGGGCCGCTCTCGGCGAAGATCGTCCGTTAGCGGCCGGCTGATTTTGGGGAAAATGGAATGTTCCGGATTCTGGCGCTCCTGGTCCTTTGGACTTTCGGTGCCGGCCACTGCGCCGCGAGCGAGCGCGTTCTCACGCTGACTTTCGGTGGCGAGGCGCGGCGCGTCACGGCAGCCGAACTTCTAGCGAGGCCGGATACAACTTTGCTGACCGTCCCAAAGGACCCCGCATATCATCGCGAAATGAAGTATCGCGCGGTGCCGCTTCTCGCGCTGATCGGGCCAGCGCTGAATGGCGACTTCGATACGATCGAGGCGCGGGCCAGCGATGGATACGCATCGCAAATTCCGCGTTCGATGGTGACGAAGAGTTCCGCGGGCGGCGCTGTGGCCTGGGTCGCCGTCGAGGACCCGGCGGCGCCGTGGCCAAAACTTCCGGGGCAGACAGTCAGTGCTGGTCCTTTCTATCTGGTCTGGGAAAATCCCGAGCGTTCCGGTGTCGGCGATGCGCAATGGCCGTTTTCGCTGGTGTCGCTTTCAGGGGGCGAAGATCCACTCAAGCGTTGGCCGCAAATGGCCGTCGATCGCTCGGTCGCCAACGACGCGCCTGAGCGGAGGGGACAGACCGTGTTCGCCAAGATCTGCTTGTCGTGCCATCGCATCGAGGGTGCGGGGGATGGCGAGATGGGCCCCGATCTCGGTCAACCTATGAACGTCACCGAATACATCACACCCAAGGGGATTCGCGCCATCATTCGCGATCCGAAGGCGGTGCGTACGTGGCCGCAGCAGCAGATGGAGGCCTTCGACGAGGCGGCCATTTCAAATGCAGACGTCGATGCGGTCATCGCCTATCTCGCGTATATGGGTAAGCGCAAATCCGCGCGTGACGCCGCGCCTTCCAAACCGGCGCCGTGAGGCTCTCGGTACTGTGCCTTTTCCGTTTTGCGTCAGGCGACGATTGTGTTCGCCGCAGCGGCGCCTTGGCTATTGTCCAACGCGCCGGCAACGGCGTCATCGACGCGTTCGAGCCATATGAATTCCAGCCGATCGCGGGCGTCTTGCGGAATATCGTCAAAGTCGCGCCGGTTTCGCGCCGGTAGCATAACGCGCGTAATCCCGGCCGCCGCCGCGGCGACGACTTTTTCCTTGATGCCGCCGACAGGCAAGACGAGCCCCCGCAGCGAGATTTCTCCCGTCATCGCGGTGTCGTTTCTGATCGTGCGATTTGTGAGGAGCGAGACGAGCGCCATGAACATCGCGACGCCGGCGCTCGGTCCGTCCTTGGGCGTTGCGCCCGCCGGGACGTGCACGTGGATCTCGCTCTTCTCGAAAACGGCAGGATCGATGCCGAGGGATTCGGCGCGATTCTTCACCAGTGTCATCGCGGCTTGGGCACTCTCGCGCATCACGTCGCCGAGCTGGCCGGTGAGGATCAAGCCACCTTTGCCCGGCGACCTGCTTGCCTCGATGAATAGGATATCGCCGCCGACCGGCGTCCATGCGAGGCCCGTCGCGACGCCGGGTACGCTCGTTCGCATCGCGACTTCATTCTCGAAGTGCGGTGCACCGAGTATATCCGTGAGGCCGGCCGAGGTGATGTCGACGTGGGCGTTGCTGTCTTCAGCGATCTTGACGGCGGTGTTTCTGAATACCTTGCCGACTTCACGTTCGAGTCCGCGCACGCCCGCTTCGCGCGTATAGCCGTGAATGATGGCGGCCAAAGCCGCGTCGTCGATCGTGACCTGGCCGGGCTTCAATCCGTTCGCTTCGAGCTGACGGTTGACGAGATAGCGGCGGGCGATCTGCAGCTTCTCGCTTTCGGTGTAACCGGCAAGGCTGATGATCTCCATCCGGTCGCGCAACGGGCCCGGTATGGTGTCGAGCATGTTTGCCGTTGCGATGAAAACGACGCGGCTCAGGTCGAACGGGACGCCGAGATAGTTGTCGCGGAAGGTGCTGTTCTGTTCGGGATCGAGCACCTCCAGCATCGCAGCTGATGGATCGCCTTGGATGCCGCGGCCCATCTTGTCGATTTCGTCGAGCATCATCACGCAATTGCGGGCGCCAGCCCTCTTGATGCCTTGGATGATGATGCCGGGGAGCGCTCCGACGTACGTGCGGCGATGGCCGCGGATTTCCGCTTCGTCGTGTACGCCGCCGAGGCTGACGCGCACGAATGGGCGTTGCATAGCGCGTGCTATCGACTGGCCGAGGGACGTTTTGCCGACGCCCGGGGGACCTGCGAAGCAGAGGATTGGGGCTTTGCCTTGAGGCGCGAGTTTTCGAACGGCGAGATATTCAATGATGCGCGTCTTGATTTTCTCGAGCCCGAAATGGTCTTCATCGAGAATACGGCGCGCGGCGGCGATATCGATCGGCTTTTCTTCGGGGAGGGCCCAAGGCAGCTCGGTCAGCCAATCGAGATACGTGCGGATCATACCGGCTTCGCCCGCGGCCTCGGGGAGTCTTTGGTAGCGGGAGAGTTCCTTGCGCGCATGCTTTTCGACGTCATCCGGCATCTGAGCTTTGGTGATGGCTTCGCTCAGTTCGGCGACTTCTTGCGATTTGCCATCGCCCTCGCCGAGTTGCCGCTGGATGGTCGCCATTTGCTCGCGCAGGACTGCTTCGCGCTGACGGTCGTCGAACGCGGCTTTCGTCTGACGGCCAATTTCCTGCGCAATTCGCATCACCTCGATGCGCTCGGCGAGCAAGGTCGAGACGCGCTCGATGCGCGTCGAAAGATCGACCGTTTCGAGGATTGCCTGTTTGTCTTCGGGCGTGATGTCCATGTAACCGGCGGCCATGTCGGCGAGGGCCGCCGGCGTTGCCGTATTCTCAATGGCCGTCACCAATTCCGGAGGCGATTGCGGTAGGAGCTGCACCGCCTCGAGTGCCTGGCTTTTGAGATTGCGGAAGCGCGCTTCGATTTCGGTCGATTTCGTGTCGGGCTCCGGAATATGGACGACGCGCGCGACCAGAAACGGCGTGGCGGGGAGAAAGTCCTCGATACGAATTCGCTGGACGCCTTGGACGACGAGATGGTGGTTTCCGTCGGGCGTCGCGAGGTAGCGAACGATGTTGGCAAGCGTGCCGATGCGATAGAGATCGTCGGGGCCCGGATCGTTGTTATCGGCATCGCGCTGCAGGAACAGTCCGATCTGGCGCTCTTCCCGCACAGCTTGCTGGACGGCAGCGATCGATTTATCGCGGCCGATGGAGAGCGGAAGTATGAGGCCCGGAAAGAGCACGACTTTGCGGACCGGCAGGACGATCAGCGCGTCTGACGGCAGGGCGATATTTGGAGTGCCGTTTCCTGTCCGGGGGGCGGTATGGCCGCTCGTGCCGGCGGAGTTCGAGTCACCGAGTATCATTTGAAATTACCTCAGCCTGCCTTGGTCAGCGAGAATACCAAACAGCCATTCGATACGAATTGACGGACGCCGTACCGGCCAGCCGGCAACTGCACGCGACGCTCGAAGCGGCCTTGCGGAAGCTCGAGGCGATGGATCACGGCATTGCGAAGCTGTGGCGGGACAACGCGGCGGCCCGACACAATGAGAATGCCGTCCTCGATCGAGGCTTCGACCATTTCCGGATCGACGCCTGGAAGAGCGACAAAGACTAGAATTTCCCGCTCCGTCTCCAGCACGTCAATCGGAGGTTCCCATGCAGGTTCGTTCCTAGCTCCGGATCGCTGCAGGGAAAATATCTGCCGGTGCATGCGCTCCGCACGCGTCAATGTTTCCACGGCTTCGGCCAACATCCAGGTCATCGGATCTCTGTTTGACATGAATACTCTTTCGCTTGCGGATTGATCCGTCGAGAAAGTAGCTGCGCGAGGAGACTACCGCGATAAGATCGATCTGTCGCCAAGGAGCGCACTCGATCCGGCCGGGTCCATTGGTTGCAACGTCCCGTCAGGTGATTATTTTTCAGTTACTGGACGCGCGGCGGTTCCAGGTGATCATCCTTGAAGAACCTGCGTGCGAGCGCCAGAATCTCACCGTCGGTCGGATGATCGGCTGTTTCCACCCCTCGTATTTTGGATTTAAGCGCGGGTGCGCGACGGTCGATATGGTTTAAGAGAGCGAGCTTTTCGTTCGCCGGGCCAAGGACAAGTATCGCTCCGGCGTCCGCCAACGCGTCCGTTACGCGTTGCAAGAAATCGGGATCTTCGGGCGCGTGGCCGCTGCCGATGGTATTCGCCTTGTGGTGGATATGGCGCGTGGGATCTTTCGGGCGGACCACGATCTCGTTTGCATCCGATATGCTGAAATAAAAGATGCGGGCCTCGTGGTGATCGATCCAGACGACGGCGTGAAAATGGTGCTCTGACATGAGATCTCCGTAAGAATGAGCTCTGGCCTCGTTACGTCGTTTGCCCCCAGCCATGCCCCCGGTCGGTACTTTTCAATGATCTTCAGGGAGCCTGCTCTTCAGGGACCTTCTTCGCCTTCTTCACCTTTTTCACTGACATTTTGGAGCTCGCCTTTGTCGCGCTTGGCTTGGCGCCGGCAGGCTTCGTCACGGACTTTTTGTTTTTGGCGGTCGAGAGTTTTTTGCCGATACCTTTGTTCGGACCGCCGGGGTTGGTGTTGGCGCTTGCAGATTTCTTTGTCTTCTTGACGTTTTTGTCTGCTTTCTTGACCGGCTTCTCCGGCAGCGCTTTAGAGCCTGCCTTGGCCTTTTTCGAAACCTTCTTCGCGTTGGCCGGATCGGTCGCGATTTTCGTCTTCGCGATCTTCGGTTTCTTCTGCGCGTTCTTTTTGCTTACGTCCTTGGGGTCGTCGGCCGCTTTGGCGCCGGCGTTGTCGGCGACGTTCTTGGCTGAGGTCTTGCCGCCTTTCGCGACGTTATGCCGTTCGACGTCTTCCTTGGTGATTTCCCCTTCCTGCACGAGCGCAACGAGGCAAGGGGTCGATAAGCCGTCGCCGACCTTCCGCATGCACTGGCGAAGCTCTTCCGTGCCGACCGAGTACTGACTGCAGTGCTGATAGTAATCGTCTCTGCACGCCTGTCTAACGTTGTCGCTTACCGCATAGGCATGAGCGCTCGAAAGAACAGAAAATCCAAAGGCTGCTGCCGCGAAAATGCAGCTTCTTTCGGGGCGCCGACTTCGAAAAATTGCGACGCTGCTTACCGGGACAATACGTTTTCGCAATCTAATAAACCCAGGTCGGATCTGAATTACACATGCGGACAATAATGACTGCGCCGACGACCGCAACCCGGCCGCTATTTGGCCGCTAGAACATGGTTATCAATAAAGTGGTTGCAAGGTTGAGAGATTGCTTGCAGGAAAGGCCCGTTACGTCGCCGGAGGCATATGTGCAACATCGTGCTCTATTTGCTTGAAATCCGCGCCGCGTAACTCAATGTCGTGGCATTGGCGGACGCGTTTTTACAATAAGGGGTGGGCCGCTCAGGTCCGAACAGCAGCGATGAAGACGATAAAAATAGTTCAAACAATTGTAATTTCCGCAGCAGCGCTGACCTTTTTTGGCACGCCGGGCCATGCCTACACCCGGAAGGTCAAGGACGCATGCTCCTCCGACTACAGCAGCCTCTGTGGAAAGTATAAGCAGGGAAGTTCCGAGCTGCGCAGATGTTTCGAAAGCAATCGCAGGGTGCTTTCGAGAGACTGCATCGAGGCACTGGTCAATGCCGGAGAAGTGCCCGCGCGATATCTCAGACAGCGGTAGTCGCATACTTGTCTCGCATGTGAGCGCGGAAGGCGCGAGATTGCCGAGGCGCGACGCGCATATCGTACGATGAGTGATTGATCGCAACGGCAGAAGCCGTCGGCCTTCTTGCGCGGCGGGGCCGCGATATCCACTTTCTCCGTGCGCCGGCAATCAGGCGCGAGGGAGAGAGTGATGAAATATTTTCCGGCCGTGACCTTCTTTTTGATGCTTTCGGCCTGGAGCGCGAGGGCGGACGACATCGCCTGCATGAGCACGACGTTTCGAATCTTCGGCGCCAACGATAAAGTCTGTGTAAGCGGCTTCGATGATCCCAAGGTGCCGGGCGTCGCCTGCCATATCAGTCAGGCGCGAACGGGCGGCCTCAAAGGGACGTTCGGCTTGGCTGAAGATCCCTCGAACTTCTCCATTGCGTGCCGGCAGGTCGGACCGATCAGCGCCGACATTTCGAAGCTTCCCGATCAAGAGGAAGTTTATTCGGCGAGCACGTCGCTTTTCTTCAAGCACACCCACGTGTTCAGGACGGTGGACAGGAAGCGCAACACGCTCGTCTATGTGGCGATCAGCGATCGGTTAATCGAAGGCTCACCGTATAACGCCATCTCGACCGTTCCCGTCATGCCGTGGGGCGCGCACTAGGCGGAGCCCGAAGCCGATCTCTTGGAATCCGTCTTGTGGAACCTGAGGGGCCGAGCATGGGTTTTCGCCAGATGGGTGAACCCTGGAGGATGCGATGGCCGTTACTCCCGAGAAGATCGAAGGGCAATCGAAACGTGCCTCCTCGCCGCGCGTCCGGTTTCCATGGCTTCTGGCGCTTGTCGTGCTCGCCGGTATTGCCGCTGTTGCCTACAGCTTCCACAGCGACCGGAGCCTGTCTGAGCGCACGGGCGTGTTGTCTGGAACGGATGCCGACAACGATGTCGTCCCGAGCCTCTCGCCCCGCAAGTAGTTAGCAGAGAGAGATCGTTTCGGAACCAATCTGACGACGTGTCTCGACGCCGAGGGAGCTGCCACGAAGATACAAGCGCACGGCCTTCTCGAGCAGACGATTGACGTCACTGTACATATTTCCGATTGAGAGAATGCAGCTGGCGAGCCGCTCTTTTTCGCCGGGACGCGTGCTGTCGAGGCGAAGCTCTCTTGCGGCGCGCTCGAGAACCACGGTCATACGTTCGAGGGCTTCGGGCTGGTAGACGTGAGAAGAGTCCATCGGTACCTCCGAATGTTCTCCCCCACGCGAAACAATGTAGCACATGTACGTGTCAAACCGAAGAAGGAACGGCATCGGACATAAGCAATGCTCAATGCATATGCCGATCAGCCGAGGTTGAAGGGATGACTGTGTTTACGTTGAGAAAACGCCAGCGATAAGGCGGCGTTCATTACGTTTCTGTCGCACGCGAGAAGAGGTGCAGACCTTGCTCGCTCAATGCGAGTTCGGTGCGTTGCGTGCGCGGATTTCGTCCGACGACGGTTACAAGTCCTAGATCGTCAGAGAGCGTCGTGATCTCGCGAAGTGCAAGCGCGTGCGCGATGTCGAATTTTCGGGAAAAAGTCCTGCTGTCCTTCGCGATGCCGAAATGCAGGGCCGCGAGTATCGCGGCGCCCAGGGGAGATAGCGCCGCCTCTTCGGATCTCAAGGCCGAGACGGCCTCGAGAATTGTTTCTTCCGTGATTTCGTCTTCGCGGTCCGCGCTCATGCGGCCTTAGCTTGCTCTGACAGGCGGAACGACACCAGCACCGATTTCGAGGTCGGCGTATCGCTCTCGGCGCCGGCGATCGACAGCGGGACGAGCACGTTCAACTCGGGATAATAACCGGCGACCGAGCCGCGCGGGAGTTCATAGGGAACGACGCGGAAGCTCTCCGCGATCCGCTCGACGCCGTCGTCGTGGCGTCCGATGATATCGACGCGATCGCCGGCTTCGGCGCCGATTTCTTCTAGGTCCGTCGGATTGACGAATACCACGCGGCGCTCGCCGTAGACGCCGCGGTAGCGATCATCGAGGCCATAAACGGTCGTGTTATATTGATCGTGCGAGCGGAACGTCTGGAGCACGAACGTGCCTTGCTCGGCGATCGCAAGCTGGTGCTCGGTCTGGTCGGGAAGCTCCGAGCTCGCAAAGGTCGCCTTCTGGGACGGCGTATGCCAGATGCGCTCCGCGGCGCCGTTCGGCAGGCGGAAGCCGCGCGGGCGGCGAACACGCTCGTTGTAATCGTGGAAGCCCGGAATGGTGCGCGCGATGAGATCGCGGATACGGTCGTAGTGATGGGCAAGGCTCTTCCAATCAACGGTCGCCGATCCGACTGTCGCTTCTGCGATTCCAGCGATGATGCCGATTTCGGAGCGAAGCTCGGGCGAGGCCGGCCGGTTGATGCCGCCTGATCCGTGCACCATGCTCATCGAGTCTTCGACGGTCACGATTTGCGCGACGCCGTCGGCATTGCGATCGATTTCGGTGCGCCCGAGGCAGGGAAGGATATAGCTGACCTTACCCGGCAGCAGATGCGAATGATTGAGCTTCGTCGCAATATTCACGGTGAGCTTCTGGTTCATCAGCGCTTTGGCGATCAACGGGCTGTCGGGCGTCGCGCGGGCGAAGTTGCCGCCGAGAGCGATGAAGGCCTGTGCCGATCCATCGAGCATTGCGCCGATTGCGGCCAAGACGTTGTGGCCGTTGCGGCGCGGCATCGGAACGCCGAGTTCCTTTTCAAGTGCATCGAGGAATTGGCGCGGCGGCTTCTCGTTAATTCCGACCGTGCGATCGCCTTGGACGTTGGAGTGGCCGCGCACCGGACATAGCCCCGTACCGGGCCGTCCGATGTTGCCGCGCAGGAACATGAAGTTCGCGATTTCGCGAATGGTCGCGACCGAGTGGCGATGCTGCGTGACGCCCATCGCCCATGTGCAAATCGTTCTGTTCGATCCGATGTAGATTTGCGCCAGCTCTTCGAGCTGAGCGCGCGACAGGCCGGATTGATTTTCGATCTGGTCCCACGTCGTCGCGTCGACGCTCGCTTTATAGAATTCGAATCCCGATGTGTGCTGCTTCAGGAAGTTGTGATCGAGGACCGACGGGCGTCCGGCCGCGCGGGCGGCGTCATCGGCCGCGAATACAGCCTTCGCCATGCCGCGTACGGCCGCCATGTCACCGCCGACGCGGACCTGAAAGTATTCACTGGCGATCGGCGTCGAGCCGCCCGTGATCATTTCCAGCTTGTCCTGAGGGTCGGCGAAGCGTTCGAGGCCTTTCTCGCGCACCGGATTGAAGACGGCGATGCGGGCACCACGGAGCGCCGCGCGGCGGAGATCGCCGAGCATGCGCGGATGGTTCGTGCCGGGGTTCTGTCCGATGACGAAGATTGCGTCGGCCTTCTCGAAATCTTCGAGCATGACCGTGCCTTTGCCGATGCCGACGGCCTGGTCGAGCGCGACGCCGCTCGCCTCGTGGCACATGTTCGAGCAGTCGGGAAAATTGTTCGTGCCGTAGAGGCGGACGAAGAGCTGATAGATGAAGGCGGCTTCGTTCGACGCGCGGCCGGAGGTGTAGAATTCGGCGCGGTCGGGGCTGTCGAGGCTATTCAGGACGCCGGCGATTTCACCGAAGGCTTCGTCCCAGCCAGCCTGCACGTAGCGATCGCTCGCAGCGTTGTAGCGCATCGGGTGGGTCAAGCGGCCTTCGCGCTCGAGGTCGTAATCCGTCCAGGTGCGAAGCTCGCTGACCGTGTGTTTCTTGAAGAAGTCAGGCTTGACGCGTTTGTCGGTCGATTCCCAGGCGACGGCTTTCACGCCGTTTTCGCAGAATTCGAATGATGAGCCGTGCTCCGGGTCGCCCCATGCGCAGCCCGGGCAGTCAAAGCCGTCCGGCTGATTGGCCTTCAGCATCGCCGCGGCGCCGGAAAGCGGTGCGCCGCTTGCGAGCAGCTTCTTTCCGCAGCTCTTCAGCGCGCCCCAGCCACCGGCCGCTTTCGACTTCTTGCCAATAAATTCAGGTTTGCCCATCGCGCCTTCACCAACGTTTGCCATCCCGGCCCTCATTGTGCATGTGCGAAATGATGGGGGTCCGCAACGCACGGGCAAGGAATAACCGTTATGCGGAAACGGCATATCGCTAGATTTTTCATAGTTTTAGCGCGCGGCAAACGCGTCGACCCCGGCGGTGCCTCAAAAGGCCGCTCTGCCGACGACGCGCTCGTCCACGTCCTCGATGGAGGCGAGGAGGCTCGCCGGGAGATCGCGTCCGCGCGGGATTGCGACGATCTCGAGGGGTTCGCTGACGCCGCGAATGTCCACCTTGGAGAGGAGCTCGGGAGCGGGTGTCCATCCGGCGAGCCTTGCGACCTCGTGGGATATGACGACCTGGGCGCCCTTCTCTTTGGCGACGGCTTCGAGGCGGCTCGCGACGTTCACGGCACTGCCGATCACGGTCATGTCGACGTTCGGGCCGTAGCCAATCCGTCCCATCAATAGCGGACCGGCTTCGATGCCGATGCCGACGCGAAGGGGCCGGCCGAATTCGGCTTCCATCTTGGCGTTGATGTGGTCCAGTGCGAGATCGATGTCTCGTGCGGCTCTGAGCGCCTGTCGGCAGCCGATTTCTATCCCATGCTTTTCGCCGAACACTGCGAGCAGCCCGTCGCCGATAAACTTATCGATCCAGCCGTCGTGGACGGCGATGGCGCTGCCGGCTGCGGCGAAGACTTCGTTCAGCATGAAGACGATGTCGTGAGGCATTTTCTTCTGTGAGAGCCGCGTAAAGTCACGCAGGTCGAGAACGAAAGCGGCGAGCGGCTTTTCGATGCCTTCGGAACCGCGCTCGGCTTCATCGACATCCGCGGGGCTTGCCGTGGATGGTCTAAGCAACCTTGTGACCGTCATCGGGCCGCGCGGTCTCACCTGGCAGGCGAGGCGCACATTCTGAGGCGCACCGATGCTCGCAAGCGTGACGGCTTCGGGAAAAGTTGCCGGAGGAACAGCGTCGATGCCTTCCTCGACCCGGACCCTGCATGTGGAACAGCGGGCGCGGCCACCGCAAACGGATGCGTGCGGGATGCCGTTCATTCGGCTGATTTCGAGCAGCGTCGGTCCGAAGGTGCAGTTCGCGGAACCAGCTCCGACGTAATTGATAATGAAGTGCGGCCAGTAGCGGCGTTGGATCGCCGGCCAGACGAGAAGACCGAGAGCGGCTGTCAGCATCGCCGCGAAGACGAGGCGCACGATCAGGCGCATGGCCGCCAAGCGGTCGGCGTTGTCGGGGCTCGGCCAATGAGAAAGCTGCTTCACCTCATCGAACGTTTTCGGGTCAGCGATCATCTGTGCGACGGCGCGGCCGCCGACCATGAAGCCGCCGAGCGCCGCAATCGGAATGGCGATCGCGATCAACAGCAGGAGCGGCTGGAATTTCCGGTAAGGCGCGTAAAGGCGCAGCCAGAAATGAATGCCCATGCAGCCGTGAATCCAGACGAGCAGCAGAAGCGTACTTTGCAGCACGGCGCTATCCGGCCAGAGCCGCGCGAGCTCGTAGAGGTAGGTATCGTTCACTCCGAAGATGTCGCGCGCAAAGCGTGTGTTGACGATGTGCGGCAGAAGCAGAAACGGAATGGCAAGGCCAAGGGCGAGCTGGATGAATTCCCACGCCGGAAGGCGCAGAGTGGCGCGGTCGGAAAGCTTGTCGAGCGCAAGCACGATGTGCGTGACGAGCGCGGCTGCGAGGATGATCGTGCCCGGCCACGAGCGCGTTACGATCCAGCGCCATTGCTGGACTTCGTACATCGCTTGCAGATCGAATAGCGCGAGGGCGTGATTGAGGAAGTGGGTCGTCGCAAAGGCAAAAAGGATCAGCCCTGAAATGAGGCGGAGCCTTTGTCTCCAGTCTCCTCGCAGAAGGACCTGCATGGCGTCTCCGGTGAAGGGATTCCCCGCATCGCCGTGCTATTTCTCTTGGCGTTGGTCAAGCTAATTGTGCGCCGAAAAGATCCTCTTCGCGAGATATTATGTTGTGTGCTGCTCTAATGCGCCGCCCAAAGACGAATGGACAAGGCGAGGGGGCGAATTTCCCCCGTCTTCGCGTTTGTGCCGATCAGAAAATAAAGTCCGTGTTGATGAAGTTGCTGTCGTGGTCGCGGACGATCTTGTTCAAGATGCGTTTTGAATCGTCCGTCTGCTTCGCGGCAACCATGGAGCGGATCGAGAACGATCTCAACGCGTCCGTCACCGAGAGCGTTCCTTCGGCCGAATCCTTGCGTCCCGTGAATGGAAAGACATCCGGTCCGCGCTGGCATTGGCAGTTGACGTTCACGCGGCACACCTGATTGACGAGCGGATCGACAAGGTGGCCGATGGTTTCGGGATTTTCGCTGAAGATCGATACCTGCTGGCCGTGCTCGGACGTGATGACGTACTCAAGCGCGGTTTCCAAATCGTCGAATGATATGACAGGCACGATTGGGCCGAACTGTTCCTCCCGATACAGGAGCATGTTTTCCTTGACGGGATAGACGACGGCCGGCGCAAAGAGCGTTCCGCAGACCGTTCCGCCATCCTTATTGAGAACGCGTGCGCCTTTCGATTTTGCGTCTTCGACGAGCCGCGTCATGTGCCGAACTTTGGAAATGTCCGGGAGCGGGGTTATCACCACGCCCTTTTCCCAAGGCATTCCGATCTTGAGCTTCTCGACTTCCGCGACGAGGCGCTCAGTGAAGGTGTCGACGATGTCGCGATGGACGATCAACATCTTGAGCGCCGTGCAACGCTGTCCGTTGAACGAAAGTGCACCCGTCACGCATTCCTTCACGGCGAGGTTCATGTCGGCGTCGGGAAGAACGATTGCCGCGTTCTTCGCGTCGAGGCCGAGGATGGCGCGAAGGCGGTTCACCTTTGGATGCATCTTCTTCAGGTGGTCCGCGACCTTGCTCGAGCCGATCAACGTGAGGACGTTGATTTTTCCGGATTCGAGCAGCGCGGGGACGATCTCCTCGCCCTTGCCGTAAACGGTGTTGATCACGCCCGGCGGGAACGCTTTCTTGAAGGCTTGGAGCAGGGGATTGAACAGGAGTACGCCGTATGTCGGCGGTTTGAAGACGACGGAATTGCCCATGATCATCGCGGGGATGAGCGTCGCGAAGGTTTCGTTCACCGGATAATTATAAGGGCCCATGCAGAGCACCACGCCGAGCGGCGTCCGGCGGATCTGGCCGATCGTGCCTTCGACCACCAAAAAGCGTGAGTTGGCGTTGTCGAGTTCCTTCAGCGCTTCGATAGTCGCCTTGATGTAGTCGATGGTGCGATCGAACTCCTTTTCGGAATCGACGCGGCTCTTGCCGATCTCCCACATGATCAGTTCGACGATGGCGGCTCGGCTCTCCATCATCAGCTGCGTGAATTCCTGCATGCAGGCGATACGCTCGGAGACTGCCATTGTCGGCCATTCGCCCCGGCCGTCGTCGTAGGCTTCGACGGCTGCAGCCAGCGCTTCCATCGCCTCCGGAATTCCCGCCGTCGGATAGCTTCCAAGCGGGATCTGTTCGAGAGTTCCATCAGGTTTGCGGGCGCAGATCGCGGAGCGTACGGGAATGGTTTCGCCCGTCCAGCGCTTCAGCGCGCCGTCGACGAGTATATCGCGCTGATCGATGGGAGCCGGCGGGGAATGGGCCTCGAGGTTTGCAGCTTCGGGAAAGAGCGCTCGCAATTGGTCCGTGGTGACCATGTGCAGCCGATGCCTCCGATCGCTAGACGAGGAGATCATTGCGGAGAAACGCGGAAGCGCCTGCTTCCGGCCCCCACGACACTGAACCTCGCTACGGGGCGATCGTTCCGCGCGTTCCCTCTAAAGGCCTCTACAGCCCTCTACAGTTCTGGGGCGGGTAGCTTCCAACGATCTGGGCCGGGCGACGCGGATTTTTGGGTGCGCAACCTCGTCAGGGGAAAGCCTGGTAGAGCCAGGTTTCGCTCAGCGCTTCTCCCTTCTTCGCAAGGAAAGCGCGGAGATCGGCGGGCTGGCCGTTGAGGTCGCCCAAGTCAAACATCATGCGCCAGCGCTTGGTGCCGACAACGGGAAACGCTTCGACGCCGCTGATGGTGCCGTTGGATGTCGTGACGATCGTCTCCAGGCCGCCGTAGCGAACCTCGTCCTCCAAGGTCTTGCCTTCAACGTCGATCATGAATTTCCGCGCGCCGGGCTTGGTATGGCGGAGGTCGAGGTCGCGTCCGCCGAGACCGCCGAGGCCGACGCGCGTTGCGACGATGCGGGCGACGTCGCCGGTGGGCGGCGAGTCCAGGCCCCAATACAACCGATAGCGCGCGTTGATGACAGATCCGGCCACGATCGGTTGCTCGGGATTCCAGAAGGCGACAATGTTATCTTCAGTTTCGTTCGGTGTCGGCAGCTGTACGAGCTTGATGGCGCCCTTGCCCCATCCTGACAACGGCTCGACCCACATGCTCGGCCGTCTGTCATAGAACAGGCTGTCGTCCTGGTAGTTCTCGAAGTTGCGGTCGCGCTGGATCAGCCCGTAACCCTTGGGATTGTCGTCGAGGAAGCTGTTGGTGACGATGCGGGGCGGATTGGAAAGCGGCCGCCAGATGCGTTCGCCGCGGCCGGTCCACATGGAGAGGCCGTCGCAATCGTGAACCTCCGGGCGCCAGTCGCCACGGTAGTGCCCGGAATTTTCGCCGTACCAGAACATGCCGGTCAACGGCGCGATGCCGAGCAAACGGACGGGAGCGCGGAAATAGAGTTCGCACTCGATGTCCTGGATCGCGCCGCCCTGGCCGCCTTCGATGCGCCGGCTGTCCATCCGGTAGGCGCCGGTTACGCTCTTGCTCTCGAGCAGGGCGTAGATGGTCATGCCGCTGCCGTTCGGTTCCAGCCAGAAGTTCGTGAAGCGCGGGAATTCTTCGGGCTCGCCCGTGTTGATGGCCAGTCCTCGCGCCGATCCGCCATACTGGTCGTAGGGGTCGGAGGCGCGGAAATAGGAAGCGCCGAGATAGGCGAGCCAATCGCTCTGGCCGCCTCGGCTCATCAATCGAAAACCGGCAAAGCCCGCCGACTTCAATTTCCTGAGCGGATGATCTGCCGGCATATTGAAGTAGTCGGGGTTGTAAACCACCTCGCGGGCCGAGCCATTCTCGAGCACGTAGATGCCCACCGGCTCCGCGTAGAACCGCCCTTGAGGGAAGAGCCGCACGGTCTGGGCGCCCGGCACTTCCCGCCAGAGCTCCATTTCCGGCTTGTAGACTGCCTGGGCGAACGTATCGAAGGTCATGCCCCGCAGCGGATCGTCCGGCTGGGGCGCGGGGGCGTAAGGCGTTTGCGATAAGGTTTTTGCTCTTTCCTTCAGGTCATCGAAGGAAAACGGTTGCGGCGATCCGAGGGTGGCGGCCCCAATCGGTGCGCCGCTCATTGCGGAACTGCTCCAACCCACCGCGGCACTGGTTAAGGCGCCAGCCAAGACATGTCGACGGTCAAGCGTAAAGGGCATGTTATTCCGGTGTGACCAGAGGTTGGTGGGAAATAACGGTGTGGCGTCGCCTATATCTGCTAGGAAAGAGGATATTTCAACTAGGCGCGCGAGAGGCCGTCCGTTGAGATCAGACTGTTCTGCCGGCTGGTCTTTCCAACGGGCGGATCATGCCCCGGCGGCGAGACCTGAGTTTGACGATATTTGGACTGCGGCGTCCTACCGCTACAGCTTCGCTTTCTCACGAACTCAAGCGGGTATCAGCAACGGTTCGGGAGGCCCTTCGGCCAGCGTTAATGTTTCATCCACAATGATGTTGAGCAGCCGCTGAATCGGTCGCCGGGACGTTTCAATTCGGCACCTGCGAACAAAGTCTCGTTAGCCAAATTGTTGATTTCATCTCTGATGTCACTCGCAAGAACATTGGTGGACTTCAGATTAAACTCTCCGCAACTTTTTCTTTACATACCGGTCGGAGTGCTCGTGTCCCAATAGGTGAATGTCGTGCGACGCCTCGGAGAAATTATCGAGCCATGATGTTGAGCGGCGCCCCGCTTGCAAATGCGGACTTCATCAAGGAGAGGCTGCAAACTCTTCAACGGGAGATGCTTGTCGGAATTGCTTCCGGCGAAAGCCTCCTGAACATGATGACCATGCTTTGCCATGAAGTCGAAGCACTCGCTCCCGAAGTCATCTGTTCCGTTATCAGCGTCGACGACGACGGCCGCCTCAGTTTCATTGCGGGCCCGAGTCTTCCCGAAGCCAGCGGATGGGTGAACGGGGTTGCCATCGGGCCCAATGTCGGCTCCTGCGGTACGGCAATTTTCCGGAGGGAGGCGGTTGAAGTTCAGGACATTCAAACCGATCCGCTTTGGGAAAATTTTAAGAACCACGCTTTGCACCATGGGCTGCGCGCCTGTTGGTCGAGCCCCATCGAAGCGCCCGACGGTCGGGTGCTCGGGGCTTTCGCATTTTATTTTCGCAAATCGCGCGGAGCGAGCGACCTCGAGCGCCTGATCGTTTCCAAGTGCGTGAACATCTGCGCCATGGCGATCGAGAGCACGGATGCGCGATCGCGGCTTAACGAGCTTGCGTTCTTCGATCCTTTGACGGGGCTCGGCAATCGCGCGACGCTCCGGAAGCGGCTTGCAGTGGCGCTGCAGCGCGCCTCGGAAATGGAGCGGTCCGTCGGCCTTTTCCATGTCGATCTTGCCGATTTCAGAGCGATCAACGATCTTCACGGGCATTCGGTCGGCGACATCGTGCTCAGGAAAGTCGCCGATCGTCTCAGATCGGTTGCATCCGAGTCCGATTTGATCGTCCGTATGGGCGGCGATGAGTTTCTGGTTGCCAAGACGGTCGGCCCCGAGGATGGCGCATGCAAAGAGTTCGCCCGCCAGCTCGTTGAAGGCTTGAGCGGCCGCTACGACCACGAGAGCGGCGAGCGGATTTCCGTCGAAGCGGTCGTTGGCGTTTCGAATTTTCCCGCCGACGGAAAAGATCAGGATACTCTGCTCGCGCATGCCGAGACGGCACGGCGGCGTGTCAAAAGAGGTGGATGCGGGTACGCGCTTTTTGAGTCGGAGATGCAGCGCGAGCAGCATCGGCGCCGCATCATGCAGCGTGACGTGGGTCTCGCTGTCGACAAGGGTGAGCTGTCGGTCGTCTTCCAGCCTCAGGTCGATGCCCGAACGGTCGCGGTCGGCGGCTTCGAAGCTCTGCTCCGGTGGAAGCATCCGGAGCACGGTTCGATATCTCCCGCGGATTTCATTCCCGCGGCTGAAACGAGCGGCGCCATCATCCCCATGGGCGCCTTCGTTCTGCGTGAAGCCTGCAGGGAAGCCGCGCGCTGGACGGCGCAGCTCAGAGTCGCGGTCAACGTATCGGCGGCTCAGATCGTCCAGGCCGATTTCGCGCAACTCGTGAAGGACGTGCTGTCCGAGACGGGTCTTGCACCGGAACGGCTCGAGGTCGAGGTGACCGAGAGTCTTTTCATTCAAGATTCGGCGACGGCGAAGATGACGTTGCAGGAGATCAAGGATCTCGGCGTGAGCGTCGCCATCGATGATTTCGGGACCGGATATTCATCGCTCAGCACGCTCAGGGCATTTCCGTTCGACCGGATCAAAGTCGACCGCAGTTTCGTGTCCGACATGATCAACAATTCGGATGCCGCCGCGATCGTCAATTCCGTCATCGGGCTCGGCCGCGCCATGGGATTGCGCGTCGTGGCGGAAGGCGTGGAATCGGATGAGCAGGTGGCGATGCTCCGGCTTCTTCGCTGCCACGAGATCCAAGGCTATCTCTTCGGCAAGCCGATGCCGATCGGAGCCTATGCGCATCTGACCGGTCCGAAACATCCGCGAACGTATTCGAGCGCTCTGCCGAAGCTTCGCGAGATTTAGCCGGCGTCTTTCGGGAAGGCGGTCCATGGATCGCCTCCTTCGGCCAGTAAATCCAAGATATCCGACGTGTGTTCGCCAAGCTCAGGGCTTGGAACGGTTGCGACGCAGGGTTCGCCATTCATGACGATCGGACTGCGAATTGCCGGGACCGATGTTCCGTCGTCTCGGGTCAGGTCCTGGCGCAGTTGGCGCGCGATGACCTGCGGGTCGGCAAACGTCTGATCGAGCCGGTTCACGGGGCCCGCGGGTACGCCAGCCGCCTCTAAGGCTGCCAGCAGATCGACGGATGATCTCTTGGCCGTTTCCGCTTCTATGAGTGGAATGAGAGCCGCGCGATTGGCAACGCGGTGCGCGTTCGTGTTGAAGCGTTCGTCGGCTTCGAGGCCCGACAACCCCAGCACTTCGCAGACGCGAGCGAATTGTCCGTCGTTGCCGGTCGCGATGATGATCGGACGGTCTGCGGCCGTGAATACCTGATAGGGGACGATGTTCGGATGCGCGTTGCCGAGACGGCGCGGCGGTTTTCCGGAAACGAGATAGTTCATCCCTTGGTTGGCGAGCACGGAGACCTGCGTATCGAGCAAAGCCATATCGATGTAGGCGCCTTCGCCGGTCGCGTTGCGGGAATTGAGCGCGGCGAGAATGCCGACGGTCGAGTAGACGCCGGCAAAAATATCTGCGAACGCGACGCCGATTTTTTGCGGTTCGCCGTCGGGTGCGCCGGTCAGATCCATGATCCCGCCCATGCCCTGCACGATGTAATCGTAGCCTGCGCGAGATGCGTATGGGCCGGTTTGGCCGAAGCCGGTGATCGAGCAATAAATGACGCGAGGATTGATTTTCTTTATCGCGGCGTAGTCGAGGCCGTACTTCGCCAAGCCGCCGACTTTGAAGTTCTCGATGATGACGTCAGCGTCTTTCGCGAGCGCCAGCACCGCGTTCAGGCCAGCGGGCTGATCAAAACTCAGGGCGATCGATTTCTTGCCGCGGTTCGTTGCGTGGAAATAAGCGGCGGAGGCCCCGCCTTTGCTGCCTGCGACGAAGGGCGGACCCCACGTTCGCGTTTCATCGCCGCCCTCGGGCCGCTCGACCTTGATCACATGCGCGCCGAGATCGGCAAGCGTTTGTCCGGCCCAGGGACCGGCGAGGACCCGCGCAAGCTCGAGGACGCGCAGTCCTGCGAGCGGCTTCGTACCTGCTGATGCCGTCATGCGAATGCCTGGAGGCCGGTGATGGCGCGGCCAAGGATCAATGCGTGAATGTCATGCGTGCCTTCGTAGGTGTTGACCGTTTCGAGGTTCAACATGTGGCGCATGACCTGGAACTCTTCCGATATGCCGTTGCCGCCGTGCATGTCGCGGGCCGCGCGGGCGATGTCGAGTGCCTTCCCGCAATTGTTGCGCTTGATGAGCGAGATCATCTCGGGCGCCATTTGTCCGTCGTCGAAGAGGCGGCCGACGCGGAGAGCGGCTTGCAGGCCTAGCGTGATCTCGGTCTCCATGTCGGCGAGCTTTTTCTGTATGAGCTGCGTAGCGGCGAGCGGCTTGCCGAATTGCTTGCGGTCGAGCGTGTACTGCCGCGCGGCGTGAAAGCAGAATTCCGCCGCACCCATCACGCCCCAAGCAATGCCGTAGCGCGCGCGGTTGAGGCAGCCGAACGGCCCGGCGAGGCCAGAGACATTCGGCAGCATCGCGTTTTCGGGTACATCGACGCCGTCCATGACGATCTCGCCCGTGACGGACGCGCGCAAGGAAAGCTTGCCCGAGATCTTTGGCGCCGAAAGGCCCTTCATGCCCTTATCGAGAATGAAGCCGCGGATGCTGCCGCCGTGTTCAGCCGATTTGGCCCAGACGACGAAGACGTCGGCGATCGGAGAATTGGTGATCCACATCTTGGAGCCGGTGAGCCGGTAGCCGCCTGAAATCTTCTCGGCTCTCGTTCGCATGCCGCCGGGGTCCGATCCGGCGTCGGGTTCGGTCAGGCCGAAGCAGCCGATCCATTCGCCGCTCGCGAGTTTGGGCAAGTATTTCTGGCGCTGCTCCTCGCTGCCGTAGGCATGGATCGGATACATCACCAGCGACGACTGCACGCTCATCATCGAGCGATAACCGGAATCGACGCGTTCGATTTCGCGGGCGATCAGGCCGTAGGAGACGTAGCTCGATGCGGAGCCGCCGTATTCGGCGGGCAAAGTGCAGCCGAGGAGACCGAGATCTCCCAACTCGCGAAAAATGCCGGGGTCGGTCTTTTCCTGGGCATAGGCTTCGATGACGTGGGGTTGCAGCTTTCGCGCGGCAAACGATCTCGCGGTGTCGCGGATCAGCTTTTCATCCTCGGTCAGCTGGGCATCCAGCAACAGCGGATCTTCCCATACGAAACTTGGACCTGCGGCCACTTTGGACTCCCCGGATCGGCTTATCGTTGCCGCACTCTATATTGGGTCGGCCGCGCCTTGGGAAATGCAGAAGATGAATCCAATGTATGCAGTAGCTGCACAGCCCCCGGGCGATGGTCTCCATTGCCCGATTGCCCGGGCGGTGGTATCGGGCCGGTCGATAACGATGCCTGCCGGGATTCCTACCTTGATGCATCCCGCAGATGTTCTTGCGATGTTGAAGGATAGCGGATCATGTCCCGTCGGCCACTCGTTGGCGTCATTTGCTGCACACGCGTGCCGGAAGACCCGGTGCAGGGCGTCGCCGAGCGCTACCTTCGCGCGGCGCCATTCATCGGCGCGGACTTCGTGCTCGTTCCCTCGATGCCGGACATTTCGAACGCCGCATCCATTCTGAGCCGGCTAGACGGCGTGCTGCTGACGGGAAGTCCGTCCAACGTCGCCCCTCACCTTTACCGGAGCGCGGACGAGGGGGATGGGCCTTTCGATCCCCGGCGTGACGAGATGGCGTTCCGGCTGATATCGGAATCGGTCGAGCGGGATCGGCCGGTGCTCGGGATCTGCCGCGGCTTCCAGGAAATCGCGGTTGCCTATGGCGCGACGCTGAGGCGCGATCTCGGTGAAGCGGAGCGGGCGCAAATTCACCATACCCCGCCGGGGCTGCCGATCGAGGAGATGTTCAAGCTGGAACATCGCGTGGATCTTGCTTCCGGCGGCATCCTGGAACGCGCGATGGGGGCATCGTCGATTGTCGTCAACTCGGCGCACTTTCAGGGCGTGAGCGATCTCGGGAATAAGCTCGCCGTCGAAGCAACGAGCGCCGACGGCGTCATCGAGGGCATTCGTCCGAGCGGTGGCGAACGCGTTCTGGCCGTGCAGTGGCACCCGGAATGGCGGGTTGCCGAAAATCCGATTTCGCGCGAGCTGTTCGCGTGGTTCGGGCTGCTGCTCAAGGGCGCGAGCATGCGCGAAGCAGCCGATCTCGTCGCCGACAAGGCGCGTGCCGGCTAGTGCTTGCTGCTTAGTGCTTGAGGGCGATGACGTGCTCAAGCGCTCCCTGGACGCCGGTGAGCAGAACCTGCACGCCGATGCAGAGCAGCAAGAACGCGGATAACCGGGTGAGGATGCGCGTGCGCGCCGGACCGAGCAAATCGACAACGCGCTCGGCGTAAGCGTAACAAATGCCGACGAGTAAAGCGATCGCAAGCGCGGCGCCGCAGACGCCGGCATAGAAGGGCAACAGCTCGGCGACAGGTGAGGTCGGGCGCGTGGCGCTCAAAGCGATCGCGACCGAGATCGTTCCGGGGCCTGTCGTGAAGGGCATCGTCAGCGGGAAAAAGGCAACGTCGCTGCCCCATGCATGAGCCTTATCGGCCGTCGCGTGATCTTGCTTGCGATCTTCGGTTTCCTGCGGATTGTACAGCATGCGCCAGCCGCTGACGGCGACGACCGTGCCACCCGCGACCCGCAACGCATCGATGCTGACGCCGAAAAAGCTCATCAGCGTGGCGCCGATCAAAAGCGAAACGAGCATGACGATCGCCGAGTAGAAGGCGACGCGCCACGCGAGCCAAGTGCGTTCCGACACCGGCCGGCCGATCGTGATCTGGCTATAGATCAGGGCTCCGCCCAGCGGGTTCACAATCGAAAACAGCGCGGGGAACGCGATGAGGAAGTTTGCGGTGATCGCGCTCCAAAATTCCATGGGTGTGCTTATCAAATGGGGTGTGCTTATCAATAAGGGTGGATGATCACAATTTGCGGGCCGGATCTTCTTAGCGTCGAAAATTTGCGAGCGATAGCCTCGCCGGGGCGATGGCTACCATGCGGACGATTGCTCGCCTTTGCCGAAGACTTCCTTCAGTCGTCGCGCCGCCCCTGGCGACAGGAGTTCCGGCAGTGCGTTGAGCGCAAAGAAGCCGTGTTCGGCGATTTCGGCATTTGGAGGCGGGATGCGTTCGCGTCGCCAGTGGTCGATTTTGAAAAGGACGATGTGATCGCCCGGATAGTCGTCGAAATGTGAGTAAATGCCAATGAGGCTTGGCGGTTTTGCGATGATGACGCCCGTTTCTTCGAGCAGCTCGCGCGCCATCGCCGTCTCGATTTCCTCGCCGCGTTCCACGCCGCCGCCCGGAAAATGCCAGCCGGCGCGATAGCCGTGGCGAACGAGGAGCACGCGCGGCGTCTCATCGACAACGATGCCCTGGACGCCAAGCGTCACGGTGTCGGTGCGTTTCAGCAGAAGAGACGGCCATCGCATCAGCATGGTCCCGGTTTCCAGCCGTAGAGCCAGTCAAAGCCGGCCATGACGCGATTTGGCGGAGCGAGCTTCATGGTAGCGTTGCGGGCGACCGCCATCGCGCCTTGCATGTGATAGATGCGGCCGTTTCGCTCGGAAGCTTCAGCCACCTTTGCGACGCGCGTGCGGCGAGCCCGTTCGTATTCCCCGAGCGCTGTTTCGATATCGCCTTTTCGAGCGGCGACGGAGTTCGCCAAGGTCACCGCATCTTCGAGCGCCATGACGGCGCCTTGTGCCAGGAATGGTAATACGGGATGCGCGGCGTCGCCCAGCAGTGCGGCGCGGCCGGATGTCCAACGGTCGAGCGGCGGCATACGGTAAAGCGACCAGCTTCTCCAATTGGCTGCGCGGTGGACGAGCGTGCGGAGGGGTTCGGCGAAGACGCCGACTTTCAATTTGACGGTGTCGGCGACGGCGGGGGAATCCCAGCCTTCAATGCGTAAAGCGTCATCGGATATGACGACGAGTGCGATGTCGCGACCACCGTTGACGGGGTAGTGGACCGCGTGCGCGCCCGGCGCGAGCCAAATGTGTACGGCGTTGGGCACAAGGCCTGACGGCAAATGCTCGGCCGGTGCGACGCTGCGAAAAGCGGTTTTGCCGACCGGGATCAAAGCAGCTTTGCTGCCGTTGATCTCATCGCGTAGCGCCGACCAGAGACCGTCGGCGCCGACGAGAAGCGAGGCTTCCAGCGTTTCACCGTTAGCGGTGATCGCGCGGACGCGGTCGCGTTCGCTTGCGAAGGACACGATCTCCGTTCCGCGTGTCACGGTGATGCGTGGCTCGGCTTCGGCGCGCGCTCTCAGGGCGATATGCAAGTCGCGGCGATGGGCCGTCCAGTAGGGCGCACCGTGGCGTTCCGCGATCCAGCGGCCAAGCGGGAGGCGGGTCAGCTCGCGGCCGGTTGCGCCGTCGCGCACGCTCAATACGTCCGGACTCGCGACGGCTTTTTCCAGGAACTCGGCGACGCCGAGGTCGCGGAGAATCCGCGCGCCGTTTGGTCCGATCTGGATGCCGGCTCCTTCTTCGGGGAATTCGGAACGGCGCTCGCAAACTCGGACGTCGATGCCGGTTCGGGCGAGCGCAATTGCTGCTGCAAGGCCTCCGATGCCGGCGCCGGCGACGACGGCGCGTCCCGGTTCCGCTGTCATCGGGATTGGTCCGAGCCGATGCCGCGGCCGGCCTTCATGGCGTTAAGCAGCGTCAGCTACGAGGCTGCCCTTCGGATCGCTTTCATCGGCTTTCAGGCGCGGATCGAAGATATAGAGCGTCGAGCAATAGGGGCAGAGAATTTGATTGTCCTGGCCCATGTCGAGATAGACATGCGGATGGTCGAACGGCGCGCGCGCGCCCATGCAATTGAACTCTTTGACACCAACGAAGATTCGCTCTGCGCCAGCATCGTTTGCCAAGTGTGGGATTACGGCTCCGGCCATGCTTCACCCTTCCGCGACAGGAGATGTTTGGCCGCACCATATCCTCGTGGCATCGATGATGGTAGGGGACATAAAAGCTTTAAAACTCCAAAACTTCCGGTAGTTGAGCGGTGGCGGGCGGCATGGACCACTTTGACAGCGACGGCGTCGATATCGCCTATCTCGATACGGGCGGCGGCGACGACGGAAAGCTTCCGGTTCTGCTCATCCACGGCTTCGCTTCGAATGTGGCGACGAACTGGGTGAATACGGGATGGGTCACGTTCCTCACCAAGGCGGGTTATCGCGTCATCGCGTTCGATAATCGCGGGCATGGCGAGAGCCAGAAGCTTTATGAACTCGTCGACTACGGGGCGCCGCTGATGGCGGAAGACGCGCGCCGGCTGCTCGATCATGTCGGCGTCGCGCGGGCGCATGTGATCGGCTACTCGATGGGCGCGCGGATTGCGGCCTTCCTGGCGTTGTCGCATCCCGATCGCGTGGGGCGCGTCGTCTTCGGCGGTCTCGGCATCAACATGGTGCGCGGCATGGCGGGGACCGGGCCGATCGCACGTGCGCTCGAAGCCCCGAGCATCGACGAAGTTACGAACCCGGCTGCTCGAACGTTTCGCGCATTTGCCGAGCAGACGAAGAGCGATTTGAAAGCGCTCGCCGCGTGCATCCGGTCGTCGCGTGCGCCGATCTCGGCGGAGATGGCGGGCGAAATCGCGGCTCCCGTGCTCGTCGCTGTCGGCGATGTCGATGTGATCGGAGGGTCGGCGGAAGATCTCGCGAAGCTCATTCCGGGGGCGCGTGCCTATGTCATTCCGGGCAAGGATCACAACCGGGCGGTCGGCGACAGAAGTTTCAAAGCAGAGGCGTTGGCTTTTCTGGCAAGCGATGAGGCTTGAGCTGACGGACGCGACATGAGGGGGCGACGCGACCTGGGCGACCTGATGACCGGGCGGACACGGGGGATAATCGCGACGCCGGGATCTAGGTCGGCCAGGCCCACGCCCGCACCGAGGCTCAATCGATAGCCCCGCCGAGAGCTTGCTGATCCGCCGAAGCGCCTCTGATCGGTACGCGGTACATGCCCGATCGAAGAACGCGAGGACGGTTATTCCGGCTCGCACGCGGTACAAGTTCGAGCCCGCCCCAGCACCTCCGGGGGCGTTTTGCCAAATAGCCGTGCTCAATGACGGGAGGATTTCAGGGAGATGTCGCCTCCCAATTGAATGTGGATAACTTTTTCGAGGGGGCCGTCTGCGGCTTGACGGCCACGATGGCTGGCCGCCGCGAGTCCGCCGCACTCCGCCTTCGGTTCGACAAGCCCGAGGCCCAAATCCGTCTGAAAACGCAGCGATAATCCGTGACGATCCACACCTTAACGCGCCGTTAACCCTAACGCCGTCTACTGACCCCCGTCATGGTCTCGCGTTTTCGTCTCAGCGTATTTGTTCCTGCCGCCGTCCTGATGCTTTCAGGGCTCGGCTTGCTATGGGGCTGCGCCACGGGGCCAAATTTCGTGGTCAAGGACGATCCGTGGCGCTCGCCGGAAGAGAGAGCCTGCCTGGCGTCGGGCGCCGTGCGGGAAACGGCATTCGTCCGTCCCCGGTCGGCGTTGGGTGGTCCGAGCGTATGCGGCGCTGAAAGCCCTTTCGAGATGTCGGCCGCGGATAACGGCCGTGTCGAATTGAGACCGCCGGCATCGCTTCGCTGCCCGATGATCCCGCAGATCGATAGCTGGGTGCGAGACGTTGTCGAACCGGCGGCGCGGCGTCATTTTCGCCAGGAACTCGTCGGCCTGACGGTGCTCGCGTCCTATTCGTGCCGGGCGATGAACAGCGTCGACGGGGCGACGATCTCGGAGCACGCTTATGCGAACGCCATCGACATCGGTGGCTTCGTTCTGGCAGACGGCCGGTCGATCAGTGTTCAGCGCGGATGGGGTGGCTCGGAAGGCGAGCAAGCGTTCTTGCGCAGCGTGCATAACGGGGCCTGCCAATATTTCATGACGGTGCTTGGTCCGAACTACAACAGCTTGCACGCCGACCATTTCCATCTCGACCTTGCACACCATGGCCTTACAGGGCTGAAGAACATCTGCAAGTAATCGGCGACCGCCTCATGGCTCTGCGCGTGCAGACTTCCTCCAAATCCGCTAGAAGCGCCGCATGACTTGGGATCACGAACCGCCTCCCGGAAGCCGGCGCGGCTATCATCACGGCAACTTGCGCGAAGCCTTGATGAAGGCTGCGCTCGATTTGATTGCGCTCAAGGGACCGTCGGGTTTCACGTTCGCGGAAGCGGCCCGTGCAGCGGGCGTCAGCCCCGCAGCGCCCTATCGCCATTATCGCGACCGGGATGCGTTGATGGCGGACGTGGCGCGGCGCGCGTTCGATGCGTTCGAGGCGAAGTTGAAACAAGCTTGGGCGGGTGGCACACCCGATCCGTTCACCGCTTTTGAACGCGTGGGGCGCGCCTATCTCGATTTCGCACGGCTCGAGCCTGCGCAGTATTCGGCGATGTTTGAATCCGGCCTGTCGTTCAAGGCGTTTCCCGATCTGCATGTGGCGGGTGAACGCGCGTTCAACGTGTTGAAAGACGCGTGTTCAGCGCTCGTTGCGGGGATGCCCGAGGCCAAGCGGCCGCCTGCCATGATGATGGCGCTCCATATCTGGGCGCAAGCGCACGGTATCGCGTCGCTCTTCGCGCGCGGTGACGAGGCACGCAGGCCCATTCCGATGAGCCCCGAGGATCTCTTGGACGCTGCGGTGCTCATTTATCTAGACGGGCTTGGCGCAAGGCCGAAGAAGAACGGCTAAAAACGCGACCGAGAATCCGGCGTGAAAAACTCTGTCGACGACTTCGGGTTGTCGCACGAATGATCCGATTGTCCGCCGCGCACTATTCCGCATACAAATACTGCAGGGAATTTCGACTCGCGATGCGTCGTTCGCAGTGGGTGGTTACGCTCGGCTGCGGGCTGCAACGTTTGGCTGGTTCCTCGCGTTCGAACTTTTAAGATCGCACGAACGCGTTATTGCGAGCGTCTCTCACGAACGTTCGATTTGAAATCGATATCGGAAGATGTTTCGGAGGTGATGGATGGCCGGCAAGTGCCCCAAGTGTCAAAACATGGTCGGCGGTGTGCGTTCCGAGCAGGTAAGTATTACGAATAACGCGGGGAACTCGTTCGCCGGCGCCGCTTACACGTGCCCCCACTGCCAGACGATCCTTGGCGTGACCGTCGATCCCTACGCATTCAAGAATGAGATTGCCATCGAGCTGATGAAGCGGATGAGGGGCGGGCGGTAGGATTCGCTTCGCTTGGTCCTACCTGGTCGTTTATGGGGGAGCGCAACAGAATGACATCACGGGTTGATGCGGTCATTCTGGCGCTGCGTTCCGTGCTGAACGACGCCGAGCGAAGCCACGCCTCTTTATGGGAAACCAGAACGATCAATCGCTGGATCAACCAACTTCCCGGTGCATGGGCCTGGAGGTGGCGGCACTTAAAGCTTCGCGGGGATACTGAACGCAGGGTCAGCCGCCAGGATGCTATAGTCCATCTACGCGCGACCATCGCCTATTTGGAAGCTAACAGTTCGGCCATCGAAAACTGGTCCTTAGGCTGGCCGCGCTGGAAAAAACGCGAGGCTCATCTCAAGACCGAGCCGACCCACGTTGAATACAAGATGGTCGACGGGCCAACGTCTAACACGCGCCATTAGTGGACCTATCGAACGACAAGTTGCGCCTGACGAGCAGGGGCAGGACCGCGCAATGAAGCGTGTGCTCGCCCGCAGCAGGGCGGCAGCCATCAAGCTGTTCGGCAACGAGCCCGGACTGTTCGCCATCCTGTGAAAATCCTTCAGCACGCCCTTGAAGTCCCCTCTTGCCGACCCACTTATGTGAATGTAAAATACATTTACATCCTAACAAGGAGAGGGTGGCGATGACGCAAGTGGTTCAGACGCTCGATGATTTTGGCAGGCCCGCGTGGATTGCCGCGATGGTCTTGGGTTTCATCGTTTTCTGGCCGGTTGGGCTCACCATCCTGGCCTATATGCTCTGGAGTGGACGCATGAATTGCGGATGGCACCAAGGTCGCGGACGGTGGGAAAACAGGTTCGCCGATCGCTTTGAACGGGCGCGGTCACGCGTCGAAGAAGAAATGCGGAATTTCGGCAGAGGCGCCGCTTCGAGCGGCAACAAAGCCTTCGATGATTATCGCGATGCGACCTTGAAGCGTCTCGAGGAGGAAGAGCGGGAATTCCGCGCGTTCCTCGAACGGCTGCGGCAGGCGAAGGACAAATCCGAGTTCGATCAGTTCATGTCCGAACGCCGCGATCGTCCGGCTCCGAACGAGGGCGCAACGACCTGATTGCCGTGGAATCGACGGGGCTGCTTTCGAGCGGCCCCGTTTTTCATAGGGAAATATTAGGCGAACGGAGTGACTTGATGTTTCATCATTTCTTTCACCCACTGGCGTTTTTCATGCACGTTGTGGGGATCGCGCTCGTAGTTGTGGCGGCCGTCATGTTCCTAGGAGCTCGCCGCGGGTTTGCGCGCCATCGCTGTGGAGCGGGACGGGAGTCATATCCGCGCCGCGATACCGATAATTCAGCCTTCGAGGACTATCGGCGGGCGACGATTACGCGACTCGAGAAAGAGGCCGAGGAATTCCGGTCGTATCTCGACGGGTTGCGCCGCGCTGCAGATGCATCGGCCTTCCAGGCTTTTCTCCGGGCCCGGAAAAGCGGCGAATCGTCTGCTTCGTAGCGTTTTGCTGTTCGCCGTTCATCGGTTGCATACCGGGAATTCGCCTTTTTCCGCTTATGTTGCCGTTATTTTAGGGGTCTTGGCGACGCGCGTCGTTTATGCTTCGCCGTGACAGCCGCCGCGGGCTGGCGATTTGAGGCGAACATACCCACGGACCATCGATGCCTTGGCAATTTCTGAAGAACGCCGTTGCGGCGTATGGCGGAGGTTTGCGCTCCGCCCTCGAGCACGTCAAAGGGGCGTTCGGCCTGGAGGGCCTTCGCACTCCGGCTCAGTCGCGCGTTGCTTTCACGATTGCGGTCGTCGCTCTTGCAGCCAAGATGAGCAAAGCCGACGGCGTTTCGTTGCCGATCGAGGCTGAAGCTTTCAAGCGGCAGTTCCAGGTTCCCGATAGCGAATGCGCGCACGTTCGCAAGCTCTACGAGCTGGCGGCCCAGGACGTCGCCGGTTACGAGACATATGCTGCGCAGATCGCACGCATGCTCGATGGACAGCCGGACCTCAAGATATCCGTCCTCGAATGCCTCTTTCATATTGCGAGCGCGGATGGCGTCCTGCATCCCGATGAGGATCGCTATCTCGCGCACGTGGCCGAGATCTTCGGATTGACGCCGGGCGAGTTCCGTTGCGTCAGACGCGGATTCGTCGTCGATGCCGACGGCCCATACGAAGTCCTGCACGTCTCGCCGACGGCCTCCGACGCGGAGATCAAGGCGCGCTATCGCGAGCTCGTCAAAGGTCATCATCCCGACGCGCTTGTCTCGAAGGGCGTGCCGCCTGAATTCCTCGCGGGTGCGGAGCGCCGGCTTCAGGCGATCACCTCTGCATATGAGGCGATATTGGAAGAGCGCGGCCAACGAGTCGAAAGAGCGCTGGAACCGACGACGTGAGCTTTCCGTCCGACACACCGCTTTCGCACGACATTCATCCGGCCGAGAACCGCGAGGCGCGGCGCGGCGGGGTGAAGCCGTCGCTGCTCATTCTGCACTACACGGGAATGTCCACAGCGGCCAAGGCGATCGACTGGCTCGGGCGCGCCGAAAGCGGCGTGTCGTGCCACTACGTCATCGACGAAGCGGGGCGCATCACGCAACTCGTGCCCGAAGAGCAGCGCGCGTGGCACGCCGGCGTCTCGTACTGGCGCGGCGAGACGGATATCAACTCGCATTCGATCGGCATCGAGATTCATAATCCCGGTCATGAGCACGGGTACCCTGATTTTCCGCCCGATCAGATGGCGGCCGTCGTGGCGTTGTCGAAAGATATCGTGCGCCGCCATCGCATCGCGCCGGAGAATGTTCTCGCGCATTCGGATGTGGCTCCGGGCAGAAAGATCGATCCCGGCGAAAAGTTCGACTGGCTGCTGCTGGCGAAAGAGGGCCTTGGTCTCTGGGTGCGTCCGTCACCCGTTCGGGCGGATGATCCCGGCCTCGGGCTCGGGGATTCCGGTTCGCGGATAGCGCGCATGCAGGAGCGCCTTGCGTCCTACGGTTACGATGTCGAGGCGACGGGCACGCTCGATGCGGCTACGGAGAAAGTCCTCAGGGCGTTCCAGTTGCATTTTCGTCCGCGCCGTGTCGACGGCCGGCTCGACCGGTCAACGGAAGTCACGTTGGAGCGGCTGATCGAAGCCTCCGGTAAACGCACCGCCGCTTGACGGACGCTGGCCGCTGATGTTGATGCGACATCGTGCGCCCACCGAGTGCGGGGGCATTCCGCAGGGGGTGCGGAAAACTCAAGCAACACCGAAACGGGATCAACCTTGTTCAAGCCGCGCCGGCCAGAGTTCCTGGCGCTTATCGTTGCGATCTACGTGGCGCTGGTTCTCAATCAGCCCTTCTGGCGGAAATTTGCCGGTGTTGTCGCTCCGTCTGACCTCGACGATTGGCTGTTCGCCGCGGCGGTAGTGACGTCCTCAGTGCTTGTCGCGTATCTCGTTTTGCTGGCGCTGTCGGCAAAGCCGCTCCTGCGCATCCTCTTGCTGATCCTGCTGCCGGCGATGGCGGCCGCCGCTTACTTCATGGGCGAATATGGCATCGTCATCGACGTGCACATGGTTCGCAATGTTTTCGAGACCGACACGCGCGAGGCGAACGATCTCATCACCCTCAAGCTCGTTGCATATGTCGTCCTGCTTGGACTTGCTCCCGCGGTTCTCTTCTGGCTCGTGCCGTGGACGAAGCAATCGTATCGCGAGGAGACGGCGGGCAAGCTCAAGGCGGCGGCTGCTTCGCTTTTGCTTCTCGTCGCCGTGATGCTGCCCGTATGGGGCAACTTCATCTCGCTCGGCCGCGACCATCGCGAACTCAAGATGACGCTGACGCCCATCAATTTCTTTTCGGCGCTGACAAGCTATTGGCGGCAGGAGAAGCGCAAGCGGGCGAAGACCATCGCTTCCTACGGTGAGGATGCCCACCAGAGCGTTTCCGGTGGTTCTCGGAAATCGCTATTCGTCCTCGTGGTCGGCGAAACGGCGCGCGCCGATCATTTCTCGATCAATGGATATCCCAAGCCGACAAACCCCGGGCTTTCCAAGATCGGCGATCTCATCAACTACAGCCAGGCCTACTCGTGCGGCACGGATACGGCGCAGTCGGTGCCGTGCATTTTCTCGGGGCTTGGCCGCGATGGCTTCACGAACGCCAAGGCGGACGCACGCGAAAATCTTCTCGACATCTTCAAGCGCGCGGGCCTCGACGTCGTGTGGCGAGAAAATCAATCGGGATGCAAGGGCGTGTGCGCGCGCATTCCGACGGAGACGCTGACCGGTCACAAAGTTCCGACGTTCTATGCGAGCACCCAGAACTTCGACGATATTCTCGTCGATGGCCTCGACGCGCGTATCGCGAAGCTAGATCGCGATACGGTGATCGTTTTGCACATGATGGGCAGCCACGGTCCGGCCTACTGGAAGCGCTATCCGGAAAAGTTCGAGACGTTCAAGCCGGCGTGCAAGGACTCGCAGTTCAGCCGCTGCGAACTTCAGGATATCGTCAACGCTTACGACAACTCGATCCTCTACACCGACCACGTTCTGGCGCGTCTCATCGAAACGCTGAAAGGGGCGGCGAGCCGCGGCGTCGATGCGGGCATGATCTATGTGTCCGATCACGGCGAGAGCCTCGGCGAGAACGGCATGTATCTTCACGGCATGCCGTACGTGATCGCGCCTGAAGCACAAATTCACGTGCCGATGTTCGTCTGGCTGTCACCGGAGATGAAGGAAGCTCGCGGTCTCGATCAAGGCTGCATGGTCAGCCGCAGCGGCAGCCGCGTCGGGCACGATAATATTTTTCATTCGAGCCTCGGGATCATGGGTGTGGCGACCCGCGTTTACGATCCGTCGCTCGATCTCTTTGCGCCCTGCCGGAAGCCGGCGTCCTGATCCAACGTGAACGAGATAACGTAGCAAAATCGTGCGGTGACGCGACGATTTCGCCTTGCGGCGCGACGAAAATGATATCCCCGGGGGATCCGGACTCATGCATGATCAGTCTGCAAAAGGTTTGTTTGAAAGTTCAGGCATGATCCGCAGGTTGGCCGGTCTGGCGTTGTCGATCTTGATCTGCAGCGCTGGTTTTGCCGTTGCGGATCAGCCCATCGGGCCTGTGTTGAAGAACGCGGAGATAAACGCCCGCACCATTACGACCGCGCTGTTTCAGGCAAAGCCCGGCGCGAAGCCCGACTTTTCGGGGAAGAACCTCGTCTATCTCGATCTTTCCGAGCTGAATTTCAAAGGCGCGAACCTCGCAAACTCCGATTTCTACGGGACGGATTTCACCGGCGCCGATCTCAAGGGCACCGATCTCTCGCATACGCGGCTTGACCGTTCGGTTCTGATGCGCGCCGACCTTTCCGGCGCCAATCTGACCGGCGCGACGATCCTTCGCCCGACGATCTATGCGGATCTCTCGAACAACACGCTCGATGCGCCGCGCTTCGCGGGCGCGAATTTGACGGAAGTGCACGTGCAGGCCGAACTCTCAGGGTCTGATTTCAGGGGCGCGGATTTGTCGAGGGCGAACTTTTATCCGCTCGAGGGCCGGCCCGGCGAAGGGACGCTGGCGACTGCCTACCGCAACATTCTGAAGTACTGCGATTTCTCCGGCGCGCGGTTGCGCGATGCCAATATGGAGCGCGCCGTGTTGTGGTTTGCGAAGTTCACAGGCGCTGATCTCAAGGGCGTCAACTTCAGGGATGCCGATCTCTCCCGCGCGGACTTCGCGGGCGCGGACATTTCCGGCGTAGACTTCACCGGTGCAGATCTCGACGGTGCGAACTTCGTCGGCGCAATCGGGGTCACCGAAGTCAAAGGTCTCGACCGGGCGATCAATCTCGATCGCGCACTCAGATAACCCCTCGAGAATCTTCGCGTGGCTGACGCGAAGCTGACTTATGCGCCAATCCGGCAAATGGATACGGCTTTTAACGGTTGTTAAACTGTTTATTCTCAATCTATTAACGTCACATTAGATGACCGGGGGGCCGACATGTCCGCGCAGATTCATGCCAAGGTGTTCAGTCAGCGTTCGGTTGCTTTGATTGCTCTTACGATTGCGACCGCATTGCCCATCGTTTGGGCTTCGGCGGCGAATGCAGTCAGTCTTCGCGTGAAGCTCGCCTGCTCGCGCGACTACTATGCGCTCTGCAGCCAGTACGCGTCCGATAGTCCTGAAGTTCGCCAGTGCATGCGCGCTGCGGGTGAGAAGCTTTCTCCCCGCTGCATCAATGCGCTCATCCAGGCGGGCGAGGTGAGCCAGGAAGAAGTTTCGCACCGCGCCGCCCAACTCCGGTAGTCCTCTGATGGCCCCGGCTGCTCCCTGCGGGAGCCGACCGCCGGGGCGGGTCGTGGTTCCGATTGGTTTGATTAATAGGAACTTGACTTGCGCGTCACGAACTTCGCTTATGTTGATCTCCGTCGGCCGCAAGCCTGTTGACGCGTAACAGGCAGAAACCATCGGCCGCGTGAGCAACGAGGGCGGTGCGCATGGTCGACCTTCAGCCGTGGCGGCAAATCGAGGTTCCTGAACCTCGCGCGGATGAGTTCTACGAAATCGACCTATTCGACCGGCGATACCGCTTTCATGGATTGAAGGCGCTGCTCGGTGCCGCCGATTTCGACAAGGCAGGGGATCGCAACTGCGGTCTCGCCGCGAAGGATGATGTCGAGCGCGAAGCGGCGCGGTCGATCCTCTCGGGTTTGACGCTTCAACACCTTTACGATCGCCCGCTGACGGACGATCAGGGCCGCGTCGATTCGGTGATGCGGATCAATTACGGCATCGATCGCGATGCATTCGCCGAGATCGCATCGAAGACGCTCGGCGAAATCAAGAATCTTCTGCTCAGGGCGAAGAGCTCGGAAGCCAAGCGCATCGGCGGGGCCCTTACGGGCGTGATGGCGGCAGCAGTCGCCAAGCTCATGGACGTGCACGAACTCGTCTATGCCGCCAAGAAGCTCAAGCGGTCCGGCAAGGCGCGCACACTCGTCGGTGCTCCCGGCACGCTGTCGTCGCGGCTGCAGCCCAACCATCCGACCGACGATCTCGATGCGATGACGGCGTTGATCTACACGGGGCTCTCGATGGGTTCGGGCGACGCGCTGCTCGGTCTCAACCCGGCGATCGACACGGTCGAGAACATCAGCAAAACGCTCAAGCATCTGGACAAGCTGCGCCGGGAGACGGGTGCGCCGACGCAGATTTGCGTGCTGTCGCACGTCAAGACGCAGCTCGCCTGTCTCGAAAGCGGGGCGCCGGTCGAGATCATGTTCCAATCGCTCGCCGGCACCGACCGGACGCTGATCGAAGAATTCGACGTGACGGCCGACGTGCTCGACCAAGCCTATACGACGATGGCGAAGCATGGACCGCTGGCCGGCGAAGCGGCGCAGTTCATGTATTTCGAGACGGGTCAGGGCAGCGAGCTGACCTACAGCAAGCACAACGGCATCGACATGACGACGACGGAGGCGCTCTGCTACGGGCTCGCCCGGCGCTATGATCCGTTCATGGTCAACAACGTTACCGGGTTCATCGGGCCCGAAACGCATCGCTCGAACTTCGAGATGATCGTGTCGAACCTGCAGGATCATTTCATGGGCAAGCTGTTGGGCCTGCCGATGGGAATGGCACCCTGTTACACGCTGCATTCCGAGATCACGATGGAAGGCCAGCAGATTGCCGCCGAATTGCTGACGGCGGCGGGCGCGAACTATTTCATGGACGTCTATCTCTCGATCGACCGGATGCTCGCGTATTTCGATACGTGCGGGCATGACGATCAGACGATGCGCGAAGTTCACGGGCTATCGCCTGCGCCGGAATTTCTCGAATGGGCGATCGAGCGCGGAATTTTTGCGCGCGACGAAGATGGTGAAGTCGAGCGCGGCCCGAACTGGGGCAATCCGAAGATCTTCTGCTCGGATGAAGAGTTCGAGCGGTTGCGCAAAAATCTTCCCGCCGCTTACGGCTTCGAAAGTGCGGGGCCGCGGCCAACGGAGCAGGTATCGCGCGCCATCAAGGCGAACCTCGCGGCAGCGCGCGAAGCGATTTACGCCGAGGTTACGCCGGAGCGCATGGGGACAATCGATTTCCGGCGTGTCGCGACGTCGGCGGAGAGCAAGGAAGCGCATCTCAGTCATCCGGACCGCGGCGCGAAGCCATCGGACGAGATGATTGCGGAATTGAAGCCCGAAAGAGCCGACGTGCAGATCATCGTCTCCGATGGTCTCTCGGCGGAGGCGGTGCATCACAACATTCCGGATCTTCTTCCGAAACTGCTCGAAGGGCTCAGCCAACAGAAGATCACGGCGGGCAAGCCGATCCTCGCACCCTATGGCCGGGTGAAGCTCGCCGAAGCGCTGGGCGACGCGTTGCAGCCGAAGCTCGTCATCAACCTCATCGGTGAGCGGCCGGGCGGGGATGCCTTGGCGTCGCGCAGCATGTCCGCCTATATCGCGTACAGGCTGGACGATGACTCGAAGAAAGCCGCGGCGCAGTTCAGCGGCAATCCGGATGTTCGTTACGAATACACGGTGATCTCAAACATTTATTCGGGTGGCCTGCCGCCCGCCGAGGCAGCGATGCAGATCGCCGAACGCGTCCAGCAAATTCTGACGGCGAAAGCCGCCGGCAATCGCCTGGAACGCGCCGTCCACGACCGTTCGCACAACATGCGCGCGAGTTTGGCTGTTTAATTGGCCCCGGCGAAGTCCTTTGATTGCCCCGGCGACTCCCCTGCGGGGAGCCGGCCGCCGGGGCGGGCTTGTGGAGCCAGCCGTGGTTTGTCCAATTCCGTCATCCTCGAAGGCGCGAGCATTGCGAGCGTGTTCGGGGATCCAGCATAAAGCTGCCGAAGGCTCAATATCGTGTCTTCGACGAGTCTTACGCTGGATCTCCGGCCGTTATTCGGTCCGCTCATTCGGCCGAAGATGACGGTAAACGGCGTGCTCAGGCCCTTGACGTTTTGGCTCGCAGGTCGCTTATCTCCGCTACCAGCCGGCTGGACGGCCGCTGTCGGACTTCGTTGTGGCGAAGCGGGCTCTAAAGGCTCGCGAGCAAACACTTCCGGCAGAGGAAAGTCCGGGCTCCATGAGGAACACGGTGGCGGCTAACGGCCGCCGGGGGCGACCCCAGGGAAAGTGCCACAGAAAACATACCGCCAAGCCGGACCGCCTTCGGGCCAAGTCCGTCGGTAAGGGTGAAAAGGTGCGGTAAGAGCGCACCGCGCTTCTGGTAACAGCAGCGGCAGGGCAAACCCCACCGGGAGCAAGATCAAATAGGGGTGGGCGCGCGGAGCGGGAAACCGCAGACGCAAGGCGCGTTCTTCACGCTACCCACCCGGGTTGATTGCACGAGGCGCTTGGCGACAGGCGTCCCAGATGAATGGCCGTCGCGGAGGGCAACCTCCAGACAGAACCCGGCTTACAGGCCGGCTGGTATTTCTTCGTCGGTGTCGTTGATGGGAATGCGCTCCGGGCCGACGACGAGCTTCCGGTAGAGATGCCACGTCGCGTGGCCGAGGATCGGCAGAACGATCGCCAATCCGACGAGCAGCGGTAGTGCGCCGAGCACTAATCCAACCGCCACGATCAATCCCCATAGTGCGACCGGTCCTGGATTTTCGACGGATGCGCGAACCGATGTTCGAACGGCCGTGCCGACGCTTACGTCGCGATCGACGAGCATCGGGAACGACACGACGCTGATCACGAGCACGACGAGCGCAAACATGAAGCCGACCAGGTTGCCGTAGATGATAAGGTCGGTGCCTTTCGATGTCCCTGTCACTTCATGGACGAAGTCGGAAAGGGATGCCGGCTCACCGCCCATTATCTGCGTGTACATCAGGTTCGCGGCGTAGAGCCAAGCGACGAAGAGCACCGCCAAAACGAAGCCCAGCGTCAAGATCCCGCCCATTCCGGGACGGTGTACGACCTCGATCGCCTGGGTCGCATAGGGATCAAGCCCTTCCTCGCGCTTGCGGCTCAGTTCGTAAAGTCCAACCGCTACGAACGGGCCGAGCAGGGCGAAGCCCGCCGCCATCGGATAGACGAGTGACAGCAACCCGTATCCGAAGAGGATGCGAGCGAGGATGATGCCCACGACCGGATAGATGAAGAACGCAAAGAAGACGTGCGTCGGCATCGCGCGGAAGTCCTCAAGGCCTTCGAGGAGAGAGTTCCAAACGTCGGCTGTCGTTATCTTTCGGATTGCCGGATCGGTGTCGCGCCAAAGGATGGACGCTGGCCATCGTAAATTCAGGCCGGGAGAGGTTCGGGAGTGCGCGGCTCCAGGTCGAGGAATGGAATTCGCCATAGCGGCACCTGTCTAGTTGGGGCGCCAAGGGATCGATCGAGGGATCAACCGTCCATGGCGCCGGATGTGGGCCCCCCGTCGCCTGCTGAGTAGAGGATGCGCCCTTATCCGAAGGCTTCAAATCAGGTCTGCGTTACTGCTAACTCTATTCGAAAATAGTTATAATCTTCATTGCTTTATGCGGTTTATCTCAATCTCCGCTTGAGGTCTGAGGGCGCTTTATTGTGGACAGTCGGTGCAATTCCGCTTCGCACCACCAAATATCCTTAATAATCCGTTGACGACCATCAAATCCCATGCGATCCCATAAAGGCCCGTCCGCACCGGGCAGGACACCGTGGCAGGGCGCCGGTTTGGTAGAGGGCCCAAAATCGAGCGACCGCCACGGCCCCTTTCTTCGTTTTGTTTTGTTTGTTTCGGGCTACACGCGTTTCGCGCGCCGGCCGCCCGAAACGGAAGTCTCGATTTGGTTCAGGCGGCCAGCTCCCCGAAGGAGAGCCGCCGGGACCAACCAAAAGCGTAACCAGGTACCCGAGTGGAGGACGAAATTCGTTAGCTGAGGGATGGACCGCTTTGTCTCGACATTCACAAACAAGATCGACGCCAAAGGCAGGGTCTCCATTCCAGCCTCGTTTCGCGCCGTTCTCGAGCGCGACGGTTACGCCGGCGGAATCGCGGGCGGTCTCTACTGCTACCCCTCGCTCGATGCTCAAGCGCTCGATGCAGGCGGCGAAAGACTTGCAAAGAAAATCGACGGGCTTCTCGCGGGCCTGCCGGACTATTCGGATGAGCGCGATGAACTGTCTGTCGCACTCTACGGCGACGTCCAGGTTCTCTCGATCGATGGCGACGGCCGCATCGTCCTTCCTGAAAGCCTTCGCGCCCACGCCCACTTGGACGCCGCCGTCTCGTTTGTCGGCCTTGGTGAAAAGTTCCAGATGTGGGAGCCCAAGCGCTTCGAAGAGCGCCGGGCCGAAGCACGAAGCAAAATCCAGGTAACGCGAAAACTTTTTGCAGCGGGGAGCCGCCCGTCTGGTGACGGCGGCGACGAGGGGGCACGGGAATGACGCGCGGTGGCGGGGCAGAGGGAGCCTCGCAGGGGCCGGCTGAAAAGCCTACGCGCCACATTCCCGTGCTCGTCTCGGAAGTTCTCGAGACGCTGACGCCGAAGGACGGCGAGATCTACGTCGACGGGACATTTGGCGCGGGCGGCTATACGCGTGCCATTCTCGGTGCTGCAAACTGCCGTGTGCTTGCTCTCGATCGCGATCCGACGGCCATCGCCAATTCCACCGGTCTGGTCGACGAAGCCGGCGGGCGGCTGAAGGTCGTGGAATCTCCGTTCAGCCAGATGGAAGACGCCGTCCGCGAGCACCTATCCGGCGCGCAGGTTGACGGCGTCGTTCTCGATATCGGCGTTTCGTCGATGCAACTCGATGATGCCGAGCGCGGGTTTTCATTCCAATCCGACGGGCCGCTCGACATGCGGATGTCGTCGTCCGGAATGAGCGCCGCTGATTTTCTCAACACGGCCGAAGAAGAAGAGATCGCGAACGTGATTTACACGTTCGGTGAAGAGCACCGCTCGCGCGCAATCGCTCGCGCCATCGTCAGGAAGCGAGACGAGGCGAGGCTCACGCGGACGCGGGAACTCGCCGATATCGTCCTGCATGTGTTTCACGGACGGAAGGTCGACGGGCGGCACCCGGCGACGCGGACGTTTCAAGCATTGAGAATTTTCGTCAACGACGAGCTAGGCGAACTTGCCAACGCGCTGTCGGCGGCCGAGCGCATATTGAAGCCCGGCGGACGCCTCGTCGTCGTCAGTTTTCACAGCCTGGAAGACAGGATCGTCAAAAAATTTCTTGTTGAGCGGAGCGGGAAGACGGCGGGCGGCTCCCGGCACTTGCCGCCGGAATCGATAAAATCCCGCGAGCCGAGTTTCCGAATTGTTAACTCCCGCCCGTTAACACCTTCTAAAGGTGAATTGGAAGTGAACCCTCGTTCGCGGTCAGCACGTTTGCGGGCGGCAACCCGCACGGACGCTGCAGTTTGGCCGTTGGATTTAGACGTGATGGGGGTCCCTCAACACCGCTAATGCTGAGCTTGGAGACAAGCTGAACGGGAATTGTATCAAAATGCGTCTCTTGAATGTTGCCGCTTTCTTTTTTGCAGTCGCAAGCGCGCTGCTTCTTTACGCATTGAATTACGATACGCGCCGCCTCGAAGCCGAACTGCAGGCGAAAGAGCGCCTGGCCGATCGCGCACGCAGCGACATCGCCGTGCTGAAGGCCGAACGCGGCACACTCGCGCGCCCAGACAGGATCGATGATTTGGCTCGCCGGCTTGGTCTTGGACCGCCGAAGCCTGAGCAATTCGCACACGGACGGGAAGTATCGGAACTTAACGAGCGCCAGGGCAGCGCCGATGGCCGTTGATCGCGACGATGTTCTGATCAGGGGTGCGGCGGCGCACATGGTCAGTGGTGCGGGCGTGCGCGCGCCTCTCGGCCGCGGGGAAGCCGCGTCGGGCGCTCCGCGCCGTCGCGCGGAGGCGGCCGTCTATGGCGTTTTGTTTTCGGCCTTCATGGTCGTCGTTGCCCAGCTTCTCGTTCTGGCGGTCGGGCGGCGTACGGATATCGCGCTCGCGATTTCCGAACCTGTAGCGGCGACGAGCTTCAGCCGTCCCGACATCGTCGATCGCAATGGACGGTTGCTCGCGACGGACCTCGAAGCGCCCTCAATCTTTGCCGATCCGGGTGTCGTGTTGGATCGCGACGAGGTCGTCGAAAAGCTTTCGACCGTGCTTCCCGATCTCAACGCAAGCGAATTGCTGCGCGCGCTTTCGGATAAATCGCGGCGCTTCGTCTGGGTGCGCCGAGGCGTGTCGCCTGGCATCGCGCAGAGGGTGCACGATCTCGGACTTCCTGGTGTCTCGTTTCGCTACGAGCTGAAACGCGCGTATCCCGGCGGCAAGATGGCGGGTCACGCGCTCGGATACGTCGATGTCGATAACCGGGGCGTTGCGGGTATCGAAAAGTATATCGACGACAAGGTCGGCGTCGATCCGGTTCATTCGGCCGTGCTGTCGAATCGGCCGCCGGTGCGCCTCTCGCTCGATATCGGGGTTCAACACGCGCTCGAGGACGAGCTTGACGATGCCATGCGGCGCTATCATCCGGAAGGCGCTGCCGGTGTCGTTCTCAATATCAAGACGGGCGAAATTCTCGCGAGCAGTTCGCTGCCGCGCGTCGACCCCACTTGGCCCGCCCAAACACTTAACGACAAGCGCGTCGATCGCATGATGGGCGGCACCTACGAGCTTGGCTCGGTGTTCAAAGCTTTGACGCTCGCCATGGCCCTCGACGAGGGATTGGTGAAACCCGATACCGTTCTCGACGTGACGAAGCCGCTCGAAGCCGGACGTTTTACGGTGACGGACATGCATCCGTCCCGCCGGCCGCTGACGGTGACGGAAGTGTTCACCCACTCGTCGAATGTCGGCGCCGGAATGCTGGCGCTGCAGGCGGGACCGGAGAAGTTCCGGGACTTTCTGCAAAAAGCCGGCCTCCTCGATCCGCTGCAGACGGAGGCAGGCGCGGTTGCTAGCCCGCAAGTGCCTCAGCGCTGGAACCGGGTGACGACGATCACGGCCTCGTTCGGGCACGGCATCGCCGTTGCGCCGCTGCAGTTCGCGGCCGCAGCCGCCACGATCTTCAACGGCGGGAAGACGGTTCACCCGACGTTTCTGAGGAAATTCGACGCGGGCACGGCCGACGGCAAACCCCTGATCTCCGCCGCGACATCGCGCCAAATGGCTGAACTCATGCGCGCCAACGTCATCGATAAGGACGGCACCGGCCGCAAAGCCGACGTGCCGGGCTACAGGGTCGGCGGCAAGACGGGTACTGCCGATATTGCGAGCAAGGGCGGCTATACGTCCAATGCCGTCATATCGTCGTTCCTCGGCGCGTTTCCGACGGATGATCCGCAATATCTGACGTTCGTAATGTTGTTCGAGCCCAAGGGCATTGCGGACACGAAAGGAAACCGGACGGGCGGAACGAACGCCGCACCTGTGACGGGAGAGCTGATCGCTCGCGTCGCAGCTCAGCTCGGCGTTGCGCCGCAGCTCGACGTCGTTCGTCAATAAAGGCATTTCGGCCGCATTTGACGGCCTCGATGGGGCCCCGTATCAAGCGTCGGGCCGAATGATAGGCAGACGAACATAGGGGCGAAAAGCGGGGTCATGCGGCTTAGCGATGTGCTTCCAGCCGATATCGAATTGCCGCCGGGCGCGGCCGATATTCAGGTTACGGGCATCACCGCGGCGAGTGCCGCTGTCGGGCCGGGCGCAATTTTTGCCGGTCTTCCCGGCAGCAAGGTCGATGGCGCATCGTTCGTTTCCGATGCCGTCGCGCGGGGCGCGGCCGCAATCGTCGTCGGTAAAAGCAAAGGTGTGACGGTTCCGCCCGGCGTCGCGTTGATCGAAGTCGACAATCCGCGCGCCCTACTTGCGAAAATCGCCGCAAGGCTTTCCGGCAGGCAGCCCGCATGTGCGGTGGCTGTAACGGGCACGAGCGGCAAGACGTCGGTCGCGGATTTCACGCGGCAAATTTTTACGGCGCTCGGTCATAGCGCGGCATCGATCGGGACGATTGGAATCGTGAAGCCGGGTGGCGCGGTCTACGGATCGCTGACGACGCCCGATCCGGTGACGCTGCATGCAACGCTCGCGGCCCTCGCCGACGAAGGCGTTACGCATATCGCGTTCGAAGCGTCGTCGCATGGGCTCGATCAGCACCGCCTCGACGGCGTGGAGCTTTCGGCGGCGGCGTTCACGAACCTCGGCCGCGACCACATGGATTATCATCCGACGGTCGAAGCCTATCTCGACGCGAAGCTCAGGCTTTTCACGGAGCTGCTGCCGCCGGGCAAACCTGCGGTCATCAATGCCGACGGCGCGTGCGCGATCGAAGTTATAGCGGCCGCCAATGCGCGCGGCCTTCGCGTGCTGACGGTTGGTGCGCTGGGCGACACGCTGAAGTGTACGTCCGTCAAGCGCGAAGGCTTCCGGCAAGTGATCGGTGTCGTTGCAGATGGAAGAGAGTATTCCGTCGATCTGCCGCTCGTCGGCGCGTATCAAGTTGAGAACGCGCTCGTCGCAGCGGGTCTCGCGATTGCCGTCGGCGAAGAGACGGGCGCCGTCTTGAGTGCGCTCGCAGGGCTCAAGGGCGTGCCGGGCCGTCTCGAGATCATCGGCGAGCGAAATGGCGGCCTTGCGATCGTCGATTACGCGCACAAGCCCGAAGCGCTGGCGGCGGCGCTCGACGGTTGCCGGCCGTTCGCGACGGGTCGGCTGATCTCCGTGTTCGGCTGCGGCGGCGACCGGGACAAGGGTAAACGGCCGATCATGGGGCGGATTTCCGTCGAGCGGGCCGATGTCACGATCGTGACGGACGACAATCCGCGCAGCGAACAACCGGCTCAGATTCGGAAAGAAATTCTTGCCGGCGCGGCCGGGGCGCACGAAATCGGTGACCGCGCCGAAGCCATTTCGACGGCGGTGAAAATGATGATGCCCGGGGATGTCGTGCTTGTGGCCGGAAAGGGCCACGAAACCGGCCAGATCATCGGCGATCGCATCGTGCCGTTTTCCGATCACGATGAAATTCGGCGGGCGCTCGCGAGTTGACGAATTGATGCAACCTCTCTGGTCCTCTTCCGAATTGAGTGCTGCGCTGGGTGTCGACGCCGAAGGCGGGTCGGGCGCTCCGATCACGGACGTCTCGATCGATACGCGCACGCTGCGTCCCGGCGATCTGTTCGTTGCGCTCAAAGATCAGCGAGACGGGCATGAATTCGTTGCGGCGGCGTTCAAGGGCGGAGCCGCAGCGGCGCTCGTAAGCGAAGGCTATTCGCGTCAGCCGGGAGACGGCGCTTTGTTCCGCGTCGCCGATACGCTCGGCGGGCTCGAAGCGTTGGGCATTGCGGCGCGGACGCGATTGGGGCCCGACGCACGCATCGTCGGCGTGACGGGAAGTGCTGGCAAGACCGGCACCAAGGAAATGTTGCGGGCGTGCCTGTCGCGGCTCGGTGCGACGCATGCATCCGAAAAATCCTACAACAATCATTGGGGCGTGCCGCTGACGCTGGCGCGGATGCCGCGCGAGACGAAATTCGGCGTGTTCGAGATCGGGATGAATCACGCGGACGAGATCCGGCCGCTGACGAAGATGGTCAGGCCCGATGCCGCGATCATCACGACCGTCGAGGCGGTGCACCTCGAACACTTTCCCTCGGTCGAGGCTATCGCCGATGCCAAGGGCGAGATCTTCGAAGGTCTGGCGCGCGGCGGCGCGGCGATCATCAAGTTCGATAACCCATATGCGGGCCGGTTGAAGGCCACTGCGGAGCGGCTCGGCGCTAGGCCGATCACGTTCGGGTTCGATGCCGGCTCGGATGTCCAGGGATCGAATTTCGTCGCGACCGATACCGGCAGCGACATGACGGTCGTCCTGGGCGGCAGCAGCTATCCCGTCCATCTCGCGATGCCGGGGCGGCACATTGCGGAAAATGCGCTGGCTGTTGCCGCGGCACTTCATTCCATCGGCGTCGATGTGCGGAAGGCCTTAGAAGCGCTCGCAGATCTCGAGCCTCCGGGTGGGCGCGGTGCGCGCAGCACGCTTTATATCGGCGCCGGGGAGGCGCTACTGATCGATGAGAGCTACAACGCCAATCCGGCCTCGATGAAGGCTGCCTTGGCGACGCTCGCCGGGGTGCCGCGGGCCAAATATTCGCGGCGTATTGCCGTCCTGGGCGACATGCTGGAGCTTGGCACCGAGGCGGCCGCGCTTCATACAGGCCTGAAAGGCGCAGTTGACGAGGCGGATGTCGATCTGGTCTTTGCGTGCGGGCCGCATATGAAAGGCCTATACGATGCCCTACCGGCGGCCAAGAAAGGCGGATACGCTTTGACGTCTCAGTCAATCGGGACCGTGCTTGCCGAGAATCTTCGTCCGGGAGATGTCGTGATGGTCAAGGCATCCAACGGGACACGCCTTGGCCCAGTGGTCGCGGCGCTCAAGACGCAATTTGGAAAAGACGGGCCCGCCGTCTAGCCGGCGCGGATCACAAGGGGAAAGTTTTCACCGCATGCTCTATGCGCTCGTCAATTTCAGCGACCAGATCAGCGCGCTGAACGTATTTCGCTATATCACGTTCCGGACCGGCGGCGCGATCTTCACCGCTCTCCTGTTCGTGCTGATGTTCGGTCCGGCGATCATCGATCTTCTTCGCCTCAAGCAGGGCAAGGGTCAGCCCATTCGCACCGACGGGCCGCAGACGCACCTTCTGAAGCGTGGCACGCCGACGATGGGGGGCCTGATGATCCTCGCGGGCGTCACGGTGTCGACGCTGCTGTGGGCGCAACTATCAAACGGCTATATCTGGGTCGTGCTCGGCGTCGCGCTCTCGTACGGCGCGATCGGCTTCTACGACGACTTCCTGAAGGTGACGAAGCGCACGACGGCGGGATTTTCCGGCCGTATCCGGTTCCTGCTCGAACTGCTCGTCGCGGCGATCGCCGGGTTCGCACTGATGATGCTCAGCCCGAAAGGGCTCAGCACCGATCTGACATTCCCATTCTTCAAGGACTTCGTAATCAATCTCGGGCCGTTCTTCGTGCTGATGGCCGTGCTCGTCATCGCGGGTGCGGGAAATGCCGTCAACCTCACGGACGGCCTCGACGGTTTGGCGATCGTCCCCGTGATGATCGCGGCGGCGACGTTCGGCGTCATCGCCTACCTTTCCGGCAACGCGAAGTTTGCGGGCTACCTGCAAATTCATCACGTGCCCGGCACGGGCGAGCTCTCCGTCATATGCGGGGCGCTCATCGGGGCGGGGCTCGGGTTCCTGTGGTTCAATGCGCCGCCCGCGATGATTTTCATGGGCGATACCGGCTCGCTGGCTCTCGGCGGCACGCTCGGCGCGATTGCGGTCGCGATCAAGCATGAGATCGTTCTGGCGGTCGTCGGCGGGCTGTTCGTGCTCGAGACGCTCTCGGTCGTCATTCAGGTGCTGTCATTCAAATGGACCGGAAAGCGTGTGTTCAAGATGGCGCCCCTGCATCACCATTACGAACAAAAGGGCTGGAAGGAATCGACGGTCGTCATCCGGTTCTGGATCATTTCCGTCATTCTTGCGCTCGTCGGGCTTTCGACGCTGAAGCTGCGCTAGACGCCAAACGACGCGACATACGGTAGACTCTGGCCCCATGATTCGCGCGACGTCTTTCAAAGGCAAATCGGTTGCCGTTTTCGGCCTTGGCGCTTCCGGGATAGCGGCCGCCGAAGCGCTCCGCGACGGCGGCGCCTTCGTTGCCGCCTGGGACGACGGCGTGGCTGCGCGCGATGCTGCGATTGCCCGCGATATCCCATTGACGGACCTCAGTGTGGCGGACTGGGCCGGCTACGCCGCGCTCGTGCTGGCGCCCGGCGTGCCGTTGACGCATCCCCTGCCGCACTGGACGGTCAAAAGGGCTCGGGAGAACGCCGTCGAGATCATCGGCGACATCGAGATTTTCGCGCGGGAGCGCGCCTTGCACGCGCCGGGTGCGCCCTTCATCGCGATCACGGGAACCAACGGCAAATCGACGACGACGGCGCTCATCACGCACATCCTTCGGCATGCGGGGCTCGACGCGCAGATGGGCGGCAACATCGGCCGTCCTATCCTCACGCTCGACGGGCCGGAGCCTCGCCGGTTTCACGTCATCGAGATGTCGTCGTTTCAGATCGATCTGACGCCGACGCTCGCTCCGACGATCGGCGTGATGCTGAACGTGACGGCCGATCATCTCGATCGGCATGGAACGATCGACGATTACGCCGCCATCAAAGAACGCATCGTCGCCGGGGCCGATATCGCGGCCGTCGGCATTGACGACGACTATGGATTGGCGATGCTGCGGCGGCGGGTGCCTGCGGGACCAGCTATCGCCTTCAGCGCCGAGAAATCGCTCGCGCCCGGATACAGCCTGCTCGACGATACGATCGTGTGCGCCAACCGCGAAGGCTTGGCCGTCAAACTCGGTTCGCTCAAAGGCATTCCGACGCTTCGCGGACGGCACAATGGACAGAACGCTCTCGCGGCCGTCGCCGCCGTGCGCGAGTGCCTGAATGCGCTCGGACATTCGACGGACCTCGATTGGCAAGGCGCGCTGTCGTCGTTTCCGGGGCTGCCGCACCGCATGGAAGAAATCGGCCGGATCGGTAAGGTTCTCTTCGTCAACGACAGTAAGGCGACGAACGCGGATTCGACCGAGAAAGCGCTGCTTTCATTTCCGCGTGACGTCTATTGGATACTCGGCGGCAAGCCGAAGGCCGGCGGCATCGAAAGCCTCGCTCCCTACTTCGAGCGAATTACGAAGGCTTACCTGATCGGCGAGGCGGCGGACGAATTCGCCCAGACGCTCGAGGGGAAGGTTCCTTTCCTGCGGAGCGGCACGCTCGACGAAGCCGTGTGGGCAGCCTCGAATGACGCTCAGTCGAGCGAGGGCGCCGAACCGGTCGTGCTGCTTTCGCCCGCGTGCGCAAGCTACGATCAGTTTCGAAACTTCGAAGTTCGCGGCGAAAGTTTTCGGGGGCTGGTCGCGTCGCTCCCCGGGATCGTGATGCGAGCGGCCCCATGAAGCTCTCGCGTGCAGACCGCAGTTTGCTCGCCGAATGGTCGTTCACGATCGATCGCAGCCTGCTGATCGCGCTCGTCTCGCTCGTCGTCATCGGGGTCGTATTGTCGGCAGCGGCGTCGCCTGCCGTCGCGTTGAAGAAGGGCTTGCCGGCGTATTACTTCGTCGAGCGCCATATTTTCTTTGCGGCGCTCGGCACGGTTCTGATGATCGTCATTTCGTTTTTTTCGCCGGCCGGCGTGAGGCGTCTTGCAGCGGGGCTCTTTCTCGCCGCCGTCGCGGGCATGATCGCGGTGCGTTTTTCCGGTGCTGAGATCAACGGTGCGCAGCGGTGGTTGAACATCGGCAGCTATTCGCTGCAGCCGTCCGAATTCGCGAAGCCGGCGTTCATCGTCATCATCGCGTGGCTGTTCGGCGAGGCGTCGTCGCGCAGCGATATGCCGGCGCTGCCGTTCGGGCTGGCGCTGTGGGCATTCTTCGCGGGCCTTCTCGTTGCCCAGCCCGACGTTGGACAGACGGTTTTGATCAGCTCGACGGCCGGACTACTTTACCTGCTGGCGGGGTTGCCTGCGGTCGGGGCGGGGCTTCTCGTTATCGTCGGAAGCGGCGGCATGTGGCTCGCCTACGAATATTTTCCGCATGTGCAATCGCGGTTCCTGAAATATTTCGGCTCGGCGCCGCTCGAGAGTTCGCAAGCGGGGCGAGCGATACAGTCTTTCGCCGAGGGCGGGCTATTCGGCCGGGGGCCGGGAGAAGGCACGATCAAGTCCATCCTTCCGGATGCCCACACCGATTACATCTTCGCGGTGATCGGCGAAGAATACGGGGCCATCGCCTGCGTCGCGCTGCTTGGTGTCTTCGCGTTCATAACCATCAGGGCCATGCGGCGGGCCGCTGGAGAGCCGAACGCGGCTGACAGGCTGGCCATACAGGGCTTGGCGCTTGTCTTTGCGCTGCAATCGCTGATCAATATGGGTGTGAATATCGGCCTTTTGCCACCGAAAGGCATGACGCTGCCATTCATCTCGGCGGGCGGATCGTCCATGCTGGCTCTTTCGATAACGGCCGGGATGCTTCTGGCTCTGTCGCGCCGGCGGCCCGATCCGCAGCGCCTCAAAAAGCCGCGATGGATTCCGGCAATCGACGAAGTACAAATCGCGGGACAAACACCGAAATCATGAGCGAGATTTGAATGACCGGCGTGCAATCGATCATGCTTGCCGCAGGGGGAACGGGGGGACATCTCTTTCCCGCATTTGCTCTTGCCGAAGAACTCAAGCGTCGCGGCATCGCCGTCGACCTGATGACCGACATGCGCGGCGATCGCTACGGCAGCGGTTTTCCGGCGCGTCAGGTCTATCAGGTTCCTTCGGCGACCTTGGCATCGCGTGCGCCTTCCGACATCGCCAAGACCGCGAGCGCACTCGCACGTGGAACGCGGGCGGCATTTTCCGTGCTCGGTGCGGTCAGGCCTTCGGCGATCATCGGCTTCGGCGGTTATCCGACATTTCCGCCGTTACTCGCGGCGCGTTTGCGGGGTATTCCAACGGCGATCCACGAGCAGAACGCGGTGCTGGGACGCGCCAACAAGCTACTTGCCAAGCGCGTGACGGCAATCGCGACGTCGTTCGAGCGAACCAAGTTTCTCGAAGGCACGCTCGCCGAAAAGGCCGTTCTGACAGGAAATCCGGTTCGCCAGTCCGTGATCGATGCGGCGGCGCGGCGTTACGAGGCTCCAACGAGCGACGGCGTCATTCGCATTTTGATTTTTGGCGGCAGCCAGGGCGCGCGCTTCTTCTCCGACACCGTGCCGCTCGCACTTTTTGCGCTTCCTGACCACATCCGGAAGCGGCTGCGCGTCGTGCAGCAGGCGCGCGAAGAAGATCTGGATCGGGTGAGAGAGGCGTTCGTCGAGGCGAGCATCAGCGCGGAGGTCGCGCCGTTCTTCGCCGATCTCCCGGCGCGGATGGCCGCGGCTCATCTCGTCATCGGCAGGGCGGGTGCATCGACGGTCGCGGAACTGACCGTTATCGGGCGGCCTTCTATCCTGGTGCCATTGCCGCATGCGCTCGACAACGATCAGCTGAACAACGCCCGCCGGCTTGCCGAATCAGGGGGTGCCTGGTGCTTCGAGCAGCGAAATCTCTCGCCCGAACGCATCGCGGACGAGTTGGAAAAGCTTTTGCAGGCGCCGGCCGCCCTTGCGACTGCGGCGAACGCGGCTAAAACCGCGGGACGCCCGGACGCCGTCCGGAATTTGGCCGACTTTACTCTCGCTTTAGCGGAACGGAAGTATTCTGGTGCCGGGCGCGAGCGTTAGAGCACCTGAAGATCATGATCCGGCGTTCGACATAGACTCATCGAGGTAATTTCCATCCATGCAGATGCCCCGCGACATCGGGCCTTTCCACATCATCGGAATCGGCGGCATCGGCATGAGCGCCATCGCCGAAATTCTGGTCGCCAAGGGCTATACGGTCCAGGGCTCGGACCAGAAGGAAAGCGCCAACGTCAAAAGGCTCCGGGCCAAGGGCATCCGTGTTTTCGTCGGCCATGATCCGGTTAATCTCATCGGCGCGCGCTACGTCGTCATTTCGACGGCGGTGAAGCCGCTAAACCCCGAACTCATCGCCGCGCGTCAGAAGGGCCTGACGATCATCCGCCGCGCCGAGATGCTGGCGGAGCTGATGCGGCTCTACTCGACGATCTCGGTCACCGGCACCCACGGCAAAACGACGACGACGTCGCTCCTCTCGCATATCTTCACGGAAGCGGGTGAAGAGCCGACGGTCATCACCGGCGGCATCATCAACTCGTGGGGGTCCAACGCCCGGCTCGGCCAGGGCAAGTGGATGATCGTCGAAGCGGATGAAAGCGACGGCACGTTCACCCGGCTGCCGACGGAAATCGGCGTCGTCACCAATATCGATCCGGAGCATCTCGATTACTTCGGCTCGGTCGAGGCGATGCACCGCGAATATGAAGCTTTCCTGCGGAATATTCCCTTCTTCGGGTTGGCGGTTGCCTGCATCGATCATCCGGTCGTCAGGGACATGATCGAGCGGCTGAACCTCAGAGCGGACGGGCGCCGGCTGCTGACATACGGGCAAAGCAAGGACGCCGACCTCGTTCTCGAGTCCGTCAGCATTTCGGGCAACACAACGACTTTCGACGCGAGCTTGGCGGCGCATGTGAAGGGCGGCGCGAGACGCCTCGAAGGCTGGTCGGTGCCGATCCCCGGTTCGCACAACGCGCTCAATGCGCTTGCCGTGATTGCGGTCGCGACGCATGCGGGTTTGCCGGATGCGAAGATCAAAGCGGCGATGGCGGGATTTTCCGGCGTCAAACGGCGCTTTCAATTCGCCGGGGAATGGAACGGCGTCGGTATTTACGACGACTATGGACACCATCCGGCGGAAATCGCCGCAGTGCTCGCGGCCGCCCGGGGCGGCAGCAAAGGCCGCGTGATCGCCGTCGTCGAGCCGCATCGATATACGCGCGTGCGCGACCTCTTCGATGACTTCGCCCAGTGCTTCAAGGACGCCGACAGCGTCGTCGTTGCGCCGCTCTATACGGCGGGCGAAAACCCGATTGCCGGCGTCGATAATCGTACGCTGGCGGAGCGGATCAGAACACTTGGCGGGCGTCCGGCGGAAGCCGTCGACGATCCGAGCCTTCTCGTGCCCGCGATCAAACGCCTGGCGCGGCCCGGCGATATCGTCGTCTGTCTCGGCGCGGGGAATTCGACCGAATGGGCGAACGCGCTTCCGGGATGGCTCGCGGAGGCGCCTCAGCGGACCGGGAGCGACGGCTAATGTTTCCCGATATCACCGGCGAACTCATTGCCGCGATGCCCGATCTGCGCGGACGATTGAGCGCGAATACGTCGCTCGCCGACGTGACCTGGTTTCGCGTCGGCGGACCGGCGCAGGTGCTGTTCACGCCGGCCGATGAAGCGGATCTCGCGTATTTCCTGAAGCATCGGCCAGGTGACGTTGCCGTTCAGGTCGTCGGGCTCGGGTCGAACCTGCTGGTTCGCGATGGCGGCGTTCCGGGCGTCGTTATCCGCCTCGGCCGTGGTTTCGGTGAGATCAAGGTCGACGGTCAGCGATTGCGGGCGGGCACAGCCCTTCCGGATGTCAAAGTTTCGCGCGCGGCGGCCGAAGCCGGAATTCGCGGGCTCGCGTTCTACCGTGGAATTCCAGGCTCGATCGGCGGCGCGCTGCGCATGAACGCGGGCGCGCACGGGCGGGAAACAAAGGACTGCCTCGTCAGTGCGCGGGCTGTCGACCCGCAAGGCAATATCCACGTGCTTTCGCTTGCCGACATGGGGTTCACGTATCGCCACTGCGGGATCCAGAAGGATTGGATTTTCACCGAGGCGACGTTCGAAGGTGAGCGGGGCGATCCGGCCGAAATTCTCAAAGAGATGGACGAAGTCGCCGATTATCGCGAGAAAAACCAACCGATCAAAGAGCGGACGGGCGGCTCGACGTTCAAGAATCCGGACGGACACAGCGCCTGGAAGCTTGTCGACCAAGCGGGCTGCCGGGGCATGCGCGTCGGGGGCGCGAAAGTCTCCGAGATGCATTGCAATTTTTTGATCAACGACAAGCAAGCCACCGGCGAAGACGTCGAAACGTTGGGCGAAACTGTGCGCGCGCGCGTGCTGGCTCAGTCCGGCATCACGCTCAACTGGGAAATCATCCGGATCGGCGTGCCGAAGCCCGGCCGCCCCACCGGCGAAGCGCTGGCGGCGGAACGCGCGGCTATTCACGCGAACCAAAACTGATCAGACTGCCCCACCGATGTTTCTTTTGATGTAAGCGAGCCAGCCATGAATGAACTCGGCCCGGTGCCAAGCCGCACGCACAGTCACGTCGCCGTCTTGATGGGCGGCCTTTCCGCCGAGCGCGAGGTGAGCTTGAGTTCCGGCGCGGCTGTTGCCGAGGCGCTGTTACGCGAAGGCTATACCGTCACCGAAATCGACGTCGAGCGCGACCTCGCCACGAGGCTTCAGGAACTGAAGCCCGACGTGTGTTTCAACGCGTTGCATGGCAAATTCGGTGAGGACGGCTGCGTGCAGGGCGTCCTCGAACTGCTCGGTATTCCCTACACGCACTCCGGCGTGCTCGCCTCTGCCCTTGCCATGCACAAGGAGCGGGCCAAGGACATCATGAAGCTCGCAGACGTTCCGGTTGCGGAAGCCGTGCTGGTGACGCGCGGGGAGGCGCTGGAGGGCCATGTGATGGCCGCGCCATACGTCGTAAAGCCCCTCAAGGAAGGGTCGAGCGTCGGCGTCGTGATCGTGCCGCCGGACGCGCAGCGACCGCCGAATTCCATCGCTGCGGGAGGTCCGCTGGAGGAGATCGTCATGGTCGAGCGGTACATCGCGGGTCGCGAGCTAACTTGCGCTGTCATCGGCGATTTTGTGACGGACGTGATCGAGATTGTGCCCTTAAGGGGACTCGCATTCTACGATTACGAGTCGAAGTACGGTCCGGGGGGCTCCAAGCACGAGCTGCCTGCACAACTTTTACCAGATATTTACCAGTTGGTCCGTTCCTTAACCTTAAGGGCGCATCAAGCTTTAGGCTGTCGCGGCGTGTCGCGGGCTGACTTCCGCTTCGACGATACCGCGGGCGGAACCAACGAGCTGATCTGCCTCGAAGTCAACACTCAGCCGGGCATGACGGGAACCTCCCTTGTGCCTGAGCTGGCGGGGTATGCCGGCTGGTCGTTCGGTGACCTCGTCCGATGGATGGTCGAGGACGCGAGTTGCAACAGGTAGAGAGCAAGCAACGGTTCTGGTGGCGGGCTGCACACGATGCGCCAACGCCTGAACCGGATGCTGCTCGCTGGACCCAACCGTCCAGCAGGACTGCCGAAGCGCGCGGCCCCGCGACGCGCGGTCGAAGCGCCACGAACCGCACGGCCAAGCGATCGCCTTTGGATCTGCAAATTCCACGCGGTGAACGCCGCTTTCGCGGATCGCGCCGCAATCAGCGCTGGATGAAGCCGGTGCCGATTGCCGCCGCTGCGATCGTTGCCGTTTGCGCGGGTGCCTTCGCTTTGTCGTTCAGCAAACTCGCGGCGATCGACTTTGCAGCAAAAACCAACGACGTGATGATCGCCGCCGGATTCGGAATCGATCAGGTGAACGTTTCCGGCCAGCATTACGCGTCGGATTCCGACGTGTTCGACGCGCTCGATCTGCCGAACGTGAAGACATTCGCGGCCTTCAATTCGGACGCTGCGCTGAAGCGCATCGAGCGGATCGCGTGGGTCGATACGGCGCAAATTACGCGCGTGTATCCGGGGACTCTCGACGTCGTCATTCGCGAGCGGACGCCGGCTTTCATGTGGCAGCGGGGCGAAACGAACTTCCTCGTCGATGCGACCGGCCGCACGCTCGGGCCTGTCCCTCGTGCGAACACTTGGAACTTGCCGCGCGTCGTCGGCGAAGGTGCCGACACCGAAGCCATTCTGATGCTTTCGGCTTTGCGGCAATACCCGCTCATCGAACGCCAATACGCCTATGGCGAACGTATCGCCGAGCGGCGCTGGCGGATCGTGCTCAAAAATGGAACGGCGCTGGAGCTTGGCGCCGATCGCGAAATCGAAGGCTTCCAAGAAGTCGCGACCGTGCGAGAGGCCGCAGCTACGCTCAAGGGAGCACCGATGGTCGTCGATGTTCGGACCCCCGGCCGGATCGCGATCCGGCCTCTAACCGGCAATTCCGCACGGACGGCTTCGAACGCCGGCGCGCGTACTATTTCTCTCGCTTCAGAACGGCCCTAACGGAGATTTTTGTGGCGGATCGGCGCAATTACCGGACCTTCGGGCTTCTCGACATCGGCACCAGCAAGACTGTTGCGGCGGTTGTCGTGGCTGAACACATCGCCGGCGAGGCGAAGCCTTCGCTGCGGCTGGCGGGGCTTGGCCTGCAGCGTTCGAAGGGCATCAAAGCCGGTGTTTTGACAGATCTCGACGAGGCGGAATCGGTCGTTCGCGGCGTTATCGGTCAGGCGGAACGTGCGGCCGGTATTTCGGTCGGCGGCTTTACGCTGTCGGTCGCTGCCGGGCGGCTTTCATCGGTTCATTGCACGGCACGGACGGACGTCGAGACTGGAAGCGTAACGCAAGATGACCTTGCCCGGCTCATGGCTGCGGGGGAAAGTTACGCCGAACGCAACGGACGGACGCTGATACATCTCAATCGTCTCGGCTATGAAGTCGATGGAGCAGGGGGCGTTCGCGACCCGCTCGGGCTTTCGGCGCGCCGGCTCTCGGCGGGGCTGCATGCTGTCACGGCGGACGAAGCGCCGTTGCGCAACCTGCTCGTTCTGATCGACCGATGCTATGCGAGCTGTGACGGCCTGGTTGCCGCGCCTTACGCGAGCGCCCTTGCCGCAACGACCGCCGAGGAGCGGCAGTTCGGTGTTACATGCATCGATTTCGGGGCGGGAACGACGTCCATTGCGCTTTTCGCCGACGGCGCCTTCACCGGAACGGACGTTATTCCGGTCGGAAGCCAGCACATCACCTACGACATCGCGAAGGCGTTGCAGACGCCACTTGCTGAAGCCGAGCGAATCAAAACGCTTTATGGCACACTTCTCAATGCCCAGTCCGACGAGCACGAGTCGTTTTCCTATCCGATCGCCGGCGAAGAGGACGATGCGAGCTACGAAACGAGCAGAGCGCGGCTCGCGGATATCATCCGTCCGCGCGTGCAACAGATCATGGGGCTTGTGCGCGAGCGTTTGGTCTCGAACGCGGCAAGCCGCTACGCGGGAGACAAGGTTGTTCTGACGGGCGGAGCCAGCCAACTTCTGGGATTGCCGGAATTCGCCGCCCACGAGTTCGGCAGGACCGTACGTGTTGGACGGCCAACGGATCTTCCCGGTCTCAACGCAAGCCTCGCGGGACCGCAGCTTGCTACGTTGTCGGGGCTGGCGCTGATCGCGGCGCGCGGCGACGGCGAACATAGCGTGGCTCGAGGCCGGAAGACGGTGACGCAAGGGTATCTCGGCCGTGTCGGTACATGGCTCAAGGGCGGGTTTTGAACGTGTCGCATAGAGGGCTGCAATCGTCGACGACGTGGGCGCGGGGGCTCATCGAATTCGGGCGAAGCGGCGAACTATCAAAGTCGGGGAAGCTATGAGCATCAAGCTGCAATTGCCGAAACTGGTCGACGCCAAGCCGCGGATCACGGTGATCGGCGTCGGCGGCGCGGGGTGCAATGCCGTCAACAATATGATCGCAGCCGGATTGCAAGGCGTGCAATTCGTCGTTGCGAACACGGACGCGCAATCACTCGAGGCATCAAGTGCCGAGCATCGCATCCAGCTCGGCGTCAATCTGACGGAAGGGCTTGGCGCCGGCGCGCGGCCCGAGATCGGCGAAGCGGCCGCTGAAGAGGCGCTCGAAGAACTTCGCACGCATATCGCGGGCGCGCATATGGTGTTCATCGCTGCCGGTATGGGTGGCGGCACCGGAACAGGTGCTGCGGCCGTGATCGCCCGCATCGCGCGCGAACTCGGCGCGCTGACGGTTGGTGTCGTCTGTAAGCCGTTTCAGTTCGAAGGCGCGCGGCGCATGCGCATCGCGGACGCGGGGGTGCAGAGCCTTCGCCATCTCGTCGATACGCTTATCGTCATTCCAAACCAGAACCTGTTCCGTATCGCCAACGAGCGCACGACGTTCGCGGAAGCCTTCGTGCTCGCCGATCAGGTGCTCTATTCGGGCGTCGCGTGCATCGTCGAACTGGTGCTGAAGGAAGGCCTCATCAATCTCGATTTCGCCGACGTCAGAACGGTCATGAGCGGCATGGGCACGGCCATGATGGGCACCGGCGAAGCGACCGGCGAACGGCGCGCGGTTCTCGCTGCGGAAGAGGCGATCGCCAATCCGCTGCTCGACGACGTGACGCTTCGCGGGGCCAAGGGTCTGCTGCTGTCGATTTCAGGCGGCCGCGAAATGACGCTCTATGAGGTCGACGAGGCGGCGAGCCGGATCAGGCAGGAAGTCGATCCCGATGCGAACATCATCGTCGGCGCGACGTTCGAAGAGCAACTCGGCGACCGCTTGCGGGTATCGATCGTGGCCTCGGGCATGAACCGGGCGGCCGAATCGATCGTCGGCCAGCAGGGCGGATTGCGCGCGATTGCAGGATCGCCGGCCGCACAGCCAGCTGCCGCGCCCCAGGCTTCGCAGTATCAGGCTCCGCTGAATCAGCCTCAGCAACATCGGCCCGCGCCGCATCCGCATAGCCAGGCCGCTCCGGTTCCGCCGCCGCCCGGCGATTTGCAGCGGCGTCTGGCGGAGGCTCTGCAACCTTCTAATGGTCAGCCGGGGCAGAATAATTCCTATCAGGGGCAGAATATTTCCCATCCTGTCCACAGCGAACCTGCACGACAGAATCGTGACAGTTGGATTGCGCCCGGAAACGTGATGATCGAGGACGGGCTGGAGAATTTTCCTCCCCTCTCAGGCAATGCATTGTTACGTACGCCGCCGCTTCCAGCGGGGTCTCCGGCCCAACATTACGACTCCCGATTCGAGCCGCAGGCACCCGCCGAAATTCATCGCGGATCGCGTCGTCTGCCGGGCATCGAAGAGTTTCCTCCGCAGGCGCAGAAAGAATGGAATGCACACCACGGATCGGGTTCCCGGTCAGGTGCGAGAGATGCAGAAGAGCCAAGAAAACCGGGCCTTCTTGAACGTTTTGCGGGGCGGGGAAGAAAATAGAGCGCGGGCCTGAAAATTGTTTTGAATGCGGTACGCTTTCGATTTTAAATCGTGAAAAAAGCGTGGCGAGAGCAGGCGATTTTTCGGGCGGAAAACGCGGAGAAAATGGGGCTGCATCAAGACCGCGACGGCGTCAAGCATGGTTGCCAAACCGTAACACAGTGTAAGAAAGCGTGATTTGTCGGTGTTTAGCGAAGCAGTTAGCTTTTGTGCATCGACCACTTGTGATGCGCCTTTGATCAGAGCTGACACGGCCCAAAATAAGGCTGGCTCGCTCTGAACTTTAAGGGGATCGTCCAAACGGGGTCAGGGGGTTGGTAGGCCGCGTTAATGCTGGGGAGCAGCGGCCCGCCAAAAGAATGAGGGACGGCGCTGTATGTCGAATCGATTCATCGGTGCGCGGCAAACCACGCTTGCCCGCGAGATCCAGTTGACAGGCACGGGGGTGCACAGCGGAGCTCCGGTATCACTCACACTGCATCCAGCAGAGGCTGATACTGGGCTCCGCTTTCTCGTTACGAAACGAGGAAAAGTCATTTCGGAAATCGCGGCGCACGTAGCTAACGTCAAAAATCTTACACTCTGTACCGTCATCGGCGACGGCGCCGGAACAACGGTCGGAACAGTCGAACATCTTCTCGCGGCCCTTCGCGGCCTTTCAATCGACAACCTCTACATCGAGATCGACAGCAAAGAAGTTCCGATCATGGACGGCAGCTCGGCGGTATTCGTCGACGCCATTGATCGGGTCGGCATTCGCGAGCTTTCCGAGCCGCGCAAATACATCAAGGTTCTGAAGCCCGTTCGCGTCGAAGAAAACGGCTGCTGGGGTACGCTCGAGCCACATGCGGGCTTCCGCATGGACGTCGAGATCGACTTCTCGTCCCCCATCATCGGCAATCAGCGGCTCCAGTACGAAATGAGCCCCGGCGTGTTCCGCCATGAGATTTCCCGCGCCCGCACCTTCGGGTTCATGAGCGACGTCGAGAAGCTGTGGAAGGCCGGTCTGGCGCTCGGCGCCGATCTGACGAACACGGTGGCGATTGGCGAAGACAAGATCATGAACAAGGAAGGGCTCCGCTATCCGCAGGAGTTCGTCCGCCACAAGATGCTCGACGCTGTTGGCGATCTGGCGCTTGCCGGTATGCCGCTGCTCGGCGCTTATCGCTCCTACAGAGGCGGTCACCGCCTGAATTCGATGGTCCTTCAGGCCCTGTTCTCTGACGCTTCGAACTGGGAAATCGCGCTGGCGCCTCGTGCCCGTGCTACCCGGTCGCCGGTTCATCTCGTTCCGCAGACCGTCGTCGCAGCGGAATAAGCCAACGGCGCTTATTCCATGCTCGAAGTGGCGCCCGGTTGGGGCGCCATTCTCTTCCGCGGCAGCCTGGAATGCACCACATTCTGGCTTTAGCCTCACTGGAAGGGTCTGTTGGCGGGGATATGCTGACGATTCATCTTTCGGGGCGATCTTCGGGGTGCTATCCGCATGCAGTCGTCGTCAGAGTTTGGCCGGCGTTGACAACAACGTCAGCCAGTGTGGGAAGCAACGCGGCGCATGATGAGAACGACGCGAGAAATCACAAGAGTTCTGAGGGCTGCGGCGGTCGTGGCTGCTCTTGCCGTCGCCGGCTGCTCAGGCAACAAGCTCGATACCTCGGCTCTCAATCCCGATCCGCCCAGCAAAATGTTTGCTGACGCCGATGCGATGATGGCCAAAGGCAATTTCGACGACGCGGCCGTGAAATTCGAATCGGTCGACCGCGAGCATCCGTATTCGCAAGAGGCTCGCCGCTCCATCGTCATGGCGGCTTACGCTTATTATCGCGCGGGCAAGACGCCGGAGGCGATCGCCTCGGCCGAGCGTTACATCACCATGCATCCGGGCACGAAGGAAGCGCCGCTGGCGCACCACGTCATCGCGTCCGCCTACTTCGATGATTTGAAGACCGCGAACCGGGATCAGACTCCGGCTCGAAAGGCGCTCGAACAGTTCAAGATATTGAAGAGCCGGTATCCCGAAAGCGAGTATGCGCGCGATGCCGACAACAAGATCCGCATCTGCCAGGACAACATCGCTGCGAACGAGATGGAAGTCGGCCGGTACTATCTCAACAAGCACAACTATGTGGGCGCGATAAACCGCTTCAAGACGGTGGTGAGCGATTACCAGACGACGGCGCACGTGGAAGAAGCCCTGGCGCGATTGGTCGAGAGCTACATGGCGCTGGGCATCACCAAGGAAGCGCAGAACGCTGCGGCTGTGCTTGGCCACAACTATCCGGACAGCAAATGGTACAAGGATTCCTACGCGCTGCTCCAATCCGACGGGCTGGCCCCGCGCGAGGATGGCGGATCGTGGCTGTCCAAGGCATGGAACTCGGTGCCCAAGCTCAGCGTACCTAAAATGAGCTTCGGAAACGGCTGATTTGCCGGTTTCCGTCTGAAAATAACCTCGTGCTAGAATTTGAAGCGCGGCCGGAGATCCTGCCGCGCTTTCTGCTTTGCTTCCCGTGATCCGAGATCGTCATGTCTCCAGCAGGTTCAAAAAAGAAATCGAAGGGCAGCGCATCCGCGCGTTCAAACACGGAAGCTCCCGAGGCGGAAATGGCCCGGCTGGCGGCCGAGATCTCGCATCACGATGAACTCTATTACCGGCAGGACGCGCCGGAAATTTCAGATGCCGCGTATGACGCGCTTCGGCGCCGTTTGGACGAACTCGAGAAGGCGCACCCCGGGCTTCGCCGCTCCGACAGTCCGACGGAGACGGTCGGCGCGGCGCCGGTCGCGGCATTCGGTAAGATCCGTCACGACGTTCCGATGCTGTCGCTCGGCAACGCTTTCGACGATCAGGACGTCGTCGATTTCGTCGAGCGTGTGCGCCGCTTTCTGAAGCTTGGCGACACCGATGTCTTGGAGGTTACGGCCGAGCCGAAGATCGATGGGCTTTCTATTTCCATCCGCTACGAGGCGGGCGTTCTCGTCCAGGCGGCGACGCGCGGCGATGGCACGGAAGGAGAGAACGTCACGGCGAACATCAAAACGGTTCGCGAAATCCCACACACGCTCAAGGGCCGCGATATCCCGGAGGTTATCGAGATCCGTGGCGAGATTTATCTCGGGCACAAGGATTTCGAGAAGCTCAACGCGGCGCAGGCGGCGAGCGGAGACAAGGTTTTCGCCAATCCGCGGAATGCGGCTGCAGGGTCGCTTCGGCAACTCGATCCGTCGATCACGGCGAAACGGCCGCTGCGGTTTTTTGCTTACACCTGGGGCGCCGCATCGGAACTTCCCGCCGATACGCAAACCGGCGTCGTCGCGGCGTTCAAGCGGTGGGGATTGCCGGTCAATCCGCTGATGCACGTTGCGACGGAGATCGAGGATGTGCTCGCTTTCTACCGCGATATCGAGCGGGACCGGGTGGGGCTCGGCTACGACATCGACGGCGTCGTCTACAAGGTCAACCGGCTCGACTATCAGGAGCGGCTCGGGTTCGTATCGCGGTCGCCGCGCTGGGCCATCGCGCACAAGTTCGCCGCCGAGCGCGCGACGACAGTGCTCGAAAAGATCGATATTCAGGTTGGACGAACCGGGGCTCTCACGCCGGTCGCCAAGCTTCGGCCGGTGACGGTCGGCGGCGTCGTCGTGTCGAATGCGACGCTGCATAACGAGGACGAGATCGCGCGGAAGGACATTCGCCAAGGCGATACGGTCGTCGTCCAGCGTGCAGGCGATGTCATTCCACAGGTCGTCGAGGTCGTGCTCGATAAGCGGCCCCGGCATTCGAAGCCGTATGAATTTCCGACGGTCTGTCCGATTTGCGGAAGCCACGCCGTGCGCGAGTCCGTGGAAGAAACCGGGAAGGCAGACGTTGTCCGCCGCTGTACCGGAGGGCTCATCTGTCCGGCCCAGGCGAAGGAGCGTCTCAAACATTTCGTCTCGCGGAATGCGTTCGACATCGACGGGCTCGGGGCGGAGAAGATCGAGTTCTTCTTTGATACCGGTCGCATCAAGTCCCCTGCCGATATCTTCACGCTCGAGACACGCGATCGCTCTTCCGACGAGCCGCTGACGAAAGTCAGAGGGTTCAAGGAGACATCGGTCCGTAAGCTTTTTTCGGCGATTGAAGCGCGACGGGAAGTGGCGCTCGATCGCTTTCTTTTTGCTCTCGGCATCCGGCATATCGGAGAGACGACGGCGAAGGATCTGGCCAAGGCCTACGGCACTTTCAAAGCCTTGCGGGCGGCAGTCGATGCTGCGATCGAAGGCGGCAAAGGCAGCGATGCTTACGAGGACATCGACAATATCGAAGGCATCGGCGAAACGGTCGTCGACGCGCTCGTCGATTTTTTCGGCGAGCAGCACAATCAGGAGCAGGTCGATGCGCTCTTGAACGAGGTGACGGTCAAGCCATACGAGCGCATTCAAGCGAAGGCGTCGCCCGTGACCGGCAAGACGGTCGTCTTTACCGGAACACTGACGAAGCTCACGCGGAATGAGGCGAAGGCGCAGGCGGAACGGCTTGGCGCGAAGGTTTCGGGATCGGTTTCGAAAAAGACGGATTACGTCGTCGCGGGTGCCGAGGCGGGTTCGAAGCTCGACAACGCGCGGGCGCTGGGTGTGACGGTGCTCGATGAGGACGGGTGGATCGCGCTCGTCGGGCAAGGCTGATGCGCGACGTCCGATCAGGTTGACGCGAGCGAAATGAAAATTTCGCCATCGCGGATCGTTACCTCGACGGCTTCGTCGCCGCCGGCGGCTTGCGCAAGAAGGGCGATAATATTTTCGGGCCGCGTCACGCCTACGATCGCTTTCAACGGCTCTGGAAAATGCGGTGCAGCGCTTAGCTCGTTGATCTGAAACATCGATGCTCTCCCTCATGCTCATGCGTGGGAGAGATCTATGGAAAAGCGGCTCGTTCAGCTGTCACGGGCGATACAGGCGAAGCGGGCGAACTATACCGGCTGCGTCGCCTGCTTCAGCCAATTGCGCGCGGACGGATCGAGGCCAGGGGCGAGCGTTTCGAAGACATGCTTATGATAGGCGTTGAGCCAATCGCGTTCGCTCGTGTCCAGCATTTTTGGATCAATCAACCGGCGATCGATGGGTGCGAGGGTGAGCGTTTCGAAAGCCATCATCTCGCGATCGCCGTCTTCGACGGGCTCGGGCAGCGTGACGAGGACGACATTCTCGATGCGAATGCCGTATTCGCCGACTTTGTAATAGCCGGGCTCGTTCGAGATCAGCATCCCGGCGTGAAGCGGAGCCATTCCCGCGCGCGATATCGACTGCGGGCCCTCGTGCACGGACAGATAGCTGCCGATACCGTGTCCCGTCCCGTGATCGAAATCGGCGCCGATCTGCCATAGTGCGCGGCGGGCGAAGGGATCGAGGTCGATGCCGCGCGTGCCTTTCGGGAACATCGCGGTCGCGACAGCGATGTGACCCTTCAGAACGGCCGTGAAATGGCGCTTCATGTCTTCGCTCGGCTCGCCGATCGCGATCGTGCGCGTGATGTCGGTCGTGCCGTCGGGATATTGGCCGCCGCTGTCGATCAGGAAGAGTTCGCCCGGACGCATCCGGCGATTGGTATCCTCGGTGACGCGATAGTGGACGATGGCGCCGTTGGGGCCGGAGCCCGATATCGTCGGAAAACTCACGTCGCGCAGCATGTTCGTGTCGCGGCGAAATTCTTCGAGCTTCTGGACGGCCGTGATCTCGTCCAGCGTTCCATCCGCGGCCCAATCATCAAGCCACGCAAGGAAACGAACGACGGCGTGGCCATCGCGGACGTGCGCGGCGCGCGCGCCGATGACTTCCGCGTCGGTTTTGATCGCTTTCGGAACGATGCAGGGGTCTTGTCCGCGGGAGATTAGCTTCGTTCCGAGCTGCGCTTCGAACCAATAGGCTGCCGTCTCGGTATCGAGACGCACGCGTTTGCCTTTCGCCTTGAGTTCTTTCAACCGTGCGGCGAGCGTCGCCGGGGAAAGAAGCTTGGCGACGGGCGTGACGGCGGCGCGGGCTTCGGGATCGAAGCGGTCCGTCTCAATGAAGAGTTCGGCTTTGCCGCTCGCGGGCACGATTGCGAAGGCAAGCACGACCGGATTGTGCGCGACATCGCTGCCGCGAATGTTGAACAGCCAGCAGATCGAATCCGGCAGCGTAAGAATGACGGCGCTTTGACCTTCATCCTTGAGGCGCGTTTGCAGCTCAGCGATTTTGTCGGCGGGGGTTCTACCGGCGAAGGCAATCGGTTGCGCGATCACGGGATTTTGCGGCGGCGTGGGGCGCGCCTTGCCCCAGATCACATCTATCGGATTTTTCGCGAGTGCCTTCAGCTTCACGCCCTTCGGGGCGAGCGCTTTTTGCAGCCGTTCAATCTCGCCGGCCGTATGGTTCCATGGGTCGAAGCCGATGACCTGGGACTTTCCCAAATGCCCAATCAGCCATTCGGAGAGCTTATTTCGCGGCAGCAGCGAAACTTCGAAAATCTTCGTGTCGGTTTCGGTGCCGGCTTGGACCGTGTAGCGCCCGTCGACCATGAGGACGGCGGATCGCTTCGTGACGACGGCGATGCCGGCGGAGCCTGAAAATCCCGTCAGCCACTTCAGGCGCTCGGCGGACGCCGGAACATATTCGCCCTGATGCTTGTCGGCGCGCGGAACGAGAACGGCGTCGATCTTCGCTTGTGCCATCCACGCGCGAAGCGCCTTTACGCGTTCGGCGACGCGCTCGGGTTCGGATTGGGATTGAAACGTCTGCAGCATGGGTCAGTTTCTAAGCGGCAGATTTCCAGCGGGCAATGGCGATTTCAACGCCGCTCGAGCGTCAGCGTGGACCAACCCGTCAGGCGGTCGTGGCGGGCGAGCGAGAAGCCGTGGGCACGATAGGTGGCGATGACCTCGGGGGCCTGGGGAATGAGAATGCCCGACAGCACCAACGTCCCGCCGGTTACGACGGAACGGGAGATCGATGGCGCGAGCCGGATCAGGGGGCCTGCGAGGATATTGGCTATGAAGAGGTCGAACGGCGCGCGGGTCCGGACTCTGGGATGCGCCAAGCCATTTCCAACGACGAGCGCGATGCGGCTCGCGGCGCCGTTGAGCCGAACGTTCTCGGTCGCGACTTTTACCGATTGCGGGTCCATGTCGGCGGCGATGATTTCGGCATGCGGCAAGGCTTTCGAAGCGGCGATTGCCAGCACCCCCGAGCCGCAGCCGAGGTCGAAGACCCATTGAAACGAGCGCGAGCGCGTCAGACGGTCAATGGCGAGAAGGCATCCGAGCGTCGTTGCGTGATGCGCGGTGCCGAATGCTTCACCCGCATCGATCAGGATGGCGTTCGGGCCGCCGGCTATGCGTCCCTTGTCGTGGCTACCGTGAATTGTAAACCGACCGGCGTGGACCGGCGGCAGCGCGGCTTGCGAGATCGCGACCCAGTTGAGGTCGGGGACGGTCTCGACGGTGAAAGGCGGTAACGTTCCCTGGACGAGCGGTCCGAGTTCGGCCGCGAGGTCGCGGTCGCCGGCTTCGACGTCGAAGTAGGCTTCGAGACGCCAACGGTCGAGGCCATCTTCAAAGACGGTCAATGCGTCGGGCGGCGGCTCTATCAGGTCTTGAAGCGCGTTGCCGGTCTCATAGGCCAGGGATCGGTCGCCAAACTGCGCCGCGAATTTTTTGAATGCCATTTGATGTTTCAGTTCGAGGGTCTGCCCTCGAACTCGTAGCCTTCCGTGCTGACGGGATCGGGTAGGTGGTCAAGGAACAAGTCCCACTTGGCGTCGATATGCTTCGCCGCTTCAGCCGGGGGCAACGTGACGAAGCTGCCGTCCGGCTTTTCGACGACGATGCCGTCGCGGATCAAGCGATCGAGCGCGTCGTCGATCTCGAAATCGATTTTCACGCCGAAGGTTCGGGTCAGGTAACTCTCGATCGCAAGGTCGATGGACGGCAGATCGGCGCGCGTCGACTTCTCCTTGGCGAGAACGCTATAGAGCAACATCTCTTCCTTCACATCCTCCTCGGCGCCGCGGGCCGCGATTTTCAGGATGACGCCGCGGTTGTCGGCCATGGTGTGGAAGTAGAGGTTCTGCGCCATGATGACCATGTAACGCTGCTTCTGATTGAGGAAGCCCATGGCTTGCCGAAAGGCGATGCCGCCGATGCCAGCCAGCGCACCTATCGCCGCGATCGGATTGCTCATCAATAGAGCGACCTTCCCGGCTGCGCCCGCTGCACCCATGCCGAGGCCGCCGCTTGCCGTCACACCAAGGCGAAGCTTGTCCATCGGTCGAAACCGGACTTCGGTGTTCGGGAAGATCATTTCGACGTCGGTGCGTGGAATGTTCTTGAAGAGCTTCAAGTAGATATTCTTCTCATTCATGCTCTTCGGGAAATGCGCGCGGGTGCGGGCGACGTATTTCTCGGCCGCCTCGCGGGAGAGCTTCATGTCGCGCATCGCTTCTTCGATGCACACTTCGGCCGGCTTCAACTTGAACATCAAGCAAAGCCGCTGGAAGACCGGAACGTTGAATTCTTCCTTGCGCAAAAACTTGCGAAGGCGCCGCTTTTCATATTTCCGGTTCGTCGCGCCGCGATAATAGATCGCGATCCGCTCGAAAGCTTTCATATCGACGAACAGATCGAGGCCGTAGTGGCTATCGCGGGTCAGGATGATGTCGATGTTGTTTGGATCGATGCGCTCATAATTCGCCCGCTGCAGCAGGCTTTCGACGCCCTCGAAAACGCGATGCTGTAACGCTGCGCGGTCGTCGTCGGAAAAGCTGCGCGTCATCAGCAGGTCGCTATCGGGCGAGAATGCCTCGTAGGTCTGCTCGAGATCGAGCAGCAGCGCAAAGTATTGCTGCTGGCGCCAGTAATCGAGGTAGCGGAAAAAGCGCCGGGCGTCGGCAGCTTGTCCTGCCGGCCAGAGCCAAGGTTTCGTCAGACGGTCGAGCAGCGCAAAGCGCGTCACCGGAATGAAGCGTTCGCGTTTACGCGTGTCGTCCGGCTCCAGGATATCGATCGGCTTTCTCTCGACCTCCTCGTGGAGTTCGGCGGGCTTGGCCTCGAAGTCCGCCAAGTCAGCGAGCCGCTGAAACAGGCCTTGCCTCCGGCGTAACCGGCCCTCTGCAAAGTCTGCCGATGACATGCGCTAACTCCCCGAACTTTTGTTTTTCGATCCAGCTTCTTACGCAATGAAGTTCATAGCGAGTCGCTGAAGTTGATGTCGAGCGTTGCAACTCTTCATCGCGGAAAGATGACGAGCATTTCCCGGGGAGCGGTGCTCAATAGCCGCCCCCAAGTCGGTTGATGATACATCACTAAGTTCCCTCGGGCCCTCAATTTTTCGGTTCATAACTTTCTTTTTTGCCATAGTAGAACCGATCTTTGGCTGGGATCATGCACAACTGGAATTAGAGGGGATTTCGTTTCAGGGGCGGACGTTATGGGGGCTTTGCGTTGTTTAGCCTCGGGCCTTGCGGTGGTGTGCATGGTCCTTGGGAGCGGCGTCGTCGACGCCGACGAACTCGTTCTACCTTATAGTTGTACGATGGACGGAGGCGTTCCTCGCCTCTCTCCCTCGGAAGAGAACACTTATCGCATCATCGGTCCCCGCGAGGATCTCGCTTTCCCGTCATGCTCTGGCTCGGCCGCGTGGACGTGCGAAACGATGATGATTTACAAATTTTCGATCAATTGCGGCGGGCAGCGTGTGGCCTGGTCCAGGGTCGCGGCGTCAGCTCGGGCTTTGGGCGTTCATTTGCCCGACCGGCTCCCGGCCGGGTACGCTCCTGTCAGCAAGTTGAGGGGCCGTTTCGTATTCCCAGGATTCGCACAGACCACGATGCTACCGCAGGTCGCGTCGCAAACTCTTGCGGCCGACGCGGTCATCTTGCCAGCCGCCCTTCGCTCCGAACGGGGCTCTGATCGGGAGGCGGCGCCGACGCAATGGGTCACCGTCGTTGATCCGGAAGCCGCATCCGCCGTATCGCCCGGCTCGGGGAATGCCCTGAAAGTTGCGGGCGTTGTCTCCATGTTGCTCGCCTCCTTGATGGGAGCCTGCTTGGTTTTCGTCCGCCGGCGGCAACTCGCGTCGTTCGAGTTTTTGCATTTTGCGGCAGGAGCCGGATCGCTGCCGTCACGCGTTTGGGAGTTTGTTGCGGCCTCGTTCGTCCGGGGAGCGGCCGCTTTCCGCAAGAGCTATGAAAGCTACGAAGCCGCCTCGGCAGACTATGGGGAGGAGGGCGAAGATCCCAATCCGCTCGCTCAGCTGCATGTTAGGTTGCATGAAACCGAGCTTCTCGTCGCGGGGCTTCCCGGAGATCTTCTGTTGCGCGATGTGCTCGCGTCAGAACTCGACAGCTTATACGACCGTGCGTCGGAGCTCGGACGCCGCATCACGCAGATCGGACCCGAGAAGTTGCGATCAGCGATTCGCACGATCACGCGGGATCTCGACCGCATCACGCGCATCGCTCAAGGCGCAGCCCCCGCGTCGCAGGACGAACGTGCCGCATCCCAAGAGCCCGATGCACCATCGACCATTTTCGAGGCTTACAGAATTCTCGGGCTCAATCCCGACGCGCCGGATGCGGCGGTGAAGAAAATCGTGGACGCGTTGCGGATGTCCTGGCACCCGGACCATGCGCGCGACGAGGCTGATCGCCTCTATCGCGAACAGCGGATCAAGCAGATCAATGCTGCGTGGGACTTATTGAAAGTCAGAACGGCGGCGGCAGCTTGAGCCGGTATTCTCAAAAGAACAACGGCACCGCTCGAGAGCGATGCCGTTGCGAGTCCGAATGCGTTTTTCTCTCTATTTCAAGATGAGTAGCGATGGGCGACCGGAAGGTTTCGAATTTCCTCCTCGGTCAGCGGTGGTGTGTCAGTCAGCAGGTAGTTCCTGCGATTCGCCCGGCTCAAATCACGCTGCACACCAATCCGCCGCGACGGAACATCCCCGTCCTGTCCGCGCACGACGCCTACCTTACCCCTTAATGGAAAGCGGTAAGTGCTCATTGGATAGCTCCTTTCAAGGACTCTACCCTCCCAAACAAACGTCCCCTGTTTCGGTTTCATGTCCCCGCAAATTTTCTTGTAGATCAGGGACTTGAACGCAAGACACGCCTGATCATCGCCGGCATGCCAGCGACGTATACGACTGCTCTAGCTGATGAACCCCCACGCTCAACGAGCTGGGGATAACATGTTGTACAATTGCGGCAATACCAAGAAATTTCGCGGCAAGAATTGGACACCGTTCGAGCATTAGCTATCGCAGACCTGTCATATCAGGTCAACAAAACTCGCGACGACGCGTTTTATCTCGCCGTCGTCGAACTCGATCGTCAGCTTGTTTCCATCGACGTTGGTGACAGTGCCGTCGCCGAATTTTTCGTGGCGGACGCGCGAACCGGTCTTGAACGAAGGCGCGTTGGCGGTCGAGGCCGCAACCAGTTCGCCTTCTAGTGTCAGCGGTCCTCGCGATCTCTTTTTCTTGTCCTGCTTGCTGCCGCTGCTCCACGACTGCTGGGCGCGCTGCCATCCCGGGGTATTGTAAGTCGATCTGAAGGGTTCGGATGAGCCCGGGCGATCGAAACGGCTTTGGCCGAAGCCTCCGCCATAACCGAACGGATCCGGCCTGCCGCCGAATGGCGTTTCGCTTTCGACAACCTCAACAGTCGCCACGGGAAGTTCGTCGACGAAGCGAGAAGGGAGTGCCGACTGATAGAGGCCGTGCGTCCGGCGGTTCTGAGCGAACGAAATTTTCGCAAGGCGTTTTGCGCGGGTGATGCCGACGTAGGCGAGCCGCCGCTCTTCCTCGAGCCCGGCTTTGCCGCTTTCGTCCATCGAGCGCTGATGGGGGAACAGACCTTCCTCCCAGCCTGGCAGGAAAACGATGCCGAATTCCAATCCTTTGGCGCCGTGAAGCGTCATCAAGGAAACCCGATCGCCATCGCTGCCCTGTTCGGCGTCCATGACGAGGGAAACGTGCTCGAGGAAGCCTTGCAACGTGTCGAAATCGTGCATGAAGCGCACGAGTTCCTTGAGGTTTTCGAGGCGCGTCTGTGATTGCGGACTCTTATCCGCCTGCCACATCGCCGTGTAACCGGACTCGTCGAGGATCTGTTCGGCGAGATCGGTATGGCGCATGTGCTCCAAGTTGGCGCGCCAGCGTTCGAATGACCGCGTCAGATCGAACAGCGATTTGCGCGCACGAGGCGTCAGCTCATCCGTTTCGACGATTTCTCGCGCGGCCTGATAGAGAGGAATGGCGCGGGCGCGCGCCAGCTCGTGGACGCGCTTGACCGTCGTGTCGCCCAGGGCGCGCTTCGGCACGTTCACGATGCGCTCGAATTTGAGATCGTTCGCCGGGTTGGCGACGACGTCGAGGTAGGCAATCGCGTCCTTGATTTCCTGGCGCTCGTAGAAGCGCGGGCCGCCGATGACGCGGTAGGGAAGGCCGAGCGTGATGAAGCGGTCTTCGATGGCGCGCATCTGGGAGGATGCCCGCACCAGAACAGCCATATCGTTCAGCCGTTCGTTCTTGCGCTTCAATCTCTCTATCGACTCGCCGATGGCGCGGGCTTCGGCCTCGTCGTCCCAGAAATTCGCGACGGTGACTTTCGATCCGGCGGCGCCGTCCGTGAACAGGGTCTTTCCGAGCCTGCCGTCGTTCTTGGCAATGAGCCCCGATGCGGCGGCAAGAATGTTTGCCGTCGAGCGATAGTTGCGCTCGAGGCGGATGACCTTGGCTCCGGGGAAATCCTTTTCGAAGCGGAGGATGTTGTCGACCTCGGCGCCACGCCAGCCGTAAATCGATTGATCGTCGTCGCCGACGCAGCAGATGTTCGGCGATCCCTTGGCCAGGAGCCGCAGCCACAAATATTGGGCGACGTTGGTGTCCTGGTATTCGTCGACGAGGATGTAGCGGAAGCGGCGATGATAATCGGCGAGCACGTCAGGGTGATCGCGGAAAAGCCGAATACATTCGAGAAGCAGATCGCCGAAATCGCAGGCGTTGAGGTCCTTCAGCCGCGCCTGATAGGCCGCGTACAGGAGCGCGCCCTTGCCGGCGGCGAAATTGTAGGCTTCGCCTTCGGGAACTTTATCCGGGGTGAGGCCGCGATTTTTCCAGCCGTCGATCTGGTTTGCGAGCTGACGTGCGGGCCAGCGGTCTTTGTCGACGCCATTGGCTTCGAGGACCTGCTTCAGCAGGCGCACCTGATCATCGTCGTCGAGAATCGTGAAGCCGGGCTTCAGGCCGACGAGTTCGACATGGCGGCGCAGGATTTTGACGCCGATGGAATGGAACGTGCCGAGCCACTGCATGCCTTCGAGCGTGCCGCCGATCAGCGTGCCGATCCGCTCGCGCATTTCGCGGGCGGCTTTGTTCGTGAACGTCACGGCGAGAATTTGTGACGGGTAGGCGCGGCCGGTCGCCAGGATGTGGGCGATACGCGTCGTCAGAACCCGTGTTTTTCCGGTGCCGGCGCCAGCGAGCACCAGCAGCGGTCCTTCGGTCGTTTCGACGGCGTCCCGCTGTTCGGGATTGAGGCCATCGAGATATGTCGGCTGGCCGCGCGCCGCCGCGACAGCTCGCGCCGAAATCGACGGGCTATTCTTGTCATCTTGGCGCGCAGCTTTGGGCGCCTCGGGGAGATCGAACGGCGGATCATCGTCGTGCGGCAAATCTCCGCTGCCGGCGGCGTTCGGCTTCTGAATTGAGATCATGGCACTCAGGTAAACCACCGGGGCTGATCGTACAACCGGCGCGGCGCGGCGCCGCGGCCTCGCCAACAGCGTTGCGGCAGCGATCCACAACTATTCAAGTGTTTGGAAAGCCGGACATTTCGGGTCAAGCGACGTGCGCGGGTTTCCGGCTCGGCGAGGCCTTTCCCGGGAAGGCGCGCGGGCGCTTTTGTCCATTCCCGCACAAATCAGATCTCGCTTGTCCGGCGATTGAGAATTCGAATTCCGGAATTGCTTTTCCTGAGTATGGGAAAGGGGCGCGTTCTGGAATTGGCGCCGGCCTCCGCATTCTGAAACAAGTTGGAGGTCTTCGCGTACTCGATGCAGCTATCATGCGAGTTGCGTCGACTGCTCAAAACGACAACTTATCGCTTCGCGGTTCTCGTGACCCACTCAGTACATCCGCCGGAATTTCTAACGCATTTACAAGACATGTAAGCTTATGATCTAAGAACGCGAATTCGATTTGTCGAAACACTGCTGCGCGCTTGTTGGAATTGAGCCAAATTTCGGGTTCAGAGTGAACTTCCGCCGTGCAATACAGGTGTACAAGGCAGGACGTTATTTCGATGTCCGCCGGTGTGCGTTGCGTTTCGGGCGCGGCTCAAAGAGACGTTCATGAACAACGGGCTATTATACTTTGGCGGCCTTCTCGTCGTTGTTCTTGCGGCGCTTTTCGCTGTCCCGAATTTCGTTGACTGGAACGGTTACCGCGGCGTCTTCGAGGAAGAAGCATCGAAGGTACTCGGCCGTGACGTCCGCGTCGGCGGATCGGTCAACCTGAAGCTCCTTCCGGTTCCCTACGTTCGCTTCGAAAAGGTTCGTATCGCCAACTTGACCGGTCAGACGGGCGAGCCATTCGTCCGTGCCGAGAGCTTTACGATGTGGCTTTCGGGTCCGGCAATTCTTCGCGGTGTTCTGGAAGCGAGCCAGATTGAGCTCGACAAGCCGGTTCTAACGCTCGCCGTCGACGACGCCGGTGGCGGGAACTGGACCAATATCGAGCTGAAGGCCGGCGATATGCCGTTCGTGCCACATGACGTTGCGCTCCGGTCGGTGCGGCTCACCGAGGGCGCCGTTGCCATCTACAATGCGGCCGCGGAGCGCGTCGCCCTTATCGATGGCATCGACGGTGAGCTGTCTGCCGATGGTCTCAAGGGCCCATTTCGCTTCAAGGGCTCGGTGTCGTGGGCTGGGGCCGCCCATGATGTGAAATTCGCGACCGATGTTCCGAGCGCAGACGGGGCGTTCGCGCTCAAGGTGTCCGCGCGGGGCGATGACTCGCCGACCGTCTACATGCTGGACGGGCACGTTTCCGATTTGAGCAACAAGCCGACATTCAAAGGCCGGTGGACGGGGAAGATCGCAATTCCCGGCAGCGAAACGACCACGCCGCCCGGAAAGGCTCCGCCGCTGCTCGATCTCGTATCGGACGTGACGGCTGATCCCCTCGGCGCAAAGTTCGAGAAGCTCGCACTTTCGCTCGACGACACTGCCGCTCCGCAAACGATCACGGGATCGGCCGTCGCGACTTGGACAGCATCGCCCCGGCTCGATATTTCGCTGCAATCGAAATGGCTCGACATCGACAGGCTTGCGGGCGCCGGGCAGGGAAGCGCGTCCTTCGAGAAGCTCAAGCAACTTACCGGCGGATTGATGCAATCCGTTGCGGGTGACAGCACAGCGACGGCGAAGATCAGCCTCGAGCAGGTGAAGGTCGGCGGCGAAAACGCGGGTGGCCTGTCGATAGATGCGGTTCGGCAAGGCAATGTCACGCATCTCAAAACATTCAAGGTGAGCCTGCCCGGCGGGTCGCGGCTCGATCTCGCGGGCGACCTCAAGAACAACGCAGGTAAGTTCAGTTTCGCCGGAAATGCGTTCATCGGCGGAAGCAGTTTCGGGCGATTGAAAGCGTGGGCGGAGAAATCCGGGGTTCCGATCGATTTCAATGCCGATGGTTCTTATTCGGCAGCTGGCAAGCTCGAAGTCGACGATACGCATTTCGCGCTGACGGATGCCTCGGGAGATCTATCGGGGCGGGCGCTCGCAGGCGAACTCAAGATCTTGCGCGGAGACCGCCAGCAAACGGATTTGACGTTGCAGGCCGCCGATCTCGATACGCGTGAAGTTTTCCCGAAAATTGCTGCCGCTCTCGGCAGCGAATTCCGGCGGTCGCTCGGTCTTCAGAAATTGGAGGGCGCCGAAGATCCCCGCGCCGTGTTGCCGGGTGACGTGCGGCTCCGCCTTATCGCGAGCCGGCTGACGGATGGCGACACGACCTATCGGGATGTCGATGTCTCGTTCACGATCGAAAACCGGGAAATCAAGCTGCCGGTTGCGAGGCTGACCACGCAAAGCGGGCTTTCGATCGAACTCGAGGGACGTGTCGAGACGCGCGATAGCGGGCCTGCTGGCACGTTCGCTTTCGATCTCACTGGTGCGACGCCCGAGGCGATGCGCGACCTCGTCAGCAAGGCCGGGCTTGTGGCGGTGCTCGGCGAGGAGCGCTTCAAAGGCCTGAAGGACGGCAAAATCGCCGGGCTGATCCGGCTTGGTCTCAGGGCGCCCGGGGCGACAGACGTGACATTCGATGGAACGTTGAACGGGGCCCATCTCAACGGGACGGCGGAATTCGATGGCGGTCTCGCGGGCTGGCGCTCGCGGCCAAGCCGCATACGAACGGCGCTCGATGCGCCATCTTTGTCGTCGCTCCTGAAGACGCTCGGACGCGCGCCGGTCGGCGAGGCACAAGCGGCACAACCCGCTCGCGCGTCGATTGTCACTGTCGGGATCATCGGCGCAGACGCGGACGTGCGCGCCGACGTTTCGTCGTCCGATTTCAAACTAAGTTTCAATGGGCATTCGCAGTGGCCCGACAACGCGAATTTGGCGCTTGGCGGAACGCTGGATTTCAAGGCGGCGCAATTCACCGATGCGCTGGCAGCTGCGGGCGTTTCGCTGCCGAGCGGCGCCGAAAACGTGGCAGCGCGCGGTTCGCTCGATATCGGCCGGACTGGACCCGATTGGACGATTGCGACACGTGGCTTTTCCGTCGGCACGTCGACGCTTGCGGGTAATGTGACCGTGAAGCCCGATGCGGACGCGATGCGGATCGACGGTAAGCTCGAGACGGATCGCGTCGCTTTTCAGAGCCTGCTCGCAGCGGTGACCGACGCTCGGCCAGCGCCGCCTGCTTCGACGCCATCCGATGCGGCCGACGATGCCGCCGCCGACGCGCAACCGATTTGGCCCGAGGGACTATTCAATTTCGCGGCGCTGGGCAACACGAATGGGACGCTCAATATCGCGTTCAAATCTCTTGAACTGAGCGGCGGTCTCGCGGCGCACGATGGCCGGATGACGCTTACGCTCGCCCCCGGGAAGCTTGTGTTGAGCGATCTCAGCGCGGTGGCTGCGGGCGGACAGTTGAGCGGCAACGCCGGTCTCGAGAAGGTGTCGAACGGCGTCGCTTTCACTTCGACGCTGAAGCTCGATCAGGCGAAGCTGGCGACCATCAGCGCGGCCGGCAAAGGCACGGCGACGATCGATCTCCATGCGGAAGCACGGGCGCAAAGTCCGGCGGGTCTCGTCGCGGTCATGACGGGTGGGGGCACAGCAAGGCTTGCGGACGTCGAAGTTCCCGGCCCCTCGACGTCGACGGTCGCGCAGCTCGTCGACGATGTGCTCGGCGGAAAATTGCAAAACGAGCAGCGTGCGATATCGGCGGGTTTTGCGGGTGCGCTCAATAGTTCGAAGATGACGCTCGGCAACCGCGAACTCGCCCTGTCGATCTCCGATGGCTCGATCAAGCTCGAGAAGTTCGTTCTCGACAGCGCCGACGGCCAGGCGGAAGGAAACGTCACGGCCGACCTCGCAACGCTCGGCATGAACGCTGCGTTCCAACTTACGTCTGTCGTCAGACCGTTGCCGCCGCCCGCGATTCCGCTTGCCAATTGGACGCCGCCGCCACCGAAGGGAACGTTGCCTGCCGTCGTCGTGCTGTATGACGGCCAACTCGACAATCTCGCGGGCGTCACGGTCAAGACCGACGTTGCCAATCTTCAGCGTGAGCTGGTCGTCAGGCAGATGGAGCGCAACGTCGAAGAGCTTGAACAATCGCGGCGCGTCGATGAAGAGCGTGTTCGCCTCGAGAAGGAGCGCCGGAAGAAGCTTGCTGCCGAGCGCGCGGCGGCGCTCGAAGCCGCGAAGAAAAAGCAAATGGAACGATTGCCGCCGGTCATCCCAGAATCGGCCGGGACCGGGAACTCGTCGGCCCAGCCAGCGCTGCCGGACGTACCATCGGCGACGCCAGCTCAACCGCAACCGCCAGCGGCAGCCAGTCCCGGTGCTACTGCGCAGCCAGGCGCTCCATCCGATCAGCAGGCAGAGCCGCGAGATGCGGCTAAGCCCGCGGATGCCGGCACGGGCAATACCGTGTTGACGCCAAATATATCGATTGAGCCCATCGCGCCCGAAGGCGGGAGCGCCGGAGACCCCAACACCGCGACGGGCGCCGTCGTGATCGATCCGGTAACAGGCTTGCCCATTCCGAAGCCCGAGCCCGCGGTACGGCCCTCGACTGGGCGTTCGACCGGGGCCCAGAGGCAGCCACGGCGCACCTCTTCCGACGAGGTCATGAAGAGCTTAGGCGGCGGCTTCCAGTAGGCGCTTTTCGCTCAAGCTACGACGCGCTGCGCGACCGTCAGTTGTCGTCCATCTTGAGGGCGTTGATGAACGCCTCTTGAGGAATTTCGACCTTGCCGAATTCGCGCATCTTCTTCTTGCCGGCCTTCTGCTTGTCGAGCAGCTTTCTCTTACGTGAGATGTCGCCGCCGTAGCACTTGGCCAGCACGTCCTTCCGCAGAGCTTTGATCGTCTCGCGCGCAATGACCTTGGCGCCGATGGCGGCTTGAATCGGAATTTGGAAGAGGTGAGGAGGAATGAGCTCCTTCAACTTTTCGCACATCGAGCGGCCACGGCTCTCGGCGCGCGCGCGGTGCACGATGATCGAGAGCGCGTCGACGGGTTCGCTGTTGACGAGAATGGACAGCTTTACGAGGTCGCCTTCCTCGTAATTCTTGATGTGATAGTCGAACGACGCGTAACCGCGCGAGACGCTCTTCAGGCGGTCGTAGAAATCGAACACCACTTCATTGAGCGGCAGCTCGTAGACCACCATGGCGCGCGAGCCCGCGTAGGTGAGCTGTTTCTGACGGCCGCGGCGGTCCTGGCACAGCTTCAAGACGGCGCCGAGATAATCGTCGGGCACGAGGATGGTGGCTTCGATCCACGGTTCCTCGATGTGATCGATTTTGGAGATCTCCGGCATGTCGGCCGGATTGTGCATCTCGATGATCGAGCCGTCGTTCATATGCAAGTGATAGATGACGCTCGGCGCGGTCGTGATGAGATCGAGGTTGAACTCGCGCTCCAGACGCTCCGTGATGATCTCGAGATGCAAGAGCCCGAGGAAGCCGCAGCGGAAGCCGAAGCCCAACGCTGCCGAGCTTTCCGTTTCGAAGGAGAAGCTTGCGTCGTTCAGGCGAAGCCTGCCCATCGCCTCGCGCAGGTCTTCGAAATCGGCGGCGTCGACGGGGAAGAGGCCGCAGAAGACGACCGGTTGCGCCGGCTTGAAGCCGGGCAAGGCTTCAGCGGTCGGATTTTTTTCGTCCGTGATGGTATCGCCGACGCGGGTATCGGCAACCTCTTTGATGGCGGCGGTGAAGAAGCCGACCTCTCCGGGGCCAAGCTGCTCGAGCATTTCCTGTTTCGGACGGAAAATGCCGACGCGTTCCACCTGATAGCTGCCGTCCGTCGCCATCAACTTGACGCGCTGGCCCTTCTTCAAGGTGCCGTCGATAACGCGTGCGAGCACGATGACGCCGAGGTAGGCGTCGTACCAGCTGTCGATCAGCATCGCCTTCAACGGCTTCTTCGGGTCGCCTTTCGGGGGCGGCAGCCGCTCGACGACGGCTTCGAGCACGGCTTCGACGTTGAGCCCGCTCTTGGCGGAGACCCCGATCGCACCCGATGCGTCGATGCCGATCACGTCCTCGATCTGCTGCTTGACGCGATCCTCGTCGGCGGCCGGTAGGTCGATTTTGTTCAGAACGGGGAGAATCTCGAGGTTATTATCGAGCGCTTGATAAACGTTCGCGAGGGTCTGGGCTTCGACGCCCTGGCTCGCGTCAACGACGAGGATCGCCCCTTCGCAGGCGGCGAGCGACCGGGACACCTCGTAGGCGAAGTCGACGTGGCCGGGCGTATCCATCAGATTGAGCTGATAAAGCTCGCCGTTCTTCGCCCGGTAATCGAGGCGGACGGTCTGGGCCTTGATCGTGATGCCACGCTCGCGCTCGATGTCCATCGAGTCGAGGATCTGCTCCTTCATTTCACGATTTGAGACGTTGCCGCAAAGCTGGATCAGCCTGTCGGAAAGCGTCGACTTGCCGTGATCAATGTGGGCGATGATCGAGAAATTTCGGATGTGTGAAATGGCTGTCATGGGCGGGGCTCATAGCACCCGGAACTGACCGGCAAAAGGGGCGTTAAGCCACTGAGGGGATTATCGGGGCTGCGCGATCGCCGCATCGTCGATATAACTGGCGGGAGGACTGGCGGTGTGCGAGAAAACCCATCGCGCCCTTTGTGCTCCCCCGGCGCCCTTGGAGATCCGATATGGCGAATTCATCGTTCGAGGCGAACCCCGCTTTTACCAAGCTCGGGGAAGATGCAAAGAAGGCTGTTTTGCAGGCGTTCGACGCCATGGCCGACTGGCGGGCGGAGCTTGCCGAACTTGGCGAGAAAAACAGCAATGCCGTCTTCGACAAGATGGCGGAGGCGGCCAAAGCTCTCGGCTGGCCGACTGATTTCGTCGAATTGAGCCGCAAGCAGATGCAAAGCGCCTCCAAGCTGCAGCTACAGGCCGTGGACCAGGTTATGGACGTCTGGGAAAAGCAGGTGAAGGCGCTCGGCAATGCCGGGCAGGCGCCGGGCTTCCCGACGTTCCCGAACTTTCCGAACGTACCTGGGTTCGGAGCCGGGTCCGGCTTCCCAGGGTTCTCGGCGACGAATGGCGGAGCTTTTCCCGACTTTGGCGGCGGGGCCGTCAATCCGATCCAGTTCTGGATGCAGGCCGCGGAGATGTGGCAGAAGGGTTGGCAGCAGGCGATGTCCACATGGGTGGATACCCAGCAGCAGGCGATGGGCGGCAAGCCATCGGGCGGTAAAGGCAACTCGCGCTAATGCGCTGAACTCGCCTCGCAATTCGCGAATCCTACAGAGTTTCAAGGCGTCGATCCGTGTAGGGCCGACGCCTTTTTCATGCGTATCTTTTTCATGCGTATATCGCAACGCCGCAACTTTTCGTGGTGTCGCCACCGTTGCGGCGGCGTCTCGCTGTGGCTATCGTCCCCGGCGTTAAATGTCGCACGCGGAGCGAAGAGTTTCGCACAAAAATAAAAAACAAATGCTGCGCGGAACATTGCTCCGCGCAAGAACGGGGAACGCTCTATGACGATGTCGAGTCCGGCTTCAGCACCGGCTGCAACAAGCACATTTGGACGCGATTTTCTCGCATCCATCGTCGTATTTCTGGTGGCCCTGCCATTGTGCATGGGCATCTCGATCGCGTCGGGCTTGCCTCCCACGACGGGCATCATCACAGGGATCGTCGGCGGTATCATCGTTGCGGCGATCTCCGGTCAGCCACTGCAGGTCAGCGGACCGGCCGCGGGTCTTACAGTTCTCGTCTATATGCTCGTCCAAGAGCATGGCGCCGCGATGCTCGGGACGATCGTGCTTTTCGCCGGACTCATTCAGATCGTGGCGGGCTATATGAAGCTCGGCCAATGGTTTCGCGCCGTCTCGCCGGCCGTCATTCACGGTATGCTCGCCGGCATCGGTGTGCTGATCTTCGCCTCGCAGTTTCACGTCATGTTCGACGGCAAGCCGCTCGGCAGCGGGGTGCAGAACCTTATCGGGATTCCGGCAGCCTTTCTCGACGCGATACGCGGTGGCGACGCACGTCAAACGGCCGGGCTCGTCGGGCTTCTGACGATCGTCACGATTGTCGGGTGGAGTTCTTACGCGCCCAAATCCCTGAAGCTGGTGCCGGCGCCGCTCGTCGGCGTTGTCGTTGCGGTGGTCGCAGCCAAATTCCTCGGTTTGGACGCCATCAAGTTCGTCGATGTTCCGAGCAACATCTGGGAGTGGTCGCTCCAGATGTATCCGACCACCGACAAGCTCTTCCGCATCACGGAGCCCGCAATCCTGATTGGAGCGATTTCGATCGCCTTCATCGCCAGCGCCGAGACGCTTCTCTGCGCGACGGCCGTCGATCAGATGCACACGGGGCCTCGCACAAAATACGATAAGGAGCTTTTTGCGCAGGGCGTCGGAAACTCGATCTGCGGCGTGCTCGGCGTGTTGCCGATGACGGGTGTCATCATTCGATCGGGCGCAAACGTTGCGGCCGGAGCGCAAACGAAGTGGTCGGCCATTCTGCATGGCGTTTGGCTTTTGCTTCTTGTCGCGTTCTTTCCAGCGGTTTTGAAGCTCATTCCGCTTTCCGCGCTCGCAGCCGTTCTCGTCTATACGGGCTACAAGCTCGCCTATCCGAAGATCGTGCCGACGTTGCGAACCTATGGATGGGCTGAAGTCGCGATCTACGCGATCACAGTCATCACGATCGTGCTGACGAACCTGTTGGATGGCGTGCTCGTCGGGCTTGGACTATCGCTCCTGAAGCTCGTTTACGCGTTCTCGCATCTCGAGATCACGAAAGAGGAAGGGCCGGACAATCGGGTCGATCTGCACCTCAAAGGTTCGGCGACACTCGTTCGATTGCCGATGCTGGCGTCCGCTCTCGAGGCGCTGAAGCCCGGTGCGAACGTTCACGTGCATATCGGAGATCTCGATTACATCGATCACGCGTGCATCGATCTGTTGTCGAACTGGGATCGACAGCATGGGTTGAGCGGCGGCTCACTTTCGATCGAGTGGGACGCGCTCAAGAACAAGTATCAGCAACGCAGCGGCAACGCGTACGAGCGGGCCGCCGCGAAAGAGAGTGCTGCCGGGGCGGCGGCGGCTGCGAACCCCGCGTGAGCTGAGGTTCGGCGATCAGGGAGCGGTCTGCGCTCCCTGCGATATCAACAGGGGGGCGGCGCGCGGAGAGCGTGCCGCTTGCCCAATGGACCATTTCCCTCTAGATTAGAATTATTCTAATTCTAGGGTGTGGTTCATGCGAAAGTTCGGCGATCTTGATCAGCGCGAAATCCTGGCGCTTGCGATCTCACTCGAGGAAGAGCACGGCCGCATCTATGCCGATTATGCGGCGGGCCTCAGCGCCGACTATCCGGCGTCGGCGAAAATCTTCTCCGAACTCGGAGAAGAGGAAAACGAGCACCGCCGCTGGCTGATCGATCTCTTCCGCCGCAAGTTCGGCGACCATATTCCGCTCATCCGTCGCCAGGACGTGTCCGGTTTCGTCCGGCATGATCCGATCTGGATGGTCCGGCCGCTCGGCATCGAGAAGGTGCGGCGGCAGGCCGAGCAGATCGAGGCGGAGACGCGGAGTTTCTACCAATCTGCACTGGCGCGTGCGTCGGACGCCGAAATCCGCAAGCTTCTCGGCGATCTGATTGCTGCGGAAAACGAGCACATTGAAATCGCGCACGACGTTGCGGCCGTCGAGCTGACGGACAAAGCGAAAATGCGTGAGGCCCATGCCGCGCGCCGCTCGTTTGTGCTCAAGTATGTGCAGCCCGGACTGACGGGTCTGATCGACGGCTCGATCTCGACCCTCGCGCCGATCTTTGCGGCGGCCTTCGCGACGCATAACACTTGGCAGACATTTCTGGTCGGCATCGCTGCTTCGGTCGGCGCCGGCATATCGATGGCGTTTGCGGAAGCGCTTTCCGACGACGGGGAGATCTCTGGGCGCGGCCATCCGTGGCTGCGCGGCTCGGTCACAGGGCTGATGACCGCACTTGGCGGCATCGGACACACGCTTCCTTATCTCATTCCCGATTTTTGGACCGCGACGACAATCGCTGTCAGCGTGGTGTTCATCGAGCTTTGGATCATTGCCGGAATACGCTCCCAGTTCAGTGAGACGAAGTTCTGGAGAGCGGCTTCGGAAGTCGTCGTCGGCGGCCTGATCGTGTTTATGGTGGGCATCCTGATCGGCAGCGCGTAGATAGGACGCCGGGAAGGCCTCACTGAAGCCATAGTCTCTTGACGCTTTGCTCGCTGCTGGCAAAAGTGCCGGCGCCCATCAACGGCCGAAGGCATCTCATGCGCGCAGGTTTTCTCGTTTTCACGGTGGCATCCCTCATGCTGGCGGGTCTTTCTGCGACTGCCAATGCGGAAAGCGCGCCGCCCCCGCCACCCAACAAGCGCAATTGCCAGAACACGGTGCCGTTCAACACATGGCTCGCCGATTTCAAGCGCGAGGCGATCGCCGAAGGCATTCGTCCGGAGATCATCGAGGAAACGATCGGCGGCATGACGCCTGATCAGGGGACGATCAGCCGCGACCGGAAGCAGGGCTTCTTCTCGCAGACGTTCATCGAATTCTACTTCAAGCTCGCCACCAAGGGCCGCGAGCAGATGGGCCGCACGTACCTGCAGCGTTATGCCGACATATTCGACCGCGCCGAGAAGGAGTTCGGCATTCCGGGCGCGGTTATCACCGGGTTCTGGGCGCTCGAAAGCGACTTTGGTGCTGGAATGGGTAAGCTGCCCGTTCTGCACTCGCTCGTGACTTTGGCGTGGGATTGCCGTCGCGGCGATATGTTTCGCGAAGAGCTGAAAGCCGCGATGAAGATCGTCCAGCGCGGTGACCTTACTCCCGATCAGATGATTGGCTCATGGGCGGGTGAACTCGGCCAGACGCAGTTCCTGCCGCGCCACTATCTCAACCTCGGTATCGATTACGACGGCGACGGGCGCGTCGATCTTATTCGCAGCAATGCCGACGTCATCGGATCGACGGCGAAATTCCTGTCGGAGATGGGTTGGCGCCGCGGCGAGCCGTGGATCGAGGAAGTGCGCCTCACAAAGGAACTGCCGTGGGATAAGGCCGATCTCGCGATCCAGCTGCCGCGCTCGCAATGGGCGGCGTGGGGCGTTCAAGCTGTCGGCAGCAAACAGCTCCCGGCGGATGGTCTTCAGGCTTCGCTGCTGCTGCCGATGGGCCGCAACGGCCCGGCGTTTCTCGCCTACCAGAACTTCCACGTTTACACGGATTGGAACCAGTCGCTGACCTACGCGATGACGGCGGCGCATCTCGCTGCGCGCATGGCGGGCGCACCGAACCTCAAACGCGAGAGCGGCAGCGTGGTCTCGCTGAGCTACGAGCAGCTGAAAGAGCTGCAAAGCCTTCTAAAGCGTCGCGGCTTCGATGTAGGCGAGATCGACGGCAAGCTCGGCGCCGGTACGCGCAAGGCCGTCAAGGAAATGCAGATGAAGTTCGGTCTGCCAGCCGACAGCTATCCGACGGCGGAGCTGCTGACGGCGCTGCGCGGCCGCAGCTAGAACTCGTTTGCTTTAAATGAATTACGCCGGCTGCTCGTTGAGCGGCCGGCGTAATCGTATTCCGTCACAGAAATTCGTGCCGCTTTCGCGAGCCTAGTGCAGCTTGACCTGCGGTTCGGTGCGGCGCGTGAGTATGCGCGAGAGCGTGTCGAGCGCGACCTTGATATAGCCGTGCAGCGCGACTTCGTGCATCTTGTATAGCGACCGATACATCATCTTGGCGAACCAGCCTTCGATGCGCAGCGACTTGCCTTCGATGAAGCCCATCAGGTTGCCGACGGTCGAATATTTGCCGAGCGAAACCAGCGAGCCGAAGTCGCGATATTTGAACGGCGCGAGGTCCGTCGCGCCATTCATGCGGCGCTGGATCTGTTTGACGAGATGGCTCGCTTCCTGGTGAGCCGCCTGAGCGCGGGGAGGGATCGGCGCGGTTTCACCGTCGGGCAGCAGATACGCCGCATCGCCGATGACGAAGATGTTGTCGTCGCGCGTCGTCTGCAACGTCGGCTTGACGACCAGCGTGTTCATGCGGCTGACTTCAAGACCGTCGAGCTTCGATAAGACATTCGGGCCTTTGACGCCCGCAGCCCAAACGACGAGCTCCGACGGAATGAACTCGCCGTTGGCGAGCGTTACGCCTTCTGCGGTGACTTTGGTGACCGGACTGCCGACGCGGATATCGACGCCGATGCCGCTCAGAATGTCTGCGGTAGCTTGCGAAAGACGCTCGGGAAGGGCGGGCAAGATGCGCGGCGCCGCTTCAATCAGCGTGATCTTAAAGTCTTTTTCCGGATCGAGCTTATCGAGTCCGAATTCGATCAGGCCGCGAGCCGCATGGTGCAGCTCTGCCGAAAGCTCCGAGCCCGTTGCGCCGGCTCCGATGATCGCGACATGGAGCTGGCCGTCCCTGACAGGGCCGGGCTGCGCGTAGGCGCGAACGCAGGCGTTCAACAGGCGCCTGTTGAAGCGCTCCGCCTGCTCCGGCGTGTCGAGCATGATTGCATGCTCCAACACGCCCGGCGTGCCGAAATCATGCGATACGCTGCCGATGGCGATGACGAGCGTGTCGTAGGGAAACCAACGGTCCGGCGTGATCTCGCGGCCGTCCTCGTCGTAGGTGGCGGCGAGGTGCACGCGCTTGTTGGCGCGGTCGAGGCCGATCATTTCGCCGTAGCGATAACGAAATCCGTGCCAGTGGCCCTGCGCCTGATAGGACAGTTCGTGGCGTCCGGTATCCATGCTGCCTGCCGCGATCTCGTGCAGGAGCGGTTTCCAAATGTGCGTGCGCGCACGGTCGACGAGCGTAATTTCTGCCTTGCCGGACCGGCCGAGCTTTCTGCCGAGCTGTGTCGCGAGTTCCAGTCCGCCCGCGCCACCTCCGACGATGACGATACGATAGGGCTGCTTTTCGACGGTGCCTTTGTCTGGCGATGTAGCGGGAACCTGCAAATTCATATTGGCCTCATGCGCAAAGTCATGACGGCGGCATCAGGAACGCAAGTCGCCGCCGGTCGCCTTCTTAACATCCGTTACTATTTTTTTGGTTATCGTTTCGATCGCCTGATCGGTCAGCGTTTCCGTCGCAGGCTGGATCGTTATTTCTATGGCGATGGATTTCTTGCCTTCGGCAGCGAGACTGCCGCCTTCGAAAACGTCGAACACGTTGACGGAACGGATCAACGCCTTGTCGGCGTTTGCCGCGGCTTTTACCACATCTCCGGCGGCGACGTCCTTCGGCACGATGAATGCCAGGTCGCGCGTGAGGGGCAACAGATCGGACGCTGCAAGCGGCGGCTTCGCGCGAGATTTCTTCTTCTCCGGCGGCAGGGCGTCGAGGAAGATCTCGAAAGCGGAAACGGGGGCTTCAACGTCGAGCGCCTTGAGCGTCGCGGGGTGAATTTCGCCGAAGTAGGCGAGCACGGTTTTCGGGCCGAGCTTGAGCGCGGCTGAACGGCCCGGATGGTACCAAGCCGGGGCATCGCGCGTGATCTGCGCTTTCGAAGGGTCGAGCCCGAGCGCGGAAAGCGCGGCGAAGACATCGGCTTTAACGTCGAAGACGCCGACGGGATTGGCGTTGCCGTCCCAGTGCCGCCCCGCGCCCGTCAGGCCCGCCGTTCCGGCGCGCACACCGGCGGCGCTCGCATATTGATCCTCGGGCCGCTCGCCGCGGTAGGCTTGGCCGAGCTCGAAAAGCGCGACATCGGCAATGCCGCGATTGCGGTTGCGCGTCACTGCGGTCAGCAGGCCAGGGAGCAATCCCGGACGCATCGACGACATTTCGACGGAGATGGGGTTTCCAAGATCGAGGGCCGGCGCACCGCCGCCGAAATGGACGGCTTGCTCTTTCGGAATGAAGCTCCACGTCACGGCTTCGACGAAGCCGCGGGCGGCAAGCAAGCGGCGTCCGCGACGGGCACGCTTCTGCTTTTCGGTGAGGACGGCGCGGGCAATTCCGTCAGCGCGCGGCAGGGGCGTCGCCGGGATGCGGTCGAGACCGGCAATGCGGACGACCTCTTCGACGAGGTCGGCAGTGCCATGGACGTCAGGACGCCAGGTTGGAACGGTGACTTTTGCGGCGTTCGGCTTGCCATCGATGGTGAAGCCTAGCGCTTTCAGCGTGTCCGAGATCTCGTCGTTCGAGATCTTCACGCCCGAGAGCTTTTCGATGCGCGCGAAATCGAAAGAGATGACACGGTTTTCGATTGGCTCTTTGCCCGCGATCTTTGCCTTCGTCGGCTCGCCACCGCAGAACTTCAGGATCATATCCGTCGCGAGATCGAGGCCGGGGCGCACCGACGCCGGATCGACGCCGCGCTCGAAGCGATACCGGGCGTCCGTTTGCAGGCCGACCTTTCGGCCCGTCGCCGCCGTGCGGAGCGGATCGAAATAGGCGCTCTCGATGAAGACGTCGGTCGTCGTCTCGGTCGAGCCCGAGGCTTCGCCGCCCATGATGCCGCCGAGGCCGAGCGGACCAGAGTCATCGGCGATGACGCACATCGTGTCGTCGACTGCGTGCTCTTTGTCGTCGAGGCCGAGGAACTTCTCGCCTGCTTTGCCAAGACGGGCGCGAATGGCGCCCTTCAGCTTGGCCGCATCATAGACGTGCAGAGGACGTCCACGATCGAGCGAGATATAATTCGTGACGTCGACCAGCGCGTTGATCGGGCGGAGGCCAGCTGCCTTCAACCGCGCCTGCATCCATGCTGGCGACGGTCCGTTCTTGACGCCTTTGACCAAGCGTCCGGCGAATACCGGGCAGGCGTTCGCGGTCTCCTTGGTGAAGTCCAGCTCGATGTCGATCGGGCATTCGGCCTTGCCTTCGACAGGCCCAAGCTTCGGCTCAGGCTTCAGCTTGCCCATGCCTGCCGCCGCAAGATCGCGCGCGATGCCGCGAACGCCGGTGCAGTCGGGGCGGTTCGGTGTCAGTTTGACTTCGATGATGGGATCATTGAGGCCGACGACATCGATATAGCGGGCGCCGACGTTATCGGCCCATTCCGCGGGCAGATCGAGAATGCCGTCGCTTTCCTCGGAGAGTTCGAGCTCGGCGGCGGAGCACATCATGCCATTCGAGACGACGCCGCGAACGGGCTTTTTCTCGAGCGTGATTTTCGAGCCTGGAATGTACGTTCCGAGCGGTGCGAAGACGGAGACCATGCCAGGGCGCGCGTTCGGTGCGCCGCAGACGACTTCCATCAGCGGCTCGCCTTTGGCGACCTCGACCTGGACGATCTGCAACTTATCCGCGTTCGGATGTTTTTTGGCTTCGACGATGCGCGCGACCTTGAAGGCGCCGAGCGACTTCGCCGGGTCTTCGATGCCTTCGACCTCGAGCCCGATCGCGGACAGCGTCGTCGCGATCTCGTCGACGGATTTCTCCGTATCGAGGTGGTCCTTCAGCCAAGAGAACGTGAATTTCATTTCGCAGGTCTCGTACGCAGAATTCCCCTCCCGAGCGGGGAGGGGGTAGGGGTGGGGCGAAGCAGTCGGACGGTCATAGCGGTTTCATTCCTGTTTCACCACCGCTCCCAATGCGGCCAGAACTTCCAAGACGACTCCGTCAAGATGGTCCGTAACGTCTCCGTTTCCGATCCGCAGCACGCGGTATCCAAGCCATTGGAGCCGTGCGTCGCGCATAGCATCCGATCGACTGTTTTCCGGCAATTGATGCTGCGCTCCGTCGACCTCAATAATCAATTTCTGGGAGAGGCACGCAAAATCAACGATGAAGCCTTCGATCGGATGCTGCCTCCGAAAGTGATAGCCGGAGGCGCGAAGTTTACGCAGTTCGTTCCAAAGCCGTTTTTCCGAAGAAGTGGGAGTCTCGCGGAGATTGCGCGCGATCTCGTTGACCATTCGCCTGCGTCCTCACCCCACCCCAGCCCCTCCCCTGAGGGGAGGGAAAGCGTTGGCCGATGAATTATTTCCAACCTCACGTCGACAGCCCGCCGCCGAGAGTCGGCACGTCGAGCATCGAAAAGCCGTAGTGGCTCAGCCACTTCAAATCGCCGGAGAAGAACGAGCGCAGATCGGGGATGCCGTATTTCAGCATCGTCAGCCGGTCGAGGCCGACGCCGAATGCGAAGCCTTGATACTTCTCGGGATCGAGACCGCAGTTCCGAAGCACGTTCGGGTGCACCATTCCGCAGCCCAGAATTTCGAGCCATTGGCCGGGCTTGCCGATCGCTTCGGCGCCGATATCGACTTCCATCGAAGGCTCGGTGAATGGGAAGTGCGACGCGCGGAAGCGCATCTTCACTTCATCGACCTCGAAGAACGCCTTGCAGAATTCCTGCAGCACCCATTTCAGGTGGCCCATGTGGGTCGACTCGTCGATGACGAGGCCTTCGACCTGATGGAACATCGGCGTGTGCGTCTGGTCGCTGTCCATGCGGTAGACGCGGCCCGGCGCGATGATGCGGATCGGCGGCTTTTGCGCGACCATCGTGCGGATCTGCACGGGGCTCGTATGCGTGCGGAGCAGCAGTCGCGAGCCGTCGGGTTTCGGCGCGAAATAGAAGGTGTCGTGGTCCTGGCGCGCGGGATGCTCGGCCGGGATGTTGAGCTTGTCGAAGTTCATCTCGTCGGTCTCGATGTCCGGACCTTCGGCAACCGAGAAGCCCATATCGGCGAAAATCTCTACGACTTCGTCGAGGACCTGGCTGACGGGATGAATGCGGCCTTCCGCAACGGGGCCGAGGCGAACCGGCAACGTGACGTCGGCGCGCTCGGTCTTGAGGCGCTCGTCGAGAGCTGCCGTTTCAAGCACCGCTTTGCGGGCGTCGAGCGCGTCGGAGACTTTCGTTTTCAGCGTATTGACGGTCTGGCCGAAGTTCTTGCGCTCTTCAGGCGGGAGCGAGCCGAGTTTGCTCATCAGCTCGGACACTCGGCCCTTCTTGCCGAGGGCCGATACGCGGACGGCGTCGAGCGATGCCAGATCACCGGCGCCGGCAATCTCGGCCAGTAGGTCTTTTTCGAGGACTGCGAGGTCGTTAGCGCCGCTCATAGAAATCTCCTTGAGCCGGAACCCAACATTCTTTTCCCCAGATCACCCCTCCCCTCAGGGGAGGGGCTGGGGTGGGGTGAGGATCCAGGCGCATGGCTAGCGGCGAAACTCCACTATTGTGCCAGGAACTTGCATTGCGCCCGCTCGGTTGTGTGGCTTCTCCCCACCCCTGACCCCTCCCCGCCGGGGAGGGGATGAAGGAATGGTCGGCAGCGGGACCGGTCGGAAAACCGAGCGCGAAGTGGCGGATTAAGCCGCCTTCTTGACCTTGTCCTGGTCGGCCTTGGCGACCGGCGAGCTGGCAGCTGCCGCAGCCTTGTCGACGAGAGCCTTGAAGCCCGCCGGATCGTTGATCGCGATATCCGACAGAACCTTGCGATCGACCTCGATGCCGAGGTTCGTCAGGCCGTTGATGAAGCGCCCGTAGGTCAGGCCGTGCTCGCGGACAGCGGCGTTGATGCGCTGGATCCAGAGCGCGCGGAAATTGCGCTTGCGACGCTTGCGATCGCGATAGGCATACTGCTGCGATTTCTCGACAGCCTGCTTGGCGACGCGGATCGTATTCTTGCGACGGCCATAAAAGCCCTTCGCGGCCTTGATTACTTTCTTGTGCTTGGCGTGGGCGGTGACGCCACGTTTGACGCGAGCCATGGGAGAAAACTCCTGGAATTAGTGCTTCAAGAAGAAAGAGATTTCATTCGGGGCTTGGCGCTCCCTGAAGGGAGCCGGCCGCAAGCACCGGCGAGATCTCAGCGGTTGTAGGGCATGTATTTCTTGACGATCTTCGCGTCAGAATCGTTCAGCACGCCTGTGCCGCGCGCCTTCTGAATGAATTTCGCCGTGCGCTTGATCATGCCGTGACGCTTACCGGCCTGGGCTGCAACAACCTTGCCCGTGCCGGTCATCTTGAAGCGCTTTTTGGCGCCGCTCTTGGTCTTCATCTTAGGCATTTTGCTTGTCCTTAGTTCTCGCTCACGGGCCCGCCGGATGCTCGCGCTGGCGCGCTTCACATCCTGGCCCTCCGCGGGGGGCGGCGCTCGGCGCCGGGCCGCCTTGCGGCCCCGGACCAAAAGGTCCGAAGTGCGGAGGCGAGCTTGGAGGCGCTCAAATGCCCTGGCTCGTTTCCGAGCCGAAGTGCCGGTGCATTGCTGCTCCAGCACTCTCAGCCGTTGCGAAACGGCTGGTCCTGCGAAGGGTGCTTTTTGCGGTTTCCGCTTGTTTTTCAAAAGCATAAGAACCGCCACGGCATGCCTCGCCGGGCGGCTCTGAGCGGGGTTATAGGGGAGGCATCGGGAATTCGCAACATTTTCGGTAGCGTTGCGAAAAAAGCAACGCGCGGAAGGATTTCGCAGGAGACCCGCGAAATTCTCATTAGTTACATTAGAACTAATTACAGGGTTAATACGTTGTTAAGTGCGCCAATGCGCGAGGGGAGACGGGCCGTGAAGCAGATCATCGATCAGATCGTCAATTTGCTGCAACAGGGCATCACGGCCATTTTCAAGTTCGTCGAACTCGTCTGGCAGTGGTCGTTCGGTCAGATGTTCGAGATCTTTCAATCGAACTGGCAGGCTCTGCCGGTTTGGAAAATCGCAATTCTGGCGGTCGTCGTCATCGCCATCATCTACGTGCTTTACAAGGGCTTCTTCCAGCTCTGGGCGGCGGCGGAACAGATCTTCAAGGCGTTCGTCGAACTGCTGATGGTGCTCGTTTCCATCCTGCCGTACGTGCTGATCGCGGGCCTGATCGCAGCGGGCGGAAGCTACATCATTCAGCACGTGAATTTCTAAGCGGGATCTAGCTCGACGATACCGATTGCAATTCGGTTTCCGCGGCGGCGGGAGCGTTCGTGTTCTTGCTGAACACGACGCGGCTACGGACGTAGTAGAGCGACACGAAGCAGATCAGCACCGAGATCGTTTTCCCGTCGATCGGCGGGAGATTCATTTCGTGCACCGTCACCCAGATCACGCCCGCCGTCAGCAGAAGACCGAGGAACGATGTCCCTGCGAATTCCATGAACACGCGATGAGCGGATTTGTGCGACATGTCGTGATTGAAGACGAAGGTCCTCGTCAGGGCGTAGTTCACGACCATTCCGACTGAATACGCGATGACGCTTTGCAGAATAGGCAGTCCGAAGACGTAAGTGAGCGAGAGAAAGATCGCGTAATCGACGACGGTCGAACCCAGGTTAACGCCAATGTAGAGAAGGGCGTGACGAACCTTGGGATGCATTTCGAAGCCTTTTTGCGACTGATGGGCGGACGATGCGATACCTGAAGCGGACTGACAAGCGAACCGCTGTATCTTGGGAAACAGGAACGTTTTTTTGGTGCGGCCAGCTACGCGTCGACGCCAGTTTTTAGGCTGATTTGAATGTGTCCGGTCATGCGCCAAATAGACCTCAGCCGGATCTTCTCGCGCGGCGATGCCGGAATTCATCAGCAAATTCGTGTTTACCGCTGATTGCGTCTCCTTCGCCGCCGTTGACTGGCGCCGGGGCTCGATTGTGGCAAGCTCAACTCGCCCTGACCTGCGACTATCCTCAAGAGACTGCCCATGAGACTGGATCCGTTCATCGTGGCGATTTTCTTTCTTGCGGCGCTGCCGACCGCTGCCATCAGCCTGCGTTCTGCCACCGGCTGGCGGGCCGGTGTCGTATTCGCGGCGTTCTATCCGGCGCTGGTCCTGCTGGTCGGCATTCTGATGATTGCGGCTTTCATCTCACTCGCCGCACTCGGTTTGGTCGACCTCGATTGATCTCGCCGTCAGTCGCTGAAGTTCAGGCCGCGCAAGGGTTTCGCGGGGAACAGCGTGCGAGGGCTTCGACGTGCGATGTCCGTTGCATCATCTTCAGTTCACGGATCAGAGTCATGTACCACATCGTTCATGTCGGATTGAACAGCGCGGCCCTGAAGCAGCTCGACGACCTGCGTCAGGCTTTTCCAAATCTCTACAATCGCCAGGATATTCTGTTGCAGCTTCTCGAAGAGGCGCACCAGAAATATTCGAAGAGCGCCGCGAAGCCGAAGCTGCAGATTGCAGCGTGATTCCAGTGTCTTAGAGCGCTCAATCCAATTGTTTCGTGGTGTGTAAACGAGGCGCCCGCTGCGTTAATGCGGTTTACACAAAGATTACAATTCTCCCTATGCATCCCCTCCTTATTCAGAGTTCATTCAGCCGTAGGCAACGACGGTTGCTCGCACGCTTGCTCGCGTGCTGTTCGTTTTGGATAAGCGGAGATGAACATGCGTATTGCACCACTATTGGCAGCATCCGTCGTTGCGATCGGTTTGTCTGCGGCGGGCACTTCTTCACAAGCCGCTCAGCTCGCACCGCTAAAGGGAATACAAGCAAGCCAATCACTTGCGACGCCGGTTGGCGTTCGCCGGTACTGCTGGCGCTGGCGCAATATCTGCGCGAGCCGCTGGGGTTGGGGCGGCCCGCGTTTCCGCCGCTGCATGTGGCGTCACGGATGTTGAGGTTCATTTGACTGGGTGCGCGGCATCAAAGGACGATGCCGCGCATCTCACATTTGCTTGTTCGCCCGCCGCAGACGGGTCGCGAGAAGGCTCATGACACGGAGCGCGAATTGCGGATCGTCGCGGACGACGGCGAGAAACGCCGGCTTATCGATGGCGACGACTTCCGTCGGCTCGGCGGCCATGGCGGCCGCGCTTCGAGGTCCATCATCGATCAGCGCCATCTCGCCGAAAATGCCGCCGGTTTGGACGTTTTCCAGCACGATGCCATAGGTGATGATGTCGACACGGCCTGACCGCACCATGTACATGGTGTCACCGGGATCTTCCTCGAGGAAGATTTTTTCGCCCGCCTCGAAATGCCGGTAGGGGGCGCCAATGCGGTCGAGTATCGAGAAATCAAAAGGCCGGTCATCGCTCATGCGGCCGCTCCCCCGAAGACTTCCGTCAGTAGGGCAAAGCTAGAACCGTCAGTGTGCGAGAGCAAGTCTCAGAGGCGGCGCCGTAATCGGCGCGAGGGCCAACGGACAGAGGTAGACAAGGGCGGGGCGAACACCCCGCCGCAGTCATTTCATTGACGTCATTTGGGGGCGAGCACCATGACCATCTGCCGGCCTTCGAAGCGTGGTTCGCTTTCGACCTTGGAGATGGACTCGGTGTCGGCTTTCACGCGTTGTAGGACGGCCATGCCAAGTTGCGAGTGCGCCATTTCACGGCCGCGGAAGCGCAGCGTTATCTTGACCTTGTCGCCCTCTTCGAAGAACCGCTTAATCGCCCGCATCTTCACGTCGTAGTCATGATCATCGATGCCCGGCCGCATCTTGATCTCTTTTAGCTCAACGATTTTCTGATTTTTACGGGCCTCGGCGGCCTTCTTCTGTTCTTGGAATTTGAACTTGCCGAAGTCGAGGATTTTGCAGACCGGCGGTTCCGCGTCGGGCGAAATTTCCACGAGGTCTAGTCCGGCCTCTTCGGCGCGGGCAAGTGCATCGAATTTTGCGATGACGCCGACGTTCTGGCCTGTCTCATCGATGAGACGGACTTCTCGGGCCCGAATTTGGTCGTTGATGCGGGGCCCTGAGTTTTCCCGGCTCTGAGGCTCGGGTCGCATTGGTTTACGGATGGTTCAACTCCTTATGTGGTTCCGATTATTGACCGAAGGCGGATTCCCGGCTCAGTCAGCGGCGAACATGGGAAAGAACGGGCTCTCAAGTCAAGCGTGACGCGTGAGCAAAATTGCCAAAAGGCGTGCCTTCGCCCGTTTTCCGAACACTTTCCCGGCGTCGCAGCGCTCTTTTGGCGGGCCAAATGGCCCTCAACGCCAGTGCTTCGCTATCCAGGGGGTCGGCAGGACGTACTTATAGGATCTCTTCCACGCCGCGTTGACGGGCCAAATTCCGTCGCGTGCTTCATCCGGATCGGGCTTGCCGTGGAACGCTACGACCTTTGCTTCGGGCGGCAGCCGGGGCGGGATGAAAAAATTCAGCGGCCAACTCGGCAGCAGCGAGTGCTTGAAGCTCAGGCACCATTCCGGGGGGAAGAAAACGACGTCTTCGCTCTCGGCGGAAATATATTGTTGTTCAATCCGGTAGCGGCGCAGAATGGTTTCAGGGTCAGCGTTGAACGTGTCGAAGATGTGAGACATCTTGCCGACAGGGAAGCGATAGATCGACGTATTGCCGACGCGCTCGTTGGGTTGGGTCCAGTTCTGGGCAACGCAAAAGCGGCCTGGCTCGAAGTCGAAGAAGCCGTCTATCGATCCGGTGATGACAACGTCGAGATCGAAAAACAGTACGTCGCCTTCGAGATCGTGAAGCGGGTACTGCCAGAGCGATAGCTTTCGCCACGGCGTCGTAAATTCGCGCGCGGGCAAGTTGATCGGGGGAAGGGGTGCAATTTGCACCCACGGATCGACCCCTTTTGCATCGTCAGTGAAGCAGATGAGGCGGGTTTCCCGCTGCGTATTGCGGCGGATCATCGATGCCAAGCGATTGAGGTAATCGATGCCGTATCGCGTACCCCATTTGATACAGATTATTGTTTGCATCGCCTCGCTTTTGACACCTAAGGCCACGTCCCCGTGGTTTCGACCCACCCAGTCCGGTCTTTGATATCGGAAGTTTTGCGGACGCAAAAGCGCGCACAGTGAACCGTCCGATAATTAGTGTCAGTATCGGTAATAGCAGTGGAGAATTATGTCAGGCCCGCTCAACCGGGCATTGCGCAAAATGTTCTTTGCAAGACGAAGGCGTTCAATGGAGAGCTGACGGTCTCGACTTTTCCACGAAAATTTCCTGCGCGCGCCGTCACGGGGGAGGCCCCCGACGATCGATCAAAGACCCTTCGCCCCGTCGGACGAGAAGCCCAGCGGCGTCATTTTGCGTTGATCAAGCGTTGGTAAACCGCCAGCGTTTTCGATGTCAGCTGGTCCAACGTAAAGCGGCTTCGAACGTTGGCCGCTCCTCGTTCACCATACGCCTTACGCTTCTCGGCCGGCCACTTGAGCATTGTTTCGATCGCATCGGCGACGGCGGTCGGATCGGCGTATGGGACGCGCAAACCGGACGCTTTATTGGGCGAGACGTCGGGTTCCGTCAGCGCCACTTCGCGGCCGGGGCCCGTATCCGAGACGATGATCGGCACGCCCATCGCCTGAGATTCGATGGCGACGCGCGGAAGGCCTTCCTGCTCGGAAATATTGAGGGCGATATCGCTGATGCCGTAAGCGGCCGCGATGTCGCGCACGTGTCCGGGGAAGCGCAATTGATGCGCGACGCCGAGCTTCTGCGCCTGCGCTTCGAGTTCCGCTTTGAAGGCCGGCTTTTCGACCTCACCCGCCAAGACGCAGACGACGTCCGGCGCGCCGCGCTCCTTCAGAATTCCCAAAGCAGAGACGAGATGATGCTGGGCTTTGCGCGGCGTGATGCGGCCGGCGAGGATCAGGACCGGCTTGCTGCCGTCTGCATCCAGCAACTTCCGGACCGTGGCCAATCTTTCGGGCGTCAGCAGCGCGGGATCAAACACAGTCCCATCGAAGGCGCGATGAATAACGGCGATGCGCTCTTCGGGGGTATGGTAGCGCGTGCGGATGAGGTGCGCCATGTAGTCCGAAACCGCGATCACGGTATCGCTGCGCGCCATGACACTGTTGTACAAATTCTTGAGCCGGGTTTTTTCGGAATATTCGGAATGGTAGGTTGTCACGAAAGGCGTGCTGGTGCGCCGCGCAGCATAAAGGGCGCTCCAGGCCGGTGCGCGGCTTCGCGCATGAATGATCGAGACGTTTTCGCGACGGATGATGCCGGCGAGCTGGCGCGCATTCTTGAAGAGGACGAGCGGGTTCTTGGTGGCGAGCGGCATGGGAATATGCTCGCCGCCTGCGGCGACTATCTGATCGACCATCGGGCCGCCTGCGGATGCGACGAGAGCGCGATGTCCGTTTTTGACGAGGGCGGTTGCTATCTGCAAGCAGCCGAGTTCAGCGCCGCCTGCGCGCATGCGAGGAATGACTTGCAGCACCGTCAAAGTGTTTTTCATTTCAGCTCATCAATCGGAGTCGTTGAGGCCAACGATGGACAGTCCCTATAAGATTCCAGCAGCGGAACCGCAAATGCTTCCTGTCGGGAGAGGCGCGCAGGCGCGGGAAATCCCCTTTATCGCGCAGCATCCGGCGAAATCCGCCGGGCCCGGTCTTTTCTGGCTCTCGGGTTTCATGTCTGAGATGTCGTCGACGAAAGCGACAGCAATGGCTCAATGGGCGGCTGAGCATAATATCTCGTCGACGCGATTTGATTATTCCGGTCACGGAATATCTCAGGGGCGCATCGAGGATGGAACGATCGGGCGGTGGATCGAAGAAGCCGAGGCGGTCTTCTCAGAGGTCACCAGTGGTCCTCAGATCGCCATCGGTTCGAGCATGGGCGGGCACATCGCGCTGCTGCTCTTGCGAAAGCTGATGCGTGAGCGTCCTGCCGAGGCGGCGCGGATCAAAGCGCTCGTTCTCATCGCGCCCGCCTGGGACATGACTGAAGAACTGATGTGGAAGCGGTTTTCCGGTGAGGTTCGCAGCGAAATCATGGAGCGCGGATTTTTCAAGCAACCGTCGGCTTACGCGGAGCCCTATACGATCACGCGCCGCCTCATCGAGGAAGGCCGCGAACATCTTTTCGCGCGTCAGCCGTTCGATCCCGGGCGGCCGGTGGTCATTCTGCAAGGTCTGTTGGATGTCGATGTGCCAGCATCTCACACGCGCGAACTTACGACGTTCCTGACGGGCGACAGGGTCAAGTTGATTGAGGTTGCCGACGCCGAGCACCGGCTGTCGCGGCCGCAAGACCTCGATCTGCTTTTCTCCGAGCTCGGCAAGCTGCTTTAGCGCTATTTATCGTTGCTCGTTGAGGCGCCCGGATCGGGAAGTCCGTTCTCGATTGCCTCTTCGATACTCGAGGGTCCGGCGGACGCGGCGATGGCTTCCGGCACGACCCAAATGCGAAAGTTCTGCGTCGCGAGGCCGTTGTAGCAGACGAGGACACCGCCTTCGCTCCGGCAGCTCGTGTCAGCCGGAACCGTATAGGCTCCGGCGGAAGCGCCGCGGCTTCCGCCGACCTCGATCACTTCGATACGCGCGTCAGGATCGATCGAAACGGCGCGATAGACGCAGGCCGATTTCCCGGCACAGGAATCCGCTGTCGCTTCCTCCGTCGTCTGCAACGCGACCGCTTGAGTGCGCGGCATGCTAATCGCCGGTTCTTCGATGCCATTCGAAAGCCAGCAGCGATCGTCGATGCAAATGATCGGGTCGGGCTTGAAACCGAGGGCCGCATCGTTCGTATCGAGCACAAGCAGCACGGTGGCTGGCGCTGAGCCGGGCTTCGGAGCCTCGGCGACAATCGTCCGCTCGCTTTCCGGTTTCGATGGGACAGCTGCAGCGACGGGAACTGGCGCGGGTTGTTTTTCGGCGACCGGGGTAACAGCCGGCGGCGGCGCGGGAACGGCAACGGCTGCAGCAGCGGCGACAGGGGCAATGGGAGCGCGGGCAGCGGGCTCTACGGCAACCTGCCGGGTGCGGGCTTCCTGCTTCAGGCGATCAGCCTCTTCGGCGCCCGCTCGGCTCAGCATGTCGGCTTCATAATCGGCGTCCGGCTTAGCCGCCGCTGGCGCCAGCTTCGCCGATGGCTTCCATGCTGGTTTTTGGGCTGGTTTTGGTGCTGGCTTCGCGGCTGGTTCGTCGCTCGCACTGGAGAATTTCTGTGCAATCGCCTGTGCCGGATCGATGGGGTCGGCATGGACGACCAGCGCGGAGGTCATCACCGCCAACGTCGCTACAAAGAGCGTTTTAATCGCCATGGAAAAGCTCGTGGTCCCGCTCACATCGGCGCCCCGACAGGGAGCGCAGCCGCTGACGTCTTTATCCTCTATTCTGGCGGAATGGCGGAAAACGTGTGACGGAACGCTAAAAAGCCGTTCGCTAAAGTCCCGCTATGGATTTCAGTCCTTCGACGTAGGTGGGATAGGCAAGTTTGACGCCCAGCTCGGCCTTCATGCGGGCGTTCGAGACCTTCTTGTTTTCGATATAGAAACTTCGCGCCGTGGACGACACATCGGCATCATCGGGATCGGTTGCGGGGGGGCAGGGCATGCCCAACAGCTCGGCTCCATAGGCGATGACATCCTGGGGCGCTGCCGGAAGGTCATCCGTCACGTTGAAGATGTGCACGCCGGGGGCAAGATCGATGCTCGCTTCGACCGCGGTCGCGATATCCTCAACGTGGACGCGATTGGTGAGCTGACCCGGCTTGAATATGCGCCGTGCAGTGCCTGCTTTGAGTTGATCGATGGCGCTGCGGCCAGGGCCATAAATTCCAGGCAGGCGATAGATGACGAGCGCTTTTCCGGATGCGCGCGCGAGTTCGATCCAACCGTTTTCAGCTTTGACGCGACGCTGTCCACGGATGGTTCCGGGGCGCGTCTCCGTCGTTTCGTCCACCCAGCCGCCTGCTGCGTCGCCGTAGACCCCGACGGTCGAAAAGTATCCGATCCAGCGAATGGAAGGGCTCGCGGCAATCGCGTCGCCGTAGCATCGCAATGCCGGATCGCCATCAGCATCGGGGGGAATAGATAGCAGCACGTGCGTTGCACTTTGTAGTGCATCGGCGACGTCGTGCAGAGCTTCCCTCCCGTCGAAAATGAAGGGTTCGAAGCCCTGCTCGACGAGGCGCTCAACTTTTTCGGCGTGCGCGGTCGTGCCGGGGACCGTCCAGCCTTCCTCTATCAGCCGCCGTCCGAGTTCGGTGGCGCAGTATCCCAGTCCGAAACAGAAGAGCCGGCTCATGCTAGCGGAGTTCCTCAATTGGCAAATTCCATTCAGCGGCGACCTCGGCGTCGTGCTCGCGAGCCTCATAGCGCTTTCGCAGAGCATCGATCTCAGCGTCACTCGCCAGCCGGCGAGATGCCCAGATCGCCATCGCGCGGACAAGTGCGGAGTTATCTTCCATCAGTGGTTCGATAAGGGGAAGGAGGGATCGATCGCCCGAATTTCCCGAAGCGATCAGCGTATTGCGTACGACGCGGTCGCGCCCTGTCCGTTTGATCGGCGTCCCCGCAAAGCGCAATCGGAATGCTGCATCATCGAGTGCGAGCAATTCGGCGAGGGGAGGATTGTCCGTTTCGGGGCGCGCTGCGTAGCGGATCTCGGTCGCGGCGCTCGCGAACTTATTCCACGGACAGACGGCGGCGCAGTCATCGCAACCGAATACGCGGTTTCCGATGGGGCCGCGAAATTCAGGTGCGATATGGCCTTTGTGCTCGATCGTGAGGTAGGCGATGCAGCGCCTCGCGTCGAGCTGGTAGGGCGCGGGAAAGGCATTCGTCGGACAGACGTCGAGACATCGCCGGCACGAACCGCAATGGTCCTCGGTGCCTGCATCGGGTTCGAGTTCGGCCGTCGTCAATATGGCGCCGAGGAAGAGCCAGTTGCCGTGTTCGCGGGAAACGAGGATCGTGTGCTTGCCTTGCCAGCCGAGACCGGCCTTCGCGGCGAGCGGCTTTTCCATCAGCGGCGCGGTATCGACGAAGACTTTGACTTCAGCGCCCGATCGTTCGGAAAACGAACGCGCCAGCGACTTGATCTTTTTCTTTAGAACGTCGTGGTAATCGCGGCCTTTGGCATAGACCGAAATCGCAGCGTTCGAACGATCGCGAAGGGCGTCGAGTGGATTGGCCGGCGGCGCGTACGATTGTCCGAAGATGATGGCGCTCTTCGCGTCCGGCCACAGCCGAAGCGGACCCGCGCGCCGATCGGCATGCGTTTCCATCCAATCCATATCGCCGTGGCGGTTCTCGCTCAGGAAGTGCGCGAGCCGAGCTGTCAGCTCCGCGTCGTCGGCCAATCGCGCAATGCCGACAGCGTCGAGCCCAAGCTTCGCTGCTTCAGCGCGGATCATCCCGCCAAGAGCGGAACCGGAATTTTGGGCTTCGGACATACGAGCGATTTAGAAATCGAGATCGGAATAGGCAAGGGGCGGCGCCGTTCCCGGAACGCGGTCGCCGAGCAAGGCTCGGAAGGACGGCCGGGATTTCATTCGCTGATACCAGACTTTGACCGTCGGATAGTCGTTCCACGGTATCTCGCCCAGGTAGTCTACGGTCGAAATTTGAGCTGCGGCAGCAAAATCGGCAAAGCTCAGCTCGTCGCCACCGATCCAGCGCCGAGTGTCGGCGAGATAGCCCGTGTAGGAGAGATGATATTTGAGGTTTGCACGAACGGCACGGAGGATGCCCGGATCAGGCGCGACGGGGCCCGATGGGCGCATCGAGCTGTAGACCTTCTCGATGAGAAGCTCTCTCGTCACCTCGCGATCGAACTTGCCGTGATACCAGTCGATGAGGCGGCGGATCTCCGCGCGATCCTCCCGGTTGCCCGGAATGAGCGGAGGGGGACCGGGCGCAATCGTCGTCGCGCTGGGCAGTACTTCTTCAGCGACGAATTCAGAGATCGAATACGCGCCGCATAGCGTCAGGCCGTTCTCGAATTCGAGAACCGGCATCTCGCCTGCGGGATTCTTCGCAAGAAAACTTTGGCGCCATTCCCAGGGATTTTCATCGAGAAGCTGAACTTCGACGCCGTATTCGGCAAGCGCCAATCGAATGGACCGAGATCGCGGGCATAGGCGGTATTGCGTAAGTCGCGGGGGCATAGGATTCCTGTGCTGCTGATGGCGATACTATACACCCGCTGTCGTCGATTCGATGGCAACTCGGCCAAACGACCTCTTTGGCATCGCCACAATTTCTGTTAACGCTCGGCCGCTTTCGAGCGCGCGAAGGAGCACTGATGGAAACGTGGCAAGTCGTACTGCTCGGGCTGATCGAAGGCTTGACGGAATATCTACCCGTTTCCTCGACGGCGCACCTTCTTCTTACCGAAGAGCTCATGGGGGTCACCTCGGCAGGTCGCACCTTCGAGGTGCTGATCCAGCTCGGCGCAATTCTCGCGCTTCTCACCGTCTATGCCGGCAAACTTTGGCACATCGCGCTCGATTTTCCGACCAGCGCGACAACGCGACGTTTCGTTTTCGCGGTGCTGGTCGCCTTCCTGCCGGCTGTTTTCATCGGTGTCTTGGCGCATCGGATCATCAAGGAAGTTCTTTTTGAATCGCCGTTGATCATGTGCACGGCGTTGGTGATTGGCGGGATCATTCTGCTTGCCGTTGACCGGATCAAGTACAAGCCGCGGTTCACCAACGTGATGGACATTCCGTGGACGACGGCGCTGATCATCGGCTTTGCCCAGTGTCTCGCCATGATCCCGGGTGTTTCGCGGTCCGGGTCGACGATCGTCTCGGCGGTGCTGCTCGGCGCCGACAAGCGTACGGCTGCGGAATTCTCGTTTTTTCTGGCGATGCCGACGATGACCGGCGCATTCGCCTACGATCTTTACAAGAACTGGTCGATTTTAACGCCTGACGACGTCAGCCACATCGTGCTCGGATTTATCGCGGCGTTTGTCACCGGCGTGATCGTGGTTCGCCACATGCTCGATTTCATATCGCGGCGCGGATTGTCATTCTTCGGGTGGTGGCGGCTGCTGGTCGGTGGCATTGGACTGGGCGTGATCGCAGTCCTTCACTGACGCATTCGCTTATTGCCCTCGGCGACTCGCGTTCCGCGAGCCGGCCGCCGAGGGCGTCAGCGAGCATGTCAGGCCGCGTGTGATGTCAGTGGCTTCGTCAGAACGGTCCGGAGTCCTTCAACGTCCTTGGCGCTCCGCAGGCCTTCAAGGGTCGCCGGATCGCGGACAAGCCGGGAAATACGCGCGAGTGCCTTCAGATGGTCGGCGCCTGCGTGCTCGGGCGCCAACAGGAAGAACAGAAGATCGACGGGCTCACCGTCGTGGCTTTCGAATGCAATCGGACGCTCGAGACGCGCAAAGATGCACGTGATCTTTTTGACGGTCGGCATTTTGACGTGCGGGATCGCAATCCCACGGCCGAGGCTCGTTGAACTCAGCCTCTCCCTTTGCAGGAGGGCTGCATAGATATCGGCAGCGGAGGCGCCGGTCAGCGCTTCCGCCTTTTGTGCGAGGATGTGAAGCGCCTGCTTCTTATCTTCAGCCTCGAAACGCGGAATAATCGCGTCGGTGGCCAGCATGTCTTCGATATTCATTCAGGCTCCATCCACAATGATATGGCCGTCGATGTGGCCTGCCGGGCCAAATTTGTACGGCATACACTGCATTGATTAAAATAAATAAACTGCCCTCAATCCGCATGTTCCGGCGGCAAGGCGCCATTCGCCTTCGTCGCCAAAGGAAGATCGGCGTCGATCCACCCAATGTGCCCATCAGTACGCCGATAAACGACGTTTAATCCCCCGTGGGCAGCGTTCCTAAAGATCATGAAGGACGCTTCCGACAGGTCGAGCTTCAATACAGCTTCGCTCACCGTCATATGGCCGATGTTCCGCTGGCCTTCCGCGATGATAAGCGGATTCGCGCCGTCCTGCTCCGGCTCATCCTCATCGCTCAGGCTGACTACATAGTCCCGCGCTTCGATGTCGACCCTGCGGCGCGCTGCAGCAGCGGGGGATGTATGGTGCTTAATGCGGCTCTTATACCGCCTCACGCGCGTCTCTAAGCGGTGGGCTGCGGCATCGACGGCGCTATAGGCGTCGCCGCCTTCGCCGTGCGCTTCGAGCAGAAGGCCGCTGGAGAAATGGACCGTGCAAGAGGTTTTGAAGACTTCACGCTCGCGTTCCAAACGGATGTGACCGTCTACTTCTCGCGCCAGAAATTTTTGGAGGACACCGCGAATTTTGTCGCCAGCGTAGGTCTGGAAGGCGTCGCCGATTTCGAGATTCTTACCAGTGATTTGGAGGGTCATGAAAATGCCTGTTCTGCACTTACCGAGGCTGAGTTTGCCGTTACCGAGCGTAATGCTCCGAGGTTCCGACCTGCCTTTCTTTAACCTCGGGTGCGTGTGACCGACACCAACCCAGGCTCTTGATCAATAAGCGATAGGCCCCCCATCGGGCCCTGTCAAATCACGCTTTGAACGCGAATGTTACGAAAATATTTCGAAGGTTCAGTGGGTTAGGGCGTGCGTTTCACGCGAAGTCGCCCAGACGTTCAACGAGTTTCTTGTCGCGCCGGCGCTGTACGGACGAGGGAATGCGCATCGCCTCGCGATATTTTGCGACCGTCCGCCGCGCGATCTCGATGCCCTCACCCCGCAAGCGGTCGACGAGCTGATCGTCGGAGAGCACATCATCGGCGCTTTCGGCGTCGATCAGCTGCTTGATCCGGTGACGGACGGACTCGGATGAGTGAGCTTCGCCATCGGCGGCCGAGGCAATGGCCGACGTGAAGAAGTACTTGAGCTCGAAGATGCCCCTCGGCGTCGCGATGTACTTGTTCGACGTCACGCGCGAGACGGTCGACTCGTGCATGGAGATGGCGTCAGCGATGACCTTCAGGTTGAGCGGCCGCAAATACTGGACGCCGTACATGAAGAAGCTGTCTTGCTGGCGTACGATTTGCTCGGCGACCTTGAGGATCGTGCGTGCGCGCTGATCCAAGCTCTTCACGAGCCAATTGGCCGTCTGCAGACAATCGAAGATATAGCCTTTGTCGCGCTCGTTGGTCGCCGTTTTGGCGATGCGCGTGTAATACGAGCGATTGACCAGAACGCGCGGCAGAGTGTCGCTATTCAGTTCGACGTGCCAGCCGCCGTCGGCAGCCGCCCGCACGATGACGTCCGGCACGACCGGCTGAAGCTGGACAGAACCGAATTTGAGGCCGGGCTTCGGGTTGAGCCGTTTGATCTCGCGGATCATGTCCGCGAGCTCGTCCATATCGATGCCGATCGCCTTTTTCAGCGCGGGGATATTGCGGCTGGCAAGCAGATCAAGGTTCGCGAGGAGCTGCGCCATCAAAGGATCGTAGCGATCCTGCTCTTTGAGCTGGAGCGCGAGGCACTCGGCGAGGGACCGGGCGAAGATACCGGGCGGATCGAACGTCTGCAGTTTGCCCAGTACGCTTTCGACCAATTCGAGCGGTGCGCCGAGGCGCAGCGAGAGTGCCTCGAGGTCCGCCGGGATGTAGCCCGCTTCGTCGACGAGATCGATCAGGTATTGCCCGATCAGCCGCTCGACGGGATCGTTAACGGTCAACGGCAATTGAGCGCTCAGGTGATCCCTGAGCGAAATCTGATTGGCGACGTAATCCTCAAGGTCGTTATCGCCGTCGCCGCCGTTGTGCATGCGTTGGGAGACGTTAGCCCAGCTCATGCCCGACGGGGGTGCCGAGGGCGATCCCGGTTCGCCTGTTCCGGGCTCCTGAAAGACGTTGCCGAAATCGACATCAAGGCCGCCGGTATGGTCGCTGACGGGCTCCCTGAGATCGAGCCAGCGGTCGTCGGCGGCGCGTTCTTCGGCGCGTTCGACGATCGCATCGTCCGCGGGCTTCGCGTTGGCGGGGTCGTCGCGCTCAAGCAGGGGATTGCGTTCGAGCTCAGTGTCGACGAATTCGGTCAGTTCGAGATTGGACAGCTGAAGTAGACGGATCGCCTGCTGCAGCTGAGGCGTCATTACCAGCTGCTGGCCTTGTCTCAGCTCTAATTTTGCTGAAAGCGCCATGCGCTAATCCGTTGCTCCGTTTCGATAAAATCGGAGCCAGTTATACTCATCGCGCGTTAACGAACATATCGCCAAGGTAGACCCGCCGGACGTCTTCATTCGATATGATTTCAGAAGGCTTGCCCTGTGTCAGAACTTGACCATCGTAAATAATATAAGCGCGATCAATTAGGCTTAACGTTTCACGAACGTTGTGGTCAGTGATCAACACACCAATACCGCGTTCGGTCAAGTGGCGCACCAGTTGCTGAATGTCACCGACGGCGATCGGGTCGATACCGGCGAACGGTTCGTCCAGCAACATGAACGATGGCCGAGAGGCCAGCGCGCGGGCAATTTCACAGCGCCGCCGTTCACCGCCCGAGAGCGCCATCGCTGCCGACTTTCTCAGCCGGGTGATGGAAAATTCCTCCAACAGGCTGTCGAGCTGCTCTTTGCGTGCCTTGCGGTTAGGCTCGATCAGCTCGAGGACTGCCATGATGTTCTGCTCGACCGTCAATCCGCGAAAGATCGAGGCCTCCTGCGGAAGATAACCGACGCCAAGGCGGGCCCGCTGATACATCGGCAGCTTGGTCACGTCCTCGCCGTCGATCGTGATGCGGCCTTCGTCGGCGGCGACGAGGCCGGTGATCATGTAGAAAACCGTCGTTTTGCCCGCGCCGTTCGGACCCAATAGGCCGACGGATTCGCCGCGTCCGACGGCCAGGTTCACGCCTTTGACGACCATCCGCTTGCGGTACGATTTCTTGACATCGAAGGCAGTCAGCCAACCGTCCGCACCTATGGCGTGCGGGTCGTCGGAGGGCGCGGCCGCGCGTTTGGCACTGACGCCGTTCGTGCGTTCGCTCGCGCCGTTCGCGGCCGAACCGTTCTTCGATCGCAGGCGAATTGGTAAAGCCTTAAACACCCGATACCTCGCAGCCCTTCGTGCATTGTCGCCGCGGTTTGAAATGTGTCCAAGCCGGTCGCAACGTCAAGGTGACGTACGGACCTGCCAGTTGTCCGCCTGGATTTTCGATTTCTTCAATTGGCCCGGATAGAAGACGGCGCTGGGACGTTCGGCCTTGAAAACCTCGCCGTTGGCGTCGCCGTTGCGGCTCGTCATTAGCGCTCCGCTCGTGGCAGCCGGTTCGGTCTTGATCGTCGCCTCGCCGGTGTTCATGTCGATCACCAGCCTCGTCCCGTTCACGATATTCTTGCCTTGGGTCAGCACAACGGCGCCGCCGAGCGTCGTGAGATTTTTCTTAACATCGACTTCAGCCCAGTCGCCGGTTGCTGTCTGCCCATCCTTGGCGGTCACCACGACTTTCTTCTTGGCGGTGAGGTGCGTCAAAGAAGCGGCCGCACCGCCGGCTGCCTTGTCACCGGTCGCACCGATCGCGGCGCTGCCTGTGTAGAAGGCTGTCAGTTCCTGTGACCGCATCGAGATGTTTCCCTGCACGGCTGAAACGTTGCCGGTGAACAATGCCGTCTTGGCGACGTCGTCGACGTCGAGCTTGTCGGATACGACATCATAAGGGGAGTTTGAATCCGTCTTGAAGGCGGCGCCGAATGAAATTCCGCCGCCGCTCTCGTCCTGATCGTCATCAGCCGGCTGCGGGGATGCCTTCGCCGAGGCCCTCACGAAATGCGCGGTGATGCGCCCTGCGCTGACGCCGGACGAGACATCGGCCGGCGACGACAGCTGCATCTTGCTCGTCGTGCGATGGTAGGTCAGCCGGCGGCCGCGCAACACGTTCGCTCCCTGTGTCACGACGACAGGGCCGGTGAGAACCATCGTCTGCGCCTTCTGATCGTAATCGACGCGATCACCGACGGCTTTCTTGTCATCGCCGTGGGTCAGCACGACGTCGCCTTCAAGAACGGCGGTGTTCGAGATCGTATCGAAGAGCGCCGTGTGACTGGTTGCCGTTTCGCCGTTCGGCTGTTTCAGCACCACGGTATCCGTGGCGAGGATTTGCTTCACCTTCGTTCCGCGATCCGCGTCCCCATCGGGCGCGGCTTGGGCTGCGTTGCCGCCTTCGGGTGCAACCGCACCTTCATACGTGACGGTCATTTCGGGCGCCGTCATGGTCGCTCCGGCTTGGGTCGCGACGACTTTGCCAGTGTAGAAAGCCGTTTTCTTCACGTCGTCGATGTCGAGCCGGTTCGACGTGACTTCGACGGGCTCGCCGGGTTTGCCGAAGGGAAGCGCCTGTTGCGCGTTTTGATTGTCCGAGGCGGCAGAAGCTTCCTTCGGCTTCATGTACGTGCGCACGTTGTCGACGAAGGTATATTCTTTTGCCTTCTGGCGGATGGTCAGCTGATTGGATGTGATCGTGCCGGCGCCCATTATTATGGTCGACGGCTGATCGGACGTGATGATGTTTTCTTTCGTCTTGATGGTCGCCCGCGTCAGCTTGGCGTTCAGGCCGCCCTCGCCCGTCACGTCGATCGAATCATAGAGTTCGAGAACGTTCGAGTTGTTGTCGAACAGTCCGCGGCTCGCGACGAGATAGGTCTTCTGCTTTTTGGCATCCATCAGTTCGCCGGTGATGCCTTGCAGATGAATGGCGGTCAGCGTCTTGAGATCTTGCTGCGCCGTTTCCGCCTTCACCCAGTATTTGCCACCATCGGCATTGAAGCCCTGGTAGTGCGGGTTGTGCATCTTGAGATTGTCGGCAACGATTTGCGGAATTTCGAGCGGCGGGATCGAAGGACTTATGCCGGCGTTGCCCAGGATGTTCGCCGTGGCGATGACGGCCGTTGCGACTGCGGTCGCCGGAAGCGCAATCTTCAGCACTCGCACGCGTCTTGAATGGCGATGAGCCGCCATTCTGCTTTGCGTGCGATCGCCGGCTATGACGATGCTGTTGCCTGACGCGCGGGCATGCCCACCGGCTGTAGCAGAGTTATCCGTGGTGACAGCCGCGCTGGCCATGTAGTTCCCCCTAAGGCCCGCTAATCTCGCCTTTAATTGGGGAGACTTTGGGACCTTATGCTCCGAGCCCGGCCGCGGCCGGGTTCAGTGTGCGAAAATATCGTCCTCCTCGAACCCGGCGAGGTCGAGGCGGGCGCGGGTCGGAAGGAACTTGAAAGCTTCGTTGGCGAAGCCTTCCCGCCCTTCTCTCGCGAGCATCATATCGAGCTTCGTCTTGACTGCGTGAAGATGCAGCACATCGTTCGCCGCGTATGCCTTCTGGCTATCGGAAAGCTCGGACGCGCCCCAGTCGCTGCTTTGCTGCTGCTTCGACAGCTCTATTCCGAGAAGCTCGCCAACGAGATCCTTCAATCCGTGGCGGTCGGTGTAGGTGCGGGAAAGCTTCGAAGCAATCTTCGTGCAGTAGATGGGTGCTGTTGCAACTCCGAGGTATTGCTCGAGCACGGCGATATCGAAGCGGGCGAAATGGAAAATCTTCAGAACTTTTGGATCGGTCAGAAGGGCCTTGAGGCGCGGCGCGCTATAGTCCTTGCCGTCGAATTTCACGAGATGGGCCGTGCCGTCACCGCTCGAAAGCTGCACGAGGCACAGGCGATCGCGATGGGGGTTCAGCCCTAGCGTTTCGGTGTCGATCGCGACGCCGTTCGGAAACGTCAGGCCGGCGGGCAAATCACCTTTGTGGAGCTTGGTCTTGGGCGCGGTCATTGTTTCATTCGTCCGTCGGTCGCCGCCGCAGCCGAGATAGCTCGTCGCGATGCCACGAGCCTCGCCTAAGTCATCTTGCCGGAGGCTAAATGATTGATGTTGTTACGCTCTAGGACTCGAAGCGAAATAGGTCTGTAGCATTCGGCTGCCGCCGTTAGCAAGGAGGCGCGTTTTTCCGAGGCGTATCCTCTAAGGTCGCTATGTAGTGCACCCTGCTGCCGCTCGCGTAGACGATGAAACACTTGTTGCCCAAGCGGTCGTTTTTGACAGTGAGCGAGGTGGTGTATCGCGGAGCGTCTCGGGGCAATGGGGTCGTGGCGACGGGTGGCAGATGGCTAGCAGCCAGCCGCCCGAGAAGCACGACTAATTGCCCTTCCGCCAGAGACTCCTCTGGGATGGAATCCTCCCATTGGTCGGGCGCCCCGTGGCGTAGAATCTTCCAAATCCGCGCCATGTGTCCGGCCCATGCTTTTCGCTAAGCATAGCACGGAGTTCACCGCCCGTGGATTTTTGACAATGGCCTAGAAATTCAAACCGAGACACCGCCGGTTTTCAGGCATGAAGCCCATTCATCTGGCTTATCTGGTGGATGTAGCGGGCGGGTCGAATGTTGCTGCCGTGGCGTTTGGCGCGCCTTCCGTATCAATCGTGGCTTTGACCGACATGCCTGGCCGAACCAGCGTGCCGAAGGCCGGATTTTGATCGAGAGCGATCTTCACGGGTACGCGCTGGACGACCTTCGTGAGATTTCCCGTCGCAGCATCCTGAGCTTGAGGCGCGAAGATCTTTCCGGTTCCCGGCGCCCAACTTTCGACGTGACCCGTCAATTTCAAATCCGGAAATGCATCCACCGTGATGCGCGCGGGCTGGCCACTGCGGACGTTCGTCATCTGCGTTTCCTTGAGATTGGCAATGACCCAGATCTCCGGCAGGGAAACGACGGAGATCACAGGCGATCCGACACTCACGAATTGACCCGGCCGAACCTGGCGCTGACCGACGATGCCGTCGGCCGGCGATAAGATGCGCGTGCTGTTCACGTTGTTCTGGGCAACGGTCGCCACAGCTTCGGCGCCGCGCACCATCGCTTCGAGCTGTCCCTGCGCAGTGTCGAGGCTCGCAAGGACTGTCTTTTGCTGATCGAGCTGAGCGCTGCTCAGCGCCATTTGAGCCGAACTGCGTCTGGCGTTGTTCACTGCCTGCTCAACGCGCTGCGTCGTTCCGATGTCGCTGGTTTTCAACAGATCGCGCTGGCGCTTCTCTTCGAGATTGAAACGCTCGAGGTCTGCTTGCGCCGCGTCAATTCCGGCTTGCGCTTGCCGTACGAGGCTCCGCTGACTTGCCTTTTGATTTGCAAGATTAGCGAGGTTCGCCTTCGCCGAGACGACGTTCGCCTGGGCTTGCGCGAGTGCTGCGTCATAGTCCGAAGGATCGATTTCCGCGATGACGTCGCCCTTTTTCACCGGCTGGAAGTCCTTGACCGGAACCGCCTTGATGACACCAGAGACCTTGGCCGAGAGTGGCGTGACGTCACCTGCAATGAACGCGTCGTCGGTCGTTTGAAGTGCCTCGTTCGTGGTTTCGCTATGGGCGGGGCGGGTCCAGCGATTTTCGCTTCCGGTCAACTGCCACGCCAGAAATCCTGCGCATGCAGCGGCGAGGATGCTCAGTATGGCGGCGAAGGCAGCACGTCGTTGCTCTCCTCGCGGGCCATCGGTCATGACTTTCTCCTGGTCTTCGTCGAAGAAGCGCTGCAGCCACTGAACACTCGCGTTACCGCTGGTCTGCGCAATCCGTTCGAACCAACTCGCCGCAGGGAGGTGGCGATCTCAACGCCGGACCGAAGCTTGTTACTTCCAGGTCACGCCGAAGTTCCGTGAGCGTCTCTCATTTGCCGTGCCAGCAGCGGCGCCTTAGGCGCGACAACCATCAAGGAAGAGCTTGGCGCAGATGCGGGCCCGGCTTTTGATCTCTTCGGGCGAAGGGGGCGGGCTCAGGCCGATCATGGCGGTGCGCTGCAAATCCATCACCATCATTCCGCGCAGTGCGCTGACGGTCGCGACAGGATCATCAAATTTTAGCAATCCGCGGTCGCGCTGGCGTTCGAGCCACTGCGTCATGGCTTTCGTGGTCTGCGCCACCGCGACGTCGTTGAAGGTCGCGGCAAGCTCGGGACAGCGATCTCTCTCGCTGATGACCAGCCGGAGCATGGCGATCGTTTCGCTGTCGAGCGCCAGGGCGCCGAAGGCGACGAGGAAATGCTCTACAGCATCGGCGAGCTCGTAGCGGTCGAGTTCCGAGGGATCGACTTTCAGCATGAAGCGCCCGGTCCGGTCGGCAATGACCTTCTGGAAAAGATCCGCCTTGGCCGGGATGAGCCGGTACATGGTTTTAGTCGAAATTCCGGCGCGCTGGGCGACATTTCCCATCGTCGTCGCGGCATAGCCCTTGTCGCGAAACTCAGCAGCCGCCGCTTCGACAAGGAGGTGGAGCGTCTCGTCGTCGGGCCGGATTTGAGGCCGGCCGCGGCAGCGCTTCGGGGCCACTGCATTTTGTCCCATGACTATTTTCCAAATTCCTGTTGACATCCAGTTTATAGTGCCTATTTTGGAAAACATCAAGTTTCCTAATGGCCGCGATGCCGGCCGAACTGCAGCGTGTTGAGGAGCAGCCCAATGGGCCATCATTCCAATGCCACGATCGCGGACAGGCCGGTTACCGACGCCGAGACCGTGTTGTTTGTCCCGCCGTCCGGGCAGCACCAGCCTGCAGAGCTGAAGGCACCGGCTCCCGGCGCCAAGGCGGCCGAGCCGCAGCGGCCTGTCGCGTCCGCGTCTCCGAAAAGGTCGCGCTGGCCGCTTCTGGCCGGCGCGAGCCTCGTGGTCCTGGCAGCCGCCGCGTACGTCGGCTGGGAGTACTGGTCGGTTTGGCGTTTCCAGGTATCGACGGACGACGCATACGTTCAGGCCGACAACACGACCATCGCACCGAAGGTATCGGGCTATCTCTCGGACGTCCTCGTCGGCGACAATGAAGTCGTGAAGGCTGGACAGGTACTGGCGCGGATCGACGATCGCGACTTCAAGGTCGCTCTCGATCAGGCGAAGGCCGACGTTCAGGGCGCCAAGGCGGCCGTCTCCAATAAGCAGGCGTCGCTCGACGCCCAGCAGTCGATCATTGATAGCGCGAAGGCGACCATCGACGTTGATCGTGCGAACGAGACGTTCGCCGCGCAGGACAATGAGCGTTTCACGCACCTCGCCACCACGGGTTACGGCAGCGTCCAGAACGCGCAGCAGGCTACGTCTCGCATTGCGGCTGCTCGCGCTTCGATCGCGCGGGATACGGCGGCGCTCGCGAATGCAATCAAGCAGACCGATATTCTCAAAGCAGAACTTGCGCAGGCGCAGGCAACGCTGGCGCGTGACGAAGCCGTGCAGCGACAGGCCGAGTTGAATCTCTCCTACACGAACATTCTTTCACCGGTAGATGGCGTGGTCGGAAACCGGACGTTGCGCGTCGGTCAGTACGTTAACGCAGGAACGCAGTTGATGGCTGTCGTGCCGACTGCTTCCGCGTACATCGTCGCCAACTTCAAAGAAACGCAGCTCGCGGATGTTCGTCCGGGGCAGGCCGTGAACGTCGAAGTCGACATGTTCCCGGGTGTGGAGATACCGGCGCGCGTCGATAGTCTTGCGCCTGCGAGCGGTCAGCAGTTCGCGCTTTTGCCGCCTGACAATGCGACGGGCAACTTCACGAAGATCGTCCAACGCATTCCGGTGAAGATCACACTCGATCCGGGCAACCCGCTCGCTGGAGAACTTCGTCCGGGAATGTCGGTCTACCCGACGATAGAAACCCAGCAGCAGAGCAAATCCGGCACTTCTCTCGCCGCCAAGTGATGGCAAGGGCCTAGGCCCTGAGTTGGAGTAAGCAGCTATGGCAAGCGCGGATCAAACAGCGATACCGGCCGCAGATTTTCCCAACGCGGCCGGCGCCGGATCAGTCGACAAAGCAAGCCTGACGACTTGGATCGCGGTCATCGCCGGCATGATCGGCGCCTTCATGTCGATCCTGAACATCCAGATCACCAACGCGTCTCTTCTCGATATCGAGGGCGGGATCGGAACAGGCGCCGACAACGGCGCGTGGATCTCGACGTCGTATCTGATCGGCGAAATCGTGGTCATCCCGCTGACGGGCTATTTCAGCCGCGTCTTCGGGTTTCGCCGGTATATGATCGTCAGCACGTTCTTTTTCGCCGTCTTCTCGATGGCGTGTGCGTTCGCGCATGACCTCGGCACGATGATCGCGATGCGCGGGCTTCAGGGTTTCGCCGGGGGCGTGCTGATCCCGATGGCTTTCACGATGGTCGTGACGAAGCTGCCGAAGTCCCAGCAACCCGTCGGGTTGGCGCTGTTCGCGATTGCCGTCACGTTTGCTCCTGCCATCGGCCCGACGATCGGCGGGTATCTGACCGAGAACTACGGCTGGCAGAAAATCTTTTTCATCAACGCCGTTCCGAGTGCGATCATGATCGTCGCGCTGTGGTTCACGCTCGAAAAGGACAAGCCGCAGCTTGGTCTTCTCAAGGAAGGCGATTGGGCTGGCATCTTTACGATGGCGATCGGTCTTTCCGCGCTTCAGACGCTGCTCGAAGAGGGAAACAAGGACGACTGGTTCGGTTCGCCATTCATCGTGAAGCTTGCAGTTATCGCGGTGGTGTTTCTGGTCGCTTTCGTGTGGATCGAGCTCAAGGTCGAAAAGCCGCTCGTCGATCTCAGGCTGCTGAAAGACAAAAATTTCGGTATCGGCACCGTTGCAAACATGCTCGTCGGCTTCGCGCTGTTCGGCACGGTTTATGTTCTGCCGCAGTATCTCGGGCAGGTGCAGGGTTATAACGCCGAGCAGATCGGGAACGTACTCGCGTGGACCGGTTTGCCGCAGCTTCTCATCATCCCCTTCGTGCCGCGGCTGATGAAGATTTTCGACGTTCGCTACATCGGCGTCGCGGGTATCGCGCTTTTTGCGCTGAGCTGTTTTATGAACATCAATATGTCGCTCGATTATTCGGGCGACCAGTTCTTCGTGCCGAACATCGTGCGTGCCGTGGGGCAGGCCCTCATCCTGACGCCGCTGACTGCAATAGCGACCTCGGGCATTGCGCCGAAGGATGCAGCCAACGCTTCGGGTCTATTCAATATGCTCCGGAATTTGGCCGGTGCCGTCGGTACCGCCGCGCTCGAAACCATCATCACGAAACGCGAGCAGTTTCACTCGAACATCATCGGGCAATCCGTGAATGTTTATCGTGACGAGGTTCGTCAGCGGATCGACGAGATGACGAACTATTTCCTGGCGCACGGCGTTTCGGATGCGGCAACGGCGCGCCACGAGGCGATTGTCGCGCTTGGAAAGACCGTCAAGCGCCAGGCACTCGTCATGGGATTCAGCGATACCTTCGCGGTCATCGCCATCATGCTCGCGGTTGCTGCGGTGGCGCTCCTCTTTGCGCGAAAGGCGCCACCCAGCGGCGGCGCCTCAGCTGCACATTGATTTTATGGGCGTGACCCAGCCAAGTGTGACCCAGCCAATCGGGCGGCGGCGAATTAATTCGCGGCCGCTTTTTTCGCCGGGGCCCAGATCTCGGCGTCGCTGGCCTTGATCTGTTTCGGAAGAATGCCCTCAGCGAAGAATGCGTCGGCGATCTTCTGCTCGTCAGTCAGGTTTTCGGGGCCGACGGGGCGAACATCATAGCTGCGGCGTGCATTTGCTGCGCTGACGATTTCCGAGTCGAGACCCCAGACCGGGGCCAAAAGCTGAGCGGCGGCCTCGGGGTTTTTCTTTACCCATTCGCCGGTCTCTTTCAGTTTCGCGAACACGAGATTGAGGACGTCGGGCCGTTGGGCGGCGAAAGCGGAAGATGCAAGGTAATAGCGCTGATAGTCAGCGATGCCCTTGCCATCGGCCAGTATGCGGACGTCGGATTGCTTTTGGACGGCAGCCACGAACGGGTCCCATGTCGCCCACGCATCGACGGCGCCCTTCTCGAAGGCGGCGCGGCCGTCGGCGGGTGTCAGGTATGCGGGTTCGATGTCGTTGAACTTCAGGCCTGCTTGCGCGAGAGCGGCGATGAGCAGGTAATGGCTGCCCGACGCTTTGGCGACGGCGATTTTCTTACCCTTGAGTTCGGTGAGGGATTTGATCGGTGATTCCGACTTGACGACCAGTGCTTGCGCCGAGGGAGAGGGTGCTTCACTGGCGAGATATGTGAGCTTGGCGCCCGCGGCCTGGGCGAAAATCGGAACGGTATCGGCGACGTCTCCCGAGACGTCGATAGCGCCGACGTTCAGCGCCTCAAGCAACGGCAGGCCGCTCGGAAATTCGGACCACGTCACGGAGACGCCAACTTCAGACAGCGCCTTTTCGAGCTCGCCGTTCGCTTTGAGTACATTGATGAGCGTCGACGACTTTTGAAATCCGATGCGCACCGTTTTTGGCGCATCGGCGCTCGCAGTGCCGCTTATTGCGGCAGTGAGCGTGAGTGCAAGGACGGCAAGGCCGCTCGAGAAATGGCGTCGGTTCATAAGGAAGTACCCCCGATTTTCGTCGCCGCGATCCTGCCGCGCCTGCCGCGGCCGCGATGTGGCTTCCGTCGAACTATCGCGAAGCCCGCGCCGGGGACGCCAATATAAAAATCCGAAAAGCAAATCGGATTTTGTTGTTTGTGATGCTGCTCACGCTCGTCCAATAAAACGGAACGAGTGTCGACCCGGCGGTGGCAGAGAAAATGCCGTGGCGCGACGCTTCGCATCAACCCACAACACCGGGGAAGTTGACTGTGACGATCGAAGCCGCAGAACGAGCGAATATCCTTTGGTTTCTGCCGACGCATGGCGACGGGCATTATCTCGGGTCGTCGATCGGTGGCCGCCGCGTGGATCTCAGCTATTTGAAGCAGATCGCGGAAGGTTCCGACCGGCTCGGATATTTCGGCGTGCTTTTGCCCACGGGGAGAAGCTGCGAAGACAGCTGGGTGATTGCGTCGGCGCTGCTACCGCAGACGACGCGGCTTCGCTTTCTCGTCGCCGTAAGGCCGGGCCTTCTTTCGCCCGCCGTCGCAGCGCGAATGACAGCGACGCTCGATCGCATTTCGGATGGGCGATTGCTTATCAACGTCGTGACCGGCGGCGATCCGGTCGAGAACAAGGGCGACGGCGTGTTTCTGTCGCACGACGAACGCTATGAAGTGACCAGGGAATTTCTCGACGTCTACAAGGGGCTTCTTGCGGGTGATCGCGTCGATTATCAGGGGCGGCACATCAAGGTCGAGGACGGGCGTCTGCTCTTTCAACCCATTCAGGCTCCGCATCCGCCGCTCTATTTCGGCGGTTCGTCGGATGCGGGGATCGCGGTGGCGGCGGAGACGGTCGATAAATATCTGACGTGGGGCGAGCCGCCCGGAGAGGTCGCAAAGAAAGTTCAGGTGGCTCAGGCCGCAGCTGCCGCGCGCGGGCGCAAACTTTCCTTCGGTATTCGCCTGCACGTCATCGTGCGCGAAACGAATGAGGAGGCGTGGCGCGCCGCGAGCGATCTCTTGAAGCATCTCGACGAGAAAACGGTCACGGCCGCACAAAAGACATTCGAGAGAATGGATTCCGTCGGGCAAAAACGCATGCTGGCGCTGCACAGCGGCAGCCGCGACAAGCTTGAGGTCAGTCCCAATCTTTGGGCAGGAGTGGGACTTGTTCGTGGCGGCGCGGGAACTGCGCTCGTCGGCGATGCCGAGACCGTGGCGGAGCGCATCAAGGAGTATATGCGGGTCGGGATCGATACCTTCATTTTCTCGGGCTATCCGCACCTTGAAGAGTCCTATCGTTTCGCCGAACTCGTTTTCCCCTTGTTGCCATTGGCCGATGGTGCGAGCGGCCAGCGGCGGCGGGAAAACGCCGGCGGGCCAATCGGTGAGACGATTGCAAATTCCATTCTTCCCGAAGAGCGGGAGCGGGGTCAGTCATGAGCCGAATTTCTCGGGGCGAGAGCTTCGTCGATCGTCTGACGCCGTGGCTGCTGCCGGTGTCGGTGCTTGTTTTATGGGAGATCTGCACGCGGGTAGGCTTGATCGAGCAGCGCGTGCTTCCTGCGCCGAGCCAAGTCGCGGTTGCGTTCTGGGAGAACGCGAAGAGCGGCGCGCTCGCACATCATGTGATGGTCAGCTTCAATCGCGCCATTGTGGGGCTCGCGATCGGCGGCAGCATTGGATTTATTCTCGGGGTTCTCAACGGCGTATCGAGGCCCGCCGAAAAGCTGTTCGATTCCGGGTTACAGATGCTGCGGAACGTGCCGCATCTCGCTATCATTCCGATGGTGATCCTATGGTTCGGCATCGATGAGACAGCGAAAATATTCCTGGTTGCTGTCGGCACCATGTTCCCGATCTACCTCAACACGTTTCATGGAATACGCACCGTCGACCGCGGGCTCGTCGAGATGGCGAAGGTCAACGGGCTCGGTCGTTTCGCGATTTTCTGGCGCGTGGTTTTGCCGGGCGCGATGCCTTCTGTTCTCGTCGGGCTGCGCTACGCGCTTGGTATCATGTGGCTGACGCTCATCGTTGCCGAAACGATCTCCGCATCCTCGGGTATCGGATACATGACGATGAACGCGCGGGAATTCCTGCAGACCGATGTCGTCGTGCTCGGCATCCTCGTCTATGCGCTTCTCGGCAAGGCCGCCGACTTCGCGACGAAGCTGATCGAGCACCGTGTTCTGGCGTGGCATCCCGCCTATCACGCTTCCGGCTCCGTCTCGGCTTAGAACCAAATCGCATCAGGTAAATTGCAGCAATGTTGAAGAGAATTGATCCACGCCGCGATCTCGTCAGCGCTGACGACGCCGTGTCCGTCGCGCCCGTAGCGCAGCCGACACCGCTCGGCAAGCGGCTGAAGCTCGAGGGGCTAAAGCGTTCATTCGGGCCGCGCAAAGTTCTCGACGGGCTCAGCCTCGATGTTCCCGCCGGGCAGTTCGTCGCGATCGTCGGGCGTTCGGGCGTCGGCAAATCGACGCTCATGCGACTTGTCGTTGGTCTCGATCAGCCGGAAGAGGGACGCGTCGTCATCGACGGCGAACCGGTCAAAGGATTGCAGAGTTCGGTGCGGCTCTTGTTCCAAGATGCGCGCTTGTTGCCGTGGCACAGCGTATTGAGCAACGTCGGTATCGCGCGTACGCCCGGCTGGCGGGAAGCGGCTATCGAGGCGCTGAGCGACGTCGGGCTTGCAGATCGCCTCAACGAATGGCCGGCCGTGCTGTCGGGAGGGCAGCGCCAGCGCGTGGCATTGGCGCGCGTGCTTGTCGGCCGTCCGAGTGTGCTGCTTCTCGATGAACCCTTTGGCGCGCTCGATGCGATGACGCGGGTAGAAATGCACGGGCTCTTGGAAAGGCTCTGGCTCCAGCGCAAATTTACGACGCTTCTCATCACGCACGACGTTGCCGAAGCCGTGGCGTTGGCGGATCGCGTCATCGTCATCAAGGACGGCCGTCTCACGTTCGATATCGACGTTGCGGCGGAGAGGCCGCGCCATCGCGCCGATCCGCATCTCGCCGCTTTGCAGGACAAGATTCTTGCCGAGGTGTGATAACGCTACTCGTCGGCGAGGGACAGAGGGCGCGCAACTTGTTCGAGCGGCTTGCGTTCGGCGGCGACTGCTTTGAATGCAGCGACGCCCGCCGCCAACAGCATCAATCCCGCGCCGATGAGATAGCCGACGAATACGCTATTGCGTGATCCGGTATCGATAAGGTGGGCGAGGAAAGCAGGGCCGATAACGCCGCCGACGCCGGTTCCTACGGCATAGAAAAACGAAATGGCGAGCGCGCGAACTTCGAGCGGGAACGATTCACTGACCGTGAGGTAGGCTGCGCTCGATGCAGCCGAACCGAAGAAGAATACGATCACCCAGGCGAACGTGAGCGCCGATTCCGAAACGAGATCGGCCGCAAACAAGTATCCGGTGAGGGCCAGCAGCACGCCGGCGACGCTATACGTCATAATGAGCATCGGCCGGCGTCCCCAAATATCGAAGAGCCGTCCGAGCAGCAGCGGTCCGAGGAAGTTTCCGGCTGCAAAGGGGAGAAGGTACCAACCAATCTTGTCGGTCGCGACGCCGTAGAACGACGAAAGAACGAGTGCGTAAGTGAAGAAAATCGCGTTGTAGAAATAGGCTTGCGCGGTCATCAGGGAAAATCCGACGATCGCGCGGTCGAGGTGCGTCTTCAGGATAGACGTCGCGACCTCGATGAGCGGCGTATGACTGCGGGTTTTGAGGCGCGTCGTTTTGAGTGCGGTATTGTCGAGAACGTGGTTGTCGTTTTCGAATCTCGCTTCTATTCCGTCCACGATCTTGTCTGCCTTTTTGGGAAGGCCATGCGTGATGAGCCACCGCGGGCTCTCGGGGATCCATAGGCGCAACAGGAAAATGAATGCGCTCAATCCGCCGCCGATCAGGAAGGTCAACCGCCAGCCGATGTCCGCCGGTACGAGCGCGGTATTGAGCAGGACGACAGAGCCCAGGGCGCCGAGCGCTGCGCCGAGCCAGAAGCTGCCGTTGACGCTGAGATCGGTCCAGCCTCGATAGCGCGCGGGGACGAGTTCCTGGATCGTCGAATTGACGGCCGTGTACTCGCCGCCGATGCCGGCGCCGGTCAGAAACCGGAATAGCGAAAAGCTCAGAAGGTTCCATGAGAAGGCCGTCGCGAGCGTTGCGATCATGTACGTCGTCAGCGTGATAAAAAAGAGCTTCTTGCGCCCGAGCCGGTCCGTGAGCCAGCCGAAGAATAAGCCCCCAAGCACGGCGCCGGCGAGATAAGCGCTATTCGTTATGCCAACATCGGTATTGGTGAACTGGAGTGTGGGGCTGCTCTTCAGGGCACCGGCTATGGAGCTGACGAGGGTGACCTCCAGTCCATCGAGAATCCAAGTTATGCCGAGTGCCGCGATGACGAGGACGTGAAAGCGCCCGAACGGCAAGCGATCGAGGCGTGAGGGTATCGTCGTTTCGACGACCGTCCCGCCTTCCACCTTCTCGCTTGCAGCCGGCTTTTGCATGGAACCGCAGGGCTCGCTCGCTTCGAAGAGAAACGCGCGAGCGGAGTTGCGGTTCAAATCGGAATGAAGGTTTAGGCGAAAGCTTCAGAAGGCCCGTGGGGCTCATACGGCTCTTCGAGGTAGGTGATTTCTTCGGGCGATAGCTTGACCGATACGGCTTTTATCGCGTCCTCGAGCTGATGGGGCTTGGTCGCGCCGATGATGGGAGACGTCACTGCGGGTTTCGTCAGCATCCAGGCGAGTGCGACCTGAGCCGCTGAGATGCCGCGCTTTTTGGCGACGTCGACTACGCGATCGACGATAGGCTTGTCGATCTTCTTCGTCTTTTCGTAGAGCCGCCCAGCGAAAGGATCGGCCTTGGCGCGATCTGTCTGTGGTTCATCTTGCCAGGGGCGAGCAAGGCGTCCGCGTGCCAACGGCGACCAGGGCGTGACGCCGATACCCTCGGAAAGGCAGAGCGGCAGCATATCGCGTTCTTCCTCGCGATAGAGGAGGTTGTAATAATTTTGCATCGATATGAACTGCGCCCAGCCGTGGGCGCGCTGCAGACCGATGGCTTTCATGAACTGCCATGAGTGCATCGAGGAAGCGCCGAGATAGAGCGCCTTGCCGGAGCGCACGACCTCGTCCAGTGCTTCGAGCGTTTCCTCCAGCGGCGTTTCATAATCGTAGCGATGGATGATGTAGAGGTCGACGTAGTCGGTGCCGAGGCGCATCAGGCTGTCGTCGATCTCGGAAAGGATCGCCTTGCGCGAGAGGCCCTTGCCGTTCGGTCCAGGCCGCATGGGGGAATAGACCTTCGTGGCGATAACGACATCCTCGCGCCTGGCGAAATCGCGAAGGGCGCGGCCGAGCACGCGCTCGCTCTCGCCGTGCGAATAGACGTTGGCGGTATCAAAGAAATTTATGCCGTGTTCCAAAACCGATTTGATGTAGGGGCGGCTGTCCTCTTCGCTCAAGGTCCACGTCCATTTCATGACGCCTGCATCGGATTGCCCGTAGCTCATGCAGCCCAGACAGATGCGGGACACCTCGAGACCAGTGTGACCGAGCTTGACGTATTCCATGGATACCTCGCGGGAGTGAACGCATCGGGAAGCGTGCGGATCGGAATTCCGTGATTTGGAATAAATTTGTTCGGCACAACCGGCGGGCGCCGACAATCAAAACGGCAATGATGAAGGCAGCAATAAAGCAGGCAAAGCAGGCCGTTCGTCAACGCTTGTCGATAGCCTGATGCGGGCGGATTTTTTTACCGCCGTCGAGCCACAGCGCCAAAGCGGTGGCCAATGTTACGCCTGCAACGGCTCCGGTGTGGTTAGCTACGACTTCGCCAGCCGCCCATGACAAGCCGATAATCGCAAGCAACGGGACAAGGACATTGGCTCTGGATTTGGAAAGCGAGGAGGTGATGACCAAAGCGCCGAGGACAGCGCCGATGGCTCCAAAATAATAGTAACAAATGGCGCCGATGAAGACGATGACGAGAGTCACGCCGGCCGTCCCTTGGGAACCCGAATCGGTGAATGCATTCGGATTCTACATCAGGGCTATAAGAAGGCTTGACGACAATTTAGACAAAATGCGCCGTTTATGCCGATCAATTCGGCAGATTGGCTCCAAGGACGGCGAATTCCGTGAAATGCCGAGATGGCGGTTCTTCTCGATTCCGTTGCCGTCGCGATGATGACAATTGCACGACAGCCATCGATTTTGGCACCTTGTCTGGATATGCCGAGATAACCACGTAGCGGGAAAATGAAATGGAGGTCTCCGTGTCTGACGACGCAACTCCCGTCATCTTCTTCATCGCGAGCGTGTACGCCTTCGGGATCGTAATTCTTTATGCCCTGGCGCGTGCTTGGGAGCAGGCGCTCTCGACGCGGCCGAGCAGCGATAATGCAGCGGGATATAGGAACGAGCGTTTTCCGGCGGATGGATCCGGTGAGCCGATGAATAGATTATCGCGCAGCACAAGCCGCGATGACGTCGATCATTGAAAGCTGGAGCAAGTCTCGTGGGTTGCTGCGAAACGTTCGGTTCATCTCTTAGGTGCTGCGAGCCTCAAGCGGATATCGTTCGCAAAAGAGCGCGGCCGTTAACTTCTCGCTGTCGGATTTCTGGTATCGTACGTGTACCTCATATCCTCCCCCCGGATTGAGGTCTTGAGCGTGGGCACTCGGCCACCCCCTCTTCCCCCCGCCGGGTGCCCACAACTCCATTCGAGTCGTCAGCGTGTTCGCGCCTACATTTCTGCGCGCAACGATCGCATGATGATGCGGCCCGAGGAATCTTCCGATGCGGCCCGTCTCGGCAGGTCTTCCGGTATCGCGCGTCTCGGAATCCGTTTCACCCAGCCGGCTACACGCGGCCGCACGACGACACCCATCGTTTTATCTTGCTTGTTGTTCTGCTCGGCATCGTCGAGGCCTTTCGCTAGCTCGCCGAGCGCTATCGAAGGCGCTTTCGGAACGATCACATCCCTCGCTGTTGACGGGGAAGCAATGGCCTTCTGCGAAGCCAGTACAACATTCACCCGCGTCGGCCGCCGTTCCGCTGAGGGAGCAAGCGCCAACTTTGTGAGTGCTTCACGGGCAAGAGCTTCTCCGATGGTCACGACGGTCCAGGAGCTGGCCACGATCAAAGCAATATAAAACAGCGACGCGTAAAACCGATTTGACATGGCACAGCCAACAACCTCTGGCTTCGTGCCCCCACACAACAGCCTAGCAGAATACTCCCTGCGGCCACTGGTGTTCCCCGGTTGTGCTAAAAATCGCCTTAGCGAAGATCGCGCAGTTGTTCGCGTCGGCCGATGACGGCGCGATCAAACCCTGATCGCGGCGCGGATGGCGTCGAGGCCATCTGTCAGAGCAGCGGGACCAGGTTGCAAAATGAGCGGCGATTTGATCTCGTAGATTTTGTTTTCGACAATCGCCGGTATGTCTTGCCATCCGTCCCGTGCGCGAATTTTCTCCGCTCTCACCTTTTTGCCGCACCAGGATGCGAGAATTATTTCGGGCGACCGGTGCGCCACGTCCGCGGGGGACACGATGCGATCTTTGGCGGCGGGCTCGCTGCGCTTCTCGGGAAAGATATCATCGCCGCCCGCAATCTCGATCAACTCAGAAACCCAGCACAGGCCGGTTATCATCGGCTCGTCCCATTCCTCGAAATAGACGCGCGGACGGCGGGCTAGCGTTTGCGTTTCGCGCCGGACGTTGTCGAGGCGCTCTTCGAACGAGCGGGCCAGTGCATCGGCTTTTTCGTTGCAGCCGATCAGCGCCCCGAGTGTTCGTATCATCGCGAAGATGCCGGCCAGGTCACGTTGATTGAAAACATGAACGGCGAGGCCGGCGCGCGCGAGATCCGCCGCGATCGACGCTTGAATATCCGAGAATGCGAGAACAAGATCGGGTTTCAGGGCTTCGATTTTTGGAATGTCCGCCGAAGTGAAGGCCGACACGCGCGGCTTCTCACGCCGAACCTGCGGCGGGCGAACCGCGTATCCCGAGACGCCGACGATCCTGTGCTCTTCTCCGAGCAAATAGAGTGTTTCGACCGTCTCTTCGGTGAGGCAGACAAGCCGGCGGGCGGGAAAGTGGCGCATGTGATTTATGACCCTGAGCGGTCGACGCGGGGAGCGATGAGTCATCATAGCGAGTTTAAGTCCGGCCGGGCGCCCAAATGGTGTTTCCTGTTTTTGCTCATGACCGTTTGGCTTGTCGCTGCCACGTACGCGCGGGCCGCGGATAGCGAGCTGACCTATCTCTTTCACGAGCCGGCGAAGCCATCTGCCCGTCCGCCTCTGATCGTCTTGCTTCACGGAAGCGGCTCGGATGAGAACGATATGATCGGTCTCTGGCCGCAATTGCCGGAAGGCTTTGTCGTCGTATCGCCCCGCGCGCCATTTGGTGATCCGGCGAGCGGTTATCGATGGTATCGCAAGGGAGCATCGATCGATGCAGACATCAGGCTCAGCTGCGATGGCATCAGCAAGCTTGTCGAAACAGCCGTCAACCGATTCCACGCCGATCCTCAGAGGGTTTTTCTAGCGGGTTTCAGTCAGGGCGCGGTGATGGTTTACCATGCCGTCCTCGGGGCGCCCGGCAGGTTTCGCGGCGCGGCAGTGCTCAGCGGCTCGCTTTACGCCTTCGACGACCGCAAGCTTTCGCCAAAGGCGGACTTAGCGCACGAGTCGTTTTTCATCGGCCATGGAACGGCTGACGAGCGTATTCCGTTCGCGAGCGGGCGGCACGCTCATGACGTACTCGACCGGCTCGGCGTTCCGAATGCGTTTCATTCCTACGAGCGTATGCATCACGAGATCGGCGATCGCGAAATGCAGGATCTCAACGCGTGGCTGGCTGAGCGCGGCGCGTCGTGATTAGCCACCAGCGAGCAACTTATCCTGTGTCTTGGTCTCGAAATCGGCCGCGTCGTGGCGTTCATGCAATTGGCTCGCGGGATCGCCCGAGATGCGGTTCACCATTCGCCCACGTTGCACCGCTGGCCGCTTGCGAATGGCGTCAGCCCAGCGACGGACGTTCTTATACTCGTCGACCGAGAGGAACTCGGCCGCTCCGTAAAGTGTGCCCTGGACCAGCGCGCCGTACCAAGGCCAGATCGCGATATCCGCGATGGTATACTCATTGCCCGCAACGTACGCGTTATTGGCCAAGCGGCGGTCGAGTACGTCGAGCTGGCGCTTCACCTCCATCGCAAAGCGATTGATGGCGTATTCGATCTTCGTCGGCGCGTAGCTGTAGAAGTGGCCGAAGCCGCCGCCCAGATACGGTCCGCTTCCCACCTGCCAGAACAGCCAAGAGAGGCATTCGGCACGTGTGGCAACCTCGGCCGGCAGGAAGGCGCCGAACTTCTCGGCGAGATACAACAGGATCGCGCCTGACTCGAAGATGCGCACCGGCTCCGGTCCGCTCTGATCCATCATGGCCGGAATTTTGGAGTTGGGGTTCACCGCGACGAAGCCGCTGCCGAACTGATCGCCATCGTTGATCTTGATCAGCCACGCATCGTATTCCGCGCCGCTCAGCCCGAGCGCCAGCAGCTCTTCGAGCATGATCGTGACCTTCACGCCGTTGGGCGTGCCTTGCGAATAGAGCTGAAGCGGATGGCGGCCGACCGGCAAATCCTTGTCGTGCGTCGGACCCGAAATCGGGCGATTTATGCTGGCGAATTGACCGCCGCTCGGCTTATCCCAAACCCAGACCTTGGGCGGCATGTATTCCGTCATCTCTCAAGCTCCCATTTCGGCCGCGGGGTGATCGCATGGCCCGATCAGCATTATTTCAGCGGGCCAGTCAAAAAGAGGGTAACGCGCAATCCGCCGTGCAACACCGGTCCCCCCGGCTGAGCGAACGGCAGGCCGGTCGCGTTAGCAAAGAATGCTTCGCTCGTCACCATGCCAACTCTCCAGCCGGAGAATCGTTTGAGCAAAGTTTTACCGAGAGACCGGTAGAGGGCTTGAAGTTCGTTCCGGTCGCCGAGCCGGTCGCCATAGGGTGGATTGACGATGACGAGACCCGGCGGACCTGGCGGCGGCATGACTTCGGTGAATGCGAGTTGTTGAAACTCGGTAATCCCCGTGACGCCCGCGCGTTCGGCATTGGCGCGGCTCATACGGATCGCGCCCGCATCGATATCGCTTCCGAAAAAGCGAAGCGCGGGCTTCGGCACGTCCGCTGTGCCGCGTAGGCGCTCCCAAGCTGCTTTATCGAAGGTTGCCAATTGTTCGAAGGCGAAGTGGCGCGAGCGGCCAGGCTTAAGGCCAGCCGCGATTTCTGCCGCCTCGATGACGAATGTTCCCGAGCCGCACATCGGATCCAAGACGGGCTCGGTCCCGACGAATCCACACTGGCTCAGGAAGAGGGATGCCATCGTCTCGCGCATCGGTGCCTTGGCGACGGCTTCCTTGTGGCCGCGCTTGTGTAGCGGCTCGCCGGACGTATCGACGGCAATGGTGCAGAGATCGTCATCGATGCGCACCTTGATGACGACGTCGGCCTCGGGCGAATGCCGTGCGCCGAGTTCCTCGCGGATCGCCCTTTCTATCCGTTGCGCTGCGGCGCCCGAATGATAGATGCGTGAACTCTTGCTGCAGGAAGCCTGGACGCGAAAGGGCACATCGGGGCGGAGGACTTCGCCCCAGACCAAGCGGCGGGCGCGCTTGTCCAGCTGGGCGAGATGCATGGCGCGGAACTCGTCGATGCGGGCGAGGACGCGGCCCGCTCCCCGGAGTTCGAGATTTGCGCGCCAGACCTCGGGCCAGCCGCCTTTGATCGTGACGCCGCCGGTCGTGATCTTCGGCTCTTTGAATCCTGCGGCCTCGGCCTCTTTGCCGAGCGCGGGTTCAAAGCCTGGAGTGGCCGAAAGGAAGATTTCGAAATCGCCATCTGTGGTCATCCCGTCTGCTTATCGGGAAGAGGCGTGCGCTTCGACAGTTTTCTCGCCGCGGCCGCGTCCCTAGGGCGAGGAGAGAAGCCACCTCTCGTTAATTCGCGCGGACTTTCCGGCTGGCATCGCCGCCTGCTAATTCCAGCCGAAGATCGCTTTTATGTGCATCCAAGCGTTTATCGCAGGGTTGCTCGATGTCTCTGCCTCCTTGAAGCTGGGAGGGTTAGTGACTGTGGCATCGGGGATTGCGGCGGGTTGCGGCGGTTCGCTTCGAGCTTGTCCGAGCAGGGCGTGCTTGGCATCTTTCAAGCTGACATGTTTCGGGGTTGCGCTCTTGCATGCTTCGTCGCTCGCTACCTTGCAGTGCCGGAGACCTTCCGACTTGAGCAGCTTCACGCATGCCCGTTCGACAAGTACGTGCCCGAATGGGAGCGCTTCGACTTTTGCGGAATCGTCGACCACGCAAAGCCGGATCGGCGCGGGTCCATCGCAGCGGACGCAAACGGGCGAGCTGTGGCCGCTCGAGGCCGCAGACGCGAGGATGAGGCCTGAGCTTGCGGCCACCCGCAATGCATGAGACTGGGATTTTCCGACGGTCAAAACCTTCCCCCATTCCGAGCCGAGAATCGGTCTCGGGGGCGTTCGGATTTTGGCCGCGGCGTCTCAGTCTCGTAATGTTGGCGCGTAATGTTGGCTCGTAATATTTAACCTTGATTTTTGGGGCGATTGGGTTCGCGAGGCCCGGGGCGGACAGTCCTTACATATCCGTAGCCGTTTGGCCGCAATTCCGTCACTCTCCGCGGAGAGTTCGACGCCCAATCATCGGACGTGGGCCGGCTGCTTTAGCCCGCTCGCAAACATGAAGTTGCAATGCGGATTTTGATTATTGAAGACGATGCCGAGACGGCGAGGCTTGTCAGCGACAGCCTTTCGTCCAATGGGCATCAAGTCGAGATCGCTTCCGACGGCATCAATGGCTTGAAGCAAGCGGTTGTCGGATTGTACGACGTGTTGGTCATCGACCGGATGCTTCCCGATCTCGACGGCCTCAATGTCGTCCAGAGCCTGCGCCGCGCCGAAGTCACTTCCGGCATTATATTTCTCACTGCCGTCGGCGGCATAGAAGACCGCATCGAGGGCTTCGAAAGCGGCGCCGATGATTACCTCGTCAAGCCGTTCGCGCTGGGTGAGCTTCTCGCGCGTGTGACGGCGCTCGGGCGGCGGCCGCCAAGTCCGAAGCAGGATTTTCTCTTCAGGATCGATGACCTCGAGGTCAATCTCGTCAAACACGAAGTGCGGCGCGGCGGTGAGGTCATCCATCTGCAGCCGCGCGAGTTCAGGATGCTCGAGCTTCTGATCAAAAATCGCGGGCGCGTCGTTACGAGATCGATGATTCTCGAACAAATGTGGGGGTTGGAGACGGACACCAAGACGTCCATCGTTCAAACAAACGTCAGCCGCTTGCGGTTGAAAATCGACCGGCCGGGGGATACGCCTCTGATCCGCACGGTGAGAGGCTTGGGTTACATCATTGATCAGCCGGCATAAGTTAACGCAACGAACGGCGTTTCGTCTGGCGGGTGTCGTCGCTGCCATCATCACGCTGACCAACGTCGTCATTTTTGCGATTTTGTTTCTCGTCATCAGTGAGCAGCTCGGCCTGCATTTGAAAGCCCACGTCGATGAGGTGCGTGAAACTCTCGTCGATGTTCAAGGCAATGAGAGCGACGGGTTTCGCGAGCTTGCGGAAACGGTCGGGCGGCATACGCTGGTCGCCCAGTCGGACGAAGACATTTATCTGCTGACGGACGAGAGCGGGAAATACATCGCGGGCAACGTCAAATCATTGGAGCGGTTCGATGGATGGCGAACGATCCCGTGGGAGAATTTGCAACTCATCGGACAATGGTCGTCGCCGCGAGCGAGCGATGCCGTCATTGGAACCTGGACGCCCGTAAAAGGCGGCTATCTATTCGTCGGAGACGGCAACGGCGACATCAAAGACGCGCAAAAGTTGCTTCTGACGGGGTTGCTGTGGGGCATCGGCTTGTCAGTCATTTGTGCGCTCTGTGGCGGCTACCTCATTGGCCTCAAAACGCAGCGGCGCGTCGAGGAGATGGAGCAGGTGCTCGATGCCGTCGCTTCCGGAGAATTCAACCGGCGAATTCCAAGGAATGCAGCGTCTGACGACATCGATCACGTGGCGGCTCTTATCAACGTAACGCTGGACCGGCTGCAGAAGCTCATCGGCAACTTGAAGCAGGTCTCGGTCGACATCGCGCACGATCTGCGCACGCCCATCAGCCGCATGCGCCAGAAGCTCGAAGTCGTCCGGTCTGGGCCTGCCACCATCGACACTTACAAAGCTGCCGTCGATGAGTCGCTCGGCGAAATCGACAGCATCGCGGATACCTTCGATGCGCTGCTGCGCATTTCCGAAATCGAGGCGGGCGCCCGGAGGATGAAGTTCGTCGATGTCGAGTTGAACGGCCTCTTGGCAAATATCATCGATGCCTTGGAAGCGGTTGCCGAAGAGCGTCAGCATCGTTTGCGGGTGCTCGGGGGCGCGGGGAGCCCCGTGACGGTCCGCGGAGACCGTAGGCTTCTCAATCAGCTGTTCGTCAATCTCATCGAGAACGCGATCCTGCACTGCCCGCCCGCATCGGATATCGAGGTGGAGTTGGCAGGCGACACGCCACAGCCGATCGTTCGGGTGCGCGATACGGGGCCAGGAATCCCCGCCGAAGAGCGCGAAAAAGTATTCAGACGGCTTTACCGGTTGGAAAAAAGCCGGACCACGCGCGGGAGCGGGCTCGGGCTCAGCTTGGTTGCCGCGATTGCAGAGCTTCACAGCGCCAAGGTGACGCTCGCGGATAACAAGCCGGGTCTCGTTGCTGAAATCATGTTCGATCAGGCGCCGCGCGTCGGCTAGCGGCGAAATCACAGCCGATCATACCGGTTCGCTTTTTCCAGAAATTGCCGAGAACAGCATCTGGATGAGGGCGACCGTGATGGCCATGAACACACCTGCAAAGATCACGTCGGACAGGAAGTGGCCGCCTTCAGTCATTCGCACAAAGCCACACAGGCTTCCGAGTACGATGCCGGACACGATCCATGCGCCCGCTGCCGTCGGGAACAGGAAAGCTGCGGCGAAGCCCAAGACGTAGATCGAAGAGGCTTCGCCCGAAAAAAACGAACAATTTCTTGGACACTCAGTCGATTTGACGAGGGGAGGCGTAAACGATTTGTCTCCTCCGAATTCGACCACCATCTGTGGCCGGGCCCGCCCCCAATGGTCCTTGAAGCCGAGGTTCGCGACGGTCAGCGGCCCGACGAGAACGCAGACGGCGAGGAAAAGCCATTTATTCGAAGAGAGGTTCAGCCACTTGCGTCCCGTGGAAAGCGTGATCACGCAGCCTACCAGCCCAACAGCGCAACCGCTGTAGAACAAGACGTTGAACAGGAACCGCGCGGCATTGAACGCGGGCGAGTCACGTCCGATGAATTGGTGATTTGTGAAAAGCCGTTCCGACACGGTGAGATCGAGCTTCGGATAAACCTGGAAGAGAAGTGCGCTGGCGATGGCGACCGCCAACCCGCCCAGGATAAGCGTTTTCGCCGTTCCGCGTTGGAGGTCGACCGGTGCAGCCGCCGCATATGGCGCTGTAATTTCATTTGAAACCAAGAACTTGCCCCCTCGAAGCTTTCGGGTTGCAATCTCGAAGGGCTTTAAGCCCTGATCTGGGCGAATTTCTCTCAAATTCGTATGGTTTCCAACTTGGTCTCCACTAGCGTGAGAGGTCTGACCGATCCGCCGGAGCAGGCGAAGACCTTCGCTCTGACGACCAGCGCATCGACACGTAAAGCACCGTAAGCAGAATCGCCAATGTAACGAGCGACGCGTACCCACGCGACATGCTCAGGCCTCCGGCGTCGAGTGGCTTTGTCAGGAAATCTCCAAAAGTGGCGCCGAAGGGACGTGTGAAGACGAAGGCGATCCAAAACAACAGGACGTCGTTCATTTGCGTGAAGTAATGCAAGGCAGCCACTGCGAGAATGATACCGGCGGTTACCAGTGCGCCCTGGATAAAGCTAAGTCCAACGTCGTCTACGAGGTAATCGCCGAACGCGGTTCCAAGACTGTTTGAGAACAATACGGCCAGCCAGAACATCGACTCAGCGCTTGGCGCCGTGATCGGGTATACTCTGAGATTACCTACGCGGTGGTACCAGACCGCAAGGCTTAGAGCCAATCCGGTCACGAGTATTATCGAGCCGGCGAAATAGCCTAGGCCCATCGAGCGATCCATAAAGTCGGATATTTCCGTGCCGGCAGTCGTCGTTGCGATGATCGCCGTCCAGAATAGGACGGGGTGAAATGTTTTGCTGCCGATCTGGGTCCATAGCACGATGCCCAGTACGGAGAACGTAATGGCTAGGCCGACGTAGTATCCGAGGCCAAGGGTCATGGAGATGAAATCGCCCGCGGTCTCTCCGAGCGTCGTGGCTAGCACCTTCATAATCCAGAAGAAGATCGTGACTTGGGCGACCTTCGAATAGGTCGGCGCGCCGGGGACCACGTGCTCTCGGTTCATTCGTGATCCTTTCATTGGGAGGCTTCCCTCTGAATGGGGCCTGGCCGTTCATTCCAACACTTCGCATTGGCGGGCTGCGCGCAACGGCCTTCCGCGAAAATGTCTTTCGATCGCTTCGAGCGCGGATTTCCGGTCTCGATAGATCCGTTGATTGCCCAGATAGCAGTTGGCGATCAAAACCAACGTCGGGGTTCCTACGGCTTTTGACGAACTAAGGGTCGCCAAGATCCCTTCAAACGCTTGGGCTTCGAGGGCAGGCTCCGCGAGTTGGCTCGCAACCGTCTTGACCAGATCGATATCGGCCGTCTTGAAGCGCTTGACGCTAAGGTTCGCTATTCGACGCGACGCCGAAATCTCGGCGATGAAGACGTCGATCGTCGCGCCGGGGCGGCCGGCGAACAACGTGAGGATGGCGCGAAGCGCGTTGGCCTGTTTGGTGGCGCCGAGAGCCCGGAAGCCCTGCTCGATGGCTTCCAAGCTTTCCTTGAGCCGCAACGGATAGGCGGTGGAAGGGCTCATTCGCTTCAGCCGCGTGAGGATCGTTTCCTTATGACCCTCATCAAAACAGCCCGCGAAGCGATATAATTCCTGCGACTTATCAAACTCTGCCAGTTCCGCGAACGCGCGAAGAGATCGCGCGAATTCCTTAGTGTGCATGCCTTATTGCCCTAACGATCACAGCGAAGCGGACCAACGTTCAGTCCCTTGGCGGTCACTTTGGGGCGCGATGCATACAGTTCTGTATGCCGGCGACGGTGCATCTGGGTTGGCCTTGACGATATGGGCAAGGCCAATCGCGTGCCCGCGCTCCCGCTCGGATGCCTGAAATACCGGAACTATCGCCCGAGGCCCCGCGTTCATGGCACGCTTGAACACGTTATCGGGAGAGTCCCCATGGGAAGACTTGACACGACGGATGAGGTCAGATCGGCCTCGCACGATCTGGCCGATAGAGCCGTGGATGCTGGATTGAGAGCCGTCGATTCGCTGGATCGCGCGGTCTCGAGCGCTCAGGATACCGGGCAAAGACTCGCTGCTCAGACATCCGAACTCAGTGATAATTTGCAGAAAGTTGCCAAGAACTTTTCGAAGGCCATCGACAAGTCTGTCGCCGAGCAGCCGATGACCACGCTCGGAATGGCCGTGGCCGCCGGTTTCATTCTCGGTGCAATCTGGAAATCTTAATTTCGGAGTTATCCGGTGTTCGCAAGCTTATTCAAGAGAGCCGAAGCGAGTGTAGAAAATACACTTGGCGAACTCGGGAACCGAGTGTTGATCGGCATTCCGTTTATCGTGGCGCTGGGTTTTGCCGCAGCCAGTTTTTCATCGTACGCAAATCGCAACTACGGTCCCGAGATCGGCAACCTGATCGTCGCGGGAGGATTTATTCTTCTGGGATTTCTCGTTGCGCTGGTGGTGAAGTTGCGGAAGCGGCCCGGTGGCCCGGCATCCGAAGTTCATGAAGAGCCGGCATCAGAGGAACCTCAGAGCACCGGCCCTTCTTTTCTAGAAGACGAAAAGGTGATGAGCATCGTTTCGGCTGCCGCACCGATCGTGCTTCCGGCAATGCTACGAACGGCATCGAAGAACTGGCCGCTCATTCTGGCGGCCGCGGCTGGCCTCTACGTCTTCAGCCGCTCCGAGAGCGCGGGGAGTGCTCAGCAATCCCCGCCGCAAGCTTGATAAGGAGAACTCAATGGGATCCGCAGATATGAACAGGCCCGACGACGATACGATGGAAACTCAGGAGCACGATGAAAACGGATCGATTCTCAGCGACCCGACAGTCGCGTTGCTGGCAGCAGGGGCTATCGGCTTCGCGGTGGGGGCCGTGATCTGGCGATATCGAAAATCCAACACGTCTTCGTATGGCTCATTTGGGCGGGCCTTTGACGTGGCTCGATCCGGCGCAACTGACACGGTACAAAGACTTAGCAGGAAACTGCAGGAAGAGGGCTATTCCCCTGCCCAGATCGAAGGCGCGGCAAAGAAGCATTTGGGCCGATTTATCGACGCGGTGCAGAGAAGGGCCTACTAGTTTCGCGGCGCGTTTTATGTAATCGAAATCCGGAACAGCATCGTCGCGAGCGCCGCGCCGATGCTGTTCCGATTTTTTTGCGTCGGCCCCAGGAAAGGCCGGGTGCGGGCGAAATTTCACCGAACATGACAGGAGCGAACGCGGGACATGCAGCCGATCCAAAAGATCATTTTTCATATCGTTCTGATCGCCGGTATCGCAATTATCGTCAGTCACTATGGGCACATGGGCGAAGCGTTTTCACCTGCCGATGCGCAGGATGCGCACTCGGTGAAGTGAAGAGTTTGAAGTTCAAGCACCTGCGATTTCGAGACACGTCAGCACACGTCCACTGCTCAGGAACTTAGTGGTTGCGCCACGCGTTTAAAGCCGCATCCACAAAAGGAATTACCGCTATGGGCAGCACAGCTGACAAGGTTTCCGGCTACGCGAATGAAGCTGCAGGAAACATTAAGAAGAACGTGGGCAAAGCCGTCGGTTCGGACAAGATGGAGATCGAAGGCGCTCTTCAGGAATTGAAAGGTGAAGCGCAGGTCGAGGTCGGAAAGGCGAAAGCTACCGTCAAGGACGGCGCCAACAAAGTTGCCGACGAGATCAGTCGCAAGCTCTAGTCGAAAGCACAAAGGCCGGTCGACGACCGGCCTTTTCTTTTCTGGAGGTTGCAATGCGCGCTGTCGACATCAACAACAACGGTTCGACCTCAATTCGTCGGCTAAGAAAGCGCCAGGCAGCCTTTGCTGTGGGTGACGCGCCCCGCCGGCTGACGGCGATGAATGCCGCTTGCTACATGGTCATCTTCGCCGGCGCCATACTCATTCTTTACTACGGCAGCAGCGTATTAATGCCGCTCGCATTGGCGGGCCTTCTGAGTTTCGTATTGACGCCGGCAATTCGTCTGCTGAAGCAGGCCGGCGTTCCGAAAGTGCCCGCAGTGATTGCTGTCGTCGTTATCTCAATTGCCGCCATTGGTGGCGTTGGCGTCGTCGTCGGCGGACAGATCTCGGATTTGCTCGAGCGAATCCCGTCCTATGAATACAACCTGCTCAAAAAGGTTTCATCGGTTCGTTCCGCGTCTGTCGAATCCGGTGTGCTGGAACGGGCAAGGAGCACGCTCAATGATCTCCAGGCGGAGCTTTCGCGATCCGACAGCGGAAAACGTTCGGCCGTCCCCGCTGCTCCGGATGGCACTGCCGCCGTCAAGCCGATCCCGGTGGAAATACACCAGCCGCCGGAGCCGGTACTCGATAAGACGGTGTCTCTGATCCGCCCGCTGATTTCGCCGCTTGCGACGACGGGGCTAATCGTTCTCTTTCTCTTTTTCATTCTCGCACAGCGGGAAGATCTGAGAGACCGGTTTCTAAGGCTGGCGGGAAAGGGCGATCTCCAGAGGACGACTGTCGCGCTCGATGATGCAGGCGACCGGCTCAGCAGGTTTTTCATCATTCAGGGTTTGCTGAACACGAGCTTCGGCGTGTTCATCGGTTTGTGCCTTTGGGCGATGGGTCTGCCAAATCCTGTCCTATGGGGCGTTCTCGCAGGGCTGATGCGGTTTGTTCCCTTCATCGGCTCGGTAATCGCGAGCGTGTTTCCGATTATTCTTGCGGCCGCAATCGATCCCGGGTGGTCGCTCGTGTTGTGGACGGCGGCGCTGTTCCTCGTGTCCGAAGTCATGGCGGGGGAAGTCATCGAGCCGATGCTCTACGGACGCAACACGGGACTATCTCCTGTCGCGGTGGTCGTCGCGACGCTTTTCTGGACGTTGTTGTGGGGGCCGGTCGGATTGATTCTGGCTACGCCTCTGACTGTCTGTCTCATGGTTTTAGGCAAGCACGTTGAGGCGCTGAGATTCCTTGAGATCCTGTTTGGAGACGAACCGGCTCTCGAACCCCACGAGCGATTATATCAACGCGTTTTGGCGGGTGATGGCGTCGAGGCGATCGAAGTTGCCGAGCAGAGCATGAAAGAAATGCCTCTGATCCGCTATTACGACGACGTCGCGTTGAAGGCGCTGTCGATGGCTTACGAAGATGCTTCCGCGGGGCGGCTGAGCGCTGACGAGATCACAGAAGTCAAAGACGCGATCGACGACGTCGTCGATGGCTTGTCGGAACATGCGACCGGCGTTGAGCCCGCAAAGGCAAGTGATGCGCCAAGCGAGAAGTCCGGGGAGGATGCCGTCAGAAGCGATGTCGTGCTTTGCCTTCCTGTTCGCAGCGAACTCGACGAGGGGCCGCTTTTGATGCTGGAACAAGTGCTCGAGGCGCAGGGCATCCATGCATCGACGCTTCCCTACAACGCGTCGATACGGCTGCGCGCACTGGATGCCAGGCGCAGCCCGGCAAAGGTCGTCGTCTTCGGCTATTTGGGATCCAAAAAGGCTCCGGCGTTCATGGGCATTCTCATGCGTCGAGCGCGCAGTGTGATGCCGGATGCAATCATCGTTGCAGGCTTTTGGTCGCTAGTGAGTAATAGCGCTCAGGCTGAAGAGTGGCGGGAGGCCGTCGGCGCGGATCGTGTCGTGACCAAAATTTCCGACGCTTTGGTGCTGTGCGAGGAATTGCTTGAACGCACGGGCGGACGCTCCGGCGCCATCGCAGATAGCGAGCCGCCTCGCACCGATATCGTCTACGAAAATTCGATGCGGTTCGGCGAGGAACTCGGTCCCTCGGCTTAGAACTCCGAGCGTTCTTCTGTTGGGATATGGTCAGGCGACGAGATCGGTTGCTGACCGTAGCTGATTACGGCGAATAGCATACGGTTTTGTGGTATTTCGCGTACCGTAAGTGGCTGATCTCCATCAAAACAACCGCCTACGGATGAACAGCTGTTCAGGCAACGGCTCTTCGGAACTTCATGGATGTCATACCGTTGAAAGGTCGCGTCCATGAGGCGTGGATCATCACCGCTGATCCAAAAAATAGAGGAGACCGGCTATGAAGATTATTATCAAGTGCGTGCTTGCTGCCGCCAGCATGATTGCCGTTTCGGCCACCACAGCTTCGGCCGAAATCGTTTGCAACGGCGAGGGTGATTGCTGGCATGTCCGCGAGCGTCACGCGTATCGTCCGGAATTTGGTGTGCGTGTTTACTCGGACGATTGGAGATGGGCCGATGCTGACGCCAAGAGGTATCGCTGGCGCGAACACGAGGGACGCGGATATTGGCGCAACGGTATCTGGATCGAGTTCTAAGTTGAAAGTGGCGGTCGCTTTTAGGGCATCGCGACCGCCACAAACGAGGTCGAACGGAACCGTTCGAACTCGCTAAAAAGGAGAACACCCCGACGAGCGAGGGTTGCTGTCGGGGTGCGGGGTCTCTCCCAGATTTGCCAATGAGGGCGAGAGATTTTGACCGTTGCGTGAGGCATGATTCGAAGCAAGGGCGAAGCCCGAGTTTTCAACAGCATGCGGAATGACATCGGCAATCGACTGTTGACGAACAGTGTAAATCATCGATTGCGCCGCAAACCGCCTATTTCTTTTCCAAGAGGAGCTTGGTGCGGGACGCCAGTCCTTTGAGTGCCAACTCTGCGAAACGCTGAAGAAGCCACGGCAGAACAAGTTCGAGGCGCACGGAATCGTTCATCACCAAGGCGGAGCCACTCGCCTTGTGGCCCATTCCGGTCAGACTGAACTCCAAGAGATCGCCGTTCCAAACTTCACGGTCAATCGTCACGAACGGGAGATGGGCTGACGCCAATCCGCTTTTCATGCGCCGTATAGCTTCGTCTTTGCCAAGACGATGAGGAATGGTGATGACAACGGGCTCCGACACGACCTCATATCCTTGCAGTAAATTGCGGGCGGTCTAATCCGCCGATTGAGCAATATAATATTGGCTGCTCCATAACGCCGATCAGCAAGACTTCGATCCAGGCTGCGGAAGTGATCGGATTTGCTCTTATTTTTCGGTCGAAGATTGAGCCTGCTTTAAAATCGATCCGTATACCGTGCATTATCTCAGGTTTTGGCGTTTCCGTCCAAGGATGGTTCGATGTCTCAGGTGCTGCGAGGCGGCATCACCCGCCTCGACGTGATGACGAAGTTCACGCTCGCGACGCTCGCACTTGCCAGCGGCGTTTATACGTACATTGGCGTTCGAAGCCTTCTCGAGGGTTCCCCAATCGAGGTGTTTCTCGCCGCGATCGTGTATTCGGCGGCGGTCTCCGTCGCTATATTTGCATTTTGGACGTATTTGATGCGATTTCTGCCGCACGTTCGGCAGGCATCGTCGCGGCGGCTCATGTATGTCGCGATGTTTATCGGCAGCTTGATGATCCTCGCGATGTCGGCTTGGCTCAATGCGGCAGCGCTCGCGGGGGCCGCGGCGCTCCAGCAGCACATGGCGAATTCGACCGACCAATTTCAGCAGAGCCTGGATAGGGCGCACGGCAATGCCCTCGCGGCGCAAGGCCTTTTGCCTGACATTCAACTGGCTTCGCGGCGGTTTGCCATTCTTTCCGATCAAGAACGTCAATCGGGCGCGCTTACTGGAACGTCGGGAAGCGGGACGGTGGTTCAGCTGACCGCACAGATGTCGGCGCAGCTCAATGCGCTTGCCGGCGAGGTCGACGCGTCGCGCGACCGGATAAAGACGCTTTTCGAATCGGGAAGCAAGACGCTCGAAAGGATGCGTCAGCTCACTTCCGGGGCGGGACCAATCGATGAGCGGACGAACGAGTTTGCAGCAGAGACCGTGGTCTTGACCGGGATCATCGCCGATCTGCAGCAGACGTCGATTGCACCCGCGGTCAAGCGGACTGCGGAGGATCTATCGAAGTCCTTTATCGCGCCTGCCGCTGACGGCCGGACCGCCAATTTGGCAGAACGCCAGAACCAAGTCGTTGGGAAGGTGGAGCAGTCGATCAAAGCTCAATCACAGGCGTTGGCAATGGCCGCTGACGACATACTATCGCGGCCTGAGGTGAAGCCTGTACGGTTCGTTCCTTTGTCGACGGCTGAAGCCGTGATTCAATACGGCACCGACTTTCTGCCAAGCTGGGCAGGCGCCATCTCGCTGGACCTGATGCCGGCGGTATTGATTTTCATCCACTCGATCGTCTTCGAGGCGATCAGAAGGGATGAGGGCGACGCGCGTGACGAAGATGGAATGTCCGCCGGGGAGGTCATGCGGGCTCTCAAGATTTATAACAACATGCAGGCGCTCGAAACACGGCCCTTATCATCGCAGCCTCACGTGGTTCTCGAAAAATCTGCGTCCGTGGAAGCGCCCGCGCCGGGTGTCGAGAAGCCACCTGGAAATGTCGCCTCCATCAATCCGGCCGCGGGATTTAACCGCTAAATGTCATGGCTGAAAAACGCATCGTGTGGCGGGAAGAGGGTGTCTTAGAGGGCGCGCTCGTACGATCGATATTTCTCTTCCTGGTGGCGATGAGCGCCGGCATGCTCGCATTGGATCTTCGCGACCAGCTGGATCTCACGCTCGACGAAGGAGCGGAGCAGGTGACGCGTGTCGTCATTCAACCCCCGTCCCGAACGGACCAGGAGCGGCCCTACTTCCCGAAGGCGTTGCCCGTCATCCGTGGAGCAGGAAGCCCGAAAATGCCGGGCGTTCCGGACAAGCCTACGCCCGATATGGTGGCCGGCCGTATGTCGTTTCATGTGGGCGCCAACGGCGATGTCTCGGCAGTCGGAAGAATTGAAACGGGAAGTTCCGACGATTTCGAGAAGTTTCTCGATCACGATGGAAAAGGCGCAAAGACGATCTGGCTGCTTTCGCCGGGAGGGTCGGTGCCGGATGCCATCAGCATGGGACGCTCCGTCCGGAAGCGCGGGCTCGATACGATGGTGGCCGACAATGGATATTGCGCGTCGTCTTGTCCGCTGATGTTTGCAGGTGGTGTTCGCCGCACGGCCGGGAAGCACGCGCTGATAGGAGTTCATCAGGTTTCGGCTGTGGCGAAAGGGGCTGAAACTTGGGGCGACGGTATTTCCGCCGCTCAACAGATTTCCGCGCGCTGCGTGGAATATCTAGTCAGCATGGGTGTCGATCCAGATAGCTGGATCAAAGCAATGCGGACGCCCAAGGAGCGTCTTTATATTTTCAGGACCGATGAGCTTCACCTCCTCAAGATCACGACGGGAGCGGCGAAGACCTGAATCCTCGCAAGTTGCCAATCCTTCATGTTTGGCATTCAGCGGTTCCGATTTCAGCGGGCCGGCCTGACGAATGCATCCTCAATTGCCACTTTCGCCTCGCAGCCAGTTCATATGGGCCGCAGATAAGCGGGACTCAGAGTCAATTCGAATAGTTCTGATGAAACCGATCCGCTCGTTCTGCCGTATGAAGGGGCACGTGGCCCGTGACGCTTGCAGACGGTGCCGACGAGCTGAAGCAATTCAGCGGAGCCCCGGCGGCTTTCTAGCCGGGGCTTTTTCATTTTTTTTGCGATGCACCTACTGCAGCGCACGGCTACATTGCCGAGAGTCAAGGAACACGCGCACAACCCACGCGTAATCCATATGCACGATGAGAAAAGCAAAACACGCAAAGTCCTCACGCCCGCGAGGACGATGAAAGCGGCGAAGCCCTGAAAGGGGTCAGAAGCCGTATCACACCGGAGGAAACCCCGAGTGTGGAGAGCCTCGGTTTATTCCGGGGCTCTTATTTTGGGATTATTCGCGGAGCTATTTCCGCTTCGCCTTCAGATACGCACCAACTTTCTCGACGTTATTGGATCCGACAGCCCGGATCGCGCCCGCGAGGCCTTGTCCGGTTACGCCGAATTTCTTCTTCCAATATTGAACCTCATAGGGCTCGCTCATCGCTATGCGCGTACGGTCCTGCTTGCCTTTCTTTGTTTTGTCATCGGCCATTGGAATATCCTTTCCCGACTAGCTTTCGCATTCAAATCGTACCACGGCTTCTCATTGTCCGCACACTGTCGAAATGCGAAGTCGATCGGTTGCGAAATCGTCCGCGGGATCGGCGACAACGAGGTGTTAGGCTGCTTCCGTCTGAAGGGCATGATCCGGGCGACCAATGATTATGCTCGCCAACTTCATGGGGTCGCGCTCGCCGCGGTCAGCTGCTTCAAAGAGCCTTTGTACCATTGTCGGAATGGAAATCTGCAGATCGCGCTCGGCCGCTTCACAAACTGCGCGATCGAGCACGGCATAGAAGCCCGCTAGCTCGGCGGCCGTATAGCCTTGTGTCTTCATGTGCGTCCCTCAACGTGGTGTGCAGCCCCGTTCATTTACAGAACCGTCAGCCTGGAATCGAGGTTCCAAAAGTTCTCCCGACAATATTTTCTTTATGTGCCCCAATATGTTCAGACTTCTTTAACAGCCGGTGTGACCGGCGCGGCGCCCGACTCGTTTCAGAAGTGGCGATGTGCCTTCAGATGCGCGCTCAAGGAGGCTTTGTTTCTGCCCGGCTACTGCAATCGCAACGAATGCGCTTTCAGCGGGTTGACCGATCAGCTGGCAAAGGGAGCTCAGTCATGACCATTCGCAAGGTGAAGTCCGGTTATCGGTTGTTGTCGAAGAAGGGCAAAAATCTCGGAACCTACAAGAGCAAGGCGGGTGCTGAGAAACGCGAGCGGCAAGTTTAGTTCTTCAAGAAGAAGGCCGCGCACGGATAGAGGCGTATAGAGATCTTCTCCACATCCAGTCTGTCGGACAGTCCTCGTTTTCAACATGTCGTCCACCGCAAAGATGGATCGGCAACATGTGCTGCCCTTGTAGCACCTAGTTTTTGGCGGAAGGGATGTTCGACGGGAAAGTAAGGGGGAGTACGGCTCTTGCAGGCACTCCGCAATTTACAGCCGCGCGCGAATTCCGATGACATTTCGTGGCGCATCGGCATCTTTGCCATAGAGAGATTGAGGCCGGATCCGAACAATTGGCTGGCGCCAAGTGCGCTTTGGACTGAATATTCTCTCTGGTGCCGCAAGAAGGATGTGCAGCCTCTGCCTGTCGCCAACTTTCTACAGAAGTTCGACGAAGCGGCGACGATATTGGGCGTTCGAAAGCTTCGTGCGGGCGATGAAGTTGGCTACGCGAGGATTGCCTTCAAACCTACGGCTTGATGATCGCTCGGCGTGCCAAGGATCAGGGGGTGTAGCCGACGCCTGACGTGCCTGAATCAGGTGTCATGGCAGCGTCCGCGTTCGAGGCAGCGGGCGTTTCAGAGTCCGCGTTGAGCGAGTAGGCGCTCAACGCCATGAATGAGATGAATAATACCGAAAGCGCGGCCACAAGCGATTTCATAAGTCACCCTCGCTAAACCCGCCTGTAAACGTGACTGCCGGGCTTTGGGTTCCGCGACTTCGGCGGAACCGGTCATTTTCGTTTTTATGGACCGGGTCCGGTCGTCTTCATGCTGCTTTTTGCATGGTTGCGCTCATGGCCTCGCAGCTCTCTGCGCAAACGCTGCAATCATCCACGCAATCCTGCATGTCTCCGATTTTCTGGCAGCTTTGAGCGCATGCGCGGCAGATTTGTGCGCAGGCGTGACAGACGAAAACGTGCTGGGGAATTCCCGTCAGCAGGACGGCTGCCGCCGCTTGGCAAATTTCAGCGCAGGCGATCATCAACTGGAAATGCTCGGGTTCCGTATGCTTGCCGCCAGACTCCAGGCAATGGTTCATGGCCTCGCTGAAACATGTGGTGGCGCAGGTCTGGCAAAGATCGGCACAGGCCCGCATTTCAGTGCTGAGTTGTTGCATCGTACGCTACCTCCAGGAGTTCGATACGGGAGGAACTTCGGATAGGCCCGGGAGTTGCGGGCTTGCGTGGGGGTGTGTGCAATTTCCTTGATCGACTGCGCCATGACTTCCGCGCCACGAGAATGGCGCCCGGGGGGCGACTTCAGCGGTTTCGGACGGCAAGCAAACCGGGGAGCGCCGAGCCTTGCGGGCCGATTTCGGATATCGCCTCCTGACAGCTCTTCTGCATGATTATTCTGCAGGGATTGGGATCGTTTTGATGGACACAATTTTTGACGGTAACCCAGGCGCTGTATATTTTCGCAGCTTGGGCGGTGAAGCGATCGAGCTCGGCGCCCGCGAAGGACGCCTTTAAATTTTTGGCTTTATCGGTGAGGGCGGTTCTGTCGCAAATTTCTATCGCGCCGAGCGCTTCGCCATATCGGGCGCCGGCCTCTTGCGGGGAGAGTTGGGATGAAGCGCCGGCGAAAGCGTTGGTTAGTCCGAGGGACAGAACGAGAAGACATCCCAGCCCGGAAACAGGTGTCGACAAAAGGTGTATTGCGATCCGGCGCTCGTGCTTTGTCATCGCGACCGTTCAGTTTGTTATAGGCACTCCAGTCAGAATTACGTCGAGCATAACACTGTGGATCACAGGAGGTCCGCGGCAGGTCCGCAGCGGCGGTTCATTCGAAGCCAGTCAACTTCTGCATAGCTCTGCCGAGGATGCTGTTGAAGCGCATCGGCCCCTCGGAGGCGACCAAGCAGATGCAGTCCTCTCCGGCGCCAGCAACCGGAGCGTGCTCATCACCTTCATTCATATCGGCGACGTCGCCGACGCCGTATGAGCCGGTATTGTCAGTGAAGGATCCCCGCAAGACGAGGGTCATTTCCGAGCCAATGTGGCCGTGGTCAGGAAGTTTCAATCCCGGCGAAACCCTGATGAGGCGCAGGGACCCTTTAGCTCGTCCCGAAAGCGGAATCCGATGCTGCCAAACGCCAAAGCCAGCCCATTTCCATGGGATATCCTTGAGCCAAGGGCCGACATACTTTCTGAGAGCCGAGGGTACGTCGCCCTCGCCTGAAGCAAGCACTTTGGGTTCTTTCGAGTCTCGGAGTATGCCAATTCCCGTAGTGAGTGAGGCCGAAGGAACATCATCAAACAGCGATGCGCCTATGGTTTCCATGATCGCCAATTCGCGGCGGCAACGTTTGCAAAGCGAGATATGGCTCGCCATAACGGCGGCCAAAGCCTCCGGCATGCTTCCGGCGGAGCAGCTCACGAGGTTTTCAAGCGCCGGATGACGTTCGATGCTCATTCGTCTTGTGCCCCAACCGTCGCGCGAAGTTTTAAATATGCCAACCGAATACGCGATTTTACGGTGCCGACCGGCAAGCCCAGCCGCTCAGCGATTTCACGGTGGGACAGACCATCGATGAACGACAAGACGACAACTTGATACTGATCGCGCGGCAAGGCATCCAGCGCGCGGTGCATGTTGAGCCGTCGCTCTTCATCCGAGACGACCTCATCCGGCTGTGCATCCATGCTCGCCTCCTGATCGTAACCATCGGGAAGCTCAACCCACATTTCCTCCTTACGCAGCCGATCGATCCTTAGATTGCGCGCGATCGTAAAAATCCACGTCGTGACACTTCCGCGTTCGCTGGAGTAGAGGTTCGCCTTGCGCCAGACCGCCAGAAGGGTTTCCTGCGCGAGTTCTTCCGCGGTGTTCGCGTCCGCGCCGTGCCGCATCATGAAGGATTTGACGCGCGGCGCGTATTTCTGGAACAGCTGTTGAAATGCCAGCCGATCCTTCTGGTTTGCGATCTGCAGAAGGTTGTCCGAGTCAGACATGCTTGCCGATCTTGGTTTTCGGTCACGGCCGAAAGGATATTCCATGCCCGGCTCGTTGACGATAGCGCTCACGATAGATAGCGGCCATTCCGATCCCGTCTATCTCAATGTCGCTCTCGTCGTTGCGCTGATATCTTGCGGATCAATCGTTGGATCGTGGCGGCCATGCTTGAAGTGTATGGCGCGGGATCGCGAATCCCTTGGCCTCTACATCGCCCGCTCACTTTCCTACCAGGGCGTGGCGGTCGATATCTCGAGCACCCGCTCACACCGGCGCAGGTCCGCATCTACAATCAATACCACCGCCTACCAGATTATCCACGGTGGGTGCGCGCAACAATCTCAAAAGCAGTTAATTCCGTTTTCGCGGGCGGCAGGTGAGCGAGGCGCCTCGACGAAACTGGCTCGGAGAACAACCGAAGTGTTTACGAAACGCCTTGTTAAACGTGGCGACCTTGGTGAAACCCCATTTTCGCGCCACTGCGGCTATTGCCTGTGGATGTGACGGAGGCGCGATAAGTTCCTCACGAATGTGGTCGAGCCGCCGTGCCAAGATATAGGAATTGAACGTCGTCCCCGTCACCTCGAAGAGCCTGTGCAGGTATCGTACGGAGATGCCGAAACGTTTCGCTGTGCCCGGTGGCGATAGTTCCGGATCGGGAAGGTTGCGGTTGAGATATTGCAGGATCCGCGGAAGAAGGTGGTGGCGGTCGGCGCCCGTCTCCTCTCCATCAATTCGATCGTAGAGGCCTGCCGTGAGCGGCAAGAGAACAACGCAAGCTCTGTAAAGGGCCAACAGCCTCTCTTTGGAAGACCCATGCATGCCGTCTGCAATCATCGCGAGACACGAAAAGATCGGGCTCATCGCGTTGCGGCGGCCCACTACAACGTTTCCCAGTTCAGTTTCAGCGCCATCAACGAGCGCGTACTGCTCCTTGGGAATCATTAGGACAACGAGTTCATGAGATGCTGGGTAGGCTGCGGTCATCATGGGCCGGCGGGCGCCGTCTATGACCACGAAGTCGCCCTCGCTAACGATATCGATGCGGTCGTTTTGCTTGATGGTTATCTCGCCCGAGCGAACGTAGCAGATAGCGAAGTAGTCGGACGACGATGGGGCGATGTCAAAGACGCCCCCCGCACTGGAGGGTGAGGACCTCATTTGACTTATCGTGCCATTATCCAGCGCGATTGTATCGAGAAGGCATGCGCGCTCCTTGCCGAGGTCGCCTTCGGATAAAGGGTTCACTCCGGCGAGGCTTGGGAAAGGTGAATCGGGAGCAATGCGATTGCCCAAGTCGGGCCGCAGATTCAAAGTGCTGGAGAGATCCGAGTGGCAAAAATGGGCGGCAGCGCCGATACCGATGTCATCATTTATGCGCACACAAGACCCCGTTTCATTTTGCACGCACCATGGCGCCGTTACCCCCGGCCACAGATGCAAAACTCTCATATATAAAGCAGTCGGGCTGGACACGCATACGCGCATCCAGTCCGATCAACCGCATCACTGAGGAATTTTCGCGCTCCCTGCTTGCTTGAAGAGCGCAGCGCCGTCTTCTTTCAGAAGGTATCCCTTCTTCACGAGATCTGAGGTCGCCTTTCCGTATTTTTTTGTATAATCGAGATGGGTCGGATAGAGTGCCTTTAGCTTATCGGCGGACCAAAGTTTGTACTCGCTGCAATTTTCTGAAAGCACGTATCTTCCGACACCGTACGTGGTCGTAGGAACAGTCAGCATTGGCAGGCGAAGGCCGCCCTTGGCATTCCCATCTGCATCGTAAACGATCGTGTTGGTACCTGGGCTCAACTCAATCGGCTGTGCAGTCGGCGGTGCTTTTCCTTTTTCTGCCCACTTGATCAAGTGGCGATAAAGCGCCTTCTCGGCCATATAAAGGGGTACTTCGGGCGTTTCAGCGGGGCATGACCAATTGTACTCCGAGAAACCGATTTTCACGAGATCCGCCGCCGCGGCGTCACTGAAGAGATACTGGAATCTCCAGCCGTGGTTTGAACCGGCAAGTTCCCAAGTCCGGCTCTTGTCGGTTTTAGTATTGCTATCAGGTTTCCGAGGATTGTTGCGGGCTGGCCAGATATCCCACTGCGAATTGATCATCACCAATGGGACGCCACGACCGGGTACAGCCAACTGAGGATCGTTGGCCGGCAAAGCTGTCGCGCACTGATTGATCGGCGCTCCGAGCGGCGAAATTGAAGCCTCAGCAATGTAGCCGTCAAAAACGGGCTTCCCTTTTACGGTCGCCAAGTTGTGGATGTACTTGTAATAGGTGATCAGGTAGTTCCCGCTTTGCGATTCACCAGCGAGGTAGGCATATTTAGCGGGCTTTGCTAGCGGGTTTGTCTTGTCCTTCGACTTAACCAAGGCGGCCACCTGCGAAAAAATATCATAGGCTAGGCCGTTCTCGTACAGCTTCGAGAGGTTGCTGCTGTATCCGCCCTCACCGGGCAACCTTCCGCACGTCTGCTGGGCAGCTGGCAACGGATTTGGCATCGAGAGGGTAGAATAGCGATTGGCGTCAAATCTGATCATACCGTCAAATACGTTCGGCTTGCTGGTAATGCCGACATAGACGTCGTTATTGGCGACAATGCTTTCCCAAAGCGCTCCCCACATCGCGGTCCAATCGTAGCCCGCGCTCATGTTAATGATCTCGACGACGACGCGACCGCTAAAATGTCTCATGTTCTTCGGTCGACGGATCATAACTCGCGTCGTGTAGTTGGCGCTGCCTGTAACGTTGACGTTGTAGTTGTTGTTCGGCAGCCAATTGTAAACATTCGCTTTGCCGGATGCGAGGTACTCCTCCTCCACGAAGCCATACTTGGCCAAGTTTATGGGCGTGTTCTGCCAAGCGGCTCCGTTCCACGGATGCGACACGCTGGTGACGGGGATCGGTCCCTTTAGAGTTGGCAGAGGGACATCGGTGCTAGGATTGCCACCTGGTTTAGGTTTGCCCGCTACAGCAGGCGCTGCGCAAACCAGAGCACTAAGGAGCACGCCCCCCAGTATCGCCATTAATCGCATTTTGTTCTCCGTGACCCGTTGCAGTATTCAGTTTTTTAGCCAGCAGAAGGTTGGCTCGAATGGTTCACGGGATCGAGTGCTTTCGTCGCAAAAAAATAATATTTGGATGGAGGGGGGTGCTGTCGCGGAACTCATGAGAACCCAGCAGAATCCAAGAGGAATTGGATGCTCAACAGAATTATGTCGAGCAATTCGCTGGAGGCACGCTTTTTTGATGTAATTGCGAAGTGATAGACGGCATTCAATACTGGCGCGCCTCGGTATTCGCCGCAAAATACTCTGCCGCATTCGCGGAAGCGCTTTTCAGCGCGTTACAATTCAAGCCGGTATCTAAGAATCTGCTGAACCGCTGCTACGCTATTTCTATCGAAATAAAAGACATACGCGAGATCAAACATTAATTGAGTGTCGGATATCCCCCGACCGCGCGATTCCAGCGCCGGATCATGTCACGCCACCAAGTCGGCTGATGATAGGGATTTAATAGGTATCGTTGGGCAACACTTCTACGTGGAGACGCGGCGTTTATCACACTTAACGCAGTCGCATCCTATGCACAAGCCTTAGGCACAAAGATCGCTATCAAGCCTATTGCGACGGCTATTAAATAGCGCTTCCAATGGCCATTTCTTTGGAAATTCGTTTTACGGAAAAAAACAGGCACAATGCAAATTAAGTCGGCGATATTGGGCGCAAACCGTCCCCTGAAGCCAATATCCGTCGCGTTCTGCATAAACGATTAAGAAGCTCCTCGCGGCTATGTCCCTCCAACCAATCATCCTTGACAGTGGAGATAGTCTTTCGCGCGTCGTTGACCCGGCAAATGGCCGCTTGTGTATTTCGGGCAACCCGCCAAATTCTCGTCAAATCGCGCCCAAAAATACCCAGCGACAGATTCGGACCGATAGCCCTCAACTTCAACTCCACCTCTTCATCTTCCTTAAAGGGAATAACCAGAAACACTGGGCAATAGAGGCTCTCTCGCACGATGCGCATCTCAGTGTTGCAGCAATCAAGTATCGTAGGTTTTAAGATCGCGGCCCTACCCCGATAATTCTCAAGTTCCCGTCCTCCTAGTCGGAGTTCAGCACCTGCATTTCTTGCCTCTTGAATGCGAGTCAAAGCCTCCGCGAGGTGACGTTTCGAGGGCAGAGAACCAACTTCCGTTTCGATGTCCAAAGGGTTGCCCACGGCAAGAGTGGCAACTTTTTCCCTTAGCCGCGCGATGAACCCCGTCCGAGCGCGCTCGGAAACAAACAGAAGGGTCTCGCTGAAGGAACGCGACCTAGCCCAGCTGCGTGGTCCCCGCACGAGGCTCTCCGCTGCAAGATCAAGATCGGCGTCTTCCAATACGATTACCGCCGATTTCGCGAGCCCGCCTCGGCCGGCCGTCAAAACATCTGGCCTCCGGAGCAAACCTTCCGCGACGTGCCCGCCAACGGACTTTAGAGCGGCATCAGGGATACCGACTTCGTGCGCAAAACTGCAAAGGCGGTCGACGGCGCGCGATCGGGCGCCGGGCACGCAAATTATGACGGCATTGGCGAGAGCGAGGGCGGGCGCCGCAATTTCGCTTCCAGTGAGCAGTGGCGAATTCCAATGAGCGTTCGCAACCACGACACCGACAGGTTCTCGTTCGAGGTAGCCGAAGACGGTCTCTTCGAATCCATGACGCACCTGCTGCGGACGCGAAGCGAGTTCAGCAGCCCGTTCGAAGCTCGATATAACCTGGGGCATGTCAAAGCGCTCGATTTCGCCGACGGGACGACCTGTGTCCCGAGCCTGAAGTCGCGCGATCGACCGGATTTCACTACGAAGAAGCAGAGCCAATTTTTGCAGAGACTGCGATCGTCTTTCGCCATTGGTCGTCCGCAGTGTCAAAAGTGCGCCGGACGCGTTTGAAATCACCGCGTCGCTGTTCAAGCGCTCCGATGCAGTCATTACTATCGGTGGCGAGGCGGCATCGAATTCGACAAACTCCGTTTTCTCCACGAGAAGATTGACCAAATTGGAAACAATCGCCCGCGCTTTGGCTGCATCCGCCCTCCCGGTTGCGTGTGATTGCAACCAAAGACCATCTATAGTTGCTGCAATCAGAGTCGCGCACACATCGACGCGCGCCGGAGCAACAAGGCTGCGCAGACCATGCCGCAAATTTGAGCGCATGCGTCGTTGGTAGATCGACTGAACACGTCGATAAGGCTCCGAATGCGCGATTTTGCCCCAAAATGCTAACCAAACAGCGCTTGTTCTCGGATCGAACTGCTCGGCGTCAAGAGCTGCTTCGGGAACGGCAAGCACCCGTTGAAGAGGAGTACGCGCCTCTCGCATGCGAGCCGCGGTGGCAAACGAAAGACGGGCGGCCATGAATCGGAGAGTGGCCTCGAGCAAACCGTCCTTATCGCCAAAGTAGTGGGCAAAAAGGCTTTGTGAAACGCCAGCTTTGATCGCGATTTCACTTAGCGATGCGGACTTGAACCCCACCTTTGAAACCGTTTCGATCGTCGCCATAATCAAGTGCCGTCGGCGCTCCGCTTCAAAGCTCCGTAACTGCTCCAACCGGATATATTCGGATCGCCGTTCGCCCATATCCCCATTCATCAAAGAATTTAATTCCCCCGTAGGCAGTTCTTCGGGAATGCTTCCGCTTCTCGGCTGCCTCTCTCTCTCTCTAAGCAATTCTGCAGCGCGGGCAGCGCCGTGAAGTCCGGCGACCCGAAAATCCTAAGACCAAAAGCCTAAGACCTTTGGCCTATCGATACATTGCAAACGCGTCCAGTTTCTGCGCAAATGCGTCATAGTGGCCGATCTGAAGGCAAAAACTTCGCGAACGAGTACGTTCATTTGCTGGTGAACACGCTGTGGGAGCCCAGGTCATACCGACGGCGGGCCTCAGCTTTGAGCTTTGTGGCGATGAGCCTCGGTACGGCCGCCTCACCATGAATTGGTCAGGCCGGGCTCTGTTTTTCGCGCTTGCGCTCTTTCTCGATCAATCGCGACTTCGAGCCGAAGGTGTGACCATCGAAAGCGTCAACCCGTCGCAAAGCATCAAGGTGCAAGTCGACAAAGCAACCATCAGAGACGTGCTTCAGGCATTGCACGACAAATACAGTGTTGAAGTGGCAGCCAACGGCGACGTCGGATCGGATGATCTGATCTCGGTAACATTTCAGGGCAGTCTGCCGGAAATACTGGGGCGATTACTTCGTAATCAGAACTACATGATCGTCCGATCGAAAAAGAACGTCACGGGCGTGGAGAAGATTTTGATCGCCTTCTCTGACCCCTCAAAAGGCCAGAAGAGTGTGACGCCGCGGCGAACGCTGCCGGTGCCGCCGGAGATTCCCTGAGCCTTCTCATTCTTCCAGCCAGACCGCGGTGAGCGCGTTGGGACCCGCGATGTCCTAGCCATGGTGCGCATTCTCCTGCAACCACGATCGAGCTGCGGCCTGCGATCTTTCCGGGGCGGACTGACAGCGTGGTCCGTAAGGGCGATGACGGCGAGCGCGAGCTTCACCCGTGAGAAAAATCCGCTGAATTTCTGTCAATTCGCAACGCGGAGTTCGACGCGCCTATCGAGCTGATACAGCTCTTCGGCTGTATATTTGCTCCTGTCGACTCCCGTGAAGGGTTCGTTCGCGCCCTTCGGCACCAACTCGAGCTTGCCTTGATAGCCACCATTGCGAAGCACGCGCTCAATTGCGACGAGCCGCTCGCGGGAGAGTTCCATGTTGTAAGCCGGTAAACCGCGCTCGTCGGCGTGACCGGAAAGAATGACCGCCGCGAATTTCTTCAACATCAAAAACTCGAGCAGGAGATGAGCGGCGCTGTGCCCTTCCGGCGTCAGCGTTGCTTCATTGTAGACGAAGGTAATCGGGACGGGCATGGTCGTCGCTGTGATGCGCGAGGCGGGAGCTTGTGATGTCGATTCCGGCGCCGAAGGCGGTGAGGGCGACAGCAGCGGCTGCGTCGCCGAGGACTGATTTGCCGGCGGTTCCGGCGGACGAGAGGGCTGAACGTTAGCCAAACCGCCCTGTTCACTGACCTTGGCGCTTGGCGCACCAGTTGCGTCCTGATGCTTTGCTTCCTCTCGGGCAGCGGCTACGACGCCTTCGAACTTCTTCAGTAGTTGAGTTGCTGGCGGTTCATGGCTTGAGGTCGTTGGTTGCGGAGACGGCACAGCCTTCAGCGGTTCGGACGCCGAGGCCGTCGCATTCTCGGGGTTAGCTTCGACGCGCAAGCTAATATCGGGTGAGGAATTCGCGAACCGGTATTCCGTCACGATCGACCAGTCACCCCTATCGTTGGCCGTGGCAGTCCCTATCGGCGTTGAGCCCTCCAGAACGGTCACTCGCGCAAATGGGGCGGCAGTACCTCCGAACACGGACGGGCCAATTGACGAGATGCGTGCGATCGTCAAAGCCGGGGCGTCTGAATTCTTTTTTGTGGCAGTTTCGCTAGACTGTGCTTCGGCTGCTGCGGTTTCGTTTGCTGCCGTGGTCGCCGGTGTTTCTGAATTGAGCGGCGGCCGAGGCGCATTCGCTTCGGCAGAGCGCGGAGCGGTGGCTTTGGGCGTCGCGGCATCGGCCCCTGCCGCTGGTCTCCATTTCTCTGGCATCCCCACGTGCAGAGTGACGGCGAGCTCAACAGGCCACGTAAGGAAGCCGACCTGAGCCAGCGCAACAAAGCCGCCGAGCAGAAGAAGGATCAGGACGAACAAAAGTCTGGCGCGCATACGAGATGCCTTGCAGGATGCATAAAGCATCATTCTTACATCAATTTCGTTCAAGATATGGTGGGCCGGCGCGCAAGGCCATCGTGCTCAGCAGGCGACACGTCGGGCGTAAGCGTCCACAAAATATTGGCTTCCGGGCCATTAGCAGCATCACGTCATAGTTCCGGCGCGACTTCACCAGGCAGCGGTTGGGCGCGATCATATACGTTGCGGAGGCCTGCTGCCGCAGCCCGCATCATCGGCGCTCAAATCTAATCGATGATATGGTAGCCGCCATCGATGTATAGCGTCTCGCCGGTAATCAGCTTAGCTCCATCCATGCCGAGAAACGCGACGGCGACCCCGACGTCATCGATCGAGACCAGACTACGGCTCGGCGCCTTCGATTGTGCTTTTTTTAGGAGCTTATCAAATTCGGTGATGCCAGAGGCGGCGCGAGTCTTCAGCGGACCGGGAGATATCGCGTGAACTCTTATGCCTTTTGGCCCGAGTTCGGCGGCCATGTAGCGTGTCGCGGATTCCAGAGCAGCCTTCACCGGTCCCATGATGTTGTAATGCTCGACCACCATTTGCGAGCCGTAGTAGGTCATCGTGAACAGGGCTCCGCCGGATTTCATCAAGGGTTCGGAGAGTTTCGCCATTCTGATGAATGACCAGCACGAGATTTCCATCGCTCGAAGAAACCCGTCTTTGGAACAATCGACAACGCGCCCCTGCAAGTCTTCCTTCGGCGCGAACGCGATCGAATGAACACAAAGATCAAGCCTGCCCCATTCCTTCTTTATTTTTTCGAATGCCTGCTCGAGCTGACCCTCCTGTTGAACGTCAAGCGGGATCAAGATAGGGGCGTCAATCTCCTTGGCGAGAGGCTCGACGTAGGGCTTGGCCCGGTCATTCAGATAGGTGATTGCAACATCGGCGCCGAAGGCCCGAAAAGCCTTGGCGCATCCCCAAGCAATCGACTGATCGTTCGCGATGCCGGTGACCAGCGCCTTTTTGCCCTTGAGCAGGTTGAGCGATGCAACGTCGATCATGCCCGCTTTTCCTCGAGCGACTCTGCGGTATGCGCTCGCAGCGTCCGGAGCGTATGTCGCGCGATCGTCAGTTCCTCATCGGTCGGCAGCACATAGCAAGCGACGCGCGATCCCTGCCGGGAGATCCGAAGCTCGTTGTTCGTGTTGGCTTGTTCAGAGAGTTCGATGCCGAGCCACGACAGACGGTCCGCAACGGACCGGCGAACCGCCGGCGCATTCTCGCCGATACCTGCAGTGAATACGAAGCCATCGATCCCACGCAGAGCGGCCGCGAGCATGCCGGTGAAGAGCGCGATACGATATGTGAAGTAATCGATCGCAAACTTGGCCTTCGGCTCGGTGCTCGCGAGCAATTCGCGGACGTCATTGCTCACCCCAGAGAGGCCTTTGAGGCCGCAATCGTGATAGAGGTAATGCTCGACTTCATTTGGACTCATCCCCTTTTCACGTAAGAGATAGAGCACGATGCCGGGGTCGAGCTGGCCTGGACGTGTCCCCATGGGTAAGCCGTCGAGCGCTGTGAAGCCCATACTGCTTTCGATGCTTTTTCCCGCCAGTAGCGCGCACATCGAAGCGCCGCTGCCGAGGTGAGCCACGACGACCCGGCCATCGGCAATTTCGGGCGCGACTTCGCGAAGTGATCTCGCGATGGACTCATACGACAGCCCATGAAAACCATATCGGCGGACGCCTTCGTCGTAGAGATTTTTCGGGATGGCGTAGCGGTCTGCCAGATCCGGGTGGCCTCGATGAAAGGAGGTATCGAAGCAGGCGACCTGCAAAAGGTGCGGCCGCCGTTCGAGCACGATCCTTATAGGTGCGAGGTTGTTCGATTGATGCAGCGGCGCAAGCGGAGCGAAACGTTCGAGGCGGTCGACCACCCATGGGCTGACGACGGCCGGCTCGGTGAAGTCCGGGCCGCCATGTACGACCCTGTGACCGATCGCGACCGGCACTTCCCCGACATACTCGCGTAGGAACGCCACGAGTTCATCGAGCGCGTCCGCCAAATCGCCGACCTCGCCGTCGCTCCATGACTTGTCGACCACAAGTTCGCCCTTGGCGTCTCTTGCCAAAAAGTGTGGTCTTGTCCCGATGCCCTCGATCTGCCCCTTGAGGCGTCGATTGAGCTCGTCACCACGTCCAACTTCGAACAGCTGGAACTTGATGCTTGAGCTGCCGGCGTTGACCACCAAAATCGCTTCCGTCATCGCTCAAGCTCTGATTGCGGCATCTGCTCGTCGACTATGGCCGAGCAACATCGCCACGGCACAAGAAGCCAGACGCGTGCGAATATTGTCCGCGCGTGAAGTCAGGATGATCGGCACTCTGGCACCCAGAACAATGCCAGCGGCATCCGCCTTCGAGATAAACGTAAGATTTTTCGCGAGCATGTTGCCCGCTTCGAGATCGGGAACGACCAAAATTTGCGCTTGTCCCGCGACCGGCGATTTAATGCCTTTGATTTGAGCGGCCGCTGGGCTGATGGCATTATCGAATGCGAGCGGCCCATCGACTTCGCCGCCGGTGATCTGTCCTCGATCCGCCATCTTGCAGAGCGCGGCCGCATCGATTGTGGAGGGAATGGCAGGCGATACCGTCTCGACAGCCGAGAGAATTGCGACTTTCGGTGTGCCGAGACCCAAGCTGACATAGAGATCGATCGCATTCTGCACGATGTCGCGCTTCGCCGAGAGGTCTGGTGCGATGTTCACGGCGGCATCGGTTATAAACAATGTACGCGGATGATCAGGAACGTCCATCACGAACACATGGCTGATGCGCCTGTTGGTCCTGAGCCCCGTCTCGCGCTTCGTCACGGCCCCCAATAGCTCGTCCGAGTGGAGGCTTCCCTTCATGAGCAACTCGGCCCTTCCGGAGCGAACAAGCTCGACGGCCTTCTCGGCAGCCGCCTGACTGTGAGGCACATCGATCAACTCCAAGCCGCTGATATCGAGCCCAGCTGCTTTCGCGACGGCGGTAATGCGATCCTTGGGTCCGACGAGGATCGGCGTAATCAAGCCCGCTTGCATCGCCTCGAGCGCGCCACGGAGAGAAGTCTCATCGCACGGATGCGCCACCGCCGTCGAAAGAGCCGAGAGGCGCTGTGCAGCCGCGATCAGGCGCTCATATTTCTCGTGGCGGTGCAATTCTGAGACGGCTGCCTTCGCCATAACCTTTCTCCTTCGAAAAGGTTACCACACGAGGGAGAGCGCCACCTCACCCGGCATTCCACCGGGAAAACTTACGATTTCAGCACGAAGCCTGTACCCAAGTGGCCGCAATTGCTCGTCGTAGAATTCGAACGCATCCTTGGCGAAGCCGGTTAGCGACGTCGGCCATTCGGGATCCGCTATGTTGATGCGTCGACCCCCGTCGCTACAGTAGTTCGACGGGAAGGTAATGACCTGTAGGTGATGATGTCCGTTTTGAGCTGCGATGCGCACGGCATTGTTGATGCGCTCGACTGCCTCAGGCGCAACTTTACGCGACATGAAGGCTTCGCGCAGTTCGCGTTGTTGCTGTTTTTGGCTTTGACTGAGCTTTTGCTCGCGTTTCAGCTCTTCCATTTCCGCATCGGAGGCGATCATCTGCAGATCTTCGGGTCTCAACAGTCCAGGCATGCTTTCTTCTCCTTCTGTCTTCGGCCAGCGGAAAGCTGCTTTCTCAGTGATGCTTCGAACTTCTGACAGTCTGCACCGTTGGAGCAGCGGCCGCATGTTGCCGGGTCAAATTCTGCAACTCATCGGATTCGAAAATAGCCTCGATCTCCGCCAGTCGCTCCCGCGCTGGTTTGCTTCGGACACCGACGAGTTCAATGATCCGGTCGAGCTTTCCCTTCATTCTGAAGGCTAGATCCGGATTGCGTGCGAGCATTGACGGAATGGCATTGATAGCTCCGCGCTCGTCCAGCAACAGCATCAGGAACTGCTGGCGCACGATTTGCTTGAATGTCGTGAGAGTGACGCCTTTGCCGGTATCTTCTCGCATGCGCCGCAGAAGATTGAATCCGCGCTCGTCAATGACGCCATCGGGCATTCGGATATAGAGAAGCGCGCGGATAATGGCCTCCCGCGGACCGCCGTCCGATATCCGGCTTTTGAGCTCGTCAATTTTTTGCGCGATCAGCGTACGATAGGCGACGCCGTCATCCAGTCTTCGCCGGGGTTTGTCGTCGCTTGCTTTGAGTCCCACGAGTGCTTGCAAAAGCGGCGAACCGTAAAACGCATGAAACCACGCTTCGATCGTATTGTCGCGTAGATCGCGATAGGCATCGAGCCTATCAATGAACCACTCGCTGAAGCTTTCCTGCGCCTGCCATAAGACGTTGTCTTTCGAGACAGGCTGGCGGTTTTCCCGGATCCACTCAACATTCGACAGCAGGGGCTGCAGCAGAGGATTAGAGTCGGAGAAAAATTCATATTGCATGCGAAGAGGATGTAATCGGCGCATCCATTCTGCGGTGGTCTCGTTGGCCCAGGCTCTCATCCATGGCTGCATAAACGTCCGATAGAGCCCGAGATTGATTTCGGAGAGGCGCGCGACGGCCGCAAACTCGCGATCGTCCTCCTCGCTGTTGCTGCCGAGTGCGCGGATGTCATCTAAAGTGCGGGCTTCGAAGCGGACTAGATAGTCACCCCCTATGAATTCGGCCCCGGCTTCGTCACCGTTCTTGGGCGTCATCACGGCTTCGTAGAGACCGGGCGGTAGCGTATCGATCAGATCGATATTGCTCGCGAATTGATCGTGCTCCTTCTTGGCAACGGAGCCCGAAACAAAGATGCCGAGATGTCCCACGGACTCGTGCACCGCATAAACGATCGTTTGGCCGTGAGTCCGAATGTCGTCAACGCTGTCGTAGAGATCGAGAATCCAATCCAAGGCCTGCGGCGGGGGCGTGATGTTGTCTGCCTTCGAGCAGAAGACGACAATCGGCGAGCGAATGTTACGAAGATCGATGCGAGCGCCGTTGGACGATGCGATCTCACCCGTCGTGAGTTTATTTGCGACGAACAATTCATCGGCAATGAATTGCATCTCACCGGCGTTCAGCAACACATGTCCGCCCCACCACTGTTCGAAATCCAGATACCGCGGCGTTTCGGTGTCGACCTTGGAGTAGAGATTGTAGTGCTTGGCCCAAAGAGTATTTGCGGGGTTGAGGTTCTCGAAATTGAAAACGAGCCACGCACCATCGAACTTGCCGTTACCGGTATCTCCGAGCAGAGCGGTGAGCCAAGTGCCGCCAAGTAAACCGGCGGTGTAACGCATGGGATTCTGTCTCGGCTCTCCGGCCCAATACGAGAGGGGAGCCCCCGCGATGATGATTGGGCCGAACAGCTCAGGCCGCTCGGCCGCCACCATCATGACAGCCCAACCCGCTTGGCAATTGCCGATAACGGCTGGCTTGCCGTCCGCCTCCGGATGCAGGTTAATGACATGCTGAATGAAGACGGCTTCCGCCTGTGCGATGTCTTCAATTGTCTGATCCGGAACCGGCTCCGGAAGAAAGCCGATGAAATAGCACGGGTGACCGGCCTTCATCGCCACGCCGATCTCACTCTGCGGCTTGAACCCGCCGATGCCGGGTCCATGCCCGGCTCGTGGGTCGACGACCACAAATGGCCGCTTACGTTTGTCGGGCTTGTCTTCTTCGGAGGGGACTATGCGTACGAGTGCGTAGTTCACAGGCTTTGATAATGTGCGGCCATCAATGACAAGCTCGCAGGCGAATTTCAAAACATGCGGCGCGCGCTTGGCTGCGTGCTCATGATACCGCGAGCTTCTTTGCTCGAGTGCGTCGAGAAAGAGAATGCTGCGTTGCCAAGCATCGATCGAATACGCCCACGCGTCCAAGGCTACGTTGAATGGTTGTGGGTTGCTCGGTTTTTGGACGGCTGAAATCGTTGGGTCGGGCATGAGCGGCTACTCACAAAATTATCAGCCGGCGCACTAATGCGTTGCACCATATGCCGATATTGATCGAAATCAAGGTTGCGAACTTGTTCATCATCTCGCACGACGACCGCTTATAAATCTCGCGCGTGGAGTCGCGTAGCGCTTCATAATAGGTTATCCAGCGACGCTGATCGCGGCGAGTTTGCAGTTTAAGTAATCACTCTCTCGTCCCCATTTCAGCGCAATTCAACGCCTTATGAAGTGATTAAATGACGATGCAAATGTGATTTAAAAAATCGTGAATTGGTCGAGGTTGCCCTCACTCGCGGCAAGCAGCGCAAACTGATTTTGACCCGTCTCAGCGAAAACATGGCCAGCGTTGAAAAGGCCTTGGGTTATGGATCGCTCGCCAAATTTGACGATCCACAAGAACGGCGGTCGAGCGAACACGTCGTGACGGAAAGCGTACAGCGGTGAAACGCCGACGCAAGTGAACCTTCGTCCGGCGGCGCGAGTGTGCGGTAATGCGGCAAGCTCAACCAGATGCACTTAAGTCATCCGTTAAGACCGTGGGCGCTCGTCGGCTCGCTACCGGACAGTCGGAAAGTCGTTCGTTTCGATCAGGCCCAACGCTCACGCCCCGGCGCATGGTGTCTGGGGTGAAAAAACTTGCCGCTGATTGGACCTATGATGTGGTGTCCATCGGCTACCCGGGCCCAGTCTTGGGGGGGGCCGGCCTTCAGCGGAACCTGTAAACTTAGCGCGTGGATGGGTCGCGTTCGATTTCGCGCAGGCGTTTGGTCGTCCCGTCAAAGTGATAAACGATGCCGCCATGCAGGCCTTGGGAAGCTACGAAGGCGGAAAGATGCTGTTTCTCGGTCTAGGAACAGGACTCGGCACCACCTTGATCGCTAGCAGCCGATGGAACTCGGTCATTTGCCGTACAAGCAAGGAACCTACGAGGATTACGTCGGACGCGCCGGCCTTGAGCGCAACGGGAAGAGAAGGTGGCAAGGTCATGTGGCCGATGCATCGAGCGTCTTATGGCGGCCCTGCAGCCAGATGATACGGTGATCGGCGGAGGCAATGTCAGAAAGCTCCGCACACTGCCGCCGCCTTGTCGCGCAGGCGACAACGCCAATGCCTTTCGGGGCGGTTTTCGGTTGTGGGTTGAAGCCAGTTTGTCCCGCGGGAATTGCCGGCGCGCCACGTTCACTCCAGGTGAGTGATGCGATTCAGGACTTGGCGGATCTCGCCGGGTTGGAGATCGTGGACTGGTTTTACGATGCGACGCGATTCCCGATGTGAGTGAACCATGATGCCTCCTCGAGTTCTTCAGACTCGCCCGCTCCAAAACAAGCAAACGCGCAGGTATCTTGGCTCTCTGTCTCTGGCCCATCTCCGGTGCGGATCGATTGGGCGCGCATGACCGCGTCAGGGGCGTCGCCACCGCCTTGCCACTCGGTCGTGGGCCGACTTCCGCAAATGGGATAAAGCGGTCCCGAGCGTGGCAACGCCGCCCTCTTCGCTGAAGCGGTCCGTCGAGACGTGAACGTATGCGATGCCGGCAAACGGCTCAAATGCGAGTGAGCCTGCGTTCATTGGAAGTCCCATCTCGCCGAAAATCTGGCCGGTGTCGCCGCCGTAATTGGCTTCGATGCTTTCGAGGAAAAACAGGAAATACAACTCTCCGTTCCGTGTCGATGTCGTGCCATGTCCACGACGCGCCGGTGCGCAGAGCGGAGGCGCCGACCGGTCCGCCCGCGTAGGCTGCAAGGAGGACTGCATTCCTCGGATTGCGAATGTCATTCTGATTGCAGCACGCAGCGCCGCGCGGGCGCACCGAGAAAATTTGAAGTCGCAGCTTGATGCCGAACTCCTGGCGTCCTCGACAGATTAAAGGAGCTGGACGCGCTTCAGGTCGGCAGCTTCGCCGCGCGCTGCGATCCGAGGACCTATGAAGCCCTGGTGGAGTTGGCCGAGCGTCATCGCAAGGCGGTTTTGGTCCGCCATTTTCTTCGCTCGTTATCGAGAACGGTTGCCGTGGATCAATCGAAGTCGCAGGCCGTAGTCTTGATGACTGGATGAAATGGGCCGCCACTAAGACCGATGAACTTGATGCGATGGTTCAGGGCGCCGAGCCCGTGTTCCGGAAACTCGCGAAGTCACGAGCCGCTTGGAAATCCCGCCAAATGCTTGGATATGATATTTTTTCTTGCAAAATCAACTGGTTATAAAAATTATTTGTGTTGATTGGTGCCCAGAAGAGGACTCGAACCTCCACGCCTTGTGAGCGCTGCTACCTGAAAGCAGTGCGTCTACCAATTCCGCCATCTGGGCATCGACGTGTCAGGTAAATTGTGCCGGCCCGGAAGTCAATTGCGTGACAGCTATCCGGTCGAGACAATGTTCAAGGGGACCGACGAGGGGCCCGGCGACTTTGCAGCGTCATTTCGACCCTTAGTGCCAGCGGTTGCACCATGAGATGACGGGCGCTGCAGGGCTTCACGCTGTGCTCGACGATGCAGAGCGGTCTGCGGCCGATGCCGTGTGGAGCAATAATCAGGACGAGGGTTGGCGGCCGCTTGCTCCAAACGTGGCAACATCGAGATCTCGCGCTTGTGGTGCCGCGCCGCGCGAGCGTGGCCGTCGATCTACAGAAGGTCGCTATTCGTCTGCACGCGAAACGGCGAGTATGTGACGGATCGCAGAATCACCCCAAGGTTTCGAAATAATTACCGCCTACTGATTTTTCTCTTGGAGCCATTCGTTTCTATTTTTCGAGTCGCGCATCTTCGTGCCCGCTCGATCTGTGCTCGTCGATTGAACAAATCGCCTTTCTCATAAGTGCATTTTGTGGCCGATGTTCTCAATGCTGACAATTGGTCTAGCGGCGCTTGTTCGGCGTAGACAAATGCTTTTTTTCCAATTCGCACGCTGATCCCAAATTCCGGGAGAATGATTTTGATCAGTGCTTTGCAGCGGGGATTGGCTGCCGCCACCTGCACCTTCACTCTTTTCGGCAGTTCGTCCGCTTTCGCGCAAGAGTTCCTGAGGTTCAATCTCTGGGATGACGACTCTTGGATCAGCGTCGGAGCGGGCCTGCGCGGGCAGTTCATCACGGAGCCCGAGAAGTCAGGACTTAATGATGCGGAACTAGCAAACGCCCGACTTTATATACAGGGCCAGCTCACCAAGAAAGTCGGCTTCACTTATAATACCGACATAGATCAAGCTCCGAACGGCGATCCCACTGGTATGCAAACTCTCGACGCGATGGCTCGCTTCGAGTTTCACGACGAGTTCAACCTCTACGGTGGGCGTATGTTGCCTCCGAGCGATCGCGCAAACCTCGACGGGCCATTCAATCTCGGAACGTGGGAATTTCCGTTCGTCAGCGCCTATCCCAGTATTTTCGATGGGCGCGACAATGGAGGCGCCGTCTGGGGCGATATCGGCAAGTTCAAATATATGATTGGCGGATACCAGGGTTGCACCGCAGATAACAACACGTGCTTCAGTCGCGAAGCCAATGGGCCGCTTGTTGCTGGCCGTGTGCAGTATGATTTCTGGGATGCAGAGGACGGCTATTACACCTACTCGAGCGACTATTACGGCAAAAAGAAAATTCTGTCGGTCGGTGTCGTCGGGCAGTTCCAGAGTGGAGCCGCGACCGACGGTGTGCGGTCAGGTGATTTCACCGGCTTCAACGTGGACGTGCTGATGCAGCATCACGCGTTTACCGCGCATGACAATTTTACGATCGAAGGTGCGTATTACATCTACGATACCTACGGCATCGATACGAGCACCGCGGATGGCGGAAACGGGCTTGCTTCCGGCAATGCCTGGTTCATCCTGACGAGCTACCTGATCGATCACAAGGTTTGCATCGGCAGGTTTGAGCCGGTCTTCCGCTATCAGGAGTTCGATCACGATTTCGGTCCGGACCAGGTCGAATATTCGGTCGGCAGCAACTTCATCATCGATGGGCACGACGCGCTTCTGTCCGCCCTCTATTCGCATGAGAATATCGACAACTTCGGCGACAGGAACGTCGACAGATTTATTCTGGGTATGCAACTTCAGTTTTGATGAAACGGCTACGCCGCACCAAGCCGCGACAGGGCCCACCGGGCGTTCTTGCGGACATCGGCGTCGGGATCGGTCGCTGCTTGGTTCAGGATATCGCGCGTGTCCGGATGCGCGAGATGACCCAAGCCGTTGGCCGCCTCCTTCCGCAAATTTGGCTCTGGATGGTCGAGGTTCCGCGCGATGTGAGGCGCAGCTTCCCTGACGCCGAGTTGCGCAAGGCTGCGCACGGCCTTGAGACGTACCTGCCAGAAGGCATCATCGAGAGCCGCTACGAGCGGCGCGGGATCAAATCCCTCAACCTTGGTGTAGCCAAGGGCTTCCGCCGCCGCTTCCCTCACGCTCCACGCGTTGTCGGCGAGCCCACGCACGAGGGTCGCGACGCCACCGGCAAGGCGCGAAAATCCAAGGGCGCTGATTGCCGTGCGTCTCACGTGCGGGTCGGGATCTCTCGCGGCGGCCTGCAGCGCGGGAACGGCGTCCTCGCGTTTCAAATAGCCGATGACGCCGACCGCTTGAATTCGAACCTCGGTATCTTCGTCCTGCAGGGCCTGCAGCGCTGGCCCCAAAGCGAGAGCCGACCGCAGTTCCTTCAGCCCGCGCAACAGCGACGCGCGCACGAACGGGGATGCATCGGTCAATCCAGCAACAAGGACAGGTGCCGCGTCGGCATCCTTGATCTCGCAGAGGCCTTCAGCAGCGGCTTGCGAAACGCCGGGATCGGCATCGCGGAGAAGCGCGACCAGGCCTTCGGCGTCGCCAGGCCCGCCGAAGGTTCCAAGTCCGAGCGCTACTTGCCTCCGCACGCCCGGATCCGGATCGCGCACGACGCTTAGAAGCAGCTTCGACGCCTCGGGATCGCCGCTGTCGCTCAAGGCCAAGACCGAAACTCTACGCCGCTGAGGGTCGTCCGACTGCAGGTCCTCTGCCAGCGCCGCGAGGTCGACGTCGTCTTCAAACAGGTCCGCCGTCACGTGGCAATCCTCGTCGCGGCCACATCGTCAGCCTGGCGCGTGCGCTGCCTGTAATAAAGATCCTTCTCGTCGTCGGCTATCGGCACGACGTATGGCTGGACTTCACGCTTCTCGACCGTCATCCGGCCATCGGTTTTGCCGACAAGCGTATGGCAGAACCAATCGGCGTCATTTCGATCCGTATAGTCCGTGCGTAAGTGATAGAGGCCCCACCGGCTCTCTGTCCGAAACAGCGAGGCGGCGGCCGCCATATCCGCGCAATCGAGAATGGATGAGGCTTCGAGCGCTCGCAGAAGCTCATGGGCGTTGCGCGCCAGCATGCCCTGCTCAAGGTCTTCGCGGACCTCGGCGAAGCGCTGCTGTGCCAGCTGGTACTTGCGCGGGACCTTCGGCGGCTGCAGGTAATCGTTCACAAGCCGCCGCGTCTTGTACTCGATCTGGTTTGGCGGAATGCCGCGCTCGCGCTTCGTCGGTGCTAAAACCCGCTCGCACTCCCGCGTCACTTCCTCCGCATCGATATCCGCAAGTGAGACGCCGGCGGCGTATTCCACGGCATGCTCACCAGCGATCATACCGTTCGTAAAAGCGCCAAGCATATAGCTGTGCGGTACGCTCGCCATGTCGCCGGCGGCGTAGAGGCCCTCCACGGTGGTTCGCGCGAACTCGTCGACGAACACTCCCGAGGCGCTATGGCCGGAGCAGAAGCCGATCTCGGAGATGTGCATTTCGATCATCTCCGCACGGTAATCCGTTCCGCGCTGCTCGTGGAATTTGCCGCGCGATGGTCGTTCTACTTTGTGCAGGATGTCTTCGATCTCCGAGATCGTGCTGTCGTGGAGGTGGTTCAGCTTAAGGAACACCGGCCCCTTGCCGGACTGTAGCTCGGTGTAGAACTCCAGCATCATCTGCCCCGACCAGTAGTCGCAGTCGATGAAGCGGTTGCCTTCGTTGTTTGCAGTGTAGGCGCCGAAAGGACCGGCGACGTAGGCACATGCAGGGCCGTTGTAATCCTTGATGAGGGGATTGATCTGGAAGCATTCGAGGTTCGCGAGCTTCGCGCCGGCATGATAGGCCATGGCATACCCGTCGCCGGAATTTGCCGCGTTCTCGTACGTGCCAAACAGGTATCCGGAGGCAGGCAGACCAAGGCGTCCGGCCGCGCCCATGCAGAGGATGATCGCCTTGGCCCGGATGATCAGGAACTGACCCGTGCGCGTATTGACAGCAATCGCGCCGGCGATCCGCCCGTCGCTTCCCTTCAGCAGGCGGGTTGCCATGTATCGGTTCGAGATCAGCAGCTGTGCCCGCTTGAGCTGGCGGTAGAGCGCCTTCTTCACGGTGTCGCCGTTCGGCATCGGCAACACGTATGCGCCGAGATGATGAACCTTCTTGACCGCAAAGTCCCCGTTCTCGGTCTTCTGAAATTTGATGCCGAAGCGATCGAGTTCCTCAATGACGCTGTAGCAGCGTTCCGCATATTTGAGCACCGGCTTCTGATCGACGATGCCATCGTTCGCGATCGTGATCTCGCGGACGTACTGTTCGGGCGTCGCATGGCCTGGAATGACAGCGTTGTTCAAGCCGTCCATTCCCATCGAGATCGCGCCGGAGCGCTTCACGTTCGCCTTTTCGAGCAGGATGACTTTCGATTTCGGGTTCTTCTGCTTGGCTTTCAGCGCCGCCATGGGCCCTGCCGTTCCGCCGCCGAGAACAAGAACGTCGCAACTGATCTCCGACGTGCCGTCAATGAGTTGGTCGAGTGCCACGGATACCCTCTCGCCTGGCTTAAGACTTCGGCGAACACACTAGTGCGGATCCGGGACCGAGAGGCAGCAACTAATTGCTTTTGCAGTGTGCTGCACGATGCCAGTTTTGGGGGGCGATGGCGATACAGGAGTCTGGCTGACGGATGCGCGTTACCGATGTGCTTTTGACCGAACAGGGTGAGGGATTGATCATTGTCGCCGACAATGGCCGCCGGCATGAACTCGGCGCGGCGTTGTTGTGGGTCGAGTGTCCCTCAGCGCAAGGTCGCGTGCGCCGCGAGCGCGGTTTGCATCGTGCTGCGCCCGAAGGCCTGACCATCGCGGCCGTAAACCCGATTGGCAACTACGCCGTCAATCTCGTTTTCTCTGACGGCCACGCACGCGGCATCTACCCATGGCCGTATCTTGCTGCCTTGGCCACGCGACCCCAACTCGAAGATTTCCTGATCGATTGAAAGTTTATGACCGCATGCCGCTAGCCACTTCCTACACGATCGTTCCAGTCGAAGTCGACGATGCGAAGTGCATTGCCGACAAGGGCTGTACCGTTTGCGTCGATGTCTGCCCGCTCGATGTCCTGCGGATCAGCGAGATCACGCAGAAGGCGTACATGGCGTACGATGAATGCTGGTACTGCATGCCGTGCCAGACCGATTGTCCGACCGATGCGGTTACCGTCAACATCCCGTATCTGCTGAAATGACTCAGCCGGCGGTGTGGGCTTCGCGCAGACCGCGCCGATTGAGGATTACGATCGAATCCGGCCGGACCGACACGAGCCCCTCGCGCTCGAAGCGTGCCAACGTCGCCGTGACCCACTGACGTGTCGAGCCGATGATGGCCGCAAGCTGCTCGTGCGTGACGTCGCGTGGTATTTCGCTTTCCTGACCAATGGGGGCCGAGCCGGTGCGGTCTGCAAGGGCCAAAAGCAGTTCGGCCAGCCGGTCGCGTGCCGGCTTCGTCGCCAGAATTTGCGCCAGCGAGGAATAGCATCGCCCCTTCACGATAAGCGCATCGATCAGTCCCATTGCGAGAATAGAATTTTGCGCGGCTAAGGCTCGCAACGCGCGTCCCGAAACGCTGTAGAGCACACTTGGCGTCGCGGCCTCCGCCGACCAGATATGGGCGCCGCGTCCGAACAGCTCCGGTCCGCCGACGAAATGACCCTCGCCCCAGTAAGCGAGTGTAATCTCCTTACCCGAAGGCCCAGAGTAAAACGTGCGCACGGAGCCGCTCTCGATCATGAAGATGCCGTTGTGAGGCTGGCCTTGTTCGAAAACCGGCTCGCCGGTCTTGAGGCGGAGCACCGAACCGGCACGCCGCAGGCTAGCCCGCAGGCTCTCCGGCAGAGTGCCCATCAGCTGTAAGCTGTCGTCGACCGTCTCTTGCTCATCGATCAAGAAGAGTGCATGGCCCTGTGGGCTGGACGGCGAAACGTCTTGTGCAGCATCAAAATTCTGCATGGAGCCTCCAGAGCTGACGGGATTGTATTAGAAGGCTTCCAGGGAAAACGCCTAAGAAGAATTTCTGCATTGCTTGTGACGTGGGTTGCTCAGCTTTGAGGCGGGCTTCCTAGCGGGCTGAGGCGCGGCAGCGGGAACCCGTTCTGACGGCCGCGAAGCAGCTCGAGGCAATGGCGCTTGAGCTCGCCGAATTCAGCTGTCGCGACGATTTCCGCCGGCCTCGGCCGAACGAACGGCACGCGAATGATCTCCAGTAACCGGCCCGGCCGCGGCGTCATCACGATGATGCGGTCGGCGAGAAACAACGCTTCGTCGATGTCGTGTGTGACGAACAGCACTGTCGTGCGAACGCGCGCCCATATCTCCAGCAGCAGTTCTTGCATCATCAGGCGTGTCAGCGCATCCAGGGCGCCGAAAGGTTCATCCATGAGCAGCAGACGCGGCTTGTTGACGAGAACGCGTGCGATCTCGACACGCTGCTGCATACCGCCCGACAGTTGCTTGGGATATCGATCTGCGAAATCGCCAAGGCCGATCAGGTCGAGGATTTCGATCGCCTGCCGCTTACGCTCCGCCTTGGGAACGCCGCGCATCTTGGGCCCGAACGCGACGTTGGCAAGCGCACTCTTCCACGGAAATAACGTGTGATGTTGAAAGACAATCCCGCGATCCGGGTGCGGACCGCGCACGGCGAGGCCGTCGACTTTCAGAGTTCCGCCACTCGGGGTGATGTGGCCAGCGAGCGCACCAAGAAGTGTCGATTTTCCGCAGCCCGAGGGCCCAATCAGGCACACCAGCTCTCCGGGTTCGACGTCGAAGCTCACGTCCTGTACGGCCTCAAATGCCTGATGGCCGAAGCCTAGGCGTATCGAAACGTGCTCGGCCTCGATGCGGCCCAGTTCGGGCTTCGTCAGTCTCTCTTCGCCGCTCATCGCCGGGCACCTTCAAGATTGTTCCACGGCGTCAGACGCGCTCCGAGCCAGCGCAGGAGCACGCTCGATCCCATGCCAAGTACGCCGATCAGCACCATGCCGACGACGATGTCCGGATAGTTCTGCAAAATGTAGGATTCCCACGTGTAGTAGCCAATGCCGAACTGGCCGGAGATCATCTCCGCAGTGACGAGACAGAACCAGCTCGTTCCCATCCCGATGGCGAGCCCAGTCACGATGCTGGGAGCGGCTGCGGGAATCACCACCTCACGCAGGATTGCGCCGCGAGAAGCGCCAAGGCTCTGCGCCGATGCGATCAAACGCGCGTCGACGTTTTCAACGCCGTGCACTGTGTTGAGCAAAATGGGAAATAATGCGCCGATGAACGTGATGTAGATCATCGAGGCTTCCGACGACGGAAACATCAGAACCGCAAGCGGTATCCAAGCGACCGCCGGAATGGGCCGCAGCAACTCGAGCGGAGGCAACAACAGATCCGCCGCCCGGCGCGAGCGGCCTACCGCAAGCCCGAGGGCTATACCGAGACACGCGGCGATGACGTAGCCCACGCCAACGCGCCTCAGGCTGCTCGACACGTGATCGAACACTTTGGAAGACTGTGCCAGCGCGACTGCCGCTTCCAGGACGTCGGTTGGCGCCGGCACGTTCGTAAAGGTGACGACGCCAAGATTGATGCGGAACTTCGACGCCGCCTGCCATACGAGGAGGCAGGCGGCGATCGAGGTCAATTTCAACAACCAGCTGGCAAGGCTGGAGCGAGCGGAGGATGTCACGTGCTGCCCGGTCAGTTGCTTGCGAGGACAGCCGCGCGGACGCCGGCGTAGTCGAGAACTTTGCCGCCGTTTGCCTTGGCCCAGGCCTCAGCCTGTTCCTTGAGAAGGAATGCGCTCACTTCGCCTGCATCGGAGCGGACGAACCAGGCTTGCGCGCCCAGCAACTTGATACCGGTATTGCGATCCTGCGCGTAAAGCACGCGGATGGCTTTCCCCTCGGTCTCAAGCGTCTTGAGTGCCTTGAGCGCGTTTTCTGCATGAGCGTAGTGACGGACCAGCGGCTCGTCCTTGACCCAGATCTGCGCTACGCGCTTGCTATCCTTGATCTCCTCGCCGGTTGCCGCGTCCTTTGCATTTAGCGGCAGCTGCTCGTAGTTCTTGAGCTGCGCATCGTAGTCCAGGCCGGAGGCCTTGAAGGCGGCCTTGATATAGGTGTCGTTGACGAAGGTATCCAAGTTGAGTCCCTGATCGGTCTTCTTCAGAAGCTTCAGTGTCTCAATGGCGGTCGCGACGGCTTGGCGATATTCAGGCTTCCAGGTGAGGTCGCGAGTCTGCAGGCCGAGTGGACCGTGGAAGAGGTAGTTCACTTCCGCCTCGACGCCCGTGACCTTGGCGATGAGTTCGCTGTATTTCTCGGGCTGTTCGGCAATGAGCCTGTTGGCCTCGAGCGCTGCCTGCAGATAGGCGGTCACGATCTCCGGATATTTCTCCGCATAGGCCTTGTCGACGAGGGCGCCGTGGAACGTCGGACCGTTAGCCTGCGAGCCGTCATAAATCTTGCGGGCGAATCCGCGCCACGGGAACAGCTCGGCGAATGGTACGAAGTCGGCGTGCGCATCGACCTGGTTGGATTGCAGAGCGGAGCCCGCCACTTCCGGTGTTTGCGCGATTATCTTCACGTCGGTATCGGGGTTCCAACCCTGAGCTTTGATCGCGCGGAGCAGAAGACCATGCGATGTCGAGGCGAAGGGTACGGAGATGGTCTTGCCCTTCAGCTCGGCGAGGGACTGAACCGATGAGGAACTCGGCACCACGATGCCGTTACCCGAGCCCTTTACGCTTCCCTGCAGAACCGAGATGAAGATGCTGCTGCGTCCTGCCTTCTCATGCGCAACGCCATTGAGCGAGCCTGGAAAATCAGCCATGACGCCGAAGTCCACCTTGCCCGCGATTTGATCATTGGTGATGGCCGCGCCCGTGGTGAAGTTACGCCATTGAATGTCGTAAGTTACGTCCTTGTACTTTCCATCCTTCGGCAGGTACTTTTCGAGAAGCTTCTCTTCGCGAATGATCAGACCGCCGGTGGCCGTATTGATCGTGGTGTCCTGCGTGCCGATGGCAACGCGGATCGTCTCAGCCGAGATCGCTTGGGTGACGTGACTGCTCAAGGTGAGCAGGATCGCCGGAATAAGTAGCTTGCCGCGCATGTGTGAACCCCTACGGAATCATGTGTGCCCCGGCCTTCGCTAATGACGAGGCCGGTCGATCCCGAGAGGATGCTGATGGCGCGATAAACCCTGAAGCAATTAGTTTGCAGAGCCGTTAGATCGATTTCTTATATCGTTCTTCCTTTGGGACTGGTGCATTCCATTTGGAATAAGAAAAGCAGGAATTGTTGTTACGGCCCGCTTCGATCGTCTCCTAGATAATCGCGCACTCGTTCAAACGCTTGTCCGGGACGAAATGAAATGGCTGACGGGACGTATGATCATGAAAGCTTTCAAGAGGAGCGGCGGATATTCCCGCAAGGGAAAGGTCAGCGCAGCTCCGAACGGCCGTTCCTTGGTGCGCTGAGCTGCTCGCACGAACGGCTGGTTGCGGGATCGTGGGAGGAGGTCCTGCTGACCTACGTTGTCGGCGAAAGTGGCATCGCGGATGGAGCGCGGCTCAAGATTGCTTTCAAGTTCTATACGGATTGGGCGCTGTTTCAGACCAGCGACCCGACCGCAGCGAACTACGTGTCTGCCGAATACGCTGCCGCGCCCCTCGTTGAGGGTCAAAGTCCACCGACGGTGCAGGCTCTGAAAATCACTTTTGACCAGAAGGGTCACGAGAGACCGTTTCAGAAGGCCCTCTTAATCGATTTCGTCGACGGCTACCTCAATCCTGGCGACACGATCATCATTCGCCTCGGTGACCGGCGTTCTGGTGGGCCAGGCACGCGGGTTCAGACCTTCGAGGAGGCGGCGTTCACATTCCGGGCCTACATTGATCCGCTCGGCACATCCAAATTCGCACCGGTTCCCGGTGACGCCACGATTGAATTCCTGGCGGGATCGCCGGCGGCACTGTCGATCGTAACGCCACGACTTGTGAAGGCTGGTGAGAAGGCGTCCATCCGGGTCCGTGCGTTTGATGTGTGGGGAAACGTTTGCCGAGACGTGAAGGAGCCCGTCGAGCTGAAGATCACGGAAACGAACAAGCAGGACGTCAAGACGATCGCGTTTCCCGAGGCCGGATGGGCCGTGGTGCGGCACGACTTGATGACCGATGGCCTGGATGGTGCGGTAGAAATTCTGGCACACTTTCCGAGCAATTCCCGTATTGCCGCCGCGCGCGCGGTGCTGAGCGTGGATCCCGGTTTAAGTGTCCCGCAGGCCTGGTTTGCCGATCTTCATGTTCACTCCGACGACACGGTCGGCATCAACAGCACCGACTACAATCTCCGGTACGGCCGGGATGTGGCGGGTCTCGATGTCCTTGGCTACACGGCGAATGATTTCAACGTCACGGAAAGCGATTGGATCAAATCCGTTGATCTCATTCGTGACTTGCATCGTGATGGGGCGTTCGTCACGTTTCCAGGGACTGAATGGTGCGGCAACTCTTGTGCCGGAGGGGACCACAACGTCATCTTCCTTCACGACAGGCAGCCCGAGTTTCCCTTCCATCATTCAGGGCGCCCGGCCCGATCGTTCGAATGGAACGCGGCGATGCAGGGTGGAACGATCGAACCCGGGACGTGGCCGCTCAATGATCTGTGGAGCGTCTACGAACATGATCCTGAGGGACATCTGCTCATTCCGCACGTGGGCGGACGGCGAGCAAACCTCGATTGGCATGATCCGGCGCTCGAACGGCTGATCGAGGTCAGTTCGACCTGGGGTCACTTCGGGTGGTTCTACCAGGAAGCGATTTCTCGAGGATACAAGCTCGGCGCTTCTGCTGCGGGAGATGAACACCGCGGCCGATGTGGGGGAGGAGCACCGGGTGCACAAGTCTTCGGAGTCCGGGGCGGTCTAACGGGCGTGATCGCGCCGGCACTGACGAGGCGAGATATAGGGCGAGCGCTTCGGGCACGGCACACCTGGGCGACGACCGGAGAACGCATCGTCGGTTTGCTCTCATCCGGCGCGGCGATCCAAGGAGATGAGATCAGTGCAGCGGTGGCGACGACGCTGAAGTATCGTCTGTTAGGCAGTGCTGCCTGGGACTACATCGCAGCGTACGATCACAACGGCGTATTCTGGGAGCGGAACCTTCAGTCAGAGGCGGGGTATAGCTCGCGGCGTTTCCGGCTGCGTTGGGGCGGCGCTCGCATCAAGGACCGTTATCGGGCAGCAAAGTGGTCCGGCACGATCAAGGTCGCGAACGCGGTGATCCATTCCGTCAAGACTTTCGGATTTGAACACATCGAAGAGGCTGCGTGGCGACACGGCGCCAACGAAGTCTCGTTCAAATCCGAGACCTACGGTGATGCCGACACGATCGAGTTTGACGTCACCGGTCTGGCGGACGCTACAATAACGGTCGAGGGGACGATCGGGGAATATCAAAAGGTCGGTGACACTCTATCACCTGCGCTCTTCGCACATCGGCCAACCTTCGCCTGGCACGTGTCGGGCGCGCAGCTCATCGACGAAGGTGTGTTGCGTCGTGATTTGGGTGGCGAGGGTTTGTTTCTCGCGCTCGAACGCTTGACCGGCAAGCCGTTGCCTTTGGAGGTCGCCGGTGAACTGGAAGTCGATCCACGCAATGGCCCACACGGGTTCAGACCCGTCTATGTTTACGGCCGTCAAATTGACGATGAAAAAGTGTGGACGTCGCCGGTCTTCATAACCTTTGCGCAGAGCTAACAGTGTGGGCCGCCGTCTTCGCGACGACGGCCCCTCTCGTCCTACTGGGTGAGTGAGGCGGGATCGATCTTGGACTTGACGAGGCCATTGTCGATCGCCGCGGCAAGCCGCTCGGCGAGGAGTTTCTTGAACCCGTCGTCAATTTCGATCTTGATGTCATCGCGTGACTTGGCGGCGTATAGCGGATTCTCGCTTTCCAGCTTTTTGACGACAGCTGCATCGAGGCGCTGGGATTCGGCAAACCACGTTGCTGCCTGATCCGGATTTGTTGCGATATAGAGGACCGCGTCCTTCAAGGCTTCGACATACCGTTTCACCGCATCAGGATTGCTGTTCAGATATTCGGTGCGCACGATCGACGTGAAGCGGAACGGCCAACTTTGAATTTTCTTGGCGCCCAGGCTTTCTTCCAAACGAAGAACCTGCGGCTGGCGGATAAGCGCGGCGTCAACCAAGCCCTTCTCGAGGGCGGCCGGAAGCTCGTTGGGTTGCAGATTGACGAGCTCGACGTCGGTCTTCGCATCGAGTTTTGCATCCTTCAGCGCCAGGATGAGATCGAGGTGGGACTCGGATCCCACGGAGACACCAATTTTTTTGGACTTCAGGTCGATAAGTGACTTTGCCGAGCTGTCCTTCGGAACAAGCAGCGCATGGCTCGACTGGCCGAGCGTTGCGACAAACTTCACGCTGCCGGGTGCCTTTGCCGAAAGCGTGAGCGGTGGCAGGAAGCTGGTGACAACGGCGTCGAGCTGGCCGGAAACGAGGCCCTCCATCATCGGAGGACCGTACTGGAAGCCCGTAAACTCCGCGGTGAGTTGATGCTTCTGAGCGATGCCGGCTTTTTCGAGCACTACCGGTACCTGGCCGTTCATGCCGGACGGGTATCCAATGCGGATCTTGGCATCTTCCGCCGCCGCCGTGCCGACGGAAAGTGCGCCGGCGAGTATTGCGAGCATCATGCGAAGCGCCGAAGCGCGTAAACGGGACATCTGTGTTTCCTTCTTTATCGAGGGTAGTTCCAAGGTACGATGAAGCGGCGTTCGAGCACGCCGAGCGAGCCAATCATCACTGCTCCAAGCAGGCCGATGACCGTCATTCCGACGAGGACGCGAGAGGTTTCGAGGCTAAGACGGCTGATCTGGATCATGTAGCCGAGCCCCGACTGGGCGGCGATCAGCTCGGCTGTGACAACGGCCATCCACGCCTGGCCAAGTCCAATGCGAAGGCCAGTCACGATCATTGGAAGAGCAGATGGCAGCATCACTTTGGTCAACAACGCAAAGGGACCGGCACCCAAAGAGCGTGCAGCGTTGACGTGCTCCTGCTGGAGGGACGTGCCGCCGGCGAAGGCGTTCAGGAATATCGGGAAGAACGCGGCGATCGACGTGATGAAGTAGCTTGGAGGATCTCCCAGGCCCATCCACAGGATCGCGAGCGGAATCCAGGCGATAGGCGGAATCGGCCGGATCAGTGCGATGAGCGGCATCACCAAGCCGCGCAGGATGCGTGAGTATGCGAGCACCAGAGCCAAGGGAACGGCAATGGTGGAGGCGATAGAGAACCCAGCGAAGACCCGGAAGATGGAGGCGCCGATGTCTTTCGCCAGTGAACCGTCCGCGATGAGTTCAGCGTATGTTGAAAGCACCGATAACGGCGAGGGCAGCAGGACGTCGTTGCCGAGATGGGCGGACGCCCACGTCCAGATGCCGGCGAAGAGCGACAGGCCAATTGCGCCGAGCGTGATTGCGACGGCGACGCCTTTGAACTTCCGCAACGATTGGAGGGCGACTGTCATCGAAACGTCTTTCGGGCCTCAACGCGAATGACGTCGGTGATTTCGCGCCTACGTTCGATGAAAGCGTGGTCGTTGAGGACCTCCGCGGAGCGCGGCCGCGGAATGTCGATTGCAAACTCGCGTGCGATCCGCCCGGGATACGTTTGCATCACCACGACTCGGTCGGCGAGGAAAATGGCTTCCTCGATGTCATGCGTGACGAAGACGACGGTTGGCCGAAGCTTGTCCCAGATCGAGAGCAGCTCCTCCTGCATCAGAGAGCGTGTCTGTGCATCGAGAGCTCCGAACGGCTCATCCATAAGCAATACCGGCGGACGTGTCGCAAGTGCGCGAGCTATCCCAACCCGCTGCTGCATGCCGCCTGACAAGCTCGCCGGCCACTCGTTCGCGACATGAGCGAGGCCGACAATGTCCAATAGATCCTGCGCAATCTGGCGAGCGTTTGTGAGTCCCAGACGCCGAGGCCCGAAGGCGACGTTGTCGAGAGCGGTCATCCAAGGGAACAGAGAATGCTTTTGGAAGACGACGCCGCACTTTGCCGACGGTCCGGTCAGCGGCTCACCGTCCAGCAAAACGCGACCCTGTACCGGTGTACAGAAGCCGGCCATCACGTTGAGAAGAGTGGACTTCCCGCATCCGCTCGGTCCCAGCAGAGCAACGAACTCGCCGGCTCCAATCGTCAGGGACACATCTTGTACTGCTGAAACGGCGCGTGCGCCGAAGTTGACGGTCACACCATCGAGGCTGAGGCGCGGCTTCTGCTGCGCATGCGACGGTACCGGATCAACAACGTGCAGGTGCGGAGCCGGGCCAGTGGGCGCCGTCTCGATGTAGTCGGCGCGTTGATGAATTGGCGAAACACCCCGCGCCACTGCCCACCTTTACATATCTGCTGTCCAACAACAGAACGACTAGGGCCGCGCGGGATGCGCGTGAACGAAGAAAAGTTGCAAACCTTAGGAAGTTCATCACTGTTCAATTCGTGCGTCGGGCCGAAAAGGTCTGCTCAGTTCGATAACGCGCTCGGAAGGAGGATACCAACCTTGTGGCGCGTAGCTATCATCGTGAAGATAGCAGCGGACGCGGACCAGCTTTGATCCTGCCGTGAACGTGAAATGCCGGCTCATCGGTGGGCAAGTCACGAAGGAATGATACTTCGAGAGCTGAGCGCAATTGACGAAGTTGGTGCCCCACTTCCGCTCTATGTGACTGCGGCCGCTGACGACGTCGTCGGGATACGTATGGGTGTGCCCGCCCAGCCAGATATCGACGCTTCCTTCGTTCGCCGCGAGGTAGCGCTCGAACCGTTCGGCCTTCGGTACGTCATCGACGAAGTAAAGATAAGATGCGCCTTCAGGCACGCCATCGACACCGTGATATCTGCCGTGCCGGTAACGCCCATCGGGATACCGGGACACGCCTTCATAGTCGCCAGATGCGACTGTTGTTTCTCGCAGCATGTGGTGGTGGGCCGTAACGACGATCTCGCCGTTGCTTTGGGCCTCTTCAACATGCTGCTGCCACCAACTGAAGGTTTCGCCCGTTACCGCACCAGCTGGAGATCCGCCGCCGAACTCCTGCCGACCTACAGGGTAGGGAAGATCGTTGCGATCGCTCATCATGAGGAAGCGAAGATTGCCGACTTTGAATGAGTAGCGTTCCCAAGACCCTTCCGTCTGATAGGGGCGGCGGCTCAGATCAACGCCGGAGGTCGCCGGGTGCTCGCCCACCGGGTCCACCCATTTGCGAAACCACCAGTTTGCTGGCTTTCCCTGGCTTGAAGGGGCGCTGCCGGGCGAGGCGTCGTGGTTCCCCGCAACCGGATAGATTTGTTCGCGACGGTGCTGTTTCAGAACGCCGAGCTGGCGGACGACCTCCCGTCCTTGCTCGTCGTCAGGAATATCCCAAAGGCCGGCGTTGTCACCGAGGTCGAGTGCGATGTCCCAGGGGAACGAAGGGCCGCCGAGTTCGCCACCCTCTTCAGATTGCTTGAGCGCGTTGGCCAGGCTCTCCGGATATCCAGCCGGCGGTATAAACCCCATGCCGTTGCGGATGGCCGCGGAGACGGCGCGATCGGTCGCGACGTGTGCATCAGAGAAGACCCAAAGATTGAACGTCTCGGCCTCGCCGTTCGCGTCAGCTGCTTGTGTCGTCATGGCGTTCCCCCAGTTCAGTGCATCTGGGAGCCGACGATTGATGTGCGTAGTTCCCGCCGATCAATGCGATGGTGGCCGGGCCGGTATCCAATAAGAATTGCGGGATTGTATTTCGATATTTTTCATTTGCGCGTCTGGGCACCACGCGTTTGGGAGCCAGCGCAGTTGCGGAAAAACGCAACGACGCATCTCTTGAACAGATCGTCGGACGGCTAAGCCTAGAGCCACACGTGACGGCGGCGAGTTGGCAAGTCGACCGCACTATTTCGGAAGAATAGAGCGATACGGTGCGCGCCCTGATAAAAATTGGCACGAATGAGAGCAAACTCCAGTGGCGCCCAAGGTGGAACTTCGTAACGAGCCTCCAGGTTCGGCCGCTGACCTGCATCGACATGCTGACATCGAACTTTAGAACTACTGCTGCTTCGTCGCGTTTTGCACTAGTCGATAGATAAGCAATGTGGGCTCGAGACCCGATGCCGATGACGACCGGAAAAGGCGGCTTGGAGGCGATCAATCAGGTGCCGGTGAGACAATCCGGTTTGGCCGCTCTTGGTCTAGCCGCCCTTGGCGTCGTTTTCGGGGATATTGGAACGAGCCCTTTATACACCTTGAAAACCGTTGTCGCGCTCGCCGGCGGCAAATCCGATCCGGACGTCGTTCTCGGGTGCCTATCACTCATCATTTGGACCCTCACAATCATTACGACCATCAAGTACGTGATGGTTGCGATGCAAATCGATAACGACGGCGAAGGGGGGATCTTAGCGCTGATGTCGCTGATCGGCATTAAACGTCATAGACGGCCGATGATCATTGCTGCAGGTCTTTTCGGCGCGGCGCTCATCTATGGTGACGGCGCCATCACTCCCGCAATCTCTGTCTTGTCGGCCGTTGAAGGCCTGGAGCGCGCGGCGCCGGCTGTCGCGCCTTATATCCTGCCGCTCACGATCGGCATACTCGTCGCATTGTTTCTTATCCAGCCACTGGGGACGGCGCGAATTGGCCGTGCCTTTGGTCCAATCATGCTTTGTTGGTTTGTTGTGATCGGGGTGCTCGGCCTTATAGCGATGTTCCGCCATCCTTCCGTTATCGGCGCCATCAACCCAGTGTATGCGATCCATTTCCTGGCAATAAGCGGTGTTACCGGTTTTTTGGTGCTTGGCGGTGTGTTCCTATGTGTTACCGGCGCTGAAGCGCTCTACGCTGACATGGGCCATTTCGGTGCGGCCCCCATTCGTCTCTCGTGGTTCGGGATCGTTTTTCCGGCCCTCTTCTTTTCCTATGCCGGACAGAGCGCCTATATCCTTGATAACGGCGCGAGCGACGACAACATCTTTTTCCGTCTCTGCCCGGATTCGCTACTTCTTCCTCTCGTCATCTTGGCGACGTTGGCAACAATCATCGCCAGCCAATCAATTATTTCCGGCGCGTTCTCGATGACGCGGCAAGCGATCCGGCTAGGCTGGATGCCGCGTATGTTCGTTACGCAAACGTCCGAAGAAGGCTATGGCCAGATCTACGTCGGTGTCGTCAACTGGCTTCTCATGCTGGTAACGATTGGTCTCGTGCTCGCATTTCGCAAATCGGACAACCTGGCGTCGGCGTATGGCATCGCCGTCTCTGCGACCATGCTTATGACGAGTGTCCTCCTGTTCATCGCCATGCGGGAAGTTCTGCAGTGGAGTCTGATCAAGGCCGCAATTGTGGCGGGCTTCTTTTTGACAGTCGACTCCCTGTTTTTTGCCGCCAATCTCGTCAAGATCGCTGATGGTGGGTATATTCCACTCATTCTTGCGGCGTCCGTTTATGCCGTCATGTACATCTGGCACCTTGGGCAGACCGCGATGCGCGATCGTCTGCGGGGGCGAGCAATCCCTCTGGCGCCATTTCTTGCGGGCCTGCCCGCAGCGGGCGTGTCTCGCGTTCGAGGGTCTGCGGTATTCCTAACTCGCGTGAAGACGGAAACGCCGCCGGTCATCTGTTGGTACGTCGACCATTCCCATGCGCTGCAGGAGCGGGTCATCGCCCTTACGATGGAAACGCAACTCACGCCTTGGGTCGATGATGCGAACCGCGCAACACTCGCCCTCGAAGGTCCGAACTTCTGGCGTGTGAACGCACGTTATGGATTTCTCGAGCGACCAGACGTGGTGCAACTGCTCGACGATCTCACGAAGCGCGGCTGCGGCGTGGACCTTACGGATGTGACATATTATGTGGCCGTCGAAACTGTTGTTTCACGAGAGGACGGAGGCGGCCTGCCGAAATGGCTCGTCGCCGTCTTCGCTCTCTTGCATCGCAACGCCATGCACCTCTCTGATGCGTTCAATTTCCCGCGCGACCGCCTCATCGAGATCGGGAGGCAGGTCGCAATTTAGGACGATGTTGCCGCGATTACGTCTGCGTGGCCATCGCGATGTCAAGCGGCCCAGGCATCAGCTATTTGGAAAGCAGGCGCTGCGTTTGCCACCGCCTGAGCATGGGGTGTCGCGGACGACACATAGCCAGAGGGGCGCGCCAGAAGCGTTATGATGCGCCGACCGGGGGGCAGATCATCGAGAGGAATTTCGAAGCGCATGGTTTGATGCTTTCCGGCACGGGAGCGCAAACGGCCTCGCAGGCGATGTATGACCCTCTCGCCGGACACGACCTCGATGAACACTCGCCTCGATTGGCGGCTCGCCGGAAAACGCAGCGATACTCCGCATACCCTTGTATCCGGGTCGGATTCAATTTCGATGCAATGACCTACCGACGCTGCCGTATGACCTTGCGCCAGCGGTATGCGCTTCCACCGGCGCGGGTACCAAACGCCAAGATTGTCGCGTGCGACTCCGATCAAATTGTCGGATTTGAACGTCCGATGGTAGATGGCACGCGGCAGGAGCGGCGATGATAATACGTCGGCAATTCTTTGCAGCAGTCGGCGCTTTCGTCTGTTCGGGCGAATACTTGCGTAATGCTTCAACCAGACGCCAGGCGCGACAGGCGTCTCGGCAAGTCTGCGCAGCACTTCCTGCGGCACACCGAGGCCAAGCGTGTGCAGATAGTTGAGACCAGCGAGCGCCAATGGAACCAAGGCTCGGCGCTCGACAAGCTCGATCGTGCGGTCCCAATCGACGGCGCCGGCGTTGATGCGCTGACCGATGTCGATTGCCCAGTCTCCATCGCGGCCGACCACGCCATGTGCGAGACTGATCACAATGCTGTCCGCAGCAGAGGGAACGCGAACGTCAGTGCCGCCGAACGAGATTGATCTCGAATCTCGCCATAGTGCGCTTTCGAGTTCTTGGTCGCGACGACAGAAGTGAAACGCCTGAGTGTGCAGGTCGACTTCGCCGTAAACGCCCCGACGATAATTCGAGGACGCACGCAGCGGCGCGAGTTGCCGCAGCAGGAGGGCAGAATCGCCGTTCGTGGCCTCCCAACCTGCTCCTGTCAACACGCTGGCGGCACGCGGCCCATCCTCTTGTCGAACGAGTATGTCGACATCGCCCATCAAACGACGAACCGTTGGTCCGAATCCTTCTGCGTATCCGGCGGCGCCCTTGATGAGCATGCATTCGATCCCGGCCTTGCGAAGGGCTTTGATGGCCGGCAGCGTTTCACCCAGCATGACCTGGGTTTGGGTCCAATGGGATTTGGCGAGTCCATCGATGCGAGGCCGGTAGGTTGAGTTCGGATCGAGCGATCGCAGGCGACCTGAAAGAGGTGCAAGAATACGCATTTCAGGCCAACTCGCATCGTCGAGTTCGCGGCTCGCCAGCCAGCGATACCAAGCCGCACGCGCTGAGTCCGGCGAAGCGAGGCAAGCTTGAAGCAGAAGATCTATCTCAGGGGCCGGCCGCGCCCCTTTCAATACAGGGACCCTCATGTTGATCTCGCTCTCCTCCGCTCGAGCGAGGCACGAACAACGTCGAGATAACCGCGATCTGCCATCGGGTCATAGCCGTAACTCAAGCTCCCCGGGATGATCCGACGGAGCCCCAACACCTCCGGCAGCGTGTCGAAAATCAATCCGAGTTCGCGGCCTCTTTGGACCCAATCGATCATCTCGCCACGGCCACGCGCACCCCCTGGATCGTTGACGGGCCCGATCGCCGCAACGGCAGAAGTGCGCAACATCATGGCGGTGCGCGACAGGCAATCGGAAACCGCGCCGCTCGATCGATCATCGCTGCCATGCTGGAAACGCCGAACGCGACAGAACAGACCGTCGACGTGTGGTCCATGCGCCAATCGCTCCAATTGCCGTTCGGCTTTCTCGGGCAGCCAAATGTCATCGGCGTCCAAACCGGCAACGAACGGCGCCGATACGTTCCTCAACCCTACGGTCGTCGCTGCAGCCGCCCCCGCATTGCCTTGCCGGATAACGCGAACGGTGCCGCCGTATCTCGCGGCAATATCCGCCGTATCATCTGTCGAGCCGTCGTCAACCACGAGGATGTCGCTGGCGGCAACCGTTTGTGCAAGCACCGACCGGATTGCTTCATCCAACGTGCGCGCCGCGTTATATGCGGGGATGACTACTGCATACGCGTTATCCGACATCGACTTAGTTCCCAGCCCGAGACATCGCTGCCACCAGCGGATGCATGATGGGTCCCACTCGTCCCGCAGCGCGGCGACGCTTCAATGATTCCTGGAACACCTTGACCAGTTCGAGCCGCAGGGCCGGGATATTTCCCGACGTGTTTCCGGCGTGACGCCGGTGCAACGTTGCAATTTCGCGTTCGACCGCGATCTCATGATCCGTCTCAAGCAGGCGCAGGATCAGATCAAAATCGTCCGCCATAGTGAATGTGCTGTCGAACCCAAGTGGCCGCACAGCGCTGGTCCGGAACAGGCCGGCTGAGAGCTGAATACCAAGGATGCGCGCTGTGTTGGTGCCCGGCAAAGGCATCCGGTCCGGCCCGAGGGTCTGGAACATGAGCGTTTCACCCATGACGGCCGCTACACCGGGCGTTCCCTGGATCAGCGCGGCTTGACGCGCGAGACGGCCCGGCATGCAAAGATCGTCTTGATCAAGAAACGTAAGAAACTCGTGTCTAACTTCGGCCAGCCCAGCATTGCGCGATCCGGCGATGCCGCGCTTCTCCCCGGCGAAAACGCGGATATGAGGATCCTGCGCCTCGAGATCGCGCAGGCGCGCAAGCGTTCCATCAGTCGAGGAATCGTCGACGACGACGATATCCAGATCGACGCCGGCCTCGGCCGTAAGCGACCCTATAGATTGTTCTACGAATTCGGCCCCGTTATACGTCGTCATGATGACCGAGATCCGAGGGAGAGCTTGAACGGTCATTGCGTTCCTGCCTCTGAGCGGTCACGCGCATCATCGCTTGGTGGCCTACCGAACAAAGTCTCTGCCTCTTGGTGCTGCACGAAGAACAAGTCCAGCGGCTTACGCCGTCCCATCGCCCTTCGCCGGGCAATCGATTTATTGAGAACCTGGAGAGTGGAAGTGCGAATGGCGCGACCGTTGCGTGTCATATTGCCGTCGTGCCGACGGTAGAGCGAGGCAATCTCGGCTTCGACCAGCGCCTGCTTGTCGTGCTCGGCGAGCCGGAAGAAAAAATCCAGGTCTTCCGAGAAGGCGAGTTCTTCGTCGAACAACCCGAATTGACTGAACACACCTCTTCGAAACAGCGCACAGTGCAATGTAGGCAGCAACATGCTTACGCTCCGCGAACCGGGCCACGGACACTGCGCATCGTCGAGCTGCTCGAACAGTAGGGTCTGCCCGACGACATACGCTACCTCAGGATTGGCGAGAAGCTTTCCGAGCTGGCGCGCAATACGGCCGCGCGGGCAAACATCATCGCAATCGAGAAAAGTTACAAACTCGCCCTCGGCCGCTTGGACGCCAACATTGCGCGCGGCTGCGACGCCTCGATGTGGCCCGCGAATGATGCGCAGGCGCTGATCGCGGCGACTGATTTCAGAGACGATATCCAGAGAACGATCCGTCGATCCGTCATCGACAATGACGATGTCGAGCTGAAAGCCAGGCTCTTCTTCCAGCGAAGCCAGCGCTTCCCCAAGGTGCCGCTCACCGTTGAAAACCGGTATGATGATGCTGACTATGGGAGCGGTCATGGCGCACCGTTATCGAGAAACTGACGTACCGCTCTGCTGATCTCGGACGGGTCGTTGGAAAGGTTCATGCGCCACGTCGGAACGCGCCGCGTCAGTGCCGTGGCAAAAACGAAGCCGGATTTCTGCGCGCCCGGAAGCTGCTGCCACATGGATGCGGCTGCGTGATGGAATAAATCCTGAGGTCGAAGAGGCTCGAATGTCGTCTGATCTGCACGAGCGATCCGGGGAAGCACGAGCGCCACAACGACAGCACTCTCGGCCATGCATCCCCTAAAATGTAACTCGGGATCGATTTCGACCTTGCCCTGCCAATTCAGCGCTAAGGGCTTCTCTAACTCGCGTGGCCCAAGGACACGTTGGATACCGGCCGGGTCCTGTTTCAGCAACTGATGGACACGATGGACGCGAGGCACAGGGTCCGCCGTGACCACTACATAGTCGTCGCCCACGGTCTGAAGCCCCGAGCTGATGCCCGCGAGCGTCGTACCCGACTTGCCGCTGCCGCCCGCACCGACGAACAGCATAGCCCTGTGCCCCGAGACGAGAGAGCTGGCGTGCATCATGCGCATTCCGCGCTGCGCAGTGGCCCAGTGAATAAGCAAACGGAAAGGCGAGCCAGCATCCCACGGCGGCAGGTGCGCCAGCGAGGTCACCCACTGCACGCCGACGCCGGTACGCGGATTGAAAAGCGTGCATGGTTCGGTTGGATTGTTGTACGCGTCTGGCCGGCCGACGATGCCGATTAGGCCCGCTTCTCCGGCAAGCCGCTCGAAATCAGGTCCGAGGGATTGGTAGAAAGCAAGGCTTGCCGCATCGGGGCTGCCTACCGTCGGTGCCTCGCCGAGATGGAAGTGCAGATCATCGGTCCCGGTATTCGTTGTGATCGCACCACCGAGCCGACGTGCATAGAGATCGGCCATGGCGGCCGATGGCATGTGGAGACGGATGGACAGACCCGCTACGCGGACCCGGACCTGATGGGCCCGTTTAGCGTGTCGCGCTGTGAATAAGTCAAGCGCGTCTAAAAGTTGGTCTGCGCGCGGCCGGTTTGCCTCAGATTGCGCAACACCGGACAGAGCGTCCGCAATCATGCACCGACGCCATTGTCGTTGCGTATGACAGGCCAGCCGAGGTGCTCCTCGGTATCATGCACCGGGTCTGCCAGGATCAGGTCCTTCATGTCCTCATAGGACTCGACCGAGAAGGCAATTTCGCCCGCCTCGGCACGTGCCACCGTCTCGCTCCCCTCGAGCGCAACCGGGCTCGTACCGCACGGGCGCAACAGGCCGGCATTCACGAGATTCGCAATGATGAGATGACTTTCATGAGCGAGGTTTGAATTTATCTGAGCTAAGCGGTCGGCGATCGCTACTGGGTTGTGTCCTGACGTAACATCCCGCCACAGTGCGGCCGCGAGATCGCGCAGACTCCAGTAGACACCGCTCGACAAATTCAGTGCCACGATCTCGCCGTCAAAATCGTTGGCGACGCAGTCGGGAGTTGAGACCTCCAAGATGCCAATATCGGCCGCAGCCACTACCATTTAAAATCTTCCCCGAATCTGGACAGACCAATCGAAGTTGCTGAATCATCCGACGGGCCGATCCCATCTGGCGCGGTTTTGCGCGAAAAGCGAGGTGGCTGCCCGCAATTGTTCACAATATTCACAACGCGCTGGATTTCGCCGCATGGCGTTGCGGTTCCGCTACTCTTGCCGTTCGTTGCAGCGGGCACGAACGCCGCCATACCTGGGACAGTGACAAGTATACGGCGACGCACTTGTCGATAGCCGGCCGCGGCCCGGTCTGGCCGATCCACGGCACAGACGGCAAAGCCGTCTCGCAGAGGTGAAAGCGACGTGGGTGTGAGCGCTCTATCTTCTGGAAGTCAAGTAGCGCCCCCGCACGGTCAGGCGTCCTTGTGCGGCTTGACGAGCCAACGACATTCACGCCGGTCTCAAATTCGAAGAATGTCCGCTAGCTGAGCTTCGCATCTAGAGCGAGATCAAGTTGGCAGTCGGTGTCGGATGCAAATTTGGAGACGGCGACGCCAACCAGACGAATGCCTGTCGTGACCGGATAGACGGATCGCACGAGGGACAAACTTATATCGTGAAGGCGATCGCGCGTTGCCACAGTTCCCGATATGGTGCGGCTGCGGGTGACGATCCGGAAATCCGCGTATTTTATTTTCACGGTGACGGTCGCGCCGAAGCTTTGATTTTTCTCGCACCAGGCCCAGACGTCATCGGCCATTTCGAGTATTCCCGCTTCGATCTCCGCGGGAAGGATACGATCCTCCGCAAACGTTGTCTCGGAACCCGACGACTTCCTTGGCCGATTGGGCTCGACGGGCCGGTCGTCTTCGCCGCGCGCGATGGCGTAATACCAGGCGCCGGATCTGCCGAAATGCTGCTGAAGAAATTCGATACTCTGCGCTCGAAGATCGGCGCCAGTGTGTATGCCGAGCCCGTTGAGTCTATCAGCCGTCACCGGCCCCACGCCGTGAAACTTCTTGACCGGCAGGCTCTCGATGAATTTCGCGCCAAGCTGGGGCGGAATGACGAATTGCCCATTGGGCTTGCGCATGTCGGAGGCGAGCTTGGCGAGGAATTTGTTATAGGAGATGCCGGCGGATGCAGTTAGTTGCGTCTCGGCGAGGATGCGAGCGCGAATTTCGGATGCGGTGGCAGAAGCGGTCGGCAACCCGCGCAAGTTCTCCGTGACGTCGAGATAGGCCTCGTCGAGCGAAAGCGGTTCGATGAGTGGCGTGTACGCGGCGAAGATTTCCCTGATTTGACGCGAGACGGCGCGATAGACCTCGAACCGCGGCGGCACGAAGATGAGATCGGGGCATTGCCGCAGCGCCGTCGTCGAGGGCATGGCGGAGCGCACGCCGAACGCGCGTGCTTCGTAACTCGCGGCAGCGACGACGCCGCGCTTGGCGCCATAACCGACGGCAACCGGCTTGCCGTGTAGCTCGGGATTATCTCGCTGCTCAACCGAGGCGTAGAAGGCATCCATGTCGACATGAATGATTTTGCGAACGGCGATTTCGATCATGGCGGAAGTTTAGCACAATCGTCGGTGCCAGCCGAGGATGACAATGTGGCCGGGCCATTCCGTTATCGAGGGTGCCAAGAGAAGACCGCGTCATGGTGCGGGATATCTTCACGCGTTCCAGCGCAGGAACCCAGCCCTAGCGTAAGCTCGTCTGTTGCGACGCGCGAAGACGGCACTCCTGAAAGTAATTCTAATCCCGCTGATAGGCTATTGGATCATTTTCAATGATGGCCTCGTGAACGAGCTCCAACTCTGGAGGCCGATCATTGGCTTCGGCGCAAATCTCCTCGTGGCTCGCCGGAGCCGCGTGTTGCTATCAACCACACGGATAAGGCTGAACGCGTTCAGATCTAGATTCATGACGCGCTTGTCGACTTCCCGATCGCGCGCGGTGCGCTCAGATTTGGTGTCGACAGGCTCGCCAGTAATCCCGTTTCTGCTTCGTCGTGAGGGCAATGCAGATGAAGTAGGGCCCGTCGCAAAGCGGGTAGTAGTTCCGTTTTGCTTTATCGGTTCAAGGCGCGGTCACTTAAATAATCCTCGCAAACGCCGCCGCTCCGGTTGAAGGCTCCACAGCCGGAGTCTCGGCTTTGACGGCACGTTGGCTCGGCTGAGGCTGTTCTTCTGTCAGCCCGACGATCTCATCACGCCCAAACATCGCTTCCAGCGTACGCACGCAAAGCATCACGCTGTCGCTCGCAAGGCGATAGTAGACCAGCTTGGCTTCGCGGCGCGTGACGACGAGATCCGCACGGCGAAGCTCGGCAAGTTGCTGACTGAGCGTTGGCTGACCGATGCCCGTTGCCTTCTCGATCTCCGCTACGCCCCGCTCGCCGCCGAGAAGATAAGAAAGGATCATCAGACGCTGCGGCTGTGCGAAGACACGAATTTTTTCGGTCGCGGTATCCGCGAGTTCACGAGACTGAAAAAGCGCGCTCATCTGTCAGCTTTCAAACGATAGAACCAGTCGTGCGGTAGAGCCGCCGTCAAGCGGCCCTGCGGAACGACCGGCGGAACAAGAATATCATCGCCGGGCTGCCAATCGGCGGGCGTGAGTGCGTCTCCGTTCTGCGACCGCCGAAGCGCCGCCACCATGCGCAGCATCTCTTCGACGGATCGTCCGACGCTCATCGGATACCAGTTCATGGCGCGAATGATCCCTTTGGGATCGATGAAATAGACCGCGCGAACGGCAGACGAATCCGCCGCTTCTTCATCGAGCATCCCGTAGGCACGCCCGATCGCCATCGACGGATCCTCGACGACAGGAAACGGAACCTCGACACCGGATAGCTCCCTGATCGCATTCAACCACGCGACGTGAGAGAACAGGCTGTCGACGGACAATCCAAGCAGGTCGCAGTCCATCTCGGCAAACCGCGGCGCCGCCTTGGCCAAGGCGACGAATTCGCTGGTGCAGACCGGCGTGAAATCGGCGGGGTGCGAAAAGAACACCACCCATCGCCCGCGAAACTGATCGAGGGTCACCTCGCCCTGCGTCGTGCGAGCCCGGAAATTGGGCGCCAAATCCCCAATTCGGAGAGGCCGAGCGCCCGTCGTTACTGTGTTTTCCATAGCGCCTGCTTGCCACAGCACTCCCACTTGACGCAAGAAAAATACACAATTACATAATTTATGAAATCATAGGAGTTACAGCCCATGGACCCCGTTGTCAGTCAAGCCGACGCCTTGATCCGCAGATCGCGCGAATCCGCAGTGAAACCCGCGATTCAGGCCTTCTTCGACGAACCGACGAACACGGTGAGTTACGTCGTGCATGATCCTGCCACCCGTGCAGCGGCGATCATCGACAGCGTATTGGATTTCGACCAGGCGGCTGGCCGTACCGACACGAAGTCGGCAGATGCGATCATTGCCTATGTTCGCTCCAACGGGTTGAAGGTCGAGTGGTTGCTGGAAACGCACGCGCACGCCGATCACCTCTCGGCCGCGCCGTATCTGCAGAATGCGCTCGGCGGCAAACTGGCGATCGGACGCGAGATCATTCGCGTCCAAAACGTCTTCGGAAAAATCTTCAACGTCGGCACCGAGTTCGAGCGCGACGGATCAGAATTCGATCGGCTGTTCGCCGATGGCGACCGCTTTCAGATCGGAGAGATCGAGGCGATTACGCTCCACGTGCCGGGACACACGCCAGCCGACATGGCGTATGTCATCGGTGACGCCGTCTTCACGGGCGACACGTTGTTCATGCCTGATTACGGCACCGCCCGAGCGGATTTCCCCGGCGGCGATGCGCGTCAGCTTTATCGCTCGATACGCCGCCTCCTGCAGCTGCCGGAAGAGACGCGTCTTTTCCTCTGCCACGACTACAAAGCTGATGGACGCGATGAATATGCCTGGGAAACGACAGTCGGCGCCGAGCGCGCCAGCAACATCCACGTCCACGAAGGCGTGAGCGAAGACGAATTCGTCGCCATGCGGACGACCAGGGATGCGACGCTCTCGATGCCCAAGCTCATTCTGCCTTCGGTCCAAGTCAACATGCGCGGCGGGCGCCTCCCCGAGTCTGAGGACAATGGAACGCGCTATCTGAAACTACCGCTGAACGTGCTGTGATGCCGGGCTTTCCTCAAGCTGCCCCGATAGAGGGCCTCGTCGGCGGACTTCTCATCGGCCTCGCCGCAGCAATCATGTTGCTCGGCAACGGGCGCATCGCCGGCGTCAGCGGGCTGTTCGCACGGGCGCTAGCCATATCGCCCGGTAAAACGCCGCGACAGCTGGCGTGGGCTTTCATCATCGGCTTGCCCATCGGGGCCGGGTTGGTCGAGCTCGTCGTCGGCGTGAACGCCAACTTCCCCACTCCCGCCGTGCTGCTCATCGCGGGTGCGGTCGTCGGCTTCGGCACGCAGCTCGGATCGGGCTGCACGAGTGGGCATGGCATTTGCGGCCTTTCCCGCCTTTCAAAACGCTCCGTCTTCGCGACGCTCACCTTCATGAGCGCAGGCGTGATCACGGTCACGATGATGCGACTGCTGGGATTATCTCCATGACGAGAGAGAACGTACTCGCCCTGCTCAGCGGCGTACTCTTCGGCGCGGGTCTCGCCATATCCGGAATGATCGATCCGGCGAGGGTTCGCGCGTTTCTCGACGTGACTGGCAATTGGGATCCCACCTTGGGCTTCGTCATGGGCGGTGCGCTGCTTCCGATGGCCGTTGCTTGGCAGGTAGCGAAGCGCCTCCGAAAGCCGCTTGTGTCGAATGACTTTCATCTTCCTTCGACGAGCGACGTCGATTGGCGATTGATCAGCGGCGCGGCGATTTTCGGAATCGGTTGGGGTCTTGCCGGCATTTGTCCTGGCCCCGGGATAGCAGCCCTCGCGGTCCAGCCAATGTCGGCGCTCCTCTTTGTATTAGCCATGGCTGCGGGCATGCGACTGCACAGTTTCATTTTTTCAGCGCGAAGCCTGAGCCGAGCGTAAAGCAGGAGATTTTTTTCATGTCCTTCAAGGAACTCAGCCCGACATTCTCGGTCGCGCCGCAATTGACGGAAGCAGACATTGCCGAAGCTGCAAAAATGGGCTTCCGCTCGATCGTATCCAACCGGCCCGACGGCGAAGAGCGGGGGCAGCCAACTGCGTCGGACATATCCCACGTTGCCGAAAGCAACGGCATGGCGTTCGCGCATGTACCGGTCGTCGCGGGGAAGATCACGAGCGACGATGCCGACGCGATGCGGGATGCACTCGCGCATCTCCCTCGCCCGGTACTGGCATTCTGCCGAAGCGGCACGCGTTCGGCGACGCTGTGGGCGCTAGCCGATTCCGACCCGAAAGAGCCTGCAATCACGATCGAAACCGCCAGGCGTGCAGGTTACGACCTGAGATCCATCATGCCGTCGCTCGAGCGACGCGCTAAAGCAGCCCGCCCGATGACCTACGACATTCTCATCGTCGGCGGCGGATCGGCTGGAATTTCTACAGCGGCGAGCCTGCGCAAGCGCAACCGGAAAATTTCGATCGCCGTCATCGATCCTGCAGAGACCCATTACTATCAGCCGGGCTGGACGTTGGTCGGTGCCGGCGTGTTCTCGCCCGAGCAGACGCGGCACAGCGAAGCGAGCGTCATTCCGAAAGGCGTCGAATGGATCAAGGCGGCCGTCACCGGGTTCCTGCCTGAACAGAACCAGGTCCAGCTCGCTGATGGGCGCATCGTGAAATATCACGTGCTCGTCGCGGCCCCGGGCATCAAGCTCGCTTGGGACGCCATCCCGGGTCTTGCTGAAGCACTCGGCTCCAACGGCGTGACGTCCAACTATCGCTACGATCTGGCCCCCTACACGTATCGGCTGGTACGAGAATTCCGTCGCGGCCGCGCGCTCTTCACTCAACCGCCGATGCCGATCAAATGCGCCGGCGCACCGCAGAAGGCGATGTACCTGTCGTGCGACATCTGGAGCGACGCCCGCGTGCTTCAGGATATCGACGTCGAATTTCATAACGCCGGCGCAGTGCTTTTCGGTGTTCCGGCCTATGTGCCTGCGCTCAAAAACTACATCGAACGATACGGCATAGACCTCCGCCTGGAATCAAAGCTGGTGGCAGTCGATGGCCAAAGGAAAATTGCGACCCTCGAACGCAAGACCGCCGATGGCTCCACAGAACGCATCGAGCGATCATTCGACCTGCTCCATGCCGTGCCGCCCCAAGTGGCGCCCGAGTTCGTTGCCAGCAGCCCGCTCGCGGGTCCCGGTGGCTTCATCGAAGTCGACCAGGCGACGCTCCAGCACGTGCGCTATCAAAACGTCTTCGCCCTGGGCGACGTGGCGGGAACGAGCAATGCGAAGACAGCTGCCGCGGCCCGCAAACAAGCGCCGGTGGTTGCGGTCAACGCGCTGGCTGTCCTGGAGGGCAAACAACCAGCCGCCGATTACAATGGCTATGGCTCCTGCCCTCTCACCGTCGAACGCGGCAAGATCGTGCTCGCGGAATTTGGATATGGCGGCAAGCTGCTTCCAAGCTTCCCCACTTGGCTGATCGACGGCACGCGCCCGAGCCGCGCCGCGTGGTTCCTCAAAGAGAGACTGCTGCCGCCGATCTATTGGCGGGGAATGCTCAAGGGTCGCGAATGGATGGTTCATCCGCACCTCATTGAGGAGCCGGTGTGACGCTCGAGCCTCTGCAATATTTCCTCGGCGCCGCTTCGGGATCGCTGGTCGGCTTCACACTTGCCCTTGTCGGTGGCGGTGGATCGATACTCGCAGTGCCGCTGATGGTCTACCTCGTGGGCGTTGCCAACCCGCACATCGCCATCGGAACGAGCGCGTTCGCCGTCGCCGTAAATGCTGCGACGGGACTCATAGGTCATGCCCGCGCGCACACAGTGAAATGGCGCTGCGGCGGAATGTATGCAGCCTCCGGCATCGTCGGGGCTCTGCTAGGTTCGACCATGGGCAAGGCCATTGATGGCCACAAGCTTCTCATTCTGTTTGCGATGGTCATGGTGCTCATCGGTGTTCTGATGCTGAAGGGGCGTGGCAATCCCGGCAACCCCGGCGCCGAATGCAATCGCGACAAAGCTCCCAAGGTTCTCAGCTACGGCCTGGGCACCGGACTCTTCTCCGGGTTCTTCGGGATTGGCGGCGGCTTTCTCATCGTGCCGGGTCTCGTTGGTTCGACGGGGATGCCGATCCTGAACGCGATAGGCACGTCGCTAATTGCCGTCACAGCGTTCGGGCTCACGACCGCGATGAATTATGCCTATTCCGGCCTCATCGACTGGCCGCTCGCACTCCTATTCATCGCCGGCGGCGTCGCTGGAGGATGGGCCGGCACCCACGTTGCCCGGCACCTAGCCAAGGAGCGGGGCCTGCTCACGACCGTATTCGCGGTCCTCATCTTCGTCGTCGCCGCATACATGATCTGGAAAAGTCTTCCCGCGATCGGATCGTAGCGAGAGGAAGCATGAGGCGCTCCGCCACCGATTCCGAAGAACCGGTGACGGAGTAAAGCCGCTAGAGGACGGGGGGGTACCCTAGCGGGCTTCACACAAAGCGTCGGATTGTTGCGTTGGCAGTGGCGGCGCCAGCGCCGGTGTCATGAGCTCTTGCCAGCTTAAGGCAAGCTTAAGGCCGAGGTCTCTGGGCCTATTGCGACAGCTCGTAACGAAGTGGCTCATCGACGAATTCCAAGCTCTTGCGAAGTTCGATGCCATCTTTTTTGCCGTCGAGAAGCACAGCGTCGTGCCTGACTCACTTGGCTACCCGGAATTTCATTTCACATATCAGGGGACGATCATCGAGGCGTCGCTTGAGCCGGTTGATCGGGTCGCCGGCAGATCAGCCGCAAAAGCCTCTACCGCGTACGCGGATTGGACAGACGGAGGCATGCGTCTGGAGGACTGCGAATGTCATTCTGATTGCAGCACGAAGCGCCGCGCGGGCGCGCCGAGAACATTTATAGTCGCAGCTTGATGCCGAGCTCCTGCGCGTCCTTGACGGATTAAAGAAGCTGGATGCGCTTCAGGTCGGCAGTTTCGCCGCGCGCTGCGATCCGAAGATCTATGAAGCCCTGGTGGAGTTGGCCGAGCGCCATCCAAAGGCGGTTTTGGTCCGCCGCTTTCTGCGCTCGCTGTCCAGAACGATTGCCGACGAATCAATCGAAGTCGCAGGGCGTAGTCTCGATGATTGGATTATGTGGGCTGCCACTAAGACCGACGAACTTGATCCGATGGTTCAGAGTGCCGAGCCCGTGTTCAGGAAACTCGCAAGTCATGAGCGGCTTGGAAAATCCCGTCAAATGTTGTGCTTGGCTATGATATTTTTTCTTGTAAAATCAATTAGTTATAAAAATTATTTGTGTTGAGTGGTGCCCAGAAGAGGACTCGAACCTCCACGCCTTGTGAGCGCTGCTACCTGAAAGCAGTGCGTCTACCAATTCCGCCATCTGGGCTCCGACGTGTCAGGTAGATTGTGCGAGCGCCGCAGTCAATTGCGTTACGAGTTAGCGGGGTGAGACAATCCATCAACCTTGGCCATCACCCTCGGCCATCAACTCTCGGCATGAGGCAGTCCGACAGGCTTCACAGCGTCAATTTGGATCGTTAGACCTGCAGCCAGCAATTGAGCCCATCGCGGCTGCAGCATCGAGGTTTCGGAATGGCAGAAAACGGCAAGCTGGCGACGGTTTTCGGAGGCTCCGGTTTCGTCGGCCGCTACATCGTCTGGTCGTTGGCCCGCAAGGGCTACCGGGTGCGTGCCGCCGTTCGCAGGCCCGATCTCGCGGGCTATCTGCAACCCATGGGCGTCGTCGGGCAGATCTACGGAGTTCAGGCGAACCTTCGTTTTGCCGATTCGATCGCGCGGGCCGTGGAAGGCGCCGAGGTCGTCATCAACGCCGTCGGAATTTTAGCGCCAAGCGGCGCACAGACCTTCGAAGCCTTGCACGCCGAGGGCGCGGCGCGTGTTGCGAAAGCCGCCAAGGAAGCGGGGGCGGCACGACTTGTCCATATTTCGGCGATTGGCGCGGACGCAGCGTCCGCCTCGCGTTATGCGCGAACGAAGGCGGAGGGAGAGCGGGCGACGTTTGCCGAATTCTCCACCGCGCAGATATTGAGGCCGTCGATCGTGTTCGGTCCGGAGGATGAGTTCTTCAACCGATTTGCATCGATGGCGCGCATGAGCCCGTTTCTTCCGCTGATCGGGGGCGGGGGCACGAAATTCCAACCGGTCTTCGTGGGAGACGTCGGGCAGGCCGCTGCCAATGCTGCCACGGGTGCCGGAAAGACGGGCACGATCTATGAACTAGGCGGCCCGGAGATTTTCACTTTCAGGGATCTGCTCGAGGTGACGCTTCGCTATGCGGATCGCCGGCGGCTCCTGTTGCCCATTCCGTTTGGGGTGGCGAAGCTCATGGCGATCTTGAGTTCGCCGCTCCCGAATTCGCTGCGTCCCATAACGCTCGATCAGGTCCGGCTGCTGCAGTCGGATAACGTTGTTTCGGAAGCTGCGAAAAAAGAAGGGCGCACAATTGAGGCGCTGGGCGTCGAACGGCCGGCATCAATCGATGGGATCGTTCCCGACTATCTGGAGCGGTTCAAGCCGAAGGGCCAATACGCCCATTATCACAACTGAAGCATTCTCGACTGAAGCGTTCTTGACCGAAGCATTCTGGGGCCGCTCGCCGCGGTGTCGTGACAAAAAAGTAGAGCCACCCAAGGGATTGGGCGGCTCTTCGCATTTAGAGGGTCTTCGCGTCGTTTTTCAATGCAGCGGTGCGATCGACAACTCGTCTTCCTGAGCATGTCCAATGGCCGCTTGCAGGGTGTCGGTCAGCGCGATTGGCGTCCCGTCGGCTGCGTGAAGCGAAAAAAGCGGAATGCCCTTCGGGAGGCCTTCGATCTGCGGGAACATCTCGATCGCTTCGTCCGAGGTCAGCGTCTTGATGTATGCGACCTCGCCGCCGCCAAGCCGTGCGAGCTCCAGCTCGCTCATGACGGGTCCTACAAGATCGTGGACTTCGGTAGCTTTTGCGGTGGTCTTAGTGTTCATGACGCTCTTCCTCCTTGTGTCGAGGCCGGGCTCTCATCGCAGCTCGGAAAGGTGTGGCACTCCTGCTGCCTTCCCTTCTGCGAGTGTGCTCCGATCCTCCGACGATTCGGCCGCCGGCGCTGTGACGCGAAAGACTCAGCTCAGGTCCGGCTTTTGATCTGCTTCGCCGTCCCTATCTCAATACGCCGGACAAGGCGCTCTGGTTCTAGGCGCTGTAAATCGACGGCCAACAGCCCGTTGGAAAGCTCGGCGCTTTTCACTTCAATGCCATCAGCCAGGACGAACGTTCTCGAAAACTGCCGGGAAGCGATGCCCCGGTAGAGATAATCGCGTGCCTTGTCGTCCTGCTGCTTGCCACGAACCGTCAATTGTTTGTCTTCGAGCGTTATTTCCAGCTCGTCGCGCGTAAATCCGGCCACCGCCAGTGTAATCCGGAGAAGCTCGCCGCCGGCGTCACCATCCCGGGCGATCCTCTCAATATTGTAAGGTGGATAACCGTCGCCACCCTTGGCGGCCCGGTCGACCAGCCGTTCGATTTCCTCGAAACCCAGAAGCAAGGGGTTCGAAAGTGCGGTTAGGCGTGTCATTTGAAGGTCCTCAGCCAAGCGACCATCTATTCCCGCCGGATGCCCTTTCGGGCCACCCGGTACACCGGCATCGTTGCCCGGTGATTTACTCAAGATATGGGGGTGTCGAACCGGTCTTCAAGCGTGATCGGGGGTGGGCAGTGTCGCGGGCGCCTCATGCGCCTTCAAAACGCTGTGGAGCCGGCTTTTTGCCTTCGTCCCGCCTTGGGGCCATGGCCAAGGAGCCGGGGCCAATAGGGTCTTATTCCGGGTAGGTGGATTCATGAAATTCGCGTCCGTGCTGTTCGCGTCGGCTTTTGCTTTTTCGATCGTTCCCTTCGCATGCTCAATCGCCGCCGCAGAGGAGCCGGCGACGGCACCAGCCGATGCCGCGAAAGCCTCGGATTCCGGAAAGGTCCTCGGCGATCCCGACGGGCCGCTTACCCCTGAAGAAAAGGCGGAGAAGGCGTCACGTCAGGCCTGCAAGGTCGATCTGTGCAAAGCCTTCCACTCGAAAGCTGCCTCGGGAAGCGACATCGCCTGCCATGTGATCAAAAGCTGGCGCAAGGAACAGCTTGTGAAGCTCGTCGGCAAACTGAAGGTGACCTGGCCTTACGATGGCGCCCACTGTTCGACAGACTTGAGCGTCAACCGGGGCGATCTGGTGAAGGCGATGACCGAGCCGAAAGCCGAGGTGGTTTTCGTCAAGCATACGGTCACATGCTCGATTGCAAGTGAGAAGAAGGGCGCGACGGATTTCTCGTTCGATTTGACTCCGAAAGTGACGTTCGAGAACGGGAAGGCGATCAAGGCGCAGGCTCAGTGGGGAAAGATCGAAGCGCCTACGCTGATCAAAAGTGCGCTTTGGACCGCGACCGCGGCAGACAACACCGTGAACATCCTATCGAGTTCCATCGTCGAGGAAGTCAACGAGTTCATCACGAAGCGATGCGACGAAGTCAAAGATCAATGGGCTGCCAAGCAATAGCCAGCTTATAACCTTTCGCATTTGCGAAGTGTTATATTGTTATTAGGCTGGCTTATGAGTGGTCATTGTAAATACGATTGGCACTTATTACCCAGCAAGCATAGGTACATGCCCGTTAAGCGTGGACAACCCACTCTTGGAGGAAACCATGAAGACGTGGTCGAAGCCTGAAGTTCGTGAGCAGGAAGTTGGTCTCGAAGTGACCAGCTATCTGCCGGCTGAGATCGATCTCATCTAATTCGGATGGGGTCGGCCTTAGGGTCGAACTGTTAAGCGGCGGCCGAGTCTCTCGGTCGTCGCTTTTTTTTATTGCGTCACCCGAGGCTTTCGATCGCCTCACGCTTTTCCTCAAGTTCCAGCCAACGCGTTTCAGCCGTTTCGAGCTGAAGCTGCGCCTGCGCCAACCGTTCGCTCGCTTTATCGAACGCCGGGCGGTCACGCGTGAAGAGATCTGCGTCGGCGAGCTTTGCGGCGATCAGCTGGATCTCTTCTTCGAGTTTCGCCATCTCCTGGGGAAGCGTCGTAAGCGCGTGCTTATCCTTGAAGGAAAGTTTCTGTTTCGCGGGAGCTGCCGCTGCATTCGAGTCTGCCGTGGCTTTGCGGGATGCTCCGGCGGAATTCAATTGCGATTTCTTTTTCAGACCCTCGCCTTTGCGCTGGGCGAGCATATCGGAATATCCGCCGGCATATTCGGTCCAATGGCCGTCGCCGTCGGGTGCCAATACGCTTGTTACGATGCGATCGAGGAAATCGCGGTCGTGGCTGACGAGCAGAATAGTGCCTGCGTAATCCGAAAGAAGCTCCTGCAAGAGATCAAGCGTTTCGAGATCGAGATCGTTCGTCGGCTCGTCGAGAATGAGCACGTTCGATGGCTTGGCCAGCGCTCGCGCGAGCATCAAGCGCGCCCGTTCTCCACCTGACAGAACACGGATCGGCGACAGCCGCTGTTCGGGAAGAAAGAGGAAGTCCTGCATGTAACTCGCGACATGCCGCGCCTTGCCATTGATGATGACCTGATCGCCGCGTCCGCCTGTCAGGGCGTCGGAAACCGTCCAATTGGGATTGAGCTCGTCGCGCTTCTGGTCGAGCGCCACGATTTCGAGATTGGCGCCGTGACGGATGTTGCCGCTGTCGGGGGCTATTTCTCCCGTCATCAACTTGATCAGCGTCGTCTTGCCGGCGCCGTTCGGGCCGACGATGCCGAGCCGGTCGTGCCGCATGATGCGGAGATCGAGGTTCGAGACGATATCGGTTTCGCCATAGGCTTTGGAGATGCCGGTGGCTTCGACGACGAGCTTGCCGGAGAGACTGCCTTCCGAAGCATCCAGGCGGACCGTGCCGACGGTATGGCGCTGCTCGCGCACCTCTTGGCGCATGGCCCTCAGCTCGCGCACGCGGCGGACGTTTCGCTTCCGCCGGCCTGTGACGCCGCCATGCATCCACTGATTTTCGCGGACGATCTTGCGGTCGAGTTTATGGCGCTCGATTTCTTCCTCTTCGAGGACCTTGTCGCGCCAATCCTCGAATGCCGCAAAGCTCTGTTCGAGGCGCCGCGTCCTGCCCCGGTCGAGCCATACGGTCGAGCGCGACAGCGTTTCGAGGAACCGCCTGTCGTGACTGATGAGGAGGAGCGCCGAGCGTGACGCCTGGAGCGTCGATTCCAGCCATTCGATCGCGGTGAGATCGAGATGGTTTGTCGGCTCGTCGAGCAGAAGGACGTCGGGCTTCGATACGATGGCCTGCGCGAGGCCCGCGCGCCGCGCTTCACCGCCCGAGAGATGCTGGGGGTCGCTGTCGCCGGAGAGCCCGAGTTCGCTCAGAAGGTAGTCGGCTTGATAGGGGTCGTCGGTCGGGCCGAGGCCGGACTCGACATATTCACGGACGGTTTTGAAGCCCGTGAAATCGGCTTCTTGCCGAAGATATCGAATGCTTGCATTCGGGTGGGCGAACCGCTCGCCGCTATCCGGTTCGACCAGTCCGGCTGCGATTTTCAGCAGGGTCGATTTTCCGGAGCCGTTGCGGCCGACGAGGCAGACGCGATCGCCGACGGCGACCGTCAGCTCGGCGCCTTCGAGCAGCGGAGTTCCGCCGAAGGTCAGGTTGATGTCTTTGAGCGTAATGAGAGGAGGAGCCATGAGGCCCCTCGTAGCGGCGGACGCGCGCCGGATCAATCCTTGCGGTCGTTGGGCGCAGCAAGCGTTACCAACAAACGCGGGACGGTGCGTTTTGCCGCACTAATCTCCGGCGCGGATGTTCCGTCAGCAGCAGCGGCTGATTTTGCCGCCGCCTTCGCCGTACCGGCTCGCCTGACGTTCGCGGAAGAAATCCTCGTAGCTCATAACGGGTTCATCCGGGTGAGCACGGCGGCGATGGGCGACGTAGGTTTCGTAATCAGGCACGCCGACCATCAGCCGCGCGGTCTTCGCGACGCCGGTTGCAAACTTGAACAGCAGGCTGGTGCTGGATATCCGCATGCATCACTCCGCCGCAACCATAGCGCTCTCCCGAGCCGAAACATTCGGGTCGGCGAGGGCCTTCATCACTGCCGCTACGCCGAATCCCGCCATGGCGACAACAAGCGCGATCAAGAGTCCCGTCAGCGTGGCGTTCAGGTAGTCGTTGAAGACGATGCGCTGCATGTCCTCGATCGATTTGGCGGGTGCAAGGACCTGGCCGGAGGCGAGCGAGTTTGAGAATTTCGCCGCGTGAGACAGGAAGCCGATTGCCGGATTTTCGCTGAAGATCTTCTGCCAGCCGGCGGTCAGCGTGCAGATGCCGACCCACGTGGCGGGCGCGAGCGTCACCCAAGCGTAGCGCTGCCGTTTCATCTTGAAGAGGATGACGGTGCAAAGCGTCAGCGCGATGCAGGCGAGCATCTGGTTCGCTATGCCGAATAGCGGCCAGAGTGTATTGATGCCGCCCAAGGGATCGACGACGCCCTGGTAGAGGAAATAGCCCCAGCCGGCGACGGCGATAGCTGTTGCCCCGATGTTTGCCGTCCATGAGCGCGTATCCCGCAAAGCCGGGCTTACCGTTCCCATCAGATCCTGGATCATGAAGCGGGCGACGCGCGTCCCGGCGTCGATGGTCGTCAGAATGAAGAGCGCCTCGAAGAGAATGGCGAAGTGATACCAGAACGCCATCATGGCTTTGCCGCCAATGGCGCTTGAGAGAATTTCGGCCATGCCGACGGCAAGCGTTGGCGCGCCGCCGGTGCGTGAGAGGATCGTCGACTCGCCGACGTGGGCTGCGGTTTCCCTCAGCGCGTCGGGGGTGATGGCGAAGCCCCAACTGGTGATCGCCGCGGCGGCCGTTTCCGGGGTCGTCCCGATCAGGGCTGCCGGGCTGTTCAGCGCGAAGTAGAGACCCGGGTCGAGCGTCGACGCCGCGACCAAAGCCATGATGGCAACGAAGCTTTCCATCAGCATCGCGCCATAGCCGATGAAGCGGGCGTTGATCTCGTTGTCGAGCATCTTCGGCGTCGTTCCGGATGAGACGAGCGAGTGAAAACCAGAGATCGCGCCGCAGGCGATGGTGATGAACAGGAACGGGAAGAGGTTGCCGGCGAAGACCGGCCCGGTTCCATCGATGAATTTCGTAACGGCCGGCATTCGGAGTTCGGGCAGAACGAAGAAGATGCCGATCGCCAGGCCCGCGATGGTGCCGATTTTCAGGAACGTCGACAGGTAGTCGCGCGGCGCGAGCAGCGTCCACACCGGCAGCACGGCGGCGACGAAACCATAGCCGATTAGCATCATCGAAAGCTGCTCGCCCGAATAGTTGAACATCGGTCCGAGCGTCGGATCTTCGGCAACGTGGCGGCCGAAGATCAAAGACAGCATCAACAAGCCAAAGCCGATCAGGGACATCTCGGCGATTCGGCCGGGCCGAATGAAGCGGCCGTAGAAACCCATGAAGACGGCAATCGGGATCGTCATCATGACGGTGAAGGTTGCCCACGGGCTTTGCTTCAGGGCCTTGACGACGACGAGCGCCAGTACCGCCAGCAAGATGACCATGATGAGAAGGACGCCGATCATCGCGATGGTGCCGGCGGTGTTGCCAAGCTCGGTGCGGATCATCTCGCCGAGGGAGCGCCCGTCGCGACGCGTCGAGGCCCAAAGCATGATGAAATCCTGCACGGCGCCGGCGAAAATCACGCCGAAGATCAGCCAGAGCGTTCCGGGCAGATATCCCATCTGCGCTGCGAGCACGGGGCCGACGAGCGGACCTGCACCGGCGATGGCTGCGAAGTGGTGGCCGAAGAGGACGGTTTTATCGGTCGGGCAATAGTCGAGCCCGTCATTGAAGCGCTGGGCTGGGGTCAGTCGCTTGGGATCGAGGCGCAATACGCGGTCGGCGATGAAGCGGCTGTAGTACCGGTATGCGAGGAGGTAGGAGCATATCGCGGCGGATACGAGCCAGATGGCGTTGATCGTCTCGCCTCGCGATAGCGCAACGATGGCAAGCGAGATCGCGCCGAGTACAGCGACGGCAATCCAAGTGAGATTTAAGCGCCAGTTAAGCATCGTTCCGTCCCTATCGTTCGCGATTATGGCTCGCAAATCGGTTCGGGGACGGAGACTACATAAAAAGGCGAAGGAGAACAGCCGTATCGGCGGTCGCGGGGGGATGCGCCTAATCGGCCAAGCCAAATTGGCTCAAGAGTGGATTGGTGGAGCTAACCGGGATCGAACCGGTGACCTCTTGCATGCCATGCAAGCGCTCTCCCAGCTGAGCTATAGCCCCGAACCATTCCAATCGGTGGAGCTGGATCCCACCGAAGTCGTGCCTGATAAGTCGTCTTGAAGGAAACTGCAAGGACGTTTCAGAGCTTTATCAAGGCTCTTCGTCGCCCTCGCCCGCCGGGCCACCAATAATATTGGAAACGTCGCCGCCTTCTTCTTCCTCTTCCTCGAGGAAGGTTTCGTCGTCTTCGCCGCCACCTGCATCATCGGCTTCGACGTCGACAAGAGCTTCTTCGCCCTCGACGACCGGCAATTCGCCGTCGGCATCGTCAGCCACAACCTTCTTCGCCTTCTTGGCTGCCAAGTCGCGCTGCTCAGCCTGAAGGGCTGCCAGTGCGGCGGGCGATGATGCGATCACATATTTGGCATTGCAGAAGGGGCAGATGATTGGGTCGTGCCCGAGATCGTAGAAGCGCTCGTCGCAATTCTGACAGGTGCGCTTCGTCCCTCGCGCTTGCTTGGTCGCCATGATCGTGCCTCGACATCTCGGAAATTGAAGGAGCCCGTCTGCCATAGGCGGTGCTGCCTGTCAAAACGAAAAAGTGGGAGCTGGCCGGACTGCGTCAAGGGCCCTCGCCGACGGCGTCTTGCCCCCCGTTCGAGCGTGCCGTTGACAGGGCGTCGCGGTCCAGTGTCTATCCGGGCTTCGACCGAGGCCGAAGTGCCCGATGCCCCCAATTTTCTAACGGTTTGGAAGGTTGATTTGAACACTACGGCCACACCGAAACCGCTTTCATCGCTCCGGGCAGCACCGCTCAAGGGCCGCGTGCGGGTTCCCGGCGATAAATCGATTTCGCACCGGGCGCTGATTTTTGGGGCGCTGGCGACCGGTACGACCCGCATTACGGGGCTTCTCGAAGCCGAGGACGTTATCAACACGGCTAAGGCGGTAAATGCTCTCGGCGCGCTCGCTGAGAAGCGTGGCGACGTTTGGGAGGTCAAGGGCCGCGGCGTCGGTGGCCTCAGATCGCCGGACGGGCCGCTCGATTTCGGCAATTCCGGCACCGGTGCACGGCTGATGATGGGCGTCGTCGCGGGACATTCGATGACGGTGGTCATGACGGGCGACGCTTCTTTGTCGCGGCGGCCGATGCGGCGGGTTTTGGCTCCTCTCATGGAAATGGGTCTCGAGGTTCTCGAGCCCGGTCAGGAGAAGTTGCCGCTGACCCTCAGGGGTACGAGCGAACTGACGCCGATCGTCTATGTGCTCCCGGTGCCCTCGGCGCAGGTGAAGAGCGCTGTCCTTATCGCCGGGCTTCACGCCGCGGGCGAAACGACCGTCGTCGAGCGCGAGCCAACGCGCGACCATACGGAGCGTATGCTGCGCCATTTCGGTGCATCGGTCCGAACCGAAGCAAAAGGCCTCGATACGCACATCACCGTGACGGGGCATGCCGAACTCGTGGGCCGGGATGTTCACGTTCCCGGCGATCCTTCGTCTGCGGCATTCCTCGCGGCTGCGGCGTTGCTCGTGCCGGGCTCCGATGTCACGATCGAGGGCGTGCTGACCAATCCGACGCGTATCGGCCTCTATACAACGCTGCAGGAAATGGGCGGCGATATCACGTTCCTCAACGAGCGCGAGGAGGGTGGCGAGCCGGTTGCCGACATTCGCATCCGCGCCTCGCGTCTCAAGGGCGTCCGCGTGCCGGCAGAACGCGCGCCGTCGATGATCGACGAATATCCGGTGCTTGCGGCGATGTCGGCCTTTGCCGAAGGGCAGACGCAGATGGACGGCCTGGCCGAGCTCAAGGTCAAGGAGAGCGATCGGCTTCAGGCAACGGCGGCAGGCTTGGAGGCCAATGGGGCGGTCGTGCGGGTCGATGGTGACAGCTTGACGGTTACCGGCAACGGCGGCCTCAAGGGCGGCGGCGTTGTTGCAACTCATCTCGACCATCGGATCGCGATGGCGTTTCTGACGGCCGGTCTCGTGAGCGACAAGCCGATCGTCGTGGACGATTCGACGATGATCGCGACGAGTTTCCCCGAGTTTCGCCAGCTCATGGAGACGCTCGGGGCGAGGTATGACGAGCCGGTCGCCCGGTGACCGCGATGCTTGTGTTCCGTCTCAAGAATGTGACCCGGGTCATTCCGGAACGGGGAGAACGCAATTGATCATTGCGATCGATGGTCCGGCCGCATCGGGCAAAGGCACTCTCGCAAAGCGTATTGCGGCTCATTTCGGTTTGGCGTGGCTGGACACCGGCCTTCTCTATCGCGCTGTCGCGAGGGACGTCCTCGCAGCCGGCGGTGATCTGGAAGACGTTCAGGCGGCGACGGCCGCCGCTAAATCGGTGAATGCCGACAGCCTGGATGACTCCGCGTTGCGGGGACCGCGTGCCGGTGATGCGGCATCGATCGTGGCAAAAATTCCCGAGGTGCGCGCGGCTCTGCTCGAATATCAACGGGCTTTTGCCCGGCAGGCAGGCGGCGCCGTTCTCGATGGCCGCGATATCGGCACGGTCGTGTGTCCGGACGCGCCGGTGAAAATTTTCGTGACTGCTTCCGACGAAGCCCGGGCGATGCGGCGCTTTTTGGAGCACCAGTCGCGAGGCGATAGCATCACGTACGACGAGCTTCTTGCCGATATCCGGAAGAGAGATGCGCGCGATAGGGGCCGTTCCGCCGCCCCCATGCATGCCGCCGACGACGCGGTTCATCTCGATACGACGGCATTGGACGCAGATCAGGCATTCGCCGCGGCATTGCGATTGATCGAACTCGCCAGCAACAAGTGCTGATATTGGGGCGTTATGCCTCTTTGCGGTGATGTTCGCCGCGTCGTGCGCTCTCTCTGGCGAGGTTTGCCGCCCATCCACGGGCTCGACCGCTCAACCGAAGCGTCATAAACCATTTTTCACTGCTAGACGCCTCAGCGGCGCCCGTAGGTTTGTGCTAAACAATTTACGGTAAGTGGCAGTTCGAACCGACACGGCCGTTTCGGGGTTTCACGAGTCTCTCCGACAACGGGGAACAAGGGATGCCATGGGCAAGAACGAGCAGAAGGTTGTGAAGCCGGAAGATCCGGAAATCCGCGATTGGACGGACTCGATATCGTCCGTTATCGCGTATGGCGGAACGGAACGCGCCGACAATATTCTGGAAGAAGTCGTCGAACGGGCGAGGGCCAGCGGCGCGGCAATTCCTTTTGCATCGAGCACCGCCTACATCAACACCATCAGCGTCGACGACGAAGCGAAGCTTCCGGGGAATCGCGAACTCGAACATAAGATCTCGGCGGCTATTCGCTGGAACGCGGCCGCGTTGGTGCTACGCGCGAACAAAGAGTCGACGGAGCTCGGTGGTCACATCGCGAGCTACCAGTCTGCATCGACGCTCTACGAAACCGGCTTCAATCACTTTTGGCATGCGCCGACCGAAAGTCACGGCGGGGATCTCATTCTCATCCAAGGGCATTCGTCGCCAGGGATCTATGCGCGCGCGTTCTTGGAGGGGCGGCTCGACGAGGACCGGCTTCTGCATTTCCGGCGCGAAGTCGGCGGGCGCGGGCTTCCCTCATATCCGCATCCTTGGTTGATGCCGGATTTCTGGCAGTTCCCCACGGTCTCGATGGGGCTCGGGCCGTTGATGGCGATCTATCAGGCACGCTTTCTCAAGTATCTCCACGCGCGGGGATTCGCCGATACGGAAGATCGCAAGGTTTGGGTTTTCTGCGGCGACGGCGAGATGGACGAGCCGGAAAGTCTCGGCGCGATTTCGCTCGCGGGCCGCGAGAAGCTCGACAACCTGATCTTCGTCGTGAATTGCAATTTGCAGCGGCTCGATGGGCCGGTGCGCGGCAACGGAAAGATCATCCAGGAGCTCGAGCGCAATTTCCGCGGCGCGGGCTGGAACGTTCTCAAGGTGATCTGGGGCTCGCAATGGGACGAGCTGCTGGCGCGCGATACGACCGGCAAACTGCGACAGTTGATGGAAGAGTGCGTCGACGGCGAATATCAGGTCTTCAAGTCGCGCGACGGCGCCTTCATCCGCAAGCACTTCTTCGGGCGCTATCCGGAAACGGCGGCGCTCGTCGAGGACTGGTCGGATGAGAAGATCTGGCGCTTGACGCGCGGCGGGCACGATACGTCGAAAGTTTACGCGGCATACGCGGCGGCGACGCAGCACAAGGACCAGCCAACGTGCATCCTGGCCAAGACCGTCAAGGGTTACGGCATGGGCCAGGCGGGCGAAGGCCAGATGCTCGCGCATCAATCGAAGAAGATGGATGTCGATGCGCTTCGTCAGTTCCGCGATCGCTTCAAGGTTCCGGTGTCCGACGAGCAGTTGGCCGAGGTGCCTTTCATTCGATTGCCGAAAGGCTCGCCCGAGGACGAGTACCTGCACAAGATGCGGCGCAATCTCGGTGGTTATTTGCCGTCACGCCGGCGCAAATCATCGGTAACGCTTCAGGCACCGCCGCTCTCGCTGTTCGAGTCACAGCTCAAGGGCTCCGAAGGCCGCGAGATCTCGACGACGATGGCGTTCGTGCGAATTCTGACGGCGCTGATGCGCGATAAGGAGCTTGGCCGGCGCATCGTCCCGATCGTGCCCGACGAGAGCCGCACCTTCGGCATGGAAGGCATGTTCCGGCAGTTCGGCATCTTCAGTCAGGTCGGTCAGCTGTACCGGCCGGAGGATGCCGATCAGCTGATGTTCTACAAGGAAGACAAGTCCGGCCAGATGCTGCAGGAAGGCATCAACGAGGCCGGTGCGATGGCATCGTGGATTGCTGCGGCGACGAGCTATTCGACGTCGGATGTGCCGATGGTGCCGTTCTACATCTTCTATTCGATGTTCGGTTTTCAGCGCATCGGCGATCTTGCGTGGGCTGCTGGCGACGAGCGCTGCCGCGGTTTTCTGCTCGGCGGCACGTCGGGGCGTACAACGCTCAACGGCGAGGGCTTGCAGCACGAGGATGGCCACAGCCATCTCATTTCGGCGACGGTGCCGAACTGCATCTCGTACGATCCGACTTTCAACTACGAGGTCGCCGTCATCATCCAGAACGGCATGAAACGCATGCTGACGGATCAGGAAGATGTCTTCTTCTATCTGACGCTTCTGAACGAGAACTATGAGCATCCGCCGATGCCGGAGGGCGTCGAGGACGGCATCATCAAGGGGATGTATTTGTTCCGGGCAGCACCCGACGGTGCGCCGGGCCACAAAGTTCAGCTGATGGGCTCAGGGGCGATCTTGCGCGAAGTCATCGCGGCCGCCGATCTCTTGCGCGATGACTGGGGCGTGCCTGCCGATATCTGGAGCGTGACGAGCTTTACGGAACTTGCGCGAGAAGCGCATGACGTCGAGCGCTGGAACCTGCTGCATCCGACCGAGACGCCGCGTGTTCCTTATGTGAAGCAAAAGATCTCCGAGCGCGGCGAGGGACCGGTGATCGCCTCGACCGATTACATGAAGCTCTATGCCGATCAGGTCCGGCCGTCGGTTCCGAACCGGTATTCGGTTCTTGGTACGGATGGGTTCGGACGTTCCGATTATCGCCGGACGCTTCGCTACTTCTTCGAGGTCGACCGGCATTTCGTGACGGTTGCTAGCCTCAAGGCTCTTGCCGACGAGAACAAGATTCCGTCGATCAAGGTCGCCGAAGCGATCGCGAAATACGGGATCGATCCCGATAAGGCCAATCCCGCGCACAGCTGATCAGAACAGGTTCGATACATGCCGCTCGTCGACGTCAAGGTGCCGAACATCGGTGATTTCGAGAATGTGCCCGTCGTCGAAATTCAAGTGAAGCCCGGCGACGAAGTGAAGATCGGTGATCCGTTGATCACGCTCGAGAGCGACAAGGCTGCGATGGACGTGCCTGCGCCCTTTCAAGGCCGGGTGGCGGAAATTCTCGTCTCCATCGGCGACAAGGTGAGCGAAGGCATCGCCATCGTGAAGCTCGATACTTCGGGCGATGCGAAGCCGGAAGCGCCGTCTGGCAACGCGAAGGGTGCTAATAAGTCCGGTAAGTCCGAGGCCGCTGCGAAGGCTCCGAGTGCGCCCGATAAGCCCAAATCCGTCGAAGCAGCCCCTGAAGCAAAAGACGGGGGATCGATACCGCCGCCCGGCGATTTCGGGTCGGTTTACGCGAGCCCGTCAGTCCGGCGCATCGCGCGCGATCTCGACGTCGATCTGAGACAGGTCAAAGGGACGGGCGACAAGGGCCGCATCACGAAGGATGATGTCAAAGCCTATATCGCGCGGAGCAGTCAGCCCGCGGCGGCGCCGGGCGCCGGCACGGGGCAGATGACGGGCATTCCGGAAATTCCGGCTCAGGATTTCTCGAAGTACGGGCCGGTCGAAACGAAGCCGATGTCGCGGCTGAAAAGGCTGACCGGGCCGAACCTGCATCGGGCCTGGTTGAACGTTCCGCATGTCACCAATTCCGACGAAGCCGACATCACAGATCTCGAAGCTTATCGACGGGATCTCGACGCGACGGCGAAGAGCAAGAATTACCGCGTGACGCTTGTCGCGTTTCTGCTGAAAGCCTCGGTGTCGGCGCTGAAGGAATATCCGGACGTCAATTCGTCTCTTGCGCCGGGCAAAGATGCGCTCATCCTCAAGCGCTACTACAACATCGGTGTCGCGGTCGACACACCGGACGGACTCGTCGTTCCGGTCATTCGCGACGTCGATCGCAAGGGCGTCCTCGAATTGAGCCAGGAGCTGACGGCCGTTTCGGCCCGCATGCGCGATGGCAAGATCACGCCAACGGACATTTCAGGCGCGACCTTCTCGATATCGAGCCTCGGCGGAATCGGGGGCACGGGCTTCACGCCGATCGTCAATGCGCCGGAAGTCGCTATTCTTGGAGCGGTCAGGGCTCAGATGAAGCCGCAGTGGGACGGTTCTGCATTTCAGCCGAGGCTGATGCTGCCGCTCTGTCTTTCTTACGATCATCGCGTGGTCGACGGCGCGCTTGCCGCGCGGTTCTTGAGAAAGATCTGCGATGCGCTGGCCGACGTTCGCCAACTGGTCTTGTAGGACGCGGGCATGAGCAGAAAAGAAATTCGCGTTCCGGTTCTCGGCGACTTCGAAGATGTTCCCGTCATCGAAGTGCACGTGAAGGCGGGCGCAACCATCGTCGCCGAAGACGCACTCATTACGCTCGAGAGCGACAAGGCCTCGTTCGATGTGCCAGCTCCGGAAGGCGGAAAAGTCGTCGAGGTTCTGATCAAGGTCGGCGACAAGGTCAGCGAAGGAAGCCCGATACTGACGCTCGAAACGGATGCGGGAGCACAGAGTCCAGCGGAGCCCGAGAAGGCGCCGCCGAAAAGGGAAGCGCCTCCGATTGCTGCCGCGCCAGCGGAAAAATATTCGGGCCACGCAGATCACTCGTGCGACGTGCTGGTGCTGGGCGCTGGGCCCGGCGGTTATTCCGCAGCCTTTCGTGCGGCCGATCTCGGCGCAAAGACCATCCTCGTCGATCGGTGGCCGGCGCTCGGCGGCGTTTGCCTGAACGTCGGCTGCATTCCATCGAAGGCGCTGCTGCACACGGCGTTCGTCATCGACGAGGCGGCTGCGTTGGGGAAACACGGCATTACGTTCGGCGCGCCGAAGATCGATCTGAAAAAGCTTGCAGCATTCAAAGACGCCGTCGTCGGCAAGCTCACGGGCGGGCTCGCGTCGATTGCAAAGGCGCGCAAGGTCACCACGCTGCGCGGGACCGGAACGTTCGTCGATGATCATCATATGACCGTGGTGTTCGACGACGGACACGAAGAGGTGGTGCGTTTCGAAAACGCCATCATCGCTGCCGGATCGGAAGCGGCGGCGTTGCCGTTCATGCCGTCCGATCCGCGGATCGTCGATTCGACGGGGGCGCTCGAGCTTCCGCAAATTCCCGACAAGATGCTTGTCATCGGCGGCGGCATCATCGGCCTCGAGATGGCGACGGTCTATTCGACGCTCGGCGCGCGGCTCGATGTCGTCGAGTTGCTCGACGGTCTGATGCTCGGCGCCGATCGCGATCTCGTCAACGTCTGGCAGAAGGTCAATGCGCGCCGCTTCGACCGTGTGATGCTCAAGACTAAAGTCGTTGCGGCGGAAGCGAAGCCAGACGGCATTTATGTAAGTTTTGAAGGTGCGGATGCACCGGCCGGACCGCAACGCTATGGGATGGTGCTCGTCGCTGTCGGGCGGACGCCGAACGGCAAGGCGATTGGCGCGGGTAACGCGGGTGTCGGCGTTACCGACCGTGGCTTCATTCCGGTCGACAAGCAGATGCGGACAAACGTTCAGAACATATTCGCCATCGGCGACATCGCGGATGAGCCGATGCTCGCGCATAAGGCCGTCCACCAGGGCCATGTCGCGGCGGAGAACGCGGCGGGGAAGAAGAGTTTCTTCGATGCCCGCCAGATACCGTCGGTCGCCTACACCGACCCCGAGATTGCGTGGGCAGGTTTGACTGAAACGGAGGCTAAGGCGCTGGGCATCGCGTATAAGAAAGCAGTGTTTCCCTGGGCGGCGTCGGGGCGCGCCATCGCGAACGCCCGGGACGAGGGCTTTACGAAACTCCTATTCGACGAGAGCACGGAGCAGATCATCGGCGGGGCCATCGTCGGCACGGAAGCCGGAAATCTCATTTCCGAGATTTGTCTCGCCATCGAAATGGGGGCGGACGCCGTCGACATCGGGAAAACGATCCATCCCCATCCGACGCTGTCGGAATCCGTGGGCATGGCCGCCGAGGTCGCTGAAGGGGTCTGTACGGACCTGATGCCCGCCAAACCGCCCCGAGCCCGGGTTTAAGGGGCGCAGGTCTTACGGCGTGGATACAATCCGGGGGCTTTGCGGGCCTTGCGTTCGGGGGGGCGGTTGGCTATATCAGCGCCATTCGACGTCGCTGTCGGATGGTCAAGAGGAAGATCAGCCGGTTGGGCGCCCCATAGGGGCCCCCGAATTCTGACCGGCAGGGCTGCGGCCCATCACGGCGACATCACATCCAGACATCCGCGCCACCAAGCCAGGCATCGCGTTCGCGCGGGTCTGCCTATTGGCGCTTCAAACATCAACCCAAACTCGCCCGGCCGCCGAGCCGGGCACCACGTCGTTATCAAGGAGAACGAATGTCCGCTGAAGTTGCCAATAAAGATTTTAATCCCTCGCGCGAAGATTTTGCCGCGCTGCTCGCCGAGAGCCTTGCCAAGGATGACCTGTTCGAAGGTTCCGTTGTAAAGGGCAAGATCGTCGGCATCGAAAAAGACATGGCGATCATCGACGTCGGCCTCAAAATGGAAGGCCGCGTTGCACTCAAAGAATTCGGCGTCGGCGGCAAGCCGGGCGACCTCAAAGTCGGCGACACCGTCGAAGTGTACCTTGAGCGCGTCGAGAACGCGCTCGGTGAAGCGGTTCTCTCGCGCGACAAGGCTCGCCGCGAAGAAAGCTGGACCCGCCTCGAGCGCCTCTACGAAAAGGGCGAGAAGGTTACAGGCGTCATCTTCAACAAGGTCAAGGGCGGCTTCACGGTCGACCTCGACGGCGCCGTTGCGTTCCTTCCGGGCAGCCAGGTCGACATTCGCCCCGTTCGCGACATCGGACCGCTGATGCATCAGCAGCAGCCGTTCCAGATCCTGAAGATGGATCGCCGTCGCGGCAACATCGTTGTTTCGCGCCGCTCGGTTCTCGAAGAGAGCCGCGCCGAGCAGAGGACGGAAATCGTTGCTCGTCTCGCCGAAGGCCAGATCATCGACGGCCTCGTCAAGAACATCACCGATTACGGTGCGTTCATCGATCTCGGCGGCATCGACGGCCTTCTCCACGTTACCGACATGGCATGGCGCCGCGTCAACCATCCGTCCGAAATCCTCAACGTCGGCGATACGGTGAAGGTGCAGATCATCCGCATCAATCCGGAAACGCAGCGTATTTCGCTCGGTATGAAGCAGCTTCAGTCCGACCCGTGGTCGGCGATCGAAGCCAAGTATCCGGTCGGCGCTCGCGTCAAGGGCACCGTGACGAACATTGCCGATTACGGTGCGTTCGTTGAGCTGGAGCCGGGCGTCGAAGGCCTGATCCACGTTTCGGAAATGAGCTGGACGAAGAAGAACACGCACCCTGGCAAGATCGTCTCGACGAGCCAGCAGGTCGAAGTTCAGGTTCTCGAAGTCGATCCGCAGAAGCGCCGTATCTCGCTCGGCCTGAAGCAGACGCAGGAGAACCCGTGGGATGCGTTCCTGACGCAGCACCCGAAGGGCTCGGTCGTCGAAGGTCCGATCCGCAACATCACCGAGTTCGGTCTCTTCATCGGTCTCGACAACGGCATCGACGGCATGGTCCATCTTTCGGACCTCGACTGGCAGAAGGCCGGCGACGAGGTCATCAAGGACTACAAGAAGGGCGACAACGTCAAAGCCATCGTTCTCGATGTCGACGGCTCGAAGGAGCGCATTTCGCTCGGCGTCAAGCAGCTGTCGGGCGATCCGGCAGACGCCATGGCGAAGTACAAGAAGGGTGATGCCGTCACCGGTACGGTCACGTCGGTCAGCGACGCTGGTATCGAAGTCAGGATCGCAGACAGCGAGTTGACGTCGTTCATCAAGCGCGCCGATCTCTCGCGTGACCGCTCGGAGCAGCGTCCGGAACGCTTCAACGTCGGCGACAAGGTCGACGCGGCCGTCATCTCGGTCGACAAGGCAGCGCGCCGTATCGCGGTTTCGATCAAGGCGCTTGAGCTTGCTGAAGAAAAGCAGGCGGTTGCTCAGTACGGTTCGACCGACTCGGGCGCTTCGCTCGGCGACATCTTCAAGGCCGCCATCAAGAAGCGCGAAGGCGCCGAAGACGCCGAGTAATCGGCCCGGCCAGGCTCCGGCCGGACTTTGGTCGGCCTCGGTCAGCGTTAAAAAATTGGAGGCGCGCGGCAGACTCTGCTGCGCGCCTTAACTTTTGGGCGAGACGCCGCGGGCTTCCCCGTTGCTCGCGGCCGCAACCTTGCCTACGTTCGCCGCCAGAACGATCCGCGCTGACGAGCCTCCCGCTCGACTTGCCGCGAGATGACGGAAAGGGCACCACCCCCAATGCTTGAAACGGAAACGGTTCTCGATCGCAGGCGGCTTCGCCGGTCGGTATCGATTTGGCGCGCCGCCGGGCTCGCCGGTCTCCTTATCGCGATCGGCGTGCTGGCATTCGGCGGCGACAAGCTTGCTTCGCTTACCGGCGAAAAACAGATCGCCCGCGTGACAATCGAAGGCACCATTACGGAAGATCGCGATCAGCTCAAAATGCTGAAGGACATCGCCGACGATAACAGCGTCTCCGGCGTTCTCTTGTTCATTAACAGTCCCGGCGGCACGACAACGGGGGGCGAGGCGCTCTTCGAAGGTATCCGTACGCTCGCCAAAAAGAAGCCTGTTGTCGCGCAATTCGGCACCGTCGCGGCGTCGGCCGCCTACATTGCGGGTCTTGCCTCGGATCACATCGTGGCTCGCGGCAACACGATTACCGGCTCGGTTGGCGTCATCGTGCAGTGGCCTGAAGTCGTCCAGCTGCTGGACAAGATCGGCGTTAAAATGAACGAGGTTAAGAGTGGCCCTCTGAAGGCTTCACCCTCGCCGTTCGAGCCGCTCGACGACGCCAGCAAGAAGGTCGCCGAGGGCATGGTGGCCGATGGCTTCAAATGGTTCATCGGCCTGGTCGAGACGCGCCGGGGCGTGAAAGCAGCCGATATTCCGGGGCTTCTGGAGGGCCGAATCTACTCGGGCCGCGAGGCTCTTGATGCAAAGTTGATCGATCAACTCGGCGGCGAGGACGAGGCGGTCAAATGGCTCAAGGACGTGAAAAGCGTTCCCCAAACGGCGAAAGTCACCGACTGGAAGCCCGGAAACAGCGGCGGTTACGGCTTTGCCGGCATGTCGGCCGGCATCGCGGGCTGGTTGCTCGGACCGGCAGCGGGGGACGCCGTAAATTTTTTGCTTCGTGATCGGATGATTTCCACGCTCGGACTTGACGGTCTTCTCTCAGTTTGGCACCCTTCTGAAAAATAAGAAGAAATGGTCGCCGAAGCTGGGAGCGAAACGTGATCAAATCGGAGCTGGTGCAACGGATTGCCACTGCCAATCCGCATCTTTACCATCGTGACGTCGAACGCATCGTCAACGTAATTTTCGATGAAATTGTCGATGCTTTATCGCGAGGTGATCGCGTCGAGCTTCGCGGTTTCGGTGCGTTCACGGTCAAGCATCGTGCGTCACGACAGGGAAGAAATCCGCGTACGGGAACCACGGTCGCCGTCGCCGAGAAATTCGTGCCGTTCTTCAAAACCGGCAAGGAACTTCGCGACCGGTTGAATAAGCTTAACGGCAGCAAACACTGACGATACCCGCTGCGGTTCGTTGCGCGCACGCCAAGTGAGGAAAGATCATGTTCAGGCGTATTCTCGCGCTGCTAATCGGTTTTCCGATCGGCATCATCCTGGTCGCGATTGCGGTTTCCAACCGGCAGCCAGTGGATCTGATCCTCGATCCCTTCCGGCCCGAGACGCCAGCGCTTTCCATTGAGTTGCCGTTCTACATTTATCTCATGGTGGCTCTCGTCGTCGGCGTCATCCTTGGCGGCATTGCGACGTGGATGGGGCAGAGCCGATGGCGCCAGACGGCGCGTTCGCAAGGCCGGCGCGCAGCGCGCTGGCAAGCGGAAGCCGATCGCCTCGCGCGGGAACGCGAAGGGGCTGGCGATCCGGCAGACCAGCGATTGGCCATCTCTGGCCGTTGATGCGAGCAAGATCCTAAATGTCATTCGATGCGCTGACGCTTTTCGGACTCGTGTCCGTCAGCCTGATGCTGCTGTTCTACACGTTCGAGGATAGCAGCCCTTGGTGCATCCTCGGATTTTCCGTCGCTTGCGCGATGGGTTCGGTCTATGGATTTCTGCAGGGCGCCTGGCCATTCGGCCTGGTCGAAGGCGTTTGGACTTTTATCGCTCTCAAGCGCTGGCAAAAGCGCCGGCTCGCCGGTGCGCCTGCGGCGTAACACACGAACTTTGATGGTCACGACAGCCAAAATTTGCGGGATCACGACGCCTGAAGCGTTGGAAGCGGCCATCTCCGGCGGCGCCGACTACATCGGGCTTGTCTTTTATGCGAAGAGCCCGCGCCATCTCGAAATCCCTGAAGCCAAGCGACTGGCTGAGCTCGCACGCGGCAGGGCCAAGATCGTCGCGCTGACGGTCGATGCGGACGACGAGACGCTGCAAGAGATTGTCGATGATGTTGGTCCCGACATCCTGCAACTGCACGGCAAGGAAACTCCGGAACGCGTCGCCGTCATCAAGAAGCAATTCGGCCGTGAGGTCATCAAGGCGATTGCCGTCGCGACGGCCGGAGACGCGGAGCGTGCGCGCAGCTACGCGGGCTCTGCAGATCTCATCCTCTTTGACGCGAAGGCGCCTCCGGGCTCGTTGCTTCCTGGCGGCAACGGTCGAACGTTCGACTGGCACGCCCTCGATGGTGTTTCCGAAGCTCTGCCCTTCATGCTTTCGGGTGGCCTCGGGCCTGATAACGTCGCGGACGCGATCGCGTTAACGAAGCCGGTCGCCGTCGATGTATCTTCCGGTGTCGAAAGTGCGCCGGGCATCAAGGACCCTGATCAGATCCGTCGCTTTCTTCTGGCCGTAAAGACAGCTAAGCAGACGTGATAATTTCATCTTCCTGATGGGCCAGGGAGATAAGCGAGGCGTTCATGGCGACGAAATCGAAGAAGACCGCGGAGGCCGCGCTCAACAGCTACGCCACGGGTCCCGACGACAGGGGATTTTTCGGCATATTCGGCGGCCGTTTCGTTGCCGAAACGCTGATGCCGCTGATCCTGGAACTCGAGCGCGCTTACGAGGCGGCGAAAGCCGATCCCGAATTCCAGCGCGAACTCGATTTTCTGAACCTCCATTACGCCGGCAGGCCGAGCCCGCTCTATCATGCGGAGCGAATGACGGCCGAACTCGGTGGCGCGAAAATCTACTTCAAGCGCGAAGAGCTCAATCACACGGGCTCGCACAAGATCAACAACTGCCTCGGTCAGATCCTGCTCGCGCGCCGGATGGGCAAGAAGCGGATCATCGCAGAGACTGGGGCGGGTCAACACGGCGTCGCTGTTGCAACGGTCTGCGCCAAGTACGGCATGGAGTGCGAGGTCTACATGGGCGCGACCGACGTCGAACGTCAGGCGCCCAACGTAGCGCGCATGGCGTTGCTCGGCGCGAAACTCAATCCGGTGAAGTCGGGCGCCGGCACGCTGAAAGACGCGATGAACGAAGCGTTGCGCGATTGGGTCACCAACGTGCGCGACACTTACTATCTCATCGGCACGGCCGCGGGTCCGCATCCCTATCCGGCCATGGTCCGCGACTTCCAGGCGATCATCGGGCATGAGACGCGCAAGCAGATGATGGAAGCCGAAGGCCGGTTGCCAGATACGATCATTGCCTGCATCGGCGGCGGCTCGAATGCTATCGGCATTTTCCATCCGTTTCTGGATGACAAGGATGTTGCGATCTACGGCGTGGAGGCGGGCGGCCACGGGATCGATGTCGAGAACGGTCATGCGGCGTCGATGAACGGTGGTTCGCCGGGTGTGCTGCACGGAAATCGCACGTATCTCCTGCAAGACAGCGACGGGCAGATCCTCGAAGGTCATTCGATTTCCGCCGGCCTCGATTATCCGGGCGTTGGGCCGGAACACGCGTGGCTGAAGACTATCGGGCGTGTGACCTACGTCCCGGCCACGGACAAAGAAGCGCTCGAAGCACTTCAGTTCTGCACGCGGCTTGAGGGCATCATCCCGGCACTCGAGTCGAGTCACGCACTGGCACTTGTGAAGAAGCTTGCGCCGACTTTGGGGAAGGACAACCTTCTCGTCGTCAATATTTCTGGCCGAGGCGACAAGGATCTCGCCACGGTCGTCAAACATCTTGGGATGAAGATCTAAGATGACCAAGCACGTCACGCGCATCGATGCCCGCTTCGAAGCACTGAAAAAAGAAAACCGGCCGGCGCTCATCACGTTCGTCACCGCGGGCGACCCTGATCCGGAAACGAGTGCGCAGATTCTCAGTGATCTCGCCAAATCCGGCGCCGATATCATTGAACTCGGCATGCCATTCTCTGATCCGATGGCGGACGGTCCGGCAATTCAGGCCTCGTCGCAGCGGGCGCTGAAGGCCGGTCAGAACATGATCAAGACGCTGCAGATGGTTCGTGATTTCCGCGCGCACGACAACACGACGCCGATCGTGCTGATGGGCTACTACAATCCGATCTACGTCTACGGCAACGAGCGCTTCATCAAGGATGCGAAGGCCGCGGGCGTCGATGGCCTCATCGTCGTCGACGTGCCTCCGGAGGCCGACGACGAGCTGTGCCTTCCCGCGCTCACGGCGGGGCTGAACTTCATCAGGCTCGCGACGCCGACGACGGACAAGGCGCGTTTGGCGACGGTTTTGAAGAATACGTCCGGTTTCGTTTACTATGTTTCGATCACGGGCATCACGGGAGCCGCCGCGCCAGTCGTTAACGATGTCCACAGCCAAGTGAAGGCAATCAAGGCCGAGACGCCCTTACCGGTTGTCGTGGGCTTCGGGGTTCGCTCCGGCGAGCAGGCACGGGCGATCTCGAAGGGGGCTGATGGCGTGGTCGTCGGCTCAGCCATTGTTTCTATTATAGAAAAGTCTCTTGGAGCGAAGGGCGAGGCGACGGAAGGCACCCGGAAGGGGGTGGCGGAACTCGTCAAGGAATTGAGCCTGGCACTATCGGCCGACTAGCGCTTTCCCTGGATAAAGTCTATTGGAGAGGGCCTTCTGCACCCCCATTTTGGGCATTGTCCTGGCGCCGGTCCCTCGAGAGGCGCTAAAAATGGCGGACTGCGAGGAGCTTGCCATTGTGCCCGCACGTTAAAGCGATAGGCACCCGCTGCGGCTTACAAGGAGCCAAGAACACGTGAATTGGATTAACAACGTCGTCCGCCCAAAGATCAGTGGGCTCTTATCGACGGCGAAACGCGACGTTCCGGATAACCTCTGGGTGAAGTGCCCGGACTCAGGTCAGATGGTCTTCTACAAAGACCTCGAGGCCAACCAGTTCGTCGTGCCTGGCTCGAACTATCACATGCGCATGGGCTCGCAGCAGCGCCTGCAGCATACGTTCGATGGCGGAGAGTATCGCGTTGTCCCGGTGCCGACCGTGCAGCAAGATCCGCTGAAGTTTCGCGACGGCCGCAAATACACGGATCGACTGAAAGACGCGAAGGCTGCGACGAAGCTCGATGATGCCGTTCTCGTCGGCGAAGGCGAGCTCGATAGTTTGCCTGTTGTCGCTGCGGCTCAGGACTTCCGTTTCATGGCTGGTTCGCTCGGCATGGCTGCAGGCGAGGCGATCATCGCCGGCATGCAGCGCGCGCTCGATCTCAGAACGCCGTTTATTCTTTTCGCGGCCTCGGGTGGCGCGCGCATGCAGGAGGGCATCCTGTCCCTCATGCAGATGCCGCGTACGACCATTGCCGTTCAACGTCTCCGGGATGCGCGGCTTCCCTACATCGTCGTTCTGACCGATCCGACGACGGGAGGCGTGACCGCTTCCTACGCGATGCTCGGAGATATCCATATCGCGGAACCCGGCGCGCTTATTTGCTTCGCGGGTCCGCGCGTCATTCAGCAGACGATCCGCGAGCAGTTGCCGGACGGCTTCCAGCGCGCGGAATATCTGCTTTCGCACGGCATGATCGATATGGTCGTGCATCGTCATGAGATGCGGGAGACGCTCGCACGCGTCTGCAAACTCCTGATGAGTGGCGTCCAGGCGACGAAGGCAAAAGACACGCGCAAGATGAACGGCAAGCCGTACGTCAACGGCGCTTCTGTCGATAGCAAAGTCATCGAGACGGCCGCACGGGAAAGCGGCGTCGTCGAGCCGGAGGCTGTGCCGAACAGCCAGCGCTTCGAGCCGGGCAAGGGCGACAAGCCAAAACGCGATGAGGGCGGATCGTCAACATCTGCAAATCCCAAAGATGCGCCTCGCGGCGCCTAGCACTTCTCGAAGGTATTGCGGGGCATGACCTCGTCGACGACACGGCCCACAAGCGACGCTTTACTGGCCGACATGATGCTCTTGCATCCGAAGCTGATCGACCTTTCGCTCGGCCGCGTGGAGCGGCTGCTGGCAAAGCTCGGGCATCCGGAAAAGAAGCTCCCGCCGGTGGTCCACATCGCGGGCACCAACGGCAAGGGTTCGGTCACGGCGTATCTTCGCGCTTTTGCCGAAGCTGCCGGGAAGCGCGTGCACGTCTATACCTCGCCTCATCTCGTGCGGTTTCACGAGCGAATTTCGCTTGCCGGAGATGACGGCAAATCGCATCCGATCGACGAAGACCTGCTCGTCGACGTCCTGACGCGCGTCCAAGCGGTGAACGACGGCGAGGACATCACGCAGTTCGAGATCACGACAGCGGCGGCGTTTCTCGCGTTCTCCGAACGGCCCGCCGACGTTCTCCTACTCGAAGTCGGACTCGGTGGCCGGCTCGACGCGACGAACGTCATTGCCGAGCCAGCGCTCACGGTCATCACGCCGATCTCGATGGACCACGCCGAGAAGCTCGGTCCGACGCTCGCGAAGATTGCTTTCGAAAAGTCCGGCATTCTGAAGCGCGGTGTTCCGGGCATCATCTCGCAGCAAACCGATGATGTTCTCACGGTCCTTGAATCACGTTCGCGGGCAATCCACGCGCCGCTGACTGTCTGGGGTCGCGATTACGACGCTTACGAGCAGGCGGGCCGTCTTATCGTGCAGCAGAACGACCGTCTGCTCGATTTGCCGTTGCCGGCGCTCATCGGGCGGCATCAGATCACCAACGCCGGAACCGCGGTGGCGGCGGCGCTGACGCTCGGCGAAAGAATACCGTCCCTTGCGATCGACGAGGGTGCTCTCGAAGCGGGGCTTCGCTCGGTCGAATGGCCGGCGCGGATGCAGCGCCTGACGTCAGGGCCTCTGGCCGACATTCTTGGCGACGAGACCGAGCTGTGGCTCGACGGCGGTCATAATCCGGCGGCCGGAGATATGCTCGCTGATACACTCGCAACGCTCGATGAGAAGTCGCCCAAGCCCGTCTATCTGATCGTCGGCATGATGGGCCAGAAGGATGCGTTGGGCTTTCTTGCGCCGTTCCGGGGGCTTGTGCGGGCCATCTACACAGTTCCGATCCCCGGAGCCAACGAGGCGCCGCACAGTGAAGAGAACCTTGCCGAGGTCGCGCGAGGCGCCGGAATGCAGGCGGCTGATCGCAAAAACGTGATTGATGCACTCCAAACGATTGCCGGGCTTTCGAAGGGGCCGAAGCGCGTTCTGATATGCGGATCGCTCTATCTTGCAGGATATGTACTTTTATTGCACAAGGGCCTCGAATAAACTCCGCCGAGCAGCGGAGTTCGTTGCGCAAGGTCAAAGTGCTTCGCCCGGATTCGATATTTACAGTTCGAAAAGGTCACAAAAATCGCTAGGTTGGTGGGACAATGTCGGCCACGGCCAATGGCGACGCATAGCTGATCTACCAAGTGAGAAGTCGAGGCTTGCCGGACCAAAGCGTAACAGACCAATTCTAGAGAACTCCAACACCAACAAGATCGCCGTCTAGGCGTCATTCGGAGGAGATGCACGATGCAGCATGTAGCAATGGACAAGCTCAAAGGGCGGCAGATCATCAAGCCGCGCTACGACAATTTCATCGGCGGCAAGTGGGTTGCTCCTGTCCGCGGCCAGTACTTCTCCAACGTGACGCCGATCACCGGACAGCAGGTCTGCGAGATCGCCCGTTCGACCGCCGAAGACATCGAACTCGCACTCGACGCGGCGCATAAGGCCAGAGAGGCTTGGGGGAATTCGTCTCCCGCGGCGCGCGCCCGCGTGCTGTCGAAGATCGCCGACCGGATGGAAGAAAATCTCGACATCCTCGCTCTCGTCGAAACGATCGACAACGGCAAGCCGATCCGCGAGACGACGCACGCCGATCTTCCCTTGGCCATCGATCACTTCCGTTATTTCGCCGGCTGCGTTCGCGCGCAGGAAGGCTCGATCGCTGAAATCGATCACGACACGATCGCCTATCATTTCCACGAGCCGCTCGGCGTCGTCGGCCAGATCATTCCGTGGAACTTCCCGCTGCTGATGGCAGTCTGGAAGCTCGCTCCTGCGCTTGCAGCCGGTAACTGCGTCGTGCTGAAGCCCGCCGAGCAGACGCCGATGTCGATCATGGTTCTCGCCGATCTGATCGCCGACCTCATCCCTGAAGGCGTTTTGAACATCGTCAACGGCTTCGGCATCGAGGCTGGCAAGCCGCTTGCCCAGAACAAGCGCATCGCCAAGATCGCATTCACCGGCGAGACGACGACGGGCCGTCTGATCATGCAGTATGCATCGGAAAATATCATTCCCTGCACGCTGGAGCTCGGCGGCAAGTCGCCGAACATCTTCTTCGCCGACGTCATGGACGCCGACGACGAGTACTTCGACAAGTGCCTCGAAGGGTTCACGATGTTCGCGTTGAACCAGGGCGAGGTTTGCACGTGCCCCAGCCGCGCGCTCATCCAGCGTTCGATCTATGAGAAGTTCATGGAGCGGGCTTTGGAACGCGTCGTGAAGATCAAGCAGGGTCATCCGATGGATGCCTCGACGATGATCGGCGCGCAGGCTTCCAACGATCAGCTCGAGAAGATTCTCAGCTACATCGAGATCGGCAAGGGCGAGGGTGCACGCGTTCTGACGGGCGGCCGTCGCGCCACTCTCGGCGGCGAGCTTGCGAGCGGCTATTACGTCGAGCCGACCGTGCTCGAAGGCCACAACAAGATGCGCGTGTTCCAGGAAGAAATCTTCGGGCCGGTCGTCTCCGTCACGACCTTCGAAGACGAGGCGGAAGCGCTCGCCATCGCTAACGACACGCTCTATGGCCTCGGCTCGGGCGTCTGGACGCGTAACGGAACGCGGGCTTATCGGATGGGCCGCGGCATCCAGGCGGGTCGCGTCTGGACGAACTGCTACCACGCCTATCCCGCGCACGCTGCATTCGGTGGCTACAAGCTGTCGGGCATCGGCCGCGAGACGCACAAGATGATGCTCGACCATTACCAGCAGACGAAGAACCTGCTCGTCAGCTACAGCCCGAAGGCTCTCGGCTTCTTCTGATGCCGAGCCTCGCGTAAGATCGAAGGGCATGTGCCGATCCCGGTGCATGCCCTTTTTCTCAACACGGAGGCGAGCCAGATGGTCAATCGCGTGACGGCCACACCCGATACCCTGACGTTGATCAAGAAGCTCGAGGGTATTCACGGACCGCTGCTCTTTCATCAATCGGGCGGTTGCTGCGATGGCAGCGCGCCGATGTGCTATCCGCGGGCCGAGTTCAAGGTCGGCGCGCAAGACGTTTACATGGGCGAGATCGGCGGCCAGCCGTTCTACATGGGCCGGTCGCAATTCGAATACTGGCAGCACACGCAGCTCCTCATCGACGTCGTGCCGGGACGCGGATCGGGTTTCTCGGTCGAAAGCCCGGAGGGCGTTCGTTTCCTGACGCGGTCGCGCGTCTACTCGGATGCCGAAAACGACGAACTCGATGCTCTGGGTCCGCCGCCGACCGGTGTCGAGCATCCGCCTCTTTAGGACCTTCAATTCCGGGCGTTTCAATCCATTCAAATTCGGGAGAATAACCGATGACGGTTTCACGGACACTGCGCGACCTCACGGGGCTCGGCTATGCGCCTGCGCGCGTGGCCAACTCTGCGCTGATCCTCATCGATTGCCAGAATACGTATCGCGAAGGCGTGATGCAGCTCGAAGGAGTGGAGCCCGCGCTCGTTGAATGCCAGGGTCTCTTGAAGCGGTACCGCGACGCCGGGCGGCCGGTCATTCACATTCAACACGATGCCGGGGCCGGATCGCCTTACGACGTCAACGACCGTATCGGCGCCATCGCAGACGTCGTGAGCCCGAAAGCGGGCGAGCCCGTTGTGGTGAAGAACTATCCGAGCTCGTTCGAAAAGACGAACCTCGATGAGCTTCTGAAAGGCTATGGCGTCGAGGATGTGACCATCGCCGGGTTCATGACGCATGTGTGCGTGAATTCAACGGCGCGAGCCGCTTTCAATCACGGCTATCGCGCAACGGTGGTCGGCAATGCGACGGCGACCCGCTCGCTTCCCAATCCTTCCGGCGGCTCTATTTCGGCGAAGGAGCTGCACGAAGCCAGCCTCGTGGCGCTCAACGATATATTTGCCGTGGTCGTGCCGGCTGCGGACAAGATCGCGGACTGATCGGCCGGCCCCGAAAGCAAATTCCAAAAATAAAAAACCCCGCGTTCAGCAGGGTTTTTCCATTCGAGATGTGTCGTGACTGGCGCGCGCGCTTCAAACGGCAGCGGCGACGCTCGACGTGATCCAGTCTTCGAGCTTTTTCTTCTGCACGATCGCGCCGGTGTGCTGTGCAGCGACCTTGCCGCCCTTGAAGATCAGCAGCGTCGGCATAGCGCGGATACCGTAATGACCGGTGACCTGCGGGTTCTCGTCAACGTCGATTTTCACGACTTTGACCTTGCCGGTCATCTCCTTGGCGACCTGATCGAGTGCAGGGGCCATGGCTTTGCACGGTCCGCACCACGTCGCGTGGAAATCGACGAGAACCGGTTCGCTAGACTTCAGAACTTCCTCTTCGAAGCTGGCGTCTGTCACTGCGTTAGACATTGATTATGCTCCATTTTCGGGCCCGTTCTATTGGCCGATCCCGACTTGCCGCCCGTCGGCGGGCAAATGAAAAACCGATCCATGAAGTAGGGATTAGGTCAGGAAGCGTCAAGGCTCCCCCAATCGAGGTCCCAAAGACGGACCGTATAAAGATCGAGGATGTCACCCGGAATTTCCATGAGTCGGGGGCCGTCCGTCCAGAGCAGCGCAGCCCGCACGATCCGGCCGGGATAGATTTCTCGGAGCGCCAGCCGATATGCCGCAAGCTGATAAAGATAGGCATCTGCAACCTGGCGCACCTCCGCTGGCGGCGGGCGATTGGTCTTGTAATCGACGATAAGAACTTCGCCTTCGGTCAGCGCCAAGCGATCGATCTGGCCCGACAGATCGAGGGCCGGTCCCTTGCCGTTCGGCCGCGGTATGACGGCGGCAATCGGGGCCTCAGCAACGCTGTCGGCTCCGAAGATCGCGGCGAAACTCGGATGCTCTAAAACAGCGAGCGTTTCCTTCACGATGCTCGCGCGCACTCTCACTGGCAGGGCTGCGCCGCGTTTGTCGACGAAGGCGGTCGCGATCATCTCGCGCCGGTCAATAGCAATCGAGGGCAGATGCTGAAGGAGCGCGTGCGTGATCGTTCCGCGTAAGAACCGATTGGCGCCGCCGACACTGAGCGGCGAGGGCGTGTCGTTCGTCGCTGCTGCGTCCTGTTTGACGGGGACGCGCGGCTCGCCCTCGGCATCGGGTGCGTAGGGTTCGAGACGCGAGGGCGCGAGTGGCACGGATAGTTTCGGTTCAGCCGGCGCACGGCGTGTTGCGAACCCGGGACGCGCAAACGCGCTCTGTTCGGTTCGTTTTTCGTGCTTCGGCTTTTCAGGCTCCGCTACTTGCGGCCGTTCCATGCGCCAAATTTTCCGGCCGTCGCCGAGATCGATTTCATCCATGGCCGGTATCAACGCAGCAGACGCCACGTCATACCAGCAGCCATCGGCGCGGCCGCGCTTGGTTTCGAAGCCCGCGATGTAGAGCCTGTCTCTGGCTCGCGTCATGGCGACGTAGAGGAGGCGGTTGCGCTCTTCGGTGTCGGCCTGTTCCTTCTCTCTTCGCGCGCCTTCGACGGCCGGAACGCGATTTGTGCCCTTGACGCACCAGACGATCGCTTCGGCGGATTCCTCCGCAAGCGTATGTGCGGCAAGTTTCACGAGGCGCGAAGATGCGTCGTCACCCGACGACGTGGTGCAGGTGTCGGGAAGGAAGACAATCGGCGCTTCGAGCCCTTTGGCGCCGTGCACGGTCATGACGCGAACTTCGTCGCGGCCGTGCTCCATGTCGCGCTTCACCTCGGGGTTCGCGTCGCGAAGCTTGGCGAGAAATTGCGTGAGCGACGGCGGATCGCTTTCATCGTAGGAGAGCGCGAGGTCAAGGAATTCGTCGATGACGTCGGCGGCTTCGGGCCCGAGCCGGTTCAGCATTTTCTCGCGGCCGCCGTCGCGATCGAGAATGCCTGAGAAGAATTCGAAGGGCGGCGTGAAGTCGGATTTGGCACGCCAGCGCTTCAGCGTTTCGGCTGCGTCCTTGAACGCGGAATTCGTATCGGCGCTTTCGAGCAGTGCGGACCACAGCGTCCGTTTGCGGCCATGCGCGATTTCGAGGAGATGGTCGTCGTTGAGATTGAAGAGCGGACCCTTCAGAACGGTCGCCAATGCCAGATCGTCTTCAGGCAAGGTCAAGAAGTCGCCGAGGACGATCAGGTCCTGAACTGCGATCTGATCCGTCAGTCTGACGCGATCTGAGCCTGCGACGGGGATACCACGCCGCTTGAGCGCCGCGACCATGGGCACCGCAAACGGGTTTCGCTTTCGGACGAGGATCAGGATATCGCCGGCGCGAATGGGGCGGTTCTCGGACGGCAATCGTTCGCCGCCGTCGATCCAGTTCTTGATCGTGTCCGCTATGCGATCCGCGAGCCGGTTAGCGGGCGAGCGCTCGTTCGTATCGGAAAGCGGGTTCCACGGATCGGCGACGACCGTTTCGTCGGGCATCTCGGTCGGCCATATCTCGACCAAACCCGCATGGCCGATACGGTTGGCGACGTGGTCGATATTGCCGTTGTCGGCGGTCAATCCCGGCGTGCGCGCCGGATCGGCAAACACGCGATCGACAGCCGCCAACACAGGCGCGACGGTACGGAAAGACAGCGTAAGCGGCACGCGTCTCCACGCGAGATTGGCGCCGGTCGCGAGCGTCGCGAAACGCTGGCCCATTTCGGCGAACATCTTCGGCGCGGCGCCCTGGAACGAATAGATCGATTGTTTTTCGTCACCGACGGCAAACACGGTGCGTGTAACAGAGCCCGCGCCCATATCGGCGAAGAACTCGTGCGCGAGCGCGGAAATGATCTCCCACTGCTCGGGGCTCGTGTCCTGCGCTTCGTCGACGAGAATATGATCGAGACCGCCGTCGAGCTTGAAGAGCACCCACTGCGCCTGGCCTTTTTCGCTCGTCAGCAGCGCACGGGTTTTCAGAATGAGATCGTCGAAATCGAGCGCGCCGGCGGAATTTCGCGCAGCTGCGTAGCGCCTCAGCACTGAGCCCGCGAGCTGATAAAGGGCGAGCGACGCATCGATCAGCGTCAGCGCTTTCAATTCCTGAGAGAGCCTGAAGAAATTCTGCTGCGCCTCCTGGCAGCGATCATGCAGGCCCGGCTTCGCCTGAGAAAGCGCCTTCGTCATGAGGCTCTTTCGGAGCGCTTCTCCATTATCGACGAGAAAGTAATCGCCGAGAACATGCGCGCGGCGCTGGGGCTCGGAGTGCGCCATCATGGCGATCAATTTCGCGCTGTGGCCGGCATCCGTTTTGCCGCCGGTTGCCAACAGCTCCGTGAGTTCGCGTATGTCTTCCTTCGAGAGAACGTTCGCGCATTCGGTGTGCAGATCGACGGAAGCGATGGCCGCACGGACGCTCAGCTCTTTGCGAAGGTGAGCATCCATCGCCGCAAGCCCGTCTTCTATCCTGCCGGGTTCGACGTGGGAGGTTGCTTCGAGCCATTTACGCTCCTCGACCGCCTTGGAAACGAGCTGATCGAAATGTGCGTCGGCGGCGTAGCGAATGACGAAATCGAGCGCCTTTCCAAGCGACGTATTCGGTGCGCCCGTTGCCTCGGTCAACGTCGCCTCGATCGCGTCAGCCTTTAGTTCGCGTGCGGCCTGGTCGTCGAGGATCTTGAAATCCGGCGGCACGCCTGCTTCCAGCGGGAAGCGTTGTAAAAGGCGTTCGGCAAAGGCGTGGATGGTTTGGACCTTGAGGCCGCCTGGCGTTTCGATGGCGAGCGCGAAGAGTGTTCTGGCGCGTTGCATCAAGTCGACTGAGGCGGGCACGCCGACGATTTTGGAGAGGTCTTTGTGAAGCGTTTCGTCGTCGGCCGTCACCCAGCCGGCGAGACGGTCGAAAACGCGTTTCGACATTTCGGCTGCCGCCGCCTTCGTAAAGGTGAGGCAGAGGATGCGCTCGGGGCGCGTTCCGGCGAGCAACAGGCGCAATACACGCAGCGTCAAAACGTGTGTCTTGCCGGTTCCGGCGTTGGCGTTGACCCATGCGGAGTTTTGCGGGTCGGAGGCGCCGCTCTGTGCCTGATCAGTGAGCCGCCGGATGTCTTCCGGTGAGGTCTTCTTGATTTCGAGGTTCACGAGGCTGCCTCCTCGTCGACGTGTGCCGACCATTCCGCAACGCGTGCGAGATGCGCGTACGCATCGAAATCATAGCGATAGCCGGGCCGCCGGATGGCGCGGTAGGGCGTTTCCACGCGATCGAACGTGGCAATAAGCTGTTCAAGGCCTGCGCGCGCTTCGGCGGCGAGTGCTGCAACGTCGTCGCATTTGATCGTCCGCTCTTCGCCGGGCGGCTCGGCGCCTGAAGCGCGGATGTAGCGCAATGCTTCGACGGTATGTCCGCTGAGATGCGGAAAGCCGACTTCGCCGAGCGCGATTGCGGCTTCGAGCGGCAACTGCGGCGAGCGTCCGGCCTTGACGGCTGCGTCGCTCGGCGCGGCTCCCGTTTTGTAGTCGGTAATGACAATCGCCGCGCCCTTGTCGTCGATGCGATCTGCTCGCGCGGTCAGCGTGAAGGGTTTGACACCTGTGTCGAGGACAAGCCTTCCGGACGTCTCTGCGATGATCGCCTGGACACCGTCGCGCCGCGCCGCCTCCGTCATCGCAAACCATGCGAGGAAGCGCTTGAGACGCGGCAGCCAGAAGGCGGCGACGCGGGGATGCCCCGTGTAGATTTCGAGCACGGCTGTCGCAATGCGTTCCAGTTCCGCGCGCGGATCAGCGGGCAGCGCGTTTGGGTACTCGGTCGCAAATTGCGACATGACACTGTGCACCAGTCCGCCGCGGAGGCTCGCGTCGGGCGCTGCTCCGAGCACGGGCAACGGATCGAGCTTCAGGACGTGGCGTGCGAAGATCGCGTAGGGATTGCTCGTCCAACGTTCGATCTCGGTTACGCTCAATTTTCGCGGGCGTGCGTCGACGGGCGGCCTTGGCTCCGGCGCCTCGACGCGAATCTGGTTTGCCGGATCGATCCAATCTCTCGAGCGCGCCCAAGCCAGCCACGGTTTATCGGCCTCGAGAGCCGGCAAGAGATCCATGCCCTTGAGGAGCGCGGTCGTGCGCATGAGCCACCGCGATGGTACCGTCGGAACGCCGCCGACCTTTTCGGCGCGCGTCAGATAGACGGTCTCGGCGCCGAGGAGCGAGACGAAGTCGTGGGCGGCGCGGCCGGTTTCTTCCTCGGGTGAGGGAAGGCCCAGCTCGGTGCGCATCGGCCGGTTGAGCCAAGCGCCGGGCTCAGCGGCTTCGGGCCAGGTGCCTTCGTTGAGCGAGCCGATAATCAGCACATCGGGTTGCTGCAGGCGCGCTTCGAAAGGGCCCCATATGGAAATGCGCGGATGCACGGCGGTGCGCTCGCGGACGTTTTCCTTGGCGAGCAGCGTCGCATAGAGATCGGCATAATCGGTGGCGCGTATTTCGACGTCAGGTGTTTCGGGTTTCAGAAGCTCCGTGAAGAAGCGGCCTGCGACGTTGCCGGCTTCGCCCTGCCAAAGCGGGTTTTGGCCATTGGATGCGGGCGCTTCGTCCTCGGGCAGGGCGGCGAGAGCTTCGGCGCTTTCGGCATGGGCACGAGCGAATTCGGCGAGCGTGTGCGGGCTTTGATCGGCGTAGAGATCGGTCAGCGGCTTGAAAGCTTCGGCAACCTTCGTCACGAGCAGGCGCGCGCCTTCGCGGTCTTCGGCCCAGAGGCGGCGCGCGGCGACGTGCATGAATTTTTTTTCGCCACCGTCGTCGCGCTCTGCGGTGTCGAGTGCCGCGATAATCCCTTCGACGCCGCGGCCGAGATAGGCCGTGCGGAAGGCGCTGATTTCGAGCGCGCGCGCAAAGCGGCGAATATCGAAGGTTTTCATGCCGGCGCGGCACAGCGGGTGGCGCAGGAGCGCCATCGTCTCGGCCGGTGCAAAATCGCTGACGACCGCGTTGATGACGAGGGCTAGAAACGCGCCCGGAACGGTTTTCGCGAACGGCCGCCCGGCGCTGTCGTCAACGCGGATGCCCCAGGCTTCGAGACGGATCGCGACGCGCCGCGCGAGCAATCGGTCCGGCGAAACGAGCGCGGCGGTTCGACCGGGCGTTTCGATCGCTTCGCGCAGTATCAATGCGACGGTTTCGGCTTCGTCCTGCGCCGATGGCGCTTCGATCAAGGATACGCCGGAAAGCGCTGCCTCAAGTTTTTCGCGGTCGGCATTTGCTGCAAATTCGTGCCAGCGCGCGGTCGTCGCGGAGGGTCGCATCGCCTCGCTGAAGAAGGCTGAGCGCGCGGTGCGTGCCGCATCGACGTTGACGCCGGGCAATGTCTTCACGTCACTTCTCGAAATGCCGAGGCCGTCGAGCAGCTTCCGCAAGCCGAACTGCGGATGCTCCGGGTGGAGCGGCACGATCTGGTTCCAGCTGTCCTCGTCGAGCGTGTGGTCGAGTGCGGGAAGGACGATGGCGCCTGAGGGGTGGGCGGCGACGGCCCGCATCAACGTCACCGTTGACGGTATGGAGCCCGTGACGCCCGCGACGATCACGACCTCGTCGGGCTTCAGTCGCGCGATGCGATCGGCTTCGGCGAGGATCAGCGCGTTGCGGCGGGCTTCGGGCGACGTCAGGCCGTGTGCTTCGAGATGGAGCGGCCAGTACTCGGTGACGATCTTCAGGAAGTCGACCGTCTTGTTCCAATGCTCGGAGTAGGCTTCGGGAACGAGCGTTTGGATGCCCGACAGCGAGACGTTCTCGCGTTCGATGTCGTCCATCAGTTTGCCGAGTTCGGCGGCGAGCTGGGCTGCTTGTGCCGGCGTCGATCCGAGCGTGGTGTTGCCCGATTGCGAGGCGGCTTCCGCCATCGATTGGCGCCACCGCGCGACGAGCTGCATCAGGGTCAGCATGCGGTCGAGCGGGTTGATCGCGGGCGGTTGCTCCAGCGCTTCGGCGCCGGATGGACCGAGTTCCGCAATGCTCGTGATCAGGGAGAGATCGCCTTCGCCTTCGGAGATCGGCAGAATGCGCGGAATGATCAGCGCACGCGTGTTCGCGACGGCCAGGAAGGCTTCGCGGGCGACGCGTGCCGCGCGGCGTGTCGGCAGCAGCAGCGTGATTTTCGGAAGCGTCAGAATGTCGGGTGGGGTGCGGCCGGCGGCGGGCAGGTCACCGTTCAGGATCGCTCGTGCAAGCGCTTCGAGGAACGGCACTCCGAGCGGCAGGGTAAATACGGATCCCGGCATCAGTCGGAACTCGTCGCCAGCGGTGCGCTGAGTGCGGCTTCCGCTTCCTTGAGGGCATCGGGGGTGCCGACGTGCATCCAAATGCCTTCGAGGCGAAGACCATAAAGCCGGCCCTTGTCGATGGCGCGATCCCACAGTTTGTTCAACGAGAACGCTCCGCTTGGTGCATTTTCGAAGAGACGCGGATGGGCGATCGACACTCCGGCAAACACGAACGGCGCAAGGCGTGGCCCGGTCTGGCGCGTCAGGCGGCCCGTCGCATCCATCTGGAAATCGCCAAGACCGTCGTAGCCGATGCTTGCGGAGAGGGGCGCAACGAGCATCAGACTGTCCATCAGGTCTGCATCGAAACCGCTCAGCAGGCGGTCGAGATTGGAGCCCAGTCCTTCGATCCACACTGAATCGGAATTATGAATGACGAACGGCCCGGCGCCGAGCTTCGGCAGCGCACGCACTGCCCCGCCGCCCGTATCGAGAAGTTTGTCGCGCTCGTCGGAAATGATGATTTTCGGAGCGGAGCGGTGCGCCAGATGCTTTTCGATTTTGTCGGCGAGGTAGTGAACGTTGACCACGGCACGCTTGACGCCCGCGTCGGCTAAGCGATCGAGGACGTGATCGATCAGTGGCTTGCCGTCGAGCGGCACGAGGGGCTTCGGCAGGGTATTGGTCAGCGGACGCATGCGCTCGCCTTTGCCGGCTGCCAGTACGAAAGCGCTGGTGGGGCGCTTGGCGGACGTCATGTGAAGCGTCTCCGAAATCGGGTTAGATCTTCAGGGCTTCTGCGCGCAGGCTCCGAGGTAGGTTTGCGTCATACCATGCTCTCAGTCCGGCGAGAGCCTCATGCTGCAGGTCTCGTTCGAGATACCCCCAGATCCGTGGCATGTGGGCCAGGTATTGCCTTTTCCCATCGCGCATAGCCAACCGCGCGAAGATGCCGAGGATTTTGGTATTTCGTTGTGCCCCTAGTGCGGCGTAGCTGAAGCGGAATTCGGGCTCGTCAAATGCGGGGTTCCGGGAGGCGTTGACCGCGACGTAATGGTCGAGCAGTTGTTTTTCCAGGTTTTCCGGCACGTCAACCCGCGCATCCTCGAGAAGCGACACGAGATCATAGGCAGCGGGCCCGATCATGGCATCCTGGAAATCGATGATGCCGACGTCGCGGGGGCTCGGCCGGTTGTCGAGCGCGATCAGATTTGGCGAATGAAAGTCGCGCAGCAGCCAAGTCTTCGGCTGGCCCAACAGGCGCTCGAATGTGCTCTTCCACAACGCCGTGAATGCGTCGCGAGCCGATTGGGGCGCAGGTGTGCCGTGAAGCGCCGGCCAGTACCAATCGAGGAGCAGCTGGGTTTCGATTTCGAGCACGCCGTCGTCGGCTTCGGGGAGCGCGAACGTCGAGCCATCCGAAAGTACGATGCGGGGGGGCGGTGGCACACTCTGCACCGCGATCAGCGTGGCGACGCCGCGTTTCCAGAGCTCGGCTTGATCGCGTCCTCGCGCAACTTCAGCGCCGAAAACTTCGTCGCCGAAATCCTCGATGATCAGCAGTCCCTGCGCGAGGTCCTCGGCAAGTATGCGGGGGACCGAAAGTCCGTTGGCTCCGAGCGCACCGCCGATCGCGACGAAGGCTCTGACGCTTTCGGCCAGATGCGCGATGGCGCTGTAGGACTTGCCGTCGCGTATCGGTGGACCGTCAGGCCGCTGCGGTGAATCCATGAGGATTGCGCGGGTACCGTCGGCTTTCTGAAGGCGGGCATAGCGGCGCGGGGAGGCATCGCCCTGCAGATAGCTGAAGGCCGTCGACGCTTCGCCCCAGCCTGCGCGCGCCAGAAAATCGCGGATCGCCGCGAAGCGCTCGATACGGGCCACGAAATCGGCCGGCGTGCCGATGCTGACGTTTCGGCGGTCGGGCGCGCCTGTTTCGTCGAAGCGAATGGTGAACCGCTCGCGTGGAATGCGGTCGTCGCCCTTCGATGGCCATTCGATGACGGCGATGCCGCGCGTCAGGGCGGCGTCGAGACCAAGCTCGTCGATCTCGCTCGCGTCGGAAAGACGGTAGAGGTCGAAGTGTGCGATGTCGAAACGCGGGGTTTCGTAGGCCTGCACCAGGGTGAAGGTCGGGCTTGGAATTTCAAGCGACGGATTGCCCGAGATGGCTCGGATGAGGGCGCGCGCAAAGGTCGATTTGCCGGCGCCGAGATCACCCTCCAGCGCCAACGTATCTCCGGTCTGCACGAGGAACGCGACCTCCTGCGCCACTCGCGAGACGTCGCCTTCCGTCAGGTCGTTGAATGAGAATGCCGGGTTTATCATCGCGCTCGGTTTTATGCTGCGCGCTCGCCGCCCGCCAGCCTGTCTCTGTCGCCGCCGGATGTCCGGGAGACGGGCCGCTCAGGAATTCGAACGACCACGCGTGTTCCCCGGCCTTCTTCCGAGGTGATTTCGATATTGCCGCCGTGAAGCTCGACGAGGCTTTTGGCAATTGAAAGGCCGAGACCTGCGCCACGATGCTCGGAGCCGCGGCTGCGGCTTTCGAAGCGCTGGAAGACACGGCCGATCTGATCTTTCGGGATGCCGATGCCGGCGTCCTCGACCCTGAAGAATATGTTTCCGGCTTGCCGCCAGCAGGCGAGGTACACGGTGCCGTTGATCTTCGAGAAGCCGACCGCATTGGACAGGAGATTGTACAGCACCTGACGCATGCGGGCTTCATCGACCATGATTTCCGTCACGTCGTCGGCGACCGCGATATCGATCGTGAGGCGCGAGCGGACCGCGCGCTCGCGGATGCCCATAATGGCAGCGTCGATGATCGCGCGCACGCCGACCGGCGCGACCTTGAGCTCAAGTCCGCCGGCTTCGATCGTCGTCAGGTCCAGGATGTCATCGATAATCGCCAGCAGCGTCTTCGACGAGGACATGATGTCGGCGAGATATTCTCTCTGCTTGTCGTTCAGTTCGCCGAACATCGGACTTGCGAGCATGTCGGAGAAGCCGATGATGGTGTTCAGCGGCGTTCTCAGTTCGTAGGAGATATGGCCGATGAAGTTCGTCTTCAGGCGGTCGGCGGCGACGAGAGCTTCGTTGCGTTCGACGAGGGCGCGTTCGGCGCGCTTTGCGTCCGTCACGTCGGCGTAGGTCAGCAGCGTCGCGCCGTCGGGCAACGGCATTAACGCGTAGTCGACGACGACGTTGTCCGTGCGGATCATCTGGCCGGAGAATGTCTCGCGCTCGTCCTGGAATGCGGTGACGGCGCGGCCGATGCGCAGCCATGTTCCCGCGTCGGGATAGAGGTTTTGAACCGCGGCGATGATTTCGCCGATATGCGGCAGCTCGTTCAGCTTGCCGGAGGGAATATGCCAGATGCCGCAGAAGGCCCGGTTGAACAGTTTGAGGCGGCCGTCCGTGCCGAACACGGCGACGCCTTCCTTGAGGCTGTCGAGCGTTTCGCGCTGCACGTCGATCAGGGCGTTATAGCGGGCTTCGAGTGCGAGGCGGTCGGTCTCGTCGCCGAAGAGGTAGGTGACGCCGCCATCGGGGCGCTGCTCGGCGATGACGTTGATGATGCGTCCGTCCGTCAGATTCCAGATGTCTTCGAGCGGCGTACCGGAGCGGTAGCCGGCGAGAACCTGGGCTTTCCAATCCCGATGGCTGACGACCGGCGGAAGCACGCCGATCTCGCGCAGGCGGTCGAGGATGTCGGAGTCGGTCGGACGGGTCGTCAGCCACTCCGGATCGAGCGACCAAAGCTTCGCGAAAGCGGCGTTGTAGAAAACGAGCTTCTGTTCGCGATTGAACAGCGCAACGGCGGTTTCCACGCGGTCAAGCGTCCGGTCGTAAGCCTCGACCTGGCGATCGAGTTCGCCTTGCGCGGTTTCGATTTCCGTGACGTCGATCGCCGCTCCGGCCATCATGCCGTCGACGGGTATGACGACGATGTCGTGGGGTTTGCGCTCGCCGCCTGCGATGAGGTGAACGCGCGCACGATAGCTTTGACCGGCGCCGACAGCCTTCAGCACATGCTTGCGCTGGCGCGTCTCGAGCAATTCGATCTGGCGGTCCAGGACCTCGAGTTCGCTGTCGGCTTCGACCGCTTTGACGTACGCCTTGTTGACCCAGATGAGGCGGTTGGCCGGATCGCGCAGCCAGACGGGCATTGGAAGAGTGTCGAGAAGGGCGCGGCTCGAGTGAACGTCGCGCGTGAGTGCGGCGTGGCGCTCGTCGATCCTTGCGATTTCGGCTTTGTAAGTCGACACGTCCTTGAAGCGCAGCACGGCGCGTCCGCCGGCGGCCCGGCCCTCCGCTTCGATAGCGGCGCCGGCGTTCGTCTTCACGATGATGCTGAAGGCGCGGCCATTGGTGAAGAGCATGTCGAGCGATGTCTTCAGCGTGTCGGCGGATGCCGGTTGCAGCCATTGTCCGAAGCGCAGGATCTCCGCGTGCTGCTCAGGCAGGCCCGGAATTCCGGTCAGCGTGTGAGAGGCGATGCGGACGGCCTGTTCCTGCTCCCAAAAAATGAGAACCTGGGGCTCTGCGCGGATGATGGCGTCTGCTGCCGCGAGGTTGCGACGAAGGTGTTGGCTCTCGGCTTTTGCTTTCCCGGCTTCCTTACGGGCGACGCTGCCCATGTGCCAGATGAGGAGGCCCGCCATGAACACGGCCGCCGCTACGATGCCGACGATGGCCAACTGACGTTCGCTGAGTTGGTTCGACTCGATCTGGTGGCCGCCCATGAAGACGGCGAGCATGGTGGCGACGCAGGCCATGGCCGCGAGTAGCAGAAGCGCCAGCTGAAGCCGGGTCGTCAACCGTCGGTTCTGGCCGGGCGTAGTGCGCATTTAGTTCCGTTGTAGCTCATGAAAGCGGTCCGCACACCATGTGCGGGCACGCTAATGGAGGTCCGGGCCTTGCGGCACGAATCACCCCGAGTATGGGGTGCCGGGGCCCTCGCCGCTACCGCGCCGGGTGCCACAAAATGAAACGGCGCCAGAGTGTTCCCCTGGCGCCGCGCAATTCGGTTCCGGCTCAGCGGAACTCGGCCATTAATAGCGGTAATGGTCCGACTTGAAGGGGCCTTCGGTCTTGACGCCGATGTAGGAGGCCTGATCGGGGCTGAGCTTCGTCAGCTTGGCGCCGATCTTGGAGAGGTGGAGCCTTGCGACCTTCTCGTCGAGGTGCTTCGGCAACGTATAGACCTCGTTCTTGTACTTGCCTTGGTTGATGTGCAGCTCGATCTGCGCAAGCGTCTGGTTCGTGAACGACGCGGACATGACGAACGAGGGGTGGCCCATCGCGTTGCCAAGGTTCACCAAGCGGCCTTCCGAGAGAAGGATGATGCGCTTGCCGTCCGCGAATTCGATCTCGTCGACTTGCGGCTTGATGTTGTTCCACTTCAGGTTCTTGAGGCCGGCGACCTGGATCTCGTTGTCGAAGTGGCCGATGTTGCAGACGATCGCGCGATCCTTCATGCCCCGCATGTGTTCGATCGTGATGATGTCCTTGTTGCCCGTTGCCGTCACGAAGATGTCGGCGCGCGGAACGGCGTCTTCCATCGTCACGACTTCGTAGCCTTCCATCGCGGCCTGCAGTGCGCAGATCGGATCGATCTCGGAGACCATGACGCGGCAGCCGGCGTTGCGCAGAGACGCAGCCGATCCCTTGCCGACGTCGCCGAAGCCGGCGACCATCGCGACCTTGCCGGCCATCATCACGTCGGTGCCGCGGCGGATACCGTCGACGAGGCTTTCGCGGCAGCCGTAGAGGTTGTCGAACTTCGACTTCGTGACGGAGTCGTTGACGTTGATTGCGGGGAAGAGAAGCTTGCCGCTCTTCTGCATTTCATAAAGGCGGTGAACGCCGGTCGTCGTTTCTTCCGACACGCCCTTGATGGATTTCGCGAGCGATGCGAACCAGCCTTTGGGCTTCTCGGCCAGCGTCTTCTTCAGGAGGGCGAAGAACACCTCTTCTTCTTCCGAGCCGGGCTTATCGAGGAAGGCCGTGTCGCCGTTCTCTGCGCGCAGTCCGAGGTGCACGAACATCGTTGCGTCGCCGCCGTCATCGAGGATCAGGTTCGGCATGCCGCCGTCGCCCCACTCGAAGAGCTTGCGCGTGTAGTCCCAGTAGTCCGTGAGGGTTTCGCCCTTCCACGCGAATACGGGAATGCCGGCAGCTGCGATGGCTGCGGCGGCGTGGTCTTGGGTCGAATAGATGTTGCACGAGACCCACCGAATGTCGGCGCCGAGGGCTGCCAGCGTCTCGATCAGGACGGCGGTCTGGATCGTCATGTGCAACGAGCCGGCGATGCGCGCGCCCTTCAGAGGCTTGGAAGAGCCGTATTCCTCGCGCGTCGCCATGAGGCCCGGCATCTCGGTCTCGGCGATGGCAATTTCCTTGCGCCCCCAGTCGGCGAGGCCGAGGTCCTTGACGATGTAATCCGTGAATTTCGTGCTCATAGGGCTCTTTTCCTCATGGATGCGCCTGCAATGCGGAGGGCTGCGTGGTGCGTGAACATGCACGCTTTGGCCTGTCAGGCCGCGCAAACTGTCGTTGCGCGTTGCTATAACGAACTCGGGCCCATCACGCAATAACATATAAGCAAGTCTTTATGTCCTGCTGACCCTCGATGGGGGGACGCTGCCGCGAAGAGGTCTCGAGTGTGAACAGAAAGTAAACTCAAAGCATAAAGTTTATTTTAAATGGATATTTTGCAGTAAATATCCTGTTAGTCTCAATAACAACTCGGCATATCTCATTAATTCGACATAAATCAACAAGGCCTCAGGGTGATTTCAAAGTATTCACGGAGTCGGTCTATGAAGTTCGCGTCTTTTTCGCTGCGCCGTGCGCTGTGCGGTTATTGGAAGGCGGGGAATGCCGGAGCGGAGCGTCTCCGCGGGAGGACGGCTTTTCGCCGGTTCGCCAGCGACTCGCGAGGCGACGTCGCGATCCTGTTCGGTCTCATGACGCTCGTGCTCGTCATGTTGATCGGGTTGGCGGTCGATTACGGGCGGCTTGTCAATGCGCGCAACCAGACGCTCGAAGCGACAGACGCAGCGGTGCTGGCGGGCGCTCGTGCACTTCAGACCAACGGTGGCGACCAAGCGGCCGCGATCAAGGTCGCGCAGGCGTTCTATAAACAGGCCGTTCAAAGCCGCATCTCGATCGTTTCCAACTCCGATAACATTAACTTTGCAGTCACCGACAGCGGAACGGCAGTTGTATCAAACGGCAACGCCCAGATCTCGACCCCATTCATGAGTGTGGCCGGTGTGAAGACCTTGCCGCTCCTCCATGCCGATGGGTCGGATTATGCCAAGGCCGTTCTTGCGGTCGGCGGTAACGCGGAACTCAACCTCGAAGTCAGCATGATGCTCGACATCACGGGGTCGATGAAGGGCCAAAAGCTGACGGATATGAAGGCCGCAGCCAGCGATCTCGTCAACATCGTCGTTTGGAAGGACCAGAGCAAGTATACGTCGAGGATCGCGATCGTTCCGTTTGCGTACGACGTGCGGCCGCCGAGCTCGGTGCTGGCCAAGGTGCGTGGTGCTACGCCGACGAATCCGCTGACCGTCAGCAACACTAAATACTATCCGGCGGATTGCGTCGTCGAGCGTACCGGGACGGAAAAGTATACGGATGCTGCGCCCGCGGCGAACAAATACCTGATGACGCATTACACGACGGACTCAACGGGCTCCGGCTCGAACAAAAAAGGCGTCTGCGATGTGGCAGCCTCTGCAGAGCTTTTGCCGCTGACGAGCGACAAGACGGCTCTGCTCGCGAAGATCAACGGTCTGGCGACAGCCGGCAGTACGGCTGGACACATCGGTACGGCGTGGGCGTGGTACTTGCTATCGCCCAACTGGGGATCGCTGTGGGCTTCCACGAGTGCGCCTGCTGCTTACAACGCGCCGAACCTGAAGAAGATCGCGGTGCTGATGACGGACGGCGAGTACAATACCCAGTACACGTCGAACGGCATCGATGACGGCTCGAGTTCTCTCACGTCGTGTCCGAAGGCGGCGAATGGTTGCTCTAGCGCACAGGCTAAAGAGCAATGCAAAGCAATGAAAGCCAAGGGTATCGAGGTTTATACGGTTGGCTTCCAGCTCGACAACCAGACGGCGATCGACACGCTGAAGAGCTGCGCGACCGACGCCGACCATTTCTACAACTCGACGACGGGCGATGCGCTTAAGGCAGCGTTCCGCGATATCGCGCTGAAAATCTCGACGCTTTATCTTTCTCAGTGATGGGTTTTTGATTGCACTCGGCGCACTCTTACTTTTGCACTCGGCGACTCCCCTGCGGGGAGCCGGCCGCCGAGTGCGAAGTACCGCCGAGTGTGCAGTCTTCGAGGGAATGAGATCAGGCGTCGCCGACGCACTCTTCGTCGAAGCCCGCTTCAACCAATCGGACGAGAGCTTGCAGTGCTTCGGGGCCTTGCGGGCCTTCAGCTACGATATGGAGCTCGGATCCGGGACCCGCGGCGAGCATCATCAGCCCCATGATCGATGTTCCGCCGACGGAGTTGCCGTGGTGTGTGACGGTGACGTGCGCCTCGTAGCTTTCCGCGCATTTGACGAACTTCGCCGAGGCCCGTGCGTGCAGTCCTTTGACGTTGCGGATGATGACGACGGCTTCCGGTTTCAGACTGTTGACCAGTTCAGGCATTGTTTGTTCTCAGCCGCCGGAAAGCTCTTGGCTCGCGACCTTGATATATTTCTTGCCGGCGTCGCGCGCCATGATGACAGCTTGTTCGAGCGGCGTGTCGCCGCGAATGCTGGCAAGCTTCACCAGAATGGGAAGGCTGATGCCAGCAATCACTTCCGCCTTCGTCTCATCCATAACCGAGATGGCTAGGTTGGAAGGAGTTCCGCCGAACATGTCCGTCAAAACGATTACGCCTTTGCCGTTATCTACTCGCTGGACCGCGCTTAAAATTTCCATGCGCCTCGCTTCCATATCGTCGTCCGGGCCGATGGCTATCGTTTCCAGCGACTGCTGTTTGCCGACGACGTGCTCGAGCGCGTTGCGAAATTCTTGCGCAAGCCCGCCATGCGTGACGATGACAAGTCCGATCATGAGCGACGGGCCATTTCATTCTCGTGCGGCGAATTCGTGTTTTGCCGCCGTATGGCGCGGAAATTGGCAAGTGTTTGGTGCGGGCGCAAGAAGTTTCTGGACTTCATTCAGGCCTTTGGTTGCACACGTGGCTGGGGGGCCATGTCGATGGCTGCTACAAGTTTCAAGGGGCTTGAGCTCTCAAAGGGCGATAACCGGATAAGAGGTACGTCCAATCCCAGGATATGGGCGAACTGCCAGGGGTCCGGAAACCTTTCGATCGCGCCGTCGCGGACGAGATCGACAACGAGAACTACGTTCCCTTCGCCTACGGCATCAACCTCAAGGATGCCAATGCCGCGTACTTCAAGCTTGCCGCGCAACTGAGCCGGGGCGCTTGCGTGCAGAAAGGAGCCTTCCTGCTTCAATACGACTTGGTCGTCCGAGACCAGCAGGACCTTGTCTCGAACGATCGGGGACAGCGGGAGACCCAGGCACCGGAATGCAAGGTCGGACTTGCCGGAACCCGAAGCTCCGCGGATCAAAGCCACACGGCCGCCAATGGCGATGGCGGTCGCGTGGACGCGCTCAACTTCTCCAGACAAGTCCGGGTCCTACTGTCGCTAGCGGCAGACGGACGGTAAAGCGAGCGCCCCTTGGCGCCTGCACGCTGTTTGATCCACGGTTCTCTGCGAAAATCTCGCCGTTATGGCTGACGACGATTTCGCGGGAAATCGATAGGCCGAGCCCCGAGTTCTTTCCGCGTTTGGCGTCGGTCTGCGGGCGGTCGCTGTAAAACCTGTCGAAGATCTGGGCGAGCTTATCCGGCGGGATGCCTGGCCCCTCGTCCTCGACCGCTACTTCGATCTTTCTGTCGTTCAGTTTGGCGCGAACCGTGACGGTTCCGCCTTCCGGCGAGAACGACAAGGCATTGTCGATGAGATTTGTGAATACCTGGCCGAGGCGCCCGTCGTTACCGCGCACCGTGTAGGCTGCGGCCGTTCCGGGCTCGACGATCAGGCGGATGCTGCGCGTGTCGTCCGCAAGCATCTCGGAGAATAGTCCGTTGACGCTCTCCAGCACGGTGCGGACATCGACGGCCTGCATTTCCTGGCGGGCGAGTTCGGCATCGAGACGCGATGTGCTTGAAATGTCGTTTATCAGCCGGTTGAGCCGCTTCAACTCGGTCTGGATCTCTTGCACGAGCTCGGTGCGGTCGGCGTCGGATCGCGCGTAGGCGAGGGCTTCTGCGGTCGAGCGGGCAGCCGCCAGAGGATTTTTCAATTCATGGGCGACGTCGGCTGCAAATTTCTCGCTGGCTTCGATGCGCCGGTAAAGTGCGTTCGTCATCGCGACGAATGCACGGCCCGTCTGCCCGACCTCGTCGCGGCGTTCCGTGAGATCGGGGAGCTGTTCGCGGGCGGAAATATTCTGCGTCACGCGGTTGGCTGCTTCCGACAGGCGACGCATCGGCCCTGCAACCGTTCTCTCGAGAACTAGCGAGCTGCCGATCGCGACCAGCAGCGCCATTGCCGCGATCTGCAAGATCAGCCAACGTTCGTCCCAAAGGACGTCGTCGATATCGCCGGGATTTGTAGAAAGGAGTAGGACGCCTAGGATTTTATTACCTCGTTTGATCGGCTCGGCCATCGACACGATTTGCTGGCCGTGCCGGTTGAGCAGCAAAATGGGGGTTTCCACGCCATTCTGCGCGGCGCGCTGCACCTCCGGATAGAGAAACCCGTTGGCGGTTCCTAGCTCGCGATAGACCTTGAGTTCCTTGTTGATCACCCAATAGTGGAGCCGGGTCCAAAAATTCTTGAGACGTGGGGCGGGTTCGTCGGCGGCGACCGTGACGGTTTCGGCGGTTGGGTCATCGTTCGAAAAGAGCGTCTCGCCGTTGAGGATCAGCGTCCCCTTGGCGGAATAGATGCGCGCTTTGAGGTTCGCCGGGCCCACAAGCTTTTTCAGGATGATCGCAGCCTGATGCGGATCGATGGGCAATTCGAGCGCGGCGAACGCATCGTCGCGCTGGGCTCTGGCCATCGTTTTCTCAGGGATCCGGTTCGGATCGAAAATTGCGCGCTCATTGACCGCCCGATACGCAATCGCCTCCGACGTGATGCGCGACACCGTTTTGACGACGTCGACTTTCGCGTCGAGCAGCCAGCCGTGGTGAAGGCTCAGATAGAGCATCGCGAACAGCAGGCCGGCGAGCCCCAAGACGTTCGCCAGAAGAATGCGCCGCCTGAGGTTTTTTCCGATGACGCGGCCGATGAAACTTTGCGACAGCCACCGGCCGGTCGCGGCGCTCGCTTTTGCGGCCGCGGCACGGAAATCAAATTTCGGCTTCTTCACGCCTATGGAAGGCGCGGAAACGTCCGCAGCGCTTCTCAGCGTTGCGGCCGCTGCAATGTCATTGCTGTCGAGCGCCATCCCGTCCCCGGTGGCTGATCGGCCGCCTACTCTTTGAAGCGATAGCCGACGCCATAAAGTGTTTCGATCACGTCAAAATCGTCATCGACCTGCTTAAACTTCTTGCGCAAGCGCTTGATGTGGCTGTCGATCGTGCGGTCATCCACATAGACCTGATCGTCGTAGGCTGCATCCATCAGGGCGTCGCGCGTCTTGACGACGCCCGGCCGTGTCGCCAGCGCCTGCAAGATCAGGAACTCCGTCACCGTCAACGTGACGCCCCGGTTATCCCAGTGGCAGGTGTGACGCTCGGGATCGAGCTTCAACTTGCCTCTTTCGAGCACGCGCTTGGCTTCGTCTTCCGTCGTCGTGCCGTCCTTGGGCGCCACACGGCGCAAAACAGCCTTGACGCGTTCGACGATGAGCCGCTGCGAAAACGGCTTCGCGATATAATCGTCGGCACCCATCTTGAGGCCGAAAAGCTCGTCGATTTCCTCATCCTTCGAGGTCAGAAAGATGACCGGCATCGCCGACTGCTGACGGACGCGGCGGAGAAGCTCCATTCCGTCCATGCGCGGCATCTTGATATCGAATATCCCGAGATCGGCCGGCTCTTCAGTCAGCGCTTCGAGCGCTGAGACCCCGTCCCCATAGGTTCGGACCTTATAGCCCTCGGCCTCCAGGGCCATCCGCAGGGAGGTCAGGATGTTCCGCTCGTCATCGACGAGCGCTATGGTGCTCTTTTCCTTCATCTGTTCCTCTTGTGCCCCTCGGCCGCAGCGGATGTGCACCGCGCCAGCATTAGGCGCTTATGGCGGCATGGTGTACCAATTGTGGCGCCCCGTCCAATGGACGCCGGAGGCTGAATGGCCCCTGAATAGGCGACCACGCCCTCAACGGCAAGCGAACAGGGTGATTTGTGTGGTCACAACTTCCAAATTCCGCTTGTTTACCGGGTTTGTTACTCCCATCCTCTGCGTAAAGACGAATCTCGGAATATCCAAACGGTAACATAATGTTACCGGTTTTTTCGTGTGGCATTAGCGTTCGGCCACCAAATGGCCCCACTTTATGGTAGGCCCTTCGCCACCAGCGTCATTTGGGCCCAACGATTCTGTTTTGTGCGGCACAAAATGACTGACCGGACGTTGTTTTCAGGCGCTGAAAACTTGGATGCGCGCAGCGTCTGTTTTTATGGGGCTGATATCGATGGCTGAACTGTTCCCGACGTCAAGTTCGCAAAGAGTGCGCCGTAACCTCTTGGAGGCGGAACTCGTCGAGTACGGCGTCCGCCGAGGTGAAGGCAAGCTTGCTGCGAGTGGCGCGTTCGTCGTCGAGACGGGGCAGCACACCGGCCGTTCGGTCCAAGACAAATACATTGTTCGCGACGCGGAAACCGAAGGCGCGATCTGGTGGGACAACGCCCGCGGCATGACGGAAGAGGAGTTCGACCGTCTGCTCGCCGACTTCATCAGCTTTGCGCGGCACAAGGAGCTTTTCGTTCAGGACCTTTATGCTGGTGCGGAGAAGGGCCACCAGCTCAAGACGCGTATCGTGACCGAGCATGCTTGGCAGTCGCTCTTCATTCGCAATCTTCTTCGCCGGCCCGAGCCAAGCGAACTCGAGGGCTTTCTTCCGGAATTCACAGTCGTCGATCTGCCGAGCTTCCGCGCCGCGCCGCTCTACCACGGCACGCGCTCCGAGACGGTTATCGCGTGCAACTTCACGAAGCGCATCGTGCTCATCGGCGGCACGAGCTATGCGGGCGAGATCAAAAAAAGCGTGTTCTCGTTCCTGAACTATATTCTGCCGGGCAAGAACGTCATGCCCATGCATTGCTCGGCGAATGTCGGCAAGGATGGAAACTCGGCCGTGTTTTTCGGCCTTTCAGGAACCGGCAAGACAACACTTTCGGCCGATCCTTCCCGCGAACTCTTGGGCGACGACGAGCACGGCTGGTCAGATAACGGCATCTTCAATTTCGAGGGCGGGTGCTACGCGAAGACGATCCGCCTGTCGAAGTCGGCTGAGCCGCAGATCTGGGCCGCATCGAACCGTTTCGCGACGGTGCTGGAGAACGTCGTCATCGATCCCGTTTCGCGCGTTCCAAACTTCGACGACAATCGCCTCGCGGAGAATGCCCGCTCCGCTTATCCGCTCGACGCGATTGCCAACGCAAGCGCAACCGGCACCGCGGGTCATCCCAAGAACATCGTGATGCTGACGGCGGACGCTTTCGGAGTGCTGCCGCCGATTGCGAAGCTGACGCCGAGCCAGGCGATGTACCATTTCCTTTCGGGGTTCACGGCGAAAGTCGCTGGAACGGAGAAGGGCATGGGGCCCGAACCGCAGCCGACGTTTTCCACCTGCTTCGGCGCGCCGTTCATGCCGCGTCATCCCCGCGTTTACGGCAATCTCCTGCGCAATCTCATCGCACAGCATGACGTCGATTGCTGGCTCGTCAACACGGGCTGGACGGGCGGCAAGTATGGCGAGGGGACGCGTATTCCGATCAAGGTTACGCGTGCGCTTCTCGAGGCGGCTCTTTCCGGTGATCTCAAGGATCAGCCGATGCGGACCGATCCCGTTTTCGGCTTCGCAGTCCCGGTCGCCGTCGCGGGGGTCGATCCGAAATTGTTGACCCCGCGCGAAACGTGGGCCGATCCGCAGGCTTACGATGCGATGACAGCGAAGCTCGCACAGATGTTCCACGACAATTTCGCGAAGTTCGCGCCATACGTCGATTCCGATGTGTTGAAAGCGAGCCCGGTGGGACACCCGAGCGTCGCGGCGGAGTAGACAGGACGCGGGATCAGCTTCGCACCTCCTTGAAGCCGGCAATTGCCGAGGGGGCGTCGTGCACGTTGGGCAGCACGGGGCCATTGCTCACCTCAGGCGCGGCGCATAAACAAGTGCCGCGCAATCAATCGGCTCGAACTTACGAGGCTGCATCAAATGGGTACCCGCATTCCATTCGCCCGTCCGGACGGCAAGACCGCGGAAGGTTATCTGTCGCTCGCCGGGAAGGCGAACGCGCCCGGCGTGGTCGTCATTCAGGAATGGTGGGGTTTGCAGGATCAGATCAAAGGTCTGTGCGACCGGTTTGCGCTCTTGGGTTATGACGCGCTGGCGCCCGATCTCTACAACGGCGTCGTCATTCCCTATCACGATGCGGATGCGGCGAACGCCGAGATGAATTCGCTGAATTTCCTCGATGCAGCGGATCAGAACGTGCGGGGCGCGGGACAATTTCTATTGCGGTCTAGCCCGAAGGTCGCCGTTTCGGGTTTCTGCATGGGGGGCGCCGTTGCCGTGCTCGCCGGTTGCCGCGTGCCGGAATTTTCCGCGGTGGTCTCCTTCTACGGCCTGCCGCCCGCAACAGTCGCGAAGCCGGCTGACTTGAAAGTGCCTTTCCAGGGGCATTTCGCCAACAGCGACGATTTCATTACGCCTGCGATGGTCGATGCGTTCGAGACGGGCTTGAAAGGCGCCGGCAAGCCGGGCGCGTTTTACCGCTACGACGCGAGCCACGCGTTCATGAACGAGCAGCGTTCGGTGCACGATCGTCACTGCGCCGAACTCGCCTGGGAGCGGACGAGCGAATTCCTGAAGACGCATTTGGGCTGAGCCGGTTTTCCCTTAGCGACCACTGTCATGCCGACGGAGGTCGGCGGAGGCTGTGCGATCCGCGCGGTACGCACGTGCTGCGCTTTGCATGGATCCCGGCCTTCGCCGGGATGACGGAGGGTTGGTGGTCCTGGGTCCTGGCTCTGGGAGCGTTAGCTCCGGAAATCCGCGAGCGTCAGAAGTGGTTCGAACTTCAGTCCGGCAGCTGCAAACGTTTCGGCTGCACCGTCGAGGCGGTCGACGACGGTGATGACGCTGACGATCTCGGCGCCAGCGGCGCGGAGAGCATCGGCTGCCTTCAAGGCCGAGCCGCCGGTCGTCGTCACGTCTTCGACGACAACGACCTTCTTGCCGGACATGCTCTCGCCCTTGGCCAGACCTTCGACGAGTGCCTGCGTGCCGTGTTCCTTCGCCTGTTTGCGCACGAAGAACGCGGGTAACTTTCGTCCTTGCGTGTAAGAAACGGCGGCCACGCCCGATGCGATGGGCACCGCGCCCATTTCGAGCCCGCCGATCAAATCGGCTTCGGTATTTTCGAGCTGATCGAGGATCAGTGACGCGATGAGGTACGCGCCCTCGCTGTCGAGCATAGTGGGCTTCATGTTAAAGTAAAAAGTCGACGTTTTGCCGGAGGCGAGCTTGAACGCGGGGCCTTCCTGAAAAGACCGCTCTTTAATGATCTCGATAAGCCGCGCGCGGCGAGCTGTGCGATCAGCCGATTTTACTGGCATGCGGTAGTTGAGCCCTTGCGTTTTCTGCGTTCGATGCGCAAACAGCCGAGTTCCTGAGGCATGTCAAGTTTCGAAGGGCATATTGTGGTGGAGCGCCAACGCGCAATGTGGAACTGGTGGGCAACGATCGCAGCGCGGCCGTGGGCGCCATCGCTTGCCCTCCTGGGGTTTTGCCTCGCGGTCTATTTGCCGGGCGTCGTGCGGCTGCCGGCCGTTGATCGGACCGAGATCGTTTACGCTGATACGACGCGGGATATGGTGGCGCGGGGCGATTGGACCGACCCGCGTTACGGCAACGTCGTCCATCAATACCGGCCGATAGGCACGTTCTGGGCGCAAGGCGCGGCAGGATGGCTCGCCGGGGATTCGCTCGCGCGCGAAATCACCGTCTACCGGATCCCGTCATTGCTGGCGGTCATGCTTGCGGTGCTGGCGCTGTTCTGGCTGGGGCGCGGGTTGGTCGGTGCGGAGACGGCGCTGATCGCGTCGGCGCTGTTCGCGGTCGCGCCGCTGACGGTGCTCGTTTCGCAACTCGCCATTGCGGAGGGGTTGTCGCTTCTGCCTGCGACCATCGCAATGCTCGCATTGGCGCGCATCTATACCAAGCCCGACGAAGGCTATCCGATGGCTCTCCTGTTCTGGATTGCTCTCGGTTTCGGCGTTCTGATCAACGCTCTGCTCGTGCCTATCCTCGTCCTCGCGACGCTGATCGCGCTTTATGTGATGGATCGGGACCTGACTTGGCTGAAGCGTTTGCGGCCGCTCATCGGCATTCCGATCGCGCTCGCCATTGGGGCCTCGTGGTTGATCATCCGTGCGCATCAGGACGGAACGCCTTTTGCCGGGATGGGCTGGCGTTCGTTCCTCGGCGCACTCGGCGGCGCGCAAGACATGAAGCTTCGCGCTTTTCCGGGCACATTCGTGCTCGCTCTCATCCTCGGCTTTCTTCCGGGGACGGTGCTCATCGGCACGGCGTTCAAGCGCTTCTGGGGAAGCCGGGACCAGGCGCTTTCGCGGTTTCTGCTCGCGTGGGTGATCGGATATCTCGTCTATCTCGAAGCGCTGTCGTCGAAGCCCGGCACCTACATGGTGCAGACGATGTTTCCGGCGCTCGCGCTCGGCGTTGCGATTGTCGTGACGAGCGAGGGCGGCGCGGGCAAGCGTCCGGAATGGAGCGGCTTCTCGACCTGGCCCTTAACGTTCGCCCTGCTGCCGCTTGCGATTTTTGCGGGCGTCTATCTGTTCGCGGGCGAGATTCCGGGCATCATTCCCGCTTTGCTCATCGCGGCAATCGCGTTGCTCTTCATCTGGAGCGGACGGCTCGGCCGAGAAGGACAGCTTCGGCGCTGGGCCGCGGTCGGTGTTGCCGCGCTCGGACTTTTCGCCATCACGCTGCTTGGCGTGGTTCTGCCAAGTATCGACAAGATCTGGCCCGCACAGCAACTCGCGAAAGCGATTGCGGCCTGCCCGGCGAAGGAAGCGGCACTCATCGGGTTCCGCGAGCCGTCCGGCCGGTTCGTGCTTGGCATTCCTCCGGACCGGCAGATGCCGGAAGCTCTCGCGGAGAGTGCGGAGGCCAAAATTCCGACGCTTACGATCGTCGAGGACCGGTGGAAGAAGCGAACGAACTGGACGCTCCAATCGAAGTCGCTCGCGCCCCTCCCGCCGCCTGTCGGCTGCGTCTCGGCCTATAATGTGATGCGCGGCTGCCCATTGCATTTCCGGATCTATTCGCCAAATTCGTCGGAGCCGTGCACAATTCCTGCCGAGTTCGCGTGCCCCGAAAATACGCCGAAGACCGGCCCCGAAAAATCAGGCGACTGCGACTGACCCTGGGGTTCATCCCTCTGCCCACTGCCGGTTGGGTCGCCGGGATGCTATATGAGACGAAAATAGCGCAAGGATTGCTTTGAGATGTTCAACCCCGAACGCCCGCCCGAGATCATCGCGCAGCGCTGGCTCAACTCCGACAAGAAGCGCACGCTGAAGGCCGAGAAGGGCAAGGTCGTCGTCATCGCGATCTGGCAGCTCGCATGCCCGGGCTCGCAGAAGTTCGGCCTGCCGCAAGCCATGCGCCTTCGCGGCAGCTTTACCGAGGACGAGGTGTCGGTGCTCGGCCTCCACATGGCATTCGAAAAGTTCGACGAGCAGACGCCCGAGAAGGTCGAAGCCTTCTTGAAGGAAAACGGCATCACCATTCCTATCGCGCTCGATAAGCCGAGTGCTGAAGGTATTCCGGAGACGATGAAGGCTTACGAGCTGCAGGGCACACCCGCGCTTTTGATCTTCGATCGTCAGGGACGGTTGCGGCGGCACTATCTCGGCGCGGTCGATGATTTCCGGCTCGGCGCCGAAGTGATGGCGTTGCTGATCGAGGACAAGGACAGCCCGCGCGAAATGTCGATCGCGCTGGAGCGCAAGCTCGCGGCGGCGCTCGTCGATCCCGAGGCGCATCATCACGATCATGGCGATCAATGCGGCTGCGGGCACGATCACAGCCATGATCATGGGCACGATCACGGTCACGGGCATGATCACGCCCATGATCATGGGCACGGTGAGCCGGGGCACGTACACGGACCTGACTGCAAGCACTAATGGCTGAAAAGCGAACCGAGACTGACGGCAAGCCGGAGGATACGCAAGATCCTCCGCCGGGGTCCGGGCTCAGCCGCAAGGAACGCGCGCAGGTTCGCGAGTCGGTCAAACCGCGGCCGGCGGTCATCTACGAGATCATACGCGTGCAAGGCGAGGCGGAGTTGCGCCGCCCCGCTTCCGCGCTTTGGTGGTCCGGCATCGCCGCTGGGATCTCCATCGGCTTTTCATTTCTCACTGAAGCGGCGCTTGCGGCGCATCTTCCGGCGTCGGAGTGGACACCGATTGTCGCCAAGCTCGGCTACGCGGTCGGCTTTCTGATCGTCATCCTCGGCCACCAGCAGCTTTTCACCGAAAACGTCCTGACGGCCGTGTTGCCGGTGATGGCGCGGAAGAAATTCCATTGGTTCGTCAAGATGCTGCGGCTCTGGGGCATCGTCCTCGCCGCGAACCTTGCGGGTTGTTTTGTTTTCGCGTTCGCGATCGTCCGGCTGCCGATTATTCCGGCGGATCTCGGGCCTTCGCTGGCGAATATCGTAACGAGCGTGATGAGCAACACGCCGGTGGAGATGTTCGCCAAGGGCATTGGCGCGGGCTGGCTGATCGCGGCGCTCGTTTGGATCATCGCGTCGACGGAAGGCGTCGAATTTCTCGTCATACTGCTGCTCACCTACCTGATCGCCTTTTTCGGATTTACCCATATCGTCGCCGGGAGCGTCGAAGCGATCTACGGGGTGCTTACGGGCCTCATCAACGTCGAGAAGGCTCTGTTCGGCTTCTTTCTTCCGACCCTGGCGGGCAATGTTTTCGGCGGCACCGTGCTCTTTTCGTTGCTGAGCTATGCGCAGGTGCGCGAAGAAATTTACGCGGAACGCGCGGACCACTGACGCCCGACTTTCTTGCGCCACCCGAATCACGCTTTTCTCCGCTCTACAAGTCGAGGGCGGAGAAAGCTCATGGTCGAGCGAGCAGGTGGACGAGGGACGAAAGCGCAAGCGGGCGAGGCCGCCGAGGAAGCCAGCTCCCGGCGGCGTTCTGCTAGGGCGTCCGATCAGGGCGACGCCTCTTCGCGAAGCCAGCGGGTCGCTGGAAGCAAGATGACCATTGCGCTGGTCTATGATTTCGACGGCACGCTGTCGCCGCGCCCGATGCAGGAATACGCGTTTCTTCCCAAGCTCGGCATCGAGCCGAAGGAGTTCTGGGCCGAGTGTACGCGCGTATCGAAGGCCGAGCGCGCCGACGCGCTGATCACCTACATGCATCTCCTCTACAAGAAGGCGAAAGAGAAGGGCGTCCGCATCGATCGCGCCGATCTCGTCGCTCAGGGCAAGAAGGTGGAGCTTTATCCCGGCGTCGAGGCCTGGTTCGAGCAGATGCACGCCTACGTGAGGAAGCGCGGTGCGGAGGCGGGCATCACGGTGAAGCATTACCTCGTGTCGTCGGGGCTGACGGAGATCATCGAGGGGACGAAGATCTTCCCGCACTTCGCCAACGTGTTTGCGAGCGAGTATTGGTTCGACGCCTACGATCTGCCGTTCCCGAAGCGGGTCATCTCCGATACGGGCAAGACGCAATTCCTGTTCCGGATCAACAAGGGCATCGAGGATCTCGGCGAGAACATCAACGCGCACATGCCCGAGGATGAGCGGCCGATCCCGTTTTCGAATTTCATCTATTTCGGAGATGGCGATACGGACGTGCCGTCGATGGCGCTGCTGAAAAAGAACGGCGGCCACGCGATTGCCGTGCATGATCCGGGCGAAAACGAAGCGAAATGCGTCGAGCTCTTCAAGGCGGGCCGCTGCGATTTCTACGCGGGCGCCGATTATCGCAAGGGCTCGGACTTATTCAAGCGCACGTGCCTGCTGCTCGACCGCATCATCGCGGATGTGCGGGTGAAGGAAGAGGCGCGGGGGTTGGGGGGAAAATCCTTGAAACACACCGAATGACACTGGATGAATTCAAAAGACTGAATCCATATTGTTGTTATTGCGGTGGCAGATCTCCAACCCAACAAGAGGAGCACGCACCTCCTAAAATACTATTCTTCGAAAAGCGAAGACCCGATCAGCTAGTCGTTCCAGCATGTGGTAAATGCAATGGAGCGTTTGCACAAACCGATCAGATTGTTGCCTTCCTGGCTAGGGCGACTCGAGAATGGTCGGGTGTTGGTTTAGATCGTGAGCGAATTGCAAAGATGATGCAATTCGGAATAGCCAAAAGGCATCCGGAGTTAATCCAGGAATGGTCTCGGGTGACCCTGTCTCAACGCCGAAGATTGCGTCGGATAACGGGCTGCGATTTTTCGAAAGCCCCCGCTCTAAACTTTGGTCCTCTAACGCTACGTCACTTTCAAGCTTTTGGCGCTAGAATGGCATTCGCGATGCATTACCATCATACTAAAAGAATTATCCCTGAACGTGGTGGGGCGATTGTTGAAATCAAAACTGCGCAACATTTGTTGGCTGGCTGGCGACCGCCTGCAGAGCTCTTTGAGGTCCTGGGCAATCCGAGGACGCTAGCTCAAGGCAAACGAAATCACGTCGCAAATCAGTTCTTGTTCGCGTGTGGGCCAGATGCGGCCACCACTTGTTATTTCGCAGCATTTGGGGCGGATTTTGCTTTGATACTCTTTGTTTCGGAGGATGATGGGGAATTTGAAGCGGCGAGCGCACTAGGGGCCCATATACATAAACCAGGAAAATTCTTCGAATTTCCCCTTCCGCTTTCCATGGGTCCGCTATGCTTCGAGGCACCGCTAATCGCTAATGGTTGGCGTTTTCTTAGCGCCCTTCGATCTTGATCCCAGGAAGATCGACTTTGACCTTCGTCTGCTGGGAGTCCCAGAGGAGATAGCCGAGTACGATCACCGTTCCGGCGAGCACTCCGATGACGACCGATCTGATGTCCATGATTCCCTACCTGTGTTGGCTTTCATCATGCCATCAATCAGCATGAATTTCAGCTATAAGTTTACCTCATAAAAAAGCGACCCCGCAAAGCGGAGCCGCTGATAATCGTTATGCTTCTACCTCAACGCGAGGTTGGACGCACGAGCCGTTTAGTAGCAGACCCAGACGAACTCGGCGTAGCGCGGCGACCAGCGCCAGCACGGGCCGATGCCGTAGGCGTACCAGCGACCGTGCCAGAACCGGCGTCCGTGGTGGCCATGATGGCGGCCGCGGTTGAAATCGCGTCCGTAGTGTCTGCCTCCGCCGCGGTAATGCTTCCCGGCGCGATGTCCTGGATTGCCCATATGGCCGCCACCGCGACGATGACCGCCCATCTGATGGCCGCCGCCCTTATGACCGCCGCTCATGTGGTGGCCGCCGCCTTTATGACCGCCGCCGCCGTGTTGGCGTGCGTCTGCCGCTAATGGCATCGCCAGCGCTGCGATCATCGCCGCAACCAATGCTAGACCTCGTTTCATGGTGGCTCCTTTTTCTTCTTGGTGGTGCCGCAGAGCGGCGCAGTGCGCACCAGCGAATGATGCTACTTGCGCAAACGGCAAGCTCCAGCGATCAGTTCCGGTCGGTGCGCAAAGTCGAGCTAAATTGGCCGCTAACTTTTATTTGCTGTTAAAGCGGCGGGATTTTTTGCAGGGTTGCGACGGATTTTCGACAGTTCTGCGTTAAGTCGGCCCGTTTTTCGTTTGCCCTACTGCAACATCAGAGCCCGAGTATCATCACAGCCCGAGTATGCGGCGGAAAAATCCGCGCCCGGCTTTTGCTGTTGTTTCACCGCTCCTGTCGACGCCGATGAGGAGGGCCGCGACGATGGTGTCACCGTCTTCGCTCATCGCGAGCACGGTGCCGCCGCCTTCGCGTTGGCCATCGCTGAAGATCCAGTCGGTGGCGTTCGTGGTGTCGGGAACGGCACGCGCGTTGTAGGGCTGGCGCGTCGAATAAATGCGTGCGCTGAAGTCGTCAGGAAAATAGATCTGTCCGATGACGAGGCTCGTCTCGTTGAGGAAGACCTTGACGTGGATGTGGGGCGTGCGTCCCGGATACCATCCTGGATAGACCGATTGGAACGTAACGCGCCCGTCGGCGTCGGTCATCTGTGTGCCGCGCAGATAGGTCTGACCTTTCGTCGAGATCTCGCGTGATGCACCCTGGCCGGAATATCCGGAATAGATGCCGCTTGCGTCAGCATGCCAGACGTCGACACGGGCGTTTGCGATCGGCGTGCAGGGGCCAGCCTCGATGACGCGGAGCGAAAGCCGAAGCGGCGCGCCCGGACGGCCTTCGGAAATATCGGATCGCACGAGCTTCGGATCGAAGTAGAACGGACCTTCGACGGCTTGGGGCAGCAGTACGCATTGGCCATGAGGTTGCTCAGCTGCCGCCGGCGTATCGCTCGCGGCGGACGCGGAGCCTGCCATGATCGCGGACGCGGCCGGCGCGGCGAGCACGCCCGTCAAAGCTTGTCGACGCGAAAGAGATTTGGTCATTGCCTCTTTTCAAATTCACAGATGGGCGACGGCGCGAGCGTGCGCTGGTCGATGCCTCAAACATAGTGAATTTGTGGCGAGTTTAACGGTGCCCGAAGCGCGCAGACGCCGGGTTCAATTGGCTTTCCGTGAACGTGCTGGAGAAAGCGCCGTCGCGTCTCGTCGGCGAGACCGCGCGTGTATCAGGCGCTCGGCTTTTTCGCGAGCAGACGATTGACGTGACCCATTTTGCGGCCGGGCCGGGCTTCGCGCTTGCCGTAATGGTGGAAGAACGCGCCGGGTTCGGCCGCGATCTTTTCCCAGGCAAGAATGTCATCGCCGATCAGATTGATCATTTCTGCAGCCGGGCCTTTCAGCTCCGTTGCGCCGAGGGGCCATCCGGCGACGGCGCGAATGTGCTGCTCGAATTGAGATGTGAGCGCGCCGTCCATCGTCCAGTGGCCGGAGTTGTGGACGCGCGGCGCCATCTCGTTGACGAAGAGGCGGTCGCGGCCGTTTTCCGTCACGACGAAGAACTCGATCGCGAAGACGCCGACATAGTCGAGAGTTTCGGCAATCCTGTGGGCGATTTCGATCGCTTCCGCAGCGGTATCCGGCGCGAGCGTCGCCGGTGCGACGGAGCGATGGAGAATGTGATTGCGGTGCTCGTTCTCGGTTACGTCGAAGGCGCGGAAGGCTCCGTCGACGCCGCGCGCCGCAACGACGGAAACTTCGGCGCGGAAATTCACGAAGCTCTCGAGGATCGACGGCTGGCCGTGCATGCCGGCCCATGCCGCGCCCGCGTCTCCGCGCTTCAGGATCTTGGCCTGGCCCTTGCCGTCGTAGCCCAACCGGCGTGTTTTCAGCACGGACGGAATTGGGAAGCCGCCGTCGAGGACCTTCGTGAGATCGTCGAGGCTATCGATCGGTGCGAACTCGGCCGTCATCGCGCCAAGCTCGCGCGCTAGCGACTTCTCGTTCATGCGGTCCTGTGCGCACGCCAAAGCTTTTGCGCCGGGGCGAACGGGAATGCGCGCGGAGAGGAACTCGACTGTTTTGACCGGAATGTTTTCGAATTCGTAGGTCGCCACGTCGACGGCTTCGGCGAAGGCAATGAGACGGGCTTCGTCCTCGTAGGCGGCAACCGTGTATTTGGTTGCGACGTCGAATGCGGGACTGTCGGACTCGGGGGCGTAGATGTGCGACTTGAGGCCAAGGCGCGCGGCTGCCAAGGCGAGCATCCGGCCAAGCTGGCCGCCGCCGAGAATTCCGATTGTAGAGCCGGGAGGGAATGCGGTCATCGTGGTAGTCATGAAACTCGCACTGGCGTTTCGGCGACGTCAGCCGAATGCTGCTTGCGCCAGGCTTCAAGGCGCTCGGCGAGAGCAGCATCGGAGAGTGCCAGGATCTGAGCGGCCAAGAGCCCCGCGTTCTTTGCACCGGCTTCGCCGATGGCGAGCGTACCGACGGGCACGCCGGCCGGCATCTGGACGATCGAATAGAGACTGTCCTGGCCTTTGAGCGCTTTCGATTCGATCGGCACGCCGAGGACGGGCAGCGGCGTCATTGACGCGGTCATTCCTGGAAGATGGGCGGCACCGCCGGCGCCGGCGACGATGACCTTGAGGCCGGCAGCCTTCGCGCCCTTGGCGTAGCTGTAAAGCCGCTCTGGCGTGCGATGCGCGGATACGATCTTGGTTTCGAAAGCGACCCCAAGTTCGGTCAGAATGTCAGCGGTGAGCTGCATCGTCGGCCAGTCTGACTGGCTTCCCATGATAATACCGACTTGCGGCCTGATCCGGCTCATGATGGCGTCCAAAGCCCCGAAAACGGAAACCGCGTCGGTACAGGAGCGGGCCCCAGTTTACAAGGGTTTACGGCGTCTCGCAGTGGAGAAAATGGGGCGTTGCTGCCGCCGGTCGCCCAAATTCCTGGACCGGGCAGGGGGCCTGGCGGCATTTCGCTCGTCTTTAGGGTGCGTTAGGGCGCGGAGCCAAGCAGATAGTTGATCGATTGGAAGAAGTTCTCGGGGCCGACATAGCCGGAGATGCGGCCCACTTCGTGCTGCGATTTGACGACCACGAATGTCGGCACGATGTCGACCGAGGCACTGAAATCGAGGTGGCCGGCGTCGACGTCGTTAACGTCGACGAAGCGGACCGGCACCTTTTTCCCCTGTTCGGAGGTTTCGTAGGCCGGAAGCACGTCGCGCCTGAAGATCTCGCAGTAAATGCAGCCCTCGGCTTCTACGACGATGAGTTCGAACGTTCCATAGGGGTTCGCCACGGCGTCCGTATCGAGACCGGCGCGCGACGCCGCCATGGGCGACAGCGTCAACAACGCCAGCAGTATTACTCGGATGATCATCGGCATGGGCACGTCTCGGGCTCCAAGGAACCCGTCGAATTTAATTCAAACGCGACCAGCCGATTCTGAAAAATGAAGAGCTAGTTAATTTCTGTCGCAAATCGAAACGTCGGTCCGAGAGGCCCGCGCTCAGGACTTTTTGCAGGTGACGGCGACCGTTTTGTAGGACCCGTAGCCGATGGAGCCGGCGCCGAATTGCTGGGCCATCGCATCGCCGAGCTTCTTCGCCTGCTCGTCGAGTTTCTCGGCGTCAGGATCGATGAGCGTCGCCGAGCAGCCTTCGGGTGCGGCTGCAAGCTTTATGGCGTCCGTCTTCTCGGGTTGGAAGTCGATGAAGTAGGACGAATCGAAGACCGCGAACGTCAGACCTTCGGAATCGGCCGGCACGGGCTTGCCGAGCGGCAAATGAAAGTAGAGGCGCAACACGCCGTTCGTATATTCGAGACGAGCATCAGTCGGAGGCGAGAATTCGAGCTGGTCCTCTCCGAGTTTCGCCAGTGTGAAGTAGTTGAACTCTTTCAGGCCATCCATGTTGACCTTCAAAAGCTCGGCCAGTTCGTGCTGGTCATACTTGCCGTCGTTGTTCGTATCGAGCCCTTCGAGCGCCATCGACGTATAGGAGTCGTCGAACGTCCACGCGTGATCGACGCCGCTGACGGCGCCTTTGTCGTAGTCGACGGTCAATACGTACGTGACCCACATATGCGGATGGGCGGATGCGGGGATGACGATGGCCAACATGGAAATGAAGATCAAAGCCAAGTGGCGGTATGTCTTGCTGATTTCGAGCACGCTGAGCTCAGACCTTTCGTGCGATGGGGAATCTCTTCGGCGACAGCTACCGACGCACATTTAACATGGCGAGATTGCGACGCGCTTGATCGGTCGAGCGGCCTAAGAGGCACGCGGAGACAGTTGCGCGACGTTTCGAATGGTTGTTATAACATACGCTTCGGTTCAAAGGAGATGGCGCATGATGGGGTCGGCGGCGCGGTATTCGGCGTTGTTCTTTGCGTTGGCGCAATTCTCCGTTCCGGGCACGGAAGCCGCGGAGGCGCCGAAAGTCGTCGTCACGACGAAGCCCATTCATTCCCTCGTCAGCCGGGTGATGGAGGGCGTCGGCGTGCCCCAGCTCATCGTCGAGGGTTCCGCTTCGCCCCATACCTTCACGCTGAAGCCATCGACAGCGCGGGCCATCCACGATGCGGATGTCTTCGTTCGGGTTTCCGATCAACTCGAACCCTTCACGCGGAAAATCGTGGGATCGTTGCCGGCGAACGTCACGGTGTTGACGCTGGCGGGTGCGGACGGCGTCAAGCTTCTCGATCGGCGTAAAGGCGGGGCGTTCGAAAAGCACGAGCATGGGCATGAGGAGGCGGCGACTGAAGCGGCCGCGCATTCACGCGCTGCGGACGAGCACGACGACGATCATGACGAGGATGGCAAGGACGGGCATATCTGGCTCGATCCGCAGAATGCCAAGGCTATCGCCGCCGACGTCGCGAAGGTCCTCGAGGCGCGATACCCTGAGCAAGCCGAAAAGATCAAAGCCAATACGGCGTCTCTCATTGCCGATATCGACGCGCTCGACAGCGAGCTTACGACGGAACTCAACGGCTCGAAGGGCAAGCCGTTCATCGTATTTCACGACGCGACACAATATTTCGAGAACCACTTCGGGCAGAGCGCCGCGGGTTCGATCACCGTCAGTCCCGATGTGCCCCCAAGCGCCAAGCGCTTGACAGAAGTCCGGCGCAAGCTGTCGTCTCTTGGCGCCGTTTGTGTCTTCACCGAACCGAGCTTTCAGCCAAACCTCGTGGCGGCCGTGACCGAGGGAACGCACGCGCGCTCCGGTACGATCGACGCCGAGGGCCAAATGCTGGCGCCCGGCCCCGGCCTCTATTTCGAGCTCATGCGCGGCTTGGCCCACAATGTCGCGAGCTGCCTGAACGGCAAGGAATAGGCAAAGCGATCGTGGAGCCCGTTGCCCGGTTCGCTATTGGGCTTGAGCTTCCGCCTCGCGGCCGTCGAATACGTATCCGGCGCCACGTACAGTGCGGATCGGATCGCTTTCGTTGCCGCGGATCAGGGACTTGCGGAGGCGGCCGATGTGAACATCGACCGTCCGCTCGTCGACTTCGGAGGACTGACCCCAGACGCGGTCGAGCAGCTGGCTGCGCGACAGCACGCGGCGCGGGCTTTCCATGAAAACTTCGAGCATCCGGTATTCTGTCGGGCCAAGGCGAACTTCGCGCGGGCCACGCGTCACTTTGTGCGCGCCGCGATCCATCGTGATCTCGCCGGAGACGAGGATGTCGCTCATCCGCTCCGGCGACGCGCGCCGAAGCAGAGCCTTGATCCTCGCCATCAACTCCTGAACGGAGAAGGGCTTCGTCACGTAATCGTCGGCGCCTGTGGTCAACCCTCGCACGCGGTCCGTTTCTTCGCCGCGAGCGGTGAGCAAGATGATCGGCAGGCTTTGCGTCTCGCTCCGATTGCGAAGGCGCCGGCAGAGCTCGATGCCGGAGATCTTGGGGATCATCCAGTCGAGTATCGCGAGGTCGAAACTTTGCTCCGACAGAAGCAGCTCTGCTTCCTCTCCATCCGCGGCATGCACGACGTCATAGCCTTCGGACTGAAGATTGTATTTCAGAAGCTCTGCAAGAGGCGATTCGTCTTCGACGACGATGATCTTAGCTGGCATGGCGTTTCGTCAGTGTTCCTTCAAAATCTCTTGGTCATTGACGCGGCGTTATCAGCGTCGACGACGTCTCGTCGCCCTTCGGCCGGTCATCTGCGATCGGAACGCCGTGAACGAGGTAGTAGACGTTCTCGGCGATGTTGGTCGTATGGTCGCCGATGCGTTCGATGTTCTTGGCGCCGAACAGGAAGTGCGTGCAGATGCCGATGTTGCGCGGATCTTCCATCATGTAGGTCAGGAGTTCGCGGAACAGAGAATTGTACATGGCGTCGACCTGCTGATCGTCACGCCAGACCTGCATTGCCTTTTCGGCGTCGAGCGTCGTCAACGCATCGAGGACGTCCTTGAGCTGGTGCTGCACCATCTCGGTCATGTGGCGCATGCCGGTCATCAGGGGCTTCGGATATGTTTCGCCGGCAATCGCGAGCGCGCGCTTGGCGATGTTCTTTGCGAGATCGCCGATCCGTTCGAGATCGCCCGCGATCTTGATGACCGTCATGATGTGACGAAGATCGTTCGCAAGCGGCTGGCGCCGGGCGATCATCACGATCACCTGTTCCTGCAACTCGCGTTCGAGCTGATCGATCATGACGTCGTCGGCAACCGCTTTCTCCGCAAGCTTCGGATCGCGACGCTCGAGGGCATCCATGGCCTGGACGAGAAGCTTCTCGGCATAGCCGCCCATCTGCGCGATACGGCGATCGAGGAGCCTCAGCTCGTCTTCGTAGGACTTCACGGTATGTTCGTTCATGGTCTCAATTCCTAAAGTCAGATTTTGACTGGACGCCGGGCACTGTCCGAGTGCGCCCTATCTTATCCGAAGCGGCCGGTGATGTAGTCTTGCGTCCGCTTGTCCGTCGGGTTCGTGAAGAGCTTCTGGGTGACGCCGAATTCGACGAGCTCGCCGAGATACATGAACGCGGTGCGCTGCGAGACGCGGGCAGCCTGCTGCATGTTGTGCGTGACGATCGCGATCGTGAACTCGTTCTTCAGGTCGTCGATCAGCTCTTCGATCTTCGCCGTGGAGATCGGGTCGAGTGCGGAGCATGGCTCGTCGAACAGGATGACTTCGGGACGGATCGCGACCGTCCGAGCGATGCAAAGGCGCTGCTGCTGGCCACCTGAAAGGCTGAGGCCGCTCGATTGAAGCTTGTCCTTCACTTCTTTCCAGAGTGCGGCCTTTTCGAGCGCGGATTCGACGCGTGCGTCGACTTCCGATTTCGGCAGGCGCTCGTAAAGGCGGATGCCGAACGCGATGTTTTCGTAAATCGTCATCGGGAACGGCGTCGGCTTCTGGAACACCATGCCGATGCGTGAGCGGAGAAGGTTGAGGTCCTTCATGTCGAGAATGTTCTCGCCATCGAACATCACCTCGCCCTCGGCCCGCTGGTTCGGGTAAAGGTCGTACATGCGGTTCAGAACGCGAAGCAGCGTGGACTTGCCGCAACCGGACGGGCCGATGAAAGCAGTCACCTGGCGCTCATAAAGAGGCAACGAAATATTCTTCAGGGCCAGGGTCGAGCCGTAGAAGAATTTCAAGTTGCTGACCGAGATCTTTTCGGTAAGCCCCGTATCAACGTCTTTTGACATCAAGTTCATTGCTGCGTCCTCGAAGAGCTTAACCAACGTGCGGCGATGCTAAGTGTCAGCACGGCTGCGGTGATGAGTAGTGCGCCAGTCCAAGCGAGGCGCTGCCAGTCCTCATAGGGGCTAAGAGCGTACTGGAAGATCACGACCGGCAAGCTTGCCATCGGAGCGTTGAGATTGGTGCTCCAGAACTGGTTGTTGAGCGAGGTGAACAACAGCGGCGCCGTTTCTCCGCTGACGCGTGCGATTGCCAGAAGCACGCCAGTGATCATTCCGGCGCGAGCAGCCTTATAGGCAATCTTGCGGATGACGAGCGACTGGGGCAGTCCGAGCGCCGAGGATGCTTCCCGAAGCTGGTTCGGCACCAGAAGAAGCATGTTCTCGGTGGTGCGAACGACTGTCGGGATGACGAGCACGGCGAGTGCCGCGGCGCCGGCGAATGCCGAGAAATGACCCATCGGGCGCACCAGCAATTCGTAGACGAAGAGGCCGGTGACGATGGACGGTGCGCTCAGAAGAATGTCGTTGATGAAGCGGATCACCGACGAAACCTTGCTGTAGCGGCCGTATTCCGCGAGGTAGGTGCCTGCAAGAATACCGATAGGCGTGCCGACGACAACGCCGGCGAACGTCATGACGAGGCTTCCGGCGATGGCATTGAGAAGTCCGCCGTCGCTGCCGGGTGGCGGCGTCATTTCGGTGAAGACCTTCGGGCCGAGACCGGCCAGGCCTTTGTAGAGCAGCGTCGCCAGAATGACGCCGAGAATGGTCAAGCCGAGGGCCGAGGCTGCCCAGCACAGTGCGACCGTGATCGTGCTTCTGATGCGGCGCCGGCGGTATTTCGCGAGATCCAAGGCCATGTTTATGCTCCCGCCTTCTTCTCGATGCGCATCAACATGAGGCGCGCGAGAGCCAAGACGACAAACGTGATGAAGAAGAGGATGAGGCCGAGAGCGATCAGGGACGAGGTATAGATGTCGCCGACCGCTTCGGTGAATTCGTTCGCGATCGTCGCCGAGATCGTCGTTCCCGGTGCCAAGATCGAACCGGAGATCCGGTGGGCGTTCCCAATGACGAAGGTGACTGCCATGGTTTCGCCGAGTGCGCGGCCGAGGCCGAGCATTACGCCGCCGATGATGCCGACGCGCGTGTATGGGATTACGACGTTGCGTACGACTTCGCGGGTCGTCCAGCCCATGCCGTACGCCGCTTCCTTCAGGACCGGCGGGACCGTTTCGAAGACGTCGCGGCAGACGGCCGTTACGAACGGCAGAACCATCATCGCCAGGATCAAGCCGGACGTCAGAATGCCGATGCCGTAGGGCGGGCCGGCGAACATCTGGTTAAGCACGGGTACGTTCTTGAACGTCGCGATCAATTCCGGCTGTACGTACTGCTGGATCATCGGAGCGAAGAAGAACAAGCCCCAGATGCCGTAGATGATGCTCGGGACGCCTGCGAGAAGCTCGATTGCGATGCCGATCGGGCGGCGCAGAGCCATCGGGCAAAGCTCTGTCAGAAATACTGCGATACCGATGCTGATCGGTACGGCGACGAGCATCGCGATCGCGGACGTGATGAGCGTTCCGTAGATCGCGGCCAGCGCGCCGAATTGCTCGGTGACCGGGTTCCAGACTTCGGTCGTCAGGAAGCTGAGGCCGAAGGTCTTGAATGCGAGATAGCCACCGACGACGAGTGAAGCGAAGATCGCACCTAGAAGGATCAGGACGAAATACGCGGAGGAGAGGGTCAAACCGCGGAAAATTCCGTCTGTCGTGCGAAGACGTTCGAGAACTTTGCGCCGCGCTACGGCCGCAGCCGCTGCGTTAGAGTGAACGTCTGCCATGAAGGTCAAGATATCGCTCCAGACTGAAGAATGACGTCTGCGTTATAAACAAATCGAGAAGCGCCGTGTTGGCGCTTCTCGTGGTCCGATAGTTTAGTTCGAGAAGACCGGCTTGTTGTCCTCGCCGACGACACCTTCCCAGCTCTTCTTGACGAGAGCTACGACGCTGTCGGGCAGGGGCACGTAATCAAGAGCTTCGGCTTCTTCGCCGCCGTTGGCATATGCCCAGTTGAAGAACTTGAGGGCTTCTTTAACGGCTGCGACGTCCGTCGGTTTCTTGTGGATAAGGATGAAGGTCGGGTTCGTGATCGGCCAGGATTCGGCACCAGCCTGCTCCGTGAGGATCACGCCCATGCCAGGAGCCGAAGACCAGTCTGCGCCGGCAGCAGCGGCCTGGAAGGACGAGATGACAGGAGCAACCGCCTTGCCGTCCTTATTGATCATCTTGGTGTAGGACAGCTTGTTCTGCTTGGCGTAGGCGTATTCGACGTAGCCAATCGAACCCTTCGTCTGCATCACGTTATTGGCGACGCCTTCGTTGCCCTTGGCGCCGAGGCCAACCGGGAACTGAACCGACGTGTTGGAGCCGATCTTCGATTTGAAGTCAGGGCTGACCTTCGAGAGGTAGTTCGTCCAGACGAACGTCGTGCCCGATCCGTCAGAGCGGAAAACGGCGGCGATGGCGTCAGAAGGAAGCTTCAGGTCAGGGTTCAGCTTCTGGATTGCCGGGTCGTTCCAGGCGGTGATTTCGCCGAGATAGATTTTTGCAAGCGTCGGGCCGTCGAATACGAGTTCGCCCGGCTTGATGCCTTCGACGTTCACGACCGGAACGATGCCGCCCATGACGGTCGGGAACTGAATGAGGCCGCTCTTCTCGAGGTCTTCGCCCGAGAGGGGCTTGTCGGTCGCGCCGAACGTTACCGTGTTGGCTTGGATCTGCTTGATGCCGCCGCCCGAACCGATCGACTGATAGTTCAGTCCGATGTTCGTCTCTTTCTTGTAGGTGTCAGCCCACTTTGCGTAGATCGGATACGGGAAGGTCGCGCCTGCGCCGGAAATATCCGCCGCCGTGGCCGGAGCGGTTACGGCAGCAGTTGCCGCGAACGCCGCAAATAACGCCAGAAAAGACTGTTTCACTGTGGTCTCCTTGTTGAACGGGGGGCGTTCAAGCCCTCACCACTCCATCGCCGAGTTGAGCTCGGCCCGCACTCTCTAGTCCAGTAAGGTCACGGCTATGTGAAACGTTAACGCTTTGAATTGCTATGCATTCTTGGCGTCGCGTACATTTCTTACAACAGCAGTGATGGGTCTCTTCGGGCGGTTCCGGCTTGTCATGCTGACATGCTGTCACCGAATCCTCCGCGGCCTTCCCCAAGGCGCGCATTGCGACGAACTTGGCGTTCTGAGAGTGAGCCGCTCAGCGGCCGCTTTCGAATGCCGTCATCCGTCGTGCACTCTTCTAGCGATGGGACGCAATGGATTTGTGACACCTCAAGTGTCTGTTTTATATGAATTTTATCTATAGGCCGGCAAGACCACGTCAAATGTGGTCCCTTGGCCAACCACAGATTGGACCGAAAGTTCGCCTTCGTGGCGGTTCAGGACATGCTTCACGATGGCGAGGCCGAGGCCCGTGCCGCCAATGCGGCGGCTATGCTCGGTGCTGACGCGATAGAAGCGCTCCGTCAGCCTTGGTAAATGCTCAGGCGCGATGCCTGGGCCATTGTCGGTTATCGAAACGAACGCGCGAGATCCGACGCTTTCGTTACGGACGCTCGCGTTCTTTTTGAGAGCGATTTTCACAGTGCCGCCGTCGCGGCCGTATTTGACCGCGTTTTCGACGAGGTTGTGAAAGACCTGAAAGAGTTCGTCGCGGTCGCCCATCGCCACCAGCGGGGTGGCCAAGGGTTCTACACTGATCGTAATGCTCCGTTCCTGTGCAAATGGCGCCATCGATCGCACGACATCTTCCATCAGATCGTTGAGATCGACGCGGCCAGTCGGCTTGAGGTTGGCTTTCTCTTCAACGCGGCTGAGCAAAAGTAGATCATCGATCAGCCGCGTCATGCGCTCTGCCTGGTCCGCCATGATGGCGAGGAAGCGCTCGCGGGCGGCTTCGTCGTTTCGCGCCGGTCCCTGAAGCGTTTCTATGAAGCCTCGGACAGATGCGAGCGGCGTGCGCAGTTCGTGACTGGCGTTGGCAATGAAATCGGTGCGCATCTCGAGCAGGCGATGCTGCTGGGATTCGTCTTGGATCGTAATCAGAGCTGCAAGCGGCCCATGCTGATTACTCCGGCCGAGCGGCGTCACGGTCGCGATGAGGCGTTGTCCCAGGCCGCCGCGGGGAACGAGCCGCGCCGTTTTCTTTTCGCTGCCCTCAAAGGCTCCTGAAACAGCTGCGATGAGTTCGGGGTCACGGTCGACGTGTTCGAGAGGTACGCCCTGTCTCAGCCTGTCGAAAAGGTTCAACGCGGCCTGGTTATAATTCAGAATGACGGATGTCTGATCGAGGATGATCGCAGGATCGGGTATTGCCGCCGCAAGATCGGTCCACGTGAGCATCGTGTCGGAATTCGAGCTAATTCCAGCCATTTCACTTGCTTTTTGATCGAGTGCGGTGCGCGGCCAAGCCAAGATCGCGGCAATTCCAGCGACCAAGCCGGCGCCTAAAAAAATGATGGCGCGCAGCGGATCGCTTACCCAAATCCACGTGGGTATGAGCGCTAGGAGCGCAACTGCGGCAAGAGCCGCGAAAGGCAAGCGGATGGTGTCACGGGTCATGGTCCGTGCAAGTATTCCGGATGAGCGCGATAAGCTAGCCAGCAAGGGTCAACTTCGCCGCGAACCACGGGCTGCGGGCTTCTTGCTTCGTGCCTTGCTGCTACCGTGATCATCCTCGCCGGGCTCTTCGATCTGTTTCAATCCCATGGGCGATCGAACCGCGAGTTCGGCAAGCGTGTGCTGATCAAGTACGGTGATGAACGCCGCGAGAGCGTCGTCGAACATCGCGTTGATATTGCCGGGGTCCGTATCGTTTGACGTCGGATCGTTGCCGCCCTCGACTTGTACTCGAGTTACTTCAATGGCGCGGACAACGTCTCCGATCTTGATCGACGTTGCGGGCTTGGCGAGCCTGACGCCGCCGTTCGGGCCTCTGACCGCCGTGAGAAACCCGGCGTGCGAGAGGATGTGGACAATTTTAAAGACGTTCTGCTTGGTCACGCCGAGCCGGTCGGAGATATCGGCGACCTTTATCAATTGATCTCCGGCAAGCGCGCAATCTATCAGGATGCGGATTGCGTGGCCGGTTTGCTTCGTCAAGCGCATCTTTTATTTACCCGGTGCCGCGCGGCCGTGGCTCAAAAGTCCGTGGCTTGCTTGTTTCACAAATCTTATCGGCGTGGCAAGGGGCGGCACCAATCCGAGTTCACTTGACAGTCAGGTCAACCCGCATTCTATACCTACGCCGTCAATAATTACTGGATCCGGTGATCCCGCACTCATTTAGTGCCGTCGAAACCTAGCAGCTACGGAGACCGAGATGTCGAAAAAGGCGTTCGCATGGGCCTGCGCAACTCAATTCGCGCTGACGGCGGTTCTGATGACGGGGGCCCCAGCTTTCGCCGCACCCGCGACCAAAGACATCGTGAAGAATTATGGCGATCTCGCGCAGGCGATGTATGGCGACGCCCTGACCAAGGCCAAGGATCTCGATAAATCGATCGACGCGCTGCTGGCTAAGCCGAATGCGGAGACCCTGGAGGCTGCACGAGAGGCGTGGAAAGCTTCGCGCATTCCCTACATGCAGACGGAAGGCTTCCGTTTCGGCAACAAGATCGTCGACGATTGGGAAGGCAACGTGAACTCGTGGCCGCTCGATGAAGGCTTGATCGACTACGTCGACAAGGAGAGCTACGGCGACACCAAGGAAGAGAATCCTCTCTACACGGCGAATATCATCGCCAACAAGAAGATCCGCCTCGGACCGAAAATTCTCGACGCTTCGAAGATCAACAAGAAGGTCATTGCCAAGCTCAACGGCGCGCTCGATGTCGAGACGAATGTCGGGACTGGATATCACGCGATCGAGTTCTTGCTGTGGGGGCAGAACCTTCACAAGCCCGGCGTCAAATCGGGCGAACGGGCAGCCAGCGACTTCGATCTCAAGAACTGCACGCACGAAAATTGCGATCGCCGCCGCGCTTATCTGAAGGCGGCATCGGGTCTGCTCGTCGACGATCTCGCAGAGATGGCCGGGAACTGGAAGCCGGATGGCGCCGCGCGCAAGGCTCTTGCTGGTCTCAACGAGAGCGCGCAGCTGTCGACGATTTTGACGGGGATCGGATCGCTTTCATACGGCGAGCTTGCGGGCGAGCGCATGAAGCTCGGCGTGCTGCTGCACGATCCTGAAGAGGCGCATGATTGCTTCTCGAACAACACGCACAACAGCCACTATTACGATGAAGTCGGAATGACCGCGATCTGGAACGGAAAATACGACGGTTCCACCCCGATCAGCGGTCCGAGCATTGCGGAACTTGCGCGCGAGAAGGCGCCTGATGCCGCAAAGCGCGTCGACGAAGCGATGGCGACCACGCTCGAAAAGATGAATGCCATCAAAACCAAGGCCGATTCCGGCGAAATGATGTATGATCAGATGCTGGCTGCCGGCAACGACGAAGGCAACAACCTCATTCTCGATGCCGTCGATGCTCTCGTCGCCCAGGCGCGTGCCATCGAATCGGTTGTTGCTGCGCTGAACCTCAAGGTGAAGATCGAAGGTTCGGACAGCCTCGATGATCCCTCCAAGGTCGCCAAGGCAAAATAATTGATCTATCTCCTAACCAAAGTCGACGCGGCGGATGAGGTCTTCGCATGGTGACACGCAGAGATCTCATCGCCGGCGCGGCGGCGTTTTCGGCTAGTGCCGCAACGGGTTTTCTCGGCGTTGCGAGGACGGTCGAAGCCAAATCCAAAGCCAAGGCGGCCGGAACGCCGGAAGTCATCGCGCAGCCGATAGCAAACGGCGTCAAGGCCGCGACTTTCGATCTTGCCGAGCGGCCGACGGCGTTGCCGTGCTTCGATGGCAAAACGCTGCCGTTGTGGACGTTCGAGGAGGGCACGACGTTTCCGATCGTGCGCCTCAAACTCGGCGAGCGGTTCGACACGGTTTTCAAAAATAACTTGCCGGTTGCGGGCGAGGTCGCGACGATCCATTGGCACGGCCTGCGCATTCCAAACGATCAAGACGGCGTCCCGTACATGACGCAACAGCCCATACCTCCGGGGGCGGAAGGGCGCTATTCCTTCGTGCCGCCGGATACGGGCTCGTTCTTCTTTCACACGCACTGCAATTCGACCGAGCATTTCGGGCGCGGTTTGGCTGGTGTGCTGATCGTCGAGGGCGACGAGATCACGCCGCCGGACGCAGAATATGTGCTGCTGATGAAGGATTGGCGCATCGGGCCAGACGGTGCGTTCCTGCCATTCACGACGGACGAGGGCGCAGCGCGCAGCGGCACGGCCGGGACCGTCCGGTCCGTCAACGGCGAGAGATCTCCGGTCATCACCGTGCCATCGTCGGCTGACGTGCGCATTCGCTTTTACAATCTCGATCCGACGCGCGTATCCGAAATCGGGTTCGAGAATGCGGAAGCTGCAATCATCGCCGTCGACGGCAACGGCGTGCCGCCGATGCCGCTCGAATCCTGGCGGCTGGGTAGCGCCATGCGTCTCGACGTTTTGCTGCGCACGGCGCCCAGGGGCAAGTCCGTGAAGCTCTTCGATTATTTTTCGAAGGAGCCCTTCGTTCTGGCGGAGTTCAAGTCCGAGGGGCCGGCGAAGCGCAAGGGCAAGTTCAAGGCAACGCCCCTCAAGGTCATGCCGTTCGCGAAACTCGACGAGGCCAACGCCGAGCGCATACCGATTGAATTTTCCGCCACGCCGACGGGTGCCGCGCTCGCAGACAGTGTGGCGAATTCCGGCATTGAGATCGGGCCGCTGTGCCTCTCGAAACACACGTTCTGGGCGATCAACAAGCAGGCTTGGCCGGGACACGAACATAAGGATCTCGGGCCTCCGCTCGCCGTTCTCAAGGCCGGCAACAGCTATATTTTCGAGTTGAAGAACACGACGCCGCGGGCGCATCCGATCCATATTCACGGGCATACATTCGAAGTATTGAATTCGAGCGTGCGTCGCATTCCGCGTGTTCGCTGCGATACGGTGCTCCTGCTGCCGAACGAGCGAATTGAGGTCGGCTTCGTTGCAGGCGATCCCGGAAAGTGGATGTTCCATTGCCATATTCTCGAACATCAAGAAGCCGGCATGATGGGCTACTTCGAGGTCGTGTGAAGGGCCGCATGCGCGTTGCGCTTACGCTTCTCTTTTTCGCCGTTGTGCCTGCTCATGCGCCGCTCGCCGACGAGCTCGATGCCGCCGTCGGCAAGGCGCTTTTCGACCGTCAATGGATTCCAGCGCCGGCCTCGACCAAGGGCACCGATGGACTGGGGCCGCTTTTCTCGTCGCGATCCTGCACCGGCTGCCATTCACGTGGCGAGGGTGCGCGCGTCGTGACACGCGATGACGGGAAAGCCGATATTTCGGGTGCCGTCGTGCGTTTCGGCAATGTCGGCGGGGCAACCGATCCCTATTACGGGCTGCAACTGCAAACCAATGCCGTGCCCGGATTGATGCCCGAAGGGCAGGCGCGTTTCCTTCCAGATCTCAAATACAGCCTGGAAGGTCCGGCGCTCGCTGTCGGCATGCACGCGGGCGTTCGGCTCGCGCCCCCGCTGTTTGGCCGGGCGGCGTTCGACGATGTTGCGGACGAAGAGATTTTGAAGCGCGCCGATCCCGACGATCGCAACGGCGACGGTATCAAGGGGCGTGCGAACGTCACGCCACGGGGGATTGGTCGATACGGCTGGAAAGCGGGGCACGTGACGCTCGATGAACAGGTCGCGCATGCCTTCGCGATCGACATTGGCATGTCCAGTCCGAAAATGCCGTTCCCCTACGGCGATTGCACGAAGCTCCAGACCGAGTGCCTGGCCGCGCCCAACGGCGAGAGCGCGGCTTTCGAGGGGCGGGAAATCTCGTCCCTGATGCTTAGAATGGTCGAGAGCTACATCAAAACGCTGCGCGTGCCGCCGGAGGCTGAGCCTTCGGAGGGCCAAGCGGTTTTTGCGGCGAGCGGTTGCGCCGGTTGTCATGTGCCGACGCTCACAACGCGCGATGGGCGGCAAATTCCGGCCTTCACCGATCTGCTTCTTCACGATATGGGTCCTGCGCTCGATGACGGTGTCGGAGAGCCGGGCGTCAAATCGTCGGAATGGCGAACCGCACCGCTTATCGGTCACCGCTTACCTTCGGAACAGCGGCGTTTTCTTCATGACGGGTCGGCAGAGACCGTCGAGGAAGCGATTGGTAAGCATCGCGGCGAGGCCGAACGCAGCCGCAATCTTTTCGAGGCGCTCTCACTTGGCGACAAGAAGCGGCTCGTCGAATATGTGAACGGATTATGATGGTACACAGAGTGCTGCTGGTCGGGTTCTCGATCCTTGCATTGATCAGCCAAGCTGCCGGCGTCAGAGCAAACGAACCGGTCAGCCACGCAGAGATGGTGAAGGCGGCTATCGAGCAGCACATCATTCCGCACATCGACGCGCTGAAGGCTGCCGCAGATCCTTTGCCGGGAGCAGTCGAAAACGTTTGCAAAAGCGGATCGGCGGAATCGCGGCAGCAGCTTTCGCAGCAATTTGCGAAAGTGGTCGAAGCGTACGCCGGCATCGATTTTCTTCGCTTCGGGCCGATGCAGGAGAAAGGCCGTCGCGAGCAGATTTCATTCTGGCCCGACCCGCGCGGGTTTCTCGGGCGGCAGATGCGGCTCATCCTGACGGCGCAGGATGAAGCGATTGCGCAGCCCGGGGCGCTCGCCAAGCAGAGCGCGGCCGTGCAGGGGCTCGGCGCACTTGAATATCTGATCCAGGATAAAGACGTGCCGCTCGGGCCGGATGAGGCTGCGCGTTATCGTTGCGTCGTCGCGAAGGCGATTGCCGGGAACATCGTTCGCCTCGTGGGTGAAGTTTCAACGGGATGGGAAAAGCCGGGCGGCTGGGCCGACAAGATGCTTCATCCGGGGCCGGAGAACGACACTTACAAGAATGAGAGCGAGGCCGCGGTCGAGGTCGTCAAGGCTTTGATCGTCGGGCTGTCGCTGACGGCGGATTTGCAGATCAAACCGCAGATCGATCCCAAGATCCGGCTGAAGCCGCCGTACGACAAGTCGGGACTTCAGAAGCCGTTTTATGCCGCCAGCATCGCGTCGCTGCACCAGCTCTACAATGCTTTGCAGCTCGAAAGCTATTTGCCGCCTGAGAGGCGCTGGATGAAGGATTGGGTCGCCGGAACGTGGCGCGCGCTCGAGGCGAGCGACGGCGCGGGCGGTCATTCATCGCATGTGGAGCGCGACGATTCTCCGACGCCGCGTGAAGTTTTTGACCGGGCAAACGGCCTTCGCAACATGGTGTCCAACAGGCTGTCGGTGGCAGCCAAGCTGACTGTGGGGTTCAATGAGCTCGATGGCGATTGACCGCAGGTCGTTGTTGCTCGGCACGCTCGCGTTCGTCGGCGCGGCGCCGATGCGCGGCGCGCTCGCAATGGGTGCAAGCGATATCGCCTACGTGTCGGCGGCGCGTCGCGCCGACGGGTCGTACACGGTTCTTCTTCTTCGCGCTGACGGATCTGTTTTGCGGGAGGTTCCGCTCTCGGGCCGTGGGCATGACATCGCCATCCACCGGCCCTCGAACAAGGTTGCGGTCTTTGCGCGGCGGCCGGGAGCTTTCGCGGTCGCTTTCGATCTCGCAACGACGCGTCAGCCCGTTGTCTTCACGCCGGGTGAGGGGCGGCATTACTTCGGTCACGGCAGCTTCTCGCAAGACGGCCGGGTGCTCTACGCTTCCGAAAACGACATCGAGAGCGGCGACGGCGTGATCGGCATCTACGATGTCGCTTCGGGCTTCAAGAAAATCGGCGAGCATCCGAGCTACGGTACCGGGCCGCACGAGATCATGTTGCTGGCGGACGGCAAGACGATTGCCGTCGGGAACGGCGGTCTCGACACCGTGCCGGATGCCGGGCGCGAGAATCTCAACGTCGATACGATGGAGCCGTCGCTCGCGTTCGTAGACCGGGAAAGCGGAAAACTCATCGCGAAGCACACGATGACGGGCGATCTCCAATCGCTTTCCATTCGCCACGTCACGCAGGACGCCACGGGCCTCGTGTGGTTCGGGGCTCAGTGGGAAGGCAGCCCGAGCGAGACGCCGCAGCTCGTCGGGAGCGCGGGTGTGGATCGTGCGCTGAAGCTCATCGAGCCGCAGGCGAAGGGCGGCAGCGATCTCAAGGGGTACATCGGCGCGATGGCGGTGAGCGCCGACGGTCGCTACATCGCGGCCAGCGCTCCCAAAGCCGGGCATGTGCTCTACGTCGATACGACGACAGCGACCGTCGTCGGGCAGAGCAACCTGAAGGACGTGTGCGGAATTGCGCCCGAGGGCCAGCAAGATTTTGCGGCGTCATCGGGTTTCGGCGTCGTGCGTTACGAAACGGCGCGGGCTTCGACCATCACGGAGCACGAGCTTCAGGACATCTCGTTCGACAATCACTTGCGGCGCGTCGGCTGATCCGGCGCGACAAACGTCGCGAGATCTGCGCGCGTGTCGATGTCGGCGAAGGCGCCGGGTTCATCGCACGCGACCGGTCGCCAGAGTTCTTGATGCTGGGCTAAGATCTCCCTTCCGCCTCGGTCGCCGGTCACCGTGTCGAGCGCGGCGAAGAGCGACCGGGGCCAGATGATCGGATGGCCGCGGCGGCCGTCCGGCGAGGCGGGAAAGACGATTGCATCAGGGTTGATCTCAAAAGCCGACACCAATTTATCGACCAGTGCGCTGGAAATTCCAGGCATGTCGGCGAGCGCGATGAGAAGACCGTCGACTGTGCGATCAATGTTGCGAAGTCCGGTGCGAAGAGATGTGGAAAGGCCGTCGTCAGCGTCGGGGTTTTCGACGATCCGCCAGCGGCCTTGTCCCGCGGCCTTTGCAACTCGGTCGTCGGTCCCGCCGGTCACTAAAATGATGTCGTCGATTTTCGATTGCGCGAGGGCGGAACAAACGCGCCTGACCATCGGGGTGCCATCAATCTCGACGAGCAATTTGTGACCATTCTCGAAGCGCGACGAGCTTCCGGCGGCGAGAATGACCGCGGCCAGCTTCACTCCGGCGCTTTCCGGAATGCCGAGATGATCTGCGCCAGGATCGAGGTCGCTATTTCTCCTGCCGTCTCGGCTTCGATATCGAGACCTACGGGCGCGTTAATGCGCGCGATGTCGGCATCGGTAAAGCCGGCAGCCTGCAGACGTGCGACGCGCTTTGCATGGGTTTTGCGCGAGCCGAGTGCGCCGATGTAACGGCATGGCGATTTGAGCGCGATGGATAGAGCTTCATCGTCGATATGATCGACGTGGGTCAGCGTCACGACTGCCGAGAACGGATCGGCGGTCATTTTCTTGAAGCACTCTTCCGGCCATCCGGCGATGATCTGCGAGGGATCGAAACGTGCGGGGCTTGCAAACGCGGTTCTCGGATCGATCACCTTGACGTCGTATCCGGCTGCCGTCGCCATGGTCGCCAGATGCTGGGCGATGTGCGTTGCGCCGACGATGATGATGCGCGGCGGCGGCGTCAACGCGTGCAGGAACGTCTCTCCGCTCTTGTCGACGGCGCTGTGGGCGCGGCGGACCGCTTCGGCAATTGCCGAGTCGGTCGTTGCGGTTCCATCGTGGATCTCGCGGGCGCCGTCCGAGAGACGCGTTGCGATCACGAGCGGGGACCGGTTGGCTGTGGCGTCGTCCAATCGCTTGATGAATTCGAGGTCGGTTTTCGGGTCGAGCCGCGTGACGTAGACGCGGATCTTGCCGCCGCAGGCGAGGCCGGAGCGCCAAGCCGTCTCGTCGGCGATGCCGAAGCTCAAGATCTCCGGTTTGCCGGTTTCGATAACGTCCATGCCCGCGGCGATGACGTCCGCTTCGACGCAGCCGCCGGAAACCGAGCCCTGAAACTCGTCGATGTCGGCGATTGCCAATTGGCCGCCGGCGCGGACGGGCGCCGAGCCCCAGGTGTCGATCACCGTCGCCATGGCAACGGGACGCCCGGCTTCGAGCCAGGCCCTGGCCGCCGCCCTTGCATTGGTGAGCGGAGCGTCTGTTTTGGAAGCAACTTGATCGGCTTGGAGGTCGGTCACGGGCTTATCTTTGGATAACGGCCATAGTGTCGCGATTGCGCTTGTCTGGCCCGAAGGCTAGAAGCGCGAAGATGGCGAGACCCTCAGTAAAGATCAAGGCAAAGGCAAGTGCAAAGGTGCGGCGGCTGGCGCATGGCGCTGTCGCGCCGCAACCACGCACGCCCAAAGTCGGGTTTGTATCGCTCGGGTGTCCGAAGGCCCTGGTCGACAGCGAACGCATCATCACCAAGCTCAGGTCGGAAGGCTATTCGATAGCCCGCGATTACGACGGCGCCGACGTCGTCGTGGTGAACACCTGCGGTTTTCTCGATTCAGCCAAAAAGGAAAGTCTCGACGCCATCGGCGAAGCGATGAACGGCAATGGCCGGGTGATCGTGACGGGCTGCTTCGGCGTGGAAGAAGACAGAATTCGCGAGGCCCATCCGGGTGTTCTCGCGGTGACGGGGCCGCATCAATACGAGCAGGTCGTGTCAGCCGTGCACGATGCCGTGCCGCCGCTCCATGATCCGTTCTTCGATCTCGTGCCGCCCGAGGGGCTTAGGCTCACGCCGCGCCATTATGCCTATCTGAAGATTTCGGAAGGCTGCAACAATCGCTGCACGTTCTGCATCATCCCGTCGCTCAGGGGCGATCTCGCGAGCCGGCCGTCGAACCACGTCATGATCGAGGCCGAGCGCCTCGTCAGCGCGGGCGTCAAAGAGTTGCTCGTCATCAGCCAGGATACGAGCGCCTACGGCCTCGATTTGAAATACGCGGAGAGCCCGTGGAAGGGCAGTCCGCTCAAAGCGCGCTTTCTCGATCTGTCGCGGGCGCTGGGCGATCTCGGTGCCTGGGTGCGGATGCACTACGTCTACCCCTATCCGCATGTCGACCACGTTATTCCGCTGATGGCGGAAGGCAAGATCCTGCCGTACCTCGACATCCCGTTTCAGCATGCCTCTCCGTCCGTCCTGAAGGCGATGCGGCGGCCTGCATCGCAGGAGAAGACGGCCGAACGCATTCGCCGCTGGCGTGATGTCTGCCCGGATCTCGCCATTCGCTCGACGTTCATCGTCGGGTTTCCAGGCGAGACCGAGGAGGATTTTCAGTTCCTGCTCGACTGGCTGAAGGAAGCCAAGATCAACCGTGCCGGCTGCTTCAAATATGAAGCCGTTGAGGGTGCGACGGCGAACGCGATCGAGGGCGCGGTTCCGGAAGAGGTGAAAGAGGAGCGCTGGCACCGCTTCATGGCCGCTCAGAAGGACGTCAGCAGCGAGATACTGCGAGAGAAGGTCGGATCGACGATCGACATCATCATCGATGAAGTCGACGAAGACGGCGCCATCGGCCGTTCGAAGTGGGACGCGCCCGATATCGACGGCAACGTGTTTCTCAACGGCGAAGAGGGCTTGAAAGCCGGGGACATTATCCGCGGGAAGGTCGTCGAAGCCGATGAGTACGATCTCTGGGCCGAGCGCGCCTAAAGCGGAACGGCGCCCGATTCTTCGGGCTTCGCCTTGTGTTCCGGCTCGACGTGGATGACGACCTCAGAGCCTTCGATGCTCTGCTCGATCGAATCCTCGAGCCGGTCGCAGATGACGTGAGCGTCGTCGACGGTCATCGTACCCGGCACGACGAGATGAAATTCAATGAACAGGGCGCGTCCGGCTTGGCGGGTGCGGATGTCGTGCGCTTCTAGCGCGCCGTGGCCGTTCGCTTCGATGACGCCCCTGATGCGGCCCTCGATCTCCGGGCTTGCCGCCTGATCCATCAGTCGCGACATGGAATCCGTCGCGATGTTGTAGCCCATGAAGAGGATGTGGGTCGCAACAGCGGCGGCGATCAATGGGTCGAGGATGGTCCAGCCCGTGAGGATCGCCACAATCAGGGCAGCGACGACGCCGACCGATGTGATGACATCCGTAAACAAGTGCTGGCCATCCGCCACGAGCGCAGGCGAGCGCCAGTTCGTTCCCCACTTGATCAACGCCCAAGCCCAACCGGCGTTGATCACCGTCGACACGATGTTGATGATCAGGCCGAGCCCCGGATGCGCGAGTTCAACGCCGTTGACCAGGCCCGAATAGGCTTTGATCATGATGAGCACCGCGGCGACGGCGATCATTGCGCCTTCGAACATGGCGGCGAGGAATTCGGCCTTGTAGTGGCCGAAGGGATGATCGGCGTCGGCCGGTTTGGCGCTGAGGCGGATAGCGCTAAAGGCCGCGATGGCGGTCATCACATTGACGATGCTTTCGAGCGCATCGGAGAAGAGGGCGACCGATCCGGAAACCGCGTAGGCAATATATTTCAACGTCACGACGGTCAGCGCGACGCCGATATTGATCGCCGCTATGCGTGCGATCCTGCCGTGTTCGTTTTTAGTGAGGGTGGACATTAAAAGCGGTGTTCCGTCGTCGATGGCTGAGCCCAGGTCTTATAACCGAATCGCAGCGCCGCAATTGGACGGAGCGTCTCTGCCGCCGCCGCCGTGCTTCCTGCAGGCTTATCCACATCCGTGCCGCATCAGGCCCTCGCCGGGGCGGTGCGAATCTGATGCTCCATTAGCCGAGGAGAGGGCCGCTAGCCAGTCCATACGTCTCGGTTTGCGAGCGGGCAAATGCGGTTGGTGGCAACCATGGCGAATTTCACCACTCACATCGCGATTGGTACCGTTGTAACGGGCGCGCTTGCAACCCTGACCCTCGCCGCGGACGTCGTTGCCCCGCAAAATCTGGTCGCGGTAACTTTAGCGGGCGTTCTCGGTTCCGTGCTGCCCGATATCGACCTCAAGGACTCGCGCCCGAGCCGGGCGATGTTCGCCGGGCTTGCGATCTTCTTTTCATTCGCGGTGCTGTTCAATGCCGCGACGGAGTTCTCCATCGCCGAGCTTTGGGTGCTATGGCTTGGAACGCTTCTCCTCGTTCGATACGGCTTGCATGCGATCTTCCATCGTATCTCGGTGCACAGAGGGATCTGGCATTCGATCCTTGCGGCGGTATTTTCGTCGGTCGCGACGGCCATCGTGTTTCGGTATCTGCTCGGCAAGCCCGAGGGCGTTTCGTGGCTCGCCGCCGCGTTCATGTTCGTCGGCTATATCACGCATCTGACGCTCGATGAGATCTATTCGGTCGACGTGATGGACACGCGCATCAAATCGTCATTCGGCACGGCGTTGAAGTTCTTCGATCGCCGGCATCTCGGTGCTTCGCTGGCGATGGCGGGGGCCACTGCTGCGGCGATCATGATTTCACCGCAGACAACGACATTCGTCGAAGGGCTTAGTTCGCGCAGCATGTGGACGGGCTTGCAGCAGCGGATGCTGCCGACCGATAAGTGGTTCGGAATCGTTCAAGCTCCGCACTTCGCAAGCCGCAAGCCCGATAGCGCGAGCGGTATAACGACGAGTTCGATCGGCGAGCATTCTGTCGATCGTCCTGGAGAGGCGAAGGACGCCGCGGTTCCAAGCGTGCAGCCTCAGCCGGCGGCAGAAGCGGCACCGCTTCCGGCTCCCGCTCCGGCTAGTGATGTGCTGCCTGGCAGCGCAAACCCCTAATAAAGATGGTCGTCAATTCCTTGGCGAATGATTGCGCGGTCGCGGGCGTGAGGTAGACGCCCTTTTCGGTTGCTGCAATCGCCGTAATGCCGTTGAGGCCAGCCCAGAGGGCGCGTGCCATCGCATCGAGGGATTCGCGCGATGCATCCGGTGCGATTGGACCGAGTTGGTCTTTGACGATATCGATGAGGCTGTTTGTATAGTCGTGAAGAAGCACTGGCACGCTGCTTCCAGGCGGCAGGCTGTGCGCCAGAAACAGATTCCACATGCGGCGATTAACGAGGGCGAAGTCGACGTAGCCGTGCGCCAAAGCCTCGACGTTCTTTTCCCGATCCGGTCCGAGCGGAACGCGCTTCATATGTTCAAGGGTGCGTCCCATTAACTGCACTTGCAGCGTCAGCAGAACGTCATCGAGGTTTTCAAAGATATTGTAGAGCGTGCCGGGCGAATATCCGATCATGCGCGCGATTTCGCGTGCCGAGAGGCCCGTCATTCCATTGCGTTCCACAATGGTTTGCGAGGCATCGAGAATTAGCTGACGCAACTCCTCCGGCGAATGAACGGATCTTCGTCCCATAAGGTGGCAATCCCTAGCGCACTTTTAATTATGATGAGTAAACTGTACCGGATGGTTGCAACAAGACAAGGGTCTGCTGGCGCGTCACTAGAAAGGAATGCTCAATTTCGTGCGTGTAGCGAAAAAAGTTTTCTTAGCGCTTGCGATAAACGAGGTATTTAAGATAATGGAGTGCTCAATAATCGAGCATAGGAGGATTAATTTCCTCCGTACCCGGATTAATTAAAAAAAGTATTCGAATTTCATTTGTGGTTGATGCGCCGAGCGCACACACCGCAGAAATTTCGAGGTGAATGGGCCAATTAGGTCGGGCAAACCGAATTTTGGGTCGCCTGACCGTAGAAGACCGAGCCGAATCGAGGGGCAAACGTCGCTGTATCGGTCCAGGTCATGTTCTTTATGACGCTCGGCAGCAGGTCCTTCAGCAGCGGCGAAAACTGATATTTGGCGTCGATGACGATTGCGGCGTCGCCCTTCGAAAGGAGGTTGGCCGGAACCAGCTTATTGGCGGTGTACGTCAGCGAGCATGGCTGAGTGATCATGGAATTGTAGGCGTAAGACCATTCGATTCTGGTCTTCGTGGCATCGGTACTATTGGCCCTGAATTGATAGATGCCCATCTGCATTGTGCTGGAGCTGTACGGCGACATCGCCTGGACGGCTGCGACCATGATGGCATTCAGCTGATTTTTTGCTTCCGTACTCGTCGCGCCGAGCTGCTGCTCGCGGGCCACGAGGTCGCCGATCATCGCCGTCGCTTTCTGGAAGCGCTTGTGAATGATCAGCGCACGCGTGATTTCAAATGTGCCGAAAGTCATCAGCAGCAGCACGGGCGCGAGAAACGCGAACTCGACCGCTGCGATGCCTGATCTGTCGCGTAGCAGCGAGCGGAATTGAGAAATCAATCGAGAAAACCCAAATTGATGCATGGCTCAATTGCTCGGGTAGGGTTCGCTGCGGAAAGCAGTAGCGGTTTGCATCATCGTCGTGCCGTCGGGAGCGTTGCCAAATTTGACCAAGGGGAGCTTGGCAGTGAAGTCCCATTTATAACAGGTCGTGACGATCACGATCTGGCTCGCGGTGCCGGTGTAAATGGCGATGAGGTCCGTCGGCTTCATGAGCAGAGACAGGTTTTTGGTGTTGTCCAAACATTTGTACGGCTGGATACCGGTATTCCAATTATCCGCAGCCTGCGCAAAAATCTGAAGTTTATTGCAATCGATCCACGCGCCTGCCCCGGTGCAAATTTTCTTTCTGAACTGATCGACGGTCATTTTCTGAGTGACGGCTTGTCCGGTTCGAATAAGGCGGCTCGCCTGGTCCATGCCCTTTTCGATCGAACTGATAATGAAAAAATAGAAGGCGCAGCCGACGAGGCCGAGGATGAACATCATGAAGGGCGTGGCGACGATCGCAAACTCAATCGCGGTCGTGCCATTGTCGTCGCGCTGAAGGCGACGAAGGCCGCGAAGATTCAAAAGCGGCTTGATGCCCGCCGTCATTGCGCTCAAGATCCCTCATCAATGCGTTGCGTTGAGAGGTAGACCTGGAACATTAAAAGCGCATTTATCGAAAGATCTTTCCTTTGGCGCGGTTCACAAAGCGTTAATCGGATTCAGCACGGTGCCTCTGGGAACGGGGCCGCTCCGCCCTGCTCCCTCCCTATTGCTGGTTGTTTGCGTTGGCACCCTGATCGGCTGAGCCTTCGGAGAACTTCGTCTTGCTGGTGTTTGCCGACTTGACGTTATCAAAGAAGTCCTTCTCGTCGCCGATTGTTAGCGTCGGCTCGCAGTTGGGCGTGCAGGCGTATGTGAAGCGCTGACTTCCTTTATGCAGGTTGACGATTCTGCGATCGTCGCGCTCCACCATCACCCGCTGGTCCTGGATAACGTTGTGGTCGTTATCGAGGGCGATGATGTTCGTTATTCCGAACGTCTTGCCGGTCACGACGACCAAGTTGCCGTCTTGAAGAGTGACGTCCGCGATCGAAGGATTGCCCACGATAATCTCAGATGCCGGTCTTGGAAGCCGCAGCAATTGGGATTGATCGTACCGTACGACCAAGTCGCCGGCGGCGGCCGGCATACCAGCCAATGCAATGAGACTCGCACACGCGATGCCGCGAATGGCCCTTTGCGGCGTTGCGGTTCGTCTAGATCTTCCGAGCATTTGACATCCGGCTATCTCGAGGAAGAGATAATTACCGCACGAATTAGTGAAGGAACTGGTAATAGCCGTTTCAATCGAGCGCGGAGTTGCCCTCGGCATGATCCTACAGGTTGCGGTGCGTCATTCGCCGGATCGGAAAAGTTACTTGAGTTGAAGGTGCGCCCGTGAATGCAGGCCTTGTTCATCCAAGGTCACGCACAGCTGCGCCCCGGATCGCAGGGCGGAAAATGGCATAGCTTATACTGTATCCCCATCTCAATCAGACGCAGATAGCAAAATAATTAAGCAGTATTAACTAATGAATGCTGCTGATATTGGCGTATTTATGCGGTTATTTGTGATTTAGTAACAAGAGTGATCTGGTTATTTCTGTAACTATACTTGTAATTCTTGCAAAATATCCGTCGTTCATTTGGGCTTTAGTCGGATCATCCGTGCAACCTGCGCGGTTTTACCTGAATTTAATTTTTGAGCATTATTGTCGCTAAAGTTCGCTGGCGAGGACGGATCCCCCCGGCGAAGCAGGATTGGACACTACACTTCAGACTGGTTTGGGAGAGTACAGATGAACTTGTTTTCGCGTTTCATGAATGACGAGTCGGGTGCAACGGCTATCGAATATGGCCTGATCGCTGCGATCGTCGCTGTCGGCATCATTGCTTCGCTCGGCACTCTTAAGACGGCGCTGGTCGGCACGTTCGATAAGGTAAAAGATCAGCTCACCACCTCGAATGCCGGCTAAGTAAGGCAACTCGCCTTTCTAGGTTTGCGGATAAGATGCGCTCGGAAAAACAGCTCCGGGCGCATTTTTTTATCTGAGAGGAAATGCTCCGTGAATTTTATGCGGCCACCGGCGATTAAGATCTCTGCGCTACAATTTCCTCATGGAAGGCGCTTGGCTTCGGCTCCGACAGCATAAGGTAACCGACATGCACAAAAGGTTCGTCCGGAGCTTTCTAAGCAATGAAAGCGGCGCAACATCTATCGAATATGCGTTGATTGCCGGTATCGTTAGCATTTGTATTGTAGGCGCCCTGACCCAGATTTCTGGCATCTTGCAGGGTACGTTCACGACCATCGCCTCGCATTTTACGGCGGCCAATCAATAGCGCGCAATCGAGAGCTGGGGTTTCCGGGCCGTTAGGCGCGCTTTTACTCAAATGCTGCATTCTCGCAGCGTCTTTTTGCATCCATCTAGGGTCTCTGCACATGGCGTCGCTCGCCCCAATCCTGCTCATGACGTTTCCAGTTGCGATGGCGTTTGCCGCGGCCAACGATCTCTTCACGATGAAAATTCCGAACAAGATCTCGCTGGCGCTCGTCGGTGGATTTCTCGCCGTGGCGCTGCTCACGCGTATGCCGCTCGAGACTTTCGGCACCAACCTCGCAATCGGGTTCGCGATCCTCGGCGTGACGTTCGCGCTCTTCTCGTTCAATCTACTCGGTGGCGGAGACGCCAAGCTGATCGCCGCGGGAAGTGTTTGGATCGGCGCAAATCACATCATCGAGTATCTTCTCTTCGTCGCGATTTTCGGTGGCGCGCTTTCGCTCGTAATCCTCGGATACCGCAACTGGTTTCCGGCTCAAAAGCTCGCTCTTCCGGGCTGGGCACTGCGTCTCCATTTGCCCAACGGTCCCATCCCCTACGGCATCGCTGTCGCTGCTGGCGGCCTCGCGATCTTTCCGGCGACTGATATTTTTCTTTCTCTCGTCGTCTAGTTTTCCCTGTCGGCGTTTTCGACGCGCGTGCCCCCCGCGAGCCGACGGCAAGCGCCGATCATGGGATGTTGAGTGCGCGCCGCACGAGCGTTTACGCCTCGATAACTGTCTCTACAACGTTTCGGCCCCTTAGCCTCGCTTCGAGACAGAGATTAACCTCAAATTGACAATTGGCCGTCATCGTCCCGAGCAGAACGATTTGTGCTCTCGGGGACTACGGGGCGGATGAAACGGGCTCAGCTCATTGGATTTTCGGTGGCTTCAGGCGCCGCCATGCTCGCGTATTACGTGGCGAGCGCTTTCGTGCGCCCGCCGCCGGCCCCAATCACAGTCGAGAAGACGGTCAACAGCACTGACGTTCTAGTTGCCGGAACCGATATCTCTGTCGGGCAGATCGTCAACGAGGGAGGCTTCCGTTGGGTCTCGTGGCCCTCTGAAGCCGTCTCCGCGAGCTACATCACCAAGCAGAGCGGCGGGCAGTCGATCATGCATAATCTCTCGGGTTCGGTGGCGCGCTCGCCGCTGCTCGCCGGAGAGCCCATAACCGCGCAGAAGTTGATCAAGGCGGGGCAGGGCGGCGTTCTCGCTGCGATCCTGCCGCAAGGCATGCGCGCCATCTCCACGAAGATCAAAGCCGAGACGGCGGCGGGCAGCCTCATTCTTCCCAACGATCATGTGGACGTCATTCTGATCCGGCAGGTGCGGGGACGCAGCGGCCAGGACGCAAGCGTCGTCGACACGCTGTTCCGCAACGTCCGTGTCATGGCAATCGGTCAGCAGATCGAGACCAAGGAAGGCAAGAAGGCAGCGGACAGTTCGGCGACGACGGCGACGTTGGAACTGACGCCGCGCCAAGCGGAGATGATGGCGCTCGCGAATTCGATGGGCGAGATCACTTTGTCCCTTCGCAGCGTTGCCGATTTAAGCACCGACCCGGCGCGGGCCGGTGGTGTCAGTCTCGACAAGCCTAAAAACAATTCCGTGCGCATCGTTCGCTACGGAGCCAAGTCGCGTGTGTATGGCGTGAACTGAGTAAATGATTAATCAGTGGTCGTCATAGGTTTAGGGTCATGCGCTGTAATTCCGGATTTTCTTGGCGCGCTCGGCTGCGCGCCGTCGTAATGTTTTTTGGCGCGACGCTCGTCTTTTCGGCGGCCGTTGCGCAGCCGCCAGAATCCGACGAGATGTATCGTGATCTTTCGGCGGACGCAGGACGTCACCAGTCGTTCATTCGCATCCAGGACACAGGCGGCCCCATCAGGAAAAGCCTGAAGATCGGCATGGGGAAATCTGTGCTGCTCGAATTCCCGCGAGATGTCCGTGACGTGATGGTGTCGAACCCCGCCGTCATCGATGCGGTGGTCCTGAGCTCCAACCGCGTCTTCCTGCTCGCCAAGGGGACCGGCGAAGCAAATGCCTTCTTCTTCGATACATCGGGCGCGCAGTTCGCGACCATGGAGCTCTACATCGAGAGAGAGACGGCGGGACTGCAATCGCTCCTCAACCGGATCATCACCGGTGCTTCGATCAAGGTCGAGATGCTCAATCAGACAGTGATCCTGACGGGAAGCGTCAAGAGTCCAATCGATTCGACCCGCGCCGGCAATATCGCAGGCCAGTTCATCTCGCAGCAGCTCACCAGCACGTCCATCAACGTCAAAGAGGGCGTTTCGACAGCCGAGAGCGAGAGCAATCAGCTGAAACAAGCCGTCATCAACATGCTGACGGTCGAAGCCGAAGAGCAAGTGATGCTTAAGGTGACGGTCGCGGAAGTTCAGCGGACAGCTCTGAAGCAGTTGGGCGTCAATCTTGGCGGAATGCTGCAGTCGGGAAGCTTCTCGACAACGCTTCTGACTGCGAACTCATTGCCGATATCGACAGCCCAGGGTCTCGGATCGCTTCCGACGTTCGGACTTCCGGCGGCTGCGGGTGCAGCCTGCGCCGCCGGCGCACCGATATGCCCGTTCAATCCCGGTCTCACCAACGGCGCCCTCGGCAACAGTGGTCTGCTGTCGGGCTGGGGTTCGGGCGCCAATCAAATCCAGTCGGCGATCCGGGCGTTGGAGCGGGACGGTCTGATCCGGACGCTGGCCGAACCGAACCTGACCGCCATTTCGGGTGAGGCAGCCGAATTCCTCGCAGGCGGCGAGGTGCCGTACGTCACTGGCGTCGACACGCAAACGGGCGTGAGCGCCGTTGCGTTCAAGAAATTCGGCGTGCAGCTTGGCTTTACGCCGGTCGTGCTTTCTGAAGGCCGCATCAGTCTGAAGATCGACACCAGCGTCAGCGATATTTCGCGCTTCATCGGCAGCAATCCGGTGCTCGATACGCGCCAGGCAAAAACGGTTGTCGAGTTGCCGTCCGGCGGATCGCTTGCCCTCGCAGGCCTCATCAGCACGAAGACGCAGCAAAATATCGACGGCCTGCCGGGCGCCAAGGACATTCCAATTCTCGGCACGCTGTTTCGCAGCCGCGATTTCCAAAACCAGGAGTCGGAGCTCGTCGTCATCGTGACGCCTTACCTGGTGCAGCCGACCTCGCGTCAGCAGCTTGCTGCGCCGACGGACGGGTTGGCGCCGGCGACGGACCTCAAGGCGGACTTTCTCGGTCATCTCAACAGGATCTACGGCAAGAGCGAAGCGATGCCTTCCGGCGGTCTCAAGGGTGATTACGGTTTTATCGTCGAATAAACTGGGACGCAGACGCATCATGCCGATCAAGTGCACGACCGACCGCGGGCCCCGGAAGTTAGGCTCGGGCTTCGCCAAAGTTCTTTTCATCGCGCTGCTTCCGCTTGTGGTCGCCGGGTGCCGTCGCGATGCTCCCGGCCCTCAGGTTGCGGGCTGGTCCGTCATCGATCCCGAGCAACGGCATCCGATCCTCGTGTCGCAACAGCCAGCGACGCTCAATCTCAGAATCGCCGCGAGTTCCGATGGTCTCACTCCCGCGCAGCGGGCGCGCGTTTTGGAGTTCGCCGGCAGAAGCAGGGCTTCGGATGCCGGAAACAGCCGCATTGTCATTTCGGCTCCGGGCGGTTCGGCGAACGAAGGCGCAGCGATGCAAGCAGCTGATGAGGCGCGGCGGCTGATGATCGAAACCGGCTATTCCGAAACGTCGATCGCGGTCGAGGCCTATCATGCCGACGGCCGGGATGCGCCGTTGCGGTTGTCTTATATGCGCTACGTGGCCGAGGCGCCGGAGTGCGGACAAGACTGGTCGGAAAATCTCGCGCGGAACTATCAAAATACGCCGTATCCGAACATGGGCTGCGCGGGACAACGCAATCTCGCCGCCATGGTGGCGAACCCGGCTGACCTGCTCGGTCCGCGGACGATGACCGCCCGAGATGGGAACCGCCGGGACGACATGTATTCCAAATACGTGGCGGGTAAGCCGCTCGGCGCCGCTGCGGAAGCCGTGACGAGCGCCAAGTCCACCAGCAATTGATCTTTCGGAGGCGACATGTCCAAGCACGCTCCAGCCGGCCCGAGCGAGGATCCGATCCTCGAAGATGGCGGCTCGCCTGAGCTCCATCCGGCCGATCGCGCACGTCCCATACCGCGCATTTCCATTCAAGCCTTTTGCGACGACCCGAAAGTTGCCGACGCGCTTCAGTATGCGGCCAACGATCGCCGCCTGTCGAAAGCGCACGTCAGCGTCCACATGGGCGGCATCGGCGCTGCCGTCGCACACTATCTCGATAGCCCGACGCCCAATTTGATCATTCTCGACAGCGCGCTCAACGCCAGCCAATTGCTTGCCGAACTCGACAGATTGGCGGAGAGCTGCGATCCCGGGACGAAGGTCATCGTCGTCGGACGGCACAACGATGTGCTCCTCTATCGCGAGCTCTTGAAGCGCGGCGTTGCGGAATATCTCGTCGCGCCGGTGGATCCGATGGGGTTGATGGAGAGCATTTCCAATCTCTACAACAATCCGGAAACCGATCCTGTCGGCCATGTCTTCGCGTTCATCGGGGCGAAGGGTGGCGTTGGTTCCTCGACCATTTGCCACAACGTGGCGTGGACGATGTCGGAAGTCTTGAAATCGGACGTCACGATCGCCGATCTCGATCTCGCGTTCGGCACCACCGGCCTCGACTTCAATCAGGATCCGGTTCAGGGCATCGCTGAAGCATTGGCGACGCCGGAGCGTCTGGACGACCAGCTGCTCGATCGCCTGCTGACGAAATGCTCGCAGCATCTTTCCATTTTTGCGGCGCCCGTTGTGCTCGACCGTGACTACGACATTTCGCCCGAGGCCTGCGCCATCGTCATCGATGTGGCGCGCCAGAACGTGCCGTTCGTTGCCGTCGATCTGCCGCACGGGTGGTCGCCGTGGTCGAAGCGCGTCTTGCTGCAGGCTGACCAGGTCGTCATCACGGCCGTTCCCGATCTTGCAAACCTGCGGAACGCCAAGAACATCATCGATCTTCTCAAGGCATCGCGCAAAAACGATGAGAAGCCGCACTTGATCCTGAACATGGCGAACGTGCCGAAGCGCCAGGAAATCAGCGTCAAGGAATTCGAGCAAGCTCTCGGTCTCAAGGTCATTTCGGTGATCGACTACGATTCCGAAACCTTCAGCCAGGCGGCGAACAACGGGCAAATGATCGGCGAGTTCAACTCGAAGGCGAAGTCGATCGAGAAGTTCCACGAATTAGCGTTCAGGCTAACGCGGCGTAAAGACACTAAAGCCGAAAAACAGAGTTCGCCGCTGTCGGCCATCGCGCCGATTCTGGAGAAGTTGAAGCTCAAGCGTTGAGGACCTAAGCCCCATGTTCGGTAGGCGCTCGAACGATCAATCGTCAGAGAGGCGCGTTGCGCCGCAGGCTCCTGAACCGCAGGCGGCCGCCGCCGTTATCGAACCGCGCGCGTCGACGCCTGCGCGGGCTCCCGCCGCGCCGAGCCCCGCGCCGCAGCGGGCAGAGCCTGTGGTCGAGTCCCAACGGCGGCACTCGGAAGAGTACTACGACGTTAAGACGACCGTCTTCAACGCGCTGATCGATACGATCGATCTCACGCAGCTGTCGAAGCTCGACAACATTGCCGCGCGCGAAGAAATTCGCGATATCGTCAGCGAAATCATTCAAATCAAAAACGTCGTGATGTCGATTTCCGAGCAGGAAGAGCTGCTCGAAGACATTTGCAACGACGTGCTCGGTTACGGCCCGCTCGAGCCTCTTCTGGCGCGCGACGACATCGCCGACATCATGGTGAACGGCGCCGGCACGACGTTCATCGAGGTCGGCGGCAAGGTTCAAAAGACCAACGTCCGGTTCGCCGACAATCAGCAGCTCATGAATATCTGTCAGCGCATCGTCAGCCAGATCGGCCGGCGGGTCGATGAATCGAGCCCGATTTGCGACGCGCGTCTTCCCGACGGATCGCGCGTCAACGTCATCGCGCCGCCTCTCGCAATCGACGGTCCCGCGCTCACTATCCGTAAATTCAAGAAGGATCGTTTGCGGCTCGAGCAGCTGGTCAAGTTCGGATCGATTACGCCGGATGCCAAGACGATCCTCGAGATTATCGGGCGCGTACGGTGCAACGTTCTTATTTCCGGCGGCACGGGTTCCGGCAAGACGACGCTTCTCAACTGTCTCACGGGTTCGATCGACGACGACGAGCGCATCATCACATGCGAGGACTCGGCCGAGCTTCAGCTGCAGCAGCCGCACGTGGTGCGTCTCGAAACGCGGCCGCCCAATCTCGAAGGCGAGGGCGAGATCAAGATGCGCGATCTCATCAAGAACTGCCTTCGTATGCGTCCGGAACGCATTATCGTCGGCGAGGTCCGCGGACCCGAAGCGTTCGATCTTCTGCAGGCGATGAATACGGGCCACGACGGTTCGATGGGCACGCTGCACGCCAACAGCCCGCGCGAAGCGCTGAGCCGTCTCGAGTCGATGATCATGCAGGGCGGTTACGCGCTGCCGATCAAGACCATTCGCGAGATGATTTGCGGTTCCATCGATATCATCGTTCAGGCTTCGCGCTTGCGTGACGGCTCGCGTAAAATCACGCACATCACCGAAGTGATCGGCATGGAAGAAGAGACGATCACTCTGCAGAACCTGATCATCTATGAAATCACGGGTGAGGACGCGCACGGCAAGCTGATCGGCCATCACCGGTCGACCGGCATTACGCGGCCGCGCTTCATGGAGCGCGCCGAATATTACGGTGAGACGGAACGCCTGACGCGCGCGCTTGTCCAGTCCGAGATCGAAGACAAACACGGCAGTCCGCTTGGTGATCGCAATGGGTGACGTCGATCTTTTTTCGATGATGGTGCCACTGCTGGCGGCGCTCGCATTCGCCGGGGCGGTCTTCGCGATTGCGTATCCGTATTTTGCGGACGACCGGCAATCGAAGCGGTTGGAGAGCGTTTCCGGTGCACGGAGCTCGCGCCTTTCGGGTGTCGCAGGCGATCTGCAAAGCAGCCGACGGAAGTCCGTTGCCGATACGCTGAAGGAACTCGACGACCGCCAGAAAGCCGACAAGAAAGTGACGCTCGGTCTGCGGCTGATGCGGTCCGGCTCGAAAATGACGCCGCGGGAATTCTATATCGCCAGCGCGCTGCTCGGCGGGCTCTTCGCGTCGATCGCGATATTCATTATGGGGATGCCGTTAAGCGGTGCGGTCGTCGCGGCGATCGTCGGCGGGTTCGGCATGCCGCGCTGGATCCTCAATAAGATGATCAGCCGGCGTCAGCAGAAATTCGTCGCGCAATTGGCGAACGCCATCGACGTCGTCGTGCGTGGCATCAAGTCCGGCCTGCCGTTGAACGAATGTCTTCAGGTCATTTCGCGCGAAAGTCCGGAGCCGCTTGCCGGTGAGTTCCGCGAAGTCGTCGAGCAGCAGCGGCTTGGTGTTTCCATCGCGGATGGCTTGGAGCGCATGTGCGATCGCATGCCGATATCGGAAGTGCGCTTCCTGACGATCGTCATCGGCATTCAGCAGCAATCCGGCGGCAACTTGTCTGAAGCGCTCGCAAACCTTTCGAACGTTCTTCGTGACCGGCAGATGCTGGCGCTCAAAGTGAAGGCGCTTTCCGCTGAAGCAAAAGCGTCCGCAATGGTGCTCGCCTCGTTGCCGCCGGGCGTCATGACAATGGTTTATCTTTCGTCTCCCGATTACATCATGCCGCTTTTCACGACGACGATAGGGCACTTCATGGTTGCGGGCGGCGCGACGTGGATGATGGCGGGCGTGCTTATCATGAAGAAGATGATCAACTTCAAGTTCTAGGCTTCTGCTCGTGCAGACAGACATGCTGGCGGTATAGCGATGTTGTCGTTCGTCGACGTTGTAATGGATCCGCAATTCATCGCGACGGTGCTGGCCGCCGTCTGCGTGTTCGCGACTGTTCTAACGGTCGCGCTGCCGATGTTGCAGCGCGACCAGATGAACCGGCGCATGAAGGAAATGGCCATCGAACGCGGCAAGATGCGTTCGGCCCGTCTCGCGGAATTGGCGACGAAGGATCGTCCGCAGAGCGGACGGTTGAGAGCGACGCCGAAGGGCTTCATGCAGCAAGTCGTCGATCAGCTGAAGCTTCGCGAGCGCTTCGACAATGAGGAATTGCGTGAAAACCTGAAGCGTGCCGGTCTTCGCGGGCAGGCGAATATCGTGTCCTTCATGTTTTTCCGCATTGCTGCGCCGATCGTGATCTTCTTTTTTGCGCTGTTCTATCTCTTCGTTCTCTACGACAGTGGCTACTCTGCGCTCGTCAATGTCTTGATGGCGTTAGCGGCGGGATTTCTCGGCTTTTACGTGCCGAACATGTTCATTTCCAACCGCGTTCAGAAGCGGCAGATGGCCATCAAGCAAGCGTGGCCGGATGCGCTCGACATGCTTTTGATATGTGTGCAATCGGGCATGTCGGTCGAGGCGGGCTTTGCGAAGGTCGGCAAGGAGATCGTCACTCAGTCGGTCGAACTCGCCGAGGAAATGATGCTGACGACGGCAGAGCTGTCGTACCTGCAGGATCGCAGGCAGGCGTATGAAAATCTGGCCAAGCGGACGGGACTTCCGGGCGTCAAATCGGTGATGACGGCGCTTGTACAAGCCGAGCGTTACGGTACGCCGGTTGGGCAAGCGCTCAGAACGATGGCGAAGGAAAACCGCGAGATCCGGCAGTCGGAAGCCGAACGGAAGGCTGCCGCCTTGCCGCCGAAGCTGACCGTTCCGATGATCGTGTTCTTCTTGCCCGTGCTTTTCATCGTCATCCTTGGTCCGGCGGGCATCAGCTACATGCAGATGGAAAAGTAGATCCGGCGTCGCCGCGTTTTAGATTAGTGTCGCGTTGGCCCTGGCCCCTTTCGGTGGCCGGGGCCTTTTTTTCTGACGCGGCAATGGGCGCGCGAACGCAAACAGCCGGCGCAATTCGCCGGCTGTGCACTGCTTGGATTGTGATCTGGTGTGTGTGCGTGTCGCTCGACGTCAGTGCGCGATCGGCAGCGCCTCGTCGGTGCTCGTCTGCCAGACGCCTTGCGTCACGGGCAGGGAGCCTGCCGTCACCGCCGCGTTCTGAACGGGAGCGGCTGCGCTGACCTGGGTATTGGCGGCAAAGCTTCGCGCGTCCGGCATCTCGGTCGTCGGCTCGATCTTCACCATCTGCTTCAGGTAAGCCGCGTTGGCGGATGCGGTGTCGGTATTGAGGACGCCGGAGGCGACGGCTTTCGATTCGTCATAGCGGCCCTGGAGCCCCAGTACGAGCGCGAGGTTTTCGCGCATTTTCGGGGTCGCTCCGGACGAGGACACCGCCTGGCGGAGCAGACCCTCGGCCTTCTTGGGATCGCCGTTCATCGCATAAGCCATCGCGAGGTTGTTCGTGACGGTTGGATTGTTGGGTGAAAGCGTCAAGGCGCGCTCATAGAATGGGATCGCATCGGTGTACTTGCCCTGCTTGGCCATGACCGTGCCGCGCGCCGAGACGATGCGCCAATCGGGTTTCGTCGGGTCGTCGGCCATCGTCAGCATCTGATTGGCGACGCCGACTTGATCCATTTCGAGCGCGAGGCGTCCGTATTCGCTGGCGACTTCCGGATTGTTGCCGTGAATGAGGCTGACCTGCTGAAGGACGGCGAGAGCCTTGTCCTTTTCGCCGAGGGCTTTCAGATTTTTGGCATAGTTGAGCGCCGGGCGAAGTTCGGTCGGCTTCTTGTTGTATTCGTTGCCCCAGTAGATCGTGGCCTTCTGCAACTCGTTTTGTGGAGACGACGGGCCCGCATCAGCCGTCTTGGTGTCGTTCGGCTTCATGGCGATGCTCGGCAGCAGATCGGTCGACGCGGAGCAGGCGCCCAAAAGCAGGCTCGCGGTCAGGGCCGCGAGGGTGCCAAGGCGCCGGGGCCGCAGCACTGCACATGCGAGGGGATGCTCAAAACGCGTCATGAAAGTCTCCGTAGGGGATTGATTCGCCGTTCCCCTGGCGAATCTTGGCGAGACGTCAGTTTCTGAGGCATGGGTCAACAAACGCTTAAGTTTTGCCCCAGACCTGTATAAGCAGTGCAATCCTGAAACGGTTTGTGCTCTGGCGGCCCCCGGGCAATCCTGGCAGTTGCAGCCGGCGCGCGACTCAATCGAATGAATGCAACGCAGTGGAGTGTGAGACGAATGGCCGAGACGACAGCCTGGGCGGCGGCGGAAACATTTGCGCTCGGCGCTGCGGCCGCTGACGACATACCCGTTCATTTCGTTCCGGCCGACGGTGTCGATGCCATCGGCTCGCTTGACGATGTTCAGCGTGCCTGGCTCAAGGCGCAGAAGTTTTCAGGGAACGGCAAGCGCACCGTGCTCATTCCGGGTTCGGATGGAAACATCGCGTCCGTCGCGCTCGGGATCGGCAACGGCCAGCAGGGGGAACCGAGCGGCCCATCCGAATTGCTTGCCGGGCTTTTGGGTTCAGGCTTGCCGGCGGGAACGTATCGCTTTGCTTCGGAGCCGGCGCACGCCGATCTTGCAGCATTGGCCTGGTCTCTCGGCGCCTATTCGTTTTCGCGCTACCTGAAGAAAGACAAGAATGGCGGCCGCGCCAAGCTGCGGCTCGCCAACGCGGGATCCGATCGCATCATCAATACTGCCGAAGCCGTCTGGCTCGGCCGGGATCTGATCAACACGCCCGCGTCGGACATGGCGCCCGCCGATATCGAAGCCATCGCGCGTGTTCTTGCCGAGCGCCACGGGGCCGATATTTCGGTGACCACCGGCGACGACCTGCTGGCGGAGAACTTCCCTCTCATTCATGCCGTCGGCCGCGCGAGCCCGCGGCAGCCGCGTCTCATCGACATGAGTTGGGGGCCAGCCGGCGCGCCGAAGATCACGCTCGTCGGCAAGGGCATCACGTTCGATACCGGCGGTCTCGACATCAAGCCCGCAAGCGCGATGCTTCTGATGAAGAAGGACATGGGCGGCGCTGCAACGGCGTTGGCGCTCGCGCACATGATCATGGGGCAGGGGCTCAAATGCCGGCTTCGCGTGCTGATCCCGACTGCGGAGAACTCGGTCGGCGGCGACGCCTTCCGGCCGGGCGATGTGCTCGCAAGCCGTCTCGGTCTCAGCGTTGAGATCGGCAATACGGACGCCGAAGGGCGGCTTGTGCTCGCCGATGCTCTGGCGCTCGCCGATGCGGACGAGCCCGACAGCATCTTTGTTTTCGCAACGCTGACCGGCGCGGCGCGAACCGCTCTCGGGCCGGACTTACCAGCGTTCTTCACGAATGACGATGAACTGGCGCGCAGCCTGCCGCCGCTTGCCGCCTCTATCGGCGATCCGTTGTGGAATCTGCCGCTTTGGGATGGTTACCGACGTCATCTCGACAGCGATATCGCCGACATGAACAATGTCTGGGAGTCGCCGTTCGCCGGCGCCATCACCGCGGCGTTGTTTCTGAAGCGCTTTGTCACTCGGGCTCGCCGTTTCGCCCACTTCGACCTATATGGATGGCGAACGGCGGCTCGGCCCCTTGGCCCGAAGGGCGGGGAGCCGCAGACGGCCCGCGCAGTGATGGAACAACTGAGGCGAGAGCTGACCTCGTGACCACTGGAGTTTCGCAACGGACCGCAGGCTCCCTCGATCCGCGCCGCAACGCTTTTCGTCCCGATCTCGCGGCGAAGTCGCTCGAAGGCGTGATCCGCGCGGAGCGTTACGTCACCGGAGAGCCCGGTTTTGTCGTGCGTTCCACCGTGCCCCTTCGCAAGCAACCCGATCCGTCGTGCGGTTTCGAAACCGAGGTTTTGTTCGGCGAGAGCTTGACGATCTTCGACGATGCCAACGGCTGGGCGTGGGTTCAGCTCGCGCGCGACGGGTACGTCGGCTATCTGCGCTCGGACACGATCGCGCGCGGCGCGATACGTCCCACCCATCGCGTGCAGACGCTCGGCACATTTCTCTACGGCGCACCCGATATCAAGTCGCCGCCGATCATGCATCTCGCTCTCAACACGCCGCTTGCGGTGCTTGGTGGCGACGATCGATTTTTCGAACTCGAAGGTGGCGGTTTCATCTACGCGCGGCATGCTTCGGTGAAGGATCGCTTTGTGCGCGATTACGCGGAAATTGCCGAGCGCTTCATCGGTACGCCGTATCTCTGGGGCGGCCGCACGCGCGTCGGGATCGACTGTTCGGGTCTTGTACAGACGGCGCTACAAGCCGGGGGCATTCCGGCGCCGCGCGACAGCGACATGCAGCAGGCGGAGCTTGGTGACAACGTTCTCGTCTCCGAAGATCTCGAAGGGTTGGCGCGCGGTGACCTCGTGTTCTGGAAGGGGCACGTTGGCATCATGCTTGACGGCGTGATGTTCATTCACGCAAACGCCTATCACATGATGGTTGCGGTCGAGCCTTTGGCCGAAGCCGCGCGGAGAATTGCCAAGTCGGGCAGCCATATCTCGGCGATCAAGCGGCTCGCCGGGCGCGCGCCGTCTTTCTAATCATTAGTCAGCGACGATAGGGCAGGAAGCGGCGTGTCCGCCATTCTTCGGCGGGCGTCGGCGGAGCGATCCGCCGGTTGCCGAGCCAGTCCCAGCCGGGCGCCAGCTCGACGCGCATCGTGATGCCGACGAGCGCATCCGTCATGCCATTGAATATTTGGATCTCGTCGACGCGGCCCGCCTCGATCGCCCGAACGAGGGCCGGGAACAAATCGAACCGATCGATCGGCCGGTCCTCGTATGTTTCTGCTGCGAGCTTCAGTCCAAATTTCTGATCGGATTTGATCATCAGCTCGAACGGGCAGGCGAGATCGGCATTCGGAACGACGACCATTCGCCAGTAGCGCTCGGAGGCCGCGATGCCGATTTCGGCGCAGTCGGCCGTCGCCTTGGCCCACGCTTCGAGATCGATGAGTGTCCGCTCGAGGCGGTCCCGGAAGACGTCATTGGAAAGCATTATCGATGGATCTCGCGACGGCGATTCGGAACCACAGGATAACCGATCCCGAGGGCTCCGAAAGCACGCCGCGGTGACACTTGGCTTTTCAGGACGCGAGCGCTCGCACCAGCTCTTCGTCCTTCGCCAATGCGCTCTTGAACGCAGGGCGGCTCGTCAGGCGCTCGATATAGCTCGTGAATTCCGGCCTTTCGGGAAGCAGCTTGAACAGCGTCATCCAGCGGACCGCAGAACCAATTACGACGTCTGCGGCAGAGAATCGTTCACCAAGAATATAGGAACCGCCGCTGACGGCGCCGGATAGAGCGTCAACCGTGCATTCATATGTTCCATAGCTCATCGCCGTGGGCATGGACGGCTCGATCTTTCGCCACCGGTCGGCGATGGCTGGTTCGATGGCGCCATGATTGAAAACGATCCACCTGAGATAGGTGCCGCGCGCAGTGTCGCCGATCGCGGGGGCGAGTTGCGCATCAGGGAAAAGATCGGCGAGGTAGATCGCGACGGCGCCAACTTCCGTCACCGGAACGCCGCCATGGGTAATGGCCGGGACTTTGCCCATCGGATTGATGGCAAGGAATTCAGGAGTTTTGTGCTCGCCCTTTTTCATGTTGAGCACTTTGAGCTCGTGAGGCGGTGAGCCGAGTTCCTCAAGGAGCCAGCGGATCGCGAAGGAGCGCGTTTGCGGTGCGTGGTAGTGAACGAGCTTGGGCGTTGCCATCATCGGCCTCCTGTTCAGCTCGCGAGCGCACCTCTGTGGGCGACTTTGATGTCGAACGCGGCCGCGAGAAGGGCCTTCGTATACTCGTCCTTCGGGTTTTCAAAGATGTCGCGCGCGGGGCCTTCTTCGACGACCTTGCCGTTTTTCATCACGATGACGTAGTTGCAAAGCGCGCGCACGACTTTCAGGTCGTGGCTGATGAACAGGTAGGCGAGATCGTGTCTCGTCTGCAGATCGCGGAGGAGATCGACGATCTGGGCTTGGACGCTCATGTCGAGCGCGCTCGTCGGCTCGTCGAGCATGACGAATTTCGGCTGCAGAACCATGGCGCGGGCGATTGCGATGCGCTGGCGCTGGCCGCCTGAGAACTCATGCGGATAGCGGTCTTGGGACGTCGGATCGAGACCGACCTCCGTCAGGGCGGCGCTTACGCGTTCCCGGCGCTGGCTGTCGTCAAGCTCCGGGTTTTGAATCGTCAGTCCCTCTTCGATGATCTGGCCCACCGTAAGACGCGGCGAGAGAGAACCGTAGGGATCTTGGAAGACGATCTGCATTTCCTTGCGAAGCGGACGCATCTCTTTGTTCGTCAAGCCGTCGATGCGCTTGCCGACGTAGGCGATCGGTCCGTCGGAGGAGAGAAGACGCAAAATGGCGAGGCCGAGCGTCGTCTTTCCGGAACCGGATTCGCCGACAACGCCCAGGGTTTCACCGGCCCTGAGCTTCATCGACAATCCGTCGACGGCCTTGACGTAATCGACCGTCCGCTGAAGCAAACCCTGCTTGATCGGGAACCAGACCTTGAGGTTATCGGTCTCAACGACGACGGGCCGCGTGGTGTCGGTCGTGGGTGGCATTCCCTTGGGCTCGGCTTCGAGCAGATGGCGCGTGTAGGGATGCTTCGGCTCCGTGAAGACTTCTTCCGCCGGTCCCGTTTCGACGATCTCGCCGTGGCGCATGACGTAGACGCGCTCGGCCATGCGGCGGACGATGCCGAGGTCGTGCGTGATGAGCAGCATCGCCATGCCCATCTCTTTTTGCAGCGACTTCAGAAGCTCGAGGATCTGCGCCTGGATCGTCACGTCGAGGGCGGTTGTCGGCTCGTCGGCGATCAGCAGGTCCGGCTTATTGGCGAGAGCGATCGCGATCATCACGCGCTGACGCTGGCCGCCGGATAGCTGATGCGGATAGGCGCCGAGCCGCTTTTCGGGATCGCGGATGCCGACCTTCACGAGAAGTTCGAGGACGCGCTCGCGGGTTTTCTCATCCGAGAGGGGCTGATGCAGCTTGATGATCTCGCCGACCTGCTTCTCGATGGTGTGAAGCGGGTTGAGCGTCGTCATCGGCTCCTGGAAGATGATGGAGATGCGCCGGCCGCGGATTGCGCGCAGCTCAGCCGGGTTCATCTTCAGGATGTCCTTCCCCTCGAACATAATCTCGCCTGTTGGATGGGAGGCGGAATTGGGAAGGAGGCGCAGGATCGACATTGCGGAGACGGTCTTGCCGGAGCCGGATTCGCCGACGAGTGCGACCGTCTCACCCTTGCCGACCGTGAACGACACGCCTTTGACGACGCGCACCGCTTCGGCACCGTCGCCGAAAGCGACAGACAGATTGCGAACATCGACGAGAGGGGTTCCGGCTGTCATCAACTCTTGCCCCTGAAGGTCTTTCGCGGATCTAGCGCGTCGCGCACGGCTTCACCCATGAAGATCGCGAGCGAAAGGATGATTGAGACGGCGATGAAGCCCGATATGCCGAGCCACGGCGCTTCGAGGTGCTTCTTGCCTTGGAGAAGAAGCTCGCCGAGCGAGGGTGAGCCGGGCGGCATGCCGAGCCCCAGGAAGTCGAGCGCCGTCAGGGCTGCAATACCGCCCGAAAGCTTGAACGGCAGGAACGTCAGCGTCGCGACCATCGCGTTTGGCAGCAAGTGCTTGAACATGATTTGCCAGTCGGAAAGGCCGAGCGCCCGCGCGGCGCGGACGTATTCGAGGTTGCGGCCACGAAGGAATTCGGCGCGGACGAGGCCAACGAGAGACGTCCAGCTGAAGATCATCAAAATCCCGAGCAGCGTCCAGAAACCCGGAACGAAGAGCGACGATATGATGAGCAGCACGAACAGTTCCGGAATCGAGTTCCAGATTTCGAGCAGGCGCTGGAATATGAGATCGACGCGGCCGCCGAAGTAGCCTTGCACGGCGCCGGCAACGACGCCGACGGCGGATGAGACGATCGTCAGGATCAGGCCGAACAGGACGGAAATACGGAAGCCGTAGATCACGCGCGCGAGCACGTCTCGCCCTTGATCATCGAGGCCGAGCCAGTTGGTATTTCCAAGCTCCTCGTAGCGCGGGAGCTGGTCGGGCGGTGCGGGGCAGAGCTTAAGGGACGTTGCCCACGGAGGCGGCGCCGGATAGCCGAGGCACACGCCGCTTTCGCCGATGCGGCCCGGGTAATCCTTGTTGATCGTCGAATAGGAATAGCGGATCGGCGGCCACAGCATCCAGCCGTTGGCGTTGATCTCGTTCGCTATGTCGGGTGTCCTGTAGTCGGTTACGGCGAGGAAGCCGCCGAACTTCTCTTCAGGATAATCGACGAGAACGGGAAACAGGATTTCGCCCTTGTAGCTCGCGATCAGCGGGCGGTCGTTGGCGATGAACTCGGCGAAGAGCGAGGCGACGAACAGGCACGTGAAGATGATGAACGAGCGATAGCCGATCTTGTGGGACTTGAATCGTTCCCAACGGCGGCGGTTGACAGGCGACAGCCGGAAGCGCTGACGCAGTCGCTGAAGGCGCGATTTCGCGGGTGCCGCTTCCGGCGATACGGTAGCGCCTGATGCGCGATCGGCCCGTTGATCCATCGTCATACCTCGCGCGTCTCGAAGTCGATGCGAGGATCGACGAGGGTATAGACGAAGTCCGACAGGATGCCGACGAACAGGCCGACGAGAGAGAAGATGTAGAGCGACGCGAACACGACGGGATAGTCGCGCTTTTCGATGCTCTCGAACGAGAGAAGGCCGAGACCGTCAAGCGAGAAGATCGTTTCAATCAGGAGCGCGCCCGAGAAGAACGCGCTGATGAAGGCTGCAGGAAAGCCCGAGATGACAAGCAGCATCGCGTTGCGGAAGACGTGGCCATAAAGGACCTGGCTTTCGGTCAGGCCCTTGGCGCGCGCCGCCACGACGTATTGCTTGCGGATCTCGTCGAGGAAGGAGTTTTTCGTGAGGAACGTCATCGCGGTGAACGAGCCGACGGCCATCGCGATCATCGGCAGCACGAGGTGCCACAGATAGTCGGTGACTTTGCCGAACATCGACAGCTGATCCCAGTTGTCGGAGAAGAGGCCGCGGGACGGGAACCAATGGAAGAACTGCGAGCCCGCGAACAGGATCAACAGAAGGACTGCGAAAAGGAACCCTGGTATCGCGTAGCCGATCACGAGGACCGCGCTCGACCACGTATCAAAAGGCTCGCCGTCCCTCACGGCCTTGCGGATGCCGAGCGGTATCGAGATCAGATAGGTCAGCAGCGTCATCCAGATGCCGAGCGAGATCGAAACCGGAAGCTTCTCCTTGATCAGCTCCAGCACCGAGACGTCGCGGAAATAGCTCTTGCCGAAATCGAACGTCAGGAAGTTCTTCATCATCAGATAGAAGCGTTCGTAGGCGGGCTTATCGAAGCCGAACTGCTTCTCGAGGCTTTTGATGAAGGCGGGATCGAGGCCCTGGGCGCCGCGATATTTCGAGGTGATGGAATCGCCGCCGCCGACGCCGAGCTGATTGCTCATGGCTCCGCCGCCGAGCGTGTCGCCCCCGCCGCCGCCCATGCGGCTGACGATCGAGGACGATTGTCCCGTCAACTCGGCGATCATGCGCTCGACCGGTCCGCCGGGAGCGAACTGGATGATGATGAACGAGAACAGCATGATCCCGAAAAGGGTCGGGATCACCAGCAGTATGCGTTTTAAAAGATAAACAGCCATCAGGGCTTTGCCGGTTGTTCCTGAGTTTGAGCGGTTGGCTTACCGGAGCTTAACGCTGCGGCCTTCGCCGGATCGTACCACCACGTATCGAGTATGCCCGCATCATATTTGGGCTGCACGGCAGGTCGCGCGTATTTATTCCAATACGCTATCCCGTAAGACGCCTTATACCAGTGCGGAACCCAATAATGACCTGCACGGAGCACGCGATCAATGGAGCGCGTCGCTGTGACCAGTTCGGCCCGCGATTTCGCTGCGACAACTTTGTCGACGAGGTCATCGATAACGGGATCGGATATGCCGGCGAGGTTAAATGAGCCATCGGTCTTGGCTGCCTCCGACCCCCAATAGCTGCGCATCTCGATGCCCGGCGTCAGCCGCAAGGAATAGCGCTGGGTCGCGATGTCGAAATCGAACGCCTTCACGCGTCGCTCATATTGGGCCGGATCAACGAGACGCCACGAGGCGTCGACGCCTATGCGCTTCAAGTTTTCCGTGTAGGGAACGGTTATGCGCTCGAACATCGCCTCGAAGTCGAGGAATTCGATCGTCAGACGCTCGCCTTTCTCGTTGTGCAAGAAATTATCGGAGCCGGGCTTCCAGCCGGCAGCGATGAGAAGATCGCGGGCCTTCTTCAGGTTGTCGCGGTTGTTGCCGCTGCCGTCCGTCACCGGCGGCGTGTAGGGCTCGTCGAAGACTTCGGGTGAAAGCTTATCTTTGTAGGGCTCGAGCAGCGCCAGCTCTTCGGGGCTCGGCTTCCCGGTCGCCTTCATGTCGGAATTTTCGAAGTAGCTCGTCGTGCGTTTGTAGAGCCCGTAGAACAATTTCTTGTTCGACCATTCGAAATCGAAAACGAGATCGAGCGCCTGACGAACGCGCGGGTCCTTGAACTTGTCGCGGCGGGTGTTGAGGAAATAACCTTGCGCCCCGGACGGGCGATCATCCGGCAGCGAGACTTTGATCAGGCGGCCCTCGCGGACGGCGGGAATGTCGTAACCCGTCGCCCAGCTGATGCTCGAGAACTCTTCGCGCAGATCGGTGTTGCCGGATTTTACAGCCTCGAGTTCGATGTTGCGGTCGCGGTAATAGTCGTAGCGAATCTCGTCGAGGTTATACCGGCCCTTGTTCACCGGTAGATCCTTCGCCCAATAATCCTCTCGCCGCGAATAGGTGATGTCGGTGCCGGGATTGAAGCTCTTGATCTTGTAGGGCCCCGAGCCCAGCGGCGGCTTCAGGGACGTCTCTTCGAACGGCTGCGTCGTGTAATAGGCTTTCGAAAGAACGGGGAGCTGCGCGACGATAATCGGCAGGTCGCGCACAAGCGTGCCCTTGAACGTGTAGCGCACCGTTTCCTTATCGAGCGCTTCCGCGGACACGACATCGTGCAGCGTCATCGAGATTGCGGGATGACCTTTTTCCTTCAAAATGGCGAACGAAAAGGCGACGTCCTCGGCCGTCAGCGGCGAACCGTCGGAGAACTTCGCTTCGGGGCGCAACTTGAACGTCACCGACATTTTGTCGGGCGCGACATCAGCCGACTTGGCGACGAGGCCATAGACGGCATCGGGCTCGTCCTGCGCCCGCACCATCAGGGCGTCGAACAACAAGTCGAGGCCCTGGGCGGCGTCGCCCTTCAGGATGAACTGGTTCAGCGTGTCGAACGTGTTGGCGCCGCCGGTTCCCATCGTCACCATGCGGCCGCCCTTCGGCGCATCCGGGTTGACGTAGTCGAAGTGCTGGAAATCCGCCGGGTATTTGAGCTCGCCGAAAACCGAGAGACCATGGCGCGGTTCCGCGCTCGCGATCCTCGCGCATGACACGGAGAACAGCAGCGCCAGAGCGGTGACGAACGTCACCGGGAGCAGCGTCGTCGTTCGTGCTGAAGGAGATCCGGGCACGCGGGTCATTTTCCCTTCGCTGCTTTGACGGCCTTTGCCTTGTCGGCGTCGACCCACCAGACCTGTGTCAGACCTGCTGTCTGTGACGGCAATTTCGCCGGGCGTCCGAAGATGTCCCAGTAGGCGAGGCGCTCGTAGGGATAATGCCAGTGCGGTACGACATAGTTATTCCACAGCAGCACGCGGTCGAGTGCGTGGGTTGCGGCAACGAGGTCGTCGCGATCCTTGGCGAACACGATCTTGTCGACGATCTTGTCGACTGCGGGGTTCTTGATGCCGGCCGTATTGCGGCTGCCCGGTTTGTCTGCCGATGCCGAGCCCCAAAAATCCCGCTGCTCGTTGCCGGGCGAATTCGACTGGGCGAACGTGTCGACGATGATATCGAAGTCGCGATTGTCTTCGCGCTGCTTGTACTGCGCGTCGTCGACGTTACGCACGGTCGCCTTAATGCCGAGTGCGGAAAGGTCTTTGACGTAAGGCAGGATGATCCGTTCGAACGTATCGCCGTTGATCAGGAATTCGACCGTCATCTGCTCGCCCTTATCATTGCGAAGGGCGCGCGCAGTCGAGGCCGACGACAGTCCGATCGTCTTCTTGATCTTGCACCAGGTGCCGCACGACGGATCGTCGACTTCTTCGCTCCTGATTTTCCAGCCTGCGGCTTCGAGAAGTTTCAGAGCCTCCTGCTGATGCTTGCGATAATCGCCTTCCTGCGCGTTGACCGGGTTTTTCCATTCGGTCGTGAAGACTTCCGGCGGGACCTCGTCTTTCACTTCGTTCAAGATTTCGAGTTCGCGGCCTTGGGGCAGCCCGGTCGCGGCCAGATCGGAATTGGCGAAGTAGCTATCGACGCGCTGATAGAGATCGAAGAACAGCTTCTTGTTGGTTTCCTCGAAATTGAAAAGCAGGTTGAACGCCTGGCGAACACGCGGGTCTTGGAATTGCTGGCGGCGGAGATTGAAGACGAAGGCCTGCATCGGCGCGACGCGCTTGACCGGGATCGCTTCCTTTTTCACGAGGCCCTTCTTCAGGGCGTCGAAATTGTACTGCGTCGCCCAGGCTGCTGCCTGGTTTTCGCCCCAGATATCGAGGGATCCGGTCTTGAAGTCTTCGAAGGCGGGCGTGCGGTCGCGATAATAGGTGAATTCGAGAGTGTCGAAATTCTGCTGTCCGCGCATCACGGGCAGATCTTTCGCCCAGTAGTCGGGGACGCGCTCGTAGCTGATCTTGCGGCTCGTATCGACCGACTTGATTTTGTAGGGGCCGTTGCCGAGCGGCGGCTCGACAGTGGTCTCGGCGAGACTGCGCTGCTTGCCGTTGGCGTCTTTGCCTTCCCAGTAATGCTTCGGCACGACGTTCAACTCGCCGACAATCATCGGCAACTCGCGATTGCCTGCCTTGTCGAACGTGAACTTCACCTCGTGGTCGCCGGTCTTTTCCGCCTTTTGGACGTTCTTGTAGTAGAACGCGTAGAACGGATTGACCTTCTTGAATTCGTCGAACGAGAAGATCACGTCTTCAGGCGTGATGGGTTGACCGTCCTGAAATTTCGCTTCGGGGCGGAGCTTGAACGTCACCGAGGAAAAATCATCCGGATAGGACGCGCACTCGGCGATGAGCGCGTATTGCGTCGAGGGCTCGTCAAGGCTCGGCGTGAACAGGCTGTCGTACAAGAGCCCAAGTCCCGCGGCCTTGACACCTTTATCGGAGAACGGGTTCAGCGTGTCGAAGGTGCCGTTCGCCCATTGGCGCACGGTCCCGCCCTTCGGCGCATCGGGATTGACCCAATCGAAATTTTTGAAGTCCGGTCCGTATTTCGGCGCGCCGACGAGAGACATGGCGTTGCGGCACTGGGATTCGTCCGCACTTGCCTGGTTCGGCCAGAAACTCAAGAACGCCAGCGCGGCAACCATGAACGGCGTCAGGCGCATCTGCATATTTGAATTCGTCCTTCCAACTCTCGCTTGCAATGCCAAGTTAACATGGCTCCGGCGACCGGGGATAAGGCCGCCCGGCCGGATATGAGCCGGACATGAAACGACCCCGCCAATTGCCCGGCAGGGTCGCAAAGTTTTCCGTTCTTAGCGAGTTAAAACGCCGTCATTTTGGCAGTGGAACGGGGGTATCTGCAAGCGTCGCCAGATAGGCGATTACGTCTGCTTCATCAGACGCGGTGGGGAGCCCCTTGAACACCATTTTGGTGCCCGGAATGAAGGTTTTGGGCCCATGGAGAAAATGCGCAAGTTCTTCGAACGACCAGTTGCCACCCTTTGATTTCATTGCTTCAGAATAGCTAAAACCGGGGAAGCTCGCCTTCGGGCGATTAACGATGTCCCACAGGTTCGGACCGACGGTCGCCGCCTTGCCTTTTTCGGACACGTGGCACGCCTGGCATTTCTTGAATATGGCCTTGCCGTTTTCGGGATTTGCCTTCGCCAGGAGTGCGATGACATCTTCACCACCGCCGCCAGCTGCGGGCGCGGTTGCCGCAGCGTCTTCCTTAGATGTCGCAGCCTCGGCTGCGGGTGCGGCAGCCGGCAGCACGAATCCCGGCTTCTCGGGGGTGTGCCCGACGTTCATGTCGATCGCCGTCTTCACTCCGAAAATCAAAAGCAGCGCCGACAGCACAGCGCCCGCTATCTTCGTGAACTCGAAACTGTCCATTTATCTTCGCTCCCTTCGGCTTCCCCAGGACGCGCAATTCAAGGTGACGAGATCGATTTGCGGTATATAAGCTCGTCCACCCCGCAAGCACGTCGACGTTTTTTGAATGTCGATAGCGATATCGTGGCAATTTGTCACCGAACAAAAGATCTCAGCGCAGTGGCCCAAGAAACTCTCATCCTCATACCGGCGCGGATGCAGGCGACGCGGCTTCCCGGCAAGCCGCTCGCGGACATTCATGGAAAGCCTATGATCGTCCACGTCTGGCGGCGTGCGGTCGAAGCGAACGCAGGGCGCGTCATAGTCGCGACCGACAGCGCCGAGATTTTACAGGCGGTGAAAGCGGCCGGCGGCGAGGCCGTCATGACGCGCGCCGATCACGCATCGGGCTCGGATCGCATTTACGAGGCCGTCACCAAGGTCGATCCGGCGCACAAAGCCGAGATCATCGTCAATCTGCAGGGCGATCTGCCGACGCTCGATCCCCGGCTCGTGCCCGAATGCGTCGCGCCGCTCGGGTCGGGTGAAACGGATATCGCGACCCTTGCGGCGCTCATTGCCGATGACGATGAGCGAGGCAATCCGAACGTCGTGAAGGTCGTTGGGACGCCGATCGGCGAGAACCGGCTCCGGGCGCTTTATTTCACGCGCGCCACCGCGCCTCACGGCGAGGGGCCGCTCTTTCATCACATCGGGATCTACGCTTATCGCCGCGACAGTCTCGAACGCTTCGTCGGGCTGCCTCCAGCGGTTCTCGAAAAGCGGGAAAAACTTGAACAATTACGGGCGCTTGAGGCTCAAATGCGCATCGACGTCGCTATCGTTGACACCGTTCCTCTCGGTGTCGATACTCCCGCCGACCTTGAGCGCGCCCGCCGCCTCATCGCGCCCTAGCATCTTCTCCCGGACAATCGACAGGCTATGACAAATCAAACGGGCTCCGAACTCGGCGCCGGCAAAATCTCGTACCAAGGTGAGCCGGGGGCGAATTCGCATCTGGCGGCGCGCGAGGCTTATCCAGATTTCGAAAGCATCGCCTATCCGACGTTCGAGGACGCCTTGGCGGCGGTCAAAATGGGGGAAGCGCAGTATGCGATGATCCCGGTTGAAAATTCGGTCGCCGGGCGTGTTGCCGACATCCATCATCTGCTGCCCGATGCCGGTCTCTATATCGTCGGCGAGCACTTTCTGCGGGTGCGCCACCAGCTGATGGCGAAGCCCGAAGCCAGCATGTCGACGATCAAGCGGGTCATGAGCCACACGCAGGCGCTCGGCCAGTGCCGGAACACGCTGCGCATGCTCGGCTTGAAACCAGTTCCGGAAGCCGACACCGCCGGTTCCGCGCGCCTCGTTGCGGAAAGCGACGACCTTACGACGGGCGCCATCGCATCGCGGCTTGCCGCCGAAATCTACGGGCTGAAGATCCTGAAGAGCGACGTCGAGGATCAGGAGCACAACACGACGCGGTTCGTCATTCTGTCGAAGGAACCGGACGATGCGGAGCCCGGGAATGGCCCGGTCATGACCACGTTCCTCTTCCGTGTCCGCAACGTGCCGGCGGCCCTCTACAAGGCGCTCGGCGGCTTTGCGACGAACGGCGTCAACATGACGAAGCTCGAGAGCTATCAGGAAGAAGGCACCTTCAACGCGACGATGTTTTTCGCCGATATCGAAGGCCACCCGGTCGACCGGCCCGTTCAGCTGGCGCTGGAGGAGCTCTCCTTTTTCTCGACGCAGACGAAAATTTTCGGCACCTACCCGGCAAGCCCATTCCGCAAGGAAGCCCGCGAGCTTGCCGCGAGCGGTCTCGTGCCGATCAAGCGCCCTAGTTGATGGCCAAGGACATCCAGCCGCCTCAGATTTTCGAGGATGAGTTAAATCCTTGATCTTCCGAAGGGTTGTACTTTTCCGCTGCTCGGCCCATTATAAGAGCGGGCTGGCGACGGACGAATTCGTCGCCAACCGGGTCAGGTCCGGAAGGAAGCAGCCCTAACGATCAGAAGTCGGGTCGTTCGCCAGCCTCTCTTTACTCGCTCACGAGCGCTAATCCGATCGCGAGGGCGATCCGGCGCTCTCCGCGGGGGCGCGGTCTCCTACACGAGTCTTGGCGCGGGTCGCCTTGCTCCCTCGCCCTTCGGGCGAAAGTTGGCTCAGGGATCATGGCAAAGAAAAAATCAGATGCGTCGGACGGCGTGGAGGGTTCTGGCGGCTTAGAGCCGACGAAGCCTTATGTCGTTCTGGCGCGTAAGTACCGCCCGGCGACGTTCGACGACCTGATCGGGCAGTCGGCCATGGTGACGACGCTCCGGAATGCCTTTGCCTCCGGCCGCATCGCCCAGGGCTACATGCTGACCGGCGTGCGCGGCGTCGGCAAGACAACGACAGCGCGAATTCTGGCGCGCGCGCTCAATTACGAAGCGCCCGGCTACGACAAGCCGACGATCGACATGCCGGGCCTTGGCGCTCACTGCAAGGACATCATGGAGGGCCGTCATCCGGACGTGCTCGAAATGGACGCCGCGTCGAACACCGGCGTCGACAACATTCGCGAAATCATCGAAAGCTCGCAGTACACGCCGCTCGTTGCGCGCACCAAAGTCTTCCTCATCGACGAGGTTCACATGCTGTCGAAGGGCGCGTTCAACGCGCTCCTGAAGACGCTCGAGGAGCCGCCGGCACACGTCCGCTTCATCTTCGCGACGACGGAAATCCGCAAGGTTCCCGTGACCGTGCTGTCACGCTGTCAGCGGTTCGATCTGCGCCGCGTCGAGCAGCCGGTGCTTGCCGAACATTTTCAGAAAATCGTCGGCGCCGAGGGTGCGAGCGCCGATGCGGATGCTTTGCAGCTGATTGCGCGCGCGGCCGAAGGCTCGGTTCGCGATGGACTTTCCATTCTCGATCAGGCCATCGCGATGGGCGAGGGGCATGTGACCGCCGCGAAGGTGCGCGACATGCTAGGCCTCGCCGACCGCGCACGCATTTTCGATCTCGCGGAATGTCTGTTTCGCGGCGATGTCGCCGGTGCGCTTCAAGGGCTGTCGTCGCTGCATCGTGACGGTGCCGAAGCGGCCGAGGTCGTGTCCGACCTTGCCGAAGCCGTTCATGCGATCGCGCGTGTCAAAGCCGTTGGCGAAGAGCCTGCGGGCGAAGGTCTGACGGCTGAAGAAAAAGCGCGGCTCAAAGATCTCGCGGGGCGGCTTTCCATGCCGTACCTGTCGCGCGCTTGGCAGATGCTCGTCAAAGGTTTCGAAGAAACGGCGCGCGCGCCCAATCCGCGCGTTGCGGCCGAGATGGTTCTCATTCGCCTTGCCTACACGTCGGATCTGCCGACCCCGGACGAACTGATCCGGGCGCTCGGTGGCGGCACAGTCTCGGCGCGGCGTCCGGCTCTTCCCGCGGGCGACGGCGGCGGCGCTGCCGATCAACGTCAGCCGCTCAATTCGCGCGCCGCGGCGCAGGTTGCCGAAAGCTTCGACGACGAGGCGGGGGACGCATTCGAGTTCGACGACGGCGAACCGATCGGCGATGACGAAGACGATGGAGAAAGTCCGAGTGCTTTTCCCGTCGCCAATCCGCGTTCGTTCGAGGAGGTCATCGCGCTCACGAGCGCGAAGCGCGATGTGAAGCTCACGATCCATCTCGAAGATCATGTGAGCCTCGTGAAATTCGATGCGGCCGCGGGGTCGATCGATCTGTTTCTTTTTCCCGAGGCGCCTCCGGAGCTTCCTAACGAGCTTCGCGAGAAACTCAATGCCTGGACGAACCGGCGCTGGGTCGTTTTGCTTTCGAAGGAAGCCGGTGCTCCGGCCGTCGGCGCTGTGCGCAGACAACGTGAAGCGGCCGAACTCGAGTCGCTCAAAGCGCATCCGGCGGTGCGGGCTGTGCTCGAAGCTTTTCCCGATGCGAAGATCGCTGAGGTGCGGCGAATCACTGGGCGTGACACAGATACGGACAGCGAGAGCGAAGCGGTTTAAAGCTCGCAACGAATTTCAAAATTTCGGCATGATGCCGCGAGGACGATATGAAAGATATTATGGGAATGATGAAGCAGGTGGGCCAGATGCAGGCTCGCCTCAAAGAGATGCAGGACGATCTCGCCAAGGCCGAGCATGAAGGCCAGTCGGGCGGCGGCCTCGTGCATTTGACCGTCGACGGCAAGGGCGAAGTCAAACGGGTGCGGATCGATCCGACCCTGATGAAGCCGGACGAAGTCGAGATTCTCGAAGATCTGATCGTCGCTGCGGCGGTTGACGCGCGCAGCAAGGTCGATACGGCCATGCAGGACAAGATGGCCGAGATCACCGGTGGGCTTCCGTTGCCGCCAGGCATGAAACTTTTTTGATATCCCGTCCGATGGTCGATTCAGACAACTTCAGCCGAACGCTTGAGCCACCCTACTACGCCGTCATTTTCACCAGCCAGCGTGCGGCCGGCGACGCGGGTTATGAGCGAATGGCAGAGGCAATGTCTAAACTCGCTGCCGCTCAGCCGGGCTATCTCGGTCATGAAAGCGCACGCTCGGCCGATGGCTTTGGCATTACCGTCTCGTATTGGCGAGATGAGGAAAGCGTTCGACGTTGGAAGAGCGTCGCCGAACATCGGGCGGCGCAGGCCGGTGGCCGTGAGCGCTGGTATTCTCACTATGAGGTGCGCGTCGCCAAAGTTGAGCGCGCCTATGCCGGGCCGGCAGGTCGGGCAGAGGCCTCAACGGCGCCATCGCTGGGCTGATTGCTGAATGTCACGCAAAACCGCAGGCCCTGAAATTGAGCGCCTGGTGCAGCTGCTGGCGCGGCTGCCGGGGCTCGGTCCGCGCTCGTCGCGCAAAGCGGTGCTCTCGATGCTCAAGCGGCGCAACGAACTGCTCGTTCCTTTGTCGGAAGCTTTGCAGCAGGCGATCGCGAAGATCGCGGAATGTCCTGTGTGCGGAAATCTCGATACGGTTTCGCCGTGCAGTATCTGCGCCGATCCGCGCCGCGATCAGAGTTTGATCGTGGTCGTCGAGGAGGTTGGCGATCTGTGGGCGCTCGAACGTGCTGGCGTCGTCTCGGCGCAATATCACGTGCTCGGCGGGCATCTGTCGCCGCTCGACGGCGTCGGTCCGGACAAGCTCAACATTGCGAGCCTCGTGGGGCGGGCGCGATCACCGGACGTCAAAGAAATTCTGCTCGCGCTCAACGCCACCGTCGAAGGGCAATCGACGGCACATTTTATTTCGGATCAACTCGTGTCGGCGGACGTTACGGTATCGCGCCTTGCGCAAGGCGTTCCGATCGGCGGCGAACTCGATTATCTCGACGATGGTACGCTCGCCGCCGCGTTCAAAGCGCGGCGCAAACTATAGATGCCTTCCGTCATCCCGGCGAAGGCCGGGATCTATCCAGGCCCACAGTAACGAACTCTTGCTTGGACGGATCCCCGCCTGCGCGGGGATGACGGTGGGAAGTGGTTGAGAGAGCCTAGCGAATGGCGGAAGTCGATATCGTTCGCCGGCGGAATGACGGTCCGAGGTTCGTCACCGGGTCGCTCCTCCGCCACATCCTGTCGATGACGGCAGCAGGCGCCGTCGGGCTGATGGCGATCTTCATCGGCGACCTCGCAAATATCTATTTTCTGTCGCGCCTCGGCGACGAAGCGATCGTCGCCGCGGTTGGATATGCGAGTTCCATTCTCTTCTTTTCGACGTCGATCGGCATAGGATTGGCGATTGCGGCGACGTCGCTGATAGCGCCCGCGCTCGGTGCCCGCAGACGCGTTCGCGCACGCCGGCTGTCGGTGAATGCGCATATGCTGACATTTCTATTTTCAGCAGTCGCGAGCGTTGCGATCTGGTTTGCCATTCGGCCTCTGCTCGAGCTTCTGGGCGCGACGGGCCGGACGCTCGAACTGGCGAGCTTCTATCTCGTCGTTTTAGTGCCGACGTTGCCTCTCCTGTCGCTCGGCATGACGTCGGCGGCGGTGCTTCGTTCAGTCGGGGATGCGCGGCGCGCGATGCACGTCACGTTGTCGGGCGCCATCGTCAACACGATCCTCGACCTCGTTTTCATCGTGCATTTCGGATGGGGCCTCGAAGGCGCAGTCCTGTCGTCGTTGCTGGCGCGCATCGTGATCATGGGCGTCGGATTTTACGGCGTCATCTCGGTTCACGACCTGATGGGGCGGCCGAAAATCGCAACGCTCAAGCAAGATGCTCCGCCCTTCTGTCGCATCGCGGGGCCTGCGGTGTTGACCAATATCGCGCCGGCGGTCGGCAACGGTTACATTACGCTCGCGATATCGGCCTATGGAGATGCCGCGGTTGCGGCGTGGGCCATCATCGGACGTATTACGCCGGTCGCGTTCGGGGCGATTTACGCGCTCTCCGGCACCGTGGGCCCCATTCTCGGCCAGAACTTCGGCGCCCGCTCGCCGTCGCGCATGCGGGACGTTTTCACGCTGTCATTGTTGACGATGGCCGCGTTCACGGGCCTCGCGTGGCTCATTCTGGCACTCGTCGCCCATCCGCTCGCGGGCCTCTTCAAGGCTGGGCCGGAGGCGCGAGATCTGATCGTCTTTTTCTGTCGCTGGCTGTCGCCGCTGTTCGTATTTCTCGGTACGGTTTTCATTACCAACGCGGTATTCAATACTCTGGGCCGCGCCCATTTCTCGACGCTGTTGAATTGGGGGCGGGCGACGGTCGGAACCGTGCCGTTCGTGCTCCTCGGCGGCAAGTTTTACGGGGCCGAAGGCGTGCTGGCCGGAAATATGATCGGTGGCGTTGCGTTCGGTTTGATTGCCATAATAGCAGGATACAGGCTGATCGACCGGGTTGGGGAAACGCTGGAGCTTTAGGCTTCGCCGTCGTTGCACTTTTTCGCGACGCAGTTTCTAGATCGTCCGGGGACGTCCTTTTTGCGCCCGTTGGCTCACCAACCGGCATATTCGAGGGAACCGGCGTGGCCATTGCGCAGCGCATTCTCGTGACCGGCGCGTCTGGCTTCATCGGCCAGCACGTGGTCCGGATGCTTGCCGACCGCGGATACAGCGTGCGTGCGGCGTCGCGCCAGCCGATCGTCTTCGATAGTCCGCGGGTCGAGGGCGTGGCCGTCGGCGACATGTCGCGATCGTTCGCCGCCGAATTTCTGGTTCGGGGTGTCGATGCGGTGGTTCATGCAGCCGGTTTGTCTCATGCCCGCACGAATTTGCCCGATGCCGCGTACACGGCGATCAATGTTGATGCAACTCGCCAGCTCGCCCGGGCGGCCCGCGCGGCGCGTGTGAGGCGGTTCGTGCTGATGTCCTCGATTCGCGCGCAAGTGGGCGCGACGCATCCAGGCGTCGTCACCGAGACGACGTTTCCGACGCCGACGGACGCTTACGGCCGGTCGAAGCTCGCGGCCGAGGGGGTTCTTGCGAAGATGCTCGAGGGATCGCCGACGCATTGGACCGTGCTTCGTCCCGTGCTCGTCTACGGCGGCGGCGTCAGGGGCAATATGGCGACGTTGATGCGGCTCGCCGCCTTGCCGTTGCCGCTGCCATTCGCGGCGCTCAAGGCTCGCCGGTCGCTGCTCAGTATCGGCAATCTTCTCAGTGCCATTCAGTATGTGCTGCAAACCCAAACGGCCGAGAACGCGACATTCATCGTGGCCGACCCGGCGCCGTTAACAATAGCGGAGATCATTCGGGCGTTACGCCGAGGCGCCGGGCGGCCCGAAATGCTCCTGCCGGTTCCGGAAGCGTCCCTCGCGGCGGTGCTTCGGATGGCAGGGAAACCGCATTTCGCGGACCGGCTGACGGGCGATCTCGTCGTCGATGCCGTGCGCCTCAGGCGGATCGGATGGGCCCCGCCAGAGGAGACGCTCGGGGCGCTTGCCGCGTCGGCGCGGGCGGGTCCCAGCTCCGAGCGGCCAAAACCTCCACGGTATAGAGCCGCACGCCATTGACCGGCGCTGCGGGCTTTCATATGTCAGCCTCATGGCTGTTCTTCCGATAATCACCATTCCTGATCCCGTGCTGCGCAAGATCTCCGATCCTGTCGAGCGGGTGGACGATGCCGTCGTCAAGCTGATGGACGACATGCTCGAGACTATGTACGACGCGCCGGGCGTCGGGCTCGCCGCCGTGCAGGTCGGCATCCTGAAGCGGGTCGTCGTCATCGATGCGGCAAAGGACGATGAGCCGCCCAATCCGATCGCCATGGCGAACCCCGAACTGATCGCTGTCGGGTCGACGACGCGGGTACATGAAGAGGGCTGCCTTTCGATTCCGGATGTGCATGTCGAGATCGAGCGGCCGTCGACGGTGACCGTGCGCTACATCGACCGCTATGGCAAAGAGCAGGAGCTTGCCGCGGACGGCTTGCTCGCGACGGCCATTCAGCACGAAATCGATCATCTCGACGGGCAGCTGATCATTGACTTCCTTTCGCGGCTGAAGCGCGACATCATTATCCGCAAGTTCAAGAAGCAGGTCAGAACGAGCGGCGACTGAATTCTGGTGCGTGTGCGGCCGGCTGGACCTTCAGGGCAGTCGCACGCGCCAACATAAACGGGCGACATGCCGCTCAATATCGTCTTCATGGGGACACCCGATTTCTCGGTGCCAGTGCTCGATGCGATCGCGTCGGCGGGCAATCGCGTCGTCGCGGTCTACAGCCAGCCGCCGCGGCCGGCGGGGCGTGGCATGGCGGAAGTCAAATCGCCCGTTCAACGCCGCGCCGAAGCGCTGGGAATTGAAGTCCGGACACCGGTGAACTTCAAAAGCGATGGGGATCGCGAGGCCTTCGCCGCGCTCAACGCGGACGTGGCTGTGGTCGTCGCTTACGGTCTACTTCTACCGAAACCGGTTCTCGATGCGCCGCGGCTCGGCAGTTTCAACGTTCACGCATCGAAGCTGCCGCGATGGCGGGGAGCAGCGCCGATCCAGCGCGCCATCATGGCGGGCGATACGGTGACGGCGGTCAACATCATGCGGATGGAGCAGGGGCTCGACACGGGGCCGGTCTGCCTCGGCCGAGACGTTCCTATTCCTCGCAGCATGACCGCCGGAGAGTTGCACGACGAGCTGTCGAAGCTCGGCGCGGCGCTGATGGTCGAAGCGCTTGCCAAGATCGAGGCGGGTGAGATCGACTGCGTGCCGCAGCCGGCCGAGGGCGCGACCTATGCCGCCAAGATCGGCAAGAGTGAAACGCGCATCGATTTCTCAAGGCCCGCCGACGACGTCATCAATCACATTCGCGGGCTTTCACCGTACCCCGGTGCATGGTTCGAGATCACAATTGGCGGCAAGGCCGAACGGATCAGGGTCCTGACGGCGACGGCGGCCGAGGGGACGGCCGAGGCTGGCACGCTCATCGACGACAATCTGACGATCGCTTGCGGCACTGGCGCCATTCGCGTCGAAAGACTGCAGCGGGCGGGAAAGCAACCGATGGCTGCGGCCGACTTCCTTCGCGGCACGCGACTCGCGGCGGGGTTACGTCTCGCCTGTTAATCATAGGCGTGAAAGGCTCTGAGACATTCGCGGTGTGAGGTTAATCTCTTCGCGTGATTCCTCGGTCCGGAGAACCAGCCGTGCTTTCAGAGTTTGCGCTTCGTCTTGCTGCCTGCGGTTCGGCCATGTGCGCGCTGGCGGCGTCAGCGAGTGCCGATAGCTTCACGACCCGGATCGAGACGCGCCCCTACTATGGCGCCGTCGTAACGCTCGAACATGGCGTTCGCGTCTATCGCCCGCTGCCGCCGGATCGTTACGTCATCATCAACCCCGACCGGGTTCCGTTGTCGCTCAGCATCAGCGAAACGAACATCTACGGGCAGCGCGCGCCAGCGGTCTATGATGGGAGCGCGAATGTCTACACCGGCGACGGGCTCTACCATGCCCCGGCTTGGGGCCTGGCTTATCAGTGGCGGCCGGGTTTCTATCGTATCGGCGGACCGCGCGAGGGCTTGCATCCGGGTCACCACGGCAAGCCGCACGCTATCCAACCGGCTCATTAGCGCTTCGAAGTGGTGCTTGACGTGACGATGCGCCGTTGAGCTGCTGCCCAGCAAAGGCTAGGGATGGCCGAAGCATTTTTTCAACCTGAGCCCGATGCCGCGCTACCGCATTACCATCGAATACGACGGCACGCCTTTCGTCGGCTGGCAGAGACAGGCCGAGGGCCTATCGATCCAAGGCCTGCTCGAAGAGGCAATTCGTAAATTCACCGGCGAGACCGTCGGCGTGCGCGGCGCGGGCCGCACCGACGCGGGCGTTCATGCGCTGGGGCAGGTCGCGCATGTCGATTTGACGAAAGACTGGGCGGCCTCGCGCGTGCGCGACGCGATGAATTTTCATCTGCGTCCGCATCCAATCGGCGTCGTCGCGTCGGATGCCGTCGATGCTACGTTCGACGCGCGTTTCAGCGCGGTGAAGCGCCATTACAGATACCGGCTTCTGACCCGTCGCGCGCCGCCGATTCTCGACAAAAACCGTGTCTGGTGGACGATGCGCGATCTCGATGCAGAGGCGATGGCCGATGCCGCCAAGGTGTTTGTCGGACGACACGACTTCACGACATTCCGCGCGGCGCAATGCCAAGCGCCCTCGCCCGTGAAGACGCTCGATGTCTTCGACATCACGCGTTCGGGCGAGGAAATCGTTTGCGAGATATCGGCGCGATCGTTTCTGCACCATCAGGTGCGGTCGATGGTCGGCAGCCTGAAGCTCGTCGGCGAAGGGAAGTGGTCGCGCGAGGATATCGTTTCGGCGCTCGCCGCGCGCAATCGCGAGGCGTGCGGGACGGTGTCGCCCGCATCAGGCCTCTATCTCGTTGGTGTTGATTACCCCGAGGACGCCATTACGACGTCTTCGTATCCTCCGTCACGATCGCCAGAAACTCCTGACGAGTGATCGGGTTGTCGCGGAAGGCGCCGAGCATTCTGCTCGTCACCATGTCGGTGCCGGGCTTCATCACACCGCGTGTCGTCATGCAGTGATGTTCGGCCTTGATCATGACGGCGACGCCCTGCGGCTGCAGCACGTCCTGGATCGTGTTGGCGATCTGCGCGGTCATCTTCTCCTGGATCTGGAGCCGCTTGGCGTAGGCATCGACAACACGGGCGAGCTTCGAGATGCCGACGACGCGGCCATCGGGGATATAGCCGACCCAAGCGCGGCCGATGATCGGCGCCATGTGGTGCTCGCAATGACTTTCGAAGCGAATGCCGCGCAGGACGATCATCTCGTCGTAGCCTTCGATCTCTTCGAAGGTCTTCTGGAGGATCGCCACCGGGTCCTGGTCGTAGCCGCGGAAATATTCCTCGAATGCCTTCGTCACGCGGGAAGGCGTTTCCTTCAGGCCATCGCGCGAAGGATCATCACCCGTCCAGCGGATGATCGTCTTGACGGCTGCTTCAACCTCGGCGCGCGTCGGCTTGTTGTTTGAATTCATTGGAAAACACTGGTTGTTATTGGAAGGGGGGGGATCGTAGCACGGCTTTGGACGTCGGCCCTTATAGACCCATCGGATTCCAGACGGCAAACGTCACCTTGCCGCCGGTAGATTGGGGGCCGCCGTTAGATGGGAGCGGAGACGCGGTTTGTCGATATGGGACGCCTCTCGCAGTTAATATGGGGCACTGGGGGGATACGGCGCGCGTTTCCGGCCGGATCACCCCCGTCAAATTTTCCCTGTCAAAGCAGCGTGCCGCGCAGGACAAGCAGCGCGACGCTGAAATAGATCATCAAGCCGGTCACATCGACGAGCGTCGCGACGAACGGGGCCGAGGCGCTTGCCGGGTCGAAGCCGAGGCGTTTCAGTACGAACGGCAACATGGAGCCCGCCAGCGAGCCGAAGGTCACGATGCCGACGAGCCCCAATCCAACCGTCAATGCCACCAGCTTCCAGTGCTCGCCGTAATCGAAGATGCCGAGCTGCTGCCATAGCGCGATGCGGGCCATGCCGATCACGCCGAGGATGGCTCCAAGCGTCAAACCGGTCGGGACTTCTCTGACGGCCACACGCCACCAGTCGCGCAGGCGCAACTGGCCAAGCGCGAGCGCACGAATGAGTAGCGAGGTGGACTGCGAGCCGGAATTGCCGCCCGAGCTCATGATGAGCGGGATAAAAAGGGTGAGCACGACGGCTTTTTCCAGTTCATCCGAGTAGTGCTGCATGGCGCTGGCCGTCAGCATTTCGCCGAGGAAGAGGGCGGAAAGCCAGCCGGCGCGTTTCCGGATCATCTCAACGAAGCCGATCTGCAGATACGGCTCCGCGATACCTTCGACGCCGCCGAACTTTTGAACGTCTTCCGTACTTTCGGCGAGGATCGCATCGACGACGTCGTCGACGGTCACGATGCCGAGGACGCGATGGCGCGCGTTCAAGACCGGGACTGCGAGAAGGTCGTGGATCGAGATCAGACGCGCCACTTCCTCGCGGTCCGTGTCGGGTGAGACCCAGACGGGGTCGCGGTCGGGCGCAATATCGAGGATCGACTGATCGGGCTGTCCCATGATTAGCTGACGCAACGTGACCGTCCGCACCAGTTCGCGCGATTGCGGGTCGAGGACATAGATCGCGTAGATCGTTTCCCGCGTGTGTTCCACCTCGCGGATGAGCTTCAGGGTTTCGGCAACGGTGTAGGTCGAAGGAACGCTGACGAACTCGGTCGTCATGATGCTGCCGGCGGTGCCTTCAGGGTAAGCGAGCAGCAGTTTCAGGGATTGGGCGGTTTCGAAGTCGAGCAGGGTCAGCAGCTTGGTGCGGTCGGGCCCATCAAGCTGGCGGAGGGTGTCGGCCGCGCGGTCGGCGGACATGCCCTTGAGCACTTGGCCTGCGAATTCGTCGGGGAGTTCGAGGATGAGATCGCCGGCGCGCGCGAGCTCAGGCCGGTCGAATATTTCGATAACGCGATCAAGGGGCAATTCGGCGAGGATCGAGCCTGCCGTCTCGAGGTCCAGCTCATTCAGCTGGGCGACAATATCGGCATCATGCTCTTCGAGCAGCTCGACCAAGACAATCGGATCGACGTCTTCACCCGATGCGGTGCGGATGTTTTCCATGGCTCACCTTCCGATCCGCCGTTGCAACGGATCGTGGCGAGCCGACCCGAAGGTCAGGCCACGAGCCGCAACGGCCGAAGCATTCGACTACTGTCGCCAGACAAGGGTTGGGTTCCTTCGAAATCGCGGCGCCGAAATCATGGCGGCCACAAGCCCACATGATCCGATTGACAACAATAGTCAAGGGCGGGGGAAGCCGCATTTTTGGGCGCACTGGCCGGCGGCTTTCGATCGCCGATAAGCTCTGTGCGGTCGAAACCGAGTTTGCCTACGCGCCTGCCGGCAGAAGGCGTGCTTGGATCTCTTTTGCCCGCGGGTGCCCAAGACGTACCGCATCATCGAGATGAGAACGAGCCGTGTCGCCAACGTCATGTTCAGGCTTGCTCGCGATCTCCCAGCAAGTGAAGGCGGCGTAAGCGTTGCGACTTGCAAGCCCGGACGAAACAAGCCGTTCGTAGGCGGTTGTCCACTCTTTAACTGATGGCCGGTTCATGGCGTCCAACGTTTTGGCAACCTTTAAGCTTGACCAAGCATCATCCGTCGAACTGGCAATAGTGAAAAAACCGAGCGCCGTCTCCAAGCACTTAGGCACGCCATTACCCTGACTGTAGATGTCCCCCAGGGTGGCTGCCGCTAAGTTGTTCCCATTGCCAAGAGCGGCTTTCAGGTACTTGATGCCAAGTTCTATATTCGTGTTCACGCCAGTGCCATTAATGTAGGCACGACCGAGATGAAGCTGTCCTGACGGACTGCCAAGGCTAGCCGCCGCCGCGTACAGTGGAATGGCCTCGTCGTGCCGCCCTTCTGCCTGCAGAGCATAGGCGTCGCGCAGAATTAGGCTTGCTTGCTCTGGCCGGCATATGTTTGCGATCGCGCGCGGCACAATCTTTAGATACAGATCAACCTTGGCGGCATCCGGTGAGCCAGAGGTTGGGATGGTCGAATACTGGGCGCGAGGAAACAACCTGTCACCCGCGGGTGAGGCCACATCATTCCAGTCAGACCCGGACGCGCCACAGAACATCACCAAATTGACGAGGGCACCTAATTCATGCTGTGTCCATTTCTCGCGCTCGAATGCGGCCGATATTTTGCTGCGGTCGACGATGGCCGCTAGTTTATGGGCGTTGTCGAGGGCGAACTCCTTCAATATTGCGCGACTGCGATCGGCCGCCGCATACATGCCGCTCGATGGGGCCAGAGTACTCGAGTGCATTGGGGTGGGCGATGCGAAGAGATGCTCTCTTTCCTTTGATTTAAGCTTGGCCGGCCAAGTCTGACTATTCAGGGGGCAGCCATAGACGAGCCATGGTTCCAGTCTTCGCATGAGTTCGTAGTGAGGTCGTTCTTCCAAGCGGGCATCGATGCCAATCACGTATGACATCTCGCCCACACGGTCAGACATCAGCGGGAATGGTACGTGCGATAAAAACTCTCCCTGCTGCTTCAGCTGAACGACGTAGTGAAGAAGCCGGTTCTCAATATAAAAACGCCATCCGACATTCTCAGGGTTCGCCGTACGCTCGTGGAGAGATTTGATCTGTTCGCGGGCTAGGCGCCTCACTTCGGCGACAGCATCATCTGTGAGTATGCCGGCGATATCGAAACCACCAAGAGCTTTAGTCGCAGCGCGCAACACGCCATCGGGGCTAAAATCGTCTTGAACTGGGAATGGCTCTCGCATGCCTAGTTCGTGGCCGTACAAGTGGATGCCTGATGGCGGCTTCGATACGCGTCGAAGCGGCACGTGTGGAGCGCACCTTCCCTCTGACACAAACAGGTGCTCACGAAGTGAGCTTCCAATTTCGAAATCGGAAAAGACCACGTCTGAAACAAGGTGCTTCAGGTCAAATTTCTCACATATCATCGATGCCACGATAACATCGCCATGATACGGGCTCCCGCTCGTCCGGATGGGAACTTTGCGAAACCCGTCGCGCTGCAGCAGCAAGGCGATGATCAGACGGCTATCCTTGCCACCGCTCAGGGACAAGAATGGGATGAGAGGTTCTCCATCGACGCCGAAGAACTGGTCGAACATGCTGCGGAGATCTTCCAAAGCGCTGTCCCAGAATGAATCTGGATTGCGAAGCCATAGCTCGCGCATTTCTTTGTTATTGAACGGTTCAGGATCCGGCTGGCGGTATGAGATATTACCGTCGCCAAATATTGGCTCTTCTCCAGGGCGTATGGGAGTTACTGATTGAAATAGCGAGTTGGAGAACATTGACCAGCCAACGCCCATACTGGCAGCCATGTACTGTTGATCCAAATCGAAGCGAGTGGACGAGCGCGCGCAGAATGCACAAAAGGTGCTCCTGTTGCTGAAGAGCGTTAGCCCGCTCGGTGTGACGGTTTTGTAGAGGCCGTATATGCCGGACTTGTTTCGACTGATCTGCCCCGTTCCGTACTCATTGATTTCAATGTCCAGGTATTCTCCGAGGGCTCTATTGCCATTGGTCTTCCAGCCGACGGAGGATCTGAATCCTTGAGAAAGGTCGATATTGCTGGCGCTTCCGCTTCGCCACGCCAGGACTCTGATCGACGGGCAATGCCGCGGCGACCAATCCCAAAGCTCACCAAGCGGGCCTCCATACAATGTCGCAGCAGTTGCTGTGATCTGCTCTGCCAAAGCGTCGGCGGCGGGTTTGTTTGCTCCGCAGATAATTGCAAACGACAGCATGAATTCTCCCGTTCAGATAAGTGTTTGGTGCGGCAACCGCGAGTTGATTGAGATGGCTTGTGCGAAGCTCAGAGCGCTTCTCAAAAGGTGTTTGCAAAGCCCTGGGCGTCTTGGTACGGGAGGTATATTCTGCATACGCACTATTTGAGTTAGCGAGTCTCGAAGGGCTGGCCGGCGGCTGGGGGGCACCGATGCTTACACTCGTCATTAGCCTGCCTTTGTCAACGCAGCGTCAGAAAAAGATTTCGGCCGGGCTGCAAGCCGCCGGAATGTCGTTTTCCATGCTTCCGGGCATCGTCGGGCGCGAGCTTTCGGAGGCGGAGATCGAGTCTTTTGCTCCAGACCGGTTCATGGCGCGCTTCCGCCGCGAGATCGGGCCGGCGGAGGTCGGATGCACGCTATCTCACAAGCTCGCACTCGAAACATTCCTGGCCAGCAGTGAGTCGACGGCGCTGATCCTCGAGGACGACGCGGTGGTCCCGTCGAACCTTGGTGATGCGATTGCTCTTCTTGTCGATCGCCTGCCTCTGAATTGGGGTATCCTCAAAGTCGGCGGCATTGGAGGCGTCAGGGGGCGACTGCTGCAGGAAACCGCTGTCGGGAAGATCGTGGAGACTCATGCGACGACGGTTTGCGCGCACGCCTATGTCGTCTCGCGGCAGGGCGCTTCGCAGCTTTTGCGCCGAATTCTGCCGATCCGGTTTCCGTATGACATTTATCTGCGGGATACGCACGTGCATGGCGCGAGGACGTTCGAGGTCGTTCCGACGCTCGTTGTGCAAGAGGACCTTGCCGGGTCACGAATTGAATGTGACCGGATGGAGAGACCTCCCTCTTCCGACCTGCGCAGCATCTTGGCCTACCGCGCCTGGAAACTCGGCCACGAAATCAGGCGGCGCGCCCATATCATCAGGACGATAGGGTTGAGCGCGGCGGTTGCGCCGAGCCGGATAACCCGACATTCTTAGCGAGCCAAGTAGACGCCCTAATTTTTAATTCAGTCCCGGGTTAGCCACCGTATTTGACTTGGACGACTCCGCATGCCAAGGCATGCTCCCATGCAGTCATGTGCTCATCATTTGCGCTTTCGCCACCAAGGGGGGCAGCTTCTCGAGGGCATCTAGCCCCGGGTTCCGGTGCATTTCGGCACGGGCTCGGGATGACTCGAAGGACTGACGTACGCCGTTTTTCAGACGAGCGACTTTTCCACTCGAAAGCCAGCACCATGACCCAAAGCACCAGAACGGGGCGACCTCCTGTTCATCTCATCGATACCGAGGCGGAAAATCTAACCAATCTTGCATTGGGTGTGGCCGAGACCATGCCTCAGGTCAGCGAACTGCTGATGAGCGAGATTGCGCGCGCCAAGATGCATAGCGCGAAGCGCATGCCTTCCGACGTCGTCACAATGCATTCGACCGTCGTATTCACTGACGAGGGGAGCGGTGCTGAACGCACAGTGCAGCTCGTTTACCCAGCGGAGGCTGATATATCGAACGGGCGAATTTCGATTCTCACGCCCGTCGGCGCAGGGCTGATTGGCTTGCGCGAAGGTCATTCGATCCGCTGGCCCGATCGCGAAGGGCGTGAACGGCAACTGACGATTCAAAAAGTCACGCAGCCCGTGCGGGGCCAATAAATTCGATCAAACATCCATGCGCGGCGCCGTTGAAGCAATGCGGGCCATGGCAGGCATTCAATAGGTCGCCGCCCTGGCTTGTCCCAATCGGGACAGGTCAGGCCAGGCGCCACCCGGATGTCCGCGCTGATCTTCACCATTGAGCGCGTATCGATTGCGGCGCAGCCAGGGGGCGCCGCCGAAAGAGACACCAATAGCTGTCACGTTTGATGAGGTTGCTGCCTTTTATCCGGCGCACTTCGGGGCGCGACGGAGTCGCGGCTCGGACTTACCAGAATTTTTTGAGTTTTTTGGCTGGTGCTGCCGGAGGGGATTGAACTCTCGACCTCTCCCTTACCAAGGGAGTGCTCTACCACTGAGCTACGGCAGCTGAAGGCGTTTTGTGACTCGAAGAATCGAACATGCCAGGGGCGTCGCGTTGGTACGCTCCTGCTTCGGGCGGGCGGACACTGCCACAAGGCTTGACGGTGAGCAAGACGGAAAGCCAAGCTGTTAGTGGACGACGCTGGCACGGTAAAATTGAAGGCCGGCATCGAGTTGTGGAGCGCGCGAGACCGGGCATGACGGGAAATTTCCAGCCAAAGCCGCCAGGAAATGCGGATAAGCCGAAAAGTTCCGGCAAGCTCACGCGCCAGGAACGGCTCGCGGAAGAGCTCCGTGCGAATTTGAAGCGGCGCAAGGCCGCGGCCCGGCGCCAGAGGGGGGAGGGCGGCGATCCGCCTCCCGACGAGGACGGCGTCTAGGGCTCCATCTGTCGTAAAAGCCGCTTGCCGATGCGGTCTCTCAACCTTTAATCACGCTTGGCTTGTTTGCGCGGGATTGAGATTCGCGGCCGTTTTTATCATTCGGAGACAATTGGCATACATGGATCGGATCAAAATCGTCGGCGGGAAGCCGCTCCGCGGTAGCATTCCGATTTCAGGCGCCAAGAACGCGGCACTGCCGCTGTTGATCGCGAGCCTTCTGACGGAAGACCGTCTGACGCTCAAGAACGTCCCCAACCTCGCGGACGTCAACCTGCTGGTTCGCATCCTGCGGAATCATGGCGTCGATCTCGCGGTCGACGGCAAGCGGCCTGGTCCGGCCACTCATCTCGGCGACACCATTCATCTCACGGCGCGCGATATCGTCGACACGACGGCTCCTTACGAAATGGTTTCGCGCATGCGGGCGAGCTTCTGGGTTCTTGGCCCGCTCGTCGCGCGCATGCGCGAAGCGCGCGTGTCGCTGCCGGGCGGCTGCGCGATCGGAACAAGGCCGGTCGATCTGCACCTGATGGGGCTCAAGGCGCTGGGAGCGGAAATCGACATCGACGCCGGATACGTCATTGCGCGGGCTCCGAAGGGCCTTCACGGGGCGCGTATCGTGTTTCCGAAGGTGTCGGTGGGCGCCACGCATAACGTTCTCTTGGCGGCCGCGTTGGCCAAAGGCGAGACCGTTATCGAAAACGCGGCGCGGGAGCCTGAAATCGGAGACGTCGCCCTTTGCCTCAGCAAGATGGGCGCGAAGGTCGAAGGGATCGGCACGTCGGTGCTTCGGATCCAGGGGCGCGATCGTCTCGAAGGCGCGGTTCACACGGTGTTGCCGGATCGTATCGAGACCGGCACGTTCGCGATGGCGGTTGCGGCGACGGGCGGGGACGTGACGCTCGAGGGTGCGCGCCTCGGCGATCTCAAGACTGCGCTCGAAATTCTCGCGAGTACCGGGACTTCGATCCAGGAGGCCGAAACGGGCGTTCGCGTTTATCGAAACGGCGGGGGCATTGCTCCGGTATCGGTCGAGACGGAGCCGTTTCCAGGGTTTCCGACAGACCTGCAGGCGCAGCTCATGGCGCTTCTCACGCGGGCCTCGGGTACGAGCGTCATTCGCGAAACGATTTTCGAGAACCGCTTCATGCATGTGCAGGAGCTGGCCCGTCTCGGTGCGGACATCCAGCTGCACGGCGATACGGCGACGATCACGGGCGTCAAAACGCTCAAGGGCGCGCCCGTCATGGCGACGGACCTCCGCGCTTCCGTTTCTCTCGTCATCGCCGGGCTTGCCGGAGAGGGCGAAACGGTGATCAACCGTGTTTACCATCTCGACAGAGGCTTCGAGCAACTCGAGCGGAAGCTCAGTGCCTGCGGCGCGGACATTGAGCGTATCGCCAGCGGCTGATGCGCTTGCTCTTGCGTTGCAGCTTTCTGCACGCCTTTGTAACACTCTGCGATCATAGCCAGTGATCCATGCCTTTTGGGGCCGCACAGCGGAGACCTTCGATACCGATGCCGGACCTCAAGCTCATCGCCTTCGATACGGAAGATCTCGGCGTCATCTCCGCTCAGTTGCAGGACGCCGTTCTGCGTGTCGGCGACATGAAATATTTGCCGAAGCAGAAGCGTTTCGTTGGCATAGCCAACCGGTTTGACTGGCAGAAGTTTGCGGAGGATGCGCAAGCATCGAAAACCAAGATCGCTCCCGAGTACGAGCGACGCCGGTGCGCCGTTCGGTTCGAGCGTGTCAACGCCGTGAAAGTGCACGGATTTGACCTTAACGACAAAAGGGCGGCGTTGGCGCTGCTCGCGATGACTTACGAACCGACGGCCGGCTCAGAATCGCCCGAAGGCGATGTCACGTTGACATTTTCCGGCGGTGCGGCCATTCGGCTGGGCGTCGAGTGTATCGAGATCGAATTGAAGGACCTCGGGGCAGCCTGGGCAACGAAGCGCCCGCCGGAGCATCCCGAGGACGCAAGCTGATTTCCTTCGACCGCTTGCCTTAAGGAAATGCCCGATGCCTGTGCGGCTGAATAGCAACGACAAGGATTTCGAGACTCACTTCGTGGAGCTTCTCGGGCTGAAGCGCGAAGTCTCGACCGACGTCGACAACGCGGTTCGCGCAATCATCGATGATGTCCGGGCGCGCGGCGACGCGGCGCTCGTGGATCTCTCTCTCAAATTCGACAGGCTCGATCTTCGCAAGACCGGCATCGCGGTGACTGCTGCCGAGGTCGAAGCCGCCTATGCCGCGTGCTCGAAGGAAACGCTCGATGCGTTGATGTTCGCGCGCGACCGCATTGCCGATCATCACAAGCGCCAGCTGCCGTCGGACGATCGCTACACAGACGCGGCCGGCGTCGAGCTCGGTCACCGCTGGACGGCTGTCGAATCCGTCGGGCTCTACGTTCCGGGCGGCCTTGCGTCCTATCCGAGCTCCGTTCTGATGAATGCTGTGCCGGCGCAGGTCGCAGGTGTTCCGCGCATCGTCATGGTCGTGCCGTCGCCGAGCGGCGAACTCAACCCGCTTGTTCTGGCGGCCGCGAAAATTGCGGGCGTATCGGAGATCTATCGCGTCGGCGGCGCGCAAGCGGTTGCTGCGCTCGCTTACGGCACTGATACGATACGGCCGGTCGTCAAAATCGTCGGACCGGGCAATGCGTGGGTCGCGGCGGCGAAGCGGCAGGTGTTCGGCACGGTCGGCATCGATTCGATCGCGGGTCCGTCCGAAGTTCTGGTCATCGCGGACAAGAACAACGATCCGGAGTGGATCGCTTCCGATCTTCTTGCGCAGGCCGAGCACGACACAGCTGCCCAGTCGATTTTGATGACGGACGACGAGGCGTTCGCCGAGGCGGTCGAGCAAGCTGTTCGCCGCCAACTCGGGACGCTGCCGCGCGGAAATATCGCGGGCGAGAGCTGGAACACGTTTGGCGCCACGATCATTCTAGGGTCGCTCGGAGAGGCTGTTCCTTTGGCCGACCGTATCGCCGCCGAGCATTTGGAAATCGCGACGGCGGATGCGGAAGATCTCGCGATGCGCATTCGAAACGCCGGGGCAATTTTCATTGGAAGCGTGACGCCCGAGGTCATCGGCGATTATGTTTCCGGTTCCAACCACGTTCTCCCGACGGCGCGCAGTGCACGTTTTTCATCGGGCCTTGGAGTTCTGGATTTCATGAAGCGAACATCGATCCTGAAACTCGATCGTGCCGCTCTCGAAAAAATCGGGCCTGCGGCCATGACACTCGCTCGCGCCGAAGGATTGGAAGGCCACCGCCGCTCTGTCGAAATCCGGCTCGAAGAGGCAGGCTGAATTTCGATGGATCAAACGGTCGCCGCTCAAGAGAAAAGCCGGGATCGCCTCGTCGACATTACACTCGATGCGAAATCGCTCGGGCGGGCCAACTCGAATATCGAGCACGAGCGGGAAGTCGCGATCTTCGACATTCTCGACGGTAATGCCTTCCGCATCGATGGCATCGATGCAGGCCCGTACAAGCTTCATCTCTCGCTGGCGGACGACCGGCTTTCGATGGCGATCAGTCCTTCGGGCGAAGCGGAAACCGTGGAGCACACGGTTGCGCTGACGCCGCTGAAGCGCATCGTCAAAGATTACTTCATGATCTGCGAGTCCTACTACGAGGCCGTCAGAACCGCGCCTCCCGCTCGCATTCAGGCCATTGATGTCAGCCGGCGGGCGCTTCACGACGAGGGCAGCGCGTTGCTCAAGGAAAAGCTGCTGCCGCGGATCATCGTCGATGACGATACAGCGCGTCGGCTCTTTACGCTCGTGTGCTCGCTGCACTGGAAGGGCTGACGTCCCTGTCCTTGCGGCCGAGCAAAAACCAGGACTCCTGCGGTCCCACACCCTTTATTTCGATAAGGCCGCGCGGTTCGATCGAGAACGCATCGCGGAGCGCCGCGCAACACGACGGGCAAATGGCGATACGGCCTGGAACGCTCGATTGTTCGAGGCGGCTCGCGAGATTGACCGGATCACCCCAGACGTCATAGCTGAATTTATTCTTGCCGATGATGCCCGCCATCATCGGGCCGCTCGCCATGCCGACCCGGACGTTGAGCGGAACATTCTCAGCGGCACTGACTTCCTGCACGACAGCCACCAGATCAAGCGCCATCGCAGCCAATGCGTGCGCGTGGTCTTGACGCGCGATCGGCACTCCGGACGCTACCATGTAGGCGTCACCAATCGTTTTGATCTTCTCGACGCCGTGGCGCTCGGCAAGCTCGTCGAATGCGCTGACAAGCTTGTTCAATAGCGCCACCGTTTTTTCCGGTCCAAGTCCGCGGGCCATGCTGACGAAGCCGGTGATGTCTGCGAACAGAACAGAGGCTTCGGAAAATCCGTCGGCGATGGTCTCGCCCGGCGACGCTTTGAGGCGCTCGACGACGCTGTCGGGCAGGACGTTGCGAAGCACGGCTTCCGTTTCGGCTTTCGCGCGCTCGAAAAGGTTGAAGGCATAGTACACGCAGGCCGCGATGAGGCCGAATGTGGTAACGGCGCCCTGGACGTAGAGGGAGCTTATGATTTTTTCGTCCGCCTGGAGCTGGGCGGCTTCCATCGGAAACTGGAACCAGGCGATCAAATGCAGGATGAGGGCTGCGACGACGATGGTGATGACGAGCCAGAAGCGCCGCGCTTCGAAAATGACGAAGGGCGCCGCTGCCGCCACGACGTATTGCAACGGCGCGCCGCCTAGGCGTCCGAAGTAGGACGTGAAGCCGATGAGTGCGACGAATTCCGCGAACACCAGGAGAAGTCCTCCTGCAAGCTCGTTGATCCTGTGCATGAAGGGAACGAGCGAGACGATGAACGCGAGCGCGAGGTTGATATAGACGACGGGCATCATCTCCTTGTTGCCCGATGCCCAAAGCTGCATGGCGTAGATAAAGGTTGTCGCCACGACGAGGGACGAGAAGACGTTGACGATCTTCAGTCGCCGCTGAATATCCGGTGGGTAGCCATGTATGCCGAAGCTCGCTATGCGGCGGACGAAGGAACGGATCACGCGAAACGCGCCGAGCACCGGCGCCGGCAGAATCGCCGGTCGTGCTCGCCGTTGTTGCCGATCCATGATCGTCATACGCGTGGCCCCGCGAATAGATGCAAGGGCGGCTATTCCTTTTCGTCGAGCCGGCCAATGCCGCTCAACGCCGCGATATCACATACGACCTGCTGACCCCGGCGCTCTATCGCGCCCTCGGATTCGAGTAAGCCCAAAGCCGCGTTGACCTTTGGGCGGCTCGCGCCGACGAGAAGGGCAAGCTCGCTTTGCGAAATCGGAAGGGGAAGGGAGATCTTCTCGGCTTTGCTGGTTGGATCTTTCTGGCGCACGGCGGCGAGAAAGAAGCGTGCAAGCCTCGCTTCGATCGGATGCAGGGCGATGGCTTCGAGCTGTTCATCGGCGTCGCGGAGCCGGCCGGCGAGAAAGCGCACGGCTGCTTCACCGACGGCTGGGCGCGTTCCGAGCAGACGGAGAAATGCTGCTTTCGAGAGCATCAGCGTCTCGACTTTATTGACGGCCGTCGCGTCCGCCGATCTCGGCCTTCCGTCGAAGACTGCCAGTTCTCCGAAAATCGAAGGCGCCTCAACGTGGGCGAACGAAAGTTCACGTCCGTCGGCGGTCAGGACCGACAGCCGGACCCGGCCCTTTGTTACGATGTGGAGCTCAGAGCCCGCCTGGCCGCGCGAGAAAATGATCTGGCCCGGCTCGAAGGCTGCGTCGCGCAATTCCAGGGCGACGGCCTTACGGCTCGGTTCGTCGAGGGCGCCGAAAAGTGGCGTTCGAGCAAGGAGGTCCGCAGGGTCTGGTTTCAGAGCCATTGCCGCCATCAATTTTGTTAAAGAATGCGCTATTCATGCCCTGTTTTGTTCTCAACCGCAACGCAGGCGGACTTGCTAAGGGTGGAATGCCTGCGCCATTGTCGGAAAAGGGCTGCGCCGCCTCACCTTAATTATCCCCTGGTCACGATCATGATATCGAGTCTTATGAGCAGCTTCCTTCCCTCCTTTGCACGCTCCGAAGCCCCCGGCCGCGAGACGCTGCGCCGTTCGCTGGTGCGCGAGATGGCATCGTCCAAAACGGAAATCGAGCGTCCGCAGCTTGTTCTGGCGAGCGCGAGCCCCCGGCGCGTGACGCTGCTGGCGCAGGTTGGCGTGACGCCGGATGCCTTGCGGCCCGCTTCCATCGACGAGACGCCGAAGCGGGGCGAGATGCCACGAGCGCTCGTTTCAAGGCTTGCGCGGGCGAAGGCTGAGGTCGCGCGGGATCAAATCGCGAATGACCGGGATCTGGCGGGGGCCTACATTCTCGCGGCCGATACGGTCGTCGCGATGGGGCGCAAGGTATTGATGAAGCCGACGCATATCGAGGAGGCGATGGCGTCTCTACAACTGCTGTCGGGGCGTACCCACAAGGTCCAGACCTGTATTTGTCTGATCACACCCGACGACAGGGTTCGCACGAAGATCGTCGATACGCGGGTACGGTTCCGCTATATCAACCGGTCGGAGCTCGAATCCTATATCGCCTCCCGCGAATGGCGCGGCAAAGCTGGAGGCTACGCCATTCAGGGGCTTGCCGGCTGTTTCGTGCAGCGGCTCATCGGCTCCTACACGAACGTGGTTGGGTTGCCGCTGACCGAGGTCGTCAGCCTTCTCAACTCGGAAAAATTTCCGATCCAGTACAATTGGCTGAAATACGCAGAAGTCGATCGCGATTGAGCGCGCCATGTCAGCGTCCCGTTCCGCCAGCAAGCCGTTGCGTTGTCCTATTTGCGGGAAGGAGGCGGTCGACGCCTATCGCCCGTTCTGCTCGAAGCGCTGCGCCGACATCGACCTCGCGAAGTGGTTCAGCGGCAGTTACGCGATCGGCGGCAGGGAAGAAGACGAGGGCGACGACCCGGCCGCGAAAGAACCGTCCCAGCGACCAAATGGCGAGGACGAAGAAGACTGAAAACATCTCGTATTGAGGCGCTTGCATCCTGCGGATCACGCCCCTATAAGACGCCTCTACTTCGCACGGGCTCAACGCCGCGGAGGCAGGCCCAGGTAGCTCAGTTGGTAGAGCATGCGACTGAAAATCGCAGTGTCGCTGGTTCAATTCCGGCCCTGGGCACCATAGCCCCACGAAATCACCCCAAAGATCGGCCCCGCGAGCGAGATCAGCCACACGTGATCTCCATGCGAGACCGCTGAAATTTCACCGGCATCGAAGGAATCACGATCGAACGATCACGCAGACTAGGTGCGTGATTGGGGCGCGTGCTTGGAGCGCGTGCTTGGATAGCTGTTGGACGCAGGTATTCCGGGCCTATCAGGGGGGCGTTGCGCCCAACCGCTTCAAGCCCTCGGAGGCTGCGAAGAGTGTCGGCTCGAGTGCCAGCGCGGCGCGAAAATCGGCAATGCTGGCCTCGCGTTCGCCAAGCATTTCGTTGGCCAACGCCCGGTTGAGGAGCGCGGGAGACATGTCAGGCGCGATTTCAAGCGCCCGGGTGAAGTCGGCTTTCGCCTGCTTCGGCTTCCGCAAGTCGAGGTAAACGTTGCCGCGATTGTAGTATGCGAAATTATTTTCCGAGTCGGCGTGTATGGCCGCGGTGAAGTCTGTCAGCGCCTTTGCCATTTCCTTGCGTTCCGCGCGGGCGATGGCCCGATTCATATAGGCCGTCGAAAGAGCATCGCTCTGCATCGTGCGCTGGATGACTTCGGTGCACCCCCGAATCTTCTGGGTCGTATTGGTCGCGTCGTTGCAGTCTTCTGTGGCGTCCGCTCGAGCGTGTACCGATGTGAGAATGAAAATGGCCGTCGCCAGCTTGAGTACGCGGTTCACCAGGGGATGCCTTGTCGCTTGGGGGTCAGCTACCGAATAGCGACCGAACATTGCGCCGTCGTCAATACTACTTCGCAAGGGGCCAGACGGTTTCGCGCCAGCTCCCATGTCAAGTCAGTGTCTTCGCAGTGGAATTAAATTTTCATGACCCAGATAACGGCGCGTCTTGGTTCGCCGGACCAGAGATCAGGAAGCGTTTTCTAAAAGTGGGTAGAGCTTCTTCCATAGTCGAGATCGCGACATGGGCAAGTCGCCATTTTTGTTTTGCGCGAAATTTGTCAGTCGATGGGTTAGCAACGTGCTGACGTTTGCAACATAAGGTCCAGCAAAAGGCAGTTGTGCAATCTTGCGTATGTCCGACAGACGGCAGCCACATGGAAAGCGCAATCACCGCCCAAGTCTCGCGCATGCAAATTTGAGATTCTGCCAAAGGAATGAATCGATGGGCATACTCGGTTGGATGAGTAAGCGCGCACCACAGGTGCCTGAAGACGTCTCCGAGCCGCAGCCGCCAAATAACGAGCCGCGGGCATCAAACAAGCGTCCCAAAGTCGACAAAGACGCCGCGGCCGAGCGGGCCCGCAAAAACAGCCCGTGGCGCTTCGATGATGGGCCGTCCCGGCGCCCTGTCGGCGAGACGAAAAAATAGCGCTGGGATTTCTAGCCGCTAGTATTTGGCTGGACCTCCACGTAGTGTCGCGCGCAGAACCGGGTGGGGCGCTTCCGCATGCTCGAGCGTTGTCTTTACGAGCCTTTTTTCATGTATCGCAAGCGGCGTGATCTACAGCGGCTGAGACTGCCCGGAGGCGATTTTTCTCGCCCGATGGCGGAGCCCGGGGCTCCGCCGGTTGCAAGCCGCGCCTCCGCCGGATCGTTCCATATTGAGGCTCCCTCCCGACCCTTCGCCGGGCGGTCCACGGATGCCGGTCGATGAGCGTCAGAATCGCGATCGCCAACCCGAAAGGCGGCGTGGGCAAGTCGCTGACCACCATGATGCTCGCGGACGGCTTGGCCCTTTCATACGGTGCGCGGGTGCTCGTTCTCGACGCCGATCCGCAAGCCGGCGTCACGAAGGCGCTCCTCGGCATCGGCGCGGAGCAGCAACTCACCCAACGGCAGATCGGCTTGGCGGCCATGCTGCGAGCTTTCGCCAGCGGCCGGAGTATGCGCCTTGCCGCCCACCGTGTGGCGGCAGGCGATTTGATCGAGTTGCACGATAGGCAAGCGGGTTTCATCGATCTTTTGCCGTCCAATCACGAACTTCTTCGCGAGATGGCCGAGTTCGAGCACGTGGCGCGGCGAAAGAAGCGCAAAGATCGTCTCGATGTTCTGCTATCCGATGCCTTGAGATCAGAGCTTTCGAAAATCGAAGCGAACTACGACGTCGTTCTGATCGACTGTCCCGCGGGGCCCGGCGTGCTGGGGCTCGCGGCCATGAGGCTGGCCGAGCACATAGTGGCGCCGACGAGCCTTGAGACGAACGCGTATTCGACCCTCACGGATTTCTTGAAATTCATTCTCGCCGACGATCTCGATCTTGCGTCGCAGGTGAAAGTTCATCCGCTCATCACGCAGTATCAGGCAACGAATACCGTGCAGCGCGAGATGCTGCATCACATCAAGCAGGGTCTGCATCACCTCAACGCCATTTCGAGGCCTGTGCCCTATACAAGTGCGCTGCAGAATGCGGCTACGCATCCAGGGCTCGGGGTGTTTCGCTCCGCGCGCGATAAATACGGAAGTGCGTTGCCTGAGGTCATGGCGCTGACAAAGGCCGTGGTTGAAAGAATTAGTCCGGGTGCGTGAGCGTCGTGAGTTATCTCACCGTGGCGCGAGGACCCGGCCGCCTGCCCGCTTCAAGACTTGCCGAACCTCTGCGCTCGACCCGACGTCGACGATCTCCACCGGTAAGATTTTCGTTTCGTCTGCTGCCATTTTCAACCAGCGGAGCCCTGCGAGTTCGCATGAGGTGAAAAAGAATCTTTCGATCGCATGTGCGAGCGTGCCGTCTACTTGGCCTTGCTCCGCCGGAAACTCCTGCACACTCAAATTGAGATCGAGCAGCGGCTTCAGCGCAGCCGGGCGGCACCAGAACATCGATCCGCATGGAAAGTCGAAATAGTTGAACGCGTATTTATCGCCCAGCAATTTGGAGCAGAGCCCGTCTGCAATTTTAAAATTGTCTCTCCAGCCGACGCCTTTGACAGGAGCGAAATGTTCCGGGGCAATCATCCCTAATTCGGGAATATCTTGGAAAGACGACAATATGGATTGGGTGCGATCCCGCGTTCCTATCAGAGTGTCGAAAATATATTGGCGCCATTCCGAGAGTCCTGGAGAAAATACCGACTTCTTGCCGTGAATGAATAAAATCACATCGTACTGATCGAACTTGTCGTTGAAGGCCATCAGCTTCGGGGCGATATCCCGGCCAACATTCGGAAATTCTCGAACGACGACGTTCGATGCCGTGCTTGACGAGAGTGCGGCTTCAATGCGGCTCTTCTTTTCCGCGGTGTCGGTCGATACGAGGAGATCGAATTTCGTCGGAATGACAGCGAGGCGGGTCCGTATTTCCTCGACGAGGTCATCGTAATAGAGGTGGCATACGACGGCGACCCTCAAAGGTCGCGTCAGTCCATCGCGGTCAATGGGCCTGTCTTCGGGAAAGCGTATGCAACGGTCGTCCTGCAGAGTTCGCTGCGGATGCACCCACTTTTCGAATGGCAATTCGTCATCGACCCAAGCGTTCACTCGTTCGAAAGAGAGACGACGCTTTTGCTGATTCGTCGGATGGCGAAGTGCTGCGCGCAGGAAGATCGCGAGGCTGGCGGCGCGGCGGCTGTATTTTGCGAGTTGAAAAATTGGTGTGGGCGTTTCGAAGATCCGCTGAGATCTCATCCGGCCAATCCACTCCGCGAGCACTACGCTCCAACTGTGCTCTCGTTACGTCGCGCGGAGCGCTGGGGCAAGGCATCAGCTGCCGTGCAGTGAGCAATCCACAGGTTAAATGTGGCTGCTGGCGCTCGCAGGCGTTTCGGCGCCCACTCTGTGTGCGGAGACGATGCCGCTTGTTCGGCTGGCCGTTGCGAGGTCGTAGAAGTCATCCGCTGAGCGTGCAACTTCGGCGAGTGCAAATTTGTTGGCGCAAAATTCTCGTGCGGTCTTGCCAAGACGAGCACGGAGATCCCCATTGAGGAGGAGTGTGCGCAAGTGTACGGCAATGTGATCCGGTGCGAAGTTCGGAGGCAGCATCAGAGCGCCGTCCGGTGAAATTTCGGCCATTCCCCCGGTGCCCGAGCTGATCACGGCGCAACCTGCAGCGTGCGCTTCGAGTGCCGTGCGGCCAAAGGGTTCTTCCCACCTGGAAGCAACGATTGCGATGGCCGCGTTTTCATAGCGCTCTTTCACCACGGCGAAAGGCAGGCTCAGTTCTACTGTTATCTTGCTTTCGAATGGGCGAATGACGGCAAGAACTTCCTCCATGTAAGCCGGAAAGCGTTCCGGTTCGCTAAGAATGAAACGCGCCCGCCAGCCGGGCTGCTCTTTCAAGACGGCGGCAATCGCCAATGCCGCCTCTTTAATTCCTTTTTCGGGCGCTGCACGGCCGACGCAAATGATCTCGTCGAGCTTCTGCGTGGATGGGTGCCATTGTGAAAAATCCAGGCCGTTGTAAACGACGGAAGTCGGCAGGCGTACCTCCGGCCAGTCCGCTTCGAATGTCTTCCGGCAAAAGTTGCTGACGAAGATCATACCGGCGAGCCCGCGATATTGCCGGAGCTTGAACTGCCGCCGAAGCCCATTGAACAAACTGCCGCTAGGAACGGGCTTGATCATGTTGTGCTTGTGAAGAACCACAGGAACGCGGGTGCGCGAGGCGAGCGCCGCGGCTGTCGGAAGGTGTTGTTGCACGACGATAAGATCCGGCGATATGCGCGAAACTTCGCTCAACGCAAACGCCACCTTGCGGCGTCGTGAGTCGTCGACGGCGCGTGAGTAGGTCATCACGTCGATGCCGGGAAAAAGTGTCTCGTTCTCGCAGCAGATGACCGTCGTCGTTTGGCGGTAACGGCTCGCCGCGACGAGGTCGCGAACGCAAAGGTCAATTGAGGATGCGTTGCTAGGACCGAAACGCATGTGCCGGGGCAAAAACATCAATATGCGCATAGTATGAACCGTGGGCCTGCAATCTGTTGAGGTCGAATAACTCGAAAGCGAGGCTAATTCATTATCAATACACACGCCCAATCAATACAAACGTCCATCCGCAGGAATAAAGCGTACGTAGCTCTCAGCGGCGGAGTCAAGATCGTTTTCCCGTCGTGCCGGAGTTGATACCAGACTTGATACCGGCAACGTCGCATAGAGAAATAATAGGCGTGAATACAACGTCGGAGCGGTCGCAATCGGTTTTTCGTGCCGCATCCATTGCAGCGCCCGCGAAATGATCATCGCGATGTATCGGTCTGCCTCATCGAATTCGGCGGAGCCAAGCTGTTTGAGTATCTGAAAGGTTTGAAAGCAGGCTTGGGCTTCGTTCGCAGATGGCCGTTTGCCGCTTTGAACGAGTTGGTGACAGACGGCTGCGTCGACGCGTGCAACTCGAGCCTGCACAAAGACCTGATGCGCTCAAGCGCTCGCAATCGCCGCAATGGCACAGGCCACTGGAACGCGCTTCGCTCGGGTGAGCTGGACCAAGTGGCGTGACGCATCGAGCACACGTTGGCGAATGTTGCGGACCGCCGCACGCTCGAGCCAGTCTGGGATTGTTCTTTCAAGGCTCGATGTGCGAACTATTCGCCACCGGCACATAGGCAGGCCGAACAGCCACTTGGAAATCGCGCGTGCGAATAACTGAACTCGATATCCCCGGCTTGATCGTAGTCACACCAAAGCGCTTTCAAGATACGAGAGGATTTTTTACCGAACTTTATAACAGCAAGGCGCTGGAAGAGGCTGGTATCCGGGATGTGTTCGTCCAGGATAACTTTTCTCTGTCCTCGAAGACCGGAACGATCCGGGGCCTGCATTTTCAAGTTCCGCCCCATTCGCAAACCAAGCTCGTTCGGGTCAGCCGCGGCCGCATTCTCGACGTCGCCGTAGACCTCAGGCCATCGTCGCCGACGTATCGGCGGCACGTATCTACCGAGATATCGGCTGAGAATGGGCAGCAGATATATATCCCTGGCGGCTTTGCGCATGGCTTTTGCACGCTGGAACCCGACACCGAGGTCGTTTACAAAGTTTCGAGTCACTACGCTCCTGGAGCAGAAGCGGGCGTTCTATGGTCCGATCCGGAGCTCGGTATCGCATGGCCGGTCAGCGCACAGGACGCGATCGTCTCGGACAAGGATGCAAAGCTTCCTTTGCTGAGAGACATCGCGGGGACAGTTTGAACGTCGTTTGAACGCGGGGGCGGGGATGAGAGTCATTGTTACGGGCGGAGCCGGATTTATCGGCTCGGCACTCGTTCGGTACCTCGTCCTCGACCGGGGCTGGGACGTGCTGAATGTCGATAAGCTGACGTATGCCGCCAACTTGCAGTCGCTCTCCTCGCTCACGGACAAGTCAAACTACCGGTTCGTTCTTGCAGATATTTGCGATGCCGATGCGATCAATCGCGTTTTCGCGGAATTCCGCCCTGATGCCGTGATGCATCTCGCCGCTGAAAGCCATGTCGACCGGTCAATCACGTCTCCCGCCGAATTCATCAAAACGAACATTCTTGGCACCCACGTTCTCCTCGAGGCCAGCCGGCATTATTGGAATGGGCTTGGCGCGGAAGGACGGAAGGCTTTCAGATTTCTGCATGTATCGACCGACGAAGTGTACGGCAGCCTCGCGGACGGCGGCTTCTTCGTCGAGAGTACGGCTTACGATCCGAGATCGCCTTATTCGGCGAGCAAGGCCTCGTCCGATCATCTCGTGAGTGCTTGGCGCGAAACATACGGGTTGCCAGCGCTGATCACGAACTGCTCGAACAATTATGGTCCGTATCATTTCCCGGAGAAGCTCATTCCGCTCGTTCTGCTGAATGCGCTCGAGAAGCGGCCGTTGCCGGTTTACGGCGACGGGCGGCAGGTTCGGGATTGGCTCTACGTCGAGGACCATGTGAAGGCTCTTACGATGGTTCTCGAAAGAGGCCGCGTGGGCGAGACATATAATATCGGCGGCCGAGCGCCGATGGAGAACATCTCTGTGGTCGAGCGGATTTGCGATGTTCTCGACAGCCTTCGGCCAGACGGAGAGTCGCGCCGAGGCCTTATTACATTTGTTCCCGATCGGCCCGGACACGACAGGCGTTACGCGATCGATCCGAGCAAGATCGAGACGGAGCTTGGCTGGCGCGCTGAGAAAACCTTCGACGACGGCATTGCGGCGACGGTCGAATGGTACTTGAGCAATGAGTGGTGGTGGCGGCCGCTTCGCGACAAAGTCTACGCGGGGAACAGGCTTGGCTTGCTCCAGACGCCCATGCCGGAAGATGTCGCGCGGGCGGAGTCGGTCGTGTGACCAGCGACGAGCGAAGCATACTCATCATCGGTCGGCATGGTCAGGTCAGCAGATCTCTTATCGAGTTGTTGGAGGCCGGCGGGCAGCGTTTCACTGTCGCCGGGCGACCGGAGGCCGATCTTCGCGATCCGCAATCCGTGAGACGCGCCATTCTCGCGGCTCGGCCGAGCGTCGTGGTCAATGCCGCAGCCTACACGGCCGTCGACAAGGCAAAAGATGAACCTGACGCGGCTTTCGCCGTAAATGCCGCTGGTGCGGAAGCCGCCGCAAAGGCCGCCGCCGATGTCGACGCGACGATCATTCATTTCTCGACCGACTACGTGTTCGATGGAAGCAAGCGCGTGCCCTACGTCGAGACGGATCCCGTGGCGCCGCTCGGGATTTACGGACGCAGCAAGCAAGAGGGCGAGGATCGCGTCGCTCAAGCCAATCCGAAGCACATCATTCTTCGCACCGCTTGGGTCTTCAGCCCGTTCGGAAGCAACTTTGTCAGGACCATGCTGCGCCTGAGCGTGGAACGCCCGGAAATCAAAGTCGTCGCCGATCAGCGCGGCAACCCGACGTTCGCACCGGACTTGGCGGATCTCGTCGGTAAGCTCATTCCTCTCGCAAGCGCATCCTCGCCGGACCCGCGAATTTTCGGGACCTTTCATGCGGTCAATCGCAACGAGACGACATGGTTCGGTTTTGCCCAGGCGATCATCGAGGGCGCGGCGCGCCGGGGCGGGCGCGATATCGGGGTTCTGCCGATCGGCACCAAAGATTATCCGACCAAGGCCGCGCGCCCTGCCTACTCTGTGCTCTCCACGGAAAAGCTCCGCGCCGTCTACGGGCTTGAACTTCGGCCGTGGAGAGACGCGCTTTCCGATTGCCTGGATCGGCTCGCCGGTCCTCCCCGCGACGAAGCTGCGGAACATTCGCAACAGATAAATAGAGCCGGGAAATTCGCATGAGCACGCTGACATGAGCACCCTCAAGGGCATCATCCTCGCGGGCGGCAGCGGCACGCGCCTTTACCCGCTGACGCTGACGATCTCGAAGCAGCTGCTTCCCGTCTACGACAAGCCGATGATCTATTATCCGCTGTCGACGCTGATGCTGGCTGGCATCCGAGATATCCTGATCATCACGACGCCGCATGACCAAATCCTTTTTCAAACGCTTCTCGGGACCGGAGAGCAGTTCGGGCTGCGCTTGAGCTATGCGGTGCAACCGGAACCCCAGGGGCTTGCGCAGGCTTTCATCATCGGCCGCGATTTCATCGGTGACGACCGGTGCGCGCTCGTGCTCGGCGACAACATCTACTACGGTCATGGGTTCAGCGAACTGCTTCGAAGTGCGGCGCTCCGCGAAGACGGCGCGTCGGTTTTCGCCTATGAGGTGGCCGACCCCGAACGCTACGGCGTCGTGACGTTCGACAAGGCGGGCAACGCGAAGGCGATCGATGAGAAGCCGAAAAAACCGAATTCCAATTGGGCGGTAACGGGTCTTTATTTTTACGACAACCGGGTCGTTGACTTTGCGTCGCGAGTAAAGCCTTCGGCGCGCGGCGAGCTTGAGATCACGACGCTCAATGAAATGTATCTGGCGGCGGGCGCGCTTCATGTCGAGCGCATGGGGCGGGGGTATGCCTGGCTCGATACCGGTACATTCGACAGCTTGAGCGACGCGAGCGAATACATCGGAACGATCGAGCGCCGTCAGGGCCTCAAGATTTCCTGCCCCGAAGAAATCGCCGTGCGCATGGGGTTCATTTCGCCTTCCGGCCTGGAGCCCTGGCTTGGCCGCCTGGGGAAGAGCCCTTACGCCGAGTACATCCGGCGCGTCATCGCCAGTATATGATCGCCAATAGTTAAAGGCTGCAGGGGATCGTCCCGCGTCGCCCCGGGATGCGGCCAAAATGCCGCGGCTTGCTCTTCGGGGGCCGTGACCGTATTGAAACCGGCGTAATTCTCGGACGGCCGTCCCTGATTTGCCGATCCACCGGTTCATATATGAAAGCTACGTGCGTGACGGTCAAAGTCGCCGCCTTCTACAAATTCGTCGAGATCGACGAGCCCGAGACGCTGCAGGCAAGCCTACGCGAGCTTTGCGCGGCGCGCGGAATTCTAGGCACGATCCTGGTTGCAAGCGAAGGTATCAACTCCACCGTTTCGGGTGCCGAGAGCGATATCGATGCGCTGATCGAGGCGCTCGTAGCGGATGCGAGATTTTCGGATCTGATCGTCAAATATTCGCAAGCGAGCGCGCATCCGTTTCAGCGGCTGAAGGTGAAGATCAAGAAGGAGATCGTGACGTTCGGCGTTCCCGATGCCCGGCCATCCGTCGCGACCGGCACGTTCGTCGAACCCGATGCGTGGAATGCCCTGATTGCCGACCCGGACGTTCTCGTGATCGATACGCGGAACGATTATGAGTTTCAGGTCGGCACATTCGAGGGCGCGCATAATCCGGAAACGCGGGCCTTCAACGAGTTCCCCGACTACGTCAAGCGAGCGCTTTCGGACGATCCGAAGCGCAAGATCGCGATGTTCTGCACGGGCGGCATTCGCTGCGAAAAGGCGAGCGCGTTTATGCTTCGCGAGGGTTTTCCGAACGTCTATCAGCTGAACGGCGGCATCTTGCGCTATTTGGAGCAGGTTGCGCCGGAAGAAAGCTTGTGGCGTGGCGAATGCTTCGTTTTCGATGAGCGGGTCGCGCTGGAGCACGGTGTTCGCGAGGGGCACCACACGCTCTGCTCCGAATGCGGATTTCCGATCAAGCGCCCGGACGGGGCCGGCGAAACCGCGGTCTGCGACGGTTGCCGCGAAACCATGGTCAACGCGGACTAAATCCAGCTCTGGTCGCTCCGCCAGCGCTAAAAGGAGGCTTCTTGGCCTCACTTGGCCCCGTGCGTCAGGCACCGCAGATGCCCGCTTGCTCGCCGGGGCCGGAATAATGATATAGCTGGTAGCGCCCAGCCATCCTGACCGAATATTTTTGCAATGACTATTCGCAAGCCCGACGATGAGAACCCCAACGGGGAAGAGCGCGCGACGCTGGAGGAGCTTATCCGCTGGCGGCGGGACGTTCGGCGCTTCAAGACAGATGCGGTTCCCGATGCATTGATCGACCGGCTTTTGCGGCTCGCGGATCTCGCGCCGTCGGTTGGCAACAGTCAGCCGTGGCGGATCGTCAACGTGCGGTCTCCGGAAGTCAGAGCGGAGATTGCGAAGAACTTCGAAGGGGCGCGCGTCCGAGCAGGAGCGAGCTACGACGGCGATCAGGCTGATCTCTACAATCGATTGAAGCTCGAGGGATTGAACGCGGCGCCCGTGCATCTCGCGATCTTTTCCGATCACGGCACGCTCCAGGGCCACGGGCTCGGGCGGCATACGATGCCGGAAGCGCTCGACCATTCCTGCGCGTGCATGGTGACGGTGCTGTGGCTCGCTGCACGCGAGGCCGGGCTCGGGCTTGGCTGGGTGTCGATCATCGACCCGGCGGAAGTCTCTAGGGTGCTTGGCGTGCCTGCCGAGTGGAAGCTCGTCGGATATCTCTCACTCGGCTGGCCGATCGAAGAACATCTCGATCCCGAGCTCGAACGACACGGGTGGCAGCCGCGAACAGCTTTCGATACGCGCTATTTTACGGCCGGTTCAGGGCCGCTCGCGACTGGTGAGACGGGCTCTCGTCCGGGAGACGCCAAAGTATTGGGCGCAGTCACGCTGGTCGGGGCGGGACCCGGGGATCCCGAGCTTTTGACGATCAAGGCACTCAATGCGCTGCAATCGGCGGATGCTGTGCTGTTCGACGATCTGGTCGCGAAACCCATCCTCGATCTGGTCCGCCCTGGGGCTCGCCTGATCGATGTGGGCAAGCGCGGCTACCGGCAGTCGTGCAAGCAACCCGACATCAATGCGCAAATGGTGTCGCTTGCGCGCGAGGGGCTGAATGTCGTGCGTCTCAAGTCGGGCGATCCGCTGATCTTCGGCCGTGCGGGCGAAGAGATCGAAGCGTGCGAGACGGCAGGCATTGCGATCAGCATCGTGCCGGGCGTGACGTCGGCGCAGGGCGCGGCGGCCAATCTCAAGGTGTCGCTGACCAATCGGGATCATGCGCGCCGTTTGCAGTTCATTACGGCGCACGACCGTCGCGGACAGCTGCCCAAGGACATCGACTGGAGTGCTGTTGCCGACAGCGCGGCGACGACCGTCGTCTACATGCCGAAGCGGACGCTCGCGGAACTTACCGAGATTGCGCTCGTGCACGGGCTCGACCCGAAGACGCCCGCCATCGCCGTCGCGAACGCAACGCGGCCGGACGAGCGTGTTTTCATCTCGACCATCGGTGCCATTGCCACGGCGCTCGAAGCAGCGCATCCGGAGGGGCCGGTGCTTGTCATGCTTGGGGAGGCTTTGCGTTATGCCACAGCCCGAGACGCTGCGAAGCAGGCTGAGGCGATCGCTGCAACTTACGGCGTTCTGCCCGAGCAATCTTGAGATCGGCGGCCGTGCGCGTCTCTCACACCAGCATCACGTGCAATTTCCGTGAGTGAGGCCCAGACCCTTCTCATTGTGGCAGGCGCGCTCGCGCTGGAAGCGCTCTTTGGGTACCCGAACTGGCTTTATGAGCGCATCGGCCATCCCGTATCGTGGATCGGCTCGCTCATCTCCGCACTCGATCACCGCCTCAACAAGGAGAGCGAAAGCGCCGAGGCACGCCGCTTGGCGGGCGTTCTGGCGCTCAGCATCATCGTCGTGACTGCCGGTGCAGTCGCCTGGGTCATCGAGCGGGCGTCGGCGTATAGCGCGATTGGTGAAATTCTGATCGCGGTTCTGGCTTCGACGCTCATCGCGAGCCGAAGTCTTTACAACCATGTCGCAGCTGTCGCTCGCGCGCTCGCGAACGATGGCCTCAAAGGCGGGCGGCTTGCGGTGGGCCGTATCGTCGGCCGCAATCCTGAGACGCTCGACGAACACGGTGTCGCGCGGGCCGCGATTGAAAGTCTGGCCGAGAATGCGTCCGACGGCGTCGTCGCGCCGGTGTTCTGGTTTGCCTTTTTCGGACTGCCGGGTCTTGCCGTTTATAAGGCGATCAACACGGCGGACAGCATGATTGGTCATCGGACGCCGCGGCACGAGGCGTTCGGGTGGGCGGCTGCCCGGCTCGACGATCTCGTCAATCTACCGGCGTCGCGGCTGACGGGATTGCTTTTCGCAGCAGCGGCTCTCTTTATCCGGGGCGCGTCGCCTGCGGCGGCGCTCGAGGCGATGTCTCGCGATGCTTCGAAACACCGATCGCCCAACGCCGGCTGGGCGGAAAGCGCGATGGCAGGAGCGCTGGGGTTCAAGCTCAACGGGCCGAAGGTCTATGGCAACGTGCGCGTCGAAGATGCCTATATGGGCAACGGGCGCCGGGACCTGGCCGCGGAGGATATTTACGCGGCGCTTCGCCTCGCAATGATCGCATGGGCGATCATGATTGCGATTCTGTTGCTCTTTGCCGCTATTTTGCGAGGCTGAGCAGTTCGTCGATGGCGAGGTGGCGGGCGAGGTGCTCGGCGAAGCCATCAAGAATGGCGTCGATTTCCGCTTCGTAGCTGTTGCCCGATGTTTCGGCACCGAAAGCAGTGAGGATGGCGGCGCGGGCCGTATCAGACGCAAAAATACCGTGCACGTAGCATCCGGCGATGTGGCCATTCGGCGACGAGGCGCCGTCGTTCCGGCCGTCGGCAAACGTCACCATGGGGCGAGCGGTGTCCGGCCCGCCGGTCCGGCCAACGTGCATTTCGTAGCCCTGGAACGGAGCGCCGTTCGAATGAAGCGTTCCCTCGACGGCTGCGAGTGTTTTCTCCATTCCAAATTCCGTCTCGATGTCGAGGAGGCCGAGGCCTTCTACGGTTCTGGGCCGGCCCTCGATGCCGTTCGGATCGGAAAGGCGTTTTCCCAGCATTTGATAGCCGCCGCAAAGGCCGAGCACGCCACCGCCGCGACGAACGTGCGCTTTGATATCGATGTCCCAGCCTTCGGCGCGCAATGCGGCGAGATCATCGATCGTGGCTTTGGAGCCCGGAAGGAGAATGATGTCAGCATCGGCCGGAATAGGCTTGCCCGCATCGATCATATCGACGGCAACGCCCGGTTCGTTCCGCAAGGGATCGAGATCGTCGAAATTCGAAATGCGCGGCAGCACCGGCACCGCGATGCGCAGCTTCACGGCGCCCTTCGGCTTCGATGTTTTCGCAAGATCACGCAGGGCGAGCGCATCCTCTGCGGGAAGTTTCCGTGCGGCGTCGAAATTTGGAACGAGGCCGAGGGCGGTCCATCCCGTCATCTTTGAAATAGCTGCCATGCCGTCGGCAAAGAGCGTCGGATCTCCGCGCATCTTGTTGACGATGAACCCCTTGATCATCGCCGCGTCATCCGGCTCGAGGACGCGCTGCGTTCCGACGAGGCTGGCAATGACTCCGCCGCGATCGATGTCACCGATCAGAACAATGGGGACACCGGCCGCGCGTGCGAAGCCGAGGTTCGCAATGTCGTTCTTCCGAAGGTTGATCTCGGAGGCGCTGCCCGCGCCTTCGACGAGGACGAAATCGTATTCGGCTTTCAGCCGGCCGAAGCTTTCTAGAACCGCCGGCAGAAGCTCAGGCTTCTTCGTTTGGAATTCCCGCGCCTTGGCCGAGCCGATCATTTTGCCTTGCACGACGATTTGCGCGCCCGTCTCGCTTTCGGGCTTCAGCAACACGGGGTTCATATGAACCGACGGCGCAACGCGCGCGGCACGCGCTTGCAATGCCTGCGCGCGGCCGATTTCGCCGCCGTCGGCTGTCACAGCGGCGTTGTTCGACATGTTCTGCGGCTTGAACGGCACGACGCGGATGCCGCGGTTCGCGAGCAAGCGGCAAAGGCCCGCCACCATCAGGGATTTGCCGACGTCGGAGCCGGTGCCCGAAAACATCAGGGTTCGCGCTGGCATTAGAACTCGATGCCTTCCTGCGCTTTGATGCCGGCTGCGAAATGATGTTTCACGGCGGCCATTTCCGTCACGCCGTCGGCAAGCGCGATCAACTCCGGCTTGGCGTTGCGGCCGGTGACGACGACGTGGAGATCGGCGCGGCGGTTGCGGAGCGTTTCGATGACATCATCGAGCGGAAGGTAATCGTAGCGGAGCGCGATGTTGAGTTCGTCGAGAACGAGAAGGCGAATGGTGGGGTCCGCCATCAGCTCTTTGACCTTCGCCCACGCGCGCTCGGCCGCTGCAATGTCGCGCGCCTTGTCCTGGGTTTCCCAAGTGAAGCCTTCGCCCATCGTGTGCCAGGAAACCTGATCGCCGAACATGCGAAGCGCGTCGCGTTCGCCGGTCTTCCATGCGCCTTTGATGAACTGCACGACGCCGACGCGCCAGCCGTGGCCGAGCGCGCGCAAGGCCAGTCCAAACGCGGCGGTGGACTTGCCTTTTCCGGGGCCTGTGTGCACGAGGAGAACGCCCTTTTCGATCGACTTCGAGGCGACCTCGGCGTCTTGCACGGCCTTGCGCTTTGCCATCTTGGCCTTGTGGCGCTCGGCTTCGTCTATCGTCGGATCGGTGGTCACGGTTCAGCCTTTCAAGGTCAGCGGCAAGCCGGCGGCGACGAAGACGACCTTGTCGGCCGTCGCCGCGATTTTCTGATTGAGCCTGCCGGCCTCATCGCGAAATGCGCGCGCGAGAGCGTTGTCCGGCACGATGCCGAGGCCGACTTCATTCGAAACGATGACGCAGGGGGCGATCCGCTTCGAGAGCGCCGCGATCAGTTTGTCGGTCGCGTCGGGGATCGGACGTTCCGCGTGCATCAAATTCGACAGCCACAAGGTCAGGCAGTCGACGAGGGACACCAGTTCGGACGTCCGGTTCGACAAGATATCGGCGATATCGAGAGGCGTTTCGTGCTGAACCCAGCCGCTGCTGCGACGCCTTTTGTGCAGCTTGATCCGCTCGTCCATCTCGCCGTCGAAGGCTTCGGCGGTGGCGATATAGGCCCAGGGCCCCGGCTGGCTCGTGACAAGCCGCTCGGCATAAAGGCTTTTGCCGGAGCGCGCGCCTCCAAGGACTAATGTCAGCTGCGGCAGGGTTGGCGTTGGCATGAGGTGCTTTCGGACTGTCCAAGACGCGCTGATGGCGATTGACGAAGGATAGTCGCTCACTTATCGATGGGGACGACGGTCCCTCGCAAGAGGGTTCAAAGGGAATGCGGTATTTACTCCGCAGCTGCCCCCGCAACTGTGAGCGGTGAGCGCTGGCGATATGACCACTGGGCCTATGCCCGGGAAGGTCGCCAGACGCTGAGACCCGCGAGCCAGGAGACCTGCCGTCGTAGAGGATCAGACCGTCGCCGGTGGGGCGAGAAAGGTTAACATGACTTTCAGAATGCTCTGCGCACGCCATTGCGCGCCATCCCATCATGCGTGGATGTTCAAACGTGCGGCTCCGACCGGGGCCGCCGCGGCGGGACCGTTTGCCCGAACGTCTCACCACACCAACTTCAACTCGGAGTTTTGCCGATGAGCGCGCGCAAGGTACCTGTCACAATCGTCACGGGCTTTCTGGGTGCAGGCAAAACGACGCTCGTCAGGCACGCGATCGAGAATGCCGAAGGCCGCCGGCTGGCCTTGATCGTCAACGAATTTGGCGATGTCGGTGTCGATGGCGCTATCCTTCGTTCGTGCGGCGTCGAGAATTGCCCGGAGGAAAACATCGTCGAGCTGACGAATGGCTGCCTCTGCTGCACGGTCGCAGACGACTTCGTGCCGACGCTCGAGGCTTTGCTGTCGCGAAATCCACCGCCCGAGCACATCATCGTCGAGACGTCGGGTCTGGCTTTGCCCAAGCCGCTGGTGAAAGCCTTTGAATGGCCGGATATCCGCAACCGCGTTACGGTCGATGGCGTCGTGACCGTCGTCGATGGGCCCGCGGTAAAGGCGGGGCGGTTCGCAGACGATCCCGTGAAGGTCGCGGCGCAGCGTGCGGCCGATCCGTCCGTCGATCATGAAAATCCGCTGGAAGAGGTTTACGAGGATCAGCTTCTCTGCGCCGATCTCGTCGTTCTGAACAAAACCGATCTGATGTCGCCTGAAGAAGCGGATCAGATCACGGAAGAGATCAGGGCCGGCGTTCCGCGCGCCATCAAGATCGTCGCGACGCGCGAGGGTCGTGTTCCCGCTAGTGTATTGCTTGGGCTTTCGGCGGCGGCGGAGAACGATCTCGCCGCCCGTCCATCCCATCACGATAACGAGCCCGATCACGACCACGACGATTTCGAGACATTCATTGTCGAGGTGCCGGCGCTCGCTTCGCCTGCCGATCTCGCGTCACGAGCCAAGGCGATCGCCAATGCTCATGACGTGCTGCGCATAAAGGGCTTTGCGGCAATCGATGGAAAGCCGATGCGGCTGTTATTGCAAGGCGTCGGCGAACGCGTCGATACGCGGTATGAGCGGGCCTGGAGGGCCGATGAGCCGCGGCTCGGCAAGCTCGTCGTCATCGGTCAGAAAGGCCTCGACCGCGCGAGCATCACCAGGACTCTGACAGGCGCTGCCTAATGCATATCGTCGTTCGCGAGAGCCGAGATCTCGATGAGGCCGCCGTGCCTCAGGATCTCGGACTTGCGCCCGCCGATATCGTCTTTCTTTCATTTTCCGATTCCGATTTGGCAATGGCGGCCGCGGCGTTTCGTTCTGTTGCCGGAGCAGAACGTCCGAGCCTTCGCATTGCGAACCTCAATGCGCTGCGCCATCCCATGTCGGTCGATATTTTTGCGGACACGACGCTCAGAGGGACGAAGTCGATACTTGTTCGCTTGCTCGGCGGTCTCGATTATTGGCGTTATGGCGGCGAGCAGATCGGGAAGCGTTGCCGCGAGCTTGGAATTGCTTTGGCCATCGTGCCGGGCGACGGGCGGCCGGATATTCGGCTCGGTGCGTTGTCGACAATCGAGACAGAGGATCTGACGAGGCTGCAATCGCTGCTCGATGTGGGCGGTGTCGAGAATACGCGTGCTGCGCTCAATGGCTTGCTCACACGGGCAAACGGCGGGGATGCGCGCATTGCGGAAGCGTCGATTATTCCCGGCTTTGGTATCTATCGCGAAAGTGCGGCGCCTCAAGACGAATTCGCGGCCGATGGCCTCGGGACGGCGGCTGTCATTTTCTATCGCTCGCATTTGCTCGCGGGCGACGTTGCGCCGATCGATGGCCTCATCGATGCGCTGGAACATCGCAGACTCGCGACGACCGCTCTCTACGTGCCAAGCCTGAAGGCTTCGGAGGCGGCTCTGTGGCTTGAAACAGAACTCGGCCGAATTCAGCCGAATGTGATCGTCAACGCAACGGCGTTTGCCGCGCGTGACGGCGCAGATGGTTCGCCGCTCGACCGATCCAATTGTCCGGTTCTGCAGGTTGCGCTCGCCAATGCGTCGCGCGCCGCATGGGAGAAATCGCAGCGTGGTCTCGGCGCGTCGGATCTCGCAATGCATGTCGTTCTACCCGAACTCGACGGCCGGCTTTTTGCGGGGGTCGTTTCGTTCAAGGAGGAGGACGATCTCGGCAGCGACCTCGGAATTTCGTTGCTTCGACATGCGCCCTACGATGCCGGTATCGGACACGTCGCGGAACTTGCTGCCGCCTGGGCGGCATTGCGAACGTCACCGCGCGGCAATCGCCGTGTCGCGCTGTTGCTTTCGACCTATCCGGGGCGGCCGGATCAGATCGCGCATGCCGTCGGGCTCGACGGGCTCGAAAGTGCGTGCAAAATTGCGGCGCGCTTGGGCGATGAAGGTTATTCGATTTCCTCTGCGCCAGCTGGGTCGCAAGACCTTGCCCGTCTGCTCGGGTCCGAAGCGCAGGCGATCCGTTGGCCGCTCGCAGAATATCGCGCGGCCTTCGATCAACTTCCCGAAGCGTTTCGCGACAGCGTCTCGGCCGCGTGGGGTGAACCGGAAGAAGACGACTTTGCCGCCGATGGCGCTTTTTTATTCCGCGTTGCGCTGTTCGGGAATTTCCTCATCGGATTGCAACCGGAGCGCGGCCAGGTTCAAGACCGGAAGGCGCAGTATCACGATCCTTCGACGCCGCCGCGGCATAGCTACATCGCGTTTTACCTGTGGTTGAGGCATGTCGCGAAGCTTGACGCGCTGATCCATCTCGGCGCGCACGGCACACTCGAATGGCTGCCTGGAAAGGCGATCGCCGGAAGCGGAGCCTGCGGGCCGCGTGCTTTGCTCGGCCCAGTGCCGATGATTTATCCGTTCATCGTCAACGATCCGGGAGAGGCTGCGCAGGCAAAGCGGAGGCTCGCCGCCGTGACGCTCGGACACCGGCCGCCGCCGATGATCGAAGCGGGCTTGTCGGGTCCGTTGAACGACGTCGAGCGGCTCGTCGATGAGTTTTCGTCGGCGGATGGTCTTGATCCACGACGGCGCAAGGTGCTGTCCGGAGAGATCGTCGATGCTGCCTTTCGCGCGGGAATCGCGGAGCGCTGCGGGCTCGAAGCCGGCATGTCGCCCAATGACGCGTTGATGCGCATCGACGCGTTTCTCTGCGATGTGAAAGAGCTTGCGATCCGCGACGGCTTGCACGTGCTTGACGATACTGAGCTCGATGCCATCGTCCGCGCGCTCGACGGAAAATTCATCGAGCCGGGTCCGGCAGGCGCGCCAAGCCGCGGCCGTTCCGATGTTCTGCCGACCGGGCGCAATCTCTATAGCGTCGATCCGCGGAGCGTTCCGACGCCGACCGCGTGGGCCAACGGACGGCGTGCGGCGAAGGCCATTCTCGATCGTTACGTTGGCGATCATGGCGACTGGCCCCGCGCAATCGTACTGGACCTTTGGGGAAGCGCGACGCTGCGCACTGGCGGAGAAGAGCTTGCGACGGCGCTGGCTTTGCTCGGCGTCCGGCCGGTGTGGGACTTTCGATCGTATCGGATCACGGGTATCGAGACGGAGGCGTTGGCGGAACTCGGCCGGCCGCGCGTTGACGTTACGCTGCGCATTTCCGGGCTGTTTCGCGATATTTTCGGCGCGCAGCTTGCGCTCTTCAATAGCGCCGTGGCGCTCGTTGCGGGGCTCGCCGAGGACGTGGCCGACAATCCGCTGCACGCGGAGCATCGCGAGGGCGTGCGGCTCGATCGCATTTTTGGTCCGGCGGACGGCAGCTACGGCGCCGGTGTCATGCAGCACATCGATCGCGGCGATTGGTCGAAGCGGGAGGAACTCGGGAACGCGTACCTGCAGAGTTCGTCGCAAAGCTATCGCAATGAAAGTGGCGGCACGGATGCCGCTGGGGAGTTCAAAGATCGCGTTGCGGCCGCGGATGCCTTCGTGCACGTGCAGGACCATAGCGAGATCGATCTGCTGACCGGCGGTGATTTCGCAGCACACGAAGGCGGCTTTGCTGCCGCCGCTGCTGCCGTCGGAAACAGCGGTGTTGCGCTCTATCATAGCGATACGGCAGAGCCCGAGAAGCCGCGCGTGCGGACGCTTCAAGAAGAATGCGCACGCGTTATTCACGGCCGTGCCGCCAACACGCGATGGATCGAAGGGCAGATGCGTCACGGCTTCCGTGGTGCTGCGGAGATGGCGCAGAGCGTCGATGCCGCATTTGCTTTTGCGGCGACTGCGGCTGCGGTCGATAACGGGGGCTTCGAGCGGCTCTACAACGCGTATCTCGGCGATCCGGCCGTGGCGGCATTCATCGAGCGGGAAAATCCGGCGGCGATGGATGCGATGCGCCGGCGTTTCGCGGAAGCGATTTCTCGCGGGCTCTGGCAACCGCGCCGCAACGATTTGGACGCTGGTCCGCACAAGCCACGCGAGGCTGCTGAATGACCGGCGCGGCGCATTTGAGAAAGGGATGGTGTCCCGGCGCACTTCGGCCGATGCGCTCGGGCGACGGACTGCTCGTGCGCGTGCGGCCACACGCGGGAGCTTTCACTCTTCCGGCGCTGCACGTGATTGCGAATGTGGCGGCACGCTTTGGTTCCGGCGAGATCGATCTCACGAACCGCGGCAATCTACAATTGCGCGGCGTATCGGATGATAGCTACGACGCGGCAATCGCCGCGCTTCGTGCAGCCGGCTTGATCGACGAGTCGGCTCAGATTGAAGCGGTGCGCAATGTTATCGTCGATCCGCTGAGCGGAATCGATCCGGCACGCAGCGATGTCCGGGCTCTTGCGGCTGCGTTCGAATGCATGCTTGTGGATGACGCGCGCCTCTGGGCTCTGCCGGGAAAATTCGGGGTCAGCTTTTCGGGGACTTCGGAACCGCGCGTCGGCGGCAGGGCAACAGACATCATGATCGCATCGGACGGCGATCGCTTCGCCGTTTTTCTCGATGGCGCAACAGATGTCTCGTGCACTGTATCGAGAAGCGACGTGCTTGGAGCGGTTCAACGTCTGGCGTTGGCTTTTCTCGGTTTTGCGGCGAACGATCCGAGCGTCAGACGCATGCGAGATGCGGTTGCGGCGCGTGGCGCTGTGATGATTTTTGCAACGGCGGAATTGCGCGTAACGTCGTCCCCGGTCCAAGCACGGATCGATCCTCTTCCGCCTGTTGGATTGCAGGTTCGCGGAGAGCAAGTGTTCGGGGTTGGGATCGGGCTTCCGTTCGGGCGGATCGTTGCCGATCAACTGGATCGCCTTTGCGAGGCTACGGCGGCGGCAAAGCGCAACGATGTGTTCACAAGCCCGCAACGAATTCTGGTTTTCCCGGTCAATGATCGGGCGCGCGCCGGGGCGCTCATGAAGGTTGCCGACGACATCGGCTTGATTAACGCCGGCAGCGATGTTCGCCTGGCCATGGACGTTTGCCCCGGCTCGCCGGGATGCAAGAATGCGATGACCGACACGCGCGGCGATGCGCAGCGTCTCGTTGAGGGTCTCAACGGTTCGCTCGGCGGTTACACCGTTCACGTCTCAGGGTGCGAGAAAGGTTGCGCGCGGCGGTCTGCGGCGGACTTCACGCTCGTCGCACGCGAAGGGCGCTACGATCTTATTCGCAACGGATCGCCTCAACTCGCAGGTGTGGGGGATTCGGTCGCGTTGGCTGAAGTCGAACCCGCCGATATCGGCAAGACGGTATCTAGGTTCATCATGGAATCCGCATCATGACGGTTCAGGACTACATTCGGGATGGCGCCGCGATCTATGCGCGCTCATTCTCGATCATTCGCGCTGAGGCGGATCTTGCGCGATTTACGCCGGAGGAGGAGCGTGTCGCGGTGCGCATCATTCATGCGTGCGGCATGGTGGAGATCGCGCGCGATATCATCATGTCGCTGACGTTCGCGCGGAGTGCCGCGTCGGCGCTGGCAGGTGGCGCGCCCATTCTCTGCGACTCGATGATGGTGGCTGACGGAATTACACGCGCGCGGTTGCCGGCGAAGAATTCCGTCATTTGCACGCTTCGAGATCCCAGTGTGCCGGAGATCGCGGCCAGCATCGGCAATACCCGGACGGCCGCAGCGATGGAACTTTGGAAGCCGCATATGGCGGGCTCCGTGGTTGTCGTCGGCAATGCGCCGACAGCGCTCTTCAGGCTTCTCGAGCTGATGAATGCCGGCGCGCCGAAACCGGCAGCCGTCATCGGTATGCCGGTCGGTTTCGTTGGCGCCATTGAATCCAAAGAGGCGCTGGCAGCTGACGGGCGCGTTCCGTTTGCCATCGTGCGTGGCCGCAAGGGCGGCAGCGCGATGGCCGCGGCCGCCGTCAATGCGCTTGCAAGTGAGGCCGAATGAGCGAGGTGCTATCGGGGACGTTGTTCGGCGTCGGCCTTGGGCCCGGAGATCCGGAGCTCATGACGCTGAAGGCGGTGCGCGTGTTGAGCGCGGCGCCGGTGGTGGCGCATTTTCGCAAGAGCGGCAGGGCCGGGCACGCGCGTACGATTGCGAGTGCGCATATCCGCGAGACGGCGACCGAAGCCGCGTTCGACTATCCGGTGACGACCGAGATCGATTTCCGCGACGAGGGATATATCTCGGCCATCCGCGAATTTTATACCGCGTGCGCGGAGACCATCGCAGGACATCTCGCCGAGGGACGCGATGTGGCGCTGCTCTGCGAGGGCGATCCATTCTTCTACGGATCGTTTCTGCATATGTACGACCGCATCAAGGCGGCCCATCCGGTGACAGTGATCCCCGGCATTACGGGGATGTCCGGCTGTTGGACGGCTGCGCGGGCGCCGATCACTTACGGGGACGATATTTTGACGGTGCTGCCCGGCACATTGGACCGCGCGGTGCTGGCCAAGCATCTCGAAGGTGCGGATGCGGCGGTCATCATGAAGGTCGGCCACAATTTGCAGAAGATCAAAGAGGCGCTGAAAGACGCCGGGCGCTTCAATGATGCGATTTATGTCGAGCGCGGAACGATGCCCGGCGAGCGGATCGTGCCGCTTGCGGACCTTGGCGAGTGTGCGGTTCCGTATTTCTCGATCGTGTTGCTGCCGGGCGGTCGTGGACGCCGCATCGCATGAAGGGTGATCTCGTCATCGTCGGACTTGGGCCTGGCCCCGAAGGTTGGGTTACGCCCGCTGCAACAGCCGCGGTGGCGGCAGCCGACGTCATTCTCGGCTACACGCCTTATGTGAACCGGATCACTCCGAAGCCGGGGCAAATTCTTGAAGCTTCCGACAATCGCGAAGAGCTCGTACGAGCCCAACGCGCGCTGTCGCTTGCTGCAAGCGGGAAGCGTGTCGCCGTGGTTTCCGGTGGAGATCCCGGCGTCTTTGCGATGGCAGCTGCGGTCTACGAAGCGGTCGAGGCCAATCCCGCCTCCGCCGACGGAGTCGATATTCGCGTCGAGCCCGGGGTGACGGCGATGCTCGCGGCGGCGGCGCGGATCGGTGCGCCACTGGGTCATGACTTTTGCGCGATTTCGCTGTCGGATAATTTGAAGCCGTGGGCGACAATCGAGAGGCGTCTCCGGCTCGTCGCCGAGGCCGACTTCGTGATTGCGCTCTACAACCCGGCTTCGAAGGCGCGTCCGCAGCAGATCAAGCAAGCGTTCCAGATCTTGAGTGCGGTGTTGCCTGCTGAGACGATTGTCGTCTTCGCGCGCGCCGTCGGCAGGCCGGACGAGGAGATCGACGTTGCGACGCTTGCGGGCGCTGCGGATATGCCGTGCGATATGCGCACGCTCGTTATCATCGGATCGCAGGCCACGCGGCAGGTGAAGTCTCCCGATGGGCGGGCCTGGATTTATACGCCGCGTTCGGAGCAACGCCGATGATGGGCCTTGATCCAGGCGAAAGCGTCTTCAACGGAGGCGACGGTCGACCGGGGCGTAATCGCGGGACGCCGAACCATGTGGACTTTGATGCCGAGCAAACGCGCAGCTTCGATCTTGGAATAGGCTGCGCTGCCGCCGGCATTCTTGGCGAGCACGTGGCTGATGTGGTGCTTCCGGAAAAGTTCGAGATCGTCGTCCGTGCGGAAGGGTCCGCGCGCGGCAACGATCGTTGCGTTAGGAAGGCTTGCGGGCGGCTCGCTCGCATCGACGACGCGGATAACGTAGCGATGTTGGGGCGCGGCGCCGAGCGCGGGGATCGCCTGGCGGCCGAGGCCGGAGAAAACGTCTTGCGGCGTGTCAGGCAGGGCCGCGATTGCGGCATCGATGCTGTCGAACTCGCTCCATTCGTCGCCGCCCGCAGGCGTCCACTGCGGCCGCTCGATCGCGAGCAGCGGAATGTGAGCAGCGGCACTCGCCGCGATAGCGTTGTTGCTGATGCGGGCCGCAAACGGATGCGTGGCGTCGATAACGAGATCGATGTTCTCGCGCGTCAGATATTCGGTAAGCCCGTCGACGCCGCCGAAGCCGCCGACGCGAACGGGGAGTGGGCTCTCCGCGGGATTGGCCGTGCGCCCAGCGAGCGACAGAGTTGCGGACATGCCATTTTCGCCCGCGAGACTTTGTGCAAGGGAGGTCGCCTCGCTCGTTCCTCCGAGGAGCAAAATGCGACACGGGCTATCAAGCTTCGTCATCATACGCGGAGGCCAATGCCATGAGCGGACGCTGGTTGTCCATCATTGGTATTGGCGAGGACGGGCGCGCCGGGTTGTCTCCGGCGGCAAGCGCGTTGATCGAGCGGGCGGAACTTGTCGTCGGCGGGCGTCGTCATCTCGATCTCGTCGGCGAAACTCCGGGTGAGAAGATGGAATGGGCGAAGCCGCTCGAGGCGACAGCCACGACGATCCTGGCCCGGCGGGGAACGCCGGTCGCGGTGCTGGCGTCGGGTGATCCGTTCTGGTTCGGCGCGGGCGTGACGCTTGCGCGATCCATACCGCTAGAGGACATGCAGGTGGTGCCGTCGCCGTCGAGTTTCTCGATTGCCGCTTCGCGCCTCGGCTGGTCCTTGCAGGACGTGACGACGCTTGGGCTCAATATGAAAGGGCTGACGCCGCTCATCCGGCGTTACCTGCATCATGGCAGGCGTATCCTCGCGCTGGCGCTCAACGGCGATACGGCGCGCGAAGTGGCGGCACTTCTTACCGGCGCCGGGTTTGGAGAGAGCGGAATCGTCGTGATGGAAGCGCTCGGCGGTCCACGCGAACGCATTCGAAACGTGCGCGCAAGGGATTTCGATTTTGCCGACGTCGATCCGCTCAACATCATCGGCGTCGACGTCGCGGCGGGTGCAGACGCTGCTCCAATTCCCTACACTACCGGATTGCCTGATGCGTATTTCGAAAACGATGGGCAATTGACCAAGCGGGAGATTCGCGCGGTCACGATGTCGTCGCTTCAACCGGGGGCCGGTCAGTTGCTCTGGGATGTCGGAGCGGGCAGCGGCTCGATCGGCATTGAATGGTTGCTCGCGCATCCTGCCAACACGGCAATCGGTATCGAGCGTGACGCTCATCGCGCGGCGCGTGCGGTTAGAAATGCGGTTGCTCTGGGTGTGCCGCATCTCGACATTCGCGAGGGCGCGGCACCCGATGCTTTGAGCGGTCTCGCTCAACCGGATGCGATCTTCATCGGCTGCGGCACGTCCGGCGGCAGGGTTATCGAGGCTTGCTTGGCGGCGTTGAAGCCGGGCGGCCGGATCGTCGTCAACGCCGTGACCATCGAGTCGGAGGCTGCATTGCTTGCCGCATATCACGAGCATGGCGGGTCGTTGACGCGCTTTGGCGTCGAACGTGCGGAGCCTGTAGGGCGGTTGACTGCGTGGCGTCCGGCGATGCCGGTTTTGCAGTGGGTTTCCTCAAAGCCCTCGGGTGGCGCATGATCGCTATCGGCATAGGCGGCAACAGTCTCGCAATCGAGCGCGATTTTCTCGACGCCATCGAGTCGGCGCGTCGTGAACTCGGAGGCGGCGATGCGGTTGCGACGCTTGCCACCGCCTCTTTTGGACCTCGCGCCGAAGCCGCCGCGAAGGAGGCGGCCGTTCCCTATCGTCCCTTGATGTTGATCGCGCTGCGCGAGCGAAGCGGAGACTGCCAGACGCGCTCGGAGAGATCCTTATCGCTCTATGGCATTAATTCGATCGCGGAAGCCGCGGCATTATTTGCAGCGGGGCCGGGTTCCCAACTTGTCATGCCGAGACGCATCATCGGAAATGTCACGGTCGCGGCGGCGCGATCTGTCGATGCTGGAAGGCGACCGAAATGACAGTGCATTTCATTGGCGCGGGTCCTGGAGCACCCGATCTCATCACGGTGCGCGGACGCGATCTGATCGCTCGCTGCCCGGTCTGCCTGTATGCGGGATCGCTCATTCCGGAAGGTCTGCTGGCGTATTGTCCGGCGGGAGCCGAAATCATCAATACCGCACCGATGACGCTCGATGAGATCATCGCGCGGATCGTTCAGGCGAACAGCGACGGCCACGATGTGGCGCGGCTTCATTCCGGCGACCTGTCGATCTGGAGCGCGCTCGGCGAGCAGTTGCGCCGCCTCGATGAACTCGGCATCGGCTATACGATCACGCCCGGTGTGCCGGCATTCGCCGCCGCTTCGGCGGCATTGGCGCGGGAGCTGACGCTGCCCGAGGTTGCCCAATCCGTGGTGTTGACGCGCACCTCGGGCCGGGCTTCGGCTATGCCGCAGACGGAGCAAATCGAGGCCTTTGCGGCTACGCGGGCGACGCTTGCGGTGCATCTCTCAATTCACGCGATCGAAGACGTGGTACGCCGTCTCGTGCCGTTCTACGGACCGGACTGTCCTGCGGCGGTCGTTTATCGCGCAACGTGGCCGGATGAGCAGATCATTCGCGGCACTCTTCAAACGATCGCTGCGCAGACGGCTGAGGCGGGGCCGGAGCGAACGGCGCTGATTTTGGTCGGCGAGGCGCTCGGGTGCGATGATTTCAGAGAGAGCGCTCTTTATAGCGTCGATTACCGTCGCCGCTTTCGCGGCGGCTAGAGTGAGCGGTTGAGCATGTCTGAGACTGTGACGTTGCCGCGGGGACTGATGATTGCGGCGCCGCGCTCGGGTTCCGGCAAAACGACCGTTACGCTCGGGCTGCTTCGCGCGCTCGTCCGGCGCGGGCTCAAGGTGCAACCGTTCAAATGCGGGCCCGATTACATCGATCCGGCGTTTCATGCGGTTGCGGCGGCCAGGCCATCCTACAACGTCGACAGCTGGGCGATGAGCTGGGATCGTGCCGCTGATGTTCTGTCGCGTTCAGCAAGCGGCGCGGACGTCGTCGTTTGCGAGGCCTTGATGGGCCTTTTCGACGGCGTTTCCAAAGCGGGTGCGTGGGGCAACGGCGCGAGCGCCGACCTTGCCGCAAAGACGGGATGGCCCGTCATCCTCGTTCTCGATGTTTCCGGCCAATCGCAAACGGCAGCGGCCGCCGCTCGCGGCTTCCAGGGCTTCCGCGAGGGCGTGACGATTGCGGGGGTCATTCTCAATCGCGCCGGCAGTCCGCGCCACGTGCGTTTCGCTTCGGAGGCGCTGGAAGCGGCGGGGCTTCCGGTCATCGGGGCCTTGCCGAGGGAAAAGACTGTGGTGCTGCCCGAGCGGCATTTGGGGTTGGTGCAGGCCGAGGAGACGGCGGAAATCAATTCCCGCCTCGATGCGTTGGCGGACTTCATCGAGGCGCATGTGGATGTCGACCGCCTGCTCGAGCTCGCGACTCCCGGGGCATTGAACTCAGCGTACGCCGGAAACCGGGTGCACGCCGTTCCGCCAGCGCAACGTATTGCGCTGGCGCGGGATGCGGCATTTTCATTCGTCTATCCGCATCTTCTCGAGGGCTGGCGTGCGGCCGGCGCGGAAATCATTCCGTTCTCACCGCTCGGCGATGAAGCGCCCGATCCGGCCGCCGATCTGGTCTGGTTGCCAGGAGGCTATCCAGAGCTTCACGCGGGAGCATTGGCCAATGCTCGCCGCTTCAAATCGTCCATGACCGAATTCGCGCGTTCACGTCCGGTTCACGGAGAGTGCGGAGGATACATGGCGCTTGGGGCGGGTCTCGTCGATGCGACAGGCCACAGCCACGAAATGATAGGTCTTTTGGCCCTCGAAACCTCGTTCGCGGCTCGGAAGATGAACCTCGGGTATCGCCGGGCGGAGCTTGTCGCGGACTGCCCGCTGGGCGTCGTTGGCGAGATCCTGATGGGCCACGAGTTTCATTACGCCAGCGTTCTTTCTTCGCCGGACGCCCCCTTGTTCAAAATGCAGAATTCGGACGGGGAGACGCTTCCCGCGGGCGGGAGCCGCAGGGGGCACGTTACCGGCACGTTTTTTCATTTTATTGATAAATAGCGGGGGCTTTCTTCGGTTTTCCCGGCTAGATTTCCAAGATCGCGCGCACGCCGCCGACATGACAAGTTAACGGAGGTTCCGGAACTTTTTCGAACCTTGCGCATTTAGGTTGTCTGGAACCCGGCGTGCGCACACGAGTATTTCGGAATTCCGTCAATAGGGTCTTGAGAGATGGGCACGGGCAGTGATCCCAAGCGAGGGGATTCAGTCACTATGCAGGCACCGCTACCGGTGGAGCTTCAGGGGCAGATAGGGCAACGTTTGAGGGAGGCCTATATCGAACTCATTAACGAGCCAGTCCCGGATCGCTTCGTTACGCTGCTACAAAGGCTCAAACAGCGCGAGGAGGAGAGTAAGGAGGAAAGTCGTGACGAAAAGTGACGACGACCTACAAGCTCTTTTGATCGGGGCCGTCCCCAATCTGCGCGCATTTGCGAATTCGCTTTGCGGCGATCCAACGCGTGCCGACGATCTCGTGCAGGACACGCTCGTCAAGGCTTGGTCCAACCTCGATGGTTTCGAGAAAGGCTCGAACTTGAAAGCGTGGCTGTTCACGATCCTGCGCAACACCTATTTTTCCGAACTCCGCAAGCGCCGCCGCGAGGTCGAGGATGCGGACGGTGCGATGGCTGAGCGCTTGTCCGTTCTGCCGGAGCAGCACGTCCATATGGATCTCGTCGATTTCAAGAAAGCGTTCAACGTGCTCAGCGACGATCAGAAGGAAGTCTTGCTGCTCGTCGGTGCGGAAGGTTTCTCATACGAAGAAGCGGCTGAAATCACCAACGCTGCTGTCGGCACGGTGAAAAGCCGCGTCAACCGCGCCCGCGTGGCTCTGAACAAGGCCCTCGGGTTTGAGGCTGGCGAAAGTTTCAATTCCAATAGCGAGTTCGTCGGGGTTGCGCGGGCGGTTAGCCGGGGTTAGCTCCGGGAAACACTCGTGGAATTGAGACGGACAGCATCATGGGGTACACGGACGTAACGCCCTGCCGGAGATGATCGTGTGCTTCCCACATGTTGATCATCTTGTCGTTAAACGAGATTACGAGGTGCAAAATGTCGATAGCCGAATCCATAGCTCCCCATCTGCCGTATTTGCGCCGGTACGCGCGATCGCTCACGGGCAGCCAGCAGTCGGGCGACAACTACGTCGCGGCGGTGCTCGAAACGTTGATTGCGGATTCCGATGCGTTCGACAGATCGATCGCGCCGCGCGTCGCGCTTTATCGCACTTTCACCAAAGTCTGGAATTCACTCGCCGTGAACCGTGTGTCGGATGACACGCGGCAGCTCGATAAGCCGTTGGCCGAGCGGCGGCTCGATTCGATTACGCCGCTTCCGAGGCAGGCTTTCCTTCTTGTCTCCGTGGAGGGATTTTCAACGGCGGAAGCCGCTCAGGTTCTCGACGTTACCCCCGCCCACGTGACCGAGCTTCTGCAGCTCGCTGGCGCGGAAATCGCGGAGCAACTCTCCGCAGACGTGCTGATCATCGAAGACGAGCCGCTGATTGCCATGGATCTCGAAGCGCTGGTCGTCGATATCGGCCATCGCGTCCAGGGTGTCGCGAGGACCCATCAGGAAGCCGTCGCGGAAGTCGCAAAGAAGGCGCCGTCTCTGGTTCTCGCAGACATCCATTTGGCGGATGGAAGTTCGGGGCTTGAGGCCGTGAATGAAATTCTCGAGACGATCAGTGTTCCCGTCATTTTCATCACCGCATTCCCGGAGCGGTTGCTGACGGGCACCAAGCCGGAACCGGTATTCCTCATAACCAAGCCGTTCGAGCCTGCTGTCGTGAAGGCGATGATCAGCCAATCGCTCTTCTTCGGGCTTCGTTCGAAAAAGTCCGGCCAACGCGCCGCGTAACGGGTTTCAAATTTTCAAGAAAGAAGGGCGCGCTTCCGAATGGAAGTCGCGCCCTTTTCATTTGACTTATTGGGTTTGGGATGGGGCTTGTGTGGTCGCGTCAGCCGGCTTTTTTGCCGAGGAATTTTCCGTCCAAACGTAGTTTGGCGCGCTGGACAGATTATCCTTGCTGGCTTCTATGACGGCGACCCGAGTGCCGTCCTTGTCGGAGAACTTCAGTTCATTATAGGGAATGCCGACGTTCTTTTCTCCGACGCCTAGGAAGCCGCCTACGCCGATCACCGCGGTGCTGATCTTTCCGGCCTCGTCGAGAACGAGATAGTTGATATCTCCCAGCTTATCGCCGGCGGTGTTTTCGACGCGCAACCCGATAAGGCTCGAAGTGCTCTGCTCGCCCGTGGACTGAGTTTTGACGAACGAAAGGGCCTGTGCCGACGAATTGATCGCTACGGGCGCTACCGCAATTCCAGCGATCATGAAAGCATGGCTCAAGGTCAGTTTGTTCATTGTTGATCATCTCCTAGTGACGTTGCGCTCGGTCAATCGCATTCGCGAATTGTTTGTTCCTTTCTTTCCGATCATTTGACTATCGATCGATTTGGGCTCGCATCCACGCACGCGCGAAGAAATTGCGGCCTAGCTAGGTTGCGGTCCTAGGTCGCGGTGGGTCGGCATTGACGATGGTGGTGCAAAAAAATGAGTTCGCGCCGCCCGGGGGAAAGCGGTCGCGAACTCTCTTAGGTGATGCCGTACCCTTGGGCCACGGGGGAGTGGGGAGGGAGTATGCGGGCACGGCCACATAGGAAGAACGTAGCGCGCATGCATCGGTTCCCCAGATATTTGGCCGGATTTTTGAGAAGCGGACGTCGGCCGAAGAACTAGCTTGGTTTCTATTCAAATGCGGTGATGCGACGTACTGACCGAAATGCAAATGAATTGAGTAGATCTGATCCGCGAAATGTGGAGCGAGTTCGAAAGATCTGATCAGCCCAATCGTAGTATCGTTATAAGAAAATTGGCCCAACAAGCGGTTGGCACGACGGCCAAGTCGTGGCATTGCATATGCTTCCCTCGATCAATGCTTCCATAGGTTTATGGGCCGCCATCACATATCGCGGAGATTTGCAGCGTTTCTAACGTCGAGCGCGACGCGAACGCTGTTGGTCTGGGTTTCGATTGCCATCCTGTCCGGTCTCGCAGCAATCGTTGCCTGGCAATGGACAGTTGCGGCGGGCGATCGCGTGGCGCAGACGCTGATCTATCAGCAAGGCCTCACGAAGTGGCTCAGCGCTGCGCAGGATCTCGAGATTGCGCAGCGGGGATACTTGCTCACCCGGGATCCGAAATATCTCGCGTCGTATGAGACGGCGAAGAAGGCGGTCGACGAAATCCACTCCGATTTCGTTCGGCTCGGGCGGAACAACAAAGAACTGCTTACGTGGATCGAGGCTGTCGACAAGGCGCAGCAGGAGCACCTAACGGCGATCGACAAGAGTATTTCGGCCGTTGCAAACGGCAGTCCAAATGCAGCGGCAGCGCTCGCCGCGCATAATCTCGACATCGAACTCTCAAACCGGTTGCGCGACCAGATCGAAGCGACGGAACGGGAACAGCACCGACGCTTCGAACTGCGCGTGGCGCAATTCCACGATCAGAGCTTTTGGCTTCTGGCTGCGATGCTCGCGATATTGCTCGCTTGCGCCGCCTTGGCGATGGTCGCGTTGATACGCGAGCGGCAACGCGTGGCAGCGCTCGAGATTACCGCTCTGACGCTGACCTCCGCCAACAGGTCGCTGGAAGCGCGGGTGAAAGCGCGGACCGAAGAGCTTGCGATCGAGCGGGATCGCGCCGAAAGCGAACGAGAGCGCGCTGAAGCGCTGTTACGGGATGTGACGCATCGCATCGGCAATACGTTGTCGCTCGTCGTCGGCTTCATCAACCTGCACATCAGGCACACGTCGGATCCGAAGTCTCTCAAAACTCTCACCGGCGCGCGCGATCGGATTCATGCGATCGCGAGTGCGCAGCGGCGCATGAATGTCGTCAACGATCTCGAACTCGTGCGCATCGACACGCTCATTCAAGCCGTGTTGGACGATGTGGTCGATACGGTCGGTGAGGGGCGGATTTCTCTGACGGTCGATGTTCCGCCGCTGCTTGCGCCTGCTCAGGTTGCGACGTCGCTGTGCGTTCTGACGCAAGAATTCGTTGTGAATTCCTTCAAGCATGCCTTTGGCGAAGATGGTTCAGGCCATGTCGGCGTTCGCCTTCACCGGTGCGGTGAGACCGGAGCTGAGCTCATTGTCGAAGATGATGGCAACGGGGTCGATGCCAGCCTCTATCGGGCTGCGGGCGATGAGATGGATAAGCTGCTGCACGGAAGCGCTAGTCATGCTAGCGATGGATTGGGAACAAAAATCGCAGCTCTGCTCACTCGCCAGTTCGCCGGAGTGATCGCCTGCGAACCAGTTCGCCCGGGACATGTCAGGCCGGGAACGCGCGTCACGATCAAATTGACGGAGCTGGCGTTGTTGGTTCCGGAGGATGAGCCCGCCGCTCACTCAATGAAAGCGGCTAAGACCACAACGGCGTGAGAAGAGCTGATTAGCTTCCTCAACTCACTTTCCAGCGCGCGGCGTACGCTGGTGAAAGCTCCAAAGTGCGCGGTTTCGGGCGCAGCGAGCGACCCGTTTCCATGCAGTCAACGACGAATGCGACCGCCGATTTCACGGAATGTTCGGAGTATGGCTTCACCAGGATACCGCAGGCTGACGAGAAGTCTGCCGGTACGTGGCGTGGGTTCGACGTTGTGAAGATTACTGTCGCGTGCGCGTCTTCGCTAAGATGGCGCGCGACGGCAGGGCCTGTCATCCCATCACTCAGGTGGACGTCGACGAATGCCAGATCGCAGCCTGTCGTCTCTGCAAGCTTAAAAGCCCGACGAGACGACCCCGCAATGCCGACGACCTGGTGACCCAAATCAGTGACGATCGCTTCGAGTTCGTCGGCGACTATCGGTTCATCTTCGGTGATGAGAATTTTCATGGCGCCCCCCGTGATTGGCCCTACCGGCAAGAACCTGTGAGCGGGGCCACGGTTCCATCATCGGACGACGTTGTTGTTAATGGACGTTGTTTAGACTTGGCCCGAGCTTTTTGGGGCGTGTCCGATGTTGACGAGAGGGCCGGTCAACGTCCACGTGAACTCGTCAGCGTTGCCAACAGCGTGAGCGGAGAGCTTCAGGCCTTGGGTCGAGAAGCGTTCGACGACCGACATGCCGTATCCCTTCGGGCCATCGGCGACGAATGGTGGCCCGCTGGTTTCGCGCCATGAAATGAGAATCGTTGCGGGGTCGGGAAATGACCACGAGAGCCGCACTTTGCCGGTCGCGGTCGACAATGCACCGTGCTCGACAGCGTTGAGTGCAAGTTCGGTCAGGACCATTCCCAATGTCTGGGCGGCTTCCGGCGTGAGCATGACCGGCGGCCCCATGATCGCGACGCGATCGGCGTCGGTCCGTGCGACTGCGCCGATCTCAGCCGTTGCCAAAGTCGCAAGATCCACGTTTTGCCAATCTGAAGCGACGATGAGATCCTGAGACGCGGCGAGGCCCGCGACGCGAAGTGTGAAATCCTTGAGATGAGATTTGACGTCCACCGCATCGCGGGCCGTCAATCGTGCCATTGCGAGGATCAAAGCCAGCAGGTTTTTCGAGCGATGCGAAACTTCGCGGAGGAGGGCGTCAGTGCGCGTGAGGCTCAGCTTCTGGTCCGTCACGTCGTAGGCCACGCCTACGAGCGTCTTGACTTCCATTCCGTCTGTCTCGGCCGGCGCACCACGGACGGCAATCCAGCGGGTTTCGTTGTGGCGGCGGCTGACGCGAACCTCTAGCGCAAGGGGCTTCGACCCTGCGATGACGTCGCCGATGGCCTTCAATAATCGGCGGCGGTCATTGCGGTCGACCCGGCGGATAAGCGTGCGCGCCGGGTAATCGTACGCGGGCTGGAGATCGTTAAAAATATCGGCAATTTCTGCATCCCAATGGATGTTGCCCGTTGCAAGGTTCCATTCCCAAACGCCAACATTGCCCGCGCGCAGCGCCTGGCGCAGCAGCTGTTCTCTAGCTCCATCCGGTGCACGTTGATGTGGTGGCTTGTCCTGGCTGTTGAACTGCAATGACATGCCTGCTGGTTGGCCTGCTGTTTCGCCGGATTTCCCCCCTGCGGGGGGCAAGTTCCTAGCGTTCGGATCTTCCAAAATGTTCCGTGTCAACCACGTCGCGCCGGCGAACGACGCGGCTGCCAACAAAGAGGAAAGCGTGACGAAGGTTATCCAGTTGCGTTCAGCGCGCAGTTTCACCGCTTTTTCTGGAATTTGAGCAGCAACTTTCCAGCCGAACTGTGAAGTGTCGGCTACGGCTTCGACGAGGGATGCACGGTTCGCTTTATCGAGACTTGGCGCTGAGCCTGACTTGGCGCGGGTTCTGGCAAGTATTTGTCCGTCGGGCCCGACAACGGAAATCGACCATGGACCGCCGGCTGCGAATTTCTTGAGCGGGGAGGCCAAAAATGCCGACGGGACACGCGCCTGGATGAGGACGGGTTTCGCATCGCTCGATGCGGCGGCCAGCCAAACATCGATGCCTTTGTCCTGCGCGTCATCATAAACCGCGATTTGAGGCGCTTGCTTTGACAAAGCGGCTACCGCGGCGGACCGGGAAGCGTCATCGAGCGTGATCCGGCCCGAATCGAGCCCGCCGACGGGTGACAAGACATCGAGCTTTTCGCTTCGCTTGAAAAGCACGATGCCTTTTCGGTCGAGTTCCGTGCGTATGTGGCTTTGCGAGTTTTGAGTGAGGGCCTCCGCCGGGAGCGCTTTGAGCGTGCGGAGAAGGGTGTCCATTTGATCGTCGACGGAACTCGCGGCGAGCAAGGCGCGCGTTCGGGCGTCTGCCTGCAGGGCTGTAAGTTCTTCGGAATGCACCGCGCTCAGCAGATACGCAGCAAGGCCCAGGGTCGGAATGAGAAACCCGAGGCACACAAGGTAAGCGACCGCCCTCAACGACAGCCGGGGAAAGATAATTAATTGGCCTAGGAATTTGGCTTGCCGATGCCGGCCTGCCCTCCCCGATGGATCAGCGTTCACGATTTTCTTCTTATCGTCTTGGAAGGGCTGTAGAGACTCTCGCGTGAGATCAAATGCGCGAGGCCCGCAATGGTTCCAATTTTTGGGCGGACGAGGCATTTTGCCGAGCGCGCGGCGGCCGCCGTGGGGATAACTATGGGGAGCGGGTATTCATCTGCCACGATTGTGACACAGGAACAGTCGAATTCTGAATACCTATAAAGACGGCCGGAGATCATGACCGCATCGCGACTCCGCATCAGGCTTGTTTTGCTCACGCTGTTTGCCTTCGGCGTGCAGTTGGCCGTCGCGTCGTTCCATCACCACACAAGCCGCGAAATCAGCGCCCGGTCCATCGCTGCGTTTGCGGGCCATTGCGTCTCAACGGCCACGAAGCCTTGCGCGCCGGCCAGTGACGATCACGATAACTGCCCATTGTGTTGGGCAGCGGCTATGGCCGCGACGTCGCTCGTGCCTTCGCTTTTTGATTTTCCCGCACCCTCTGAAATTGTCTTTGCTCAGCTTCAGACGCCTCTCAGCACTCAGAGCTGCATAATCCGCTGCTACGAGCAGCGCGCGCGTGGTCCTCCCGCGGCGAATGTCGTCTGACATTCGAAGATCGCTCCGGCGTCTTCGTTTCCTATCCCATAACGCCTTTTCGTATCCAGCTGTGTTTCGCACGATTTCAAATTGCGCTCCGACGCAGCTGGGCTGACACCGCGAAATGACGCGTCTCAGCGCATCATCACCCAATTGGAGAGAACGATGTCGAAAGTTTTGTCAGGTCTGGCCTCGATGGCCATGTTGATTGCCGTTCCTGCTTTCGCGGATCAGGCAGATCACAGGCAACTCGGCCCACACGTGCACGGACAAGGGACGCTCGATATCGCCATCGAGGGAAATAAAATCGAAATGGAGCTTGTTTCTCCGGGCATGGATATCGTCGGGTTCGAGCACATCGCTTCGACTGACGAGCAGAAAGCGGCGGTCGAGAAAGCGAAGGCGAAGCTCGCCGACGTGTTGGCCGTTTTCAAGCTTCCCGCGGCGGCCAATTGCAAGGCGGAGACGGCCAATGTCGAGAACCGGAAAGAAACGCATAAGCCCGGCGAGAAGGACGACGACGATGACGATAAGCCCGGCGCGCCGCAGCACTCGGAATTTCATGCGACGTATACAATCACTTGCGAAGCGCCCGAACGTGTGACCGGACTCGAGACCGTCTATTTCTCGAACTTTGCCGGCGCGCAGCTTCTGAACGTCAACGTCACGTCACCGAAGGGGCAAACGCAGGCGCAGATGACGCGCGATAAGCCAACCCTCGATCTTACGGGCGCGATGTGATCATGAGCGACATCATCGTGTCTTCACGCGATACGCGGATAGAGGGCGAAAGCCCTCTTGACGCCGTTTCGTTTTCGAACGTGCGGTATTCGTGGCCCGGACCATCGCCGTTCTCGCTGACGATCAAGAAATTCACGCTAGGGAGCGGGGAAAAGCTTCTACTCGTCGGCCCATCGGGAAGCGGCAAGAGCACGTTTCTCAGCTTGCTTGCGGGAATTGTTGCGCCAACCCAAGGGCGGATCGATGTGCTTGGAACCGAGATGGCCAAGCTCAGCGGTTCCGGGCGCGACCGGTTTCGCGTGGACCACTTCGGCATCATCTTCCAAATGTTCAATCTGCTGCCTTACGCATCTCTCATCGACAACGTTCTGCTTCCACTTCGGTTCTCGCGCACGCGGCGAGCAAATGCCGAGCGCGATGGATCGCTCGATGCAGTTGCGAGGGGTTTGCTTGCGGCGCTCGGTCTCGACGAGACAGTGATCGCGACGGTCAAAGCGGCGAACCTGAGCGTCGGCCAGCAACAGCGTGTCGCCGCGGCGCGGGCGTTGATCGGCGCGCCGCCGATCCTCGTTGCGGACGAGCCGACGTCCGCACTCGATCGAAACACGGAAGAAGCTTTTCTGAAGCTCTTATTCGCGCAGAGCGAGAAGGCCGGCACGAGCGTCATCATGGTCAGCCACGATGAAGGACTGGCCCCACATTTCGACCGCGTAGTGCGCCTTCAGGACATTGCTGTCTCATCGCGAGGTGCCAAGCAATGATGATCTTTCGCCTCGCATTCCAATCATTGATGAACCGCTGGGTAACGGCATGCCTGACGGTGCTCGCGATTGCATTGAGCGTCATGCTGCTGCTCGGCGTCGAGAAAGTGCGCACGGGAGCGCGGCAAAGCTTCGCCGATACGATTTCCGGCACGGATCTGATCGTCGGCGCGCGTAGCGGCAGCCTCAACCTGCTTCTCTATTCCGTTTTCCGCATCGGCAACGCGACCAACAATGTGACGTGGAAGAGCTATCAGGACATCGCGAAGATGCCTGAAGTCAAATGGATCGTTCCCATATCGCTCGGCGACAGTCACCATGGCTTCCGCGTCCTCGGAACGAACGGCGACTACTTCACGCATTACAAATTCCGCCGCGGGCAAAGCATGACGTTTGCTGCCGGTGGTCCGTTTACGGATTTGTTCGATGCGGTTATCGGGTCAGACGTTGCCGACGCGCTCGGCTACAAAGTGGGCGACAAGATCATCGTCGCGCACGGCGTCGGATCGATCTCGTTCATCGAACATCAGGATAAGCCGTTCCGGGTTTCCGGCATCCTTGCGAAGACCGGGACGCCGATAGACCGGACGGTTCACGTCAGTCTCGAGGCCATCGAAGCCATTCACATCGATTGGCAGAGTGGGGCGCCGGTTCCAGGCGAAAGCATCTCGGCCGATGCGGTTCGCAAGATGGATCTCACGCCGCACGCGATCACGGCGGCGATGGTCGGTCTCGATTCAAAGCTCGCCACGTTCAAGGTTCAGCGGCGGATCAACGATTATGCGGAGGAGCCGCTGTCGGCGATCATGCCGGGCGTTGCGCTCCAGGAGCTGTGGGGGCTCATCGGTACGGCCGAGACCGCGCTATCGGTCGTTTCGGCGATGGTCGTTGCGACGGCTCTGCTCGGGATGGTGACGATGATCTTGACCACGCTCAACGAGCGGCGACGCGAAATGGCTATCCTGCGCTCGGTCGGGGCAACGCCCACGACGGTGCTGGGGCTGCTTGCGGCGGAGGGCGGGTTGCTGACGCTTGCGGGCGTCATCACCGGTACTGTCGGCCTTTACGTGGGTCTTTATCTTGCGCGTCCGTACATCGATCACACCTACGGGCTGAGCCTCGCGATCGATCCGCCGCGCGCCGACGAATGGCTGAAGCTCGGCTTGATCGTCGCCGCCGGTTTCGTCGCTGGATTACTGCCTGCAATCCGTGCTTACCGGCTGTCTCTGGCGGACGGCATGATGGTCAGAGTGTGAGCACGCCCATTTCTTGAAAGGATGCGGATATGGCATCGAAATATGTTTTGGCTCTGAGCGTCCTGCTCAATCTGGTGCTCGCGGTGGCGTCGTCGTCGAATGTCGCCGCCGATACGCCGCGGCAACTCAAGTGGGCCGATCTCGTTCCAAAGAGCGTGCCCGCGGCGTCGACAATGCAGTCCAAGACGTTTTTCGGAGGCTCGGTGCCGCCGTCCACGGATGCGGGGCCACCTCCGCCGCCGCTTCCCGAGGGCAAGTTCATGGCGGTCAAGCGCCGGCAGCCTGGTAGCGATCGCCCGCCTGCCATCGTTGCGGAACTTGACGGACAAAGCGTTTCGATCGGCGGTTACGTCGTTCCTCTCGACTTCGATGCGACGACGGTGAAGGAATTCCTTCTCGTGCCCTTCGTCGGGGCCTGTATCCACGTGCCGCCGCCGCCGGCCAATCAGATTATCTACGTGAAGGCAGACAAAGGGTTCGAAGTCGGCGGCATGTTCGATCCGGTGACGGTGACCGGCAAGATCAACACGAGCGAAGCTTTCACGGGCCTCGCCGACGCCGGTTATACGATCACGGCCGACAGCGTGGAGCTTAGAAAGCAGTAGCTGCAACGGAGCAGGGTTTACGTTTTCCTCATTGGATGCGTCCTCGCATTCTGTGCGCGGGCAATGCGAAAATTTCGCTTTATCGTCTTGCCTTAGATTTCCATTTTAGCGGATGGGAACCCGGTAGCGTTGGGGTTTCAAGCAGCGAAACCTCTAATAAGCTCAGCATTTCTTCTTCGTTCGTCGGCGCCGTAGCGCTGGATAGGTTCGCCCTCAAGTCAATTCCAACTTGAGAGGTTCTGATGTCGTTCCTACCCCTGACCCGTAGATCAGCCATCGGGGCCGCGCTGGGCCTCGGCCTTGCTGGGCTTTCCGGCTACGCTTCCGCTGCCGAAATCTCGCTGCTCAACGTATCCTACGATCCGACGCGCGAACTCTATGTCGATTACAACAAGGCGTTTGCGAAGCACTGGAAGGCGACGACCGGCGACGACGTAACCATCAAGCAGTCCCATGGCGGCTCGGGCAAGCAGGCGCGGTCGGTCATCGATGGCCTTGAGGCAGATGTCGTAACTCTTGCGCTCGCTCGCGACGTGAGCGCCATTGTTGAAAAAGCAAAGCTCATTCCGGCGGACTGGCAATCCAGGCTTCCGCACAACTCGGCACCGTATACGTCAACGATCGTCTTTCTGGTGCGCAAGGGTAATCCGAAAGGCATCAAAGATTGGGACGATCTCGTGAAGGAAGGCGTGGCTGTGATTACGCCGAATCCCAAGACGTCGGGCGGCGCGCAGTGGAACTATCTCGCGGCTTGGCATTATGCTGACGTAAAATACGGCGGCGATGCCAAGGCGAAGGAATTCGTGACCAAGCTGTACAAGAACGTGCCGGTTCTCGACAGCGGCGCACGAGGCTCGACGACGACCTTTGTCGAACGCGGTATCGGCGACGTGCTGATTGCTTGGGAGAATGAAGCCTATCTCTCGCTGAAGGAACTGGGACCCGACAAGTTCGAGATCGTCGCCCCCTCGGTTTCCATTCTTGCGGAGCCAACGGTCTCTGTCGTTGACGCGAACGTTGACAAGCACGGAACACGCAAGGTGGCCGAAGAGTACCTCAAGTATCTCTACTCGCCCGAAGGTCAGGAAATTGCGGCCCGGAATTACTATCGCCCGGCTGATCCGGCTGTAGCGGAAAAATTCGCGGGCAATTTCCAGAAGTTGAACCTCTTTAAGATCGACGATGCTTTCGGCGGTTGGACCAAGGCGTTCGATACTCACTTCAAAGATGGTGCCAGCTTCGATCAGATCTACACGCCCGGCAACAAGAGCTGAACGTCTCTCTAGAACCTGAATTCGTGCGTCGCCTTCTCGGCCGAAAGCTCCTCCAGACCATTTCGGAAAGAGAACTGGGCGACGCACGAAGCAGGACGTTTGATCACTTCGTCACGGAATTCGAAACAATGCTGACGTCAGGACGTGGTCGAGAAAGGTGTTGCGGGTCGTCTGTCCGCTGACCGGCGCAAAAGCCGGTAATTGCCGTTTTAGCGGCGCGCGAAGTCCGCCGCAGACCCGAACAGACCAGAGCCAGTTTCCGTCCAATGGCTCAGCATCAAGGGTGAATTCAATGTCGACAACTCTCATCGTACCGGGCCTTCGATCGAGCGGGCCTACGCACTGGCAAACCTGGCTCGAGCGCCGCGTCAGCGGCAGCGTCCGCATCACACAGCGCGACTGGAACGATCCTCATCTACCCGAATGGTCAGCGCGCGTTCGTCGCGAAATTGCACGCGCAACAGGGCCGATCTTCATCGCTGGGCATTCGTTCGGAGCCTTGGCCTCCGTGCAGGCCGCAAGCGATCACGCCGAGCGAATCACCGGAGCGCTTCTCGTCGCTCCGGCGGATCCCGAAGCCTTCGGGGTCGCGGAATTCCTGCCGACGAAGCCTTTGGGCTTTCCCGTCATCGTCGTTGCCAGCAGGAACGATCCTTGGATGGCGATCGATAAGGCGCGTCGCTGGGCTGATCTCTGGCGGGCCGATTTCATCGATCTCGGCGAGGCCGGGCACATCAATTCCGAGGCCGGCTTCGGCCCGTGGCCCGAAGGTCTCGCACTGCTTGAAAGACTGCGGCGTGCCGGCGAATTTCGCTCGGCGGCTGAACGCCTTGCGGCTTTGGATTTGTCTCAGTCTCAGCCGTTGCAGCGGCACTGGCTCGCTCGCAAGCGATACGCGTTGGGCCGGGGCGCACAATCGATTGATCATCGCGATCTCGCCGGCGCCGCCGCGCTGCTTCGCGCGGCCGGCTGGACCGTCGGTGCCCCGAATGTGACAACCCATGGTGCGAGATAGTCACTCCGCTATTGCAGATCTGCACACTACTGAGAATAAGCAATTGACTTGGAGAGGGGTTCATAAAAAATAGCTGAGAAATCAATGAACTAATCAGAAGTTCATCTAATTAAACAGACGGGGGTCTGAAGTCACATGAAGCTAGTACAGAGAAAGGGACGCCTCTGGGGTGTCTCGGTAGCTGCCTTGATGGTCAGCGGATGGGCGATGCCCGCAGCCGCTGCCGATCTCGGCGGCAATTGCTGCGCGGATCTCGAAGAGCGCATTGCCGAGCTCGAGGCCACGACGGCGCGCAAGGGCAATCGCAAGGTCAGCCTGACGGTCTCGGGCTGGGTGAGCGAGAACGTGATTTGGTGGGACGACGGCAGCGAAAAAAATACTTATGTCGGCACCAGCCCGGTTGAGCAATCCCGTTTTCGCTTCCTCGGCGAAGCCAAGATCAACGCCGATTGGTCTGCGGGTTACGTGCTGGAAATCGGCGTGTGGGGCGGCAACAGCAGCAAAACCGATCAGGACAATCCGGACGGCACGGCCGGCACCCCGAATAGCCTTTCGGTGCGCAAGAGCAGCTGGTTCTTAAAGAGCAAGACTTTCGGCAAGCTCACTGTCGGTCAGGACAGCACGGCGACCTATCATTTGCTCGACGACACCGACACGACTCTGACGCGTAACTTTTACGACGCCGAGGGTCCTCCGGATTATCTCCAGAGCTTCTTCCTCCGCGATAAGGCCGGGAATCGGATCCCGTCCGGCTCTTCAAGCTTGAAGTGGGGCGATGCGCTTCGCGGTTTCAACAACTCAACGCCGGGCGATGACGGACGCCGGAATATCGTGCGTTACGACTCGCCGACGTTCGCGGGCTTCAACGTTGCAACGGCCTGGGGTGAAGACGACATCTGGGATGTCGCGTTGATCTACAAGGGCGAAGCTGGCGATTTCAACTACAATGCACGTGCCGGTTATGGCCAGTCGACGGATGGCTTCTCCACGCCTTGCCACGGCTCGGGCTCGTCGCCTGATAACGCACTCAATTGCGAATGGTGGGGCGTTTCGGGCTTCGCTCAGCACACCCCGACGGGTCTGTTCGTTTATGCCGGTTATGGCAAGCAGCATGATGGCTCGAACGATCCCGCCATCGACGCGAAAATTCTCGAGAAGGACAGCACAACCTGGTTCGTCCAGGGCGGCATCGAGAAGAAGTGGATCCCGCTGGGTAAAACCAACGTTTTCGGTATGTATCGCCAGGATGACGCGGGTTCGAACGTAAGCGGCACAGGTAGCATCAAAACAACGGGCGCCAACATCAATTTCTGGGCAGTCGGTGCTGCGCAGAACATCGAAGCGGCCGAATCGACCCTTTACCTTGTCTATCAGCATGCTGATGGCGATGTGACGGTCGGCACGAACTCATCAGCCACTGAGTTGTCTGCGATGCAGCAAGTCATCGGCGGTATGAAGATCAACTTCTAAGACGGCACTGCCGTTTCGGAAGTCAGGAACGTCTGACGCTCCCGTCAGATCACATGCGAGAAGGATGGCCCTCAGGTTTTCCTTCTCGCCTTTCTGCGCGATGCGCCGCCGCTTTGAGCCATGCTCGCGGCAAGCAATTCACTCATAAGCTCATAATTTCTTCTTCGTTCCGCCAGTATCGCCGCTCGGTTATCCGTATTTGCAGACGCAAACGCGATTGCGAAAGTCGGCGGCGATGGTAATGGCGAGAAAAGAAGATTTCGAGACACTCGAAGGTGCGGACAGCGGACCGGCGAAGCTTTCCATCATCGTCGGGGAAAATTTGCGTCATCTCAGGCGCAAAAATGGTCTGTCGTTGGAACAGCTTGGTGTCATCTCGGGCGTCAGCCGCGCGATGCTCGGGCAGATCGAAACGGGCAAAAGCGCGCCGACGATCAACCTGTTAGGCCGCATTGCCGAGGCGTTGAAGGTCTCGGTGCCAAGCCTCATTTCCAGTCCGGGCGTGGGCGGCACGGTCGTTGTCCCGCGCGACCGAGCGACGGTGGTTTCGTCGAGCGAAGGAGGCTTCGTCAGCCGCGCACTTTTCCCCTGGGGGGATCCGCAACGCATTGAAATTTATGAGGTGACGATTGGCGCGCAGCATCGCGAATTGTTCGCGGCGCAGACGGCAGGCGCCAAGAAGAACCTCGTCGTCGTCAAGGGCACGGTCGAGATCGTCGTGGGGGAGGATTCTCCTGCTCGGCTGATCGAGGGGGATGCGATCCTCTTCAATGCGGATACTCCGCATCATTTTCACAATCCAGGGGACGAGGACGCAAAAGCATTCTTGGTCGTCACGGGGCTCGATGGTTCCAACTCGCGGGGCCGGCAGGGTTAAGGTCGCTACCGACCTGAGCAACCCGCGATAATCTCATATGCTTAGCAGCTATTGTTCGTTAGCCGTGGGGCGGCTCTCAAATAGTCTGCGCGTCGTATGTTTTAGCAGAAAGACGAGTGAATGACTCTCGACGGGATCATTTTGGGCAGGGCGCTTTCCTGGGCCGGCGTTTTCGCGGCCGCCGGATTCGTCGTCGTGCTGGCTGTGCTGATTTAAGGGGCGGGAATGTTTGGGGTCAATAAGAGGGTGCTGCCGGGGTTCGGGCTATCGCTCGGCTTTACGCTTGTGTACCTGTCGCTGATCGTTCTCATTCCGCTGTCAGCCGTCTTTCTCAAGACGTCAACGATGAGCTGGGACGAACTCGTGAGTGCGGTTGCGGCGCCGCGCGTCGTCGCGTCCTATAAATTGACTTTCGGGGCATCGTTTTTGGCCGCGGCGATCAACGCCGTTTTCGGTTTGCTGCTCGCCTGGGGCTTGACGCGTTATACGTTTCCGGGCCGCAAGATCGTCGATGCGCTCATCGATCTTCCCTTCGCGTTGCCGACGGCTGTTGCGGGTATCGCGCTGACCGCGATCTACGCGAAAAACGGATGGATCGGCGCGCTTCTCGAACCTCTCGGAATCAAAATCGCGTTCGGACCTCCGGGCGTTCTCGTTGCGCTGACTTTTATCGGGCTGCCTTTCGTTGTCCGGACGGTTCAGCCGGTGCTCGAAGATCTTGAAACAGAATATGAGGAGGCCGCCGCGAGCCTCGGGGCGACGCGCTGGCAGGCGTTTCAGCGCGTTGTGTTCCCGACGCTCTTTCCAGCGTTGCTGACCGGTTTCGCGCTGGCATTTGCGCGTGCCGTCGGCGAATACGGATCGGTGATCTTCATCGCCGGCAATATTCCGATGGTTTCTGAAATCACGCCGCTGATCATCATCACGAAGCTCGAGCAGTTCGACTACAAGGGCGCGACGGCCGTTGCTTCCGTCATGCTGGTCATCTCGTTCCTGTTGCTGCTGGTGATCAATGGCCTTCAGGCGTGGACCGCGCGACGTACGGGGAGGGCGATCTGATGGCGACCGTTGCTGCAACATTCGACGCCCGGTCCGATACGGCCAGTAAATTCGAAGCCAATCCGGCGACGCGGGATTCGGCTTGGGTGAAGTACTTGGTGATCGGCGTGGGGCTCACGTATTTCACCATCTTCCTTTTGCTGCCCTTGATCGCAGTGTTCGTGGAAGCCTTCCGCAAAGGCGCGGGCACTTACTTCGCGGCGCTCGTTGAACCCGACGCGCTGTCGGCAATTCGTCTGACGATCCTGGCGGCTGCAATCTCCGTTCCGCTCAATCTCGTTTTCGGGGTCTCGGCCGCCTGGGCGATCGCGAAGTTTCAATTCCCCGGCAAGAATTTTCTGATCACCCTCATCGATCTGCCGTTTTCCGTGTCGCCGGTGGTCGCCGGTTTGATCTACGTGTTGGTGTTTGGATTGCAGGGGTGGTTCGGTCCCTGGCTGAATGAGCACGACATAAAAGTCATCTTCGCGGTGCCGGGCATCGTTCTCGCTACGATCTTCGTCACGTTTCCGTTCATCGCGCGCGAGCTCATTCCGTTGATGCAGGCGCAGGGACGCGACGAGGAGGAGGCTGCGATATCGCTCGGCGCGTCAGGCCTTCAGACCTTCTGGCGCGTGACGATCCCGAACGTGAAATGGGCCCTGCTTTACGGGGTCATCCTGTGCAACGCTCGCGCGATGGGCGAGTTCGGCGCGGTGTCGGTCGTCTCGGGCCATATCCGCGGCGAAACGAACACGATGCCGCTGCACGTCGAGATTCTCTACAACGAATATCAATTCGCCGCCGCTTTCGCTGTGGCATCGCTATTGGCGCTGCTGGCGCTGGTAACACTCGTTTTGAAAACGTACGTCGAGTGGCGCTCCCACCGTCCGGTAGCCGGGGAACAGGTTTCATGAGCATCGAGGTCATTGGCATCAGCAAGACGTTCGGCACATTCAAAGCGCTGAACAACGTCTCGCTCAATTTTCCGGATGGAGAACTCGTCGCGCTTCTCGGCCCGTCGGGCTGCGGAAAGACGACGCTTCTGCGTGTCATCGCGGGCCTCGAGCATGCCGATACGGGTCGCATCGTGCTCGACGGTGCGGACGCGACGGACAAAGACGTGCGCCAACGCCGGGTCGGATTCGTCTTTCAGCATTACGCGCTCTTCCGGCATATGACGGTGTTCGAGAATATCGCTTTCGGTCTGCGCGTTCGCCCGCGCCGTGAGCGGCCGAGCGAGAAGGACATTCGCGCCAAGGTCAACCGGCTGCTCGATCTCGTGCAGCTCGGATGGGTGGCCAACCGTTTCCCGTCGCAGCTTTCGGGCGGCCAACGGCAGCGCATCGCGCTCGCCCGGGCTCTCGCCGTCGAACCGCGCGTTCTGCTTCTCGACGAGCCGTTCGGCGCGCTCGACGCCAAAGTCAGAAAAGAGCTGCGGCGCTGGCTTCGTACCCTGCACGACGAACTGCATATCTCCTCGATTTTCGTGACGCACGATCAGGAAGAGGCACTCGAAGTTTCCGACCGGATCGTTCTCGTTAACAAGGGGCAAGTCGAGCAGATCGGCACGCCGAAAGAGATCTACGAGCAGCCGGCGACGGCGTTTGCCTATAGCTTTATCGGCTCGGTTAACGAATTCCGCGGCCGCGTCGACGGTGACTTCGTGCGCGTTGGGGATGAGAAGCTGCGTTTCCAGACGGGGACGTTCAAAAACGGGCAAGAGGTCGTCGCGTTCAGCCGTCCGCACGATACTGAAATCGTTGCGAACCCGCAGTCTGAAGACGGCGTATCCGCGAGCATCAAGAGAATTCTTGGCACCGGTGCCGTCGCGCGGGTAGAACTTGTGGCCAATGGCGAGGCGCGCGAGGGCCGCAAGGAATTTTTCGAAGTCGAAATTCCGGGCTCCGATGTTCAGTCGCTGGGGCTTTCGACGGGTCAGCACGTCAAGCTCAGAGGGCGGCGGTTGAGCGTCTTTGCAGATCAGAACGGAACACAGGCCGCATCGTGAACTTCCAGCAACTCCGCATTATCCGCGAAACACTCCGCCGTAATTTCAATCTCACCGAAGTCGCGAATGCGCTCTACACGTCGCAATCCGGCGTTTCGAAGCATATCAAAGACCTCGAGGACGAACTGGGTGTTGAGCTGTTCGTGCGCCGCGGCAAGCGGCTCCTAGGTCTTACCGAGCCCGGCAAAGAGCTGGCGCTGATCGTCGATCGGATTCTGCTCGATACTGCGAATATCAAACGGCTTGCCGATCAATTTGCGGGGTCGGATCGCGGCGAGATTCTCATCGCGACGACGCACACGCAGGCGCGTTATGCGCTGCCGGGGCCGATCGCGGCGTTCCGGAAGGAGTTTCCGAACGTCCATCTTGTCCTGCACCAAGGGACGCCGAGGGAAATCGCGGCGATGCTGAACGATGGCACGGCCGACATCGGTATTGCCACCGAGGCGCTGGAAGACACCGCCGAGCACGTGACCTTCCCGTTCTATTCCTGGCATCATGGCGTGGTCGTGCCGAAGGGACATCCGCTTGAAAGCCAGACGCCGGTGACGTTGGAGAATATCGCCGATTGGCCGATCATCACGTATCACGAGGGCTTCACGGGGCGCCCCGCGATCGATGCGGCGTTCGCCTCGGCCAATCTCGCGCCGGATATCGTGATGGTCGCGCTCGATGCCGACGTTATCAAAACCTATGTCGAAGTCGGCCTTGGCATCGGCATCGTAGCGTCTATGTCCTACGATGAGAGCCGCGACAAGGGGCTGACGCTTCTCGATACAACGCATCTTTTCCCGAAATCGACGTCGCGCATCGCGCTTCGTCGCGGCCGCTTTCTACGCGGCTTCGCCTACCGGTTCATCGAGCTTTGCGCACCGGCTCTCAACGAGAAGGTCATCAAGGACGGCATCGCTTCGCCGTCCGACTGACGCGGCTGGTACGCTCGATGAGAGGCGGCGTCAGGCGATCGGCGACTTTGCCTTCTGCGTTCTGAACCACGCGAGGCTGTCGTAGGTACCGGCGAGCGGCCTGTATTCGCAGCCGATCCATCCCTTGTAGCCGATCCGCTCGAGATGGCTGAATATGAACGGGTAGTTGATCTCCCCGGTGCCCGGCTGATGGCGGCCGGGCGTGTCGGCGATCTGAATATGGGCGATGATCTTCAGGTACTTGTCGATCGTCGGCGTCAGGTCGCCTTCCATGATCTGCATGTGATAGACGTCGTATTGGAGACGCAGGTTCTCCGCTTCCACCGTTTCGATGATGTCGGCCGCTTTGGCTGTGGAGTCGAGGAAGTAGCCCGGAATATCGCGCGTATTGATCGGTTCGATCAGCAGCGTCATGCCTTCATCCGCCAGGGCGCGGGCGGCGAAGCGTAAATTCTCAACGTAAGTTTTGCGCATCGCGCGATGGTCGGCGCCGACTGGGGCGATGCCTGCAAGGCAATGAAGCTGCGTGCAACCCAGCACCTTTGCGTATTTCACGGCGCGGGCAACGCTATCGCGGAATTCGCTGACGAGGTTCGGATAAATCGCGATGCCGCGCTCGCCGGCTTCCCAGTTGCCGGCGGGCAAATTGAATAGCGCCTGGCGAAGCCCGTTCGCCTTCAAACGCGCGGCGATGTCGTCGGCGTTGAACTCATACGGGAACAGAAATTCGGCGCCTTCGAAGCCTTGCGCGGCGGCTGCTTCGAAGCGATCGAGAAACGGCATCTCGTTGAACAGCAGCGATAGATTGGCTGCGAATTTTAACATGACCGCTCTGCTTGCAAGATGAGTTCGATTAAGTCGAGGCGTGTGCGCGATGGGCTGCCTGAAGGCGGCGGAAATCGTCACCCGCATGGTAGGACGATCGCGTCAAAGGAGAGGCGGCGACGAGCAGGAATCCCTTGGCGCGTGCGGCTTGTGCAAGGCCTTCGAACTCTTCCGGCGGAACATAGCGGGCGACAGCGGCATGTTTCCGCGTCGGCTGCAGGTATTGGCCGATCGTCAGGAAGTCGACGCCCGCCGACCGCAGGTCGTCCATGACCTGAAGAACTTCTTCGCGGGTTTCTCCAAGGCCGACCATGATCCCCGACTTCGTGAAGGTCTTGGCGTCGATTTCCTTGGCCTGTTGCAGGAGCCTGAGCGAATGGAAATAACGGGCGCCGGGGCGAATGCGCAGATAAAGGCCCGGCACGGTTTCTAGATTGTGATTGAAGACGTCGGGCTGCGCTGCAATCACGATTTCGAGCGCGCCCCGTTTGCGCAGGAAGTCGGGCGTCAGGACTTCGATCGTCGTCCCGGGGGACGCCACCCGAATCGCGCGGATGGTTTCGGCGAAATGCTGGGCGCCGCCGTCCGCGAGATCGTCGCGATCGACTGAAGTTACGACGACATGTTCAAGCGCTAAGTGAGCGACGGCCTCGGCAACGCGTTGCGGCTCGCCGGCATCGAGAGCCGACGGCAGGCCTGTCGCGACGTTGCAGAAAGCGCAGGCGCGCGTGCAAATCCCGCCCATGATCATCATCGTCGCGTGCCGCTTTTGCCAGCAATCGCCGATGTTCGGGCAGGCGGCTTCCTCGCAGACGGTGTGAAGCTTGTGTTCGCGAACGATGGCTCGCGTGTGGTCGTAGCCCGGGGAGCCCGGTGCGCGGACCCTTAACCAGTTCGGTTTCGGCAACGACGGCGTTTCGGAATGCGCGACCTTCTCGGGGTGGCGCGGGCGCGGCGTCGTGCCGGTACTGTCGAGCAAAGTCACCAAGGCTGCCATCGGCAAAAGACAACTGTCGCAACATACTAGCTGCTGCGGGCGGAATGTAACAGACGCCTATTCATGCGGGCGTGTGCGGTCCCTCATGTGGGATCGGACGTTGAAGACGCAAAGAAAAAGGGCGGCTTGATCAGCCGCCCTCAAATTCTCGATGATGGATTTCAGGTGCCGCGTCACTGAACCTGGACAGCAGCAGCCTTATGGACGGGAAGCCCGTCGACTTCCGAAGCCGATGCCCGCGTTGTCGCCGCGCCGGAATCCGATTCCTTCGCCGGAGCCGACACTGCGCTCGGCTTTACCGGGTCAGGAACAGCCATTGCGGGGCTCATGACCGGATCAACATGAGGGTCGGAGACGGAAGAGGACGTTGCTTTCTTCTTCGCGCTCGATGCGCTTGAAGTGTCGCTAATTTTCTTCTTCTCCGCCGACGCCGACGCCGACGGCTCGGTTTCGGATTTTGCCTCAGCAGCTTTTTGCTTGGGTGCCTTCTCGGCGTCCCGCTGCTGCGGATCCGACTTCTGGGTCAGAGCCAGATCGTCGTCCTGCGTGGCGTCCTGCGATGCCTGATCCTGTGCTTCCGGAGCGGCCTGGGAAACAGACGCCGACTTCGTCGGCTTCTCGTCCCAGAAGTCGCTATTCAGGCCATAGTCGTTCGACTGAGTGCTGGCGGCGCGGGCATTCTGCGCTTTGCCGGTGTTGTAAGCTTTGTACTCGTAGGTCGACGCGTTCGATGAAGAAGCCGAGGCAGAGGCCTTTGGCGCCGAGTTAGCCGAAGCGGACGACGCCGAGGCTGCCCGAGGGTTCGAATCGGCATCGCCGTAGCGCGGGTACTTGTCGCCGGACGCGAGAGGCTGCGTCGAGAACTGCTGCCAAGTCACAGTCACCCGCGTCCCCATGGGTACGCGCGGATAGAGGTCGAGCACGTCCTCGTTGGTCATGCGGATGCAGCCAGCCGAAACGGCCTGCCCGATGGTCCAGGGCGCGTCGGTGCCGTGGATACGGTACGTGCTGCTGCCGAGATACATTGCCCGGATGCCGAGCGGGTTCATCGGATGGCCGCCTGGGACCCAACGCGGCAGGCGCGGGTTTTTGCTGACCATTTCCGGCGTCGGAGTCCACGGCGGGTTGACACGCTTGTTGGTCACCGAAGTCACGCCCTGCCAACGGGCTCCTTCCTTGGGAACTGCAACGGGATAGGTCATTGCCTCGCCCGGCTTCGTGATCCAGTAGAGCCGGCGGTCGGAGAACGAGACGATGACCTGGCCGGGTTTGTACTTCGGATCGAACGATACGATTTTGCGGCCGCCGCCGTATTCGGCGCTGCCGCCCCAGAGGAAATCGATCAGGTCGTCGGCCTTGGCCGATGATGCGGACATCAACCCGCCAGCCATGACCATGGCCGAGAGGGTTAATCCGCTGAGGAAGCGCAGGCTCATCGGGGGATGCTCCGGTTGGTGAACAACAAATATACTAAACACAGAACGAGGGGGTCATCCTGTGCTTCGAATAGTGAAGAGCCGGTATAATTCAGTCTCGGTGGCCTCGGCAGAGCAGGGAAGTCACAGTTCCGTACGGATTGCATCGTTCCCCGCTGACTTTCCTAGGGTTTTACGAATTTTAGAACGATGTGTTGCGGTTCGATGACGGCGTAATCTGAGTTCGTTCTTTGTCTGCTCGGACTTGACGGATTACAGGGTTGGCATTAGAACAAATGGCGAACATTATTGGGGGATCGCTTAGAGGCGTTCCCTAAACGGACTTCTTTACCATGAGGTTCCTATTGGACTCGAGAGTTTCCGCTGCTGTCTCGGTCCTGTCCCCCGGATCCGGGAAAGATGATGCATTTAAAGATGCAGTTATCGAAAGCTTACGCTCCCGCATTTTGCATATCGAGCGGCATGCTCCGCGCCGGGGGGTATCTGCGGCGCCGGAAAATTCCCCATTGCCCCGCTCGCGGCGGCGGTCGCGTTGGGAGCTTGGCTGCCCGGCCTGCGATGATCTTCTGCCGAGAGGGCTCGAGGCGAATTCCCTTCATGAAATCAAGGGAGTGCCCTCTGCTGTTCGTGGCGCGTCGGCGGCCGACTGGATGGCTGGGATAGGTTTTGCGGCTCGCCTCGCCGTTCGCCGGATCGATACATTCGCGGCCGGCGAAGAGGCACATGCTTCCTCTTCGATGGCTGGTTCTGGGCCTGGTTCCGGGGCTGGTTCAGGGATTGGGCCTTGGGTGCTGTGGTGCTGGCCGCGGCAGCTTGCGGGCGAATTCGGTTCTCCGTCGGCGGCTGGCCTTGCGAGCCTTGGTCTCGATCCATCACGCCTCATCATCGTCGAGACGGCGCGTGCTGGCGACGCGTTGAACGCGATCGAAGAGAGCCTCCGGGCTCAGAGCCTCGCCGTCGTCATCGGCATTGTCGAGGAGGCGGAGTTGACGCCGGCGCGCCGCTTGAGCCTTGCGGCCGGAGAGACGGCGACGCCTTGCCTTCTCGTTACGCATCCCGCTTCCGAGCCCGCCGGGGCAACGGCAACCCGATGGCGCGTGCAGCGCGGTGGGAGTGCGCCGCACACCTTCGACCCGCGTGCGCCAGGGTCTCCGCGCTTTTCGATCGCGCTGGAGCGTTGCAGGGCGCGTCCCGAAAGCGCCGCGCGGTCTCCCATGCTTCTGGAGTGGAGTGATGAAACGCGTCGTTTCGATTTGGCTTCCATCGTGGCCGATCTTCCGGCTCAGGCGCGCGGAGCCGACGGCCGTGCCGTCCCAGCAGCCGTTCGCGCTTATTGAGAGCGGAGCGCATGGTCTGGCGATCGTGGCCGTCAACGAGGCTGCCGCGCGTCTCGGGATCGAGGCCGGCACATCGCTGGCGGATGCCAGGGCGGCGCATCCCGGTCTCCTGTCGCGTCCCGCCGAGCCCGAGAAGGATCGCATTGCGCTTTTGAAGCTTGCGCGCTGGGCCGGCCGCTACGGTCCGAACCGGCACGTCGACGGAAATGATGGCTTGTGGATCGACGTCAGCGGCGTCGCTCATCTCTTCGGGGGCGAAGAGAACTTGCTCAATAACATGACGCAGCATCTTTTGTCGTTCGGCGTTGCCGTGCAGGCCGGGCTTGCCGATACGCTTGGCGCTGCGCATGCGCTCGCCCGTTTCGGCTGTCCGCCCGATGCGGCATGGGCGATGGCGCCCGTTTCCGAGACGCGCGCGTCAATCGGTTTCCTTCCCGTCGAGGCGCTGCGGCTCGATGCTCCGCGGATTCTGCTGCTGAAGCGACTGGGTCTCCGCCACATCGGTCAGCTCTACGATATTCCGCGCGATAGCCTGGCGCGGCGGTTTCGTTCCTCCGACGTTGCCGCCGCCGTTCTCGTGCGGCTCGATCAGGCCCTCGGCGCGATGGAGGAGCCGCGCCGGCCGATGCAGCCTCCGCCCGTCCTCTCGGTTGCGCGGGCTTTCGCGGAGCCTCTGATCTCTTCGGAAGCCCTGGAGGCCTTCACGAATGAGCTTGCGGACGAACTCGCTGCCGCACTCGCGGCGAAGGATCTCGGCGCGCGGGTTCTTCGTCTGACGTTCTATCGGGCCGACGGCACGAGCGGGACAATTGCCGCTGCCATGAGCACGCCTTGTCATGACGCTCGCCACATGATGGCGCTGCTCAGCGAGAAATTTTCGAGCATCGACGCGGGCTTCGGTGTCGATATTCTCCGGCTCGATGCGGTGCGTGCGGGAAAGCGCGGAGCCAATCAAAAGGGTTTTGCCTCGCCTCAGGGCGCAGCCTTTCGCGATCCTTCGGAGCTTGTCGACCGTCTCGTCAATCGTCTCGGGCGCGACGCGATAACGGTGCTGCGTCCCAACGGCAGCCATATTCCGGAACGTGCGGAAGTGCGGCTCCCGGCGCTCGATGTGCTGGCGGCTGAAACGTCTTCGCGCGTTCAATCCTACACGCCGCCTTGGCCCTATCCGAAGCGATTGCTTCGCCCGGCCTTCATGCTTTCGCGGCCTGAGCCGATCCAAGTTACGGCCGGCGTGCCGGATGGACCGCCGGCGAGCTTCATCTGGCGGCGCGTCGAGCGTCGCGTGGCGCGCGCCCAAGGACCTGAACGCATCGCGCCCGAATGGTGGCGGACGCTCTATCTCGATGAAGATCAGAAGCGGCCGCGCACGCGCGACTATTACCGGATAGAGGACCAGCAAGGCGCGATGTACTGGGTTTTCCGGCATGGCCTTTATGAGGGTGAAGAGGGAAGCGAGCGGCCCTCTTGGTTCCTGCATGGGCTATTTGCGTGAGGCGATGCCGATGACGCTTCGCTACGCCGAGCTTCAGGTGACAACGAACTTCTCGTTTCTGCGGGGCGCCTCGCATGCGGAGGATCTTGTCGAGCAGGCGAAGGCGCTGGGTCTTTCGGCGATTGCCGTGACGGATCGCAATTCGCTCGCCGGTGTCGTGCGAGCGTATGTGGCGGCGAAACCGGACGAGGGGGAAGAAGACCCAAAAATTCGTCTCGTGATCGGCGCGCGTCTCGATCTCGAAGATGCACCGAGCCTGCTCGTCTATCCGACGGATCGCGCGGCCTATGGGCGGCTCTGCCGCTTACTCTCGCATGGGCAGCTCAGGGCGGACAAAGGCAAATGCATTCTCCATCTCGCCGATGTCGCCGCGCATGCGGAAGGCCAGATCTTCATCGCGCTGCCTCCGGATGATTGGGATTGGCGGGAGGTTTCGTCAAGTGCTGCGCGCAGGTCGGCGCCCGAAATTCAAACCGGAAAGATCATTCCATTTGAATCCGTTCGTGAACGTTTGAATGGTTTTGATTCCCCTCCCCCTCGCGGGGAGGGGTTGGGGGTGGGGGGCTGCAACGACGAGCTCCTTCACCCCACTCCCGGCCTTCACCCCACCCCCGACCCCTCCCCGTCAAGAGGAGGGGGGAATCCGGGCCAACCGCCGCCCCCCTCCCTATGCCAAGTGCAGGGGTATGGAGAGAGGGAGGTGTTGCAGGCATCGTTGCTGCGGATAAAAAGCGCCGTGGGCGATGCGCCTCTTTATCTTGCGGCTTCGCATACCTATCGTGGGGACGACCGGTCGCGCATCGCAGCGCTTGCCGCGATTGGCGAACTGGCGGGCACGCCGATCGTTGCGACCAACGACGTGCTCTATCATCATGCCGAGTGCCGTCCGCTGCAGGATGTCGTCACCTGCATTCGCGAAAAGACGACGCTTCGCGAAGCGGGTCTCCGGCTCGAGGCCAATGCCGAGCGATACCTTAAAAGTGCGGAGGAAATGGCGCACCTCTTCAGAGGTCATGAAGCGGCGCTGGCGCGGACGCTCGACATCGTCGAAGCCTGCCGGTTTTCGCTCGGTGATCTCAAATACGAATATCCCGATGAGCCGGTGCCGCCGGGCAAGACCCCGCAGGAGCATCTTATCGAGCTGACCTGGAAAGGTGCTCAAAGCCACTTTCCAGAAGGCGTTCCGGAAAAGGTTCGGGACACGATCGAAAAAGAGCTCAAGCTGATCGGCGAACTCAAGTTCGCGCCGTATTTTCTGACAGTCCACGACATTGTCGCGTTCGCGAGATCCAAGGACATTCTTTGCCAGGGGCGCGGATCGGCTGCGAATTCGGTCGTCTGCTATTGCCTCGGTATTACGGCGGTGAACCCGATCGAGGTCAATTTGCTCTTCGAGCGCTTCATCTCGTCTGCCCGCCTGGAGCCACCCGATATCGATGTCGATTTCGAACACGAGCGGCGCGAAGAGGTCATTCAATGGATCTATGAGCGCTATGGCCGCGACCGTGCGGGGCTGACTGCAACGGTCATTTCATATCGTTCGCGATCGGCCGTGCGCGATGTCGGCAAGGTGTTCGGCCTTTCGGAAGATACGATCTCGGCGCTTGCCGGCATGGTGTGGGGAACGCATGGGGGCGGCGTTCCGCCGGAAAAACACGTTCGCGGTGCGGGGCTCGATCCCGCGGACCGGACGTTAGCTGCGGCGATGAAGCTGGCGCAGGAATTGATGGGATTCCCACGGCATCTGTCGCAGCACGTCGGCGGCTTCGTGCTCACGCGCGGTCCTTTGGTCGAAGTCGTGCCGGTCGGCAACGCGGCAATGGCGGACCGCACCTTCATCGAATGGGACAAGGACGACATCGCGGCGCTGGGATTGATGAAGGTCGATGTTCTGGCGCTCGGCATGCTGACCTGCATTCGCAAGGCCTTCGATCTGATCGAGAAGCATCACGGCCGGACGTATACGCTTGCAACCGTGCCGCGCGCGGACAAGCCGACTTACGATATGCTGTGCCGCGCGGATTCCCTCGGCGTGTTCCAGGTCGAAAGCCGGGCGCAGATGAATATGCTGCCAAGGCTGAAGCCGCAGGAATTCTATGATCTCGTCATCGAGGTCGCGATCGTGCGTCCGGGGCCGATCCAAGGCGACATGGTGCATCCCTATCTCAGGCGCCGCAACGGGCTCGAGGCCGTGGTCTATCCTTATCCCAAGGGCGGCGACGAAGATGAACTCAAGAACATTCTCGGCAAGACATTGGGCGTGCCGCTTTTTCAAGAGCAGGCGATGCGCATTGCGATGGTTGCCGCCAAGTTCAACGACAAGGAGGTCAACGATCTCAGGCGCGCGATGGCAACGTTTCGCCGCGTCGGCACGATCGGTCTGCTTGAAGAGAAGATGGTCTCGCGCATGGTCGAGCGCGGCTATGACGAGGAATTTGCGGCGCGCTGTTTCGCCCAGATCAAGGGCTTTGGCGAATACGGCTTTCCGGAGAGCCATGCGGCGAGCTTCGCGCTGCTCGTCTATGTGTCGTCCTGGATCAAATGTCATTATCCGGCGGCGTTTGCGTGCGCGCTTTTGAATTCGCAGCCGATGGGTTTTTACGCGCCCGCGCAGATCGTGCGCGATGCTCACGAGCACGGGGTGGAGGTGCGGGAGACGGACGTCAATTTCTCCGATTGGGATTCGACATTGGAGCGGACACTCGAAGGAGGTCGTCCGGCGTTGAGGCTCGGGCTGCGTCTCATCGATGGCCTCAGCGAAGCCGACATTCACGAGGTTCCGGAGAAAGATCCGGAGAAGAAGCAGGCTTTGCGCCGAAAATTCCCGACGCTCATTCCGCCTGCACCCGAGACGCAGAAGCACGGGATAAACAGAAGATTTCAAGGCATTGCGGATGTCGCAAAGCGCGGAAGCGTTAGCACGCTCGAGAAGCTAGCGGCGGCAGATGCGTTTCGCTCGCTGGGGCTCGATCGCCGGCAAGCTTTGTGGGAAGTCAAAGCGCTCTCCAATGCGCCGCCGCTGCCGCTTTTTTCCTGGAGCGAGACGCAGGACGTTGGGAAGGAGGCCGACGTCAAATTGCCCGAGATGGCGCTCTCGGAGCATGTGGTCAACGACTACCAGACGCTACGTCTTTCGCTCAAGGCGCATCCGATGTCGTTTCTGCGTGAGGATTTCCGCCGCGAGTGCGTGCTTTCCTGCAAGGAGTTGGCAAGCGCGAAAAACGACTCCTTTGTTCGAGTGGCGGGCGTCGTGCTCGTCCGGCAACGGCCGGGAACGGGCAACGTCGTGTTCATGACGGTCGAGGATGAGACAGGCATTGCCAATGTCATCATCTGGCCGAAGCTGCTCGAACGTTTTCGCAAGGTCGTGATGACGTCGCGGCTCATCGTGGTTGAAGGCCGCCTGCAAAGGCAGGTCGAGAAGCACGCGGATATCATTCACGTGGTGTCGACGAAGCTAGTCGACAGAAGCGATTGGCTGCTGCGTCTTTCCGAATGGGCAGCCGACATGGACGTGCCGGTAGCGAATGCGGACGAGGTGCTGCACCACCCGGAACCCGGCTCCGCGCATCCGAGCCGAAAAGACGAGCGGCGGATACATCCGCGTTTCTCGCGCGAGCCGAAGCCGCGTCATCCGCGCAATGTTCGCGTCATTCCGAAATCGCGGGACTTCCACTAAACGAAAACATCACCGTGCGGAATTCCGCACGATGATGCTCGTTAGCCCTCGAAAGTCAGAACGCTTGTTACTTGCAGGCCAGCTGCGACGACTGGCACTGGGTGCCGAACGTGCCCGGCGTGCAGGACGTGTGGACCGCGCCCTTCGGCGTGCGGCCCTTGGCTTCGATGATGTTCGCCAAGCCGTGCGTCGACATGATAACCGCGAGGTCGTGCGTCAGCCCATCGCCAATCGCTCCGACGCGGACGCAGTCGGCGGCTTGAGCCGTCGCGGATAGTGCAACCATCACCGCAGCCGCAGCGACGACGAGTTTCAATGAGCGCATTTGCCCCTCCAGAAGGTCAGGTCTTCCGGCCGGGAAATTAGTCGAGGGTTCAAACGAAAGACAGGCGGTCTCATTGTGGTATGCACAAAGGAATGGAGGAGCGTGCCGGAATTGCCACTGAACGGGCGGGCGGCGCGGCAAACCTTACGAATTCGTGATAATTGGAATGAGGTCGAGCACATGGACGAGAAAGCTCAGCAGGCGGGCATTGGCCGGTTCGATATCGGCGAGGTCGCCGCGTCGTTTCCGTCATCCGCGACGACGCTGCTCGTCGACCGCTATCTGACAAATCGCGAAGCGGCGAGCGCCCGCGTCTTCCGCGTCTACAAGCCGACGCCGCCGCACTATCACGCGACGTGCGATGAATATCTCTATGTGTTTTCGGGGCGCGGCACCTTCTGGATGCGCGATGCCTCGACGATCAGTGAATTCGGCCCCGGGCAATTATTGTTCTTCGAGAAGGGAACGGTTCACGCCCTGCCGGAGATCATCGAAGAGCCGGTTGTTTTCCTGTCGGTCGATACACCGCGGCGCGATCCGAAGGACGTCATTTTCGTCAATCCCGAGGATGGCACGCCGGAAAGCTTCGTTCAGCGGAGCTATTGATCCGTTTGCGAACTAATCTAGCAAGCTATTCCGGGGCCTTTTCCGGGATCGACGTCGGCATGCCTTCCGCGCCGATGAAGATGGCTAGAAGCCGGAGGGGACCAGTCCCTGTGTTGGTGCCCTGGTGCGTCTGGTGGATCGCTTCGACAAAAGTATCGCCCGGCTTATAGGTGCGCTTGCCTTTGTTTCCGTAGTCGACGGTCAGCTCGCCTTCCATCACCATTCCAACGAGAGGAATACCGTGCTGGTGCCAGCCGGTGGAGACGCCGGGCGGCACATCGATGTATCCGGCTGTAATCTTCGCGGGCGCGCCCGTCGGATAGACGATCGGCTCGTCCGCGACGGTTTTCGACGTTTGGAGCAGCGGCGTGAACGTTATCGATGGCGCGAGCGCCATCGCTGTTGCGGCGCCGAGGGCGAAGAGCGCAGGCGCGGACAGTGCGAGTAGGACTTTTTTGCTTATGGTAAGAGACATCGTTGCCACCCATGTTTTCGAGCATAAATAGTGTGCGGACGTTAATCTTTGCTTTTTGCGGTTCGTCGATTGCTCACTTGTTCGGCTCGGCTCATCCTTGGGGATCTCATGCCTTTCAGAATTTTGCTTGCGGTTTTGTGCTCGATTGTCGCAGTGACGGCGTCGGCGCAGGAATTCCGGCCGGTTCCTGAAGGTGCGTCGGGCAGGCGCGAGAAATCTCTCGTTGTCGCCAAGCAGCACATGGTTGTCGCTGCCGAGCCCTTGGCCGCCGAGGCGGGCCGCGAAATATTGCGGCAAGGCGGATCGGCAATCGACGCGGCGATTGCGACGGAGCTGGTGCTCGGCCTTGTTGAGCCGCAGTCCTCAGGTCTTGGCGGCGGCGCGTTCATCACCCTTTGGGATGCCAAAACGCGTTCGATGACGACGTTCGATGGCCGCGAAACGGCGCCGGCTGCGGCGCGGCCCGACCGGTTTCTCAAAGACGGGAAGCCGATGAAGTTCGAGGAGGCCGTGAACTCGGGTTTGAGCGTCGGTGTTCCGGGCCTTCTTCGCGCGCTTCATGCATCACACGAGAAATACGGGAAGCTACCTTGGGCGAAGCTTTTCGAGCCGGCGATAACGCTCGCCGAGAATGGATTTCCGGTATCGCCGCGCCTCAACGTTCTTCTGAAATCCGAAAGCGCGGAAAAGTTCGCGCCCGATGCGCGCTCGTATTTTTATGAGGGCGGCGTAACGCCGAGGGCTGCAGGATCGCTGCTCAAAAATCCCGAATACGCGGCCACGCTCAGAACGATTGCAGAGCGCGGCCCCGATGCGTTTTACACCGGCGACATTGCGGACGCGATGGTCAAGGCCGTCAAAGAGGCTCACACCATACCCGGTGATTTGAGTGCTGAGGATCTTGCGGCCTATAGCGCGAAGGAACGGGAGCCGGTTTGTGTCGCCTATCGCGGCCGGCAGGTTTGCAGCGTCGGTCCGCCTTCCTCGGGTGCACTCACTGTCGGCGCCGTGCTGAAACTCATCGAGCCTTTTCCGCAGGTGCAGGGTGCGTCGGCGCTGATGACGGCACCGGCTTTGCACATCATTGCCGAGGCGGAGAAGCTCGCCTTTGCCGATCGCAACATGTACATCGCCGATCCGGATCGGGTTGCGGTTCCGTCCGGACTGCTCGATGACGCTTATCTTGCCGAGCGGCGGAAGCTCATCGATCCGAAGAAAGCGATGGCGAAGGCCGAGCCCGGACTGCCGCCGGGTCTTGCCAAAAAGTCGTTCGGTCAGGATGCGACGTACGAAGTGCCGGGCACGACGCAGGTTTCGATCATCGATGGCGAAGGCAACGTGGTATCGCTGACGGCGACGATCGAAAGCGCGTTCGGCTCGCACCTTTGGGCGAAAGGCTTTCTTCTCAACAACGAGCTGACGGACTTCTCATTCGTGCCGGTCGATGCGAACGGCATGGCCGTCGCCAATCGAATAGAGGGTGGAAAGCGGCCGAGAAGCTCAATGGCGCCGACGATCGTGCTGGCTCCTGATGGCGCGCCCGAGATCGTCACCGGTTCGCCGGGCGGTTCGCAAATCATCCTCTACGTCGTGAAGGCCCTTGTCGCCGTACTGGATTGGGGTCTCGACGCGCAGCAAGCCGCGTCGCTCACGAATTTCGGCAGCCAGGGCGGACCGTTTCTGATCGAATATTCGTTGCCGATCGTGTGGCCGGCATACGAGCTGACGTCCTATGGCCAGACGGTCTCGGGGGCGACGATGACGTCCGGCGTGAACATGATCGTCCGGCGCGACGGTCGTCTCGAAGGCGGGGCCGATCCGCGCCGCGAGGGTGTCGCTCTCGGCGATTGATGCTAGAGGAAGCGAAACGTCCTGAAGAGTTTCGACCTTGAACAAACCGTCCATCCTCGTTGTCGGCGCCGGCATATTCGGCCTTTGGCAGGCGTTTTCGTTGGCGCGTGCCGGATATCGCGTTCGCTTGATCGAGGCCGGTTGCGATCCGTTCGCGCGATCATCGAGCCGTTGGGCGGGGGCGATGATTGCACCGGAGTGCGAGGCCGAAGGCGCGCCGCACAGCGTTCGCGATCTCGGGCGCGAGGGGCTTCGCCTTTGGCGCGACACCTATCCCGGCATCATGAGCAACGGAACGCTGGTCGTTGCGCACGCGCGCGATGCAGGGGATCTCGCCCGCTTCGCCAATATGACGGAAGGGCATGTGGCGGTTGCGGGACCGCGCATCGCCGATCTTGAGCCGTCGCTTGCCGGCCGTTTTGAGCGCGGGCTTTATTTCGAGAGCGAAGCGCACGTCGATGCGCAAAAGGCGATGAGCTGGCTCGTCGATCAGCTCCGCTTGCTCGGCGTGGATATTTCTTTCGAGACCCTTTGGAAGGGAACCTCGGAAGACGTCGTGATCGATTGCCGGGGGATCGGCGCCCACGAAGATCTACCGTCCCTCCGAGGCGTGCGCGGCGAACGCGTACTCATTCGAACGAGCGAGGTGAGCTTGTCGCGCCCGGTTCGCCTCCTGCATCCGCGTCAGCCGATCTATGTCGTGCCGCAGGGCGATGGGCGGTTCGTCGTCGGCGCGACCGTCATCGAGCGGGAAGACGTCGGTCCGATTTCGCTCCGATCGGCGCTCGATCTGCTCGGCTCGGCATATGCGCTGCATCCGGCCTTCGGGGAGGCATCCGTCCTCGAGATGGGCGCGGGGGTCAGGCCTGCTTTCTCCGATAACGTGCCACGAATTATCGTCGAGGACGGTGGCCATCTGATCCGCGTCAACGGTGCGTACCGGCACGGGTTCCTTCTTGCGCCGGTACTTGCGCGGGCCGTTGCCGATTATCTATCCGACAACCGGCGTGAGGGGCCGCTGTTCGCTGCTCCCTGAGGGGCTTGCCTTGGCGGCCAACGTTTGCTTCGCGAGTTCGAGCGCGGCAACGTAATCGGGCTTGCCGGAGCCGAGCAGCGGAATTTTCGGAACCACGAAAATGTCTGCAGGCGTCGTAAGCTCGGTCACGCCTTTTCTTCGCACGAACTGCGCGAACGCGTCGCGCGTACAATTCGGATCGGTTGTCAGCAGAGCCAGGCGCTCGCCTTTTCGCGGATCGGGGAGCGCGACGACGACCGTTATCTGTTGCGGCCAAAGCTCGGCGGCTAATGCCTCGACGGCCGAAAGCGAAATCATTTCGCCGCCGATCTTGGCGAACCGCTTGGCGCGGCCTTTGATCATGATGAAGCCCTGCGGATCGATGTCGACGATGTCGCCGGTGTCGTGCCAGCCGGCCGCCGGCGGTTCGAGGACGCCGGGGTTTTCGGCGCGATAATAGCCGAGCATCACGTTCGGTCCGCGCACGTAGAGGCGGCCGCCGGTTTCAATTCCGGGAACCGGTTCGAGGCGCGCTTCCATCAGCGGTGACAGGCGGCCGACGCTGCCCGCCTTGTTCGCAAGCGGCGTGTTGATCGCGAGGACCGGCGCTGTTTCCGTCACGCCGTAGCCTTCGAGAATGCGGACGCCGAAACGATCCATGTAGAGTTGCCTTGTCCGATCCTTGATCGCCTCGGCGCCCGCGAGAATGAGGCGGACGCGCGCGAAATCATAAGGGTGCGCGACGCGGGCATAACCTGCCAGGAAGGTATCGGTGCCGAACATGATGGTGGCGTTCGACTGATAAACGAGCTCCGGAATGATGCGGTAGTGCAGCGGCGTCGGATAGAGATAGACGGGCACGCCGGCGACGAGCGGCATCAGCAGGCCTGCGGTCAAGCCGAACGAATGGAACACCGGAAGCGCGTTGAAAACCTTGTCGGTGCCGTTGCAGGCAACGCGCGTGAGGCTTTGTGCGCAGTTCGCCAGAATGTTTCGATGAGAGAGGACGACGCCCTTCGGCGTTCCTTCGGAGCCCGACGTGAACAGGATTGCTGCGGGCGCGTTGTAGTCGGCTTTGACTTGCTGCCTTCCACCTTGCACGAGGCCTTTGACCTTATCGCGGAATGTTATCGTCGGGCGCACGTCTTCCAGATAGATCACGCGCACGACGGCTTCGAGGGCCTGGATGAGCGGTTCCAAGTGTCCCTTTTCAACGAAAACGCGGGATGTCAGCACGACCGATACGTTCGCCGCTTTGCAGGCAGAGACGACGTTGGCCGCCCCGGCCGAGAAATTGAGCATCGCGGGGACGCGCCCAATCGTCTGCAGCGCGAAGAACGTCACCGCGACGCCGGCGGAATTCGGCAGCAGCACGCCGACGGCCGATTGAGGCGGCGGCAGCATCGGCGCGAGTTTCGCTCCCAGCACCTGCGCGCCGACGATCAGCTTCTTGTACGAGAGCTTGGTTCCGAGCGGATCTTCGATCGCAGGCTTGCCGGTGTCGCGCGTTTTGTGGGCGGCGACGAGCGCTTCGAACAGCGTCTGATCGATCGGCGTCGTCAGCACTGCAGAGTCAGTCATGATGTCTTGCAATGCCGCGCCTGCCGCCTGGCGCCGCGCCTTGCCGCGGAGGGCGGGATCGACCTTCAGCCAAACGGGAGGAAGAACGGTGACGGTTGTTTTCGGAAACCAGACTTTCTTTGTCTGAGAGCTGTTGAGATAGCCAAAATGCGAGCGCTCAAGGCCATCGATGCGAACGGGAATGACTGGTGCATTCGCCTTGTCCGCGATCATCGCCGTGCCGTCGTAGACTTTCATCAGTCCGCCGGTGACGGTCAGGCGTCCTTCGGGGAATATCACAAGTGATGCTCCGTCTCTGACGGCCTGGATCAGATGGCGCATGCCGAGCGGGCGTGTCGGATCGATCGTGTAGAACTGCGCGAGCTTCAGGAACGGCTTCGCCCACCACGTCTTGGCGATTTCGGTATCGACCGCATAAGCGCTGTGAGAGGGAAGAAGTCCGTTCAGCAATCCCGCATCGAGGAGGCTGACGTGGTTTGGAGCGATGATTGCGCGTTGCCCGGGCTTCGGGAGGTTTTCGAGGCCTCTGACTTCAAGTCCGAAGAACGTCTTGAACATGAAGACGACAACGTCCTTCACGCCCTCGGCACCCCAGGCGCGGAGAACGAGCACCACGACGATCAGGTTTGCAATTCCGAGGCCGGCGTAAAGGAGCGCGACGGGGACTTTCTCGAACTGGAGCGCCGCGATGGCGATGCCGACGAGCGTCATGAATGCGGCCGACAGGACGTTGCATCCGGCGATGACGCGAGAGCGGCGCTCTACGGGCGACCAGGCCTGTACGGCGGCAAACGAGGGCACAATGAAGAGGCCGCCGGCGACTGCGATGCCTGCGAGGTCGAAGAGCATGTGTAGACCTTCGACCGAGGTCAGTACATCCGCCGCGGTGAGCGGCGTCGGGGCAGGTTTCATGGCGGACGCGACCCACGCCAGATCGAGCAGGAAGACGCCCATCAACAATGCGCCGATGGGGACGAGCGCGAGATTGGGACGATTGGTGCTGGCGCGCGCGGCAATGATTGATCCGAATGCGACGGCGACCGCAAACGTGAAGAGCGCCAGCGTGTAAACGGACGGTGCGCCGTTCAAGGTTTGCGGAATGAGGTTTTGCAGCAGCGCCAGCACAGCGGCGCCCACAAGCCAGAACCACGACGTAATGAGCGCGCCCTGCCAAATGCGTTTGTCGGCGCGCAGGTCTTTCAACAGGGTGACCGTCGATGTGACGACGTTTCTATCGACGACGAGATCGGGCACCGAGGATGGGGCCGGCGGAATGAAGCGCGCCGAAATCCAGCCGAGCACCGAGATGCCAACGATGGCGCTCGCGACGACCATCAGTTCGGTTTCGCCGCCGGACGCCAAGTTGCCGCCGATGGTCCCGATCAAGATCGCAATGAAGGTTGCGCCTTCGATTAGGGCGTTGCCGGATGGAAGCTCTCTGGTTTCGAGATGGGAGGGGAGCAATCCGTATTTCACCGGTCCGAAGAAGGCGCTCAGCGTGCCGAAGAGGACGAGAGCCGCAAACAGCAACGGCACCGATGGCAAAAGAAATCCGACGGCCGCGATTACGGCGATTGGAATCTCCAAAAGGCGAACGCGAACCGCAACCTTCGCCTTGTCGAACTTATCGGCGAGCTGCCCCGCAAGTGCGGAGAAGACGAAGAAGGGAAGCACCAGGGCCGCGCCTGCAAGCGTTCCGAGCGCGGGGCCATTCTCCATCGCCAGCTTGTAGACGACGAGCATCGCCAGGGCGTTCTTCAGCAAGTTGTCGTTCAGGGCAGCCAGAAGCTGGCTCCAGAAGAGCGGCATGAAACGGCGAGACGACATCAGGCGCGAAAACATGGGGCGATCCTCAATTTCGACGCCGGAGATTCAGATGCTAATTGCGGCGGATTGGCGGGTCCCTTTGACCCGTCCGGATTATATGCGGTAAAAAACTCTCCAATGCTCTGGTAAAGGGCGATTAAATGCCCATGTCCGCCCTTCAGGTCAGATAGAGCGATGCTACAACACGAAGCGAGCACTGAGTTGATCGTCAACGGCCGGAAAACGGTGAGCGAAGCCGGTACGCTCGCGGCCCTCATTGCGGAGCGGGGCCTCGGCGAGGCGAAGGTTGCGACGGCGCTCAACGGACAGTTCGTACCTGAGGCGCGGCGTGCTACGACGACGCTGAGCAGCGGCGACCGCGTCGAGATCGTTTCCGCTCGCCAGGGCGGTTAAGATTGGGCGGCTAAGCTCAGCGGTCAAAAGGACGAGTTACGCTTAAAATGAACGTTCGTGATCAGTCGTTGCATGCGGGGCGTGCGCTCTCCGTTTACGGGGAGACGATTTCTTCGCGGCTTCTGCTCGGGACAGCGGGCTATCCGTCTCCGGCCATTCTGACGAGCGCGGTCAAAGCGTCGGGCGCGGAGATCGTCACCGTTTCGCTGCGCCGTGAGGCCGCCGGCGGAAAGGCCGGCGAGCGGTTCCTCGACATCATCAAAGATCTGGGCGTTCGCGTTCTTCCCAACACGGCCGGATGCCGGACGCCGGGCGAAGCCATTGCCACCGCCCAGATGGCACGCGAGCTTTTCGGAACGGACTGGATCAAGCTCGAGGTCATCGGCAACGACGACACTCTGCAGCCGGATGTCTTCGGGCTCGTCGAGGCGGCAGGCACGCTCAGTCGCGATGGCTTCAAAGTGCTGCCTTACACAACAGAAGATCTTTCGGTCGCAGAACGGCTGCAGCGCGCCGGATGCCAAGTGATCATGCCGTGGGGCGCGCCAATCGGCAGCGGTCGCGGGCTCGCCAACGTTCACGCGCTGACAAGCTTGCGCGCCTACTTCCCCGATGTGACGCTGATCATCGATGCTGGCATCGGCGCGCCATCGCACGCGGCGCTCGCCATGGAGCTTGGCTACGACGCCGTATTGCTCAACACGGCGGTTGCGAAGGCCGCTGATCCGGTCAAGATGGCGGCGGCATTCGCGTCGGCGATCCAGTCGGGGCGTTTGGGTTATGAAGCCGGGCTGATCCCACCTCGCGACATGGCGGTACCGTCAACGCCGGTCGCCGGCACTCCGTTTTTCGATCTCGATTGAACGTGCTTTGAATTCAACGCAAACCAAGCTCGCGCGTTTTTATCCGATCGTGCCCGACATCGGCTGGCTCGAACGCATCGTACCGCTCGGCGTGAAGCTCGTTCAGCTCAGGATCAAGGATAGTTCACCGGCTGAGGTCGCGGCGCAGGCGAAGCGGGCGTTCGATTTCTGCCGCGAGAACAACTGCCAGCTGGTCCTCAACGATTACTGGGAAGTCGCGCTCGATACCGGTGTCGATTACATTCATCTCGGCCAGGAGGATCTGCGCACGGCTGATTTCGAGGCGATAAAGCTCGCCGGCATCAGGTTCGGTGTATCGACACACGACGAAGCCGAACTCGAGATCGCTCTGGCTGCGGAACCTGACTATGTGGCGCTGGGCCCGATTTACGAAACCAAGCTCAAAGCCATGCCCTGGGCGCCTCAAGGTCTTGAGAAGGTTAAGGAATGGCGCAGCAAAATTCGTCAGCTACCGTTGGTCGCCATCGGCGGTTTGACGCCGGACCGGGCACCGGGAGTGCTCGAAGCCGGTGCCGATACCTTGGCCGTCATAACCGATTTCATAACGGCCTCAGACCCCGAGAACCGCGTGGTTCAATGGTTGCGACAGTTGGAGGCTCGATAAGTACGGCAGTGATGTGTTAACTATCGCAGCGTTGTTTGTGACAGTTTTATGTGGTTCGGATCTACGACAGACCTGCTCATCGTTGCGAAGCCGTTCCCGCGTTATGCCGTATCGATTCAAAATCAACGAGCCCGTCGAAAAGGGGTTTCGCCGCATTGCGCGCGAGCAATTCGATAGCTCGATTGCGGAATTGTCGGGGCCCACGGCCGATCCCAAGGGCGTGCACGAGTGCCGGAAATCCATCAAGCGGTTGCGCGCGCTCATACGTCTTTCGGCAGTGTCCGTCGGGACCAAAAAAGCGCGGCGGCGTACGAAGGCGCTCGGTGAAATCGGGAGACTTCTGTCGGCCCGGCGCGACCAGACCGTCATGTTCGAAACCATCCAAAAACTGGCTGACGAATTCCCCGAGGCGGTGGCCGCGTTCGTGCCGTTGAAGGCGGCGTTGACAGCGCGGGCGGGAAATCAGCCGGAGCGGCTCGACGCCGAGACGGCCGATCGTGCGCGTGGGTTGCTCGACGCGGAAGCGAAGAAAATCGAGCGTCTCGATTTCAAGCATAAGGGCTTCGCGGCACTCGCGGGTGGCCTCGAGACAAGTTACCGGAAGGCGCGAAAGGCGATCGCCTACGCTTACGACGAGCCGACGGATGAAAATTTCCACGAATTGCGCAAGGCCGTGCAGTGGCATTGGCGTCAGATGGCGCTGCTTGCGCGTGCTTGGCCGGATGAATTCGCTGTCCGGGTGAACGCCTCGCGGGAGCTATCGCAGTGGCTCGGTGATGACCATGATCTTGCGGTGCTGGTTGTTGCCGTTTCGGCCGCACCCGATATGGCGGACGAGCAGAAGGAAGCGGCTATTGCCATTTGCCGGCGGCAGCAGCAGGTTCTGCGCGCAAAGGCCGAATTTCGCGTTAAGCGGCTATTCTCTGAAAAAACGCGGGCCTTCATCAAGCGCGCGGCGGCTTATTGGGAACATGGCCGGGCATTGGATCCGCTGGTCGACGCACCATCTCTGGTGCAGCCGGTTCCTCAGGCGGCGGATGCCGCACGGGCCGAGTTAAATGGCCGGGCTGACGAGCGGAGCGATGAAAGGGGCGGCGAGCCGGACAAGGCCCGCGCGGCGTCCAAGCCGAGGCTCGCCACGAAATCCGTCGCCTCTGCCCCATCGCAACGGCGCGCCTGATCCGTTAGGGTCGCGCAGATTTCTGATTTCGGAGAGCGGATGAACGAAGTTCCTAAACAAGATCGCTTTGATTCCGAGGCCGTGAAGCTGCCTGCCGGGCATCCTCCGGTCGCGTTCGGCCGGGTTGGCATTCTTCTTCTTAATCTCGGAACGCCGGACGGCACCACATACTGGCCGATGCGCCGCTATCTGCGCGAGTTCCTGTCCGATGAGCGCGTGATCGAAGAGCCGAAGTGGAAGTGGTGGCCGATCCTCAACCTCATCATTCTGACGACGCGTCCGAGCCGAAAGGGGCGCGATTACGCGACCATTTGGAACAACGAGCGCGACGAGGGTCCGCTGAAGACGATCACGCGCAGTCAGGCGGAACAATTGGCGGCGCGCCTCGGGGGTGAGCAGCGCATCGTTGTCGATTGGGCGATGCGCTACGCCAACCCGTCGACGGAGAGCCGCATCCTTGCGCTCAAGGAGCAGGGGTGCGACCGCATTCTTTTGGTGCCGCTCTATCCTCAATACGCTGCGGCGACGACGGCGACCGCGTGCGACCAGGCGTTCCGCGCGCTGATGAAAATGCGCTGGCAGCCTGCTGTTCGCACGGCGCCGAGCTATCACGACGATCCGGTCTACATCGATGCTCTCGCGCGTTCGATGCGCAAGAGTTTGGCCGAACTCGATTTCGAGCCGGAGAAGATCATCGCGACCTTCCACGGCATGCCGGAGAAATATTTCATGGCGGGCGATCCCTACCATTGCCAGTGCCAGAAGACCTCGCGGCTTCTACGGCAGAAATTGGGAATTCCCGAAGAGCGCTGGCTGACGACGTTCCAGTCGCGTTTCGGCAACGATCCGTGGCTTCAGCCCTATACGGATAAGACCGTTGAAGCGCTGGCGAAGTCCGGCGTCAAAAAATTGGCCCTGGTCGCGCCGGGCTTTTCGGCCGACTGCCTCGAGACGCTCGAAGAACTCGACGTTGAAAACCGGCACATTTTCGAGTCGAACGGCGGCGAGAAATTCGCCTATCTCAAAGCGCTCAACGACAGTGCCGAGGGCGTCGATGTGATCGAGGCGGTGGTGCGCCGGGAGCTGCAAGGCTGGCTTTGACCGGCCGCGCAGCTTGTCTCGTGCGTCCTGCCTAGGCGACGCCCAATCGCAGCAGATCGTGAACGTGCACGATGCCGATGGGCTTCTGCTTTTCGACGACGAACAGCGCGGTAATGCGCGATGAGTTGATGAGTTCCAAGGCGGCCGACGCGAGCAGGGTCGGCGCAATCGTCTTGGGCTTCGCGGTCATCACGTCATCGACTTTGGCTTCGAGCAATTTGCCGCCCATATGGCGCCGCAAGTCGCCGTCGGTGATCACGCCGAGCAGCTTGCCTTTGGTATCCGTCACGCCGACGCAGCCGAAGCTCTTCTCGGTCATGGCGACGAGTGCTTCCGACATCAGCGCGCCGCTGCCGATCAACGGCAATTGATCGGACGGATGCATGACGTCGGCGACGTACTTCAAGTTGGCGCCGAGAGAACCGCCCGGATGGAAGATCTTGAAATCGTGGGCCGTGAAGCCGCGCGCGTCCAGCAACGCGATTGCGAGGCTGTCTCCGATCGCGAGCTGAATGGTGGTCGAGGTCGTCGGCGCAAGGCCGTGCGGGCAGGCTTCCTTCACGCGTGGCAGAAGCAACAGAGTGTCGGCCTGCTCTCCTAGCGCGGAATTCGCCTGCGAGGTTATCGCGATCAGCGGAACCGCGAACCGGCGAGAGTAGGTGATGATTGACTTGAGTTCGACGGTTTCGCCGGACCACGACAGCGCGAGGATGATATCCGATCGCGTGATCATGCCGAGGTCGCCGTGTGAGGCTTCGCTGGGATGAACGAAGAAGGCGGGCGTTCCCGTGGAGGCGAACGTCGCGGCGATTTTCTGGGCGACGTGGCCGCTCTTGCCGATGCCCGTTACGATGACGCGGCCTGTGACGGCCTTGAGGCGGCGAACGGCTTCATCGAACGCGGGCGCCATTGGGCCGGCGATTTCGTTGGCGAGCTGGGCCAAGCCTTCGGCCCCGAGATTGAGCGTTCGAAGCGCTGAAGAGATCGGCGTCGTCTCGTCGGCTTCGCTTTCAGCTTCCCGGCGCTCGCCTTCGGGCAGCTGGAATGGAATGACCTTCTGCATCCGCTCGATGTTCCCCCGTTGCGCGATTGATCGACATCCTCAAAGGACTCGGCCGAACCGCGTTAACACTTTCGCGTCTGGCGGCGCGCGAAGCAACCCCCGCGAGCATTTTAAAGGGACATTAACCAACCGTTTCCTACGGTCCAATCGTTAGTAGCGTTTCGAGTGGAAGTCGCGCATGGGGACGCTGAAATGGTCGACCGGCTTATCGCCTGGTTGATAAGTGGAATTGTGGCTGTAACGCTTTCGGGCGTGCTGGTTCCGTCTGTCCGCGCTCAGGTACCTAATGCCGCACAAGGCGGCGAGACGACGATCAGCGAAAGTTATGCGTCCGGGCCAACGCGGCCGGTCTCGCTCCAATCCGACTCCCAAGACGATGACGATGCCGATGCCGCGGCGTCCGGCGACGATCCAAATTCCAAGACGACCGAACAAGACCTTCTCGAACCTAACCTGCCGGCTGATGGCGATGCGGGTCTTGCGGCCGATACGTCCGGTGCCGTCGATGGGGGCGTCGACACGGCGGAGCCGTTTGAGGAGACGGATCCGGCGGCCCGCGAGGCGCGAGACGGCGGCGACATAACGCTCGTCGAAAATCCGCCTGCCGGTTACGACCCGTTGCTCTTCCAGATCGAAGATCTCAATCCATACGTCGATAACCGAACGCCGAGGCGCCTCTTCCGTCAGGAGCCTTATGACCCGGTCGGCATCAAGGTCGGCAGTTTCGTGCTCTTTCCCGAGGTGGAGTTCGGCGCGTCCTATTACTCCAATGTCTTTCATGCGCCGGGCTCGCCGTCCGACTGGGCGATGGATGTGAAGCCAGGCGCGAGGCTCGTTTCGAACTGGGGAACGCATGCACTCGAGTTCAGAGCCGTCGGCGTGTTGAGCTTCTACAACGACTTTCCGACCGAAGACGATCGCGACTATACGCTCGAGGCGCGCGGACGCCTCGACATAACGAAACGCGCGAATATTCAGGCGCTCATTTCCCGGCAGCAATATCTCGAGAGCCGCTCGGCGCTCGATTCGAGTTCGGTCGGTACGCGATCGGTCATCGATACGGATCGTGCGGAGCTCGCCTACAATCAGCGCTTCAATCGCCTGTCGTATCAGCTGCGCGGCAGTGTGCAGGACTATACCTACGGCAGCGTCGAGGATGCCGGTGTGGTGACGTCCAACAGTGATCGCGATTACACGATCTACGAAGAGACGTTCCGGACGTCGTGGGAGTTCAAGCCGTCGTTCTCACCCTACTTCGAGTTCGCCTATAACCATCGCGACTATGGCGAAGCGGCGCAGAGCGATTTGATCAACCGTACTTCGAACGGCCAGCGCTACCGGTTTGGCGTGTCCTTTGGAAATACGGGCGAAATTCTTCGCGGCGACATCAGCCTCGGCTACGGCATTCAGACGCCCGAAGATTCACGCCTGCACGCGGTCGACGGCTTGACGTTCGATGCCAATGCGACGTGGCGGGCGACGGCGCTGACGTCGGTTCTGCTCAACGCCAGCACGGACGTTTCCGAGACGACAACCGCCAACGTCGGCGGCGCGTTCTATCGCACGGTCGGCGTCGAGATTCGTCACGAGTTCAAGAGCTATCTCGTCGCTTCGGCCGGGTTGATCTATTCCAACCAGAACTCGCAAGATGGGGTCATCAACGATACCGAATGGCGACAAACGGCGGGCATCGAATATTATGCCAACCGCAACACCGTGCTGTTCGGAAAGTACGCGCACGTCGATTTCAACGGCGTCGGCGCGCCGAACGACTACGTCGGAGACGAAGTCCACTTCGGCGTCCGGTTGCGCCAATAGGGCTGCGCTGCGCCTTATTTATTGGTCCCGAGCAGCCGGTTCAAATCACGCCGGAAGTCGTCGGCAAGATCCGGACGCTCGAGGGCCAGCGCGACGTTGGCTGTGAGAAAACCAAGCTTCGATCCGCAGTCATAAATCTCGCCGTCGAAGCGGACGGCATGGAATGGCTGGTTGGCGCCGTGCATCAGGCTGATCATCGAGTCAGTGAGCTGGATTTCGCCGCCGGCGCCCCGTTCCTGCTTCTCGAGAAGGCCAAAGATTTCAGGCTGCAGGACGTAGCGGCCGGTGATGTGCAGGTTCGACGGCGCGGTGCCTTGCTTCGGTTTCTCGACCATTCCGGTGATCGGGGAGACCTTCGCCTTTGCATCGGTCACGCCGACGATGCCGTATTGATGCGTCTGATCATCGGGCACGGGGGCGACGGCGATGAGGTTGCCGCCTGTCTTGGCGTACGCTTCGATCATATCGGCGAGGCATGACGAGCGGCCATGATGGAGCATGTCCGGCAGCAGCAATGCGAACGGCTCGTCGCCGACGAGTTCCCGCGCGCACCATACGGCGTGGCCGAGGCCGAGTGGCGACTGCTGGCGGGTAAAGCTCGTTTGGCCAGCCTGTGGAAGGTCGCGGGCAAGGGCCTCGATCTCTTTGGTCTTGCCGCGGGAGGCAAGCGTCGATTCCAGTTCGAACTGCTTGTCGAAGTGGTCTTCGATGACGCCCTTGTTCCGTCCAGTGACGAAAATGAAATGCTCGATGCCGGCGGCGCGCGCCTCGTCGACGACATGCTGCAAGACGGGCCGGTCGACCACGGTCAGCATTTCTTTCGGCACTGCCTTCGTCGCGGGAAGAAATCGGGTTCCGAGACCGGCGACCGGGAAGACGGCTTTACGGATAGGTCTTTTCACAACGCTCATCATATGCTCCGAGGACAGCAGAAGCGGTCTAAGCCCATTTGGTAACGAATTATGTCTAATCCCCGAATTTGAGAAGTTTCTCGCGGGGAACGCGGGAGGGTCGTTTGCGCCGGGTCGCCGTCTCCTTTAGGTCTGAACGGCCTTTTTGACGGAAAATCGGCCGCGAGTGTGGGTATCTAACTCGGGAGTCCAATGCAACCATGAGCGTTCTCGTCACGGGCGGTGCCGGCTACATCGGCAGCCACATGGTGCTGGAGTTGGTGGATCGGGGCGAGGACGTCGTCGTCATCGATAATCTGTCTACGGGATTTCGGTGGGCAGTCGATCGCCGGGCGACGCTGGTGGTGGGGGACATTGCCGATAACGCTCTCGTCGAGGAAACGATCCGTGCCCATGGCGTGAATGCGATCATTCACTTCGCCGGGTCGATCGTGGTGCCGGATTCCGTCGCCGACCCGCTCGGCTATTATTTGAACAATACGGTCAAATCACGAGGACTGATCGCGGCTGCGGTCCAGACCGGCGTCAGGAATTTCATCTTTTCCTCGACCGCTGCCGTCTACGGCAACCCCGAGGACAATCCGGTTTCGGAAAGCGCTCCTCCGGCACCGATGTCGCCCTACGGTTCCTCGAAGCTGATGACCGAGATCATGCTGTCGGACGCCTCGCGCGCGCATGACTTCCGTTTTGTCGCACTTCGTTACTTCAATGTGGCGGGCGCCGATCCCGAAGGCCGATCCGGCCAGTCGACGCCGCGCGCGACGCATCTGATCAAGGTGGCGTGCGAAACGGCTCTCGGCAAACGGCCGCAGATGGAGGTCTTCGGGACCGATTACCCGACCCCCGACGGCACCTGCGTGCGCGACTACATCCACGTCAGCGACCTCGCCAACGCCCACTCGGTCGCTCTCGACCATCTGCGCCGGGGGGGTGTTTCGGACATCTTCAACTGCGGCTATTCGAAGGGGTATTCGGTCATCGAGGTCATCGCCGCGGTGAAACAGGTCTCCGGCGTCGATTTCAGGGTTCTGCTGTCGCCGCGGCGGCCGGGCGACCCGGCGGCCATCGTCGCCGCCACTGCCAAAATCCGCGAGAAGCTCGGCTGGCAGCCTCAGCATGACAATTTGGAACAGATCGTCGCGCAGGCGCTTAACTGGGAGCGGCGTGTCGACGCCTTAAAGGCTGAGGCTCACGAGGGGTGAGCCCCAAAAATGCCCTGAAAATCGGTCACGCGCTGTCATCCGCACTGCGGTCCGCTTTGCTAAGGAAGGCAGCGATTCAATGCTGTTAAGACGACGCTATTTCGAGATCTTGTCAGCCGCCTTCTTGGCGGTTGCGATGAACTTTGCGGCGCCTGCTGTTCACGCGAAACCGGCGGACGAGTTCCGGGCCTTCATCGAGACCTTGTGGCCAGATGCGAAGAGCGCCGGCGTCAGCCGCCAGACGTTCGACGCCGCCTTTGCCGGTGTCGAACCCGATCTAACGATTCCCGATCTCGATATTCCCGGACGGCCCAAAGTCGACAACAGCGGTCAGGCGGAATTCACGAAGACGGCGGCCGATTACCTGTCGAAAGCCTATCTCGAAAAGCTTGCCGTTCAGGGCCGCAAATTTCTAGACGAGCACAAGGCCGACCTCGAGCGCATAGAGAAGATGACGGGCGTCGACCGCTATACGCTGGTCGCCATCTGGGGCCGCGAAACGGCTTACGGCTCATATCATCCGCCGAACGATGCGATCCGCATGCTTGCGACGCTCGCTTACACCGGAAAGCGCAAGGACAAGTTTCGGGAGGAGCTGATCGCGGCGCTCGTGATGCTGCAACAGGGCGTGCCGCGCTCGGATATGAAATCTTCCTGGGCCGGGGCGCTCGGTCTCACGCAGGCCATGCCGACCGAATATCTCAAATACGCTATCGACGGCGATGGCGACGGTAAGGTCGACATCTGGCGGTCCGTCGCGGATGCGCTCGCGTTCACCGCGCGTCAGCTTGAGGGCAAGGGCTGGGTTCGTGGCGCGCGCTGGGGCTATGAAGTCATCGCGCCGCCGAAAGCCGATTGTTCGCTCGAGGGACCGCCCGATGCCCGCCCGATCGGCGATTGGGTGGCGATGGGCTTCCGGAAGGCGAAAGGCGCGCCGTTCAGCAAGGCCCAACTTGCGGACGATGCCTATCTCATGATGCCGGCCGGAGCCTATGGCCCGGCGTTTTTGGCGGCCCAGAACTTTCGCGTCATCCGGCTCTACAACACGTCCGATCTTTACGCGCTGTTCGTCGGAAACCTCGGCGACCGCATACGGGGCGAGGGGGATTTCGTGGCGCCTTGGCAGTCGTTCGCGCAGCCGAAGACGCAGACGGTTCATAACCTGCAGGCCAAGCTCAAAGTGCTGGGCTATCCGATGGACAAGACCGACGGAAAAATCGGCTCCAACACGCGTAAGCAGATCGGTCTCTACCAGAAGGCCAATGGGCTGAAAATCGATTGCTGGCCGTCCGACGGGGTGTTGGCGCACGCGAATTCGCAGGCGACGCGCTAGGACGTTTGGGTTGCCGGTTGCGGCGGTTGGAGACCCGGCTCAGGCGCTGTATGGTGGAGTTCGGAATCAAGCCCTCGGCAGTCTTGCGGGTTGCAAAAGGCACACGACCGGATGAGCGCCTTCTCCAAGTATATGACCCCCATGCTCGCCGCGTTTCTCGTGGCGCTCGCGGTCGTGCTTGGCTCACCCGCGCGCGCTGGAGACGAGGATCAGGGCGGGACGTTCCTCACGTCATTCCCGGATAACGACGTCTATCAGGTGAGCGTCTATGGCGACGGGTTTGCGGAAGGTCTGCTCGCCGGCCTCATCGCCGCTTTCGGTCCGGACATCCGGCTGAACATCCAGCGTCAGGTGACGCCATTTTCGGGCATCGGCCTTGGGGACTTCGACGCGAAAGTCGCGACCCTCGAAAAGGCGATCGCCGCGCAACCGCTCAACATCGCCATCGTCATGGTCGGCGAAGACGACCGCATGTCATTCCGTGGCCCCGACGGCAAACGATTGCCGGTAGGAGGCGATGCCTGGCTCGCCGAATATACGCGGCGCGTCGATCGGCTCATGCGGGCCTTCAAAAGCAAGAATGCAGGCGTTTACTGGGTCGGCTTACCGAATTTGGCGCGTTCGGATGCGAACGAACTCGCGCAGAAGATGAATGATGTCATCCGCGAGCGTGCGTATCTCAACGGCTATAAATACATCGACGCCTATCAGGGCTTCACAGACGAGAACGGTGCTTACTCGTCCTATGGCCCGGATCTCGAAGGTGCGATCCGGCTGCTGCGTCTCCGCGACGGCGTCAACTTCACGGATGCCGGCAATCGCAAGCTTGCGCATTTCGTCGAGAAGGAATTGCGGCCCGATCTTATTCAGGCGAAGGCCAATCGCAACATCCCGTTGCTCGGCGCCGAAGCAGAGCAGGCGAAGATCAATCCGGACAATGCCGTGAAGACGCCCGCGCCGTCGTCGCCCGTGGCGCAAAAACCGGAGGCCGCTTCGCATGCGCCGGTCGTGCGTGGGGCTTCGCTCGATGGATCGCTGCCGTCGGCAGCAGGCGACGGTACCGGCGATCAGAAAGCGGACAACGGCCGGATCACGCTCAAGATGATCGGCAACAACGGCCGCGAGGAATCTCAGACGGTCGAAATCGTCAGGCCCGCTATCCCGGCGTCGGTCGTCACGCTGATGGCGCGGCGCGAAGGATCGGGTCAGAGGGGTGATCTTCTCGTCGATCAGATCGCGGGCGGGTTGACGTTGATGAGTTCGATCTCGCCTGCGGGCAACAAGGATCGCGGACGTCTGTCGCCAACGCAGGCGCCGTATTTCCGGCTGCTGGTGAAGGGCGAGCGGCTGCAACCGAAAGCCGGTCGCGCGGACGATGTGACGTGGCCGCCAAAGCCCGACACGACCAGCCAGTCGAAGCCTGCAGAAGTTCCGGGACGGGGTTGAGGGTGGCAACGCATTCCCCGGCCGTCTCCAACATGATTTTGCGATAGCGCTGTGCGTTGGGGTGGAGGATTTGCAGCATGGCGAAGCTCGTCTTTGGAATGAACCAGTCCTTGGACGGCTACGTCGATCACATGGCGTATGCGCCAAGCCCAACGCTTTTCCATCATTACATCGAGCAGGCGCGCGACCAGGTAGGTAGCGTTTACGGTCGCCGCTTGTACGAACTCATGTGTTATTGGGACGAGGATCATCCCGAGTGGGATGCGGCTCGGCGCGACTTCGCGGCTGCGTGGCGGCGCCAACAGAAGTGGGTCGTGTCGCGCTCTTTGAAGTCAGTCGGTCCGAACGCCACACTTGTCGACAACGACATCGAGGCGGCGATACGCGCGCTCAAGGCTCAGCTCGTTGGGGAGATTCAAGTTGGCGGACCAGACTTGGCACGAAGCCTGACTGACCTTGGTCTTATTGATGAGTATCGCCTGTACCTCCACCCCGTCGTGCTCGGTCGCGGCAAGCCATTCTTCGCCGGCCCCCGGCCCCCGCTCCGCCTTGTGGCCAGCGATCGAATTGGCGAGGACGTGATCAGATTGACGTACGTTCCCGCCTGAACGAGCGGCGGACTGCGCCGATGCGTCATCCGCTTCGCGAGAATGCACCGGCTGGGGCCGGCACGGATTGCCGGCGCATGCCTTATCGGTCTCGGCGTAATTGCGCCGCCTCTCGCGTAACGCCGGCGTTTAGCGCGGCAGAACGGTCGAGCCCATCAGGAACTTGTCGATGGTATGGGCCGCCTGACGGCCTTCGCGGATCGCCCACACGACGAGCGACTGACCGCGCCGGATATCGCCGGCGCAGAAGAGCTTCGGCGAGGTCGCGAGTTTGTAATCCTTGTCCGTCGCGTCCAGTCCCTTGAAGCGCCCGCGCGGCACGACGGGGAGTTGGAACTCCTTGACGATGTCGCTTTCGATTGGGCCCGAGAAGCCCATGGCGAAGAGAACGAGATCGGCGTCGAGTGCGCCTTCGGTGCCCTTTATCGGCTGCAGGTTGGCGTTCACTCGCGTGTAGTGGAGCTTCTTGACTTTGCCGCCTTCGCCCGAGAAGCCGGTGGTCGAAATCGAGTACTCGGTTTTCGCGCCTTCGGCCTGCGAGGAGGAAACGCGGAGCTTCAGCGGCCAATGCGGCCAGGAGAGCGCCTTGTTCTCTTTCTCAGGCGGCATCGGCATGATTTCGAGCTGCGTCACGCTCTTCGCGCCTTGGCGGAACGAGGTGCCGATGCAGTCGGAGCCGGTGTCGCCGCCACCGATGACGATGACGTGCTTGTCCTTTGCAGAGATCTCGTGAGTCTTGGGCTTCTGCGGCTCGCCGGCATTGCGCCGGTTCTGCTGAGGCAGGAAGTCCATTGCGTAGTGAAGGCCGTCGAGGTCGCGTCCCGGTGACTTGGCGAAGAAGTCAAACGGCTGCTCGGAGCCGATGGCGATCAACACCGCGTCGTGCTTCGATTCGAGATACTTTGCCGAGAGATCCTGGCCGACGTGAATTCCGCAATGGAACGTCACGCCTTCCGCTTCCATCTGCTTGACGCGGCGGGCGACGATCGCCTTTTCCATCTTGAAGTCGGGAATGCCGTAAACGAGCAGGCCGCCGGGGCGGGCGTTCTTCTCGTAGACGTGAACGTCGTGACCGGCGCGCGCGAGCTGCTGGGCTGCCGCGAGCCCTGCGGGGCCTGAGCCGATGATGGCGACTTTCTTGCCGGTTTTCTTTTCGGGCGGCAGCGGACGGATCCAGCCTTCTTCCCAGGCACGATCCGCGATCGAGTTCTCGATCGTTTTGATCGTCACCGGCTTGTCGTCGATATTCAGCGTGCAGGCCGCTTCGCACGGCGCCGGGCAGATACGGCCCGTCACCTCGGGGAAGTTGTTCGTCGAATGGAGGTTGTCGGCCGCGTCCTTCCAATCGCCGTGATAGACGAGGTCGTTCCAATCGGGGATCTGGTTGTTCACCGGACAGCCCGTGTGGCAATAGGGAATGCCGCAGTCCATGCAGCGCGAAGCCTGTTTCTTGACCTCAGGCTCGGTCAGCGGGACGACGAATTCCTTGTAGTGCTTCAAACGCTCATCGACCGGCTTGTACTTGCGGTCGGCGCGGTCGATTTCCAGAAAACCAGTCGGCTTGCCCATTTCTTCTTTCGTCTTTCTAATTCGCGATTGGCAGAGCGATAGCTATTGCTTGGTTGCGGCCTCAAGCTCAGCCTCGCGATTGGTTTCGCGGGCCTTCGCCAGCTCAGTCAGTGCGCGACGGTATTCGACCGGCATCACCTTCTTGAACTTCGGCAGGAAGGCCGGGAAATCCTTCAGGATTTCCTGGGCACGGCGCGAGTTGGTGTAATGGGCATGGCGCGCGATGAGCGTGTGCAGGCGTTCGACATCCTGCTCGCGCATATCGACCATGACGTTACGGACCGCGATCGCTACATCGCCGCCTTGCTGGGCAAGCTTCTGCAGCGAGCCGGAATCGGCCGTCAGCGCTTCGAGCTGCACCATCTCCTTGTTGAGGCGGCCTTCGAAGCTGCCTTTCTCGTCGAGCACGTAGGCGATGCCGCCTGACATGCCGGCTGCGAAGTTGCGCCCAGTCTCTCCGAGAACGACGACAACGCCGCCGGTCATATATTCGCAGCCGTGGTCGCCAGTGCCTTCGACGACAGCGTATGCGCCCGAGTTGCGGACGGCGAAGCGTTCGCCGGCGACACCACGGAAATAGCATTCGCCGGTGATGGCGCCGTAAAGCACGGTGTTGCCAACGATGATGCTGTCTTCCGGTACGATTCCGGATTTCGGATCCGGGCGGACGATCAGCTTGCCGCCCGACAATCCCTTGCCGACGTAGTCGTTGCCTTCGCCGACGAGGTCGAGCGTGACGCCATGCGCGACCCACGCGCCGAACGCCTGTCCGGCGGTGCCTTTGAAGGACAGCCAGATGGTGTCTTCCGGCAGACCGGCATGGCCGAAGCGCTTGGCGACTTCGCCCGAGAGCATGGCGCCCGTCGAACGGTTGACGTTCTTGATTTCGAGTTCGGCTTTCACCGGCCTCTTCAATTCAAGCGCCGGTTTCGCGATGTCGATGAGCTTGACGTCCAAAACCTTGTCGAGGCCGTGGTCCTGGCGTTCGCTGTTGAACACCGCGACGCCCTTCGGAGCATGGGGCTTGTGGAAGAGCTTCGTGAAGTCGAGCCCGCGCGCCTTCCAGTGCTCGATGGCACGATCCTTATCGAGCTGGTCGCTCTGTCCGATCATCTCGCTGAAGTTGCGGAAGCCGAGCTGCGCCATGATCTCGCGGACTTCTTCGGCGACGAAGAAGAAGAAGTTGATGACGTGCTCGGGCTTGCCGGAGAACTTCGCGCGCAAGACCGGGTCTTGCGTGGCGACGCCGACCGGGCAGGTGTTCAAGTGACACTTGCGCATCATGATGCAGCCGGCCGCGATCAGCGGTGCAGTTGCAAAGCCGAACTCGTCGGCACCGAGAAGGGCGCCGATCACGACGTCGCGGCCGGTTCTGATGCCGCCGTCGACCTGAACGGCGATACGTCCGCGCAGACGGTTGGCGACCAGGGTCTGATGCGTTTCCGCAAGGCCGATTTCCCACGGGGAGCCGGCGTGCTTGATCGACGTCAGCGGAGACGCGCCGGTGCCACCTTCGAAGCCGGAAATCGTCACATGATCGGCGCGCGCCTTGGCGACGCCTGCCGCGACGGTGCCGACGCCGACCTCGGACACGAGCTTCACCGAGACGTCAGCTGTCGGGTTGACGTTCTTCAGGTCGTAGATGAGCTGCGCGAGATCCTCGATCGAATAGATGTCGTGGTGCGGCGGCGGCGAGACGAGGGTCACGCCGGGCGTCGAGTGACGGACCTTCGCGATCGTCGCGTCGACCTTGTGCCCGGGCAGCTGGCCGCCTTCGCCGGGCTTGGCGCCCTGGGCCATCTTGATCTGCATCACGTCGGAATTGACGAGATATTCCGTCGTCACGCCGAAGCGGCCGGAAGCAACCTGCTTAATTGCAGAGCGCATCGAGTCGCCATTCGCCATCGGCTTGAAGCGATCGGATTCTTCGCCGCCTTCGCCTGTGTTCGAGCGGCCGCCGATGCGGTTCATAGCAATCGCGAGCGTGGTGTGAGCTTCGCGGCTGATCGAGCCATAGCTCATCGCGCCGGTCGCAAACCTCTTCACGATGTTGGCTGCCGGTTCCACCTGGTCGATGGGAATGGACTTGCGGCCCAAGGATTCCGCCGAGCGCAGGCGGAACATGCCGCGCAGCGTCATGAGCTGTTCCGACTGGTCGTTGATCGACTTCGAATATTCGCGGAACTTCGGCGGGACGCTACCGCTCATCGCTTCCTTGTTGTCGGTCGCGCGAACGGCATGCTGAAGATCAGCCACCGTTCCCGGCCGCCACATGTGGGCTTCGCCGCGGACGCGGTAAGCGTATTCGCCACCGACTTCCAGGGCGTTGGCGAGAACGGGTACGTCGCCGAATGCCATCTTGTGGCGCTCTACCGTTTCGCGGGCGATCTCGCGGAGGCCGACGCCTTCCACCTGGGTATGCGTGCCGGTGAAGTAGCGATCGACGAAGCTCGAACGCAGGCCGACGGCGTCGAAGATCTGAGCGCCGCAATAGGACTGATAGGTCGAGATGCCCATCTTCGCCATGACCTTCAGCATGGCTTTGCCGATGGCCTTGATGAAGCGCTTCTTGACCATCTCGGGGGTCGTTCCCTCGGGAAGATCAGGCAGCATGGTGTAGAGCGTCTCGAAGGCGAGATACGGATTGATCGCCTCGGCGCCGTAGCCTGCAAGCGTGCAGAACTGGTTGATCTCGTGGGCTTCGCCCGTCTCGACGACGAGGCCGACCGAGGTCCGCAAACCCTGCTTGATCAGGTGATGGTGCACGGCCGACGTTGCGAGCAACGAGGGCAGCGCCACGCGGTCCGGACCGGCGCGCCGATCGGACAAGATGATGATGTTGTATTCCTTGGCGCGAACGTACTCTTCCGCCTCGGCGCAGATGCCGTCGAGAGCGGGGCCCATGCCGCCTTCGCCCTTTTCTGCCGGGTAGGTGATGTCGATCGTGATCGAATCGAAATCGTTGTCCTTCACGGCGCCGATGCCACGAATACGCTCGAGGTCTTCGTTCGTCAGGATCGGCTGAGCGACTTCGAGGCGCTTCTGGTTTGAGGTGCCCTGAAGATCGAGGAGGTTCGGACGCGGACCGATGAACGAGACGAGGCTCATCACGAGCTCTTCGCGGATCGAGTCGATCGGCGGGTTCGTCACCTGCGCGAAGTTCTGCTTGAAGTAGGTGTGCAGCAGCTTCGACTTCGACGAGAGCGCCGAGATCGGGGTGTCGGTTCCCATCGAGCCGGTGGCTTCTTCGCCCTTCTCGGCCATCGGGGTCAGCAGGAACTTGATGCTTTCCTGCGTGTAGCCGAACGACTGCTGTAGATCGAGCAGCGCGACGTTCGACTTCGGCGCAATGATGCCTTTTGACGGGAGCGGCAGGTCAGAGACCTTGATCTGCGTGCGCTTCAGCCACGTTTCGTAAGGATGGCTTGCTGCGATCTCGGCCTTCAGCTCCTCGTCGGAGATGATGCAACCCTTCTCAAGGTCGATCAGCAGCATCTTGCCGGGCTGCAGTCGCCACTTCTTGACGATGTTTTCCTCGGCGACCGGGAGCACGCCCGACTCCGACGACATGATGACGGTGTCGTCTTTGGTGACGAGATAGCGTGCCGGGCGCAAACCGTTGCGATCGAGCGTCGCGCCGATCTGGCGGCCGTCGGTGAATGCCATCGCGGCGGGGCCGTCCCACGGCTCCATCAAGCAGGCATGATATTCGTAGAACGCGCGGCGCTTGGTATCCATCGTCGGATTGCCAGCCCAGGCTTCCGGGATGAGCATCATCGCGGCGTGTGAAAGGCTGTAGCCGCCCATGACGAGGAATTCGAGGGCGTTGTCGAAGCAAGCCGTGTCGGACTGGCCTTCATAGGAGATCGGCCAGAGCTTCGAAATGCGATCGCCGAAAAGCGGCGACGATACGGATGCCTGACGTGCGGCCATCCAGTTGACGTTGCCGCGCAGCGTGTTGATTTCGCCGTTATGGGCAACCATCCGGTAGGGATGGGCGAGCTTCCAAGACGGGAAGGTGTTGGTCGAGAAACGCTGGTGGACGAGGGCAAGCGCCGACACCAGGCGCGGATCCGAGAGATCCTTGTAATAGGCCTTCACCTGGAACGACAGGAACATGCCCTTGTAGACGACGGTGCGCGTCGACAGGGACACGGTGTAATGGCCGATGTCGCGACCCTTATAGGCGTCGTGAATGGCGTTCGAGACGACCTTGCGAACGATATAGAGGTGGCGTTCGAATTCTTCCTGATCGGTCATCGATGCGGGACGGCGGATGAATACCTGCCGCTGCACCGGTTCGACGTCGCGCACCATTACCGAAAGACAGTTGTTGTCGACGGGCACCGTGCGCCAGCCGATCAGCTCGAGACCTTCTTCCTTGAGGCAGCGCGACCAGACGCGCTCGCAGTGGGCGCGAAGCCGGTCATCGCGCGGCATGAAAATCTGTCCGACCGCATAGTGACCCGGCGCCGGGAGCTCAAAGCCGGCGGCCTTCGTCTCGGCGGCCAGGAAGTCGTGCGGAATTTGGATCAGAATGCCGGCGCCGTCGCCGGAGAGAGGATCGGCGCCTACAGCGCCGCGGTGCTCGAGGTTCTCGAGAATTTTGAGCGCGCCTTCGACGATGGCGTGCGACTTCAATCCCTTGAGGTTTGCAATGAAACCGACGCCGCATGCGTCGCGTTCAAGGGCCGGATCGAAAAGGCCTTCCGCTGCCGGCCGGGTGCCATCGCCGATCTCGTCATCCAGCGGATACTGGTAACCTTCGCTCATCTGATGCCTCGCATGGCCTGGGTGGCCCAAATTTCAGAACTTCGGTGTGGTAGGACGCCTATTGGAGGCGCGGCTCATTCAATGTTTGGTGCAGCGCTACGCCGCCGGAGGATAACCGCCGGTCACGCGTAGCGCGGGCGTTTTCGGTCACATCGGGCCAACGCGCTGCGGCGTACGGTATGAAGCCCGCGGCCGAATTCGCGGCTCTGCGAACCGCACATCCTGCTTTCAAACACCTAATGTTCTCCCACGCCACGTCATGCCGTAAAGCAATGCCTCGGCCGATCGTGTAACGTCTGCACCGCTCTTCGTGCTCGCCTGATCGGCGCACAAAGGACAGCATTATTGACCTATCTAACAAATTCTACAGATTTGGCACTGCGGCACAAGCGGTAAGAAGCACTGAGCGTCGCAATCGTTTTTGGCAAGGTTCGGGACCTCGCGCAGCAACAAAATTTCCCCCAGCCGCCGATCAATGCCAACGGCAGCCGCGTTGGTACGCAGCTGCCGCTCAAGACGTGGCATTAATTGGTGAGACTGGCCGTCCGCCGGGTCTCAGGCGGCGTTGGCCTCAAGCTGCTGGACGCCACCCGACGTGCCTATCGCGATGGTCCGGGGCTTCTTGCTCTCGGGGACGTTGCGAACCAGATCAACGTGGAGGAGGCCGTTCTCGAACTTGGCGCCGGTCACGTCGACGTGGTCGGCGAGCTGGAAGCGGCGCTCGAACGCTCGGGCTGCAATGCCGCGATGCAGATATGTTTTCTCGGCGGCGTCTGGAGCCTTCTCACCGGCAACCGATAGGGTCTGCTCCTTGACCTCGATCGTCAGCTCATTTTGCGCGAAGCCCGCGACCGCCAGAGTGATGCGGTACGCGTTCTCCCCGGTCCGTTCAATATTATATGGCGGGTACGTGGATTCGCTGTCGTAGCCGGCGGACTGATCCAATAGCTGGAAGAGCCGATCAAAGCCGATAGCGGAGCGATAAAAGGGAGCGAATTCTGCGTGTCTCATGACATATCCTCTTGAGAAGCGACATGTGAGCCAGCCTTCTGGACCGGCCCTTTTCTTTGTGCGGCCCCGCTTTGCGGCAACCACAGCAGAGAGGTAGGAAGCGGAAAAAGGGCTTCAAGAGGGTTTCGCGAGAGTTTCCGCCGATATCGTGTGCTACGGCGTTATTCGTAGGTACCGGAATCAACCTCGCCGGCCGACGGATGCAGTCCATTCAGAGAGGCAGATGAAACTCGTTTCACTCTCAATAAATCCCGTGCCGAGCGGCGCGCAGGTGACGGCCTTCGACGGCTACGACGGATTGAAACTCCGGTGTGCTCTCTGGGAAGCCACGCGGGGACCATCGCGGGGAACGGTCTGCATCGTGCAGGGCCGCGGCGAGTTCATCGAAAAGTATTTCGAGGTTATCGCGGACTTGCGCCGGCGCGGGTTTGCCGTCGCGACCTTCGATCTGCGCGGGCAGGGCGGGTCGGAGCGCATGCTCTCGAACAGGCGCAAGGGGCACGTCGTGGCCTTCACCGAATACGACCGCGATCTCGCAATCTTCATCGATGAGATCGTGAAGCCGGCGTTGCCGCAGCCATTGATCGGGCTTGGTCATTCGCTCGGCGGCAATATCCTGTTGCGCGGGGCGCAGGATGAAGCGAGCCCCTTCGCGCGGATGATCCTGCTATCGCCGATGATCGAGATCCATGAGCAGATGCTCGGCGCCAGCCGGCCGGTTGCGAAAGCCTATTCTTCGATCCTGTCGCTCTGCGGGTTTGCGACCACCTATGTTCGCGGCGGCGGGGATGAGCCGAACGACCTTGGGGAATTCGAAGGCAACAGGCTGACGGCCGACCGCGTGCGCTGGTCGCGCGTCAAATCGATCATCGAAGCTGCTCCTGATCTGGCGCTGGGCGCGCCGACGGTCGGCTGGCTCAGGGCTGCTCTTCGCAGCTGCGCGATGCTTTCGCGGCCGGACTATCCGAAATACGTCTCTGTGCCGATGATGGTGTTCGCGGCCGGTGCAGATCATGTCGTTTCATCGCAAGCGATCGAGGATTTCGCCGTGGATCTCAAATCCGGCGGGCACATCCTCATGCCGGGCTCGCGACATGAAATTTTGCAAGAGACCGACGCCATACGCCAGCGGTTCTGGGCGGCATTCGACGCTTACATGGGCATCGAAACGTCGTTGTCGGAACGGGTTTAGAGCTTATTGATCATCGCGAGGGCGTCTTCATGCAGGCGGGCGTCGCCCGTCGCAATGATGTTTCCGCCGCTCGCTGGGCTGCCGCCGGTCCACGTCGTGATGACGCCGCCAGCACGTTCGATGATCGGAATGAGCGCCGCGATATCGTAGGACTTCAGACCGGGCTCGATGATGATATCGATGAGGCCTGAGGCGAGCAGGCAGTAGGCGTAGCAATCGCCGCCGTAGCGCGTGAGCCGCGCCTTTTCCTTCAGCGTGGAAAGGGCCGACTGCTGTTCGGGCCCTTCGAACATTTCGGGATGCGTGGTCGTCAACACGGCGTCTTCGATGCGTGTGCACTCGCGCGTCTTGAGCCGCGCGGGCCGGCCGCCTCGGACGCTATGATAGGCTGCCTTATCGGTGGACCAGAAGCGTTCGCCGGTGAAGGGCTGATCCATGAGGCCGAAGACCGGCACGCCGTCCTTCAGAACGCCGATCAACGTGCCCCACAGCGGCGACCCGATGATGAACGATCGCGTGCCGTCGATCGGGTCGACGATCCATTGATAGGGGCTCGTTCCGGATTTCGTTCCGAACTCTTCGCCGACGATGCCGTGATCAGGGAATCTTGTTGCCAGCGCTTCAGATATGGCTTTTTCCGCGCCGCGGTCGGCCTTGGTTACCGGGTCAAAGGCGCCGCCTATGGCTTTGTTTTCCACAGGCATTGTCTTGCGAAAATGCTTGAGGATAACTGGGCCTGAAATATCGGCCAGCTCGTGGGCCACGCGGACAATGGCCTGAAGTTCCGCTGCGGGGGACGTTCCCGGCACGCGCTCATCCTGAGATTTCAAGTGTTTGCTAGATGCCCCAATTACTATCAGACGTTACTTCGAGATACTGCAATCTTGAGCTAGATACACATTAGTAACGTAAGTTGTTGCGGGCCTGATACACGCGCATCCCAATGTGCTAATATAATACTCGTAGAGATTGCGGCGAGGGTCGAAGCAGCCCATCGTTATGAGGTGATTGCGTTGACACGCTTCATCGCAATCGCTGCCCAATTTGGGCGTTTCCTCCCTAGACTTGGGCCGTTCGGCTTCGGACGGCCTTTCTTTATGGGAATGGCCCTTCGCGCGACAGTTGCAACTAGCACGCCCGAAAAAATGCGCTTTGCGGCGAGGTCCGCGTTTCAAGCTTGTCAGATCTGCGCAAATCGCAATTGCCGATAATGCGCTGCACCTTTAATTTTTGCAGTGCGATATGTGAGCTCGGCTCGCGCTTCGCAGCCCTCCTTGGGCGTTTCCTCCCTAGACTTGGGCCGTTCGTGAAAAATTCGGACGGCCCTTTTTCTTTATAAATTTGGTAAAGCGCGGCGCGCGTCACTCGGCTGCGGCGCGATAGTCGAGCAGTGTCGGCACCTCGCGAAACAGAGCCGTGACGATCTCTTTCAGCGCTTCTGCAAGACGCGCATAGCCAGCCGTTTCTTGGAACGTCAGTTCGTTGATGTAGAGGCCGCGGTTGATTTCAACCTGTATGGCATGCGTTCCGCGCGCCGGCCGGCCGTGATGTTCGGTTATGTAGCCGCCGGCGTACGGCCGATTCAGCTGCACCTTGAAGCCACGGCGCTGAAACTCGTCTCTAACCAGCAGCGTCAGCCGCGGATCGGCAGCGGCGCCGAACCTGTCGCCTATGACGATATCGGGCCGTTGCGCGCCTCCCGGGGCCATCGCCGTCGACGGCATGGAGTGGCAGTCGATGAGGACGGCGTAGCCGAAGGTCTCGCGGGTTGCCGCGACTAGCCTCGACAACTCGGCGTGGAAGGGAAAATAGAGCTGCTCGATTCGTGCGAGCACGCTATCGAGGCTCAAGCGGTCCGGATAAATTTCTTCGCCGTCGGCGACGATGCGCGCGACGGTGCCCAGTCCGCCAGCCACGCGAATCGATTGCGTGTTCGCGTGAGCCGGCAAAGGCTCGCCGACGAGTTCCGGGTCGAGCTCGTAGGGCTCGCGGTTCAGATCAAGATAGGCGCGCGGGAAGCGGGCGCTGATGATCGGCGCTCCCAAGCTCGCAACTGGCCGGAAAAGCCGGTCGACGAAGCAGTCTTCGGAACGGCGCAGCGTTTTCGGATCGAGGCGCGAGATCGCAAGGAACTCAGGAGGATAGAGCCTGCCGGAGTGAGGCGAAGAGAACACGAAGGGCGCCGATTGAACGCGTGGCGCCAGTACGTCGAATGACGGGAAAAATGCTCTCGGTACGTCGTGAGATCTATCGTCGGCCATAGTCAGTTGTGTCTCGTTCAGATCCCGGCCGCAATTCGGTGTTTCGTTGCGGAATACATTGCCAATGCAGCACGCGTAAGTCCATGGAAGACTTAAGCGCGCGTCGATTGCACATAACTTGCGGAGCGAAGTTTGCCGGCGTCATGCCCGAGTGATGCAGTACTGCCGCGCTGTGTTCGGCATTTCCACAGTTTCATGCTCCGTTTACCAAAGTCGGGCCAAGTTTGCATTAGATGAGATATCGGGTACTTCTCATCTGGGACCTTCCGCACATCAGAGTAGTCATGACAGCCAAGCCCTCCAGCCTGCCGATCCGCCGCATCCTGCTCGCCGAGGATGACGACTCCATGCGCGGTTTCCTCGTCAAGGCGCTCGAGAAAGCGAACTACGACGTCGTCGCCTTCGAGAACGGCGAGGACGCGTACGACCGCCTCAAGACCGAGCCCTTCACGCTTCTGCTCACCGACATCGTCATGCCCAAGATGGACGGCATCGAACTCGCCCGGCGCGCCAGCGAGATCGATCCCGACCTCAAGATCATGTTCATCACGGGTTTTGCGGCCGTCGTTCTCAACAGCGAAAACCAGCCGCCCAAGGACGCCCGCGTTCTCTCGAAGCCCTTCCATCTGAAGGATTTGGTGCGTGAGGTTGACCGTCTTCTGGCGGTCTGAGGCGCGCTTATTTTTACCTGCGGCCGATTTGCTGTATTCCAGGGCTTGACCGGGGTATCGCTAACACTCTAGAAGCTCGCTTCTTCCGGGCACTTAGCTCAGCGGTAGAGCACTACCTTGACATGGTAGGGGTCACAGGTTCGATCCCTGTAGTGCCCACCACGGAACTTCTTGAGAAAAACCGCATTTCTCACCCTCCTAGAAGATGGCCATAATCCCCAATTGGGGGTTAACGCTGTTTTTGTTTTGTTCTTTGCGTCTTCCCTCTCTGAATCGTGCATCCTTCGGTGGTTGACGTTGCAAGCGGCAGCATTAGAGGGAGTGAGCGTCTAATGGGGTGCGTGAGAGTGCCGTTCGATCGGCGTCAACCCTTCCTTCGAGAGAGCGCCACCGCGTGGCGATGGCTGGCGAGCTTCATTGAGAATGCGTTCGAGAGCCGTGCAAAAGCGTTTCATGCTCATTCGCATCAGGTTCTGACGCGCGACTTACTACGTGCTGTTATGCGCGGCGTCTGACTCGTCGATGATCGGCGTCTTCTTCGTTCGGATGCATTCCGGCGGACTGTACTTCCAGTCTTCGAGGCCGGTGCCACGCGGAACGTCATGACCGTATCTACTCCTCAGCTTCTCGCAAGCAAGCACTCGCCGGTGCAGTCATGACGAAGTCAGCATATTTCTCTGTCGACACGAGACTGACGGCCCTCCTTGGAGAAACTTACCGTTCCACAGAAGCGGCGCTTAAGGAGCTGGTCGACAATGCGTGGGATGCCGGCGCCGATAACGTCTGGATCACGCTGCCCGCGCCGATGTCGAATGAACCCATCGTCATAAGGGACGACGGGAGCGGCATGACTCCCTTGGATGTGGCCAAAGAATACCTCACGATTGCCAGAGACAGGCGAAGCAAGAAAGGTCAGCGCTCTCCAAAATACAAGCGCCGCATCAAAGGCCGTAAGGGAATAGGCAAGTTCGCGGGCCTTGCCGCAGCACAAAAGATGCTAATCAGTACATGTGCGGCAGGAGTACGTTCCACGGTTAGCATCGATAAGCAAGTCTTGCCGGAGGCCAATAAGGATCTCGAAACAGATCCCACTCCCGGTCGACGAAGTGCCGGCAAGCGAAAATGAGCACGGCACGTGGATCACTCTCTCGCTAAGTCAGAATATGTCCTTCCCTAAAGAAGAAGCGAGGCGCGCAGCGCTGGTCCACGAGTATGGCAGAGCAAGGCTTTTCAATTTATGTGAACGGCTCGGTCTTGACCGTCGAAGACGTTTTCGGACCATCGAAAAGCGATGAAAGAAGACTGCCTCTCGCGGGCAGTTCCCGGCTCCGCTTTACCGTCGCGGAAGAAAAGCCCCCGAAGTATCCCGGCATCGTGCTTCGGTCAGGAGGAAGGTTGTAGGCGGAAAGCCCATGTTCTTTGGGCTCGATGAAGACCCGGAGATACCGCCCAAGCTCCTTAAGAGGGTGTATGGCGAGGTAGAAGTGGATAGCCTAGAAGGTCACGTAACCTCCGACTGGGGCGCCGTTGTCGAGAACAGCGAGTTGTTTGCGGAGGTGAGGGCTTGGGTTTTGCTTGAGGCGCGCCTTCTGAAGACCGATCTCGTTCTTGTAGACGTCTTCCAACGCCGCTCGAACGCTGGAATGCAGCCACGCCATTTGCGGGCGACTGCCGAGCTGCTAGCGGACGTCCGGTCCGAACTACTTCAAGGGAGCGTCGATTTCTGATCCCTCGACAATTTGGAGAAGGCCAATTGCGACTTCATAACCTTCGACATGTCGGGTTGAAGTCAGGTGAACACGCGCTCTGGTGAATAGTCCGTCGCGAGCAACAGATCGGGTCGCTTCGTGCCCTTGGAACCAGCGTGCTTAGTCTCGCTATATTCATTCACGATACGGCGCAATGAACGATTGGAAGCCATCATTTGGTAACGACTGCCGAGCACCCAAAGGCTATTTTCAAGCGCCTTGTGCATTTCCTTTTCATGAGTTCGACTGTTCCCATTCGGACCGGAGTGGGGCCACGATTTCCATCGGGCTCTAACGTCTCCAAATTTGGCCTTCCCTACGAATTTCATCGTTGCGGTAGCATCAGCCTAGAGTCGCATGCACTCAAATCTCCCGCGTTGCGAGATTCCCATTCCAGCTCGTGCCGCGCCTGAGAGATAACCTCCGTATAGGAAAGCACCCGCACGTCAGGTGTATCATACCGCGCATCGACCTGCGCTCTGCCGCCGCCTAGAAGCAATATGTCGATCGCCTTGCCCGGGAAATGGCGTGAAAGCTCGTCACGATACTCTCGGGCTTGCGCCTCGTTATCGCGATCGACCGGATGTTTGGGACGCTTGAACTCGATCAGGAGGTAGCGATCGGCACTTCCATTGCATCGAGCACGACGCTGGCGACCGTCGATATGCTCTCGGGCCGTTCCCCAAAAAACTTCGGCAGCACACGATTGATGGCGTTCTCAGCAAACGCCCGGCGATGCTCCGGGAGCTTTTCAAGTCGTCGGTTAATCTGTGACAAGATCATCAATGCTATCGAGAAAGGCAACGCGATGCATAGCGTGCTGGCTCATGAGCGCAAGTTCGAGCAATCCGAATTGCTCTAGCGCATCAGCGAACGTTGAAACATCCGCGTGCCGTGCCTCGTCAATTTTAAGAAGCACGAATTAGTATTCATCACGCTTTCTCTGATGCCCGTCCTTGGGATATGGCACAGTAGATATTGGTAGCGATAATGGAGATTTTCACTAGTAATGCCGGACAGCGTTCAACGGTTTCCACGCGCTAAAGCCGTTACCGCAGTTATTAGGATTCGAGGCATTGGACAGTGAATTCGATTGACCAATGAAGGCAAGATCACCGGGCTTATTTGGCAATTGAAAACAGATCGAGCCATCGCTCGAGTACGCCTGCGCAATGGTGTTCGAAGTCGGGTAGGTGCGGTTGGCTAGCGACAATAAGAGTGTCAGCGTCGATGCCGTTGGAGGCAAGATAACTTTCGTTGTTACGACACATGTCGGCAAGCAGTGATCTGTTCACCTCGGCATGATACTGGAACCCATATGTTTTCTGGCCATGACGAAATGCTTGCCAAGGCGTCATCGCGGATGAAGCGAGAACAATACTGTTGGGAACATTGCGAATGACGTCGCCATGGAAATGATAAGAAAGCAGCGTTTTGGGGTGCCCCTTTAGGAGGGCATCGTCCGCCGCCTCATCACATAGCGTGAGGTCATACCAGCCGATTTCCTTTTGCGCGCCAGGCCCAACATCTCCTCCAAGTGCTGCAGCGAGAATTTGCGCACCAAGACAGAAGCCAGCGACGGGCATGTCAGTTTTTATGAAGGAATTTACGAGATCCATTTCCCGTTCAAGGTAGGGGTAGGTCTCGGTCTCATAGGCACTCTGAGCTCCGCCCAATATGATGAGCGCGCTAAAACGCTCAGGCGTCAACTCCGCATACGGCGCGTCGAAGCCTTGGACAATGAACTGAGATAGACCGCGTTTGGCCATTAAAGTGGCGAGCGAACCCGCCCCTTCTAGGGGGTCGTTTTGGACGATGAGAACGGGAAGCATGTGTGTCAGGCCGATTTGCGATCTGTAGTGTTGGAGCGAGACGACGTTCGGACGGGCACTGTGCGATACCCCAGATGAAGCCAGAGTGTCCGCTTGAACTCTTCGACTGTCTTAAGCATGTCGAAATCCTTGAGCATGAGTGATCTCGCCAGGATGCCGTCAAGGAACGCGGAGATCATGGTGCACACAACCGACACATCGACCTTACGGAAAATGCCCGAGTCGATGCCGTCGTTTATGATGTCCCCGAGGATCTTCTTTTCATGGCTGTAGAAGTTTTTGATTGTACTTCTCGCGTCCGAAAATTCTGGGCCACTGCAGTCCATGCTTATCTTGATGACGTTGCGCAGACGCTTGTACAAGGTCACATGCACGTCGAACCATGCATTGATCGCTGAAGCCGCGTTCTCATGCTTGCCGTTGTGAATGTTATCGTCGAAGTGTTGGAACGCCTCGCTCGTCGCACTGTCAATCGCTGCGTTAAATAAGGCGAGCTTGTCCCGGTAGTGATAGTAAATCATGGCGCTATTGACGTTAGCGGCTTTGCCGATGTCCTTGATCGTCACTGTCGAGTAATGACGCTCCGCAAATAAATCGAGAGCGATCCGTGCAAGTTCATCGGCATCGGGTCCTGCGACTACTGCCGCTCTTCGCCCAAGTTTTGGTTCAATTTCTTTGCGTTTTCGGCCCATGATGCCCCGTCCTAAAATCAATTGATGGATTAATTACAGAGTTTCCCAGCGTCAAGCACTTCATTGTCGCGAGCCGCCGGCTTGCCCGTGGCGAAACCCTAAGGTGAGCCGCAACAAACTCCTAGGATCTATGTGCAACTAAAAAAAGTTTGACTGCGGATTCTTGGATTGCTGCTTCGCACTCTCTCATGGCGCATCCCAGTTGATATGACGCCTTCGTCTTCGATGTCGTCTCGTGCCGCCGATCTCAGGTTGCCCTCTCGCACGGATAACTCATCTGCTGTCGTCTGACCGAATCCCTCAATGATACTCTGCGCTTCCTAGTTTATGCGGCGGTTTGACCGGCGCACAAGGCGGCCAGAAATCGAAATCATCACTCTGCACCTCTTCTCGCAGCGGTTGCGCTCCGTGCGCTGCGGCCTGGATATCGCATCAGTGATTCCGACGTCACGAAGCGCCGTTTCCTATGATGCACCGCATATAATTAATCGCTTGATTAAATAAAAAGTCGAAACTAGCCTCACTTGGGGACGGCAAGCCGCACCCTCCGATTTCTTGCTTTTGGCGATCGGGAGGTTCGTTCGGCGATGCCGCTCTCTCAAAAGCAAGCATCCGCACAGGGTGCCCAACACCACAGGGATATCCCGGTAACAAATCGTTACGTCCGGGCAGGAGGACTTTATGGCGAAGTACATTCTTTCAGATCCGAATTTCAGCGACGGTAAGCGTAAGGAGGTCATCGACCAGATTATTGCTCCGTATCGCAACAGGCCCGGACTGAAACTGATTGGTTATGAGCCTGATGCCGATTTCGATCGCCTTCCGGTGGAGCTCCTTGGCCGTCCTGAAGTGATGAAGGACGCGATTCTGGAGTCTTGCGCCAAGGCTTACGAATTGATCGACATGGAGAAGCAGACGGGCCACCATCCGCGCATCGGTGCTGTCGATACCATCGAGATTTACCCGGCAAAGGACGTCACGATCGAGGAATGCAGGGAGCTGGCTGAGGAGATCGGCAAGGAGATCTTCAAGCGGCACCAGGTTCCGGTCTTCTTCACGGGCAAAAACGCTCGCCGTCCTGACCGCGAAGGGCTGACGGCCATTCGCAAGGGCAACTACGAAGGGCTGAGAGACGCAGTCCTCAAGGATCCGAGCCGCGCGCCGGACCTCGGTCCCGCTAAGCTGCATCCAACCGCTGGAGCGACGATCGTCGGAGCTCTTGAACAGCATGACGCTTATTTCAACGTTGTGCTCGATACCACGGATGTCGCCATCGCTAAGAAGCTTGCGAGCTATATCAGAGGCAGGACCGGCGGCTTTACCAACATCCAGGGCACTATCGGTCTGCCGAATAAGCATCGCCGAACCGGAAAAGACGTCGCCATCATTTCGATCGAAGTCAGCAATCCGCTGCAGACGCCGCTGCATAGAATTTACAATCTTCTGAAGGCTGAAGCTGCACGCTACGGCGTGAACGTTCTAGCCGGACAGATTTGTGGAACTATCGCGGCGGAAGTCCTCGTTCAGACTGCGGAATGGTACTTGCAGCTCGAGGCCATCAATGGGCCCTGGGATTACAAAACGCAAATCCTCGAAAACCATCTGCTCGAGCTCGAGGGCTAGAGCGTAACGCCCCACGTAAAACCTCAACAAAAAAAATAACAGGAATTCAAAGCCGGCTCCATCACGACAACGGTGTCAACCACCGAGAAAATGGATGCCGGCTTTGATTCCATTACGCGGCGCCTAGGGAGGGCCGGCAACTATGGGAGGAAAATCAGATGGATTCTAAAGTTGCGAATCCTGAACACGTCATAGTGTCATCATCGCACAAAGAAAATATGGTTCGAGCGGTAAGCTGGTGGGAAGTCGTTTTCATTGCACTAGGCGCGTGCGCGCTGGTGATGTTCAGTCTCGGGGGGATTTCCGCGGTCACCGGAACCGTGTCACCGCTGGTTTGGACGGTCTCTGCTACGATCGGGTTGATAGCCACGTTTGTCTATGCCGAAATGGCGGCGATGCTGCCAAACAAATCCGGCGGAACCGCGAACTATGGTGCAACCGCCTGGATCCGGCACATTAAGGTCGTTGCGCCGATGTCCGTCTGGGGCAACTGGATCGCATACAGCCCAATCCTGGCTATCGGCTCTGGTTTGGGGGCAGGCTACGTGCTTTCGGTCTTCGTCCCGCCGGATCACGTCTTGAACACTTGGAGTTTCACACTCGTCGATCTGAACGCGATCAAGCCGGGTCTGACTCTCCGCCTCAACATGCAATTCGTTCTTGGCACCCTCATCATGTTGACGATCTGGGCTATTCAACATGCAGGGATCACGAGAACCGCACGCGTTCAGATCGCGCTGACACTCGGTGGGCTCTTCCCGCTGGTGCTCGTTTGCTTCCTGCCGTTGTTTGGCGGCAAAGTCACGATGGAGCACTTCACGCCATTCGTACCATTAAATGGAGCCTGGGACTTTGAAGGGTGGAAGCTGTTCTTCGGCGGTTTGTTTATAGCCGCCTGGTCGGCATACGCTGCCGAAAGTTCGGTCTGTTTTATGAGCGAGATGCGCGATCCAGAAACTGGCGGGCCAAAGGCGGTCATCTCGACTGGTGTGATCTGCCTGGTCGTATACGCCCTCGTATCCTTCGTATTCCAAGGTGGCTTGGGGACCGAAGGCATGCTGTCACCGGGAATCCAAAGTGGAGAAGGTGTAGGCGCTGCGTTTGCTGGCCTAGTTGGAGCTGGCCCATTCTTCACCAACCTGCTGGTTGTGATGCTGATCTTCAGCCTTCTGCTGGGCGTGATGACGGCCATGGCGGACTCTGCCAGAACCCTTTATCAGGGAGCACATGATGGCTGGTTTCCGAAATACCTTGACCACCTCAACGAGCACGGTGTCCCCACTCGCGCAATGTGGGTAGACCTCTTTTTCAATGCCTTTCTTCTACTCATGTCTGACTATCTGTTCGTGCTTGCTGTTTCCGCCGTCAACTACTTGATGTTCCATACACTCAACATGAGTGCGGCATGGATTCACCGCATTGACAATCCGCGTTCCAAACGGCCGTATCGCGCTTCGATGTTCTGGTTGGTCGTTGTGGGATGCCTATCGTTTGTGAACGCCTTCCTGATCGGCGCTGGTGCAAACGTGTGGGGGGATGGAGTGCTTCCTCTCGGCTTTACGGTCCTGTTTGCCGCCGTGCCGGTCTTTCTTTACCGGCACTACGTAACCGACGGCGGCAAGTTTCCCGACTATATGCTGTCGGATCTGATCCCGCCAGGCGAGACCGAACTCACTCCTACCCGAGCAGGCATCCTCCCTTATCTCGCGCTTGCCGGCAATGCGCTCGCAATATTGATCGGGTACCAGATCTTCTGGGGGAGCTGATCGCGAATCCATTCGTAACATTGGCTGTGGCTACATCATCTTTTGGGTGATGTGCTGACGGAGATGCGGCTTCGGTTCCGCAGGGCCTCTTCCCATTTCTTGCCCGGTGATCGAGGTCGCATCTCCCCTTCTTTTTCAAAACAACTGTGCATGGCGAAAGAGGCTTCCGCTTTTGGAAACCCCTCCAGCGCCCTGCTGCCGAGAACTAACGCAACTTGAGGAATACACGAGATGGTCAAGGTAGTAGGCAGCGACATCGATGTGGCGCGCGCCGCAAAGTTGCAATCGATTGAGAAGGTTGCAGAGAAGGTCGGGATTTCTGAATCGCAGTTGCTGCGTTTCGGTCCGCATAAGGCGAAAGTCCGTTTTGAATTCATCGATGAGGTTCAGTCACGTCCTGATGGACACCTCGTGCTGGTGACCGCTATTTCCCCGACGCCGGCCGGCGAGGGCAAGACCACGACGACCGTTGGACTCGGAGACGGCTTAAATCGCATCGGCGAGAAAGCTATAATCTGTTTGCGCGAGCCTTCGCTCGGTCCGTGCTTCGGCATGAAGGGTGGCGCTGCCGGTGGTGGCTATGCCCAGGTCGTGCCCATGGAGGACCTCAACCTCCATTTCACTGGTGATTTCCACGCAATCACCAGCGCGCACAACCTGCTCAGCGCGTTGATCGACAATCACATCTATTGGGGCAATGAGCTGGATATCGATACGCGCCGTGTTACCTGGCGGCGCGTTCTCGACATGAACGACCGCGCACTTCGCGAGGTTGTGACCTCACTTGGAGGCGCCGCAAACGGATTCCCGGCCCTTGCTGGGTTCGACATCACCGTGGCGTCCGAAGTCATGGCGATCTTGTGCCTCGCCAAAGATCGTAAGGATCTCGAAAAACGACTCGGTGACATGATCGTTGCCTATCGCCGCGACCGCTCGCCAGTCTATTGCCGTGACCTCAAGGCAGATGGCGCAATGACGGTGTTGCTCAAGGACGCGCTGATGCCGAACCTCGTGCAGACCCTCGAGAACAATCCTGCGTTTGTGCATGGCGGACCTTTCGCCAACATCGCGCACGGCTGCAACTCTGTGATGGCGACTCGCACAGCGTTGAAGCTTGCAGATTACGTGGTGACGGAAGCAGGTTTCGGCGCCGACCTCGGCGCGGAGAAGTTCTTCGACATCAAGTGCCGCAAAGCAGGCCTGACCCCCTCAGCCGCTGTCATCGTTGCAACCGTTCGTGCACTCAAGATGAATGGCGGGGTCAAGAAAGAGGACCTTGGTACCGAGAATGTCGCTGCTCTCGAGAAGGGTTGCGTAAATCTCGGACGTCACTTGGAAAATGTGCGCAAGTTCGGCGTCCCTACCGTCGTCGCAATCAATCATTTTTCCAAGGACACGCCTGCCGAAATCGAAGCTCTCAAGCGATATGTCGCCGCTCAGGGCTCGGAGGCCATCGTCTGCAAACATTGGCAGGATGGGTCCGAAGGCACTCAAGAACTTGCACAAAAGGTGGTCGAGCTCTGTGCTGCTGGCTCGGCTGCTTTCAAGCCGCTCTATCCGGAGGGGTTAGGCCTCTTTGAAAAGATCGAAACCATTGCGCGTGAGATTTATCGCGCAGAGGGCGTGGTGGCCGACCAGAAGATCCGCGACCAGCTGAAACAATGGGAGCAAGCCGGCTACGGCCATCTCCCCGTCTGCATGGCTAAAACGCAGTATTCCTTCACGACCGATCCAAACAAGCGCGGGGCGCCGACAGGGTTCTCCTTACCTCTTCGTGAAGTGCGTCTCTCGGCAGGCGCTGGGTTCGTGGTTGGGATCTGCGGAGAGATCATGACCATGCCCGGCCTTCCGCGCGTGCCTGCTGCCGAAACCATTCGGCTCAACGAAAAAGGCGACATAGAAGGCTTGTTCTAGGTCGCGCAGCCGTTTCCGGATTTGCGCTGCGGAAATAAACGGTTGCGAACAACTATCAAACAGACGTCGGCGCTTCTAAGCGGGCGCCGACCAAACTAGGAGGAAAGAAATGCTAGTTAAAATGACGCTCGAGGAATTCGGAGATGTACTGGGGTCCGATGCTCCAGCACCTGGAGGCGGCAGTGTGGCTGCTCTGTCAGGCGCACTTGGCGCTGAGCTTGTAGCGATGGTGTGCCGCCTAAGTATCGGAAGGAAAGATCTTGAGGCTCACGCGCAAGAAATCAAAACCGGTCTACTTGAGGCCGATGGGCTTGCAACTGGCCTCATGCGCCGCGTCGATCTCGATACGGAAGCCTTCAATTCAGTTATGGCAGCATTCAAGTTGCCGAAGACGACCGATGCCGAGAAGCAGAAGCGCGCCGAGGCGATCCAGACTGGATACAAGGACGCTGTCCAGTCGCCCCTCTCCATCGCGCGCGAGTGCGTCAGCGTACTCAATCTCTCCAAAAGTCTCTTGGGAAAAACCAATCCCAATGCCCTGAGCGATCTCGGCGTCGCAGCGCAACAGGCCTACGCGGGTCTCGAAGGCGCAATCATGAACGTCAAGATCAACCTGCCGTCCATCAAGGACGAGCAATTCAACTCCTCCACTTCGGGCGAGGTTTCTCAACTCCTCAAGTACGGTCGCGAGGCTAAGGATGATGTCTACAACTTCGTCAGCGAAAAACTTTAAGGCGGCCAGTGCGCCCGCTCTGCTTCCTAGCAGTAAGATCCTGCTCGAGAGGTTGAACGGGCTACACCCGAAGACCATCGATCTATCGCTCGATCGAATGATCAGATTGCTCGCGGCGCTCGGAAATCCCGAGCGCCGTCTACCACCGGTCGTGCATGTCGCTGGTACGAACGGGAAGGGCTCGCTCGTCGCGTTTGTGAGAGCAATTGCCGAAGCTCAAAGACGGCGTGTGCACACGTACACGTCGCCACACCTCGTATCTTTCCACGAGCGCATTGGCCTTGCGCAGGAGGATGGGCACGCACCGATTTCGGAGGAGAAGTTGGCTGAATGTCTGTCTCTCGTAGAGAGAGTCAATGGCAATCATCCCATTACCCATTTTGAGATCACCACAGCGGCTGCTTTTTTCGCCTTCTCCCGGGAAAACGCCGACCTTCTGCTCCTCGAGACAGGGATGGGTGGGCGGCTTGATGCAACCAACGTCGTCCAATCACCTCGGGCCACCGTGATCACTCCCATTTCGATCGATCATGTCTCATTCCTCGGGGATACATTGGCTTCTATCGCCGCTGAAAAGGCCGGTATCCTCAAACCTGGTGTGCCCTGCATCGTCGGTCGGCAGCAACCGAAGGCTTTAGCAGTCATCGAAGCAAAGGCTGCGGAAGTAGGTGCCCAATTGCACGTCTTCGGGCGCGACTTCGTTGCCTTTAAACGCGGCCGCCGGCTCATATTCCAATCGCATACACGCATGATCAATCTCCCGTTGCCTAAGCTCGAAGGCGCGCACCAGATCGACAATGCTGGGACAGCCATTGCTACGGCGTGTCTTCTTTTCAATCAGAAGCTGTCGCTGGATGCGCTCGAACAGGGGCTTTCTACGGCATCGTGGCCCGGGCGACTGCAACGCCTGAATAAGGAGCCATACCAGACGTACCTAGGGCCGAACACCGAGCTGTTGCTCGACGGAGGTCACAATGAAGCGGGTGGTGCAGTCGTGGGAGCGCATCTCGACGCCTTGAATGCCCGCGATCCTAGAGAAGTGCATTTGATTTGCGGCATGATGGAAACCAAGGATGCTGCCTCAGTGCTTCGGCATTTTCAGGGGCGCGTCTCCCGTGTTTACACGGTCCCGATTCCCGGAGAAGTGAACGCTCTCTCTGCCGGGGATCTTGCAGAGATTGCCGTGAGGGAGGGCTTTCACGTTGTCCCGACACAGGGCCTTCTCCACGCTCTGTTGCTTTCCAAAGCAGCCATGAGTGAGCCGGGTCGCATCCTTATCTTCGGTTCGCTTTACCTGGCGGGGCATGTGCTGAAGTTTGAGCATGCATCGGATCTAACGCAGGGCGTGCTGTAGGATAGAGGAAAGCATCGTGGGCATGATAAGAAAGTCAAACTTGCCGCCCGATATGCTACGCATCGCGCCGGCACGACGGGGAAGCCGATTTCTCGGGCAGGGAGACATCGACGTTTCGTTCGAGTTTTTTCCGCCGAGGACCGCAGTGATGGAAAAATCGCTATGGCGCGCGATTGACAGGCTTGGCCCTTTGAGACCTACGAGCGTCGCGGTAACTTCTGGCATCGATGGAACGACGCGAGAACGCACTCGCGTAACCGTTGAGAGAATTCTTCGTGAAACGACTCTTGCGCCAGCGGTTCATCTCACACGCGTTGGGAACACCCGCGCGGAGATTGCTGAAACCGCTGCCGCATACTGGAACCTAGGCGTTCGAAAGCTGGTCGCTCTTCAGGGAGATGCATCCACAGGCGATCGTTATGAGCTAGGTCCTGACGACTACGAGTACACCTGCGATATGGTTGCCGACCTGAAAGGCATTGCAAACTTCGAGATCACGGTCGCCGGTTACCCAGAAAAGCACCCGGCAGCGGGCACTGTTGCGGCTGATATCGCCGCCCTGAAGGACAAAGTTGATGCGGGGGCAGATCGGATCATTACGCAGTTCTTTTTCGACAATAAGCTGTTCTTCCGATTTGAAGAGCAGGCAAGAACACTCGGAGTGGAGGCGCCGATTATTCCAGGCATTCTTCCAATCCATAATTTCAAGCAGGTCGCTGCGGTCGCTGCGCGTTGTGGGGTCAGCATCCCCAGCTGGTTGGTGCGCCGTTTCGAGGGATTGGAAAACGATCCCGAGACCCATCGTCTTGCGGCTGCGGCGTTTGCTGCGGAGCAGGTATTGGGCCTCGTTGATCGGGGCGTCGCGGAATTCCATTTCTTCACGCTCAACCGCGCGGACCTAGTCTACGGCATTTGCCATATGCTCGGCTTGCGATCCGCAGAAGTAGCATGAGGCGAATTCTGATGCGGTGCGTTGGGAATCGCGGTCGAGCAGCCAATCGCCACTCGTGCTTGCTGACGTAATGGCTCTCGACGCGGGTAGGTAGCGCTAATTCCATTTAATTAATGCATTGAGCAATTAATTATAGAATTTTCATCATTAGTTGGCACCTGCGCCGGCTCCGGCGCGGGTGCTCCAGGCAAGCTAGGTAAAATTCAATTATGGGCAGGAAGGGTTTGGTGGTCCGATGATTACGATAGCTGTCACGGCCGAGGGGCCGGATGAGCCGCGTGTCGCCATTTCGCCGGAGACGGCGAAAATGCTCGTGGCGCTTGGCGCGAGGGTGCGGGTGGAATCGGGCGCGGGCTCCCGTTCGCGCATCTCGGACGAGACACTCAAAGCAGCGGGTGCCGAGATTGCCACAAACGCGACCGACGCGCTTTCGGGCGCGGACATTCTGTTGAGAGTGCGTCGACCTTCAGGTGACGAGATCCGGGCGCTCAAGCCCGGTGCTATCGTCGCAGCAATTCTCGAACCGTACGACAAAGCCGCAATTGAACCTCTGGCCGCTACGGGCGCCAGCCTGTTCTCCATGGAACTCGTGCCGCGCATCAGCCGGGCGCAGTCGATGGACGTCCTGTCGAGTCAAGCTAATCTCGCCGGGTACAAAGCCGTGGTCGATGCGGCGTCGCACTTCGGCCAGACGCTTCCGATGATGATGACTGCCGCCGGCACTGTACCAGCTGCAAAAGTTTTCATCATGGGTGTTGGTGTTGCCGGGCTGCAGGCCATCGCGACGGCGCGACGGCTCGGCGCCGTAGTTTCTGCAACCGACGTTCGTCCGGCAACCAAGGAACAGGTGGCCTCGCTCGGGGCCAAGTTCGTTGCCGTCGAGGATGAGGAATTCAAGCAAGCGCAAACAGCGGCTGGGTACGCAAAAGCGATGTCGGTTGAGTATCAGGCCAAGCAGACGGAGCTGGTGGCGAACCACATTAAGACACAAGACATCGTCGTCACGACAGCGCTTATTCCAGGGCGTCCCGCGCCACGGCTCATTTCGCGCGCGATGGTCGAAAGCATGAAGCCTGGTTCCGTCATCGTCGATCTGGCGGCGGAGCGCGGGGGCAATTGCGAGGCGACCGCTCCGGGTCAGACGGTCGACGTCAATGGCGTCAAGATCATTGCTCCAATCAATCTCGCAGGATCGGTGTCCGTCAATGCCTCGAGTCTCTACGCAAAAAACCTATTCGCGCTTCTCGAGCTCTTTTTCGACAAGCAGGAGAAGGTTCTCAAGGTCAATTGGGACGACGAGATCATCAAGGGCACGCTGCTCGCCAAGGATGGCAAGATCGTGCATCCCAACTTCATTTCGCAACCTGCGGCCTGAGGAGCTGACATGAACGGGAAAGCAATTGCACTAGCGGCTGCGATGGTACTGCTGCCTTCGATGGCGAGCGCGAGCGAAGGTATTGGGGGATCGGTTGATCCGTCGATCTATCGCCTCATGGTTTTCGTGATGGCGATCTTCGTCGGGTATTACGTTGTGTGGAGCGTGACGCCAGCATTGCACACGCCGCTAATGAGCGTCACGAATGCCATCAGTTCGGTGATCGTCGTCGGTGCATTGCTGGCGGTAGGGTTGGAACTCGTTGCGGGCGGCACGACGCTTGCTCGATTCTTCGGGTTTCTCGCGCTCGTCCTGGCGTCAATCAATATCTTCGGGGGCTTCTTGGTCACGAGCCGCATGCTCGCGATGTACAAAAAAAAAGATAAAGCCAGGAAATAAGGGACTGGAAATGATCGCTAACATCGCTGCCTTGCTTTATCTCGTTGCCGGTGTGTTATTCATTCTGGCGCTCAGGGGGCTTTCGCACCCCGAGACGGGCCGCAAGGGCAATCTTTACGGCATGGTCGGCATGACCATAGCCATACTTACATCGCTCGCCGTATCATCGCCGCAACATTTCATAACGTGGCTGCTTATCCTAGGTGGCCTTGGCATCGGCGCCGTCATCGGCGCTGTGATCGCGAAGAAAATCCCCATGACGCAGATGCCGGAGCTGGTGGCCGCGTTCCACTCGCTCGTCGGTCTTGCAGCCGTGTTCGTCGCTGCTGCGGCGCTCTATGCGCCCGAAGCGTTTGGTATCGGACATCCGGGCTCGATCGCGACGGCAAGCCTTGTCGAAATGGGGTTGGGCCTCGCAATCGGCGCGATCACGTTTGCGGGCTCCGTCGTCGCGTTTGCCAAGCTCTCAGGCCGCATGTCGGGAGCGCCAATCCTGCTGCCGATGCGTCACGCGAATAATTTGGCGCTGTTTTTACTGCTCGCTTGGCTCATCCATGCATTCTGCAATTCGGGCGGCGAATCTATGTTGTTTTGGGCGATCACGTTGGTGGCGCTCGTGTTCGGCTTGCTCATCATCATTCCGATCGGCGGCGCGGACATGCCGGTCGTCGTGTCAATGCTCAACTCCTATTCGGGATGGGCTGCGGCGGGCATAGGTTTCACGCTTGGCAACATCGCGCTCATCATTACTGGCGCGCTCGTCGGCTCCTCGGGTGCAATTCTCTCGTACATCATGTGCAAGGGCATGAATCGTAGCTTCCTGTCCGTAATAGCCGGCGGTTTCGGCGGAGAAGCGGGCAGTGCCGGGACCGTGAGCGGCGAGCAGAAGCCGGTGAAGATCGGGTCGGCTGAAGATGCTGCCTATGTTTTGAAGAACGCTTCCAAGGTCATCATTGTGCCCGGATACGGCATGGCGGTTGCGCAGGCGCAGCACGCTCTTCGTGAAATGGCGGATGCCATGAAGAAGGCCGGCGTCGAGGTGAAGTATGCAATTCATCCGGTCGCGGGTCGCATGCCCGGCCACATGAACGTACTATTGGCTGAAGCCAACGTACCGTACGACGAGGTGTTCGAACTCGAGGACATCAACTCTGAGTTTTCGCAGGCCGATGCCGTATACGTTATCGGCGCGAACGACGTGGTGAACCCTGCCGCAGAGGACGACAAGACCTCGCCGATCTACGGCATGCCGGTGCTTCAAGTCTGGAAGGCCGCCACTGTGTTCTTCAACAAGCGCTCGCTCGCGTCGGGATATGCCGGCATCGACAACCCGGTGTTCTATCGCGACAACACGGTGATGGTGCTCGGCGACGCCAAGAAGATGACCGATGAAATTGCAAAGGCGATGACCCACTGAGCGCATTCGGATGACGCATCTCGCGTAAGTTCCTCGGTCGAAACGGAGCTCGAGGATCGCGAGATGCGTTTATTTGAGAAACGTAGGTACGGCAGAATGCTCCGCATTTTTTTAAGCTTTGAAAGAAGGCTCACCCAAGAGCAGTGGGGATGGGCGACGGCGGCAGCGACGGCAATTTATATCTGTGGGTGTTACCTCTGCCTCTCATTGGCGATTCGGCAAGGAGAGATCGCTAGCCGCGTTAACTTCAGCTTGTGGCTCGTCGTATGGAGTACGGCCTTCTCGTATGTCATCACTGCGCTTTGCGCTCAACGTTTGGCCGACAGCGGGCAACCGGTGTGGCTCTGTGCGACCGTTGCCGTTCCGGGATTCCTGTTGGTCCTGGGCTTCGCATTCGATTTCGTCGCAGAGATGCCCGTTCTTGGACCGATTCTCATCGCTTATCTTGGCGTGCGCCCACTACCGGTGTTGGTCGCCTGTGCGACATCCAAGAGCGCGTAACATGATCATAGCGCCGGCTTTTGCGTGTGAGGCAAAAGATGACGCTACATTATAATTGTTCGATTAATTAAAATTGGCTAAGGATCGCAGGTTGAAGAGAGGATATCGAATGTTGGTGAAGCAGTCGGCCGAAGAATTATGCAAAGTTCTTGCCTCGAGCGTGCCGGCGCCGGGTGGTGGAAGCGTTGCAGCCTTGTCAGGTGCGTTGGCGGCGAGTCTCGTGGCAATGGTTTGTCGACTGAGCATCGGGCGCAAAGAATACCAGCCATATGCAAATACGCTCACCGATACATTGGAAAAAACTGAAGCACTTGCGGCGAGTCTTCTGAGGCGGGTTGATCTCGACGCGGAAGCTTTTGCCGGCGTGATGGCAGCTTTTGGAATGCCCAAGGACACCGACGACGAAAAGCAGATTCGTGCTGCTGAAATTCAGAGAGCTTACAAAGAAGCAGTTCAGTCGCCCTTGATGATTGCGAGGGAATGCCGGGACGTCGTTTTCTTCGCAAACAAGATCGTGGGAAAAGCCAACGCTAACGCCATTGGCGATCTTGGAGTAGCTGGCCAGCAAGCGCTCGCCGGTCTCGAGGGTGCAATCATGAACGTTCAGATCAACCTCCCGCCAATCAAAGACGAGAAGTACAAAAATGAAATGACTAATCGCGTGACGGGACTTCTGGCGGAGGGTCGGAAATATCAACATACGGTCTACAAGCATGTTATCGAGCAGCTTTGGAAAGCGCGGGAGCGAGCGGGGCAGCGCTAGGCTGCTAGAGCGGCTAAGCGGGCTGCACCCTCGGACGACTGATCTTTCTCTTGATCAAATTCTAAGCCTTCTCGCAAAGCTTGGAAATCCGGACCGCAAATTGCCGCCTGTCGTCCACGATGAGCCGCTGCAGCGTGATGTGCAGCCGCCGAAAGATGTTCTTCGACGGCTGGATGCTTTGTCGTAGTCGTTGCCATGACCGTGTTCCTTTCTAATTCGGCCAGCCCATTCGCGCATTCTTCTCGCGTGGCTCACTTCTCGAGTGGCTCAGGCCGTCGTCAGCGCATCGAACTGAGAGTGAACTTTATCGATGGTCGGCTTGATGATCGGGCTCACCCCGGGAATCGCGAGTGCCTTGTCGAAGAGCTGATCAAGTGCCGGTCTCGTGGCGACGACTGTCTTGGAGACCGTAATGCGGGTATCGGGTGGAAGCTGATCGAGGAGCTTCGTCAGCCTGACAAAATCGTTCGTGGAATTTGCCAGCGGCGTAATTGCCGCTTGCGCCGAATTTACGTCCTGAACGCTGATAATCGCGGAGCGCATGCGGGTCTCCGCGTCGGCGAGTTGGGTGCCAAGGTCGACGTCACCAACCTTGATGCCTCGCAGATTTTCGAGCGCCTCGATGGATGCAGGCTTCGGTCCGAGACCAGCGGCGCCTGTGCTGGTTCCGGTGCTCGATGGTGCCGTGGATGGCGGAGGCGTATTGAGAGCCGTTTCCGTTGGGTTTGGGCGCCACCAGTGCCAAGCGAGGCCGCCGAGTATCAGCGCGGCGATTGCCGGGAGTACCCAGCCCCATGATTGCATATAGGGAGACCGGTCCGAAGGTCTCGGGGTCGGTGGTGGCATCGTCGTGTAACTCGGTCTCGCCGCTGCCGATGCGGCCCGCGCATCGGTCGCACCACCAAGACCATCCAGAATGCCCGTGCCGCTAAGATAATTCGAGAAGCCAGAGGGAAGCGCACGGGCGATATTATCTTTCTGTGAAGTGAGGAGGTTTGCCAGGCCCGTCGCATCGAGCCCACTTGCGCGCTGCTGCTGTCCCAACACGCCCATCACGACAGGTCCGAGCAGGCCCATGAGGCTTTTCGAGCCGACGCTCCCGATCCCTGCGTACTGGCCGACTGCGTTGGTGAGTGCAGATATCGTCTCGCCGCCAAGAAGAGACGTGAGGGTGCTGGTGCCTGTTTCGATAATGTTCGACTGCGTAGAGCCGCCGAGCATGGTGCCTAAACTCGAGAGCAATCCAGGCTGTTGTCGCGCAACGGCGCCATTGAGCGCCGCGGCGCCGTTGGGTCTGGAAACGAGTGATGTGAGAGCCGCCAGTAGTCCGGGGACACCAGCGCTGATTGCTTTTTCTGTGAGTGTCCTATCGAGGCCGAGGCTCGAAGCAATACGCGAGACCAAACTAGAGCTGAGCATCTGAGTGATGTTGGAGACCAAGTCCATGGGGCAACCTCCTTATCGGTTGTCCCCCCGACGCGAGAATCCCCCCAACATTGCTTACTTAAGTGCCGTCGCTTTTGGGGTGCCGATCCGTGTCATGTTGATCAGCGTGCATGCAATATGGGCATATGCGCGCTTATCCGACGATAGTCTAGGCCGTTTTCTGGTAAGAAATTCGGAGCCAAACGGCGCGCAGATCGTCTCGAAGTCGTTTTAAAAAAATAACCAGCGGATATTTGCTCGGGTTCTGAAGAGGTTCCCGCATGCGAGCTTCGTTATTTCAACTTTACATGCATTTTTTCTAAGCAAACGGCCGCCTGATACGCAAGGCGGCCGTCTCACTTAAGCAAAGATTCGTAACGCTACCCGCATTGCGCCGGAGAACCTTGCTTCAGTTTGTTGCCGGAGCCAGCGAGCGGCCGGTCATCCGTTCGAGAACGCGCAGAGGAGACCGGTCAGGCCGTTGTTGTGCTGCGACCGGGAGCTCAAACGTTTGCTCCAATGCGAATTGGCCTCTCGTTGCGGCGTGCGCAACCTGATCCGTGAAGACCACCCAGGTGCTGCCTGCAGCGAAGGCGACCTCCTGGCGCGGCGCCTCGCGCTGATAGCGGGTGTCGCCTTTGGCGCGGTCGTGCAATTGCAGCATGATGTGATCGTAGGGTGTTCTCGGCTTCTTGGTGATGCCGAGCGCATACTCGATGCGCGAAAGACCGGGCACCGCCGGTCTCACGCGCGGCAGAAACCGTCCGGCGAATGCTTCGAAAGGTTCTCCCACCAGCCACATACGCGGCTTGCCGGCGGGATTGATGTTGGTGAACACGCGCAAGATGCGCGCTCCCCGGCACGGCCGCGATGGAAACGTATCGAGATGCAGGCGCCGATCATCCTTGCGATAGGAGGCGGGCTTTCTGCCTTCGATCTCCTCCGGCCGAAAGCTGGTTCGCCCTAGCTGCAGACGGGGTGCGTACCCCGGCAACAGCGCATGCATGAATTGCTGCGCGTAAGATGCATACCGCCGCATCATCGCCGTCAGTTGATCGTTGTCCGGTCCCTCGATCTTAGTGCCGCGCAACTTGCCCTCGTTTGGATCGAGGCTGATGTTTTTTGCCTTCTGGTTGGACCAGGATGTGGCAAGCAGAAATCTTTCCGGCTCATCGAGTTGAAACGAAAGGTGTCTGAAATAAAGGATGCGCCCGTCTTCCAAGTTGCTGACCGCCCGGCGCTGATCTTCAGGCGCGAATGAGTCATTCCACATGGTAGAGCTAAAAACTTCGAGCGACGGATTCACAGAAAGCATTGGCGGCTCCCAATATCGGTGCCTGATGAAGTAAAAATTCGTGCGAAATAAAAAGTCGGACCCGGTTCAATAAAAATGCGGGCTTATGCGAACATTACCGTCGAAAAATCAGTGACATGCCCGGAGTGCCGAAAAATCCAGGCAAGCCCCGGCGGAAAGAAGCACGGGTGCGAGGGAGTCGAAAAGCTGTCATCCGGCCTATTCAGGCTTTCGCCTTCTGCTTATCCACAGAAAATCCGGAAGTCAGAGGGCTCAAATCCGTTGTAATGGATATGCAGGTCCAAGCTCATATTGGCTGCGATTGAGCGTTCAATCCGCCGTCTGGGGCGTCGAAATGCAAGGGGCGGGGTGCTCAGGTAGCGTGAGGGTAAATTCGCCCAGATTCCGGTGGCTTAGGCCTGAATTGGCCGTCGTTTTCGGGACTTCAGGCTTTTCCGCTCGCTCTAGCGCGGCTTTTCGTCGGAATGGCCTTGTTTTCCCGGCTTCTGGCGGGTACAAGCCCGGCTTCCATCTCTTTTGACATGGTCAGGGTCGGAGGGTCGATCTCTCTCGCGCCTACCATTTTAACCGGTGTCGTTATGAAAGTTAGAAACTCTTTGAAGTCCCTGCGCTCACGGCACCGCGATAACCGCGTGGTCCGCCGCAAAGGCCGGGTTTACGTCATCAACAAGACTCACCGCCGCTTCAAGGCCCGCCAGGGTTGAGATCGTTGCGCCAGAGCGCGACGTTACGGCGAATTCACGAGAGTCTTTTTGACCAAATCCCATGCCTCGATTAGCTTCGAGGCATGATTTTTTGCGCACGCCTTCTTCTCCTTCTTTTGGCGGTCTCGGCCGGCGCGGCTAACGCTGCAGCCGACGATGAGCTGTTGAAGACCCAACCTTTCCCCGATGCGTCCCCACCTGCACCCGCGCGGCCGCGGGACGAACTGCCGGTAAAGAAGAAGCCGCCTCCGGTCGCGCCTTCGCCCGGTGCTGCTGCCCAGCAGAAGGGCGACCCGGGCATGATGGGCTTGCCCTGGCCGAAGACGCCGGAAGAAACAGCCAAGACCCTCGACAACCTTTATGCTTTCCTCGCAACCGAGGGCGACCATCGCCAGGCGGGCGAAATCGGCGCGGCCATCGAGCGGCTGTGGCGGCTCGAAGGTGGCGACACCGTCAATCTGCTCATCGATCGCGGCGAGATTTTCTCTTCTCGAAGCGAGAACGAGAAGGCGATGCCGTTCCTGGACGCAGCGGTGGAACTCGCGCCCGAATTCGCCGAGGCGTGGAGCCATCGCGCCTATGTCGAATACCGGTTGAACAATTATCCGGCTGCGCTGGGCGATCTCAGGCGAGCGCTTGCTATCGAGCCGAACCACTTCCGGGCGCTGGACGGCATGGCGAAGATTCTCGTTCTGATGGGCGAGAAGAAGGCCGCGCTCGAGGTCTACAACCAGCTTCTCAAGGTGCACCCCAACATCGAAGGCGGCGAGACCGCGCGCGATAAGCTCAAGAAAGAAATCCAGGGGCAGGGGATCTGAGTCCCTGCGCTTGGCCCGTTCGGCTTGGCTCGTTCAATGACTCCTGAAATTCAGAGCGTCAGGACCGTGCTGCGGCAGCATCGTCGGCCGCGGCGACCGTGAGGCGGCGGCGCGCCAGTTCAATGTGTTGGCGCAGTTGATACAGCCGATCAGCAAAGCCGAGCGGAATGGGCAGGTTGTCGACAGCTGCCTCAATCGTCTCAAGATCTCGCAATTTTGCCGTCCGCTCCTCGGAGGTTGATGCGCTCTTGGCGGCGGCCTCCAAACGCTTGAGCTCTCCATACCAATGGATGATGCGGCGGCGGATGCGCCAATCATAAATCTGGGGCGCGAAACGCAGCAGCGGAATGAGAATCGGCACCAAGACCACAAGAGAAATCATCAAGCGATCGACAGTCGTTGCCACCCAAAATGGCACGTAACGTTGCAGAAGCGGCGCTCCCGAGCGGTAAACCCGCCGTGCCTCATCGGAAAATGCGAACTCGGGATCATTGGCCGTCGGGAATTCGCCGGCGCTCTGAAACAATTGCACTTCGCCGGCCTCGTTGACCGTCGACTGTCCATGCACCTCCTGCAGGGCCTGGGCGAGGAGGTTGACGAGTGCTGGATGCAGGCTCTCCCGCACCACCACGGCTACGGTCGTCGCAATGAGGGTGGTGTCGCTATGTGGGACGTTGGCCGCGAAGTCGACGACGCCCTCCCGCAATACAAGTCGTGAAAGGAACGGGAAGCGCTGGGCGTAAGCATCGGCGTTCGCAAAACTCATAAAGTGAATGTCGGGAGTTCTCAGCAACCGCTGGATCGTCTTCGCCTCGGGCGCGAGCACGAGAAAGCCCGCGTCCGCCTCTTTCTTGGCGAGCAGGTCGACATAATCCGGTAACTCGTGATTGATCAGCGTCGCCGTTTCATTGGTGATGCCGTTGGCCGCGAGGAGCCGCAAGGCCAAGCTACTGGTTCCACTGCCTTCAGGGCCGACCAGTATGCGCTTGCCTTTGAGCTCGGTCAGCCGCTCAAGCGGCGTGCTGCCGTTATAGAAAACCCAAAGCGGCTCGTACGCGATGCGCCCGAGGGACAGCAGCCCATGCGTGTCATTATTCAAGGCAAGTCCGCCTTGGACGAAGGCCGCGTCCACGCCAGAGCCGGGGTCAGATAAAGATTTGAGATTGGCCAGCGATCCGCCAGATTCGCGGATTTCGAGCTTGACGCCGTTGCGTTCAAGGACTGCCCGGTACCGCTCGGCATAATGATAATAGGGGCTGCCTGAAGCAGCTGCCGACAGCACAAGCTTATCGGGCGGCGCCGGATGGGCGAAACGAATTGTAAACCAGGTGGCGCCTGCGACGGCTATCAGTACCGGCACCACGATGAGCAGCAAATCGCGGAGCTGGAAGCGCACAAATCTAGATCGCATTAGGTGTCCCCCGACTTCAATCGCTACGAGCCAGTGTGGGACATAACACGATGGATAGCCGCGAACATGTCACGTCTATTGCGACTGAGATGCTCAAGGGTGCGCGCCTAGCGAAACCCTCGGCGGGTTGCGCAAGATTTCAACGACCTTAGACCTCTTCAGCAATCGGGGCGCCGGATTCGTCGACGAAGGCGATGCGGATCATGTTCGTTGCGCCGGGGCTTCCGAGCGGAATGCCGGCCGTGATGAGGATGCCTTCGCGGGCTTTGACGAGACCTTCCTCGAACGCGATACGGCAGGCTTTCCGGACCATGTGCGAAAGGTTTTCCGGATCGCCGGTCAGGATGGTGTGCACGCCCCAGACGAGGGCCAAGCGCCGCGCGGTCGATTCGATCGGCGTCAGGCCGATGACCGGGATGCCGGGGCGTTCGCGCGTCACGCGGAGAACCGTCGAGCCGGTCGCCGTATAGCAAACGATCGCGCCGAGGCGGACCGTGTCGGCGATGGCGGACGCGGCGGCCGCAATCGCGTCGGCGCCCGTCGGCTGCGGCTCCGTCTGCGTCGCGTAGAGCATCGGCTCGTAAACGGGATCGTGCTCAACCTGGACCGCGATCTTGTCCATCATCTGGATGGCTTCGACGGGATATTGGCCAACGGCGCTTTCCGCCGAAAGCATGATGGCGTCGGCCCCATCGAAGACGGCGGTTGCGACGTCTGACACTTCCGCGCGCGTCGGCATGGGGGAAGAGATCATGCTTTCGAGCATCTGCGTCGCGATGATGACGGGCTTGCCGGCCGCCCGTGAAAGACGCGTGATCCGCTTCTGAATTCCTGGAACTTTCTCGACGGGCATCTCGACGCCGAGATCGCCGCGCGCGACCATGATCGCATCCGACGCCGCGATGACGTCCTCGAGGTCGGCGACGGCCGATGGCTTTTCGATTTTCGACAGGATCGCCGCGCGGGTGCCAATCATTTTCCTGACGTCGTGGACGTCTTCGGCGCGCTGTACGAACGACAGTGCGACCCAATCGACGCCGAGCTTCAGCGCGTGCGCGAGGTCGGCCTTATCCTTTTCAGTGAGCGGACTGATCGGCAGCAGCGTATCGGGCATCGAGATGCCCTTGCGGCTTGCCAGCATTCCGCCGGTCAGGACTTCGGCTTTGATCTGTACGGGCGTCGTCTCGACGACGCGCATCTTCAGCTTGCCGTCGTCGAGAACGAGCATGTGGCCGGGCTGGATCGCCTCGAAGATCTGCGCGTGGGGCAGATGGACGCGCTCTTCGGTTCCGAGCGTCTCGTCGCGATCGAACTTGAAGATCGATTTCGTCGCGACGTTCACGCGGCCGGTTTCGAAATTGCCGATGCGGAATTTGGGGCCCTGGAGATCGGCGAGAATGCCGATCGGGTGGCGGTGGCGCGCGGCGCAAGCGCGGACGGCGTTGTAAAGCGTCTTGGAGCCATCGTGCGTGGAGTGGCTCATGTTGATGCGGAAAACGTCCACGCCCGCCAAGAAGAGCCGCTCGATCATTTCCGGTGCAGCAGACGCGGGTCCTAGCGTCGCTACAATCTTGACCCGCCTATTACGTCTCATTTGTCTGCTTTTCCTTGCCCGGGATCAGTGAGGCGGATGGTCCACTCTTTTGCTTCGCCGGTATCGACTTCAAAAAAACCCGTGCGCTTATATCCGCGTTTGATGCAATCCTGAACCCCCCTGATGGCGAAGGATTTTTCAGTCGTGCACATGTCGTTCTTGCCGCCCCATTCGCCGCCGCGATCGTAATCAACGGCATGCACGTAGACGAAGCGGCTCGGCAGCGCGCCTTTCAGAAGCGTTTCGCAGGTCTGCGAGGCGATGTTCCACCAGCCCTCCGTCGCCCATCCCGACGTGTCCTGATATCCGATCGCGACGCCGACCCTGCTCGACGTAGCATTGCATAGCTTCAAGTCGGCGTGCGCGGCCGTCGCATAGAGGCAAAAGCCCAATAAAAGCGCAAAGTTCCGTCGGAGAGTGCGCATGCGGAAGCGGAGTGGCACGTCAGAGCCTCCGGTCTCGAAGGAGAGAATTCCGGTCGTAAATCCAGTCCGTCGCCGATGTCGTTCGCATTTTACGGGTCAATAAGGATAACCCGGAAATCGTTGACGTTCGTTTGGGTGGGGCCGCAGAGGATAAGGTCGCCGAGCGGACGGAAAAATCCGGTCGAGTCGTTGTTCTCCAGGAACTTGGCGGCATTGAGATTGGCAGCCTTCGCACGCTTCAGCGTATCGGGGAAAACCAGTGCACCGGCCGGGTCGCCGGCGTTGCCGCCGCCGCCGTCGATACCGTCGGTATCGCCAGCAAGACCTGCAATTCCAGTCGCACCATCGAGCGCCAAAGCGAGGCCTAGGGCGTATTCCTGGTTCGGGCCGCCCGAGCCGTCGCCGCGGACGGTCACGGTCAACTCGCCGCCCGACATGATCGCGACCTTCTCGTGCTTGCGCTTGGCTTCGAGCGCCATTTCCGCATGGGCGCGTGCAACGTCGCGCGCTTCGCCTTCGAGGTCGTCGCCGAGCGATACGACGCGGTAGCCGAGTTCGCGGGCGATTGTCGCCGCCGCTTCGATCGACGCCCGCGGAGCCGCAACGATTTCGTAGGTCGAATTCGCGAGCCTTGGATCGCCGGCCTTCAGCGTTTCATTCGCAGGGTCGGCGAGGGCCTTCGCGATTTCGGGCGACGGCGTGATTTTCCATTTTTCGAGGACGGCGCGTGCATCGGCGAGGGTCGAGCGGTCGGCGACCGTCGGGCCGGAACCGATTTCGTCGGGATTGTCGCCCGGCACGTCGGAAATCGCGAGCGTCAGAAGGCGTGCCGGATAGACGGCGGCTGCGAGCTTGCCGCCTTTGACTTCGGACAGATGCTTGCGAACGCAATTCATCTCCGAGATCGGCGCGCCGGATTTGAGAAGCTGTTTCGTCAGAGCCTGCTTCGCTTCGAAGCTGACGCCTTGGACGGGTGCCGCCCAGATGGCGGATGCGCCGCCCGACAGCAAGCAGAGCACGAGGTCGTTGGGTCCGGCGCTTTTGGCAAGCGCGATGGCGCGTTCAGCACCGACGATCGAGTTCGCATCGGGGACCGGGTGGCCAGCTTCCAGAATCTTTATGATGCCGGTCGGGAGGCCAAAACCGTGGCGGGTCGAGATGAGGCCCGAGATCTTGTTCTCTTGCCCGGTGGCGATGTAGTGCGCTTCCGCGGCGACGGCCATCGCGGCCGAGCCCTTGCCGGCGCCGATGACGATAATCCGGCCACCCTTCGGCACGGGCGGAAGGTGGGCCGGCAGGCAGACCGAGGGGTGAGCTGTTCGATGCGCGGCTTCGAACAGCGTGCTCAAAGTTTCGCGGACGCCGCCGTTCGACCCGTCATTCATCATATTGCCCTGGCCGGTTCCTGGTTGTTTTGTGATTGTTGATCTTGGTTTGCGCAAACGGCTGACGCGCGTCAAGGCATCAGAGGCCGCAGCCAGACTTCGGGTTTGACCGGGGGGTCTGGCACGGGGACGGTTGGGGCTTTCGGATGGCTGGCGCGGTGCTTATGTCGTAATGGCCTTTCGAGACAGCCGGAGAAGCAAGGAGCTCAATATGAAAACATTCGATCCGCAGACGACGATCGAGCTCGAGGCAGCTGTCTTTCGGCGCCTGGTTGAGCATTTACAGTCGCGCACGGACGTTCAGAACATCGATATGATGAATCTGGCCGGGTTCTGCAGGAACTGCCTTTCGACCTGGATGTCGGCCGCGGCCGAGGCCAAGGGTCTCGAGCTTTCCAAGGATGATGCCCGCGAGATCGTCTACGGCATGCCGTTCAAAGAGTGGAAAGCCAAATATCAGACCGATGCGCCTGCCGAGAAGCAGGCGGCCTTCGAGCAGAGCAGGCCGCGGGATCATTAGTTGGTTTAGTTTGGCACCGGCGACACGCGTTCCGCGCGCCGGCCGCCGGCGCTGCTCGCGGGGATCAAGTGAGTCGCGCCGCGACATATACAACGTCAAGTCCTCGGCTCGATATTATCCCTTGGGATAGCTGCGCTCGTCGCCTTGCTGTGAAGAGGCTCGGCCGATAGCGTCGGCCCCGCACTTGATATCAGTAGGAGCCTTCATGAGCACGCTTCAAGCCTCGGCGCAAAATCAGCTGCGCCAGTTCGTCGAGCAAATCGAACGCTTGGAAGAGGAAAAGAAGCAGCTCGCGAGCGATATTCGCGACAAGTACACCGAGGCGAAATCCGTCGGCTTCGACGTCAAGGCACTGCGCCAGATCGTGCGGCTTCGCAAAAAGTCGAACGAGGAGCGGCAGGAAGAGGAAAGCATTCTGGAAGTCTACATGCATGCGCTTGGCATGCTGGATACAGTTCCCGACACCTCCGTCGTCGATAAGATGATGGCCGCCGAGTAGGCACCGCACCTGCCCCGTGCTTGCGGCCCGTTTGCTCGCGTGCCGATCGGGGCTCTCTGCGTGGGGTTACTCTGGTGTCCCTTACAACCTGAAAACAGCACCGCCCCATCCCCATTCGGCGCTGGGGGCCGGGACGGTGCTGGCGATGACAGCCTCACGGCAGTCGTCTATCTGCGCGCGGAAAAGTGATATCGTTTCCACGCGTCGGATTATTCACGGTACCGCCCGACTGTGATAAGGACAAATCGTCATTTCTTGTCCGATGCATTAGTCTCGCTGATGGCCCATGTTACTCTGAAGCAGCTTCGGTATTTCGATGCTCTCGCGCGCGAGCAGCATTTCGGCCGCGCGGCCGATGCGTGCGCGGTGACCCAGCCGGCGCTTTCCATGCAAATCCAGGATCTGGAGGCGTCTCTCGGGATCGCGCTCGTCGAGCGCACGCGCAGCGGCGTCAAGCTGACCCCGAAAGGCGAGGAAATCGCCATTCGCGCGCAGCGGCTGCTCAATGATGTCCGCAATCTCGTCGATTACGCCCAGCACGCCGGCGGCATTCTCTCCGGCACGCTTCGGCTCGGCGTCATTCCTTCGGTCGCGCCCTATCTCCTGCCGCCGCTGCTGCCCCTTCTCAAGGCCAAGTATCCCGACCTCGAGCTGCACGTTCGCGAGACGCAAACGCAGCCTCTGACGGAAGAACTCGTCGAGGGTAAGCTCGACGTTCTGCTTCTCGCTCTTCCGATAAAGAATCCCGACATCGAAACACTGTCGATTTTCGAAGACAGGTTTTTGCTAGCTCTGCCGAAGTCGAGGAAGCTCTCGGGCCGCGTTCGCGCGACGAAGGAAATGGTCGAGCACGATCGGCTGCTTCTGCTGGAAGAGGGGCATTGCCTGCGCGATCAGGCGCTCACGTACTGCAGTCTGCAGCAGGTCGACGACGTCAACACGTTCGGTGCATCCAGTCTTTCGACCATCGTCGAGATGGTGTCGGCAGGATTTGGTATCACGTTGCTTCCTGAAATCTGCCTCGGTGTGGAAGGCCGGAGCCGGGAGATCAAGATCATCCGGTTCGTCGACCCCGAGCCGGCGCGGTCCATTGGGCTCGCATGGCGGCGCTCCAGTCCGCGGCGCGAAGATTTTCTCGCGCTGGGAAAACTCGTGGCTGAAGCGGGTGAGCTCTCGCTGAAGCGCGGCGCTCAGGCGGTCCAGGTTTAATTGGGCAGGCCTGATCGGGTCAGCGGGCGCTGGTTTGAACCGGCCTGCTTTCGATACCGGCTGGCATTCTATTTTGCTCGATCTCCAGCAGGGCTTCGGCGTGCACGGCTTTGCCCTGGAATTGGTCGGACTTCGATGATTCCGCCAATTGCCGGCCGGGTCTGAACTTCATCGGCACGATGCCGCCGACGTCATCCAGAACATCGAGGGTCGCCGCGACGTTGGGTGCCTGCATTTCGGCGAGGAGCTGATCGCGCGAGGCCGGTGTGTCGCTCAGAAGCGGCGCGAGCGGGAAGGGCCGATAATCGAGTTCGTCAGGGTGGTCGTCGTCGAATTGGGGGGCTTGCGCCCAGCCGTTGCCGAGGCTTGCGGGGTGCATGTCGGTCGCGGTCCCGGCTGCGGGATCGAGGCTCGCGACGCGCGCCGCCGGTGACGGCGCGGCGGGTTGACGGGTTTCAGCCAGGGCGACGGCGGCCAAGGCCTTTTGCGGACGGACCGCTGGGCGTGGTCCTTGGACGAGTTCAGGCACCGGCATGGAGGCTGCGGCCGTCACCAAGGCGTCGAGCTTGCCGCGATCCGCCTCTGAGGGAAGCGTGAAGCGTGACGAGCGATCGACGAGCTTCGGCGCGGACTTGAGTTGGGGCTTCGGTTGAGCATCGGGTTCAAGCGAAGCAACTTGCGCCGGTGCAAACGGGCGCGGCGCCGTCAGGGCCGGATCGGGTTCGGTCGTCAGGTTGACGTTTCGGCGCTGCGCGCCGTCCGCCGTTTGCGTCGCGGGCCGTGAGGGGTTTCCGAGAGAGGCGACGACGTTCAGGCTCTTTTTCGGCGGGCTGATCCCGACAGACGCGACCATCGTTCTGGACGTGCCGGGCGTCCGGCGATCGTGGAAGAATTCGGCGACCTGAGTTGCGAGTTCGCTGTACTTGCTCTGGGCGACCTTGACGTCGTTCGGCGTGATCGGCCGGCCGTCGTCGGGGACATATTTCGAGCGGCCGTTCGGGAAGAGCAGGGCGAGTTCCTGGCGCGGCATGCGCGGCCACATGCGGACGTTTGCGGTATCGATGTGAACGAATGGGATGCCTGACGTCGGGTAGTAGCCGACGCCGCCGCGCTCGCGGATCAATGCGGAGTAGCGCATCTTTTTCAGCGGAATGTCGGGGAACGTGATGTCGATCGCCTTGCCGGTGATGTGCTGGCTCTGCTTGGCCTGCCCGCCGCGGGTATGGCGCAACATTTCATTGGTGCCTGAGGAGCGGTAGCCGCAAATAATACTTATGGGCTCCTTGGAGCCGAGTTCTTCGTGCATCTCCCACGCGATATCGAGCGTTTGGGGAGAGATTTCCTTGACCTCGTTCTTGCGCCAATCGCGCATGATCCAATTGATCTGCTTCAGCGCTTCGGGAATGTATTGGCCGTTGCGCTTGTACGTGACAGTCAGGCGCTCTTGGGTGTGAATGTGATAGAACGAGATCGTGCGTTCTTCGGGTTCGCCTGCCGCCGTCATCTTATCGGCGTGCAGAAACACGGACACAACAAGCGTCAACGAGCCCAAAACCAGGCCTGATCGGCGAAAGGCCACGAATTCCCCCGTCCCTACTAAATCCCCGAGCCCGACTGGGGCCAAAAATGCTCGGCCATTAACGGTTAATCCCGAACCGTTAAGAGGCGGTAACTATCCTGTTCGAACATTTAAAGGGTTGGAAGGGGCGATAAAAAGGCCGGAATGCTCAGGCACGGACAAACGAAAGCCGGCCGATCAGGGATCGGCCGGCTGCGGAAGATCAGTTAGCGGAGGTTAAAACCCGCCCAAAACTTGCTTGAAGAAGTTACCGAGGCCGGGATCGTATTTCTTTTTGCCACGACTATCGCGTTCGTCGTAGCTGCCGAACAGACCACCGAAGCCGTCACCGCCCCAACCGTCACCCTGCGGAATATCCTCTGGCGAGACTTTCTTCTCGTCGGCCTTCTGGATCTGGTTCCAGCGGCCGGCAAGCGCCAGATTGATCCGCTTCTCGTGACCGTAGACGTCGCCGAAGGTCTGGACTTCGCCGCCGTCGTCGACCCAAGCCGTGAAATACGTGACGTGGACGGGGATCGGCTGGTCGAGGCTGATTTCGTTTTCCTCAGGACCCTTCGCAATAAGGTTCTGGACCATCGACGCATCCCAGCCCTTGTCCTTGCCAAGGATGATTTCGGCAAGCTTCACGGGATTGCGGACGCGCATGCAGCCGTGGCTGAACGCACGCGTGCTTTCGTTGAAGAGGCTCTTGCTCGGCGTGTCGTGCAAATAGACCGCGTGCTTGTTCGGGAACAGGAACTTCACGACGCCGAGGGCATTGCCGCCGCCGGGCGGCTGATAGACGTTGAAGTTCCGGATGTCAGTCCGGTTCCAATCGACACTGTAGGGATCCATCTTCCGGCCGTTGCGCTCGATCACGAGCCCCTGGCGGCGCAGCGGATCACCACCGGCTCTGAGACTTGGCAACAGCTCTTTGATCTTGATCGAATCCGGCACGCTCCAGCGCGGCTGGAGGACCACGGTCCGCATCATTTCGGAGAAGATCGGCGATTGCGTATCGGGGCGTCCCGAGACGATGCGCTCCTCATGGATGACCTCGCCGTCCGAGATCACGCGGACTTTGAACTCGGGAATGTTGACCATGATGTAGTATTTGCCGAGGTCGTCCGGCATCCAGCGCCACTCTTCCATGTTGGCGACAAGCTTCGCGTCGCTCACATCGTTGCTGGCGTTCAGGGAGCGGCGTAGCGGTTGGGTGATCGAGGGATTGGCCGGCTGAATTCCCTTGCTTTCCTTGTAAGCCACGACGGCCGTGGCGAGCGCCTTGTCGTAGTAGGTGTCGTCTGGCGGCGTGCCGTCGTCCTTCGCGGTCGCGGCGGCGACCTTGAGGCGCTTATGGAGGATTGCGATCTGGGCATGGCTGGCGCCGGGCATCAGCTTCGGGCCGTCCGGGATCTTCAGAGCTTCCGCTTCTTTGGCATTGGCGCGAAGTGCCAGCAGCTTTTCGCGCAGGCGAATGAATTGCGGATGCTTCGGGTGAAGCTCGGTCAGATACGTGCCCTGGTCCGGAACGCTCGCTAGGCTATCGATGACGGTTCTGCGATCGAGAACCACCGGTTTCCGGTCGAGATACGTGCCGAGCTGGGAAGACGGGTCCGTGATCCGGTCGCCACGCGCATCGCGTGCATATTCCATCGCCGCGAGCGACAGGCGTGTCTCGGCGACTGTCAGGTCGTCGAGGTTGAACTCGCCATTGGCGCCAGGTTTCAGATCGGCGATTTTGAAGTCGGCCGCGCGGAGACCCCAGCTGTCAGCGTCCTTGAGGGTCGCGATGACGTTTTTTGCGGCGTCATTGTAACCGGTCTTGCTCACCCAAAGCGTCGAGCCCATGCGGGAATCGTAGAATTGGATCAGGACTTGGCGATCCGCCTGGTCGGTGCCTGCCAACGCTTTTTTGGCGTTGTCCTGCAAGTAGCGGGAAACGGGAAGATAGAGGAGGTCGTCCAAGGGGACGATCGTGCGCGCCGCCGCGGTGCTCTCGGCGGGTGCCGCAGCAGCGGGCGCTGCAGGTGCTGCAGGAGCGGCGCTTTGCGCGGGCGCAGCGGTTTCATTCTGGGCGGGCTCGGCGGAAGCGGGTGCGGCTGCCGGAGCGGGAGCACCAGCGCCCTCGGCGGGCGTCGTTGGGGATGGTGCAACCTGCGGTGTTTCCGGTGTCACCTCTGGCCGCATCGCGGTCTGCGGAGCAGCAGAAGTGCTGCCAGCTGAATTATCGTCGGGCGCGGGGACTGCAGTCGATGCGCGATCCGCTCCATCGGTTTGTGCAGTATCGGATTCGACAGCGAAGGCTGCAGATACCGAGCCGGTGGTCAGCATTACGCCGACCGCCAGAAGTGTCGCGACACGCATAAGAATTTTCACCTCTTAGTTACCGGCCTTAGATACGCGCCAGCACTCCGCCTTACCAGCCCGATCGCGCGACATGGCTGTATTGCACAGCGCTGTGGCGAAACTGTTGCTGTTTCGTGCTCTCGAAGCGTATGCCGGCAACAAAAACGCTGCCCGTCCGACGAATGCGCTTAGCTAACAAAATAGGGAGAAGAAAGTTGCGATTTTATTGAAGTCTGTGCCGTGTCAGGCCGCAGCTTCATGTCGCGGTATCCCAAAAATGCAAAAGCCCCGGATGCAGCCAGGGCTTTTGCGGGTGAGGACGAAGGGGCCTCCGCTCTCACGTAATTAGATAGGTCGACCGCCGGGCGAGAATGTGACGACGAGGGGAAGCCCGTCAGACAAGACTCGGCGTCCGGCATGCGATCGGAACTCTGCCGAATTCATGCCGGGGTCATTTCTGGGCTAGTTGGTGCGGGGCTCTAATCCGTATTCCTGCATCTTCCGGTAGAGTGTCGAGCGGCCGATGTTGAGCCGTTTCGCCACTTCCGTCATGTGTCCGCGATAACGGCCGAGGGCCAATCGGATCATGTCGGCTTCGATCGCTTCGAGAGAGCGAATTTCGCCGTCCTCGGCGACCGCCTGGATGCCGAGCGAGCTTCCGGAAATCTGCGACTTCATTTCGACCGTGTGCGGCACGGTGTTCTCGGCGCCGAGCAGAGCCGGTCCGGTGTACGCAGGTGGTTTCTGAACGGCTGCGGGCGCTGCCGGGATCTCCGTCTCAAAGCCTTCCACGTGGGCTGCAATCTGCGGGAACTCGGCGACAGTAAGCTCCGGTCCATCGGCCAGAACAACGGCGCGGAAAACTGCGTTCTCGAGCTGGCGAACGTTGCCCGGCCACGAATACGACTGAAGAAGCCGCATCGCACGGTCGGAGATTGTCGCGACGCGCTTGCCTTCTTCTGCCGCGAAGCGGGCGATGAAGTGCCGGGCGAGTTCGGGAATGTCCTCCACGCGCTCACGCAGCGGCGGCACGAAAATCGGGAAGACATTGAGGCGGTAATACAGGTCCTCGCGGAACTTGCCGTCCTTCACCTGCTGGATCATGTCGCGGTTGGTCGCGGAGATCAGGCGGAAGTTCACTTTCACCGGGCGCTTGGCGCCGACCGGATCGATTTCGCCTTCCTGCAGGGCGCGCAGCAGTTTCACCTGTGCGTCGAGAGGAAGCTCGCCGACCTCGTCGAGGAAGAGCGTGCCGCCGTCGGCTTCCTGGAACTTACCCGTGCGCTTGTCGACGGCGCCGGTGAAGGCTCCCTTTTCGTGGCCGAAAAGGATGCTTTCGATGAGGTTTTCAGGGATGGCGCCGCAGTTCACGGTGATGAACGGCTTTCCGGCGCGATCGCTTTCGCCCTGGATGGCGCGTGCGATCAGCTCTTTGCCGACGCCGCTCTCGCCTTCGATCAGGACGGGAATGTTCGAAGCCGCAGCGCGCTTGCCGAGCGTGATGACGCGCTTCATGGCTTCGCCGCGCAATACGAGATCGCCGAAGGTCAACGTGCCGTCGACTGTCTTCTTGATGCGATTGATCTCGTCAGCGAGTGCTTCGATCTTCAGTGCACTCTTGATCGATACGTCGAGCCGCTCGGGAGACGCCGGTTTGACGACGAAATCGACTGCGCCGCGGCGCATTGCGTTGATGGCCGTTTCAATCGAGCCGTGCGCCGTTTGAACGATGATCGGCGGCATGCCGGCTACACGGCCGATGCGATCGAGAACCGCCATGCCGTCCATGCCGGGCATGACAAGGTCGAGCAGCACCAAGCCAATCTGAGAATGCTCAGGGCCTTCGAGAATTTGGATCGCCTGTTCGCCGGAACCGCAGGTTCTGGTCTCGAAACCGAACCGCTTGATCGTTTCTTCGAGAATGCGACGCTGGGCAGGATCGTCATCGACGATGAGAATACGCTTGGACATTTGCACGCAACTTTACTCTTACGGATACACCGGTCAGCTGCGGCGGCCGGATGCTGGAATTGACCCAGCTTCAAACACGCGGTGACCTAGAACTTACGCAACGAGTGAAGATTGCCCGACAAGGGTAAATGTAAGGTTTCGGATTGGCACAATATTCTTCGCGCATCGGTAAGCGGCTGATGTGGCGCGGAAGTTTTTGCTCGCGATGACTGCTTTGGACGTTGCAGAGCCCACTCGAGGCGCCGTCAGTTTCGCAAAAGAGGCCATGGGCCGCTCGAATTTCAGTTTCGGCGAGCCTGTGGTAAGCCACCACGAAATTCTCGTTTGTAAAGGACACCCATGCGACGCCAGTCTTTTTCGGACATCAACCTCGCCCCCGAAGCTCCTTCGCAATCGCCCGCAGATGGGCAGTCGCTTGGAACGATGCCTGAATGGGATTTGAGCGACCTCTACTCGGGTCCGGATGCGCCTGAAATCCGGCGAGATCTCAAAGAGGCTGCCGCTGAGGCGACGCGCATCAAGGCGACATATCAGGGTCGTCTCGCGGACCTCGCGAAAGACGGCGACAAACTGATCGAGCCCATCAAGGACTACGAGAAGCTTGCCGATCTCACGGGCAAGCTCGGTTCCTATTCGGGGCTGTACTACGTCCTGAACCAGACGGATCCGGCGCGCGCCAAGTTCAACGCCGATATCTCGGAAGCGCTGACGAAGCTCTATACCGATCTCATTTTCTTCGAGCTGGAACTCAACCAGATCGACGACGCGGTCATCGATGAGGCGCTGAAGCACGCAAGCCTCAAGCGGTATAAGCCTTGGTTCGACGATCTCCGGAAAGAGAAGCCGCATCAGCTCGACGAGAAGATCGAGACGCTTTTCACGGAGAAATCGCAGACGAGCCGTGCGGCGTGGAACCGTCTGTTCGACGAGACGATGTCGTCGCTCCGCTTCCAGGTCAAAGGCTACAAGGAGCCGTTGTCGCTGGAGCCGACGCTGAACTTCCTGTCGGACGCGGACGAGAAGAAGCGCAAGGCGGCGTCAGAAGCGCTGTCCAAGGTTTTCAAAGCCAATCTGCCCCTGTTCACGCGGATCACGAATACGCTCGCGAAGGACAAGGAGATTTCCGACCGCTGGCACAATTTCAAGGACGTTGCGGATAGCCGCAATCTCGCCAATCGCGTCGAAGGCCCGGTGGTCGATGCGCTCGTGTCGAGCGTACGGGCTGCCTATCCGCTGCTTTCGCATCGCTATTACGCGATGAAGGCAAAGTGGCTCGGCAAGAAGAAGCTTGCATCATGGGACCGGAACGCGCCGCTGCCGGACAAGCCGGAGCGAACGATTTCGTGGCCCGAAGCCGAGCAGATCGTGCTGCGCGCTTACAATGGTTTCGCGCCCGAGATGGCGACGATCGCCAAGCAGTTTTTCGACAAGAACTGGATCGATGCTCCGGTGCGGCCGGGCAAGGCGCCAGGTGCGTTCTCGGCGTCGACGGTCCCGTCGGTGCATCCCTATGTGATGATGAATTATCTGGGTAAGCCCCGGGACGTCATGACGCTCGCGCACGAGCTTGGTCATGGCGTGCACCAATGGCTGGCGCGCGATCAGGGTCCGCTGCTCGCACCGACGCCATTGACGCTTGCCGAAACGGCGTCCGTGTTCGGCGAGATGCTGACGTTCAATTCGATCATTTCCGAGACCAAGGATCCGCGCGAGAAGAAAGCCATGCTCGCCGGCAAGGTCGAGGATATGCTCAACACCGTCGTGCGTCAGATCGCGTTCTACACGTTCGAACGCAAGGTTCATGAGGCGCGCCGCGAGGGCGAATTGACGTCCGACCAGATCAACAGCTTGTGGCTCGAGGTGCAGGCGGAAAGCTTAGGACCGGCGATCGACTTGAAGCCCGGCTATGAAGTCTTCTGGACTTACATTCCGCACTTCATCCACTCGCCGTTCTATGTCTATGCCTACGCTTTCGGCGATTGCCTCGTGAACTCTCTGTACGGTCTTTACGCCGAAGCACACCCCGAGTTCGTTCAGAAATATTTCAGCCTCTTGAAGGCCGGTGGCTCGAAGCACCACTCCGAACTTCTTGCTCCATTCGGGCTCGATGCCCGCGATCCGGAGTTCTGGAACAAGGGGCTCAAGGTCATCGAAGGCATGATCGACGAACTGGAAAAAATCGGCTGAGGGCGGTGCGTCAGGACCGGGCCGGAAATCCTTTGTGAGGGAAGGCAACGAATCCTTTCGCAGCGCATTGTCAAGCGGAGAACGGGCGTTTACGGGGGGCGGGAGGCGAATTTGCCGCTTCCCAATGTCCTGTCGTGGGAGTAGAAGCCCGCCACTTTGCTGCGATGCAGCCTTAAATAAGGTCGAGGTGCCTAGATGGCACAAGCGCCCGCTTCAGTTCAATCCGGCGCCGAATACGGCGCCGGCGAGGGGCATCATAGTAAGAACTTCTGGGCATTGGCAGTCGGCTCGGTCGGCGTCGTCTTTGGCGACATCGGAACCAGCCCGCTTTATGCGTTCAAGGAAGCCATAACCGCCGCCGCGCATCGCGGGTTGACGACTGCCGAAGCTGCGCTCGGCGTGCTGTCCCTCATTTTCTGGGCCATGACGCTCGTCGTCACCATAAAATATGTGCTGCTGTTGCTCCGTGCCGATAACAAGGGCGAAGGCGGCATGTTCGCGCTGATGGCCCTCGGTCAGACGGTCGCCCGGCGCAGCGCTCCGTTGCTCGGCGCGCTCGGCATTGCCGGCGCATCGTTCTTCTACGGCGACGCCGTCATCACGCCGGCGATCTCGGTGCTCTCGGCGGTCGAGGGACTGAAACTGATCGCGCCGCAATTCGAGCGAGCGGTTATTCCGGTCGCCATCATCGTCCTCGCCTTTCTCTTCTGGATGCAATCACGCGGCACCGATCGGGTCGCGCGTTTCTTTGGTCCGGTCATGTCGATCTGGTTCGTCGTGCTCGGGCTCGGCGGTCTCGCGCACATCGCCGATAATCTGCACGTGCTGTACGCGCTGAACCCGGTCTACGGCATGATGTTCGTCTACCATCATGGGTTCTTGGGACTGACCGTGATGGGCCTCGTGTTTTTGGCCTGCACGGGCGCCGAAGCGCTCTACGCCGATCTCGGGCATTTCGGCCGCCGTCCGATAACCGCGTCGTGGGTGTACTTCGTCATGCCCGCGCTCGTTCTCAATTACTTCGGGCAAGGCGCGCTCGTCATGAACGACGCGGCCGCGGTCGAGAATCCGTTCTACCGCCTCTACCCCGATTTCATGCTGATCCCGATGCTCATTCTTTCGACGTTCGCAACGGTGATCGCCAGCCAAGCTGTGATAACGGGCGCATTTTCGCTCACGAGGCAGGCCATCCAGCTCGGTCTCGTGCCGCGGTTCGAGATCCGGCATACGTCCGAGAGCATGGCAGGCCAGATCTATATGCCGAGGGTCAACTGGATCCTCTTCATCGCCGTCCTGGTCGCGATTTTCGCGTTCCGCACGTCGTCCAATCTGGCGGCGGCGTACGGCGTTTCGGTTACGGCCGCCATGGTCATCGACACGCTGATGGCGTTCTTCGTCATTTGGAAGTGCTGGCGCTGGCCGCTCTGGCGCGTGGCGCTCATCGTCATTCCGCTTCTGCTCATTGAACAGGCGTTCTTCTCAGCCAACATTCTGAAGCTCTTCGAAGGCGGCTGGGTGCCGCTCGCGATCGCGTGCATGCTGGCGATCATCATGTTTACGTGGGTTCGCGGAACGCGCGTTCTCGCCAAAGTCACGAAGCGCAACGAAGCGGATCTCGATTGGCTCGTGCGCAAGCTCGAAGCGAAGCCACCGCATCGCGTATCGGGAACTGCCGTCTTCCTGACCGGTGATCCCTATGCCGCGCCGACGTCTATGATGCACAACCTGAAGCACAACAGGGTCATGCATGAGAGGAACATCCTGCTCTCGATCCGGACCGAGGAGACGCCCCGCGTGCCCCGCCACGAGAGGCTGACGATCGAGCGGATTTCGGACCATTTCATCCGCATCATTGCGCGTTACGGCTTCATGGAGACGCCGAGCGTTCCAAAGATCCTCGAGCATGCGCGCCGGAAAGACTGCAACATCGATATCGGCTCGACCTCATTCTTCCTGTCGAGGCGGTCGTTGCGGACGACGGCAAAATCCGAAATGCCGCGGTGGCAGGAGCGTCTGTTCATCGCGCTTGCAGGCAGCGCCGAGGATGCGACAACCTATTTCCAGATTCCGACCGATCGGGTCGTCGAGGTGGGTACACAAGTCGCGGTCTAGCGCTCCACGCCGGTCCACGTCGATTTCTCACTCTCGCTTGGTGATTCTGCAGTTTGAGCGGCAACGGCTGCCCAACCCTCATCCGCGACCATTGATCTGCGACACCTTGAAGCTCGCGGCGACTTAAGATACCAACCAGGAAACGAACCAACCGCCTAGGGGAGAAAGCCTTGAGCATCGATACGTCAAAGGGCAGTCCGTCAATGGACTATGAGCAGCACGTCGAGACCTACCAGACGTTTCTCCGTCTGACGAAGTACGGCGTCGTTTTCTGTGTCATCCTGCTGGCCGGAATGAAGTTCTTCCTGGTCTGATGCTCGGTTTCCCAGGCACAACAGACAGACTCAAAACAGGGCGGGCCGGATAAGGACTGCCCTTTTTTCATATCGGCCGCGCAGTCCCTTCCGCTCAATTGGACCGAGACATGGTTACGATAGCTGTTACCAGTGAACCGGCCGACGAGCCGCGCGTTGCGGTTTCGCCCGACACTGTCAAAAAGTTCTCAGCCCTCGGTGCGCGCGTGCGCATAGAGCAGGGCGCGGGTCTCAGATCGCGTTTCTCCGACGATGCCTACCGGGCTCAGGGGGCCGAGATCGTCAGCCGGGCAGACGCGCTCTCCGGCGCCGATATTCTGCTCGCCGTGCGCCGGCCATCCGCCGAAGACATCCGGGCCTTGAAGCCGGGCGCCATCGTCGCCGGGATGATCGATCCATTCGGCGAGCGAGCGGGTCTTGAAGCGCTCGCGGGCAGCGGCGGTACGGTGTTTTCCATGGAGCTGATGCCGCGGACGACGCGCGCCCAATCAATGGACGTGCTGTCGAGCCAGGCCAATCTCGCGGGCTACAAGGCCGTCGTCGATGGTGCCGCGATGTTCGGGCAGGCGCTGCCGCTGATGATGACGCCGGCCGGTACGGTTCCGGCAGCCAGGGCTTTCATCATGGGCGTCGGCGTTGCTGGGCTCCAGGCCATCGCCACAGCGCGGCGGCTCGGCGCGCAGGTGACCGCAACGGACGTGCGTCCCGCGACGAAAGAGCAGGTTCAGTCGCTCGGCGCGAAGTTCATCGCGGTCGAGGACGATGAATTCAAGCAGGCGCAGACGGCTGCCGGATACGCGAAGGCGATGAGCGCCGAATATCAGGCGAAGCAGGCCGAGCTTATCGCCAACCACATCAAGAACCAGGACCTCGTGATTACGACGGCGCTCATTCCCGGGCGTCCGGCGCCGAAGCTCATCACGCGTGCCATGATCGAAAGCATGAAGCCAGGGTCCGTCATCGTTGATCTTGCAGCCGAACGGGGCGGCAATACGGAGCTGACGGAAGCCGGCAAAACCATCGAGACGCCGAACGGCGTGAAGATTTTCGGGCCGCTCAATCTTGCCGGCACGATCGCGGTCAATGCTTCGAGCTTGTACGCGCGTAACCTCTTGGCGTTCGTCGAAACGATGATCGACAAGAAGGAAAAGACGCTTGCGGTCAATTGGGACGACGAGCTGATCAAGGGGACTTTGGTCGCCAAGGACGGTCAGCTCGTGCATCCGAATTTCGCGACGAAAGCGAGCTAGAGATTTTGCGACCCGGCTTCCCCCTCCCCAGCGGGGAGGGGCGGGGTGGGGAGAGGATGCAAGAATGACGTTTGATCGAGTGCGAGATGACAACTGGGGTATCAACATGTCAAATGAGGCTGTTCGCCAAGCTCTCCACCCCACCCCCGACCCCTCCCCTCGTAGGGGAGGGGAGTTGAAGCGCGTGCCGGTTTCGCTGATCTGTTTGCTTCTCGCACTGACACCGACCACCGCTTTCGCGGCCGAAGGCGCGCTGATCAGCCCTTCCGTCTACGAATTCATGGTCTTCGTGATCGCGGTGTTCGTCGGCTACTACGTCGTCTGGTCGGTTACGCCCGCCCTGCACACGCCGCTGATGAGCGTCACCAACGCGATTTCATCGGTCATTGTGGTTGGCGCGCTTCTGGCGGTCGGCGTGTCGTTGACCTCGTCCGACAGCAGCATTGCCAAGGTGTTCGGTTTCCTCGCGCTGACGATGGCGTCGGTCAACATCTTCGGCGGCTTCCTCGTCACCAACCGCATGCTTGCGATGTACAAGAAGAAGGACGCGCCGGCGAAGAAGGACGGCTGACGCTCTCTCTTGAATTGCCCAACGAGAAACGCCGAAGACATTCGATATTAGGCCCGGGGAATCGCTCCAATGTCCGCAAACGTCGCCGCACTGCTCTACCTCGCCGCCGGCGTTCTTTTCATTCTGGCGCTCAGAGGGTTGTCGAGCCCGGCGACCTCGCGGCAGGGCAATCTCTACGGCATGATCGGCATGACGATCGCCATCCTGACGACGCTCGGCCTTGCGGAGCCGACGGCGACGTCCTGGATCCTCATCGTACTCGGCCTCGGCATCGGCGGCTTCATCGGCGCCAAGACGGCGCGCGAAATCCCGATGACGATGATGCCCGAGCTCGTCGCGGCGTTTCACTCGCTCGTTGGCTTGGCGGCGGTGTTCGTGGCGGCCAGCGCGCTTTATGCGCCATCGGCGTTCGGTATTCTCGTCGATCCATCAGATCCGAGTTTCGGCATCAAAGCCGGCAGCCTTCTCGAGATGTCGCTCGGCGTTGCCATCGGCGCCATCACGTTCACGGGCTCGGTGATCGCGTTTTCAAAGCTCTCTGGGCGGATGTCCGGCAAGCCAATCCTGTTGCCGATGCGGCATGTCATCAATGCTGCGCTGGGACTGCTTTTGATTTTCGTCATCTACAGCTTCATCGTGTCCGCCGGTTCGGCGTGGCTGTTCTGGCTGGTCGTCGTCCTGGCCCTCCTGCTCGGCGTGTTGATCATCATCCCGATCGGCGGCGCGGACATGCCGGTCGTCGTGTCGATGCTGAACTCGTACTCGGGCTGGGCGGCCGCCGGCATCGGCTTCACGCTCGGCAATGTCGCGTTGATCATCACCGGCGCACTCGTCGGATCGTCGGGCGCCATTCTTTCCTACATCATGTGCAAGGCCATGAACCGTCAATTCCTGTCCGTCATCGCCGGTGGGTTTGGCGGTGAGACAGTCGCAGCCGCTGGGGGCGGGGGCGAACAGAAGCCCGTGAAGCTCGGGTCGGCGGAAGACGCGGCTTACGTCATGAAGAACGCGGCGAAGGTCATCATCGTGCCCGGGTACGGCATGGCCGTGGCGCAGGCCCAGCACGCGCTTCGGGAAATGGGGGATGCGCTCAAGAAAGCCGGCGTCGAAGTGAAATACGCCATTCATCCGGTTGCGGGCCGCATGCCGGGGCACATGAACGTGCTGCTGGCTGAAGCCAACGTCCCCTACGACGAGGTTTTCGAGCTCGAGGACATCAACAGCGAGTTCGCGCAGGCAGACGCCGTGTACGTCATCGGGGCGAACGACGTCGTCAACCCCGCGGCCGAAGACGACAAGTCATCGCCTATTTACGGCATGCCCGTGCTCCAGGTCTGGAAGGCGGGGACGGTATTCTTCAACAAGCGCTCGCTGGCTTCCGGCTATGCTGGTATCGACAACCCGGTGTTTTATCGCGACAACACCGTCATGGTGCTCGGCGACGCCAAGAAAATGACGGAAGAGATCGTTAAGGCTCTGGCTGAGTAGAGATCCCGGCGGGCTTAGGGGCAGATCGGCAACATGCGTTTGCCGATCGATCGGTTGCCCGGCAGCGCCGGATTTGGTCTGCTATAGCTTCTGCATCAGTTGAATGCAGGTTTGAGGGTTTTTCCGTGTTGGCTCCCGTGGCGTCGGCGTCTTTCGAAAAAGATATCGAGCACATCGAAATCCTTGCGGCGACGCCGGTCACGAGTGCGGACCTCTTGGCGCGCAATCTCCAGTTTATTTACGAGCGCGCGGCCAAAGCACGTTTTGACGATTACGAGGTCGCGGAGATCGCGAAGCACGCGCAGAGCCTGATGTACCGGCTATTCGATCTCCGGGTAGGCCTGCGCAATCATCTCCAGCACTACGAAATGCTTGGGCTGATGACGCCTGACGTGACGCAGGGCTTTCGCGACGTGTTTCGCGTGCTCCGCTACGTCTCCGACATGCTCGGCGAGATCACCACGGGGCATCCGCGCGTGGGCGAGGGCGGTTATCTGCTGCGGGGGTTCACCGGCGCGGACAACAACACGCTCGTGAATTATCCGTTCTACCGGAGCGGCACCGCCCAGCATTTCCGGTCGGGCGACGTCATTCTGGTTCGCGGCACGGCTCACAACAGTGCCGCTATCGCGCGGATCGGCGATGTCGACAGCCAGTTCAGCCACATCGGCATCGTGTACATCGATCCGGCCGGCGATCACTGGATGGTCGAAAGCCTGATAGAAGACGGCGCGGTCATCAATCCACTGGCCAAAGCGCTCGATCACAACATCGTCCGGGCGGTGCTTTATCGCAATCGCGATGCGGACCTTGCTGCCCGGGCCGCCAAATGCATCTTCGATTATGTCGCCGCGTCACGCGCGAAGGGCGGCAAGCGCATCCTCTACGATTTTTCGATGCGGACCGACGACACGCGCAACCTGTTCTGCTCGAAGCTCGTCAGGCTTGCCTATGAGCAGGGCAGCTTCGGGATGTTCAAACTGCCGACCTATCCGACGAAGATCGCGCGGAAAAACAGGGACTTTCTCGACCGCGTCGGCGTTGCGACGGATCTGACGTTCGCACCGGCCGACATCGATATGGAATCGGGTTTCGATCTCGTCGCGGAATGGCAGGACTACCGGGAGACCGCGGGCATCCGGCTTCAAGATTTCACGATGGACAAGCTGTTCGAATGGATGGAGCGCTTCAACTACCGGTTCGATGAGACGGCTGCGATCAAGCTCGTCTCGGTGCTCGGGCGGTTCGCCTCGCATTTTTCGGAGGGCGCAAAGGATGTTCTTTCCTCGGTATTTCCGCGCGTTCCGATCAATATGCCGAGGAAAACAGTGGCCGTCGTCGCGATGCTGCACAAGACGGCCGAGCCCATCTATCACGAACTGATGAAGCTCAACCAGGATGCGGTCGCCGATACCGGTGTGCCGTTGCATGGTCTTGACGTGATGGCGGCGCTCGAAAGAATTCGAGAGCGGGAGGGCAACAGGATTGGTTATCTTGTCCGGCGCGGTCGCTAGCACAAGCTCGGTATGCTTCTGATACTCAAAGTCGTCGTCGCGATTGGCGCGGCTATTTACGCGGCAGCTGTGGGAGTCATGTACATCGCGCAGCGCCAGTTCATCTATTTCCCCGATCCGTCGCGAACGACGCCGGCGGCTGCGAGCCTGCCGCATGTATCGGAGCGGATACTATCGACTCCGGACGGCGAAAAGATCGTCGCCTGGTATGGCAAGGCGAAACCCGGGCAGCCGACCATTCTCTATTTCCCCGGCAACGGCGGCGCGCTGGAGCTGAGGCGCGAAACCATTCGCCGGTATCTCGAGCGCGGACGCGGGATGTTCATGATGGCGTACCGGGGCTACAGCGGGTCCACGGGCTCGCCCTCGGAGGCTGCGAACGTCGCCGATGCGAAGCTTGCCTACGACACGCTGGTCAAAGAGGGCGTCAGCCCGGACGACATCATTCTTTATGGAGAATCGCTCGGCAGCGGCGTCGCTCTTCAGGTCGCGCGCGAGAACAAAGTGGCGGGCGTGATTTTGGACAGCCCCTATACGTCGATCGTGGAACTTGCTGCGATGTATTACCCGTGGCTGCCGGTCGGCTGGCTGCTGAAGGATCGCTACGACTCGATTGGCTACATCCGCGACGTTCACGTGCCGCTTTTCATCCTGCATGGCGAAGCCGATGATGTCGTGCCGGTGGAAATGGGGAAGCGGCTATTCCAGGCTGCCAACGAACCCAAGGAGATCAGGACGATACCGGGGGGCGGACACGTCATCCATGACGGGCCGTCGTTCGGCATTATCGATCACTGGATCAGCCGGCTGCGTGCCGCGCGGCCGAAATAGAACTGACGCGCTGGAAAACTGGCGCGCTGGAAAAACGAAAAGGCCCGCGAAAATCGCGAGCCCTTGAATATCTGAATAGCTTTGCCGAAGCTTAGAAGCCGCTTCCGCCAGTGCCACCCGTGCCGCCGCCGCTGCGGAAACCGCCGCCGCCAAAGCCGCCACCGCTGCTGCCGCCGAAGCCACCGCCGGCACCACCGCCTGCGCCGCCACGACCGCCTGCCGGGCCGCCTTTGCCACCGGGACCGCCACGGGCCACGGCCGGCTTGCTGGGAAGAAGGCCTTCGCGCTGAAGCTTCTTACGAGCGAGTTTACGGGCCCGGCGGATCGCCTCGGCCTTCTCACGTGCTCTTTTTTCAGAGGGCTTTTCAAAATGGCCGCGAAGTTTCATCTCGCGGAAGACGCCCTCGCGCTGCAACTTTTTCTTTAGCGCCTTGAGAGCCTGGTCAACGTTATTGTCGCGAACGAGAACCTGCAAGCGGTTGTATCCTCTAATGAATCCTGATTGTCGGGATGCACAAAAACACCGACGCCGGTGGTTTTGCCGCCGGGGCCCGCGCTTCATTTCTGGGGGCCTTGTAGCAAACACAACGATGCTTGGCAATCGGCTCTGCGCGGTCGTTCGACAGGTGTTTGTTTGTCGCGTGTAGGTGTCTTGTTTCGTCGCGTGCTGGTCCCCTTGCGGGGAGCCGGCCGCAGGCGATGAAGAGAGCGGGCGTTTGGCCGCGCGACGTTCGCCTTTTGGCAGGGAATCGTGAAAAGTTTGAGCCGCTCGGTGGAGTAAGGCATGAACGGATCCTTAATTTTCAGGCGCTCGCTCAAATCGCTGGCTTTCGTTTCGATCGCGGGTGCCATGTGCATCCATGCGGCACCTGTGCAGGCGGATGCGGCGTGCGCGAAGCTCTCGGATGTTGAGATCGTCCAGCTCCTCAATAGGTGGAGGGTGGAATTCGCGAGCGGCGATCCGGCGCGGCTCTCGGCGCTTTATGCGGAAGATGCGGCACTGACCACGAGCAAGGGCAATCTTCAGAACGGTGCCGAGGCGATCCGCTCGTACTACAAGGATCTGCTCGCCAAGCATCCGATGATTTCAATCAAGCCGTCGTCGCTGACGTCTGACTGTGGTGTCGCGACGGTCAGCGGTCCGGTCGTCTACCGGCTTAGCGGCGAGCGCAAGGGAACCCGCACGTTGCTCGGCGGAATTTATTCGATGGAGTACGCCCTGCGTGGCGGCCGTTGGTGGATCGTGCGCCATTTCCTCGCTGCAGATCCGCGAACCGCGGCCAATCCGATCGGCAGAGCGGCAAGCAATACGTCGCCGCCGCTGTAGCTCAGCTCAAGCGGATTGCATACGGCAGGCGCTGCATCACGGCGAGATCGAGGGGCTGAGCTGTTCAGCCTGAACCGGCGTCGAGGGTGGAATTTCGCGGTCATCGACGAAGACGTATCGCTTCAGCCGTTCTTGAAATTCCGCTTCGCGCGCGTGAGCCATCTCGCCCTTGGTGTCGGCCTCGATCAATGCCGACATGAGGATGTCGAAGTGCGCATCGAGCGCGCAGAGGAGGATCAAGTCGACCCCGGCGTTGACGGCTTTGACCGCGGCGCCGCCAACTCCGTCTTTCGAACCCGTCACCGCGCCCATGCTGAAATCGTCGGTGATCAGCAGTCCGTCGTTTTCGAAGCGCGGTCTCATCACCGTGTTGATCATGGCATCGGAGAAGGACGCGGGCGTCTCCTTGTCGATGGCGTCGACGCGTACATGGCCGACCATGGTCGCGATGCCGGGCTGGGTCATGACGCGGCGGAACGGCAGCCAGTCACTCAGCTCAAGCTGGCTTTCCTTCGCGGTGAGTTCGCCTGACGCAACGTGCGTGTCGCGTGCCACCCGGCCGAGGCCGGGGAAATGCTTGAGCGTACAGATGATGTTGAATTTCGTCAGTGTATCGCAGTACCAGCCTGCGACCTTGGCGACGAGGTAGGGGTCGCTGTCGATGGCACGCCAGAAGATGCGTGTTTCACCATCGTCACGGGAAGACTGGCCGAGCCGCAGATCGACAACGGGGCCGAAATTCATCGTTATGCCGAGGCGGTCGAGTTCGCGAGCTTGCGTTTCCGCATATTCGCGAACGGCCTTTTCGCGTTCGCTATCGGTCTTGAGTTTGGCGATGATCATTCCGAGCGTGGGCTGCCATTTCAGCGGCGGCGACAGCCGTGAAACGTAACCGCCTTCCTGGTCGGCCGCCACGATGAGACGCGGCATACCCTGTGCTCTGCGAATGTCCTGCAGGTCTTGAATGTCTTTGGCCACATCGGCGGCCTTGCGGCCGCGCACGTTGTGATCGGTGATGAAGATGCCGGCGATGGCCTTTTTCTCGACGAGGGGTTTGACCTCGGAGAAGCTCGCGAAACCCACGACGAGGCGACTGCCGAGCCGTTCGAGGAGCGCAGGATCGGACGCTAAGATCTCGGCTCTCGTCAGGAGCTTCTGCGGTCGCCTGGTTGCTGCCTGAGCTGCTCTTGCCGCCGCGGCTTTCGCTTTGGCGGCAACAGCCGCACGCCGGGCCAAGCGGTTTCGATAGAGGCGGGCCGCCTTATATTTTGCGCGCGCCGATCTCGCGGAATATTTACGCGCTCCCGATTTGGAATATCCGGCTTGAGCTTCTCCGCCGCCTTCAATCGGCGCGAGAAGCGCGACCGACAGGAACGCAAGAACAACGGCCCGGGCGATGGTTTTAATCATGCTCGACAAAGGTTCGCGGTTTTGAGACCCGTCCGCTGGGAGAATGCAAAAGTATTAGGCTTGCTTTTGCGTAACGCCCAGCTTCGACGATAATTAATCTCAATAAATTCTGACGGGAAAGTAGCGTTGAACGAGTTCTTCAAACCGCCCTGATGCCCTTACTCGCTCCAGAGCTTTGTTCAGCAGGAGCCTAATGCCAGGATCGGTTTTCGGAACGGCAATTGCGATGCCGTCGCCGAAGAACTTCGGTTCCAAGAAGGGGCCACCCCGCATTTCGCAACACTGACGCGATAACGTTCCGTTCAGCCAAAAGGCGAGGGATATTCCATCGTCGAAGATGAAGTCGGCTTTGCCGGCGGCCAACGCCTCGCGGGCCAAGTCGGCGTTTTCGTAGATCGCGAGCGGGCTATCGCGGAAGAAGGCCTTGAGGAAGGCTTCGTGTGCGGTGCCGCGCGCAACGGCGATGCGCTTTCCGTCGAGGCCGCTCGGTGTCATCTCGACTTGGGGCTGCTCCTTGCGTCCGGCGAACCGTCCGGGGGTGTGGAAGTAGCGATCCGTGAAGTCGACGTCTTTGAGCGCTGCGCCCGTCACCTTGTGAGCGGCGATGACGGCGTCGGCTTCGCCCTTCTTCAGGCCTGCGAAGAGAACTTCCCAAGGACGGGCCTTGATATCGCAGGACGTACCGAGCTCCAGGCAAATGGCGCGTGCGAGATCGACGTTGAAGCCGACCAGCACTCCGTCCTCATCATAGAAGTTGAAGGGCGGGAAATCGCTGTCGGTCAGAAACCGGATGACGACCCGGCGCGTGGGGGCGGTGTCTGTGGCTGTTTCCGTGGCCGCTGCTGCAACCCGTATCGGCCCCGCATTTTCGGAGAAGGCGGAGACGGCACTGCCGAGCGCCAATGTCACGAAGGCGGTGAAGGCGAGGAGGGCGTTCTGGACTCGTCTGTGCATCTTCATCCGCTCTTATTGCTCCCCTCGCGGACAGATCGCAAATCCGCGCGTCTTCCAGCTTTCAAATTTGCACACCTTGAGCATATACTTTGTCACTGGCTGGGCGAGGGCGGTCGCCGTGGGGGCCAACCAGGGGCTGAATGTTTGGGGCTCGGTCAAAAACACCGACTGCGCGTGCCGTACGGACGTCGCGCGCTGTTGTCCGCGGGCTCGGTTCGTCGCAATCGCAGTTTCAACGCGATATTGGGCAACTTGACCGCGCGGTCAACGATTTGCGGCGGCGGGCGCCGGACTTTTCCGCGGCTTCTCCGCTTCTTCTATGGCAGCGCGCCTTCCTCTTCTCGGCGCTGGCGGCGCTGACGGCCGGGCTGATCCTGATCAACGATTTCGGCCTCGTTCTCTGGTCGCTGACCATCACGTTGCCGTTCTTCATGATCTCCGCGGTTCGGCTGGTCGCGTTTTGGCAGGCGTGGAGGAACCCGAAGGGACGGCCGGAGCGGCGGTCTTTCGACCGGCGGTTCGACAGCCGGTTGCCGACGTTCTCCGTGCTCATCCCTCTCTACCGGGAAGTTGCCGTGGTGCCGGGCTTGCTCGATGCGCTTGCGCGTCTCGATTATCCGAGCGAGCTCCTCGAAATACTTTTCATCACCGAGGCGGACGATCAGGCGACGCGGCGAGCGATCGCGAACGCCGGACTTTATCCGAACATGAGAATGGTAACGGTTCCGCAGGGGCAGCCCAAAACGAAGCCGCGGGCGCTGAACTACGCGTTGCAGGATGCGCGCGGCGCGCTCGTGGTGGTCTTCGATGCCGAGGACGTTCCGGACGCTGACCAGCTTCGCCGCGCGGCTCATGCCTTCATCGAAGGCGGGCCGCGTCTTGCGTGCGTGCAAGCGCGGCTGTCGGTCTCGAACATGGACGACTCCTTTTTCAGCCGGCAGTTCGCGCTCGAGTACGCGGCGCTCTTCAGGGGCTTGCTTCCGGCGTTGGACTATCTCCGGTGGCCCATTCCTCTCGGCGGAACTTCAAATCATTTCCGGCGCGACGTTCTTCTCAAATGCGGCGGATGGGATCCATTCAACGTCACCGAGGATGCCGATCTCGGAATTCGACTGGCTCGCCTCGGGTACGAAGTGTCTCTCGTCGACTCGGAGACGATGGAAGAGGCCCCGACGACGTGGCGCACGTGGCTCGGTCAGCGTACGCGCTGGATCAAGGGCTGGATGCAGACGTATCTCGTTCATATGCGCCGCCCCTCTCGGCTTTGGCGCGATCTCGGTCCGTGGAAGTTTGCCGGCTTTCAGGTGACGATCTGCGCCATGCTCGTCTCGATGCTCTGCCATCCATGGTTCTATGTTCTGGCCGCGATATACAGCGTGATGGGAATGGGGGTTCTGCCCGAGAGTGAGCTTTTGCTTTGGCTGTGCGGAGCCAACCTCGCGACGGGTTATCTTTCCGCGGCTTCGCTCATCGCTATTACGTCCGCAGGGTCGGGCACGTTGCGACGCCTCTTCTCGGTTTTCTTTCTGCCGGTCTATTGGCTCGCGATTTCATTTGCCGCTTATCGCGCGGTTCTCGATTTGATGCTTCGGCCCTTCTATTGGGAGAAGACCACGCACGGGGTCAGCCGGGTTCGACCTCCCAGCAGGCGCGTTTGACGCCCAAGCGAAAATCATTATTTCGTCTGATTATTTCGTCCGGCCAAATGCCTTACGCAATTCGTCTTTGGCACGATCCAATGTCTGCCGGCGTTTGGCGGTCAGGTTCTTGCCTGCACGATTAATATAAAAGTTGAGCATCGACATCGCCGATTGAAATGGCGTCGTTTTTCGACGGTGGCTGCGTTCGGCCGAACGCTTCAGTGATTGCGCGATTTCCGCCGGTTTACGCGCGAACACATGGTTTTCGAGATCGAGCGCGTCGCTGTGCTCGGTGACCTCCGCGGACCAGAGGTGTTTTGGGCGGCTCTGTCCGCCGCTCTTGCGCTCTGCTTTCCGGCGATCCGTTTGCGACTGCTTGGATTTTTTTTCGCGCTGGGGCAAACTATAGTCCTTTAGACTGATTTTACCGCGTTGATCCAATGCAGGTGAAAAACCGAAGTTAGTCGCCTAAGTTCCGACCGCCGGGGAGCCTTTGGCCAGGAACCAAAAGGCCTTTCCGGTCGTTGTCTTTGTCGTTTGTGCGCAAACTAAGCGGCCCGGCCGATGAAACGTGCGTTGCAATCGCTTGTACGCCAATGCGTCCGTGAGGGCTCATTGACGCTGGAATTTCCCAGAGGTGATCGCGTCTCGGCCGGTGACGGCACGGGCCTGCCTCTCAAAGTGCGCTTGACGGATTCAAAAGCGGCTTTCAAACTTTTCTTTCATCCAGAGATGGCGCTCGGCGAGCTTTTCACCGATGGCCGATTGGAAGTCTCGGGCGGCACCATTTACGATTTGCTCGACCTCTTGGGGCGCAACCTTCACAGCCTGACGCCACCGCAGTTCGGACGCCTTCGCAACGTCTTGCGCACAACTGTCGGGCGGTGGACGCGGCGGAACTCCGAACGACTGGCGCGTGACAACGTCCATCACCATTACGACATCGACGATCGAATCTATGAATTGTTTCTCGACGCCGACCGGCAATATTCGTGTGCTTATTTCGATGCTCCGGGGCAGAGCTTGGATGCCGCCCAACTCGCCAAGAAGCGGCACATAGCAGCAAAGCTTCTTATTCCGCCTGGAGGCGCCAAGATTCTCGATATCGGCAGCGGGTGGGGTGGATTGGCGCTTTATCTCGCCGATATCGACGGCGCGGACGTCACCGGTTTGACGCTATCGCCCGAGCAGCTGAAGGTCGCGGAACGGCGGGGCAGGGAGCGAGGTCTCAGCTCCCGGGTTCACTTCCGGTTGGAAGACTACCGGGAGCTTCACGAGTCATTCGACCGGATCGTCTCCGTTGGAATGTTCGAGCACGTCGGTCCGAAGGACTACGACACTTACTTCGACATCGTTCAGCGGAGCCTCAACGATAACGGCGTTGCTTTGCTGCATACGATCGGGCGTATCGACGGCCGAAGCGCGGTCAATCCTTGGTTCGCAAAGTATATCTTTCCCGGCAGCTACCTCCCGTCACTTGCCGAGGTTCTTCCGTCCATCGAAAGATCGGGTCTCATCGTCACCGATATCGAGATCCTCCGGCTTCACTACGCCGATACGCTCGCCGCCTGGCGAAGCCGGTTCATGGCGCGGCGTGCAGAAGCTGCCGCCGTGCTCGACGAACGTTTCTGCAGGATGTGGGAATACTACCTGGCGGCGGCGGAAGCCGGTTTCCGATACGGGGGCCTTGTGGTCTTTCAGATACAGCTTGCGAAGACGATCGATGCCGTTCCGCGTGTCCGCAACTACATGGCAGCCGAAGAGGAAAGGTTGCGCCGGCGCGAAGAGGACATGGGCCGAAGCGTGGCCGCCGAGTGACTTCGCGGTGCTGCTTCAGCCGTTACGACTCGACGTCCTGCCAGACGGCTCCACATCTACCCTCGGCTCGGCCGCCTGAGCAATTTCATACGCTCTGCTCGTCACCGCGTTCAGAGACTTCTCGACCTCGCGCCGTTTGCGTTCGATTTCGTTTTCATCGGCGTCCGGTGCGACGAAAATCGGATCGCCGGCGACGAGGGCGAGTTTGGAGAATGGAAGATTGATCGTCATCCGGCTCCAGGAATTCAGCACGATAAATCTCGAGGTCGCGGCGGCAACGGGAATGATGGGGCGGCCGGAGAGGCGGGCCAATGTCACGATGCCATTACCCGCATGGCGCGGCCGGGACGGTGGGACGTCAGCCGTCATCGCGACGATGGACCCCTCTTCGAGCGCCCGCACTGCCGCTCGCAGCGCGTATGCGCCGCCGCGATCCCTCTTTCGGTGACCGGCACCAGCGCCACGAATTGCCGAGATGCCGAATTTGCTCAAGAAATGCGCCACGATCTCACCGTCGCCGTGACGCGAGACCATAGCTGCTACGGCGTATTCGCGCGTGTTGAGATCGGCAAGCATCATGAATTGCCCGTGCCACATCGCCATGATGAAGGGCACTTCGGCGCGCAGATCGTCGAAAAAAGTGGAGGGCTGGTAGACGGGTCGCGATGTCTTTTTAACTGCGTTGATCAATCCGGCTACGATGCGGCCAGCGATCCCCGCCAGAATCTTATTTCTTTTCGATACACGGGCCATTCTGTTTTAACCAGCGAGCTGCGTAGAGAGATTTCACCGCAATAGCCTAGCGGCCACCCAAAATTAGCGAAATCATGCGGGGATGCAATCGTCCCGCATTTGGCAACAGTCGCAGGTGCTGGGATAAAACTTTCGCGCAACAATGCTCACTTCGACAACGCTTCAACCGAGCATTTCAATGCCGAGGCTGATGAGGAGTGCGAGCGTTGTTGCTGCTACGACGCAAAGCAGAGCGATGAAAACATAGTATCCGTCGGAGGCTGGATGCTTGACCTCGTCGAACCGGATTTTTCCTGCATGCTTTGGCATACTGAAACTCGAAGGTAATTGCTGCCTCGTAACGAACTCGGCGACATAAAGCTCCCGTTGCCTACATTCAAGTTGGTGCGACCGAATTGCCTGAGAACGTGCGGCACTTATTCACGCACTGAGCATGTTCGTCCGATTAGCGCTTGCGATCGAGTTTCGTGATCGGCGCGTAACCAATCTCACGGCGACGTTCATCCAAAATTCAGAAGCAAAATCAGAAGAGAAGCAGGCGCGGCTTGGCGTTCAACATGCTCGCGCGCAGCATTATACGGGGTGACGTAATGGACAAATTTCGCGTTGTCGTGTGGTGTCAGTCATGCAGCGGTGACGATGAGGGATGCTTCGGCGGAGGGACTGGATTGCTCGATGGCGCCTTCGAGTCGTGGGAGGATGCCGACAAGGCCGGTGTTCGCTACTGCGCCGAGCTGCCGTACCAATATCGCATCGTCAACACCGGATCGTTGCAGGTTTTTACGCCCGCATCAGGTCACTTTGCTGGCTCAATGCCTCTTTGAGCGTTTGCTGGGCCATCTGCAATTTGCGGATCATATCTTCGTAATCAACCGCAGACTCGAGCGCTTCGGCAATAAGATAGTCGGCCTGCTCGAGTTTGGCTTCGAGGCGCGCGATGCGGGAGCGCGCATCGAAAAGCTCCGCCGGCTCATTATTGCTTACCGCAATGCTTTCATAAGTCATCGCCTGCTCCTACTCGCACGTTCTGGCGCACGTTCCGGCGTACGTTCGCTAGGCAACGCGTGAGGGCCACGAGGGTTCCTCGGACCTGTTCGTGCTCGCTAAAGCCGCAGCACCACCGCGGAACACCGGCGATCAAGGCCTTGGCGGGCGGTCCCAACGTACCGCCGCGCCTGCGAGGATCCTGACGCGGTTTCTCAGGCTGCTTGGTTCATTACAGCGGCGCGGAATTTCGATATATCGCGCTCGCCTTGATCGGCAATGGCGCAGAGACGCTGAACGACGTCATCAGTCGAAAGTTCAGGGCGGTGGCTCCGTGCCTCGGTGAGAATTTCATTGATGATGTGCGCGAGCTTTTTCAACTCGTCTGAGCTGTAACAGGTATTCTGCATGTCGTTCCTAAGCCAACGGAATGCCGGCTCGGCTCGCACCGAGCCGGCACCCTAACAAGCGGGGCTTGAGCCTCGCTCCGGGGTCAAAAACGCCTTCGATGACCGGTGGTTCCCGCATGCGCGTTTTCGCCCGCTGAGTGGCCGTCCGGCTGCATCTGCTGTGGCCGCAGCAGCGCAGCACGAAGGTATCGCGCAGGTTGGGCTTGACCATCCGTACCCAAATCAGATTGCTTAGCGGATGCCGACAGCAGCGTATGTGCTGAGTAGTTGTTGCCCATGAATCTACATGGCAATCTCTACCCCGAGGTTTGATCGGCAGCTGACAGAACCGCGCCGTCCCCAAATGGTTCTGTCCATGAGCGATAAGCTCAAAGAAGAGAGCGGCTTAAATGTCCGCTCTCTTTTTCTTTGTACGGATTATGTGGGGCGCTGCCGAGGAACCTCGTTCAATCAGCGCCGTTATCCTCCTGAGGAACGTTTGGAGGATAACGCCATGGCGTTAGAGCAAAACCGCGATTTTATAGATGTCGCAGACGAAGCGATCGCGCGGCGCGAAGCACGACGGGTGATCCTCGTCGGCGTCCTTGCCTTGTTCGTTCTGGGCGTCGTGCTTTTCTCGGTGTTGATGTACGGCCGCATCCTTACCGATGACGCGGGCATTGTTTCGGCAATCCCGGCTACGTCGGTTGCGCTCGACGGACCGGCGCGTAGCAGGCATTAACCGAGGAGATCGGATCATGGCTTTGTGGAGCGAAGGCCGGGGCCTGGATGAAGTCGTTCGCAAAACCGACAACACGTTGAACGTTCTTGTCGCGCTGCTGTTGGTGGCGTTCGCCTTGGCGGCCGGAAGTTATTATTATGGCCAGATGAATCCGAGGGTCGCGCCCGCGGCGATCAATGCTCCGGCTTCGGCGCCCGCGGCTCACTCAGATGCGGTTCATCCTACTGCACCGCAAGCGCAGCCTTGATGCGGTATGTGTGCGCCAAAAGTCAGCTTCCCATTTAGCGCTTCTCGACGTCTCCGGCGTCGTGAAATTGCGGCGTGTCCGTGAACGGATGTTCAGCTTAAATACATTCTCGTAAGCGCACACATTCTGCGAATTTTCCCGTTAGAGGTCTCCTTGTTTCTAAGCAATGGAGACACCCAATGAGAAAAGTCGTGTTCGGATTTATTGCAATAAGCAGCACCTTGATCGCGACGTCGGCGTTGGCGGAGCCAGCTTTCTCGACGAGGGCGCCGGCCGCTCAATCCATGGTTCAGAAAGCCGACTATTATCGCTGGCACCGTTGGCATGGTGGCCCGCGCTTCTATGGTGGTCCTGGATGGGGCTATGGATACGGCGGCTGCTACGGCGTTCGCCATCTGTGTGCCGATCGTTGGGGTTGGGGCGGCCCCGGATTCCGGCGCTGCATGTGGCGTCACGGCTGCTAACGGCGGTCCGGAAAATTTCAATTTCGAGGCCGGGAGCTTTTCCTCCCGGCCATTTTTTTTATCCGGCCGTCTGATGTTTTTGCGATCTCGCATCCGAGAAGTAAATCTGCTCGAGCTGCATTTGGATGCGGATCATTCAACGGCCTCTTTGGCAATCGAAATGCAATTGGTTTTTCGTTGATTTATCGCGTGCACCGCGTCATGGACAGCGGCCCAAAGGTGAGCGCCGGTGAACCCAATTTTCAGCTCGAGGACCGGTTTTTGATCCTCTTCTTGAAGAGCCATTAGAGTCTCCCTGCTTCCAAGAAAAGGAGAGGCGCAATGAAAAAAATCGTGTTCGGGATTGTCGCAATCAGCAGCGGCGTTATCGCGACGGCCGTTATCGCCGCGCCAAAAATACCAACCGCGCCAGCTGCTCAATCGATGGTTCAGCAGGCACAAAAGTTTGGTTGGCCCGATCGTCCGGGTGGTCCCGGTCCTGAACCAGGTCCTGGATGGGCCGCGGGCACCGTTTGCGATTCCGTAGAGCTAATGTGTGCCGCGCAATCGACCGCTGCTGGTGGCCAGCCGTATAACGTCTGCGTAGCGGCGTATGGCTGCCTATAGGCGGACATCGACAATTGAATTCCGGGGCCGGGAGGGTTCGCCTTTCCGGCCCTTGTTGTTGATTGCTGCCGACAACTTCTGCTGGCGGATGGTGTTTCGTTTGGCGAGGCCGCACTCGATAAAAATGCGGCTTCCGTAACGGCGCGTGCGTTCGGGATCTCAGTGCGAGAGGTTACGCAGTCGGCGGATCAAAGGAGGGCGGCCGTGAACCCGATGTTCAGCTTCCAATCCGGGAATTCCATACTCGCTCTGAGGCGCCGTTAGGGTCTTCGTGCTTCTAAGCAATGGAGACGCGCAATGAGAAAAATTGTGTTCGGGTTTATTGCGTTCAGCAGCATCGCGATTGCAACGGTTGCAGTCGCAGAGCCTAGGCTCACGACGGCGCCTGCGGCCTCGCCAATGATTCAGCAGGCGCAGGGCGGTCCGCCGCCTCCGCCGCCGGGTGTCGGTCCACCTCCTCCTCCTCCTCCGGGCGGTCCTGCATGGGGATGCGATTCCGTGCAGCAAATGTGCACCAATCAATGGGGCATGGGCGGCTTCTGGTTCAATCGATGCATGTGGCTACGGGGCTGCTGATCGGTGCCAGCCGAAGGCGTGTTTCGCGGCCGGGGCGGTGACGTCTTCCCGGCCGTTTTCTTCGGGAAAGCTTGCAACGTATGATCCGTTGGCTGACGGGGGCGCCGAATATCAGGTGCCGAGAAAACGAGGGAGCGGACAAATTATTTTGTTTCGCGAGACGCTTCGACGTTTCGCGCGTGCACGTGCTAGAAGCGGTCGGGGTTACGTTGGAGGGGTAGCTGCCATGCTTGAGGATATCAAGATGGTTTTGGCACTGGGCGTGCCACTCGTTTTAGGAATCTATTTGATTTCTCTTCTCAGGCACGACTCGGCGAGAAAGAAGCGAAAGGCCAAATAGCCGGCAGGCCTTTCGCTCCGTGTGCACTACTCTTTTTTCTGGGTGGTCAGCTCGTTCCACTTGTCTCCGAGCTGTTTCTTGAGATCGTCGATCTTTTTGGAGGCTTCGTCCGTCTTGGCTGTGAAGGCGGCGCGAGCGGCGGTGTAGTCGGCGTCCGGAAGTTCGAACTCCGTCATGAACGGGCAACCGCCGTGACTGAGGTTCGGCGCGGCGAACCGGACACGAGTCGTCGCCGGAGCGGCGCCCGGACCGACCTTCATGATGACCGCATCCTTGTCCAGATGGCACTTGTCACCCTTCGCGAGTTTCTTCATGTCGACGGTGACGAACTTGCCGCCTTCGTTGAGCAAGGTGACATCCATTGCGCTCGGCAGAAACGCCAACTCGATGTTGTTATCCGCGTCGGCGGCGTGCACCGAGAACGGGATTGCCGCAGCGGCAACGGCGATCAGAATTTGCTTGGTCAGAAATTTCATGGTTGGCGATCCTCTTTATCGTTCATCAGTGCAAAGTCGTGACGCGCTGGAGCAAATGCTTTGGGCATTTCATATGTCGACAATATGTACGCTGATACTGCATCCGCAAATATTGTCAGGTCGAGGGAAACTCGCCGCCGGGTAGTTGCAATTTTCGGCGGCGGACGCCGCCGTCAGGTGAGCGTGCCGGCCTTCTGGTCGAAGCTCGCTCGCGCCCTGGCTGCCGAAGACGGAATTGTTTCCAACTCATCATCCGCAGGGCGGCTGATGGCGGAGATGAAATTGTCGACAAAAGTCCGCCGGTCGCCGGCTTCGAGCAGCGCTGCGTCAAAGACGGCGTAGATGCCGACGTCGAACACGGGTGCGCGAGGAACGGGATGGAGCCGTCCGGGCAAAGCGTTGATCCAACGGCGAGGCAAGTAGGCTGAACCGCCCACACGCAAGATATATTCGAGTGCCGCGCCGCCATCGCTGAATGTTACGATCGGCGTATCGTCGACGGGATAGGCACGAAAAACCTCATCACTAAATTTGCGCCCCCAATCGATGTACACGTATTTCGGATCCCATCGCACGAGTTCTCGCCGTATCGTGGCCGCGAGCACGAGTTCATCTGTCAACAGCTTGGTAGCCGACCAGCCTGCTTTCAGCGCCGGTTCATGAAAAATCGCGACGTCGACTTCGCCGGCATTCAGCTTGGCCGCCGTCGTTGCTGGATCGGCGACGATTGCGTTGATCGCGACGGTCGGCTCGTGGCGCTGAAACGACGCGAGATAGGAGGACATCAAATCCCCCCATATAACGGGTGATGCGGCGATCGACAGAATACCGTTGAAGCCGTTCGGCAGAGCTATTTCGCGACGCGCCTTGTGCCAGTTGCGCACGACCGACTGGGCATAGGGCAGGAACACGCTTCCTGCCTGGGTCAAGGTTACGCTTGTGCGCGAACGGCGAAACAGGCGCTGGCCGAGACTGTCTTCCAGCATTTGGATGCGAGCGCTGACGGTCGACGGCGTGACGCAAAGCACTTCCGATGCGCGAAAGAAATTTCCCGCTTCGGCGATCTTCACGAACGTCTCGAGGGCTTCGATCTGCATTCCCACGATCCTTAGGCAGTAGCCGTCGCCCACGATTGGGTGTTGCACTGCGATATCGACAGTTCGACAAAGTCGAATGATTTATATCAATAAAATCGCTTTATCGATCTTTCAAGCCTTCATAACGTTCGCTGCATGATCGCTTGCAGGGTTGGATAAGTGGATGCGCTTCAACTACTTCCTCACAACGTTCCTTCCCCGAAAAGACTACGGCGGTGATCGTCTTTACCGGGAAGTGATTGAGCAAGCCGTTCATGCCGACGCCCTTGGCTTCGATGCGGTTTCGATCCCCGAGCACCATCTCATCAACCTTCTGATCATCCCGTCGCCACTCCAGATGGCGACCAAAATCGCGACGTTGACGCGAAACGTCGACGTCGTCATATCGATCTCGGTTCTGCCGATTCGCGATATGCGCGTGTTCGCCGGTGAGGTCGTCCAGGCCGACATTCTTTGCGATAACCGCTTGGTCCTGGGCGTCGGACGTGGCGCGTTCGCGGCGGAGCTGGCCGGCCTCGGTGTACCTCTCGCGGAGACACCGCAAAGGTTCACTGAATCGCTATCGGTCCTCGAGGCGCTGCTGACGCGCGAAAACGTCTCTTGGGACGGCGACTATTACAAGTTCGACGGGATAACGGTGATGCCGCGCCCGGAGCGGCCGGTCCCAATCATGATCGCTACGATAACGCCCGATGCGATTTATAATTACGCCAAGCGCGGGTATGACGTTCAGACGACGCCGCTCAACTCGTCGTTCGAAGTGCTTCTCGAGCAGGTCAATGCCTTCAGGAAGGGCAGGAGCGAGGCGCCGGCGTGTGTGCGTTCGCCGAAGCTGTCGCTGCAGAGAGTCATTTATCTGGCTCGCGACGACGCTGAAGCCCGTCACATCGGACACTCCGTCTACGATTATTACAAGCGCTTCGACAACGTCTTCACCGGGCCGGGTGTCCTCCGCGACGGCATGGTCGAAGCATTGCCTCGCAAGCAGCAGTTCGAGGAGATGATGGACAATCTCCTGATCTGTACGAAATCGCGAATGCTTGAAAGCTTGTCGAGGTACGCCGAAGCAGGCATTGACGAAGTCATCATGAGTTCGGGGTTCGGTCTGCCGCAGGCGGACATGCTCGAAATGATGGAACGCTTCGCGACGGAAATCATGCCCCACTTCAAGCCGACGAAACCAGCACGTCTGGATGCAGCCGTCTCCTCGGCCCAGATCGGATAAATCGCTCATGTCGCGACGAATGAAAACTCTGCCCGCAGGTCTAGCTCCATAAGGTAGTAACGCATTGGCATCCGCAGCGCCTCAACACGAACTCGTCGTCATCCGCGCGCGCTCCAGTCGCCGCGCGGTGCCGGCAAAGCCGTCGGCTGCGGACGAAAAAATACCGGTGATCGAGTTAAATCTCGCCGACCCATTCCAATCCCTGCGAAACGATTGGGATTTTTCAGCCGAGCGCCAACCCCTTCTCAATTCTAGCCGCTTGCCCGCGGAAAGTGCGGAATCGGTTCGTGCCCGGAACTGTACGACCCTTCAACGTCAAGCCCAAATGGAGCGGACATGATCAGGAAGTTCACGCGTGCCCTTGCGATAGTGACTGCGGCGTCCGGGTTCGCGGCAGCAGCCTCTGCCGGCGATTGGAAGCCAGAGTCTACCGATCCCATCAAGCTTACAATCAACGAATGGACCGGCCAGACGATCACCACGCACATCGCGGGGAAGATCCTGAAAAACATGGGGTACAACGTCGAGTACGTCGTGGCCGGCTATTTTCCGCAGATGACGGCGTTGCAAGACGGTAGCGTCACCGCGGCGCTCGAGATCTGGACGACCAATATCGGCGATGCCTACGACAAGGCGCTTGAGACGAAGAACGTCGTCGATGTGGGCGGCCTTGGCATTAAGCCCGTCGAGACCTGGTTCTATCCCGCCTACATGGAAGAGACGTGCCCGGGATTGCCCGATTGGAAGGCACTCAAGAATTGCGCAGCGGTCTTTGCGACACCTGATACGGCGCCGGAGGGACGCTTCCTCGATTATCCCGCCGATTGGGGCACGACGAACAAGGATAGAATAAAAGCTCTCGACCTGCCCTTCGTTGCAATTCCCGCCGGCAGCGAAGGCGCGATCGTCGCCGAGATCAAATCTGCGTTCGCCAAGAAAACGCCGCTGGTCGTGATGTGGTACAAGCCCCACTGGGTCTACGGCAAATACGATCTTCGCCAAGTCGAGCTGCCACCCTACGAGGATGGATGTTTCGACAAACACGAGGTCGGCCTCAATCCGAATGCGACATACGACTGCGACTTCGTTCGTGGGGATGTGAGGAAGGTCGCCTGGGTCGGGATGGCCGAGAAGTGGCCTGCGGCGGTGAAGCTCATTTCGTCTCTGCGTATCACGAACGACGAGCAGATCGAGATGATAACCAAGATCGATGAAGGCGGCGCATCCCTCGACGCCGTAACGACCGATTGGCTAGCGGCAAACGAAAAAACCTGGAAGGGTTGGGTTGCCGACGCGGAGAAGTAGTGCCGGGCGGCAAAGGCGTGATCCGGCTTCGAGGTTAAGCAATGAAGTTATTTGCAACATGGAAAGCAGCCTTATCGGCCACCATTCCCGTTGCCGGAGAACCGATGTTCGCCTTGGCCGAAGGTTCCGCAGGTGTGGATTCTTCGCGTGGACGATCCACTGACGTGAAAGCGGCGCAGAGCAGTGTTCCTGCGCCGCAAGAAAACCGGCCGGCGAAAGCCGAGCCAATTCTTTCCTGCCGCGATCTATGGAAGGTCTACGGCGGCGACGCGCGACGGGTTCGCGCGATCCTTGCGGAAGGGTCGTCGCGCGACGAGAAGATTGCACGCCTCATCGCCGAGGGGGCCAATCCTTCAGTCGCCGGCGTCAGCCTCGATGTCCGGAACGGCGAGATCCTCATGGTCATGGGGCTTTCCGGTTCCGGAAAGTCGACGATGGTGCGCTGTCTATCGCGTCTGATCGAGCCCGAAGCGGGCGAAGTTCGCTTCGAAGGACTTGATCTCCTGCAGGCGAAGCCGGCCGACCTGACTGAGATCCGCCGCCGAAAAATCGGCATGGTCTTTCAGAACTTCGGCTTGATGGGCCATCTGACGGCTATCAATAACGTAGCGTTTCCGTTGCGTGTTCAAGGCATGGCCCTTGCCGACCGGCTGGCGAAGGCGCGCGGCATGCTCGAACTCGTCGGGCTGGCGGGTCGCGAAGACTGCTTGCCGCATCAACTTTCAGGCGGTCAACAGCAGCGCGTCGGTATCGCGCGGTCGCTGATCACCGATCCCGATCTCTGGTTCCTGGACGAGCCTTTCAGCGCACTCGATCCGCTCATCCGCAAACAAATGCAGGACGAGTTCCTTCGGCTGCAGGCGAAGCTCCACAAGACGATCATCTTCGTTACGCACGACTTCCTCGAGGCTGCGAGGCTTGGCGACCGCATTGCCATCATGAAGGACGGCAAAATCGTTCAAATCGGCTCGGTACTCGATTTTCTCCTGAACCCTGCGGACGACTATGTCCGCAGTTTTGTTGCGGACGTGCCGGCGCTGCGCGTCGTCAAGGCGGGTCAAATTGCGGTGCCGGCGAAAGAGCCGTTCAGCTCGCAAGGCGATCCGGTCGTCAATGCAGACGAGTCGATCGAGTCGACCCTCAAATGCTTCTTAGGCGGTGCGCAGCGGGTCGTCGTGCGCAAGGCCGACGGGACCATCGCCGGTGTGATCGATCACAACCTCATAAAGTCCTTCCTGGGTCGAACGAACAGCGGTCATGCTTGAGGCGTTTCCAAATCGCCAATCTTTGACGGCGCTCGGGTGCTTCGGGGCGCTCGCGCTGGCGGTTCTGGCGGTGATGTTCGGACGTGAGCTCTCGTGGCTCGCACAGGTTCCTGCATCGTTCAGCTTACCGGTGTCGAATTGGACCAACGCCGCTATTGCCACATTCAGCACCGAGTTTCGTTCTCTGTTTCGCTTCGTCGGTGACGCGCTCAACTGGCAGCTGAAGACGTTGCAGTCGGTGCTCCTCGATATACCGTGGAGCGTGATGATCGTCGTTCTGACGCTCGGCGCACTTCGGATTGCCGGACCGGGGCTCGCCGCGCTCACGGCTACGACCTGCCTCTACATCGTATTTGCCGGGTACTGGAAGGAAAGCATCGCCACGCTGACGCTGGTGTCTCTGGGATTGCCGCTTGCCTGTATTTTCGGGGCGGCCCTCGGCATCCTCGCGCACTCGAACCGGTACGTGGCGGCGGCCGTCGATGCCGTGCTCGATGTCATGCAGACCGTTCCGGCGTTCGCCTATCTCACGCCATTGATCGTGCTCTTCGGTTTCGGGCCGGTGGCCGGGCTTGTCGCGAGCGTGCTCTTCGCGCTTCCTCCAATGACGCGCAACGTGAAGGTGGGGCTGGATCAGACGCCGCGCGAGACCATCGAAGCCGCCGAGATTGCGGGCTGTAGCAGACTTCAGATGTTTGCGCTGGTGCGCCTCGGGGCGGCAACGCGCCAGATTCTGATGGGCCTCAATCAAACGATCATGGCGACTCTCAGCATGGTGATCTTTGCCGCCGTCATCGGCGGTTTCGAGGACATCGGCTGGGAGGTTCTGCGGGCGGCTCGCCGCGCCGAATTCGGCAACGGCATTATTGCGGGACTGGTCGTTACGCTGCTCGCAATTCTGCTCGATCGGGTCAGCGAGGCGGCGTTCGTGCGCGAGCGGCAGCCGCAAAACAAACTGTCCGCGCCAAGCTTCTGGGGACTTGCCGTTCTCGCCGGTGGCGTCGTCTGGGTCGTCATCGCGCCGCTGTTGCCGTCGCCTGCGCAGCTCTCGATGCGCCCTTATCTGGCGCCGGTTCTCAATGACTCCCTGATGTCGGTGAGCGTCTATCTCTCAACGGTCACGGCAACCCTCAAAAGCGTCATCACAACGTACTTTCTCCTGCCGCTCCGCATCGGATTGGTACGGTCGCTGACGCCTGCGATCTGGGGTTTCGAAATGAGCCCCGCTCTGATGGCCATCTACGTCACGGTCTTCTGCGGCTCGGCGCTGGTTTTGGCGTTCCGTCAGCAGGTCGGCGCCGCTCTCGGTGTGCTGTTCGCGGGGCTTCTGCTTTATACGGGCTTCTCCGGAATGCCGTGGCTGCCGCTGATAGCCGGTCTGACGCTGGTCGGTTGGTGGCTTGGTGGCATTCGCCTCGCTGCGATAACTGCCGGCGGGTTGATGGCGATAGCAGTCAGCGGCTTTTGGCCGTCGACGATGTTCTCAGCTTACCTGATGGCGGCGTCGATCATCACAGCGATCGTGCTCGGCGGGTTGCTCGGCGTGCTCGCAGCCGAATACGAACCGGTATCGCGCACGATGCGGCCGGTGAACGATTTCCTGCAAACGATACCGCCGTTCGTCATCCTCATTCCGCTGATCATGTTTTTCCAGGTCGGCGATTTCTCGAGCTATCTGGCGATCGTCGCCTACGCGATCGTGCCAATGGCGAGATACACGGAACAGGGGTTGCGGCATGTGCCGGCGACGCAGAGCGATGCCGGCCACCTTGCCGGCTGCACCTCGCTGCAACTGCTCTTCCTTGTGAAATTTCCGGCCGCGCGGAGCGATATCATCCTTGGGCTGAACCAGACGATCATGGCGGCTCTCGCGATGCTGGCGGTCGCCGCACTCGTCGGCTCACGTGGTCTTGGACAGGACGTCTACATCGCGCTCAGCAAGGCCGATTCGGGGATGGGCCTGCTCGCGGGTCTGAGCATCGCGATGATTGCGATGATATCGGACCGCTTCATGCGGCGGATGGCGGTGCGATGATGGGAAGTATGCAGCAGCAGCCTCAACAGGATGGCGTGGTTCCGCGTGCCGATTGGGTGGATGCCGAGATCTGCGATCGCCGGCAGTTTCGCGATCTGCTCGGCAGCTTCATGACCGGGATCACCGTTGTCGCGACGCGCGACGAGCAGGGCGAACTTCGCGCGTTTACCGCAAATTCGTTTACCTCCGTCTCGCTCGATCCGCCGCTTGTGCTCGTCTGCATCGCGAAAACGGCTTCGAGCGTGGAAGCGTTCGCACGCGCGGATACCTACAGCATCAACATCCTGGGTGACTGGCAGCGCGATCTGGCGAGCGCTTTCGCGTCGCGCGGCGCTGCCAAAATCGAAGCGCTCGGCAATCTCAGCGCGGGCGATCCGCCGGTGCTCGATCGCAGTCTCGCTACGCTGTGCTGCACGCGGGAGCAGCTTGTTGAAGCGGGTGATCACATCGTTCTCATCAGCCGGGTACGCAGCTTCAAAGACGGTGCCGGGCAGCCGCTTGGATATTTCCGAGGCGGCTACGTCGCCTTGGGCCTCGCTGAGCAGTCGCTCGAGAGATTGGGGGTGCCGCTGCTCGTCGGCGGCCTTCTGGCGAATGATGGCCGTGTCGTTCTCTGCCGGCGTCCGGGATCGTCCGAATTCGAAATCCCGTTGGCGCCACTGCGTCCCGGCGAGCGCCACAGCAGCGTCATTCGCGATCTCTTCCTGCGGCTCGGGATAGAAGCCACTCCGCTCTTTCCCTACTCCGTCTTTCAGGAGCAGGGCCAACCGCAAACAACGATGATTTTTACGGTCGAAGCGACGGCGCCGGTTCAGTGCGGAACGCTCGCCGACGGTACGGCGATCGCCGCATTCGGAGAGGCCGACGAACCATGGAAGCTCGTCAAGGGCGACATGATCGAAGGCATGCTGAGGCGCTTCTTTCGCGAGCAAGCCGCCGGCAACTTCGGGCTTTATTGTGATACCGCGGACGGCGGCCGCATCGCTCCCATCGGCAACGGCGCCCGGCATTGGAGCGAATGGGAGCCCGGTCACTCGACCTCGCAATCGACCACCGCCGCTCAAAAGTAGCACGCAATTCGAACGTCTTAACGACAGGAGACTACGCATGCCCATTATCCGAGTTGAAATGTTCAAAGGGCGGACGCCCGATCAGAAGCAGCGCCTGGTAAAGGCGTTCACTGAAACGGTCACCGACGTCTGCGGACTGAAGCCGCAAGCGGTGCAGGTGATTTTCCAAGACATGGATCCCGGCGATTATGGCGTCTCTGGCGAGCTCTTCTCGCTGCGCGCGCCCGCGCCCGCGGTGACGCCCGCAAAGTCCGGTTGAGAGCCGCAACGCAGAACATCGACAAACTCGAGGAGACTTCCCATGCCGATCATTACGGTCGAAATCTTTCCCGGCCGCACCAACGACCAGAAGCGCCGGATCGCAAAACGCCTGACGGACAGCATGGTCGAAATCTGCGGAGCCAAGCCCCAGGCGGTACACGTGCTCTTCACCGAGGTGGATCCCACCGACTGGGCCGTCGCGGGGGAACTCTGTTCCGATCGCGCGTCCGAGCCAGCGAAATCCGGCTGAGGCGCGCAAGATGGCAATCGACTGCGATTACACGATCGAGGGCGAAGGTCAGGCCCTGTTTCTCATCCATGGCATCGGCGCGCGCAGAACCGGATTTGCAAAAATCGTCGATCACTTGAAAGAGCATTTCTTATGCGTTTCATATGACCTGCGCGGCCATGGCGAGTCTCCGATACCCGAGGGCCGTTTCGGATTGGACGATCTTGTCGATGATCTCGAGGCGCTTCGCAGCAAGCTCGGAATCGAGTGTGCGCATTTCGCCGGGCATTCGCTCGGCGGGATGATCGGGCCAGCCTATGCCCGCCGCTTTCCGGATCGCGTTCAGTCGCTTGGGCTTCTTTCAACCGCCGCTTTCCGAACGGAAGACGACAGCGCAAAGGTGAAGGGTCTCGGCGTCATGCTGCACGAGCAGGGAATTGGTGCTGTGCTCAACACCATGACGGCGCGCTGGTTCACGGATGAGTTCGGCGCCGCGCGCCCGGATATCATCGCGCGGCGCGCCCAGCAGGTGCTCGATACGCCTCCCGAAATCTTCATGAACGTCTTCGACATCTATGCGGGGACGGAGATGGGACCTTGGCTTCACGAAATCACGGCGCCTGCTCTCGTCATTACCGGGGAGCTTGACGGTGGTTGCAATCCACGACTGAACCGCCTCATCGCCGATGCACTTCCGAATTCGGAACTCGTCATTCTCGACGGCTTGAAGCATGCGATCACGCTCGAAGCACCCGACCGCGTCGCTGCGCACATGCAACGTTTCTTGTTCAAACACACCGCAGGCGGCGAAGCGAAGCAACGCGTCGCCGGACGTTGAGGAATCATCATGGCCGCCAATTTGCCGGACGCATTCGTCCACACGAAACTTCTGATCGACGGTGAGTGGCGCGATAGCAGCGACGGCCGGAAGATCCGCGTTATCGATCCCGCAACGGAAGAGATATTCGGCTCGGTCGCGCACGCAACGTTGGGTGATCTCGATGAGGCGTTAGCCGCGACGGAGACCGGCGCGTTCGCATGGGTTGCAATTCCGCTTCCGGAGCGATCGAAGATCATTCGCAAGGCCGGCGAAACGTTGCGGGCGCGGGCGGCCACGATTGCGCCGCTGTTGACGCGCGAGCAGGGAAAGCCGCTCGCGGAGGCGCTGCTCGAAGTCAACTCTTCGGCCGACTTCATCGAGTGGTTCGCCGAGGAAGCCCGGCGTACGTATGGCAAGGTTATTCCTTCGCGTTGGCCACATGTGCGCCAACTTCTTATCAAGGAGCCGGTCGGTCCCGTTGCGACCTTCACGCCGTGGAACTTCCCGATCGTTGCAATCGTGCGGAAACTGGCGGCCGCTCTCGCCGCGGGCTGCCCTGTCATCGTCAAGGGCCCGGAAGAAACACCTGCGTCCGTCGCCGAGGTCGCACGCGCATTCGTGGATGCGGGCGTGCCGCGCGGCGTAGTCAATCTCGTCTATGGTGACCCGGCCGAGATTTCGCGTTACCTGATCAGCCATCCCGTCATTCGGAAGATTTCATTCACGGGGTCGACGTCCGTTGGGAAGCAGCTCGCGGGCCTCGCTGGCCTGCACATGAAGCGGGTGACGATGGAGCTTGGCGGACATGCTCCGGTCATCGTCACGGAAGACGCGGATATCAAGAACGCGGTCAGCACGCTCGCGCAAATCAAGTTCCGAAATGCCGGTCAGATCTGCATCGCGCCGACGCGGTTTCTCATTCATGAGACCGTCTTCGAGCGCTTTCTGAAAGGTTTCGTTCAAGCGGCACAGGCCATCAAGGTCGGTAACGGTTTCGACGCAAGCACCCAAATGGGTCCGCTGGCGAACGAGCGGCGCATTCCAGCGCTCGCAGAGTTCGTCGCCGACGCGGTTTCAAAAGGCGCAGACTTGCGGGCCGGAGGCCACCGGATCGGCAACAAGGGTTATTTCTTCGAGCCGACCGTGCTGGCGCACGTGCCGCTCAGCGCGCGCGTGATGAACGAGGAGCCGTTCGGACCGCTGGCGATCATCAATCCCTATTCGGATTTGGATGACGCGATTGCGGAGGCCAACAGGCTGCCTTATGGGCTTGCATCCTACGCTCACACCAAGTCGCTGGCGACGGCACACGAACTCGCAAGCCGGATCGAGGCCGGGATGCTAACGATCAATCACAATGGCCTGAGCTTTCCGGAAGTGTCCTTCGGCGGCGTGAAGGATTCCGGTTACGGCAGCGAAGGCGGGCCCGACGCCATGGAACCCTACCTCAGCAGTCGATTTGTTACGATGGCCTGAGGCGACGTCACCGCCGGTCCGCTTGCAGGCCTATGCTCAGTCTCGAAAGTCGAACCAAACGGCCTTCGGCTGGGCGTAGTTGCGCAGAGCATAGAGCGAGAGATCGCGGCCAAAGCCCGATCCCTTGAATCCTCCGAACGGTAATGCCGGATCGAGCGCATCGACGGCGTTGACGCTGACGGTGCCAGCCCGAATCCGGGCTGCAACGCGGTGAGCGCGGCTGAATGATCCGGTCCAAAGGGAAGCTGCCAAGGCGTAGGGTGAATCGTTCGCCATGCGTATGGCAGCGTCTTCGCCGTTGAACGGAAGAACGCAGAGGACAGGGCCGAATACCTCTTCGCGCACGAGTTCAGACGTCTCGGTGAGGCCGGTGACTATCGTCGGCTCGATGAAGTTATCGCAGCCTTCGACGGTTTTCGTTACGCCTCCGATTACGTGGCCACCGTCGCGTTTGCCGCCGGCGATCTTGGCGAGGACGGCGTCGCGGTGGGACGTTCCGATCATCGTTCCGGCTGGCGTCTCGGGGTCGAGTGGGGCGCCGGGCGAATACGCGAGCGCCTCCTTTCGAAGCCTTTCGACAAACTCGTCCGCGATCTTGTCTTCAACCAAGAGCCGGCTATTCGCCGAGCAAACCTGGCCTTGATGGAAGAAGATGCCGGCGGCTGCCGAACTCGCAGCGCGATCGAGGTCAGCGGTATCGGCAAACACGACGTTCGCGCTCTTGCCTCCGCACTCGAGGCTGATCATTTTCAGATTGGAATGTGCGGAATATTCGAGAAATTTCTTGCCGACTTCCGTCGAGCCCGTAAACGAAAGAGCGTCGATGCCAGGGTGCAAGCCCATGGCGCGTCCCAACTCGGCGCCACCCGTAACGACGTTGAAGACGCCTTCGGGAATCCCTGCTTCAACGGCCAATGCCGCCGCAAGCAACGCGCTTCGGGATGACTTTTCGTCGGGCTTCAGAACGACCGAGTTACCGAGGATGAGCGCCGGAGCGACTTTCCAGAAGGCCGTCTCAATCGGAAAATTCCAAGGGATGACCGCGCCCACGACGCCGACGGGCTCAAGATTGATCGTGGCGAGGACGCCGGGCCCGACTGGAGCCGTCTCGCCGTAGATTTTGTCTACGGCTTCCGCGTACCACCGCAATGTCGTGGCTGAGCCCGGAACATCGCGCAGGAATGAATCCCGGATCGCCTTGCCGGTATCCAGCGTTTCGCAAAGCGCCAGGCGTTCGCAGTTTTCTTCGATCAGCATCGCGAGCTTCAAGAAGGCTTCCCGGCGTTTGCTTGGATGGCAGCGCGACCAGGCTCCATCGTCGAAGCGCCGGCGCGCCACGTCGACGGCGCGGTTGAGAAGATCGTCATCGGCGAGGGCGAGCGCGTATTGCGGCAGGCCTGTTGCCGGGTTCACGTGCTCGAGCGTTGCTGCATTCGGGGATGACACGAAGCGACCGTCGACGAATGATCTCGCTTCGGCTTGAAAGCGAGCAGCTGCGTCGATCCATTCCGATTTTGTTTTCATTTTGGTTCCAGTCGGCTCGGTTTTTCAGTTGGCAATGACATGTCGAGGCGGCCTGCCGATTAGACGGCCGGTTCAGAGTGGTGGGACCGCAAGGAGCGCTAAGCGAAAAGCGGATCTAGATAGTCGTTGAGGAACATTCCCTCGGGATCCATCTCGCGCCTCACGGATACGAAGTCTCCGTGGCGCGGATAGACACGCGCCAGCCGCTCGCGGTTCAGAAAGTGGATTTTTCCCCAGTGGGAGCGTCCGTCGTACTTCTCGAAGATCTTGTCGAGGGCTCGAAAGAAGTTGAGATCTTCCTTGCCCATTCTGCCGGATGCAGAAATCGCGATGCGCGGACCGCCGTAATATTCCGAGAGATAATTATCGTCGCCGGCCGTGAAGCGCATCTCGGCGGGGACCGTCACCACCTCAAACAGATCTCGAAGCGTGGTCTTCACTTCTCTGAAGCATTCCACGCCGACGTCGAGAGGAACCATGTATTCCATCTCGTGGAAGTCGGGTGTGTAGACCTCGGGGTATATTCGGTAACTGCGGTCGTATCGCCGGCGTATCTCGTATCGCGAAAGCTCGCCGACATCGATGGGATTTGGATCGAAGATGCGGACAAAGGCACAGTCGTCGAAGCGTTCGAGGTTACCCTCCGCCGACACTCCGAGCCACTTTACCGAAGGGGCCGACGTACACCAGAAATAGCCAAAATGACGATATTTCTTGACCATCTCGGCTTCGATCTCGGCGACCGCCGCATAGGGCATTATGCCGACCCATTCGTGGAGATGATAGGCTTTTGTCACCTTCATCTTGACTTGCGTGACGATGCCTAGGAGACCCAGGGAAACGCGTGCCGCGCGCATCTGGTTTTGATTGCTGTCGTCGAGCGTGCGAACGGTTCCCGTGGCATCAACGATGCGCAGCGCGTCGACCATCGACGACAGGTTTTTCAAACTCAGGCCTGTGCCGTGAGTGCCTGTCGATATCGCTCCAACGATGCTTTGCGTATCGATATCGCCTTGATTGCTGAGGCCGAGGCCGAGCTCCCACAGAGCGTCGCCGATATCGTGAATTTTCGTGCCGCCCCAGATGGTCGCGGTATTATTTTCGAAGTCGTGCGCGGCAATCCCCTTCAAATTATCGGTGCGGATGACGACGCCGGAGTTGGGTATGAGAGGCACGTTGGAATGGCCTGTCCCTGCCACCCGGATTTTCAAGCCTTTGTTCTTCGCGAACCTCACCGCTTCGACGATGTCATCCTCCGACTGGGCGTCGGCGACGAAAGAGTTGCAGCTTTGATTGCCGTACCAGTTGGTCCACGTGCCGTGCTTCATTGCATAACCTTCTCGGCGTTTCCATCTCGCGCAGGCGTGCCTATTCCGATCGAAAAAATTGACGGACCGCGTCCCCATGTCCGAAGTTACAAAACCCCTCGTCGCCCCGAAGACGATGATGAAGGAAAGGCTAAGCTTGAAACTTGGAGCCCGTAAAACGAATAATTCAACATGTACAATTGGGATTTTTGAAACTGTCGACCGTTCGCTCTGATGGCGTACGGAGAGGCGCGTGCGATGAGGGCGCGCGCAAGGCGCAGGCCGGGCATCTCATCATGCGTAATTGCGCTCGGAGAAATCCGCGAGCGGTCGGCGGGCACAGCAAAACGGCCCGCATCTCGATGCGAGCCGTCAGGATCAGCTGAAAACGTTAGGACCGGTCGCCGTTCACGCTGTCGGCGAGTTGCTTGATTGTTTGCTGGACGAAGATATAGCGGCCGCCCACGAAGCTAATTTTCGTGCCGGACCGGCCCGATTGGTCGGCCTTCTCGAACACTTCAACGTTGTCGAAATTGACGTTGATAGCTTCGCCGGTGGCCAATTCAGTGCATTCGAGAAACTTGGCCAACGGGCGCTCCGGGAATTTAATTTGGCTTCGCGACTTTTGCAGCCGGCTTCTTGGCCTGCTTAACGGGGCTCTTGGCAATGCTCTTAGCGGCGACCCGCGTTTTCTTGACGGGCGGCGGTTCGAGCGCCTCGCGTGCCAGACGTTCGGCGCGCAAACGCTGCGTCTTGGTCTGAACTGCGAGCCGTTCGGTTTCGCGATCCTGAACGGCCTGAATAGCCTCGCGCTGGCGACGTAGCTTCGCTTCAGCAAGTCTCGATTTTGCAGCTTCGCGATCGCGTTCGGGTTTCATTGCATCAATTGCCGTTTGATGCTGGACGGGCTTTGGATAATTCCACATGAGCCATAAATGGGGGTTCGGGGCGCATTGTGCAATCCCCAAACTGTCAGCCGGCTCTTGCGAGGAGGCCGAATCCGCCTCGTTTCAATTGGATCGCCGTTGGAGCATAGTTCGTTTCAAGGTGCGCGGAGACATTTCGCGCCGCTTGAGCGTCAGCAAATGCGCGCCCACGATTGGACGACTTCAAGGGGGGCCGATCGGGCTAATCCCCTCGCTTTGTTTCGATATTCGGCCGGGACACCCTGGCGGAAGAGACCTATAACCGTACCTTCTTATCGACTCTTGGCCGAGGCTGTGTGCCCGGTTGGGTTCATGATGAAGGAAGCTAAGGACAGACGATGATTCAGTGGAAGCCTGTCGGAGAATACATCGAGCCAGATTGGGTCAAACTGGGAACGGCGTTGCCGCCGACGCTTTTTTGGCGTCCCAAGCACGGAGCCATTCTCGGCTATATCCGGGACGGCGAACTCTTCGACGCGAAGTGGCTCTATGTCTGCGACAGCAACAAGGTGACGGACTTCTCCGCCATCAATCCGCCGGGCGATAACATCATCGATCTGGATGCGCATCGAGCTTCAGCCTGATCGGTCGACGCTCGTCTGAGCATTAGACAATTGCAACGTGCGCCGGCCGTTTAATGCGCGCCGGCTGGCGCGCCATGCGGCTCAAACAATAAAAAAGGTAGCTATGCGCGCCACAACCGCGCAATGTTGTTCGATCATCGGCAAATTGTCGCCGGCGTCGATGGCTGAGAGATGCTCGTGCTCCCGCCCGCCCTTGGAGGAAGCCATGTACGCTCGACCCCCGTTCACTCCCGACCAGTTCGCGCTTTGCTATCGGGCATACGCAGCGGCGTTACTCGAAATTCAAAATAGACCGGAGAAGCCGGATGCGGCGCCGCTGGCCGACGGAATGTGCCTCATGCTCGCCCTGCGCGTCATCGAGGCATCGGCGAATGGCATGCGCGATCTTTCAGGCCTCAAACGGCACGCGCTTGCCGACCTTGCTCAGCATTGAGCGCATCGAGGCCAGTCGACATCAGGGATCATTCGATGAAGCTTAGGGTCGGTTACGAGCTGAACTATATGTTCCCTCAACCGACCCCCGCCATTCTAATGCTCAATATCCATTACACACGCGTTTCCGACCTCGCGATGCCTGACAACATCATCGTCAGTCCGCCGGTGGCTATCTCCGGTTACCGTGACGGGTTCGGTAATTGGTGCAGCCGGATTGTCGCCCCAGCGGGGCGCGTGCGAATTTCGACGGATGCGATTGTGAGCGATTCCGGTCTGCCCGATCCGGTGATGGCCGATGCGTGGCAGGTTCCGGTCGAAGAGCTTCCGGAAGAGGCGCTTGTTTTCCTTCTCGCCAGCCGTTTCTGCGACAGCGACCGATTGCTGGATTTAGCCTGGAGCCTATTTGGTCACGCGACGCCTGGGTGGGGACGCGTCCAGGCGATCTGCGATTTCGTGCATAACCATATAGCGTTTGGTTACGAACATGCGCGCGTCACGAGGACAGCTTCGGAAGCCTATGAAGAACGGCGGGGCGTTTGTCGCGACTATGCGCACTTGGCGGTTGCGTTCTGCCGGGCATTGAACATTCCGGCTCGTTATTGCACCGGCTACCTCGGTGACGTTGGTACTCCGCCGCCGTACCCTCCCGGAGATTTCGCGGCGTGGTTCGAGGTTTATCTAGGCAATCATTGGTACACATTCGATCCACGGAACAATGTTCCTCGGATTGGCCGAGTCCTTGTCGCGCGCGGGCGGGATGCTGCAGACGTTGCGATGACGACGACGTTCGGCCCCAATACGCTTGAAGGTTTCCGTGTGTGGACGGATGAAATAACGGGCAGCGCGTTGCTACCGGCTTGAGTTGGGATCTCGGTTGGCAGCCGTGATTAGGTTTTCGGGCGATAGGGTGCTAAAAGAATATTCATCGTGGCAGATGTGTTGCGCCGGTCGCAGGTGCGGTTGCCTGTCGTTTCTTCGCCCAAGGGAATCGAAGCGAATTATCCGCCCGGGAACTTGCTTAATCGAAGTGTCGCAGACGGCCGTCGAAGGCTTGTCCTTCATCGCCTACAGGCACGCAAAATCCACCACCGAATTGGCGACGCGTGCTGCGTTAAGTGTCGCGATGAATCGTTGAATTTGCATGCGCTGGTCTCAAAGCGGATCGGGCGCGAGATTTGAGGTAAGAAATGTCCAATCCTAGAGTGTCAATTCCGAAATTCAGAGTGGGGCAGACGGTCGATTTTTCTCCGTCGCTGCGAGGCCTCGCCGTATCGGCAAGGCTCTACAAGGTTACGCGGGTTCTTCCGACGGACGGCGGCGAGCGCCAATACCGGATCAAGACGATCGCTGAAGCGTTCGAGCGCGTTGCCCGCGAGAGCGAGCTGCTGTCAGCGTCTGCCATATGAGCTAGCTTCTGTGAGCGGTTGAAACTGCAACTGCGGAGAGGCAGCTTCCCGGTGAGTTAGAAAGTATTCAGACTTCGAACACGGATGACTTGACCGCCGGAAGCTGCAAGCTCAGAATCTCCCGTGTGATAGTTCCTGAACACTCGCCTCAGCCCCCGGCTCAGTCTCCGGCCGGCCGTGCGCTTCTTGCGATGCTCGGCCTGTGCACCGTTGTGCTGGTAGCCGGCGCGCTGTCGCTCGCGCAGGCGGTATTCGCACCGCTGGCTTTCGCTCTCTTCATCATGGCGATCGCGTGGCCGCTGCAGAAGGGTTTACAGACCCGAGTTCCGCAGCTTGTCGCCCTCGCATTGACCATGGCGGCAACCATTCTCGTGGTGTTCGTTTTTGCGTCATTGGTCGGCTGGGCGACGGCTCGCGTTGCCCGTTTCGTCGCCAGCGACGCTGAACGCCTCCATGCGCTTTATCGTTCGGTTGCCGGATGGCTCGAAAGTCATGGCATTGAGCTTTCCGGGCTGTGGGCGAATTATTTCAGCGCGGACCAATTGATCCGCGTCGCCCAGCAGGTCACTGCGGGCCTCAATACTGCTGTCAGCTTCTCGGTCATCGTCTTCATCTACGTTTTGCTGGGGTTGCTGGAGGTGGACGACGCGCGCGTTAAACTCCAAGGCTGGAAGCACGGAAAAATCGGTGAAGTGCTGCTTGTCGGCGGCGCGAAGACAGCCGTCAAGCTGCGGCGGTACATGCTTGTACGAACGCTCATGAGCGTCGTCACAGGCCTGCTTGTGTGGGCGTTTGCCTGGCTGGCCGGGTTGCCGCTTGCGCCCGAATGGGGTGTCATCGCATTCGCGCTGAACTTCATCCCGTTCATAGGCCCGTTTATCGCTACTATGTTTCCGACGGTATTTGCCATGGCGCAGTTCGAATCTTGGCAGATGACGGTTCTTGTCTTCGCGTGTCTCAACGTCATTCAATTCGTGGTGGGCAGCTATCTGGAGCCGCGGTTCGTCGGCAACGCGCTGTCGATTTCGCCCTTCGTCGTTTTGTTCGCGGTCTTCTTCTGGACCTTTCTTTGGGGCCTCGCCGGAGCGTTCATCGGAGTTCCGATCGTGATCGCTCTTCTCACGCTTTGCGAGGAGCATCGGTCGACTCAATGGATTGCCGACCTTTTCGGAGCGCCTCGGACTAATTTGGCATAGGCGCCGCGACCGGCGAATCATTGTCCGCCGGGAGATCGATGCGCTTAGGCTCGAGCAATGCGAGATGGCCGTCCGTGCCAATGCCGAGACGGTGAATATAGAAATATGTGTCCCGGTCGTTCGTCACGTCCATCACGGGCGATGGCGCCGAGACGATGACGAGGCCTCCGCACATGCCGATCCAGTCGATATGGCGATGGCCGTGCATGACGATCGCTTTGCCCGATAGTCGCTGCATCCGGCGTACGAACCAGGTTCCGTTGACGAGTGCGGTGCCGATGCGTTCGGACATTGCCTTCGCGGCCTTCGGATATTCGACCATGTGATGGTGGAGCGCGAGTATCCAACGGGCGTTAGGAAATTGCGCGACGACCTTCTCAATGGCGCGCGTTTGCTCCTCTGTCACCAAGCCGAGCGCGTTTGTGAATGAGAAATGCGTCTCCGCAGTTGAATCGAGAAGTATGACGCCGATCCCGTCCTCCTTTTCCGGAGGCAGCACCATCGGAAACGCCTCAGGCCACAGTCCCGCCAGATCCCACGACAGGCGTACTGTTCCCCGGTCTGAGAATTCGGCGATCTTTTCGGCGTGGGCCTCGAGGAATTCTTCGAGCGTTGCGCCAAGTTTTCCCGTCGCATCATCGACGACGTGCACGCGCTTGCCTTGGACGCTCGCCATCGTCGAGAGCGCCCGGATCTCACGCAGACGCCGCTTGGGGCTCGTCGGCAAATCCAGGCGGGCCGGATTGGCGCGATCCACGACGTTGAGATCGTGATTTCCGGGGAGGATGACCGTCAATGCCGCCAAGTGCGGATAGGGCGACAGTGCGTCGATGAATTCCGCCCATTCCGGTGAGCGTCCTGCATCCGTGATGTCTCCGGTGATCAGGATGATATCGAGTGGGCGCTCTTTATGTTCTGCGTCGAGCTTCGCTAGCGTTTGTTTCAGGCGTTCGTTGCCTCTCGGACCGGACCGTCCGCCCTCGATGCGAAAGCCGAATCTTTCCCCGACGACATGAATGTCGGAAAGGTGTGCCACCCGCCAAATTCGTCCCGTCGACGGAGTTGGTGGATAGCGCGGAAGATCGCGAGGCTGCGGCATGACGGTGTCCGCCAGACCCCAAACCAATCCAGCGACGGCCAGATAGGCGGCGACGATGACGACACTATTGTGAAGCGCGATGTGCACCAGATTTGATGGGGACGAGAGATCGGCGAGCGATCCGGTCCATCGGGTGTTCGGCCAAGCGAGCGCGATAATCCATACCGAGACGCCGCAAATCAACAGGCCCGCTACGGCGGCGCTGGCGGCGCGTGCGAAGTCGCGCGAGCGTTGATCGACGTCGGCCGGCAGAAAGCGCTCCGCGAGTTGGCGCAGCGCTTCGCGCGATAGTGCGTAGGCCGGTTGAACTGCGAGCGCGTTCAGTGACCAGAAGTTCGCCTCGATCAGGCGCCACAGCGGCTTGCCGCCGAACCATCCAATGGCGATAAGGATTGCCAAAAGGATGGGGGCCAACAGGCCCGTATAAATTTCAGCCGCTTTCGAAGAGACGGAACTGATCCAGATCGATGCGAGCAGAGGCCCCGCTCCGAGCAACAAAGCCGGCAAGACAATCAAAATTGCCCACGCGGCGATGAGCTTCGGCAGGCTTATTTCGGCCAGCAGACTTCCAGCCAACGAAATGAGCGTGCGCCGTTTGGTGCTTGAGGCGTCGTCCTCGACATCACCCTGGCGCGGGTCGACGATCGGGCGCATTGCCGTATGCCTCCTATGCAACTGGATCCGTGCGTCGGCGGGTGACGAGGAATCCATCAAAATGTTCCAAACGTCGAACCCAAAACAATCACCGCCGCCAAGGCGATGATTGCGCCAACGATTGCGACCATGACGATGTCAAAATAGCTTTCGCGATGCGTCGTTCCGCAGACTGCGAGAAGCGATACGACGGCGCCGTTGTGCGGCAGGCTGTCGAGTGTTCCCGAGCCTATCACGGCGACGCGGTGCAGCAGCGCCGGATCAATTCCGTGTTGTGCGGCGAGAGTCATATAGGTCGGGCCGAGCGCATCGAGCGCAATCGTCAATCCGCCCGACGCCGATCCTGTCAATGCGGAAAGAATGTTGGTGGCGACGGCGAGGGAGACGAGCGGACCGCCACCGATCGATAAAACCCAATCTCGTACGATCGCAAAGGCCGGCAGCGCCGCTACGACCGCGCCGAAGCCCACGAGGCTTGCCACGCTGAAGGCCGGCAAGACGGAGGCATTGGCTCCCGCGTCCACGCTCTCGCGGAGGGCCGGCAGACGTTGCCGGTTGATGAAGACGAGCGTCACAATCGCGGTGAAGAGCGCGACGACCACGGCCCACACGCCACCAACTGCTGAAAGAGATGTCTCACCCCACCGGGGTTCGGCCAAGAAAGCGGCGTTCAAGCGCGGCAGGACGAACATCGACATCAGAAAATTGAAGCTCACGACCACGATCAAAGGCAGCGCCGCCAAGGCGATCGGCGGCAAGGCCTCACTGCGGTGGCCCCGATGGATTTCAGCGGGATCGAATTCGCGTGCGGTCGTTGCGAGTTCGCGCACACGTTCGTTATCGACTGCCGTATCGACGTCCGCGACCGGGGCGCCGCCGCTTTCATCGGCGCGGCGTGCCGCGTTTTCGGCACGGCGGAGCCACCACAGGCCGAAGCCGAGCATGATAGCTGACGCAATGATGCCAAGTCCGGGCGCGGCGAACGGTGTGGTGCCGAAGAACGGCATCGGGATCGCGTTCTGGATCGCGGGTGTTCCCGGCAATGCGGACATGGTGAAAGTCGATGTACCGAGGACGATCGCCGCAGGCATGAGTCGAAGCGGAATCCCAGCGTCATGAAACAACGCTCTCGCCATCGGCGCCAATACAAAGAACGCCACGAAAAGGCTGACGCCGCCGTAGGTAACGATCGCGCCGGCCAGGACAACAGCGAGTATCGCGCGCTTCGCTCCGAGCTTCTTGGTCATGAAGCCGGAAATGGCGGCGACCGAGCCGCTGTCTTCCATAAGCTTGCCGAAGAGCGCGCCGAGCAGAAAGATCGGGAAGAACTGCGCCAGGAATTGCGCAGCGCTCCCCATGAACGTTTGCGTCCAATGGGCGAGCAGCGGCTCGCCTGCGAACGCGGCAGCAATGAGGGCGGCTGCGGGCGCGAGCAAGAGTACGCTCCAGCCCCGGAAGGCAAAAAACACGAGCAGGCCCAGGCCGATCAGGATGCCGATAAGACCCACCGCGTCATACTCCTTCGAGAAGAGTATCGAGGTCGAATGAGGACCGTTTGCCTAGGTTTTTTCCGTCCTTCTCGAGAAATGCTTCCGCCGCGCGGCGCCCTTCATCCCGCAGCATGCACAGAAACTGCCACTCGGCGTTGAGTTTGGAGGAATAGCCGAGCGCGACCATCGCCTCACTCGAGATGCGATGAATGCGCATACCGGCCCAAAGTGCGCCCTCGCAGTCGCCCGCATTGGCCACCTGCCGCAAAATGGCAATCATGCGCAATTCCTTCATCAGAACGGAATTGAACGAAACCTCGTTGAGCCGATTGAGAATATCGCGCGCGGATTGGGGTATTTCGGGCCGTTCTATCGGATTGATCTGAATAAGGATCGTATCTTTGGATGTGCATTCGCGGACGAGAGGCGTGATCGTCGGGTTGCCGGAATAGCCGCCGTCCCAATAGCTTTCGCCATTGATATCGACGGCCTGAAACAGCGTCGGCAGGCAAGCGGATGCGAGGAGGACTTCCGGAGAGATGTCGGCGTTTCGAAACACGCGGCCCTTGCCTGTTCGCACGTTGGTCGCGGTGACGAACAGCTTGATCGGCGCACGCGCCAGCCGGTTGAAATCGATGTTCTGGAGCAAGATCTCGTGAAGCGGATTCGATCCTCCCGGGTTCAAGTCGTAAGGCGAGAACACGCGAGACATCAAATCCATCGCGACGAAAGCCGGGGAGGTGTCGAGCGTCCAACGTCCGAGCATCACGTCGAGAGGCGTTCGCTGGAAGGGGCTAAGCAAAGCGGCGTGCGATACGTTGCGCCAATATTTTTCCAGGGCGGCGCGCGCTCCGTCCGCGCCGCCTTCGGCGTGGCCATCAACGAGAACGGCGGCATTCATGGCACCGGCAGATGTGCCGGAAATGCCGTCGATATTGAGCCAGCTTTCCTCAAGCAGGCGATCCAAGACGCCCCAGGTAAAGGCGCCGTGAGATCCGCCGCCTTGCAAGGCGAGGTCGATCGAACAGGAAGCTCGGCCGGCTTTCCTGCGGGCGTCAGAATTTTTAGCAGCCATCGTCGCTCACGCTGGACCCAAAAACCCGTCGCCCGCCTGCCGGACCGCAACATTCAACTGCAGACGGCGTCACGCCGGGACTGAACTTCTTTCCTGCCGCAAGCGGCCGCCGAGCGAGATCCACCACACGCCGTGGAGCATGAGATCGATACCGACCAGAAGACCTAGGACCCACAACCCGCTAACTGGCCATTGCGCGAGAATGACGAGACCCGCAACGATGCCGACGATACCGGAGATAAGCAGAAGCGAGCCGAACCATTCCCAGTACTGAAAGGCCTGGAAGATGCGTACAAAGCCCGAGGCGATCAGCGATATCGCGAACACAAGAGTCAGAATGATGGAGGCTCGCGCAGGGTCCGTTATGAGCATCAGCCCGCAGACGACGTACAGCAGTCCGACGAGAAGTCTGAAGGCGAAGCCGCGCCAATGCTGCGCGGAGAAGGCCTGAAACACCTCGGCCACGCCCGCGACGGCGAGCAGGATGCCGATGAGAAAGGCGCTGATAACGGTCGCTGCGACGACATCGCCGAGAACGAAGATTCCGGCGAAAAGGAAGATGGCGCCGACGAGAATAGCGCCCCACCAACTCGGATCTGCCGCTTCCGAACGCGTCTCAAGCATTGGTCTGGCTGTCATGACGAACCTCCGAAACTTCGAAGAAGTTGGCTGTTGATACGATTGCTTGCAATCGGCGCCTCCTCGTTTCACGACGAGGCGCCGATTACAATCGCGATGACGAGGATGAGCTTGGAATTCGTTACTTATCGGTAGCGTCTGGTGAGGTCATTTTAGGTACCTCGTTGCTCATGGAGTTGGTCGCCGGGAGTTTCCCGTCGTCCCCCATTCTGTGGGCGGTGCCATCCGTTCCGGTGCTTGAGCCTGTACCGGCGCCCATATCCGGAACGCGGCCAGTGACGGCGCCGGTCGCCGGAAGCTTGCCGCTGTCGCCCATGGTATGAGATGAGCCGTTTGCGGCGGGCGTATCTTCAGCTGTTGCCGGGAGAGACGCCGCGCCCAAGAGAAGCGTGGCCGCCGCAGTCGCAAGAATATATTTCATCTTTGGACTCCTTGGTTATTTCTCCAAGTGTCCCCCGTCTATTGCGCAGTATAGAGATGATGCGTTATCCGTACCAAAAATTATTTTTTTAAATGGCTAATAGCGTTAATCCGGCAATTACCCACATCGAAAAGCCATCGGCTTTTCGATGTGGATTTGACGCTATACGTCATTTCTTGCGCGGATCATCTGCCGGATTCACGTAGATGAGATCAAAAGGTCCATTGCCGACGACCTGGACGACGGTCTCCGTATCGCCTGCCCAAACGTAATGAGGATGATCGGCTGGAAGAAGCAAAATTGATCCCGTCGGCAGGATCTTGCCGCTTGCCTTATCGACGGTTTCGCCCATGCCGCTACCCATTGTTCCGCTGAGGACGGTCACGGCTTCGAAGACCGGGTGGATGTGCGGCGGTACGACGTAATGTGGAGGGAACTTCGCGCGAATGACAAAGAGCCCCGGTTTCGACGGATCGCCGAAAACGACCGCCGTCTGTGCCCCCTTCGGAAAGGCCGGATCGTCTTTGTAGACGATATCTTCGGGCGCCAACTCCTTCGGCATCTCGTGTCCAAATGCCGGCGTCACGAAGAGGATAAGTAGAGAAAGAATTCTCGCCAGTTTCTTCGCGGCGAACTTCGAGGTTACATCGACGATTCCGGTCTTCTCTGCCGCGCCGTAGGCATAGAATTTGTTTTTTGGCAGCCAATCGTACGTGTGCAGGGCGATGTTTCTGTCGTTGAATTTCGGCATCAAATTCCTCCAGTTTATTCTTCTAGCCCGGGCGCGGGCGATGCATAGAGTGACGAGGTGGAAAGACCGTCGCGTAATCGTCCGACGACAACAATGGCGATTTTCCTGCCGACGTTTGGGTGTTTTGACCGATTTGAACACGGTTGCGAATTTGATCGCGGCTTCGCGCGAGATCAGTCAATTCGATAATGCGAATACGACGACGGCGTCGCCTTGCCGGAATCCCCAGATCTGACTGCCACCGGCGGCGACGGCGATGTACTCGCGGCCATCGATTTGGAATGCGATGGGAGGTGCGTTGACACCTGCTCCGCAATTGAAGCTCCACAGATGGTCGCCAGTCTTGGCGTCAAATGCGGAAAACTCGCCGGATCCTTCACCAGTGAAAACCAGTCCGCCGGCAGTCGCGAGTACGCCACCGATAAGAGGTTCGCTGGTCTTCCTCTGCCAAAGGATTTTGCCGGTTTTCGCGACGTCGATCGCGGTGAGCGTACCCCAATACGGTACGTCAGCGGGTTCAATGGTTGCGAAGTCGACGGCAGGCCTGTCGCTTGTCGCGGGAATTGTGCCCTTCTTATACAGCGAGGGCATGTGCATCGCGGCGACATACGCAATACCGCTCGTCGCGTCGAAGGAAGTTGGGGACCAATTGGTGCCGCCGCCCACACCAGGCGCGATTAAAACGCCTTCCTTGGTCGCTTGAGCGAAGAGGTTCTGCTGCGGAACAAACGGCTCGGATTTAAATAGTAGACGGCCATCGCGACGGTCGAGGGTGTAATACCACCCGAGCTTGCTTGCGTGTCCGATTGCGGGAACCGGTTTGCCGTCAACGGTCGCGTCGAACAAAACGGGCGGGCTTGCGACGTCGTATCCCCACACGTCATGAGGCACGAGCTGGTAGTGCCAAACGCGCTTCCCGGTGTGCACATCGAGCGCGACGAGGCAAACGGTATACAAATTGTCTCCCGGACGCGTCTCTCCGCTCGCCTGGGGCGAGGGATTGCCGACACCGATGTAGATCAGGCCAAGCGCGGGATCGTAGGCGGGCGTCGGCCAACTGCTGCCACCGCCGTGGCGCCATGAATCAGAAAACTTTGGGGCGGCGGCTTTCTCGCCGGCGATGTCGCGATGGAGAGGAATACCGTCTGGTGTCGTTGGAGAATACTCTCCCTCCCAGCCGGGCTCAGTCGTATCGAATTGCCAGACGCGTTTGCCGGTTTTGACGTCGAAGGCGGCGATGAATCCCGGTCTGCCGAACCGCCCGGCGACGCCAACCACGGTGCCGAGAGGAGATCCCGGCCGATTGCTGTCGAGATGGAGACCGTAACCGACGCCGTTGATGCCGGCTATGACGAGATCGCCAACCACAAGAGGGGGCGCCGCTGAGCCGACGCCGGTCTGTCCCTGGACGTTGGATTTGAGACGCGGGTCACCGCTATCCAGAGAAGACGATTTGTCCTCGCTCATTCCTGCTGGATGGGAGGTATCGGGATCGACCAACGGAATATCCCAAGCGACTTGGCCCGACGCGGATTCGAGAGCGACCAGACGAGCGTCAACGGTTGCTACGAAGACGCGATCCTGGCCCAACGCCGCGCCGCGATTGGCGGGGCCGCAGCAAAGTTTGTAGCCGGATGCGACCTTGTGATCGTATCGCCAGATTTCCCGGCCTGTGACTGCGTTCAGCGCGACGACATTGGAAAAAGGCGTAGTGACGTACATCACACCATCGGCAACCAGCGGTGTCGTTTGAAAGGTGCCCGCGATCCCGGTTTGATAGATCCATTTGGGAACGAGCTTTCCGACGTTTGCAGGTGTGATCTTATCGAGCGGCGAAAAGCGCTGATTGGCGTAGTCGCGGCCCGGAATAATCCAGTTGTCCTTGTCATCAGCCGCCGCTCGCAAGCGGGCTTCGCTGATCGTCCCCGCAAAACCTTTTTCGCCTCCGGCGAATATCACAGAGGCGGCAAGCAGACACGCGACTAAGCTCTTCGGGGAAATCATTTCGTCTCTCCAGGCCTGCGATCGAAGAATGCGGGCTTAGCGATTGAGATCCTGAGCGGGCAACACGGCGTTTGTCCAATCCGTGTTGTCGGGAAGTGCCGCTAACAAATCCGCACCTTGAAGACTTGCGTCTCGGAACGTCGCGTTCGAGAGATCAGCGCTTCGCAAGTTCGCTCCATCCAGCTTTGCACTCGAAAAATTTGCGAAGCTCAGGTCGGCGCGCTCAAGGGTGACAGCGCTTAGGTCCGCATTCGCGAAGCTCGCAAAGCGCAACTTGGGTCCGGCGGCGGTCCCCTGGTTGTCCCGGGTGTTGAGCGGGCCGAACCGCGCGCCAGCGAGATGCGCGCCGCTGAAGTCGGTGTAGTCGAGGATTCCTTCGAGCCACGCGCTCTCGAGATTGGCGTTCCGGAAGGAAGGGGCTTCGTCAATTGTTGGCGACATGCTTGAGAAAACAGATGGCCGGCGAATAGTCGCCGATCGAAGATTCGCGCCGTCGAAATTTGTCTTCGTGAGCGTGGTCCGATCGAGGTTGGCGCTTTCGAGATTGCAACCGGCGAGATTGGCGCCGGAGAGATCTGTTCCGAAGAGAGAGGCTCCCTTCAAGTTTGCATGTTTGAAGTCGACGCCGGCCAGATCAAGATTATCAAGCTTCTTGCCGGACAGGTCGACTGGCCGTTGCGCGGTCGAGGAAAAAAGCTGGCGCACGATCTCGCGGGTGGAGAGATCTGCCGCTTCCGATGAGCCGCAACACAGCATGGCTAAAAGGAACGCCGCCGCTCTCCTGGCAGGAGTGAACGAGCCGGATTTTTTCTTCATTTGCTTTCCGCCTAGCCCAGTACCGGCTTCTGCCGATACAGGTCCGTTCGAGACGACGGGCATCAACCCTGCGCGTTCGGCAGCAGGTAGTTCTGTACGAGGTAGTGTATGCCCCGTATCCAGGATTCATCCGTGTTGTTGCGAAGGTCGACGCTGTGGACGAAGCCAATGCGCTGGTTCGGCACGTCGGCGATATAGACGTTGAGGTTGAGGATGAGGTTCGAAATCTTTTGAACGCGGATCCACGCGACCCGCTCTACGTTGAGATTGCGGCCGTAGTCGAACTCGCAACCGCCGCACACTCCGACCGCCTGACCAGCTTCGATTTTTTGTTGTTCCGTGGCTGGAACGGAGACGAAGGTATATTTCCCTGAGTCCGCGAGCATCTTCTTGAACGCTGCCGAAACAAGCCTCATTCGGTTGCGTTCCGCGTCGCTCGTTGGCTCGTATCCCTCGTTGTCGTTTTGCATTTGGATGCCGAGGAAGGCGATGCGTTGCGGATCGGCGTGCGCCGGCATCGCGGCGAAGACGCTAATCGCGAACGCGGAGATGATTTGCAGCGCATGCTTAACCCAGCCGGTTCGTACCCGCATCGCCGCAGAAGTCATGATGTTCGGCATGGATTTTCCCTTAAACTTGGCGGATTTCGCGCTAAACGTCCTGCCAATAGAATGGGGTTCTGCGGCGTCTGATACAATGGCGAAATCCCTGAAGACTTTTGGGCAAATCCCACGATCTGCGCTGGGCCTTCTTCACAGCGTCGGGACCTTGGCCTAACCGTCTATCTCCGGAAGGGAGCGGTTCGTATGGATCTTAAGCTGCTTTTGGTGCGTCGCATCGTTCTCGTCGCACTCGCGTGTTTCGCGTTCGGATCGGCGTATTCGATTTATTGGTCTGCAATCGCGGCCAAGCGTCAGAATGAGCTGCTGGCTGAGTCGGTTGGTCGCCAGCTGGATCTGCAGCTCGTACGAATCCAGACCGCTCTCGATATTCCGAAGAGATTTCCCGACTGGGATCTCGTGACGACGTACGCGCTACAACCTGGCCAGTGCATTCAGCTCTCAGACGTCAATGGGAAGGTGATCCGGTCAAGCTGCGAAGGCGTAAACACGGCCGGTGTATCAACGCCAGATTGGTTCTTCGCGGCGTACAGACATCTTCTCAATGCGGCTGCGCCGGCTGCACGGCACCTTTCCTATCGGGGAACGCCGCAGGGGGAGGTGATCGCGAGTTCGGATCCTATCGCGACAGCGGCGCAGGCGTGGACCACCATTTCTCCAATGCTGGGCCTCTCCGCTTTTCTTATCGCAACGCTCTGCGTCGTGACGTACTGGGTCATCGACCGAGCGCTTGCGCCTACCAAGGAAATTCTCGCCGGATTGAACCGATTAGCGCAAGGCGACCTCGAATGCCGATTGCCGGCATTTCGTCTTGCCGAGCTCAACCGCATCAGTGAAGTTTTCAACTCGCTTTCGCGCGATCTCTCCAAGGCGATGGCGGACCGTACCGAACTGGCGCGCAAGCTTGTCGATGCTCAGGAACAGGAACGATTGCACATCGCACGGGAACTTCATGACGACGTTGCGCAGCAGCTTAGCGGCATCAATGCCGTCGCCGCATGCGTGCGCAGTAAGTTCCATCGCAACGATCCGACGGCAGCCGAAGACGCCAGCGAGCTGGAAGCCATGACATCAGAGCTAATCGGGTCCCTCCGAAAGACCCTGGCGTACCTTCGGCCTTCAGAGATCGATGACCTTGGCTTGATCCAAAGCCTTCGTGGTCTGGTCGAGAAACACAACTCGCTCGCGCAGGGCACGACGCACTTTACATTGGAAGCTCAAGGCGACCTGGCGGATTTGAGTTCAGAAGCGAGCGCCCATGTCTACCGCATCGTCCAGGAGGCGCTGACCAACGCAGCAAAGCACGCCCGCGCCCACAATGTTCACGTGAAGCTCAACAAATATCGCGAGAATGGCGCGGACAAGATCGAGCTCGCTGTCGATGACGACGGCTGCGGGATTACCTCGGAAGGCAAAGGCGGGCTCGGTAGCTGGGGGATCATCGGCATGCGAGAGCGCGTTCTTGCCTTGAGCGGCCGTTTCGCCGCCGGCCCTAACCCGTCCGGTGGTTTTGGTCTGCGTGTTGAATTTCTCGCGCAGCCGGGAAGCTGATTATGAAGAAAATTCGTGTTCTCCTTGTCGATGATCATGCTGTTGTGCGGCAGGGGTATCGCCGGCTGATTGAAAGCCAAAACGAAATCGAGGTGGTGGGCGAGGCAAGCGACGCCAGCTCGGGCTATCAGTCATACAAAAATCTTACGCCCGACGTGACGGTGCTCGATATCTCAATGCCGGGGCGGGGAGGAATAGACGTCGTGCAGCAGTTGCGGCGCTATGACCCCGATGCGCGGATCCTCATGTTCACGATGCACGCGAATGCATCGTATGCCGAACAGGCATTCAAAGCAGGCGCGCAAGGTTACGTGACGAAAAGCAGCCCGCCAGACGATCTTATCAGTGCAATCAAGACGGTGTTTTCGGGCCGGCCAGCTCTTTGCGCGGAAATCAACAGCGCCATAGCGGCCAACCGGCTGTTTCAAGAAGAGTCTGCATTGGAATTGCTCTCGCCGCGCGAATTCGAAATCTTGCGGATGATCCTGGACGAGAAAACCACCGATGAGATCGCGAACGCCTTCAACTTGAGTCCCAAAACCGTTGCCAATTACCATTACGCCATCAAGTCCAAGCTGGGCGTCCGGACCGACATCGAGCTCGTCTATTATTGTCTGAAGCAAGGACTTGCGACGCCGCCAGTCGCGTAAAATATAGCGTCGCAGCTCGGCGAGACATCTCCGTCATTCTCTCGCGCGCCCTCTTGCTGCGGCGCTCTTCGGTCGTTTCCCGGTCGCTCGGCTGCGAGCCGAGCCACTGCGATCTATTGAGGACTCGCTCATCATCGAGCGAACGACCTCAGGTCCTCCCGACATGAACGTTTTTACGCCGTCGCGAACGGTCGTCTCAAGGCACTCGGGCGTGGGAGTGACGTATACGAAGCGCCGAATGGCGAGATAGAATATGCGTCCGTGCAAACCCCACAGCAGTTCTGTCTCTCGCTCTGATAGGGGATATTGATCCGTGCCTGGCAATCCGAGCTCGTGTCTCAACTCGAGGCATGCAGGATCAATAATCTGCGAGCGGACGAGTTCGAGGTAGCGTTGAGTTAAGCCGAAGCCCTTAAGGCCAGAAAAGACAAATATCCTGACCCAGTCGTAGTGAAAAACCCGGTCTGCGTACTGCAGGTAAAAGTCCGTTAGTCTTGCTTCAAGCGGTCGTTCCCTATCCCTGATGAGTTGGCCCCAATCCGAATTCCAGCGGCTCAAAAAGATGTGCTCGTAGACACGTTCGATCAATGCCTCTTTGCTGGGAAAATGTCTGTAAATCGCCGAATGCGTGATCCCCATTCGCTTGGCGAGTTCTCGCGTTTGGCCTTCAAACCCGTGCTCGGCAAAAAAGCGGACAGCCTCATCAAGAATGAACTGCTCGCGCTCGCTGGCGCGCATATAGCTCTTTGGCCGGTTGGAGCCTCTCGTCCTGCCGGTTTTGCTTCGCTGCTTGGTCATCTACCGGCCAACTCTCCTGCTTGCCAGTCCGGCACAGTTGCCGCTCAGCGCAACGGATAACGCGCTGTCGTTTCAAGACCAAGTAGCAATCTTTGCTGCGGCCCGGCTCACACTCAAACGCATGCGATGACATTGTGACCAGTTGGTCTTGACACGCGGAAGCGGTCCGCACTATTTGAGACCATATGGTTTCAATCCAAAGGTCCGACCGGATGCATATGGTGGTTGCAGCGTCTCGGATGATGCTGTGAAGGCAAGAACATTTTCTTTCCGGCGCGTGACAAGCGTCGAGGAGGCGCTCGCGGCCTTCGCATCCTGCGAGGGAGAAGCGCGCTTTCTCGCTGGCGGGCAAAGCCTTTTGCCCGCATTGAACCTGCGCCTCGATGCTCCGGATCTATTGATCGACATCTCGCGCGTTGAAGGTATGCGCGGCGTTAGTGTGAGCAGCTCCGGGTTGCGCATCGGCGCGCTTACACGCCATGTCGAAGTCCTTCGTTCGCCGCTCGTCGCCGAGCATGCGTCACTCCTGTCGCGAGCGGCGCCATTCGTTGCGCACCCCGCGATCCGCAATCTCGGGACAATTGGTGGAAGCCTTGCGCTCGCTGATCCAGCAGCCGAATTCCCAACATGCATTCTCGCGCTCAACGCAAGTCTGGAGATCGCGGGTGCCAACGGGATACGCACGGTCAGAGCGGACGACTATTTCCGCGCGCTCTACGAAACAGACATTGGACCTGGCGAGCTGCTGACCGCGATTTTGATTCCGCCTCCGTCGCACGGGCAACGCGTTCATTTCGATGAACTGGCGCGTCGCCGCGGCGACTATGCAATCGTCGGATTGGCGGTGAATGCGGTCATTCATGATTCAAATGTCAAAGAGATCCGCCTTGCATTTTCCTCTGTCGGGCCGATCCCAACTCGCGCGAAGACGGCCGAAGCACAGCTCATCGGAACGTTCCTCGGCGCCGAAGGAATAGCTTCCGCTCAGGCGGCACTCGCCAACGATCTGTCTCCTGATGGGACGGACGAGGTGTCATCCGAAACACGCATGCACCTTGCTCGCGTCCTTCTCGGCCGCAGCCTGAACGCTCTTCTGCGCGAGGACAAATGAGCGAACAGGTCTCCATCACCGTCAAGGTCAACGGTTCGATAGTTCGGCGCATGGTCGAACCCCGTCTGACGTTGCTCGATTTCTTGCGCCGCGATCTCGGACTCACCGGCACCCACGCCGGATGTGAAATGGGCGCATGCGGCGCATGCCTCGTAAGTTTGGAAGGGCGTGCGGTTCACTCATGCCTGATGCTTGCCGTCCAGGCCGATGATCTCAGCGTTGAGACCATCGAGGGCCTTTCGGAAAATGGATCCATTGCCGATCTTCAGGCCGCGTTTTTCGAACGCAATGCGCTGCAATGCGGTTATTGCACTCCCGGTGTCCTGATAACGGCTCGCGACTGCCTTTCTACTGGTGGTGTTCCTTCGCGCGACGAAATTCGCGACGCCCTATCCGGAAACTACTGTCGCTGCACAGGATACGAAGCCATCGTGGATGCGATCGAAGTCGTGGCGCGGATGCGGGCTGCAAACGCGGAGGGCAGCAAGTGACCGCGATATCCGACAGCCCCTTTCGCGCCGCCAACCAATATATTGGCAAGTCACTGCCACGGCCTGGTGCCAAGCGCCTGTTGGCGGGGCGCGGACGCTATACGGACGACATCGTGGTTCCTCGCATGCTCTACGCAGCGTTTTGGCGTAGTCCGTTCGCACACGCGCGCCTGGGAGCGATTTCCATCGAAGCCGCTGCCGCGATGCCGGGTGTGCATCGGGTTTTCATCGGCGCAGACTTTGCAGCGATCTGCAAACCTTGGGTTGGGACGCTGTCGCATTTTGCAGGCATGAAGTCCGCACCCCAACTGCCACTGGCAACCGAGAAAGTGCTCTGGGCCGGGCACCCGATTGCGATGGTCATCGCCGAGACCAGAGCGCAAGCGGAGGATGCGCTCGAGGCCATCGAAGTCGAGTTGGACGAACTCGAGCCCGTTGTCGATATCGACGCTGCGCAGTTGCCGGATTCAACTCTCGTTTATGAAGAAGCGGGCAGCAACGTCATCTTTCGCACGCGTATCGAATCCGGTTCGACGGCTTCCGCGTTCGAGGATGCCGAAGTCGTGGAGGCCGAATTCCGATTTGGCCGTCATACTGCGGTAACGATGGAGCTGCGGTCTATCCTCGCGGACTACGATCCAAGCGACGGAAGACTCACCGTCCACCAATCGACCCAAACGCCTTACCAGTTCCATGATATCTATGCGCGCCACTTCGGGCTTTCGGAAGCCCATGTTCGCGTGGTTGCGCCGGATGTCGGCGGATCGTTCGGAATGAAGCTCCACCTCTATCACGAGGACATGGCAGTCGTCGGCGCCAGCATTCTTACCGGCCGACCGGTCAAATTCACTGCTGACCGCATGGAGTCCTTTCTTACCGATATCCATGCGCGCGATCACCGCGTCCGCGCCCGGCTCGCAATATCTGCAGACGGCATGTTTCGCGGTATCGAGGTCGACGATGTTACCGGAGTTGGCCCCTTTTCGGCGTACCCGCGCACGAGCGTCGTGGAAGGCAATCAGGTTGTTCGCCTCATCGGAGCAGCTTACCGCCTTAAGGACTACCGCGCCGACCTGACGGTTGTGGCGCAGAACAAGACACAGATGAGCCAGTACCGCGCCGTCGGACATCCGATCGCTTGTGCGGTTACCGAACGCCTCGTGGATCTCGCAGGAGCCAGAGTCGGACTTGACCCATTCGAAATCCGGCGCCGCAACTACGTGACGCAAGACATGTATCCCCACAAGACGCCGAGCGGGTACAGCTTCGAGCGCCTTTCCTTGGAGGAGTGCCTCGATAAACTCCATGAGGCGATGGACTACGAAGCTCTTCGCAAAGACCAAGCCCGGCTGCGTGAAGCAGGAATACATCGCGGGATCGGGATCGCCACATACGTCGAGATAACAAATCCCTCGCCGGCGTTCTACGGGGTGGGCGGCGCCCATATTTCTGCGCAAGACGGTTGCGTGCTGAAAGTGACGTCATCCGGCGGAATCCAGTGCCTGATCAGTCTCTCTGAGCTCGGACAGGGAGCGGAGGCGATTGTTGGCCAGATCGTCGCCGAAGGCGTTGGCATCAATCCCAATCTTGTCCGTGTCATCACCGGCGATACCGACATGACGCCTGTGGGTGGAGCGACCTGGGCCTGCCGTGGCGCGGGGATCGGCGGCGAGACTGCACTACAGGCCAGTAAGAAGCTCAAGGGACGGATACTCGAGATCGCTGGTGCGATTCTGCAATGCTCTCCGGGCAAGCTCGACATCAGCGACGGCCAGATTCTAGACCAGGGCGGAAACATCCGCATGAGTCTCGGCGAGCTCGCCAATCTCGCGTACTTTCGCTCGGACTTGCTCCCCAAGGGAATCCAACCCGAACTGACGGTGGCGCATCATTATGCACCGAGCGGATATCCCTTCGCCTTTACGAACGGTATCCACGGCAGCCTCGTGGAGGTCGACGTCGAAACCGGGTTTGTGAAGATCCTCAAGCACTGGGTGATCGAGGATTGCGGTAGGATCCTCAACCCGCTGCTCGTAGACGAGCAGATTCGCGGCGGTGTCGTGCAGGGATTGGGTGCTGCGTTCTTCGAGGAATGCCTCTACAGCAAGTCTGGGCAACTGCTGAACGGCTCCATGGCGGACTACCTGGTGCCGATGGCATGCGAGATGCCCGACATCGTCATTGGCCATGTCGAGACACCGACGCAGGACACCGAGCTTGGCGCGAAGGGATGCGGCGAGGCCGGAACGGCGGCTGCGTCAGGTGCAGCTCTCAACGCTGTGAACGATGCCCTGTCGCCATTCAAAGCTTCCATCACGCAGCTCCCGATGACGCCCGAACGCATCCTCAAAGCGCTGCGTGTCGTTTGAAGCGATCGACGATGAACTCGAACATCCATCCGCCAGCCTAGGAAGACACCGCAATGGACATAACTGGCACGTACCGGATTTCCGCCCGCCGCGAGGTCGTGTGGGCAGCATTGAACGATCCGGAAACGCTTGCCCGCTGCATTCCCGGCTGCAAGGAGCTAGACGCGAAATCTCCGGAGGAGATGGCCGCAAAAGTCGCCCTTAAGATCGGGCCTGTTTCGGCGACCTTCGCCGGAACTGTGCGGTTCGAGGACATCGTGGCGCCCGCGGGCTACACCCTTGTCGGACAAGGTAACGGCGGCCTTGCCGGCTTCGCCAAAGGCCGCGCAGTGGTGCGTCTGACAGACGAGGGCACAGACACGATTCTTACCTACGATGCGAAAGCCGACTTGGCCGGTAAGATCGCATCGTTGGGCAGCCGCCTCATCCAATCGACAACCCGAAAACTTGCGGACCAGTTTTTCGCCAAGTTTGCCGAAACGCTCGGAATTGCTTCGGCAGTCTCCGATCAATCCGAGACGGCGGATGCGGCCGATCAGGAAGCACATTCAACCTAGACCCATGCGGGTATCCGCGTGGGCGGTGAGCATATACGAAAACCAAAGGAGAACTCGATGACGGTCAATGTACAAGCCAACGCAGCAAAGTGGGATGACACATTCAATCAGGGCGACACAGCAGGTCTTGGCAGTTTCTATGCCGCCGAAGGCTTAGTCATTCCCGCCGGCGGCGCGCCGGTCGCCGGGCCCGCTGCAATCGGAAAATTCTTTGCTGATCTTCGGTCGAAAGGCTTTTCCAATCACAAGATCAGCGTAGATAGCGTTATCGACAAGGGCGATACCGTCGTCGCTTCTGGAAAATGGCAACTGACCGGGCCCGGAGAAGGCGGCGCGCCGCAACAGTACGGTGGAAACTGGGTCAATGTCCTCGGTCGCAACGGCGACCGCTGGGATATCCTGCTTCACACGTGGAACTGAGCGGATTCCGCTCAGCGGATGAGCGCACGCTTTTGGCGCTCATCCGTTGCGGAGGGAGCCCCAGCCCAGCACGGCCTCGTCGCCGTGCCGCCGTCGGAGGTGTTCTATGCCAGGAAAACTTTTAACACGGCGCGAAACAATTGCCGGTGCTGCTGCTACGGCGGTAATCGGAACTTTGTCGTCGAGCATCAGTCACGCAGGCGAAACATCATTCGTTGCCCAGGAAGATCACATGCCTTTACTTCGATTTGAACTCTATGAGGGTCGCAGCGACCAGGAGCTGAAAACACTTCTCGATACTGCGCACCGCGTCATGGTGGAATCATTCAAGGTCCCAGAACGCGATCGCTACCAGATCGTCAATGAGCATCGTCCGTCGCGGATGATCGCCGAGGACACCGGACTGAATATTCCTCGCAGCAACAACTTCGTGATGATTCAGATCACGACTCGTCCGCGCACGCGGCAAATGAAGGAAACGTTCTATCGACGTATGGTGGAGGAGCTTGAGAAACACTGCGGCGTTGCACCGTCCGATGTCATGATGAGCTTCGTCACCAACACGGATGAAGATTGGTCCTTTGGGCTCGGGCGTGCGCAGTTTTTGACTAAGGAGCTGTGAGTTGCCTCGCTCTTAGCGCTTCGCTGAAGCCGTTAGGCGAGTGACCGGATGAAGCCGGCGAGAGGGCGTGGCTCGGGACCAGGGGGTCCGAGCCACGAGTGCGGGATCAGTAGTGGGGCTTATAAAGCTGGCCTTCGATCCAGCTCCGGATGTCGTTGGGTCGCGGCGCCGTGGCGAGCCCGCTATCGAACATATACTCGGCGACCTTCACGGCAGTGCTGACCTCGACGGACTGAATGTCGGCCTGCGAGGGATAGAGCCTGCCGAGCGCGCGCTGCGCCGGCGTGACCTGGTCGGCCAATGCTCGCGCAGCGACGATGAAGACCTCGTCGTTGATGCGAGTCGGGCGCGCGGCGTAGGCGGCCAAGCCGACGGCTGGGAAAATGTAGAAGTTGTTGGCCTGGCCCGGGTGGAAGGTCTCGCCGTCGATGGTCACATCGGGGAACTGGACGCCGGCCGCATACAGCGCGCGGCCCTTCGACCACCGGTAGGCTTCCTCCGCCGTGCATTCCGCCTTCTCGGTCGGATTCGAAAGCGCAAAGATAATCGGCCTCTTGTTGAGGCGGCTCATCGCATCCACGACCGTCTGATCGAATGCGCCACCCGACGTGCTGACTCCAATCAGCGCCGTCGGCCTGAAGGCCTCGATAACCTCGACGAGGTCTGTCGACGGTTTGGCCGGATGAGCGTAGACCTGCTGCGACGGTGAGAGATCCCTCCGGCCAGGTTCGAGAAGTCCATGGATGTCGAACAGCGAGATCCGCTTGCGCGCTTCCGCGATGGATAGCCCTTCCTTGACCATCGCCGAAACAAGCAGATTGGCGATGCCGATGCCTGCGGAGCCGGCGCCGAGGAATAGGATGCGCTGATCGGAGATTTTTCCATTGAGGATCTGCAGCGCTGTCTCGAGGCCAGCAAGGGTAACGCTTGCGGTGCCCTGAATATCATCGTTGTAGCAGAGAACCTTGTCGCGATATCTGGCGAGCATGCGGATCGCATCCGTGCCCTTCCAGTCCTCGAAATGGATGCAGCAGTCCGGGAAGACCTCCTGTACGGCTTCAACGAATTCATCGACGAACTCATCGAGTTCGGCGTCCGGTGGCGGGAGCTGTCGCAAGCCTAGATAGAACGGATCGGCGCGCAGCGCGCTGTTGGTCGTCCCGATGTCGATGAGGATCGGAAGCAGACATTGAGGCGGCACGCTCGCGCAGGCGGTATAGAGCTGAAGCTTGCCGATCGGTATGCCCATGCCGTTGGCGCCGATGTCGCCCAGGCCGAGAATGCGACCGCCTGTCGAAACGCAGATGAAGCGCACATCCTTTACCGGCCAATTACGAAGCACCTCCCGGATGCGCCCCTTGTGACGTAGCGAAACATACATCCCGTGAGTACGGCGGAAGATCTCGTCGAACTTTGTGCAAGCTTCGGCAATTGTCGGATCGTACAAAATCGGAATGAAGCGGACGGGATCTGACATCACGACCTTGTAGAAGAGCGTTTGATTGCGGTCGTTAAGGTCGATCAGATAGATGTATCGTTCGAGGTCCGTTGCTTTGCGTTCGAGATGGCGGAGCACCCGCGCGACTTGCCGGTCGATATTCTCGACTGAAACGGGCAGCAGGCCGTCGAGCCCAAGTGCGGTGCGTTCCTCATCGGTGAAGGCCGTGCTTTTGTTGAGGGCAGGATCATGAAGCACGGAAGCACCCGAGCCTGGGGTCGCTTCCAGCTGCGAAGGCTTAAGCTCTGCGAATGCGGACGTTTGTCTGCGGACCATGGCTCAGGCTCCCGTGATGATCTTCGACTGCCGCTGCTTCGGATCAGCCCGATCAGCTGCAGCGATCATCAACCGGGGCGGGGGCGGAGGGGCGCCATTGAATATGGCTTTAGAACGTGAAGCATAAAAAATTTTCTAATGGGAATTCGGGCTCGTGACCGTGGCCAGCACTTCGGGCCGGCTTCCGGCCGCTCGGAGAGCCTCTTTCGGCCCGCAGTGATGCAAGTTGCTACGAATTCGCAAAACTCGTTGCGATTTCGGGAGAGCGCGCTGATTGAGCTGAGCCATTTAAATCCGTGGAGCGGGCGAAGGGAATCGAACCCTCGTATGCAGCTTGGGAAGCTGCCGTTCTACCATTGAACTACGCCCGCGATCCGGAAGCCGCGTTTTGACACTTTCTGGACGTTCCTGCAACCGCTTCGGAACGCGCACGCGCAGGCCACGGATGGGCGTCGTGCTCTCGCTTCGATCTAGGATCGTGTCAGAATTTGTAGCTCGTGCCAAACAGGACTGCTTGGAGCGTACTCAAATGGGTAACCGCATGGGCGATGAGGCCATGCAACTCTCGGACCCCGGTGTGTTTGGTCGACCGAGGGGCCACGCAGGTGACCAACCAGATCACTGCCGAGGCGTTGCACCCGTATCCGCATGACCTCGTTTGAGGCCGGACGAAATGCGGTTCGGCTTGCGAATCGTTCAATTGACGATATGCCAATCGGACGGGGATTTTCCGCCAATAAGAAAAGTGAGGGTTCAATGGCTAAGTTCGCGCTCGCTGCTCTATTCCTAGCCGGCGCTTCAGCCATTGCGTGGGCCGATCAAACCGCCACCCTTCCGGACGGGCGTCAGGTCCTGCTCAAAGAGAACGGCACCTACGAAATTCAAGCTTCCGGTAACAGCGGGTCGGGAGGTGATGCCTATACGGATTTGAACCTTGTCGATGTGAAAGTCGACATGAAGGAACTCGAGAACCAACGAATTCGAACTTCGGGTAAGGGGATGCTCGTCGGTAATATGTTTATCCTGACCGAAGCTTCGACGGCGATCGATTCGAATGGCGTCATGGTCGATATCTCGAAACTTCCGCGTGAAATGAGGAAATGGGTCGTCACAAATTGCGCACAGGGTGGTTGCCGCGCGACTATCGAGGGAGAAGTGCGTAGCGACATCAGCGGCTTTATGCCGGGTATCTTGGCGCACTCCGTGAAACCTAACTAGGCTGCGAGTAAGGCTCCGGCCAGCCCTTCCGACGCAACGCATCTCGTCTTCTAGCCAAGGAACTTACGTTTTAATTTGATGTACCACGGTTCTGAATAAATGACGTCGGCTTGGACTTGGAAGGGCCTCGAAGCTCCTGGGCCGATGAGCCCCAGCAAAGGAATCTTCCAAATGGCCTTTGTTTGGTCCGGCACTCCTTCTCCGTTATGATTTTCAATCCGGAGACCTGAAATAGCGATCGAAATGAAACGGTTTGCGAACATCGCCGTTGCGATGGAGGATGCTATTTGGTCCTCGGGCTTGTCTGAATTGAAGGGGCTATCCTTACTTGGCGTCAGGGTGGCGGCAATTCTGTAGGCGTCGGCGCTCGGTAGCTTTTCGATTGACAAAGTTGGCCCGTCGGGTTGCCGCTCCTTTAGACTTGCGAAAGCCGCCACAGGATCGGATAGCTCAACCTCTAATGTGCAAGTGAACATGCCAGATCGCTGGCCGGGCGTGGACTTTACTGACTTTACTCCTTTGGGCCGTTCTGTGTCAGGTATCGCCTCCCCACACTTGTTCATCATGTCGATCGGAGACTGACCATCCTTTTGGAAATTCGGGTTTGCAGCAATGGCCATCAATTCTGCAGAGATCGCAAATTCCAATTTTAGGTTAGCCTCTCCCTTTTCATTGAAGTTGGCGGCCGTATCTATTTCGAAGCATCCAGCCAGGAGGCAGCATATTGCTATTGGCAACAGAGCTGCCGGTTTTCTCGATGCCCAGAACATTTAGCCCCCGCAAATGGCGTCATGCGATTATAGATCCAATATGATTGATATCTTCGACTCTGCTCTGTCAATCGAGCATTAGGGATGCGGGCTATTCTTATGAGCGTCATGGTCGCTGGGATTGGTGGCGCCGCGCGGTGATCATCTGCGTTCGGAATTGACTAGTCGCGCGGCCTTCCTACTTAACTGGGAAGCGCGCGGCATCGCGCGCCAACAGCCGCGAAATTGCGGTGCAGGGCCAGCGACAGTCTTCGCCGGCTCGCCGCGTTTGAACGAAGCCCCGGAGTCCTTGCCATGACCGACATCACCGCCGCCGGCTCTTTCACTTTGGGAGACCGCACCGTGAACCGCATGGGCTACGGCGCTATGCAACTCGCAGGGCCGGGTGTGTTCGGTCCGCCGAAGGATCGCGATGCGGCGATTGCCGTTTTGCGAGCGGCTGTCGCGTCAGGAGTCAATCATATCGACACCAGCGATTATTACGGGCCGCACGTGACGAACCAGATCATCTGCGAGGCGCTTCATCCTTATCCGGATGACCTCGTGATCGTGACCAAAATCGGCGCCGTGCGAGGAGATGACGGCTCATGGCTTCCGGCGCGCAGGCCGACCGACATCAAGCAGGCGGTTCATGACAACCTTCGGAACCTCAAGCTCGACAGGCTCGACGTCGTCAACCTTCGGCTCGGCGGCTTTGATCGGCCAATCGAGGGGCCGCTCGAGGCGGAGCTGGAAGCGCTGGCCGAACTCCAGCGGCAAGGGCTCGTCCGCCAGATCGGCCTCAGCAACGTGACCTCCGGACAGCTCAAGCAGGCTCATACTTTCGCGGACATCGTCTGCGTGCAGAATCTCTACAACCTTGTCCATCGTGAAGATGACGCTCTGTTGGACGAATTGGAGAGCCTCGGCATCGCCTACGTGCCGTTCTTCCCGCTCGGCGGCTTCACGCCGATCCAGTCGTCGAGGCTGTCGGACATCGCGACCGAGCTCGGGGCGACGCCGATGCAGGTCGCGCTCGCGTGGCTGCTGCGTCGTGGGCCACATATTCTGTTGATCCCGGGCACTGGGTCGGTGGCGCATCTGCTCGAGAATTTGGCGGCCGCCGAACTCAAATTATCGGACGAGGTGGTCGCGCGGCTGGACATGATCAACGTGTGAACGCCGCTCATCCGTTGGTTAACTCAGGTTTATCGCACCGCGCGGATGTCAAGTTTAGATTGAGGCGGGGTGCCGCGGCGCAAATCCGCTGCAAAATTGTCAAACTTGCACGTGCACGACCGAATGAAATTCTCGGGAGGCCGCGAAAATTGAATTGTGAGATTGAGCGTAAGTACCTTGTGGCAAGCGAAACATGGCGCGATGCCGTGACGAGCACGCGCAGGCTGCGCGATGGGTTGCTGGCACGGTTCGAGGAAGGGAAGGTCCGGGTGCGCGTCGCCGGTCCTGTCGCAACGATCACTATCAAAGGCCCTCGGACGGGTCTCAGCCGCGCCGAGTACGAATACGAAATTCCGCGTCTCGACGCTGAGGAGATTTTGAATACCCTTTGCCATCCCCCGCTCGTCGAGAAGACGCGCCACTACATTCCTCATGATGGGCTGACGTGGGTTGTCGACGTCTATGAGGGGACGCTCGATGGTTTGGTTCTAGCTGAAGTCGAGTTGGAGCGTGAGGATCAAACCTTCGCTTTGCCAAGCTGGGTTGGCCGAGAGGTGACAGGGGATCCCCGCTTCAGCAAAGGGAGCCTTGCAAAGCAATTCTTACCCGACCCCAAATTGCGATCCGCCTAAGGTTCGTCTCTCGGGGAGATCGCTCAGGCCCGTCGCATCGTGCGACGTCCGGTGGACGAAGGCGCGGTTGAAACACTTTGGAGCCTAAGTTGGGCTTGGGTTTTTTGGGGACGATCGCGACGGCGGAATTTATTGGAATCTGCGTTTGAGAAGCGTGATAGTGTTTGTGGACTTTCATCGGGGGACATGATGAAGCCGGTCACCGCAACTCTCTGCATCGCCGCCGCTGTTGCCGCGTGCTCGCTCAGTGCCGTCGCATCCGCCGAGGATCTCGGCTCGGCAATGCCGTCAAAAGGCCCGGGGCTTGCGGCGAATATCGATCACGACATCAAACGGGCTGCGGCCCAAGGCAACGTCGTCGATCCGGCCTCCGGTGATCTCGATTCGCGGATCAAAGACTTGGAAGCCACGCGTGCGGCCGGAGATCAGGGCAAAACTCCGGCGGTCAGCCTGAGTGTGAGCGGGTGGGTCAGCCAGCAAGTGCAATACAACATCAAGCAATAACAACGAGCCGACGCCGCGGGCGAGAGATCAGCGAGCGCGCATTTGCATTGCGCTCGCTGAGCCCGGATGCGTTCGCGGGCTAGGCCGCTCTCTTTTCGAGAAGATCGCGAATCTCCTTGAGATAGATCTCGGTTGGCGTGGGGCCCGGAGGTGCCGCCGGCTTCGGCTTCTGGATCATGTTGATGAGCTTGATGAGCAGGAAGATCGCGAATGCCGTGATCAGGAATTTGACCAGCGCGTTCAGGAAGATCCCGTACTTGATCAGGACGGGTTCAGTCGGCGTCGGGATCGCAATGGCCAGGTTCGAGAAGTCTATGCCTGCCATCAGATAGCCGATCGGCGGCATGATGATATTGTCGACGAGCGTCGAAACGATCGGCGCGAACGCGGCGCCGATGATGACGCCGACAGCGAGGTCGATGACGTTGCCTCGCATCGCAAATTCTTTGAACTCATTGACTACGCCCATTGCGAATGTCCTTCTCAGCTGATGTTTCGGGACGAATCTTCCGCAATCCACGATCCGGGTTGTCGTCATGACGAGACGAACGAATGCAAGGCGGCAGCCGAAGGTGGTGCGGTGTTGCAACGACTCGTCTCGAACTTAAGGGATTGCGCCCGCCACGACAACGAGGCGCCGGGGCGATTTGCCCATCGGATCGTTGGACAAAGGCTGTGCCGGCCGGGCATAATGGCGAAAGCTCAGGACAGGTTTTGGGGGTCCGCCGAGCGGTAGGGGGAGATCCGGCCGAATGATTGAACGCAAGGAACGCAAGCCCTATTGGCGGCACACCAAATGGCAGGTTCTGGCGAGCATCATCCCGTTCATCGCCCTCGTTATCATTTTGCCACTTTATGCCGAGCAGTTGAACGCGAGCAGGTTTCTCGGCTTTCCGTTGGGGTACTTCCTTGCGGCTCACGGGTTCTTCGTGGTCGCCCTCGTTACGGTCGCCAGTTACGTCAATCGCCAAAATGCCATCGATCACTGGCATGGCGCCCATGAAGACATGTGAGGCGGAATATGGCGTTCGGCGCTCCCCGTGCGAGGATGGTCAATCCTCGGCTCGGCACGTATTTCAGCATTTTCGCGGCGCTCTATACGGCGCTGTTCTTGCTCGTTTTGATTTTCGAGCAGCTTCGTCTCGATGATCACCTTCTGAGATTGGCGATCTTCGCCGGACCCATTCTCATCTACGGCGCGATGGGTCTCTCGGTCGCGACGAACGAGACGCTCTGCTTTTTCGCGGCGGGGCGGCGGGTGCCCGCAGCCTATACTGGGCTGCTGCTTGGCGCTTCGGCGCTGGGTGGGACTTTGATCGTCGCCGGTACGGGAATGTTCTTCTTTACCGGGTTCGATGCTCTCGTGCTGCTGATCGGCACGCTCACCGGTTTCGTCATCATGGCGATCGCGCTCGCGCCCTTCTACCGGAAGTTCGGCGCGTTCACCGTTCCGAGCTACCTCGGGCGGCGGTTCGAAAGCCGGACGCTCAGGGTCGTGACGGCTGCCGTTGCAGCGGTTCCCATGCTTCTGGTTCTTTCTGCCGAACTTCAAATGGGCGGCAGCGTCGCTCAGAGGCTGGTCGGCGGCAGCGAGAACGGGCTCATCTGCCTTCTCGCGCTGACCATCGCAATCTCGACCATGGCGGGCGGCACGCGCTCGTCCACCTGGTCCGGCGTCGCGCAATCGATTGCGCTTTTTCTGGCGTTGTTCACCGTGGCGACCACGGTCAGCGTCATCGTGACGAGCCTGCCGATACCCCAGCTCGCGAACGGGCCGATGGTGCGCGGCCTAGTCAGAAACGAAGTGAACGAGGGCTTGCAGCTGGTGAACGTCTGGCCGTTGGCATTTCAATTGCCGCCCGACGGCTTCTCATCGCTGACGAAGCCTTACACGCAGCCATTCGGCGCCATTGGTCCGTTGGCCTTCATCATCGGAACGTTCGCCATTGCGACCGGCATCAGCACAGCGCCTTGGCTGTTGCCGCGCGTGGCCGCGGCTCCGGGAGTTTATGAAGCGCGGAAGTCTCTCGGCTGGGCGACGGTCTTTTCGGGACTGGCGCTTCTGACGATTTCGTCGGTCGCTGTCTTCATGCGCGATTTCACACTCGACGCGGTGCGGGCGGAAAGGCTCGGGCCCTTGCCGCAGTGGCTGTTTCAAGCGGCTGCCAACCATTTCGTCGCCTTCGATCAGGCGGCCACACGTCTCGGCTTCGAGGGCTTGAAGTTCGATCGCGACAGCGTGCTCTTCGCGCTTCCGGTTGCGGTCGGGCTACCTTCAACTTTCGTTTACTTTCTGCTTGCCGGCGCGCTCGCGGCCGCCCTGGTCACGGCCAGCGCCACGTCCGTTTCTCTAGCGGCGGTGCTCGGCGAAGATGTCGTGCAAGGCATGTCGTGGGAGCCGCCGTCGGCGCAAAACCGCGTATGGGTTGCGCGTGGCTTCATCGCCGTCGTTGCCATTTGCGGCGCTGCGCTCTCGATTGCCGCGCCGACCGATCCGTTGCGGCTCGTGCTGTGGGCGCTTTCCATCACGGGGGCGAGCCTCTTTCCGGCGATGATCCTATCGATCTGGTGGAAGCGGTTGACGGTCGGAGGAGCGATCGCCGGCGTCATAGCGGGCTTCGTCGCGGCGTCATTCGCCATCCTGATGAGCGAGATGGGTACGTTGTCGACGCCGAGCCCAATTGCCGGCATCCTCGGTCTACCCGTTTCGCTCGGTCTTGCGCTGATGACGAGCTTGATGCGGCCCGAGGCCAGCCGCCACGCGCTGTCCATTGTCCGGGATATGCGCGTTCCGGGCGGGGAGATCATCTACGATCGTGAGATGCAGCGGTTGCAGCTCAGGAAACACGCTCGCACATAATTCCCCATGCACATCAGCGGGCGTCATCGGGTAGGATGGCTCGAGCTTTTCCCAAGCTGAAGGGCCTTCATGACCGTTCGTGATCGATTGGATCTCTATCCGCCCCTCGCGCCCTATCGCGAGTATCGGCTTCCCGTCGGTGCGGGGCACACGATTTACGTCGAAGAATGCGGCAATCCTAACGGGCAGCCCGTCGTGATCCTGCATGGCGGCCCCGGCGGCGGCAGCAACCCGACCATGCGCCGCTTTCACGATCCAGAGCGATACCGGATCGTGCTCTTCGATCAGCGCGGATGCGGGCGTTCCACGCCGAACGCTTCGCTCGATAACAATACGACGCCGGATCTCGTCGCGGATATCGAACGTATTCGAACGGAGCTCGGTATCGAGCGCTGGCAGCTTTTCGGCGGGTCGTGGGGATCGACGCTGGCGCTCGCTTACGCGGAGGCCCATCCGGAACGCGTGAGCTCGATGATCCTGCGCGGCATTTTCCTGCTCACGCAGGCCGAGCTACGCTGGTTCTACCAGGACGGCTGCAGCTGGATCTATCCCGAGGCATTTGCGGAATTTCAGCGGCCCATTCCGCCCGACGAGCGCAGCGATATGATCGCGGCCTATCATCGCCGCCTGACGTCCGACGATCTCAGCTTGCGATACGCGGCGGCCCGCGCCTGGAGTATCTGGGAAGGCACGACGCTTTCGCTCATTCCGGAGCCGGAGCGTGTCGCGCGTTTCGGCGCGGATCATTATGCTCTCGCGTTCGCCCGCATCGAGAGCCATTACTTCGTCAACGCGGGGTTCTTCCCGCGCGACGGCGAATTGCTGCTCGAAGCAGGGCGCCTGAAGGATATTCCGGGTGTCATCGTACACGGGCGCTACGATGTCGTGACGCCCGTGAAGAATGCCGTGCTTCTTCACAAGGCCTGGCCCGCTTCTGATTTGCGTGTCGTCGCCGATGCCGGGCACGCGATGACGGAGCCCGGCATTGTCCATGAACTCATCCGCGCAACGCGGAAGTTCGCGTCGGCAAGCCCGGCGTAGTCTTTGTAAACCGTCGCAGCTGTCACGCTCAGCCGAACGATCAGCTCAGGGCGTAGCCTTCGGGGTCGGCGCGGGTGCGGGCGCAGCCGAAGGCGGCGGCGATCCGGGGCCGATCGGCGGCGCCGCTGCCGGGGCGGTTGCCGTTTTGGCTGGAGGCGAGGATCTATCGAGATCGTTGGCGCGATCACGGATCTTTTTGTAGATGCGCGTCATGTAGTCGAGCGCCTGATCAACATCCTCCTCGCTCGGCATTGAAAATCTGCTGATGGGCGGCCCGGCTTGTGGGCCATATTCATGCATGCCTGGATGCATCCCGTACGGCCCCATCAACATGTTCTCGTTGGTATCGATCGCCGCCATCATTGCCTTGATGCGGCGCTTCAACTGCCTGTTCTCTTCTCTGAGCGCCGAGAGCTCGTCGGCCTTCGGGACATCGGTTTTATCTTCGATGCCCTTACATGCTATTTCATTGCCGATCCGGGCGCATATCGCGACGACACCGGTTTCCTTGTCGAGGCGCATGACACCTCCATCGACGGGCGACATCGAATAGCGTCCGCCGCTCGGTTTCGAACTCGAGTCCGCGTCTTCGTCCATTACCGGTCCCGCGGCTGCAAAACTTGCCAGCGCCGGCAAAATCAATAGCGCGAGAGTTGCTGCTCTCTTCGTCCTTAGGTTCATTTTCAGGTCCTCCGCATAGGCACTAAAGACCCGCAAATGCTCTTGGTGTATCGGCATCACAAGGCATGGTTGTGCTCGCAGTTGCCGAATCATTGCCCGGTCGCGGCGAAATTTGTTCGACTGGAGTCCTTCGCACCATCGCAGGCCGGCAAAATAAGACATTGTAATTGATTATTTTTATCATTTTAGCACGGCCCTTAACCCCGCGTTTACTGGCCTGCTTCGATTGTTACTTCGAGCCTGATTTGTGCCGCGTCCTCACGTTCGCAATTTGCCCCGCGCGGTATGGACGCCTGCAATGTCCCTATCTCGCTGACATTGCGTTCTCCCGGACCGTCAGCATCGCGTTGCCTCGAGGGGAAGATGTCCAATTCGGAATTGAGTGCTGGCTACTCGCAAGACCAGGACGCGAGCAGCGGGGACGACAACCGCGTCGAGCTCAAGGCAATGCTCGATGTGATCGCCGCTCAGCTCGTAGACGCGGACAGGCGCCACACGGCAGCACTCGCCGAAATGCAAGAGCGCATTGATGGAATGGGTCGTGAAGCGGACGCGCTCCGTCCTCGGGTTCCGGAAGAATTCGCGCCGGCGTTCGTACGCATCGAAGCCGCAATGGCGGAGCTGGCACAGCGGTTATCAGATCCGGCCGACGTAAAGACGACGGCAAATGACAAGCGGACAATCTCCGGTTCGTCGCGGTTCAATGACCCCTACGGATCGATGATGCCGATGGCGCTGCGCTCGGCGCATAACGAAGCGCGAGATCGCGATGACGAATTTGCGAAGCGCGCGCCGGGCGTCGATACGTTCGACGTCATCGACTCCGTGCCCGGCGATGCGACCGATCCCTGGGATCGCGCGGCAGCCGATGCCTTGGCCGGCCTCTACGAGACTAGTGACGTGAATTTCGCGCCGAAAGCGCATTACTCCAGCGGCTCCGTTGCGCGCGCAGGAAGCGGGCAGAGCATCGACGAGGCGTGGCTCGAGGGCAAGTTCGCGGAGATCGCTCAGGGGATCGAGCAGTCGCTCGCAGCGATGCGGCCCGACAACGGCATTTCGGAGATCAATCAACGGTTCGATCAGTTCGAGCGGCAGTTCGCGAAACTGTTCGCCGGCGTCGCGACGCACGACGATCTCGCGGCTGTTCACCTGATCGAGTCGCATGTCGCCGAGGTGGTCAATCATCTCGTGCAGACGCAGGATCAGCTGGAACGGCTCAACATCATCGAGGCGCAGCTTGCGAGCATTTCGCACACGCTCGCGGACGTCCAGGGTGTGCCGGTCGACGCGATCACCGGCGCGGTGCCGGTGCAGCGTGCTCCCGATGTCGATGCGATCGCACGGGCGGCGGCCGAACAGACGGCTCAGCGTTTCGCCGATCTTCGCGCCGACGACCGGCATTCGGCGGCCGACGAGCTGCGTCCGCTGATCGAGCGGATGATGTCGCAAAATCGTCAGGGGGAAGAGCAGACCGCAGCCCTTCTCGATACGATGCAGCAAGCCATGATCCGCCTTTTGGATCGTGTTGATTCAATCGAATTCGTTCAGCAGGCCGCACCTTCGCCGACACCCGACAGCCGCCAGTATCGCAGCGGATCGTTCGGCGGCGAAACTCAGCGCCGGCCGGAGCTGGTCGAAGTCAACGATGACGACATCGACGAAGCGCTGGGCGCGGTCTTTGCGGAAATTTCGGCGAGGCCTTCGGTCGCTTCCGTTCTGGCGCGGCCGCGCGAGGCTTCTCCATCGTCGGAAGAGGCCATTCGCAAGGGTGAGAAGAGCCGTCAGGATTTCGTTGCCGATGCGCGGCGTGCCAAGATGCGCCTTGCTGCCGAGCAAGACGAAACTGCCGGCGGGCCAGCGGCGTCCGTCTCGATCTCGTCTTCGGCCTCCGAGGGGCCGATGGCGGCGCCGCCTGCCGGAAGCCGGCCCATTCGCCCGGCTGCCGTGCCGTCGAAAAAGGCATCGGGTCCGTCGGCGCCATCGCCACGGCTCATGGTGATTGCCGCTGTTGCTCTGATTGCGCTGGGTGGCCTTTGGTACACGTTCGGTTTCGGCAAAGGCCACGTGAGTGAGCCTTCGAGCGTGCAGCAGGTCGAGCCTGGAATGTCTCCGCAGGCTAACGGCGGCGAGACGGGCGGGTCGACGGATGCAGCCAAATCGGTCCCAGCATCTTCGTCTCCCGCAGGTCATGAGGACAAGGCGGCCGATCCATCGCTCGGCGCGAACGGACCGCGCGGCGATCTCGCGCCGGGCGACGGCCGGCGCGAAAATACTGCATCCGATGCTGCGCCCCGGCGCGTCACAGCTTTGCCGATGCTTGGCGTGGCCGTCGATCTCGATCAGCCTGTAACGGCAGCGGGGCTCGAACAGGCGAAGCGTCATCAGGCGATGGCTGAGATGTCCGGTCAGCTCGGCAATGCGGCTGCCCGGTTGGGCGACGGGTCTTCCGTTCCGGCTTCGATGGTGCCGAGCGAGGCTCAGACCGAAGGCGCGAAAGCCGACCTCACCACGGGGTCGGTTTCGACAGCCCCGTCGAATACGAGTTCATCGCAGACGAGCGCGTCGAAGTCGTCGCCACTCGATATGCCGCCCGCGACTGTCGGGCCGCTGTCGCTCCGTCTCGCGGCGGCGAACGGCGATCCTTCGGCGCAATTCGAAGTCGGCGCTCGTCTCGCGGAAGGCAAGGGCACGACGCAGAGCTTCCAGGATGCCGCGAAATGGTATCAGCGGTCGGCGGACCAGGGCTTCGCGCAGTCGCAGTACCGGCTCGGTACGCTCTATGAGCGTGGTCTCGGGCTGAAGCCCGATGCGGCGCAGGCGGCGGTCTGGTATCAGCGCGCGGCGGCGCAGGGCAATATCAAGGCGATGCACAATCTTGCGGTGCTCAGCGCCAATCAGAACGACCAGTCTCCCGACTATACGACGGCCGCGCAGTGGTTCGAGGCAGCCGCGCAGCGTGGCCTGGCGGACAGCCAGTTCAATCTTGCCGTGCTGTACGAAAACGGTCTCGGCGTGACGCGGGACATGAAGCGGGCGTTCATGTGGCTTTCGATCGCTGCTCGCGGCGGCGACGCCGATGCGGTGCGGCGGCGGGATATCCTTCGCGGCAAATTGACTGCCGAAGAGGTGAAGGTCGCCGACAAGATGATCGCAGCTTGGAAGCCTTCTCCGTCGAGCCGCGATATCAACGATGCCCGGACGGCTGGTGAAATCTGGAAGAACAACCCGAAAAACGGCATGAACGGCTAGCGGCTTTCTTTCCGGGGGCGACGGTGCCGGGGAAGGCTGCAACCCGTGGAAGAGATCGACGATCATTTTGTGACGGGTTGTGACACGCCATAATGGCGCCGGTGCTTGCCGCGCCTCGCCGATTGGTGTCCCTTAGCGCCACCTTTCCGAGACGGCTTCCTTTCTGCGCCGCTCGCCGCCCAGGAACGCCGGATGACCCTTTATCTGCCGATTGCCGAGATGTCGGTTTCCGTCATCACCTTTCTGGCACTCGGTGCGACTGTGGGCTTTCTCTCCGGGCTGTTCGGTGTCGGCGGTGGATTTCTGCTGGCCCCGCTGCTGACGTTTCTCGGCATACCGCCGGGCGTTGCGATCGCGACGAGCACGTCTCACGTCGTCGCGTCATCCGTTTCCGGCGCCATGACGCATCATCGGCGCGGCAATGTCGATGTGAAGCTCGGGCTCGTCATGCTGGCGGGCGGTCTCGTCGGCACATACCTCGGCGTCAATTTCGTGAAGATACTGACGGCGAGAGGCCTGTTCGAGCTTACGGTTTCTCTGACGTATGTGATCTTTCTCGGCACGGTCGGGACAATTATCCTGTTCGAGGGAATAAACGCCTCGCGAAAGCCGCGCTCGCCGGGCGGCTCTTCGTTGCGCAAGCCGGGTCAGCACAGCTGGATCGAGCGCTTGCCGTTCAAGATGCGGTTTCCGCGGTCGAAGCTTTATACCAGCGCTGTACCGCCGGTCGTCATCGGCATGTTCGTCGGCTTCATCTCGGCAATGATGGGCATCGGCGGCGGCTTCGTCATGATCCCGGCGCTGATTTACCTCTTACGCGTGCCGACCGGACTCGTCATCGGCACATCGCTTTTTCAAATCGTCTTTGTTTCCGCGACGGCGACGGTGCTGCACGCGGTTGAAAACAAGTCAGTCGATATCGTACTTGCCGTTATCCTCATCGCGGGCGGCGTTTTAGGCGCGCAATTCGGCACGATGGCGGGTGAGAAACTTCGTGGCGAGCATCTGCGCGTTCTGCTCGGTGCGCTGATCCTGCTTGTTGCGGCCCGCATGGCTTTCGATCTCGCTGTGCGGCCCAGCGACTTATATTCGCTCGCGCTCGTGCCGGGGGCGCCATGATGCACATCCGGATGCTCAATCGCCTTTGCGCAGCGATAGTCTTGATGTTCGCGATTGCCGGCGGAGCTGCTGCTGCCGACAGGCCGAAGGAGGGCGTGGAGGCTGACGCATCAACGCGGCAGGTCGCGATCACGTCGAGTTTCACGGGCACGGAAATTCTGGTTTTCGGCACGGTCGAGAACAGCGTGCAGCCAAGTCCGGAGGCTGGAACGTACGACATCATCATCGTCGTCGAGGGCATGCCTGGGCCGGTGGTGGTGCGAGAAAAATCGCGTGTGGCCGGTATCTGGATCAACACCTCGTCGCTGATGTTCGCGTCGGTCCCGAGCTATTATGCGATCGCCTCGACGCGGCCGATCGACGAGATCGCCGACAAGGCCCTTTTAGATGCGAACCAGATCGGCTTCGACCACGTGCGCATGGCCCATGCGCGGGATGCCGACGTGGATGCCGCCACTGTCAGGTCGTTCAAGGACGCCCTGATCCGTCTGAAGGAGGCGCAAGGCGTTTACGTGAGACGGGACTTCGGCGTGACGTTCATCGGCCGCAGCCTCTTTCGTGCAACGATTTCGTTGCCGCCGAACGTGCCCGTCGGCCCGCTGACCGCGCGCGTCTACCTCTTCAAGGAGGGAAAGCTGCTCGGCCAGTACCAGAGCCGCGTCATGCTGCAGCGTGAAGGGATCGAGCGGTTCATCCATAATTTCGCGATCTCGCAACCGCTCGCCTATGGCCTTGTGACGGTTCTGCTCGCGGCAGCAGCTGGGCTGACGGCCGCCTTCGCATTCCGCAAGCCCGCGTAGGTTCAATCCTCGCGCAGCAGGCGCGGAGCGACGGGATAGAGGCCCTCGTGGCCGAGCATCCAGACGTCGAGGCCATCCGCATCGAACAGCGGTTCGAACGCGACATCGAGAATGTTCAGGCCTCCGGTGAATGCGCCGAATGCGGGCATCACGAGGCGGAGGCGATTGCCGACGAAGCAAGGACGGCGCAACGACGTTCCGTGAAATACGAGGCGGGCCGCGGGGTGGAAGTGTCCCGCGATCTCATGCGTGCAGGCTCCTGCGTGCGGCTCGTGGCGCAACGCGATGCCGCCGACGACGATCTCGGGTATCACATGGCCAGCGAGCATGCGATCGATGCTCGGATCGTGATTGCCGGTGATCCAGATCCAATCGCGATTTTCCTGAAGCATGCGAAGGCTTTCAACGTCGGCCGCGTCCATGCGCGCGGCGCCGGCCGGATCGTGGAGGCTGTCGCCGAGACAGATGACCGTTTCAGGGTCGTACCTGTCGATAAGGATCGCGAGCTTATGGAGCGTTTCGCGCGTGTCGTAGGGTGGCAGCATTTGGCCGCGCACGGCATAGGACGAGCCCTTTTCGAGATGGAGATCGGAAACGATCAACGCCTTCTCGGCCGGCCAGTAAAGTGCGCCCGATTTATGCGCGACGAAAGTTTTGCCGCAAACGAGCACAGGTTGGTCGGCAAAATCGTCGAGTCCGATGCGCTCCGGCTTCAGCATGTTCATGTCCGCAGGTCCCCCGTTGCTTCGCGGATCAACTCGTCAGCGGCATCGCGCAAAATTGCGTCACGGTCTTGGCCATAAACCAGCTCAACTCCGATCTCCAGCAGCACCGGCACGGCGAGCGGAGATACATGATCAAGAGTTTGATGTCTGATTCGGTGCTTGATGCGAGCCAGAAAAGCGCCGAGCCGCTTGATATCGAGGAGCCCCGTGGCAGCGTCGGCCCAGGCGGCCTCCAGCAGCAAGTGTCCGGGATCGTGGCGTCGGAGCACATCATAGATGAGATCGGTCGAGATCGTCACCTGACGGCCGGATTTGACTTTGCCCGGATGCCTGCGCTCGATCAATCCGGCGATGACGGCGGATAAGCGGAACGTTCGCTTCATGAGCGCGCTTTCGGCGAGCCAGGCGTCGAGATCGTCGCCCAGCATGTCTTCGTCGAAGAGTTCTTCGAGCGAAAGCCGGCCGTGGGAAATGAGGCTCGAAATGTCGTCGTGCGCCCAAACGGCCAACGCGTAATCGTTGGCGACGAAGCCGACGGGCTTTGCTCCGATGCGGTCGAGGCGCCGGGTAAGCAGCATGCCGAGCGTCTGGTGCGCGAGGCGGCCCTCGAACGGATAAGCGACGAGGAAGTGCCGATTGCCGCGCGGGAATGTTTCGATGAGAACTTCGTCAGGCGCGGGGATGACGGAGCGTTCGGTCTGCAACTCCAGCCAATTTGCAACGGGATTTGGCAGGCCCGACCAGACGCTCGGATCGGAGAGCATGTCGCGCACGCGTTTTGCGAGATGCGTCGACAGTGGAAATTTGCCGCCGTCGTAGCTCGGCACCATCGGATCTTCGGCGGTCGCGCGGGAGACGAAGACTTCGGTGTCCCTGATGCCTTCGAAGCGAAGCACTTGCCCCGCAAAGACGAACGTATCGCCCGGCGTCAGCTGCTCGGCGAAATGTTCCTCGATTTCACCCAGCACGCGGCCGCCGATGCGGGCGATGTTTTTCTTGCCACCGCGGCCTGAGACGAGGCGCACTTTGAGGTGAGGGGCGTCGACGATGGTGCCGACATTCAAGCGATATTGTTGCACGATGCGTGGGTTGGCGACGCGGAGCTTGCCGTCGTCCGCCGGTCTCAGTTTGGCAAAGCGTTCGTATGATTTCAGCGCGTAGCCGCCTGTCGAGACGAAGTCGACTGTGCGATCGAACTGGCTTCGCGTCAGGCCCGCGTAGGGAAGCGCCGAGCGAACTTCGTCGAATAGGGCATCGGGATTGAACGGCGCCTGGCACGCCATGCCGAGAACGTGCTGCGCTAAGACGTCGAGCGCCCCGACTCGCGATAGCGTGGCGTCCTGATCTCCGGCTTCCGCCGCCTGTTGGGCTGCCCGGCATTCGAGAACCTCGAAGCGATTTCCCGGGACCAAAATCGCCTGGGATGGCTCGTCGAGCCGGTGGTTCGCGCGGCCTATCCGCTGCAACAGCCGGCTTGCTCCCTTCGGTGCGCCGAGATGGATAACGAGATCGACATCGCCCCAGTCGATGCCGAGATCGAGCGTCGATGTGGCGACGACGGCGCGCAAACGCCCTTCGGCCATTGCGGCTTCGACCTTCTTGCGCTGGGCCGCTTCGAGCGATCCGTGGTGCAGGCCGATCGGCAGGTTGTCGTCGTTGATGCGCCAGAGTTCCTGGAAAGCGAATTCGGCCTGCATGCGCGTGTTGACGAAAACGAGCGACAGCTTATGCGCGCCGATGGCTTCGTAGACTTCGCGCATCGCGTAGCGGGCGGTATGGCCGGTCCAGGGAATTTCGTTTTCGGCTTCGAGAATTTCGATGACGGGCTTGGCGCCGCCTTTGACGGTGACGATGTCGGACAGCCGCGTTTCGGCTTCGGGCTCCGTTTGCGCAACGAGGTAGCCGCGAAGTTCGCTCGGTCGCGCGACCGTTGCCGACAATCCGATCGTCATGACGTTTGGCGCGATCTTGCGCAGGCGGGCGAGATCGAGCGCGAGGAGATCGCCGCGCTTCGAAGCTGCGAGCGCGTGCAGCTCATCGAGGATGATCGTATCAAGATCGGCGAACAGGTAGGGCGCATCGGGATGACTGAGGAGCAGGGCGACCTGCTCCGGCGTCGTCAGCATGATCTGCGGCGGCTTCACGCGCTGGCGCTGCCGGCGTGCGAGGGACGTGTCGCCGGTGCGCGTTTCGGTGCGGACCTTCAGGCCCATTTCCTCGATCGGGTGCGTCAGGTTCCGTTCGACGTCGGCTGCGAGCGCTTTGAGCGGCGAGATGTAGAGCGTGAATAATCCCGCGCCGATCTTCTTCCTTTCGCCGTTGTGGATCGAGATCAGGCTCGGCAGAAAGCCTGCGAGCGTTTTACCGGCGCCGGTCGGCGCGATCAGCAGCGTGGAGCGGCGCTCGCGTGCGGCATCGAGAAGGGCGAGCTGGTGAGGACGTGGCTTCCAGCCGCGCTTTGCGAACCATGCGGCGATCGCGGCGGGCAGAGGTTCGGACACGCGAGGCGCTCGCGTGCGGCGCGTCTTTTTCTCCGCCGTCGATGCCATCAGCGCGGCGCTCCGCGGCCTGCGCACGCCGTCCTTTGCGGAAGGCTGTTCGGCCGTTTCCTGATTCTTGGCGGATTTGCGCGGCACGTTTAATTTGGGCTTCGGCAAATTGGCTCAGGTCACTCTAAATCGCTTTTGTGGGCAACTTGGCCGTTATACCTGCTGAAGCTTCCGAAGACGTCGAAAAAAATCGCGGCAATTAAAGCGGCCGTTTCGCCCAGTCGTCAGCGCGGCGGCCACGGATTGCGGCGAGGTTCGCGTGCGACCCGGCGTGCAGCGTCTTCGCGAGGAAAGATTTGATCTCTCCGATCAGGCTCGGGCCTTCGTACACAAGGCCCGTGTAAAGCTGCAATAATGTGGCGCCGGCTTCGATTTTCTCGAGCGCCCGCTCGCCGCTGTCGATGCCGCCGATGCCGATGAGCGGGATCCGGCCTTCGGTCTGCTTGAAAATACGGGCGAGCATGGCGGTCGAGCGTTGAAAGGCGGGGCGGCCGGAAAGGCCTCCGGCTTCGCGTGCTTCAGGCGACTTCAAGCCGTCACGCGAGAGGGTCGTGTTTGACACCGCAATGGCGTCGACGTCGTAGGCGACGAGCTTTTCGACGATCGGAGCGATGTCGTCGGCCGCGATGTCGGGGGAAATTTTGACGACGATCGGACGCCGCTGCGCGCCGTCGTTTGTCAGCCTTGTCCGCGCGGCCATGATGCGTGCGAGAAGTGCTTCGAGCGCGGCGGGCGCCTGGAGATCGCGAAGCCCTGGTGTGTTCGGAGAGGAGATGTTGACGGTAAAGTAGCTGGCGACCGAATTGAACCGCAACAGGCCCAACACGTAGTCTTCGCCGCGGTCGACGCTGTCCTTATTCGCTCCGATATTGACGCCGACGATGCCGCCACGGTTCATCCGCGCTTCGAGACGCGCGAGAGCTGCCGCGTGGCCGCCATTGTTGAAACCGAGCCGGTTGATGAGGGCGTTGTCCTGGACGAGCCTGAAGACACGCGGCTTCGGATTCCCGCTTTGCGGGTGCGGGGTGACTGTGCCGATCTCGGCGAAGCCGCAGCCCATGCCGAGCACGGCATCGGGTACGCGGGCGTCCTTATCGTAACCAGCTGCGATGCCGACCGGATTTTTGAATTCCAATCCAAACACCGTTTGCGAGAGCACGCGGTCGTCGGCACCGAAGGCGCGCGGATAAAGTCCGCATTCGAGCGCGCGCACAGTGAGTTCGTGTGCTTCCTCGGGAGCAAGCGCGAAAAGCGCGGGGCGCGTCAGCCGGTAGATGCCTGTCAGCACGCGAACCATTCCTCGTCAAGGCAATGAACGCCGTCGTTATTTTTTGGCAATGGCCGCTCCCATAAAGCCACAGAAACCGGAAGAGCGGAGTAGAGGTGAGGAAAGAGCTCGCCTCCGCGAGATTGTTCCCATTTGAGATCAGAGCCTAGTGCGGCCGCCTCGAATGCGATGAGAACGAGATCCCGTTTGCCTTTGAAATGTTTTTCTAATGTGCCGGACAACTGGTGCTGTTGTGACAGATGAATGAAGCAGTCTCGCTTGTCGTCGAGCGATCCTTCATAATTACCTTTTGCAATTGCATCTGACCATTCGGCAGCCGTGGCAATTTTGTAGACGAACTTTTTCATTCCATTTTGGACTTTGCGGATGCGTGCGAAAAGATATCATCCAATTATCGGAAGCATCGGCCGGGGTGTGGCGCTGGTGCATGATCGTTGCTATCACGAATGGCTAGGCACGCAACAGTTTGGCGGGGTGCGTGTTAATAGCTGCAAGCGAAATACTTGGGCCCGCGAACGGCAGTCAAGAGGGTTGTGGCATTCGTGTATCCTACGGCATCGCTTAGCATCGCAGAATTGTTGTCCGGTCCTTACCTGCTGAATATCCCGCTTTTTCAGAGGCCCTATTCCTGGGGACGAGAGCAGGCCGAACAACTCCTCGACGATCTTCTGGAAGCCGCCGGTATCTCGTCCGACGACGAGCCGGAACCTGCTTACTTCCTCGGCGCCGTGGTGCTGATGGATGCGCCCGGGGCAGAAACGGCGAAGCTATCGCCCAAGATGACCCCCCGCGAATTCGGAGTGATCGACGGTCAACAGCGCCTCGTCACATTGATGACGCTGCTTGCCGTGCTGCGCGACCTCGAAACCGACGCGCGAAAGACAGTATCGAAACGCGTTCAGGGAATGCTCGTCGCCCAGTTGGGCACACGGTTTTTCCGGACGGAGCGCTTCCGGCTGCACCTTTCGACCCGTGAGCGCGCTGTTTTCGAAGACAACGTCTTGTTGCCGGGCAGCTCGGTGCTGCCAGCCAATATTCAATCGCCCTCGCTTCCCGAAGCGACGCTTCTCGAGGTGCGCGACCGCTTCAGGGCGGTGCTTGCGGAACTGACCAATACCGACCGCGCGGCGCTTGCCGATTTCATAGCGGACCGTTGCTTCGTGGTCGTCATCGTCGGCAATGATATCGATCGCTCCCACCAGATGTTTGTCGTTCTGAACGAGCGAGGCAGAAAGCTGCAGCGCAACGACATCCTGAAGTCCGATATCCTCGCGCGCATGTCGGCGAACGACGCCAAATGGGCCGTCGCGATGTGGGATGAAATGAGCGCGGAACTCGGGGAAGGGTTCGAGGCGTTTTTCGCACATCTCAGAACCATCTACGGGCACGGGCGGCTGCAGATCGTTTCGGGGGTGCGGCAGGTCATTCGCGATTCCGGCGGCTCGGAGGCCTTCTTCAAGGAGGTCTTCCTGCCGCTCGCCAAATCGTATGCGATCGTTCGCAGCGGTGGCGTCGGCGTGCTGCCGCGAGAGATGCAGTCCACGCTTGCATACCTCAACCGCCTGCCGGAGGCCGATTGGGCGCCGGCCGCGATTTTCGCGCTCAAGGATTGGAAGCGTGATCCTGCCCGGGCCGCATTTCTGCTGGGCGAGATAGAGCGGCTCGCCATGCTCACCCGGCTTTTGTGCGCGGGGTCAGGGAAACGCGTTCGCCGGTTCTCGGAATTCGTCAAAGTCATTCGCTCAGGCGAGCCGATCGACAAATCGCATCCCGTTCTGCAATTGACGCGGGACGAAGTGCGCGGCATAGCGTTTCATCTCAAGGATTTTCACAAGCGCAATCCGAAGGTTTGCAAGCTGCTTCTGCTTCGGCTCGGAGACGAATTGTCGGGCGGGATGGATGCCGTCGATCCCGATCAATATACGATCGAGCATGTGCTGCCGCAGCGGCCCGCTGCCTCGAGCCCATGGCGGCAATTGTTCCCGAGTGCCGAGGAACGCGCGCAGCTCGTCGAAAGCCTCGGCAATCTCGTGCTGATCACCCAGCAGGACAACGACCGCGCGCGCAACGCGTCGTGGGACGACAAGAAAGAGATTTATTCGAAAGGGTCGAGCCAAGCTTCGATGCTCGCGATTACGCGCGATGTCATCGGCGAGCGCGAATGGCGACGCGGGCAGATCGAAACGCGCGAGCAGCGGCTCGTCGGATTGATCGACCGGATCTGGCGCGTCGACATTCTCGGACAGAGGTCCGGAGCGCGGGCTGCAAAAGCGGCGGAAGAATCCGAGGCCGCGACGCCGCTTGCCTAAGCCGGGAAATCGCGATCCGTCTCTCCCAAAGCCCGGCCGCCGTCAGGCGTTGGCGAGCGCGCCGCTGAGTGCCTTGGCGATGAGGGCGCGGGTTTCCGGAATTCCGTACAGCGCGACGAACGTGCCGAGGCGCGGTCCGCGCTCCTGTCCGAGCAGGATTTCGTAGATCGCCTGGAACCAATCGAGCTTGACGCCCGGTCCGCCCGTTGGGCTGGTCTTCGTCGGGTCCTGATAGCGCGGAATGGCGCGGCCGACGTCGAGCAAGGCGTTCTGGATCGTGTCGCCGTCGCTATCGGCTGGCAGCGACGCGAGAGCTTTGTCGAGGCTTTCGAGGGCCGCGATCTCGACGTCGTCGGGCGTGCGGAACTTCTTCGTCGGCTTCACGAAGTCTTCGTAGTAGCGGATCGCGTAGCCTGCGAGCTTATCGATGATCGGATTGTCTTCCGGCTTCGCTCCGGAGGCGTAGCGGCCGAGGAAGCCCCACAGCACATCTTTGTTATGCGCGTGCGAAACCGAAACGAGGTTCAGCAGCAAGCCGAACGTAACCGGAATTTCGGGCTTCGGCGGCGCGCCGTTGTGGATGTGCCAGACTGCGTTGTCGATCTGCTGTTTCGCTTCCTGCTTGCGATAGCCCGACAGGAATTGCAGGTATTCGTCGACGGCGCGCGGGATGACGTCGAAATAGAGCCGCTTGGCGCTTCGCGGCTTCTGATACATGAAGAGCGCTAAGCTTTCGGGTGACGCGTAGGTCAGCCATTCGTCGATCGTCAGGCCGTTGCCGCGCGACTTCGAAATCTTCTCGCCTTTGTCGTCGAGGAACAGCTCGTAGACATAGTGTTCAGGCGGAACGCCGCCGAGGATTTCGCAGATCTTGTCGTAGATCGGCGCGTTGGTCTGGTGATCCTTGCCGAACATCTCGAAGTCGACGCCGAGGGCGACCCACCGCATGCCGAAATCCGGCTTCCACTGGAGCTTCACCTGACCGCCGGTGACCGGCTGCGTGATGTCCTTGCCGTCTTCGTCCTCGAACGTGATGGTTCCGGTCTTTGGGTCAACCTTCTTCATCGGGACGTAGAGAACGCGGCCGCTCTTCGGCGAAATGGGGAGGAAGGGGCTGTATGTTGCCTGCCGCTCCGCGCCGAGCGTCGGCAGCATGACCTTCATGATGTCGTCGTAGCGTTCGACAGCGCGCAGGAGAACTTCATCGAAGCGGCCGGACTTGTAATATTCCGTGGCGCTCGCGAATTCGTAGTCGAAGCCGAAGGTGTCGAGAAACCGGCGCAGCATGGCGTTGTTGTGATCGCCGAAGCTTGCGTAGTCGCCGCCCCACGGATTGGGGACCGACGTCAGCGGCATCTGCAGGTAGGGCTCGAGAGCCTTCCGGTCCGGAACGTTCTCCGGAATTTTCCGCATACCGTCCATGTCGTCGGAAAAGCAGAGGAGGCGCGTCTTGCGCTTGCCTTCGGTCAACGTTTCGAACGCATGGCGCACCATTGTCGTGCGCGCGACCTCGCCGAAGGTGCCGATGTGAGGAAGTCCGGAAGGACCGTATCCCGTTTCGAAGAGGACGGTTTTTGTGTCGCCGTCGGGCAGGCGCTCTAGGCGTTTGATGAGCCGGCGTGCTTCTTCGAACGGCCAAGCCTTGGAATCTTTGCTGGCTGCGGCCTGCTCGGGGGTGAAGACGAGTGCGGTCATCTGATGCTGCTGCTGCGGTCGGGTGTGGCTGATATTACAAAGGCTTGCTTTGCGGCGAAGGCGCGCACCGTAGGTGTCTCGGAGGTCAGCGTCAACGCGCGGCGGAATGCTCCGCGATAAATGCCGCAACGGCGTCTGCGGCCGCCGCAAGGTTGCCCTTTCGGGTGAACCCGGAATTTCCGCGCGGACCGAAATCATGATCGCCGTCGTTCATCCAGGCAAAAGTGATTTTCTTGGAAAGCCGCATTGCTTTGATTTCACTTTTGGTTCCGAACGGATCGCGCTCGCCTTGGACGATCAGCGCCGGGCAGCGAAGTTTTTTCAAATGCTCGGTGCGCATCTTGTCCGGCGTGGCCGGGGCGTGAAACGGGTAGCCGAGACAGACGAGGCCGCTGATCTTCTGCTCTTCGTAAAGCTCGCCGGCCAGCATGCTCGCGACGCGTCCGCCCATGGACTTGCCGCCGATAAAGAGCTTTTGGCGCGGATTTTCGCGGGCGACTGCGTCGACCACGTCGCGGTACTCGCCGATCAGCTTCTCGGCTTTGGGGGGCGGTCTTTTCGGCGCGCCTTCGCGGCGGCTCGCCATGTAAGCGAATTCGAAGAGCGTGAGGGTGACGCCTCGTTCACCGAGAAGCGCGGCAAACGATTCCATGAACGAAGATGTAATCCCCGCCCCGGCTCCGTGCGCTAAAATCAGACGAGATTCGGCAGCGGACGGGCCGCAATCGATGCGAAACGCGGGCGTTGCCTTCGTTGTGGCCTCGGCGCTGACGGGTTCGGTAACCTTCTGAAGGCGTTTCATAATGTGTTCGCAAAGGAGCTAATGCCGCTGTCCATGGTTCGTTAATGTGGCGTCAGGCAACACTGCAACTGAAATCGCTTTTGGGTCGGAATTTCGCCCGAGAATGGTCTAGGATGAGCGATGTCAAAAAACGGGGACAAAGCATGAGGGCCGCAAGGTTACTGGTGCTCGCGGTCTTCTGTGCGATGGCCATGGTTTGGGCTCCGCTGCTCCAATGGCCGGGCGTGCCGCTCTCAGTATTGGATTTCATCGGACCGCTCCGTGCCGAGCCGCAGCAGGTCGATGATTCGAGCGGCGTTCCGGTTGCGCCCGATCCCGTGCATCCCGATCCGGTTCGTCCCGATGCTCGTTCTGATACTCGCCCCGATGCTGGCAATCACGCGGATACAGGTCATCACGTGCCGCTACCGGCTTTCGTGCCGAGAAGCGGTGTGCTGACGAATTCGAGCGAGAGCGGGCCGGAAGGCGAGGAGTCGCAAGCGACAAGCGCGACGCCGGCTGCTTCATCGACGGACACGACCACCGGATCCGTGACGACGAAACATCCGTCGGGTGCTGCGCCGAGTTCTTCGAAGGCTCGTACCGTCTCAATCAAGGTCGAGCCTATTCCGGGAACCGAACAGGCGGAGCCATCCAAAACGCCAGTCTGGCCGAAATTCATCGGGGCAAAGAATCTTTTCGGCGCGGCCAAGGTTCCGGCAAAGCTCGAAGCACGCGCCATCGGGACGTATTCGCGCGGTTGCCTCGCGGGCGCTGTGCCGCTGCCGATCGACGGTCCTGCCTGGCAGGAGATGCGGTTATCGCGCAATCGCAACTGGGGCCATCCGAAGCTGATCGCGCTCGTCGAGCGTTTCGCCAAGGATGCGCAAAAGCTCGACGGTTGGCCGGGGCTGCTGGTTGGCGACATCGCGCAGCCGCGCGGTGGGCCGATGATTACCGGACACGCCAGCCACCAGATCGGGCTCGATGCCGATATCTGGCTGACGCCGATGCCCGATCGCCGTCTCACTCCGAAGGAGCGCGAAGAGATGCAGGCGACGTCGATGCTCGACGGTACGAGCGTTGCCGTCGATCCGCAGATTTTCACTGAAAAGCAGACCGCGCTCATCAAGCGGGCGGCGTCCTATCCCGAGGTCGAGCGCATCTTCGTTCATCCGGCGATCAAGAAGGCGCTTTGCCAGACCAAAGATACGGACCGAAAGTGGCTCGGGAAGGTGAGGCCGTGGTTCGGGCATTACTACCACTTCCACATGCGCATCAAATGCCCGGAGGGTTTCGCGGGGTGTGCGCCGCAACCGCCGCCGACGGGCGATGACGGTTGCGGGAAGGAAGTCGATCAATGGCTGGCAAAAGTGATTCCGTCCAAGACGCCGCTCGAGCCCGTGCCGCCCCCAGTTTCGGGCGTAAAGCCGCCGAAGCCGCCGCTCATGCTGGCCGAGCTGCCGAAAGAATGCCAAGCCGTGCTCGAGTCCGGACCTGAGCCCGTCACCGTACCTCCCGAGGCGCTGATGACGCCTTTGCAAGTCAAGAAGACCTTGGCCAAGGCCGCCGCTGTTCACGCGACAATTGCCAATGCTGCGCCTGTGCCGGGGACGAAGGGGCTTCCGGCGCATTTGGCCAATAGCCCGGCGCTTCGTCCGCATCTCAAGAAGGCCGCGACGGTCGATCCGAAATAGAGAGGCCGCCGGCCAGCCCCTTCAGGCATGGCTGACGGCCTTGGCTTCGGTCTTTGATTGCGCCGCGCGACTCCCCTCTGGGGAGCCCGGCCGCCCGACGCATACGCTGCCTAGGAGGCGCTTGCGGGCTTAGGGCAAGCGACGCCGGTTCCGGCGAGGCCGCAGTATCCATGCGGTACCTTGGCGAGGTACTGCTGATGGTAGCCTTCGGCCAAGTAGATCGGACCGGCCGGTCTGATCTCAGTCGTGATCGGGCCATAGCCCTTGCCGGCGATCGCTTCTTCGTAGGCTTTACGCGATGCCCCGGCGGCAGCTTGCTGCTCTGGCGTCGTCGTATAGATCGCTGACCGATACTGGGTGCCGATGTCGTTCCCCTGACGGAAGCCCTGGGTCGGATCGTGGGCTTCCCAGAACGTCTTCAGGAGCGTGTCGTAGGAGATGGCCTTCGGATCGAAGACGACGACCACGATTTCCGTGTGGCCGGTGCCGCCGGAGCAGACCTCCTCATACGTCGGGTTTGGCGTATAGCCGCCTGCGTAGCCTGCCGCGGTGATCCAGATGCCGTCGCCCAGCTCCCAAAACAGCCGCTCGGCGCCCCAGAAGCATCCGAGACCGAATATTGCGACCTCGTGCCCGGCGGGATAGGGCGGGTTCAACGGCTGCGAAAAGAGATAATGCTCGGCGTCGGGGCTAAGAATTGGGGTCGGGCGGCCCTTCGGGGCCGACTCCGCCGTCGGCATCGCGACTTGCTTCCTGGCGAACATGGATTGGCTCCTTCTTATTATTGTTAGGATGATGCCGAGTATACGATGGCTCATCCCATTTCGTTTCAGGGTCGGTACGGTCTCGCCGTTCATTTGGCCGGTCAGTAGTCGTTGGCGAAAATACGGATCCGGCGGCGCGGCCGTCCGAGGTAGCCGCAGGCAATCGTGAGCAGGAGGAAGATCACGGTTCCCGGCAGGTTCAATATCGAGGTCAGGACCGGGTCCCAGAAGAAGGGATCGACTGTTGCCGTGGCGGACCTCTGAAGCGATGCCACGAACGCGGGCGACCACGTTTGCAGATGCTGCATCAATGAGATGGCGCCGGAGCTGCCGTCGGCGGCCGGGCGCGAAACATCGGCCGCGAAGGCGATGAGCGTAAACAACGCAAAGAGCGCGGCGAGAAACCGCAGCATCAATCTGGGGCGGGTTTCCGGGTTAACGACGCTCATCACGAGCGCGATCAGGAAGGCCGCCAGCGCGAGGCGTAGGAGCCAGGGATTGCTTGGCTCGCCGGTCGCGTACCATAGGCAACAATAGGCAATTACGCCTAATGCGGCCAGTCCGGCAAAGATTTTCAGTAGCACTGAGCTGGTCATATTCGCGCTTGCTCGTTGACCGGGTGCCTTTGTGTGACCGCGACGGGCGGCGGTCAAGCCTCAAGACTTCGTCGAGCGGCGTTGCGCTTGGCGCGCGGATGGGTTAAGTGCGCTGCTTCGCGATTGCGATGGAGGGGTGGCCGAGTGGTTGAAGGCGCTCGCCTGGAACGCGTGTAGGCTCGTAAGGGTCTCGTGGGTTCGAATCCCACCCCCTCCGCCAAGACGCACTCGCTCATCGGGTCAGCCGAATTGCTCTTTCCAATCCGGATGACGGCCCCGGCACTTACTTTGTCAATTGCTGCGAACAAAATTTGACTTCAAAGGACCGGCGCGTCGGATGCGCGCCGGCCAAGTTACTCGCAGACCCTTAGCTGTCTTTCTTGGAGGAAGCGCTACGGCAGCGAGAAGACAGTCATAGACCCACCGAGGTTCGTGTACTCCGAGAGGCCAGCGTAGCCACCAACGGCACCGAGACCATCGGTCGGGTTCGTCAAGCCAGCAGCAAGACCGATGCCGGCCCAACCACCAACGCCCGAGAACACTGCAACGTACTGCTTACCATCGTGGGTGTAAGTCATAGCGTTGCCGATGATGCCCGACGGCGTCTTGAACTTGAAGAGTTCCTTGCCATCCTTCTGGTCGACGGCTTTGAAGTAGCCCTCGAGCGTGCCGTAGAAGGCAACGCCGCCAGCGGTGGTCAGAGCGCCCGACCATACCGAGAACTGCTCGGGCTTCGACCATACGATCTTGCCCTTCGCACCATCCCAGGCAATGAAATTACCCATACGCTTCGGTTCATCAGGACCCGGGAACATGGAGAGCGTGGCGCCAACGTAAGGCTGACCAGCCGTGTACGAAACCTTAAACGGCTCGTAGTCCATGCACACATGGTTCGTCGGAACGTAGAACAGGCCAGTCTTCTCCGAATAGGAAGCCGGCTGCTGATCTTTTGAACCGAGCGCCGCCGGGCAAATGCCCTTCGTGTTCACGTCGGCACCCTTGCCATCTTTGAACGTCGAGTACTTGGCGACGCGGATCGGACGGCCGTAGTCCTTGCTGGCCTTGTCCATGTCGACGCCGGTAGCCCAGTTCACCGACGGATCAAACTTCTCGGCAACGAGAAGATCACCCGTTCCCCGGTCGAACGTATAGGCAAAACCGTTACGGTTGAACTGCGTCGCCGTCTTGTGCTTCGTGCCACCGAAGTCGAGCTCGGCCAAAATTGGCTCGTTGACGCCGTCATAGTCCCACTCGTCGAACGGCGTGAACTGATAGGCCCACTTGGCAACACCGTTGTCGACGTCACGAGCGAACATCGTCATCGACCACTTCTGATCGATCGGCTTGCCATCCGGTCCCGCGCGCTGGACGGGGTTCCAGGTGGAGGGGTTGGCGGTTCCGTAGTAGATCAGATTGAGGTCCGGGTCATAGGCCATGTAGCCCCAGACCGAACCGCCGCCGATCTTCCACTGATCGCCGTTCCAAGTCTTGAGCGAGGAGTCCTTGCCGATCGGCTTGCCGAGCGACATGGTCTTCTCCGGATCGACCAGCATTTCCGCATCCGGGCCCATCGAGTAAGCGCGCCAGACCTTCTTGCCGCTGTTGATATCGTAGGCGGTGAGTGAACCGCGAACACCAAACTCGGCGCCCGAAATGCCGATGATCACCTTATCTTTTGTAACGAGCGGAGAGCCGGTGCCGGTCTCACCACGTTTTGGATCACCATTGGCGACCTTCCACATCTCCTTACCCGTCTTCGCGTCGAGAGCGACGAGATTGGTGTCAGCCTGGTGCAGGAAAATCTTGCCATCGGCATACTGCACCCCGCGGTTGACTGTGTCGCAACACATCACGGGGATGACTGAAGGATCTTGCTTCGGCGTATATTTCCAGACGATTTTCTGATCGTCAGCAAGATTCAGCGCGATGACGTCATTCGGGAAAGGCGTCGTGAGATACATCATGTCGCCGATCACGAGCGGGCCGCCTTCGTGACCACGAAGAACACCCGTGGAGAACGTCCAAGCCACTTTTAACTGACCGACGTTGTCGGTGTTGATTTGGTCAAGCTTCGAGTAGCGGGTGCCAGCATAATCACCGGACTGTACGCACCACTGGTTTGGATCTGCAGAGCACTTTATCACGCTCTCGTTCGCCCTTGCAGGCGCGGAGAACGCGGCAGTTGCGAGCAAACCGAACGCGATCGCACTTTTTTGCATTTGCTTCCTCCACTTGTTGACGCCTCATACACGGCATCGGTTCAGCCTACTTCGCTGGGAGGATGGAAGAGTTTGAGGGGAGTTGAATTGCAAACGTGGAAAGCACATCGGCCCCACTCACTCTACTTTCATTCCTCAACTTCCGAGATGATGAAAGAGACCTACGCTCGCGGCGGAAATACCATTTCGTACCCACCACCAGCTGCTCCTTGGAGCAATCATCATCGCAGAGGACCACCAGTCATCGAGGTCTTTTACGGGAGATCCCGCTGCCGGTCAGAAAAGTATTCCCGCCTTCGGAACAGTCAAATTACGCTTCGTCGCCAATTGACCTAAGACCAATTCAAGTTCTCTTCTTTATCGCGCCTTTTTTCGCACTTCGCGCAGCGTCGTTCTCGGCCCGCCGCTACCAAATTTACAGACTGTTCGAGTGCGGCGGCAAACAAGCATCCTACCTCCCGCACTCACGTCGCCGGAGTGTGTACGGTCACCACTGATGCCTTCATGTGTCGTGCTGTTTAGCCGTAAGTGAAGTCCGGCTTTCTTTGTCCAACTTCTATAATATAGCCGTCAGGATCGCGAATGTAGCAGCGCGTTTCGCCGTACTTTTCCTTTGGCTCTGTGATGAACTCGGCTCCTCGACTTTTCCAAAGCTCAAAGCATGCTTGAATGTCCGCAACACGGATATTCATAAAGCTGCTGACCTTATCGGGGTCGGCGGGGACGCTGAGCGTCACCGATGGCTTGTCGGGTGTCGGACCGCCCCCGACGTTGACGAGGAGCCACGTATTCGCGATCTGGATGTATCCCGGCGCGCCGCTGCTATCGCCTCGGCTCAGAATACGACCTCCGAAGACCGTTTCGTAAAATCGAGCCGACCGTTCGATGTCGGCAACAGTGAGAAAGTGTGAAACGGTAAACCCAACCTCCGGCGGCATCTGATAGCTTTGCTGGTCGACTTGTACCTGGCTCATATGCACCTCCATAAACGCTTGAAATTCTACGCTACGTGATGCTGCATCGTCGGCCTAACAGCCACACAGGTTATGGGCGGCGATACTGCGCTCTGTGCTGATCAAATATTCTTCCGCGCCACTGATGATCATCAGCAGCCAAAAATGCTGACATTTTTATAGAAGCCATCGATGCTGGCGACTTGTTCTGCACTGCACTACTAACGTCCAACAACGATACTCAATAAGCGCAGTTCCCAGCGTGTGTAAACCAAAGGCGAAGGCCCCGTGAACGCGTCAACAGGCGGTTGTCGACGACAGACGCTGCAGAGAGACGGCCTGGGGAGGGCGCTTATGAGCCGGCTTAAAGGTGCCATGGCCGGATAAGCATCGACGTCGAAACCATAAAGCTCGAATGAACAGACGTCGGGTGATCGACGCGATCCAAGAAAATTGCAATTGTGCTAAAGTCAGTCCGATTACACCTTGCTGCGGCCCTCGATGACGTCGCACCAAGTTATTATGAGACCATTTCGCACCTCCTTATTCGCAATCAATGGAGCGAGAGAAGCCGATGGCAAATTCCAAATGCGCGATCGCCACTTGTCTATTGGTGCTGACTGCAGGAGGGACCACCACTGCTGAGGCGCATGTGCTGCTGGATCATGCGAGCCCCGATGTCGGAAGCACGGTCAGCGCTTCTCCGGATTCCGTGACCCTGTATTTTACTGATGCGCTCGATCCGAAATCCAGCGGCGCCGAAGTGCGAAATTCGAGTGGAGAAAAAGTCGATGGAGGCAGCAGCGCTTCCGGGAATACGTTGCAGGCCAGCGTCAAAAGTCTTTCGCCCGGATCTTACATAGTCAAGTGGCACGCGGTTTCGACTGATACTCACAAATCCCAGGGCAGCTTCAGTTTCCGCGTCGGCCAATAATTGGTGAGGTCAGCGACGTGGCTGACGCCGCTGGCGCATTCACGCGCGTTCCGGCGCAGCGGTCAATCGAATGAAAAATGGAGATTTGCTCAATTCTGGTTCTATGTCGTTTGACGGAGGTTGCGCGGGAGCATCGAGCGAATTCGGCCTTATTCGAACGTCTTAGTCCACAGGTAAGCATGCTGGTAAAGGGTAATTGGCAGTATACTGTATAGTGACTTAAGGTTGCCCTAGGCGAAAGCGGCGTACGCGGCACATCGCCCTTTTCGACCCATGGGAACGATTCATGACAGTGCTGCCGGTTGATCTCGCGAAGCACGCGCACAAGCCCGACCTTGGGCTGCCGGTCGAAATTCTCTCGATTGCTTCCGCCAATCCGCCCTACAAACTCAGCCAGAAGGATGCGCTCGCAAATGCGGCAATGATTTATCCGCAGTTTGCAAGCCTGCACGGACTTTTTGCCAATACGGGCATCGATTATCGCTACACCTGCCAGCCGACCGACTGGTATCAGCGACCGCACACCTGGGAAGAGCGTACCGAAGTCTTCCAAGAGCACGCGTTGAAATTGCTCGAGCAGGTCGCGCTAGACGCTACTGCTCGGGCGGGATTATCGCTCGGCGATATCGATGCCTTTGTCACCAATACGATTACCGGGCTCGCTATTCCGAGCCTCGACGCGCTCCTTATGGACCGCCTCCCTTTTTCGCCGAATGTCGAGCGGCTGCCGATTTTCGGTCTTGGCTGCGGCGGCGGTGTCGCGGGGCTCGCGCGCGCGGCGCGCTTCGCTCAAGGGCGGGCGGGCCGGAATGTCCTGTTCATCACCGTTGATCTCTGCAGCCTTTGCGCGCGTCCTAACGACCCGAGCATGGCGATGTTCGTTGCGGCGGCGTTATTCGGCGACGGCGCTGCGGGCGTCGTGCTCAGGACATCTGCAAACGGTGCGAGTGAAGGCGGCAGTGGCGAAAAGCCCGTGGTGCTTACCTTCGGCGAGCACACTTGGCGGAACACGCGGCATATCATGGGCTGGGATGTCAAAGGCGACGGCTTTGGCGTGGTGCTCAGTCCGGAGCTTCCGACGTTGATGCGTAACAATCTCGGCCAGGTGGTGAAGGAATTTATCGGCAGGCGCGGCATGACGCTCCGCGATTTCAAGGGATTTCTTTTTCATCCGGGCGGACGCAAGGTACTCGAGACTGCGGAAGATGTTCTCGGCATCGAGAGGTCGCTGCTGGCGCATTCGTGGGATGTGCTGCGCGACTTCGGGAACATGTCATCGGCGACGGCGCTGTTCATCCTCGAGAGAGCGATGGCCTCGGGAGACAAGGGGCGGCATCTGTTGGCAGCCTTTGGGCCCGGCTTTTCAGCCTATTTCGTCGTTCTCGATCTCTAGTTCCGTGCCTTAGGGGACGCGATCAGGCCGTCGAGTCCGCGCAGCCGCGTCGCGGAAACGAGCATCGTCACCATGCTTGGGAAGAGGCGCGCGCCGGCAATTCCAACGCGGCGAAGCAGCACTCCGGCAATAATCCGATCGAGGGCTGCCGCGCGGCTAAACTGCGGCTTGAAGTTCGGGAGCATGCGGGCCTGGAAGTCAGGCGCGCTCTCGCATTTGAGAACAGCCTGCGCGGCTGCAATGCCCGATGCCAAAGCGAGCGCCGTTCCATCTCCTGAGAATGATGGGATGACGGCCAACTGGTCGCCGACCGGGTAGATCGCCGGCGCAATCGCTGCCGACCGCATGAAACCATAGGGAAGTCCGGAGACGGCGAGCGGCTTCTCCCAAAGAGGTGTCCCGCCGTTTATGAGGTCGGCGAACATGCGCGACTGCATCGCGAAGTAGGCCGATTGAGCGGCCCAACTTGTTCCAATGACACGCAGAACATCCGAATTGATATTCCACGCAATCGACAGCGTTTGATCCTCGACCATGCATAGGCCGAGATAGCCGCCCGCGAACGCGATCAAATGAACGATCCCGTTCAGCGCGATGCGCGCCGCTTCCGCGGGGCGCAGGTGAATTTTGAAGCCGACCATCGGTCCATCGGGCCGCGGCAGACCGCGAATGTTGTGCTTGCCGCTCGCTAATGCCGCTGCGCGGCAGTCGAAACTCCCGCGAGCTGTCCGCACGCGGACGCGGCCGCTGCTATCCTCAATTCCCTCAACCGATGTCGCGCGAAAAATCTTTGCGCCAGCGCGTTCTGCCGCCTTCGCGAGCGTTTCATCGAGGAGGAAACGCGAAACGCCGATCGCCTGGAAGGGAAGGCGGGCACTCGCTCGCTTCGAGCCATTTGCGAGACATAGCGTATCGATTGAGTTGCCACCGAGGCGATGGACGTCGATGCCGACGTAGTGCAGAAGAGCCTGCGCCCTGTCGCTCAAGAACTCGCCGCAGACCTTGTGATGCGGGCCGCCCATGCGTTCGAAGATCATCACGCTCGCGCCGTGGCGTGCGAGTTCCAGCGCGAAAGCGGAGCCTGCAAGGCCGCCGCCGACGGCTATGGCGTCGGCCGTGGCGTCGCCAAGCGGTGCTTCGTCAGGTGAGGGGCCGCTGTTTTTCAAGGCTTTGCTCGGAAAGCGCGCGCCTGGCGGAAAGTGCTTTGTCCTCGAGTTCGATCTTGTAGGCGAGAACGGCAGTCCACACAGCGCACATGATAATTCCGAGCGCCAATGCGCCGAAGACAGCAGGCAATAGAAACGTCTCGGCAATCGTGACCGCATAATTGGGATGGCGGAAATATCGATAGGGCCCGTGCTGGGCGATGGGTGCGTCTTTGAGCGTGAAAATGCGGTGCGTCCAGAATCGCCCGAGCGAGGCAATGACCCAGTAGCGGACGCCTTGCAGCAGGATATAGGCGGCCGCCAAAATAGAGGATGCCGGTGCGTTCGCGGGTATCAGGAAAAAGAGGCTTGCGATCCATGCCAGATGCGTCGTGGCAACGACGGGGTAATAGGATCGGCCGACTTCTTCGGCACCCGCGGCGATCAATGCCCGGGTGTTGCGCGCCGAGTAGAGTTCCTCGGCTCCTCTTTGACAGAGTATGAGCAAAGCAACTATCTGCGGCAGACCGATGCTATCTGAAATCATGGATTAGCCGCTCGTACGCTGACAAATGACTCCAACCATTTTACAAATGAATGGCCGCAATTCCTATTGAAAGAATTTCTATTGGTTGATCGATCCGTGATCGAACCGTTCAATTTGTTCAGCGTTGTGACGTCATTTGAGATTATGGGCCGGGTTTTCCTGCAGCCATGCCTTGACGGCATGCGGGATGCCCTGCTCGCACGATGGAAATTCGAACGAAAAGCCGGTGGATTTCAACCGATGGTTTGAAAGACGGTTTTCGTAGGCAAGGCTTTCCGCAATGACCGGGCCAACCAAAAGCTCCAGCAGAATGAATGGCAGCTTGCGCCCGTGGCCGGTGACGCCAAGCGCGTCGGCTGCGATCTCGGCCAACCGCTCCCCGGGCACCGGAGCGTCATCAACGACGAAGTAGCGGCTTCCTATCTCGCCGTTGCTGGTCAGATGAAGGATGGCGCGGGCACAGTCCTGCACGTGCACGGGAGACGTGTACCGGGTGCGACCCCGCAAGCCATAGACCGGTTTGCCATCGCGGAGCGGTTCGAGGACATACTGCGCGAACCAAGAGCCGGGGCCATACACCCAGCCTGGAAACGCAGCGACAATGGGCAGTCCGCGCGCGATGTAGCCGGGCAAGGCTTCGATCGCGGGAGCGAGATAGGGTCCCCATCCCCGCGGGTGAGGCACCGCGTTCTCGTCACAGATCTCAGATCCGCACTCCCCATAATAGCTCGTACCAGCGACGTAGATGATCCGCCGGGTCCTCGCCGGATCTATCGCTGCGAACAAGGCGCGATCCATGTCGAGCCGGAGGACGCAATACTGCGTCGCGCGCGCTTTGGTGAGGCGGCCGCCGAAAGTCTGTGGCTGCGCGAGATGGACGACGGCATCGGCATTGCGCAAGGCTTCCCTCCACGCCCCCTCCGAATCCAACAGGTCGCCGACAATCGCGTTCACGCCCTGCGCGCGAAGCGCAGCGGCGTGGATTTTTGATCGGGTCAGCGCGTCGACTTCGTGGCCCGCGGCCAAAGCGGCGCGAAGGACATAGGTGCCGACGAAGCCGCTTGCGCCTGCGATGAATATTTTTTGGGCCGGCATTGAAGCCAAGTTAGCCACCGCCGTTCGCCTCACGGTGCGAAAGTATCGGACACACGCACATTTACTACGGAACCACGGGCGCTGCCGTCGCTCTTTTTCCGGGTCCCTGACGTTGCGGGCAGGTTTTTCGTCCGGATCGACGTGACGATTGCCAGCGGCATGCCGGGATGGCGTGCAAGGGTGAGGGAAGGGTCTCAAGCAACGAGGCTCATGACAGGCGGCGTTTTGCTCGCCGAGTGCACCGGTCGGGTATCAAATTCCGGTTGCCAATTAAATGGGAACATCACCGCCCGGTTGCCATCGAACGGAGTCGATCTGCCGCTCGCGTAGCGCGGTCGCAAAAGTGCTGTTGACGAAGAGACGATTGTCTTGGGGGTGAGTCGCCAAAACATGGACGCATGCGGATCTTTCCGATAGGACGGATGCATTGATCGTGTGCGTACATGCTTCGCAATCTGAATATTTGATCATCGATTTTTTCATAGACTTCAGAGCGGGCTATTTGCGCGTTCTGTGCACCTGAAAAATATACTGTCTTAATATTGGCTCGTGCGGAGACGCATCGGTGCGAAATTCATTCGTAAGGCCAGAGGCGCGCGCCTCATCACGGAGCATCATTGAGCTCGCAGTCGCACGCGCAACATGGACGGTCCCTTGAATATTCGTTGATCCCTTCGCAGCCGATTGCCGGCGGCCGGTCTCAGTTGCGTAACTGAAGTTCTCCTTAGTCAAAGTGCGTCACGCCGTTCGGCGGATTTTTCGGCGATGCGACATCGCATGTCTTGAATAGCCATGACGATTTTGGGGATGGGATAATGCCAAAAATCGATGTGATCATGCCGGTACGAAACGGCGAAAAATATATTGCTCGCGCCATTTCCAGCTTGGTTCCGGACGCGGAATTCATAAACAAGCTGATCGTCATCAACGACGGATCGAACGATCGCACTGCTTCCATACTCTCCGATTTGCGCTGGAATGGAAGGCTCCAGATCATTCATCAGCCGCCGCTCGGGATCGTAAGAGCCCTCAATGGCGGATTGAATGCCGCTGAGACGGCGCTCGTCGCGCGGATGGATGCCGACGATGTTTCCCTTCCCGGTCGATTGAAGGCGCAAATCGCTTGTCTCGAGCGCTCGCCAAAGGTGGCTGCGGTCGGCTCGCAAGTGCTGTTGATCGACGCGGACGGTTTCCCGACCGGGGATACATCCAACTTTCCGCTGACCAGTCGCGAGGTGCGGAGGCAGCTCTATGAGCACGGCCGTTGCGTCGTGTCTCACCCCTCGGTCGTCATGAGGAAGGATGCCGTGCTCGCTTGCGGCGCCTACCGCGCACCATTCGAGCATGCCGAGGATTTCGATCTCTGGCTGCGATTGTCGGAGCGACATCCCATTGAGAACCTTGCGGATGTGTTCGTGCACCACCGCGTGCATGCGAAGGCGGTGTCGGAGCAGTTTCGATCCCGCCAATCGTTCTCCCGCGATCTTGCTCTCTACGCTGCCCGGGAGAGGGCGCGCTCGGGCACAGACCCATGTGATGGACTTTCAGGAATTCCCAATTTCGAGGAACTCATGTCGCGGACAGGCGAACATGGCACGATCATGCAGGACCTCGGGACGGCGTATCACGCTATCGATGCGATATTCGAGAAGCGCCGCGCAGCGATGACAGTCGCTGCGGCGCGCGCCATATCGGCGCTCGCGAAAGAGCGTTATCTCGGTCAAAGCCGGCGCAACCGATACGCTCTCTTGAGGAAGGCCGCTTGGACGTCGCTCATGGATTTGCATTTTCGGACCGCGTTCGCGACGTATTCCGCGTTCGTGCAATGCCGCGTGGCCGATAGCAAATTCTTCCGGCGGATGCTTGAGAGCTCGCGCCCCGGAGAGGCACGGCCGCGCCGCGCGTGATGATGCGGCGCTTGGGGAGTACGACGCTCGTCGATCAGACCCGCAGCCAACGGCCGCCGACGGCGACGCCGATAACGAGGATCGCGACTGCGGCGAACGCCATGGGCAGACCGATGACTTGCGCAACGAAGCCGATGGCCGCAGGGCCCGTAAGGATGCCGAAGTAACCGATCATAGTCACGGCCGGCACGGCGATATGCTCGGGCATCGTCGTCTGCTGTCCGATCGCCGTGAAAAAGATCGGAACAACATTCGCGCTGCCGATGCCGACAAGACCAAAGCCGAGGATCGTTGCCCACGCGTACGGCACCAGCGTTACGATAAGCAGGCCGACAGCGGCGCAAAGCGGACCCGCAAGCAGTACAACTCTGCGTCCGATCCGTTCGACGACGGCGTCACCCGTCAATCGGCCAATGGTCATCGCAAGCGCAAAAGCGGCATAAGCTGCGCCGCCAATCGATGGATCGACGTTCCGATTGTCGGTCATGAAGACCGCGCTCCAGTCCAGGACTGCGCCCTCCGCCAGAAACATGACGAAGCAGAGAAGGGCGATGAGCAGCACGACGCCATGTGGGATTGCGAAGGCAGAGCCGTCACCTTCGGCGCCGTAAGGCAGAAGATAGGGCGCTGCTGCAGCCATCGCTGCGACTGCGACGACCACAACGGTCATTGCGGCCATGAACGGTGTTGCTCCCGAAGAAAGCAGGAGGGTCATAACGCCGACGCCGGCTAGTCCACCCACGCTAAACAGGCCGTGGAAGCCGGACATCATTGCACGGCCACTTTCCCGCTCGACGATGATTGCTTGGATGTTCATCACGCAATCGAGCGTTCCCTGGCCTGAGCCGAAAATAAAAAGCATGACGACGAGCAAGGGAACGGATGACGTTAGTGCGAGAACCGGCAGCGACACTACGATGCAAAGTGCGCCCAACAGGATCACCGGCCGACAGCCGTATCGCTTCGACAAGACGCCCGCTAATGGCATTGCGATGACGGAACCGGCGCCGAGGCACAATAGAAGAAGGCCCAAGGCCGCGTCGCTCAGTTCGCTCCGATCTTTCACGTAAGGCACGAGCGGCGCCCAGGCGGCGAGGGTGAATCCGGAGACGAAGAATGCAGCTCGTGTCGAAAATTGTTCTTTTCTGCCGGGTGCGGATGCGGACATTACTGCCGTGTTGCCTTGTTTCGTCGCACCCGGGCCGCCGGATGAGGTATCTGAGAATCGCTCAGCTCTTTTAGGGGAACCTCATTTCTTTTTCCTTGCGGCGGGTTATCCCGGGGGAGTGCGTTCGGCACGAGGTTGCTCAATCTGAATCTCGATGTCGGGTGCTGAGCTTCAAGGTTGCGGCATGCAGCCTCGCCACGGCGACGAGGCGCTCAGCGGTTTATCACCATCGCGATATCGCGGAGCACGCGCGTCTCGAGCATCACTTCGTCGAGGCGGTATTTCAAGATGTCGCCGATGCTGATGATGCCGACGATGCGCGTGCCGTCTTTCACGGGGATGTGCCTTATCCGGCGCTCCGTCATCATTCGGGCCGTGTCCGAAATGGCATCGTCCGGCGCGCAAGTCACGACGCCCTCGGTCATGATATCGGATACGCGCAATGTGCAGACGTTTTCACCGTGCATAGCGACGCCGCGGGAAATATCTCGTTCGGAAATGATGCCGTCGAGGGTGCTGCCGCCCGAACTCACGACCAGAGCGCCCACGTTTTCCTGGACGAGCCGGCGAGCGACGTTGCGGACGGTATCGGTAGGGCGCACCGTCATCACTTCGGTCCCCTTCACCTCCAAAATGTTTGCAACAAGCATGGCGCGCCTCCGGGTTTGCGCCGGTGTCAATAATCGACACCGCAGAGACCTGATAGCGCTAGTGGGACCTCATCGCGGGTGAAGGTCAAGAGTTTGCTACGCTCGAATCCGACAACTTATTTGTGATGGGAAACGCCGATGCAATCGGATCGTCGGCATGCGATCTGATTGCGTTTGGAGACGGCCGCAACATACTTTCGATTTTCGGCAATGAATAAATAATGTGGGTGCGGAGGCGCCGGCAAAGGCTTAGCGCTTCGCTTCCTTCCCGATCAGCCGGCGCCGCGTTCAACGCCCGCATGATAGCCGGACAGCGCGCCGTCGTTTCGAACGATTTGATGCAAACCTGCGAGGCGATCGCGTAAAGTACAGTCCCTTAACAACTGAAGCGGAAATTCTCCTCAGTTGTCGCTCGTCCGGTCCACTCGGTTCTCCACGGGGCTCGATGTCGAAGGACTGCCATGACAGCCTCGGTCGGTGAGGAAAGATCTGGTAGCGGTTTTACGAACGTCCTTGTCGCCGCAAGGCCGCCGTTGTTCTTCGGTTTGCGATTGGCGACGGCGGTGTGCCTGGCGCTCTTTGCGGCATTCTATCTCCAGCTCGATACGCCTTACTGGGCCGGAACGTCGGCCGCGATCGTTTGCCAGCCGATCGTCGGTTCGTCGCTGCTCAAAGGCGTGTTTCGGTTGGTCGGAACGCTCGTCGGTGCGGTTGCTGCGGTGGTGCTTACGGCTATCTTTCCGCAGGACCGTTTCGGATTTCTGTTCGGAATGCTCGTCTGGGCCGCGGCATGCTCTTTCGTTTCGACGTTGTTGAAGAACTTTGCATCCTATGGAGCGTTGCTGGCGGGTTATACGCTCATCATTATCGCCAACTATTCCATTCCGAATCCCGATCAGATCTTCTTCATCGCCATCAATCGCGCTTCAGAAATCAGCTTAGGGATCGTCAGCGGAACGCTGGTGATCGCGCTGACAGATCTCGGCGACTCGCCTCAGCGATTGCGAATGCTGTTGTCGCAGCTCATTGAAGAGATTGCTCAGCATTTCGAAGGCATACTTGCCGACCCGTGGAACGCCACGGCTCCTGAGACGAGGCGCATTCTCGTAAAGCGAATATCGGCTCTCGTTCCGGTCGTCGATCAGGCGGCAGGCGAGTCGGCGGAAATCATGCAGAGGAGAGCCATACTCCGGGTCGCGCTGGATGGCCTGTATACAGCAGTTTCTGGCGCGCGCGTCGTGGAGACGCATCTGCGCTCGCTTTCTCAGGCCGAAGCGCATCGCGTCGTGGCGGCGATCTCGGACATGCTTCCTCCCGAGTGGAGCCGCGGGTTGGCGCGCGATCGCGATGCTGAAGCGCTGCTGGTCCGCAAGTTCATGGCCGTCAAGACTGACGATGCGTCGTTGCGGCTTGCCGCAGACGCGAGTGCAGAAGTCGCGTCCGGTCTCGAATCTGCAGCTAACGGGCTCGCACTATTGTCCGATCCGGCGCATGCGCGGGATGTTTTCCGGATTCCGAGCATCGTTGTCGCCGATTATCTTCCGGCTCTCATCAATGCCGTGCGCGTCTTCATCGGCGTCGGAGTGGTGGTCATCTATTGGATCATCTCTCAATGGCCGGACGGACTTTTCGCCGTGACGTTCGCAGCGGTGTCGATCATGCTGTTTGCGCCAATATTGGATGGGTCCGCCAAAGCCGCGTTGGGGCTGATAATCGGGACGCTGGTCATGGCGGTGATTGGCGGCGTGCTCAAGTTCACGGCTCTGATCAATCACGAGACGTTTCTGGCACTGAGTCTCATCTTATCAATCGTGCTTATACCGTGTGGGGCGTTATCTACCTTGCCGTCTTTCGCGCCTTACGCCATCGCTGCAACGGTCAATTTCATACCGCTCGTTGCGCCAACCAACGTGATGGTTTTCGATCCGCAGGTCTATCTGAATACGGCTTCCAGTCTTCTGGCCGGCTGCGCGACGGGAGCGGTTACGCTGGTGCTCATACCTCAACCGTCTCCAAAAGTCCGGGCGCAGCGTCTGGTCGACCTATCCATTCGCGACCTTCGGCGTCTGGCTGCAGGACGACGACGCTGGACGTTCATGCAGTGGCAGGGGCGCATGTACTCGCGGTTGGCCGCGCTACCTCCAGACTGCGAGCCGGTTCAGCGATCGCGGTTGGCGGCTGCACTGACGGTCGGCGTGCAGGTCATTCGATTGCGGCACTTGGCGGTGGATCGCCGGATCGGCGCGGAAATTTCGGACATTCTCGACGCATTGGCCGCCGGAGATTTACCGAGGCTTCAGCATACATTGGCAGAGCTTGACAAGGAGATCGCGTCGATCCCGGATGAACAACCCGGCATGCGCGGGCGGATGCGAGCGCGGGCGATGCTGCTCGCCATATCGGAGGCCGTAGACCGCCAGGGCGATTATTTCGGAAGCCAGCCGTCATGAGATTCGTCGAAATCAACATCGAGGGCGTTCTTATTTCGCCGTTTGTGCCACTGATGGTGCTGGCCTTCGCGATTACGATGGGATTGCGCGTCATCGCGGCAGAGTTCGGATGGTTGCGACACGTGTGGCATCCGGCTCTCTTGGAGTTTTCGGTATTTCTGATCGTCCTGACGGCCACCGTCCTGATCTTTGGAAACCTTAGAATCTATAACTAGGTTCGGCATCATGCCGGAGATCGCATCAACTACCCGGAAGTTGCCACCGACCAAGCCAGCCGGCCGTGAGACGACAACTGTCTATGATCCGCCGTCGATAAAGAGGCGGCTTCGGGTGCTGCCGATACTTGCGACGCTATCCTTCGCTGCAGTCGCCGCGGGGGCCGTGTGGATCTTGTGGCAAAATTATATGGGGAGGCCATGGACGCGCGACGGTACGGTGCGTGCCTACGTCGTGCGGCTGGCGCCGGAGGTTTCCGGCAAGGTGATCGAACTTCCCGTCAAGGACAATCAATACGTCCATAAGGGCGAATTGCTGATGAAGATCGATCCACGCGACTACCATGTTGCGGTGGATCTCGCCAAGGCGGCCATCGAGCAGGCCCAGGCCGATCTAGAAAACAAGAACGCGCAGCAAGCGCGACGGAATCGTCTGACCGATCTGGCGACTTCGGTCGAAGAGAAACAAACGTATACCTCGGCAGCGGAGATGGCTGAAGCCGCGCTTGCGCAGCGCAATGCAAACCTTACACAGGCGAACATCAACCTCGAGCGCACCGAGCTCAGATCGCCGGTGAACGGATGGATTACGAACCTTCTGATACGGCAAGGCGATTATGCGACGGCTGGGCAGCAGGTCATGTCCATCGTCGACGCGGATTCGTTCTGGCTCGACGGCTATTTCGAAGAGACGGCGGTCAATCAAATCCGCGACGGCGATACAGCGAAGATCTGGCTGCTCGGCTATAACAAGGTCTTATACGGACGCGTCGACAGCGTTGCTCGCGGTATCGTGGTGTCCAATGCGACGCCCGGTACCAGCGGGCTCGCGAACGTCAATCCGATCTTCACCTGGGTGAGACTGGCGCAACGTGTTCCCGTGCGGATTCATTTCGACAAGGTCCCGAAGGATCTGCGCCTTGTCATCGGCATGACGGCAACGATCGAGATCGAACCGAAAGAGCAACCCGCTAGCTTCATACGGCGCCCGTTGTTCGACATTCGGCTATTTATTTCAAAATAGATGGAACTGCGGTCGGTTGCTGCCGTTGTCCGGCAAACTCCGAGGACCAGTTCCATGTCGCCATTTTCGCAAAGCATCGCCCAGAAACTGAGAATTGCTTCGAGTAAGGAATTGGCGGAGCGGTATGCACGACGCCAACAGCGCGCGAGTGAGATCCAGGATCGGCGGGGGAGGACGATCACCGTTGTGAATTTTCAACGGGGCCACAGGTCGAACGGTCTTCTCGACGACTAGAGGGGCATACGGCTCTTCTTTTGTTCGGCGCGTTCCATGATCCCCGCCACGCAGGTCAGAGAGTAAGCCTTTGTTTACTCCGCTACGGCACAGTTGTTCGAAATCTGTTCAGTTTTGGAGTCATCTGTGATGCGTTGTTCGCGGTCGTGGGGTCCCGCCGCCCTGGCTATCCTTCTTGCCATGCCGCTGACCGGGGCACTCGCCGAAGACGCCGAAATGGAAAGTGCGTCGGCTGAAGGTTCGCAGCTTGCACCGGCCGGACCGGCCGCCGATCCGCAAAATACAGCGAACAATCTCAACACTGTTCCCGAGGATGGGATGGGTTCGCCAAACCGCACGGGACCCGACAATGCTTTCATACGGAAGCTGATCGCGTCGCGCCCGAACGAAGATCTGGTGATCTGCGTGGCCGGATGCTTCTCCGACCGCGACCGCGTCGTCTATGCGCAGCCTGCCGATAAGCCCGTTCGCATCCCGGTCGCCTCGCAATCATCAGTATCCGGTCCGATGCAAAATCCCGGTCAGAAGATCGACCGCTCGGCGAAGCCAGGCAAGGCTGCTTCGGCAGACACGCAGTTGATGCCGTCGCAAGATCCGCATGCGCCCGCTGTCATCAACCGGGCGGACGGAAGCCGAACCAACTGACGCCGGGCGAACTCGCCAATTTCCCTCGATTTGTTCATTTTGTTCAGCTTGTTCAGCTGAATAATTGCGATGATGTAATCCGCGGGGCGCCGACGGATCACGAATAGGTCTCCGTTGTTATTCCCGACGGCCGGCAGCATTTTTTGCCTATCCCCGGCCGAAGGAGAACGCCCATGAAGAATTTATCGCGCGGCACATGGATCGCGCTCGCGGCTGTCGTCGCAGTTCCCGCAACGGTGGCCATTGCAAAGTCGGCGGATAACGCCGGTTGGCGGCAGATGACGCCCGACACTCGCGCCCGGCTCCAAGAGGGCAAACTGGCGATGGTGAAAGCCGCGCTTCAGCTCACGCCGGACCAGGAGAAGCTATGGGCTCCGGTCGAAACGCAGGTTCGCGAAGGGTTCAAAGCTCACGAAGCCCGGATGGAAGAGTGGAAGAAGAAGCGCGAAGAGCGCAAGGCCGAGCAAGAGAAGGGTGGCGAGCAAAAGCGTCCCGATCTTGCCGACCGCTTCCAGAAGATGAGCGAGAGAATGACGGAACGCGCCGACCGCATGAAGGCGTTCGCGACCGCGTTCTCACCGTTCTACGCTTCGCTGTCCGATGAACAGAAAGATGCGCTGCGTCCGCTGCTGAGACAACTCATGCCGGGTGGTCATCATGGCCACAAGTTTGCCGGCGGATGGGGGCCTGGCGGCCGTCATGGCGGCTGGTCCGACCACGGCGGCAAAGGCGGCCCGCAGATGCATGACGACGACGATGACCAGGATCATGGAGCCCCTACGCCCGACAAGAAGGGCTGAGGCTCAGCTCGACTAGCCGACTTCCTCTTTTCCAACTTGGCCGGGCACAAATAAGCCCGGCCTTTTTTATGGGCCGGGCTTTTTCTGTCGGGCTTTTTGTGTTGGCCTTGGCTGCTCCCGTCCGGAGAGCGGGCCGCCAAGGCCGAAGTTTTTTTAGCTTGCAGTCCGATCGCGGTCGCGACTGTCGTCGCGCCGTTTCATGAACTTGGGCGCGTCCGAACCGCTGCCGCTATGCCACGACGGACGGCCTTCGCCGGCGCCATTATGAGGCTTTCTCGGTCCATGTCCGCCCTCGCGCTTTGTGTGACCGGCGTCGTCACGATGACGTCCGGCCGGTGCGTGGCCGCGATCGGGGCGTGCTGCTCCGTCGGCATGGCGTGCGGGACGCGCATCCGGACGGTGCTCGCCGCGGCGTTCACCGAAACGATGCTCAGCTGGGCGCTGGTCGCCGGAGCGATGCGGGCCCGAGCGGTGATCAGCTCGGTGATCCGGGCGCTGATCGGGCGAGCGGCGCGGACCGCGATGGGGGCCGTCCTGATGGGGACGTTCCGGCGAACGCGGCTTGTGCGGGCGGTCAGCGGCGCCGAATGTGGCAGCGCCTGCACCAGCGGGCGCATCGCTTGCGCCAGCAGGCGTGTAGGGTCTGCGTGAAGCCGCGAAGTTCGGACGATCGCCGGAGCGATCGCCATTTGAGCGATCACGATCGCCGGAGGGGCGCTCGGACCGGGGCCGGCCTGCGCCCGCCTGATGGTTCGGGCGGGAACCGCCACCACGATGGCCTGCGCCACCACGACCGCCACGAGGGGCACCCTCACGGCGCGGAGCGTCGTCATCCCGCCGGCGTTCCGGCATCGGCAGAACTTCGCCGCCGATATCGTCCATGACGACGATCGGCTGCTTCATCATCTTCTCGATGGCGCGGATTTCGCCACGCTCTGACGGATCGCAAAGCGAGATCGCAATGCCTGTCGTACCCTTGCGCGCCGTACGGCCGACGCGATGCACGTAGGTTTCGGGGTCGAGCGGCATGTCGAAGTTGACGACATGCGTGATGTTCGAAACGTCGATACCGCGGGCGGCGATGTCGGTCGCCACGAGAACGCGGATATGACCCAGCGTGAAGTCGTTCAGCGCGCGCTGACGGGCGTTCTGGGCCTTGTTGCCGTGGAAGGCGGACGAGCTGATGCCCGCCATGCCGAGCCGGTCGGCGACGCGGTCCGCGCCACGCTTCGTGCGTGTGAAGACGATGACGCGCTTGGCTTCTTCGTCGGCGAGGATCGTGTGCAGGCGGCTCTGCTTCTCAGCCGAGCGGACCATCATGACCTTCTGGTCGATGCGATCGACGACGATGGTCTTCGACGAGAGGTCGACGCGGTAGGGGTCGTGCAGGATGTCGTAGGCGAACTTCTTGATCTCGGTCGGCATCGTTGCCGAGAACAGCGCGGTACGACGCTTCTGCGGGATCAGCGATACGATCTTGTTGATGTCGCGGATGAAGCCCATGTCGAACATGCGGTCGGCTTCGTCGATGACCAGCGTCTGCACGCCGGAAAGATCGCAGCTTCGCATGTTGACGTGATCGAGCAGACGGCCCGGCGTCGCCACGAGGACGTGAACACCGCGCTTCAGCGCGTTGATCTGCGGGCCTTTGCTGACGCCGCCAAGAACGACGGCACGGCGGATGTTCATGTTGCGCGAGAGTTTTGCCACTTCCTGGTCGATCTGGACGGCAAGCTCGCGGGTCGGCGCGAGAATGAGGGCAACGACTTGCTTCCAGCCCGGCTCGATTGCGTCGGTCGCAATCTTGTTGAGGATAGGAAGAAGGAATGTTGCGGTTTTACCTGAGCCCGTCTCGGCCATGCCGAGGAGGTCGCGGCCTGCCAGCTGCGGCGGAAGTGCCTGCACCTGAATAGGAGTCGGTGTCGTGTACCCGCACTGCGTCAGGGCACGCGAAAGAGGCTCGGCAAAACCGAATTCCTCGAAAGTCTGTGTTGTCAAAGTGAAAGAGTCCCAAGGGCTTCTCGCCCCGTGCATCCTGTGCCGGGGTTTGTCCCATGGCCCACACCGGCGCTGTCGGGGTGCGGCCTTGTCTATAAGGATTGATCTCAATGCAGGGTCGAGCGCGGTGATTGAACCGCTTGTAGTGGCACGAGGACCCGAGCGCCATCGAAGAGCAATGGGCGCTGTATCACTGTGTTTGTATTAAAAGTCAAGCAGTTCGGGTCGCGCGTGCGCCTCTGCCGCGGAAGGTTAGCACCCGTTTGCGGCCTTCTGGGGAGCGGGCGCGGGGTGCGGTCCACGATTATCCGCCATTAAACGTCTCAATCGTTAATCGCCCGGCGCATGGCATCCATGACGCCCGGCTCGGTCATCGAATGTCCGGCATGATCGATGATTTCCAGCCGTGCCCCGGGCCACGCGGCCGCCAACGCGTAGGCGTTTTTCGGTGGGCACAGAAGGTCGTAGCGGCCCTGGATGATGGTGCCGGGGATGCCGGCGAGGCGGTGCGCATTCGATAGAAGCTCTCCCGGCTCGAGGAAGAAGCTGTTCTTGATGTAGTGCGCCTCGATGATCGACGTCGGCGGCAAGCGGGCGTCGCTCGGAACGTTGTCGGGCAGAGCCGTATTTTTCGGGGCGAGTTCGGAAAGGGCGCGTTCGTAGGCGAACCAGACGTGTGCGGATGGTGCCTGTATGGCCCGGTCCGGATCGGTCAGGCGTTTGACATAGGCCGCCAGGGGATCTTTCCGCTCATCCGGCGGAAGGTGATTACAAAATGCCTCGAACATTTCGGGCCGGAAGATCCTGGGTCCATCGACGAAGGCCCATCGAACCTCTTCGTCCGTACCCAGAAAGAGTGCGCGCAGAACGAGGCTCGAAACGCGTTCGGGATGGCGCTCGGCGTAAGCGATGGCCAGGGTCGACCCCCAGGAGCCGCCGACGAGCATCCACTTCGCAATGGCGAAGTGTTCGCGAACCATTTCGAGGTCGGCGATCAGATCCGCCGTCGTGTTGGCTTTGCAGGAAAGGTAGGGATGGCTGCGGCCGGCGCCGCGCTGATCGATGAGGAAGACGTGATCTCGGGCGGGGTCGAACAGCGTTCGATGCAGGGCCTGGGAGCCGCTTCCCGGACCGCCGTGGAGAAAAACAATAGGGCGGCCGCCCTTCGTTCCGACTTCCTCAACATAAATCCAATGGCCGTCGCCGACGCTCAGCATGCGGGCATCGAAAGGACGGAACGATTCGGGTAGAGTCTTCATCGTCACTTTGCTGAGCATGCTTTTTCATAAACGGCAAGTTTGGCGGGTAAGAAGCTCGCAACCATCGCAAACGGAATGACAACCGGATCTTCCGCCGATCGTCGTACGACCGTCACGGTGCGCATGCGAGGTTCCGGAATTGCGGCGTCCCGAAGGCGATTTTTATGCGTCATATAGCCGGACAGTCCGTCGTCACGAAACCCCTGGTTTCCAGGTTCCGACTAATTGACGAAATTCGACACGATACCTACGTCCCCCACGCCACAAAATGGATTGTGGAGCGTTATGAAGATCATCCGCCGATCTCAATGGAGTAAAATATGGTCCAGCGCGAACTTCTGAATACGCACCGTGCATCGGCGATAGGCGTAACGCTGGCAGCAGCCCTGGGCATGAGTTTCGCGGGCTTAACTGCTGCGCACGCAGCAGACTCTGCGGCGCTCGTCGGGACATGGGCCGGGAATGGCTCGATCAGCTTTTCTTCCGGCACCAAGGAAGGCGCGAGATGCCGGGCGCACTTCGCAAAGACCGGCGCGACGAGCTACATTATGTCGGCTTCGTGCGCCACCGCCTCAGCCAGGGTCGACCAGTCTGCCGAGCTGAACAGGGTCGGTGCAAATAGCTACGTCGGAAGCTTCTTCAATCAGCAATACAATACCGGCGGCCAGATCCGCATCACCGTCAACGGCCGCAGCGGGTACGTTCGGCTTTCGGGCGAAGCGGGTACGGCTGTTTTCAATCTCAGCAAGCGCTGAGCCGGAAAGATATCAAGCGACAGCGGCGCGCGAGGTTTGCGCGCCGTTCGTTGGGCGACTGCCGCCCCACTTTCTCATCCTTTGAAATCTCGTCCTCTGAAATCCAGCGTGCTGCCGCCCGGCTGACCAGAGTTGGGCACGATTACGCTCGGCCGGTGCATTTCTCACACGCGCTGGGCATGGATTTTGTTGTATTTTGATCTCATCGCTGATTCGCACTCGGGGACATGCCGCAACGCGGGTCCGGTCCGTAGCGCGAGGTGAAACTTCAGCGACCATGCCTCGTCGTCTATCTCACATCGTCATATTCGGAGCTTCCTCCATGCGCACTCTTTTGAGCGCGGTTACAGCTGCGCTGTTGCTCGCAACATCCTTCAATTCAGCTTCGGCCGAGACGATCGACGCGTCGACGCTGACCTGTCATGACCTCATTGAAACAGCTGCGTCGTCCGAGAAAGCTTCGGTGTATGGCGCGACCGTCGTTCTCTATTGGATGGCTGGCTATCAGGCGACCGCCGAGCAGGGCACGGTCGTCGACTTCGACAACCTGTCGAAGGAATTCAGTCAGACGACGGAGTTCTGCGGGCAGAACCCAACCGTCGGCGTCATGTCGGCATCCGAGAAATTCATGGGTGAGAATGCCGAGGACCAGACGTCCAAAGCCATCGACCTTGCGATCCTGAAGTGCGAGGCCGTCAATACCACGAAGGAAGACGAGACCGAAGGGCTCGGCCAAATCCTGATGTGGCTCGCGGGCTATCACGCGAGCGTTGCCAAGAGCACGGTCATCGACATGGACAAGTTCAGCGAGAGCGTCAGCAAGATGGCGACCTACTGCGCCGAGAATCCCCAGATGGGCCTCTTCACCGCGAGCGAAAAATTCATGAGTGAAGAAGGGGATGGAGAGTAGGGCTTCAAAGCTTCAATGCTGGGTTAGGTCGACACCCAGCCAACGATTGGCAATTCCATGCTGAGGCTTGGCTAGATCCCGGCCTTCGCCGGGATGACGGTGGGAATGAATGAGCTGTTCTTTCATTCCACCGCCTGCTTGCCAGCGTATCCCAACTGAGCGTTCAGCTTTTCGACGAGGCCGGCGGTTTAGGGTGATACCGGCTTATTCCCCGTCTCGCTGTTCGCTGGCGAATTCTTCTTCGAGCTCGTGTTCGAGCTTCACGAGGTCCTCGGGAAGGGGCATGCCGGTTGCTTTGATCTGGCTCAGCTTTTCTCTCAGCGAGAGATAGATTTCGTGCCTATCCTGGGGCTCGTTCTGCATCTCGGTGAGAAGCCGCGAGATCTCCAGCTTGATCTGGTCGAAAGCCATGATAGGTACCTTTTGTAAGAGAAAAAGCGGCGACTACTCCGCTGCTTGCTTGTCGGCGTAGCCGAGCTGGGCGTTGAGCTTCTCGACGAGGTCGGCTGCGGCTTCCGGGATGTTGGTGCCGGGGCCGAACACGGCCTTCGCGCCGGAGCGGAACAGCTCGTCGTAGTCAGACGGCGGGATGACGCCGCCGACGACGATCATGATATCGCCGCGGCCTTCCTTGTCGAGCGCCGCTTTCAACTCAGGCACAAGCGTCAAGTGCCCGGCGGTCAGCGACGACACGCCGACGACGTGCACGTCGTTTTCGACGGCCTGGCGGGCCGCTTCGTCGGCCGTTGCGAACAGCGGTCCGATATCGACGTCGAAGCCCAGATCGGCGAACGCGGATGCGATGACCTTCTGGCCGCGATCGTGACCGTCCTGGCCGAGCTTCGCTATCAGAATGCGCGGCCGGCGGCCGTCGTTCTTGTCGAACGCTTCGACCAGCTTCTTGACGCGATCAACGCTCGGGTTCATCGCCGCTTCCTTCTTATAGACGCCGCTGATGGCGCGGATTTCGGCCTTGTGGCGGGTGAAGACCTGTTCGAGCGCGTAGGAGATCTCGCCGACGGTCGCCTTCTTGCGGGCTGCTTGCACAGCGAGATCGAGCAGGTTGGCGTTGCCCTTCGCGCCTTCCGTCAACGCGTTGAGGGCTGCTTCGACATCGGCCTCGTCGCGTTCGCTGCGCAGGCGGTCGAGTTTCGCAAGCTGGGCTTCGCGCACGGCGCGGTTGTCGACCTTGAGGAAGTTGACCTCGCGGTCGCCCTGAATTTTATACTTGTTGATGCCGGTGATCGTCTGGCGGCCGCTGTCGATGCGGGCCTGCGTGCGGGCGGCGGCTTCTTCGATCCGGAGCTTCGGGATGCCCGCGGCAATCGCCTTCGCCATGCCGCCCTGCTCTTCGATTTCCTCGATGTGGGTGAGGGCTTTCTTGGCAAGTTCGTACGTCAACCGTTCGACGTAGTGGCTGCCGCCCCACGGGTCGATTGTGCGGGTGGTGCCGCTTTCCTGCTGCAACAGCAACTGGGTGTTGCGGGCGATGCGAGCCGAGAAGTCGGTCGGCAATGCAATCGCTTCATCGAGGCCGTTCGTGTGGAGCGACTGCGTGTGGCCCTGCGTTGCGGCCATCGCCTCTAGGCACGTGCGCGTCGCGTTGTTGAAGATATCCTGCGCGGTCAGCGACCACCCCGACGTCTGCGAATGCGTGCGCAGCGACAGGGAGCGTGCGTCCTTCGGATTGAATTCGTCCTTGATCAGCTTCGCCCAGAGCAGACGCGCGGCGCGCATCTTGGCGATTTCCATGAAGTAATTCATGCCGATCGCCCAGAAGAACGACAGGCGCGGAGCGAAGGCGTCGATATCGAGACCGGCCGCGACGCCTGCGCGTGCGTATTCGATGCCGTCGGCGATCGTGTAGCCGAGTTCGAGGTCGGCCGTCGCGCCCGCTTCCTGCATGTGGTAGCCGGAAATCGAGATCGAGTTGAACTTCGGCATGTTCGCGCTGGTGTAGGCGAAGATGTCCGAGACGATGCGCATCGAGGGCGCGGGCGGGTAGATGTAGGTGTTGCGCACCATGAACTCTTTCAGAATGTCGTTCTGAATGGTTCCGGCGAGCTTTTGTGGCGAGACGCCCTGTTCCTCGCCCGCGACGATGAAGAGCGCGAGGATGGGCAGCACAGCGCCGTTCATCGTCATCGAGACGGTCATGTCCTGCAGCGGAATGCCGTCGAAGAGAACGCGCATGTCGTAAATAGAGTCGATCGCGACGCCCGCCATGCCGACGTCGCCTTTGACGCGCGGGTGATCGGAATCGTAGCCGCGATGGGTCGCGAGGTCGAACGCGATCGAGAGGCCCTTTTGGCCCGCCGCGATGTTGCGCCGATAGAAGGCGTTGGAATCCTCAGCCGTCGAGAAGCCGGCGTATTGGCGGATGGTCCAGGGCTGAAGCGCGTACATCGCCGGGTAGGGGCCGCGGACGTAGGGCGCGATGCCCGGCAATCCGTCGATGAAATCCAGACCAGCCGTGTCGGCATCGGTGAAGACCGGCTTCACCGGGATCCCTTCGGGCGTTTCCCAGACGGGCGCCTCCGGGGCGGCGGCCTTCGCGGCCGGTTTACCGGTGGCGGGAGGGTCGAGGGGTACCTGTGCGAAATTCGGGATCGCGGTCATTGTAGGGGCACTGATCCGGTATGAGAGGATTGTTCCTGGAGTGGTTCGGGGCACGGTACGGCAAAACCGGGTGCTCAGACAATCGCCGTGCGACTTTCTATCTTTGCGCCGGGCGACTCCGCTGCGCGGAGCCGGCCGGAGTTTTTGTTTGGCGCCGGCGACTCCCCTACGGGTGAGCCGGCCGCCGGCGCCGGAAAGTGGCGCTTCAACGGGACCTTTGGCCGAGCAGGTAGTCCCTCCGGCGGAGAAGCAGGTCGTAGATGACCGCGAAAAGCACCCCGCTCAGGGCTGCCATTATCAGGTCGTGGGTCTGAACGCCGGGCGGCGCTGGGGCGAGGGGCGATAGGACGAGGTAGATTGCTTCGCCAACTAGAAGCCAAACGAGCGCTGCCAGCATCGCGAACTTCAGCAATCTCACTGCGCCGCTGCCCGTGCTCGCGCCCAGAAACTTCGCAAGCGGAGGGAAGACGAACGTGCCGACGGGAATGTACCAGAGAAACGCCGCGATGAGCGCGCTCTGGAGATCATCGGCATAGTTCTGGAAGGGCGATCCCGCGGCCTGTCCGGCGATTGGGTTCTTGTAAGATTGGTAGTCGGAGAGCGCCAGCACCGTCGACGCGGCGATGAGCGCGGAAATGATGGAGCTCAGCAGTCCCATCGCCGTCAGCCGCAACAGCGAAGCTCTTCGAGGGCTCGGCGTCGGAGAAGGGGCCATGACGACATCCTGTGATGGTTCCCGTCAGCGTTAGCCGATGTGCATGCCGATGGCGGGATTGAGGAACCGCGGCGTTAATCCGAAGACATTTCTGCGGGCCGCTTTCGGAAACGAGAATGCCACAAACGTCGGCATGATGTCCAAACCCGCCCTGCCGCCTCATCCAAGGTCAGACATGCAACGCAAGGTCCCCGACAGGAACCATAAGACGAGTGCGGCCCGGCTCTGGGCTCCCTTAGCGCGCTTTATCGATTGGGAAGCCGAGCTTGGAGAGGCTGCTGAGGCGCGAGGTCCGGCAGCTCACTTCGCCTACGAGTTCGTTCGATTTGGCGTCAAGCAGGCGTGGGCCTGCCTTTTCGGCGCGCTGATGCTGACGCTTCTGATCGCCACCCATTTTTTCTATCCGAAAGGCGCAGAACTCGCCCGCTACGATTTCCTCGTCATCGCAGCCGTGCTCATTCAAATTCTGATGGTCGTTTTCAAGCTCGAAACGATGGACGAGGTCAAGGTCATTTGCGTCTTCCATGTCGTCGGCACGGTGATGGAAGTTTTCAAGACGTCCGTCGGGTCGTGGCTTTATCCGGAGCCCAGTATTCTCCGCATTGGCGGCGTGCCGCTCTTCACCGGATTTATGTATGCCGCGATCGGCTCATATATTGCCCGGTGCTGGCGCCTTTTCGATTTTCGATTTACGCGGTATCCGCCGGTTTGGGCGCTCGGTATCCTGAGCGTGGCGATCTATGCGAACTTCTTCGGACACCATTACATTTGGGATGCGCGGCCCATCCTTTTTGCGGCGGCGATCATCCTCATCGGGCCGTGCACGGTCTACTACAAGATCTGGAAGGTGCACCGGCACATGCCGCTGTTGGTCGGGCTTCTTCTCGTCGCGGTTTTCATCTGGTTTGCGGAGAATATCGGGACGTTCACGGCGGCCTGGGCCTATCCCCACCAGCGGCATGGCTGGGAACTCGTCGGGATCGGCAAGCTCGGATCGTGGTTTCTGTTGATGCTTATTTCATACACGCTTGTTGCGTGGATCAACCGGCCGAATGCTGTGGTAGCTTCGGAATAGCTAAGTGAATTATTTACCTCGAATTCGGGTGGCGCCATTCTGCCGGAGCGCTTCGCCGTAGAATACGGCACTCATGTTCGGAGCGGATTCCATGGCTCAATCACACTATTTCGCAGCGGCTTTGCTCTTTGGTGTCGGCGTCGTTGCAACGAATGCGTCGGCGGCGGGACTGGCCGCCAGCGATCTTGCCGCTCAGGTTCGCACTCAAGGTTTTACTTGCGACAAGCCGCAGGGCGCCGAAAAGAACGACTCGGCTTCGCGACCCAATGAGGAAGTGTGGATCCTCACCTGCGAGAACGGTTCCTACCGCATGACGGTCGTGCCCGACATGGCGGCCAAGATCGAAAAGCTCGACAAGTAATTTCCGGCATTCTGCGTCACCCGATTGCGTGTCCCTCGATAGGTGTTCCGGGCGGAACAGCGACGGCCGCGAGCTTCGCGCATTCTTCCTCTCATCAGACCCCAGCCGGTCTTCAGCCATTCGAGAGGATCACGATCATGTCGGGCATCGTCATTGCATCCGCCGCCGCGGCAATCACAACGGTTGCGACTGTCGTGGTCGCCGCTCTCCCCGATGCGCAGGCGCTTCTCTCGCCGTTGACCGAAGGCGGCAACGAATATGCGATTGCCACCATCTCGGTGATGGCCTCCATTCCGATGCTCGGCATCATGGCCGTGCTCGCGACATCGGCCCGCGAATAGCGGGTTCTTGCGCAGCAAACTTTTTCCGTGCTTGCTTCTTCCCTCGCTTCTTTTCTTGGCTCTTCTCCGGTGCAACTTTGCCGGCTCTTCATCGGAGCCGGCATTTTTTGTGTTCGATGCGGCCTTGAAGCCAAGTGTGTTGCGCTCAAACAGAGCACGTGGCGCGGCCATTGTCCTGCCTTGGTTGCACGTTCAATTGTCGTTGGGGAATGGGGGGTTATGGAAGCGAGCTTCCAGCCTCTTTCGCTTTTTTGTAAAAGGGTGCCGCGGCACCGGTGCGGGCCGGAGTCGACGAGTGCTCCCATGTATCGCGTGGGGTATGCGTCGTGAAATTCAGGACTTTCATCGTCGTCGGAGGCGCGATCTTTGCGTCGTCGTTTTCCGCTCCGACAAAATTCGGGCCCGTAACCAACGCAGATGCGGCCGACGGAATTCGACAGACGGCGCAAGAAGCCGTTACGGTTCCGGAGTTCGTGCCGATCTTGAACTTCAGCCAATTCGTGCTCGCCACCGAGCAGTTCGCCGAGGCGAACCGCCTGTCGGATCGTACCGCGGCCGAAGCGTTGAGCGCCAAATTTGCCTTGGCTTCCGAGGTCCAGCACGTCGACCTGCATCAGGTCCGGCAAACGCCGGCCATCATCGAAAGCGCGCTGAGCCTTGCGGCTCCGGTTTCCGATCCGGTTGAAAGGCCCGCAGAATCTCTCGCCGATCCTGTGAAGGTCATCACTGTCGTGCCGGAAGCCGCGGAAGTGCCAGCCGCCGAGGCGGAACATCAGCAGACTGAGGCGACCGCGACCGAGAGCAATCCTTCGACCGCCAGCCGCCCGCGCGCGGAGAAGCGCTTCCGCCCCGCTATGGGTCTCGGCATGGCCGAGCCGGATGATGCTGCGGCGCTGTTCCCGCCTTCCGCGAAGCCCTCAAAGAAAAAGAGCGCCAATAAGGCCGCGAACCGGCGCTTGGCAACGGCTGCGGCGCCTCCGATGGTCAATTCGGCGAACGCGCCGGATGGCGCCTATAATGGCGACATCGAGAAACAACAATTCCAAATCGGAATTCCCGGCCAGTCGATGGAGCCGTTGATCTCGACCTGCGCGAAGGGCGAACGGAAATGTTTCGGGCCGTTCTGCGGGTGCTGACAGAGCAACGGCCGCAATGCTCTGCGGCCGTGTCTCTGCTTATCGAATTCCCGATGCGATCTAGCTCAGCTTTTCTTGTAGACCCTTGAGGGTCGCCACGGCGTCGGCTCCTGCGAACAGGAACTGATCGACGCCCGCCGATTTGAGTGCGGCTTCCTGCTCGCCCGGCCGTCCCGCCATCAAGACGAACTTGGCGCCCGCGGCCTTCAACGCTTGTGCTGCCGGTGCGGCGAGCGTGGCGTTGACGCTGTCGGAGGAACAGATGCACGCGGCGTCGGCGCCGGATTCTACGAACGCAGCGGCCGCATCTTCCGGCGTCTTGTAGCCGTCGCTGATGAGCGCTGCGATGCCGCCTGCCGCCAGGTAATTCTTCACCCAAGTCGTGCGGACGTTGTGCTCGACGATCTCACCCATGCTGGCGAGAAAGACCTTGAAGCCACCATGCGCATCGGCGGCATCGCGCAAAGCTTCGAATGCTTCGCCGAGACGGTGAGGCCGAAGCGGCGTCACTTCGATCGCTGCTTTGCCGGCGGGCAGAGATGGCGCTGTCCAAGGCTCGGCGTGGACGCCGTCATCGCCAAGCAGCGGGAAGGCGTTGACGCCTGTCAGCTCCTGGCGGATCGTGGCGATCGATTTGGCTCGGGTTTCGGCCGTCTTTGCGATGGTTTCCTGGATATAGCCTGAGGTGAGCCCGGCGAGGAGGCCGCCGCGCGCTTCAATATCCTGGAAGATCTCCCAGGCCTTCTTGGCCATGTCGTCGGTCAGATTTTCGACATACCAGGAACCGCCGGCCGGATCGTTGACGCGGCCGAGATTGCTCTCCTCCTGGCAGACGATTTGAATGTTGCGGGCGACGCGCTGCGCAAAAGCGTCGGGCTTGCCGAGGGCGAATGTGAAGGGGAGAACGACGATAGAGTCTGCGCCGCCGAGCGCCGCACCGGCGCACGCGATGGTGGTGCGCAGGATGTTGGTCCAGGGATCGCGCTTCGCCATGATGCGATAGGACGTCGGGCAATTGAGCTTCACGGCGGAGGCAACATCGCCAGCGCCCGAAGCATCGGCGACGCGCCAGATCAGGCGGCGTGCCGCGCGCAGCTTCGCAATCGTCGCGAATTCGTCGACGTCGGCTGCGAGCGAGACGTTGATTTTCGGCAGCGCCTTTTCGGGGGGGATGCCGCCTTGCTCGGCCGCTCGCAGGTAGGCAACGAGGGCGGACAGCATGAAGGCCAGTTCCTGCGCTTCGCTCGCGCCTGCGACGTGGGCGACGACGCCGTCGGCCGTCATGACTTGCACGCGCGGGTTCGCCTCGGTCGCATTCATCAGCGCAACGGCGCGGGCCAACGCCGTTTCAACCGGCTCGGACAGGCGGCCGGTCATCGCGAGCGTGCCGAGCGGATCGGCGCCGAACGAGCCTTGCCGTTCGCCGGCCTTGATACCGCGAGCGTCCCATTCGGCATTGAGCGCCAGGGCGGCGTCGAAAAAGTTTTCCTGAGCGACGAGGACGATCGGGCAGACGTCGAGAAGGACGTCCTTCAGGGCCGTGGCGAACGCCTCTTTCGTCGGGGCCAAGCCGTTTCCGCCGACCTGGATGCCGATCGAGGTCACGCCACCCTGGAGATCGTCGAGGATTGCGGCGTTCAATGCCTTCGGATCGCTCTCGATGTGGAACGTGCGGATATCCCAGCCGAGACCTTCGCGGACGGCTTGCGTCCCGCGCGTGAACGGGGCGGCTCCCGGCAGTTGGTTGACCGTCGCCTGCAGGGCGTCGCCGCGAGTATAAAGCGGATTAATCTTGATGCCGTCGGCCGTGCGGGTGACGAGCCGCTTCTCGAAATCCGCCCCCTTAAGGGCCTTATTGACCAGCGCGCGCCACTGCTCGGTGTTGGCGGCGGGGAAATCGCCCGAAAGGTGCAATTCGTTAGTCGAGGTCGTCATACAACTTGGCTCCCACAGGCGACGGGCGTTACCGGCACGCCCGCTTTCCGATATACCCGCTCAGGAGCCGGGTGCGAGTGTGAAATAATCCCGGGGACCGGCCGAATTGCCGCGCTCGGTACGTGCTGCCGGCCGGTTTGCTTAGAGTGGCGGCGCATGGCATCACCGGCGGGAGCTCTGGCCAATGAGTCGGGTTCGTAGATAGCTGGAGGCGAAATGACTGGTACGCACGGCGCAGAGGGGTCTGGCGAGCCCGTCGCCGATCCTCGCGATTATGTGCAGGATGGGCTGATCCTCATCGGCGTCAGCAAATCGGGCCCCGAATTGAAGCCCGAATGCATCGAGCTTGCTCTCGCCAATCGCCATGGTCTCATCACGGGTGCCACGGGTACCGGCAAAACGGTGACGCTGCAGGTGTTGGCGGAAGGGTTTTCCGCTGCCGGTGTCCCGGTCTTCGCAGCCGACATCAAGGGTGATCTTTCCGGCATCGCCGCGACGGGCAAGCCGTCGCCGAAGCTCGTCGAGCGGGCTCAGGAGATCGGCCTGACCCGATACGGCAATACGTCTTTTCCAACCGTCTTTTGGGACATCTTCGGGAAAGACGGACATCCCGTGCGCGCGACCGTGCAGGAAATGGGACCGCTTCTTCTTTCGCGCCTCATGGAGCTGACGGAGCCGCAAGAGGGCGTGCTGAACATCGCGTTTCGCTGGGCGGAAGATCAGCGCGCGGCCGGCGACGAAAAGATGACGATCCTCGATCTCAAGGATCTCAGATCTGTCATCGACGAAATGGGCCAGAAGGCTTCGACGCTCAGAAGCAAGTACGGACACGTCGCGCCCGCGACCGTCGGCGTCATTCAGCGCCGTCTTTTGGTTTTGGAAGAGCAGGGCGCCGCGCAATTCTTCGGCGAGCCTGCGCTCGACATCATGGATTTTCTCGAGGTCAAGCCGGACGGCCGTGGCGTAGTCAACATTCTCGCCGCCGAGAAGCTGATGAACACGCCGCGTCTCTACGCGACGTTCCTGCTCTGGCTTCTAACGGAGCTGTTCGAGAAGCTTCCCGAAGTCGGCGATCTCGACAAGCCGAAGCTCGTGTTTCTGTTCGACGAGGCGCATCTTCTTTTCAACGATGCGCCGAAGGCCGTGCTCGAGCAGATCGAGCGTGTGACGCGTCTCATCCGTTCGAAAGGTGTCGGCGTCTATTATGTGACGCAGAGTCCGGGCGATGTGCCGGATCGCGTTTCGGCGCAGCTCGGCAATCGCATTCAGCACGCGCTGCGCGCCTTCACGCCGAAGGAGCAGAAGGCGATCCGTGCCGCGGCGCAGACGTTCCGCCCCAATCCCGAGATCGACACGGAGCGGGCCATTCAGGAGCTGAAGGTCGGCGAGGCGCTGGTGTCGCTTCTTCACGGTAAAGGCGAGCCGTCGATGGTGGAGCGGACGCTCATCCGGCCGCCGATGTCGCGCGTCGGGCCGCTGACGGCGGACGAGAGGAAGGCCCTCATTGCGGCCGACAGCAATAACCTGCGGAAATACGACAAGGAACTCGACCGCGAATCGGCGCACGAACGCCTGCAGTCGCGAAATACCGTCGTCGGACAGCTGAAGCAGAGGCTTTCGTCATTCTCGAACATTCTTCGCGGCAAGGGATGACCAAGGGATGGGCGCTGCCATCCGTTGAAAGTAGCGGTCAAAACCATTAGCTTTTGCGAGAGAATCGCGCGGCAACAGCTGCCGCTGAGGAGAACGAGATGGGTTACTTCCGCTTTCGCAAGACGATCAGCATTCTGCCCGGCGTTCGCATCAATCTCAGCAAGACAGGCGTGAGCGGCAGCCTCGGCGGCCATGGCGCGACGGTCAACGTCGGCAAGAAGGGTCAGCAGGTTACGCTCGGCATTCCGGGAACGGGGCTTAGCTATCGCACGCCGCTGAGCACGACCTTGTTCATCGGGCTCATTTTGGTCGCGGTCGTTGCAGGCATCGCTTACCTGGTCGCGCCCGACGCGGTTAAGGCGCTGCTGCATTGGTGGCAGCCGCGCTGGTTCTAATCGATCGTCGCGGACGGACGTTATTATCGAGGCGCCGGGGTCACCTCCGGCGCCATTATTTTTTATCGATCGTTCGTGTGAATGCGCCCGTCCTTCAGCCGCTGCCAGCTGGGGCGACGGACGATGACAATTCGTTCGCGGGCGGCGCAATGGACGGCGCGGGGGCTTGTCCAGGCGGCGATTTGAGCCAGACGTTCCTGCGGCCTTCGGCGAAGCCCTCTGCATAAAGGGCGGCCTGGTAACGCGGATCGTAGATTTCCTTGGTCTGCAAATCGAACGACGGCGGCACCGCCATGAAGTTGAAATCGGCCCCGCCATCGTGAGCCACCCGATAGATCTTATAGAGCTCGCCTTGGTTCTGGCTCTTGATCAGGGTCGAAATCGATCGCGCCGCAATCTGCAGAGTGGTCGGCTTCACGACCTCCTGCACGGGTGTCGCTTTGCCATTCTTGATGATGAAGTACCGGCGGATCGGCGGCGTTGAGTAGAGCGAGTCGAATGCCGCGAGCGGCGCTTCGACGGGGCTGACGAAAACCTCGCGCGTCGTTCCGCCGTCTACGTGCAATTCGTCGTAGCTTTTGCCGTCGGCCTGGACCTCGATCTTGACGGGCGGGAACGCGGCGGGAATCGCAGAGGATGCGAGAATGACCCTGCGGAAAAGTTCCGTTGCTTCGGGCCTTCTGTTGAGAGCGATCTCTCCCATGTTCCAGACGACGGGGCGCTGGGCGTCGAGATTGGTCGTCAGCACCAAGAGAACGCGGCCGCGCTTGTACTGGGCCGCAACCCGATCGAGAAATTGCCGGTCGATGTATTGCGCAATTAGATCCTGAAGCGGCGCGGTGCTCGCGAGCGCCGGTCCGCCAAAGAGTCCGGACAAGATTTCTGGTGTGACGACCTGATCCTGCTTGTACTGGGTCCAGATCACGCGCAGCTTTTCGTCTTCCGATGGTCCGAGGAAGGCGAACGGCGCGATGATGGCGCCGGCGCTGACGCCGGTTACGACTTGAAACTCCGGACGGTCGCCGCGTTTCGTCCAGCCTGCCAGGACGCCCGCGCCGAATGCGCCGTCCGATCCGCCGCCCGAGAGCGCGAGCGTATCGATGACCTTTCGGCCGTTGCGCGTTTTTGCGGTCAGCCCGACCGGCGGCATGTGCGCGGTGCGGCGGCGGATTTCTGCTAGCGGATTGCGGGGAACTTCGTCGGCCCAGAAGCGAACGCCGGGCATGCCGGGAACTTCGGCCACTTCAGCCAATTTTGCACTGGTGATGCCGTTACGCTGGATCGTCGCCGCACAGCCCGAGACGGCGAGCGCTGCGATCAACATTAGCCCGACACGAAGCCTAGGCCCCACCACGCTCACAAACCCCCGACGGATATCCAACCCCGCATACCGCTTTTCATTTACGGCACCCTCAAGGCTGCGGCAATATCGGAGAGGGCTCAGGGCGATGATAAAATGGTGTTTTTCTGATTTTTCGAGTGCGCAAATACCAATGAGCGGGCGAATTCAGGATTTTCGCACCCAATCGACGTGTCCGCGCCGATCGATTTCCGAGCGGGTGTGTTGGTAAGCCGCATCCATGATCTCACTGTGCCGGCGCCAGTCGAGGGCGCCCATCTCGGCGGGCGTTGGCGGGACGAGCAGCCAATCGCCGGCGTCGAGATGGCGTTCGAAATGTCCGCGGTTGGCCATCAGACTGCGCACCAGCACGGTCGCTGCGGACGGCGCGGCCGGGAGAGTGTCGCTCGTAAAAGGATTGAGCGCGCGCCAGATGAGTTCACGCCGCCTCGGCAAAGTCGAATAGTCGACGGTGAATTTCTCGCCTTCACCGGCTTGAAAGCTGACGACGACATTCGGTCCGCGCTTCAGGCTGTGCATTGTCTCGACCGGCACATTCGAAATCACCGAGCCGTCGACGAGCATCCGTCCATCGTCGGTATAGAATGGCGGGAGCAGCCCCGGTATCGCGGCGCTGGCGCGGATGGCTCGCCATAAATGCCCTCTCACGTGCAGCTCGGTTTCATAATTGGAGAGATCGGCCGAGACGGCGAAGTAGGGTTTCCAGAGGTCTTCGATGCGAACGGTGCCGTATTCCCGCTCGAGGTGGGCGTCGAAATGGGTGTGATCGAGCAGTCCGTATTTGGGCAGCGTATAGCGCGACATCGCGCGGCCTTCGATGAACATGCGATGGACGCCGGCGTCGATGGCATGGGGATCGAGGTCCTGCGCAAAGGCTGCGGCCATGGCGGCGCCGCCCGATGTTCCGCCGAGAAGATCGAATGCGATGCCGGCTTCGCGAAAGGCGCGATATACGCCGATGTGCGCGGAACAATAAGCGCCGCCCCCGCAGGCGACGAAGCCTAGCGCTTCGCCGGCCAGAAATCGCCAAAGGCGCGCGATGTCCTCGGTATCGCCGAGGGCGACGTGGTGGTGCATCGCCGGTTGACGGTGCGTGAGCCAGTGCCGCGTGCCTTGCGCGATGCCGCCACGCGCATGCACGACTACGAGCCTGCGGGCTGACGGCGGATGGATCGACAACGCAAAGGCTTCGAGGGACCCGAGCGTCACCGGCGATCCGACCGGCTCATCCAGCGGAGAGGCGACGAGAAGAACCTCATCAGCCTGACGAATTGCTTTTTCGCTCCACGGCGTCAGGTCTCGATCGGCAATGAAAACAATCGTGCCGTATTGGCTCTCGAGAGCGTTGAGAGCTTCGGTGAATTCGAGGTCACTCGCGGATGCGCCACTGACGATATCGGAGATCGTCGCGCTCGAGGTGATCAACGTGCCCGGCCGGGCCGTCGCTGCTTTGGCGAACGCCGACATGAAGGCTGGCGGAACGAACCCGGATGCGGCTCCGACGATTGCAATCGTACGCGGTCTCGGGCGTGCGTGCTTTCCCTGAGCGCTGTTGCTCAACGCCGAGCTGCGGCGCGTCTCGGCGGCGAGCCGGTCGGCGAGGGTCGCTGTAATTCCAGCCCAGATGGCGGATGAATTTTCGGAGATCGCGTCGAAGTCGGCACGAGTCAGGCGCACGACGATGCCATCGCGGATAGCACTCACGGTGGCTGTTCTCGTGCCGCCCGCGAAGAACGCGATCTCACCGATGGTCGAGCCGCGCGAGATCTCGGCGATCGTGCCGGAATGGCCGCCGACTTCGACGGCGAAGCGGCCGGAGAGAACGACGTAAAGAGCGTCAGCGGCCTCACCCTGCCGTACGACATGGTCGCCGCGGCGGACATGTATCGGCTGCAAGCGATCTTCGAGACGGCGAAGCGCCTCCGCTGGAAGATCCTTGAACGTCGGAACGCTCGAGAGCGTGAACCGCTTGGACGACATCGGGGCGCCGCATGGCAGGCTTTTCGAGCCTTATACCATGGCGGCGCCCCGCTTATCGAAACGCTGCGTTGCGAAACGGCAAAAGAGATTAACCGGCCGAATTGGCCAATCGTATCAGCCTGCCAAATTAGCCTGCGAGGGCCTCGACGTGCTCCCAGTTCACGAGATTGTCGAACCAGGCTTCGAGGTACTTCGGACGGGCGTTGCGGTAGTCGATGTAATAGCTGTGTTCCCAGACGTCGACGCCGAGGATGGGCTTGGAGCCGTACATCAGCGGGTTTTCGCCGTTCGGGGTTTTCACGACTTCGAGCTTGCCGTCCTTGATCGCGAGCCAAGCCCAGCCGGAGCCGAACTGGCCCTTGCCGGCTTCGATGAAGTCGGTGCGAACCTTGTCGAAGCCGCCGTAGGCGTCGACGAGCGTTTGAATCTTGCCGGGCAGTTTCTTGCCGCCGCCGCCCTTCTTCATCCACTGCCAGAAATGCAGGTGGTTATAGTGCTGGCCGACGTTGTTGATGAGACCGACGGCCTTATCGGCGTATGCGTTCTTTACGATGTCTTCGAGCGACTGGCCCTCGTACTTGGAGCCAGCGAGGAGCTTGTTGCCATTCTCGACGTACGCCAGGTGATGCTTGTCGTGGTGGTATTCGAGCGTCTCGGCCGACATGAACGGCGCGAGGGCATCATAGGCGTAGGGAAGATCAGGGAGTTTCAGCGTCATAGGACGAGCACTCATTGCAGTTGGGGGTGGATCGAAAGTCGCGGGAAAGTAGCTTTTGGAATCCGCTTGCACAAGACATGGGCTGAACCTTCCGGTCGTGCTGCGGTTCCAGCTTAAGCGACGCGTCGCTACTAAAGGCCATTTCCTAATAACCGATGTTCCAATAAGCGATGCCGGGTAAGCGATGTTGGCGACCGGCGGCGAGGGACAAGCGCCGAGGCCGCTTTTTTGTGATTTGCGGATCATTCATTCGATTGAGGGGCGCCTTGCCAGAAAGAAGCCGGGCGAATTTTACCGGCGCCGTCTCCATTCTCCGCTCCAAAATGGCCTCCGCTCCAAAATGGCGGGCAACCGGGCGGCCGCCATCCTCGCGATCCGGTTCGCAAGCCGTCCATTAAAAGGCCGGATCAAATGGCCGGGCTATTTCACCTAAAAGGGAAACCCAGAGTTTTTTACGCCAATTTGCAAAGCCGGTAGCGGCTCTTATTCCGGTAGGCCGGCTGGCTTATGCCCATTGTGGCGCGGGGAAAGGTGGGGAAAGACATATCTGAGATTGCGGGGCATCAGTTCCGGATCTATTTTTCAACCCGGACGTTTACCCGGTATTAGATTGGTTGAATAGGACTTTTGTCTGATACGACAGTGACCGCATTCATTTGTTTATATCAAGCGCGAAGCATCGGAGATATATATTCGGCGCCCTTAGGCAGCCGTCACCTATTAGCCCCCTCGTCAATAAGTGTTTGCCGAAAATTCACGACTATTGATGAGTGTGCGTTGACAAGGTGCCACATCGCAGAGATTTCTGCTGCGACGGCTTCCCAATGTGGCTACACCCGGCTCAGGATTTAGTAGAGGTTCAGTTTGTCATGCGAAAGGTACACAAGATGGCGGCGTTCAATGTCGACAAGCTCTCCCTCAAAGAACTTGTCGATCTTGAATCCAAGGTGCAAAAGGCCATCGCCGTTGCACGGGATCGGGAACGCTCCGAATTGAAAAGAAAAGTGGCCGATATGGCGGAAACGCACGGATTTTCGGTTGCGGAATTGTTTGGCGGCGTGCGGGGCCGCGGAGCCGGAAAGAACAAGTCGGTCGGGGTGGCAAAGTATGCAAATCCCGAAAACAAATTCGACACCTGGACCGGCCGCGGCCGCAAGCCGAACTGGTTAGTGGAGCGTCTGAGAAAGGGCGCAAAACTCGCCGATTTTTCGATTTAATCAATCCGACTATTAGTCGGGTAAATCGCAGAAATACTGGCAATAGGCGGGGGATATCCGGGGCGGATATCCTCGCCTAATCAGTATGCAGTTTAAATTTATCATTCCTTGTGGCCGCGCGTTTATGTTGCCGGCCGCCGATTTCATTAATAGCCACCGGATAAGCCAGTTAATGTGCGTGCAACTCTGGTAACGCTCAGGGCAAAAGCCAGCGTGTTTCTCGCCGAATTCGCGGATGTCTTAGCACTCGACTCTTGACAGTGCTAGCAGGGGGCAGCATATAGCCATCGTGCTCGAGCTTCGTAAGGATCTGTCGCGCTTCAGCCGGACAAACCGTCCCCGCCGGACCTTCAGGTCCTCCAAGTTGCGAGCCGCCGAATTGTTCATCAAATCATGAGGTTATTCCCATGACGTTCCGTCCGCTCCACGATCGTGTTGTCGTGAAACGTATCGAGGAAGAGTCAAAGACTGCCGGCGGGATCATCATCCCCGATACCGCCAAGGAAAAGCCCCAGCAGGGCGAAGTTGTTGCCGTCGGTCCGGGTGCTCGCGACGAAGCGGGCAAGATCAATCCGCTCGACGTCAAGGTCGGCGACCGTGTTCTGTTCGGCAAGTGGTCGGGCAGCGAAGTCAAGATCGACGGTGAAGACCTGCTGATCATGAAAGAGAGCGACATTCTCGGTGTGCTCTCGGCCCCCGCTAAGTCGAAGGCCGCTGCTTAATTACACGTCCCCCCAATTCTATCAAAGCTTAGGAGTTGCTCGACATGGCAGCTAAAGACGTCAAGTTTTCCCAGGATGCTCGCGAGCGTATGCTTCGCGGCGTCGACATCCTTGCCAACGCCGTCAAGGTAACGCTCGGTCCCAAAGGCCGTAACGTCGTTATCGAGAAGTCGTTCGGCGCGCCCCGCATCACCAAGGACGGTGTGACGGTCGCGAAGGAGATCGAGCTCGAAGATCGCTTCGAGAACATGGGCGCACAGATGCTCAAAGAGGTCGCGTCCAAGACGGCCGATCTCGCCGGCGACGGCACGACGACTGCAACGGTTCTCGCTCAGGCAATCGTTCGCGAAGGCGCGAAGTCGGTTGCGGCTGGCGCGAACCCGATGGATCTGAAGCGCGGCGTCGACCTCGCAGTTCAGGCCATCGTTGAAGACCTCAAGACGAACTCGAAGAAGGTCACGAAGGACCAGATCGCCCAGGTCGGCACGATCTCGGCGAACGGCGACGAAGTCGTCGGCAAGAAGATCGCGGAAGCGATGGACAAGGTCGGTTCGGAAGGCGTGATCACGGTCGAGGAATCCAAGACCCTCGATTTCGAACTCGATGTCGTCGAAGGCATGCAGTTCGATCGCGGCTATCTCTCGCCGTACTTCATCACCAACGCCGACAAGATGATCGCCGAGCTCGAGAACCCCTACATTCTCATCCACGAGAAGAAGCTCTCGGGTCTGCAGGCGATGCTTCCGGTTCTCGAAGCCGTCGTCCAGTCGGGCAAGCCTCTCCTGATCATCGCTGAAGATGTCGAAGGCGAAGCGCTCGCAACGCTCGTCGTCAACAAGCTGCGCGGTGGCCTCAAGGTTGCTGCCGTCAAGGCTCCGGGCTTCGGCGATCGCCGCAAAGCCATGCTCGAGGACATCGCTGTCCTGACGGGCGGCACGGTGATCTCGGAAGATCTCGGCATCAAGCTCGAGACCGTGACGCTGCAGCAGCTCGGCCGCGCCAAGAAGGTGACGATCGACAAGGAAAACACCACGATCGTCGACGGTTCGGGCAAGAAGTCCGACATCGAAGCACGCGTGAAGCAGATCAAGGCGCAGATCGAGGAAACGTCCTCGGATTACGACCGTGAGAAGCTTCAGGAGCGTCTCGCCAAGCTTGCTGGCGGCGTCGCCGTCATCAAGGTCGGCGGTGCGACCGAAGTCGAAGTCAAGGAACGCAAGGACCGCGTCGACGACGCGCTGCACGCAACCCGCGCAGCCGTTGAAGAAGGCATCGTCCCCGGCGGCGGCGTCGCTCTGCTCCGTGCAGGCAAGGCGCTCGACTCGCTGAAGCCCGAGAACGACGACCAGAAGGTCGGCATCAACATCGTTCGCAAGGCATTGCAGGCTCCGGCTCGTCAGATCGCAGCCAACGCTGGTGAAGACGGCTCGGTCATCGTCGGCAAGATCCTCGAGAACTCGACCTACGCGTACGGCTACAATGCGCAGTCGCACGAGTACGGCGATCTCTACAAGCAGGGCGTCATCGACCCGACTAAGGTCGTGCGTTGCGCGCTGCAGGATGCTGCTTCGGTCTCCGGTCTGTTGATCACGACGGAAGCCATGATCGCCGACGTTCCGAAGAAGGACGCAGGCCACGCGCACGGCGCTCCCGGCGGCGGCATGGGCGGCATGGGCGGCATGGACTTCTAAGGAAGTTTTTTGCCCCTCGCGCTTTGCGACCCTCCTTCGTCGAGCCGGCCGCAAAGCGCAGTCAGAAATCAGAAAGCCCCGCATCGCTGCGGGGCTTTTTTTGTTGGAGGTTTTGTTGGACGTCGTGCGCCCGTTATTCGACCAAGAGCCGGTTTTGGAGAGGATCGCCTTCCGGCCAGAGCGCAACATCCTTTTTCGTGTCTAGCGATTTGTCGCCGTCGACATCCTTATAGAGGGTCGCCCACAGCGCCGAGCCCGGCGCGACGCCAGTGCCGACCGTGACGCTCACGTTGTTATGGCTGCCCTTGTCCAGCGCTGTGAAGCCAAGGACTTTGTCCGAGCGCTTGCCGTTCTCGTCGGCAAAAACGGCGACATAGCCATTATGAGGCAGATAGACGTAGCTAATAGCTATCGCGTCGCCCTTGGGCTTCTGATCGAAGGCGATGAGGGATGCGGGAACCTCTGTGGTGGCTTCCTGGCTCGCCGGCTGATCGGTCATCGCAACCGCTGGGCTGGCCGCAAAAGCGAAGAATGCGGCGGCAGCGGCCGTGAGGGCGAATTTGGGATCAGCTGCATAAGTCATGGACGTCTCCAAAGTTAGACTGTTGGCTTAAGAGGCGCATTTGTTTGCGCATTTTCCATTTGGGGACGCTGTTCAGAATATTACACCGTTGGGTCTCTTCACGGCAGTTCACGTTCCCATCAGCGAAGATGTGATTGTTGCAGTGCAATTTGTGAGCACTTAATCCGCGCTTCGTGAAAACCCGAATAGAGAGCGAGACCTCGAACGCAGAGAGGACGCGAGTGATGTTCCGGTTTTGCTCGAACATATTCCCGCGGAAATATGCAAACGCGGCTTGTTATTCGGCGGCGCCGCAGGCCTTAATCTGAATCATCTGTGAGCGGACCAATCGCGGGATTTCTCGATGCTCTTTTCCTTCTGGTCGGGTGAAGTGAGCTGGATGGAACGCCTCTGCGTCGCCTCCGCGAAAGACATCGGAGAAGAGATTACGGTTTTCACCTACGGGGATCGCGAGAAGCTCTCCGCCCAACTCGGATGCCCGGTTCGCGATGCCGCCTTGATCCTCAGCCCAGCCGACAGGGACGAGGTCCTCCAGTTCGGCGTCGCCCACTTTTCCGATTTCTTCCGGCTCGAAGCTATTGCGCGAGGATGCGGGACCTGGACCGATCTCGACGTCATCTTCATCAAGCCGCTTCCTCGATCGGAATATGTTTTCGGCGAGCAGAATGATGAGCGGATCGGAAATTCGGTTTTGCGGCTGCCGCCGGACAGCGAGCTTCTCAATCGCTACCTTGCGTTTTGCCGGAAGCGGCCGATGCATCGCTTGGTGATGCCCTGGATGCCGTGGACGACGAAGTGCAGCCGGATCATGAAGGGCCTTGCAGCTTCGGCGATGGGGGCACGTCTCCCTGCGCCGAAATACGGACCGGCGGCGCTGACCTACTTCGCGGAGCGTTGCGGGGTCGACCACATCGCGCTTCCGGCGAAGGTTTTTTATCCGATCCCGATCAGGGGCCCAGCCATTACCCGCGTCTTCGAGCCGGGTTTCATAGAGTCGCTCGTCGGGCCCGAAACGGTAGCCGTCCACCTTTGGCGATCGACGTTCGTCCATTTCAATGGGCTTGGCGTGCCGACGTCAGGATGGCTGGCCGAGCGGGTCGCGCATTTGCTGACGCTGCGTGATTCCGAGGCGGCTGCCGAGCGGCGGTATTCGGTTTGAGGTTGGCTTCCGGCGTCGTTCGGTAGCTGGAGCTGGCTCACCAGTTCGCTAGCGAGCGCAACCCGACCTGATCACTTCTGCAATTTATAGCTGTTGACAGACTGTCGCAGCGGTTCGCGCTGAACAGAATTCCTGTACATTTATTCTTGCGCATTACTGCACAAGCTGAAGACGAGCGTCCGCATGAACAGTCATGCGCAGGCGAAGGGGATGCTTATTCTCAAAACTCCAAGACAAAGGGAAGAATAGATGTCGGCCGATATCCTGTCCAAGCTCAAGACCTTACACGACGATGTTCGAGCGCGCATTGAGGCGTCGCCGGACTTCAGAGCCATGAAAGCCGTCGAACGAGCGATCGGCGAGCTTTCGGAAGTTGTTACCGCACCATCTATTTCGGAGACTGAAGCCGCTGCCGCTGAACCGGTAGCGGAAGCGGCTCCGGAGGCGGCTGCTGAAGTGGCCGTAGAGGCTGCTCCAGAGGCTGTCGAAGCCGCTGCGGCACCGGAAGCCGCTCCAGAGACTGCTGCTGAGGCGGCTCCTGAGGCTGCGCCGGAAGAGGCGGCTGAAGCGCCGGCCGAGGCTGCTGCGGAAGTAATTCCGGCGCCTGAGGCCGCGGCGGAGGCTCCCGCGGACGTTGCAGAGGCTCCGGCCGAAGCGGCTGCGGAGGCGGCTGCCGTAGAGGCTGCCTCGGAGCCTGAGGCCGTTGCCGAGGCCGTCGCTGAGGCGGCTCCGGCTGCCGAAGCTGCAAGCGCGGAAGAGGCAGCTCCAGCGGAAGAAGCCCCTGCCGAAGCTGCAACGGCTGAAGCTCCAGCAACGGAAGCCGCCGAGCCTGCGGCTGAGGCTGCTGCTGCCGAGGTCGCGGAAGCTGCTCCTGCCGAAGCCGCCGAAGTACCTGCTGCTGAAATCCCGGCCGAAGACAAGCCGCTGGTCGCGGCGATCGTCGCGAACGGTGCAGCAACGCCAGCTGAAGGAGCCAAGACGAGCGCAGCCTAACAGGATCTTTCGGGGTCACTCTTTTGAAGGAAGCCCCGGCCGCGAGAGCCGGGGCTTTTGCGCGGGGGCGGGTGAGAAGCGAGACGGGGCAGGGAACTGCGCGGGCTTTTGCGAGTCCGACGTTTGAGAGCAGAGAACGGAGCGCAGTCGAGATCAAAGACGAACTGGCAAAGACGAACCGGCAAAGACGCCGGTCAGACTGGGAGGATCAGCCATGATGAATGCGGTTGAAGTCCATGATCATGCCCGCAAGCTCTACGTGGCGCACGGCGGCAAGGCACTCGCGGAGGCCACTGAAATGGCGCGCCGGTATGCCCGCAACGGCGACAAAGGTCTCGCGGAGGATTGGCGCCGCATTCAAGCGGCGCTCAAGGAATTGATCGGACCGAGCGTCAGCTAGTTCTGAGCGGATTGCGGTTTGCGAGAGCAGATGCCGATGCGGGCGATTGCCGAATAGTCGAAGCGGCCTTGGCTGAATGATGCCGTTCTGCCGTGTCGCTTTGCCGTTTCGTTGATCGTGCTTTCGAGATCGAGACGCGGCGTGACGCTAAAGCGGGCAAGCCACGCGCGCATGGCACGGCGCGGAAGCGGCGGCATGGATGCCATCGTGCCGAAGTCGACGATGTGCAACTCTCCACGCGGCGCGAGCTGCGTGACGGCGCGGTCGATCACAGCCTCCCAAGGCGGGATCATCGACAACGCGTAGGAAATGAAAATGCGGTCGAACTTTCTTATGCCGAAAAGTTCCGCGGGAGAGAATGTCGTCGCGTCGGCTTGCGCGACCGTTATCGCGTCGCCAACGTGGCTCCGGTCGATGGCGGCGCGCGCGGTCTTCAGCATCTCTTCGGAAACGTCGAGCCCATAGAATTGCGTGGCCGGATAAAGGTGCGCGGCGCGAAGCAGGTTGCGCGCCGTCCCGCAGCCGATCTCGAGCACGGATCCCGGAACCGGCGGATCGAGCTCATTGATCAATTGATCGCGGCCGAGAAGATAATAGCGGCGCGTCAGGTCGTAGATGTAGCGCTGGTGGCGGTACATCCCGTCCATTGCACTTGCGGCGGTCGTGTTCGTGGCAGCGGTCATCGTTGCGATCGTCGCCCCGGTTAGGCGTTTTTGACGTAGAGATGGAAGCCGCCGTAGATCGCGGAGCGGTCCTTGTTGTGGATCTCCGCCGATTTCGCGGCGTCGTAGGTCCACCGATCGAGGGTCGCGTCCGATACGCGGCCGGGCAGAATGCTTTCCTCGCCCGCGGTCCGGAAGATGACGCGTGCGCCGGGGCGGGCCGTGCGCGTGATCTCTTGCCAAAGGGCGTTGAGCGCGCCGTCGTCCATCCAGTCCTGCGCGTCGAGCAGCACGTAGCGGTCGAGGCTTTCAGCCGGTTCGTTCGACAGGAAGCGGATCATGTTGTCGTGGATGACGTTGACCCGGTTGGCGCGCGCTTTGACGGCCATGAAATTCGCTTTGTCGAGATAGGGCGGGCAGGGGCCTTCGCCCTGCGCCGGGTAGCGGCGGCCAAACGCCTGCCAGGCGAAATAGTTGTCTTTCAGATCGAAGCCGGTCGCGAGGCGTTCGGAGCGCTCTCTCAGGACGTCCGACATGCGCCGCGAGCCGCCGTTGCACAACGCATCGTATTGCACCGGCGGGATGCCCAAGCCGAAGAGCGAGGCGCGGTTCGACGTGATCCAGCGCAGCACGGGGTGTTCGAAGGCCGGCGCGATTTCGCGCGCGAAGATTTCGCGCTGCTCTTCGATGGTGCGCGCTTCGAGCATACGCTTCGGGTTGGCGCCGAACACGCGCGCCGCGATGTGTCCGGTGGCGATGAAGCGTCCGAGCAAGCCGAAATGATAGAAGTTGCGTGCGAACCGCGAGATGCGGCGGCGGCCGCTGAGTTCGCGGCCTTCCCAATAGCCGCGCGTATCCGCGTCGAGGTGCTGGGCGATCAGATCGTTATAGAGGTGGATATTGCGGCGGTCGTTGGCTGCGCCGAAGAAGCGATAGAACGTTGCGTGGTTCGGCAGGTGCTGCGCTGCCGCCACTTTGAGCTTCAGCAACGCGATGTGAGTTTGGTTGAGATCGATCGCGTAAATGCGTGCCGGATTGGCCGTCAGGTAGCTCATGACGTTGCAGCCGCCGGAGGCGATCGTGACGAGGCGGCTTTGCGGCGTGAGCTCCAGGGCCTCCATGTCGGCGCGCGGGTCTTCCCAGATCTGCGGATAGACCATCGAGCGGAAAGCGAACGTGAAGGTGCGTTCGAGAATGCCTGCAAGGCTCAGAGCGCTGTTCTGATGAACAGCTTCGCTCAGGAGATCGGTGCTCGTCGGTTCGAAAGCTTTGGCGGTGACGTTCAAATGAGATCTCCATTTTGATTGTTTCGGACGACACGCGTCGATTTTGCTTTGTTTCGGACGACACGCGTTCCGCGCGCCGGCCGTCCGAAACGGGCCGTCCGAAACTAGGCCGCTTCGACGAGCCAACGGCCCGAGGGCGCCTGCTTGCCGCGGGCGGCCAGATGTTCTTTCCAGCGAATGATTTCGAATTGTCCGTCGAAGCGCTCTGCGATCGCCGTGCAGCTTTCAACCCAATCGCCGCAGTTCAGATAGTGGATGCCGTCGATCATGCGTTCGTTGGCGTGGTGGATGTGGCCGCAGATGAGGCCGTGCGTGTCGCGGCGGCGGGCTTCGCCGGCGAGAGCTTCTTCGAACTCGCCGATGTAATTGACCGCGCTTTTCACCTTGTGCTTCAGGAACGCGGAGAGCGACCAGTGCCCGAGGCCAAGTTGACGGCGCATGAAGTTCAGCGGGACGTTGAGCGCGAGTGCGGCGTCGTACGAGCGGTCGCCGAGGAATGCCAGCCAGCGGGCGTAGCGGACGACGACGTCGAATTCATCGCCGTGCAAGACGAGATAGCGTTTGCCGTTGGCGCCTTCGTGCACGGCATCGCGGCGCAGCTCGACGCCGCCGAAATTCATTCCCGCGTAGTCGCGCAACCCGTCGTCGTGATTGCCGGGGATGAAGACAACGCGCGTGCCCTTTCGGGCCTTGCGGAGCAGTTTTTGCAGGACGTCATTGTGGCTTTGCGGCCAATGGGGGCCGCGGCGAACTTTCCAGAAATCGACGATGTCGCCAACCAGATAGAGGTCCTGGCATTCGACGTTTTTGAGGAAGTCGATAAGGGCTGTCGCTTGCGAGTTACGCATCCCGAGATGGATGTCGGAAATGAAGACGGCCCGATAATTCAATTCCGGGTTCGGTGCGCTCAATGTCAGCCCCCCAGTCAGTACGCTTTCCACAAAAGCAGCTAAGCTTTCATGCGAAACGTAGGACGGGATTCATGTTACAGGCGTATGACGAAGGCCTGCGGCTGTGAGGTCAGCGAGCGGCAAAAGCCCGGCTCGCGCACATTTACCAATAATTCCGGATGGAAAAAGGACGTGGACTGAGGCTTCGCTGCAGCCTGGCGGCGACCGCCTTTGCGCTCAGCCGCCCGGAAGGTTTTTGTTGGCGTCTGGCTCTCCCCTTCGGGGAGCCGGCCGCCAGTCACAGCAGCCGAGGGGGCTTCGAACTCAAAGCTCCGTACGTTGGGAGATACGCTCCCATGCAAACAGCAGAGCAGTATCGACGGCACCGACGATAAGAAACGCCAGCGCGATCGGATATGTCGATGCTTCGGGCAATCCCAGATCTGTCCCGCGAGTCGATACGGCGAGTGCTGAGACGAGACTGAGAAGAGCTAGAACGGCGAAGACAACTTGGACGAACTTGCGCGAACGCTCGCGCTCCCGACCTATAGTGTCCATCAGGTCATTTCCCCAACGCAATACAAACAGCAGACCCCGCAACGTCAGAGAACCTATCCGGAGCAAAAGCCCAGGTGAAGTGAAATATTTTGCTTAGCTAAGCAAGTGCCTCGGCCGCCAAGTCTTTAAGCACTTTGCGTTGTTGTTCAGCATCAGAGGGGAAATCGTTCTCGATCCACCAGCGTTCGAAAGCGTCGAGAACGCGGCCGATGGCTACTCCTTGGGCAACACCGAGCGCCATGACATCGCTGCCGGAAAAGGGCATTTTGGAAGCGTTCCAACGATCCGGCAGCAACGCTCGAGCGCGCCAGTTTGGGGCGTTGGGTGAAGCGCCGGACCGAGCCCACGCGAGCCGTACCGCACGGCGGAAACTTTCCCGGCCGAGTCTATAAAGGGCCGCCCGGCCCGCGGATTCCGGCGTGTGCGGATCGATACCCGGGTCGGTCTCGAGGGCTGCTGCAATGCGATGAGCGTCGGCATTGGAGAGCCTGAGCTGGTTGGCGAGAAAGATGTCGTCGCCCGGATGAATGACGGCGAGGGCCGCCAAACGCGTTATCGGATCGGGTGGTTCGCCGAGGGCGGCTTCGATGGCGGCGAGCCGGACGAAACGATCCGGCTCGATCTGCGTCCGGACTGCCAGTTGCAGAATGCCGGCGTCGTACATGACACCAAGCACGTCAGGTGCGCCGGGCGCTGCGAGAAGCTTCAGCATCTCGGCGCTCACACGCTCGGCGGAGAGGAGGATCAAGCCATCCTTCAACGCTTCCGCCGCGGCGAGGCCGGTCGGATCGAGTTGGCCGCTCCCATATTGGGCGCTGAAGCGGAAGAAGCGGAGAATGCGAAGGTAGTCTTCGCGTATGCGCGCTTCTGCGTCGCCGATGAAGCGGACGCGGCGCTTGCGGATGTCGGCTAGGCCGCCGCCCACCGGATCGTAGATGTTTCCATCGAGATCGCAGTAGAGAGCGTTGATCGTGAAGTCGCGGCGGGAGGCGTCTTCCGTCCAATCGTTCGTGAATGCAACGACGGCGTGACGGCCATCGGTTTCGACATCCCGGCGAAGGGTCGTGACTTCGTATGACTGTCCATCGCTAACGACGGTTATGGTGCCGTGGTCGATGCCGGTCGGGTAGGCGCCAAGGCCGGCATCACGCGCGAGACGCATGGTGTCTTCGGGGGGCGCTGTCGTCGCGATATCGACTTCGTGGACGGGCCGATCGAGCAGCGCATTGCGCACGGCGCCACCGACGACGCGGGCTTCGGCGCCGCCGGCGCCAAGTGCGCCGAAGACCTTCGCCAAGGCAGGCGAGTTCAACCACGGGGCGCTCAAGCGCGGCCATTTCAGCGGAGTGTCAGCCATGGATCAGGGCTTTGCCGCCGGCTGCTCGGCCGGTTCGGGGACATGGATGCTATGGCCGGGCTCCAGCTTGCCACCTTCGATCGAGGCCGGCACGTAAACGTCGCGCGGGCTGTTGTGAGACCGCGACGAGAACGCAATGAGCGTTCCGAGCATCAGCACGGCGCCGGCGACGAAAAGCCGAAGCAGAGGCGCCCGGCTCACGATCGCCGTAAGGCCCGCCCATTCGTCTTCCTTGAACGCGACCCACATGACGTAAACGAGCGTCGGCAACAGGAAGAAGAAAATGTTTTCGATGACGATCCGAGTCATATGCTGAAAAGTCTCCGATAGAGCGTGCGAATTATTCCAGCGGTTGCACCCCAAATATAGCGTTCTTCGTAGGGCATTGCATAGAAACGGCGCTCGATGCCGCCGAAGACCCGACTGTGTATCTGATGATTGGCTTCGTTCATCAAAAAAGCGAATGGAACTTCAAAGACGGAGGCAACTTCCTTTGGATCCGGCGTTAGCTTGAAGCCGGGGCGAACGAGGGCGACCGACGGCGTGATGATGTAGCCTGTGCCGGTGCGATAAGGCGGCAGGAAGCCGACCGGCTCTATGAAGGCCTGATCCAAGGCGATCTCTTCGCGTGTTTCCCGCAGTGCAGCAGCCAGCGGGCCAGCGTCGAACGATTCCACTTTTCCGCCCGGAAAGGCGATTTGACCGGCGTGAGACGGCAAATGATCCGTTCTTGCGGTCAAGAGAACTGAAAGAGGCTGGTGCGCGATGATGGGCACCAGAACCGCGGCGTGGCGAAGGCCCGCTGTGCTGCGGGTGCTTCCCGGATTGAGATCATCGTCGCTTGGAGATTGCGGTTCGTCGAGAAGCTGCGGGGTCGCGAGGAGGCGAGATCGCGCCAATTCCTCGAATGTCGCCGCATCGAAACCGGGTGTGTTCATATTGGTCATAATGGGGGCGGAAAGTCGGTCCATTGCTCAACTCTAGCCGAAGTTGAAGGATGACACGATCCGATGGCCGGGCTCCAATGAATCACGGTACCTTCACTTCGTGATTTCATGCTGCGTCTCGAGACCGGCAAAGTGGAGCTTGGCGTGGGTTATCAAAGGTCGACATTGCCGTTTCGCTCGCTTGTTCGTTTCCTGGGGCTCGCCACGATGGTGCTCGGGACGATGTTTTCTACTCAATCGGCGAACGCGCAGGCATTGTCGACGGCTGATTTTCTTGCCTCGCTTTCGGATCGTGAGATCGAGCAGTTTCGCGAGTGGAAGGGCGCCCGGCGAGAATTCGAAGCGCAGCTCGACCAGTATTGGGCAGCAGTGGATCAGAAGCGCCAGGGGCGCAAGCGGAAGCGGTCTGGGAAAATTCAGTTCGATACGAGCGATTATGTGATGAGCTTTCCGCCGAAGTACCAGGGGCCATCCCTGTCCGGCGATCTCGCTCAGAAATACGATCGATTTCTCGTTGCGCAGAAGCAGACCGATCCGACGCAGCCGAAAGAGCTTGCGACGGTGCCGGATTACCTGGCGGCTGCGAAGAGTGTCTACAATTTCGTTCCCGAACGAGTGTCTGAGAAGGAATTCAAGCTTCGTTACGCGCGGGAGGCGGTGGCGCTCGGTCTTTCGAAAGAGCAGGTGGTGCGCGTGTACGCGCTCGAGACGGGCGGCGTCGGCACCTACGATATGCAATCGGGACTTCATCCGAGCAATAAAACCGGCCGGGCGATTTCAAGCGCGCTCGGCTATGCGCAGCTGCTCGATGCGAACTCGGTCAACGAGCTTGCGCGCAGCGGACCGACTTTCATTTCGCGCATCACTCAGAAACTGCGCGATCCGCGCAACTCGCCGGAGCGAACCGCGCTTCTGAAGCACAAGCTTGCGGTGCTGAAGAAGATGTACGCCAACGTCAAGCATCAGCCATTCGAATGGACTGTGCAGCAGGCATACGCAAAGACGCGCGAGGGCATGGGCATTCATACGCTCAACATCGACGCAGACATCGGGCCCATGTTGCAAGCGATGAAGCTGAAGACGTTGCAGGATACGGCGGCAAAGCAGGGCCGGTATTCGCTATCGGGCGCTGAACTCGAGCTGATGAACTTGGCCGGGCCGGTGACGGGGCTTGAAATGATGCAATCGCCGGGATCGGAAGCGCCGACGACAAATTTCTTTGCGAGGAGCGCTTACTACGTCAACAAAATGGTGATCGGGTTGACGGGGGCGCAGCTGCAAGCCGAACTCGACCGGCGAATGACGTTTGCCATGACGAAGCCCGGATCGTTGGAGTTCGCGGACGCTTTTGACACCATTGCAGTGCGAGGCGCCGAGCGTTGAGCCCGGCGCCGGTATTCGTGTGACGATCAGCGAAGCTGCGACGCGCTTCTCACACGCTCGCTTCTTCCTTGGATAGCGCGGGGTAATCGGTGTAGCCCTTGGCGCCGCCGCCGTAGAACGTGGACGGGTCCTGCGGGTTCAACGGTGCGTTCAGTTTGAACCGCTCGGGCAGATCCGGATTGGCGATGAACTCCTTGCCGAAGCCCACCGCATCGGCCGCTCCGGAATTGAGGGCGACCTCAGCCGATTCCTTCGTGAACTTCTCGTTGGCGATGAGCACGCCGCCGAACGCCTTCTTGATTGCCGGGTTGATCGAGTCCGGTGCTTCGTGTTCGCGCGTGAAGATGAAAGCGATTTTACGCTTGCCCGCTTCGCTCGCGACGTAGCTGAAGGTTGCGAGACGATTGCTGTCGCCCATCGAGTGTGAATCGGCGCGCGGCGCGAGATGGAGGCCGACGCGATCCGCGCCCCAGACTTCGACGCACGCATCGACAACTTCGAGCATCAGGCGCGCGCGGTTTTCGATGGGTCCGCCGTAGGCGTCGGTGCGATGGTTCGTCGAATCCTGCAGGAACTGATCGAGGAGATATCCGTTGGCGCCGTGAACTTCGACACCATCGAAGCCCGCGCGCTTCGCGTTCTCGGCGCCGCGACGGTAGGCGGCGATGACGCCCGGGATTTCGCTCAGCTCAAGCGCTCGCGGCACGACGTATTCGCGCTTGGGGCGCACCAAGCTCACGTGGCCTTCCGGTGCGATGGCGCTTGGCGCGACCGGCAGTTCACCGTCGAGATAGACCGGATCGGAGATGCGGCCGACATGCCAGAGCTGCAAGAGAATGGTGCCGCCAGCGGCGTGCACAGCGTCGGTGATCTTTTTCCAGCCGGCGACCTGCTCATCGGACCAGATGCCCGGCGTGTCGGGATAGCCAACGCCCATCGGGGTGACGGAGGTCGCTTCCGTGAGCATCAATCCGGCGGATGCGCGCTGCACATAATAATCGCGCATGAGGTCGTTCGGCACGCGTCCGGCGCTGGCGCGGCAACGAGTCAGCGGAGCCAGCACGATGCGATTCTTCATCAGGAACGCGCCAGCTTGGAGCGGATCGAATAATAATGCCATTTATGTTTCCTAGGGATTGGGCTCTGATACTGCTACCGGGCAAGTGCTACCGGGGTAGCAAAGTTGCAAGACAAGTGGCACCGCGTGCGCCAAAATGCTGCTCTGCATAATTGTTGGAGCGGCTGCGATAACAGCGGTGATGCACGATCCTACAATCAGGCGTTCTCTGTGTGGACTTCTTCGTCGCGGGCTCTCTCGTCACGAGCGGGCGAGACTGCCGCCACAAGAGTTGACGGCTCGTAAATGCGTTCGTTAACGCGGCTGCCGTTCGCCTCGCGGATGGTTTGGCCGAGACGGTCTAGCGCGCTGTGGTGGATCGTCTCGTTCAACGAAATAAGACCCTTCCCGAGCTTGCTCGTTCTCCAGTTGTTGAAGGCGCGGCGACGCCGATGCGGGATGCCACCGGCATCCTGTCGAACAAGTCGCAGATAGGGAACGCGTCGGCTGAAGACGGAACGCCAGCCGCTGTTGCTGACGTGTTGAAGGCCAAGGGGATCGGGGCGGCTCTCGCGCTCCAGTCTCGCGATATCAATCGCGAGGTCCGTCAGCGATTGTATTTTCTCGACCATCCAGAGAAGCGCGACATCCGATAGCTCCGTTTCGGGCGAGCCGCCGGACACATCGGCGTGCGTGCCGGGGAACCACGCCTGCTCGACGCGCTGGTGCGACGGCAGCATGACGTCATCGGGCAGGGTGAACATCGATGGGCGAAAGGCGCCGCGTGTTTCATCGATCGAGACGGCATGGAGTGCGATATCGATCGTGTTGTGCCATCGGAGGTCGTGGCGGTTGAACCGGCGTGCGAGCCAAGCCCATGGCCAATTCGGATTTCCGGCATGGCCGACGGTATCCCACGCACCGATGCAACGTATGCGGACCGGATAGTGACACGCGGCGCTGAGTTCGGCGACGGCATCGAATTTGCGGCGACGCTCCGATTTGCGGTAGAGCCGCCACGCTTGATCGATCGGGAAATCGGCGTCTTTTCGGGCTATGCCGAAAAGGGCGATAAAGCTTGCGAGGCTGCGCGCTTCGTAAGCTCCGCGCGAAATGCCGAACAGATAGATTTCGTCGCCCGGTTCGTAGGTGTTGCGAAGAAACTCGTAGGCCGCCTTGATCCGCTCGCTGATTTGAAGGCCGGCCGCGGCCTTCAAGGAGGCCCACCGCTTTTCTTCCGACGGCGCTTTGCCGAAGACGAAGCGGACGAGTTGTCTTCGACCGCGATCGTCCGCCGGGAGGACTGCGCTCGCGAGCTTCGCAGCGTTGGTTTGCGGCGACGCTCCGCCCTCGTCATCGTTCCAAGTGCCGTCCATGGAGCAGACGAGGCGTTTCATTTTGCCTTCCCCCCGGAGACCGCACGCGGCGACACTAACGCAACGGAACTAGAATTTCCCAGTCAATTAAGGCCACTTTACCACGGGCGGCATGGACGAGAGAATGCTTTCGACATTGCCGCCCGTCTTCAGGCCGAACATCGTGCCGCGATCGTAGAGAAGGTTATATTCGACATAGCGGCCGCGGCGAACCAATTGCTCTTCGCGCTGCTCATCGGTGTAGGCCATCGTATAATTGCCTCTGACGAGCATCGGGTAGACGCTCGCAAAGGAGCGGCCCACATCCTGCGTGAAGGCAAAGGCTGCATCCCAGCCGCCTTCGGCGTCGGAGGGCGTCAGGTAATCGTAGAAGATGCCGCCAACGCCGCGCATTTCGTTTCGATGCGGCAGAAAGAAATAGTCATCGCACCATTTCTTGAATTTAGCATAGTCGGCAACGGGGTGGGCTGCGCAGGCGCCGTACATTGCGGCGTGAAACGCGAGCGTGTCGGCGTCGGATTGCGTGCGGCGTTTTTCGAGAACAGGGGTCAGATCGGCGCCACCGCCGAACCACCATTTCGACGTTGCGATCATGCGGGTGTTCATGTGAACCGCCGGCACGTTGGGGTTGCGCGGATGCGCGATCAGCGAAATGCCGGACGCCCAGAATTCGGGGCTCTCTTCGGCTCCCGGAATTTGCTTGCGGAACTCGGGTGCGAATTCGCCGTAGACCGTCGATGTGTGAACGCCGACTTTTTCAAACACGCGGCCGTGCATCATGCTCATGACGCCGCCGCCGCCTTCCGCGCCTCTGTGGTCGGTGCGCGACCAAGGTTTGCGCGTGAACGTGCCTGGCGCTTCGCTTCCGTGCGGAGCCGTATCCGGGAGGCTAGATTCGAGTTTCTCGTATGCCCCACAAATATCGTCGCGCAGCCTTTCGAACCAGGCGCGGGCGGCTGCTTGCTTTTGCCCCAGGGGCGTATCGGATGCGTTCATCTAGAATTAGGTACCGTGTCTTGTTTTTGACGGAAAAGATCCTTAGCCCTAACAGGCATCCACGATCAACATCCGGTCGCTGTCGCCCGTCGGAACATCCGGCCGCGGTCATGCGCCGCTTTTTTGCTTGCGATAGACCAATGCTCAGCCGCCTCATGACCTGGGGGGAGACCCGCATCAAGCCGTTCGACGAGCGCTCCATCGAGCGCCCGCCGGACCAGCTGTGGGCATTCTATTGGTTTTTTATCAAGCCGCTTTGGCCCTTCTTCGTATTTCTGCTGATCGCGGGCTGCCTCGGCTCGATCATTGAAGTGGCTCTGATGGGGTTCGTCGGCACGATCGTCGACAAGATGCGCGTGGAGAGCGATCCGGCGAGCTTCATCTCGAACCATGGCTTGATGCTGACGCTGATGGCCTTCGTGGCGCTCATTCTGAGGCCGGTCGTGTCGGTTGGGCACGACTTCATCAAAAACCAGATCATCGCGGCCGGTTGCACAGCGCGCATTCGCTGGCAGACGCACCGCTACGTGATGCGGCAGAGCCTCGGTTTCTTCCAGAACGATTTCGCGGGCCGCGTCGCCAACAAGATCATGCAGACCGGAACGTCGCTCCGCGAAAGCGTGGTGCAGCTCATCGATGCGCTTTGGTATGCGAGCGTGCAGTTTGTGGGTTCGGCGTTGCTTTTCGCAGCTTCCGATTGGCGGCTGACGGTGCCCCTCGTCCTCTGGCTCGTCGCCTATATCATGACGCTGCGCTATTTCGTGCCGCGCATCAAGCAACGCTCGACGGAATCCTCCGAAGCGCGTTCTATGCTCATCGGGCGCATCGTCGACAGCTACACGAATATCATGACAGTGAAGCTCTTCGCTCACGCCGAGCGGGAGGATACTTACGCGCGCGAGGCGCTGACGGAGCAGGTGCAGAAGTGGCAGGCTTCGCTGCGCCTCATCACGGGAATGGAAATCGTCCTTTACCTGCTGAACGGCATCCTCCTCGTCGCGACGACAGGCTTGGCGATCTGGCTTTGGACTTTGCAGTACGTCTCGGTCGGCGATATCGCCGTCGTCAGCGGCCTCGTCATTCGCATTGTGACGATGTCGGGATGGGTGATGTGGACGATTTCGGACGTATTCGAGAACATCGGCGTCGTCCATGAGGGCATGGAGACGATCTCGCGGCCGAACCTTTTGGTCGACAAGCCGGATGCCAAGCCGCTCACCGTGCCGCGTGGAGAAATCCGGTTCGATCACATTCATTTCCATTACGGCGCCGGCCGCGCGGCTTCGGACGATGCGCCGCCGCGTGTGATTGAATCGCTCTCGCTGACCGTTCGTCCGGGCGAGAAGGTGGGTCTGGTCGGCCGCTCGGGCGCCGGCAAGTCGACGCTCGTCAATCTGCTCCTGCGTTTCTACGATCTCGAGGGCGGCCGCATTCTGATCGATGGGAAGAATATCGCGGACGTGACGCAGGACAGCCTGCGTGCGGAGATCGGAATGGTGACGCAGGATACGTCGCTGCTTCATCGTTCGGTCCGGGACAACATTCTCTATGGCCGTTTGGATGCGAGCGAAGCGGACGTCATTGCGGCGGCGCGACGGGCCGAGGCGCACGAGTTCATTCGTGGGCTCGAGGACTTGAAGGGCCGTCGCGGATACGACGCGCATGTCGGCGAGCGGGGCGTGAAGCTTTCCGGCGGCCAGCGTCAGCGCATCGCGATCGCCCGCGTTTTGCTGAAGAACGCGCCTATTCTCGTCCTCGACGAGGCGACGAGCGCGCTCGATTCCGAAGTCGAATCCGAAATCCAGTCGAGCTTCGAAACGCTTATGCGCGGCAAGACGGTGATCGCCATCGCGCACCGGCTGTCGACGATTGCGGCCATGGACCGGCTCGTCGTCATGGACGAGGGGCGGATCGTCGAAGAGGGTTCGCACGCCGATCTCTTGAAGCGCGGCGGGATTTACGCGCAACTCTGGAGTCGTCAGTCCGGTGGGTTCCTGGCGCGAGAGGCGGCCGAATAGGCGGCAGATCGCGCTATCGCTTGGTCTGGAGATGTTTCGCGAGCGACGGCGATTTGGTCATGACGAAGGCTGAAAGCTCGGCTGCGGCGTGGCGAAGATTGAAGAAGCGCGGCACCTCGGCTTTGTAATCGAGGTAGCTGCGGCCGTAGCGCGTCTCGAGCCAGGGCTCCTCGGCCCTTGCCATCATCGCGTAGACGATGACGAGCGAGCCAGCGAGCAGGGTTGCATCCCAAGCGGCGGCTGCGATCCCAAGCGTCGCGAAGGCGGCGATGGCGGTGGCATACTGCGGGTTGCGGGTCCACCGGTAGACGCCGCCGGTCGCCAGTCCGCTTGCCTGGCAGTAGGTCGCCTTCCGGCCGAGCGACCACAGCGTATAGGCGTACGCGATCCCTGAAATCAGCGAGACGGCTGCGCACGCGATCCGAAGCGGTAGGGCGTCGCCGCCGAGCGTCGTCAGGAACCGCTCGATCCCAAGGATCAATACAACGACGTTCAAAGTGCGGAAGAGAGTCCAGAAGCCGAAGCTTTTGAGGGAGCCGACGGGGGGCGCCGGCCATATCCGCCACTCGCCGTTCAATTGGCCGATGACGAGGCCCGCGATCAATAACAGCGCCGATGCGGCGCCGGCGATTTCCAGAATCTGTTCGATCGACATCGGGCGCTTGCTGATCGCGTAGGTGATGCGAACGGAATGCCGGATTCACGTGTCACTCGTACGACAGCTGCGATGTCAGGGGTGAGGATAACCGCCGGTCTGGCGGAGCGCTTCGCCGAGAACGATGGCGGCTGCAACGGCGACATTCAGCGATCTCAGTCCCGGCCGCATCGGGATCGTGATGCGTGCGTCGACGCGGTCGTGCACGGCATCGGGCACGCCGGCGCTCTCGCGGCCGAGCATCAATGTGTCGTCCGGCGCGAAGCGGAAGTCGCAATGGGGTATCGCCGCTTTCGTCGTCAGGAGGACGAGGCGGCCCGGTGGGGTCGAGGTGGCCGCCCGCTGTTCCATGAAGGTTTCGTAACCGGCGTGCCGGGCCAGCTCGACGTGGGGCAGATAATCGAGGGCGGCGCGCTTGAGCGCGCGGTCGCTCATGTCGAATCCCGCCGGTCCGATGACGTCGACAGGGATGCCGAAGCAGGCGCAAAGGCGCAGAATCGTGCCCGTGTTCTGCGCTATGTCAGGCTGGTAGAGAGCGAGTCTCATGGTCAGCGCGACCTGCGATTGCAGCCACTCAAATGTCTAGTTGGAAATATGTGCCAAATTGCCTCTCGCTTTTTGTCGCGGTCATATTGATAGCCGGGTCAAAGGCTGTCAGAACGATCACCAGGGAAGTGAAACGAGCAAACTAGAGCACTAAAAAAAGGCAAAGACGGCGGGGCTGTCTCGCACGATCGAAAGCCGCACAGCGTCTCTGGTTTCCAATGCGAGAGGCATCCGTGAGTACTGAAGCACTAGAACCGAACCGCCGGGATTTTCTGGTGGTGGCCGGCAACGCTTTCGTTGCTGTCGGCGCGGCGTCACTACTTTGGCCCTTCATTCAACAGATGAATCCCGACGCCAGCACCATGGCGCTCTCGTCGGTCGAGGTCGATCTGTCGCCGGTGAAGGAAGGCCAGGCCATCACCGCGATGTGGCGCGGCAAGCCGATCTTCATCCGCAACCGTACGAAAGCCGAAGTCGAGGCGGCGGAGAACGTCGACGTCAAGACGCTGCCGGACGACAACGCGCGTAACGAAAACTTGCCGGGCGACGAGCCTGGAACCGACGCCAATCGCACCATCAAGGGCCATGAGAACTGGATCGTGCTCATCGGTATCTGCACGCATCTCGGGTGCATTCCGAAGGGCCAGGCCATGGGCGACGAGCGCGGCGAGTACGGCGGTTGGTTCTGCCCCTGCCACGGCTCTGTCTACGATACCTCCGGACGCATTCGAAAGGGTCCGGCACCGCGAAATCTCGAGGTGCCGACCTATGCGTTCACGACTGATACAAAAATAAAGATCGGTTAGGGGGAAAGCGGACATGGGAGGTCACACTTCGAATTACGTGCCGACGTCGCGCTGGGGAAAATGGCTTGATGAGCGGTTGCCCATCGCCCGGTTGATGCAAAGCTCGTTCGTCGATTATCCGACGCCGCGCAACTTGAACTATCTCTGGACGTTCGGCGGGATCCTGACGGTTTGCCTTTTGGCGCAGATCGTAACGGGCGTCGTTCTCGCGATGCATTACCAGCCGAGCGATGCCGGCGCGTTCAATTCCATCGAGCACATACGCCGCGACGTGAACTACGGCTGGATGCTGCGCAATCTGCACTCCGTCGGCGCGTCGATGTTCTTCCTCGCCGTCTACATCCATATCTTCCGCGGATTCTACTACGGCTCGTACAAGGCGCCGCGCGAGGTTCTTTGGATACTGGGCGTCATCATCATGCTGTTGATGATGGCAACGGCGTTCATGGGCTACACGCTTCCGTGGGGCCAGATGAGCTTCTGGGGCGTCACCGTCATCACCAATCTCTTTTCCGCGCTCGATACGATCTATCCCGGCTTGGGAACGGCGATCGTCGAATGGCTGTGGGGCGGATACGCGGTCTCGGGCGTAACGCTCAATCGCTTCTTCGCCCTGCATTACCTCCTGCCGTTCGTGTTGACCGGCGTCGTCGGCCTCCATATCTGGGCGCTGCATGTCGTTGGCCAGAACAATCCGACCGGGCTCGACATCAAGCAGCCGTCCGACACCGTGCCGATGCATCCTTATGCGACGGCGAAGGACTCGGTCGGGCTCTTCGCGTTCCTCATCCTCTTCGCGTGGTTCGCGTTCTTCGTGCCGGACTACCTCGGGCATGCGGACAACTACGTCGAAGCCAATCCGCTCGTGACGCCGCCGCACATCGTGCCTGAATGGTACTTCCTGCCGTTCTACGCGATCCTCCGCGCCTTCACGAGTTCGTTCCTCGGCATTCCGCTTGGGCAATATGCGAAGCTTTGCGGCGTGGTCGCGATGTTCTCGGCCGTGATCCTCATCGCGTTCGCTCCCTGGCTCGATACGTCCCGGGTGCGTTCGGCGAAGTACCGGCCGATCTTCAAATGGTTCTTCTGGTTCTTCCTCTTCACCTGCGTAGCGCTGGGCTATCTCGGCTCCAAGCCGGCCGAAGGGATTTACGTGATCGCGTCGCAGATCTTCACGCTCTGCTACTTCCTGTTCTTCCTCGCGGTGATGCCGATCGTGGGCCTCATCGAAACGCCAAGCCGGTTGCCACGCTCAATTACCGACGACGTCTTGAGTAAGGGCGGGACCGGGTTGCCGACGGGAGCGACTGCTGCTCCTGAATCGCGTTGAGAGGAGAGAAAACATGAAAAAGCATCTTTCTCTCACTCTGCTGTCGATGGTTGCGGCAACCGTTGCCATGGGTAGCCTGTCGGCCGAAGAAGCCGGTCATCAGGAGATCGAGCGGCAGAAATGGTCGTTCAGCGGGTTCACCGGTCAGTTCGACAAGGCGCAGCTTCAGCGCGGCTTTCAGGTCTACAAGGAAGTCTGCGCCGCGTGCCACGGCTTGAAGCGGGTGGCGTTCCGCAACCTGGTGCAGCCGGGCGGGCCGGAATTTCCTGAAGACGCGGTGAAGGAACTTGCCGCGACGTGGCCGAACCAGATCACCGACGGTCCGAACGACGAAGGCAAGATGTTCGAGCGGCCGCCGTTGCTGTCCGATCCGATCCGCGGGCCCTATCACAACGACAACGAAGCGCGGGCGTCGCAGAACGGAGCGTTACCGCCCGATCTCTCGCTCATCGCGAGGGCTCGCGACAGCCATCGGGAGGCGAGCTGGTACATCCATCCGTTCCTGATGCTCGGCGACATCCTCAATGCGTATCAGGAAGGTGGCGCGAACTATATCTACGCGCTGCTGACCGAGTATTCGGATGCCCCGGCCGACTACAAGCTGACGGACGGAAAGTACTACAACAAGGCGTTTCCGGGCCATCAGATCGCCATGCCGCCGCCGCTGTCGGATGGCGTCGTCGCCTACCAGGATGGCACTCCGTCGACGGTCGACCATTACTCCCATGACGTTGTCGCATTTCTGTCATGGGCGGCCGATCCGTCGCTCGATCAGCGCAAGCGCATCGGATGGCAGGTCATCCTGTATCTGATCGTCACGACGGGGCTGCTCTATCTCGGCAAGAAGCGGATCTGGAAAAACATCAAGCACTGACCGCTTTCATGTGACGGGTTCCGGTCATCGGCCCCGCGCCGATTTGCAAACTGATAAAAAGCCTCGCTCGCGGGGCTTTTTTCCGTTTATTTGTCAGCGTGATCGAGGACAGGGGAGCAAACGGGCATGACGACTTCGGTTCTGGGCATTGTGGGCGGCAGCGGCTTCTATCATCTGCCGGGTCTCGCGAACCCTGAATGGAAGACCATCGAAAGTCCCTGGGGGGCGCCTTCGGACGATGTGCTTTTTGCGGACATCGACGGGCTTCCCATCCGCTTTCTGCCGCGGCACGGACGCGGTCATAAATTATCGCCCGGCGGCATCAATTACCGCGCGAACATCGATGTCCTGAAGCGGGCGGGCGTGACCGATCTCGTTTCCGTTTCGGCGTGCGGGTCACTCAAGAAGAAGTACAAGCCCGGCGACTTCGTACTTCCCGATCAGTTCATCGACCGGACGTTCGCGCGCGAAAAATCATTCTTCGGCAACGGCTGCGTCGCGCACGTCGCGATGGGCGATCCAATCAGCCCGCTCTTGTTCAAGGCGCTCGAAAAGGCGGCGAAGACGGAAGAGATCGACGTGCATCGGGGCGGTGTCTATCTCGCGATGGAAGGCCCGCAGTTCTCGACGCGCGCCGAGAGCAATCTCTACCGCTCCTGGGACTGCGACGTCATCGGCATGACCAACATGCCGGAAGCCAAGCTCGCTCGCGAGGCCGAGATTTGTTACGCGAGCGTTGCCATGGTCACCGATTACGACTGCTGGCACGATGATCACGGCGATGTCGATGTGGCCGCGATCCTCGAGGTGATGAAGGACAATACGGCAAAGGCGCAGAGGCTCGTTGCCCGGCTGGCGCGTGATTTTCCGCGCGAACACCCGGCTTGCCCGATCGGCTCGGACCGGTCGCTCGAGGTTGCGATCATCACGCCGCCGGAGGCTCGTGATCCGGAGCTGTTGAAGAAGCTCGAAGCGATTGCGGGGCGCGTTCTTCTCTAAGGCTGCCGCTCGCTCAATTCGGGAAGCTGATCAGGATCTTCATCTTGATCAGGGCCGGGAAGAGCGCTTCCAAAGCCGCGCCCATTACCCACAGGATAGCGCCCAGCAGGAACAGGGCCGGGATGCTTGCGATCACCGCCTTCAGAAAGAAGGTGACGAGATCGACGAACGGAACGTCGAAGCGGCGGACCGAAGCCGAAACGAGTTGCTGGTCGCCGGCGGTGTCGAGGTCGCTTGACGCGTAGGTGTCGGGCCGAGGACGCGCGCGGCGATCTGCAACTCCCATCGGCAAGGTCGGCGCGGCGGCGCGCTCCTGCTCGGCGCGTTCGCGCGCCTCGCGTGCGCGAGCCTCCTTTTCGCGGCGGAACGTTCGGGGCAGGTCTTCCTGGTCATCCAAGATTGGGTCGAACTCTGGGCCGGCCGTTGCGGAGGGGCTTTGGGCTGCCATCACGAAGTCCTTCAAGCAAATGTCATGGGCCCGTGCCGAATCATTCAGCACAGTTGCGTTGCTCTAAAACTATCTAGAAGCGAGAGATATTGCTATTTTGCGCCGTCAATTTGGCGGGAGTGAGCCACGTGAAGAACTTGGACGGCCTTGAAGAGCTTATTCGAACGATCCCCGATTATCCGAAGCCGGGCATCATGTTCCGGGACATCACCACGCTGCTCGCCGATCCCATCGGGCTCAAAAAAGCCATCAAGGGAATGGCGAAGCCGTTCGAGGATGGCAAAGTCGACGCGGTCGCCGGCATCGAAGCGCGAGGGTTCATCCTGGGCGGCGCCATCGCCGATCGTCTCGAATGCGGGTTCATTCCGATCCGCAAGAAGGGCAAGCTGCCATGGAAGACGATCGGGCAGGAGTACACGCTCGAGTACGGCGTCGACGTGATCGAGATTCATGAGGATGCCGTCGAGCCGGGTTCGCGCGTGCTCATCGTCGACGATCTGATCGCGACGGGGGGAACGGCGGAAGCCGCCGTGAAGCTCATTCGGCGTTCGGGAGGAAATGTCGTCGGCGCGACATTCATCGTCGACCTTCCCGATCTCGGCGGCATGCAGCGTCTCGATGCCCTTGGCATTCCCCGCCACGCGCTCATCGCGTTCGGCGGGCACTAGGTCGCCACATTGGACCTGCCGAAGGAACATATTGCCGATGCGCTCGATCGCATCGCCCGTTGGCGGGCGGATCCCGACGCGGCGCAGGACTGTCCGGTTTGTGGGGCGCCTGGCGTCGAGATCGTGGACCGGTCAGCGCGCCCGTATTCGGAGTGGTACGTTTTAAAGTGTGCGGCGTGCGGCCTCGACGCTTCGCTTCACATTCCGTTACCGGGTCCTGCTACATATTGAGCATGGTGAACGATGCGCCCGAGATTGTTCTCTTACCGGGTCTTGATGGAACGGGAGACCTGTTCGATCGGGTTGCTCCGCATCTTGCCCGGGAGTTCAAGGTCAACGTCGTCCGCTATCCGCAGGACCCGACGCTCGGGTATGCCGGGTATGTAGAGCTCGTCCGCCATGAGATCGGCAGCAGGCCCGTCTATGTGCTGGGCGAATCCTTCTCGGGGCCGGTTGCGGTTCTTGTTGCGTCGCAGCTTCGAGACCAGGTGCGGGGGATCGTGCTCGCCGCTACATTCATCAAGAACCCTTGGCCGCAGTGGCTCATGCGGAGGGCCGCACGCGTCGATCCTCGTTCGACGCCTCGCAACATTCGGGATGCCATGCTCATGGGCCCCTTCAGCGATAAGGAGCTTCGCGACAAGGTCGAGGACATAGTTCGCGCGTTGTCGCGTCCGGTGCGGGCGGCGCGGCTGCGGGCGGCGGCGGAGGTGGATGTCAGACGAGACTTCATGCGCCTCGAGTGTCCAGTCCTTGCACTGCACGGACGCTCCGATTGGCTGGTGCGGAAAGCACCCATGCAGAAGGCTATCGGCGAAAAGGGGAGGGCGCGCATGATCGTCTTCCCGGCGGCACATATGCTACTTCAGACGCGGCCGGCGGAAACCGCGACCGAAATCATCGAATTCACGCGATCGTCGGCGGAGGAAAACTATGAAGCTTGATGGGGTCTCCTCGCGCACGATCTGGCTCGATAGCGACGGCTGGTCGGTCGGCATTATCGACCAGACGGTGCTGCCGCACACACTCGTGCGATTGACGCTCAAGACCGTCGAGGATGCGGCGCACGCAATCAAATCGATGCAGGTTCGTGGCGCGCCGTTGATCGGCGTGACCGCTGCCTACGGCGTGGCGCTGGCGATGCGTGCCGACGCTTCGGATGCCGGCCTCGATCGGGCGGTCAGGTTTCTCGGCGAACAACGTCCGACGGCCGTCAATCTGCGCTGGGCGCTCGAGGATCTTCGCGCGACGCTTGCGCCGCTTGCCGTCGATGCCCGAGCGGCTGCCGCCTACGACCGTGCGGGCAAACTGGCGGAAGACGATGTCGAGACGTGCCGGCAGATCGGGGTGAACGGGCTTCGCCTCATTGCAGACATCGCCGGGAAGAAAGGCGGCCGGCCGGTCAACGTTCTCACTCACTGCAACGCCGGCTGGCTTGCGTGTGTCGACTGGGGAACGGCGACATCGCCGATCTATCAGGCGCATGATGCAGGCATAAATGTTCACGTCTGGGTCGATGAGACTCGGCCGCGCAATCAGGGTGCCGCCTTGACGGCGTTCGAGCTTCTTCAGCACGGCGTTCCGCACAGCCTCATCGCCGATAATGCGGGCGGGCACTTCATGCAGCGCGGCGATGTCGATCTCGTCATCGTCGGGACGGATCGCGTGACGGCGAACGGGGATGTCGCGAACAAGATCGGCACGTACCTCAAGGCGCTGGCGGCGAAAGATACCGGTGTCCCGTTTTATGTCGCGCTTCCCTATTCCACGATCGATTGGCGTACGGACAGGGGCGCGGACATTCCCATCGAAGAGCGGAGCGAGGACGAGGTGCTGCGCGTCCAGGGCAAGCTTGCCAATGGCGACGTCGGGTCGGTTCTGATTGCGGCGGACGGAACGCCGGCGCGCAATCCGGCCTTCGACATGACGCCTGCGAGGCTCGTTACCGGTTTCATAACGGAGCGTGGCATTTGCCCGGCCTCGCGCGAGGGGCTCAAATCGCTTTATCCCGAAAAAACGAGCGCGGCGGCGTGATGAGCGAAAAACGCGAGAGCGAAAAAGCATTGCGGAAAGAGATCATCGCGACGGCTCGCGCGATGAGCCGCTCGGGTCTCACGCCAGGCCGGTCAGGCAACGTTTCATGCCGTTTCAAGGGCGGCATGCTGATCACGCCCTCCGGAAAGCGCTACGAGGAGACGGAGCCGGAAGACGTCGTCTTCGTCGCGGCAGATGGGAGCGTTCCCAAAGGGCAATCGAAGCCCTCGACCGAATGGCATTTTCATTTGGCTGCCTACGGGGCACGTCCGGATCGGAACGCCGTCGTTCATACGCACTCGACGCATGCGACAGTGTTGGCGTGCGCGCGTAAACCAATTCCGGCGTTCCATTACATGGTGGCTGTAGCAGGCGGAAAAGACATCCCGTGCGTGCCGTACGCGACGTTCGGTACGGAAGAACTTGCGCGGCATGTCGTTGCAGGCCTGAAGGAGCGAGACGCGTGTCTTATGGCCAATCACGGTCAAATTGCGCTTGGCAGATCGCTCAGTTACGCTCTCGAACTTGCCATTGAAGTGGAAGTCCTGGCGGAGCATTATTATAAAGTACTGAGCATCGGTGAGAGCCATGTGCTCGATGACGCCGAAATGCGAAAAATAGTCGAGAAATTCAAGGGTTATGGCCAAAATGCCGATCCAGATCAGACAGATGGTTCAGTCTAAAAAACCGGCTTGAGATCGACTCGTCTATAAGATTGCCTTATAAGTTTTTCCTGAAAAAAAGATTGGTATCTTAAGTTTTACTGATCTAGGTCCGTTTCGGTTTCTCCAGAAGGACGTCCACATGACTGATAAAAAACTCACAACCACCGCCGGCGCCCCGGTCGCCGACAATCAGAATTCGCTGTCGGCGGGACCGCGCGGTCCGCTGCTCATGCAAGACTATCAGCTTCTCGAGAAGCTTGCGCACCAGAACCGCGAGCGTATTCCCGAGCGCACAGTGCATGCCAAGGGCTGGGGCGCTTTCGGCACGCTGACCATCACCGGTGACATCTCCAAGTTCACGAAGGCCGCCGCGCTGCAGCCGGGCGCCAAAACCGAGATGCTGCTGCGCTGCTCGACCGTGGCCGGCGAGCTCGGCGCCGCCGACGCCGAGCGCGACGTGCGCGGCTTCGCGATCAAATTCTACACCACCGAAGGCAACTGGGATCTCGTCGGCAACAACACGCCGGTGTTCTTCGTTCGCGATCCTTACAAGTTCCCAGACTTCATTCACACGCAGAAGCGGCATCCGAAGACCAACATGCGTTCGCCGACGGCGATGTGGGATTTCTGGTCGCTGTCGCCGGAAAGCCTTCATCAGGTGACGATCCTGATGTCGGATCGCGGCCTGCCAACCGACATCCGCCACATCAACGGCTACGGCTCGCACACGTACTCGCTCATCAACGCGAAGAACGAGCGTGTGTGGGTGAAATTCCACTTCAAGACGATGCAGGGCCACAAGCACTGGACGAATAAGGAAGCGGCCGACATCGTCGGTCATACCCGTGAGTCGACCCAGGAAGACCTGTTCACCTCGATCGAGAAGGGCGATTTCCCGAAGTGGAAGGTTCAGGTTCAGATCATGCCGGAGGCTGATGTCGGCAAGCACTGGTACAATCCGTTCGACCTCACCAAGGTTTGGCCGCACGGTGACTATCCGCCGATCGATATCGGCGTGATGGAATTGAACCGCAATCCGGAGAACTACTTCGCCGAGATCGAGCAGGCGGCGTTTTCGCCGTCCAACATCGTGCCGGGTATCAGCTTCTCGCCCGACAAGATGCTGCAGGCGCGCATCTTCTCGTATGCCGACGCGCACCGTTATCGCCTCGGCACCCACTACGAACATCTGCCCGTAAACGCACCGAAGTGCCCGGTTCATCACTATCACAAGGATGGTCCGATGAACTTCTTTGGCCAACAGACAGGCAGTACGGATGCCTACTACGAGCCGAACTCGTTCAACGGTCCGGTCGAAGACAAGTCGGCTTTGGAGCCGCCGCTGGCGATTTCGGGTGATGCCGAGCGCTACAATCATCGCGACGGCAACGACGACTACCGTCAGGTGACGGCGCTGTTCAATCTGTTCGACAAAGATCAGAAGGCGCGCCTCTTTACCAACATCGCGGAAGCGATGTGGGGTATTCCGGATTTCATCGCCGAGCGTCAGCTCGCGCACTTCAAGAAGGTGCACCCGGAATACGAGGCAGGCGTGCGGACGGCGCTCGAGCACATGACGCGCGCGAAGGCTTCGGAAGCCACGCGGCAGCAGAAGATGCCGCAAGGCGCACAAGCCGCTGAATAGGCAGCAAACGTCCTATCCTCGATACTGAAAAAGGCCCTGCTCGCGCGGGGCCTTTTTTGTTCGGCGACTTTCAGATGATGTGTTGCTGCAACTTCTGAAGGTGTTGCAGCGTTGCTTTGGCAGCGCTCAACATAATGAGGAGGAGCGGAAGATGCCGCGTGGAGACAAATCAAGCTACACAAGCAAGCAAAAACGCCAAGCCGAACACATCGAAGAAGGCTACGAGACGCGTGGCGTTCGAAAGGGCGAAGCCGAACGGCGCGCCTGGGCTACGGTTAACAAAGAGACCGGAGGCGGTAAGAAGAGCGGCTCCGGTCGCGGCAAGAAGGTGAGCACCGCCTCGTCCCGCCGCGGCGGCCGGATTGGTGGCAAAGCCACGGCTGCTAGCCGAAAAGCATCGGTTTCGCGTACGGCCGCTGCCCGGAAAACGCCGGCTTCGCGTACGGCTGCAGCCCGGAAGACTTCGGTTTCGCGTACAGCCGCTGCTCGGAAAACTTCGGCTTCGCGTACAGCCGCCGCCCGGAAAACGTCGACGTCGCGTACTGCGGCAGCTCGAAAAATGCCGACTTCACGTTCGGCTGCGGCCCGCAAGGCCACGGCTTCGCGTTCGGCCGCACATCGCAAAGCAATGGCTTCGCGCCGGGCCGCTGCGCGGAAAGCAACGGCTTCACGTCCGGCCGCTACCCGTAAAGCGCCGCATTCGCGTTCGACTGCTGCGCGGAAAGCTTCGGCGAGAAAGGCCGCCGCTACGAGAAAGCGGCGGGCATAGCTTAGAGTTTTCGTCCCGTCTTATTCGGGCTGGCGGAAGTATGGTTCGACTTTGCCTTTGAGCTTCAGCGTCATGGGCCGTCCGGCGCGGTCCTTGGCGTTGCCGGCTGCGACGCGAATCCAGCCTTCGCTGACGCAATATTCCTCGACGTTTGTTTTCTCGACGCCGTTGAAACGGATACCGATGTCGCGTTGCAGGATGTCTTCGTCGAAGAAGGGACTTTTCGGGTCGTTGCTGAGCCGGTCGGGAAGCTCGGTAGACATTGCTGTTGGTCCCTAGTTCGCAAATCGGAAGTGCATGACGTCGCCGTCCTGGACGACGTACTCTTTGCCTTCGAGACGCATTTTACCAGCTTCCTTCGCGCCCGTTTCACCGTTGCCGGCGACGTAGTCGGCGTAGGCGATGGTTTCGGCGCGGATGAAGCCCTTCTCGAAGTCGGTATGAATGACGCCGGCGGCCTGCGGGCCCTTGGTGCCTCGCGTGATCGTCCAGGCGCGCGCTTCCTTCGGTCCGACCGTGAAATACGTCACGAGATCGAGCAGACCATAGCCCGCGCGGATGAGGCGGTTGAGGCCAGGTTCCTCGAGGCCCATTTCGCCGAGGAATGCGTCGCGATCCTCGGGCGCGAGGCCCGCAAACTCGCTTTCGATCTTGGCCGAAATGACGACGACGGCCGCGCCTTCGGCTTTCGCGCGCTCTTCGACTTGTTTAGAATAGGCATTGCCGTTTGCTGCGGCGCTTTCTTCGACGTTACAGACGTAAACGATGGGCTTCGATGTCAGCAGTTGCAGCGCGCGGAATGCCGGCATTTCTTCCGGTGTCATCTTGGCGAGACGTGCGGGCTTGCCTTCGCGGAGAAGCAGCAGCGGCTTCTCCATCACGGCGTATTGCGCCTTGGCTTCCTTGTCGCCCGTCTTCGCCTTCTTCTCGATCTGCGAGATGCGCTTCTCGAGGCTTTCGAGATCGGCGAGCATCAGTTCCGTTTCGACGACGTCGGCGTCGGCGAGCGGATCGATGCGGTTCTCGACGTGGGTGATGTCCTCATCGACGAAGCAGCGCAGCACGTAGGCGACGGCGTCCACTTCGCGGATGTGCGAGAGGAATTTGTTGCCGAGGCCTTCGCCCTTGGAGGCGCCGCGCACGAGGCCCGCGATATCGACGAACGTCAGACGCGTCGGAATGATTTCCTTGCTGCCTGCAATCTTTGCCAGCGTTTCGAGACGGTCGTCGGGGACGGCGACCTCGCCGACGTTGGGTTCAATCGTGCAGAAGGGATAGTTGGCCGCCTCCGCCTGCGCGGTTTGCGTCAGCGCGTTGAAGAGGGTCGACTTGCCGACGTTCGGCAGGCCGACGATGCCGCATTTGAAGCCCATGGCAGGGAAATGTCCGGTTGAGTTGCAGCCCTGGGGGTTAAGCGAGCGGCGGCCTAATGTGAAGCCTTTTAGGCTCCTTCTGCGGCCCTATGGCTCACCGCGTGAATTTCGCAAATGCAAAAGCCGAATAGCGCGAGGGGGCAGGAAGGTTCGACTTAAAGGACATGGCGTCCGCGAGCGCTTCTGAAATGTGCGTCCCTTCGTCGGCATTGCGCACCGCGATAACGATGAACGGGCGCTGCCAGCTGGTGTCGGAATCCTCGCAATCGGCGCACGGATCGACGTAGCGTCCGAGGTTCAAAGTCCACATTGGAATGCGCTCGCCGAGGGCTTCCTGGACCCATCGCGCGGTGCGGATGGCCCGCTGGCTTCCGCGCTGCTCCTCCCGCTCGATCTCGCCTTCCTGGCTCGCGAGGCCGACAGCGATCAGCCCGCGCGCGCTGCCGAGACCTTCGCGTAGTTGCGGCGCGAGCACCTCTTCCTGAATTTCCTGTGGTGACAGGCGGCGGTCGTCCTTCTGGAGTTCGGTCGTTGAGCCGCGGACCCAGCCGTAGTTCTTGGTCAGGATCACGACGTCGAACAGCGCGCGGCGTCCTGCCCGGTCGGCGCCTTCCACGGGGAAGACGAGCGTGCGGTCGTTCCACCGCTTGGCGAGGATGCGACGGACGCCGGTCTTGTCCTTGTCGACGGAGTTATAGGCGTCCCAGCCGACGACGCCGAAAACGCCGATCGTGAACAACAGGATGAGGGCACCGACAATCGTTTGGGCACGGCCTCCTGAACGGGCGCCGCCGACGTCGCTCTCTTCCTGATATTCGGACATAGCTCCCCCCGACGACTACGACGTGCGTTACTGGCCGATCACGAGCTGCCGTCGCCGGATTTTCGCGCGCCCAGCCATTTTTTCAAGTTCTCGGCCAACGCCGACTGGCGTTTGGACGCGCGTTCGCCCGCCGGGTGTGGCCCTGATGCCTGCCTTTTGGGCGCGCGCGGTTCTTCTTCCGCGGGCGCCCGTTCGGCTTTCCGCGCCGGCTTTTCGGGCTCATCCTGGAACAAGCGCGCGACGTCGCTCAGGAAGCGCGCGTCGTCGCCCTTGGCGAGGTAGCCCGCTGCATCGGCGACGGCGTCGAGCAGGGCGTTGACCCACTCGCGATCGGATTTCGCGAAATCGTTGAGCACGTGATGGATGACGACATCCTTGGAGCCTGGGTGTCCGATGCCGAGGCGCACGCGCTTGTACTCGTTTTCGATGTGCGCGGAGATCGAGCGAAGGCCGTTGTGGCCCGCATTGCCGCCGCCGGTTTTCACTTTCACCTTGCCGGGCGCGAGATCGAGCTCGTCGTGAAAGACGTAGACGTCCGAAAGGGGGATTTTGAGAAAGCGCTGGGCTTCGCCGACCGAGCGGCCGCTTTCGTTCATGTAGGTTTCGGGCTTCAGAAGCGTGACGCGCTCGTTGCCGATCGAGCCTTCAGAGACGAGACCTTGAAACTTCTTGCGCCACGGGCCGAAGCCGTTGCGTTCGGCGATGCGATCGACCGCCAGGAAACCGATATTGTGGCGATTGGCGCGATATTTCTCGCCAGGATTACCAAGTCCGACGAAAAGCTTCATCGCTGACTCTTTCTTTGCGCCCGGCGACTCCGCTTCGCTTCGCGGAGCCGGCCGCCGGGCGCGGAACCCGTGAGAGAGACCGGCGCGATCGGATGATCGCGCCGGTTCGTGATCTTCTTACTTCTTCGCGGCGGGCTTGGCAGCGGGTGCTGCCTTCGCGGCCGGAGCGGCCTTGCCTGCAGCGGCAGCAGGGGCGGCCTTGCCGCCGGCTGCGGGTGCTGCACCCTTGGCGTCGGCGGCGGGAGCGCCAGCCTCGGCCGTCGTGGTCGTGGTCTCTTCTTCACCCTTGAGCGCGCCGGCGATCGTTGCGATCGTGAAGTCGCGGTTCTTGATGACCGGCGAAACGCCTTCCGGCATCGTGACGGCGGAGATGTGGATCGAACGGCCGATCTCCATGCCTTCGAGGCTGATCTCGAAGTAGCGCGGGATCTTGTCGTACGGGCAGTACACTTCGACATCGTGGCGGACGATGTTGAGCACGCCGCCGCGCTTCAAGCCGGGCGACTGCGTTTCGTTGACGAAGTGCATCGGGATCGAAACGCGGATGACGCCATCCTTGCCGACGCGCTGGAAGTCGACGTGAAGGGGCGTGTCGCGCACCGGATCGACCTGCACGTCGCGGGCGAGCACGATGTGCTTCGTACCCTGGACGTCGAGTTCGATGGCGGTCGAGGTGAAGTGGCCGCGGAGGACCTGCTTCCAGAGCTCGTTGTATTCGAGATTGATCGTCTCAGGGGTTTCCTGATTGCCGTAAATGACGGCAGGCACATTTCCATCGCGGCGAGCTTGGCGTGCGGCCCCCTTGCCGGCACGCGGGCGCGCCGTAGCCTTGAGCGTGATGAGCTCAGACATGGCATCGTCTCCGAGTGTTAGGGCTCTTCTGCCTATCAGAAGAGCCAATAAGCCGCGTACCGGCCTCCAAGGGTGCCGGGCGGCGTCTCAGGAAGGTCTTCATGAGATGGGGCGTGTATACCCGTGGTTTGGCACCCGCGCAACGGGCCAAAGATGGGCGATTGAGCCCATACAACGGATCTGGCAACGGGATCTGGCAACGGATCGGGCGCGCTGGAAAGTTGCCGCGAAAATCAGCATATTAACGGCGAAATTGGCTGACCGTCGATTTGTTGTCCGATGAAGGCCGGAACGGAGAAGCCCGGAGCGATGGCCAAAAAGCCTACGAAACGCCGCAGCGCGGCCGATCAGGACAAGATCATTGTCGAGGCGCTCAGGGGCGTCGGACGGCCTCTCAGCGCGTATGAGCTGATCGAGGAGGTTCGCGGCAAGGGCGTCAGCGCGCCGCCAACGGTTTACCGGGCGCTGCAGCGGCTCATCGAGGATGGCCTCGCCCACCGGCTCGAAAGCCTTAACGCCTTCGTCGCGTGCGATCATCCGCACCATCACGGCAAGGCGGTGTTCGCCATTTGCGACGCGTGCGGCTCGGTGAAGGAATTCGATAACCCGGCTGCCGTCAAAAGCCTGCAGGCCTGGGCGGGCAAGAACGATTTCAAGATCCGGTCGATGACGATGGAGATCCGCGGCCGCTGCGGGGACTGCAGCACGGATACGGCTGCGGAGGGCAACGGCTGACACTCAATGAGCAGAGGGTGGCAATGAGCAGAGGGTGGCGTCAGTAGAAGAGGCTCGACACGCTTTCTTCGCGGCTCGTTCTCAGGATGGCTTCGCCGATGAGCGGAGCAATCGAGATCACCCGGATATTCTTCGCGGCCCGGACGGCTTCGGTCGGAAGTATCGAGTCGGTGATGACGAGCGATTTCAGGCGTGAATTTTGAATGCGGCTGACGGCGCCGCCTGAGAGCACGGCGTGCGAGATGTAGGCCGACACTTCCGTCGCGCCGTTCTTCAGCAGGGCTTCCGCGGCGTTGACGAGCGTTCCGCCGGAATCGATGATGTCGTCGATGAGGACGCATCGTTTGCCGTCGACTTCGCCGATGACGTTCATCACTTCGCTTTCGCCGGGACGTTCGCGCCGTTTATCGCAAATGGCGATCGGCGCTCCGATGCGCTTGGCGAGGGCTCTAGCGCGAACGACGCCGCCGACGTCAGGTGAGACGACGACAACATCGTCGGTATTGCCGAAGTTCTCTTCGATATCGCGCGTCATGACGGGTGCGGCGAAGAGGTTATCGGTTGGAATATCGAAGAAGCCCTGGATCTGTCCGGCATGGAGATCAAGCGTCAGAACGCGATCGGCGCCGGCTCGTTCGATGAGGTTCGCGACAAGTTTCGCGGAAATGGGTGTTCGGGGGCCGGGCTTGCGATCTTGGCGCGCGTAGCCGAAGTAGGGGATGACGGCTGTGATCCTTCGTGCCGACGAACGCTTGAGCGCATCGAGCAGGATCAACAACTCCATCAGGTTGTCGTTAGCCGGAAACGACGTCGACTGGATGACGAAGACATCCTGGCCTCGGACATTCTCCTGGATCTCGACGAAGATCTCCATGTCCGCGAAGCGCTTCACTTGGCCTTTGGCCATTGGAAGCTTGAGATATGAGCAGATAGCGTCGGCTAGCGGCCGGTTACTGTTTCCCGCGACGATCTTCACGCCCAGCTTTCCCCGGCCATCCAAACTTCGAGCGTCGACCTTGGTATCAAAAGGCATTTGCGCTCCAGAAGCCTCTTATGCGCGGGCTTGTAGCAATTGGGCCCGGACGATTCAACCGTCCGGGCCCAAAGATGTCATCGATATGTAGCTTCGAGCGTATATCGCGCACAGTTTGCTTAATCGGTGCTTTTCGCCGGCAAGAGCTTGATAATCCCTTGTGCTGCCGCGGCTGCGGCGGCATCGGCCGTCTTGCCCCAGGAGCCGTCGAGCGAGCCCTGCGGTACTTCGTTCTTCTGCGACACAGTGCCGAGCTTCTTGCCCGTCGGGTCGATCACGTTCCAATCGATCTGGATGGGCTGCTTGCCATCTTTGCTCTGCCCCATCGCGACCTTGCCTTCGACCTTGTAGGCCTGGGCGTTCGACACGTTGGAAAGAGCCAAGCCGTTTTTGGTCAGCTCGCGCTGGATGGCGGTCGTCAGCGTGGAACTCCCGTCGCCCGGTGCGCCGGTTACCATCGGCACGATAGCGGTGATCGGTCCGGACGTCGTGATGCTGCCCGTCGTCGGCGCGATCGGTGTGTTCGGTGCCGTCGGATACGACGGGCTTGGCGCTGGGCCTGCATCGTTCGAGGCGACGGTTGTTGGTGGCGTGCCGGCGGAAGGCGGTTTGGTGTTCGCCGCGACCGGGATGCTTGCGCTCGTCGCGAGCCAGCTCGCAATCTGCTTCGACGTCTTGTCGGCAATGCTCTGCACGACGGGCGGCGTGACGGCGGACCACGGGTCCTTACCGGCTCCGGCGATGACTTCTTCACCTGTTATGCGGTGAACGCGCTTACCGGCCTGGTCCGTGATGTCCCAGATGTAGGAGATCTTGGCCTTCGTCTTTTCGCGGGCCGCTACGATGTAGCCCCGCACGACGTATTCGCTGGTGGCGTTGGCGGCGGTTGCAACCTGGACGCCGTTGTGGCCGATCGACGACGCAAGCTGCGATTGCAGATCGCGGGCGACGTTGTCGGGCGAGCCGATGACGGGCGCGATCTGAATTTTGGCCATCTGCGCGGCGGCCGGGGTTGCAGGCGGAAGCGTCAGCGAAGCTTGAGGCGTGTTGCCGCCACCGCTCAACATGTTTGATGCCGACTCGCAGCCGCCCAGTCCCATTGTGGCGACAGCGGCCAGGAGCACTGGTCCGATCACCCCTAGACGCGTTCTGCGCTCACGCGCACGTGCAAACCAAAAGGTCGTCAATGGACGTCCCCCCTTATCCAACCGCGACTTCCCGGCGGCCGGAAAACGCTACTCGCGCGGCCTGAACTCCCCTGAAAACTACCGGAACTGACCCTATCCCTGTAGATCAGCCTTTAACTGCCAGTCCAGATGGCAGCCCGGTGAAACTGTTGTCAGGTCGTCAAACGTTACCCTTGCCGAGGCATTGGCTGTGGATTGTGCAGTTACGCCACGACGATGGCGGAGATTTGTCGGCCATAGTCCGGCTCCCCACGAAGAGTTTTACGCCGGTAGCTGTAGAAAAGCGATTCGTTCTCGCAGGTGCAGAGCCCTAAGTTTTCAATATTGCTAATGCCGGCATTAGCTAAGCGGCTCACGACGAAGCCCGGAAGATCGAAGTGGGGGCGGCCGGTTTTCGGATTTCGTTGGAAGAAAGCGCCATTCGCGGGATCGCGAGCGAGGAATGCCGCTTCGAACTCGGGGCCGACCTCATAGGACGACTGGCTAATGCACGGCCCGACGGCCGCCGAGATGCGCTCACGGCGAGCACCCAGACGTTCCATCTCGCGAACAGCGCTGTCGACGATGCCATCGACGGCTCCGCGCCAACCCGCATGGGCGGCGGCGACGACGCCCGCCTCACCGTCCGCGAGAAGTACAGGGGCACAGTCGGCCGTCAGCACGCCGATGACGAGACCCGGCGTTCTGGAGATGACGGCGTCGGCGCGCGGAAGCGCGTCGCGTGATGGCGGCGCCGTGACTTCCAGGGCAGTCGTGCCATGTTCCTGGTAGAGCGTGATCACGCCGCCGCCGAATTTGTCGTCGCCGGCGCCGAGATGCCGTCCGATCATCCTGCGGTTTTCGAGAACGAGAGCCTGGTCGTCGTTCGAGCCGAGCCCACAGTTGAGGCCCGCATAGATTCCGTTCGATACGCCGCCAATGCGCGTGAAGAAGCCGTGGCGAATGCCGGCGACCTTGCCGAGGTTCGGCGCTTCGACGGGTTTGAGCGTCATGATCGTGCGGCCTTCATTGCCGAGGTTCCGACATCACGTTGATCCTGGGGTTTCGGACGTCACGCGCGAGGCGCTAAACCCGGGGAGCGAGGGCAGTCCGGGCGAACGGGCCGCGAGCACCTTGAAGCGCGAACCCATACCATTCGGTGCGAGCAGCCGGGCGACACCTGTTTCGATCTCGATCGCTCGCGCCGGGTTTGCGGACATCAACCGCGATGCTCTCTCGACGATGCCGAGGGAGCCGAGAAATTCGGCCTGCGTCACCGGCCCATCGAGAACGAGGCCGGCGCGATGCAGTGTCGACGCGAGATCGTAGAAATTGACGTGCACCGTGAGGTCGGCTTCGCCGGGCGACGTCAAAGGCGATTCATAAGCGTGGCCGCGAACGGCCTGCAGCGTGTCGCCGGCGGCTGGCGTCGTGTGACCGTAGTCGATCATCAGAAACGCGACGGGTCCGCGCTCGGCGAGCGCTTTCAATGCTTCGGCGAGTTGATCGAGGCGCTGGGATTCGATGACCGTTCCGGGCGGCGCGTTCGGCAGAAGGGCTTCGAACGCTTCGTGCGGACAGTTTTTGTCGATGCCCGCGAATTGCAGTTCACCCGACTTGTCGAGCGTGACGCCGCGAATGTGCCAACCGGCCTCCGTCTTGACCCACTGGGCCACGGGCCAGGCATCAAGGAACTCGTTGGCGAAGATGATGGCGGGCGGATTGAACTCGTCCAGCTCGCGGCCCCAACTCAGCACGCTGCTGAAATCGGCGAGTGTAGCGGCTTGGATCTCGGTGAGGGCGTCGCTGCCTTCCACCAGATGCACGCGGGCGACGTTTGCAAAGCCCGGAACGATACGCGCGGCGCGGAGCACGTCGCGCATCATGGTGCCGCGTCCTGGGCCATATTCGACAAGCGTGACGGGATTGGGCGCGCCGAGCACGCCCTGCCAAACGACGCCGGCCCATACGCCGATCAACTCGCCGAAGACCTGACTGATGTCGGCGGCGGTGATGAAGTCGCCGGCGGCGCCAAAGACGGGCTGCGTGCGATAGTAGCCGTAGTCCACGTCCCAGAGGCAGCGGGACATATAGGTCTGAACCGTCATCGGCCCGTCGCGGCGAATGCTCTCCTTGATCCGCCGGGACAGCGGCGTATCGCGACGCAATCCAGTATCTCCGATCACACGGCTGCCTTTCCGGGAGTGTTCGTCCGGTTCGCTGTCCAGATCATATAGATGCCGAGCGCCAGCATGGGCAGGCAATAGACCTGGCCTGCGGTGAAGGGACCGACGTTCAGGATATGACCGACTTCGGGCTCGCGGAAGAACTCGCAGATGCTGCGCGCGATCGCGTACCAGACGAGCCAGAGGCCGGTCACGAGACCCGGACGCTTCAACGCGAACAGATGATGGGTTGCGAACCTCAAGATGATGAACATCACGAGGCCTTCGAGCAGAGCCTCATAGAGCTGGCTCGGATGGCGCGGGCTTTCTCCGCCGTTCGGAAACACCATGCCGACGTAGGCGTCCGTTACGCGGCCCCAATGCTCCGAGTTGATGAAATTGGCGGTGCGGCCGAAGAAGATCCCGATGGGCGACGCGGCGCAGCAGAGGTCCATCACGGATCGGGCGCTGACGTTATAGACGCGTCCGAATAGCCAGAGCAGCAATGCGGACGCGATGAACGCGCCGTGGAAGCTCATCCCGCCTTTCCAGACTTTGATGATCTCGGCCGGGTTCGCAAAGTAGAAGTCGGGGTCGTAGAGCAGAACCTGTCCGAGGCGGCCGCCGATGATGACCGCTGCCGTCATAAAGAGCAAAAGGTCGTCAACGCGCTCCAGGGTTATCGGGGGCTTGTCGCCGCGCCAGAGCTTGGGCGTCGAGACCAGGCGGCGGATATAGAGCCAGCCGAGCAGAAGGCCCGACATGTAGGCCAGGCCATACCATTTGACAGAGAAGGGGCCGAATTCGATCGCGACGGGGTCGATGTCAGGGAAGGTCAGCAGGGCGAGGGGTGTCATCGGCGCTCCGGGCGGCATTTCGCGATTGGCCGTGTCGAGGCGCTAAGAAAGCCCCAGTTCACAGGGTTGTTTGGGAACCCCTGGGCAAAGTCAAGCGGCCATCGTTTGCCCGCGACGGCGGCTCGCCCTGCTCGAGCTTGCGGCCATGGGCGGCAATCGCCATAACTTATAAACACCCTCAATTCCGAGACCCCAATGACCCAGACAACTAACAGACTCTTCGACGACTTTGCCAAGCTCATGACAGACGCCGCGGGTGCGGCGGATGGCTTGAAAAAAGAGACGGAAGCGCTTTTTCGCGCTCAGGCCGAAAAGTTTCTGCGCGAAATGAGTGTCGTGACGCGGGAAGACTTCGAGGCGGTGCGCGAGATGGCCCAGAAAGCGCGCCAGGAAAACGAAGCGCTGGCGGCGCGCGTCTTGGCACTTGAAGCGCAGGTCGCGCAGCTTTCACTCCAAGGCACCTCGACCGTTTGAGGTGCTCCATTTGATGCCGGGCGTTCGAAACCGAGCGTTCTCTCCACGTTCGAAACGCGGTGCTCGAAGCATCCACAGGTTAAGCGGCTTTTCACCAGCTAACGACGCTGAGCCGCCTTCCCGACCCCGGCGCGCCCGGGCTTTGCCACTTTGATCGTGGACAAGGTTTGCGCGCCGGTCGGGTCAGCTTGCGACTCGTATGGGCGTCTGGTTTTGTCCGGCGCAGCACTAAGCGGCGCGATTGAATTGAGTGTTTTGCGTCGTTCGTTAGGCCATCCCGGCGCGCGGCAGACTTGGAGAGCGATATCAAATGGCAGTTGCGGAACAGGGTTCTGACCGCGTTCTCAATCCGATCGATCTCATTGAACAGCTTGCGCAGAGCCACGATTGGCCCTGCGAACGGGCGAGCGATGAAGAGCTGACGCTCATCGTCGCCGGAACGTGGGCTGATTATCATATCTCGATCAATTGGCGCGACGATCTCGAAGCTTTGCATCTCGCTTGCGCGTTCGATTTCCGCGTTCCTTCCAACCGTCTGACCGAAATGTATCGCCTGATCGCACAGATCAACGAGCAGCTTTGGCTCGGTCACTTCGATCTGTGGACGCAGGAAGGCCTCGTGATGTTCCGTCATGCGCTGCTGCTCAACGGCACGGTTGCGACGGTCCGCCAGTGCGAAGCGATGCTGAAGGCGGCGCTCGAAGGCTGCGAGCGCTACTATCAAGCCTTCCAGTTCGTTGTGTGGGCGGGTAAGGAGAGCAAGGAAGCCCTGGTTTCGACGATGTTCGAGACGCAGGGACAGGCTTAAGCCGGGCGCCATTCCAGGGTTCGGCGGTCTTCGCCGAGGAAATCCCAGAATGTCGTTGAATTTGAATGGTTCGGTGGTGCTTGCAGGCGCCGGCAAGATGGGCGCCGCCCTGCTCGAAGGCTGGCTCGACCGGGGACTGGATCCCGCGAGCATTGTCATCCAAGAGCCAAATCTCTCAGGCGCTGCGCAAGATCTCGCGAGCAAGCATGGCATCAAGGCGGTGGCTGATCTGGCCCCGCTCGATACGCCTCCGGCCGTCATCGTCGTCGCGGTCAAGCCGCAGGCGATGGACGACGTTTTTCCCGGACTCGCGAAAATCGCCGGACCGGAGACTGTCGTCGTTTCGATCGCCGCCGGTAAAACGCTCGCAAGCTTCGAGCGCCATCTTCCGCCCGGCAGCGCTGTCGTCCGGGCGATGCCCAATACGCCGGCCGCGATCGGCCGCGGCATTACCGGGGCCGTCGCGAACGTCCATGCGACAGCGGCACAGAAGCAGGCTTGCGAGAGCCTTCTCGGCGCGGTGGGGCCGGTCGTCTGGGTTGGCGACGAAAGCCTCATCGATGCCGTAACGGCCGTATCGGGTTCGGGACCGGCTTACGTCTTCCTTCTGGCTGAGGCGCTCGCCGAGGCGGGTGTGGCTGCCGGGCTCGATCAGGCGACGGCGGTGCAGCTTGCGCGGGCGACCCTCTCAGGATCAGGCGAACTGCTCAATCAATCTCCTCTCGATGCCGAAACGCTGAGGCGCAACGTGACGTCGCCCGGCGGCACGACAGCGGCTGCTCTCGCGGTCCTGATGCGAGAGGGCAGCGGTCTCAAGGAACTGATGACGGAAGCGGTGCTCGCCGCAAAAAAGCGCGGCCGCGAACTTGGACGTTGACCGGGGCTGGGATTGTCGGTCTCGGTTTTGGTTCGCGGCCACTAAGCGCATCCCGAATGGGCTGGCAGCCCACGGCGCTCGGGATTGTCGGTACCGGTGACTGCAGGCTTGGAGGACACCTTGCCAAAGTCGACGGGTTTGGCCCCCGGATCCGATGGCCAGAGAGTGTAACACCATAACATAACGGTCAAATCACAATGGCGTGTGCTTAACGCCTAACATATTCAAACCACAGAGATATTTTGGGGATTTTTTCCTATTTCGGCAGGGAAATAATCGCGCGCAGGCCGCCCATTGAACTTTCGCCGAGAGCGACTTCACCACCGTGGCTCTTGGCGATATCGCGGGCGATCACGAGGCCAAGTCCGCTGTTGCCTTCGTCCTGATTGCGGGCGTGATCGAGACGGTAGAACGGACGGAAGACGTTTTCGCGTTCTTCCTCGGGGATGCCGGGGCCGTCGTCGTCGACCTCGATGCGCACCCAGCGGCCTTCAGGCGCGACGCGGATGATGATGCGGTCGCCGAAACGCGCGGCATTCGTGACGAGGTTCATGATCGCGCGCTTCAGGGCCTGCCGTTTCAGCGGCAGGATGATGTCGCCTTTGCTTTTGCGGATCTTGAGATCGATCGTGCAGGCATAGATCGAAGCGTCGTCGACGATTTCCTCCAGCAGCTCCTTGAGGTTCGTCGGCTTGGCTTCCTCGCCGCCGTCGCCCTTGGCGAATGCCAGATAATCTTCGAGCATGTGCTGCATTTCGTCGACGTCGCTCGAGAGTGCGCGCGTCTCCGGCGTATCGTCGAGCAGAGCCAGCTCGAGCTTGAAGCGCGTCAGCACCGTTCGCAAGTCATGGCTGACGCCCGCGAGCATCGTGGTGCGCTGTTCGACGTGCTGCTTGATGCGGTCGCGCATTTGCAGAAAGGCGAGGGCGGCTTGGCGCACTTCGCGCGCGCCGCGCGGCCTGAAGTCTTCCGGGATGCCGCGGCCTTTGCCGAACGCGTCGGCAGCATCGGCGAGCCGCAGAATTGGCCTGATCTGATTGCGCAGAAAGAGAATAGCGACGGTCAGCAGGATGACGGAGGAGCCGACCATCCAAAGCAGAAAGATATGAGAGTTCGACGCGTAGGTCTGGCTGCGGGTCGCGACGAACCGCAGAATGGCATCGTCGAGCTTGACGCGGATTTCGACGTTCTGATCGCCGACGGTATTGATCCAGAACGGCAGCTGGACATGCTTGCGCAACTCATTGGAGAGCGCGCGGTCGAGCAGCCGGAAGAACGGCTTCGGCCCTGGCGGAGGCAGATCACCGTTCGGAAGAACTTCCATCGCCAAGTTGAGACGATCGCGCGCGAGATCGATGATTTTTTGAGGGCCGTCCGATTTCGGCAGATCCTCATAGACCTCGATCAGCGCCGCGATGTCACGAGCTGTCGCTTCCGACAGCCGGCGCGTCACGGCCTGCCAATGGCGTTCCATGAATGCGAACGCAATGACGCCTTCGAGGACGACGATCGGTGTGATGATGATCAGCAGCGCCCGGGCGTAAAGGCCCTTCGGGAGCATCTCGGCGCCGATGTTGAGCAGTCCCACGACGTACGGGTGCTCGCGGAAACGACGATACCGCGAGGCACTGCTTCCGGCATCCGGTGTCGTTTCGGGCACAACTGCCATTCGTGAGATTTTCCGCCGTTCGCGTGTCCGGAGGGACCCCCGTCATCGCGGTCACTTCGTGTAGTGGGATCAGTCGGTATAGAGAATATAGCCCTTGCCTCTTACCGTCTGCAGGTAGACGGGGTTCGATGGGTCGGCCTCGATCTTGCGCCGCAGGCGATTGATTTGCACGTCGATCGCGCGTTCGCTTCCCGTGCTGTCATCGCTCGAGAGTTCATGACGGGGGACGGCGACGCCAATGCGCTGAGAGAAGAGCCTCAACAGATCCCGCTCGCGCTCGGTGAGCTTGATCGCTTCGTCGTCGCGTTTCAATTCACCGCGGGCAATGCTGAAAACGCAGCCGCCCATGCGGATCTCGTCGCGCGGGGCGGACTGCATCTGGCCTCTGCGAAGAATATTGCGAAGGCGGAGCAGCAACTCGCGAGGATCGAATGGTTTCGAGACGTAATCGTCGACGCCAGCTTCGAGGCCGGAAATCCGGTCTTGAGCTTCGGCGAGGGCCGTCAACATGCATATCGGGACCGGGCGCGTCAGCTTGAGATCGCGTGCGAGGGAAAGGCCGCTTTCGCCGGGCATCATCACGTCGAGAAGCACGAGATCGAATGCCAAGCCCCGCATGAATGCGCGTGCTGCTGCGGCGTCGGCTGCCTCTGTCACGCGGAAACCGTTACTCGATAGAAAGCGGCCGAGAAGTCCTCTGATCTTTTGATCGTCGTCTACGACCAGTATGTGCGGGGCGTTGTCCGCCAAAGGCTCGGCTCGATCCTGGGCCATCAGGGCTCTCATGTGTTGCAATCGGGTGCAGCTTCCGACGTGTCAGCGCGCTGACCCTTGATGAGGGTTTCTACCTGGGGCCGGTTTTTCTCAGTGATCATCCCAAAGAGAAAATTTCTCGCAAGAGCATCAGCGCCAGGGCCGAGGTTCGCGAGCGCCCCCTCGATGCGTTTGGCCTGAATTTGTGTCAGTTTATCGTTCAGCCGCGCGCCCTTGGCTGAGAGGTATAGCCGCCGTTCGCGCCGATCCTCGTTTCCGGCCTTCTGTATGATGAATCCCTCATCGACCAGCTGCTTGAGCACGCGCGCCAGCGACTGCTTGGTGATTTTCAAAATATCCAGCAATTCCGCGACCTTCAGGCCCGGAATGCGGTGCACGAAATGCAAGACGCGGTGGTGAGCGCGGCCGAAGCCGTACTGAGCCAGGATTGCATCCGGGTCGCACGTAAAATCACGATAGGCAAAATAGAAAAGCTCTATGTACCCGATCAGATCGACGAGTGAAGAAGGCCGGTCATCTGCCGCCGCCACGGGGGAATGCCCAGTTGCGCCAAGGTGTTCGGAGGGGCCTTCTGACGTTATGTCAGCCATGTTGACTTATTGGCCTCGATTGTATTCTGTTGCAAGCCAAAATGCTGGCTCGTCCCGGCAGGTCTCTGCTTCTGCGCATGGCGCACTGAAAACGCACGTCCAAGGGCGTCTTCAGCCTGCCAAGCCCCCAGCCTCTCGAGACGCCCGACAGAACCCGGCACCCGGTAACTATAAAAAGCCCAGGAAGGAATTGGACTGGTATGGCCGACCTCATCCCCTATCACGATCGCGACGGGCTCATTTGGATCGACGGAACCCTCGTCAACTGGCGCGATGTGAAGGTGCACCTTCTGACGCACGCGCTCCATTATGCGAGCTCGGTGTTCGAGGGCGAGCGCGCGTATGGCGGTGAGATCTTCAAGCTCACCGAGCACAGCGAACGCCTGGTCGAAAGCGCCCGGATCCTCGATTTCGAGATTCCTTACTCGGTCGCCGAGATCGATCAGGCCTGCCGCGATGTCATCGCCGCAAACAAGCTCTCCGATTGTTACGTTCGACCGATTGCCTGGCGCGGCAGCGAGCAGATGGGCGTTTCAGCGCAACAGGCGAAAATTCATCTCGCGGTCGCGGCGTGGGATTGGGGTTCCTATTTCCCCATGGAGCAGCGCCTCAAGGGCATTCGCATCACCAACGCCGTCTATCGCCGGCCCGATCCCGCCTGCGCGCCTTCGAGGGCTAAGGCCGCAGGTCTCTACATGATCTGCACCATCGAGAAACACCGCGCCGAACGTGCCGGATACTCGGACGCGTTGATGCTCGATTGGCGCGGCCGCGTCGCCGAATGCACCGGCGCCAACATCTTCTTCGTGAAGGATGGCGTGGTGCATACGCCGGAGGCCGATTGCTTTCTCAACGGCATTACGCGCCGCACCGTCATCGATCTTGCGAAAGCGCGCGGCATCACCGTCGTCGAACGCGTGATCATGCCGGAAGAGCTCGGCTCGTTCTCCGAGTGCTTCATCACCGGCACGGCGGCGGAAGTCACGCCGGTTTCTGAGATCGGCGAGCACAAATACAAGCCCGGTTCCATCTCCGAAACTCTTCTCAATGACTATATGGAACTGGTGAAGCCGAAGAAGCGCGTCGCTGCGGAATAGGCGCTTATTACGGAGTTTCCGGCTTGCGCCGAGTCGCGCACAGGGTGATGCTTGTGCTTTGCGGCTTGAACTTGTCCGGTACTTCAAATGGCGAGAGCATTACTTGTCTTCGCTGTACTGATCACCGCGTTTTGCGGTTCGGACGCCGCCTTGGCTCAGGGCCCAGGCGGCGTTCCCGGTATTCAGCTCGATTGTCAATCGATTTTGACCTGCAACTTTAGACGCAACCGCGGTTGGCGAGGGTGCCTGTCATCCTATTCCTGCCGGAAATGCGAATTCGTTCCCGGGCCTTGTCCTGGTGGCGGCCCGAGACGGCGAATTTGCGATCGGATGGTTTGCGATTGGGCGGGAAGCTAGGTGCTTCTTGTCGTTTCTCGTCTATCGGCTCTTGTCTATCGGCTGGCCGGGCGACCGTTCAGGTCCGGCGCGGCGGGACGCGGTGCATGATCTTTGGCAGGCGAGTTGCGCAACATGAGAGGCGCACAGATGGCAAACAAGAATGCGGCGATGGTGACGAACAGTGCGCCTACTGCCATCGGCGACAGTGAGACGCCCGACCAATAGGCGATCAACTCGACCACGACGCACCAGAAAAGGGCAGGGGCGATCGACGCAATCGCAAGCCCAATGAACCGCGCGGAAGGGCGCCAATGCGCCTCACGAACGGCGGTATCGGTGGACGAAATCACAGCTGTCGTGGCAGATCGCATGGCGGCGTGCTCGACCTTTCGTCGTTTCATTCACTAAAATTCAGTGACCCCCCGATGGGCGTCCGGAATTCTTCGGTAACTCAATGACGCTAAGCGGCGACGCTAAAGACTCGGTAAACGCAATTGCTCGAATGCGAACTAACGGTACCGAATCGATATTGCACCGGGCTTACGCTTTTGCGAGAAATTGGTTCCCCCCTCAGCAAAGTTAACAACGTTTCGAATCGCCGAAGCGACTTACGACTGTTCAGCGGGGAATCGATCTATGGCAACCGGCCATTCTGTCGGTTGCCCGAAAGCCTGTGGGTATCGTGAGCATTAGACCGGCATTTCGGGCGCGGTTTGCGCTCGAAGGGGCGGGTGATACATCTCGCCGAGCATAATCGACCGTCGCCGGAAAACCGGTCAGGAACAGGGTCGACTTAGGAATAGGGCTGACGAGCCATGCGCGTGACGGACGCCATCGAGATCGCAGAATCGGAACTCGAGGAACGGTTCGTGCGGGCGTCGGGCCCAGGCGGACAGAACGTCAACAAGGTCTCGACAGCGGTGGAGCTGCGTTTCGATCTCCGGGCCAACACATCCATTCCTGATTATGCGCGTGACAAGCTGAAACGCCTCGCCGGGCGCCGTTTGACGCTCGAAGGGATCATCGTTATTCAGGCCGATCGCTTTCGCAGTCAGGAACAGAACAGAGCCGATGCGCGATCGCGGCTCATCGAACTCATCGAGACGTCGCTGGAACGCCCGAAGCTCAGGATCAAGACGAAGCCTTCCCGCGGCGCGCGAGAAGAGCGGATCAAGGCCAAGACCGTGCGCGGGCGGGTCAAGAAGATGCGCAGCCAGAAAGTCGATTTCGACTGATCGGTTTAGAATCGCGCAATGCAGATGAAGCTCTGCGCGCCGTTCTTTTCCCGCGAATGTCCCCAATAGTTGTGCTCTAGCACAGCCGATTTAGCCATTACCCTCGGTGGTACGCTTGTGCCAACCATATGCCGGAGATATATTCCTGGCGGGTATAAAGGGTGGGGCTCAATGCACGGTATCGGTGTTGGCGAACCCTCCGGGGTCAGGCTGGTCCGCGAGAAGTGGCATAAGCCCCTCGTTTCGGTCGTTGTCACATACCGCAATTACTCGGCCTACGTGGAGGGCGCGCTGCGATCCCTCCTAGATCAGACGCACAAAAATTGGGAATGCGTCGTTGTCGATGACGCATCGGATTCTCCGCATCGGGAACGGCTTACCAGTATCGTCGGCGAGTTGAATGACAGCCGGATAAAGATCCATCAGCTCAGCGAAAATGTGGGGCAGGTGCCATCCTTTTTCGCAGGCGTTGAGCAGACGACCGGCAATTTCATCTGCTTGCTTGATCCCGACGACAGATATGCCGAGACCTTTCTGGAAGAAGCGCTTGGCGCCCATTTGAACGTCGGCGTCATGTGCCCGATCGTTTCAACCGAACAGTTCCTAATGACCGAACGCGGGGTTATTGGAAGTGGTTTGAGGGGTGACCTCTATACGGCTGGGATGCGGCCCTACGGAAAATATCTCGAAGCGCGCAAACCCGAAAAGCCGAGGATCCTGTTCGTCTGGGCGTCAATACCAGGGTGGCATTGGACGTCCTCGTCAGCGATGATGTTCCGGCGAGCTGCACTGAAGTACCTCAAGCCGAATAGGAAGCTTGTCTACAAGGGCTGCGCGGACGGCTACCTGGCCCAGGGAGCTCATGCGTTAGGGGGGACCTTATTCCTCCAGAAACCACTCGTTTACCGCATGCTTCACGCATCAAATGCATGGATCGATGCTGACATTTATGCATCGGGACAGGATATGCAGCGCAAGGGTGCGCACCGTTGGAGCGAGCAAGCATTTACAGATGCGATCGAGGCGATCAGACACAATGGGCTACCGGAGTTCAGACGCGATCCGCCGAAAGAGCCTGCACCCCCTCCAAAGAAAATTGAGGTCCCACAACAGCGTGGGATGCGCCGGCATTTAGAGCGGTGGCGAAAGTCCATCCGCAAGCGTGTAGCTTAGCCCGCGGCGGGATTGTCGCCGCGATTAAACCTGAGGCTGAATTCAAGCCTACGAGGGTCAATGCAAGTCATCGAATTCGATGAAGCGTCGAGTGGGCTGGACCGCGCGAAGTGGGAAAATCCGCTGGTTTCGGTCATCGTCACGCACCACAATTATTCGGACCACCTCCGAGACGCTATACTCTCTATCCTCGATCAAACTCATGAGAATTGGGAATGCGTCGTTGTCGATGACGGATCGGATGCTGCGCATCGGGTCGCGGCAATCAAAATCGTCGCCGGGATAAACGACAGCCGGGTGACGATTCGTACGCTTGGCGAAAATGTGGGGCAAATCCCGGCCTTCTTCGCAGGCGTTGAGCAGACAACGGGCGATTTCGTCTGCTTGCTTGATCCCGACGACAGGTACGCCGAGGCGTTTCTGGAAGAGGCGCTCGCCGCGCATTTGGGCGCCGGCGTCATGTGCCCGATCGTTTCAACCGATCAATACCTGACGTCCGAACGTGGAATAATTGGAATGGGTGTGAGGGGCGACATCTATGCCGCTGGGATGCAGCGTTATGGAAATTATCTCGAAGTTCGCGACCCCGAAGAGCCGGGCCTTCTATATATCAAGGCGACAACACCCGGGTGGCATTGGACATCCACGTCATCGATGATGTTCCGGCGAGCTGTCCTGAAGTACCTCAAGCCCAACAGGAGGCTCGCCTATAAGGATTGCGCAGACGGCTACCTGGCCCAGGGAGCCCATGCCTTAGGGGGCAGCTTGTTCCTCCAGAAGGCGCTCGTTTACCGCACGCTTCATGACGCAAATGCATGGATCGATACTGAGATCTACTCGTCATTTCAGGACAAACAGCGCAAGGGCGCGAAACAATCGTCTCCGCAAGCATATCATGATGTGATCGAGGCGATCAGACACAATGGGCTGCCGGACTTCAGACGCGATCCGCCGAAAGAGCCCGCACCCGCTCCGAAGAAAAGTGAGGTCCCACAGCGTGGGATGCGCCGGCATTTAGACCGGTGGCACCGGTCAATCCGCAAGCGGGTTCCGTAAGCGGCACCGGCATATCGGATCGTGAAGTTGGGCCCATCCAGGAAATCCGATGACTGACCTTTCCGACCGCATCATCACTCATTACGAACGCCACGCGCTGGCTTGGGATGCCGATCGCCGCAACGCGGGGTGGAATGACAAACGGTGGCTCGATCAATTTGTCGGGGCTCTTCCGCACGGCGCAGCGATACTTGATCTCGGTTGCGGCGCGGGCGTGCCGATCGCGCGCCATCTCGCCGAGGCTGGGTTCCGCGTGACGGGGGTCGATGCTTCGCCGACCTTCATCTCCTTATGTCGAAGCCGCATGCCCGACCAGGAATGGATCGTTGCCGACATGCGATCCATCTCGCTCGGCAAACGCTTCGACGGCGTCCTCGCCTGGGACAGCTTCTTTCATCTCAAGCCCGACGATCAACGCAAGATGTTCCCGCTGTTCGCGGAGCACGCGTCGGCGCCGGCGCTGCTGATGTTCAATACGGGGCCGGCTTATGGAGAGGCGATTGGTTCCTATCGCGGCGATCCGCTTTATCATGCCAGCCTCGACGCCGCCGAGTACCGGGCATTGCTTGCGGCCGCGGGCTTCGAGGTCATCGCTCACGCGGTTGAAGATCCGCTAGCCGGCGGCCGTACGGCGTGGCTCGCGCGATCAGCGGCGACCTAGTCTTGTCCGTCCGAGCGAGGACCGACTTTGTCCAAGTGCAAAAACTTCGATGATTCAAGCAGTGTGAGTGGTCGCGAGAGACGGGCTAGAGCCGGATCTGTTCTCCCTCAGTTTCGCAGACTCCGACCGCCACAGCGACTCGATCTTCCAGGCGTGCCCGTCCGGATCGCGGGCGAAGACTTGGCCCCCAGCGATGTTCAAGACCCAGTTGCAATTCAGCTTTTGTCCTTCGAGCCAGGGAAGCGTCGACAGCTCGATGACATAGTCTTTCGATGCAGCATCTCTCTCAGCGTATGAGAACTCGCAATCGAGCATTTCGCGGATCGGCGCGAGGTCATTGCCCAGCCGACGTGCTATATCGACGAGCGGGAGCTGCTGTGTAATGGCGCGACGCCGGCTTCTGGCTCGCACCGCATGGTTGCCCACCACATAGAGGCACTCGATGGCGTCGTTGGCGACCTTCATAAGATGGATCGCAAATGGCGGCTTCATCTCGAGCAGGCGCCAGTCCTCCTCGTACGCACCGCTTGGTGCGTATTCCATCATCACGCTTCCATTGTCTTTCCACTCGAGCCAGCCTGGTTCTGGAAAACTGACGACCGGCTGAAAGCGAAAGAGATCGAGCGAAATTGGCCAGATCGCCGTTGGGTAGGGCGTTCCCGCCGGATCGAACAGGGTCGTCGCGGCAAAGCAGTCCTGTTCGGCCAAGGCCAACAGTTCGTCCCGGGTGCAGCTCGCGAGCCCTGTGCGGTGGCGCATATCGGGACGATCCGCTGAAATGCGAATGTCGGCGACGCCGGATGCCGTTTGAAGCCAGAGGACACGTGTTGTGCGGTCCACCGTTCCGTTCTTGAAGACGATGTTGTGCCTTTTCCAGCAGCCGATGAGCTGCTCCGGCACCGTCCGCTTGCCGGTTTCTGTTCCTTCAACGAGTGACATGCAAGCCATTCCAGGGCTCTCCTCTGTATTCGTCTCGGCGCGCGTTCAGGATACGCGGGTGCCCTTCAAGGTCGATCGCGGCTCTCGCTTCGCGGCGCCGCTGGCAACTGCCTCGACGGATTGTGCGCGACGCGTCATTCGATTTTTCAGAAGCACCGCGGGCGCGATCTTATTGCCGTGTTTCCTGCGATATTCGCGCGGAGAGAGCCCGGTCAGATCGGCGAAGGCGCGCGAGAACGACGCACCGGAACTAAATCCGCAGGCGCACGAAATCTCGGTGATGGAAAGGCCGCTGAACAAGAGCAGCGAGCAGCTGTGGTTGATGCGCTCCCGCATGTAGAAAAGCTGTGGCGAAGATCCGAGCACATTCCGCCAAAGGACCTCGAGAGATCTCGTCGATACGCCGACCTTTTCCGCGATGGCCGGAATGCTGAGCGGCGCTTCGATATGGGATCGCATTATGTCGACCGCCTTCTGAACGCGCCGATCGTTGTTTCCTTCGACTGTGTTTCGCGTGCTGCGCTGAGACAAGCGCGGAGATCGCGGCGAGTGGGAGATCAATTCCGCAGAAAGCGCCTCCGCGAATTCCGCACCGAGTATCTCGCCAATGTACTCGACCATGGTGTCGACCGTCGAAAGATGGCCGGGATATGTGAGGAAGTCGCCATCCCGGATCCATAGCTGATCGACGAATTCTACCGCGGGATAGCTCTCACGTGCCGCAAGCATCAGATCGACGTGGCATGTTGCGATCCTGCCGTCCAATAAACCCGCGCTTGCGAGAAGGAGCGGCGCCTGATCGGCGGCTGCGATGAGCGTTGATGTCTTTGCGAGCTTCCTGACCGCGCTATGGATAACAGGGATCAGCGCAGGATCCGGATTGATGTGGGAGAGGACGATGGAAAGGGCACACTCGCCGGAGAGATTAAGTGTGGCTGTCGGCATGATCGCCCGGCCGTTCGCCAGGGTAACATTCTGATCGTCAATTGTCAGAATATCGACGCAGAACAGGCTCTTGTTGAGAAGTCCATTGGCAACGCGGAACAATTCCTGGTGGAGTGTCAGATCGAGTTCCGTCGAGCCTGGGAGAACCAGAACTCTGACCTGATAGGCAGCGGCTAGCATCGGATGCATCTTCTGGCCGCTGCTCGGAGGCAGCTCGTTTACGGCACAACCAGGTGTCTTTCGGTGCTCCACCAGACCTCCCCCATCATTGCCGAAATTGAGCGGCTCTGAAGCTGCGGTTCAACTCGTGCGTCCTGAGACGTGCGGGATCAGCCGCGTACTCAGATTAAAATGATGAGCGCGCGCGTACTTGTCATATGGCGCATCTCCGCTGCGCATTATGGCAAGCTCGCCTCAGGACCTCAACCTATCTTGACATCCAGAGCAGCGGAGTTTCGCAGACACTCTGCAGCTTTCGGCGAGCCTTTCATTCGGAGACGCCGGTGCGAACTCAGACGAATGCAATGGTTTAAAAAAGCACGGATCGGGAGATTTAACAGTGAGCCGCTATTCCAAAGCCGCACTGCAACAGGCCTATCACCACTGTTGGTTTGTCGTCGCTCGCAGCCAGGATATCTCAAAACCAAAGGCTGCTGTTCTCTTGGGGCGCGATCTCGTTGTTTTTCGCGACAAGGACGGTCAGGCTCGCGTGACCGATCGATATTGCGTGCACCGCGGAGGAGATCTGGCGGGCGGCGAGGTGTGCGATTCCGGTGTTCGTTGTCCCTATCACGGTTGGACGTTCGACGGCGGCAGCGGAAAATGCACCGGAATTCCGGCGCTTCCAGATGCTTCGAAGTTCCCGCCAAATGCGCCGGCCATTCGAGCATATCCAGTGATCGAACGCTTCGCGCATATATGGACGTGCCTCGAAGAACCGATGTTCGATCTTCCGAATCCTCCGGAAATCCAAAATCTGGAGCTCGACTGGCGCGCGGCAGCGCCCATTCCGATGGATATCGGCTTCATGGCCGCCACTGAAAATTTCAACGATATGGCGCACTTTGCTTTCGTGCACGCGGGATCGATGGGTAACGTCAGCCCGATCGTCGATTCCATGCAGATCCATCGTAGCGGCCGCGAAGTTTCGACGACCATCTTCTATCCGCGAGTGGAAGGGTCCGAGTTCTCCTCGATGGGCGACTCGTGGATGCACTATCATGTCTACGCGCCCGGCCTCGCGACCATTCTCTACGACTACGGTGAAGGCGGGCATCGCTACTTGGTCGACTTTCCGTCTCCGGTCGGGCCCGAGAAGTGCATCGTATATTGGGGCAGCGCGACATGCTCCGACTTCAAGCACGGAACAGCGGACGACATTCTCGCGCTCGAAACAAAGGTCTTCGAGGAGGATACGCCGATCGTCAGCAAGATCGTGCCGAAAGAAGTGCCGCTCGACGGCCGCGTGCGCGAGTTCTCCTGCTCGGCGGATATCGTGACGCTCAACTATCGCCGTGCGGTGATGGATGTCGTCGACAAAATCCAAGAGCGATTTGGCTATGTGCAGAGCGAGGCCGCCGAATAGGCGGTCTCGAAACTATCCGCAATTCAACTGTGCGATCGGCACGGCTCGTGGATTTCAAGATGTCAGACACTGACCTTCGGCTTCGCGTCGACTGCCTGCGGCGCGAGGCAAATCAGGTGATCTCGTTGACTTTGACCGATCCAAAGGGAGGGCGTCTCCCGGATTGGGAGCCCGGAGCGCACATCAAGCTTCGCCTACCCTCTGGCCTGATGCGGCAATACTCGCTTTACGCCAGAGGGAGCGATGGTTCGCAGTACAGAATAGCCGTCAAGGAAGCGGAGGGCGGACGCGGAGGATCTCGCGAGATTCACTCCAGACTCAAGTTAGGTGACGTTCTGAACGTCAGCCCGCCCGTCAATCATTTTAGGCTCGAGCCGGGCCAAGACTATATTTTCATTGCAGGCGGTATCGGCATCACGCCGATCCTGCCGATGGCCGAGGCGGTCAGCGACCGAAGCTCATGGCATCTCTACTATGCCGGCAAGTCCCTCGCATCGATGGGATTGCTCGATGAAGTCCGCCGGCTGCCGCAGGCGAATGTCACGCTTGCCCCAGCTGAGATCGGGAAGCTGAACATCGGAGAAATCGTAAGGCAAGCAAAGCCCGGCGCACAAATCTACTGCTGCGGGCCCAATCGTATGCTCGACGAACTCGCAGCCTTGTGCGGCGAGCGCCACGACATCGCGCTGCGCGTCGAGCGCTTTGCAGCTTCGACATCTGCGGCCCCGGTCAATGGTGGTGCTTCGGATAAGCCTTTCGAGGTGGTGATGAAGCGCTCGGGACGCCGCATCGTCATTCCTGCCGGATCAACCATTCTGACGGAGCTTCTGAATGTCGATCCGTCCGTTCCCCACTCCTGCTGCCAAGGAATCTGCGGCGTTTGCGAAACGAAGGTTATCGAGGGCGTCGTTGATCACCGCGATACGCTGCTCACGGAGGAGGAACGGCAGACGAAGAATACGATGATGATCTGCTGCTCGCGCGCGCGAAGCGACGTGCTCGTTTTGGATATCTGACACCAATCGCGACGAAGGGAGGCGAGCCGCCGAAAAAATGACGACTGATGCAATAGAGCGCCAGTGGCGCGATCTCGCTTAAAGGGGTCTCCGACGTGCTGTCCTAAAAAAACTAAAAATTCAGGGAGGGTGCCAATGAAGGAATCTGTAGTCCACGAAAGTGAAATCCAGAAAGAGTTGAACCGCCGGCTCGATATCGTTCTCCGGGACGGATACCAAGATCCTGCCAGAGCCGACATTTCCCGGTGGGAATTGGTGCTCTGGTTCAGTTTTGCGATACTCATCGCTGCGATCACAGCTGTCATCCGGACGGGGGTTTGACATGGCTGGATCCGCAACGAATTTTACGGGCGCCAGTTCTGCCTTCGGCACGCTCCCGGTTCTAAAAGAAGAACGTCAGCTCGGACTATTGGACCACTCTTGGGTCAACATCGGAATCGCGGTCGCCACCTGGGCCTTTCTCCTCGGTGGAACGACTGCGATGTTCGTCGGTGCGCGCGATGGCATCGCGGCCATCATTATCGGCAACGTCATCGGCGTCGCGATCGTGTCGGTGAGTGTTTGCCTCGGCACGAGCAAATACGGCGTCGAACAATTTACGTTTGCGCGCAGCGTTTTCGGGCGTGCAGGCGTGCTGATGCTCGTGTGCATCTTTCTCGCGATCTACGGTGTCGGCTGGTCGTCCGTCTTGGCGATCATGTTCGGCCGCGCGATCAGCGAGGTCACGAACAGCACGGCCGGAACGACCATAGGTCCGAACGATCTCGGGGTGACGGCATTCGCGATCATCGCCATCGCGGTTTCCTGGGTGCTTCTCTGGAAAGGGCCGACTGCGGTCAAATGGTTGAACCGGATCGTGGGGCCCGGAAAACTCGCGCTCTGCGCGGGTATCTTGATACTTCTCTTCGCCGAGAAATCATGGAGCGCCATCGCTGCTGCGGCCCCGCTGCAGCCGTTCGACGATCCGAGCACGAATTTCATGGTCGCGGTCGAGATCAATCTTGCCGCGAGTTTCGGATGGTGGCCGATCCTCGGCAATATCGCTCGCTTCACCAAGACGCCGCGTGCAGCATTGTGGCCGAATATCACCGGCATCTTCGCGGCAGCGGTCGTCGGCGAGGTGATCGGACTGCTGGCGGCGCTGAGTCTCGGCAATTTCGATCCCACGGCTTGGATGATCCCGCTCGGCGGAATGACCATCGGCGTCATCGCGCTGCTGTTCATCGGCTTGGCGAACATCACTGCGATCGTCAGCATCTTCTACGGAATGTGCCTCGCGATGCGACAGGCGGGAGGGCGGCGCTTCGAGAACATCCCTTGGGGTGTCTTGACGGGCGCCCTCTTCATTCCGGTGATCATCGTCTCGTTCTTCCCAGCCCAGATCTACGACAATTTCTTCGTATTTCTTGCGTGGACTGCGCTCGGCTTCGCGCCTCTCTCCGGCGTTACGGCGGTCGATTACATCCTGTTGCGGCGAGGGCAGGTGAACTCACGCGACCTTTACCGCGACGAGCCTGGAACAGACTACGCGTTCTGGGGCGGAGTTAACTGGATCGCTTTCATCGCGCTCATCGTCGGCGGGCTCGTCTACTACGCGCTCTTCAACCCGCTGTCGCTCACCGCACACAACGCCCTGTTCAATGTGATCAGTGCGTCGGTCCCGTCATGCATCGCGGCGGGATTGGTCCACTATGTCTTGACCAAGAGTTTGTTGCGGCCGGGCGGAAGAGGTGGATACGCCGCGTAACGTTGCAAAGCGCCGGCCATTGTGCCGGCGCTTTTTTTTGATTTTCAAAGCCGCTCGCATTTTCACTGAATGCTATTTCTCGTGTGCGCCGGCTTTTGCGTGCGCTTCCGTTCGCATTATTGGCGTTGTTCGCCCCATTCGATCCGGTCGGGATCGAGGGGGCACGGATAATGGTGAAATTTCAAAGGGTGTGAGTGGTAGCGGGAGGCGGACTTGAACCGCCGACCTAAGGATTATGAGACCTTCGCTCTAACCACCTGAGCTATCCCGCCACACCGGCCAGCATGCTGGCACTAAGGCGACCGTCTATAGGGAGCACCGCAGCTTTCTGTCAACACGGCGCTCCGTCCCGGCGGCACATCAGTGCCAACAAAATGCGATAGGGCCGGGAAGGACACTAATTTCGCGTATTCCGCGGGCTATTCCGCCGCAACCGGGCGCTGGCTGACTTCCCCTTCCTTGCGGAAGCGCATCATCGTGAAAATGCCCCAGGGCCGCAGCGCCTTACGGTCTATCAGCTTCAGTTCGGGGCAGACCATCACGCGGGAGACGTCGAAGACCGAGTGCCAGCCCACGAGATCGGCGAACGGCGCCATCTGGCGCTCGACCCAGCCGCGGACGCCGTCTTCCTGGCTGAAGTGGTTGACGAGCATGACTTCGCCGCCCGGCTTCGTCACCCGCGACAATTCCTGCATGACCTTCTGCGGATCGGGCACGACGGTGATCACATACATCGCGACCGTCTTGTCGAAGGAGTTATCGGGGAAGCGAAGGTTGCTCGCGTCCATCTCGTAAAGGCCCGAGACGTTCGTCAGCTTCTCGGATTTGACGCGTTCGCGCGCCTTATCGAGCATCTCCGGCGCGAGATCGATGCCAACGATGTCCAAATGCTTCTTGTATTCGGGGAGCGAGAGGCCGGTGCCGACGCCAACTTCGAGCACGCGTCCATCACCGGAATTGATGATTTCGACGGCGTGGCGGCGCCCGGCGGTCGAGATCGCGCCGAAGGTATAATCATAAACTGGGGCCCAGCGACGGTATGCGTCGCGGACCTGGCCTTCATCGAGCTGCAAAACCTTCGCTTCCGAACGCCTTTTCTGTGCTCCCGCACGCGCTCCTGACGAGGCGTGGAAGCCCGAAGGCTTGTTATCGCTCACTGCCCGATCTCCATTCGTCCGCAACCGAATTCATGCGATGTGCCTAGCGGCCCGCGCCGGCCATCGTGTTGTTCCTAGCCACCTCACCGGTGGCATTCGTGGCCTTGATCGTTTTTGCAATCCAACCCCCGCCGAGGACACGTCCCTCCGTCCCGGCATCGGCATAAAACACGCACGCCTGTCCCGTCGCAATACCCTCTTCGCCGTCAGCAAGCTCGACTCGGACCGCGCCGTTCTCTTCGACGGTCAGAATGGCGGGCCGGAGCGTCTGCGACGATCGCATGCGAACATAGAGGGAGAGGCCACCTTCCGCGACCTCGCTCAGAGGCTTTTCCCCGAGCCAATTGACGTTGCGGAGCATTAGGGCCGCCGTCTGCAAGGCGGATCTCGGGCCGACGACGACTTCATTCTTGGAGGCGTCGAGACGGACGACGTAAAGCGGTTCCGCAGCCGGAATTTTGATGCCGCGGCGCTGGCCGACCGTGTAATGCACGATGCCGTCGTGCCGGCCGAGGATGCGGCCGTCGAGGTGCACGATATTTCCGGAATCGAGTGCGCTCGGCTTCAGCCGCTCGATCACGTCGGTGTACTTGCCCGTCGGAACGAAGCAGATGTCCTGGCTGTCGGATTTGTCGGCCACCGGGAGATTGAAAGAGCGGGCAAGGTCGCGCACCGCTGACTTCTGCATCCCGCCGATCGGGAACCAGAGCGAAGCGAGCTGCTCCTTCGTGATGCCGAATAGGAAATAGCTCTGGTCGCGGTCCGTATCGACGGCGCGGGCGAGAACAGGACCGTCTTCGGTATCGCGCCGCTGAACGTAGTGACCCGTTACGAGGACTTCGGCGCCCAGATCCTTGGCCGTGTCGAGAAGATCGCGAAACTTGATTTCGTTATTGCACGTGACGCAGGGGATCGGCGTTTCGCCGGCGACATAGCTCTCGGCGAACGTCTCGATGACCTTGGCTGCGAAGCGGGTTTCGTAATCGAGGACATAGTGCGGGATATCGAGGGCTTCCGCCACGCGGCGGGCATCGTGGATATCCTGGCCGGCGCAGCAGCTGCCTTTGCGGCCCGACGCGGTGCCATGATCATAAAGCTGCAGCGTGACGCCGATGACGTCGTGACCGGCCGCCTTCATGATCGCCGCGGCGACCGAGCTGTCGACGCCGCCGGACATCGCCACGACAACCCGCTTTTTCTTTGCGGCCGTCTGAATTGGGGCGCGAGATGCACTGCTGGCGGCAGGTGTTGTTTCGAACTGGTTCATGCGATCGACTGGCTCGGGTTCCTGGCAAGGGAGCACGGAAAAGCTCCTACAACAATATCCCGGCGCCGCTATCCTTCAAAAGATCCAAGAGATTCAGAGAATTGTCCTAGAGGGGACGTTTGTAATCTCAGCGGGTATTGGTCTCAGCCATCAATAATTATCAAATCGGCCGTCTGCAAGGCGGCGTGGCGCGCAGGCCCCGTGTTTGGCCCAATTTTCGCTGGAAGACGTCCTAGCTGACGCACTGCTTCAGTTTGGTACGGGGCGCCTCGAAGGGGCCCGTTTCAGCGGATGCAATGTGGAATTGGCACGCCCATTTATATGTTTTTCACTCAATGGGTTAGTGCTAATTTAATCGCATGCGGTTATAACTAACCCTGGTCAAAGAGTGTGTATTGAGTATCATGACCGAACAGCAAATGAGAGCGCGCGGGCGCTACGTGATCGGACCCGATGGGTCGCCGCTCACGGTCGCAGACCTTCCCCCGCGGGATACGAAACGATGGGTCATCCGCCGCAAGGCTGAGGTGGTTGCCGCTGTCCGCGGTGGTCTTCTCAGTATCGAAGAAGCTTGCGAGCGATATACGTTGACCGTCGACGAGTTTCTGTCGTGGCAGCGTTCTATCGACAAGCACGGCTTGCCCGGGCTGCGCGCAACGCGTCTGCAGGACTATCGTGACTGACTAGAAGTCACCTGAAGCCTGCGGATCGACACATCAGAGAAAAGTCTAGGGTTGCTGGGCCGGCTTGGCCTGAGCAGCTTTGACCTTGGGCTTTTGATCCTTACTCTTCTTCACCGGCTGTACTGCGTTCGCCGTTTCCGGCGGCGCGGGGATCCAGCCGGGAGTTGGAGAGGTTGTTGCGCATCCATCCGTGCCTTTCGCCCAACGCGAGATATCGTCCGTCATAGCGGCGGCGAAGGGGTTCGGCATTTTCCGGTTTTCAGCTGTCAGATTGGCAGAAGAGTCGCCGGTCGGCTGGATGGCGATGACGAAGGCTTTGGGTCCGCGCGGATTGGGCTGCGACGAATCACGTTCATGAATGACGATCTCGGCTTTGCCGCCGCGTGAGGGCGCGTCCGCGGTCGCGTGGAAGACGTAATCCTTTTTTAGCGGACCGCCGACAGGGAACCAGCAGGTCATCGCGCCTCGCGCCAACCTCGAATAAATCTCAGTCGCCGAGCCAGTCGCGCCCGATATTAGCTTGCCGCCTTGGGGTTCGCCCGGCAACGCGGCGACGGTCGGGGTATTTTCACTGGTCGACGGGATGCTCAGAGACTGCAATTGTGATTGCAATTCTGGGGCATTGCCTGCGCAACCCGTCAACGCCGCTATCGTGAGCAGCGCCGGCACCAATATTGATGGACGGCGAACAGGCATTTTTCCCCGAGCGGCGGCTCACATAGACTCATTTGATGAACACAAATGCGAGTTGCAACTCGTGCCCGCCTCGCCCGATTTGAGCAAGAGGTCACAAGTGCTTAAACGGCGAAGCCAACAGAAATTGGAGGGGAGAAAGGCGGCGTCTTTCAGGCGGGCCGCGTCGCCGGGGTCTTGGAGGCCGGGGGCTCGTCGCTCGAGGCCAGGATGCGGAGGGACCCGGGCTTTGCACGCAGAGCCCGGAGTCATAGGTTTGTCCGGCGGTGGGCCGGGCTTATTCAGCGAAGCGCTGTAATTCCGAACGGCCGGTCACGACGGCCGGCGCGGGGATCATCAAGATTGGCGGCCTGCTGGGCGGCGCGAGAGAATTGCTCGACCGTATCGTCGCGTTCGCGAACGGCGGCTGCGAGTTTCTCGCGGAGGCCTTCGGTCGACTGTCTGAGGTTGTCACGGCGCTGGGCTGCCGCTTTCGCGAACGTCGAATAAGAAAAGTGTGCCCGGTCGCGAATACCCGTCCGATCTTCCTCGAGTTGGATCTGGCGTTCGAGATCTGACGCCATTTGATCGAATTCGCGAATAATTCTTTCCAGGTCGTCAACCTTCCTAGACTTCTCTTCTACTTCACGACGCTTCAGGCGCATGGCCAGGTCACGTGACTTCATCGTCCGATACCCCAAACAAATTCGAACTTATCTCAGTCCTCAGGTACCCAAGAAGCGTGCCAATCAAGAATAAGGCTTTGCTGCTACAGCAACCATGAAGAAATGCGTTAATGCCGACGGGCCGCCGCGTTGCACCAGCAGTCCGAAGACCCTCAAAAATATGTATGACATACTGCACTTAAGTTGCGGTAAAGCAACGGGTAACTATTTCTGACGACGCGTCTCGTTTGGGGGCAAAATTTAGTTCGAGGCGGTCTAGGGCATTCTTCCGAATTCTGTTAGCTCTTGATTCGAGCCGAATGCAGGTCAGAAGCGATCGGAGAGGTCAGGTAACGGGGTGGGCGCCTCGGAATCGGGCCTTGCGGAAGATCTGTCGGCGGTCAAGAGGGGCGCAGTTCTAATATTTTGATGTAATGGCGGGCCATGCTCTGGCGCGAACGAGGCATCTTTTTGCCTCGCGACCGGCAGCGGCGCGACCCGCTTCGCGGAAGCCATGTCTCCAGTAGTTGCTGCCAGAACACCGGCAAGTCGCTGCATGGTGAATTAGCTAACGCGAATTAGGGTTTGTTAACCTCTCGTCGCTAACTTCCTAACGATCGCTTAGCTCGATTGTTGTGCGTTTTCTTTGAGCGAAGGACAGACATAGCGCGGACACGGATCGTATAGGGCACCAGAGGGACGGTCATGCGGGTTCTACTCATTGAAGACGACAGTGCCACGGCGCAGAGCATCGAGCTTATGCTTCAGTCGGAAGGTTTTAACGTTTACACGACGGATCTCGGCGAAGAGGGCGTCGATCTAGGTAAGCTTTATGATTACGATATCATTCTCCTAGATCTAAACCTCCCGGATATGAGCGGTTACGAAGTTCTGAAGACACTTCGCGTTGCGAAGGTCGGAACGCCGATTCTTATTCTGTCGGGTCTTGCAGGTATCGACGACAAGGTTCGGGGTCTCGGCTTCGGCGCCGACGACTACATGACGAAGCCCTTCCATAAGGATGAGCTCGTCGCACGCATTCAAGCGATCGTGCGCCGTTCGAAAGGACACGCCCAATCGGTTATCGAAACCGGCGACCTTCGCGTCAATCTCGACACCAAGACAGTCGACGTCAATAACCAGCGCGTACATCTGACAGGTAAAGAATATCAGATGCTCGAGCTCCTTTCGCTCAGGAAGGGCACGACGCTGACCAAGGAGATGTTCCTTAATCATCTCTACGGCGGGATGGACGAGCCGGAGCTGAAGATCATCGACGTCTTCATCTGCAAGCTCAGGAAGAAGCTTCAGGCAGCGACTGGCGGCAAACACTACATCGAAACCGTCTGGGGCCGCGGATATGTGCTGCGCGATCCGGGACATGAAGGTTCGGAAGCCGCTTAATCAATCGCGTTCGAATAGTTTCGTTCACGCGCACAGGGGCCATGATGGCCCTTGTCGTGTTTATGGGGTTGGCTTCGGCAAATCCTTCGAGCGGGTTTGCTTCAAATGGTTCGGCGACCTGGGTGCCGTTGCCGACGGACTGCGCCACCGCACTTTCTCTCAGTCATTGTCGCCTAAACGCAATCAGGGGCCCACGAGGACCCCTGAAGGAATTTCTGCAGTGCCTTACCGGCGAGCGTCCTTACCCGCTAGCGTCAGGGGCGCCAGTTCACAGACAGGCGGCCCGTCTGGATATCGGGGTCGATGCGCGCCGCCAGGCTGCCTGACATTGCGAATAGCGGCAATTCTTCGCTCTCGAGGTCGATGTAGCGGTATTCGGCTTTGAGCGAGAGCGAATCCCAGATTTTTGTTTCGACACCGGCGCCGATGAATGCGCCCGACAAGCGCTTTGAATCGTAAATCACCCCCGAGCCCTCGCCGAGAATGCTGATCGTGGTCTGTTCCATTCCCGCGTTCGCGTAGCCGCCGCTGACGAACAGCAAGGTGTCGGGAGTGGTGAGGTAACCGAGCCTACCGCCGACCATCAGGATGTTTTTGAAGCCGCCGTGGCTGCTCCAAAGTTCTTGGCTATCAACTCCGTCACTAGCAAAATTGCTGTCGTTGTAGCTCAGGTTCGAGAAATCGGCGTCAGCGAACGCACCGACGACGAACCGTTCTCTGAACTGATAGTCGTAGCCGACAGATGCCGAGATGAAGCCGCCGTCATTGCTGACAGGATTGTTGAAAGGACCTGCATCCGCGCCGAAGGATTCCTGCTTGTTGGCCACGCTATAGCCCGTACCGAAGCCCAAGTATGGGCCGGTCCAGCTCGAGGTGATCGGCGGGATCGAATTGTCGACAACGTCCTTTTTGCCGTCACCAAAGCGATAGTTCAGCGACATCCGGATTGTCTGGATTTTCGGCTTGAACCTTTCGGTGAGGACATCTTCGAGCGCAATTTCCTCAGCCCGCATCGATGTATATCGGTACTCTGCCTTCAGGCTGAAGCCATTACCGATCAATGTTTCAACACCACTTCCCAGGAAGTAGCCGTTGAAGCTTCCGAGATTCGCGCGGATCGGGCCGGAGCCGAAATTGATGGATACGTCACTCGGATCGGAACGGGCGTAGCCGAACGTCGAGAAAAAGAGTGTCGACGGCGCGACGAGATAGCCGACCCGGCCGCCAACCGAAAGCTGATCCCCGATCTTAAAGTGCCCTATGTCGGGCGGAAGGAGACTGGAAAAGTGGGTATCGATGTCCGAGAAATCGTAGTCGACGAAAGCGCCTACGACCAGAGGTCCGAACAGGGCGTGATCATAGCCGGCGCTGAGAGTAAGGAAGCCGCCCGTACCTGCTTGGCCGTCCTTCATCGATTTGACGGCGATGGGATCCTCATCGAATTCCGTCAGAAACGAGTTGCTAGTGCGGGTGTTCGTCATCCCGTAGCCACCGCCGATACCGATATACGGTCCTGCCCAGTCATTGGCAGCAGCGGGCCCCGCGGCGACAATCGATGTGCCTGCGGCGACTAATGCGAAACTGGCACGATTTCTAATCATGGCTCTCTCCGAGAGGCGTCAGCCAACGGCTTGTCAGTGGGCTTGAATGCGCGATTTACGGGGCCCATATGGCCCACTCATTGATATCGTTATCTGATTCGCGGACTAAGGAAGACGTCGCGCCAACGGGACGCTTCGCTATGAGCGGTGGATTGTTTTAAAACCACAGAGCAATTCGGAGTTAGACCTATGAGTGATGCGCGCCGCAACCCTTCATCCCAACTCAAAGCCGCGATCGTCCGCGTGACGCCATTCGAGCAGAATTGCACGCTGATTTGGGACGACGCGACGAAGGTCGGAGCTGTCGTCGATCCGGGCGGGGATCTCGATCGAATCGAACGGGGAATCAAAGAAGCGGGAATTACCGTCGAGAAAATTCTGCTGACGCACGGCCACATCGATCACGCGGGCGGCGCCGCCGATCTCCGCGACCGGCTTGGCGTGAAGATCGAAGGTCCGCATCGGAACGATGCCGTGCTGCTCGATGCGCTCGAGAAGCAGGGGGAGATGTACGGCATCTCCGGTGTTCGTAATGTCAAACCCGATCGTTGGCTGGACGAGGGCGACAAGGTCACCGTGGCCGGACACGAGTTCGAGATTTTTCATTGCCCCGGACATTCGCCGGGGTCCGTCGTCTTTTTCGACCGGCGGCAGAAATTTGCGCTGGTCGGCGACGTGATATTCCGCGGATCGATCGGGCGGACCGATTTTGCCTACGGCGACCACGAAGCATTAATATCGTCGATCAAGACGAAGCTTCTGCCGCTCGGCGACGACATTGCGTTTATTTGCGGTCATGGTCCGCCGAGCCAGTTCGGGCCGGAACGGCTGACCAATCCGTTTCTGGTCTAAAAGTTCGCGGACTTCGGCGGCCAGATCGAATCAGAACGAAAACGTGTATGAGCCGCCGAGGCAGCCGAAAATTCCGCATTCGCGCTGGAGCGTGCCGTAGCCGCCGCTCGAGATCGAATTATCGTCGCTGCCGAAGAAGTCGACCGTTTGAACGCGAAGCGTTTCTTCGCAGCTTCTTCTGCAGTCCACCCAAGCGCCGCGCGGAAGCTGGACTTGCCAACCCCACCTTGGCGCCCGCCGGACGACGCTCGAGATCTGCCCGTTGCCGAAGCGGCTGTAAGCGGTAATTACCTCGCCCTGCTTGTAGTTCGAGCGGAGGCGGCCGATGTGAGCGTCCGCAGCGGGCGGGATTGCCGTGGTGAAGGCGGCCGCGACGGCGGCAGCTGCCAGCATTTTTGCGCGCATAGAGAATCTCATCCTTTGGCTTGGCTTTTCCGCTAACGCGACATCGAAATGTTGACGCCCTTGAACGACGGCCCGCTCGTCGCGACGGTGACCGAGTGCGAGCCGCCCGAAATCGCGACCGACATCGAACCGTTGATGCCGCCGCTGATTGCGAGGTTCATCCGATTGGGCGTTGCCCGTCCCGCGACTGTGCCGGACTGATTGTACGTGCGCTCTTCCCAGTCGCCGCTCACCGTGCCGTTGGCATTGGTGAGATTGGCTCTGAGCTCGACCTTTGCGGAAGCGTTGGCGCAGCGGATCGAAAGACCGAGATTGGTCGGGCCGCCGTTGTTCGTATAATAGCCTTTGCAGCGGAGGCTTTCCGTCTTGCCATTATCGAAGCGGGCCGTGCCCGATCCGGACCACGTGCCGGCGAGTTCGACGAATGGATTGTCCGACGCCGCGATAGCGGGGTTGAACGATAAGGCCACGCCGACCGCTACGACGGAGGCCCACGCCGATATTGACGCTGCAAGTCTGTGATTGCGCACCACGTATTCTTCCTTCCAAACGGTGAGCCCCCGAAGCGGCGACATTATTGTCTGATGTAAGCCGATTTGCGAGCCATATGGGCACGGCGCTGCTGCGCGTTCAAACGTGTTGCCGCCGGGCGACAGTGGGGGGGTACATCCGCCCGGGAGCGATGCAGCTTCCAAAACGACGTGTAGCCCGCGAGTTACCCAAATACGGCCTACAAAGGGTCGCGATCCGATTTCAAACTCCCGGTATTGTAGGTGGCGCTCAGAAAACAGCGGCTTTGCCGTGGGCGGGACTCGGGGTGCGCCATAGCCAATATCAATGTTGAGGGAGTTGAGTCATGGGTCGGGCGTACCGCATTGGCACGTATGTCGTTGTTGCAAGTATTTCAAGCCTAATTGCTACGGAGAACCGGGCGGCTGCGCCGATCGACCCGCTCGCGAGCCTCGCGGGGCGCTGGGTGGGAATGGCGACGATGACGTCCATGTCGGGGCCGGCGTCCAACTTCAAATGTGTCGTGACCTACGTCGAACGCAAGGATGGCGTGCAGGGAATGCGGCAGACGCTGCGTTGCGACGACGGTTCGAACTTCAAGCTCCACGCCGCGACCGATCTTTCCGTGGAAGGTGAGAAGGTTACGGGCGCATGGCAGGACAAGATCAACGACATTGGCGGCACGGTTTCGGGCATCGTCACGGCCGACGGCTTCGACGTGCAGCTCTCGGGGCAATTCTTTGAAGCCCACATGGCGGTTGCCGGGCAGGGCTGCGATCAGTCCGTCAAGGTTCTTCCGCGAAATCCGGACGTCTTCCGGGAACTCGCTGCGACGCTGAAGAAGTGCTGAGCTGACTGGCGCCTGCTTTCAGAACGGCTCGACGATCTGACAGACGGTCGGCGGCGCGTTCGATTTCTGATCGTAGCGGAAATCCAGGATCAGATTGAAGACGTCTTGGGGCCATGAGGCGGGATAGCTGCCCTCACGGCCGCCGAGAAGCGCCGCGATCTCCGGCAGCTTGCCGTGGTGCCAGCAGATGACGATCGTTTTCCCGTGATAGCCGGGCTTTGAAAAGATCTCGGCGACGAGGCTCTTGAAGGCCTTGTCCTCGATATGGTGCTGAACTTCGATACCGAGCGCGGCGGCGAGGGGCCTCATGGTTTCTATCGAACGGATCGAGCGCTTCGAGCGGGCCGCCGCATAAATGAAATCGGGACGGCCGAACGTCTCGGGGATGTAGGTCACGAGACGCTGAGCGCGCTTGGTGCCTTCGGCCGACAGCAAGATGTCGCTGGTATCTCCCGTCTTCTCGGCGTGACGCATCAGCAGGATCCGGCCCGGTCCGCCCGCGGGGTGATGCGTTGCCGTTATCTCTTCGGCAGTGGTGCCGCGCAGTGCTGCCCAGAGCGATTTGGCGCGTGCGCACAGCCATGCCTTGATACCGCGGCCCGGTTCCGCAGACTCTTTCAAATGCCGTTCCTTCCGTGAGTTTCCGTCATTCGCGCGTTGCGCCATTGGCGCAAGCGTCCCCAGTTGTCGCCGCGCACGCGTTTTCGTCGAAGCGCGAGGACTTTGCAATGATCTCGCAGATCTTCAAAACGGTTCGATGACGCGATTGACGGTCGGTGCACGGCCCGAGTTCGGATCGTATTGCAAATCGAGGACGAGGTTGTAGGCGTCCTCCGGCCACGGATCGGGATAGCTACCGGCGGGGGCGCCGAGCAGCGCCGCCATTGCGGGTAAATTTCCGTGATGCCAGCAGATGACGAGGGTTTTTCCCTTGAAGTCGGGATCGTCGAAAATCTCCTGAATAAGATCGGCGAAATCGCGATTTTCGAAATCGTGCAGCACATTCATTCCGAGCGCGTCCGCAAGCGGCTGGACGGTTTCTCGCGGGCGGTTCGAATGCTTCGAATGGGATGTGGCGATGATGAAATCCGGTTTGCCGAACGTTTGCGGAATATAGGTCGCCAGATGTTCGGCGCGCGCATGGCCGGTGTCGGACAAATCCTCGTCTTCGGGATCGTCGGTCTTGTCGGCGTGGCGCATCAGGATGATGCGCTTCGGTCCGCCCATGAAGTGTTGGATCGGTGCATAGTCGCTGGCCTGCTCGCGCGCCGAGGCGGTGCTGGCCCATTCGCCGTTGGTCTGCGAGAGGACTGTCATCGCGGCGACGCCCGTTACAAGAAGTGCCGCCGCCGCGAAGCGCCGATATAGGGCAGAGACGCATTTCATGCTTTTTCTCCGGCTGAACTAGACCCACGCCTCGCCATCGGCGGAGTCGGGCAAGGCCCTCGGCCGGCCGCTCTCATCCAGGGCGACGAATGTGAAATGGGCGCGGGTAACGCACGTTTGGGATTCGCTGTCGCGCGGCCGCCTCCAGGCTTGAACGTCGAACGTCATCGAGGACCGTCCGCGCTTGATCATGCGCGCCCAGACCGTCAATTCGTCTCCGACTCTGACGGGCTCGTGAAAGCTCATGCCCTCGACGGCGACGGTGGCGCAGCGTCCCTGGCTAACGCGTGCCGCGGCGCTGCCGGCGGCGAGATCCATCTGGGACATGATCCAACCGCCGAAGATGTCGCCCGCGGGATTGGTGTCGGCGGGCATTGCGATGGTGCGAATGACCGGATCGCCGGACGGCATGGGCAGATGTGGGGCTGTTCGATGCCGCTTCTTTTCGGGTGTCTCGACCGTCATGTCCGCGAACCTTTCTGTATGCGGACGATGCCGCGATCTGTCATGGGGCCTCCTTCCAGCCCCCAAAAGGGCAAAAAGGGGCGGAGGGAAGATGCGCAGCATAGCGCCCAAGGTTCAAAACCGGCGCACATCGTCAATCCTTACGCAACCTTCGTTGCCTAATTTTGGCGAATAGGCCTCACAACTGATTCGAGTTGCGATACCGCCATGACGTCCGCCACCCCAGATCGCGAACTGCTGCAGCAACTCGCGAACATCCCTGAAGTTGCGCTGAGCGGTTTTTCCGTACGGGAGGGCCTTTCCGGCACGGGCGTGACGGTGATGAAGGGCCGGAACTATTTCGGCAGCTGGCGGGCGGTGGATCGGCAACTTGTGTGGGTCCCGGCCAACCTGACCGAACCGGGCCATATCGTCGAAACTGTCGACGAGGCCGTTCGCCATACCCTGCTCCTGATTTTAAAGAGCATCGAAACGACGCGCACGAAGCCGCCTCGCTCGATGGCAAGCTGACCTCGCGGGTCCAAGACCGGATCGCAATCAAAAATTCGACTGGCGAACGGGTTTCAGTTCGGGAAAATTGGCGCGACATGGACGCCATCAGCCCGGAGCATGACCCTTGAACTTGAAAATGACTTCCCGGACGTTATCGCCCGTTCTCTTTCTTGCTTTCGCAGTGTCCGCCGCCGCCGATCCGATCGAGCTGCCGGCGCGCAAGCCTGGCTATTGGGAAATCCTCATGACGCATAAAGAAAATGCGCCGGTGATGACGCTCCATGCCTGCATCGACGCGGCGACGGATAAAGTCATGATGGATGCGGGAATGGACGCGATGCAAAGCATGTGCTCCGAGCGTGAGATCAAGCGTGACGGCGATGCCTACGTTTGGGACACGACGTGTACGATGGATTCCATGAAGACGACGTCGCACGTTGTGATCACCGGCGATTTCCAATCTGCCTATCAGATGACCATCAGCGGAGAGATCAGCGGTCTCGGCGCGCCTCATAAAATTGTCACGACGCAGAAGGCGAAATGGCTCTCGGATGCTTGTCCCGCCGGAGTGAAGGCAGGTGACCTGCAAATGCCGGGTGGGCTCACGGTCAACACCGGCGAGATGATCGATGCGCTGGGCGTGGCGAAGACGCCCTGGCGGCCATAGCACTTGAATTGAAATTCGATGAGGGTGCTGCGGCCGCCGCCTTGAGGACGGCCGCAGTTATCGTTACGCGGCGAGCACGGCGCGGTCGTGTTTTCCTTCCTCGATTTCTTCGATGATCTTCGCGACGAAGGCTTCGATATCGCCGGGGTTACGGCTCGTTACGATGCCGTCTTCGGATACCACGGGTTCGTCGACCCAGTTGGCGCCGGCGTTGATCATGTCCGTTTTGATCGAGGTGTAGGATGTCGCCTTGCGGCCGCGGACGGCGTTGGCTTCGATCAACAGCCACGGTGCGTGGCAGATCGCGGCGACGACCTTGCCGTCGGCGAGGAACGCCTTGATGAGCTTAATCGCTTCGGGGTTCTGGCGCAGCGTGTCGGGGTTCATCTGACCGCCGGGCAGCACGATTGCGTCGTAGAGCGAGGTTGACGCTTCGCCCAGTTCCATGTCGACTTTGACGGGTTTGCCCCAGTCTTGATTTTGCCAGCCGATGATCGAGTCTTTTTGTTTTCGCTGTTTTGGTGCGCAGACATGCACCAGCTGGGCGACCGCCTTCAACTTTTCGCGCGGAACGTCGAGTTCCGATTGCTCGAAACCGTCGGTCGCGAGAATAAGAATTTTTGCTTTCGAGATCTTGGGCATTGGAGGGTCCTCGATTGCCTTGCAACTGAGAAACAACCAATCGGGCTCATCGGAGTTCCGCCCTGCGGCAAGGGCGGTTTGAGGCGCTTCAGCCGATGTCGCTCACACCATTTTATTGAGGATTCTGCCCATTTCCTCGAACGAAAAGGCGCGCAGCGTTTGCGTTCGCACATTGCCGCGGGTGGAGACGCTCAATGCCAACGCTGTGGCCGTCTCGTCGTCGGGCGCCTCGCAGATCGCGACGGAGTCGAAGGTCCCGATCGTCCAATAGATGTCTTTGACCGTGACGCCAGCGTTCGCGGCCATGGCTTTGAACTTGTCGCCACGACTTATCGTGTCTTTTGCGTCGTGAATGCCTTTGTCCGTGAAGTTGGCAAGAATGATAAATGTTGCCATGAGAGCCTCCATTGTGGCGGTGCTCCCCGTTGTCGCGGATGTTAGATCGCGCAACCGATCAAATGTAGGAAAATCTACGGCTCCTGCTGCTACTGGCCGGGCCGGCCGGTTTTCTTGGGGCGGCCGCGGCGGCTCTTCTTCTCCGTGCCGCCCTCGTATTCGCGGGTCCGCGTCGGGATCGATATCCGCGAGGGCTTTTCGCCGGATTTCAAAGGCAGGGACGCGTGCGGACCCATTTCGTCGAGCGTCGGCTTATGCGGGCCTGCAATCTTCTCGCCGAATGCGCCGGCTTTCACGCGGCTATCGACGTGTTGCGTGCGAGCCGGGACTGGCCGGTCGGTGCCCGGCCCCATGTCGTCGAGCGAAGGCTTCTTAACGCGGGACGTCGACTGCGCGTACGTCGGCTGCACGGGTTCGTATTCCGTTTGCACGCGGGAGCCGGACGCCGGTCGCGGCGGGACGTTGGCGCTCGGGCCGTACTTTCGCGAACCCTTGAAGCTGCCGGCTTTGTCTTCGACTTCGGACTGCCGCGCCAATGGATCGTCGGCGATGGCGAGTTCGGTCTCGCGCAGGCGCTTGACCTCGTCGCGCAGTCTCGCTGCGGTTTCGAATTCGAGATCGGCTGCAGCCTCTTTCATGCGCCGTTCCATATCGGCGATGACGGCCTGCAAGTTGTGGCCGAGCACCTGCACGTTGTCGCCGTCCGCGAGGCCGGCATCGACGGTGACGTGATCCTGCTCGTAGACGGATTGCAGGACGTCTTGGATGTTGCGCTTGATGCTTTCCGGCGTGATGCCGTTCGCCGCGTTCCAAGCAAGCTGCTTCTCGCGGCGCCGATCGGTTTCGGCCATCGCGCGCTCCATCGACCCGGTGATCTGGTCGGCGTAGAGAATGACCTTGCCGTCGACGTTACGCGCGGCGCGGCCGATCGTCTGCACGAGGGACGTTTCGGAACGCAGGAAGCCTTCCTTGTCGGCATCGAGGATGGCGACCAAAGCGCATTCCGGAATGTCGAGACCTTCGCGCAGAAGGTTGATGCCGATCAGAACATCATAAGCGCCGAGGCGAAGATCGCGGATGATCTCGATGCGCTCCAGCGTTTCGATATCGGAGTGCATGTAGCGCACGCGCACGCCGTTCTCGTGCATGTATTCGGTCAGGTCTTCGGCCATGCGCTTCGTCAGCACGGTGACGAGCGTGCGATAGCCCTTCTGCGAGACTTGGCGAACTTCGTCGAGAAGATCATCGACCTGGGATTTCGCCGGACGCACCTCGACGAGCGGATCGACGAGGCCGGTCGGGCGAATGACTTGTTCCGCGAAGGTGCCGCCTGTTTGTTCGAGTTCCCAACTCGCGGGCGTTGCCGACACGAATACGGATTGCGGCCGCATCGCGTCCCACTCCTCGAAGCGGAGCGGCCGGTTATCCATGCAGGAGGGCAGGCGGAAGCCGTACTCGGCGAGCGTCGCCTTGCGCCGGAAGTCGCCGCGGAACATGCCGCCGATTTGCGGCACCGTCACATGGCTTTCGTCGGCGAAGACGAGGGCGTTGTCGGGCAGGTATTCGAACAGCGTCGGCGGCGGATCGCCAGGGTTGCGGCCCGTCAGATAGCGCGAATAGTTTTCGATGCCGGCGCACGAGCCGGTGGCCTCCATCATCTCCATGTCGAACGTCGTGCGCTGCTCCAGGCGCTGGGCTTCGAGAAGCTTGCCGGCCGCATAGAGTTCCTCGAGGCGCTGCTTCAGCTCCGTCTTGATCGACTTGATCGCCTGCTGCAGCGTCGGCTTCGGCGTCACGTAGTGCGAATTCGCGTAGAGTTTCACGAGCGCCAGTTCGTCGGTCTTGTTGCCCGTCAGGGGATCGAACTCGACGATCGACTCGATCTCGTCGCCAAACATCGAGAAACGCCAGGCGCGGTCCTCCAAGTGGGCCGGGAAAACTTCGACGGTGTCGCCACGCGCGCGGAACGTGCCCCGGACGAAATTCTGATCGTTGCGGCGGAAGTGAAGGGCGACGAGGTCGGCCAGCAGTTGGTCGCGCGAGAGCTGTTCTCCAACGCGAACGGTGAACGTCATGGCCGTATAGGTTTCAACCGAGCCGATACCGTAGATGCACGACACGGACGCGACGATGATGACGTCATCGCGCTCGAGGAGCGCGCGCGTCGCGGCGTGGCGCATACGGTCGATCTGTTCGTTGATCGACGCTTCCTTCTCGATATAGGTGTCGGTGCGCGGCACGTAGGCTTCGGGCTGGTAGTAGTCGTAATAAGAAACGAAGTATTCGACGGCGTTGTTGGGGAAGAAGCTCTTGAACTCACCGTAAAGCTGCGCTGCGAGCGTCTTGTTCGGCGCGAGGATGAGCGCCGGACGCTGCGTCCGCTCGATGACGTGGGCCATCGTGAAGGTTTTGCCGGAGCCCGTTACGCCCAGCAGCACTTGGTTATGGTCGTGTTTGCCGACGCCTTCGACCAGCTCCGCAATGGCTTGCGGTTGATCGCCTTTCGGCTCGTATTCCGAGACGATTTTGAACGGGACCCCGCCTTCGCTTTTCTCGGGCCGCTCAGGCCGGTGGGGAACGAACGTCGGCATGCCGCCCGAGACGATCGGGTGTGTCGCCATCAGTGGCTGGCGAGACAGCAGCTCATTCGCCCGTTCGGAGCGCTCCTGCGGCTTGGTCAGAAGGGCGGTGAGGCTATCGGTCAGGCTTTCGCTGCCCATTGGCGGGCGCGGACCGGACTGGCGCAGCGCAGGCAGGCTCGGAAGGCCCGTCGCTCCGCGCTTCGGCGAAAAGTCGGCAGGTGCGAAATAGGAACCCGCTTCTCCAAAGCCCGGCGTTCCGGCCTCCGTCTCCATAGGAGGCTGAGTCGGCTTTCCCGACTTGCCGCGGGAAGGGCGAGGTGCTTTCGGACCGGGTGTTTTTGTTGGTGCTGACACAGACTGAATATAGGAAAGGAGGCCTTAGTCATAAATGCCGATTTGAAGCTACAGTGTCACGCCTCCGCAATACGACAAAATTCGGAGCGAATTGGTTCCCCAAAATTCTCCTTACGGAAGAGTAAGTTCGGTCGTTCTTCTCGCAGTGATAGCGAAGCGGGACCAACTTGGAGTTTGGGAGTTATCCGGTTGGGAGTTGGGGGCCGCTTCCGGCCGACCCGTTTGGCCGGTTCTGGCGGACAATAACCCAAACAGCGAATACGGAGACTTAAATGATCACCACCCGATTGATTGCTGCTGCAGTTGCCGCCACGTTCGTGATGGGCAGCGGAGCCGCATTCGCCGCCGCCACCGATAAGTCGGCTGCGTCCATGGAGTGCTCCAAGCAGGCGGACGCCAAGGGCTTGCACGGCAAGGAGCGGAAGAAATTCCGCGAGCACTGCAAGCAGGAGATGATGCATTCGAAGGACATGATGAAACCGGAAGAGAAGAAATACTAATACCGGTCATCGCATAATCGTCTAAGTGAGAGACCCCACCGTCCCCGGTGGGGTTTTTCCTTATGGCGGCAAGATGCGCTGGCGATGTGGTATTCATTGCGTGGAGGTGCGTCATGGCGCACACGGAGAATTCCAAAACTGCGCTCGTCACGGGCGCCAACCGGGGGATCGGATTCGAGATCGCTCGTCAACTTGCGGCCCAGGGTTTCCATGTTCTCGCCGGTGTGAGATCGCGCGAAAAAGCAGTCACCGCTTCAGAAGATTTCGAGAAGGTGGGCGTCACCGTTACGCCGGTCGTTCTCAACTTGGCGGACTCGGGACGTTTATCGGCTGCACTTAGCGAGCTCGAGCTCACGTCGCCGCCGATCGACGTCCTGGTGAACAACGCCGCCATTCTGATCGATGGGCCGGGTGGCTTCAGCTCGAGTTTTTTCGACATGACGGACGACATCTTCGAGCGCACCTGGGAGACCAACGTGTTGGGAGCGGCCGTCACGATGCGCGCGCTCATTCCCGGCATGCTCACGCGGGGCTACGGCCGCGTCGTCAACATGTCGTCGCTTGCGGGGCAGCTCGCCAACATGGGCTCTGGCTATCCGGCCTATCGCGTCTCGAAGGCAGCGCTGAATGCTCTAACGCGCGTTGTCGCTGCTGAAGCGGGGGCGTCGGGTGTAGATGTGAAAGTCAACGCCTGCTCCCCGGGTTGGGTCAGGACCGCCATGGGAGGCGGGGCGGCGCCTCGCTCTCCAGAAGAAGGCGCGGAAACAGCGATTTGGCTCGCGATGCTGGATAGCGCGGGGCCGAACGGCGGCTTTTTTCAGGATAAGGAACAGCAGCCTTGGTGAGGGCTTCTATGATTGGCGATGGCTACTCCCCTTGCGGGGAGCCGGCCGCCATCGTCAGCACTTGCTGAAAAAAGGAAGTCAGCTCGTCGTCAGAGCGTGCGGCCGGTGCGGCCAGCTACGACAGGAGCGCCGCCCTGCTGGATTTCCATGACGAAGCGAATCGGTCGAGCGGCCGTGTCGCCCAGGTCACGCGCCGTCACGAGCACCAAGTGGCTTGGTCCCGACGATGTGTCGATCTGGGTGATTTGGGGCGAGAAGTCCGCAACGGTTGCGACTTCGAGCGTGCGCCGGACGCCGCCGAGGTTCATCGATATCTGGTCGCCGACAGAGATCGTCTTGGTGACGGGGGCCGTGCCGTCGCGCATGGCGGTCAGCCAGAAGTCTTCCGAACCAGAGATCGGGGCGTTGGCTGAAGCGACTTGCTTGGCCTCGACGCTGGTTTTGTTGAGGGCAGTCTGAAAACTCTTCCGGAGGACGGTTTCGCTGTTGGCGAAAAACAATGCGCCAGCGATGGCGGCAACAGCAGCGCCGGCCGTCAAGCCCAACCAGAAGGGTCTCAATTCCTGCTTCGTCATGCTTCGGCCTCCAGCATTCCTATCAGGTTGGCGAAAACGGCGCAGATGCCCGCTCGCCGCCTCCAGAGGTACAGTCGAGATTAAGGCAATTCAATAGCGCGTCACGCCACATCAGCCGCATACCGTATCCCGGCAGGGGGAAACGGCAAGATTCGGGGCATAAGTGCGGCGAAGATGCCTAAGAAACGCTAAGTTCAGTGCGGCCATCAGGGAAAATGCGACCCCGAGCAATCCCCAGGCGGCCGATTGGCTGGTTTGGCGGTAGACCGCTTCGGCCGGGGAACTGGCGGTCGCTATGGCGACGATGGGCAGCGGGCCCTGCTCGGCGAGAGCCTTCACGCCTGCCGGGCTGACGGCGAGCTGGATGCCCGCGAATGCGGCGGGGCTCGTTCCGGCACTGACGGGCGCCACGAACATCGTCGAGACCAGAACGAACGCCAACCCGCTGATGACAATGTCGATTATCGGACGCCACAGGCGGCGCCGGTATTTGGGTTTCGCCACGCCGTTCCGTCGACGCGCACGAGCTTCCGGCTTAACGCTGGCTGGCATCGTCTCAATTCCTCCCGCTCGTCATCAACTTGGTAAGCAGATCACGTTCGGAGAATGTTGAACCGGGCTTCTGGGCGGCCATTGGTTCGGATTGTGGCGCAAGCTTATCAAATGGCGCTTGCGGGATGATTTTGGTGCATTTGTTGCGCGATCGCATCAGAGGTTGCGACGGCTGCCCTGCGCCAGGGAAAACGCTGCCTTGCAGCACGGAAACATTGCAATTACGGTCCGCGCCGCTTATTTCGCGTCGCGAAACGCTTGATCTCAATCCCGATAACTCAATCCGATAACAGGCCACTTCAACATGGGCTTCATCGCCGACACTCTGAACCGCATCCAACCCTCCGCGACAATCGCCGTTTCGATGAAAGCGCGGCAGCTCAAGGCGCAAGGGCGAGACATCGTCTCGTTGTCGGCCGGTGAGCCCGATTTCGACACGCCGCAGAACATCAAAGACGCCGCCAAGCGCGCGCTCGACGAGGGCAAGACGAAGTATACGGACGTCGACGGCATACCCGAACTCAAGGCGGCGATCGCAGCCAAGTTCAAGCGCGACAACGGCCTCGACTACAAACCGGGCCAGGTTTCGGTCGGCACGGGCGGCAAGCAGGTGCTCTATAACGCGCTGCTCGCGACGCTCAATCCGGGAGACGAGGTCGTCATCCCCGCGCCGTGCTGGGTTTCCTACGCCGACATCGTTCTGCTTGGCGGCGGCAAGCCCGTCTTCGCAGAGACGACCATCGAAGACGGCTACAAGCTCAGGGCGGAAGCACTCGAGAAGGCGATTACACCGAAGACGAAGTGGTTCATCTTCAATTCGCCGTCCAACCCGACGGGTACGGCCTATTCGGCTGCCGATCTGAAAGTTCTGACGGACGTTCTGCTGAAGCATCCGCACGTGTGGGTGTTGACGGACGATATGTACGAGCACCTGCTCTACGACGGACTGAAATTCGCGACGCCGGCGCAAGTCGAGCCGAAGCTCTATGACCGCACGCTGACGATGAACGGGCTGTCGAAAGCCTATTGCATGACCGGCTGGCGTCTCGGCTATGCGGCGGGTCCGGAAGTGCTCATCAATGCCATGCGCAAACTGCAGTCGCAGTCGACATCCAACCCGTCGTCGATCGTGCAGTGGGCCGGTGTCGAAGCTCTCAACGGGCCGCAGGACTTCATCGCCGCCAACAACAAGATCTTCGTTGAGCGCCGCGATCTCGTCGTCAGCATGCTCAATCAGGCAAAGGGCTTGCAGTGCCCGAAGCCGCAGGGTGCGTTCTACGTCTATCCGAGCATAAAGGCGTTGATCGGCAAGACGAGCAAAACGGGCACGGTGATCAAGAACGACGAAGATTTCGTCACGGCTTTGCTCGAGGAAGAAGGCGTCGCGGTCGTCCACGGAGCGGCATTCGAAGGATCGCCGTCGTTCCGCGTTTCGTATGCGGCTTCGACGGAGTCGTTGAAGGATGCCTGCACGCGCATTCAGCGCTTCTGCGGAAATCTCGCCTGAGATCAAAACTTGAGATCAAAATTTGCGAAACAAAAAGCGCGCGACCTCGGTCGCGCGCTTTTCAAATTCAGCGCTGGGCGTTGTTCGTTTCTCAGGCCGGCGTTGCGCCGTGATGAACGAAGCGATCGGTGAACCAGTCCCACGCGTTGGCGATGTGGCCGGTAAGCGGCTTACCATCGACGGCAGGAACAACCGGTCGCCAAATCGCAATCGCCGTCGGCGGCTGCGACTTGAATTCAAACACCTGAGGTTCGGCGCCGAAAGCGTCGGGGAGTTGTTCTTCGGCGGCCATGACATATCCGGCAGCGTTGGCCGCGGACATCAGTGTTTCGATACTCATAACCCAGCCTCGCATTTCCTGAGCCAATATCCCTCTGGCTCGTTCCGTATTTCTCGCCAGTGCCCTATGAACGCGCGAAACGCCGGAAGAGTTCACAATGCGACAAGTTTAAAGTTATTCAAGTTATTTTTGTCTTTCCGGACCCCTCCGGAAGGATATCGCGAGAAGTAGCTTTGGCGGCGCAGTAATAGATCCCCGCATATTGAGTAATTCTACCGCGTTGCAATAAATTTTTCACGAAACTGTGCGGTGATTCCCGTTGTGCCTCTACCGCTTTGGAGCGAGCATTCCTCCAGCCGCTCTCTTCCGAGGTGCGGGGCGCGGCTTGCATGGTCGCGCGCCTCGCAACATCGGAGGCAATCATGACGAGCTCAGATGGCCCGAAGGGCGGGAACGGCAATCAAAGTACCAGGGCTGGGGTCCGAGGCGCGCGATGCGTTGCGCTCGTCGGGCCCTTTGCCAGCGGTAAGACGACACTTCTCGAAGCCATACTCGCCCGCACCGGCAGCATTTCTAGGGCCGGTTCGATCACACAAAATTCGACGGTCGGCGATAATTCGCCAGAGGCCCGTGAGCACGCGATGAGCGTCGGCCTTAACGTCGCGGACGCTGCATTTCTCGGTGAAAATTTCACGTTTATTGACTGTCCGGGCTCCGTCGAGTTCGCGCATGAGGGCACACTCGCGCTTCCTGCCTGCGATATGGCCGTCGTCGTTTGCGAAGCCGATCCGAAGCGCGTCTCTGCCCTCCAAGTCATTCTCAAGCAACTCGATGATGCGGGCGTTCCGCACATCGTGTTCCTGAACAAGATCGATACCTCGCCCATTCCGGTTCACGACGTCATTCCGAGCCTGCAGCCGGCAAGCGCCAAACCGCTCGTGCTGCGCCAGATGCCGATCTGGGAAAACGGGATAGCAACGGGCTTCGTCGATCTCGCGTCGGAGCGTGCGTACGTTTACCGCGAACATGCATCGAGCAAGATCATCGAGCTGCCGTCGGCGATCGAAGCGCGCGAGAAGGAAGCGCGATTCCAGATGCTCGAGAAGCTCGCTGATTACGACGACGAACTGATGGAGCAGTTGCTGGCGGATATCCCGCCGCCGAACGACCGCGTTTTCGACGACCTCTCCAAGGAGCTTCGCGATGGCTTGATATGTCCTGTCCTCATCGGCTCGGCCGAGCACGGGCACGGAATCCTTCGGCTGTTGAAGGCGCTTCGTCACGAATGTCCGACCGTCGAGGATACGGCGAAGCGGTTGAATCTCGATGGTCTCAAATCCGCGGCGTACGTCTTCAAGAGCGTGCATACGAAGTCGGGCGGAAAATTATCGTATACGCGCGTTTTCGCGGGAGAAATCGCCGATGGCGCGACGGTGACCGGCCGCAGCGGGCATGAGCAGCGCGTCGCCGGTATCTTCACCATTCGCGGCGAAGAGGCGATCAAGCGTGGGCCCGCCAAGGCGGGCGAAACGGTGGCGCTGGGACGGCTCGATTCCATTCACTCGGGCGAGACGATCGCAGTCGGCAAGACGGCGATAGCGCAACTGCGCGTACCGGAGGCACCGCAACCGGCGCTCGCAATTGGGCTCGGCCTCAAGGATCGCAAAGACGAGGTGAAGCTTTCGTCCGCCGTTGCCAAGCTGATCGACGAAGATCCGTCGCTGATGCTCGAACACAATGCCGAGATGCATCAAATTCTGCTGCACGGACAGGGCGAGATGCATCTTCGGGTGGCGCTCGAGCGGCTGCTGCGCAAGTACGGCATCGAAGTGGTGCGCGAGAAGCGGCGTGTCGGGTATAAGGAAACGATACGATCGTCGACCGAAGTTCGCGGACGGCACAAAAAGCAGTCCGGCGGGCATGGCCAATTCGGCGATGTGAAACTCGACATCAAGCCGCTACCCAGAAGCGGCGGCATCACCTTCAGCGAAACGATCACAGGCGGGGCCATTCCGAGGAACTTCATTCCCTCGGTCGAAATCGGCGTGCGCGATTATCTCACCGAAGGTCCGCTCGGCTTTCCCGTCGTGGACGTTGCGGTGACGCTGACGGATGGGTCGTTCCACTCGGTCGACTCCTCCGACATGGCGTTCCGGCAGGCGGGAAGACTCGCCATGACGGAAGGATTGCCGAAGTGCAATCCGGTTCTGCTCGAGCCGATCATGGCCGTATCGATCGCGGTGCCGTCGGAGTCCAATGCGCGGATCAACGGCATCATCTCGCAACGGCGCGGCCAGATCCTCGGCTTCGACGCACGTCCGGATTGGCCGGGATGGGATTTGATCCAGGCTCATATTCCGGAAGCGGAGATGGATAACCTGATCATCGATCTCAGATCGGCGACGGCCGGTGTCGGCTCGTTCACCTTCGGGTTCGATCATCTCTCGGAAGTGTCGGGACGGCTCAAGGACCAGGTCCTCGCTGCCAGCCGTGCGGCTGCCGAGTAAGGGCACTGTTTCGGATTCGAATGGAAAAGGGCGGTCCGCACCGCCCTTTTTCGTTGCAGAGCTGCTAGCGTGACTCGCGATATTCATTGCGGAGATGAAAATGTCTGCGGAAAAGAGGGAACTTCCGTTGGCGGTCGAGGCAGCCGCGGTTCCACCAAGAACGAAGCCCTCGAATTATCCCGAGCCATTCTATTCCCGGATGTTGAAGCGGGAGAAGCGTGCGCTGGGCGACCAGTTCGGCCTCAAGAACTTCGGCGTCAATCTCACCCGGCTCCGGCCGGGCGGCGAATCCGCACTTCTTCATCGCCACAGCAAACAGGACGAATTCGTCTATATCATCGAGGGACAGCCGACGCTGATAACGGACGTGGGCGAGATTGAACTCACCCCTGGCATGTGCGCGGGCTTTCCTGCAGCGGGCGTCGCGCATCAGCTCGTCAATCGGACGGATCGCGACGTCGTCTATCTCGAAATCGGGGATCGCTCGCCCGGCGATACCGGGACCTACCCTGCGGACGATATCGAAGCACGCCTCGGCGCGGACGGCCGCTGGCTATTCACGCGCAAGGACGGAACGCCCTATTAGCGCGCAGCCGCTTTCGCCGGGCTTTTGGGGCCTTTGAAGTAATCGGCCATCGCTTCGAGAAACAACGGCGACAAGCCTTCGCCGCCGGCATCGATGTGGGCCTTCAGAGCGTTGCGCATGCGCGGCTCCCACGAGGCATGGATGTGCTTGGAGATGCCGTCGAGGGCTTCGGGCTTCGGGTAGACGGCGAAGTAGTCCGTGATTTGATTGGCCATGCGGACGAGATCGGAAGCTTGCATCAGGTTTCTCGATTGAGATTGGATTGCGTTGATCAGGAATGGAATACGACGGGGCCACCTGGCCCGCGAGACGCCAGAAAGAGATCGGCTTTCTTGGCGAGTTCAAGGGCGAGGACGGTCGGCGCGGAGACGGTCACCAGAGCCTGGATGCCCGCTGTGACTGATTTCTGCACCAGCTCGAAGCTGCAGCGGCTGGTCATCAAGACGAAGCCGTCCGTCCGATCGATGCCTTGCGTGTAGAGGGCGCCGATGAGTTTATCGAGGGCGTTGTGGCGTCCGACGTCCTCACGGACGAAGCGGATCTCGCCGTCCTTCGATACCCAAGCTGCGCCGTGAACAGACCGGTTGAAGCGGTTCATCGGCTGGTGGTCGAAGAGGTCCCGCTCGGCGCGCCGTATCGCATCAGGACTTGGCGACCATGTCCGGCCGAGCTGCTGCAATGGCCGAACGGCGGATTCGATGTCTTCGACGCCGCAGAGGCCGCAACCCGTGCGGGCCTCCATGGTGCGGCGCGCGAGGCGCGATGTTTCGATCGCAGTCTCAGGCACGGCGACGTCGATGGCCATGCCGCCTTCGACCGGCATCACGAGGATGCCTTGGATCTTGGACGGATCCGGGACGATGCCTTCGCCGACGAGAAAGCCGACGGCGAAATCGCGGAGATCCGCCGGCGTCGACATCATGACCGTGTAGGGCTCGGAGTTGATCTGCAGCGCGACCGGCACCTCCTCGGGGAGCTGCCATGTCACGGACTGCGTGCCGGAGGCCGTCTGCAGCTCGCCCACGGCGGGGCGCGAGCAAAGCTCCGCTCCACCCTGAGGCTGCTTGACGTCCTTCGGAACGACATTCATCGCAATTCAACTCCAGGCTGGCGGGCCGAGATTACTCGGCCGGTTCCAGCTTCTTTTCCTTGCCGATGCGCTTGTTCTCGACTTCGCGCTCCTGCCACTCGGCCTGCCACTCGGACGGGTGGTTGGACACGGTCACCTGCACCGCCGTCACCTTGTACTCGGGGCAGTTGGTCGCCCAGTCCGAGTTGTCCGTGGTGATGACGTTGGCGCCCGTGACCGGGTGATGGAACGTCGTATAGACGACGCCCGGAGGCATCCGGTCGGAGATCTTGGCCGTCAGCGTCGTGGCGCCGACGCGGCTCGCGAGCGACACCTTCATGCCGGTCTTGATGCCGCGCAGTTCCGCGTCGCTCGAATGGATCTCGAGGATGTCCTCGGGGTGCCATGCGACGTTGTCCGTACGCCGCGTCTGGGCGCCGACGTTGTAGTGCGCCAGGATGCGGCCGGTCGTGAGGATGAGCGGGAAGTTGCGGTTCGAGCGTTCCGCCGTCGGGACGAAGCCCGTCAGCATGAAGCGGCCCTTACCGCGCGTGAACTCTTCCGTGTGCATGACAGGCGTGCCCGTCGGGTGCTCTTCGTTGCACGGCCACTGGATCGAGCCCAGCTCATCGATCCGATCGAAGGAAACACCCTCGAACGTCGGTGTGAGGCGAGCAATCTCGTCCATGATCTCGGCCGCATTGTTATAGCGCATGGGATGGCCCATGGCGGTCGCGATGCGGGAGACGACTTCCCACTCCGGCATTCCCTGCTTCTCACGCATCACCTTGCGCACGCGATTGATGCGGCGCTCGGCGTTCGTGAAGGTGCCGTCCTTTTCGAGGAACGACGTGCCGGGCAGGAACACGTGCGCGAACGCTGCCGTCTCGTTCAGGAAGAGATCCTGCACGATGACGATGTCCATCGAGGACAGCGCGTGTTCGACGTGGTGCGTGTTGGGGTCGGACTGGGCGATGTCCTCGCCCTGGATGAAGAGGCCCATGAACGAACCGTCGGAGGCGGCGTCGAACATGTTCGGAATGCGAAGGCCCGGCTCGGCTGCGAGCTTGACGTTCCATTCCTTTTCGAAGACGGCGCGGGTCTCGGGAACCGAGACGTGGCGGTAGCCGGGCAGTTCATGCGGGAACGAGCCCATGTCGCACGAGCCCTGCACGTTGTTCTGGCCGCGCAGCGGGTTCACGCCGACGCCCTCGCGCCCGATGTTGCCTGTCGCCATTGCGATGTTGGCCATGGCCATGACCATCGTCGAGCCCTGGCTGTGCTCGGTGACGCCGAGGCCGTAGTAGATCGCGGCGTTGCCGCCGGTTGCGTAAAGCCTGGCTGCTTCGCGGACCTGCTCTGCCGGGACGCCGGTGATCGGTTCAAGGGCTTCCGGAGAATTTTCCGGCCGCTTGATGAACTCTTCCCAACGAAAGAAGTCGGTCGGCTCGCAGCGGCGCTTAACGAACTTGCGGTCGATGAGGTTCTCGGTCGCGATGACGTGACCGATGGCGTTCATGATAGCGACGTTCGTCGAAGGCTGAAGCTGCAGATGGTAGGCAGCTTCGACGTGCGGCGAGCGGACGAGTTCGATCCGGCGGGGATCGACGACGATCAACTTGGCGCCCTCACGAAGGCGCTTCTTCATGCGCGAGCCGAAGACCGGATGTGCGTCGGTCGGGTTGGCGCCGACGAGAAGTATCACGTCCGTCTTGTCGACGCTCTTGAAGTCCTGAGTACCGGCGGATTCGCCGAACGTCTGCTTCAGACCGTAGCCGGTCGGCGAGTGGCAGACCCGGGCGCAGGTGTCGATGTTGTTGGTGTTGAAGGCGGCGCGGACCATGCGCTGGACGGCGTAGACTTCCTCGTTCGTCGTGCGCGACGACGTGATGCCGCCGATCGAATCCTTGCCGTATTTCGCTTGCGTTTCCTTGAGGCGCTTCGCGGCGTAGTCGATCGCCTCGTCCCACGACACGACCTGCCACGCATCGGTGATCTTTTCACGGATCATCGGCGTCAGCACGCGCTCCTTGTGGGTCGCGTATCCGAAGGCGAAGCGGCCCTTAACGCACGAGTGGCCTTCGTTGGCGCCGCCGTCCTTATAGGGCACCATGCGCGCGACTTCCTCGCCGCGCATTTCGGCTTTGAACGAGCAGCCGACGCCGCAGTAGGCACACGTCGTCACGACGGAGTGCTCAGGCTGGCCAAGGTCGAGCACCGACTTTTCGATCAGTGTCGCGGTCGGGCAGGCCTGCACGCAGGCGCCGCAGGATACGCATTCGGAGGCCAGGAATTCTTCGTCCATGCCGGCGGAGACGTGCGAAGCGAAGCCGCGGCCGTCGATCGTCAGTGCGAACGTGCCCTGAACTTCCTCGCAGGCGCGAACGCAACGCGAGCAGACGATGCACTTCGAGGGATCGAACTGGAAGTAGGGGTTCGAGCCGTCCTTCGGCTTGAACATATCGTTGGCTTGGCCGTCGGCGCGCTTCGCGAAGACGTGGTTTTCGCCGTCGTAGCCGTAGCGCACTTCGCGGAGGCCAACGGCGCCCGCCATGTCCTGCAGCTCGCAGTCGCCGTTGGCGCCGCAGGTCAGGCAGTCGAGCGGGTGGTCGGAGATGTAAAGCTCCATGACGCCCCGGCGGATGTTCGCGAGACGGGGATTCTGCGTCGTGACCTTGATGCCGGGCGCGACGGGCGTCGTGCACGAAGCGGGTGTGCCCCTGCGGCCTTCGATTTCACAAAGGCAAAGGCGGCACGAGCCCCAAGCGTCGAGGCTGTCAGTTGCGCAGAGCTTTGGTATCTGGATACCGAGCTGCATTGCGGCGTTCATGATCGAGGTGCCTTCGGCAACCGTGATCTCTTGGCCGTCGATCTCGAGCGTCACCATCTTGGTGGCGTCGGTGATCTCTGGGCTGGGCGTGCCGTAGTCGATCTCTTTGATGAGAGTCATCGGCTTGACGTGGTGGTTCATCGATCGTCCTCGTTGAGGATTCTAATCCTGAAATTACTCTGCAGCGTCCGCGAGAAACTTATTCGGCGACGGCTTGTGGAAGTCCTCGGGGAATCCACGAACCGCACTCATGACTGGGAACGGCGTCAGACCGCCCATTGCGCAGAGCGAGCCGTCGGCCATAGTCACGCAAAGATCTTCGAGCAGTGCCAAATTCTTCGTGCGATCGATGTCGTCGATGATCTTGTCGATCACCTCCACGCCGCGCGTCGAACCGATGCGGCAGGGCGTGCACTTGCCGCAACTTTCGATCGTGCAGAATTCCATCGCGAAGCGCGCCTGCTTGGCCATGTCGACAGTATCGTCGAAGACGACAAGGCCGCCGTGGCCGACCATTGCGTCGACCTTGGCGAATTCCTCGTAGTCCATCGGAACGTCGAACTTGGATTCAGGAATGTACGCGCCGAGCGGGCCACCGACCTGGACCGCACGAACCGGACGGCCAGTCGCCGTGCCGCCGCCCCAGTCTTCGATCAGCTGACGCGTCGTAACGCCGAAGGCTTTCTCGACGAGACCGCCCTGCTTGATGTTGCCTGCGATCTGGAACGCCAGCGTGCCGCGCGAGCGTCCGACGCCATAGTCGCGATAGAACTCGCCGCCCTTGTCGATGATGATCGGTACGGCCGCGAAGCTCATCACGTTGTTGATGATCGTCGGCTTGCCGAACAGGCCTTCGATTGCGGGAATCGGCGGCTTGTAACGAACGATGCCGCGCTTGCCCTCGATGCTTTCAAGCATGGAGGTTTCTTCGCCGCAGATGTAGGCGCCTGCACCCATGCGTACGAAAAGATCGAAGGAATGTTTCGTTCCCTGAATATTGTCGCCGAGCCAGTTGGCGCGACGCGCAATCTCGATTGCTTCACGCAGGACGTGCACCGAGTGCGGATATTCGGAACGGACGTAGATGTATCCCTTCTGCGCGCCGCCGGCGATGGCCGCGATCGTCATGCCTTCGATGAGGCAGAATGGGTCGCCTTCCATCAGCATGCGGTCGGCGAAGGTGCCGCTGTCGCCTTCGTCGGCGTTGCAGGCGACGTACTTTTCACCGGCCGGGAGATCGTGAACCGTTTTCCATTTGATGCCGGTCGGGAAGCCGGCGCCGCCGCGGCCGCGAAGGCCCGACGTCGTCACTTCCGTCACGATGTCGATCGGCTTCATCTGGAGGGCTTTCGCCAGTCCGACGAAACCGCCGTGGCTGCGATAGTCCTCGATCGAAAGAGGATCGGTGATGCCGCAGCGCGCGAACGTCAGCCGTTCCTGATTTTTGAAATATGGAATTTCTTCCGTGAGGCCGTGGCCCAACGCATGGGCCTTGCCTTCGAGAAAACCCGCATCGAACAGGCTCGCAACGTCGCTTGGCGCGACTGGGCCATAGGCGACGCGACCGTTCGCAGTCGTCACCTCAACGAGCGGCTCGAGATAGAGCATGCCGCGCGAACCGTTGCGGACGATCTCGACTTGGAGTTTCCGCTTTTTCGCTTCTGAGGCGATTGCGGCTGCAACTTCATCGGCGCCGACAGAAAGGGCCGCAGCATCACGTGGTACAAAGATCTTGATCATTCCGCGGCTTCCTTCTCGAGTCCGCCGATGATCTCATCGAAACGTTTAGGATCGACTTTGCCGTAAAGTTTTTCGCCGACCATGATGGCGGGCGAGAGCGCGCAGTTGCCGAGGCAGAAGACCTGCTCGATGGTGACCATTCCGTCAGCCGTCGTACCACCGAGTGACGTGCCCAATGATTTCTCAGCGTGCTGACACAACGCGTCCGTGCCCATCGACTGACAGGCTTCGGCGCGGCAGATCTTAACGACGTGCTTGCCGACCGGATGACGCTTGAATTCATGGTAGAACGTCAGCACCCCGTAAATTTCGGCGCGCGAGCGGTTCAATGCCTTGGCGATGACCGGCAACGTCGCGTCCGGCACGTAGCCGAGCTGGTGCTGCAAGTCGTGGAAAATCTCAAGAAGCTCGTCAGGCTTGTTTCCGTGGCGTGCACATGACGCCAGCGCCGCGACCTCCGCAGGGGTCGGGGCCGGGAATTGATCCACCCGTGAGCCGTTCGTTTGCTTTACGGCTTTCTTCGCCATGTGTGGCGTTTCCTCAGTGTTTTGTTGGCGGTCGCCGTGATCTGAAAGGCCACTTTGCCGCGTGACGTTAAGTGTGTCATCCGGTCTCGTTATTCAAATCGATATGATCGATCTCACTATAGATACCGTCTATGAGGCGACGCAATAACTGAGGTGAAACTCACAGTTTGAGGCAAACACGGGCGACTAAGTGTCTATTTCCCTTCAGGAAATAATGTTTACTGAAAATTTAGCGGCAGTCGCCTGAAAGGCGCGCACGAGGGGTGCGACAGGATCGCGGTCCTGGGTTACGAGGCCAACGCTATGGGCAACCTTCGGTTCGACGAGGGGAATGGCTTTCAATTCAGTGTCGCTGCCGAGCAGGTCTAAAAGATAATGCGGCATCACGCTGGCGAGCTGCATCAGCCTGACATTCGAATAAAGATTAATGACCGAGTTGGTCTCGAGCGCGGGCGACGGGCGGCATCCGGCATCGTGAAAGGCCCGGTCGATGATTCGCCGGTTCTGCATGTTCGAAGTCAGCAGTCCGAGCGGCAATTCGGCGGCTTCGCGCCACGTCACGGTCTCGCGATTGGCGAGGGCGTGGCCGCCGGGGATGAAAAGACAGTAGTGCTCGGTATAGAGAGGCGTCGCGACGAGGCCGTTGATCGGCTCGTTGTCGAGATAGGTAATGCCGGCGTCGATCGAATAATCCTCGAGCCCGCGCAGAATTTCTTCCGAGCTCATCGACATGATCGTGAAGTTAATCTGCGGGTGCAGCTGTTGAATGTCGCGCGTGAGGTAGGGGAGCATCGGCAATGCCGACGGTATCGCGCCAAGTGTCAGCCGCCCGGTCAGGCCGAAATCGCTGATCGCCAGGTGGGCCAGCTCTTGATGCATCGAGGCCCAGTTGTTGAGGATGAGCTGCGCCCATTTGAGGACGCGCTCTCCTTCCTGGGTCAGGCCCTGGTAACGCTGTCCGCGCTCGACGATCGGCACGCCGAGCTCGAGCTCGAGCTGGCGGATACGCCCCGAGAGCGTCGGCTGGGTGACGTTGCAGGCCTGGGCTGCGCGCGTGAAATGCTTTTCGCGGGCGAGGGCGACCAGATATTGAAGCTGGCGGATGTCCATTCGTCTCTCTCTCCCGAGAGAGGGCTAATCATCGACGGTTCGATGATCAAATGCAATCGAGCAGCCCGTTCAAGGCTCGATCGGCCCGTACAGCGGGCAGGAAGCCGGAGGCGAGCTCAGAAGTCGAGGCCGCCCGCATCGAATACGTGACCTGAGAGCGAGCGTCCCCGGCGCGAGGCGAGGTGGAGCGCCAAAGTGGCCACGTCCGGCTCGTTCGTGAGATAAGCGCCAGAGCGGCTGCCGTCGTAGAAGGCTCGAGGGCCGACGCCGTTGATGCGAATGCCTTTACCCGCCCATTCGCGCGCTTCGTTGGCGATCATTGCAGCCAGTGCTGTCCGGGCAAAACCGGCGACGGCGGCCGAGCGGCGATCTTGCGGCTCGGGCATTTTCAAGACGTTCAGGACCATGCCCTCGCTCAGTACGAGGTTCATGCGGTTGGCGACGACGCGCGTCAGCTGTGCGAGCGGCGCCAGCTTCGCCGAGACGAGGGCTTCGAGATCGCCTTCGCCACGAATCGCCTGAATCTCGGCGGAGGAGATTGTCGCCATGTTGATTGCAACATCGAGGCCGCCATAGGCCTGGGCCGACGTCTGCGCGAATTTCGCGGCGCAATCGGCCGTCGATATGTCGAGGGTGTGGAGGCGAATTTCGCTGGCGCTTTGCGAGAGCAGGGCGGCGAGTTCGACCAGTTCGGGCGAAAGGTCGGTCGTATGGACAACGAGCCGGGCCTTCAGATCGGCGAAGGCACGTGCAACGTCAACGCCGGCGATGCCAGTCAGGCCCGTGATCAGGATGCGTGCGCGCGCAAGTTCACTCGAGACTTCACTTTCGACGCTGGCACCTACTCGATCCATGTACATGCGCTCTTCCCCTCCTGACATACGCTAACCGGCAAACGCGAGAGGCGCCGTCGGTCGGACAATAGCACGCCGATTCGCCTAACGAGATCTAAACAGCGCGCCGATTCGGGTTTGTGGGAGACGGGTCAAGGGCGCTTTTGCGGCTATGCACCGCCGCCGGCGATATGTTCGAAGCATAGAATCATGTGACCGGCGCGCCCCGCCGGGAGTATGATTTGCTTGGTTGTGGCGATGCCGCGCGAAAAGGTGGTGATAGCGGCCGCCGGTACATTGCTTCCCTTCATCTGTCTGCGAAGGTTGAGGCAAGACGAATCGAAGGCAGCCTGGAACACCATGACAAAGCAGGACAATTCAAAGCCGCAAGCAAGTGTCGATCAATCCGACACGCTTGCGCCGTCGCAGGCTCTCTCTCAAAGCGCCGGGCAAGCTCCCGGACAGGGTGCCGGGCCAGCTCCGATGCGAGGTCCAATGGCTGGCCCTGCGAATGGGTCGGCGAATGGCCCCGTGGAGCCATCAATCGGTCCGGCGACCGGTCAGGCCGTCGACGCGCCGCGCGAGCCTCGATCGCGCGATGGGCTTATCGTTGCATCAATCCTGATCGTGTCGGCGGCGATTACGATGATGTGCTTTTCGCAGCTCGGCCTTTCCATGCCGATCTCGATTGCCGCTGGCGCCGTTGCGCTGTCGCTGTTGATGCTGATTCACAAGCAGGTGCAGAAATCGGCGCAGATTGCGGCTCTCAAGGCGGAACTTGCACGAGCCGAGTTTGGGCAGGCGCGCCATGACGTGAAGCTGAACGGCGCAAAGCAGAAGGTCTCACAGGCGCGTCCGGCGCCAGCGGTGGCCGCGCCCGGTCCGTCGCTTCCGTCAGCTCCGAGCGCACCGGCAGCCGTGAATGCTCCGGCAGCTTCGAGCACGCCGGAATCGCGCATTCGCGAACTGAGCCGCGATATCGGCAATTTGGTTCCGCGCGCCGAACCGGCGGCTCCTGCGCAGTCAGGGGCCGCGACCCAGCCGCATCACGCAGCTGCCGGTCTTTCGAGTGCCCGGCCTCTCGCATCCGTTGACGCCGACAGGGCAGGCCGCTCAGCGCCGCATGCGCCGATGCAGCCCGCTGCCGAACCTACTCCCGCAAAACCCGCTGCTGAGTCCAAGGGCCGTCCGGTCTTTTCGGCACCGGCGAGCGAAAGGCCGGTTCCCGAAACCGGCCGCGAGCGCTGGTCATTCCGGCGGCGCGTCGATGTTCAGCCGCAGCAGCCACCGGCCAAAGGGCTCACACTGCCGCCGGGCTGGTCTGCTTCGGCCAACGCGATGCCGAAGGGCGGCGTGGCGATGACGATCGAAGGCGATCTCGAGCTGGTGCAGCGGAAGATCAAAGAACTCGCTGACGAGGTGAACGCTGCCGAGGCGCTGCGCGCGCCGAAGTCTTCGCGTGCGAATGAGCTGCCGAAGCCGAGCGCCAGCGCGCTGGAAGATTCCATCGGTGCGCTGAGGGCCGTCGCAACCAGCATGCGCCAGCGGCCCGCGGGCTTCGGCGATTTCCTTCCAACGCATGATGCGGCCACACCGGCACCGAAGCCCGCACCGGCTCCGGCTTCGGTGACGGCCCCAGCAGCATCGATGCAGGCGGCCGCACCTGCACCGGTTTCGCCAGCGGCGGAGCCCGTTCAGTCGCAGGGTCTCGGAGAACTCGTCATTCCGGCGACTGCGGAGCGCATTGCCGGGTTCGAGCCCGAAGATTCCGTCGACGACGCTGCGTTCCGCGAAGAAGAAGCTGAGGCTGAATTGGGCCGTCATGAGCCAAATCTAAGTGGGCTGAGCCTTGCCGAGATGGAGCGCGCAAATCCGGGCAGCACTCAGCGTGATGCTCCGCCGCTTCCAGAGCTGACGCTTCCCGAACTGCCTATCCTGGAATTCAGTGCTGAACCGGCGCCTACTCCGGAATTGCCGCCGCGTATCGCCTCGATCGCTCGCGCGATCGAAGACGACGCGATCGACGTGACGCTCGGGCCGATCGTGACAATCGCGGAGCATTCCGTCAGCCATTATGAAATGACGGCCAACCTGCGTTCGGCCTCCGGCGAAGCGCATGACGCAAGCGAGCACGATTTCACGCTGGTCGGTGGCGATCTCGATACGCGTTTCGATATCTCGCGTCTCAATCGCGCCGCGGCTCTCGCGTCCCGAATGGATGCGCGCGACAAGGGCGGTTCGCTGCTGACGAGCTTTCTCGGCTCGTCGGTCACGAGCAGGGCATTCCTCGAATCCTTCGCTCACGCCTACGAAGTCCGGCCGAGAATTTCCGCTCAGCTCGTGTTGACGTTCTCGCAACACGCGGTCGACGAGTTCACTCCGGCCGCATGGCAGGCGCTGCGCGACATGCATTCGTTCGGATTCCGGCTTGCGCTCGACAAAGTCACGCACATGGGAACGGACTTTGCCGCGCTCCAACAAGCGGGCTTCCGATTCGTCAGGTTCGGCGCACAACCGCTGCTCGAGGGGATGAGATCACGCGACCGCTTCGTGCCGGCGGATGAAATCCTGCAGCGGGTAACGCTGGCGGGTCTATCGGTGATAGCGAGCGGTATCACGGATGCAGCGATGCAGAAGCGCTTGCTCGATGCGGGCATTCTGCTTGGCCAGGGACCGCTCTTCGGCGCACCCCGCCAGGTCAACATCGATGGGAGTCGTCCGGCCAAGCATTCGGCGGCGGCGTAACCAGCCGGAACCATGCCGACTGTGACGACGGAGCCGGATGACAGTCCGGCTCCTGCTCGTTTATAGGCCGCAAATCGAGGTCGCATATCGCATATCGCGTAAAGGACCTCGGGCAAGGTCCGTATGTCTGCCATTCCGCTGTTCTCTTCCATCGTTCCGTTCGCGGCCTCGTCCGACCTCTGGTTCGTCGACATCTGGGGCGTACTGCACAATGGCGTTCGGCCGTTTGCATCGACGGTTGCGGCTTGCGAGGCTTTCCGGAAGCAGGGCGGCACTGCGCTTCTCGTCACCAACTCGCCGCGTCCCCATGACAGCGTGACCCGGCAGCTCGACAGTATCGGCGTGGCACGCTCCGCTTACGATGGCATCGTGAGTTCGGGCGATGTCTCGCGCAGCCTCATCGCAGCTTGGGCGGGCCGGCCTATCCTGCACATCGGGCCATCGCGCGATCTGCCGATCTTCGCCGGACTTGGCGCAGTGCCTGGGGCATCCGCGGACGATGCGGACGTCGCCGTCTGCACGGGGCTCTACGACGATGAAACCGAGACGCCGGAAAATTATTCTGAGCTGCTTCAGAAGCTCAAGGCGCGCGACGTGCCGATGGTCTGCGCCAATCCCGACTTGAAGGTCGAGCGCGGCGGCCGGATCATTTATTGCGCCGGTGCGATCGCGAGCGCGTACGCGGCGCTGGGCGGCGACGTGAGCTATGCCGGAAAGCCCTACCAGCCAATTTACGATCTGGCGCTGCGTACGGGATCTGATATCCGCGGAGTTCCCGTTCCCAAGGACCGCGTGCTCGCGATCGGCGACGGCGTCGCCACAGACATCGCGGGAGCGGCGGGGTTTGGCATTCGTTCGGTGTTCATCGCGAGCGGCATCCATGTCGGCTCGGACGAGGCCCTCACGGGAGCGGCCGGGCGGCTATTCCCAGCGGGTGGGCCGCAGCCGGTCGCTCTCATGCAAAGTTTGGTTTGGTAGGCCGATCGCGATCGCTCGACTGGCCGATCAGGCGACGGTCAGCACGATCTTGCCGATGTGCGCGCTGCTCTCCATCCGTGCGTGCGCTTCGCTTGCGCGAGCGAGGGGATAGGTGCTGTCGATCGGTATCTTGATCTTGCCGGAGACGATGAGCGGCAGAGCGTGCTCCTCGATGCTGCGGGCAATTTCGCCTTTCACCTCGGCGGTGCGAATGCGCAGCGTCGATCCCGTGAGCGTCAGCCGTTTCAGCATCACGCGTATGAAATCGACCGTTGCGGTCGATCCTTTCTGAAAGGCGATGTTGACGAGGCGGCCATCGTCTCCGAGCGAGCGAATGTTCTTCTCGATGTAATCGCCGCCGACCATGTCGAGGATGACGTCGACGCCCTTGCCCGCGGTCTCGCTCTTGATCACCTGCGCGAAATCGTGCGTCCGGTAATTGATGGCGACGTCGGCGCCGAGGGCGCGGGCGGCTTCGCACTTTTCATCCGAGCCGGCGGTGGTGAAGACGGTTGCGCCGAATGCCTTCGCGAGCTGGATTGCGGTGACGCCGATGCCGCTCGTGCCGCCGTGGACGAGGAATTTCTCGCGTGCCTTCAGGTGGCCGCGGTCGAACACGTTGTACCAGACGGTGAAGAACGTTTCGGGGATCGCTGCCGCTTCGGTGAACGAGATCGCGTCCGGCTTTTTGATGCAGCTGAGTTCGGACACGGCGACGAATTCGGCATATCCGCCGCCCGGAACGAGAGCCATAACCGGGTCGCCAACGGCGAATTGACCGGCTCCCTCGCCAAGCGCGGCAATGACGCCTGAGACTTCGAGGCCTGGAAGTTCGGAATGACCTTTGGGCGGGGGATAATTTCCCTGCCTCTGCAGCACGTCCGGCCGGTTCACTCCGGCAGCTCTAACCTTGATCAGGACTTCGCCCGCTTTGGGCTGCGGCACCGGCAAATCAGTCAAGCTCAGCACGTCGGGGCCGCCCGATCCCGCGATCACAACGGCCTTCATCGATGTCGGGAGACTCATCTCGCTCGCTTTCTCATTGAAGATAGCCGAGAGGAATGCACTGGGATGCCAAGCGGGGCAAGCGTGCGCGTATGGCGGCGACCAACTCTCGACGCCCCTTCGCGTCTCAAATAAGCTGACGGACAAGAAAAATTGGAGGAACAGTCATGGACCTCGATGATTTGATGCCGCGAAAGAAGCCGAGCGGGGCTGCTATCGGAGACAATCTCGAAACGCTGTCGGTCGCCGAGCTTGAAAAGCGGATCGCGGATCTCAACGCGGAGGTCGCGCGCGTGAACGTGGAGCTCGATCGCAAGCGCCAGCACGAAGCCGCGGCGCGCGCACTTTTCAAATCGTGAAGCAGCTCTGAAGCATCTATTTGAAATGCGCTTTGCGGTGTCCGATTTTGGGATTGGACCAATTTGGCGCAATGTCTCGATTTGCTAACGCTGGAACCGTGCGCGGATGGTTTCACTTAACTGAACTTTAAGCATATCCGGCCATTTTGAGACTCGATCCAGGCCATCTGGATAAAAGCGGTCCCTCTGCCGCTTGTTGACGCCTCACTGTTGACCTTCGAGCCGCTCTTTGAGGGCGGCTCTTTTTTTGCATTGTCCACAGGAGGTTCGCCGGAAGTGGGGATAGATGCCCCGTTTTGGGCATTCTTCTTAACTATGGTGCACTAATGTCAGTTCGTGGTAGCAGTTGCGGACGGGTAAGCGTTTGTATCGTTGAGGGTCATGAGTAACGTATATCGCGTGGACGGCGCGCCTGCGGGCGGCGCCACAACGGTCTCGTTCGGTGAGCGGTTTCAGTCCTCCGAGCAGTTTGACCACATCTTCAAGGAAGGCATGGCGCTCGTTGAGCGCACGGCAAGCTACCTTGATGGACCGGGCCGGAAAGAGGCCAAGGATCTCGTAGGCGGCGTGGGCGTGCTCTATGCCACCGAAAGCATGAGGCTTACAACTCGGCTGCTCGACCTTGCTTCGTGGCTCTTGATCCGTCGCGCGCTGCGTGAGGGTGAGATCACCGACGAAGAGGCTCAGAAGAAGCGCCGCCGCGTGAAGCTGCAGGCTTTCGGCCGGCCGTCGCACGTCAAAGGCTACACCGAGCTTCCGCAAGGTTTGCAGAACCTGATCGAGGAAAGCTTCCAGCTTCACGATCGCATCTCGCAGCTCGATCGCGTGTTGGCGAAGCCTTCCGCTGCCGAGACGCCGCAAGCGGCCGTCAATCCGGTTGCACAGCAGGTGGGCCTGCTCGAGCGCGCGTTTTCAGTGAAATTCAGCTGAATTCAAATTCAGCTACGAACGCAAAAGGCCCGGTCTCGCGACCGGGCCTTTGCTTTTCCAGAGAGTGCGTTCGACGCCTTTGGCGATCAGAACATGCCCTCGAACTTCTTCTTGAAGCGCGACAGGCGGCCGCCACGGTCCATCAACTTCGCGTCGCCGCCGGTCCAGGCCGGATGCGTGTTCGGGTCGATGTCGAGGGTCAGCTTGTCGCCGGCCTTGCCATAGGTCGAATAGGTCGTGAATTCCGTTCCGTCCGTCATCACCACTTTGATCTCGTGGTAATCCGGGTGAAGGTCGGCGTCTTTCTTCATGGCCTTGTGTCCGTCTTGAATGCGATTTTCACGGCGAAGCTCTGGCGAGCCTCGGCCCCGGTTTGTGCAGAGGGGACTGAATTGCCGCGTTCTTTAGCCGAGATAAGCCTGCCGCACAAGGCCAGATAACGGCCTCAAGTCGCGCCTAACCTGAGGAAACTGTAAGCCTTCCAGGCCAAAAAGCGGCCCATTGTCTCTTGAGCCTAGCTGCCCGGTGGGGCATGGTCCGGGCCGGCTTCAGGGTTGAAATATCTTGTTTCCCCAAGCTTTGGACCAAAAAAGGCCGATGAGCAGCGACGTAGCAGATCAGGGCTCGGAACGGGCCCAGCCCGACCATGAAAACACGCGGCAGTCGAAGCGCTTGGCGCTCAAGCCGCTCTTAACGCTGAAGCCGCTGATCCTCAGTCACAAGGGCGCCCTGTGGGGCGCGATCATCGCTCTGGTCGTCTCGGCGATTGCGATGCTTTCGGTGCCGCTTGCTGTCCGCCGGATGATCGACAACGGCTTCGGCGGCAACGATTCAACGCTGATCAACAACTACTTCCTGACGATTATCGCCATCGGCCTCGTCATCGCGGTCGCGAGCCCGGCCCGCTTCTATTTCGTCAACTGGATCGGAGAACGGGTCGTTGCCGACCTTCGAGCCAAGGTCTTTGCGCAGCTCGCGAAGCTCGGCCCCGCCTACTTCGATCTCAATCACTCCGGCGAGATCATGAGCCGGCTGACGGCGGACACCACGCAGATCAAGGCCGTCGCCGGGACGGCGCTCAGTCAGGCGGCGCGCAACGCCATCATGCTGATCGGCGCGCTCGTTATGATGTTCATAACCAGCCCCAATCTGTCGGCGCTGGTGTTCCTCGCCATTCCCATCATCGTTCTTCCCCTCGTCGGATTCGGGCGCGTCGTGCGGCGGTTGTCGCGGCAGGCTCAGGATACGCTCGGCGAGGCTTCGGCTTACGCCTCTGAAAACCTCGGCGCCTACCGGACGATGCAGGCGTACGTGAACGAGAAGACGGTTTCCGATCGCTTCGCGCGCGCCGTCGAGCGGACGTTTGCCGCGGCGCGGCGGCGGATGCTTGCCCGCGCGGCGCTGACCTTCGTCGCTATCTTGCTTACCGTCGTGAGCGTCACGGGTGTGCTTTGGTATGGCGCGTCCGAGGTCGTCGTCGGCGATATGACCGGCGGCCGGCTCGGGCAATTCGTTCTTTACGCACTCTTTGCTGCCGGCGCGCTGGCCGAGCTGTCGGAAGTGTGGGGGGAAATGAGCCAAGCTGCCGGCGCCGCCGAGCGGCTTTCGGAAATGATGGCGACGGTACCCGATATCCGTTCCCCCGAGCATCCGACGCCTTTGCCCGAACCTTCAATTGGCACTATCGCATTTGAGAACGTGAGCTTCGCCTATCCGACGCGCCCCGCCGAGATGGCGCTCGATGGCGTATCGTTTCGCGCGAATTCCGGCGAGACGCTGGCGCTCGTTGGCGCTTCGGGTGCGGGGAAGTCGACGATCTTCAACCTGCTCCTTCGTTTCTACGATCCCAACGAAGGCATCGTTCGCGTCGATGGGGTGAATGTACGGGATGCCGACGTCGCGGCGCTGCGCCGTCAGATCGCGCTCGTGCCGCAAGACGTTGCCCTCTTTGCCGATACGGTCGCGGAGAACATCCGTTACGGAACGCCGGGAGCGACGCTTTCGGAAGTTCGGCGGGCTGCGACAGCGGCCCAGGCGGACGACTTCATTCGCCGCCTTCCGGACGGTTACAATACCAAGCTCGGCGAACGCGGTACTTCGCTTTCGGGCGGCCAACGTCAGCGGATCGCCATTGCACGCGCCATTCTGAAAAACGCGCCGATCCTGCTGCTCGACGAGGCTACGAGCGCGCTCGACGCCGAGAGCGAAGGGGCTGTCCAGCGCGCGCTCGAAGACCTGATGAAGGACCGGACGAGCATCGTCATCGCGCATCGGCTCGCTACGGTTCAGAAGGCCGATCGCATTCTCGTCATGGAGAAGGGGCGGATCGTCGAAGCCGGGACGCATGTCGAGCTTGTCCGCCGGGGCGGGATTTATGCGCATCTCGCCGAGCTTCAATTCGGGCGCGAAGCCGCCGAGTAGGCGGCTCGACGGACGTTCTTTAACGTTTCATTAACATCCGCGTGCTGATGATTGCTGTCATGAAAGCACTGACGGTCATTGTCGTTCTGTTTGGCTGTTTCGCGTACGATATCTCGTACAACAACGCCGAGCTGATCCATTGGCTCGCGGACACGCTCAGACTCTCATAAATCCAAGCTTTTGCTTTGTGGCCGGTCACGCTAGCGGTTCGTGAGTTTCAGCTCGATGCGGCGGTTCTTTTGGAAGGCTTCTTCCGTCAGGCCCGGATCGATCGGCGCAAATTCGCCGTAGCCCGCGGCTACGAGGCGATCAGGCGGGACACCGCGCGATATCAGATATTTGACCACGGACGAGGCGCGTGCGGTCGACAGTTCCCAGTTCGATGGAAATGCCGATCTCGAGATCGGGCGGATGTCGGTGTGGCCGTTGATCTGCAGCGCCCAGTCGATGTCGGGCGGGATTTCCTTTTGAAGCTCCAGGATCGCCGATGCGATCTGATCCATCGCGGCGTCACCCTCCGGCGTCAGCGTCGCCGATCCGGCCGGGAAGAGGACTTCCGATTCAAACACGAAGCGATCGCCGGCGATGCGGATGTCCTTGCGATCTTTCAGTAGTTCTCTGAGGCGGCCGAAGAAGTCCGATCGATAGCGCTTCAGTTCCTGCACCTGCTGTGCGAGCGCGGTGTTCAGGCGGGCGCCGAGGTCCTTGATGGTCTTGTCGCTCTCGGTCGTCTTCTTCTGTGAAGCATCGAGCGCGTCGCTCAGAGCGGCGATCTGCCGGCGCAAGGCGACGAGCTGCTGATTGAGCAGGTCGACCTTCGACAGCGCTTCGGCGGAAATGTTCTTCTGCTTGTCGAGATCGGCGCCGAGTGCCGCGATCCGGCCTTCCGCCGCTTTGGCGCGGTCATCGGCGCCGAGACCTGCGCCAGTCAGTTTCTCATTCTCGGCCTTCACGGACGAGAGGGAGGCTTGCAGGGCCGCCAGATCGTCCTGGGCCGATTGCGATTTGCCTTTCTCGAGCGAAAGCATCGAGGTCAGCTCGCTGATCTGCTGGGTCAGACGCTGGAGGGCGGAGTCTTTTCCCGTTGCCTCTTGGGCCGAGAAGTATTGGGCGATCATGAAGATCGACATCAACAGCGTGACGACGAGAAGCAGTGTCGACAGCACGTCGACGTAGGCAGGCCAGAACTCCCCGTATTCACCGCTGCGACGGGACCGTCCGCGTGCCATGCGCCTTTACACTCCGCGCTTCATGGCGTCGGCAAGGTTGCGCAGCATGGCGGCGACCTCGGCTTGGCTTTGTGCCTGCTCATCGACCCACTCGCGGACGACTTTTTGCTCAGAGCGCATCTGCGTGACGAGTTGGTTGACGCCGCGCGCGAGGTCCCGGACGTCGTCCTGGGGGGCCACGGCTTTTGCGGGCACGGCTGCCTGATCGACGACGCGGTTCGCGAAGTCCTCGAGCGAGCGCTGCATTTCGACAACCGCCGACAGGAGCTGGCGATTGACGTAATCATTCGTATGGGCGCCGGTGCCGGCGGGCGTCAGCTCGGTGATGCCGGACAGCCATTCCTCGAGCTCGTTGTAGAAGCGGTTGTGGGCGTGGCTCGCCTGAAGCTCGAGGAAGCCCAGAACGAGGGAACCCGAAAGGCCTAGCAGCGATGACGAAAACGCGGTGCCCATGCCCTTCAGCGGCGCCGAAAGCCCGGCCTTCAGGTCGCTGAAGAGCTGGACGTTATCGGTCGCTTTGCTGTCCAGCGTGTCGATGGCGGCGCCGACCGACTGGATCGTCTCGAGGAGGCCCCAGAACGTTCCGAGCAGGCCGAGAAAGACGAGCAGGCCGACAAGGTAGCGGCCGGTATCGCGGGCTTCGTCGAGCCTGGAGCCGATCGAATCCATGAACGAGCGCATCGCGGCGGTCGACAGCGAAAGGGTGCCGGTCCGGTCGCGCAGCATCGTCGCCATCGGCGCGAGCAGCACGGGGCGGGCGCTGATCGAGAGGCCGGGGTCGGAAATGCGGAAGGCGTTAACCCAACGGATTTCGGGGTAGAGGCGGAAGACCTGGCGGTAGGCGTAAACGATGCCGAGCGCCAATGCCCCGACAATCAGGCCGTTGAGGCCAGGATTGTTCAGGAACGAGTGCTTCAATTGATCGAACAGAATGGCGGCGAGAAAACCCACCAACGTCAAAAAAATCGTCATGCGCAGCAGGAAGACACCGGGTGGTGTCAACCGCCGTGATACCGGGGCCAGTGCCGAAGCATCGCCCGGGCGGATCTTCGCCATTCGTCCTTGCCTCCGGAACGCCCCGCTGGTCCTGCAGAACCTTAGCGCAAGGCTGTTCCATCGAAAACGGGCAACATCATGCCAAAGTGGCGGCCGCCCCGCGGCTATGCGGCACGATTCAGCCTTTATTGAAGAGGAATGACCCCAAAGCTTTGTGAATGTAGGGGTTAGCAGCGATAATATCGCCAGTTTCCATCATTTTGTCGCTGCCGGCCAAATCGGTGACGAAGGCGCCGGCCTCGCGGGCGATGACGATGCCCGCCGCAACATCCCACGGCTGAAGATTGTGCTCCCAGTAGGCGTCGAACCGCCCGGCTGCGACGAAGGCGAGGTCGAGCGCGGCGGAGCCCGTCCGGCGGATACCCGCGACTTCGTTCATCAAGAGGTCCATCTCTTTCAGGTAGCGCGCCTTGCCTTCGCGGCCACGGTGCGGAATTCCGGTCGTCACGAGGGCATCGCCGAGGCTTTTGCGCGCCGCGACCCGCAGGCGGCGATCGTTCATGTACGCGCCCTTGCCTTTTTCGGCCGTGAAGAGCTCGTCGCTCGCCGGATTGTAAATGACGCCCGCAACGAGCTGGCCTTCGCGCTCAAGGCCGATCGAGACAGCGAACAGCGGGTTCGAATGCAGGAAGTTCGTCGTGCCGTCGAGCGGATCGACGATCCAGCGGTGCGTCTTGTCGGCGCCGACGATCTCGCCCCGTTCTTCCATGAGAAAGCCGTAGGTGCCGCGGGACTTCGACAGCTCCTTGAAGATGATGTCTTCGGCCTTGTGATCGGCGGCGGAGACGAAATTGGCCGGTCCCTTGATCGAGACCTGCAGGTGCTCCACCTCGCCGAAATCGCGGGAGAGGCTGCGTCCCGCCTTGCGTGCGGCCGAGATCATGACGTTGAGTGTCGGCGATACGTTATTCATTTCGTTGATCCGGACGGGCGCAAAAGGGGAGAGCCGGGCTCTAACTGCTCTTCGACCCTGTGGCAAGGCGACTGAAAGGCCAAAGCCTCGTGCCGAAGCCTCGTGAATGGCTACTGGAGTTCGGCCATGCCGGGATCGGCCCCAATACGGTCCGCCCAGGCGGATGCTTCGGCTTCCGCTTTCTGCCGGTCGGCCTTGGGCATGTTCGCAATCCGCGCGTCGAGCTCTTCGTCTTCGAAACCATGCTTTTTGGCGATGAGCCGCCACTTGGCGGCTTCGACCGGATCTTTCTTTACCTTGATGCCGTCGAAATAAATGTAGGCCAAACGATTCTGGGCGCCCGCGATGCCCTTGTCGGCCGCGGCTTTCATCAGAATTGGGATTTTGGGCTCGTCTTTCGTAAGGCCCATGCCTTGGATCAATCTCACGGCGTAATCGTACTGCGCCTCGGGATAGCCCTGCTCGGCGGCTCGGGATAGCCAACGGGCGGCTTCGAGCGCGTCGGCCGCGACGCCCGATCCGGTCTGATAAAGTTCGGAGAGATCGTACTGCGCCTGAGGCAAGCCCTTTTCGGCGGCGTAGCGGATGTGCTGGTAGGCGCGAATGGGGTTTTCGGGTTTGCCATCGCCTTTGAGGAAAAGAAGGCCGAGATTGTAATTGGCTTCGGCGTGGCCGGTCAGCGCCGCCTTTTCGAACAGCTCGGCGGCGGCTTTGCGATCCTTTTTCACGCCGCGGCCTTCGGCGTACGAGATGCCGAGCGCGAACGTGCCCTGCATGTCGCCGAGATCAGACGCGCGCTTGTAGTATTCGAAGGCTTTCTTGTCGTCCTTCTGGACGCCGAGACCTTCCGTGTAGATCCGCGCGATCAGCGTGTTGGCCTGCGCTTCGCCACGCGCGGCTGCTTCTTCCGCAAGCTTGAGCGCCGTCAGGTACTGTCCCTGATCGAAGGCCGTATAGGCCGCGTCGTCGCCGGTCGCCGGCACGGTCGAGGGAATTGTCTTCTGGACTTCGGACGTTCCCTGTTGCGACGGAGGCGCGGATTGCGGCTCCTTCTTTGGAGAGGGTGCGAGCTTCGGCACGGGCGTTTCGGTATCGCGCGAGAACCACGAGCTGCTGTCCGCCAAGAGCGGTGCAGCCGCGCCAAAGCCGGCGAGCGCCAAGACTGTTAGCGGTACGATGAACTTCGTCGCGCGTGCTGTCATCTCGCTGGCTCCGGAGTCCTTATGGCCTCGGAAAATTCGCGAATGCGCGCAACGGCTGCTGCTTCCGTATCCTGTGGCCCGAGGCGAACGGAAACGAAGTCGGCGCCAGCTGCGGCGAGACTATGTGCTGCTTCCGGATCATCGACATCGAAGGCGACCGACGGGATTTCGAATACTTCGCTCCACCACGCGATCAGGTCGAGCTGGCGCTCGGCGGCTTTGGCGCGGTCTTCGACGTGGGGCGGAACGCCAAACGCAATGTAATCGGCACCCGCTTCGGCGACTTCCATCGCATCGTGGCGGCTGCGTCCGGCATCCACTCCGATGACCGTTCCGGCCGGCGCCGATAGCTTCAACGTTTTGAACTGACGGACGATATCGCGCGACCACGGCAGGTGGATGCCGTCGGCACCGAGCATCGTAGCGTCCTCCAGGCTTGAAGTGACGAGGGCCGCGATGTTCCTCTTCTGAGCCTCTGCAACGAGCTTGCGGGCCAGTGCTTCGTCCACAGACGTTCCATCAGTGGGGCGGATAAGAACGCTCGCGATGGTGGCGGCGCCGGACGCCGCGGCGAGCAGGCTCAACGCGTGCGCTGCGGGAGTTCCCGCGTCGATCTCGAAGTCAAGGTAGAGGCTGGTGGCGCTCGACAAGCGATAGGCTCCGGTTCAGGCCCGCTCTTCAAAGCCGATTGCGGCGGAAACAAGAAGCGGGCGGCTTTCAACGTGGATTGGCAAGGTGGTTTGCCAACGTGGTTTGGGGCCCTGGGTTGCAGTAATCGGCGCTATACTCAAGACGATTCGAGTTTTCTCAGTCACAGACGGGTTTTTTCGCCGGAATCCGGGGCTTTGGCAGTTTACCAGTTTGGGGGAACGGGCCAATGTCGCCCCATCTCTGAGTTTCGGCGTTTTTCCGCCAACTTGAGGGCTCACGTAGTGTCGGCAACGCTGGCATCGCCGCGCCTCTCGCCTATCGGAGCCACACGGGGAATGATCACATTTTCTCTTCGCCTTCTGGGCGTCAGCTTGCTGGGTATCGGTTCAATCGGCGTCAATTCGGCTGCAATGGCCGAGCCCCCTGTTCAAATTTCATCAGAGAGCGGAACGACGACGTATTTTCCGCAGTCGAACACAACGACCGGCGCCATTCCCGCTTCGGACGCTGCGAAAGACGCGGCTGCTGCAGCTGCTGCTACAACACCTGAAACGCCTCCGGCTTCGAGACCAACACCTCCGGCGACCGCTGCGGTAACGCCGCCGACCGAAATGCCCGCACCCGCTAGCCCGAGCGTATCCGCGCCGCCTCCATCGGATGCAGCGCCAGCTGCCATCACTCCAGCAGCCACTACTCCCGCCGCTACCACTCCCGACGCGACTCCGGCGCCCGCCGCTGTTGAGCCGGCTGCTGCACCGGCGGATAGCGCCGCCCAGCCGAAGACCGAACCGATCCCCGCTGTTGCGGCTCCCGTCGCGCCGCCCGTCAACCCGATCGTGGCGGCTGCGCGAGCGAAGCTCGGCGACAAGGCGCTCGGAGGGCGGGAAAACATTGCCGTCGACGTTGCAGCGGCGCGCGACTTCTACAATTCGCGGACCGAACCGCTTTGGGTGAACGACAGCGGCTTCACGCATAAAGCCAAGGCTGTCATTTCGACGCTCCGGAGCGCCGACGATTGGGGGCTTGAGCCTTCCGATTTTGTCGTGGCGAACATAGCGAGCGGTGCGAGTGCGGAAGCGCTCGGTGCCGCAGACGTTCAGCTCACGCTTGCCGCTCTGAAATATGCTCGCTTCGCGCGCGGGGGCCGTCTCGATCCTGTGGCGCTGAGCAACATTCTCGACATGAAGCCGCCGGTGAAGGACGCGAAGACCGTCATCAGCGAACTCGCGAGCGTTGCAGAGCCTGACGCTTATCTGCGTGGATTGAATCCGAAGCACGTCGGCTTCGAGCGCCTGCGTCAGGCGCTTCTGAAAGCGCGCGGGCCGAAGCAGGAAGAAGAGCCCGTCGATCCGGCGCTCCTCGTCAAGCTGCCGCAAGGCAAGCAGCTAAAACCCGGCGCGGAAGACGATCAGGTTGCACTCTTGCGCCAGCGCTTGAAGATGCCTGCGGCAAATCCAGAGGACGAGCGCGTCTATGACGACGAACTCGTCGATGCGGTGCGTGGCATTCAGCGCGACAATGGTCTCAAGGCCAACGGCATTTTGAGCGACCGCGTGCGCACGGCTCTGAACAAGGCGGGAGAGCCGAAGCGCGCCGATCCCAAGCAGAACGTCGACCGGCTCATCGCCAATATGGAGCGTTGGCGCTGGCTGCCGGTGGATCTTGGGCCGCTCTACGTGATGAACAACATTCCCGAGTTCACCAGTGAAATCTGGAAGGGCAACCACCTCGAACTCAAACAGAAGATGATTGTTGGCCAGCCGTCTTGGCCGACGCCTGTGCTGGCAGCGAACATGCAGTTCGTGATCTTCAAGCCGAGCTGGGGCATGCCTGACGGCATCAAGTCCAAGGAGCTTCTGCCGCGCCTCAGAAGCGCGTCGGGCGGCGGCACCGGCATCGGTTTCTTCGATCAGCTGTTCGGCGGTGGCGGCGGAAGCGGCGGCGCGCGCGTGCTCGAAGCCTACAAGCTGCAGGTCTACTACAACGGCCGGCCGGTCGATCCGGATTCGGTCAACTGGAGCACTGCCGATATCCGCCAGTACAGCTTCACGCAGCCGCCTGGCGCAGATAATCCGCTTGGCCTCGTGAAATTCCGGTTCCCGAACCGGCACGATGTTTACATGCACGATACGCCCGAGCGCGGCCTGTTCGCCCAAAGCTATCGTGCCTTGAGCCATGGCTGCATGCGCGTCGAGGAGCCACGGCGCACGGCTGAAGTTCTTCTTGCCGAAGACAAGGGTTATTCGCCTGAAAAAGTTGGCCAGCTCTGGGACAGCGGCGCGAGCGTTACGCTTTCAAAGGAAGTGCCGGTCTATCTCGTCTACTTCACGGCTCGCGTCGATGACGATGGACGTCTCTTGAGCTACGCAGACCTCTACGGTCATGACGGGCGGATCATGTCGGCGCTGCGCGGGCGTCCGGTTCGCTATACGGCACCCGAGGCCTTCGATCCGGCTGAAACGAGTGCGCGCGACGGCGTGCCGACCGCGTCCAACGATGCGGGTGGCGCGACAGTTGGTGCCGATGCGGGCTCCGATAGCATGATGGATGCTCCGCCGCCTTCGAAGAAGAACCAGAATCAGAAGAAGAGCGCGTCTGCGAAGCAGCAGAAGCCGCAAGGCAAGAGTACGGGCGGCACCATTCAGGATGCGCTTTCGAACATCTTCCTGAACTAAACCGGTAGTGACCGAGACACAAAAAAAGAGCGGATCGTCGATCCGCTCTTTTTTGTTTGCCAAATTTCGATTGGTGGCGATCAGGCCGCCTTCTCCAGCGTCGCGTTCCATTTGCCGAGAGCGGCAAGGCTATTCATCTTCGCGCGATGCGTGAATGCGCGCTGACCGGCTGCAACGTTTTCCGGCTTGCCGCCCCACGCCTGGATCGCTGCGGCTTGCAGCGCCCGGCCGTAGGAGAACGTCAGCGGCCAGGGCAGCGGACCCGAAGCATTCATGAGCGACAGGTGCTGGGTGGCGGCTTCGTCGGACTGGCCGCCCGACAGGAACGCAATTCCCGGGACGGCTGACGGCACCGTTTCCTTCAGGCACTTGATGGTCTTTTCGGCGACTTCGGCGGGGCTCGCCTGCTTCGCTGATTTCTGCCCGGCGATGACCATGTTCGGTTTCAGTACGATGCCTTCGAGTTGGACACGCGCGTCGTAGAGTTCGCGGAACACCGTGCGGAGCGTCCATTCCGTCACGCGATAGCATTCGTCGATGTCGTGACCCGAATGCGGGCCGTCCATCAGCACCTCAGGCTCGACGATCGGAACGATGCCGGCTTCCTGGGCGAGGGCTGCGTAGCGCGCGAGTGCGTGGGCATTGGCCTTGACGCAGTTCCAGCTCGGCAAGCCATCGGCGATGGTGATGACGCCGCGCCACTTCGCGAAGCGAGCGCCGAGCTTGTGATATTCGGCGAAGCGTTCGCGCAGGCCATCGAGGCCTTCGGTGACGGTCTCGATCTTCGAGGTCGGGCCGGCGAGGGGCTTCGCGCCGACGTCGACCTTGATGCCCGGAATGGATCCGGCCGCCTTCATGATGTCGACGAGCGGCGTGCCGTCCTTCGCCTTCTGCCGGATCGTCTCGTCATAGAGGATGACGCCGGAAACGTAATTCTTCATGCCCTCCGTCGCCCGGAACAACATCTCGCGGTAATCGCGGCGGCTGTCCTCGGTCGAGGCGAGTTTGATCGTGTCGAAGCGCTTTTTGATCGTGCTCGTGCTTTCGTCGGCAGCGAGAATGCCTTTTCCAGGCGCAACCAGAGCGCGGGCGATATCTTCAAGTCTTTCGCTCATTTTTGCCTCCGTAGGCCGCTTTCAAATTGATTACTCATGAAAACGGGCGCCGTTCGCAGCGCCCGTCAGAATTCGGCTAGATCAGCTTCGCCATCGCAACGGCCGTGTCGGCCATGCGGTTCGAAAAACCCCATTCGTTATCGTACCACGTGACGACGCGAACGAAGTTCCCGTCGATCACCTTGGTTTGATCGAGCGCCACCGTCGAGGAAGCCGGGTCGTGATTGAGGTCCATCGAGACCAGCTTGTCGCTCGTAATCGCCAGGATGCCAGCGAGACGGTTCGACTGCGACGCTTCGATGAGGGCGTTATTCACTTCCTCGGCCGTCGTGTTGCGCTTGGCGACGAACTTGAAGTCGACCAGCGAAACGTTCGGCGTCGGCACGCGCATGGACGCGCCGTCGAGCTTGCCGTTCAGCTCGGGGATGACGAGGCCGACGGCTTTGGCGGCGCCGGTCGTCGTCGGGATGATGTTCAGCGCTGCAGCGCGGCCGCGATAGAGGTCCTTGTGCAGGGTGTCGAGCGTCGGCTGGTCACCCGTGTAGGAATGGATCGTCGTCATGAAGCCGTGCTGAAGACCGATCGCATTATGGAGCACGTGGACGACTGGCGCGAGGCAGTTCGTCGTGCACGACGCGTTCGAGACGATCAGATGGTCCTTCGTCAGCTTGTCGTCGTTGACGCCGTAGACGACCGTCAGGTCGGCGTTGTCGGCAGGAGCCGAAACGAGCACGCGCTTCGCGCCCGCGTCGAGGTGCGCCTTTGCCTTGTCTTTCGACGTGAAGATGCCCGTGCACTCGAACGCGATGTCGACGCCGAGGGCTTTGTGAGGAAGCTCAGCCGGATTCTTGATCGCGGTAACCTTGATCGGTCCGCTGCCCGCGTCGATCGTGTCGTCTGAGACCTTTACCGGTTTCGGAAAACGCCCGTGCACGCTGTCGTAACGCAGCAGATGCGCGTTCGTTTCGACGGGGCCGAGATCGTTGATGGCGACGACTTCGATATCCGTGCGTCCACTCTCGATGATTGCGCGCAGCACGTTACGGCCGATGCGGCCGAAACCGTTGATCGCCACCTTCACAGTCATTCTCGGGGGTCCTCCGGGTAAGATTTTATGCTGGGGTTGATGAGATGTAGGTCTCATCTCCGTTATCGCCAGTAATTGCGGGTCTTTAACGTCACTTAATGGGCCGCTGTCAATCATTCAGCTCCGTCGATGGGACGTCCGCGCCTGCAAATCTTTGCGTTCAACGGGGTACAACACGGTCTCGTTTATTGACTGCGTTTACCTTCGCCACGTAACGTAGAGGGCAAGCATAGGTGATAGATGCGTCAATCGTGTCGCCCGAAAGGGCGATTAGAGGCCATGACTGAACGCAACACCGTTAAGATGAAACGCGCGGACGACGTCAAGTCGGCCCGCAAACCGGCTGGCGACGTTGAGTTGCGGTCGGAGAACGCGCGCCTCAGGGCTGAACTCGCGGCCGCGCAGCAACGGATCGCGGAGCTCGAGCAGCGGACTGCGGATGCGCTGAACCGGATTGATTGGGTTCTCGATTCGCTTCATAGTCTGCACGAGAGCGGTTGACTGTGAGCGTCGTTCAAGGGGAGAGCGGCGGAGCTGCCGGATAGAATGGCCGAAGTCCCGTTCACCTTCAATCAACGCACCTATCGCTTCCAGTGCGAAGAGCACGACGCTCAGCGCCTCACCGATATCGTTGATTATTTGAGTTCGAAGCTCGATGCGGTCGTGCGCGAACACGGGGCCATCGGCGACGAGCGATTAATCTTGATGGCAGCATTGATGGTAACCGACGAGCTATTCGACGCGCGGGCGGATGTCGACGAATTGCTCGAAGGCAGCTCGCCGGCTGCCAGATCGGCCGCCATTCGCTCGATCAGGGACGAATCCGGCGAAGAGGCCGACGAGGACCACGAGGACGAAGATCTCGAGCCCGTGCGGCGGCGCGCCAAAGGCTAGTACGGCGTACATCCCTCGTGGCAGCCTCCATAGCAGCGGGAATCGACAGCCAATCCGGCGGTAACCCTGGATTTTTCCCGTCACCTAACTTAAATCAGTCATGCTGCGGGGCTCGTCAGGGACAAATGACCCGGGGGCCTATAAGATCCGCACGGGTGCTGTCCCTGTCCGGAGCCGTGGCTTCGGACACATGGTGCCCACCTACAATCGTAGGGACCACGCGGGATCATGTTCCCAACGGCCTTCGCGGCACTTATTTCGACGGAAAGAGCGTTTGACTGCGGAAGCTATGCCAGACGCAAAGAAAGAGCTGAGGGCCGAAGCGTTTCTTCGGCGTAAAGACGCCTTTGAGCGTCACGGAGCGGAGGCGAGCCGCAAGATTGCGGCTCAGGGCCTCGATTTTCTTGGGATCAAGGCCGATGCGGTCGTCTCGGGTTTCGCCGCTATCCGCGACGAGATCAATCCGGGGCCGCTTATGGCGTGGCTGCAGGCCGAAGGGTTCCGGCTTGCTCTCCCCGTGATGCAAGGCCGTGGGAAGCCCCTTCTGATGCGATCGTGGTCGCCCGGCGACGCCATGGCGCCAGCGGCCTGGGGGATTGCGGAGCCGCTCGAGGATAAGCCGGCCGTCGACCCGGACGTCGTTCTGGTGCCGCTCCTGGCATTCGACGGACGGGGCTACCGGCTCGGCTATGGCGGCGGTTTCTACGACCGGACGCTCAAGCGATTGCGGGCGTTAAAACCGATCGTCGCGGTCGGCATCGCCTACGATGAACAAAGGGTCGACGCGGTGCCGGTCGAAAGCTATGACGAGAAACTCGACTGGGTTCTGACGCCTTCAGGCCCGCAACGTTGCCTCGACCCTTGATCCGGAATCCTTGATGCGTCTTTTGTTTCTCGGCGATATCGTCGGTCGCCCTGGCCGAACGGTGGTTTGCGATGCATTGCCGGGCCTCATCAAACGCTATGGACTGGATTTCGTCGTGATCAACGGCGAAAACTCGGCCGGCGGCTTCGGGATTACAGAGGCGATCCTCAACGATCTCATCGATGCCGGCGCCGATTGCGTGACGCTCGGCAATCATTCGTTCGATCAGAAGGACGCTCTGGTCTTCATCGAGCGTCACGACCGGCTGATCCGTCCTCTCAATTACCCCAAGGGAACGCCGGGCAAGGGTGCGACCTTGCTCAAGGCCAAGAGCGGGGCAGATGTTCTCGTCGTGAACGCCATGGGGCGTGTTTTCATGACCGAGCTCGACTGCCCGTTCCGTGCGGTCGACAATGAGATTACCGCGTGCGCGCTGAAGCACGGCGCGGACGCGATCCTGGTCGACTTTCACGCCGAAGCGACGAGCGAGAAGCAGTCGATGGGCATCTTCCTCGACGGGCGCGTCAGTGTCGTCGTCGGGACGCACACGCACACGCCAACGGCGGACGGCCGCATCCTTTCGAGCGGTACGGCCTATATGTCGGACGCGGGCATGTGCGGTGACTACAACTCGGTGCTCGGCATGGATTCCGAGGAGCCGCTCAACCGGTTTTTGACCCGCATTCCGCGCGGCCGATACGAGCCGGCCACCGGACCCGGAACAATTTCGGGATTTGCGGTCGATATCGATGACAAAACGGGTTTGGCCGTGAACGCCGGGCCTTTGCGCCTCGGCCCGCACCTCGAGATGGCCGTTCCAGCGTTCTGGTCGGACACCTGAAGACGAGCTTGCCGCCGATGTCTTGACCGGGGCGCGGCCGTTGCGCAAAAGACGGGCTTAAGATCAGCGCATATTTCCAAGTCAAGCGAGCACGAGCATGGCCGGCCATTCGCAATTCAAGAACATCATGCACCGCAAGGGCAAGCAGGACGCGATGCGTTCGAAGCTCTTTGCGAAGCTTGCCCGCGAGATCACTGTCGCCGCCAAGTCCGGAACGCCGGATCCCGATATGAATCCGCGGCTGCGCCTCGCCGTTCAGGAAGCGCGGGCCGAGAACATGCCGAAGGATAATATCGAGCGCGCGATCAAGAAGGCGCAGGGCGGCGATCTCGCGAACTACGAGGCGGTGCGCTACGAGGGCTATGCGCCGGGCGGCGTCGCTGTGATCATCGAGGCGTTGACGGACAATCGCAACCGCACGGGTGGCGTGGTGCGCAGTGTGTTCACGAAATACAACGGCAACCTCGGTGCGACGGGCGCGGTCAGCCATATGTTCAATCATGTCGGCGAGATCACGTACAAGGCAGCAGCGGGCTCGGCCGAAACCGTTCTCGAAGCTGCGATCGATGCCGGAGCCGACGACGTCGTGTCGGACGCAAATGGTCACGTCATTGCTTGCGGGTTCGAGACATTGGGCACTGTTGCCGCCGAACTCGAGAAGAAGCTCGGCCAAGCTCAAAGCGTCAAAGCGATCTGGAAGCCTAACCTCACGACGCCGGTCGAGGAGGACAACGCTCAATCCATCATGAAATTGCTGGCGGCGCTCGAAGACGATGACGACGTGCAGAACGTCTTCGCCAACTTCGAAATTTCCGACGACGTCATGAAGAAGCTGACGGCGGCTTGACGGAAACGCGATCGTCCGCTGCCGCTATTCTCCGGGATAGAATATTCCGAACACTGCATAGACAAGTCCGGCAATGAGCATCAACAGGCCGACGATGCCGGCGAGTTGGGCCATGGCGTTCCGGAAATTCGCGGCCGCTCGCTTCTTCGCCGGGCTTTGCGCCCCGGCCGGGACCTTCGCCGGAGGATTTTTCAAAAGTTTGTTAATGGCAGCTTCAGTCGTGGCGGCGGCGATTTCGCCTGCCGCGCTGTTGCGCCGGGACCACCGAAATAACCAGAAACCGGCAAGGATCAGCAGTAAACCCGCCACAATCCAGTGCGGATGAGAAAATGTCGGGTCCATGACGTCCTCATCAAGTCGGATTGGTTACGAAGGATGCTGGTCAATCGGCAACACTTAAGCCGAAATCGCGTGTTCTGACGAGGCCCCTGGAGGGTTCCGAGGGGTATCGCGGATCGCGTCAAAGGCATTATGATTGGGCAGCATACTGCGTACGGGGGAATGAATGGCGGCGGACGGACCATCGGGGGGAAGGGGCCGTGTTCGCGTCGGGCTTGTCGTTGTCCATGGCGTCGGTGAGACCGAGCCTGGTTATTGCGTCAACGCCGTTCTCGATACTCTCGCTCAGACGCGGCCGGGCTACAGCGTTTCGCCCGCCAACGAATACAACCGGATGGCCGAGCCCGAGATCGGGACGCCGGCGCCGGTATTTCCCGTCATTCGCCGGGGCGCGGCGCACACCAGCGGCATCGAGATCGAGGCGGTTGAACTGCACTGGGCCGATCTGACGACGGTTCAGGAAGGCCGCGTGAACACGCTGCTGCAGCTCTTCCGCGTCATCTTCGAATCTCATCACCTCGTGGACGCGATGCTCGACCGGTCACGGGATGCGATCTCGTGGCTTCTCAGGAAAATACTCTGGATCGCCGGCTGGCTCATTCGCGGCCCGAGTGCGGCGCTGACGATCGTGACGTCGGTGATCTGTGGTCTTTTTCTTTTCGAGCCCGCAACTCTGACGACCGACGTCGTGGACGTGAGATCGCAGGTGCTGATCGTCACTGCGATGATGTTCGTCGGATCGCTCTACGTCTTCTACAAGATTACGCGGCAACAGGATTACTCTTGGTACGACACCGTGTTCTGGCTCGCCATCGCGGCGCTCGCGGTTTTTGTGCTGACGTTTTACGACGTGCTGTTGCCGCTGCTTAAAATCGTTCCTGATCTCGAGATTGGTCCGGAACGCGGAGCTGGCGTGCATGCGGTGGATTGCGCAATCGCCGGGTCGTCGGCGGCGGCTTGCTACATCAACGGACTTTACAAAGTCATCATCTGGGGCTGGCGCATCTGGGGCGGCGTGATGCTGTTCGCCACGGCGTTGCTCGGCCTCGCTTATTTGCGTGCGCTGAAGACGGGAGATCACTCGCGCTTGGCGACCGTCTCGACGAGCATCGCCATTTTGATCATGCAATTCCTGCTCTGGACGACGGTCGTCGTCAGCGCGATCTATCCGATCCTCAATCGCGCCGAGACGATCACGACACTCAAGGAAGCAAAGCCGTTCATCGAGCGCGCGATCGAGGCGCATCAAATCGACAGGACCAGCGCGGTCGCGAAGCTCGTGCAGGTTCCCAATATCGAACTCGACTGGATCGGCCGCTTCAAATTCATCTTTGCGGCTGCCGCGCTGACCGTGATGCTGTTCATCATCGGCGGCGGCATTCTGATCGAACTCAGGCATTTGCGGGCACGACGAGGGCTTTCCGATCTCGAGCACACGGCGCGGAACATGCCGAGGCTCCTGTTCAATCCCTTTCTGGTCGCGCTGCTGATCGTGGCGTTCATCGTCGTCATGGCGCTGGTGTTCGTGCAGCCCTATCTCGACAGCAACCACGTCTTCGTGACGCTGCGCAGCTACATTCTTCCGGTCGCGGCTGTCGTTGCGCTGGCGCTTCCGTTCTTCTTCGGGCGGCGCATTGCGAACGTCGTCAACGTCGCGCGCGATCTCATCGACCACCATTATCAGCCGCGGCAGGAGACGGCCGCGTACTTCATCCCGTCAGCATTTCGCTCGCGTTTTCGCCATTTGCGGCGCGAGCGACTCCAGGGGCGGCTCAACCTCGTTCTCGAACATTTCGTGCAGAACCAGGGATACGACGGCGTCATCTTCCTGGCGCACAGCCAGGGCTCGGTCATCGTGTATGATTTCCTGCGTGATAACGGCCCGCATTACGCGCGACTGGGCGACGCTTCGCCGGCGCTGCTGACGTTCGGCTCGCCGCTCGGCACGCTCTATCAAAAATATTTCCATGAGTACTCGGCATCGAAGGGGGCACCGCTCGGCATCGCCGCGAGCCTGAAATGCTGGATCAATCTTTATCGTGTCGACGATTACATCGGCGGGCGCATCAACCCGCCGCCGGGGCTTCGCGTCGACAATCATGTGATGGGGATTGGAGGCCACACCGGCTACTGGACTGAGCCCGCCGTTGCCGAGGCCCTCGACGCCATTCTGACGGGCAAGGTTGCCGACGCGACGAAGCCGCCGCCGCTGCCGCCGCCACCTATGACGCCTTCGGCGCCCTATGCGGTTCGTGCTATGCGGAGAGCATGAATGGACGAACGATTCGCATTATCGGCATCGACCCCGGCTTGCGGCGGACGGGATGGGGCATCGTCGAAAGCGACGGCGTCCGGCTCGGGTACGTCGCGTCCGGCGTCATCACGCCCCCGAAGGACGACGATCTCGCCTATCGGCTTTCCGCGCTTTTCGATGCCGTGACGAGCGTCATCCAGAGCTTCAGCCCGTCGGAAGCCGCGGTCGAAGAGACCTTCGTCAACGAGAACCCGCGTTCGACGTTGAAGCTCGGACAGGCGCGCGGCGCCGTTCTGCTCGCTCCCGCGCGGCTCGGATTGCGCGTCGCCGAATACACTCCGAATTTGATCAAGAAGTCGGTGACCGGCGCGGGACACGCTGAAAAGCAACAGATCCAGGCGATGATCGGCTTTCTCCTGCCGAAGGCGACGTTCGGATGCGCGGATGAAGCCGATGCGCTGGCGATCGCCATCACGCACGCGCATCACCGCGTCAGCCGGCAGCGCCTGGCGGCCGTTGCAACCAAGGTCGCTTCCACATGATCGGCAAGCTCAAAGGCAAGGTCGACGCTGTCGGCGAAAGCTATGTCCTCATCGATGTCAACGGCGTCGGCTACGAAGTGCAGGCGTCGTCGCGGACGCTGCGCAATTTGAAGCCGGGCGACGACGTGGCGCTGACGATCGATACGCACGTGCGCGAGGATGCGATCCGGCTTTTCGGGTTTCAGAGCGAGTTCGAGCGGAGCTGGTTCCGGACGCTGCAGTCGATCCAGGGTGTCGGCGCGAAAGTCGCGTTGAGCGTTCTCGGCATCATGTCGCCGCAGGATCTCGCGAGCGCGGTGGCGCTCGGCAACTGGGCCGCGGTCGAAGAGGCGCCGGGCGTCGGCAAGAAGCTCGCTTTGCGCATCGTCGCCGAATTGAAGGACAAGGCGCCGGGGCTGGCGATCGGAGGCCATGCCATCCCGGCGGCCGGCCATGCGACGCTGCAGCCGAATGGCTCCTCCGCGGGATTGGCCTTCTCGGAAGCCCTCTCGGCGCTGACCAATCTCGGCTACAACCCGGCCCAGGCCAGTGCCGCGGTCGCCATTGCTTCGAAAGAGCTTGGAGATGCGGCGGATACGGCTGGGCTCATCAAGCGTAGTCTCAAGGAACTGGCTCGCTAGAGCGCGCGCGCGCCCCGCAAAATCTTCATCGGAACAGTTCGCTAATTATGAGAAACATTACTTTGAGCAACACACAACGCGCGCTCTGGATGGTGCTGATCACCTCGCTGGCGGTTCCGTTCTTTGCGGGCATCATCGATCTCGGGCTGATGCTTCTCAGCCCGGCAACCGATTTCCTGCTGCCTTCGCGTGGCGGCGAAGGCCTTGGCAAGGCCGGGATCGACGCGTTCGTCTGGAGCGCTTTTCCGGCGACGGTTTCGGCGCTGGGCTTAACGCCGTTCGTTTTGCAGAACGGCACTTACGGCTGGCTCGAGGCGGCGGTTGCGGGTGTTCTCGGGTTCATGGCGGCGGCAATCATTTTCCCGTTGGACGCGAGTGCGGGCGTGCCTTTCCTGGCGTTCGTCGCGGGTCTTCTCTTCATCGGCATGCGGGCGCTGCTGATGACGATCGGCATTCTCAAACACTGAAATCGGGCTTCAGACGTCAGCCGGTCGACTTGACGGCGCTGGCGAATAGCCTCACGAACAAACCATGACCGACAGGCTCGTCAGCAGCGCGCGAAAAGACGTCGACGCCTTCGAGGCGACGATACGTCCGCAATCGCTCGACGAATTCGTCGGGCAGGAGCAGGCGCGCGCCAACCTTCGGGTTTTCATCAAGGCGGCGCGCGGGCGGGGCGACGCGCTCGACCATGTGCTCTTTGCCGGTCCTCCGGGTCTCGGCAAGACGACGCTGGCGCAGATCCTTTCGAAGGAACTCGGCGTCGGATTTCGGGCAACGTCGGGGCCGGTGATCTCGAAGGCTGGCGATCTCGCGGCGCTCCTGACCAATCTCGAAGAGCGCGACGTGCTCTTCATCGACGAAATCCACCGGCTCAATCCGGCTGTCGAAGAAATACTCTATCCGGCCATGGAGGATTTCCAGCTCGATCTGATGATCGGCGAGGGGCCGGCGGCGCGGTCGGTGCGCATCGATCTGCCGAAATTCACGCTCGTCGGCGCGACGACGCGGGCGGGACTGCTGACCAATCCGTTGCGGGATCGCTTCGGGATTCCCGTCCGCCTCAACTTCTATTCGATTGCGGAACTCGAACTGGTCGTCGGCCGCGGTGCGCGCGTGCTCGGCGCGCAGATGTCTCCCGACGGCGCGCGTGAAATCGCCAAACGCTCGCGGGGCACGCCGCGGATCGCCGGGCGTCTTCTTCGCCGCGTTCGCGATTTCGCGTCGGTCGAAGGGGCGGTCGTCATCAACGCCGAGGTCGCCGACCGGGCGCTGACGATGCTCGAGGTCGATGGCGAGGGGCTGGACGCGCTCGATCACCGCTATCTCGGGTGCATCCTTCACAACTACGAAGGCGGGCCGGTCGGTATCGAAACGCTGGCCGCGGCGCTTTCCGAGCCTCGGGATGCGCTTGAGGAGATCGTGGAGCCCTTTCTTCTGCAGCAAGGGTTCATCGGCCGCACCCCCCGCGGGCGGGTTTTGACGCTCAAGGCTTATCGCCATCTTGGGGTTAACGGGCCCGCGCGCGCGGCCACGCCGGAACTGCCTATTTTTGAGGACGACGAGGACGGGACTTAACGCCGCTCTCGCCCGTCTTGGCCCGCTTTGGGGTGGCGAAGTTCACGGATTCGACAGCATTCTCAGGCCAGGATGAGGGAAGGCTTCGTCCTTCCGCTGCACGGTTCGAGGGAAAACGGGTTTGATCAGTCGCCGCGATTTGCTGAAGTTGACTGGCGTGGCCGGGGTCGGCTCGACGGCGCTCAGCGGTTACGCGCTCGCCGAAGCCTTCCGCGAAAGAGTGACTTCGTACAACTTGACGCCTCCCAACTGGACGCCGGGTCTCAAGCTGAAGTTTGCGGTGCTCGCGGACCTTCACGTTTGCGAACCCTGGATGTCGGTCGAGCGTCTCGAAGTCATCGTCGAGCAGACGAACAGCCTCGGTGCGGACGCCATACTGCTGCTCGGGGATTACGTCGTCGGTCATCGGCTCGGGAAATATTCGGGGGCCGTGAGCAGTGGCGCTTGGGCGACCGTTCTCAGTAAGCTCAAGGCGCCGCTTGGCGTCCATGCGGTTCTCGGCAACCACGACTGGTGGGAATCGCGCGACGTGCAGAAAAAACGCGCGGGCCCGACGCCTGCCGGATTGGCGCTGCAAGTGGTCGGCATTCCGGTCTACGAGAACAATGCCGTGCGCCTCGAGAAGGATGGGCAAGCTTTCTGGCTCGCTGGTCTCGGCGATCAATGGGCGTTCTGGCCGCGAAACGAAGAATACGACGAGTTCGTGCAAGGGGGCAAAATCGCCTATCACGGCGTCGATGATCTTCCGGCGACGCTCCGGCAGGTGACGGACAGCGCTCCGGTGATCCTGATGGCGCATGAGCCAGATATCTTTCCGAAGGTTTCTAACCGGGTTTCCTTGACGATCGCCGGTCACACGCATGGCGGCCAGGTTCGGATATTCGGATATGCGCCCATCGTGCCGTCGCGTTTTGGATCACGTTATGCGTACGGTCACATCGTCGAGGACAAGCGGCACATGATCGTCTCGGGCGGTCTTGGGTGCTCGTCGTTGCCGATCAGATTCGGCTCTCCGCCCGAAATCGTCGTCATTGAGCTTGGCGGGTCCGAAGGGGGCGAAGTTTGACCCGCGAGCAGTGGCCCGATCTTGCCGGGCGCATCGTTCGCGATGCGGGCGGTCAGCGGCACATTCTTCCCGTTCGCGTCTATTTCGAGGACACCGACGCAGGCGGCCTCGTCTATCACGCCTCGTACGTGCGCTTCGCGGAACGCGGCCGCACCGATTTTCTGCGCCTTCTCGGCACCGACGCCCGGCGTTTGATCGACGGTTCCGAGAGCACCGAACCCGCGGCCTTCGTCGTTCGGCGGATGAGCTTCGACTTCGCGCGTCCCGGACGCATGGACGATCTCCTGGAGGTCGAAACGCGCGTCAAGGAGCTTGGCGCGGCCAGCGTAACGCTCGATCAGACGATCAGTCGCGATGGCATGCGTCTCGTTTCGGCCGAGGTCGTCGTGGTGCTCGTGTCGATTTCAGGGAAGCCGCTCCGCTTGAGCGACGCTGTGCGCGAAGCCTTCCAAGCGCATGCGGCGGGGGCGAAAAATTCCCGGACGTAAGTCTCGGCGCGCAATATTTCGCCGGCGCCATCAAAGCGCGTCCACACGCCGATTGACATTCGTGACCCCGGTCGTCATGGCTCATCATGAGGTAAATGGCCGCGTTTTTCGTGGATAAACACGACGATGCGTCATTGCCATCGGCTACATCAAGCCCTCGTTTCGTCATATTGGGCGTCAAAAGCTCTGGATGCGAATGAGTGTGGTGGGCGATGGCGCTTGCTGCCGGGGTGGACGTCATTACGCCGTCATACGCAAACTTCATCGGGCCCGCGCCGGGCGCGTCCCAATGCTGCCGAAATTCAACGGCCCGTGCGGCTCCGTACGGGTATCGCAATTCTTCGACATGGATGGTGAAATGAATCCCGCGGATGTCGCCCAAAGCGCCGTTGCCCCGGTCGGAGCGAGCGGCGTCTCGTTCATCGAACTGTTTTTGCATGCGAGCCTTACCGTCCAAATCATCATGACGGGGCTTGGCATCGCGTCCGTCTGGTCGTGGGCGATCATCTTCGAAAAGCTCCTCGCCTTCCGGCGTGCTCGCATCGAGAGCGACCGCTTCGAGCAATTGTTCTGGTCGGGTCAATCGCTCGACGAGCTTTACGCGAACCTGTCGCGCGGGCGGACGATCACCATGGCGGCGCTCTTCGTTGCCGCGATGCGCGAGTGGAAGCGCTCGGTCGAAGGCAACATCCGCGCGCTCGGTGGCATTCAGCTGCGCGTCGAGAAGGTGATGGACGTCACGATCAGCCGGGAGATGGAACGTCTCGACCGGCGCTTGCTGTTTCTTGCGACCGTTGGTTCGACGGCGCCGTTCGTCGGCCTGTTCGGTACGGTCTGGGGCATCATGACGAGCTTCCAGTCGATCGCGGTTTCGAAGAACACCTCGCTGGCGGTTGTTGCACCTGGTATCGCGGAAGCCTTGTTCGCGACGGCACTCGGCCTCATGGCCGCCATTCCGGCAGTTATTTTCTACAACAAGTTCTCGGCCGATTCGGCTGCGATTTCGCAGCGTCTCTATGCTTTTTCCGATGAATTCGCGGCGATCGTATCTCGCCAGATCGACGTAAGGGCTTAAGCCGATGGGGATGAGCGCCAAAGCGGGCGGTGGCAGCGGGCGCCGGCGTCGCGGCCGGCACATGCCGATGAGCGAAATCAACGTCACGCCGATGGTCGACGTGATGCTCGTGCTTTTGATCATCTTCATGGTTGCGGCGCCGCTTCTGCAGACGGGCATCGATGTCAATTTGCCGGAATCGAAGGGGCAAGAGATCCAGCCTCCGAAGAAGGATCCGGTGGCGGTAACGGTCAAGGCCAATGGCGACGTCTTCATCGGCGACTCGCAGGTTCCGATCGACGACCTGGCGACGAAACTCAAGGCAATCGCGGGCAACGGCTACGACGAGACGATCTTCGTGCGCGGCGACAAGGGCGTGAACTACGGCACGGTGATGGAGGTGATGAGCCGCATCAACCAAGGCGGGTTCAAGAAGCTGTCGTTCGTTCTCAATGGAGAAAAGGGAGGCTCCTAAGCGCTCGTAATCTCTAAAGGACGATACGTATGACGAACCAGGATGCGCGTCGGCCAAGGAACACGCGAAGCGCTCTGCCGATGCGTCGGTCGAATTGCTCGCAGCCGACGACGCGTATCCTGGTTCGCCCTGCGGTTCGCCACCATTGCGTGCGCGCTTACGTGCCGTCTTTCAGTGAAGGTGGGTGCTGACCGTGCCCTTCGGACTCGTTCTGTCCCTCCTCTTTCACGCTTCACTCCTCGGGTGGGCGCTCTTTTCGTTGCCTACGGCACCGCCGATATCACCAGATACGCCGGCGATCTCAGCGGACATCATCACGCCGTCCGAGTTCCTGCGCTTGAAGCAGGGAGCTGAGGACGCGAAAAATCTCGAGACCAAGGCGAACGACAAACCGAAGCCCGACGACAGCAAGAACGACACGGCGAAGCCGAACAACGCGCCGCCGCCGCCACCTCCGCCGCCCGCTGAAGAGCAGGTCGCAAAGGTCGAGCCGCCACCGGAGCCCGAGCCGCCTCAAGCTGCCGAGCCTCCGCCTCCGCCGCCACCACCGCCGGCGAAGACCGAGCCTGATCCAATAGCCAAGAAGATCGAGGAACCACCGCCGCCGCCGGAGCCTGCTCCGGGGCCGACGCCTGACGAAAAAAAGCTTCTGGAACAGAAGCTTGACGAAGAGCGGAAGGCCGAGGAAGCCAAGAAGAAGGCTGACGAGGAGGCGAAGAAAAAGGCCGAGGACGAAGCCAAGAAAAAGGCTGAAGACGAAGCCAAGAAGAAAGCCGAAGAAGAGGCCAAGAAGAAGAAGGCTGCCGAACTCAAGAAGAAGAAACAGGAAGAGGCCAAGAAGAAAGCCGAAGCCGCCAAGAAGCAGTTCGATCCGAGCAAGATCGCTTCTCTGCTCGAGAAGTCGCCGGACGACGCTACGCCCAAAGCTCTTCTCGACAAGGACAAGCGGAAGAAGGGGCAGCAGGCGGCAGGCTCAAGCTCGACGGCAACGAACTTCGGCAAGGAAGCCGGGACGCAAACGGGCTCCGATACGGTTCTTTCCGCGCGCGAGCAGGATCTCCTGAAGGGGATGCTGAAGTCGCAGCTCAACGGCTGTTGGCGTCCGCCGGGTACGGGCGGCGGCAGCGAGGTTCCGGTCGTCGAGCTTCATTGGGAGCTGAACGCGGACGGCACGCTCGTTGGTGAGCCGCGCGTCACGTCCGCACCATCGACCACGGCGGGGCAAGTTTATGCCGAAGCAGCGCTCAGAGCTGTCAGGATGTGCGCTCCGTTCCGCCTGCCTCCGGACAAGTACGAGGGCGGGTGGAAGTACATCGACTGGACTTTCGATCCGCGTGAAATGTTGTAAACGCCCAAAAGTTGCTTCATTCGACCGCGAAGCGAAACATGGCCTTGGGAATTCCGAATCGCACTGAGACGCATGAGAGACCATTCATGACCTTGAAAGTCCGCCGTAAAAGGCTGTTTTCCGTTGCGACGCTCGTCGCCACTTGCGTCTGGCTCGTCCCAGGGTTGGCGCCTCCCGCGATGGCGCAGCTCAAAGGCACGCAGACGGAAGGTACGATCGCGCCGATCCCGATCGCAATTCCGACATTTCTTGGCGACGATCAGGAGCTGGCGAGCAATATCGCCGCCGTGGTTGAAGCGGACCTCGAACGTTCGGGGCTCTTCCGGCCGCTCGATCATCAATCGTTTCTCGAGCAGGTTCGGGACGTCAATGCTGCGCCGCGCTTCGGCGACTGGCGCTCCATTCAAGCCGACGCGCTCGTCGTCGGACGGGTGGTCAATGCGGGAGACGGCAAGGTCGGCGCAGAGTTCAGGGTCTGGGATGTTGCGGGCGGAAAGCAGCTCGTCGGCCAGCGCTTTTCCACGTCTGCGCGGAACTGGCGCCGCATCGGCCACCTCATCGCGGACAGCGTTTATGAACGGCTGACGGGTGAGAAAGGCTACTTCGATACGCGCGTCGTCTACGTCGATGAAACGGGTCCGAAAGAGAAGCGCGTGAAGCGTCTCGCGATCATGGATCAGGACGGCGCCAATGTCCGGCTTTTGACGCAGGGCCAAGAACTTGTGCTGACGCCGAGGTTCTCTCCGACGAACCAGGAAATCACGTACATGTCCTACACGGGCGACCAGCCGAAGGTTTTCATCATGAACCTTGAAACTGGACGCCGGGAGCTCGTCGGCGACTTTCCCAACATGACCTTCGCGCCGCGCTTTTCGCCTGACGGGCAACGCGTGATCATGAGCCTCGGGACGCCCGACGGCCGTTCCAGCATTTACGAAATGGATCTCAGATCCAGGCAGCCGCGCCGACTCACGCAGTCGGACGGCATCGATACGAGCCCGAGCTACTCGCCGGACGGCAGCCAGATCGTCTTCGAAAGCGACCGGACCGGGGCGCAGCGGCTTTGGGTCATGAATTCGGACGGCTCGAACCAGCGTCAGGTCTCGCTGGGCGACGGCAGCTACTCGACGCCGGTCTGGTCGCCGCGTGGCGACTATATAGCGTTCACCAAGCAGTCGGGCGGCCAGTTCATCATCGGCGTCATGAAGCCGGACGGGTCGGGCGAGCGCATCCTCACGGAAGGTTTTCACAACGAGGGGCCGACCTGGGCTCCGAACGGGCGGGTTTTGATGTTCTTCCGTGAGTCGCAGGGGGGCAATGGGGGGCCGAGAATTTTCTCGGTCGATATCACCGGATACAACGAGCGAAAGGTGGACACTCCGGCGTTCGCTTCGGACCCCGCTTGGTCACCGCTTCTGAATTAACACCCTATTTACGAACGAAGCTGTCCAATTATTAACGACGCTCTGTTCGAGACAAACAAAGATACGCGATATCAATAGGTTGCGCATCTTAACCGTAGTCCAAAAAGTGTTGACTTTTCCCCACTAAGTCCCGTTGCATTTTCGCACCTATTGGCTTGGAAAACTTGGGAATTGCTGCCTCTGTTCTTGATCGGAACGCGCCCTCCCGGTACCCCAGAGTACGGCTTTTGCCGGAATCGTATCAGGAGATATGACCATGCAGGGTGTGAAGGGGCTGATCCTTTTGTCAGCAGTTGTTGCCGCTGTGGCCCTCGGCGCATGCCGCCGTGAGGCTGAGCATACGCCTTTGAAGCTCGGCGGCCCGACCGCTAGCGACCAGGTTGCTCGTTAATAACGAGTACTCTGTCTCAAAGGAGACTACCTATGAAAAGCGCATTTGTTCTCGCTACCGTTTTTGTAGCTGTTGCTCTCGGTGCATGCCGGAAAGAAGTTGAGCACCAGCCGCTTAAGCTCGGCGGGCCTGCGGCTTCGGAGCAGGTCGCACGCTAAGTGCTTCTTGTTTGCAAAGTACTGCGTTTTTCATCCTAATCTTCAAGACCGAGTTGTTGGCGACTACCTCGCCACCATCTCGGTCTTGAGCTTTTTTAGAGTGCCGTTCTCGGGCGCGTTCCGGTGCGTGAGGTGTGCCTTGGTGAGCTTTGCCGGTGTGTTCGGCGATCTGCTCGACCGGTCACTTTGTCTAAGACTGATTTGTCTAAGACTGATTTCCAATCTACATCGCCGTCAGCAGAGGCTCGAAAGCCAAGCGATTTTTGCGCGCGCTTTTGGGGCGGGAAAACGTCGAGAAATCTGCTCAAAACCGAATTAGTCGCACGCACACCTCGTATCGCGATGCTAAGAGTTCACGAGAGAAGGGATCGCAGTGGATCCAGAACATCCTGAGCGCGCTTTTGTGAGTGACGGGTGGTCAACAGGGGAATCGGCCATATTTTGGGCTGAACGATTCTCTATGCGGGAATGAAACAGCTATCTCTCTCAGCGGACGAAGCGTGTGCAACTCACGCGAGAGATGAGATCGATACGAAGGGGATTTGCGAAATGATGGCCACGTTTGCGCGGAGCTGGTGTCTGCGCCTTGCCGCCGTTTCGATTCTTGCCGCGACTGTCGGCGCGTGCGCCAACAAGGACATGCAGCCTGACGGGTTGAGCAGCAAGTATGGCAACGCGACGCCCGGTTCTCAGCGCGACTTCACACAGAACGTCGGCGACCTCGTCTACTTCTCGACCGACTCAGTCGATCTGACGCCGGAAGCTGCGCAGACGCTGTCGAAGCAGTCTCAGTGGCTGGCGCAATACCCGCAATACACGATCACCATCGAAGGCCATGCCGACGAACGCGGCACGCGCGAATACAACATCGCGCTCGGCGCCCGTCGCGCAACGACGGTGCGCAACTACCTTTCCGAGCACGGCGTGAATGGCGCGCGCATCCGCACGATCTCGTACGGCAAAGAGCGTCCGGTCGCGGTTTGCAACGACATCTCCTGCTGGTCGCAGAATCGCCGCGCTCAGACGGTGCTCAACAGTGGTGGCAGCGCCGGCGTGGTTAGCCAGCGTTAACCGTCGCCCCGCCGAACTGCTGCCACGTCGCGCATAGCCGCGCATCGAACGTGGCTGCGGCTCCGGAGTTGGCTCAATTGAGCCACACTCCCACAGAGCTTTCGAGTAACGCGGTTTCAGCAAAGTTTGGCCTAATTGGACTCCCATAACCGCGCCCGAGGCTTTCTTTGGTGCGGCGCCGGTATTCGATGTTGAATTTGCGGACTTCCAACGTTTCGGTGGGCGTTCTCTGTGTGGTGCTTGGCCTGATGGCTGTGCTCGTTGCACCTCGCGTGTTTGCTCAGGATCAGGCTGCGGACAGCGAAACGGCCGCGGAACTCGTCGAAGACGGGCTGGATGCTCTTTCCGATCACGCGGAAGAATCGGGCCGCCGTCTCCTGGCTCGCGTGATCAGCGATTTTCCCGGATCGGTCGAAGCGGCAAGGGCAAAGCGTGCGTTGGCCGCGCTCGATCGCGGCGAGAGCACTCCGGAAGAACGTGCAGCGATCAAGGCGGGGATCGCCGAGCGGGCGGCCGAGTTCCGGCGCGCGTTTCTTCTCGATGTCGGAGATCGCGTGTTCTTCGCCGAGAATAGCGCGATCCTGGGCGGGCGAGCGCGCAACATAATCGAGCGTCAGGCACGCTGGCTGACGGCTCGTCCCGATCTCACTGTCGTGGTGATTGGCCGGGCCGACGACGGTGGCGGGCGGAGCGCGACAGAAATTCTCTCGCTGCAACGTGCCCAGGTGGTGCGTGACCGGCTTATCGAGGGCGGAATCGCGGAAGCTCGCATCGAGGTTAAGGCGGCGGGCGACGCCGATCGTTTGGCTGTCTGCGATGGTCCGATGTGTCAGGCGCAGAACCGGAATGCCGAGGTCTTCATCAAGGAATGGCATTTCGACGGAAGCTGGCCGAAGTCAGCAATGTCAGCTTCGTCCGGGAAAGGTTCGGTCAGCCCGGTAAGCGTTCGGCGGGCGGATCCGGCCGATTCGGTTTCGCAGTGAGTCCTCGCTCCCCAGTTGATGGGTCCTGCGACCCGGCGTAGGTGGAGGTGCAGACGGTGCTGGGGTAAGCTTCTCCGGACGTCGCGTCATGCAGCGTTAGCGATTTAACATTCGATCGAACATTAGGGGTAGAGCCGGGAATGGCCAAGCTTGCGGGGATCCTTCGGAGTGGCTTGCGATTGCAAATCGTAGCGCTGGCGTTCGCCCTAACGGTTGTTCCAGCGCTGGCGCAAACGAGCGACGCGCGCCCGCCGAAAAGCGGTGCGGCGGCAACTGCTGCTGCTTCTTCCGGCGATGCCGGGCTCAAGGCCCGGGTTCAAGCTCTCGAAGAGCAACTCGTTGATATGCAGGTCGTCGTCGGAACTTTGGAATCGCTTGCCAAAGGCGGCGGCTCGACCGCTGCGCCATTCCCTTCGTCCGGCGGGGCCGTTTCCGCGGACCCGGCGCGGATCGAAGGACTAGAGACGCAGGTTCGTGCGCTCTCGGCGCAAGTGCAGCAGCTCTCGGATCAGGTTCGCAGCATGGGCGGCGTACCGCGCCGTTCGGAAATTCAAGGCGGCACTGAGACCGGCGCGACCGATCATGCGGACGCGACCGTCGATGGCTTCGGATCGACAACGGTTTCATCCGGCAACGATGCCATCGGCGGACTACTCGACAGCCATGGACAAGCGGCCGAGCCCGACCACGGCGGTGGCGTTGGTGGATTGCCGGCGCCAGTCGCGACGGCCGCCTTGCCTGCCGCTAGCGAGACGAGCGGCGATCCGAAGCAGCTTTACGAGACGGCGTATGGCTATTTGCTTCAGCGCGATTATGGCTCCGCGGAAACGGCATTCGGCGATTTTTTGAAGAAGTTTCCGAACGACTCGCTTTCGGGAAACGCGCAATACTGGCTCGGCGAAACTTATTTCGTCCGCGGCCAATACAAGGCGGCGGCGGGCTCCTTCCTGAAGGGCTATCAGACGTATTCGCAAAGCGGGAAGGCGCCTGACAGTCTCTTGAAGCTCGCAATGTCGCTCGACCGGCTTGGACAAAAAGATGCGGCGTGCTCGTCTTTTTCCGAGCTCGCATCAAAATTTCCGACAGCGCCGCAAAACGTGAAGTCGCGCGCGCAGAGTGAGCGGCAGCGGATCGGCTGCCAATAAAGGAGCGGCGGGCGCGAATTCTCCGCCGAGCTGAATATCCGTGACACGAGGCTCGCAGTTGCCGGTCACCGATGCTGAAGCGGACGCCGCGTTCGAGCGGCTGGCGCGCTTCGGCCACATCGTGCTTGCCGTGTCCGGCGGTCCGGACAGCATGGCGCTAATGGTTCTCGCGGCGGAATGGCGGGCACGCTCGAAATCGCCGGCGCCGTCCATCTCCGTTGCGACCGTCGATCATGGTCTTCGGTCCGAGGCGCGTTTCGAGGCCGAACAGGTCGGCGCGGCTGCCCGACGCCTGGATTTGCCGCATACCGTTTTGACCTGGGAAGACGTGAAGCCGCAAACGGGCGTGCCGATGGCCGCGCGGGAAGCGCGCTATCGTCTTCTGGATGAACACGCGCGCGGATTCGCTGCTGGCAGCGTTGCGGTTGCGACGGCTCATCATCTCGATGATCAGGCCGAAACGTTTGCCATGCGGCTGCAGCGCGGCGCGGGAATCGATGGCCTTTCAGGCATGCGGACCGAAAGGCTTATCGCCGAGACGTCTCCGGTTATTCTGGCGCGGCCTCTGCTCGGATTTGGAAAAGCGCGTCTCGTCGCGACCGTCGCCGCGCGCGGCATTGCCTATGTCGAAGACCCGACGAACGCCGATGACCGCTTCGAGCGCACGCGCGTACGTTCGGCGTTGTCCAATTTCCACGATGCAGGACTGTCGCCGCAAGCGCTTGCCACATCGGCGCGCCGCCTTGGCGACGCTCGCGATGCACTCGTCTATGCCGAGGAGCGTTTTATTGCGTCGCTTGCGCTTTCGTTCGGCAATGAGATCTTCGCGACGCTCGACCGGCGAGCCTTCGACGATGGTCCGGCCTACCTCCGGCAGAAGGTGCTGGCGGGCCTCATCGCTCGCTATGGAGGCGATAGTCCCGAGCCGAGGCTATCTGAAATCGAGGCCCTGGCGGCGCACCTGCAACGGGACGGGAAGGCTGCTGCAACACTAGGTGGCGCGATGATCTCGGGGGGGCCGCGGTTCATTCGCATCTGGCGGGAGGCTGGCCGCCTCGATCAGACTGCGATCGAACTTCGGCCGGGCGCCGTCCGAGTTTGGGACAGTCGATTTGTGCTGCGCTGGTCTGCGGAAACTGGGGACCGAGGGTCGCAGGGCTCTGTCATTACCGTCAAACCATTGGGGCTGGCCGCGTACCGGGCAATCCTGCCGCGGCTTCGCGGCCGCCAGCTGCCGCCCGCGCGCGCGTCGGCGGCGCTCCCGTCATTTTGGGCGGGAGAACAATTCGTTGCAGCGCCCTCACTGGCGCCTTTTGCCCTGGTGGGAGCCGAGCCGCTCGACCCCGCCGAATTTAATCTTACCCCCTTGGCAGCGGGTACATTTTAAGGATTTGGACGTATTGTAGCGCGTGGGAACCTGAGTAAACGCACAACTTGTGCGGAGATGGGCCGCCACCTATGTTAAGCTCTCACTTTGGGGGCAGCAGTGCCACCGAGCACGCGCCATTTTGGTGCCGACGGCGCCATCAAGGAAACCAATGAACCCGAATTATCAGAAACTTGCGATCTGGGCGGCGTTGTTCGTCCTATTGCTGGCACTCTACAATCTGGTCAGCAACCCGAGCACGGCCCGCCGGTCGAACGAAATTCAGTATTCGGAATTTCTAGACGCCGTCGATAAGGGTAACGTGTCGGAAGCCGTGATCGCGGGCAACCGCATCACCGGAACGAAAAAAGACGCAAGCTCGAGCGATGCGGCGTTCTCGACTTACGCTCCGGAAGACCCGAACCTCGTGACCCGCCTGCGCGAGAAGGGTGTGAAGTTCAAAGCGCGGCCTGCCGAGGATGAAGTGCAGTCGATAACAAGCATTCTTCTGAGCTGGTTTCCGATGCTGCTGCTCATCGGCGTGTGGATCTTCTTCATGCGCCAGATGCAGTCGGGCTCCGGCCGAGCAATGGGCTTCGGCAAGTCTCGCGCGAAGCTCCTGACGGAGCGGCACGGCCGCGTCACCTTCGAGGACGTTGCTGGCGTCGACGAAGCGAAAGCCGATCTCGAGGAGATCGTCGAGTTCCTTCGCGACCCGCAGAAATTCCAGCGGCTTGGCGGCCGCATTCCCCGCGGCTGCTTGCTGGTCGGTCCTCCCGGCACCGGTAAGACGTTGATCGCGCGCGCCGTTGCCGGCGAAGCCAATGTGCCGTTCTTCACGATCTCGGGCTCCGACTTCGTCGAAATGTTCGTCGGCGTCGGTGCGAGCCGCGTGCGCGATATGTTCGAGCAGGCGAAAAAGAACGCGCCTTGCATCATCTTCATCGACGAAATCGATGCCGTCGGCCGTCATCGCGGCGCCGGTCTCGGTGGCGGCAACGACGAGCGCGAACAGACGCTCAACCAGTTGCTCGTCGAGATGGATGGTTTCGAAGCCAACGAAGGCATCATCATCATCGCGGCGACGAACCGTCCCGACGTGCTTGATCCGGCGTTGCTCAGGCCTGGCCGTTTCGACCGCCAGATCGTCGTTCCCAATCCGGATGTGGTCGGGCGCGAGAGAATTCTGCGCGTTCACATGAAGAAGGTGCCGCTTGCTCCCGACGTCGATCCGAAGGTCATTGCTCGCGGAACCCCCGGGTTCTCGGGCGCCGATCTCGCGAACCTCGTCAACGAAGCGGCGCTGCTTGCCGCGCGGCGCAACAAGCGGCTCGTGACGCAGGCGGAGTTCGAGGATTCCAAAGACAAGGTCATGATGGGCGCCGAGCGCAAGACGATGGCCATGACCGAGGAAGAGAAACTCGCGACTGCCTATCACGAGGCGGGCCACGCCATCGTCAATCTCGTCGTGCCGGGCAACGATCCCCTGCACAAGGTGACGATCATTCCGCGTGGCCGGGCGCTGGGCGTAACGATGAGTTTGCCGGAGCGGGATCGCCTCAGCTATTCGAAGCAGTGGTGCGAAGGCAAGATCGCGATGGCTTTCGGCGGCCGTGTCGCCGAGCAGATCATCTATGGCCGCGAGCATTTGAATACGGGTGCTTCGAGCGACATCAGCCAGGCGACGAACATCGCCAAGAAGATGGTGACGGAGTGGGGCATGAGCGACAAGCTCGGGCCGCTGCTCTATTCGGAAAACCAGCAGGAAGTGTTCCTCGGTCATTCGATCACGCAGCAGAAGAACATGAGCGAAGAGACAGCCCGGCTCATCGACGAGGAAACCCGTCGTATTGTGACGACGGGCGAGAAGATCGCTTGGGAAGTGCTGACGCAGCACAAGGCCGAACTCGAGGCGATGGCTCAGGCGCTGATGGAATACGAGACGATCAACGGCGACGAGTGCCAGGGGATCATGCGTGGCGAAAAGATCGTGCGTCCGTCGGACGATGACGGCAGCAAGGGTCCGGCCGGTTCGGCTGTTCCGTCTGCAGGCCGGCAGCCGCCGCGACCACGGGGCGAGCCCAAGGGCGGGATCGATATCGAGCCCGAACCGCAGCCGCAGTAATCGTTGGACGATGGTCCTCAAATTTCCCGGCGGCCGCGATAGTATCGCGGCCGCTTTTTCGTGAGTGGAATTCAATCGAAATGAAACGATCAGTCTACCTGCAGCCTAGTGCGATTTTCTGGGATCGGAGTTCGCGGCGCGCGATCGATGAGGCCGAGGTTCCGGAATGGAAGGGCTTGCCGCTCGCGGGGACCCGGCTTTCGTTCGCGGCGCTCGACGTCCTGACGCGTGCTTCGCCTGAAACGAAACGGCGGAAGGTCATTCTCGGAGACGCGTTCAGCGGCGATTGGGGACGCGAGGCGCTATCGGCAGCCGACATCCTTCAAGAGCTATCGGAACCTCGTGCGCGGGTCGCCGGGCTATCGCTCGAGCGCCCTCGCATCATGGGCATCGTCAATGTTACGCCGGATAGCTTCTCGGACGGCGGCCAGTTCGCGACGACCGAGGCCGCGATCGCGCAGGGCCTAAGACTCGTCGAGGAGGGGGCAGACATTCTCGACATCGGCGGCGAGAGCACGCGGCCGAATGCCGATACGGTCGCGCTCGATGAAGAATTGCGCCGGGTCATTCCCGTTGTCGAAGGGCTGCGCGCCAAGACCGATGCAGTGATCTCGGTCGATACGCGGAAGGCCGAGGTCATGCGGCGCGCGGCTGCAGCCGGCGCCGATATTCTCAATGACGTCTCGGCGTTCACGCACGATCCAGAAGCCTTGGAGGTTGCGGCCGAAACCGGACTGCCGATCGTTCTCATGCATGCGCAGGGCGATCCGAAAACGATGAACGAAAATCCGCAGTACGATGACGTCGTGCTCGATGTGTTCGATTATCTCGAAGGCCGCATTCAGGCCTGCGTCGCTGCCGGTATCCCCAAGGCGAAGATCGTCGCCGATCCGGGCATAGGCTTCGGCAAGCACCTTCATCACAACGTCGCCGTGATGGCGGGGTTGTCGCTCTATCACGGCCTCGGCGTTCCGCTGCTTCTCGGCGTCAGCCGGAAGAAGATGATCGGTCAGCTCTGCAATGTGGAAGATGCGAAGGATCGGGTGCCGGGGTCGCTGGCTTGCGCCATCGCGGGCATTGCCGCCGGCGTGCAGTTCGTGCGCGTTCACGACGTCAAGGAAACGAAGCAGGCCATAGAAGTTTGGCGCGCTTGCGCGGCGGGTACGGAGAAGGGGCTCGACTGATCGGCCCTGAACTGAGGCAGCCGAATGCGGCGCCTCTCGCTATCGGACTGTCAGCTTCATCATTCGAAGGACGAGGTAGAAGCCGAGGATTGCCGCGAGTAGCGCGCCCGCGACGGCCGGGGCGCGCCAATCGGTGCTCGCCATGCGGGTGACGAGAAGCCCCGCACAGACGACGATGCCGGCGATCGGCAGGATCAAGGGAATTTCGAATTGCCCCGGCGCTTCGCCTTGCCGGCGCTTCAACACGATGAGCGACGCGTTTACGGAGATGAACACGACGAGCAGCAGCAGGACGGTCGCGGCGGCGAGATCGGCGATGTCTCCCACCATGATCAGGAGCAGCAGCAATGCGAAGAGAAGCCAGATTGCGATGTGGGGCGTTCTTCGCGTCTGGTGCACGCGTCCCATGAAGCCCGGCAGAAGCCCCTGTCCGGACATGCCGTAGATCAATCGGGATGCGGTCACGTAGTTGACGAGTGCCGTGTTCGCCACTGAGAAGAGCGCGATGAAGCTCATCAGCCCGGCCGGCATATCGGGGAGGGTGCGCTGCATGACGGCCGTCAGTGGGCTGGGGGCTGCGGCGAGTTCCTGCCACGGCAAGACCGACACGGCCGTAACCGAGACAGCCACATAGAGAACCGCCGCGGCGAGCGTCGCGATGACGAGGCCTCGCGGGATCGTGCGCGCGGGATCTCTGCATTCCTCGGCGACGTTGACGGCATCTTCAAAGCCGATGAAGGCAAAGAACGTGAGCACGGATGCCTGAAGCACAATGAGAGGCAGTCCGAAGTCCGCGCGGTCCGGCGGCGTTTCGAAGTAGCTGACCGTGCCCCAATAGGACATGCCCGACGCGATCACGAGGAGGAGCCCCGATACCTCCATCAGCGTGCAGACGACGTTGACCCACATGCTTTCGCGGATGCCGCGGAAGACGATGCCGCTGAGGATCAGGAGAAAGCCCGCCGCGATGGCGGCCGGCGGCAAGGCTTCGATGCCCGCCATGTCGGCGAGGATCGCCGCGAAGATCTTCGACTGGGTCGCGATCGACGTCAGTCCGGATGCGACAAGCGCGAGGCCGATGGTGAAGCTGAGGCTTGGACGGCGGAATGCGCGGTCGGTGACGTATGCGGCTCCGCCTGCGCGCGGGTAGCGCGAGCCAAGCGAGGCATAGGAGAGCGATGTCAGCAGTGCCGCGACGAGGGCGACGAGAAAGGACAGCCAGACGGCAGACCCAGCTTCGCCGGCCGCTTTGCCGATGAGGCCGTAGATGCCGGACCCGATCATGCTGCCGAGCGCATAGAGCGCCAGCTGTGTGGTTCCAATGGAGCGGCGGAGGCTCGGCTGCTTTGCGTCAGTCGGCGCTTCGGCCACCACGTCGCGTCCTTTTTATTCTTGAGGGATTTATCAGCTTGCCGCGGCTTTGCGGTCGGCAAGGCGACGCTCGACGCCTGCGATGATGGCCTTGCGGATGTCGTCGGTCCGCTTCACGGACGGCTCGACGGGAACGTGCTGCGCTTCGGCGAAGGCGCGGAGATTTTCCGCCGATTTGATTTCCTGAAGGCGCGTCATCAGTCCTTCGCGGCCATGCTTGGAGAGCGTGACAAGCGCGGAGAAGCGGTAGGGATTGAAGTTCTCGGCGCGGTCGTGGCGGTCCTGCGTTTCGGCCGGGGCTGTGGCTTTCCTGGTCTTCCGGGCCTCGACGGCGGGTTCTTCGAGAGTTTCTGATGGACGTTCAGAGGGAAGCTCTGACGAGAGTTCCGGCGGAAGTTCGGGGGGCATCTCCCGAACCAGCATGCGATTTACCGCTTTCGTCAGCGCAAGCGCGAGCCGCTCGGCCGCTTCACCCTCGAGCGCCGTTTCACGCCGGATGTGGGCGCGAAAGAACGTCGCCATTTCGTCGCCGGGCCAGAGCTGTTTGCCTTTGCTCATGTTCGACGTTTTCTCGCCTTCAGCAGTTAAGAGACAGAGACCGTGGCTTTCTTCTTCGCCGCTACGGTTTCGACCAAGCGGGCGATTTCCTGATGAAGCTCTTTGACGTCGCCTGCGGCATCGGAATACTTCACGTCGATCGTTCGCAACTGACCGATGTAGTCGAAGGCATTGGCGATGCCATTCCTTTGCGGCAGGAATGTCTCGAGCACCGGATGCACGAGGCTTATTTCCTCGATCATCATATAGTCCCGGTCGTCGTTGCGCACGTAGTTTGCGAGGCAGACGTAACGCCTGTCCTCAGCCGGCATTGCGGCCAGGTCGTCGAGATTGCGCATGTCCTCGATCAGCATGGCGACGCGATCGACGGCGAGCTGCGAGACGTAATCGGGCCGGAACGGCACGATGACTTTGTCGGCCGTTTTGAGGGCCGCGAGCGCTGCAAACGAGAGGCCCGGCGCGCAGTCGAGAATGACGACGTCATAGTCGCCTTCGAAGCGGCGGATAAGGCTTTCCATGCGGCCGCGGACGCGGTTGGCGACGACTTCCGGCACGTTACTCTGGCTTGCCTGCTTCAGGTAGAGCTCGCCCTGGATGTCCTCCAGGAGGAGCGAACCGGGGACGAGCGAAATCGGGGCCGGTTTGCCGTTCGCCAGGGAAACATCGCCGACGTTCTTGGCGACGTAATCGCGAGCGTTGGCGGGAATGCCGTCGAAGAGGTCGTAGAAGTAGTCGGCGATGGTCTTGCCGGCCTTGCGGGCTTCGTTCCAGCCCTGGCCGCCCATCAGGATCAGTGATGCGTTGCACTGAGAGTCGAGGTCGATCAGCAGGACGCGCTTGCCACCGTAGACGGCGAGCCCGTGCGCCAGCATCACCGAGCAAGTGGATTTGCCGACGCCGCCCTTGCGGTTAGCGACCGCTAGAAAGACTGCCATTATCGATACCTCTCAGATTGCGCTCGCTAAAATGACATTGCCCCTGAAGCGCGCGCCACATCAATAGCCGACCTATGGGCCGATTCCATGACCCGGTCCAACACGGGTCTCAAAAGCACACAATGTGGAACGATGGGATGCGCCTGTGCAACCCTCAGTGGAATCCAGTGTAAAATTTGCGGCAATTCAACCAACGGAATGGAATGGTAGTGTTTGCTCGGGCATCTATGCTCTCTAAGGGGACGGCGAAGCACGCCGCAGGCGATCGCCTAGTGCTTGCCGATATTTTTTCGGATCGTCGACTTGGGCCAGTTGCGCGCAATCGCCGGTCCGGCACGACGGGAGGTTAGCATGGTACGCCGCTATTTCGGGACGGACGGCATTCGCGGTCTCGCCAACACGCATCCGATGACATCGGAGATTGCGTTGAAGGTCGGGATGGCGGCCGGAACCGTGTTCCGCTCGGGCACACATCGCCACCGCGTCGTGATCGGCAAGGACACGCGGCTTTCCGGCTATATGCTGGAAGCGGCGCTCATGTCGGGTTTCACGTCCGTGGGCATGGACGTGTTCCTTCTCGGACCGATGCCGACGCCGGCCGTCGCCATGTTGACCCGGTCGCTGCGTGCCGATCTCGGCGTGATGCTGTCGGCTTCCCACAATCCTTCCAATGACAACGGGATCAAGCTCTTCGATCCGGACGGCTACAAGCTGTCGGACGAAATGGAAAAGCAGATCGAGGATCTGATCGATTCCGATTCCAAATCCATGCTTGTTGAAGCCGACCGCATCGGGCGGGCGACGCGGGTCGAGAGCGCGCAGGAGCGGTATATCGAATTCGCCAAGCGCACGATGCCGAAGCAGCTGCGCCTCGCGGGTCTGCGCATCGTCATCGATTGCGCGAATGGCGCCGGATACAAGGTCGCGCCGGAAGCGCTGTGGGAACTCGGCGCCGAGGTCATCAAGATCGGCGTCGAGCCTAACGGCCGCAACATAAATCTGAATTGCGGTTCGACGTCGCCGAAGGCGCTCGTCGAGAAGGTGAAAGAGCTTCGCGCCGACATCGGCATCGCGCTCGACGGCGACGCCGACCGCGTTGTGATCGTGGACGAGAAGGGCGAGATCGTCGACGGCGATCAGCTCATGGCGGTGATCGCGGAAAGCTGGCACCGGACGGGCAAGCTTACGGCGGGCGGCATCGTTGCGACGGTGATGAGCAACCTCGGCCTCGAACGCTATTTGCGCTCCATAGGGTTGACGCTCGCGCGGACGCCGGTCGGGGATCGTTACGTCACCGAGCATATGCGCAAGCACGGGTTCAATGTCGGCGGCGAGCAATCGGGGCACATCGTGCTCTCCGATTTCACGACGACGGGCGACGGATTGGTCTCTGCACTGCAGGTTCTGGCGTGTGTCGTCGCCACGGGGAAGACGGTGTCGGAAGTCTGCAATCGCTTCCAGCCGCTGCCGCAGATTTTGCGAAACGTGCGTTATGCCAGCGGGCGTCCGCTCGAGGATACGCGCGTCGTCAAGGCCATCGAGGGCGCGAAAGCGAAGCTCGGAGAGAATGGCCGTCTCGTCATTCGGCCTTCGGGCACGGAGCCTGTCATCCGTGTGATGGCGGAAGGTGACGACGAGAAGATCGTGTCGAGCATCGTCGGCGATATCTGCGACGCGGTTAAGTCGGCAGCGGCGGCGTAAGCTCGGTTTTTCTTTCAAATAGCGGCGGTCAATTCGCGGCGGCAGGACCGCTTCGGCGTGTGGCGCCGGGCTGCGCAGGATCATCCGCGCGCGCATCATGTTAACTTCTCGTTAGGACTTTTGCTTGTGCTCCGGCGTGTCAGATTTCGACGCCGGTTAAGCTCCCCTTAAACCTTATTGGTAATATTCGGCATGGGTTTTAGTACCGGCCCGCCGCTTCGCGCGCCGAGCCGACACCAGAAGGGAAGACACATGCTTTTTACGCGCAATGTACTCGTTGTCAGCGCGGCACTCGTTCTCGGCAGTGCTCTGGGTGCGTCGGCTGCCGACCTCGGCGGCACCAGTCTCAAGGACGCTCCGATCATGGAGGCCATGCCGGCTGCGTCGGCTGGCTGGTACATCCGGGCCGACGGCGGATATAACTGGTTCACGACCCCTTCGGTGAGCTTCAGCGGCCGTGAGGTCGGAAACGCCAGCCAAGACGGCGCGTGGAGCGTCGGCGGCGGCATCGGCCGCTATTTCGGACGCGGTTTCCGTGGCGATATCACGGTCGACCATATTTTCGATTCCACCTCCGAGTCCTCGCTTTATTATTCTCCGGGCAACCTCGTCGGCAATTCGAAGTTCGACTTGAGCAGCACCGTCGTCCTGGCCAACCTCTATTACGATTTCAACCGTGGTGGCCGCTTCATTCCGTACATCGGCGCCGGCATCGGTTATGCGCACAATTCGACGTCGTCAGGGACGTTCGAGCAGTGCGGTTGCACAACCGAATTTGATGGAAAGTCCACCAATAACTTCGCGGCAGCGGCAATGGCCGGTGTCTCCTGGCGCATCCGCGGCGGTCAGACGACCTACGTCAGCGGCATGAAGGACGAGCCGGTCGCGGTCAGCTCGGGCAACGCGCTCTACCTCGATTTTGGATATCGCTTCCTCTACCTCGGCAAAGCGGAAACGGCTTCGTTCGATGCAGACACTGTGACGTCTACTGAAAAATTAAAGGACATTACCGCTCACCAGCTTCGCGTCGGTCTTCGGTACGACCTGAACTGAGCAATTGTCAGGGGCGCCTGTCGTGCGCGCCCCCCGAGAAGAATTGGAAACAGGGGCGTAGCGCCTGTTTCCGCCCGGAATGCCAAAGGTGTGGTTTGTTGTGCGTGTTTCGCGTTTGCGTGTCCTCCCCCGTGAAGCGTAGTGGGCTCCTCCTTCCCGAGGAGCCCACGGACACCCAACCGAAACCGCTGTTCCCTCCTAGGGCTCGGTTAGCGCAAGCGTAGCGTTGAGCAGAGTCTTGAGTGGCGCGCATATGCATGCGTGCCGGATTTGAGGGATCGAAGATGAAATCTGCGAAGACGTGGATCGCCACGTGTTTTCTGCTTGCCGCCAGTGCAGCGCCTGCAATGGCCGCGGACTGGGGCGGCGTCAAGGATATGGGCGGCGGGGTCGCGATACCCGTTCCGGCTCCCGTTCCCGTGCCGACATATGATGCGGACTCGGATTGGTATGTCGGGTTGACGTTCGGCGGGAACATCTCGCAAAGCGCGTCTGTCAAAGACACGGATGTCGATTATCTGGGCGATTCAACCCCCGGATACTTCGCGAAAGACAGCGGCGACCTGCCGATGTCGCCGATCTTCGGTTTGACGTTCGGCCGCTATTTGACACCGTCTCTGCGGGCCGAAGTCGCGATCGATTACACGCCCAACTATCAGATCTCCGATGATTACAGGCTGGGGTATCTCGCTACGAACTCGGCGCCCAACACTACAATCGGCGGCATCGATACAAACACCTATTCCATTTCGCGAACCGACACGGTGAAACTTTCGCGAACGACCGGCCTCGTGAACCTGATCTACGATTTCAACACCGGAACCCGGTTTACTCCTTACATCGGCGGCGGCGGCGGCTTCTCCTGGAGAAGGCTGCAGAGGTCCTATTCGGAATCGGCCACGTGTATTGGTGGGTCCAACTCCATAGATGGCCCGTATACGCCGCCTGCCTGCTCAGGCAATCCCTCGCTTCCAGCGGACTCTTCGACGGAGAAGGGTGCCACCAGCAAGAACCAGATCAATTTTGCTGCGGCCGTACAGGCGGGCGTCGCCACGAACCTCACCGAATCCATCATCTGGGACAACGGCTGGCAGATGCTTTGGGAACAGGGCGCGATTTCGTCGATCGCTCCGTCGGCCTCGGGCGGGAATCAAATCGTTTACAAGGACGCCGTCCTGCAGCAGTTCCGGTCCGGCATCCGTATCAAGTTCGATTAGAACGTGCACCCCAAGTGTTGCTTGGTGCCGAAAGGCGGTCGTTCGCGACCGCCTTTTTTCTTTTGCGGCCTTCGTGCTAAGAGCCCCCGATGCCCGAACTCAAAAAGCCACAGAGCAAACCGCGAAGACCATTCTTTTCGTCCGGCCCGTGCGTCAAGCGCCCCGGGTGGCGGCCGGATGCATTGGAGGGCGCGCTCGTCGGGCGTTCGCATCGCTCTGCCGATGGGCGCGAGAGACTGAAGCTCGCCGTCGACCGGACGCGGGACATTCTCAGCCTGCCGCCTGGTTATGAGGTCGCGATCGTTCCAGGTTCCGACACCGGCGCGTTCGAGCTCGCGATGTGGAATCTTCTGGGCGAACGCGGCGCCGATGTGCTGGCGTGGGACGTGTTCGGCCGCAATTGGCTGCGCGACGTGTTCGGCGAGTTGAAGCTTCCCGATGTGCGTGCGTTCGAAGGCAATCCTGGGTATCTTCCCGATCTCAGCGTTGTGGATTTTTCGCGCGACGTGCTCTTCACCTGGAACGGCACGACGACGGGCGTGAAGGTGCCGGACGGCAATTGGATCCCCGATGACCGCGCCGGCCTCGTGTTTTGCGATGCAACGTCGGCGCTATTTGCGGAAGACGTCGACGTCGGCAAAATCGACGTGCTGACCTTTTCGTGGCAGAAGGCGCTTGGCGGAGAGGGTGCGCATGGCATGCTCATCCTGTCGCCCCGCGCGCTCGACCGCCTCGTTTCCTATCGTCCGGCCTGGCCCATACCGAAGCTTTTCCGGCTGACGAACCATGACGGGATTCTTTGGGACGTCTTCCAGGGCGTGACGATTAATACGCCGTCGATGCTGTGCGTCGAAGATTATCTCGATGCGCTCGCGTGGGCCGAAGGGCTTGGGGGGATCGCCGGAACGACCGCGCGGAGCAAAGCCAGTTCTTCGGTGCTTTACGATTGGATCGACCGGACGCCCTGGGTCGCGGCCCTCGCCGCCGATCCGCGGACGCGCTCGCATACCTCCGTCGCGATGCGATTTGCCGAGACCGCGCTTGCCGAGGCTTCGGAGGACGTGCGGCTCGATGTCATGCGCGATATGGTGCGACTGCTCGAGGACGAGGCGGCGGCCTTCGATATCGCCGCTTATCGGGGAATGCCGCCGGGGCTCAGGATCTGGTGCGGCACTACGGTCGAGACCGACGATATCGCCGCACTTCTTCCGTGGCTCGATTGGGCGTATGCGAAAGTTCGCGCGGGGGCGCTCTCGGCCTGATTTCCCTGGAACCCTCCGCGTATTCTGGTTAACTCCGGCCCTGTCAATGCCTTTTTATCGCGCTTTGCATCGGCCATAATCGGCCGGGGTCGCACCTCGCCGAGGGCGGTTCATCCGGGCATCGTTATCAAACAACCAAGGGTCACAGCGAGATGCGTTTTGTCTTTGCGGCAGCTTTCATGGCCGCCACGCCGTTGAGCGCGCTTGCGGCCGACGTCCCGGCGACGTCGGTGGTCGATGACGTCACGGTGTACCTGTCGGGTGCCGAGGTCACGCGCATCGTCAAGGTGCACATCGACAGGGGCGAGCATACGATCGTCATCGGCGACGTGCCCGCGCGTGCGGTGCCGGGTTCCGTGCGCGTCGAAGGCAAGGCGACGGGCAAGCTCGACATCGGCTCGGTCGATACGGCGAGGAAACTTCTGCAGCGTGCCGAGAGCGAAGCCGCCGACAAGCAGCGCAAGATTTTAGAAGACTCGATCCAGGCGCTCAAAGATCAGAAGACGACTGTCGACGCGCAGGCTCAGGCCGCAAAGACGCAAAAGAAGCTCATCGCCAATCTCGCGCAACTTCCGGCGCGTTCTTCCTCGCAACCCGCACCGGCGGCGACGCCGCTCGAAGACTGGCCGAAAGTTCTGGCGCTCATTGCGCAAGCGACAGGTGACGCGAGCAAGCTCGCACTCGATGCCGAGCAGAAAATTCGTGAGATCGACCGGCAGATTTCCGACGCCGAGAAGCAGCTGGCGGCATTGGCGCCTGCACGGACAGAACAGACCGAAGTGCGCGTTCACGTCGTTGCGCAAACGCCTCTCGAAGCAGATTTGAGCGTTCGCTATCAGGTGCCGGATGCGCATTGGGCGCCCCTTTACGATGCGCGGCTCGTGACGGGTTCGAAAACGGAACCGCCGAAACTATCTCTCGACCGGCGCGCCGCGATTACGCAGAGTTCGGGAGAAAATTGGGACAACGTTTCGCTGAAACTTTCGACATCGCGGCCGAGCGACAGTTCGTCGGCGCCGTACCTCGAAACGCAATTCGTGGATTTCGAACAGGCACCGAAACCGGTGGCTGCTGCTGCGCCTCCTCCTTTTCCTGAGCAGCGGCTGATGGCGAAGCACCGCAATATCGCTGCGGCGGACGCACTCGGCGGCGAGCTTGCGGAGGCGGCGCCCGAGGCCGTCAGTGTAGAAGAAACCGTCGCGCAGTTGCAAAGCGCGCCGTTCGAGGCGACGTTCGAGGTTCCCGGGCGGGCGAGCGTCGCTGGAACCGGTGAAGCCAAGCGCGTGCTTCTCGCGTCGGAGGCGATCGAGCCGGCGTTGAGCTGCCGCGCCGTGCCAAAGGTCGATACCAGCGCCTACCTTTACGCGAAGCTGAAGCTCGCCAAGGGCACGCCCCTGTTGCCCGGCACGGTTTATCTGTTCCGCGACGGCACGTTTGTCGGCACCGGCGATTTGCCCCTTCTCAGTCCGGGCAGCGAACATGATCTCGGCTTCGGCATCGACGACCAGGTGAAGATCAAGCATGCGGTGCTGGAAGAGAAGCGCGGCGAGACCGGGCTCATTTCGACATCGCACATCGATAGCCGGAACTTCCGGGTCAATGTAAAGAACATGCACGAGCGGGCGATGGACGTGACCATTCTCGACCGTATTCCCGTCGCGCAGAACGAAGAGATCAAGGTCGATCTTACGGGCCGGGTTTCGCCCACGATGCAGAATGTCGACGACAAGCGCGGTATCATCGCGTTCCAGGCGAAGCTCGAGCCGGACGAGGAAAAAATTCTGGAGTACGGCTATCGCGTGTCCTGGCCGGCGGCGAAGTCGATCACCTACGGCCCCTGAGGCTGCAGGGCAAATCTTGAGTTTAAGCTAGCGGACTTGCCGCGGGGCCCTGGCCGATGCCGGGGCCAAATCATGAGAAGGTGAGAAGGTTCAAGTTAATGGCAAACGTCGTGGTGGTCGGAGCCCAATGGGGAGACGAGGGCAAAGGCAAGATCGTTGATTGGCTGTCGGAGCGTGCCGACGTCGTGGTTCGTTTCCAAGGCGGTCATAACGCCGGGCACACGCTCGTCATCGGCGGCAAGACATTCAAGCTCTCGCTGTTGCCTTCGGGTGTCGTACGGCCGGACAAGCTTTCGGTTATCGGCAACGGCGTTGTCGTCGATCCGTGGGCGCTGACGGATGAGATCGCGCGGCTGACGCAGCAGGGCATCAAGATCACGCCGGAAAATCTGCGCATCGCCGAGAATGCGACGCTCATTCTTCCTTTGCACCGCGAGCTCGATGTCGTTCGCGAGGCGGCGGCCGGCACGGAGAAAATCGGCACCACAGGGCGCGGCATCGGCCCCGCCTACGAAGACAAGGTTGGCCGCCGTGCGATCCGCCTGCAGGATCTCGCGTCGCCCGCGACGCTTGGAGCAAAGATCGACCGGGCGCTCGCTCATCATAACGCGCTTCGCCGCGGCCTCGGCCAGCCCGAAGTCGTCAAGGACGAACTCATGGCGGAGCTGATCGCCATTGCGCCGAAAGTTCTGCCGTACTCTGACGTATCGTGGGAGTTGCTCGATCAGGCACGGCGGCAGGGCAAGCGCATCCTGTTCGAGGGCGCACAGGGGGCGCTGCTCGACGTCGATCACGGGACTTATCCTTTCGTCACGTCATCGAACACGGTTGCGGCGCAAGCGGCGACGGGCTCCGGCATCGGTCCGGGTCACGTCGGTTACGTGCTCGGGATCGCCAAGGCTTACACGACGCGCGTCGGGTCGGGTCCGTTCCCTACCGAGCTTCTGGACGCGGTCGGTGAAAAGATTGGCGAGCGCGGGCGCGAGTTCGGCACCGTCACGGGGCGCAAGCGGCGCTGCGGTTGGTTCGACAGCGTGCTCGTGCGTCAGGTGGCGAAGGTTTCGGGCATCGACGGCATTGCGTTGACCAAGCTCGACGTTCTCGACGGTTTCGAGACGATCCGCATCTGCGTCGGCTATAAGCTCAACGGTGAGCGTATCGATCGCCTGCCGGCGAGTTCATCGGCGCAGGCTATCGTCGAGCCGATCTATGAGGATTTCGAGGGTTGGTCGCAATCGACGCAAGGCGCGCGGCGGTGGGCCGATCTTCCGGCGCAGGCCGTGAAGTACGTTCGCCGCGTCGAGGAGCTGATCGAATGCCCGGTCACGCTGCTGTCTACGAGCCCGGAGCGTGACGACACGATCCTGATGAAGGATCCTTTCGTCTGAGGCTGAGAGGCGAGGTGAGGAGCCTAGGGCATCGGGGCCTAGGTTCGACGGTCGAGGGTTAGGGGACTGCAGTGTTTTTCATTGCATCGAAGATCATCTTCTTCTGCATCCAGCCTTCGAGCCTCGCGTTCCTGGCGCTCGCCGGCGGGGTCCTTTTTCTTCAATTCAAGCGTCCGAAGCCGGGCGCGTTTTTGCTGTCTCTCGGCTTTGGGATCATCGTTCTCTTTGGCATCCTGCCCGGCGGGAATATTCTTATCCTGCCCTTGGAGCAGCGATTTCAGCCGCGGGTGATGGATGTCCCGCAGGAGAAGATCAGCGGCATCATTCTCTTGGGTGGTTTTGAAGACGGCGCGCTCACAGACAGCCGAGGCGGCTTGGCGCTGAATGAGGCCGCGGAACGGTTGATCGAGACGGTGCGCCTCGCTCACGCGCTTCCCGATGCGAAGGTGATCTTCACGGGAGGCAGCGGATCTCTGTTCGGCGGCGAGGGCATTGGCTCCGTCATCGCCAAGTACATCATCGATACCGGCATCGAGCCAAGCCGCATCGTTGTCGAGAACAACTCGCGGAATACGTACGAAAACGCGATGTTCACGAAGGCGCTCGTCAATCCCCAACCATCCGATAAGTGGCTTCTCGTCACGTCGGCTTTCCATATGCCGCGTTCGGTCGGGGTTTTTCGGAAGGCCGGATTCGATGTCGTGCCTTATCCGGTGGATTTCCGGACGCGCGGCAGGTCGGATGCCGTTCGCCCATTCGACAGTATTTCCGCTGGATTGACGCTCACAGATCTTGCGGCCAAAGAGTGGATTGGATTGCTCGCGTATTGGGCGTCGGGGCGAAGCGCGTCCCTCTTTCCTGGGCCTTGATCGAGCGCGATCGCAAGCTGCGGATCTTGGACGCCGGACAGTTGTTTTCTTCCGCTTAACGGTAGACCGGGTGACCTTTCGCAAAAAGGATCTGATCTGGAACCTGAATTGACACGACAGGTTGTGGCACTCAAAGGGTGCCGTTGCGCAGTGAGTGTGAATTTTCGCGGCTTACGCGTTCTTCTTTTCGGCACCGGCCACGCCCAATATTTGGGGATACGCCGATGCACAATTTCAAGCAGTACAAGTTATTATTTTTTAGCTTGCCGCTTTTTGCAATTTGTTCGCTTCCCGCATTCGCTCAAACTTTAGCCCAGCAAAACATATCGCCACCCAAAGCTCCGGCCTTTGCGACAGCAGGCGGAAACGAGTGGCAGATGCCGGGCGCCAACACCGGTTTGACACGCTACAGCTCGCTCGACGACATCAACACCGAGAACGTATCGAAGCTTCAACCGACGTTTACCTTCTCGATGGGTGTGGACCGTGGTGAAGAATCGGCGCCGATCGTCATCGGCAGCACGCTTTACGTCGTCACTCCCTATCCGAACATCATCTATGCGCTCGATCTCTCGAAGCCCGGCGCGCCGCTCAAATGGAAATATGAGCCGCATCCACTCGCCGCTTCGCAGGGCGTCGCGTGTTGCGACGTCGTCAATCGCGGCCTGTCTTTCGCCAATGGCCGGCTCTTCCTGAACACGCTGGACGGCAATACCGTCGCTGTCGATGCCAACACGGGCGCCGAGATATGGCGCACACAGATGGGCAACATCAACCAGGGCGAGACGATGACGATGGCGCCGCTCGTCGCCAAGGACAAAGTCATCGTCGGCGACTCCGGGGGCGAGATGGGCGTACGCGGCTGGATCGCGGCGCTCGATCAGGGCTCGGGAAAGGTTTTGTGGAAAGCTTTCAGCACCGGTCCCGACAAGGATGTTTTGATCGGAGCGGGTTTCAATTCGTTCTATCCGCAATTCCAGGGCAAGGATCTCGGCGTCGCGACGTGGCCGCCCGGTATGTGGGAGCAAGGCGGCGGCACCGTCTGGGGTTGGGTTTCCTACGATCCCGAACTCAACATGATCTATTACGGCACGTCCAATCCGGGCCCGTGGAATTCGTCGATGCGTCCAGGAGACAATCTCTGGACTGCCGGGATTTTTGCACGCGATGCCGATACGGGGCAGGCGCGCTGGTTTTATCAGCTCAGCCCGCACGACGTCTCGGACTATGACGCGGTCAACGAATGCATCCTTCTGGATATGAATTGGAACGGCAAGGAGCGAAAGGTCCTCGTTCATCCGGACCGCAATGGCTACGTCTACATCATCGATCGTGAGAAGGGAGAAGTTCTGGCGGCAACTCCGTTCGTGCCGATCACCAGTAGCCAAACCGTCGACATGATGTCGGGCCGCTTGATTTATAATCAGGCTAAGGTGCCGAAGGTCGATCAGGAAACGAAGGATGTCTGCCCCGCGCCGCCTGGCGGCAAGGATTGGCAGCCGTCGTCATTCTCGGAGCAGACCGGCCTTCTCTATATTCCGCACAATAATCTTTGCATGGATATTACCGAGAGAGACGTCGGCTATATCGCGGCCACGCCTTACGTCGGCGCCGACGTACACATGAAGGCCGGTCCCGGCGGTCACCGCGGCGAGATGACGGCGTGGGACGTTCAGGCGGGTAAGGCGGTCTGGAAAATCAACGAGTCATTTCCGGTGTGGAGCGGCGCGCTCGCGACTGCAGGCGGCGTCGTCTTCTATGGAACGATGGAAGGTTGGTTCAAAGCCGTCGATGCGAAGACCGGCGCTGTCCTCTGGCAGTACAAGACGGGATCCGGCATCATCGGTCAGCCGACGACGTGGCGGGGGCCCGACGGCAAGCAATATGTCTCCATTCTATCGGGTGTCGGCGGCTGGGCCGGAGCGATCGTCGCCGGCGGATTGGATAAGCGCGATGGCACCGCCGCGCTCGGCTTCGTCAATGCCGTGAAAGATCTTCCTGAGCATACGACTAAGGGAGGGTCGCTCTATGTCTTCTCGGTTCAATAGAGCGTTTCTCCTTGCAATCGGCGCTGTGGCTCTTTCGGCCGCTCCCTCACACGCGCGCGAATTGAAGTTCTGTGCCGATCCTAACAATATGCCGTTCTCGAACGATCGTGGCGAAGGCTTCGAAAATCGTATCGCGACGCTGATCGCGGCCGACATGGGGGCGACAGCGACGTTCGTCTGGACGCCTGAGTGGCGCGGTTTCATTCGCAAAGGTCTTGGCGCCGGGCTTTGCGATGTCGTTCCCGGTGTGCCCGTCGATTTTCAACGCGTGCGCCCGACGAAGCCCTATTACACGGCGAGTTACGCGTTCGTTCAGCCTGCGGGGACCTCGGCTCCGATAACGTCGTTCGACGACGCAAGCCTGCGCGGTAAACGCATCGGCGTTCAGCTCGTCGGCAACGATGGAGCGAATACGCCGCCGATGACGGAGCTGGCGCGCCGTGGCATCACGAACGGCATCAAAGGATACATGGTCTTTGGTGACTGGTCGAAGCCCGACCCGCTTCTTCCGGTCGTCGAAGGCATTGCGCGTGGCGATGTCGATATCTCGGTCGTGTGGGGGCCTGTCGCGGATTATTATGCGGCCCGGCAGACGCCGCCGTTACGCGTCACCCACATCAGCGACATTCCGGACATGACGTTTTCCATTTCGATGGGCGTGCGGAAACCCGATATGGCGCTTGCCGAGGAGATCAATCGTTCTCTCGACAGGCGGCAAGCGGACATTCGCAATATTCTCGCGGATTATCACATTCAGACTTCTGCAATGAAGAAATCCGCAGCGGCGGAGTGATTCCGATGAAACGATTTCTACCCTATCTGAGCTTTGCGCTTCTCTATGCGCTTCTGGCTGGCATCTTGCTTGTGGGGTACGAGTCTCGAGCAGCGGACGACAAACCAGCCTACAAGCAGCCGACGAATCCCGAGCCGCAAGTTTCATTGGTTCCACTTGCGCCCGGAGGCGGAGAGCCTATCGCGCAGACGAGCGCCGAAGGCCGTAAATTGCAGGAGGATCCGGCGGCAATCGAGAAAGGCAAAGCTCTCTACTCAGCGATGAATTGCGTCGGCTGCCATGCCAATGGCGGCGGCGGCATGGGCCCGGCATTGATGGACAATATCTGGATCTATGGCGGGTCGATCGAGAATATTGCGGCGTCCATCCGTGAGGGGCGGCCGAACGGGATGCCGTCGTTCCGCGGATTTCTGCCCGACGAGCAGGTTTGGGAGGTCGCGGCGTTCGTGCGCTCGCTTTCAGTTCCCGTCCCAGGAACCGCATCGGATACCAAACAGGCGAAGTAGAGAGAGCGGCCACGTTCGTTGTCCCCGATGTGGGGTTGTCGCGTAGCCCATTGAGTTATCTCGGCTCCTTCAGAGGAATGCCGCAGGCGTAGCGCGGCTTCCTGTGGGCAAAACGAGCATAAGATTTCAGGAACGGTGTTCAACGCTCACGGGGGCGCCTCCAAACGCGCGTCGTTTCCGGAACAAACCTCCCTCCAGCCGTGTTGAAAGACCGGCGTTATATGAGGAGACGTGCGGTGCACGAGATCATTTATCTGATCGGATTAATCGTGGTCATTTCGTTTCTTCTGGGCCTTTTGGGTTTTAGATGATCGATGGAGATGCCGCGATGGTCGAAGTTATCGATATGCGCGAAACGGGCCCGTTCCTCAGTTGGAGGGGTATTTTGGCGGGCGCAGTTGCCGGATCGGCACTCTCCTTCGTCTTGATGTCGCTTGGCGTCGCTGGGGGACTTTCGCTCCTATCGCCTTGGCCGGGCCAGTCGTATGGCGGGCTCGCTTTGTCCGTCGCGGCGGCTTGGGCGCTCATCGTGACGATAGCGTCGTTCCTGATCGCTGGTTTTGTGGCTGCTCGCGTGCGTCCGCGCGTCGGCGATGTGCCGCCTGACGAAGTTGAATTTCGTGATGGGCTTCAGGGTCTCGTCACTTGGGGTGTGTGCGTCCTGTTCGGCGGATTGATCGCAGCGGGGATCGGTTCGGCCGCGCTTCATGCCGGATCGTCGGCAATCGCAAAGTTCTCGAGTACTTCATCGAGCCCTTTGTCGGCCATCGTTTCTACGCTCTCGACGCCGCCGGAAGGAAAGCCGGTGACGAACGTCCAGCTTCTCACCCCGGAGGAGGAAAAGACGATCGAGGCGGTGTTCATGAGATCGTTCGGTAACGAGCATCTTGCGCCGGCCGATCGTACCCTCGTCTCTTCGATTATTGCGGCGAAGGCGGGCATCCCGATTGCGGAGGCGCAAACGCGCGTAGATCAGGCCTACACCGATGCGATTGCCGCGCTCGACAAGGCGAAGAAGGCGACGGAGCTTTCGGGGCTTTTGACCGGGATAGGACTTCTTATCGGGCTTTGCGCAGCTTGGTACGGCGGTGTCCGTGGCGGCAATAGCCGCGATACCAACGTTCCGGCGCGATTTCGATTTCGAGCATTCTGACTGCTACGCGCTTGCTTGTACTCGAGACGTGAGGGAACTCACGTCTCTTTTTCGTGTGCGCGCGTGGTAGCTCAGTCGGTCTCGTTCAGGATGATGTACGGCCTGCGCCTCGGTGTCGGCAGCGTCGGCAACGGCGGGCCGAACACCGGCTGCCTCAGTGTCCAGTTGGGTCCGGCTGTGCCGGCGGTGCTGGGCGAGTGACCGTTCCACGCCGAGTCAGGGAGCAGGAAGTCGTCGGCCGGGAACGTCGGCCCCCGGCGATCGACAGGAGCCCATACGACGCCGCAGCATGCGGTTCGCGGCCCTGACTGGGAGCGATAGCCGGCTGAAGCGGTTCCAGCCGCCAAGAGGGCTGCTGCCGTGGCAAGTGAGGTGAGAGCAAAAGATCTCATCGCGTGGTCCTTCGCATCGGAGCCCGGCGTCGAGGAAGACGCATTCCCTGCTGCAGACGTTAATCCTGCCGACCAACAACTAAAAGACCGTTTAACCGGATCCTTCAGTCTGCTGCATTAATGGCACAAAAAGCGTAGAGCGACCGGCGAGGGAGCGACTTATGTCGTGATCGGATTAATCGTTATGATCCCGTTGGAGCTCGAATTTCCTTGGAGGATCTGAAGGACGGCGGACTGGCTGGTATCGGCATTCTGCGCATCGTAGAGCGCCGCGAACTTAGCGATGAGCTTGTTCAATTTCGCCGGGTCCTGGAGATCAGCCAGGTCGAGCCGCTTGGTTATCATCTTCGCCTGGGTGTCGATATCGGCGGCCGACATCATCGAGGATAGGCCGAGGGCTGTCTGGGCGAACTGCACCAGGGCCTTATCGGCTAGAATCTGGTAGGGTGAGGTGATACCCGAAGCCTTCCGCTGGAAATAAAGCGCGAGGCGGACACCGTCACTCTGATCGCCGGCCTGCGTTTCCATCGTCTGCTGGAGGTAGCCGTCAGTGGTCGCTATCATCTGGCTGCGGTATTGTGCTTCTCCCGCCGGAACGGTGAGGGTCTTGCCGTCGGTTCCGAAGTTGAATGCGACGGCCAGCGGACGATACTTAGAATTTACGGTCTTGTTGATATAGCTCTTTGGATCCAACGGATCGCTCGTCAGGATGGTGCGCAAATCGCTCGTCGATAGCTTCGCATCCTTCAGCCCGTATGCGCTGAGCATGAAATTCACGAGCTTGGTGTCTTTCAGAAGATCATCGACGTTGTTGATCGTGGCGATGGTCGTTGCGTAGTAATTGCTATCGGCCTCGGCCTGATCCAGCGCGGTCGTCGATGTGCCGGATTGCGCCATATAGAGTTTGACGGTCGCGGTTAAATTCGAATCCGTCTGGGCTACCGCCGCGGTCTTGGCCTTGCCGTTCGAGTCGAAGTTGAACGCCGACGCCATCGCGATGTAGGCGGGGTTATGCGACTGGTTCGCGAAGCTGTTCGGGTCGCTTGGGTCGCTCTGCAGGATCTTGGTGATCGTGTATTTCGTCGTCTTCAGAGGATCCAGCCCGTAGGCGGAGAGGATGTAGTTGTAAGCCGAGCTGTTCAGCAGATCCTGGACGCTGGAAATACCGGCGACCGCGTCCTTGTAAGCGGCGGTGGCCGTGTTGTTCGATGCTGTCTGGGCAGCATTGTAATTGGCCGAATAGGAAGCCAACAGGCTGCTGACTTGCGCCGATGTCTGTGCCGCACCGTCTTTGACCGACCCGTCGGTGTTGAAGCTGAACATCGCCGCCAGCTTCTTGAACACGGCGTTGGTCTGCTGATTTGCGACGCTACCCGGGTCGTCGAGATCGCTGGTCAGGATCTGGCGCAGCAGCGTTTTCGATTGAGTGTTGGGATTGAGACCAACGGACGTCATCGCGACGTCAAACAGTGTGCTGTTTGCCAAGAAATCGTCGACGGAAGTCACGCTTGAAATGGCAGAATTATAATACTGCGTTTTGAATGTCGCTGCGGAAGAGGTCGCGCTTGATCCGGTTGCGTTGAAGTACTGAGAGACCGTGTTGATGATCTTGTCGTTCGACTGGGCCGTTCCGTTGACGCTGCCGTCTGTTGCAAAATTGAAAGCGGCGGCGAGAAGCTGATAATTCGAGTTCGAACTTCCGAGCGTATTGGCGGCGCTATTCGGGTCGGAAAGATCGCTCGTCAGGACGGCTCTGATCGTTGCGGCCGATGTGATGTTCGCGTTCAAGCCGTAGGCGGTCACGGCGAAATTCAGCAGCCGCGGGTTCGCCATCAACTGATCGACGGATGTTATATTGCCGATGGCCGCCTGATAGTACGTCGCTTCGGTCGAGGCGGCGATGCCCTTGTTGACCTGCTGCTGCGTGTACAAGCCGATCGTATCGCTTTCTTCCTTGGAATTCTGCGCGAGGGTCGGCTGGGTCGCGAGCGTGCCGTCGGTCGAAAATTGGAAGGCCTTCGCAAATTCCAAAAATCGCGTGTCGGTGAGCTTATTGACGAAACTTTTGCTGTCGGTCAGGTCGCTGGTGAGGACCTTCTTCATGAAGGCCTTGGCGTACGTCATATCGCTCAGGCCGTATGACGTCATCGCGTAGCTGAAAAGGCGCGGATTGTTCAGGAACTCATCGACCGTTTTCACCTTGTCGATGTTGGCCTGATAATATTTCGCGGCGTTCGAAACGTCGCTCTGGGCCGAAATGCGCGAAAGCGTTTTTGGCAAGTCCGCGGCGTAGGTCCGATAGAGGAGATACGTTGAGATCATCGCGAGCTTTCGGCTTCAATCGACTCGAATTGGTGTATCAGGAATCTCACAGCTCAACCGGCGTGCCAAGGCCCGCGATCAGCGCCGCATGAAAACCAGATACAACTCGTGCGTCACCGGCAGCCGCCTCAGGCCACCCGGAAGATGGTCGACAGATCCAGGTTACGATGACGTTACCGCCGCGGCTCGCCCGGCTTAATAGTCTAGCTTTTCGCCGGGCGGCTCTGCAATGACGAGCCCGCGGTAGCTGGCAAGCGCGCCCGGTTCCAGTTCGTGCGCCAGAATGCGGAACGGATTGACGGGGCCTGGAAATACGATCTGGCCGGGCGGCACGGCTGCGAAGCCGAAGCGGCCGTAGTAGGGATGATCTCCGACCAGGACGACGACCTTGGCGCCGCCGCTGCGCGCAGCTTCGACGCCCGCCGTTATCAGCTTACTGCCCAGACCAAAGCTCCGGTGATCGGCGTCGACTGCGACGGGCCCGAGCAGGACGGCGCCTTTGGCGCCTCCGATGGTGATCTCCGTCGTTCGGATCGATGCCACGATCTCATTGCCGATCGAGGCGACGAGGCAGAACCGCGACAGATGCCCTTTTCCTTCGCGCACGCGATAGGCGGAGCGCGCGAAGCGTCCGGGTCCGAAAACGCGCGCATGCAGCTTCGATATCTCGGCGATATCGTCGGGGCGTGCTTTACGAATGACGAGAGAAGGTGACATGCGCGGACTTCTAAGCAGCTCGAGGAAGCCGGCAACGTCCGGCAGGCGGGGCTTCTATCATACTTGGGAAATTGTGCGACCCTCATGCGAGCGACGAATTCGCTCCGCCGTCATTGGCGGGAGGCCGGCGGGGAGGGAGCCGAGCGGGAAGAAGCTTGTCGCCGGAGTACTTGTCGCCGGAGTGTTTGGGATCGAAAGCCGCCGCCAATCGCGGACGACGTACAATCCCGTTTGGCCTCGCTCCCCTCTCGGACTTATCTGGCCTGTCCGGCGGTCCCGGATCCCGGCATAAAATCCACGCAATTCCGGCTTTGCATTAACCTCGATGCCTGCAATGTCGCGCAGGCCGCGCCGGACCGCCGTCTCGAGGGTCTCACCGTTCTGGGCGGTCGTTGCGGGCAGATTCCAGCCCCCGTTCTCGTCTTGGCGCACCATCAGCGTTCGGCCCGCGTCGTCTATGACACACGCCTCGACGGACAAGTAGATGCCGCGTGTAAATCGCCAGTATTGCTGGAAAGCGCGGGCGACGAGGGGGCCCAGCAGAAATCTATCTTCCCTCAACGTCGAACTCTCCTTTGCGTCGCGGCCGTTCGCTTTTCTCGTAGGCGCTAGGCATTTGCTAGTTACCACGGTGTGCTACAGTGTGCTTCCAGCAGCTTACCTACCGCATTCCCAAATATGACCGAGACTTTCACGCTCGCGCACTTTTCCGATGTGCACCTGCCGCCCGTTTTCGGGAGCCGATGGCAATATTGGAATGCCAAACGCGTGCTTGGGTATTTGAATTGGCTTCGCAAGCGGCGTCGCGTTCATCAGGGCGAGATTGCCGATAAGCTCATTGCCGATGCTACGGCGCTTCGCGTCGGCCATATCGTGATCACGGGCGATCTCATCAATCTCGGCCTGCCGTCGGAATACGAAGCGGCACTCGATTGGCTCCGATCCATCGGCTCGCCCGAGGACGTGACCGTCATTCCGGGAAACCACGACATCTATTCGAGCTTGTACGGCGATCCGGGCGTCGCTCGGTGGGCGGAATATATGGGTGGGGAAAACGATACGCTGGCGTTTCCGTTCGTGCGTCGCGTCGGTCCGATCGGGCTCATCGGGTTGAATTCCGCTGTCGAAACGCCGCCGTTCTTCGCCAGCGGGCGGATCGGAGCCCATCAGCTGGAGATTGCCGGCGAGCAGCTTACGGCTCTCGGCGAAGAGGGTATCGTCCGTGTCGTGCTCATCCACCATCCGCCGCTTCCCAATCTGGCTCCGCCCAGGCGCGCGCTGAGCGATGCCGCTCACTTCGCGCATCTCCTCGAGCGCGGCGACGCCGAGCTTGTGCTTTACGGCCACAATCACAAAACGCGGGTCGATTGGCTCAGATCTCGAACAAAGTCCATTCCGGTCGTGGGCGTCGCGTCGGCGTCAGCCGCTGTCACATATGGCGAAGAGCCTTTGGCAAGCTATAACCTCTTCACGTTCTTCAAAAGCGAGAACGGGCTTCGTATCCGCCACGTAGTGCGCGGAATCGATGCGCCGGATTCGCCCGTCAGAAAAATCAGCGAGACGGTTCTGACGCCCGGAATATGATTTCGATAATGTGGCTTGCTCGCATCTTAGCGGCCAAATGCCACGCGCTCGAATCTCGTGGCGTTCGTGCTGCAAGCTGACGCATCAGCTCGATTTGCGACCACCATTCCTGAGTCTCGCGAGTTGAGGCTTACGCGTTGAGCACATTGCAGGCGCTGATCGCACAAGCGTTGAGCAAGCAATTCGCGCAACGAGCAAGTGTAACATTTACACGCTAGTGACTAAGCTTGGTGATAGCCCAGTCGTTTCTGCCGCGGCGTCGATGACATACCTCTGCCGCGCGCGTTAATGATATGGAGTCACGCTGGCCTTTGGTGTTTTATTGGCCTGCGGGGAGCAATGCGGTTTTGCCAAAATCTGCTTACATCAATCTGGCCTTACAAGGCGGCGGAGCTCATGGCGCCTTCACATGGGGCGTTCTCGATCGTCTGTTAGAGGACGATACGCTTCAGTTCGGCTGGATCAGCGCAACGAGCGCCGGCGCCGTCAATGCGGTCGCGCTCGCGGCAGGGCTTGCCGAAGGCTCGCGCGATAAGGCGCGCGAGAAGATGTACAAAATCTGGCACGCCATCCACAACGCCGCCATTCCCGATCTGACGCGGCTCAATCCATTTCTCAACGGGCTCGTGCGCACATCGCATCTTGCGTCGATGCTGTCGCCTTACGAGTTCAATCCGCTCGGCTTCGATCCGCTGCGCCGTCTGCTCACCGAGCATGTCGATTTCGAATTGATCCGAGCCAAGTCGCCGGTCGATCTGCTCATCGCCGCCACGCATGTCGCGACCGGCCGGGCGCGCCTTTTCCGTGAACACGAGATCACGGTCGATGCGGTGCTCGCGTCAGCCTGTCTGCCGGTGATGCATCATGCCGTCGAGATCGAGGGCGCGGCCTATTGGGACGGCGGCTTCTCGGCAAATCCCGACCTTGTGACGCTCGCGAGCGAAAGTCCGATCGGCGATACGCTGCTGGTCATGGTTGCTCCGCGCACCAACGATCGGTTGCCGACGACTGCGCGCGATATTTCGATCCATGCCAACCGTCTTACGTTCAACGCGCCGCTGCTGCGCGATATCGAAGTCATAACAGCTGTGCGCGAGACATCGGGACCACTGCTCGCAAAAGGACGCCTGGCGCCGATTTGCCGGCACCGTTTTCACCTGATCGACGGGGGGCCCGTTACAGGCGCGCTCAATCCAGAGACGACCGTGAAGCCCGATTGGGACATCATCACGTACCTTCATGGTGCGGGCCGCGACTATGCGGAGAAGTGGCTGGGGGTTGCGCGTTCGGCTGTTGGAAGGCTCGAAACCGTCAATCTCGCGAACCACTTTTTCCCGGCTGTCGACGAGGGCATCACGTTTCGCTCACCGGTTCTCGGCAAGCGGCCGGTTCAGAAGCGGGGCGTCGGCGGCAAACGCCAGAAGTAGAATTCAGGTCGATCAGGTTACGAGGCGCGCGTAGCCCTCGGCGATGGTTTCATCGAGCAGGCGTTTGTATTCGCCATAGGCCGGGTTCTTCGGCGTCACCTCGCCGAAGGCATCGGCATCGAAGTTTTCGCGCTGGGCGTAGAGTATCGGCGTCGCGACCGGGATGAAGGTTGCGCGTTGCTTGTTCAGCGTCGTGATGATGCCGCGCATCTCGCCGGCGCGATCGAGTTGCGAGACGACGACCATCCGCATCGCGCCCTTGGTCAGCGAGACGAGGTGGATGAAACTCGACGAGGCCGGGATGTAGAGCCGGCCGCGATGGGCGTAAGGAGCGTCCGGCCGGTCGCGTTCCTGAAAGAGAAGGCTCGGCCACTCCGCGTCCCAGGCGATATCGGTGCGATAGGCGATAATCGTGTCGGCCAGCGAGAACGATCGTCTGAGCGTCAGATAACTGCCGATGTAATGGTCGACGGCGGCGCGCGTGTAGGCCCCCATATAAATGGGCGCGATACCGCCGCCGTTGCCTCTCAGCTCCAGCGGTCCGCCCGCGCTTTCGAGCGCAACGGACTCGCCATGCCAGGCGTCGCGGAGGCCGTGAAAATCGAGGCCCAAAACCATGCAGACGTCGAACAGCGTTTGATCGCGTACGGAGCGTCCGCCGAGGAGATTCTGAATTGTTTTTTCATGGCAATCGGCAGCGTCGGCCAGTTCAGCCTGCGTCAGCTTCTTTTCGACCATTGCCGTCTTGATGCGCTCGAGCGCCTCGGGGCGAGTGGTGGCGGGCGCAGGCTGGGCGACAGCTTTCTTCATTGGCCGCTTGGTTTTGAAGCCGGGCGACGGACGTCGCCGGTGCGGGAAAATACCGATTTTTTCCGGTAAGACGCAATCGGAATCCGGGTGCAATAACCCGGCTTCCTCCCATTGCCGCCAAGTGGCGCTTAACGGCCTCACGTTTCCAGACCGGTTTCAGCATTGTCGGGATGTCCACCGCTGGGGTGGGCGTCCCGCGCCAAGAGACGCGCGAAAACTTAGGAAATGGGCACATGTCGGAAGCAATCATATACAAGTCGGGAACTTCGAAGTTGGCGGCAGCAGTTTCGGTTGGGTCGCTGCTTGCGCTCGCCATCATCGCCGGTGCGGTTCGCCCGGCAGCCGCACAGGAATTCGATTGCCAGCGCGCGCGTACGGCGTCCGAGCGGACGATTTGCAGAAGCGACCGGCTGGCCGGGCTCGACGAGCGGATGAACGCTTTATATTCCGAGTTGAAGGCGGCGTACGACAATCGCTATCAGCGCAACGATTTGAAGATGTACCAGCGCCGGTTTCTGGATGCCCGCGATAGCTGCGGCCGGGACATTGATTGCATCAGGGGCGCTTATCTCGACCAGATCAGCGTGCTGGAATCCCGTCTCGAGCAGGCTTACCGGCGCAGTGAGCGCTGAGCGACCTTCCCCCCGCGCAAACTTCCCCAAGCGAACCGGCTTAGCGGTCGAGAACCTCAAGATTGACAGCCGCTAAGCCCATGCCGGTCATGCCGAGGTCTTCGGCGGCTTTCGTGGACAGGTCGATGACGCGGCCCGGCTTGAAGGGGCCGCGGTCGTTGATGCGAACGACGACGCTATCGCCGTTATCGACCCTCGTGACGCGGACGCGCGTGCCGAAGGGGAGCGTCCGGTGTGCGGCGGTCATATCTTGCGGGTTGAAGGCTTCCCCCGTCGCGGTTCGTTCGCCTTTTCCGTAGTAAGACGCGATGCCCTTGAGGGCGTGCCCCGTTCCGGCCGGGTCGGGGCCGTGAAGGCCGTAAGGTTGTTCGCCGATCGGCGCTGCGGCGGCAACAGGTTGCTTGGCGCTGGCGAAGGATGGCTTTGCGATCGTTATTTTCGCCTGCCAGTGATCGAATGTGCCCACTGGGCGGGCTGGAGCCGTCACCGTGGTCCAATGGCTGTTCGCCTCGGCCTTAGTTGCCGGGCCCGACAGATCTTCGGCCAGTGATTGGGCTTCCGATGGGGTTCCCCCGGCGAGCGAGGCCAGACCGACTATCCATACGGCAACACATGCCAAACAAATGCTTCGGCGCACGCACATCCCCCCGGATACTCCCCTAGCGCCGAGGACTATGGTGATTCGGATGGCGGAAAAACGTCGGGAGGCGCTGGTTGCCCAACGCCTCCCGATGCTTATTCAAAGATAACGCTCAGGCTCAGCTGCGGCCGAGAACCTCGAGCGAGACCCGGGCCAGGCCGGCTCCGGTCATGTTGATCTGCCGGGCGGCGCCGCGCGACAGGTCGATGACGCGGCCGCCGACGAAGGGACCACGGTCATTGATGGTGACAACGACCGACTGGCCGTTCGACTGGTTCGTGACGCGAACGCGCGTTCCGAACGGAAGCGTGCGGTGAGCGGCCGTCATGCCCTCGGGGTTGAAGCGGGCGCCCGAAGCGGTCTTCTGGCCCTGCCAGTAGTAAGATGCGACGCCGTGCGAACCGCCGCTGCCCCCAACAGACTTGCGGGCGGCGACTTTCTTGGTGGCCTTGCGGCCGGAAACGTGGGCGTGCTTCTGGTTGGAAGCCTTGTGGTACGAGGTCTTGTGGTACGTCGCCTTGTGGTGCGACGAGGCCGCCATTGCAGGGACGGTTGCTGCCGTAACCCCAGCGAACGCGAACGCGGCGATCGCAATCGTTGAACGCATAGTTCACTCCTTGTTAAAGGAGCAGCAGTGGTTCGGGTCGAATGAGCGGTTTCCCCCGCCCGCGGCACGCCACCAGGCGACCACGGGGCAACCGCTTCGGAAGCGGCACCGTCGTTAATGTTGGGAGAGAGTAGCTCTTAAGTCGAATGACCCCCTGTGACCCGTTACAGAACTCCAGAACCTAGTTCTTCCTGCTGCCCGTGCTAACCGGGGTCTCCCCCCGTCCTGGCCGGGCACAACGAGCACCCTGTGGATAAGAGGTCAACCCATGGCAGATACCACCTTTTAACCATAATCGGTAAGTTACGGAAAATTATAAGTTATTTTGAGTGCACTTTTAGGTTGCGCGACGCCAGGTCGCAGAATTGGACGCGCGTTAAGGGAACGAAGATCGCGGCAGGGGGGTGACGCCACAAAATCTCGACTGTTCAATCCTCTAGAGCAGCGGCGGCTTTCGTTACTCTGCATACGCCATTTTCAACGTTTCGGTCGGCGCGCTCGTCATCCGTTGCTCGCCACTCGATCCATTGAAGGGTTCACATTGATCGAGCCTGTCGCGGGTATAGCTTCGGCTGCTTTTTGTGCGTGGGACTGGACTTCGAGCGTGAGACAGAGATGGGCGACCACGAACCAGTGCGGGCTCGCCCAATAGAGCCCGCAGCCAATCCATCGTTCGGCGAGGCGCTGCGCGTCTTTGCGCAGATCGGTCTGTTGTCATTCGGAGGGCCGGCCGGGCAGATCGCCATGATGCACCGGGTGCTCGTCGAGCAAAAGAAATGGATCGATGAGGCGACCTACTTGCTGGCGCTCAATTTCTGCACGCTTCTGCCTGGCCCTGAGGCTATGCAACTCGCGACGTATTCCGGATGGAGACTGCACGGGACACGCGGCGGGCTGGCTGCGGGCCTGTTGTTCGTCGCGCCGGGCGCGCTGGTCATTCTGGCGCTTGCCGCTCTTTACGCGTCGTTCGGGAACGTGCCGGTCGTCGTTACCGTGTTCACCGGGATCAAGGCGGCCGTCCTTGCCATCGTTGTCGAGGCGCTGATCAGGATTGCGCGGCGATCGCTGGCGGGACGCGTCGAGTGGTTGATCGCGGCCTTTTCGTTCGCGGCCATTTTCTTTTTCCACGTGCCGTTTCCGATGATCATTCTCGCCGCCGGGCTATTCGGCTACTGGCGCAATGCCCCTGCGAGGGATAGTGCGGCGGCATCACCCGTCCCGGCCGTGGCGGTTCCGCTCGCTTCGACGGCGAGGGTGATCGGCATTTGGTTCGCGATCTGGACGCTGCCGCTGTTGGCGGTGGCGATGACGTTCGGGTTCGATCACGTCCTCAGCCAGCTGGCGCTGTTCTTCTCGAAGCTGGCGGTCGTCACTTTCGGCGGCGCGTATGCGGTCCTTGCCTACATGGCGCAGCAGGTGGTCGAGGGTTACGGCTGGTTGAAGCCGGACGAGATGCTCGATGGGCTGGGGCTTGCGGAGACGACGCCGGGTCCGTTGATCCTGGTCACGGAGTTCGTGGGATTTCTCGCAGCGGCCAGGCACGGCGGGGAGACATCACTCCTGTTCGGTGTCCTCGGCGCGGCTGTCACGCTCTGGGCGACGTTCGTGCCGTGCTTTCTCTACGTGTTCGCGGGCGCTCCCTACGTCGAGTGGTTGAAGTCGGCGCCGAAACTCAAGTCTTCGTTGTCGGCCATTACGGCGGCGGTGGTCGGGGTGATTTTCAACCTGTCGCTGTGGTTTTCGCTGCACGTCCTCTTTCGGGCGCGTTTCGAGGTGGCGGCGTGGCCGCTCCGTTTCGAGGTGCCCGAAATCACGAGCCTCGATCCCGCGGCGTTGACGCTCGGCATCCTCGCCGCGCTTCTCCTCTTCGTGCTGCGTGCGGGGATCGTGACGACGCTCGGCGTTTCAGCAGCTGCTTCGCTGTTGCTGGCGCTTCTCGGCTGAGGTCAGAGCCATCCCTTTCTTTTGAAATAGAGGTAGGGGATGAGGGCTGCGAAAAACATCAGAAAGAGCGCCATCGGATAGCCCCAGGGCTGTTCGAGCTCGGGCATGTTCTTGAAGTTCATGCCGTAGATCGATGCGACCAGAGTCGGCGGCATCAGCATGACCGCCATGACCGAGAACAGCTTGATGATCTGGTTTTGCTCGGTCGAAATCATGCCGAGAGTGGCGTCGAGCAGAAAGCTCGTACGGGCCGATAGAAAGCGCATGCTCTCCATGAGCGACAGGATATCGTGATTGGCCGCTTCGATCCGTGCCAGCACGCGGGTGTCGTCTTTGCGCTCGCGCGCGGCGTTCGCAAAGTAGAGCGAGAGCCGATGCAGAGACATCGCGCTTTCCTGCGCTCTGGAGGTTATGTCGCCTTCCTTGCCGACCGATTTGAGAAGGACGTCCAGGCGGCGGTTCTGGGGCCTGCGGCTCGCAGTGGTTTGTCCGAACACGAGTGGCGCCATGCGTTCGACCTCGTCCTGGACGCGCTCGATGAGATCGGCTTCCCGTTCGATCAGCATTTCCAACAGGCCGATCATCACGCCTGGCCCCGTTACGCAGTCGACATCGCCCTTGGCGGCTCTCGCGATGTAAATCGGGAATGCTCGCGGTTCGGCGTAGCGCACGGTGACGAGGTTGTTGCGGAAGAGGATGAAGGTGACGACGGACGTCATTGGCACGCCCTGCTCGCTGTTGTGCAGGATAATGCTCGTCATGTAGTAGGCGCCGTTCTCGGTATAGAAACGGTTCGAGGCCTCGATCTCGCGCATCTCCGACCGCGTCGGCACCTCTATGCCGAGCGCCTTCTCGATGAACTTGTCCTCATCTTCCTTCGGGTCGATCAGGTCGATCCAGACGGCCGTCGTGATATCCCCGAATGTGCCTCGCGGTACCAATTTCTCGCCAACTGCGTCATACACCGTGATCATTGTGCGTCGACCTTTTTGGATTCGCGTCTTTCTCAATTGCCGGCGGCCCGGCGGCTGGATCGGCCGCCCAGCCATTTCACGTCGTTCGGCGCCGGACAATCCCGTAAGGTCTAAGCTTGGTGGATGAGGTTTGTTGCAGCGAGACTCTCTAAGTGTGACAATTCAGTCTCAAAGGAGGCTACATGGCTCTACGATGGATCGCCGGGATCGGTGGCAGCGTCGCGCTCTTATCAGTGGGATTGGCGCTTCCTGCGGAGGCGAAGATCGCGTGCAACAAGGGTTATCAGCAGGTGCAGGGCCGGTGGCTGGCGACGCCGTATTGCCAGGACCAGTACGTCGCTCAGGTGGCGCACGACTACGGGTTCAAGGCTTCGCCCGACAGGGTTCGCAACGATCCGCTGTTCAAGCAACACCTTTGCCGGTTCATCGGACAGGACATCCGCATCAAGGAGTCGTGCGACGAGGTCAGTCCGTCGGTGCGCGGACGCTTTTAGTGAGAGTGAGGATTTCGGTGATGTGGTGATCATCGCTGCAATCGCGACGATCACCGGCATCGGATGAGGGCCCGATCTTAGGTGAGGTCGGGCGTGACCTCGCCAACGTCCTTGGCGCGGCGGACGCTGCCGTCGAATTGCGCGCCTTCGTCAATCGAGAGCGTCTGCTTGACGATGTCGCCATCGACACGCGATGTCGCGTTGAGGTTGACCGAGGTGCCTTTGAGGGCGCCGCTGACTTCGCCTTGCACCGTGATGGTGCGAGCCGTGATGGTGCCTACAACACTTCCCGTTTCGCCGACCGTCACGGCTTCGCCGTGCACATCGCCCTGGATATGTCCGGCAATGAGAAGCGAGCCTTTGGTTTTGATAACGAGCTGCTGACCGGCAATCGTGATGTCCTGCCCGAGGACCGACGTCGGTGCGTCGATCACTGATCCCGACTGCTGAAGCGGGGAGCCGAAAAGCGGCGGAGCCGGAGTTTTCATCTGTGGTATCGGCTGCTGTTGCGGTGTGAGTGTCTTGACTGGCTCAGGGCCACGAATATCCGGCGTCGCTACGCGGTTGAACATCTGACTACCCCCAAAGAAAAAGAACTGCTGTCGCCCGTCCCGCTACCGCAGCCTAATCACTGTACTTGGGGTACATTATGGCCAAGTTGGCATATGTGCCAGCCTAGTTTCACTGCGCTGCGAAAAACCTTTTTTGCGGAAGATTATTAACGTCACGCTTTGCCCAAAAAGCGAGCGGGCCGCCTCATGGACGGCCCGCGCGAAAAACATTTTCAATCGACCGCGAGAGCTATCTGTACAGGTCTACGAACGGTGCAACGATGTGCTTGCCGTGACGGTCCTTGTAGACGTGCACGAAGGGTGCATCGACGACTGTTCTGCGACCGCTTTCTACGCGTGTGAACGGCGCATGCACGACATGGCGACCACGATTGCGGTAGTGGCGATGCTGATGCCGATAGCGACGGTCGTCGCCGCGGTAATCCACGTGAACGAGGCTGGTGGATGCTTCGCCTGCAGGCTTCGCGAGTGTCATCGCGTTGGCTTGGGATACGGACAGCGCGACCGAGCCCAGCACCGCGGCAATGGTTAGCGCGGGGCAGAAAAATGCCGTCATCAGATACTCACTTCATTTCTGTTTGTAGGTCATTGAAACTAAGGGCCATTCATTTCGAGTGCAACTCAGGTTCGACAAACGTCCGACTCATGCAACACTTATGCTGAACCTGAGCCTGGGTAGTGAAGCCAGAAAGCGACGTGCTCGTCTCAATTTTTCTGTGACGGGCTGCTGCCGCCATTGGAGTCTGCTAGGTTCCGTTAATAAAATAAGGGAGGACAACATGTTCGTTTGCCGGGTGGCGCTCTTATTTGGTCTGACGGCACTTTCCGCCGTCCCCGTCGCCTATGCAGCGGATGAGGCAGCCTGTCCTCGCGCGGGCACGCTCGGGGTATCCCGCACCGTCGAGATCGATACGACCGGCGGCCCTGGCTTCGGCATGGACAATTACAAGGCCTATGACTTTCTGCAGGACAAGGAAGTCATCCTGACCTTCGATGACGGCCCGCAGAAATACACGACGGAAGCCGTGCTGAAGGCGCTGGGCGATGAATGCGTGAAGGCGACTTTCTTCTCGATCGGAAAGATGGCTCTCGGATATCCTGAGATCATCCGCGAAGTCGCCAAAGCCGGACATACGGTCGGCACGCACACGTGGAGCCACAAGTCGATCGCCAAGCTCAAGACATTCGACGAAGGCAAGGATGAGATCGAGCGTGGCATCAGCGCGGTTCATCGTGCTGTCGGCGGACCGGTCGCGCCGTTCTTCCGCTTTCCGACGCTCGCCGACACGCCGGAGGCCGTTGCCTATCTCGGCAAACGCAACATCGCGATGTTCTCGACGGACATCGATAGCTTCGATTTCAAACCGCAGACGGCCGATCATCTCGTGAAGTCGCTGATGCAGAAGCTCGACAAGAGGGGCAAGGGCATCCTCTTGATGCACGACATTCACAAGACGACCGCGAAGGCCGTGCCGCTGATCCTCGCCCAGCTCAAGGCGAAGGGATACAAAATCGTCCACATGACGGCGAAGGCCCCGCTGACGACGGTTGCGGAATACGATCAAGCCATCGAGAAGGAAGCCAAGGGCTTACCGCAGGTCGGCGCAGAGCGGCCGGTGTCGAGCATCGTCAAGACGATCGATGGTCCGGCGCCGGCGCCAGAGTCTGCTTCGAACGGTGGAGAGCCCGAAGGACTGCCGGCTCCGCCCACTCCTGAGGCCCCCTCGACGACGGGTTCGGCGGCTCCGGCTGCTGGTGCCGCGACGCCAGCAGCTCAGGCGTCGCCGCCGCTCCCGGCATTTCCTACAACGCCTTCGGAGCCGGCGTCCAATCCGGCTCCGGGCAAGCAGTCGGCTGTCGTGCCGATGAAGTCCATCGCCGAGCCGTCTTCGCCGCCATCTCCGAATGGCCCGGTCGCCGCTGCGACGGGCAGTCTTCCAGCGGCCGACACTGCAGCCGCTTCGCCGACGCATACTGCGGCGGTGAACTTGCAGTCAGAGACGCCGTCTCCAGTCAAAACCGTTTCCGGGGCAGGGGCGCAGGAAATTGCGACGGCGAATGCCGCTCCCGCTGCACCGATGATGCCGGTCGAGACGGGGCCGCAGGAGCCGAAGAAATCGATATCACAGCGCGTGAAGGACGCTTGGGAATATTGGTTCGGGCAGTAATCGCCAGCAGCCGATACAAATCAGCGGCCAGATACAAAAAAGAAATGGGCGGCGATGCCACCCATTTCTTTTTGGACGCCCTGTTAGGCCCCCCCCGGGCCCGCCGCAAACCAAGTGTTGTGGCCTAAGCGCAAGACAGCGCAGTGGCTTATCCTTGGGCGTTCGCTACGGCCGACGCTGATGATCGGCGTGTAGCGTTTCCGGCATCAAGTGGGACTAAACCCATCCCCCAGTCGATCCCCCGATCGGCTGCCCACTTGACGCAAGGCTATGTGAGGCGCGGCGCTTCTTCCAGATAAAACGAATCATCTTGCTCTGAATTCGGGCAGGTGTGGCGTCTTGGATACAACTCAATGATTTATCAGTGTGCAGCGCATAATGCTGTGGATAGGCTCACCATCGAGCGCTTCAGACTGTTTCTGGCAAAAAGAAAGGGCCGCTCCCGAAAGAGCGGCCCCGTGAGATCATCGTTGTGAGCGGAGTGCAATGTCTACCGCTTAGGTCTCAGATGCGCTCCAGGAGAGTTCCGGATGCAAGCCTGAGCGACCACGACATCGTCCGCCTCAAGATCCCACTCGACATCGGATCACCTCCTCTCGGTTGTTGAAAGATCAAGATAAGCTGGCACTGTTTGCAGGCTTTGAAAAGGGGCATGCGACGATACTGTCACCGCTGCGGCGTTCTCTAGTTCCATCGCGGCTGAGCGATAAGCAGCGTGACGACGAATAGCGCGGCGGCGATTGCCGGAAGGGCGAGAACTGCCAGCACCGCATTCGCTGGCCCGCGGCGTTCATTGGTCTTCAGGGTGTAGCCCACGGCGATGATCGCGCTAATGCCGCCGAGCACGCCCAGCCAAAGCAGGATGTTGAAGGACGATACTGAGCCGTCGGCGATGCCGACGACGAAGAAGTAGAGCGCGAGAACGAGCGCGGCGATGTCGACCGCCAGGAAGGTTCGAAAGGCCAGCATGGGACATCCATTGAGCTGAAGTTTGCAGCGGTCGGCGCGTGTTTCTGCGTGGCGTGCGGTCAATCGCTGTGCCTTCGCATTTCCATGGCTCGCCCAAAGCCTGCGAGAAGCGTTCCGAGCGCGAAGAGGGCGAGGACGACGAGTTGAAGATTGTCTTCAACGCCTTCCTTCTCGAACATGTAATCAGAGATATCGGCGTCAGACGTCTTGAACCGCTCGAGGATTTTCTCGCGTTCCGCTTCGGCTTCCTTGATCCTGTCGGCGGGGGCGTTCAACGTCTGCAGGAGAGCGATTTGATTGTCGTGAACCGCCTTGATCTGCACTTGCGCCGATTGCTGAATGCTGAAGGTCGCAAGCCGCCATTCGATCTGGCGCTTCAATGGGTCGAGATAAAACATTTGCGTTGCCGTCGCCCCGAGCAGCAACACGATCCCAAGCAGTTCGCCGAGTTGGTATCCCTTGAAGCCCATCGGTCCCCCCGATTTTTTGCGCATGCCCGTTATGCTTTGATGCGGCAAAACGGGCAAGCGTCGGCTTCGGGTACGGATCGGCTACGCCTTCGATCATTCGCTCCTCTACGCAACGGGCGGTCTGGCCGTCGCTTCGCTCGGCAAATAGCCGTCGCGAGATGCGATAAACGGATTTGGAAAAGCCGGGCATTTGCCCGGCTTTTTATGCGTTATGCCCAGAACACCAGAACAAAGGGCCGGCGTGCTTGGCGCGCGAAAGATGTCTCGCTCCGCGCCCCGCAATGGTGCGCTGCGCTATTTCAATGTGTCTTGCCCGTGATTATAACTCCGTCCGGGGCATGTTTAGTCATAAGGAGTTGTCCAATGACCACTTGCGCCTGTGCGAACTGCCAATTCTACGACACCCATATGGGTGGTGCGGCAAAGCATAAGGAAAAGGATACCGGATTGTGCCGGTTCAATCCGCCCCTTCCCCAAACAGCGTCCGCCAATACGCGTGCTGCTTGGCCCGTTGTCGAAAAGAGCGACTGGTGCGGACATTTTGCGGCAACCGTTGAGCGCATGACGTCGGTCGCGGCCTAAGCATCTGAAGCAGCATCAGCTCGTTCGTGCATCGATAGAGTTCAGTTCCTAACCGGCGGCACGCGAGCTGTTGTCTGCTTTCTTACTTCCTCGGCATCGAGATAAACCTCGTTTCCCATCGCCTTGAACTTCTCGCTCATCTCGGCCATGCCGAGTTCCTTATCGTTCAGGGTCGCGGCGTAATCGCGGACGTCCTGCGTGATCTTCATCGAGCAGAACTTCGGTCCGCACATCGAGCAGAAGTGCGCGACCTTGTGAGCGTCCTTCGGCAGCGTCTCGTCGTGGAAGGCGACGGCGGTATCGGGATCGAGCGAGAGATTGAACTGATCTTCCCAGCGGAAATCGAAACGGGCGCGCGAGAGCGCGTCGTCGCGGAGTTGCGCCGCCGGATGCCCCTTGGCGAGATCGGCCGCGTGCGCTGCGATCTTGTAGGTGATGACGCCCGTCTTGACGTCGTCGCGGTTCGGCAGCCCGAGGTGCTCCTTCGGCGTCACGTAGCAAAGCATCGATGTTCCGAACCAGCCGATCATGGCAGCGCCGATGCCTGACGTGATGTGATCGTAGCCCGGCGCGATGTCGGTCGTCAGCGGTCCCAATGTATAGAACGGGGCTTCGCCGCAGGCCTTCAGCTGCTTCTCCATGTTGACCTTGATCTTGTGCATCGGCACGTGGCCGGGGCCTTCGATCATCACCTGGCAGCCTTTGTCCCAAGCGATCTTCGTCAGCTCGCCGAGCGTTTCGAGTTCGGCAAATTGGGCGCGATCGTTGGCGTCGGCGATGGAGCCTGGCCGCAAGCCGTCGCCCAGCGAGAACGACACGTCATACTTGCGCATCAGATCGCAGATCTCGTCGAAGCGCTCGTAGAGGAAGCTTTCCTTGTGATGGGCGAGGCACCACTTGGCCATGATCGAGCCGCCGCGCGAGACGATGCCCGTCACGCGGTTGGCGGTGAGCGGGACGAATGGCAGCCTGACGCCCGCGTGGATCGTGAAGTAATCCACGCCTTGCTCGCATTGCTCGATGAGGGTGTCTCGATAGAGTTCCCACGTCAGCTGGACTGGATCGCCGCCGCATTTTTCGAGCGCCTGATAGATCGGCACGGTGCCGATCGGCACGGGGCTGTTGCGGATGATCCATTCGCGCGTCGTGTGAATGTTGCGGCCTGTCGAGAGATCCATCACGGTGTCGGCGCCCCAGCGGATGGCCCACACCATTTTCTCGACTTCTTCCTCGACCGACGACGTGACGGCCGAGTTGCCGATGTTGGCGTTGATCTTCACGAGGAAGTTGCGGCCGATGATCATCGGCTCGAGTTCGCCGTGATTGATGTTCGACGGAATGATAGCGCGGCCGCGGGCGATTTCGCTGCGGACGAATTCGGGCGTGATGTGCTCGGGAAGTTCGGTGCCGAAGCTTTCGCCATCCGCCAGAGCGTCTTTCGCGCGCGCCAGGACGGCTTCGCGACCGAGGTTTTCGCGATGCGCGACGTAGATCATTTCCTTGGTGATGATGCCAGCGCGGGCGCATTCGAATTGGGTGAGCGGCTGCAATTCCCCTCCCCCTTGCGGGGAGGGGTTAGGGGTGGGGATAAAGGGCTGGCGTGATGCCTCGGCGTTTCCGCTTTGGTCGTCACCCCACCCCCGACCCCTCCCCGTTGAGGGGAGGGGAGAAGAAGGCAAGCCATCCGCCCCGATCTCACGGGGAGAAGTGGCGCGCATTGGGCGATGAACCGTTGGGAAGACCCGCGCGGCATGGGCGCCCGAGACGTTGCCGTTATCCTCGGGCTTCACGGTCCGGCCGTCGTAAGTCTCTATTCCAACGCGTCCGGCGTTCCACGCATCGCGCATGCGCGGCAGGCCTTTTTCGACGTCGATAACGGCAGCCGGATCGGTGTAGGGGCCCGACGGGTCATACACGCGGAACGCTGGCTCTGCCGGGTCGGTCAGCGCGATCTCGCGGAACGGCACGCGGATGTCGTCGTGACCCTGAGGTGACGAATAGACTTTCGTGGAAGCCCGATGCGGTCCGACGGTCACTTTCGGCGTTTGAATATCGGCGGCGCGTGTGACTTTATTCATGGCAGTTTTGCTCCTCTCCGCCACGCCTTGGAAGGACGTGGCTGGGCGATGGCACGCAAAAAACGCGTGCGGACAAATGCGTTGCCCGGAAAGGTGCGGATTGGTGGCGTCGTGCCACTGTGTGCTCCGTCCCTTCGCCGGCATAACCCGGATCAGGTTCGAAGGGTGCTCGCGCTTCCTATACGCGATCTCAGCCGGATTACCGGCGCCCCTCGGAAAACGAGACCACCGTGACTCCATTGGCCGACGTTTGCAAGCCTGGCGGGACAATTACCGCCGTCATCCCCGCGAAGGCCGGGATCCGCCCAAGCTGCCGGAGCTAAGAACGAGGGCGCTCACGTGTGTAGGTCCTACGGATTGCCATCGGCCTGGATGGATCCCGGCCTTCGCCGGGATGACGGGTATGGAGACGGATATCAAATTGAAGGCATCAATTCCCTGAACGTCATCCCCGCGCAGGCGGGGATCCGTCCAAGCAAGAGTGGATTGCCATCGGCCTGGATGGATCCCGGCCTTCGCCGGGATGACGGGTATGGAGACGGATATCAAATTGAACGCATCAATTCCCAGAACGTCATCCCCGCGCAGGCGGGGATCTGTCCAAGCTGCCGGAGCTAAGAACGAGGGCGCTCACGTGTGTAGGGTCTACGGGTTGCCATCGGCCTGGATGGATCCCGGCCTTCGCCGGGATGACGGAGTTTGTTTCAGTGAACACTATTGTCATCCCGGGTGAGCATTTTGCGAGACCCGGGACCCACCTTCGTCGCGGCCCTGGGTCCCGGTTCTGCGCTGCGCTCCGGCCGGGATGACAAGTGGTGAGGAAAAGCACCGACCGTCACCACCAAGGCGTTGCCCGGCTTGCAGCTGAGGCTTTCGCCTATGCCGTCTTCGCCATCGCGGCTTTGAGGTTGGCATCGACCTTCTGGAGGAAGCCGGTCGTCGATTGCGAGTATCCAGCCTGGATCGATCCCGGCCTTTCGCCGGGATGACGAGAAAAACCGGCGCGCCTTGAATAGGCGAGGCTAGGCCGCGATGGCTTGCTTGGCGACTGCAACCCAGCCCTTGATCTTCTCGATGTCGGGCGGGCGGCCTTCGCGCAATACGCGCTTGCCGGCGGACGTCGTGACGAACCGCAGTACGTTGGCGGAAAGCGCGACGGGATCGGCTTCGGCGACGGCCTGTGCCGTCCTGTAGCCCGCGCCGACGAGCAATTGCGCGTGCGTGCCTCTGAGGCCGGGCACGGCCATCACGAGCCTTGCCTGATCCTGCCACTCGAGAAGCGTTTCGGCGTCGAGATGGGGATCGTTCAAAAGCTCCGCGAGCGCCTCCGGATCTTGGGCGAGGAAATCTCCGACGCTGTACACGCCGATTGCCGCGATGCGATCGGCGGTCTTCGGTCCGATGGACGGCGCGGCCTCAAGATCGTCATCCGGCATCAGGTACGTTTTCGCTTGGATCGTGCGCTCGTCCCATTGCCTCTGTGCGGGCGCCGGCTTCTGATGTGCCGACATTGTCTCGGCGCGCGGTCTTGGCGGCGGCGCTTCGGGCAGCGCGGGTGGCTGCTCGGAGATTTGCGCGAGTGACACGGCCGATTTGGCAACGGCGAGTTCGAGCGGGGTATCGTCGCGGCCTTCGATGCGGGCCGCGCGTTCTTCGTTCCGCTCGGCGAGTTTAGGCGCCAAAACCTCGTTGTAGTGAAGCTCGCGAATGGTCTTGTCGTCTTCCGACAGGGAATGCCGGACGGTACCGGTCGCGCGGAGTTCGTCATAGATGGCGCTGACGAGCTTTCTGTCTTCGGCGTTCGACAGCCTTTTCTCGATGAACTTCTGCGGGATCTCGGTGAAGCTGAGGAACGTTTCCGACGTCAGTGTCACTTCGGGCACCAGCACGTTCGCTTCGGTGATGGCGCGATCGAGAACCTTGCCGAAACTTGCCGACGCGTAGATCAAAAGCTCGGCGACGATGTTCTTGCCGATGTCGTCGAGGCCTTCTTCCGGCCGTGTCGCGCCCTTGTGGATGTCGTAGTGGGCGATGAGCTTTTCGTAATAGCGATGCGAGAACTCGGCGCTATTGCACACGAATTCGGAGAGCCAGCGCGGACCGGCGGGAACGCGAACGTCCGGGTTCGGGTAGCGTTTTTCGCCGAGCGCGCGGAGCGTATTGTAAGAGCGATTGATGCTCCATTCAGCGGCGCGATGAATGGCATTTTCGGCTTCGGTCTGGCCGGTGTGAAACGGCATGACGGGATCGGTGAAGTAGTGGCTCAGAACGCCTGCGGCGTAGACGGCTTCGGGCCAGTTACCGGCTTTGAGTTCAAAGACGGTGCGGCCGTACCATTCGTTCGTTTTCTCCAGCGCGCCGCCCCAATAGTTCTCGGAGACGTGCAGGACGTGGTTCTTGAAATCCTTGAACGTCACGTCGGGGGCTTTGGAGCCCTCGAGGTAGCGATCGACGTGCTTCAGGAATAGGCGCGTCCATTCTTCGCTGTCGTCGCGCGCCATGGCTTCGAGCGCGTCGAGCGCCAGCTTATGATGGGTGCCATTCGCGTGCGTGGCGTAGACAATTCGGAAGAGCAGGGACATGGGAGCCTCAGGGTGAGCAACCGCTCCCGATGTCTACGTGAGTCGCGTTCCCCGCTCGATTGATTCGGTCCCCGAGTTGCAGGTCATCAACGATTTTCGCGGTTTCGTGCGTGCTTTTCGGCCGCGAGGTTGATGATATCGGCGCTGCCGCGGCGGTCGCGGGCGATCCTGCGGGCGAGGGCCGCGCGGCGGGCGAGCTGCACGACGTTCAGCTCGCGCGGCGTCGTTTCGTCGGAGAGGACGCGTTTCAGCGTCTCAGGCGTCAGTCCGCAAGCCGCACCGAGAGCGAGCGCTTCTTCGCGGGCGACGGATTGTGCGGCTTCGATGTAGCCCATCAGCGCGGCCGCGGCGTGCGCACTGCCGAGCGGGCCGGTGCGTTCGACGTTACCGAGGAGCGCCAGAATGCTCTCCGCGATTTCGACCGAAGCGAGGTCGCCGCCGAGAAGTATTTTCGCGTGGCCGTGCAGCGTCGCCTCGGGGGCGCTGATCAATGCAGCGTCGACCAACGCGACGTTTCGCGGCTCCAGGAGTTCGAACAGCGTTTGAAATTCGCGCGGCGTGCGGGCGCCAAGATCGACGAGCACGGATCCCGGCTGCAGTCCGCCTGCAACGGCCTTCCCGCCGTCGCCCACGAGGAGCCGGCGGAACGTCTCGGTGTCTTCGATGGCGGCAAGCACGATCGGGCATCGCATGGCGATACTCGACTCGCTCGCCGGTTCGAGCATCTCGCCGTAGGCGACCGGCGGGGAGCCGGACAGCGCAGCGTACATGACAGGGAGGCGGCAACCGGCGATGCGCTCGGCGATTGCCGCGCCGAATTCGTCATTGCCGATAACGCCGACCGGCCGATTGTTCAGAGCTTGACCCATTGTGTCGTGCCCCATCGCTATTGCTTATCGCTATCTTCCCTCACGCCACCAAGCCAACGCGATCAGGGCAAGCAGAGCCGAAAGCGCTGCCAGGCCCGTAAACATCGGTGTCAGCTTGACGCCGCGGGTCAGATAGGCCTGGCGGTCCTTGAGGCCAAGCCAGCCGGAACCTGCCATCACCTTTGCAGCCGACATCATTGAGATACGCGGCACGTCGATATCGGTTGCAGTCGCGAGCACGCTCGTCGGCTTTGTCCAGAAAACGCCGCCGCCCGTCGCATCGGCGATCGGCTTCATTTTCTGATCAGTTGCCGTCACTTCGCTCATTTCGCGCGGGTCTTCGACGCCGGCGTTGGCGACCGCCGTCAGCTCGCCATCGGGACCATCGGTTTCAATTTTATAGAGTCCGGGAAGCTTCACATCGATGGCCGAGCGCCACACGCCCGCTTCGACCGGCACGGCGTCGAGCGTGACGTTCGAGGTATCGCCGCCGGGGCCGAGAATCTTGACGGGGCCGACCTTGTCTTCCATCGAGTGGCGCTCGATCGTCAGCTTCAGGCCTTTGGCCGACGCGATGAGCCGCTCTTCCTCGAGGTCGGGCTCCTTCATCAACCAATGCGAGAGACGCCGGAGAAGATCGGTGTGCGGTCCGCCACCATCGTAACCGCGGGCCCACAGCCACGCGTGATCGGACGTCAAAAGCGCGACACGGCCTTTGCCCTTGCGATCGAGGATGAGGAGAGGCTTGTCCTCGGCGCCGTTCATGACGACGCGGCCGCGCTGGGGCGTCACCTCAGCCTGGCGGTACCATTTTCCCCACGTCGGTTCGGGCGACGCATCGGCCACCTGAGCCGCGTTCCAGCCGGGCAGGTCTTTCGTGACGGGATGTTTCTGTCCGTCGGGCGTCACCTTCGCCTTGAACGGCATTTCGAGGACACGGCCGGTCGGCGGAGCCGGGAGCACGGGCGCGAGCGGCGTCTTATAGATGCTGTAGGGGCTCGCGTAATCGTCACCGGCCGCAATGAGAAGCGCGCCACCGTGATCGTTCACGTAGCGGGCGATGTTGTCGTAGTAGAGCAACTGCAGGATGCCGCGGTGCTCGTAGCGATCGAAGATGATCAGGTCGAACTCGTTGATCTTTTCCGAGAAGAGTTCGCGCGTCGGGAACGCGATCAGCGAAAGCTGATTGATCGGCGTCCCGTCCTGCTTTTCAGGCGGACGCAAAATCGTGAAATGCACGAGATCGACGGCCGCGTCGGATTTCAGAAGGTTGCGCCACGTGCGCTCGCCGGGATGGGGTTCGCCGGATACGAGCAGCACACGGAGATTTTCGCGAACGCCTTCGGCTGCGACGACGGCGCGGTTGTTGGCGGTCGTCAACTCGCCTTCGACGGGTTGAAGCTCGATCTCGACGATGTTCGTCCCGGTGTGCGGGATCGGCATGTCGATTTTGACGTTGCGATTGATTTCGGTGCGCACCGTCTCGTCGGGCTGGCCCTCGCGCCGGACCTTCAACGTTGCGGCGCCTGAATTCGCGGACGGCGCGTGTCCCGTCTCGCGCACGGCGACCTCAATCTCGCGCGATTGTCCGACAAGGCCATAGCGTGGCGCCTCGATGACTTCGATACGCCGGTCGAACTCGTCGGGCTTGCCTGTCAACAGGGTGTGAACCGGCGCGTCGAAGCCGAGCGCCGCGGCCGACTTCGGAACATCATGCACCTGACCGTCGGTTACGAAAACGACTCCTGCGATGCGGTCGGGCGCGGTGTCGTTCAGCGCGGCGTTGAGATCGGTGAAGAGGTTCGTTCCAGGCGGCGCGGTCTCGGAGGGAACGCCGCCCGTGACCCACTTGATATTGAGGTTCGGGATTTTTGCGAACTTCGTCTCCAGGTCGGAGCGGATCGCCTCCATTTGCTTGCTGCGGTCGGCAAGTTTCTGGCTCGGGCTTTCGTCGAGAACCACAATCGCGACGTTGGCGAGGCTTTCGCGCTGCTCTTCCTTGAGGATCGGATTGAACAGCGCGCCAATGAGCGCCGCGAGCGCTGCGGCGCGAATGAAGGCTCCGCGCGATCGGCGGAACAGCAGCGCCACGATCAGCGCGACAGCCAGCACCGTCAGGCCGATGAGGACCGGCGTCGGAAGCAGCGGGGCGAATGTGATCGACCAGTTCAAAAGTTATGCCTCTATTGCCCCAGTCTCTCGAGGAGAGCGGGTACGTGAACCTGATCGGCTTTGTAGTTGCCTGTCAGCGCGTGCATGACGATGTTAATGCCGCCGCGGAACGCCATTTCGCGCTGCATCTCGCCGCCGGGTACGACCGGGTACATCGGGCGGCCGCGATCGTCGAGCGCCCAGGCGGCTGCAAGATCGTTCGATGTGATCATGATGGACGTGACGCCGTCGGAGACGCGCGCCTTGTGCGTATCGGTGTCGTTGTTCGAAATGGCTTCAACCCAGAGCTGGCCGCCATCCCAACGTCCCGGGAACGTGCGCAACAGATAGAACGACTTCGTCACGACGTGGTTCTCGGGAACGGGTTCCAGACGCGGCACGTCGAGCTTGCTCAAGAGCCGCTGCAGGGCTGTCCCTCCGCGTCCCGCGAGCGGCAACGTATTGGCGCCGCCCTGACCGTAGTCCCGCGTATCGAATATGATCAGGCCGCCTTCCTTCATGTAGGCGTCGATCTTGGCGATCGTCGTGTCGGGAAGGGCTTCGGCGGATTCGAGCACCGGCCAATAGAGGATCGGATAGAAGGCGATCTCATCCTTGGTGATGTCGACGGCGGCGGGTTCGCCTGGTTCGACGGCGGTTCGGGTCTGAAGAACGCGGCCGAGGCCCTGCAAGCCGGCGCGGCTCGTTTCATCCGTTTCGCGGTCGCCGCTCGTCACATACGCGAGGGTGACCTTGCTGGTCGCATCGATTGCGGCTTTGTCGGCGGGAGTCGGCGCGCGGCGCACGACGTCCGGCCCCGACTGCTGCGGCTGCATCGGTGCGAAGTTGTCGAGCTGCGGTATGTCCTGGAAATTCGGCTGGATGTCCTGGGCTTTGCCATCGCCTGCGCCTGCAAATGCAAGTACGGCGAATGCAAGCGCGGCAGCACCGGCTGTTGTCGAGTGTCGCGGACGGCGTGAGAACAGCCCGCGGATGCCGCCAGCCTGCAGCAGCATCACGGCGAGGATATCCAGGAAGAGAAGCATGAGTGCGGCCGAGAGCAATGCAGGTTTCAGCGCCGTGCTTGCCGCGTTGTCATAGCTCAACCGCGTGACGCCTGCCGGCAGCGACGGGAAGGGTACGAGCGCACTTTTTGCGTTGAGCACATTGAGTGCGCGCGGACTTGCCGACTGGCCATAGTAGCCCGGCGGATGCTCGAAGCTCGGTTTTGCCGATTGCAGTTCCGATGATTTCAGCGGCTCCGCGGTGGGCGGGGGTGATACGAGCGTGCCGAGGCCGTTGAGCGTTTTCAGCGGTGCAAGGGAGCCGGCGTCGTTGCGCGGCTTCGCCGCCGCATCGCTGTTCTCGACCTTCGTGCCGTCGCCTTGTCCGGAAGCCGATGCGCCAACCACGCCCATGGTGGAAAGACGGCGAAGCATTTCGACGAACAAGCCGGAGATCGGAAGATTGGACCAATCGGAATTCGCGGTCACGTGGAAGAGCACCAATCGGCCCTTGCCGCGTTTCGCCGACGTGACGAGCGGTGTTCCGTCCTTGAGCCGCGCCCAGATCTCGACGTCCGGCGTGAGTTCGGCGGGGTCCGCGAGAACCTGACGGTTGATCGTCACGTCCTTTGGAATTGCGAGACCGGAGAACGGGCTGCTCTCATCGAACGGCGCGAGCGGTTGCGGCGACGACCACGACAAGGCGCCGCCGAGCGATCGGCCTCCCGAGCGCAGCGCGACGGGGAGGAGATCGTCGCCGGCCTTTTCAAGTCTTGGTCCCGCGAAGCGAACGAGCAGGCCGCCGCGGTCGACAAAGTCGGCGACCTTTTCTGCGGCTTCGCCCGCGAGCGTGCCGATGTCGGCGAGCACGAGCACAGAGACGTTCTGCTTCAGAACGGAATCGAGACCCTGAACGAGGTTTGAATCCTTCGTGACGACGACATCGGCGTAGGGCTTCAACGCCTTTTGGACATAGTAGAGCGGCGCCAACAGCGGCTGCGCCTCTTCTCGGCTTTCGCCTGACAGAAGACCGACGCGGTGCCATTGCGTCATGGCATCGATGAGGCTTACGGCGCCCGCCGACCGTTCACTCGCGATTTCGATGCGGGCGACCTGATTGCGCAATTCGAGCGGCAGTTCGAACGTTGCCTTCGTGGATGTCGCTCCGGACGCGAGACTGAACGGCGCTTCGCCGAGACGTTCGCCGCGCGCGGAAAACGCGTTGACGGTGCCCTCGCGTGCGGGCCCTCCGGGCGACAGGACGACGGCTTCGAGCTTGCCCTTTTCGGCGAGGATTGCGACGAGGCCTAAGGCCTCGCGGCCGTTCGTTTCGTCGAGCACGGCGAAGGTGCCGTTGCCCGACAGGTCTTGGAGTTTCTTCGCAACGTCGCCGACCTCGGATTTGTGGTCGATGCCGTCGTGCAGCCAGACGATGCTGGGGTTCTTGACGCCTGCTTCCGACAGCGCCGATTGCAAGGCGGTGAATGCGGCTTCGCGATCGGGGTCGAAGGGTTCGGGCGCCAGTGCGGCTGCCGTGCTGCGGGCTTCGCCCGGCGGCTCGATCTTGACGCTGTGGAGTTTGCTCGTCGCAGCGGTCGGAACGATGACGACGGGTCGTCCGCCGCTTTCGGCTTCGCCGATGACGCGCTCGAGCATGTTCGCGCGTTCCGGCCAGCGGGACGCTGCCGCCCAGCCGTTATCGACGAATGCGACGACGGGGCCGGTGCCGCCGAGGTTCGATCCCTTCGACGGATTGAGAATGGGTTCGGCGAGCGCGAGGATGACGAGCGTTGCGGCGATGAGGCGAATGAGCGTCAGCCACCACGGCGTTTTCTCGGCGGTCTTCTCATCGTTCTCGAGGCCGACGAGTATGCGCGTCGGCGGAAATTCGACTTGCGTCGGGCGCGGTGGGACGGCACGCAGCAGCCAATAGATGACGGGCAGCGTGACGAGGGCCGCAAGCAGCCATGGATTGAGGAACGCGAGCGGGCCGAGGCTCATCGAGCGCGCTCCTTGGTTTGGGTCGAAACTGCATCCGAGCTCGACGACATCCAGCGATAGCCCGTCGCCGAGCCGTTGAGCCGCATCAGTAGCGACAGCAGAGGTTCGGAAGCCGGACGGTCGGTGTGATGCGTGAGAAGCGACCAGCCGAACCGCTTCGCCATCTCGGCGAGTTCGGCGCGATGGGCGGCGAACCGCTCTTGATACTTCTCACGCAGCGTTTCGGCGCGGTCGGCGACCCAGCGTTGGGCGCCCGATGGCGTCGTGAATTCCGTGCGGCCTTGATAGGGCAGCGTTTCTTCCGCCGGATCGATGACTTGTACGAGATGGCCGCCGACGCCGTTACCGGCGTAGCCTTCGAGGCGCTCGCGGATCGCGTGCACGGGGGCGAGAAAATCGCTGAACAGGATCAGGCCGGAAAAGCGATTGAGACCGGCATTCGGCGGCAGGCTTTTCTGCGTCAGATCCGATTTGGCGTTGACGATGATCGTCTCGGCGATGCGCGTCACGGCGTTGCGGTTCGCGGTGGGCAGCGTCTGCGCGAGAAGGGCGACGCGTTCGCCGCCGCGCACCAGAAGTTCGGCCGAGGCGAGCGCAAGCACAAGCGCGCGGTCGCGCTTCGTCACGTTCGACAGATGGCTTTTGAAGTCCATCGACGGCGAGACATCGGGCCAGAGATAGAGCGTGTGCGCCGCTTCCCATTCGCGTTCGCGAACGTAGAGATGATCGGAGCCCGCGGAGCGCCGCCAGTCGACGAGGCTCGCGTTCTCGCCGGATTGATATTGCCGGAACTGCCAGAACGTCTCGCCGGGGCCTGCGCGCCTGCGCCCGTGGATGCCTTGCGCGACGGTCGAGGCGATGCGCGCCGCTTCCATAAGCAACTCGGGCATGCGATCGACCAGCGAGACGGCTTCGCGCTCAAGCCCCAGAACGCGCCGGCTTTCCGCGGTTGGGCCTTGGCTTCCGCCGCTTGTCCGCCCTAGTGGGCTCGCCATGCGTGCACCTACTCCACGGCCGCTGCGAGACGCGCGATGATATGAGTGAGGTCTTCGCCTTCGGCGCGCGCGGCGAACGTCAGCGCCATGCGGTGCTTCAGGATCGGCTCGGCGAGCGCGACGACGTCATCGACGGACGGCGCGAGGCGGCCATCGATGAGCGCTTTCGCGCGGACCGCGAGCATCAGCGCCTGGCTGGCGCGGGGGCCTGGGCCCCAGGCGACGAAGCGGTCGGTGTCGCTGTTGGCGCCGGTGCCCGGACGGGCGGAGCGCACGAGTTTCAGGATCGCTTCGACGACCTTGTCCGGCACAGGGATCTGGCGGACGAGGCGCTGGGTCGCCATCAGCTCCTGCGCGGAGATGACGGCTTCGAGCTTCGGCGTTTCGGTGCCGGTCGTTGCGTAGAGCATGCGGCGCTCGGCGGCGAGATCGGGATACGAGACGTCGACCTGCAGAAGAAACCGGTCGAGCTGCGCTTCGGGAAGCGGGTACGTGCCTTCCTGTTCGAGCGGGTTCTGGGTCGCGAGCACGTGGAACGGCGCGGGCGTATCGTGGCGCTGGCCGGCGACGGTGACGTGATGCTCCTGCATCGCCTGCAGCAGCGCCGACTGCGTCTTCGGAGACGCGCGGTTGATTTCGTCCGCCATCAGTAGCTGCGTGAAGATCGGACCCTTGATGAAGCGGAACGAGCGGCCGCGGCCGGGCTCGTCCTCCAGCACTTCGGAGCCGATGATATCGGACGGCATCAGGTCGGGCGTGAACTGAATGCGCTTGGCGTCGAGCCCCAGCACCTTGCCGAGCGTTTCGACGAGCAGCGTTTTCGCGAGGCCCGGAACGCCGATGAGCAGCGCGTGTCCGCCTGAGAGGATCGTGATGAGCGTGCGCTCGATCACCTGATCCTGTCCGAAGATGACGGATGCGGCCGCCTTGTGCGCGCGCTGCACGCGTTCGGCGGCGGCTTCGAGCCGCGGCACGATATCGGTGTGAGTTTCGACGACAGTGCTCATAAGGGAGGCCTCGTGCGGCAGCTTCTTTTCATTCTTGGTGGCAAAAACGCCTTGGGAAACAACGGCCGAGGAATGGCGTTCCCGGCGGTGGCGTGAACCTAGACGATCCTGCCCGGCCCTCATAGGGTCAAGTGAACGTTACGTTAGGATGTTGCACTCTTTGAGGCCCGCGATTGCGCGGAACGTAAATGGCGAATGAAAAATCGGAAGTTAGCCGTCTGAACGTCGAGTCTGATGCACATCCGTCGCAGCCGTCATCGGGCCTCGAAGCGCTGCTGCGGGCCGCTTCCGAGGGCACAACTCAAGGCGGGGGGCCGGGCGGGGAGAAGACCGTCAGACCTGTGGAAAAGTGGAACCCGCCCTACTGCGGCGACATCGGCATGAAGATCCGCCGTGACGGCACCTGGATGTATCAGGGCAGTCCGATCGGTCGCATCGCGCTCGTGAAGCTCTTCGCCTCGATCCTGCGGAAGGACGACGACGGCCGCACCTATCTCGTGACGCCCGCTGAGAAGGTCGACGTCGAGGTGGAGGATGCGCCGTTCCTCGCCGTCGAGATGGCGGCGGAAGGCGAGGGCCGCGCGCGGACGATTACGCTTCGAACGAACGTCGACGATGTGGTGACGGTGGATGCGGAGCATCCGCTGCGGTTCCAGCCGTCAGGGCCTGATGGTGGATTGAAGCCGTATGTGCGTGTGCGTGGGAGACTGGAAGCGCTCTGTACGCGTGCGGTTTATGCGGAGTTGGTGCAGCTTGCGGAGGCGGGTGACGGTGGTGGGGAAGAGGTTGGTGTGTGGAGTGGGGGGAAGTGGTGGGGGATGGGGTGAGCGCTAGGTATTTGGGGCCAGGAAGTAGATGGGAGTGAGGGGTAGACGCTCGCGAGCGAGGTCGGTCAGTTTGGGATAGAATTCCGTCCATAAATCAACAAGCCGCTCGAGATCGATGAGAGTGATCTTACGCCGCTCTTGCATCCGCGCAAAATCCTCGGCATCACGCGTAAATCCGCCGACAGCCACGAACAATCCTGCGTCATCTTCATTGACCAAAGATACGAAGGCGCGGACGCCGTCGGCGTTTATACGTTGCTGTTGGCGCTTTACCTGCACCTTTATTCGCGGTGGTCGTGTGCCAAGCGGATCCGGATACGCCACTATATCCAACCCACCATCCTTGCCAGGTGGTGCAATCCACGATGCGTAATAACCCATTGCTTTCAGTAAATCAGCGACGAGCCTTTGAAATTCATAAGGATCCATTAATCCGACGTGAGACTCGATCTCCGTCCAAGCCTGTTCCTCCGCTTGCTCGAAAGTGATGCTCGATGATTTGTCGACCGCATCATCGAGGACATCCGAAGAAAATTCATCAGTGTCATTCGCCGCGCTCGATTGGTTCTTTTTCCACATGCGATACAGGCGAACGGCTTCTTTATAGAAGGCTTCTGGGTCTGGCAGCTCCCTATATGCGCCCAGCCCAGCATCGGTTAAAGACCAATTGCCCTTATGCTTTAAGAGCCAGCCGGCTTTCACGCAGTCGACGGTTGCAAAGCGGACGATCTTGTCAAACCTCCGACTGCCGGAGTCATACATTCCCGCCTCATAATCCGTGAGTTGAATGCTATCAGCGAGACGGTCGAGGGCTTGCCGAGCCGGCAATCCTTCAGGCGCCGTTATCAATATTTCAAAAAGCTTGCGAAGTAATTCCCCCGTTCGTTTACGCGTAATTTCCGCCATCAGCCAATTCCTTGCCGTCCATTTCCTGCGCGCAATCTAGTTGATTCTGTCGTTCATAGGCCGCCGATGTGGGCTTTCAAGATAAAACCAGCATGCATCGCGGGAGACGGAACCCAAATTTGCCAGTAGACAAAGCTGATGGCCGATTTGGGCGTCCGCAATACTAAGAACCTGTATCTTCGTCTAGTATAGTGCCTAGTATGCTACCGGGGAGGTTCGGTCGTGGACGAAAATGAACCAAGCCACGTTCCTCATCTGGGTCTAATCCGGCTCGGCGAATTGCGCTGAAGATGCGCGCCTCCACCCAGTCGGCACCTTCCTTGAGCAGATCGAGTGAGTTGCGACCCTCAAATGGTCCCCCCTTCATTAATAGTATGGGACGAGCACCATCCTCATCCAGAGTAAGGAGCGACAAGTTGGGGGCGCGAAACGTTCCATCGGGCTTCATCCAAGCTTCGTAGGCGCCCCACTCGTATTGGTGTAGGATATTGTCTCTCTCTTTTCTGAGGAAATCCCAGAATATGGCGTGCTCATTTTGTTGAACCCTAATCAAGTTCCATTCGGCCGCTATTTCATCTCTGATCTGTTTAGGCAGGCATGATTGTTGATCGGCCCGAAAAAGATCAATTGCTGTCCTGAGTATGGTGCAAGTCCCAATCCATATTATCTTCCATTCATGGAGGAAGAACTTTGCGGAGGTGAGCTGCTCATCGAGATGCCGGATGCCGCGGCGGCCGTCAGAAAGCGCTCGGTAAGACGACAAGAAATACTTCGCCGGAAGGTAGTTGTTCAGATACTTTGTCGGAACCGTCATGTCTTTCGATACGATCTTGTCTGCAGTCTGTGTCTCAATGGATGAAATGTTTAGGACGCTATAACAAATAAGTTGTCGATCGCCGTATTTGGAATACCTGTCGCAAACACTTGTCCACCGAACAATAATGCGCCCCGTTGCTCCGAGTGACCGAAAATAAACACCGTCAATCCGCCCTGCGCTGCGCGTTGCCTGGATCCCGGCCTTCGCCGGGATGATGGTGGGGAAGCAGTGCCGCCTTAACTGCGTTTCGGGATGACGGGGTCAAAAAAACTTATCCCCGCTCTCGTCCGTGCCCGCATAGTTCTCCGCATCTTGCCACGCTGACAAAGGGCATGAGCTCGTGCCGCGAGACGTGTGTGGTGAAGAGCATGCGGGGTCGCGCGGAGAAATCGGTATGCCGCGGGTTCGCTGCCTGCTGCGCGCGGGCCTCTCAGGAGGCAGCGCAGTGAAACGCCGCTCGAAAGGAGATGCGGGGGCGGATGGCGGGTTCGACGGCTCAGGGATCGCCTCACAGCGATTCGCACTCATACGAGAGGCGCCGGACGCAAGGGCCGGAGCCGAGGCGGAGAGTTGGCATGCGCGGGGCGGCATCGGTCCGCATCCCCAATCCAACTGCAAAGAGCGAGGCCGCGTCGCCCCGTCCCTTTGTTGTTTTGTGCAACCGGGTCCGCTTCGCGGAGCCGGATGGATGCGCATGTCTATCGCCTCTGCCCTTAGCGAAACGCAAGCTTGTGGACAGGGTCTATTCCCTGCGTGAGCGCGGTGGTTTTCCCTTCACAAGCATCGCCTCGAATGTGAATTGCTGCGTGAGGGTGATGGGGCTCAGGCTGACCTTTGGCGGGATTGGAGGAAAAGGCGCAGCCCGGTCGAGTGCGGCTGCGGCGGCATCGTCGAGTATTTTGAAGCCCGAGCCTGATACGACCTCTCGCGACAAGAGCTTGCCGTCGAGACCGATTACAAAGCGCATGACGACAGCTCCAGACCGCCGCGACGGGGGGCTCACTTTCGCGCGCTCAACGTGCTTTTGGATCTGACCGAGGTAAAGACCGACCGCTTTCGCATCTGCGCCTGTCTTCGCTGGGCCGGAACTTTGCTCAGTGGAGACCGCAGCCTGCGGGGGCTGCTGTTCCTTGGCCTGCGCGACATCCGGCTGGGGAGGCGCCGGCCGTTCTTGCGTCTCGCCCACGATTGCCTCGACACTGCTCGCATCCGAAGCAATGACGTTGCGCAACTCGTCTGGCTTTACCTCATCCGGTTGGGGCGGAGGTTGAGGCGGCAAGATTTGGGCCGGTTCGATCGTCTGCATCGCGTCGCCGAGCTTTACAAGTCCCTCGGTCGCGATGCCTTGCTCGACAAGCACAACGTCGATCCCTTGCCCGAGGTCGAGCGCATCTGCGATGGATTTTCGCGACGAAGCCAGCATTAAGCTGCCGATCGAGGCGTGGATCAGCACAGACATCGATATTGCGATTAATCGCAGCCGGCTCATTCTGACGTAATCTGCTGTAAACTGTGCCCGTGTTCGGGCCAATATTCGAACCGTGCGGCGTCTTTTAGGTTAAACCGCGCTCTGGGCTCGCGGCAGCGAACTCCACATTCTGACGAAGGTGCTAAACGATACGCCGATCGGTGCCGCGAGATCGCTAAAGAGCAGCGCAACTGCAGCCTCCAGTTTGAGATCGCCGAAGACCTTACCGAGCGAATCCATCGCTGCCGAATACTCTACAGCGGTTGGATTCCAGTTGCAGACAATTTGCGCCGACACGATTTGGAAGGTTGACCGTAGGGCAGAAAACATCTTCTTTCGCATAAGGGTGCAAATATCGGATCCCCGGGCACATGACCAAATTCGATGACGGGCGGAGCAAACGTGGCCTGTTGGCTTCTTTCAGATTGTTGAACGGCTTCGTTTCGGCCTCTTCCAGCAACACGATGGCCTGATCCTGAACGGTCTGTGAACTGTCTATTCCGAAACGGTTCAACCGAACGCGCGCAATCTGCCCTGCGTCGGGTGGCGTCGCGTTGCAATAATCCGGAAAAGCAAAAACACGATGACGCCGCTGAGCCAACGCATTCAACGCATCTCCATGGAGAGAGTGTCGTGAACAGGATTTTTCCCGCTATCGCTCTGGCTGCCGGCGTCACAATAACGGCGATGTCGACGGCTTACGCTTATGAATACAATTCGCACATCCGCACAGATCGGAACGACATTCGCCGAGATAGCGCCGCAATCGCGCGCGATGAGCGCCATATCGATGAAGAACGCCAGGAGCTCAGCGATGCGCGCCGCCATGCGCGCTGGGCGTGGTTGCACGGTGAAATCTGGGCCGCCCATGATGCCAGGGAAAATGTCCGTGAAGAGGCCGTCGAGCTTCGCGGGGCGGAGCAAAAACTCAACCGGGACGTGACGGACATTCGTCACGACCGCGAGGACCTCAGCGAAGACCACCGCTCGCGGCACTGGTGGTGGAATTGACGAGCCGTGCAACGTAACTGATCTGACAAGAGCTAAAGGAATTACGAGATGAAATCTTTCACGATAATGCTGGCGGCCATTGCGATTGCGGCCACATCGACTGGGGCTTTCGCTGCAGATTCGAAAACGAAGCCGAAGACGCCTGAGTCGATCGAATGCTCGAAGCAGGCCGACGCAAAGGGCTTGCACGGCAAGGAGCGCATCAAATTTCGCGCTCAATGCAAAAAGGACCTGAAGGCGAAATCAGCCGCGGGCTCATCGGCTACGACGACGCCACCGCCGGCTGCCGATAAGTCCAGCGCGACGCCGGCTCCAGCGAAAACTGAGGATTCGGCGACGGGCACCAAGACGCAAAATTGATCGCTCTTTTTGTTTGCGATCGGCGGTCCCGCTCCGCGGAGCAGGCCGCCGATCGCGTTTGCTGTTGGGCCGGACGCCGATCGCGCTGGCCGTGCTACTGGCCGGTGCCTTTGCTTGCGGCTTCGGCCTGGGCCATCCGCTTCTGCATTTCCGCTTTGACGGCGTCTAGGTTGAAGCTCGCGCCTCGCTGCATCGGCGGGAAGTCGAGGAACGTCTGAAGTTCCTTCGCGACCATCTGCTGGACGAACACGAAGCGCCAGAACTGATACTTGAACCAATCGAAGTATTGTTGCCCGCCTTCTTTCGTGCCGCTCTCCGGCCAGCCGGTGCGTTCGAAGGGATCGAGGCGCAAGTTGGTGATGTAGGGGATGTCGGGGTGCGTTTTTTGCCCCACCCAACCTTGGGGCTGATCGATGAAGCGGAACTTGTAGTCGTCGATGCGCACCGCGCCGACCGTGCTTTCGCCGAGATAGAAAATCTCGTGGCGCGCGGAGGGGCCCTTGCCGGATATGCAATCGAGCTGGTTGTAGCCGTCCAGATGGTTCTTGTACGTCTGGTCGCCGATCTGCTTACCCTTCAGCAATTCTTCGGTGATGTTCGGATTGCCGGCAGCGGCGACGAACGTCGGAAACCAGTCGAGGCCGGAAAAGATTCCGTTCTGCACGGAGTCCACCGGCACATGGCCGGGCCAGCGAACGATCGCGGGTACGCGGAAGCCGCCTTCGAGAACGGTTCCCTTTGACTGCGCAAATGGCGTTTGCCCGCCATCGGGCCACGTGAAGACTTCGGTGCCGTTGTCGGTGGTGAAGACGACAATGGTGTTGTCGTCGACGCCCAGGTCCTTGAGCTTCTGCATCACGAGCCCGACATCGTCGTCGAGCTGGGCCATGCCGGCTTCTTCCTCCGACCAGCCGTTCTCGGAATTGCGCATCGCCTCGTATTTGGGAGAAAGATGGGTGACGATGTGCATGCGCGTCGGGTTGAGCCAGACGAAGAACGGCTTGCCGTCCTTTTTGGCTTTATCCATGAAGTTGATTGCGAGGTCGCGGATCTCGTTGTCGACCGTTTCCATGCGCTTGGGATAGAGGGGCCCAGCGTCTTCGATCCGCTGTTTGCCGATCTTGCCCCAACGCGGCATCACGGTCTGATCGTCCGTGTCAGTCGCCCAGCTATGGACCATGTTGCGCGGGCCAACGACGTTCAGCAGGTTCTGCGGATAGTTGGGATGGGCCGGATCTTCCATGGCATCGAGATGATACAAGTAGCCGAAAAATTCATCAAAGCCGTGGACGGTCGGCAGGAACTCGTTCCTGTCGCCCAGGTGGTTCTTGCCGAATTGGCCCGTGGCGTAGCCCATCGATTTCAAAGCGGTCGCGATGGTGATGGCCTCTGCAGGGAGGCCGATTGCTGCGCCCGCTTGGCCGACCGTCGTCATGCCGGTGCGGATCGGGAGTTCTCCGGTGATGAAATTGGCGCGACCTGCTGTGCAACTCGCCTCGGCATAATAGTCCGTGAACAGCATGCCTTCCTTGGCCAACTTGTCGAGGTTCGGCGTTCGCCCGGCCATCAGTCCCCTGTGATAAGCGCCGATGTTCCACATGCCGATGTCGTCGCCCATGATGACGACGATGTTGGGTTGGGATTGGGCGTCTGCGGGTGAGGCGGAGAGTGCCGGAAACGCGAGCGCGAAAGCTGTAATGAGTGGTGTCAGTATGTTGAGTTGTCGAAAATCGAACATGGAGTATCTCCGGGTCCATCGAAGCATTCGTGCGGGAGAAATGGTCTCGCCTTCGGTCGGGCGCCCAATGCTTATGACGTTGAAACGGAGCGCGCTCGAACTCGATTCAATTCGAATTAATCAACCGTTGCGGCCGCAGATCAAACTGTACCGAGCAACGCCGCAGCGGCGTTCGTTGCATCTTGAGATGACAGAAACGGGTTTGACTTTGGCGCCGAAGGTCACGGCGTTGCTCGCGCGTTCGAGGATGAAGGAAGATCCCGCGGAGGTCGGTATGAAAATCGAGCGGCCGCCTTTGTGGGGACCGCTCGCTGCCCTTTCTCGTATTCAAACGATCAATTTCAAACGATCAATGCGATGAGGCGATCGAAACGTGGCGGATCGGATCGAGCGCGGCGGGATTGCCGGTGTTGATGCATTTCGGATGTCCGAAGCCGCTCGTGCTCGGTCCTGGCACCGGTGACGGCGCTGCGACCTGCGATGTCGGGATGTCGAAGATGACGTTGTCCGGCCGGTTAGGATCGCCGGAAACGCCTGAGGGCACGTAGTCGAGTTTCAGCACGTGGCGCAGTTCCCAAGCGACGAAGTGGTCGCGGCACGAGGTATCGCCGCTAACGCCGACGCCGCCGATGATCGTTCCGCTGCCATCGTAAAGCGCGAGGCCGCCGCCGAAGACGTTGACGCCACCGATTTTGCCGCCGACCATCGGATCGTTCGACGTGCCGATAAGGCGTGAATCGCCGCCGTACGCGACGCCGGTGTTGACGGGGTTGCTTTCCTGCAGGCCGAAAAGACTTCCGCCCGGCTGCACGGCCGAGAAGAGGTTCGCTGTCGAAAGTGCGAGCTTGTTGAGGCTGAACGCATTCGCGGTGTTGGCCTTTTGTGCCGAGATCACGCGGCTTCCCGGCCATTGCGCGCCGCGGTCATCGCCTTGAAATGCGACGGCGCAGACGATGCCGTCGCGGTTGACGACCGTCGCCCAGTTGAGCAACTGCAGGCCGTTCAAGGCTTTCGGATCGTTTGCTGCTGCAATGAGGCTGGCTCGCAGCACCGAAACGCTGGGAAGCCCGGCACACGCTCGCTTCAAATCGAACGAAGCGTCCGTCGCATGCGCGACGCCGGCGGGGGCGCTGAGTATGGTGAGAACGCATGCTACGAATTTTGGAGCTTTCACTGGCAATCTCCTTTTTCAATATAACTGGTGTGTTGGGTTTTCGTAATATTCAGTACACGCCATTATTCGCCGCGCCGCCGCCTTCGGGCTTGGGCGAGACTGCACGAACATGGTTCATCGTGCACTCGGCGTTCGCTCGGTTTGCGCGGGGTGTTAGCCAAAGGCTAGGGCGGGGAGGTGGGAGGAGATGCCAGGCCCAAGCGTCCCGTTAGAGGGCCGTGGCTGCTTATCTATTCGTCCACAGAGTATTTCAGGATATCGCGAGATTTATGCTCGCCCGCCGCAAAAGATATTCCCGGGCGTCAGGAGCGTGCTGTAATCGGGCTCGCGATGCTCGAGCGACCGCCGGTTGGCACGCCAGCGCAAGCTCGCAAATGCGCGTTATTTCTTTTTGCGCGCCGGGATGATTTCGCCGTCTTCCTTTGTGAATGCCCCGATGTCGGCGTTGGGAAGGATGTCGAGCACTGTTTCGGATGGCCGGCAAAGGCGGGTGCCGAGCGGCGTTACGACGATCGGGCGATTGATGAGGATCGGGTGCTCCAGCATGAAGCCAATCAGCTGATCGTCGGTCCATTTCGGATCGTCGAGGCCAAGCTCCTCGTACGGGGTACCCTTCCGGCGAAGCAAGTCACGGGCCGAGATGCCCATCGCGCGGATGAGGTCTCGGAGTTCATCACGGCTCGGCGGCGTTTTCAGATACTCAATGACGCGCGGTTCCGCGCCGCTTTGGCGAATGATGGCAAGCGTGTTGCGCGACGTTCCGCAGCTTGGGTTGTGATAGATCGTGATGGACATGACTTCACTCCATGGTGGCCGCTACGCGCCGCCGTTTGGGGAGCGTCACTTCCACAGGCCAAGGTCCTCCCATTGGCTTTCGGGAATTTCGGGGCCGACTTCATAGGTGAACGATGTCGCCTTCATTTGCTCGCTCGTGACGGCACACGTGAACTTCAGCTGATACCAATGATTATTGGCGCGGACGGCGCCGCCGTTGGCGACGACCGTGGTGCCGTCGAATTTTGCGCGCGAGAGGATGCTCGTTTTCACGCGATCGACGTGCCGCAACTTCTTCGAGCGCTTGATATCGTCGATGCCCTTCAGGATGCAAACCTGATGCGCGCGCTCCTCCGGATCGAGTTGGAGCAGGGATTGGTCAATGGACGCGGCGCTTGCGGGCGATATCAGTCCAATCAAAATCAGAAAAAGCCAGCGCTGCATTCGTCCTCCGCGGGTGCCTGGAACTTCCTCCAACTTTTCGGCAAAAAATCTGCCGAGACGAAGGCGCAGTTCCTCGGTCTCCTTATGCCCAGAGAGCATACGGAGCGTCACGCACTTTTTTGGTTTGCCGGGTTCGTTCGATTTACAAGCGCGGAGGTCCTTCGGCGATCCGGTGTGGCATCGCAGAAGGACGAATGTGAGCGCTTACGTTTCGTCGCTGGTGTGGGCCGGGTCGATGACGTCGTCTGTCGTCGGCTCGCTGTCGTCGTCCTCGATGAGGATGTTCGGCGTGTCGGCGCCGTCATCAGCTTCCTCGACGTCAACTCCGGCTTCGACGCCGACTTCGGCTTCTTCAGCCTCGGGCTCGGCTTGGGTCAGCTTGTAGACCTTGCCGCGCGTGCGCTTGCCGACTTCCATCTCGAACGTGTGGCGAGCGTGAACGGCCAGCGGGTCGAAGGCGACGCCGCAATACGGGCAATCCGTCGGGTCGCGGTTCAAATCGTAAAATCGTTCGCCGCATTCGTCGTTGCTGCACGTGTGTTTTGTGCCGCGTGCCGCATGCATCTGAGCTGCGCTAGTGGACATTCGTCGAATCCTCGCTGGGGTTGGTTGGTGCTTTTCGAGCACCTGCAAAGCGAGATGCACACCGTGTTAAAATTGATCGTCCGGTTAGTTGAGTATTTTCGGATAAGTCATCGTGGACGCCGCTTGCTGGACGGCGCGTTGCCGATCCAAATCGTGGAACCGGTCAGCGAATATGCGTGTCTAATCGGTGTAGCCGCGATGTCTGCTTTGCGACTTCTGCGCTGATAACCTCGGTGGGCGTCAGCTCCAATTATGCCGGCGGCGCCTCGGGGTGTTCTTGGCGAGGCCGATCGAACTGCCGAATAGTGTGCTGCGACCGTACCGGAAGTGCGCCAATAAAGCAACTTCACGCCCCGTCGGGGCCGGGAAAGGTGGCTCGAGGGCTGTTCCAGGTGGACGGATCGCTAACCGCGAGCGGAGGTTGATGCGGCGTCGCGACCAGGACGGGCGCGACCTTCAGGGAGTGTTAGGCACGGATACTCTCGCGCTATCGATGCTTTGAACAATTCTTGCCGAGGCGCGTTTCCTGCGCATGCAAGGATGGATCTCGACAGTTCACCGAGCTGCCGACGCCTCAAGAAGAGTTCCTGTCGCGTTGCGCTATCTTGTGACTGTCGCACTCGTGGCCCTGGTCGCGTGGATACAGTATAGTTGGATCGGGGACGCGGCGTTTCGCTACCCATTCCTTGCATATTTTCCGATCATTTTTATTACCGGGGCGTTCCTCGATCGCGGCAACGGCTTTTTCGCCACGGTTTTGAGCGCGCTGGCGGTCTCGTATTTCTTTATGGAACCGCGCTATTGGATCGACGTCATTAACCGGTCCGACCAAGTGGCTCTGGCGCTTTTTGTCGTGATCGGATTTGCAATCTCGGCGGTAGTCGAAGCTTTGCATACGGGGCTTGTGTCGCTCGCCGACGAGCATGCGCGTGTGAGTGAGGCCGTGCGGGATCGCGAAGTGCTGCTCCACGAGCTCGCCCATCGCACGAGGAATGATTTCGCCAATGTCGTGACGCTACTGAATTTGCAAGCGCGGTCGGCGAATGCGGAGGCGCGCGAGGCGTTGACCTCGGCCGCGGAGCGCGTGCAGACGATAGCGCGCGTGCACCGGCGGCTGGAGCTGCGCGGCGAGCACGTGTTCGTCGATACGAAATCCTATATCGGCGAATTGTGCGCTGACCTCAGGCTGTCGCGGCTCGCGATGCGCCCCATTGCAATCGAGTGCAATGCTGAAAGCCACTCGATCAGTTTGGAAAAGGCGGTTCCGCTCGGGCTGATTATCAACGAATCCGTCACCAACGCGACGAAGCACGCTTTTCCTCAACGGCATGGAAGCATCATCGTGGATTTCCGGCAGGAGGGAGAGGCCTATAAGCTCGTTGTCGCGGACGATGGTGTGGGGCAGCGCAACGGGCCGGAATCGGGAAAGGCCGGCATCGGTAATCGCCTGATGGGGATGCTCGCAGCGCAGCTCGGCAGTAAGATCGAGGTCGAACCCCGCTCGCCGGGAACTGCAATCGTCGTCACGATCCCGGTGAAGATCGCGAATTAAAAAAAAAAGGCAGTGCATTCGCCCTGCCTCGAGTTTCGGAGTCCTTGGGGATTCCCCAGTGAACTTCGAACGTAAACCCAAGCTGGCGGAAAGCAGTACTTACACTTTGGTAAAGTAGCTTGTGAGGCCCTCCGCCCCGTTCGCGAACTGATCGAATGCGACGTCGCACGCGGGGCTCGGCGATGATCGAATTCGTTCTGCGTCGCGCGCAACGTGGCGCGCGATCCCCCCGTTTCCGAACCTGGCGCCGCCATCGAAAAGGCGGACTGCTTTCAGCGCGAACTTCGCTTCCTAGTTCAGTTTAAACTCTGTGCCGATCAATCTGAGTTCTGCCGGGCGCACCAGCTTGGAATGCGCGACGGTCACGCGGTAGAGCTGGCCCTCGAGCTTTGCCGTCCAGAAGTCGAGAAACGATTTGAGCTTTGGAAAGCGCGGCGCGGAGTCGTATTCTTGCCAGATATAGCTTTGGATGAGCGACGGATGATCCGGAAGACGATAAAGGATCTCCGCAGTCGTCAGACTGAACCCAGCGAGCTGGGCTTTAAAACCTTTGTCGCAAGACATTTCACGTTCGGTCACTTAGCAATCTCCTTTCAATTAGGTGACTGGGCGCCCTCCCTGAAATGACGATGATCATGCGAGATTCGTTCCGTGTCCATATTCATTGTTGGCCAATTCGAATTGTTAGCAGCTGACCAAATCGAGTGCTTGGATTTGTCGGCGGAGCATTGAGCAAAGCGCTGCCTCGCTGTGCAGCTCTGCGGTTTGCTTCGGTGTCTGTTGCGGCGTTAGAGGCGGATGACAATGGTTGAGATGGCGCTCAAAAGTTTTCTGACGTTTTTCGTAACGATCGGACCGATAGAAGCGGCGGTGCTGTTTGCGACGCTTACGCCGAAGATGCCTTACGACGTGCGCCGAGGCATCGCCATTCGCGCGACGCTCATCGCTTCGTGCATCCTCGCGGTTTTCACGCTGTTCGGCGATCCGATCCTGAGTGAACTCGGCGTATCGCTTGCGGCGTTGCAAACCGCGGGCGGGATCATCCTGCTGCTGATCGCTCTAGACATGATTTTTGCGAGGCCGGGGGGCGCGATCAAGCTCACGCCGCCCGAAGGGGCTGAGGCTCAGACGAAGGACGACATCGCTGTTTTTCCGCTAGCGACGCCGCTGATCGCGGGGCCGGGCGCAATGAGCGCCGGCATTTTGCTGACGGCGAATGCGCATGGTGAGCCGCTCGGCGTTGCGATCGTCGCGGCGTCGCTCGCCGCGGTGATGGTCGTAACGCTCGTGCTGCTCATTCTCGCGAACGAGCTCAATCACCTGCTCGGCATTACGGCGCAACGCGTGCTCATCCGGGTGTTCGGCATTTTGCTTGCGGCTATTGCCATGCAGGCTGTTTTCAACGGAATCAGCGCTTCAGGCATTATTCACCGCTGAGAGCAAAAGAAGCTCGCGGGCTTTCCAAAAGCTGGCAGCCGTTAGGGCCGCATTAACGCCCGGATGTTTCAATCTCGGACAATTCTTGGGTTTTGTAGCGTTTGTAGCGTTGTCGAAGGCGTGTTCCATGTTCGCGTTATCCTGCGGCCGACGGCCGGTTGAAGCCCTGCGCGCGGTCCTTTTCCCGCTGATGGCCGGAGCGGTTGTGATCTCAGTGGCGGGATGCGCAACCGACAACGAGGCCTATTACGCGGGCTCGCCGCCTCCGGCCTATGTCGCGCAAGCACCAACGGTTCAAACGGTTCAGATGGAAGCGGACGGCCTGCCGGTGCAGGCAGCGCCGTCGGTACGTATCCGGGCGATGCCGGACGATCCGAACGAGCCCTTCAGCCCCAACTACGGCGGCGCCAATCCGGCAGACCGGCGTTCCGCACCGGCGACTGTAAGTAGACCGAACGACACGGCGTCCACGTCCACGTCGACGCCGATGCCCGTTGCCATTCCGGCCGATCTGCCCCCGTCGTTTCGCCGGCAACTTGTTGCCGCCGTCGACGCCGCCGGGTAGATGCATTGCGCCAGGGGGATGCTTTTTTGGGGGTTGCCCTCGTCCAAACGCCATTGCGTGACAAGCGAGAGCAATGTCCGAGACAGTAAGCATCCACCGTTTGCTCGACGCCGGTCCGACGCCTGACATCGAGCGCGGCATCGACGCTATTTTTTTTGAGTCAAGCAATACGAAATCGTTCGAGAGCGAGCCCGTGCGGGCGGCGTTCCGGGAGCGGTGGCTCGGGCGCTATCTGCGGCACGATCCGCAATTCGGGTATCTGGCGCTGAGGCCGTCGGGCGAGGTCGCCGGTTATCTCGTCGGGGCCATTGAGGATCCGGCCCAGGCGGCGCGCTTTGCCGACATCGAGTTCTTCAACGCGCTTCGCGAGCAGACGAAGAAATTTCCCGCGCACCTGCATGTGAACGTCGCGCCGGATTTTCGAAATCGCGGCATTGGCGGCCGGTTGATTGATCATTTCGTCGCCGATGCAAAAGCTCTTGGCTCGCCGGGCGTCCACGTCGTCACGGGGGCTGGCTCGCCGAATATCAGCTTCTACAACCGGAACGGGTTCGCCGAGATCGTCCGGGCCGGGACGAGCGGACAGCTGCTCTTCTTGGGCCGCGCGCTCTGATAAAGTTATCCACACGCCGCGGCGACGCCCAGAGATGCCTTGAAGTTGACGGACGAAGCGGCGAAAGCTCGCGCCATGACGTTCCGCTTCATTCATTCCTCGGACTGGCACCTCGCAAAACCGTTTCGCCGCTTCGAGCCGGGGCTCGCGGGCGAGCTGGCGGCTGCGCGGCTCGGAATTATCGGACGGCTTGCAAAGATCGCGCGTGAGCGTGGCGCGCGGCATGTTCTCGTTGCAGGAGACATCTTCGATTCCGAGTTGATCGCGACGCTCGAGATCCGGCGTGCGCTTGCGCAACTCGCCGAGGAAAGCGACGTGACCTGGCTGCTTCTGCCGGGCAATCACGATCCCTTGCGATTGAGTGGCGTGTGGGATCAGGTCTCGCGACTTGGTCTGCCGCCGAACGTTTCCGTGCTTTCTAGTGCAACGCCTCATACGCTCGCCGGCAATGCGGTGCTGTTGCCGTCGCCGGTAACGTCGAAAGATCCGGGGCGCGATGTCACCGAATGGATGGACGCGGCTCAGACCCCGCCGGGCGCCGCCCGCATCGGGCTCGCGCATGGGTCGGTTCGCGGCTTCGGCAGCGATGACGACGCGGCGCTCCGTTTGGCGCCCGATCGCGCGAAACGTGCGGGGCTCGCGTATCTGGCGCTCGGTGATTGGCACGGTGCGGCGCGTGTTTCAGCAGAGACCTGGTATTCGGGGACGCCGGAGCCGGATCAATTTCCCGACAACGAGCCGGGCTTTGCGCTTTCGGTCACGGTCGACGGTGCGCAGCTGGTTGCGGTTGATAAGGTGCCGACAGCGGAGTTCACCTGGCTGAAGTTCGATCGGACCGTTCACTCGGCCGCCGATTTCGGTGCGATCGAACGCGACGTTCGGAGCGCGGCTTCGACGCTCGGCAAGACTTTGCTTCGGCTCGCTCTTGGCGGCCATCTTTCGCTCGCGGATCGCGCGGCGCTCGATGTATGGCGGGAAGAATGGTCGGCGCGGCTGCGCCGGTTCGAGATCGACGACAAAGCGCTGACGGTTACGTCCGGCTCCATGGATTTCGAGAGCCTCGGTCTTGCGGGGGCGCTGCTCGACGCGGCACGACATCTGGCTGCGGTGAGTTCAGATCCCGCAAGTCCGGAACGTGACGCTGCCGCAACGGCGCTGCTTCGTCTCGCGGGCTTCGCCGCTGAGGGCCGACGCGAGGCGGGCCAGTGAAAATTCTCGCCCTCCGCGTCGCGGCATTCAGAAGATTTGTCGAGCCGGTTGCCATCGAAACATTCGGCGACGGCGTGAACGTTCTCTGCGGACCCAACGAGATGGGTAAGTCGACGATGTTCCACGCGCTCGAAGCGGCTTTTCTTACACGCCACAAAGTGAGCGGCGGTGCGCTCGACGCGATGCGGCCGTATGGGGGAGGCGAGCCCCTGGTCGAAGTCGACTTCGAAGCGCAGGGCCGCCGCTGGCACATTCGCAAGCAGTTCGGACGGGGAGCGAGCGCTCTTTTGAGCGATCTTGATTCTGGGGCGATCGTCGCGCGCAACGCCGAGGCCGAAGAGCGCCTTGCCGAGTTGACCGGCAGGAGCAGCGACCTTCCCGGGAGCTTCGGCTTGGTCTGGGTTCGCCAGAAGCAGACGTTGTCGCTGCCCGAGCCCGACATCGATCCCGCCGGTAAAGTGAAGGATCGTGGCGAGAGGGCCATTCTCAGGGACGTGATCGGCCGCGAAATCGAAACGGCTGCATTCGATGCGGCTTTCGAGGGCGTGCGCGATCGAACCAAACGTGCGCTTGATCTGCTGCTGACGCCGTCGAGAGCCGGGATCAAGAAGGACGGGCCGCTTTACGTCGCGCAGCAGCTTCGAGACGATGCCAAAAAGGAGCGCGACGAGACTCGCACAATCGCGCAAGCTGCGGAGCAGCGGCTCAACGACATCGTGGAGATGACGAGGCGGCTTGGCGAGTTGGAAGCCGAGGTGCAATCGAATGCGTCCGGTTCGGGGACTCTGGCACTAGAGGCGCGGCGCGCGGCTGCCATCGATACGCGGTCTCAGCGGGATCTCGCACGGGAGGCGATGCGCGCGCGGGAAGCGGAACACGCTGCGGCGCTCGGCGCGCTCGCGTCGCGCAAGAAATTGGCGGAAGCGCTCGACCAGAAGCGGGCGGGATATGCCACGGCGGTGGAAACCGGCCGGCAGATCGGCACGTGGACATCCGAGATTGAAGCCGATCCGGCGCTTCCGGGCGTGATCGATCGCCTCGGCGTTCTGGAACAGCAACGTGCCGTCGCCGAAGCGGAGCTTTCAGGGCACGCCGCAACAGTCGATATCGCGGTCGAAGAGGGTGGCCGCGGGCGGATCGAGATCGGCGGGTCGCCGCTTCAAGAGAGCCGCAGTTTCGCTGTCGTCGAGCCGCTCGAAATTCGCATTCCGGGGATCGCTGCGATTTCGATTTCGACGGCGCATGCGGCGCGCGGCGCGGAACTCCGCGCTAAGAGTGAAGCGGCGACGCGCGAAATCGAGGATGCGCTGAAGCGTCTCGGCGTTGCGACGACCGAACAAGCGCGCGAGCGGGCTCAGGCCCGTGCAAAGAAGCAAGCGGATCTCGCCGCTGCGCGTGCCCGGCTCTCAGATCTCGCGCCTCGTGGCGCGGAAGTGCTCGCCAGCGACATTGCGCAGATCGAGGCGGAGTTGGCGGCTGTGGCTCAAGCCTCTCTCTCCGAACCTGACGTCGAACGTTTGAAGTCGGTTGCCATGGACGCTCGCCTGACATTCAACGCACTCAGTGCTCAGGCGATGGACGACGACGACTTCCGCAGACTCGACGGCGAAATCGTTGCCGCCCGAAAGACCGAAGAAAATCGCAAGAGCGAGATCGGCCGCCTGCGGGATGAGCTTGCGCACGCAAAGGGCGCGCAGCAGGCAAGTGACGAAAACGGCCGGGCGGGGGAACTTGCTGCGCGCGAAGGCGAGTTCGAGCGCGCGGAAGCGGAGGCGCAGAGGCTACGGCACGAGGCGGAAGCGTTGCGGCTTTTGGAGCGAACGCTCGCCGCTATCGAAGCCCAAGCGAAGGCTGCTTATTCGGCCCCGATCTCACGCCGGCTCGGCCGGCATCTCGAACGGGTGTTCGGGACATCGGAGCTGACATTTCGCGATGATTTCGCTGTCGATGCCCTGCGGCGTGCTGCAGGGACCGAGACCGTCACCGCGCTTTCCGACGGCACGCGGGAGCAGCTCTCGATCCTGGTCCGCCTGACGTTTGCGGAAATACTCGCCGAAAGCGGGCGGGGCGTGCCTCTCGTGGTCGACGATCCGCTGGCCTATTCGGACGATGCGCGTCTCGCGGCCGTATGCGGGGAGCTTGCGGCCGCCAGCAGCGTTCCGCAGATCATCGTTCTGACGTGTCGCGAGAGAGCTTTCGAAATCCTTCCCGGCCGTCGACTCACAGTTACAAACTGGCGGCCGGAAAGGTGAGTTAAGGCCTTTAGGGGGAAAGGCCTTGGGGGGTTTGAGAGGGTTTAGTCGGTAGTGACGGGTATTAATTCGGAAGTTCGGGCGGCAGCCGCGGCGGCACGACAAAGCCGATGGGCTCGGATTTCGGCGCCGCGATCGTACGCGGGTCCTCCTTGGTGCGGCGCGACTTGCCCTCGAACAGAGCACCCTGCTCGATGGACAGCGATTGGTGGAAAATATCGCCTTCGACCTGGCTGGTCGTCTGCAGCATGACGCGGCGTCCGCGTACCGATCCGACGACGTGGCCGCGGACGATGACTTCTTCACCGGAGATGCTGCCGGTGACGGTCGCGTGTTCACCGACGACGACGTTGCTGCCTTGGATGTCACCCTCGACGATGCCGTCGACTTGGACTTCGCCCTTGCAGATGAGATTGCCGGTTATGGTCAGGTCCGTGCCAATCACCGAAACGGATTTTGGTCCTTCGGTCGCGGCAGCTCGGGGCACGGTCAGAAAGGGGCGCGGCTGGAAGGCTGGTGCGGCGCTCGCTTCGGCGGCAGAGGCGGTCGGCTCGGTACGGCGAAAATTAGGCAACATATGTTCTTCCCCTCTAACACAACATAAGCAACGACCCGCGCCCGAAGCGGCCTCAACGCATTACGTTATTCAAACGTGCGGCGAGCGCGTTTGATTCGGATAGCATTTTTGGCGGCCCAATCCACCGTTGAGCGTAACAATTTCCACCGGAAACTCTCTGCATTGCTGCAGATGGCATATTCTTGGTGGAGAAGTGTGGCGGAAGATCAACGGTGCCGCTATTCGCACCGTTTTGGTCAGGTTTTGAGCGCCTTAACCGTCTCCAGAACCTCTTCGGCATGCCCCGGGACGCGAACTTTCCGCCAGCTGCGGAGAAGTTTTCCCGATTTGTCGATCAGGAAGGTCGAGCGTTCGACGCCCATGTATTTCCGCCCGTACATCGATTTCTCGACCCATACGCCATAGGCGATCGCGGTCTCCTTCTGCTCGTCGGCAGCCAAGCGCACGGACAGGCCGTGTTTGGTTTTGAATTTTTGATGGCTCTTTGCGCTATCGGGGGAGATGCCGATGACGTCCGCGCCTACGGCTGCGAATTCTTCGGCGAGGCACGAGAAGTCTTTTGCCTCCTGCGTACAACCCGAAGTGTCGTCCTTCGGATAGAAATAAAGGACGACAAGACGGCCTTTCAATTTGGAAAGCCGAACCTCTCCACCGATGTCATCAGGCAGGCTAAAATCAGGAGCCTTCTTTCCTTCCTCGATCATCTTAAATGTGCCTTTCTTTTGTCGCTTTTCGGCACTGTAGCTGGCACGTCGAGCGAGCGGAGGCCAGACAGATTTAGACTTTCTTTTTGAAAGCTTTTTCTGTCCGTTCCCGGCGACAGCACGAGGGGTCGGGCCGGTATGGCCCGCGGGGGTTCTTGAGGAGCGGCGTTGACGAAACTGGCAACCGGCGGGCGCCCTCCAAATCGGCGCGACGCCGATCAAAGCGCGCAGCTAAATGTCGTGCCACGAACTGCTGTTTCGCAGCGCGTGGCGACGGCTCCGCCCGGTCCTCCGATGGACGACGATGAAGATGGGGCGATGTCTACAGGCCTCCGGCATTTCTTGAGCGGCTGCCGCGTTCTCTTTTATTGCATCGTGCCGTTGACGTTGCTCGCGATGATGGCGACCGGCCTGCTCTACGTACGGCTGAAGCACGGTCCGATCGCTTTTGATTTCGTCGTCTCGCCGATCGAGCGCGGCATCAACGCGGAACTCGTTACGAGCTCGGTGAAGATCGACGGCGCCGAGCTCAGGCTTGGGCCAAACAGCGAGTTGGAATTCCGGCTCCGGGACGTGAGCGTGCTGGAGCAGGGCGGCGATGTGGTGCTCTCGTCGCCACTTGCCGCCGTAAACATTTCGATGGCGGCGCTGGCGCGCGGACGCATCGTTCCGGCGCGCATCGAACTCATCGATCCGATCATCGCGCTCGCCTATTCCGAGAAATCCGGGTTCGTGTTCGAGCGAGCGGTGCCGAAGCCTGTTCCGGTGCGTCCGGATGGCAGCAGCGTTGCCGCTCCGCCTCCCGTCGCCAACCCGGGAACAACGGTGGCTCCGCCGCGCTCGGCGGTTGAAGCGGGGACGAAGGTCAACCTGGCGAAGATGCTGAGCGAGTCGTCCCGCCGCGCCAGAAAGCGCCTCGACGCGACTTCGTATCTGACGGAATTCGGTCTTTCGAACGCGACGGTCGTCGTCGACTACGAGGGCCAGCGCAGTTCGTGGCGCATTGATGAGGCGAGCGTCGATTTCAATCACGCCGAGCGGCGTAGCGTCATCTCCGGCCGCGCGACCGTCGCGTCGCCGAGGGGGGCATGGTCGGTATCATTCCTGACGGACGAAAGCGTTCAAACCGGCAAGCTCGACGTGAAGGCAACGATCCGCGACCTCGTTCCATCCACGCTCGCAGCTGCGGCGCCCCCGCTTGCCTTGCTTGGGAACTTCGAATTTCCGGTTTCGGGCGATGCCACGGTCGAGCTTTCCACCGTCGGCGATATCGAAAGCGGTGAACTTGCCCTCGAAGTCGGTCAAGGGCGCGTGCGGCTTCCGCATCTGGTCCACCCGATGGAGGTGACGGCCGGTCTCTTCAAGCTGACGTTCGACGGCAAGGCCCGGCATTGGGAGCTGCAGCCGAGCCCGGTGAAATGGGCCGACGGCACGATGATGTTCACCGGGAACATGACCGACGTTTCGAAGGGAACAGACCCGCCGCAATGGCTCTTCGCGCTCGACGGCAAGAATGGCGTGTTCGAGGCGGCGGAATTCAACGTGCCTCCGGTGACGATCGACAACTGGTCGGCGCGCGGCACGATCATACCCCGGCGGGGTTTCATCGATCTGACCGAATTCCGCCTCGCGGGCGGTGGCGGCGAGGCGACGGTCAAGGCGACGACCCAGGCGGGACCGCAAGGTCAGAGTATGTCGGCCGAGTTCACGGTTTCACCGATGCCGCTTGCGACGCTCAAGGCGCTATGGCCGCGTGCGGTGGCGACGGGGACGCGCGACTGGGTTGGCAAGAACGTATCGGCCGTCGACTTCAAGGGTGGAACTCTTCGGTTCACGAACGACAACGTGGGTGGCATGGAGCCGGGCTCCGTTTCGACGGAGCTCGAGCGAGTCAACGCGAGTTTTGAGGCGAGTAACGCGGTGTTTGCGCCATTGCCGGGCATGCAGTCGATTGCGGCGCCGAGCACGTCAATTCGCATCAAGGATAACGCGCTTGATATTACGGTGCCCGAAGGCGCCGTCGCGTTGCCGGGCGGTGGCCAGCTTCCGCTCAAGAATGGGCGCCTGACGACCGACGATATCCTGGGTCCGCGCCCGAACGGCGAGATCGGCTTTTCGGCTGTCGGAGATCTTGGTCCTTTCCTTGAAGCCATGGAGCAGCTTCCGGTCCGGGCTGTGCGGGATGCGTCGCCATTGCCGAAAGCCGGAGAAGGCAAGGTCGACGCTCAGCTTGTGATCAAGCTGCCGTTCTTCCCGGGTGTCACCGGCGATGACATGACGATTACCGGCAAAGCCCGCGTATCCGACGGGCGCTTCGGCAAAGTCGCCGGCCGCTTCGATGTTCAAGGCTTTACTCTCGATCTTACGCTCACCGACACGTCGCTCGATGCGAAGGGCGATCTGCTCATCAACGGCATTCCGGCGAAGGTCGTCGGACAGCGGCTTCTCGGTCCGGATGCGGCGCAGCAGCCGCCGCTCAAGATCGTCGCGAAGCTGGACGAGACGGATCGCACGCAGCTCGGCCTCGACATCAACAACCTCGTTCATGGTGTCGTCCCGGTCGAAATTTCGCTGCAGAAGGGCGACCGGCCGGAGCCCGCGATCAAGCTGCATGCCGATCTGACGGAGGCCGAGCTTACATTCGAGCATTTGCAATGGCGAAAGGCGCCGGGCCGGACAGCGAGCCTTGACGCGGATATCGTCAGTAGTCCGGGCCGCGACACGGAACTGCAAAACTTCAAGGTCGTCAGCGACGATATCGCCGCCGATGGGCGGATCGTCATCGGCACCGACAACAAGGTCAAGGAATTCAATTTTCCTGGGGTCAATCTGAACGTCATCTCGCGGCTCGACATGAGCGGCTCGCGCAGCAAGGACGACATTTGGACGATCAAGATCGCCGGTTCGAATTTCGATGCGCGAAATTTCTTCCGTTCGCTGTTCAGCGTCGGCGACGGTCCGGACCGGAAGGACAGGGCGTCGTCGGCCGGTGCGCACGTTACCGTCGACCTCGCGAACGTCATCGGTAGCTATGACGTTTCGTTGCGCAATCTCAAGATGGCAATTGAAATGCGCGACGGAGATCTCGCGAGCCTCGATGCCAAGGGCACGCTCGACGGGGGAGCATTGCTCGTCGCGAAACTCGATCAAGGCCAGGGCGGCCGGAGATTGGTCGTTACCTCGAGCGACGCGGGCCAGGTGATGAAGCTCGTGAACTTCTATCCGAATATGACGGGCGGGAAGATGCAGCTCGACGTCGGGCTCGACGGCGCTGGGCCCGCGGAAAAGACCGGCGTTCTCGTCGTCGACAATTTCAGAATTCTCGGCGATCCGATCGTTACCGAAGTCGTCAGCAGCGCTGACGAGGGGCGTCCGGCCATCGGGGGCAATCGCAAGGTTACGCGCGAGGTATTCGATTTCACGCGGATGCGCGCGCCGTTCTCTGTCGGGTACGGTCAGTTCGTGCTGCAGGAATCCTATCTCAAAGGGCCGATGCTCGGCGCAACGCTTCGCGGCAAGGTTGATTTCCGGACGAAGCGCGTCAACATCGGCGGCACCTACATTCCGTTGCAGGGTTTGAATGGCGCGCTCGGCGACATTCCGCTGCTTGGACAGATCCTATCGGGCTCGCAGGGCGAGGGAATCGTCGGAATGACATTTGCCGTGCAGGGACCGACTTCCGACCCGCAGGTCATCGTCAACCCGTTCTCGCTGGTCGCTCCTGGAATATTCCGGGACATCTTCCAGATGACGTCGATGGATCCGACCATTCAGGTACGCGAAGACCGGGCTCCGCAAAAGCCGGTCGAGGACCGGGTGCGCGCGGCGCCGCCCGTTCCCTCTGTCGCGGGCGAGAAGCCAAAGTCGAAAGCAAAGACGCACGCGCCAGCGCAGGCCAAGGCAAAGAAGACCGCTCCGAAGGAGGCTGAGGCGGTCGATGGTTGGTCGTCGACGACGACCAACCACTGAGCGGCGCTTAGACCGGTTTCAGAAGCACGTGCTTCTTTTTGCCAAGCGAAAGCTTGATGACGCCGGTCGTTCCAGCGTCAGCGGTGCCGACGGTTGCCTTGTCGCTCGTCACCGGTTCGTCGTTGACCTTCAGGCCGCCGCCTTGGACTTGCCGTCGCGCTTCGCTGTTCGACGCCACCAAGCCCGCTTTGACGAAGGCAGTCAGAACGCCAAGGCCCGCTTCCAAATCGGCGCGAGGGATCTCGATCGTTGGAAGATTATCCGCGAGCGTTCCCTGCTCGAACGTTTTGCGCGCGGTCTCGGCCGCAGCCTCGGCCTTTTCGCGGCCGTGCAGAAGGGCGGTTGCTTCCGTCGCCAGTACTTTCTTTGCTTCGTTGATCCCGGAGCCCGAAAGGCTCTCGAGCTTGGCGATTTCGTCGAGCGGCAGGAATGTGAAAAGCTTAAGGAAGCGGCCAACGTCCGCATCTTCCGTGTTCCGCCAAAACTGCCAGTAATCGTAGGCGGAAAGCTGCGCTTCGTTCAGCCAGACGGCGCCGGAGGCGGTCTTGCCCATCTTCGCGCCGGATGCGGTCGTCAGCAGCGGACACGTCAGAGCGTAGAGCTGCTCCTTGACGCCCATTCGGCGGCCAAGGTCGATGCCGGTGACGATGTTGCCCCACTGGTCCGATCCGCCCATCTGCAAGTTGCAGCCATAGCGGCGGTTGAGTTCCACAAAGTCGTAGGCCTGGAGCAGCATGTAGTTGAATTCGATGAACGACAGCTCCTGGTCGCGCTCGAGGCGCAGCTTTGCGCTGTCCATCGTCAGCATGCGGTTGACCGAGAAGTGGCGGCCGACGTCGCGCAGGAAGCCGATATAATTCAGCGGCGCCAGCCATTCCGCGTTGTCGACCATCAGCGCATCGGTCATCTGATCGCCGAAGCGCAGGAATTCTGCAAAGACCTGCTTGATGCTCTGTTTGTTGGTTTCGATCTCTTCAACCGTTCGCAATACGCGGGTCTCGTCCTTGCCGGAGGGATCGCCGATGCGCGTGGTGCCGCCACCCATCAGGGCGATAGGCTTGCCGGCCCCGGAGGTCTGCATCCAGCGGAGCATCATGATCGACAAGAGATGGCCGATATGCAGCGACGGCGCGGTGCAATCATAGCCGACATAGGCGACGAGGCGGCCCTCGCTCGCCAATTTATCGAGGCCCTCGATATCCGAGCTCTGGTGAACAAAGCCGCGCTCGGTCATAATCTTGAGAAATTCGGATTTCGGTGTCGACATCGTTATTGTTGGCTTCCGCTTGGGTGGCCGCGAGCTGCTCCAATCGAGCCGTGTCGCGGGCGGGCGACACCATGCACGGGAAGGTGCCCATGGGCAAGTTGATGCGGGCGATTGGGCTGATGAGCGGCACATCGCTCGATGGCGTTGACGTAGCCCTTCTCGAAACGGATGGGGAGGACATCGTTCGTCGCGGCCAAGCGCGGACCTATCCCTATGACGACGCCATGCGGCGGCTTCTCATCAACGCGATTGCGGACGCCGGCGGTCTGAAATCGCGGGGTGATCGTATTCGTTCGCTGGCGGAGGCCGAGCGGGCCCTGACCGAGCGTCATGCTGTCGCCGTCAGCCAGTTTTTCAGGGATACCGAGATCGACGGGGCATCGGTCGACGTCATCGGGTTTCACGGCCAAACCGTGCTTCACAGGCCTGAGGCGGGCTTGACCGTGCAACTTGGGCTCGGCGGGCTTCTGGCCAATTTCACGCGCTGTCCGGTCGTCTACGATCTCCGCGCCGCCGACGTCGATGCGGGCGGGCAAGGCGCGCCCCTCGTTCCGGTTTACCATCGTGCGCTCACGTCCAAACTGCCGCAACGGCCGGTCGCGGTCGTCAACATCGGCGGCGTCGCGAACGTCACGTGGATCGGCCGCGACGGCCATCTGCTGGCGTTCGATACGGGGCCGGGCAACGCGTTGCTCGACGATTGGATGGCGCGGAAAACGGGCGCAGCTCTCGATTCCGGTGGGGCGACTGCATCGAACGGCACCGTAGACGAGGAGGCCGTCCGGCTTTGTCTGAGCCACGCCTACTTCACGGAGACGCCGCCGAAGTCACTCGACCGGAATACGTTTTCGACTGATCTCGTCGACCATCTCTCGGTCGAGGACGGGGCGGCGACGCTTGCTGCTTTCACGGCGCGAGCCATCGCCAGAGCGCGCGAGCATATGCCCGCTGAGCCCGAGCTTTGGATCATTTCAGGGGGCGGCCGCAAGAACCGCGCGATCATGCGGATGCTTGCCGAGCGGGTTCAGTATGCGGTTGTTCCCGCAGAGACCGTGGAACTCGACGGCGACAGTTTGGAAGCGGAAGCGTGGGCTTATCTGGCGGTCCGCTCAATCCGCGGTTTGCCGATCACTTATCCCGGAACGACGGGCGTTGCCGAGCCGATGAGCGGGGGGCTGCGCGCAGACCCCACCGCTCATGTGATTAATTAGAGAACCGGACTCTCGAAAAGCTGGGCGACGAACTTACTCGTCGTCGCTGTCGTCCTCGCCAGCCGCCGCCGCCGCCGGGGTGCTCTGAGTTTCCATGCGCTCGAGTTCACGCTGGCGCTGACGTTCGCGTTCGCGTTCGCGCTCACGTTCCTTGTTGCGCTCGCGATCCTGTTCGAACTGGATCATCCGGTCATCCAGATAGGAGCCGACGATGGAGCCGAGTTCTTCGGTTTTGTTCTCGAAGAAGTGGTTGGCGCCGGGCACGACCTCGTGCGTGATCTTGATGCCTTTTTGCACCTTAACCTTTGCGGCCATTTCGGCGACGGACGCCGTCGGGACGACGCGATCGATGTCGCCGTTGATGATCAGGCCAGAGGAGGGGCAGGGCGCGAGGAACGAGAAGTCATAGAGATTGGACGGCGGGGCGACGCAGATGAAGCCATCCACCTCGGGGCGCCGCATCAGGAGCTGCATGGCGATCCACGTTCCGAACGACACGCCGGCGATCCAGCACGTCTTGGCGTCGGGCTTAACCTGCTGGAGCCAGTCGAGAGCAGATGCCGCATCGGCAAGCTCGCCCGGCCCGCCATCCCAGACGCCCTGGCTGCGACCTACGCCCCGGAAATTGAACCTCAGGACGGAAAATCCACGTGCGGCAAAGGTGTGATAGAGCGAATAGACGACCTGATTGTTCATCGTGCCCCCGAACTGGGGATGGGGATGCAAAATCAGCGCGATCGGGCTGTCGCCGTTGCTTTCGTGATGGTACCGGGCTTCCAGGCGTCCGCCTGGGCCATTGATAATAAGTTCGGGCATCGGAGATTACTCGGTTTTTTCGGGTGATTCGGGTTCAGACGATTGGCTTCAGAGCGACTGAGGAAGCCAATGGATGGCCTCCGGGCGTTCAAATCCTTGTGGGTTGAATCTCAATCCTTGACTCCGGCGCTCAGGATTTCCATAACTTTAGAACCGTTCGAAATACTGGGTCCTGGCTCGTTTACAAAAGGCATTGGATCAGGGCGGCTCTCTTAGCACAGTCCGGGGTGCCGGGCGCAAGGTTTGGATTCCGTTGCCACTTGGGGCGACGATAGTCCGGAGAATAGAAACGTGGAATTGACGACCAAAGGCCGGTACGCGGTCATGGCCATGGCCGATCTCGCCGGGCATGCCGATGAGGGCGCGATAGCGCTATCGGTCGTCGCTGAGCGGCAGAGCCTGCCGCTCGCCTATCTCGAGCAACTTTTCGTGCCACTTCGCCGCGCTGGTCTCGTCGAAAGCGCCCGCGGCCGGTCCGGCGGTTACCGGCTTTCCAAGCGTGCCGCGGAAATCTCGATTGCTGCGGTCATGGATGCGGTCGAGGAAGACACGCGATTCACCCGTTGCTCGCATAACGATCCGCGCTGCTCTGCCGCGACGCCTTGTGTCACGCATTGGCTTTGGAGCGCGCTCAGTGAGTCGACGGGGCAGTTCCTGGCTTCCGTCAATCTCGCCGACGTCATTGCAGGCGGGCGATATTCGTCGCGGCCGGCTTTCGCAGCCGCTGCCGCGCGGCCGGCGGGCATGCGGACATATCTCGATTATAATGCCACGGCGCCGCTTCGGCCCGAGGCCAAGGTTGCGATGATCGCGGCGCTCGACGTCGTCGGCAATGCTTCGTCGGTTCATGCGGAAGGACGTCGCGCTCGCGCGGTCGTCGAGGGGGCGCGCGAAAGCGTCGCGCGCCTGATCGGCGCCAAGCCGTCCGAAATTGTTTTCACGAGCGGCGCGACGGAAGCCAACAACTGGGTCATGGCGCAGCCGTGGACGTCGATTTTGACGAGCGGCGTCGAGCACGATTCGGTTCTCGCGCCGGTCCGTTCTTCGCGCAGCGAAATCATTATGCTGCCGGTCGACCGGAACGGCGTGGTCAGCGCCAAAGACGTCAGCGAGCAGGTATCGTCGCGGAGCTTTGCGGGGCCATCCCTTCTTGCGCTTCAGCTCGCCAACAATGAAACCGGCGTCGTTCAGCCTGTCGCGGAAATCGCGGAGCTGGCGCGCTCGCATGGGCTCAGTGTGCATACGGATGCTGTGCAGGCGGCCGGCCGGATGGCGATCGATTTCGCCGCACTCGGTGTCGATACGCTTGCGCTCTCCGCGCACAAATTGGGCGGGCCCAAAGGTATTGGCGCCTTGGTCATTCGCGACCATATAGATCTTGTGCCCTTACTTCGGGGCGGCGGGCAGGAACGACGGCGGCGGGCGGGAACAGAGAACGTCGCGGCAATCGCCGGATTTGGCGCAGCGGCGGAAGCCGCGCTTCGCGACTTGCAGGCTGCAGCGGCCATCAGCGCCTTGCGGGATGAGTTCGAGGCCGACCTGAAACGCATCAGTCCGGATGTGGCGATCATCAGCGAAGGCGCGACACGCCTCGGAAATACGACAGCGTTGGCGCTTCCCGGCAAGCTCGCCGAGACACTGGTCATCAGGTTGGATCTCGCCGGAATCGCTGTAAGCGCCGGATCGGCTTGCTCATCGGGCAAAGTCGGCGCGAGCCATGTTCTCGAAGCGATGGGCCTCGGTCACGACATTGCCGCGGGCACCATCCGCATCAGTCTCGGGCCGACGACGACGAAGGACGATATCGCGGCATTTCTGGCTGCGTGGACGACGATCGCAGGGGCATCAGCGCTCGCTGCGTAACGGAATTTAGTTGAAGGGCCGCCGGTTGGCGGCGTTGAAAGAGAGACGGAAAGAAATGGCTGCTGTTCAGGAGACAATCGATCACGTTCGGAAGATCGATGTCGACCAGTACAAGTACGGTTTCGAGACGGTGATCGACAGCATCCGGGCGCCGAAGGGCCTCGATGAATCGACCGTGCGCTACATCTCGGCCAAAAAGGGCGAACCGGAGTGGCTTCTGAATTGGAGGCTCGAGGCATTCACCCGCTGGAAGGCAATGACCGAGCCGACTTGGGCGAAGGTCCGCTATCCGAAGATCGATTTTCAGGATCTGTATTACTACTCGGCGCCGAAATCGACCGAGGGGCCGAAGAGCCTCGCCGAAGTCGATCCGGAGTTGCTGGAGACCTATAAGAAGCTCGGCATTCCGCTCAAGGAGCAGGAAATTCTCGCGGGCGTGACGTCGTCGCGCGTCGCGGTCGATGCCGTGTTTGACAGCGTTTCGGTCGTCACGACGTTCAAGGACGAGTTGAAGAAGGCTGGCGTCATCTTCTGCTCGATCTCGGAAGCCGTGCGCGAGCACCCCGAGCTCGTGAAGAAGTATCTCGGCTCGGTCGTGCCGCAGTCGGACAACTTCTATGCGTCGTTGAACTCGGCGGTGTTCTCTGACGGCTCGTTCGTGTACGTGCCGGAAGGCGTGCGCTGCCCGATGGAGCTTTCGACGTATTTCCGCATCAACGCGAAGCAGACGGGACAGTTCGAGCGCACGCTGATCATTGCCGATCGCGGCGCGTACGTATCCTATCTCGAAGGTTGCACCGCGCCGATGCGCGACGAAAACCAGCTGCACGCAGCGGTCGTCGAGCTTGTGGCGCTCGACGATGCCGAGATCAAATACTCAACGGTGCAGAATTGGTATCCGGGCGACGCGCAAGGCAAAGGCGGCATCTATAACTTCGTGACGAAGCGCGGGGATTGCCGCGGTCATCACTCGAAGATCTCGTGGACGCAGGTGGAAACCGGTTCAGCGATCACGTGGAAGTATCCGAGCTGCATTCTGCGTGGCGACTATTCACGGGGCGAGTTCTATTCGATCGCGGTTTCGAACGGCTATCAGCAGGTCGACAGCGGAACGAAGATGATCCATCTCGGCAAGAATTCGTCGAGCCGCATCATCTCGAAGGGCATTGCGGCGGGCTATTCGGAGAATACCTATCGCGGTCTCGTGTCGGCGCACCGGAAGGCGACAGGCGTTCGCAACTTCACGAACTGTGACTCGCTGCTCATCGGCGACAAGTGCGGTGCGCACACCGTGCCTTACATCGAAGCGAAGAACTCGAGCGCGCACTTCGAACACGAGGCGACGACGTCGAAGATTTCGGACGACATGCTGTTCTACTGCCGCCAGCGCGGGCTTTCGTCGGAAGAGGCGATTGCGCTCGTCGTCAACGGCTTCGTCCGCGATGTGCTGCAGCAGCTGCCGATGGAGTTCATGGCTGAATCGCAGAAGCTTATCGGCATCTCGCTTGAAGGAAGCGTGGGATGATCGGAATGCCGGCTCATAATTTGGGAACGTTGCCTCCGGTTCCGTTGCCGGAGCCGGCGGCCGCTTGCCTGCATGAAATCGACGTGCTTCCGGGATGCGGAGGCGTGGCCGGTGGCCTATTTGTTGGCTTGCCGCACGTTCGCGAGAAATTGCCGTCCTTCTTCGCTGCTCACGACCTCAGCGTGCGTGAAGTCGTTGTTGCTCATCACGACATAGACTGGGTGATTTGCGGCGGCGACGCTTATCCCAGCATCGCTCGAAACCCCATAGTCGCTCTTTCCGGCGAGCTTGACGCGAACGTTGTGATTCCCCGCCACTACGTTGGTGCGGAGCGCGTCGCAGATTTTCAAGTGTCCGACGAGCTTGCCATTGACGAAGACGGGACTGGACGAGCCAAAGGGGTCGGTTTTCCAGCCGGTCAAGATTTGGATCGGTGCGCACCGCGAAACGATGTAAAGCTCGCCGGCTTGGGCAGATTGGGCGAGGATCGTTGCAAAGGCGGCGATGGCGAAAGTGGTTTTCATTTTGAGGACGCTCCAGTCAGGACGGCTTCAATTCTTGGCCATGTTGGTAATTTCGCGAATGCCGACTTCCGCGGGAACCTCGCGGTATTCGACGTATTTGAAAAAGGTCAGCCGGATGTAGATCGGGGCGCCGGGCGGAACATTATAGTACGGCCCCTTCAATCCGAAGGCGCCCGCGAGGTCGACAAGCAGCATGGGCGATTTGACTTTGACTTCATGGCGTCCGGACGTGACCTCGAAGCGCCGATACTCGCAGCGCCCGATGTCTCCGACAGTGTTGCCATCGACGATGACGGAGTAGCGCTCTTTCAGTACATCGGGCGTCGGGATTTCGAGAAGGCACGGCCAGTACATGTTCAAGGCAGGGCCCGGCGCGCTCGCCAGGGCCGGCACTCGGATGCTCGCGTCAGGCCCCATCGCCGAGGAGCACCCAGTCGCAATCATAAGCGCAAGGATGCATCCCGGTATGCGCAGCATGGTCCGAATTGGTCCCCCTCGATCTCGGGTCCAGTGCTGCATGGATGCCGTTATAACGTCAACGGCCTAAGGGCGATTGCCGATGGGTCTGTGATCGGGAAGAAACAGCCAGCAAAACAGAAGTGAGTTGGCGCTCGGGTAAGAATTCAAACGGAAGTTCATAGGAAACGGTCACTGAGATGCTTGAGATTAAGAACCTGCACGTGAAGCTCGAGGATGAGGATCGGGAGATTCTCAAGGGGCTTTCGCTGACGGTGCCGAAAGGTGAAGTGCACGCTATCATGGGGCCGAACGGCTCCGGCAAGTCGACGCTTGCGTATGTGCTCGCGGGGCGCGACGGCTATGAAGTCACCGACGGCGACATTCTTTGGAATGGCGAGTCGATCCTTGACATGGAGCCTGACGAGCGCGCCGCGAAGGGCGTGTTCCTGGCGTTCCAATATCCGATGGAAATTCCGGGTGTGGCCGGCCTGACGTTTCTCAGGACTGCGCTCAACTCCATTCGCAAGAAGCGCGGCGAAGCGGAGCTGACGACGCCTGCCTTCCTGAAGCTCGCGAAGGAGAAGGGCGCGAAGCTCAACATCGACATCGAGATGTTGAAGCGTCCGGTCAACGTCGGGTTCTCGGGCGGCGAGAAGAAGCGCTCGGAAATCCTGCAGATGGGACTTCTCGAGCCGACGCTGTGCGTGCTCGACGAAACGGATTCCGGCCTCGACATCGATGCGCTGCGGATCGTCTCGGAAGGCGTCAACGCGCTTCGCTCGCCCGACCGCGCGTTCCTCGTCATCACGCACTATCAGCGGCTCTTGAATTACATCGTTCCGGACAAGGTGCACGTTCTCGCCGACGGGCGCATCCAGAAGACGGGCGGCAAGGAACTCGCGCTCGAACTCGAGAAATCCGGCTACGCTGAATATTCGAACAAGGCAGCGTGAACATGAACGTAGCAGTCATGAAGACCAAGGCGGAGCAGGCCATCTCGGAAAGTTTCGAGGCGGCCGCCGCAAAGCTTCCGGGCAGCGCACCGGTGAAGGCGCGCCGTGCTGAGGCTATCGGCACGTTCGGTGGCCTCGGGCTTCCACACCGGCGGATCGAAGAGTGGAAATACACGGATCTGCGCGCCAACCTCAAAGAGGTGCTGCCAGCCGCCGTCGAGGATAAGACCCCGCTGAGCATCGGCGAACTCATCGTTGCGCTCGGGCCGTTGGCTCACGTCGACGCGCATCGCATCGTGTTCGTGAATGGTCACCATCGCGCAGACCTCAGCGACATCGCGGATGCCAAGGGATTGGCGATCTCGACCATCGGGAAGGCGCTACAGTCGGCGTCGGAAGAGGCCGTTGCCAGCCTGGCTTCAACGCCAGCGGGCGGAGACGCCGTCGAGGCGCTCAACACGGCTTTCATGACCGACGGCGCAATCGTAGACGTCACCAAGGGCGCGTCGATCGCCAAGCCGCTGCTGATCGTTTTCGTTCGTGCGGGCTCAGAGGCGAACGCCGTTACCGTCCGGAATTTGATCACGGTCGGCGAAGGCGCCAGCGCGACCATCGTCGAAGCCAACGTCGTGCTGCCGGGCGCTGTCCGCGACGCGCATCTCAATGTCCTCGCGGAAGTGTCGGTCGGGAAGGGCGCAACGCTCAATCACGTCCGGTCGGCGGTTGATGAAGGCAAGTCGCTGCATCTTTCGAATTGCGAAGTGACGATGGCAGTTGATGCAACTTATCGTGGCTTCCAATTTTCATCGAACCTCGGCTTTGCACGGCATGGCGCCAACATTCTTTTCGACGGCGAAGGCGGCAAGCTCGATCTTTCGGGCGCGTATCTGGCGCGGGGCTCCGAGCACGTCGACAACACGCTCGTCGTCGACCATGCGGTGCCGCACTGCGAAAGCCGGGAGCTGTTCAAGGGCGTTCTCGACGGTCACGGCCGCGGTGTGTTCCAAGGCAAGGTCATCGTTCGGCCCGACGCGCAGAAGACGGACGGCAAGCAGATGTCGCAAGCTTTGATGCTGTCTGAAGATGCGGAGTTCGACTCAAAGCCCGAACTCGAAATTTACGCCGACGATGTCGTTTGCGGTCATGGTACGACGAGTGCGGAACTCGATTCCGATCTTCTCTTCTACTGCCGCTCGCGGGGAATTCCTGAGAAGGAAGCCCGCGCGCTGATGATCGAATCGTTCATTGGTGAGGCGCTCGACAAGGTCGAGCACGAGGGGCTCAGAGAGGCGCTTGCATCGTATGCGATGCAGTGGCTCGGCCGCTCGCCACGCGGATAGGCATATGGGACGCGAAACGTCGATTGATGTAGCGAGAAGCACGGCCTCGCACGCGGGGCTGACGGCGGCGCCTTATGACGTCGAAAGCATTCGGGCCGACTTTCCGATCCTCTTTCGCGAGGTGAACGATCGTCCGCTCGTCTATCTCGACAACGGGGCGTCGGCGCAGAAGCCGCTCTCCGTCATCGAGGCGATGGATCACGCCTATCGCTTCGAGTACGCGAACGTGCATCGCGGGCTGCACTATCTCTCGAATACCGCGACGGAGCACTATGAGGCGGCACGGGAAACCGTGCGCCGCTTTCTCAATGCCGAGTACCAGGACGAGATCATCTTCACGCGCAATGCGACGAGCGCGATCAATCTCGTTGCGCGTTCGTTCGGCGAACCCCGGATCGGCGAGGGCGACGAGATCCTCATCACGATCATGGAGCATCATGCCAACATTGTGCCCTGGCACTTTCTGCGCGAGCGGAAGGGCGCCGTTCTGAAATGGGCGCCGATGACGGATAGCGGCGAGCTGATCATTGAAAAGCTCGAGAGCCTGATCACGAAGCGCACGAAGCTTGTCGCCGTTACGCATATGTCGAACGTGCTCGGCACGATCAATCCGGTGAAGGAGATCATCAGGATTGCGCACGCCAAGGGCGTGCCGGTTCTCGTCGACGGCAGTCAGGCCGCCGTGCACATGGGCGTCGACGTTCGCGAACTCGATGCCGATTTCTACGTCTTCACCGGCCACAAGACGTATGGCCCGACGGGGATCGGCGTGCTTTACGCGAAGCGCCAACACCTCGCTGCCATGCCGCCTTACGAGGGCGGCGGCGATATGATCGAGACCGTGACGCTCGATAACGTGACGTACAACCAGCCGCCGCACCGGTTCGAAGCGGGCACCCCGGCCATCGTCGAAGCCATCGGCCTGGGTGCCGCGCTCAACTACATGATGCAGATCGGCCGAGAAAAGATTTCGCTCTACGAAGCGGAGCTTGGCGCTTACGCAGCGGAACGCTTGGCGGAACTACCGTGGCTGAAGCTCTACGGGACTGCGCCGGGAAAAGGCTCGATCTTTTCGTTCACGATCGATGGTCTGCACCCGCACGACGTTTCGACGATCATCGACCGGTCCGGCGTCGCTATTCGCGCCGGTCATCACTGCGCGCAGCCTCTGATGGAGCGGCTTGGGGTTACCGCAACCTGCCGCGCGTCTTTCGCGTTGTACAACACAAAGGCCGAGGCTGACGCGCTGATGGTAGCGCTTACCAAAGCCCATGACCTTTTTACTTGAGGAGCTTCCGCATGGACGGGAAGCAGATTGAAGACCGCGCCGCCGTAAAGCAGGCGGTCGAAGCGCTAGACGCGCCGCCGACGTCGCCGCCGGATGGTGGCGTCGCTCCGGACCCCGTGCCGGACACTGCGACGTTTGAGCAAAAGACAACTGATCAAAATGCGGCGGCTCTGGCGACGGCGCTGCCGCCTGAAGAGATCGAGCGGCTGACGAACGAAATCGTCGCCGCACTGAAGACCGTTTACGATCCCGAAATCCCTGCCGACATCTACGAGCTGGGATTGATCTACAAAGTCGAGATCGACGACGACCGCAATGTCGCGATCAACATGACCTTAACGGCTCCCGGATGCCCGGTTGCGGGGGAAATGCCGATCTGGGTTGAAAATGCCGTCAATGCGGTTCCGGGCGTCGCGCAGACGAAAGTCGCCATCGTGTTCGATCCGCCTTGGGATCAGAGCCGGATGTCGGATGAGGCGCGCCTCGCTGTCGGCATGTTTTGAGGACGCCCTCGCATTTGAGCCCCGAATTCCTATATGATGTGGCTGTTGCCACGACTCGCACATACGGAGGCCCGCGTGCCCTCGCTTAGAATAATGCCAAAAGTCATGACCCTGACCGACGCCGCTGCGGCGCGCGTTTCCGCGCTCATTGCGCAGAAGCCCGGCGTCAAAGCCCTCAAGATCGGGGTGAAGAAGGGCGGCTGTGCGGGCATGGAATACACCATGACGTGGGCGGAAGAGATCGGGAAGTTCGACGAGATCATCGAGGAAAAGGGCGCCGTCGTCCTGATCGATCCGGCTGCGATGATGTATCTGCTCGGCACCGAGATGGACTACAAGACCGACAAGCTTTCTTCGCAGTTCGTGTTCAACAACCCGAACCAGAAGAGTGCATGCGGTTGCGGCGAGAGCGTCAATCTCGAGCCGGCAACGCCTCCTGGATTTGCTCCGGCCGAGGCGTGAGGCGGACGCGGGCATGACGGTCAATCATGTCCGCCAATGACGAAATTCTCGAAATTCTGAAGGATGCGCTGGGACGTGCGGGCTCGGTTCGCGGGCGGCGCATGTTTGGCGGCGTCGGCGTTTATTTTGACGGCATCTTCTTCGCCATCATCGACGACGGCGCGATCTATCTCAAGACGTCGGACGAGACACGGTTGAGGTTCGCGGCTGAAGGCTCGCGCGCGTTCTCATACATGACGAAGAATGGCCGCGCCGAACTGCATTCCTACTGGCTACTTCCCGAGCGCCTGCTCGACGATACCGAGGACCTGCGAGACTGGGCATCCGCATCGGTCGCGGCGGCGAAATATGCGGCTTCGGAAACCAAGCGGTCAGTCACGCCGGCTCGCACCGTTAGAACGGCGAAGCCGGCGAAACCTAATGTTAAGCCGACGAAACGCTGAGCGTTAGCCTCAGCCGCGAGCCTCAGCCGCGGCCAGGGACTTTCATCGGACGTGGCGGCTTGCGCATGAACGCGGGCACGTTCTCGGCAAAGCCCAAGCGCTCATCACCCTTATGAGAGGGCTGCTGCTTACGAGGCGCTTCCCTTGCCGGTTCCCGCTTTTCCGCCCGCTCATGGCGTGCCTGTCGCTGCGCGGGTGCGGGCTCGTCCGTCCACGCATCAGGAGCGGGTTTCGGGCGCTGCGGGCGCCGTCCCGGTTCTGTGGGCCGGCGAGGATGCTCCGTCCGTGCGTGCTCGGGCCGTGCGTGCTCGGATCTTGGGTGATCAGGGGTTGGCTGATCAGATCTCGCGTGCTCAGACCGCGGATGTTCTGGCCTCGGTTGTTCGAGCCTCGGTTGCTCGGATCTTGAATGCTCGGGTGATCTCGAGCGCTCTGATCTCGCATGCTGCTGCCGTGGCTGCTCGGATCGCGGTTGTGGCGCTCTCTCCGGGCGAGGCGTGCGTTTACGCTCCTCGCGGTGCGGTTGCTCGATCGGCTCGGCATACTCCGGCTGAGCCGGCTCGTGCTGGGGCGGGCGAGCGCTTTGCTCCGGTCGTTCCCGACGCTCGGGTGCACGTTCTTTATGTTCCGGCGGGCGGCTACCTCGTTGCGCAGCCTGCGGCGGTCTCCGTGATTTATCGGGGCCCGAGCTTTGGCCGCGTCCACCGCGACCGCGGCGGCGTTTGCCGGCACCTGCGATATCTTCCTCACTCGGCGGATCGCCGAGCCAGACGGCTGTTTCGGCGGTGACCTTTTCGATGTCCTTTACGAACTTCAGGTCGTCCGGGCTTACGAGCGAAATCGAATGGCCTTCGTGACCGGCGCGTCCGGTTCTGCCGATGCGATGCACGTAATCGTCGGCAGCCCAGGGAAGGTCGAAGTTGAAGACGTGGGACACTTCCGGAATGTCGAGGCCGCGCGCCGCGACATCGGACGCCGCGAGCAACATGATGTCGCCCGAACGAAATTTGTCGAGGGTGTCCGTCCGGCTCGCCTGATCCATATCGCCGTGAAGCGCGCCGGCGTTGAAGCCGTGCTTCGTCAGCGATTTGAAGAGGACGGCGACGTCACGCTTGCGGTTGCAGAAGATGATGGCGTTCTTGACGTTGCCATCGCGGATCAAATTCCGCAGGACGTCGCGCTTCGCCCAGTCTTCGCCGTTCGGGCAATAGACGAAGTGCTGCGTGATGGTCTTCGCGGTCGTCGCGGGTTTCGCGACTTCGATCCGCTCGGGATTGTTCAGGAACTGATTGACGAGCCGGGTGATCTCCGGCGGCATCGTCGCCGAGAAGAAGAGCGTCTGGCGCCGTGGCGGCAGAAGCTTGCAGATTTTCTCGATGTCCGGAATGAAGCCCATGTCGAGCATGCGGTCGGCTTCGTCGATGACGAGGATTTCGACGCCCATCAGCATGACGCGGCCACGCCCGAAATGGTCGAGAAGGCGGCCGGGGGTTGCGATCAGAACGTCGACGCCACGATCAAGCTTCTTGACCTGGTCGTCCATCGAGACGCCGCCGATGAGGAGCGCGACCTGCAGCTTGTGATTTACACCGTATTTTTCGAAACTTTGCGCGACCTGGGCCGCAAGCTCTCGGGTCGGAGCGAGGATCAGCGAACGGGGCATTCGTGCCCGCGCGCGGCCGGTTTCGAGGCGCGTGATCATCGGGAGGACGAACGAAGCCGTTTTTCCTGTGCCCGTCTGGGCAATGCCGAGCACGTCTCGTCCGGTAACGGCGACCGGGATGGCGGCGGCTTGAATGGGGGTTGGGTTTGCGTAACCCGCAGCCGTTATGGCCGCTTGAACCTTGGGCGAAAGCCCTAGGTCAGCGAACGTCTTGGTTTCCAAAAGTCAGTATCTCCATCTGCACAGCTCGGATGGTCCGGCGCAACGCAGCGTCAGACAGTCTTTCAAGAGCGCAGGGGGGACGGGTGCCGAAAGGACCTAAGCCGAAATAGGAGTGCGGATCAAAAAGCATTTAAAAAATGCGCAAATCGATCCCCTGCGCTCCGGCACGTTCGGGTGCTCGCATACATCTCGTCCTAGCGCAAGGGAAACTCGCCGGTTTAGGCCTGTGAGCCCGCGGGGTTGTGTCACAGGGAGGATTGGGCGAGCGAATTCGGCCGTTTGCGCCGGTTATCGTCACTATGCGTCGGCTCGGGCAGCCATTTTTCCCGGAGAAGGCGATGCCGAGGATGCCGCAGCGCCCCGGCGGTGCTCTGGAGGAGTAAAAATGCTCGGCCTCGAATGGCCGCGTGGACGAATCAATGCGGCGCGCACTCATTTTCGCGAGGCATAGGACATAGGCCCCGGTTGAAGGCGATTACAAACTGTCCCCCGCCGAGAAGGGCTTATTTGTCGTATCAGCGAAATTGACTTTTGGATCAATAATCAATGCCGTAGATATCTGCTGGGGCAGATACCGGTCGGACACGCAGGTTCGCTAAAAGTCGATGGCGTCGCGTGGTGCGACGCGATTCTCAGGTTAGAGATACCCGAGCGCCGCTGAAATTCGCGAGGATCTCGATCGATGGCTGGAAATGCTCGTTCTTCGATGGCCGATGCCGGTCTGACAGTTCGCGAAACCGCGACGAGCGGCGAAGCGCGTCAGAAAGGCCCCCGCCGCGGTGACGCCATCCGAGAGCTCAAGAAGCGGGATAACTTCACGAATTTCCGCCATATCGCGTTTGTCTACCTCGTCATCGCTGCATCGATTGGCTTGACCATTTGGAGCTATGGCGCGGTCGCGGAGGCAGGTCTCGAGTGGTGGTGGAATATCCCCATGACGCTGCTGTGCATCGCCGTGGTCGGCGCGTCGCAGCACCAGTTCGGCGGTGTCATTCATGAGGGGACGCACTTCATCCTCTTTGAAAACAAGACCCTGAATGAACTGGCGTCCGATTGGCTCGGCGGGTTTCCGATCTATACGTCGACGTTCCAATACCGGCTGCACCATCTCGCGCATCACCAATTCATCAACGACCCGCTTCGCGATCCCGATTGGGCCCAGCTCAATGAAAGCGGCCATGATCTCGATTTCCCGATCACTCATTTCGAGATGCTGAAGGAGCTCGGGAAGCAGCTTTGGCTGCCGAACCTCTTCCGCTACATGATCGTTCGTGCGCGCTATAGTGCTCTCGGCACCGACAACAACCCGTACATGGACCGCGAGCGCAAGGGCGAACGGCTACCGACGCTGATGGGCGTCATTTACGCCGTGACGGCGCCTGCGGCTGCGATCACGCTCATCGAGTCGGGACATGGCGCGTGGGCTTTCGCGGCGCTTGGCGTGATGACGGCCGCGGCTGTTGCGTACTTCTATTTTCTCGATGAGGAGAAGCTGCCGCATGCGCACGTCGAGACGGTGATCTCGCATCGGACGACGAACATCAGCCGCATTCTCTTTATGGCGATCCTGTACTCCGCTCTCACGGGCATCGAAGTTGCGGGCTGGGGCCCGGCGTGGGCATATTTCGGTCTACTTTGGATCCTTCCTCTGTTCACGGCGTTCCCGCTATTCATGATCATGCGCCAGTGGGTGCAGCACGGAAATGCCGATCGCGGACGTTACACGAACACCCGGGTGTTCCTGGTCAATCCGTTCATTCGTTACGCGGTGTTTCCGTTCGGCATGGATTATCACCTTCCGCACCACGTCTTCGCCTCGGTGCCCCACTACAAGCTGAAGGGCTTGCACGAGCTGCTGCTGCAGGATCCCGAATACCGAGACAAGGGGATCGTCGTTGAGGGCTACTTCAACTCGCCGCATGGCAAGGTCGAGGATCGCAATCCGACCGTCATCGAGGTTCTGGGTGAAAAGTACGCGCCGGAGGCGGGCGGTAACGTCTACGTCGATACCAATACGCTCGAATACGCCAAGGTGAGCGACGCCGCTGCCATTGCGCGCGAGAACGAGGCGTCTCTGCGCGACGGTACATAAAAAAACGAGAGGAGCGTTTGCGCTCCCCTCGTTCAAGCTGCCAGCCTATCGTTTCGTCTTAGATGTCCAGGTCCTTCGCGAAAGCCGCGTGTTCCTGGATGAAGCGGTAACGAGCTTCGGGCTTCGATCCCATCAGTGCATTGACGACATCGCCCAATCCGCCACGTGCGTCTTCGCTGATGCCAACGCGCAGAAGCGTTCGCTTCTTCTTGTCCATCGTCGTCTCTTTGAGATCCTTGAAGTCCATCTCGCCGAGGCCTTTGAAGCGCGTAACCTTGGGCTTGCGACCCTTGAAGCGCGTGGCGATAAGCTCGTCGCGATGCACTTCGTTGCGTGCATAGGCAACGTCGCTCTTGTCGGAGATTTTGTAGAGCGGCGGGACGGCCAGAAACAGATGGCCGTTTTCAACGAGCTCCGGCGTCTCCTGATAGAAGAAGGTTATCAGCAGCGAGGCGATGTGTGCGCCGTCCACGTCGGCGTCCGTCATGATGATCACGCGCTCGTAGCGCAAATCCTCGTCGCGATATTTGGTGCCAGTGCCGACGCCGAGTGCCTGAATGAGATCGGAGAGCAGCTGGTTTTGCGACAGCTTCGCCGAGGACGCGTTGGCGACGTTCAGGATTTTACCGCGCAACGGCAGGATTGCCTGGGTTTCGCGATCGCGCGCGCTCTTGGCGCTGCCACCGGCGGAGTCGCCTTCGACGATGAAGATTTCCGTGCCTGCTGCCTGCTGAATCGAGCAGTCGGCAAGCTTGCCGGGGAGGCGCAATTTGCGCGTGGCGGATTGGCGGCCGACCTCTTTCTCGCGGCGGCGTTTCAGGCGCTCCTCGGACTGATCGATGGTCCACTCGAGCAGCTTCGTTGCCTGTTGCGGGCTATCTGCGAGCCAGTGATCGAAGGCGTCGCGGACAGCGGTTTCGACGATCTTGGTTGCTTCGGCGGACGCGAGCTTGTCTTTCGTTTGCCCCTGGAATTCTGGCTCGCGAATGAAGACCGACAGCATCGACGCTGCCGTGCCCATCACGTCTTCCGAGGTGATCTGGATCGCCTTCTTGACGTTGACGAGTTCGCCATAGGCGCGGAGGCCCTTGTACAGCGCCTGACGCAGGCCGTTCTCGTGCGTGCCGCCTTCGGCCGTCGGAATGGTGTTGCAGTATGAGGACGAGAAGCCATCCTCGTCAGCGATCCAGGCCACGGCCCATTCGACCGATCCGTGACCGGCTTCTTTCTCAACGCGGCCCGAGAAGATGTCCTTGGTGACGCGGGCTTGCCCCTCGATCGACGAAGTCAGGTAGTCGCTCAATCCGCCGGGGAAGTGGAACACCGCTTCGGCGGGCGTTTCGTCCTTGATAAGTTCGGGGTCGCACTTCCAGCGGATTTCGACGCCGCCGAAAAGGTAGGCCTTCGAGCGGGCCATCTTCATCAGGCGAGCGGGCTTGAACGCGCAGCCTTTGCCGAAGATCTTCTCGTCCGGCTTGAAGCGCACTTTGGTGCCGCGCCGGTTCATGATCGAGCCGAGTTTCTCGAGCTTGGTTTGCGGCTCGCCGCGCGAGAATACCATCCGGTAAAGCTGCTGGTCGCGCGCGACCTGAACTTCGAGCGTTTCGGACAGCGCGTTGACCACGGAGACGCCGACGCCGTGCAAGCCGCCGGACGTGTTGTAGGCTTTCGAGTCGAACTTGCCGCCGGCGTGCAGCACAGTCAGCACGACCTCGAGTGCGCTCTTGTTCTTGTATTTAGGGTGCGGGCCGATCGGGATGCCGCGGCCGTTGTCGGTAACCGTCAGAAAGCCGTCGGCCGAGAGTTCGACTTCGATCCACGTCGCGTGGCCGGCGACGGCCTCGTCCATAGAGTTATCGATCACCTCGGCGAAGAGGTGATGCATCGCCTTTTCGTCAGTGCCGCCGATGTACATGCCGGGGCGGCGGCGTACGGGCTCCAGGCCTTCGAGCACCTCGATATGATGCTCGCTGTAGCCAGTTTCGACGGGCTTGCGTGCACGCGACGATTTTTCAGTCATTTCGCTATCGAATTCCGGAAAGAGGTCGGTTTGAGATCGGCTCATCTGCAGCCCTTGATCGTCTGAGGCGTGACCACACGTTCGGAAAGAAGCGGCGGGACGCACGACAGCAGAAGCCGCAGATGCGAATCTTGAGGGCTCCTTATAGCCTGAGCCGGGGTCATGCCACCATCGCGTTTGCGACTTGTGGCGGCACTGCAACGCGCCAAATGCCTTAGACTGGGACGTTATCGATCAATCGCGTCTTGCCGAGCCAAACAGCGGCCAGGACGCGCAGCGCCCGCCCATCTGCCGCAGGCGGCACGGCCAGCGTTTCCGCGTCGCGGACCTCGATGTAATCAATTCTCGCAAACCCCGCTGCGACGAGCTTGCGCTTGGCGTTGGAGATGCCGGTCGGGACATCCGCGCCATTTGCAACATCTTCGGCGAGCGAGGAAATTACAGCGTACAGTGCGGGGGCAATCTTGCGTTCGGCTTCGCTCAGATAGGCATTGCGGGACGAAAGCGCCAGCCCGTCGGTGTCACGCTTTGTCGGTCCGCCGATCAGCTTTACGGGCATATTGAGATCGCGCACGACTTGCCGCAGCACGGCGAGCTGCTGATAGTCCTTTTCGCCGAAAATCGCGACGTCGGGCGTGACCTGGTTGAAGAGCTTCGTGCATACGGTCGCCACGCCGTCGAAGTGGTGCGGACGGAAAGCGCCGTCGAGATCCTTGGCGGCGCTCCCGGCGCGCACACCCACGGAAAAGCCCTCCGGATACATTTCCTCGACGGCCGGCGCCCAAACGAGATTAGCGTCGGCATCGGCGAGCTTTATCAGGTCACCCGCCTCGTCGCGCGGGTAACGCGAGAGATCTTCGGCTGGCCCGAATTGGGTGGGGTTGACGAAGATCGAAACGACGACCTTGTCCGCCTTCTTCCTGGCAAGCTTGACGAGCGCAAGATGGCCTGCGTGGAGCGCGCCCATCGTCGGCACGAGGGCGATCGTCTGGCCACGCTGGCGCCATTTCGAGGTGGCTTTTCGGAGGTCGCGCAGGTTGCGGACGACTTTGATGATTTCGGACAAAGCTTAGGCCCAGATAAGATTTCAGGGCAGTGGTGCAGGGATTACGGGCAAGTCGTCAAGTGGACAAGCTGATGGCAGTTTTTTCAGCCGCAGGCGCAGGCCCCCCAATCTGCTAATATTGGCGCTGGGCGAATCGCTGTGAGCGCCTTTTATCAGCGGGAACATTATGGTCGCGATATTGCGGCGTGAGGATAGCGTGACACAACGGAGTCTCCCGTCACGGGACGAGTTCGCCGCACAATATCTCATGGACGAGCAGCGGCTTGTCGGCGCTCTGATCGAACGCGCGCTCTTCACCGAGGACGAGCGGCGGCGGACCGCGGACGTGGCGCGGCGGCTCGTGCACGCGGCGCGGGCCGACAAGGCGAGCCATGCCGGCGTCGATGCGTTCATGCACGAATACGGCTTGGCGACGGACGAGGGCGTGATCCTGATGTGCCTCGCCGAGGCCTTGCTGCGCATTCCGGACGCCGAGACGGCAAATGCTTTCATTGCAGACAAGATTTCCGGTGGCGCGTGGGAGAAGCATCGCGGGCATTCGGAAAGCCTCTTTGTCAACGCTTCGACTTGGGGCTTGATGCTGACGGGCCGCATCATGCGGCTCAGGGAAGCCAAGGGCGCAAACCCTCTGCAGGCGATGAAGCGCCTCGTGGCGCGCTCGGGCGAGGGAACGATCCGGCTCGCCATTCGCCAGGCCGTGCGGCTTCTCGGCGAGCAGTTCGTGCTGGGCTCGACGATCGAGGCGGCGCTATCGCGGTCGCGGGCATATGCGGAAAAGGGCTACCGGTTCTCCTACGATATGCTCGGAGAGGCTGCCCGATCCAAGCAGGACGCGGAACGCTATTTTCAACGATACATGGCGGCAATCGATGCGGTCGGCGCGGATGCCGGGCCGTTTACGACGCCGCATGCCGATGCGATTTTCGACCGGCCTTCCATCTCCGTGAAGCTATCGGCGCTTCATCCGCGCTTCGAGCCCGGCAAGGAACATCGTCTCAGGGCCGAGCTTGCGCCGCTGCTGTTGACGCTGGCGCGCGCAGCCCGGGCGAAAGGCTTGGGTTTGATGGTCGACGCGGAAGAGCAGGACCGGCTCGACGTTACGGCGGATCTCTTCGGCGAGACGCTCGTCAGTCCGCACCTCGAGGGATGGAATGGTCTCGGCATCGCCGTCCAGGCTTACGGCAAGCGGGCCATTCCGATGCTCCGCTGGCTGCGCCGTCTCAGCGAGAAGACCGGCAAGCGTATCCCGGTGCGCCTCGTCAAGGGCGCCTACTGGGACAGCGAAATCAAATGGGCGCAGGAGCGCGGCTTCGAGGATTATCCGGTTTTCACACGAAAGCTGCATACGGATGTTTCCTATCTGGCTGCGATGCGACTGCTGATCTCCGATCCGGCGGCCTTCTACCCGCAGTTTGCGACCCACAACGCGCACACGATCGCGGCGGCGTCGGTTGCGGGCGGCGCCGTCGAGTTCGAATATCAGCGGCTGCACGGCATGGGCGAAGCGCTCTACGAACAGGTCTCCGGCGAGGGCAAGTTCGGGCGGCCGTGCCGGATCTATGCGCCCGTCGGCGGGCATGAAGATTTGCTCGGCTATCTCGTGCGCCGCTTGCTCGAAAACGGCGCCAACACATCGTTCGTCAACCGGCTGGGCGATGAGGAAATGTCCATTTCCGAAATCATCGCCGATCCGGTCGAGATTGCCGATCGCGAATTTACCTCGGGTGAACGCGTCAAACTGATCACGCGGCCGCGGGACATCTTCCTCCCCGAGCGAAAGAACAGCGCGGGATTGGCGCTGGTGCAGGCAAGCGTCCGCGATGGCCTTCAGGCGGACATTGCGAAGATCCTGAAGACTCCCTTTTCGGCCGGACCCATCGTGAACGGCACGGTCACGGCCGGTGGCGATGCGGCTGCGATCTCCTTGTCGCCGCACGACCATCGCGACAGGATCGGTACGGTGCGGCTTGCAAAGCCGCAGCATCTCGAGGATGCGATTTTCTCGGCGATGAACGGCGCGCCGCGCTGGGAAAGAACGGATGCGGCGGAGCGCGCGCGCATCTTGGAGGCCGCGGCCGATCTTTTCGAAAGGGATCGCGCGGTTTTGATGGCCGCCCTCATTCGCGAAGCTGGGAAAACGCTCGAGGCCGCGCAGTCCGAGGTTCGCGAGGCGGTCGATTATCTTCGCTACTACGCGATTGAAGCGCGGCGGCTTTTTTCCGATCCAATAGTGCTCAAAGGGCCGACGGGCGAGGAAAACACGCTGTCGCTCAGAGGCCGCGGCGTGTTTGCGTGCATATCGCCGTGGAATTTCCCCATCGCGATCTTTACGGGGCAAGTCGCGGCGGCGCTCGCGGCGGGCAACGCCGTCATCGCGAAGCCAGCCGAGCAGACGCCCATCGCGGGATTTCTTGTGGTGAAGCTGCTGCAAGAGGCCGGCGTGCCTCGCGACGCGCTGCATCTGGTGACGGGCGGCGGCAAGCTCGGAGAGGCCATCGTCAAAGATGCCCGCATCCAGGGTGTAGCGTTCACCGGCTCCAACGAAACTGCCTGGGCCATTCAGCGGGCGCTTGCCGATCGCCGTGGCGCGATCGTGCCGTTCATTGCAGAAACGGGCGGCATCAATGCCATGATCGCGGATTCGTCCGCTCTTCCCGAGCAGGTCGTCCGCGACGCGGTGCGATCGGCTTTCGACAGCGCCGGTCAGCGATGCTCTGCAGCCCGGGTTCTGTTCGTACAGGACGATAACGCGCCGCGTATCCGCTCGATGCTGGCGGGCGCGATCGAGGCGCTCGACGTCGGGGATCCGCTCGATTATGCGACCGACATCGGTCCCGTCATCGACGAGACGGCGCAGGATGCTCTGGAGAGCCATAAAGTCCGTATGCAGCGCGAGGGTCGCGAGATCATCGATCTGGCGATGCCGGAAGCGTGCCGCGCGGGGACCTACGTCACGCCGTCGCTTTATGAAATCGATCGCCTGAGCAAGCTCGACCATGAAGTGTTCGGGCCGATCCTCCACATGATCCGGTACGAGCGCGGGCATTTGGACAAAGTCGTTGCGGCGCTGAACGTTACCGGGCACGGGCTGACGCTCGGGCTGCACAGCCGCATCGAAAGCGTTGCCGATTACGTCGCGGAGAACGCGCGGGTCGGCAATCTTTACGTCAACCGCAATCAGATCGGCGCCGTCGTCGGCGTTCAGCCTTTTGGGGGTGAGGGGCTTTCGGGCACCGGCCCCAAAGCGGGTGGCCCCAACTATCTGGCGCGGTTCGCGACCGAGCGCGTGCGCGCGACGGACATCACCGCGACCGGCGGCAACTACACGTTGCTCAGCGGGAAGGGATAATTCAACTTTGGCGTCGGCGGCCCGCATTCGCGAGCCTGCCGCCGGCGCCCTTGTTATTCGTAAAACGCATAAAATTTCTTGGCGGGCTCAACGATTTCCCACGTGCCGGTGAAGCCCGCGGGTGTCAGGAATGCGTCGCCCGCGCGGAAGGTCGCCTCGGAACCGTCGTCGCCCCGGACGACGATGACGCCTTCGAGCAGGTGGCAGAATTCACTTTCCGAGAAAACGACTCGCCAGGTTCCCGGCTCGCTGCTCCAGATGCCGCTGTTGAAGCGGCCGTCTGCGCTTTGGAACAAGTTCTGCGCGCTTTGAACCGGATCGCCGGCGGTGATGCGTTCGGCCGCCGGCCGGTAAACTTCGGGAGCGGGCAGATTGCCCTGAAAGAGGACCAGCTTCGGAAATTCTGATTGGGTTGTCACGGATGAGCCTTCATTGACGGATTGCCTGCAACGGTACGACGCGGCCACTTCCGTGGGCAAGCCTGTGGTTGGGCAAGTGTCGTCAGTCGCCCGCCATCACGAAGCAATCGACGGATTGCCGGCGAAGGGCGTTGCAGGTGGTCGTCGCCCGGTCGGCGTCAAAGCCTGTGAAGCGCGCGCGATAGACTTGGCGGCCGTCTTTCTGGGCGGGATGTGTGACCGTCGGGATGCCGGCGAGAAGTTTGCCTACGCGGCCTTGTACGTTCGTGAGGGCACGCTGCGCATCGTCAATCGAGCCATAGGCGCCGATTTGCACGGTGTACCGGCCGCCGGAAGCCTTCTTGCCGGCGTTCCTTGGCTCGTAGCTCCCTTGGACGGAAGCGAGGTGCAGCGCGCTCGCTTGTGCGCCGAGCGTGGACGGCGGCAGTCCGCGGATCACGGGCGCCGAATGCGACGCGGTGTTCGCATTCTTCTGCTTCGTCCGGGCGATGGGCTTCACATCGGCTGCCGGTGAAGCTGCCGGGGCTTCGGCCGCGATTGCAGCTGCCGCACGGTAGGGCTTGGCCTCCGAAGTGTTGAGCATTGCGCCTTGGGTCCCGGCCGTCTGAGGGCTTGCAGTCGATGGCATGCCTGCTTCGGCGTCGGACGCTCCGAGGCTGGCGGGCGCGAAGGGACGCAGGACTATGTCCTCAGTGGGAGTATTCTGACTTGCCGGATTTTGGCTCGTCGCGTTGTCAGCCACACGGACCTGGTCGGACTTCGTGGGAGTGCCGCGCGGCGGCGGTGCCGTGCGGTCGGGCCGCCGATCTGAGGCTTCCATGTCGGTCGTTTCTTCAGGGGATGCGGCGGCCGGACGTGCTTTCGGCACCATCGGCACGGCGCGAACCTTGAAGATCTGGACCGGCGTTTCAGGCTGCGTTTCAGGCTCTGCAGCAGAAGAAGGCTCCGGCGACTGTGCGGCGCTCGGCTGCTGGCGGGGGGCAGGCGGCGCTGTCTCTGCAACCTCGGTCGGCCGCGGCTTGCGGTCGACAGGGCGCTGGGCCGCCTTGGGCTCACTCTTCAGGCGTGCGAATTGCGTGGGCTTGCGGGTCTTCTGGGCGGAGGCCCGCGAGGCCATCCGCGTCAGCAGGACCCGCATTTCGGCATTTCGCTCGGCCGCGGTGTCACCGCCGAAGACGACGCCGATGAGGTGATGATCACCCCGGCGCCATGAGGTCACGAGATTGAAACCCGAGGCGCGGGTGTAGCCGGTCTTGATGCCGTCGATGCCTGCGAAATTGTTCAGCATCGTATTGTGATTGCGGAAGTTTTTGCCTCCATACGCGAATGTGCGGGTGGCAAAGAGCGGGTAATACGACGGAAAATCGTCCTGCAGACGCAGGGCAAGCGTCGCCATGTCTCGGGCGGTTGTCACCTGAGCGTTGTTCGGTAGGCCCGAAGCATTCTCGAAATGCGTCTTAGACATGCCGATCTCGAGGGCGCGCGCATTCATCAGACGGACGAAATTGGCCTCCGAGCCGCCGACCTTTTCGGCGAGCGCTACGGCGATGTCGTTGGCGGATTTTGTGATAACGGCCCTGATGGCGTCGGAGACCGTGATTTGCTCGCCTGGTTTGAGGTCGAGCTTCGAGGGTGCGACACCGGCGGCAGCTGCGGAGATCGTCAGCTTGTCCGACATCTTCAGGCGCCCCGACTGGAGCGTCTCGAAGGTCATATAAAGGGTCATCATCTTCGTGAGAGATGCCGGATGCCGGAGCGCATTGCCGTCTGCATCGTGCAGAACGGTGCCCGTATTGGCATCAAGGATTAGTGCTGCGTGGCGATTTCCCCCGGCGGCGCTTGCGCCTCCCAGGAACACACCAAACACAACTGCAAAAGCCGGCGCATAGGCCAACGCTCGTCGCAACAAGACGCTAATTCCCTCTGCCGCTCAAACCGAGCGGTTGTTTTGACAACCCTGATCCACGGGTTGGCGGTAAAGGCTCCCGTGGAAGGCCCCGCAGTCAACGTCGAAAGCAGAGCACTGTTTTTGGGCACCTTTTGGGCGCCCCCGAATTTTTCGGCGCCCGCCGATGCTCGGGGAAGTGTATGGGCGGAGGACTGCAGCAGGGTTAAAGAACGCGGTAAAAATACCCTGTTGCGGTGTCTCAATTTCGCTCGCCAAGCCAGCGTCCGGAGGGCAAGCTTAGGGCGGCGGTTCGTGGACCCGCCAGAGTTCAATAGCAGGGGGCAAGACAGGGGTACGGATTCAACGTGAGGTTCGGCGTGCGGACGGAGTAAGCTCTTGCCGCTCGAGGCGGAGCGCCGTGTCCGGCACCGGAGCCCGGTTGCTATTCAGTCAGGCAAACCGGAACTTGAAGGGAGTTTCGTCATTCAATTGTTGGAAATGCCAGATGCGTCACTCGGCTCGTTCTATTTTTTGTTCGTCAGCGTGCCTATATTACGTGCTTGATGGAGACGGGTGTTAGCTTGAACATTTGGCAAGAAAGACGAGTGCCCCGCTGGGCACGCATTTGGGGAAGCGGGCGTTACCTTTCTGCCTCCAACATGCACCTGATGCGGGATAGCTTTGAACCATCCGACGGATTCGGGTTTTCCCCGAGGCACGCGATGAAGACGGTGCAACTTATTCCCTCGTTGGCGGCCCACCGCATGGCCGCGAACAAGGACGACCCGCCCGATGGGCCGCGTCGCGATGACGGCGACGGCGAGTCGAAAACAGGTATCGTCACCAAGACCCGTCCAAAAACGAAGAAGCCGAACCTATATAAGGTTCTCCTGTTGAACGACGACTTCACGCCGATGGAGTTCGTGGTTCTGGTGCTGCAACGCTTCTTCAACAAGGGACAGGAGGATGCGACCCGCATCATGCTCCATGTCCACCACAAAGGAGTCGGGATTTGCGGGGTGTATACTTACGAGGTCGCCGAAACAAAGGTGACGCAGGTGATGGACTTTTCACGGCAGCATGGCCACCCTCTACAGTGCACCATGGAGAAAGAGTAGGACTCGATTGACATCGCTCTCCAAAAATCTTGAAGCCTCGCTGCACCGCGCTGTGCAGTATGCAAACGTCCGCCACCACGAGTTTGCGACGCTTGAGCATTTACTGCTCGCGCTCGTCGACGATCGTGACGCTGCTGCCGTTATGCGGGCCTGTTCCGTCGACATCGAGCAATTGCGTGCCCGATTGATCGAATATCTCGACACCGAGCTGAAGCCGATCGTGTCGAAATCAGCGCGCGACGCTCACCCGACGAATTCGTTCCAACGGGTCGTGCAGCGGGCGATCGTCCACGTCCAGACGTCGGGCCGGGAGGAGGTTACGGGCGCCAACGTGCTCGTCGGCATTTTCTCGGAACGCGAAAGCCACGCGGCGTATTTCCTGCAGGAGCAGGAAATGACACGCTTCGACGCCGTTCAATACATTGCTCATGGGATTGCAAAGCGGCCCGGCATGTTTGAGCCGCGGACGGTTCGTGGAGTCGATGACGACGTGAACGCAACCGAGGGTGAAGAGAAGAAGCCAGGCGATGCGCTCAACACGTATTGCGTGAACCTCAACAAGAAAGCTCGCGACGGCAAGATCGATCCGTTGATCGGCCGCGAGCAGGAGGTGATGCGCACCGTGCAGGTGCTCTGCCGCCGTCAGAAGAACAATCCGCTCTTCGTCGGCGACCCGGGTGTCGGTAAAACGGCTATTGCCGAAGGACTGGCACGCAAGATCGTTGCCGGTCAGGTGCCTGACGTTCTGAAGGGCGCAACGATCTTCGCGCTCGACATGGGCGCGCTGCTTGCCGGAACCCGCTATCGCGGTGATTTCGAGGAGCGGTTGAAGGCCGTTATGAAAGAGGTCGAGGCGTTCCCCGGCGCGGTTCTCTTCATCGACGAGATCCACACCGTGATCGGTGCGGGTGCGACTTCGGGCGGAGCTATGGACGCTTCGAACCTGCTGAAGCCTGCGCTGCAGTCGGGAACGCTCCGCTGCATCGGATCGACGACCTACAAAGAGTACCGGCAGCACTTCGAGAAGGACCGGGCACTCGTGCGCCGGTTCCAGAAGATCGATGTGAAGGAGCCGACCGTCGAGGATGCGATCGAGATCCTCAAGGGCCTGAAGTCGGTCTTCGAGGACTATCACAAGATCAAGTATACGAACGAGGCCATCAAGGCCGCGGTCGAGCTGTCGGCGCGGTACATCCACGACCGGAAGCTGCCGGACAAGGCGATCGACGTGATCGACGAGACGGGTGCTTCGCAGATGCTTGTGCCGGAAAACAAGCGGAAGAAGAAGATCACCACGAAGGAGATCGAGGCGACCGTCGCCGTCATGGCGCGCATTCCGCCGAAAACCGTCACGAAGAGCGATGCCGAAGTCATCGCCCATATCGGACGCGATCTGAAGCGGCTGGTTTTCGGTCAGGACAAGGCCATCGAGGCTCTTTCGAGTGCGATCAAGCTGGCGCGTGCCGGCCTGCGCGAGCCCGAGAAGCCAATCGGTTGCTATCTGTTCTCCGGCCCGACCGGCGTCGGCAAAACGGAAGTCGCCAAGCAGCTCGCCAACCTGATGGGCGTCGAGCTTCTGCGCTTCGACATGTCGGAATACATGGAGAAGCACACGGTTTCGCGTTTGATCGGCGCGCCTCCGGGGTATGTCGGATTCGATCAGGGTGGTCTTCTGACCGATGGCATCGATCAGCATCCGCACTCGGTGCTGCTGCTCGACGAAATCGAGAAGGCGCATCCGGATCTGTTCAATATCCTCCTGCAGGTGATGGACCACGGCAAGCTCACGGACCACAACGGCAAGTCGGTCGACTTCCGCAACGTCGTTCTCATCATGACGACGAACGCGGGCGCGTCCGACATGGCGAAGCCGCCAATGGGCTTCAACCGTCAGAAGCGGGAAGGTGAGGATACGGAAGCAGTGACGAAGCTGTTCACTCCGGAGTTCCGCAACCGTCTCGACGCCATCGTGCCGTTCGCGGGCCTGTCGCCCGAGATCATTGCGCAGGTCGTCGAGAAGTTCATCTTCCAGCTCGAAGCGCAGCTCGCAGATCGCAGCGTTACGATCGAACTGTCGGATGAGGCGACACGGTGGCTCGCCGAGAAGGGTTACGACGAGAAGTTCGGCGCGCGGCCGTTGTCTCGCGTCATCCAGGAATACATCAAGAAGCCGCTGGCTGAAGAACTGCTGTTCGGCAAGCTCGAGAACGGCGGAACGGTGAAGGTTCTGGTCTCCGGCAAGGGCCCCGACAGGACGTTGGCTTTCGACTTCCTGCCGCTCGATCCTTCGAAGAAGGCCAAGTCGCCGGAAGACGAAGAGACGGATGACGACGACGATCTTCCGCAGCCGGTTCTTGCGGATGCGACGCCGAAAAAGGCGTTGCCCGGGCCGAAGGAAAAGGGCGAGAAGCCCAACGGCTCCGGAGCGGTGCCGAGTGTGCCGCGGAAGAAGAAAGACGAATAAAGTTCAACGGCACGACCTTCGGGTCGTGCCGTTTCTTTATGTGTCGATAAATCCGTTATGATGACCGGAAGGCCCGTGTGGTTGCATGATCTGGCTCTCCACTTTGCTTCTCGCGGGAATTTTCGGCTGGCTCGGAAGCGGCTGGGTGGCGCCGATCCTGATCGGCATCGTTGCCGGGTTGATGATTGCGATCGATAGCATCGCTGCGAATGAATTCACGGGAAGCACGGCAGCGACGCTTGCGATGATCATCGCGGCGATTTTTGTCGTGTGGGGCGGCGGCCGTTTCCTGAGACGTTCTCGTACGACTGCCGGTTAGCCGTCCGGACCAAGGGATCGGCTGGCGAGCGCCGCCTGCGTTCGCAGTTCTGAACAAATTGTTCGACGTTCGGTGCGGAAGGCATGCAGGCAGGCATGCTGGCCTTCCGGGTGGCTGTGGTTTGGTGTAAGCGCCAAGAGAGAATGATCCATCCATCTATGAAAAATCGAGAGAAAGCACGGGATCATGGGCCATGATCTTTCCTGCTGGACGCGCCGCCCGCGTCCGGCGCGCGTTGTCATGGACGGTCGCTACACGCGGCTCGAGCCGCTGGATCCTGCACGGCACGGAGATGCCTTGTTCGAACAATCGGCTGCACGCGGGGCTGAAGAGCGTTTTCGCTATCTCTTCGAACCGCCGCCCGCGACAAGCGCCGATTTGCGGCCATGGCTCGATACGATGTCGCAAAGCCAAGACCCAATGTTCTGGGCGGTGGTTGATAAGACGAGCGGCCGCGCTGCCGGGCGGCAGGCGTTGATGCGCATCGAACCGGCCCACGGCGTTATCGAGATCGGATCGATCCTTTGGGGTCCGGCGATTGCGCGCACACGCGTCGCAACTGAAGCACTCTACCTCTTCGCGGCGCATGTTTTCGAGGATCTGGGCTATCGCCGTTTCGAATGGAAGTGTCACAACGATAACGAGCCATCCAAGCGCGCCGCGCACCGCTTCGGTTTCACCTACGAGGGACTATTCCGTCAGCACATGGTGGCCAAAGGAGCCAACCGGGACACCGCTTGGTTTTCGATGCTGGACAAGGAGTGGCCGGCCCTTAAAGCGGCCTACGAGGCTTGGCTGGCGCCGGAAAACTTTGACGATGCCGAGCAGCAGAGGGCGCGATTGGGGGCCGCCGCTGCGCTTGAACAAGGGCGGACACCTGCTTGACGACAAATCGGTAATTTCGGCGCGGGATTTTTAGGCGAGCGCTGCTTTCAGCTTTTCAGCGTTTGCGGTGAGCACGGAGCCTTCTTCCATATTGCGAGCGTGCAAATTGAGCGGCTTGCCTTCGTAGCGGGGTATGACGTGGAAATGCAGGTGAAAGACCGTCTGGCCGCCCGCTGTTTCATTGAATTGTGCGATGCTGATGCCGTCGGCATTGAACGCGGATTTCGCGGCGATGGCGACTTTCTGAACGAGTGGAATGATCTTCGCCAGCACTGCCGGGTCGGCATCGAGAAGATTGCGGGACTGAGCCTTCGGTAAGACCAGCGTGTGGCCCGGCGACTGGGGCATCACGTCCATGAAGACGATCGCGTCGGCATCCTCGTAGACTTTGTGGCACGGAATTTCGCCGCGCAGGATCTTCGCGAAGATGTTGTTTGCGTCGTACGACATGGTGTTCCGCCCGGCTCAATATGACTATGCGGCAGCCTTCGACTTGGCGCCGCTTCAGGCTTCGTCTTTGCGATAGGGGCCCATCTCGGTCAAGTCGGCATTGAAGCGGGTCACGGCCTGGCGCTCCTGGTTCAGGAAGCGTTCCACGGCTCGTTCGAGCGCCGGGTCGGCGAGCCAGTGCGCGGAGTATGTTTCGACCGGTAGATAGCCGCGTGCGAGCTTATGCTCGCCTTGGGCGCCGGCTTCGACGCGCGGGAGCCGGTGTTCGATGGCGTACTCGATCGCCTGATAATAGCAGACCTCGAAGTGGAGAGCCGGGTGGTGCTCGATGGCACCCCAGTAGCGGCCGTAAAGGCAATCGCCGCCGATGAGGTTCAAGGCGCCCGCGATGTAGCTTCCGTGCCGCTTCGCGAAGACCAGCAGGCACCGCTCGGGCATTGCCTGTCCGAGGAGCGAGAAGAACGTGCGATTGAGATAGGGCCGGCCCCACTTGCGGTTTCCGGTGTCCATGTAGAAGGCGTACATCGCATCCCAGTGGGCTTCGCCGATGGCTCTGCCGGCGACCCGTTCGATCTCGATTCCGTGCGCCAATGCCGCTTGGCGTTCCTTTCTGATCCCCTTGCGTTTGCGCGATGCGAGGGTTCCAAGAAAATCGTCGAAAGAGCCGTAGCCCTGGTTTTGCCAATGGAATTGCTGACCAATTCGCGTCAGGAAGCCGAGGGCGCGCAGGCGGGCCGCGACGTCGCGGTCGAGGAATGTCAAGTGCACTGACGAAAGGCCGCCGAGGCGGGCAACCTCAATCGCTGCAGCGGCCAGAATCTGCTCGTCGGAATAGGACTTTGCTCCCGGTTTCACGAGCAGGCGGGGGCCGGGGACGGGCGTAAACGGCACGGAGATCTGCAGCTTCGGATAATAGCGTCCGCCTGCCTGGGCGTAGGCATCGGCCCAGCCGTGATCGAATACGTATTCTCCCTGGCTGTGCGATTTCAAATACGCGGGCGCTGCTGCGGTAATCGATCCGGTTTCGTCTTCGATGACGAGATGGCGCGGCAGCCAACCGCTTCTCGTTCCGACCGCGTGCGATTCCTCAAGCGCCTTGAGGAAGGCGTGGGAGACGAAGGGATTGAACGTCGCCGGGTCGGGATTGGCGCAGGCATCCCACTCTGCTGCGTCGACCGCTGCGATCGACGGGGCGAGCTTTACGGCTGTGTCGGGAGATGTCGGCATCTTTACCGCTGCTGAGTATGTCCCAAGTCTATGCAACTCCATTGCAGTCTCAAAGCGACAAAGAGCAGGGCAGATCCGCGCTGCATGCGGTGATCCGGAGCGGCGGTTCAATCGTTAGGGATGAAAGCCCTCAAATATCATGGCGTCGGCGTGTGCTTCGGCTATGCGCCGCTGTTTCGGTGTGCGCACTGTCCAGGTGAAGAGCGGCAGGCCCGAGACTTGGCGCACGTATTCCGTTACCGGCGTCGGCAGTGCATCGACTTGGTAGGCATAAAAGTTGGGCGCAACTGGGCCAGACTCGAGCAGGTTGCGAAGCCCGGCTGCGCGCTTTCTTTTGATCTTGCGCGACCACCAACCGGCGCCCGCATAACTTCCCGAAACGATCCCGCGCGGGACGTCCGGGGCCAAGCTCCGCACAGCAGTCATCACATCCGGATCGAACGACATCAGGGCGACGGGGCCGGGATAATCGGAGACGAGCCTTGCGATGCGGGCGATGAACTCGCGGTCCGGCGGCTGCCATTCGCTTTTGATTTCGATGAGCAACGGGACGCTCCCGCCGACCAGGTCCAGCAGGCCGGCGAGTGTCAGGATCGTCGCGCCGCCGACCCGATGGCGAAGCGATGCGAGATCACGTTCCTTGACGGCCGAGAGGGGCCCGCGTCCGTCGACGAGCCGGTTCAACGTCTCATCGTGAAAGACGACGGGCAAGCCGCCTCTGATGGGCCGGACATCGCATTCGATGCCGTAGCCCGCCGTAATGGCCGCCTCGAACGCGGGGCCGGTATTCTCGATGACCCCGCGCTTCGCGTCATGCAGGCCGCGGTGAGCGATCGGTCGAAGAAACGCTGCGCGGTCGAGCATGGCGTCAACGGATTTTCAGGATCGCATCGATTTCGACGCACGTGCCGAGCGGCAGGCTCGAGACGCCGACAGCGGATCTCGTGTGCCGTCCGGCGTCGCCGAGGACAGCGACGAGAAGGTCGGATGCGCCATTGATGATTTTCGGGTGATCGACGAACTCCGGCGTCGACGCGACAAAGCCAGTCAGCCTCAAGACCTGGACCACGCGTTCAAGATCGCCGAGAGCGGCTTTCGCTTGTGCCAGCAAGCTGAGGGCAGATTGCCGGGCGGCTTCCTGCCCGTCTTCGATGGATACGCCGGCTCCAAGCTTGCCTGTCAGCACGCGGCCGGTCGCATCCTTGGCGACCTGTCCGGAAATGAAGAGTTGGTCACCGGAAATGAGAAAAGGCACGTAATTAGCGACGGGTTGAGGCGCTTCGGGGAGTTTAAGGCCCAATTCGGAAAGCCTTTGATCGACTGTTGTCATTGGCATATTACCCATAGTTAGATTTCGGTGCAGCTTGTGCCGTGCTAGCGCCTCTTTGCAACGCTTTATCTGCGAACTACACTGCTGCAGTTTTAAGTATACAGGCCTGGAGAGCGAGTGAGCCCAATGATTGTGCGTGAAGGCTATGTCACGATCGCGCTTCTCGTGCTTGCCGGTCAGATGCCGGTTTCGCCCGCGGCTGCAGCCGATCTTATCCCGTTTGCCCCACATCGAGCGGTCTACGAGCTTTCGTTGGGAGGTTCAACGGCGGGCTCGGGCGTGACGGGCGTCGCTGGCCGGATGGTCTATGAGCTCAGCGGCTCGCAGTGCGACGGCTATACGCAGAACATGCGTTTCGTGACGGTGATGACGAACCAGGAAGGAACCGAGACGCTCAGCGATCTCAGGAATTCGAGCTGGGAAGAGGCCGACGCGAAGAAGCTCAGGTTTTCTTCAACGCAATATCAGAACGATAAGCTCGCCGACACGAGCCAAGGGGATGCCGCGCGCTCGAAGGGTGCGATGCCAGTCGTCGGCGTCGATCTCGTGAAGCCCGCGAAAAAGCGCGTGTCGTTGCCGCCCGATATTTATTTTCCGATGCAGCACGCGTCGACTCTCGTCCAGGCGGCCAAAAGTGGTTTGAAGATGTTTGCGGCCAATCTCTACGACGGGTCGGAGCAAGGCGAGAAGTATTATTTGACCAATACTGTCATCGGCAAAAAGTTCGACAGAAGCACAAAGACTGTCCCTGCTTCCTTCAAAGGTGCGGACATTCTGGCGAGCGTCGATTCCTGGCCGATGACGATCAGTTATTTTGAGGCCGGCAAGGACAAGAACGATCAAACGCCGTCCTACGAGCTATCGTTTCGCTATTTCGAAAATGGCGTCACCAGCAATCTGAAGATTGACTACGGCGAGTTCTCCATCAAGGGCGAGCTTAAGGAACTGACGGCGCTGACGCCGGGCAAGTGCCCGGAAACGAAGGACGTACACTAGCCAGTTCGTAATTCAGTCGCGGCCCCTCGGCTGATGCGATCATTAGAAATCGATTGGTCCTGTCAGGAGTTGATGGGCCGGGCCCATGATCGCGGGATCGATGCCGGCTTCCTGGCAGAACGACAGCAACAGTCCTTCGTCTGAAAGAATGTAGTCGAACGTCGCTGTTTGCAGCTCGAGAGAACTGGCAACGCCTCGAAGATCGTCAGGTGAAAGTCCAGTCAATGAAAGAAAACGCGAAGTCTGATTTGGGTCGGCGAGCAGGAATGCCAGCACCTGCAACGCTAGGGATTCTGCATCATCCTTAGTCATAGGTTTTGATCTGGAGCGTAGCATTGCGTTTCCTATGCGTAGGCTGATGTTAACTGTTGGTTACGGCTTTCGAGGCAAAGATGACCCAGGGTTTGGGCGAGAATCGGTGCAAAACGACCGCGATGGAGAGTGGGCGGTTCAATGACGTATCAGGAATCCAGAACGAACGTCGAGCGTCGCGTGCCTGAGCCGCGGCCAACGGTGCGATCTGTCCTGATCGTCGAAGACAATGAGCTCAATATGAAGCTCTTCAACGACCTCCTCGTGGCGCACGGCTACAAGACGATCCAGACGCGAAATGGCTTCGACGCGCTCGAACTCGCGCGCAGGCACCGTCCGGATCTCATCTTGATGGACATCCAGTTGCCCGAAGTTTCCGGCCTTGAGGTGACGAGATGGCTGAAGGACGATGACAGTCTCCGCGAAATTCCGATCGTCGCCGTAACGGCCTTCGCGATGAAGGGGGACGAGGAAAGGATTCGGTCAGGTGGCTGTGAAGCTTACATTTCGAAGCCGATTTCGGTGATGGCGTTTCTCGAAACCGTTCGAAAGTTCATCGGCCCGTCGAAGCCGTAGTTCGTCTCCAGATTTAGTGATCCATGACAGCCCGCGTACTCGTCGTTGATGATATTCTTGCCAATGTGAAGCTTCTCGAGGCGAGGCTGCAGGCGGAGTATTTCGAAGTTCTCACCGCCAACAGCGGGCAGCAGGCCCTCGACATTCTGGCGCGCGAAAGCATCGACGTCGTGCTGCTCGACGTCATGATGCCCGGCATGGACGGGTTCGAGGTGTGCCGGCGCATCAAAGGCAGCCACGCGACCCATCACATTCCCGTCGTCATGGTCACGGCACTCGATCAGCCGTCCGACAAGGTGCTCGGCCTCGAAAGCGGCGCCGACGACTTCCTCACCAAGCCTGTCGATGACATCGCACTCGTGACGCGCGTGAAAAATCTCGCGCGCCTCAAGATGCTGAACGACGAAATGATCATGCGTGCCTCGACAGGCAAGGACATGGGCATTCCGGACGATGGCTCGCTCGCGCGGGCGCTTTCCGCGAGGTCGGGCCGGGTCATGCTGGTCGACGACCATCCGCGTTCGGCTGCGCGTCTTCTCGAGGTTCTGTCCAAAGCCAACGACGCCTACGCGGAGCGCGACGCGCAGATCGCGCTGGTGCGTCTCGCGGAGGGCAATTTCGATCTTCTGATCGTGAGTTTGTCGTTGCAGGGCGCCGACGGCCTGAGGCTTTGCTCGCAAGTGCGTTCACTCGAGCGTACACGGCATCTGCCGGTCATCATGCTGGTTGAGCCGGGAGACGAGGCGCGCTTGCTCCGCGGGCTCGATATGGGCGTCAACGACTATCTGATGCGTCCGATCGATCGGCACGAGCTGCTCGCGCGCGTGAAGACGCAGATCAAGCGGAAGCGGCATTCGGATTTCCTGCGGCATCGCCTCGCCGAGAGCGTCGAGCAGGCAATCACCGACTCGCTGACGGGGCTTCATAACCGCCGTTACATGGAAGGGCATCTTCGAACATTGGTCTCGGAAGCGATCCGCACCGGCCGCAACCTGTCGATGCTCGTTGCCGACATCGATCATTTCAAGAACGTCAACGACACGTACGGTCACGACGTCGGCGATGCAGTGCTCAGGGAGTTTTCCGTACGCCTTCGGCGGAATACGCGCGGGATAGATCTTGCGTGCCGGCTCGGGGGCGAAGAGTTCGTTATCATCATGCCGGACACTGATCTCACGCACGCCTACCAAGTCGGCGAGCGGCTGCGGGCATGCGTGGCGTCCGATGAATTTGCGATCGGCGATGGGAGAAGCATCCGCGTGACGGCGAGCGTCGGGATCGGCACGCTCGAAACTCCTGAGGACACTCCGGAGACGATGTTCAAGCGTGCGGATTGCGCGCTCTACATCGCCAAAAGGCGCGGACGAAACAGGGTTGTCGCCGACGCGGCGTAGCTGAGACTTTCGGGACAATGGGGTCGTTGCTGTTGCGCAATTGTGCTGATGCAACGTTTTGAGCGTTGCCGATCCCAGGCCAATTTTCGCATTATTTCCAGTTGATTAGTCGGTCAACGAAACGCCGCTGCTTGGGTCGAATCGTTGCGCTGGCGACACAGTAAAGCAGTTGTTGCTTTCTGCACTGTATTCTGGCACCAATTTGAATAACGACGTGGGGATAACAAGAACATTACGTCAGATTTATTGGTCGCGAAGCCTGCAGCATGCTGTTTGGATGGCGACTGAGAAATCCCGCGCTATTGGGCCCGCCGCATAGCCTGATAGAGTGGGTATGATCGAACCGAGCGACCACACGAGTGGCCTCCTCGAACGGTTGCAGAGGGTCGATCGCGAAGCTGGGTGAGGAACAACGCCCTCTTTGAACCTCGCCCGGTTGTGGCCAGGGTCGCGAAGCTGTCTCGGAACGATTTACCCCGCTGCCGAGTTTGCTTTAGGCCCTGGCCGCTTTCAGCCAGGGCTCCTTCAACACATCTATTTTTTCAAAAATAAACCAGTGTAGGTTGGCGTTAACGCGCGCCTACTTGATCTTGGTTTCCTTGAATTCCACGTGCTTGCGCACGACCGGATCGTATTTCTTGAATACGAGCTTTTCGGTCGACGTGCGCGGGTTCTTCTTCGTGACGTAGAAGAAGCCGGTGCCGGCAGACGAGAGCAATTTGATTTTTTGTGTAACTGGTTTCGCCATCGATCTTGGCCCTAAGTGAAAGCGCCAATGAACCTTGGCGAGGAAGCGCGCAACATACGCGCGAACTTTGCCGTGTCAAGGCGGCGGAGGTGCGACTTTACAGGATATTAGATCGCGACGATAGGCGGATCCGGCCGAATAATAGAACGGCAGGAATTCGCGCGTGCCGCTCAATTCCGGATCGTCCAGAAGCAGTGCTGCGACATCGTCGAGGACATGTTTGGTGATCCGCGGCAGGTCGAGATCCGAAGCCTTCGAAATGGTAAACCAACCGAGATCCAGCAACTCGCCGTCGGGTGGCGTGAAATTTCCGGATACAGCGTTCGCCTTCGCCACGAAAAACCAAGTGTCATAACGGCGGACGCGTCCGGGGGGCGTAATGGCGCGCGCAAACGGCAGCAGCTCGGCGGGGGACGGGCTATGCCCCGAGGCTGCAAAAGCCTCCCATGCCGCGCTCTGATGCGCGAATAGGCTCTTCGTGCCGATTATGAGGCCGGTTTCCTCACAGAGTTCGCGAACGGCCGCCAGCGCGAAGGGCTTTATTTCGTGCGCCAGGTTCGCCGGCATGAAAGCGCCCGAGAACCCATCGGCGAGCGTGCGATCGTCTTCCTCGACGCGGCCGCCGGGAAACACCCATTTGTCTGGGAGAAAGATTTGGCTGGCGTGGCGGCGCCCCATCAGAAGTGTCGGTTCTGTTCCCGACGTGTCGACGACGACGAGGCACGCTGCGTCGCGGATCGGCGTTTCAGTCGGTGGGTCGCTGGATGCGTCCGACATCGCGACGGGCTGTCAGGAGGCTGCGGGCGGCGACGGCGGCCATTCTTCCGGCTCGTCCGTATTCGGAGCTCCGAAGCCATGCATGCGAAGGGCCCATTGATATCCGACGAGCGATCCCTTCACGCGCGGCAACAGCCACAAGCTCAGCAGTATTAGTGCTGGCATCCAGATCACAAGCTGCACCCACGTCGGCGGTGAATAAAGCCGCTCGACAATGATGATGCCGGCGACGATGACGTGTGCGGTGATCGTCATGACGAAATAGGGCGGAGCGTCGTCGGCGCGCTGGTGGAAAAGTTCGGTTCCGCAAGCCGGGCAGAGGTCGTTGACCTTCAGATATTTTCCGTAAAGCCGTCCGTCACCGCAGTCCGGGCACTTCTGATTCCAGCCACGGCCCAATGCCTGCCAGACATTTCGATCTGTGCCATCATTCGCGACGGGGATGTTGCCTGCGGTGTCGAGCATGAGCATGTGATGGGACGTCACAGCGCGATGGTCAAGGGTCGGCGCGTCTTTCTGCGGCGTTATCGCCCGCGGCCCCGAAATTTATGAGACTTTCGCGGCCGAGCGTTGCGGCTGCTGAGCGCCTTCGAAGTGAAATTTCCCTTGGTCGGCTCGGTCAGCATTTCAAATCGTAGTGCACCGGCGGACGGGATTGCCTCGAGCAGGCGGACCTCGACGGTGTCGCCGAGCCGATAGCCCGTACCGGAACGGGCGCCGATCAAAGCGTGGGCCGCTTCGACGTGGTGGTAGTAATCGTTGCCGAGACTGGAAATCGGAATGTAGCCGTCGGCTCCGGTATCCTTGAGTTTCACGAAGAGTCCGGACCGCGTGACGCCGGCGATGCGGCCATGGAATGTCGCGCCAACATGATCGGCGAGGTGAGCGGCGATCAGGCGATCCGTCGTTTCACGCTCGGCGGACATGGCGCGACGCTCGGTGTCGGAGATTGCCTTCGCGATGCTTGCAAGGCGCGGGATTTCGTCGTCGCTCAGTCCATCTGATCCGAGACCGAGTGCGCGGATCAATGCGCGATGCACGATCAGATCGGCGTAGCGGCGGATCGGAGACGTGAAGTGCGCGTAGCGTACGAGGTTCAAACCGAAATGCCCGATGTTCTTCGGATTGTATTCGGCCTGCGACTGCGAACGGAGGATCACTTCATTGATGAGGTCGGGAACGGGCAGATCCTTCGCCTGCTCGAGGACGCGATTGAAAGCTTCCGGCTTCAGCGCACCGGCGTGCGGAACCTTCATGTCGAGCGTTTCGAGAAAGTCTCTGAGGCCCTTCAGTTTCTCCGGGCTCGGCGCGTCGTGGACGCGATAGACGAGCGGAAGGCGTTTTTCCTCGAGCGTCTCGGCGGCTGCAACGTTCGCCTGGATCATGAACTCTTCGATCAGGCGATGCGCCTCCAATCGCTGAGGCGTCACGACGCGATCGACTTTGCCTTCGGCATTGAGAAGGATTTTGCGCTCAGGCAGATCGAGGTCGAGAGGGCCACGCTTGTCGCGCGCCTTCGCGACGGCTCTGTAAGCCGCCCACAGCGGCTTCAGCGCAGTCTCCATGAGAGGCTGACATTTTTCCGACGGGTCGCCGTCGATGGCGGCCTGCGCTTCCTGATACGAAAGCTTGGCGGCCGATTTCATCATGGCGCGCAGGAACGTATGGCTGCGCTTTTCGCCGTGCTTGTCGAACACCATGCGGACAGCGAGGGCCGGGCGCTCTTCGAGTTCACGCAGTGAACATAGATCGTTCGATATTTTCTCCGGCAGCATCGGCACGACGCGGTCAGGGAAATAGACCGAGTTGCCGCGGAGTTGCGCTTCGCGGTCGAGCTTCGAGCCGGGGCGGATGTAATGAGCGACGTCGGCGATGGCGACGGTTACGACGAAGCCGCCTGAGTTTTTCGAGTCCGTATCGGCGGCCGCGTGGACGGCGTCGTCATGATCGCGGGCATCCATCGGATCGATGGTGAGGAGCGCAAGGTCGCGAAGATCGGTGCGGCCTTTCATCGTCGGCGCCGGCAGTGTCTCGCATTCCTGAATGACCGACTCGGGGAAATCTTCCGGGATGCCGTGGGCATGAATGGCGATGAGCGAGATCTTTCGCTGATCGTCGGGATTGCCAAGGCTTTCGACGATCTCGGCGCGGGGCGTTGCGAAACGTCCGCGGCGGTTCAATTGGAAGCGAACGAGATCGCCGTCGCTGGCGCCGCCGGCATCATCGGGGAGAATTTGCCAGCTCTTCAATTCTTTCCGATCGATCGGCTCGATGGTGCCGCCGCCGCGTTTCGATGCGCGGTAAATGCCGAGAAGACGGCGCTTCTCGCGCGGCAGCTTCTTGATCGGCGTCGCTTCGTAGGATGCGGCTCCGCTTCCGCGCGGCAGTTTTTCGAGGCGCGCCAGAACGTGATCGCCGATGCCGATCTCGACGTCGCGACCGTGGCCGGTCAGCATGCGAACGATCGGTCGCTTGCCGTCGTCCTCTTCCCAGTGCAACGGCTTTGCAATGAGATCGCCGTCCTTGTCGCGGCCGGTGACTTCAAGCGTCGTGGTGGGCGGCAGTTTGCCCTTCTCACGCATGTGCTTTTTATCGCCAGCCAGAGTGCCTTCTTCCGACATCTCGGCGAGCAGTCGCTTCAACGCGATGCGGGCGCCGCCCGATACGCCGAAGGCGCGCGCGATCTCGCGCTTCCCGGCTTTGCCCTGAGCGGAGTTCAGAAAGTCGATGATCTGCTCTTTGCTCGGAAGTCCGCCGTTTGCAGGAGCGCGCGTCACGTTCGATTTGCGGGCCACCTGGCGCCTCGTGTTTGCGATCAGGCCTTAGCCCTAGCGAGTTTCTTTGCGGGAGCGGCGGTTTTCGCCGCTTTTTTGGCTGCTGCGGGTTTCTTTTCGGCCGCAGGCTTCTTGGCGGCTGCGGGTTTCGCGGCCTTCTCAGGCTTTGCCGCTTTCGTCGCCTTCGGCTTTGCGGCGCGCGACGACTTCGACTTCTTGCCGCCGCCGTTGGCGACCCGTTCGGCCAGAAGCGACACCGCCTCATCCATCGTGAGGGATGCCGGGTCCTTCGCGCGAGGTACCGTGGCGTTGACTTTGTTGTGCGTGACGTAGGGCCCGTAACGGCCCTCTAGCACCTGCACAGCGCCGCCTTCGCTCGGATGTGCGCCAAGATCTTTCAGGACCTTCGGCGCGTTTCGCTGGAAGCGGCTCTTGCCGCCGCCGGCGCGCTTTTCGGCAATCAGCGTGACGGCCCGGTTGAGGCCGATGGTCAACACGTCCTCGATGCTCTCGAGATTGACGTAGGTCTTGGTTCCGGCGTTCTCGTGAACAATGAACGGTCCGAACCGGCCGAGACCGGCGGTGATCGCGCCGCCCTCGTCGGGATGCGCGCCAACTTCGCGTGGAAGCGACAGGAGCTGCAGCGCCTTTTCGAAATCGAGCGTCGCTGCGTCAATGCCCTTCGGAATGCTCGAGCGTTTCGGCTTTTCGTCGCCTGCCGCTTCACCGAGCTGAATGTAGGGCCCGAACCGGCCGGTGCGCAGCGTGACCGCAACGCCATCGTCATTGTAGCCGAGAATCTTGCCGTCGAGCGCGTTCGCGTCGCCGTCGGCAGACTGGGTCAGCTGCCGCGTATAGTTGCACTCCGGATAGTTTCCGCAGCCGATGAAGGCGCCGTACTTTCCGGAAATCTTGAGGCTCAAGCGTCCCGATCCGCACTTGGGGCAAAGGCGCGGATCGCTGCCGTCTCCTTTATCCGGGAAGACGTGCGGTCCAAGCATTTCGTTCAACGCTTCGAGAACGTCGCCGACGCGCAGATCCTTGATCTCTCCGACGGCCGCCATGAAGTCGCGCCAGAAGTCGCGCAGCACGTCCTTGTAGGCAAGTTCGTCGTTAGAGATGAGATCGAGCTTTTCTTCGAGCTCGGCTGTGAAGTCGAATTCGACGTATTTCTTGAAGAAGCTTTCGAGGAACGCGATGACGAGGCGTCCCTTGTCCTCGGGGACAAGACGCTTCTTTTCGATGCGGACGTAATCGCGGTCGACGAGCACGGCCATCGTCGACGCATAGGTCGAAGGGCGGCCGATGCCGAGCTCTTCCATCCGCTTCACCAGCGTCGCTTCCGAGAAGCGGGGCGGGGGCTGCGTGAAGTGCTGGTCGGCGCTGATCTCTTTATCTTTCAGATGATCGCCAACGGCGAGCGCCGGAAGACGGCGATTGTCGCTGTCGTCGTCGGACGGATCGTCCTTGCCCTTCTGGATCGTGAGAACGCGGTCGTCGCGGCCTTCCTCGTAGACCTTGAGGAAGCCGTCGAACAGGAGGACGGAGCCGTTCGCCCGCATGCCGTAGGCTTTGCCGTCGGCGCCCTTGACCTCGATCTCGGCGGCCGTCTGCTCGATATCGGCAGGTGCCATCTGGCTCGAGATGGCGCGCTTCCAGATAAGATCGTAAAGCGCGGCCTGATCCTTTTCGAGGTACCTGCGAACCTGATCGGGCTTGCGGCGTGGGTCGGTCGGGCGGATGGCCTCGTGCGCTTCCTGCGCGTTCTTGGCCTTGCTTTTGTATTCGCGTGCGAAGGGCGTGTAGTTCTTGCCGAATTCGGCAGAGATCACGTCGCGGATATGGCCGACGGCTTCCGGCACGATCTGGACGCCGTCCGTTCGCATATAAGTGATGAGGCCGACGGTCTCGCCGCCGATATCGACGCCCTCATAGAGGCGCTGGGCGATCTGCATCGTCTGCTTCGCCGAGAAGCCGAGCTTACGAGACGCGTCCATCTGCAATGTCGACGTCGTGAACGGCGGGAAGGGATTGCGCTTCGTGGCTTTCTTCTCGATCGACGCGACGCGGAAATTCTGACCGATCAGCGCCTGCCGGATGGCGGTCGCCGTCGCTTCGTCCTTGATGTCGAGCTTCTTGAGCGTCGTTCCATCGATCGCGACGAGGCGGGATCTGACGTCTTCGCCCTTTGCGGTCGAGAGAAGCGCCTCGATCGTCCAGTATTCGTCGGTTCTGAAGGCCTCGATCTCGGCCTCGCGGTCGCAGACGAGACGGAGGGCGACGGACTGGACGCGGCCGGCCGACCGGGAGCCCGGCAGCTTCCGCCAGAGCACGGGCGAGAGCGTAAAGCCGACGAGATAATCGAGGGCGCGGCGCGCCAAATAGGCGTCAACCAGGGGTTCGTCGATCTTGCGCGGCTCCTTGAGCGCGGCCAGGATCGATTGCTTGGTGATGGCGTTGAACGCGACCCGCTCGACCTCGGTATTCTTGTTCAGAGCCTTTTTCTGATTGAGAATTTGGAGGATGTGCCAGGAAATGGCCTCGCCTTCGCGATCAGGGTCGGTCGCGAGGATCAGTTTGTCGGCTTTCTTGAGCGCGTCGGCGATCTCGCGCATGATCTTCTGGGACTTCGGATCCACTTCCCAGTGCATCGCAAAATCTTGCTCGGGCTCGACGGAGCCGTCCTTCGCAGGCAGGTCGCGCACGTGCCCGTAGGACGCGATGACCTTGTAGCCTGAGCCCAAATATTTATTGATCGTCTTGGCCTTAGCGGCTGATTCGACGATGACGACGTTCATCTGGCGATTTCGCTCCTGGGCCGCTCTCCGCCCGTCGGGTCGACGGGTAAGCGGCCTTCATTCGCCGCCTCGCGGCGGGGCCGGAACATGGTTGATCGCCGCGGCGCTGTCAAATCCCAGGTTGTTACGACTAGTGATTGTGCATTTATTATTGTTGCCACCATAACTAGAGTACTATACATTAAGGATATGGAATGTGCGGATAATTTCTCAAGGGCGATGGAAGCGTTGCAGGATAGCGGACATTTCGGCCGGTCAGGCGGTGAGAAGCGAGAGCACCTAGAATATCTTGCTGATTTGTTGGGCGAATTACAGCTCATGGCCGAGCGCGAGGGGTGCCGGAAGTTATCCCGTATGCTGGCTATTTCGCATGCCGAGGCGCGGCGCGAAACGGATCGCCATCAAAGCTAAACGCTTTTCAATGCCACGAGGCTATGTCCTTGACGCTCGATCCGGCCTCCGAGATCAAGCTCGAGGAGTGCAATTTGTACCGCCTGGATCGTCAAGCCGGCGTTTCGTGCGATGGCGTCGACGGTGACGGGGGCTGGTCCGAGCGCCGAGAGGACGGCTTTCGAGACGTCTTCCGGCGCAAGTTCCGGTGCTGAAGGTTTCGCCGAGGTTGGTGCGGCGGCTGGCTGCTCCATGGGCAGCGTATAGTCGTATCGGCGTTCTTCGAGGCCCAGGATAGGGCGAAGAACTTCTACGATTTCCGCGGCTTCGGTGACGAGCGTTGCACCCTGCTTGATCAGGCGATTCGTCCCTTCCGCGCGGGGATCCAGGGGATGTCCGGGGATGGCGAAGACCTCGCGGCCGAGGTCATTGGCGTAGCGGGCCGTTACGAGGGTGCCGGAACGCGCCGCAGCCTCCACGATGACGACGCCATTGACCAGCCCTGCGATGATCCGGTTCCGGCGCGGAAAGTCCTTGTCCCTTGGCTGTAGTCCCGGCGGCCGCTCGGTGACCAGGCAGCCTTCACTTCCGATGCGGGCCTGCAATTCGGCATGTTCGGGCGGGTAGATCCAATCGATGCCGCCGGCGACGACGGCGACGGTTCCGCTTTTCAGCGTCGTCTCATGCGCCGCCCGGTCGATGCCGCGCGCGAGGCCCGAAACAATGACGAACCCAGCTTCTGCCAATTGGCCCGCGAAGAGGCGCGTCAACTGTACTCCGGCGGCCGAGCATTGCCGTGATCCGACGATCGCGACGGCCGGAACGTTCAGAAGCTCGTGATTGCCCTTGATGTAGAGCATTGGGGGCGGGGCTTCGATGCGGGCGAGAAGTGCTGGATAGTTCGGCTCAATCGTGAAGAGGGGCGTCGCACCTATTCGCCGGGCTGCGTCGAGTTCGCGTTCCGCGTCGGCTTTCGGGCAGATCCGGATCGTCCGGCCGGAGCCGCCGCGCCGGGTAAGTGCGGGCAGGGCTTCGAGCGCTTTGGTGGCGCCGCCGAAGTGATTGATGAGATCGCGGAAGGTTACCGGTCCCACGTTCTCTGATCTGATCAACCTCAGACAGGCCAGTCTTTCCTCATCGGAAAGCTCTGCCGTCGGCAACGGCGCGGGGCGGAAAAGCTGCGGCTCGTCAGGTCTTGGAGCCAATGCTCGGCTCCTGTCCCGCAATCAGGCGTTCGATGTTGGCGCGATGCTTGATGAGAACGATGAGGCTCATAAGTGTGACAACCGTCGCCAGAACGGAGTCTCCCAATATCCACGCGGCGACGGGCGCGGCGATCGTAGCGACAATGGCGGCGAGGGAAGATATTCGCGTCAGTGCGGCGACGGACAACCAAAGCACGGCAAAGACCGCGGCGCACTGCCATGCGAGAGCAATCAAGACGCCGAGGTACGTCGCGACGCCCTTGCCGCCTTTGAACCCCAGCCAGACCGGAAAGATGTGGCCGATGAAGGCGCCAAGACCTGCGAGCATTGCGGGCGTCTCGCCCAGGAAATGTCTCGCAATGAGCACGGCGACGGCGCCCTTCGCGGCGTCGAGAAGAAGGGTCGCCGCCGCGAGACCTTTGTTGCCGGTTCGCAAAACGTTGGTCGCGCCTATGTTGCCCGATCCGATGCTCCGGATGTCGCCCAGTCCAGCTGCACGTGTGAGCAACAGTCCGAATGGGATCGAGCCCAGCAGGTAACCGATGACCAATGCGAGCGCGATTTCAAGCGGCGAGCCGCTGTCCGTCAGCACTGCCAAAGGTAACAAGGAGCTCATGGCCTAAATCTTTTTCGCAAGATCCGCTGGTGTGACAGGGGAGTGGTGGGTCTACGTGCGTTCGACGCCAGCGTATTCGTAGACCGTTTGCCCGGCAACCATCGTCCTCAGCACGCGTCCCTGCATTTTCGCTTCGTCGAAGGGCGTGTTCTTCGAGCGGGAGCGCAGCAGGTCCTTGTTGACGACCCAGGGTTCGCCCGGATCGAACAGGACGAGGTCCGCGATGGAGCCCTTGGCGAGGCGTCCGGAGTGCAGGCCTAAGAGCCGTGCGGGATTGATGGTCAACGCCTTCAGCATTGCAGAGAGCGTCATGTCTCCTGAATGGACGAGGCGCAGGGCGGCGGAAAGCAACGTTTCGAGGCCGACGGCGCCATCTGCTGCTTCCGCAAATGGGCGACGCTTGGTGTCGGCGTCCTGCGGGTCGTGGCTCGATACGATGACATCGATATCGCCGTTGGCGACCGCCTGCACCATTGCGACGCGATCTTCTTCCTTGCGCAAGGGAGGACGCATTTTGAAGAACGTACGATATGGCCCGATATCGTTTTCGTTGAGCGTCAGGTGATTGATCGAGACGCCGCAACTGACGGGCAGCATTTTCGCCTTGGCATTTTTGACGACGTCGAGGCTCTCCTGACAGCTGATCGTTGCGGCGTGGTAGCGGCCGCCCGTCATTTCGACGAGGCGAACGTCTCGTTCCAGCATGATCGTCTCGGCGATTTTGGATATGCCGGGCAATCCGAGGCGGGATGCGACTTCGCCCGAGTTCATCGAGCCGCTCGAGAGATAAGGGTCCTCGGTGTGGTGGACCACGAGTGCGTTGAAGTCCTTGGCGTAGCTCAGGACATTGCGCATGACGCGGGTATTGATGACACTCGATTTGCCGTTCGAGAAGCCGATTGCTCCGGCGCGCTTCAGAAGACCGATCTCGGTCATCTCCTCGCCCTGCAGGCCCTTCGTCATGGCGGCCATGGTCTGCACGTGCACCAGGGCGTTGTCGCGGGCGCGGCGCTGGATGAAATCGACGAGTGCGACCTGGTCGATCACCGGGTTCGTGTCGGGCATCACGACGATTGTCGTGACGCCGCCGGCCGCGGCGGCATGACTTGCCGTCTTAAGCGTCTCGCGGTGCTCGTAGCCAGGTTCGCCCGTGAAGACCTGCGCGTCTATCAGGCCGGGCGCCAAGACATTGCCTTTGCAATCGATGACATTCGCCCCTTCCGGAGCGTTGCGCCTGAGATGCGCGCCGAGGTCGGCGATCATGCCGTCTTTGACGAGAAGTCCACCGGGTTCGTCGCGGTTCGAAGCCGGATCGATGAGGCGCGCGTTGATGAAGACAGTCGCGGTGCCGAGGCTTTTCGGCTTTTCGATCGGCTTTCTCATCGGGCGTCCTCCGCGAAGCCCGGAAGGTGCGCCGATAACGCTTCGAGTACGGCCATTCTGACGGCAACGCCCATTTCAACCTGTTCGCGGATAACACTTTTGGAATGATCGGCGACGGTCGAGGCGATTTCGACGCCGCGGTTCATCGGACCTGGATGCATGACGAGGGCGTCGGGCTTGGCGCGGGCCAGTTTCTCGTGATCGAGCCCGAAGAAATGGAAGAATTCGCGGGTCGACGGGACGTATGAAGCATCCATCCGTTCGCGCTGGAGGCGGAGCATCATGACGATGTCGACGCCTTCGATGCCTTTCCACATGTCTGTGAAGACTTCGCAACCGAGGCGCTCGGGCGATGACGGCATCAATGTCGTCGGTGCGATGAGCCGCACGCGGGCGCCGAGTGCGTTCAAGACGTTGATATTGGATCTCGCAACGCGCGAGTGGAGTATGTCGCCGCAAATCGCGACCGTCAGACCGGCGATACGGCCTTTGGCCCGGCGGATGGTCAGCGCGTCGAGAAGGGCCTGCGTCGGATGCTGGTGCGCGCCGTCGCCGGCGTTGATGACCGAGCAGTCAACCTTCTGAGACAGAAGCTCGACGGCGCCGGCCGCATGATGGCGGACGACGATGATGTCCGGGCGCATCGCGTTCAGCGTCACCGCGGTATCGATGAGCGTCTCGCCCTTCGTGACCGACGACGTCGCGACGTTCATGTTCATCACGTCGGCGCTCAATCGCTTGCCCGCCATTTCGAACGAGGCTTGGGTTCGCGTCGACGATTCGAAGAAGAGGTTGATGATGGTTCGGCCCGCAAGCACGTCGCGCTTGCGACCATTATTGCGGATGTGATCCGCGTTCTTGTCCGCGAGATCGAGCAAGAAATTGATTTCGTTAGCCGACAGACCCTCGCAGGTCAGCAGGTGGCGGCGCGGAAAAACTTTCAGCGCATTGGTATTCGATTTCGATGTCATTAAAGGCGCTTCTATAGGGGGAGTCTTGCGGGGCCGCAAGCAGGGGAACGACATCAATCCCAAAGGGGCTTAACGGCGCGTGAAGTGCGATCGGGGTACGGATCGCCTCGAAGCGGGCAGGGCGAGGCGCAGGGCGCGTCCTCCCGTGGCCGATTAGTCCTTGTTATTCAGGCGATCGAGCGCGCTCTGGAGGATGATCGTCGCGGCCAGCTTGTCGATCACCTCGGCGCGCCGTTTGCGCGTCTGATCGGCGTCGATCAACATTCGTTGAGCTTCCGCGGTCGTCAGCCTTTCGTCCCAGAGCAGTATAGGCAGCGGCGACATTTTATTGAGATTGCGCGCGAGTGCCCGGGTCGCCTGTGCGCGCGGACCCTCCGTCCCGTCCATATTGCGGGGGAGACCCAGCACCAGCCCAGCGACGCTGTGCTCTGTGACCAGGGCGAAGAGACGGACCGCGTCGGCCGTAAACTTGGTCCTGCGGATCGTTTCGAGGGGAGAGGCTATCGTGCGCCGTACGTCCGAAAGGGCGAGGCCCAGCGTTTTGGTGCCCGCATCGATGCCGATGAGGCGTCCAGCCGCGATGGCATGGAATTCGTGCTGATCTTCCGTGGTGCGGCCCGGTATCGCTGGGGCGGCCGACTGGTTCATTAAGGCATGCCTGAATATGTGTAAGGGGAGGATTGCAAAGCTGCCTCTACCAGCTTCGGCGGCAAATTGGCATCGTTCGCCGCCCTTTGTCTTCGGTTTAACCCACTGAGGGTCCCTCAGATAGTACCGCCGGTTGCATTGAAGCGGGGAGGGCGGGTAAGAGAGCTTCGCAACATCCCCCGATTTCCTTGAAGGGAACTTTCCATGCAGGTCGACGAAGCGACCGTTCGCCGTATCGCGCGCCTCGCCCGGATCAAAATCAGCGACGCCGAGGCCAAGGGGCTCGAGAAAGAGCTCTCGGGCATCCTCGACTGGGTGGCGCAACTCGACGAGGTCGATACGAGCAACGTCGAGCCCATGACGCGTGTCGTCGCGCAGAAGCTCAAGATGCGGGACGATGTCGTCACCGACGGCGAGATCGCAGAGCAGATCGTGGCGAACGCGCCGCTCGCCGAGGACAATTTCTTCGTGGTGCCGAAGGTCGTGGAGTAGCTGGTGACGGATCTTACAAAATTGACGATGGCCGAGGCCCGCGACGGCTTGGCGAAAAAGACGTTCACGGCGCTCGAGCTGACCGACGCGTTCATTACCGCAATCGAGAAAGCCAACCCCGCGCTCAATGCATACGTCCTGCAGACGCCGGAGCATGCGCGCGTGCAGGCCAAGGATAGCGACAAGCGGATTGCGGCTGGCAGTGCTCGTCCGCTCGAAGGCCTGCCGATCGGCAACAAGGATCTTTTCTGCACGCGCGGCATCCGCACGACGGCGTGCTCGAACATCCTCGGCGAATTCCATCCGACCTACGAGTCGACCGTTGGACAGAATTTGTGGGATGCCGGTGCTGTCATGCTCGGCAAGCTCAATAACGATGAATTCGCGATGGGTTCGTCGAACGAGACGAGCGCCTTCGGCAACGTCGTCAGTCCCTGGCGGCGCAAGGGCAAGGACGGCAAGCTGTCGACCGACAAGCTCGTTCCCGGCGGCTCATCGGGTGGTTCTTCGGCGGCTGTTGCCGCGGGCCTCTGTTTAGCTGCGACGGCAACGGACACGGGAGGCTCGATCCGGCAGCCGGCCGCGCTTACCGGCACCGTCGGAATAAAGCCCACCTATGGCCGCTGCTCGCGCTGGGGCATCGTCGCGTTCGCGTCGTCTCTCGATCAGGCCGGACCCATCGGCAAGACCGTGCGCGATGCTGCGATCATGCTCAAAGCCATGGCGAGCCACGATCTCAAGGATACGACGTCAGTCGACGCACCTGTTCCCGATTACGAAGCGGTGCTTGGCAAAGGCGTCAAAGGGCTGAGAGTCGGCATCCCCCGGGAATATCGCGTCGAGGGCATGTCGCCCGAGATCCAGAAGCTCTGGGACGATGGGATCGCTTGGCTCAAGTCGGCGGGCGCGACGATCCACGACATCTCGCTGCCGCACACGAAATATGCGTTGCCGGCCTATTACATCGTGGCGCCGGCCGAGTGTTCATCGAACCTCGCGCGTTACGACGGCGTGCGTTACGGCCTGCGCGTCAACGGCGACAATCTGATCGACACCTATGAGAATACGCGCCATCAGGGCTTCGGCAAGGAAGTGCGCCGCCGTATCCTGATCGGCACGTATGTTCTTTCGGCGGGCTACTACGACGCTTATTATCTCAAGGCACAGAAGGTTCGGACGCTGATCAAGCGCGATTTCGACGAAGCCTGGAATAAGGTCGACGTTGTCCTGACGCCGACGACGCCGTCGCCGGCATTCGCGTTCGGCGAGAAAACCGGCGATCCGTTGGCCATGTATCTTGAAGATATCTTTACGGTCACCGTGAACATGGCAGGGCTGCCGGGGATGTCGGTTCCGGGCGGTCTCTCGTCGGAAGGAACGCCGCTCGGGCTGCAGCTGATCGGCAAGCCGTTCGACGAGGAAACGCTGTTTCGCACAGCTCAGGTTATCGAGGATGCAGCCGGCCGCCTATCCGTGCCGGACGCTTGGTGGATGAAGGGCTGACATCATGGATCCGAAACGGCCGTGGGAATGCGCAGACATGTCCCAGGTGCGCACTGAAATCGATCGCATCGATGCGGCCTTGGTCGATCTCATCGCCGAGCGCTTCGGCTACGTCGATCGCGCGTGGCAGCTCAAGATGAACTCGAGCGAAGGCGCCATCGTGCAATGGCGCATCCAGCAGGTGATCGATCGCGTCAAGGCGCGAGCTGCGGAAAAGGGCCTGCCGCCCGAGATGATCGAGATGGTCGGCGCCCAGTGGCGGAACATGATCGGCTGGTTTGTCCAGTTCGAAGAAGAAAAGTTGAGACAAGTCCAAAACGATACCCAAAAGTCGGGAGTAGACGGTGCCTGATTTCCAGCCCGACGTGCCGCTGATTGAAGTTTTTCTTTACGGCGTGCTCAATCCCGCAACGATCGTCGTCGCCTTCATGCTTGGGCGGCGTGCGGATGACAAAGCCAAACTCATAATAGCAGGTTTCGCAGGAGCGGCCGCGGGAGCGGCATTGCTCTATATTGCAACATTCCTGCGCCTTTGGGATGCGCCGACGCTCGGCCGCGCTATTGCGGGCGTTTTCACGACGTCGCTCATCGCGGGCATCGTTTATGCCGGCATCGGTTATGCGACCAAGGGTTCGACTGGAGGCGAGAAATGAACTCTCAGAAAGTCGCTGAAAAGCCGAAGTCCAAGAACTTCATCGAAGGTGCGACGGGTGACTGGGAAGTCATCATCGGCCTTGAAGTGCATGCCCAGGTCGCGTCGAATTCGAAGCTCTTTTCGGGATCTTCGACGGGCTTCGGCGCGCCGCCGAACAGCCACGTCTCGCTGGTCGACGCCGCCATGCCCGGCATGCTGCCCGTGATCAACCGCGAGTGCGTGGCGCAGGCCATTCGTACCGGTCTCGGTCTCAAGGCTCAGATCAATACGAAGAGCGTTTTCGACCGGAAGAACTATTTCTATCCGGACCTGCCGCAGGGCTATCAGATCTCACAGTACAAGCAGCCGATCGTCGGCGAAGGCGAAGTCGAGATCACGGTCGACGGCGAGATGCTGACTGTCGGTGTCGAGCGGCTGCATCTCGAGCAGGATGCGGGTAAGTCGCTCCACGATCAGCACCCCGATTATTCCTACGTCGACCTGAACCGTTCGGGTGTCGCGTTGATGGAAATCGTCTCGAAGCCCGATCTCAGGTCGTCGAAGCAGGCGCAGGCCTACGTTACGAAGCTACGCAGCATCTTGCGTTATCTCGGCACGTCCGACGGTGATATGGACAAGGGCAACTTGCGCGCCGACGTCAACGTTTCGGTCCGGAAGCCTGGCGATAAGCTCGGCACGCGCTGTGAGATCAAGAACGTCAACTCGATCCGCTTCATCGGTCAGGCGATCGAATACGAGGCGCGGCGCCAGATCGACATCATCGAGGACGGTGGCAAGATCGATCAGGAAACGCGTCTCTTCGATGCCGCGAAGGGCGAGACGCGTTCGATGCGGTCGAAAGAGGAAGCGCACGATTATCGCTATTTCCCCGATCCCGATCTTCTGCCGCTCGAGTTCTCGAACGACTATGTCGAAGAGCTTAAATCGAAGCTGCCGGAACTCCCCGACGAAAAGCGGGCGCGGTTTATCGAGAGCTTCGGCCTTTCGGCTTACGATGCCGACGTGCTCGTCGCGGAGCGGGCATCCGCCGATTATTTCGAGAAGGTCGCGGGAGGCCGCGATGGCAAGGTCGCCGCGAACTGGGTGATCAACGAGCTGTTCGGGCGCTTGAATAAAGAAGGCAAAGCGATCGAGGATTCACCGGTGTCTTCGGCACAACTCGGCGCCATCGTCGATCTCATCGGCTCCAATGCCATCTCGGGGAAGATCGCCAAAGATCTCTTCGAGATCGTCTGGACTGAAGGCGGCGATCCGGCCGAAATCGTCGACAAGCGTGGCATGAAGCAGGTGACCGACACCGGCGCCATCGAGAAGGCGGTCGACGCCATCATCGCGGCCAACCCGGAAAAGGTCGAACAAGCGAAGGCCAAGCCATCGATGCTGGGCTGGTTTGTCGGTCAGGTGATGAAGTCGACCGGCGGCAAGGCAAACCCTGCCGCGGTCAACGACATCCTGAAAGCCAAGCTCGGAATCTGACGGTCATTCGCAGCCGCCGGGGAGGCTGTCAGAACGCTTTCTGAAGGGCGAGGCGTCTCGCCTTGCGTTCGCGAAGGCCGACCAGGACGACGTGCGTGATGCCGATGCATGCCAAGAGGACGAAGCCGAACGGCACGACGGCTGCAAACCCGTAAGCGATTTTTGTCGTTGTCATTTGCCTCTCCTTGGAGGCTGGGGTGCTGATGCGACAAATCATAGCAGCGAGAGTTTGAAGCTCCGCTCATGCGTCCATGACAAATGGCACGACGATATTTGCGATCCGGTAACTCGTGGTAAACGCGGAGTTAACGGCAATTCCCCGGCGCGGCCTTTGGATCGGGCCAGTTACAAGGGCCCGTTACAAGGGGCGGACGATCAACGGCATTCCGCCTTTCGGGCGAAGCGTGACGCGACTCACGGGCTCCGGCAGGTGCCGTCCGTCCCATTCGAAGCGGACGTTTCGCAACAGCGTCGCGAGAATTGCCGTCGCTTCGAGTATGGCGAAGGAAGAGCCTATGCAGACGCGCTGTCCGTATCCGAAGGGCATGAACTGGGTGCGGGGGTAGCGCGCTTCGTTCTCGGGCAGGAACCGGTCCGGGTCGAAGCTATCAGGATCTTGCCAGAGCGACCGGTGGCGATGAATTGCAAAGATCGGGATGACGATCAGCGTGGGCTTTGGAAGGAAGATCCCGCCGATCTCTACGTCTTCGGCGTTCACGCGGGTCATGACGGGTGCCGGCGGATAGAGGCGCATGACCTCTTTCAAAACGCGCGATGTGACGGGCAGCTTGGCGATCGTTGCGGCATCGACGGGGCCCGAGCCGATCACCGCATCCAGTTCTTCGCGTACCCGGGTTTGCCATTCCGGTGCACGCGCCAAAACGTAGAGCGTCCAGGTCAAAGCCTTCGCCGTCGTTTCGTGGCCAGCAAATAGAAACGTCGCGAGGTTATCGGCGATCATTTCGTCCGACATCGGTTCGCCGGTGTCGGGATCCTTCGCCGCCAGCATGCGCGCGACGAGGTCGCTACCGGTCGCGCCGTCCGCCCGGCGTTGGGCGACAAGATTTCCGACGATTGCCCGCAGTTCCACGGCGGCTCGCCGCATACGGCCCTTGCCAGGGTGCCAGAGGGTCTCGGGTAGCTGCAGGAGCGACGCCGCGACTTCCCAGGAGATCGGATCGAGATAGGCGCGGCCCGCACGCTTTATGGCGTCGCCGTCGCGCGTGCTGACGCCTGCCAAGATCGTTCGGGCGATAATGGAGAACGTCGTATCTGTCAGATCTTGTTCGACATTGGTGACGAACGGGCTCGAACCACGCGACCGCCAGTGCATCACGCAATTGACCGCGGCGTCGACCATTGTCGGCACATAGCCGAGAAGCTCGGCGTGCCTGAAAGGCGGGCTCGCGACTTTACGTTGCCAGCGCCAGCTCTCGCCCTGCGCAGTCAACAGCCCGTTGCCGATGATCGGCTTCAGAACGCGACGATCGAGCCGCGTTTTTGGAAACTGCTCGGCGTTCTTGAGAAGGATGTTTTCGACGAGCGCCGGACCCGTAACCCACGCTATCAGCGGGCGTTTGCCGCCGTAGGTTACGATGGGCTCATGGTAGACGGCGCGCGGAATTGCCCGCAGAGGATTGCGGACAAAACGGCCCAGGAAGGGAAGTAAGGGCAGTGGGCGCGCGGACGGCGTGACCGTCGGCGGGTAGAACGCAGTCGTCGTCATGTCGTTACTCGCGTCACCATTCACGCCGGCAGACAGAGTACGTAGTGAGCGACTGCGCTTCTAGCTAGGCCGATGCTGCCTTCTTTGCGCGGGCCTGGCCTGCAAGCTTCTTCAGGCGCGTGCGGACGCCGGTCGTGTTGCCCTGAATACGGGTCTGAGGGGCACGCGGAATGGTGCGCTTGGCCTTTTTCTTCTGCTTTTGAACATTCTTGAGCGACGTCTTAGACATGAAACAGGCCTCGAGAGGTGGAATGCAAGGAATCGACGCTGCGCCCTGGCGCAGCAGTTGGGCGATCCTCTACGGGATCGCGCCAGTTCGTGCAAGTACGGCCGTCATTTTTGCGGGCCGAATGCCTGGATTTGCGCTTATTCCAGGAAGTAGCTCAAGCCAAAATAGGTGGGTGCGATGATGCCTGCCGCCCAGATTGCGGCCGATAGAACATTGACCAGCTGGAATTGCCATTGCGGCATTGAGTACATGCCTGCAACGACCGGGATGACCGCGCGGACGGGGCCGAAGAAGTGCCCGAAAAACACGCCGAGCGCACCCCATTTCGCAAAAAATGCCTCGCCGCGCTCGACCAACTCCGGTTTGCGATTAAAGGGCCAAAGCTTGTGGATGTCGTCCTTGTAGTAGCGGCCGATCCAATAGGAAACGGCGTAACCGACGGTGCCGCCGATACTCGCAGCGACGATCGCTGGCCAGAGAACGTCGAGCCCTACGCCGCTTTTGGCCAGCAAGGCGGAAATCCCGATCAAAATCGCGGTGCCCGGCCAGATGATCGATAGAAAACAGAAGCTTTCGAGAAATGCGACAGCAAATGCGATAGGCACGGCCCAGTCGTCGTTGGCTTTCACGAACTCTACGATCGCATTGACAAAGTCCTGCACGCTCATTTCGTAGAGACTTTCATTTTGGAGGTCATTGTCAGCGTGCAAGCCGGAGCGGCTGGCGGTCGTGTGCCCTGTGACGGCCAAATAAGAAGCCAAATCGCAGGTTCAAGTCTAGCGGCACCGGCGCGCGATTTCTTGTGCAAGTTCACGCGAAACCTCGCGCGCGAGCATCGCAGCGCGTGCAATTTGTCCTGTGGTCAAGCCGACGTACGCGCCTCCGCTGAGGGCGTATGGGCCCCGGTCTGCCTCTGCCTTGCCGTGCGCCAACTCGTTGCAATTCAGTTCTTTGCGCTTTCTGCTGAAGGCCATGAGACGAACGCCGGAGGCATATTCGTGAGGGCCAGCGGGGTGTTTCACCCAAGCGCGGGTAGGGTCTGACATGTACGAATCGTAGACCATTTTGCGCTGGCTGATGCAGACGTTGCTGTCGTCGACGCATTTCAATCCACGTGCCGGGTCGCCCAATGCAGCTTCATTGCCGGCACATCCAGCCGCCGCGAAAGTTGCGAGCAGAAGCGCCATGGCGGTGTTCGATTTTCTGGTGTGCGGCGCATATTCGAAATGATTCAAGGTAATTTCCGTTTTCGTTTCCCTCAGGCGGTAGAAAGCCAGCGTGGCAGGCTCGTGGCGAACGGGGGTCTAAGATGTGGCCCGTGTCAAGCCACTAGCGGGATTCGCCGCAGAACGGCATCTCTAGACCAGAGATCATCCGAGAGGAGCCTACGACATGCCATTTGCAGTTCGGGTGCACGCCACCGGTGGGCCGGAAGCACTCGTTTACGAGGACGTGCCCGTTGCCGATCCGTCGCCGGGCGAAGTGCTGCTCCGGCAACGTGCGATCGGCGTCAACTTCATCGATGTCTATCATCGGAATGGTCTCTACAAGCTGGAGAGCTTGCCGGCCATCATCGGTTCGGAAGGTGCGGGCGATGTGATTGCCGTCGGTCCCGGCGTCAGCCGGTTCAAGGTCGGCGATCGGGCGGCTTATGCCGGCTCCATCGGAGGTTACGCCGAAGTTCGCGCCGTGCGGGCCGAACGGCTCGTTAAGTTGCCGGACGGCATCGACTACGACACTGCTGCCGCGATGCTGCTGCAAGGCATGACCGTTCGCTATCTGCTCCGTGAAACGTATCGCGTCGGACCCGAGACGACGATGCTGCTGCATGCGGCTGCGGGTGGCGTCGGTCTCATCGCGTGCCAGTGGGCGCATGCTCTCGGCGCCACGATCATCGGAACAGTCAGCTCGGATGAGAAAGCCGAACTCGCGATGGAGAACGGCTGCACGTACACGATCAACACAAAGCGGGATGATTTCGTAAGCGGCGTGCGCGAATACACCAACGGGAACGGATGCGATGTCGTGTATGATTCCGTCGGCAAGGATACCTTTCCGCAGTCGCTCGATTGCCTGAAGCCGAGGGGGCTTTGGGTGTCGTTCGGCAACTCGTCAGGGCCCGTGCCGCCTTTCCCGCTGACGGCGCTGAAAGGGTCACTTTTCGCCACGCGCCCGACGCTTTTGGCTTATACGGCAACTCCCAGGGATCTCGAGGACAACGCTGCAGAACTGTTCCAGATGGTGCTCAGCAAACAAATTCGGATCACCATCAATCATCGATACCCGCTGAGCCGTGCCGCCGATGCGCATCGCGATCTCGAGGCCCGGCGCACGACGGGTTCGATCATTCTCATTCCCTAAGGAGTGATATGCTGGACGACGGAGACGAAGAGCAGCCGATCGCGCTCCACTTTTGGCCGACGCCCAATGGCTTGAAGATTTCCATCATGCTCGAGGAACTCGGCGCGCCTTACGAGGTGACGTTCGTCGATATCGGCAAGGGCGAGCAGTTGGCGCCCGAATTTCTCGCCATCTCGCCCAACAATAAAATTCCAGCCATCGTCGATCCCGACGGGCCGGATGGTCAGCCGCTCGCGCTTTTTGAATCGGGCGCCATTCTTCAATACCTCGGCCGGAAGTTCGGCGCGTTCTATCCGTCGAGCGAGCGGGCGAAGGCCGATGTCGATCAATGGCTATTCTGGAGTTCGACGGGCCTTGGTCCAATGGCTGGGCAGTGCAATTACTTCCGCAACTTTGCGCCGGAGAAAATTCCCTCCGCGATCGATCGCTATACGAAAGAGGTCGAGCGGTTGTTCGGCGTGTTGGACAAGCGGCTGAGCGATCGCCCCTATATCGCAGGGAAGTATTCGATCGCGGACATCGCCAGTTTCACGTGGGTGCGGATCTGGGAGAAGCTGGCGCAGGACATCGGCAAGTTTCCGAATGTCGAGCGGTGGCTCGGAGACATCGGCCAGCGGCCGGCGGTCATCAAGGGTTTGGCTGTGAAGAAGGTATGAGCGGCTGACGGATCGGCGATTATTCGCTGCGACCGATGAGGCTTTCAGGATCGACTGTGCGTCCGGTCACTTTTTGGAACGCCATCGCGCTCAACACCTTGTTCGACTGTACGTGCCGAAGTGCTTCCGGTGTATCGTCGGAATGGACGGTTAGGGGATTTCCCATGAAGTCGTCGCCGGACAGGTCCGACAATCCGATGTAGGCGGGGTGTGATCCTTGCTGTGCGCAACCTGCAAGCAACAGGAACCCTGCAGCCGCGAACGAGCGGCAGACTACCGATTGAGCCATAATCCCTCACTCAGACTGCGAGCAGCCCGAACCCTCCTCAAGGCCGCTTTCCGGGCCCAGAATTTAAGGTTACCAGCACGCGGCTGAACCCCGGCTGAACATTCGAACCCCGTCGTTCGATTGACGCGCCGCGGTCACCTTTTTGAAGCATGGTTAGGAAAGGGTGGCAACCCTTCTTAATGTCTAATCACCAGTCGTCGCACTTCGGACAAATTGTTTCGATCCCGATCGAAAAGTAGCGGTGTGTAAGGCGATTTTAGCCTGTTGTTAAAGCAAATTTGTTCGGCCTTTTACGAGTTTTCATCCAACGGCTGCCATGGTTCGGGTGCGCTCATCTATTGCGAGCGCAGGCTTTGCCGCCTCACGACATGAAGTGCGCGATGGCGGCTGTTGGAGTGTTTTCTCATGGCACGTATGGACGTGTTGTCGCGTCAAATCGATTACTCGGCTCAGGGCGACCAATCGGATGCCTTTTTCGAGCTTGGTCTCAGCTGCTGCACGGGACGCGACGGAGCAGTCGATCTCGTTCAAGCTCATAAGTGGTTCAATATCGCCGCGAGCAAGGGCAACGACGAGGCGAAGCGCTATCGGTCGGAGGTCGCGTCCGACATGAGCAAGGCCGACATCATCAAAGCACAGAAATTGGCCCGTGAGTGGCTGGTCTCCGTCCATTGACGTCGACCATGTGACGCATCGGGTGCGGCATCGCTTCTGTGCGGTGTCAGCAGTTCGTGAAGAATGACGAGAGGCACTTCCAAGAACTCTTGGCGGCGCCGCCGACTGCTGCCCCAGCTTTTTCGAGTGCCGTGGTTGCCGATTTTGCGGCATCGCCAGCGGACTTCTGGGTATCGCTCAGTCCGGCGCCGGCTGTTTTCGCGCTCTTCTCAACCATCTCCTGCACGGTTTTCGGAGGCGGCTCGCTCTGAGGCGCGCCAGCAGCCGGATCGTGCGGTGCTTCGGACGGATTTGCCAGCGTCGCAGGCGCGAGCGGTTCCTGTGGCGCCGTCACGGCGGCGCTATCACCGGCCTTCGCTGGCCCGGGAGAGGCATCGGGTTGTGGCTGGTCTTCGGCCGCTTGGCCGTCCAGCGCTGCCGGGAAGGGAAGCTCCTTCCGCTCGCCGGGGCATGGGGCCGTCACCGTCCGGTCTACCGAGCAGCTCTCGTGAGCCCCTGACTTGGCGAGAGCCGTGATGCAGTACAACTTGGCTACCGTGTCTACAGTGGCAGTCGACGTGCCGTTGACGACGCACGCGTAGCTCGCCTCGGGGGCAGAGCATTTGACGCAGAGTTCGGTCGCGTTAGCCGCAGCCGCCCCCAGGAGCGCCGAAAATCCGATACTCAACTGTATTTTGAAGCAAGTGTGCACGGCTCAGCCCGTTTCCAATGGAGGACCATTGCTTTCAGGACACTAGGACGACTTTGCGGCGACTGCCAGCGATGGTCGTCATCACGCCTGTGCATTCTCCTGTCGCGTCTTGCATTGCGCTGGTCCGGCCTCTATAGGGGCACTTGCCCATTGATTTGGGGAGACGTGGCCGAGTGGCTGAAGGCAACGGTTTGCTAAATCGTCATACGCCTTAAAGCGTATCGAGGGTTCGAATCCCTCCGTCTCCGCCATAACGCCCAGTCCGCACTGGTCCAATACAGTCCGGGCAAGTGCAAAAAGGCCAGCAAATCCGATACTAAACACGCACTTGAACCTGTCCAATCCAGTGTGAATGGGTGCTGTTTTGTTCTATGCCATCCCCAACGAATTGTGGGATGAAGTGTGGGGCAACGGATTTGATTCCCACATGTCCAGCGAACTCAAAAAGTCCCCCTCGGATCGGCGTCGAACGAACGGCCTCTCGGCAGTCTTTGTCCGACAGAAGAAGGCGCCGGGCCGCTACGGCGACGGCAACGGTCTCTATCTCGTCGTCGATCGGTCCGGCGCGTCGCGCTGGGTGCTGCGCGTCATGTATGAGGGCCGGCGGCGCGACGTCGGGTTGGGCGGCGCTTCAACGGTCACGCTGGCCGAAGCGCGCGATAAGGCACATGAGATTCGCAAGTTAGCGAAGTTGGGTCAGGACCCCGTAGCGGCTCGTCGGACCATTCGCGACGGCGTTCCGAAGTTCGAGAACTGCGCGCGAACCGTCCACAAGGCGCGTAAGGCGGCGTGGCGCAACGGCAAGCATCAGGCACAATGGCTCAAGACGCTTGAGCTCTATGCCTTCCCGACAATTGGCCAGATGGCGATCAATCGGATCGGCACCGCGGAGGTCCTCAAGCTTTTGCTTCCGATTTGGTCAGCCAAACCTGAAACTGCGCGCCGCGTGCTCCAGCGCGTCTCGACTATCATCGACTATGGGACCGCCGCCGGGATGCGGAGCGGCGAAAATCCCTGCCGCTTGGCGATCCTCGGACTTCCGAAGCACACCGACGAGACCGAACACTTTGCGGCACTCCCGTACGTTGAGGTGCCAGCCTTTATCGCGAAGCTTCGAAACTCGAACGCTGCCGAGATCACAAAGTTGGCCTTCGAATTTCTGGTGCTCAACGCCTCGCGGAGTGGCGAAGTGCGTCTGGCACCAAAGTCAGAGATTGATTTCGCCAAAGCGCTTTGGACCATTCCAGGGGCACGCATGAAGGGGGGACGCGAGCATATCGTGCCTCTCACCCCTCGAGCGCTTGATATCGCACGAGCGGCTCGCGCCCTCTATCCGGATAGACCGCTACTTTTTCCATCGCCGACAAATCCCGAGAAGCCGCTTTCGACATGGCGCTTACGGAGCTTCTGCGCCGCTTCGAGATCGATGCGACCGCACACGGCTTTCGCTCTAGTTTTCGCGATTGGTGCAGCGAGGAAACGAGCTTTTCGAGCGAGGTTGCCGAAATGGCGCTCGCTCACACCGTCAAGTCGAAAGTCGAAGCTGCTTATCGGCGTGGAATGCTTTTGGGAAAGCGTCGTCGGTTGATGGACGATTGGTGCAAGTTCGTGCTATCCGGTCCAGGTGAATCTAGTGAGACGGACTAGCTCGTCTTCGAAGATTCGATTTCGCGCGGTACATATTCATCCTCGATGCAGGATCGCCGCGCATTTCCCCAAATTTTAAAAGGCTTGGCAGGCAATCGTCGGCGGAGAACCGGCCTGAGCCCCTGCTCTCTTGGGCCTTCGGAAGCGATGCACTCCTATTTGACCCATGATCGCTGGCCAAGCGATCGTTGAGAATTCTTCGATTTCGCTCCTGGCGGCGCCTTGAGTCCACGGTTTGCGGAGGCGAGACATCTCCGTTGTCGGGTGAGCTGACCTCGCAACGCCGATTTTGCGCGCTCGCCACTTCATCGCCGATTTCGTACGTCCCGGAAGGACCTTAGTTAGCGCTTGAAGTCGGGATACAGACGGCGATGAATTTCAATCTCTCTTGAAGACCAAAGAGGATAGCCATTCCAGCTTGCGACTGGCAAAGCGTCGTGCCGCGTTCACAGGCTGATTGATCAGTACGCGCGGCAGAGCTTCTGAGGTTGTGTTTGGTCAGCCGCCGGGCCGCAGCACGACCTTAATGACTCCGTCCGTTTTGTCCCGAAACTTTGCGTACATCGTTGGAGCATCTTCAAGGCTTGCAGGATGCGTCACCACAAAGCTCGGATCGATGTCGCCGGCGATAATTCTTGCCAGCAGTGGTTTGGTGTAAGCCTGCACATGAGTTTGTCCGGTCTTAATCGTCAGCCCCTTGTTCATGAGGGCGCCCAAGGGAACTTTATCGCCCATGCCGACGTACACTCCGGGAATGGATATCGTCCCTCCCTTCCTGCAGCTCATGATCGCCTGTCTGATAACATGAACTCGGTCGGTCGCGAGGAACGTAGCAGCCTTCACCTTGTCCAGTATCGCGTCCGCAGCGCCGTGTCCGGCGGCTTCGCATCCGACGGCATCAATGCAACTGTCCGGTCCCCTGTTATCAGTTCGCGCCATCAGTTCATCGTACACATCGGTCTTGCTGAAATTGATCGTTTCGGCGCCTCCGACTTCGGCCATTGCAAGCCGTTCCGGCACCTCGTCGATTGCGATCACACGACCCGCGCCCAACATTAGTGCTGACCGGATTGCAAATTGGCCAACCGGCCCGCATCCCCAGATAGCAACGGTGTCGCCTGCCTGTATTTGGGCATTGACCGCAGCCATGTAACCAGTCGGGAAGATGTCCGACAGGAAAAGCGCCTGCTCGTCAGTCACGCTGTCCGGCACTTTGATGGGCCCGACGTCTGCCATCGGCACCCTGAGATACTCGGCCTGGCCGCCCGAATATCCACCCAGCATATGACTGAAGCCAAAGAGCCCCGCCGGAGAATGCCCCATAGCCTTGATGGCGACTTCTGCATTGGGGTTCGTCCTATCGCAACAGGAGAAAAGCCCATGGGAGCAGAACCAGCATTCGCCACAGCTAATCGTGAAAGGTACGACGACCCGATCTCCGGCCATGAGGTTTTTTACATCCGCCCCAACCTCGACGACTTCACCCATTGGAGTGTTGGATCTTGGGGTCGGGAACCGTATCGACGCGAACGTCGCCCCTTGCCGTGCCAGCATAGTGCGCGCATGAGAACTTCCTTTTTACGTCGTTCAAGCCGCAGCCGCAATTGTTATGAGCGGCGACGCTGGTGCATTCGGAGGTGCGAGCACGTCATCAACGCCGCATCGCACCTCACAAAGCGATCGATACTTACACAACAGCCTCAGGCATGGTTGCCGATGACATGAGTGGCCGAGCGAGCTGATTGAGAAGTAGGTCCGCGTTCTCTTCTTCAGAAAGGGAAAGCTGCAAAAGATGTACGACAGCGGTCTGTCTCAGTTGTTGAGCAAGATCGCGAGCCGTTTTGTAGCCCGCAATCTCATAGTGCTCGACTTTCTGACCAGCACCGATCAGTGCCAGATCAAGTCCGGAAGGATTTTTCTGATATTTGGCGATGATCTCGTCGCCTTCTTCAAGAAGGCCCATCATGCCCTTGCAAGCCTTCGTTCGAGCTGGAGCACCCAGCAGCTTCAAACATTCATTGAGACGCTCTATCTGAGCTTCCGTCTCCTCCAGGTGATGCGTGAACAACAGGGCGAGTTGTTCGGTCTTCGTCGCTTTGGCCATTTTGGGAAGCGCCTTGGTAATTTGTTTCTCGGCGTGAAGGAGATCCCGCAACTGGTCGGCGAGCAATTCCTCGATCATGTCTGGATCGTCGGCTTCGGAAGCTTCGGTTTGCATCTCGGCACCCTTGCCGGAAGTTGTTGAACCGTTGAGGGTCTTCAAAGCAGGACTTTCAACGATTTCCCACTCGCCGCCTTTGTTCCAGGGTCCTGTGGTGTCGATTTCTCCGCGTTCGCCTTTGCCAGTCGAGTCATTGAAGTATTGATTGACCAACGGCGTCGACGGCGCGATTTGTCCGACGGAGAAGCGCGGCTTCTCAAGACTGTCGAGCGCCGCAGCAAACGCCTTCATATGCGTGATTTCGCGGGTCATCAAAAACTGCAGCGCGTCCTTCGTTCCGATGTCGTCGCAGAACCCGATGAGTCGCTCATATACGATCTTCGCGCGGGCCTCGGCTGCAATATTGCTTCGAAGATCGACATCAAGTTCGCCCGTGACTTTAAGATAATCTGCTGTCCAGGCGGTCCCCATCGAATTGAAGAGATTGACACCTCCACCGCCCGCGATGGCAATCAGCGGGTCCGCTTCCGCAGCGTCGCGAGAAAATTTCATGGGGGCAAGGTGCAGGCGGGCAAGGGTGCCAACCACTTCCAAGTGAGAGAGTTCTTCTGTCCCGATATCCATAAGGAGATCCTTGCGCGCAGGATCATCGCAATTCAGTCCCTGGACCGAGTATTGCATAGCGGCTGCTAACTCGCCGTTGGCGCCGCCAAACTGTTCGAGAAGCATATTACCGAAGCGCGGGTCCGGTTCGTCGACGCGGACCGTGTACATGAGTTGTTTAACGTGATGATACATTGTGTCCAATCTCAACAGTTGAGAGACGGCAACGACTGCCGCAGGTCTCTATTGACGGAGAACAGGCCCGCGTAATGCGGGTCGTCCGGCAGGCTCGTACTGCCTACCCCCTCGGGTTTTGCTTCAGCGCTTGCAATTTTAGAACGCTGCCTCTGTGCACTGATAAGCGCGAGTTCAAATGACAAACGAGTTGCGAACGGCGGTGTTCCGAAATTCGCGTCCGTTGACGCGCTTAATATCGCCACCGGCGCTGGAGAAGCTCGACACGAAAAGCGGGGCGCATGATCAGACGGCTATAAAGGCAACGTTTGCGGCCCGAAGTTAGCCCACTGGAAAGATCCGCTGATTTCCCGTCGACAGCGGCTCTTTTCGGCCAACAGCGAGATAAAGCAAGAAGAGCAGGAGCGCTCCCGCCGCTAGGGTATCCAGCCTTCCGGCGGATTTCGCAGGGTTAGACGTCAATGCCTTCACAGCGGTTGAAGCCGCGCTGACACCCGCAGAAACTGTGTGTGCTTTGCCGTCTCCAATTCATGGCTGGCGGTGTTTGCCTTTGAACGCCCGATTAGCCAGAAGATAAACGCGAGAAGAAGAAAGGCTCCGCCGAAAATCACGCACGACAAGATTGGGCCCACAAACATCGCGAGGCCTATGGCCCCCGCCGCAAGGCCGAAGCCAGCCGCAGTGGCAATGCAAAGGATCATTGCAGCGGAAGCTTCATAAGATTGTTTTGTGTTCTCAAAAAAATGTTTCAGGCGGGCAACGATCGCACGAGAGCGGCCTTTTCAAAGGAGTGTCGAGATAAACCCCATCAAGGTCTGGACTGTTCCGGACTGGTCGATCCAGACAGGGCAATACAATCCGTCCGTTGACTCCCCTTGGTCAGGGGAACTCCCATAAGCATCGTTGGGTAATCATCCTAAGCTTTCTCTGATGCCGATTGTCGCTGAATGTCTGTTAACGACGAACCTGCTCCTTCCGCAATTGGCGAAAGAGGGCTTTATCTTCTGGCCGCCGGTTTGGCCGCGTTTCTCTTGTTTCGGTCGATGCCCGGACCGGAAGCGCAGCAAAGCGGGCAAAATATCGTTCCGGCGGCCGCCAATATTTCTGAGCGATACCGAAACGCGACCACGTCCTCCGAAATTCCGGCACAGGGTTGGAAGGACGTTGTTATCCAGACGTACAAGGCGATCTACGCGGATCGTGTTTTCGCGTTAGCAGCGGGATCGACCTACTATTTGCTTCTCTCATTCTTTCCCGCGATGGCAGCAGTCATCGCAGTGTATGGTCTCTTTTCAGACCCGCACGAAATTGGGCAACAGATCGAAGCTTTACAGGGCATCATTCCTGGCGGCGCATTGGATGTGCTCGCAGAGGAACTCAAGCGCGTCACGTCTCAAGGCAATGGCACCTTGAGCTTCGCGCTGGTCGCAGGTGTGGCAATAGCCTTGTGGAGCGCGAATGCAGGCGTTAAGGCGCTGTTTGACGCCCTCAATCAGGTTGACGGCGAAAAAGAAGAACGCGGCTTCATCAAGCTCAATCTCGTTTCGCTCGCTTTTACGGCCGGTTCCATCGTCCTTCTCGCCTTAGCGATAGCTGCCGTTATCGCTCTGCCGATCATCATCAACAGCATTGGGCTGCCGGGCGAAGTCGCGGTGACCGCTCAGATTGGTCGCTGGCCGTTGCTCGTGATCGTGCTGACCCTTGCGTTGGCCGTGCTTTACCGCTTCGGCCCATCCCGCAGTGAGCCGAAATGGAAATGGGTGAGCTGGGGGAGCGCGACGGCCGCCGTTCTATGGATGATCGCCTCGATTTCGTTCTCCTGGTATGCCGCCAACTTTGGAAGTTTCAACAGGACCTACGGTTCGTTGGGCGCAATCGTCGGCTTCATGGTCTGGATTTGGATCTCAATGATTGTTGTCCTTGTGGGGGCCGAAATCGATAGAGTTATGGAGCGCCGGACGGCCCGGAATACCCCAGTGAGCGGTCCGAAGCCCGCGGGGAGACGCGACGCGGCCCCCTTCGCTAATACGCTCGTGGAGCCGCCACTTGGCTTGGGCGCACGCTCACACTAATGAAATGGATTCCGGAGGTCGAAACGCTCAAAGCCGAGGTTTATCGCGATATGACTGGACTGAATCCAATGAACGCAAGCCATGCTCGAGTCGCGCGATGCTTCGCGCCGGGGGAGCCGCGTCCTTTATTGGCTCTTGTTGCTAGGCGTGCGGTCCGAGGTGCCTTCAGGGGTTTTCCCGGCATCAGTACCCGGAGCGCCGGCCTTCGAGGAGCCCTGGATGCGATCGGGTGACGGGTTGCCAGGAGTGCGATCAGACGTCTTACCCTGTTCACCCGTGGACGCTCCGGCTGCGGAACCAGAATTCATATTCAGGTCTTTGTTCATTTTATCAGAGGACTCGTCTGCCCTCGCGGCCGAACTTGCGGCCATGCATGCGAATGCTGCAGCTATGACTGTGTGTTTGAAATACATGGTTGGATCTCCTTGGCTCACGTTGCATAAATTCGCGAAGGAGATCGCTGTTCCTCGAGCCCCTTTTTAACGGCGCCAAGAGATGTCCCGAGATGACTTGTGATAAATAGTTCGGGGTTACCGCTCTTTCCGCACGCCCTTGTAGGGCGTCTTCGCCGGCGACTTCTTTTGATCCAGGAATTGCCCGGTCTCGCTGCTGCGCTTCATCCAGGTGTCTTCGCCTTCGATCTTCGTTTGCAACTGCGAGCATTTTTGCACCGCTCCTTTTCTGGCATCATCGCCGAGGGGCTTATTAATCGCCATTATCCGGTCCTCCATTGTGGGCAAACGGCTCCCGGAACGTCAGAGATTTTCGCTCTGGCAGCCTGGTCTCACGCATTTTTTGTGAGAGGTCAGCGTCATGAATGGCCAAAGGGTCGTGGTCGGGCCGGATGAAATCGATGTTCTCCAGCAGATTTTTGATTCGGCTTGGAAGGAAATCCAAGTCGAACACGAGCCCGACGGTGGCGAAGCCGCAAAACAGCGGTTAGCAAAGATTGTCTTCAATCTGGGTCAAGGCATGCCGCCATACTTGATTGCGAACAGCTGAAGTTGGCGGCGATCACACGCATGTCTTTGCCTGAATTTTAGGACGGAAGGCAATGGCGACGAGGCCGGACGAGCAATCGTCCGACCTCTGCACCGGTAGCTGAGAGACGCACCATCGGCGACGAATAATGTCTTCTATTTTGATGAGACGCGCTTCTTCGGCTTCATCTCACCTTCGTGCTCCTCACGCTGATCATCGGCTTCGATGTTTATTTCCGACTTCGCAAGTTTGGTGAGAGCTGCGTCGGTCGCCTTCTCTTCCTGCAAAGTCTCGCCGAGGATTTTTGCGGCATCGTTCAGGCCGAGCTTCGTTGCCCTCGAACTTCGCAAAGCACTTCGAATGGGCCGTCGGCGGCAATCTCATTTCGCGATTTTGATATCCATTTATCCCACCTATCGCGCGCGACCGCTTAGGGCCTTACTCGGCGATCCGACTTGGATTGCATTACGCTTTCAACGATTTGAGACGACAGACCATTTGTGATTGCAGTCGGCCGTGTATTGCATTGCACGCAAAGGCCGAACACCGGTCTCGTTGCCGGAGATGACCACTTCGTTTAACACTGTCTCAGATTGGGACAGATACGGGTGGCATTGTGCTTCAGATTGTCGAGAGACGCGTTGCCGGTAGTCGACCGGCTAAGATCAGCCCAGTTAAGACAGAGCGCTTTATCGTCGACACGTGCGAAAACCGCCCAGACCTGTTTGACGCTTGCGTGGCATTGGAGAACGAGGTCTGGGATGACCTAGCGTTTCTCGATTATACCGACGCCCACCACGCTCACTACGAAGAGCTCCTGGAGCGTCACCCGGAATGTCACCTGTGCATGACGGAAGCGGATACGGGTGAACTCGTTGCCACCGGAATGTGCGTTCCGCTCAATCTGCCGAACGATAAAGCGCTTCCGCGCGAAGGGTGGGATTGGATCGTCGACACCGCGAGTGTCCAGAAGGGCCATTTCGCCAACGTCATCGGAGCTCTTTCGATTTCCGTACCTGAGGCTCAACGGCATCGCGGGCTGGCGAGAGATCTCATCACAGCCATGAGTATTGTCGCGAGGTTGCATGGATGCTCGGGAGTGATCGCACCGGTCAGGCCAAGCGCGAAGAGAGACTACCCCTTGGTCGAAATGACGGAGTATGTCTCTTGGCAGGACGATCGGGGAAGACTCTTCGATCCTTGGCTACGGAGTCATGTGGCAGCCGGCGGAGTTCTCAAAGGCGTGTGCGACCGCTCAATGGTCGTTGAACAACCTATCGCCTTCTGGGAAGAATGGGCGGCGGTGTACGACCGCGATGAAGGCTTCATTCCGCTGAGAGGAGGCCTGGCACCCCTTTTCGTGGATCGACGGAGTGGTGTTGGATCCTATGTAGAACCCAACGTTTGGGTCTGGCACGCTGCTTGAAAACGGCCTTACTTGCAGCAAGCTGAAGTATCACGCGTTGGGATCGAATGTTCCTCAGCGAAAGAAGGCTTTTCGTTCTCGCTGGTCAGCAGCCGAGCGACCTGCCGCAATTCGTGCGGCCAGATCGGCTTCGGAAGATAGTTCAGCCGATCTGCCGGGCCGGCAACAAGCAAAAAATCCTCATAGCTGTAGTCGGAGAAGGCCGTAACAATGACGATATGGACATTCTTGTCGAGCTGGCGGATTCGCTTGGCTGTCTCGTAGCCATCTATGCCCGGTGGCATTCGGACATCCAAAAAGACGGCCGCCACCGGATCGTTCGATTCGAGCGAACGGCGAACCTCTGCGACAGCATCAAGGCCCTGGTCGAGAAACGACACTCTCCAACCGTGCGGACTCTCCTTTTTTTCGCTCGAGCCGAACAACTCGGCCTCCAGGTCATCAAGGCTCGAGTGATTTTCTCCGTCCTGTGACCGGGTTGGCTCCTCCAGAACGAGTTTGTAGGCGGCGGCCACGGACGGATCGTCATCAACGACCAGCAAGCGCGGCGGACAAGTCATGAGCATCACGCCGCTTTCTTTTCAACTTGGGAGGGCCGGGGGAGTTCGAGCGTGATCGTTGTTCCGTGGCCAAGTCCGCCGCTTGTGGCTGAGATTGTGCCGCCAAGCAGCTTGATCGCGTTAGCGCACCAATGGAGGCCGAGACCGCCCGATCGAGACGATCGCGTACTTCCGCCCTTCTGAAATATCGATGCCAGTCGATTTTCAGGAATGCCTTCGCCGTTGTCTGATATCGCAATTCGGACGACGTCGGGGCTGGAATCATCCACCGAAACCTCCACTTGGCCTCGATCCAATTGCCCTTGGACGGCCTCGGCGGCGTTCAGAAAGATGTTTGCTAGAATTTGACGAAGGATGATGCCGTTGGCGCTCACCGAAATTGAGAGGGTCGGGATCACTACGTTCACATTGCGCTCGGCCAAAAGCGTTGTTGCCGAAACGCTGGACTTTAAAAGCGGCAGCAATTCCGTTGGCTCGACGTCAACTTTCCGTGTCGCATAGCGCTCGAACTCCGACACCATCTCAACAACGTTTCGGCTCGCCGCATTCAGTTCGCCGAGCAGGGAAAGAGAGTGTCTGGCCGACTGCTCCAGCTTTACGGCATTGCCGATAAGATAAATCGCGAGCTTTTCACGGCGATCCGGTGCGGTCGTCGGCTTGGCATATTCGGACGCCGCCGTCGCGACTTTATCCAGCCATGTCGTTGGGTATGCCTCGCCGATCTTCCACGCTGCGGCCGTGATTGGTGTTAGCCCGTTTCTAACATTATGTAGTGTTCCGGCAGCCCACTCCGAAAGGCCTGCCATGTAGGCGCTGTCCGCCAGTGCGTCACGTAGATGATTGACCTGTTCCGCCATCGCATTGAACGAGGTCGCGAGTTCGGTAATTTCGTCGTCTTTATCGGTGAGCGAGGTCCTTTGAATGGCGCCGCTCTCGCCGGCGACGGCCATATGATGTTTCAGCGCATCGATGCGATTGACGACGCTGCGGCGAAGGAATGCCCACAGTACGATATTTCCAATCAGAAACGCGGCGGCCATAAGCAGGATCGCCGAACGGATGGCATCAGAGCCCACGCGGCTGACTTCGCGTGGCGAGGTAGCCTCAAGCGTCACCAACGGATTGCCACTGACGTCCTCGATGACCGAAGACGTAAGGATTTTGTCATTGAGAATATCAAGGCGAATATCGTCAGGTCCGGTGTTCGTAGAACCCCCTTTAAAATCGTCAATCGTGAAACTGACCCCAGTCAGCTGCTTTAGCCCGTCGATATCAAGCTTCTTTGCAGAGATGACGCGTCCCATCGGATCGCCTGAGCGGTCGCTTTTGAGTACGGGGGAAATGGCGACGAGTAGAAGGCCCTGCGACGATCGCACCAAACCGCGCTTCGCAAATGGCGCTTGGTCCTTAATATTGGGTTGCGCCTTGCTGAAGGCTGCAAGCTCGTCCAATACGCCGGGCAACGGCTCCTGAGTTTCGAGATTATATGCTGCACCCCAGCGTACTTTATTGGCATGGTCGAGAAAAATGAGGATATTGATCCCGAGGTTCTCGACAGCTTTGAACTGGGGTTCAAGATTCGATTTGATAAACGCGTCGGTGTTTTCCCCTTGGACGAAGCGGTAGGTCTCATCCCAAAACGCATAGTCCTGTGTCGCGGTCTGAAGCTTTTCAGTAGCCGCATTGAGGGCATCGACGACGCGGGCATGGTTGAGACGAGCGTCCGACTGTTCGATCTCGTCGAAACGCGGCTTGATCGTCGTTTCAAGAATGCAGAATGCCGCTAGGGTTCCGCACGCTAACACACCGACGAGTGCGGCGTTCAATTTGGATGCGATACGCACGAGGTTCTTCTCCGAATTCGCTCGGACGCATCGTGGGGAAAAAGTGTTTTTTCGTAGTGAACAGAATCTGTTGCGGCAGCAATGCTTCGACATTGCCGCTGATCATGCTTAAAGAACAGTTTCTTTCGGTATGAAACGACGATCTTAGAAGCGGCCCACTCAAAGTCGGCTTCTCAAGGAATGCAGACGCAGGATGAACATCATTGGAATTGGACGCCTCCCGAAGTCGCTCGCCTCGATCCTAAAGGAAATGGTAACGCTTGGGAGCCTGTCCGCTCCAATCATTGTGGGTCTCCTCGGAGGCAGCGCATACGGCGCGATCGATTCCTACATGCTCGGGCCAGTCGGCGAACTAGCGCTCGCCTGCGCCTCACTGACCAGCAGCGTGCTGATAATGTTTTATTCGGCAATTTTTGGTCTGGCGGCCCCTGCTAGCATTTTGGCAGGCAACGCCTACGGCGCGCGAAAATCCGATGGGATAGTATTAGTCTATCACAATGGGCTTCGAGTATCGCTAATCGGAGGTGGCGTCGCGGCCGCCATCATGCTCGGTCTATTGCCGGTCATGGCACACATCGGGCAACCGTCGGACGTCATCGCTGCGCTTCCCGGTTATTGGATAGCCATGTCGTTGTCACTAATTCCGTATTCTTCCGCGATGGTAATCAAGCTTCTGCTCGATGCAATCGGGCGACCATGGATTGCGGCGGCTCTCGCGATTCTCCCCATTGGTGCGGTCATCCCGCTCAACTGGCTTTTGATTTATGGCCATTGGGGCTTTCCGGCATTAGGCCTTTTGGGAGCAGGGATTGCCACGCTCATCGCGCAGACATTTGGTTTTTTTATTTTGCGATATTATTTTGTGACGGCCAATGGGATTGCCCATCGTACCTTCAGCGCGATCGACAGGGTCGGGGTGTCGAAATTTGCCCGTCTCAGCTTCCCGATGTCTCTGCAGTATCTTGCCGAGAGCAGCGCGATAGGCGTGATTGGGCTGCTCGTCGGTTTTTTTGGGTCGGAAGCACTTGCCGCAAATCAAATTGCTCTGTCGTTGGGGGAACTGGTCTATATGGCTCCTCTCGGCATTGCAGGCGCCGTCGGAATATTGATCGCGCAGGCACTAGGCGAAAACGCCCACCAACGCATTCGCTCCATAGGTATCGCAAGTTTTGCGCTCGTGACCTTGATAACTTCGCCGTTTTGCGCCGCAATGATTACGAGCGGCGAGCAAGTGGCCCGGATCTTCGTGTCGGACCACACGATCGCGCCGCTCGCTGGCGTACTGTTGGGCACCGTAGGTATCGTCCTGATCCTGGATGGCCTGCAGTGCGTCGCACTCGGTGCCCTTCGCGGATTGCTGGATAATCGTTGGCCGACGAGTGCGGCGCTCATCTCTTATTGGCTTGTGGCCATTCCAATGAGCATCTTGCTCGGGTTCGTTTTTGATTTTGGGCCGGTCGGAATTTGGTCGGGCTTCGGATGTGGAGTCGTTCTTGCTGCCGTTCTTCTGGCTCACCGCTTTCTGCGGAAAGCCAAACCTTCGTACGCGTTCGCCACCGGCCGATAGTGGCTTCCTACGCCGCAGCAGAGTCTTTGACGCCACTAATCTGCTCCTCCAGGAGAGCGGTGAAGCTCGCTTCTGGAAGGGGTTTGGAAAGCAGATACCCTTGAATATGGTCGCAGCCGACAGCGATCAGGAATTCTTTTTGATCTTCGGTCTCGACGCCTTCCGCCGTAACTTCCAATCCGATCGCGTGAGACATGTTTATGATCGCCCAGATGACCGAGCGCGACGATGTTGGCTGTAAGAACGAGCGGTCGATTTTGACGAAATCCACCTGCAACGCGATGAGGTTGTTCAACGAAGAATATCCAGTCCCGAAATCGTCGAGGGCGATTCGGACGCCGGCATCGCGAAGCGCTTTCAGTGCTCTCTTGCTGGTGGTGTTCGAACTATCGAGGAGAGCGGTCTCCGTAATTTCGATTTCGAGCTTCTGTGGTGATAGTCCGCTCTCCAGCAGGACATCAAAGACCATCTCCGGAAAGCCGGGTTGAGAGAGTTGGATCGGCGATACGTTGACGGCAATCGTTTCGATGCTCCAGTCTTTCGCTGCGCGACAGGCTTCGCGCAAAACCCATTCGCCTAATTTGCCGATCAAGCCCGTCTCTTCCGCTATTGGAATAAACTCAAGAGGCGTTACGAGACCGCGGCGAGGATGATTCCAGCGAACGAGTGACTCAACACTCGTTATTCGTAGATCTTCCGACGCATAGATGGGTTGAAAGAAAAGTTCGAGTTCGTTGCCATTTTCAAGCGCACAGCGAAGTTCGGTCTCGAGCTGCTGACGTTCGACAAGATGTCGGCTCATGTCTTCGGAGAAGATCTGAAATTGCTGGCCTCCCTTCACTTTCGCCTGATAGAGGGCAATATCAGCTTTGCGCAACAGCTCGCTTTGATCGATGCCGTCGTTCGGAGCAATCGTAACACCGATACTCAGACCAACCGTCGCCTTTTTGTCCATCGTTTCAAATGACTCTGATACAGCGGTCAGCAACTGTCCGCAGAGCTGCTGAATGTCGTCTGCGGACGACGAGAGCCTTTTGAAGATGGCAAACTCGTCACCGCCCATGCGTGCAATCAAGCCGTCGCTTTTTACAGTCTCGCTGAACCGGCGCGCCAGATGCACGATCAGCTCGTCGCCAATTGCATGGCCAAGCGTATCGTTGACCTGCTTGAAACGATCCAGGTCAAGGAACAGCACAGCCAGAAGTCCGCGACTATGATCCAAATCAGCCAGCGCCTTGTTTAGCTCTTCGACGAAAAAAGCGCGGTTTGGCAATCCGGTTAGCACGTCGTGGCGAGCGATGTATCGAGAATGTTCCTCGTTTGCGACGAGTTTGGCGCAAGCGGCGCGCAAGCGACGCACGACAAAAAACATCGCGACGCCGATAATGGCGAGACCCATTCCCAGAAATGGCAAGATTCCCCGAAATATAGAACGCCCAGGCGACTCTGGAGTCCAAACAATATTACCCACAATGGTCTTGTCTTTCGCGGCGATCGGGAATGCGGCTTCACCAGGTGCGACGTCGTCGGCGAGAGAAAACCGGGCATTGGCAAGCAGATACTTAGCCTGAAGATTGGTGGGGAAGCTGGTGTCTAGGTATCGAATTCCGATAATGAGTGCTTCCGAGCCGCGTGCTTGCGAAACCGCACTGGAATGCGGCACGAGAGGCATGACGCTCACGATGGACGGATGGGCATCAATGACCGCGATGTCAACAGAGCGGGGAATTCGAGCTTTGGAGTTCTCAAAAAGACTAAGTGCGCCATCTGCGATCTGTCGACGAAGATCGCGCACCAGTTTCATCATCTCCGGTGTGACGCTATTTGCATCAACCTTGATGGCTTTGCCTTCCGACATCGCGTAAAGGGCGCGATCATTTGCATCGAGAACATAAGCGCGGTCATGCTTGAAGTAGGTCGACATCCAAACCCCGAGATTGACGTCGACCCATTCTGGCTGGAAGCTATTGCGAACATTCTTGACCGAGTCATCCCAGACAGCGACACTTTCTTGATCGTAGGGAATTCTTTGAATCTCGCGATCCAGAGCGCTGGAAGCCATCGCCATTTGTCTAGATTTAGAGATGTCGTCGCTGCGGCGAGCGGACCATTCGACGGTTGTCATGACGAGAAGAGCTGCGAACGCGACGGTCAGCGCTGCGGCGATCGTCAAGCGGTGCACTTGCCTCGTAACCGCGGCTTCACTTCCGTTATCATGAATTCGCAGGAAATGTCGTAATGTAATCACGAGGCACGCCTTCGACACACTCAGGTTACCCGAAGATTAAGGGGGGGTTCTTAATAAAAAGCCGTAAGGGCAGGGTAAATTTCCTGTTGCCCGATGAGGACTCACGCTCAATCCAACGGTTCATTTCTTGTGTTTGAAGGACACAACGTTGCCGCCCGCTTCATAATTGGGCGGTAAGATATCCCGACGTTACGCCCTCAAAAGCGCCACGTAATCTCTCACAACGGCAGGCGTGAGTGTAGAATTCCCTAATGCTTTGAAAGTGCCGCGCGCTTCTGTCGGTCTTCGTGTGAGGAGAGGGGACAGGTCCAGTTTTTGGCTTTTCACCGGGCGCGAACGCGACGTCAATGAACTGGGCAAGCGAACAGCCATAAGATTTCTCAAACGCATCGATCAGCTTCAAAGCTTCCTCAGCTTCGTGTGCAGCCACATTTTTGATCTCCCAGTTCTTGACTTCCCGAACCAGGCGTGATGGCGACGAGGTCTTCATCCGAAGAATTCGTCGTTCGAATATGGTGGAGCGCGATGGCAGTTTTCGTCTGCTCGCTTCGCATTAGCGGATGCAAGAAGAAGTGATGATCCGTGCCTGCTCAGGCCACAACCGGGCGTCCATCGGGTTGATTGCGGTGGGCACTGCCAGCGCTGCGCGTAGATGAGCGGTATCACTGCCGACCGGCGGCTCGGCGGCGGGGCGATTGAGGAAGCAGCAGCTCTCGCAGCGTGATGCGCTTGAACGCATCCACGATCGCGTCCCCTTCAGTGCGGTTGAGCGAAATAGCCAACCGCATTGTCGCCTCGCCCAATTGCCAGATCAGAAATGCGGACGACGCAATCTGCTTTGGATCGGCGTCGGGATGAACACGTAGCATGGCTGATGCAAGCAGAGCGCCGCACGCCCTGCTCTCTGCCAGCTCGAGTGCCATTAGCTGTTTGTCCGCCTGCGTGCCCGACCAGATATCGCGCATCACCGAAAAGAAAATTCTAGGCTCACTCTGGTGGCGAAATTGCCAATATTGAAATCTCAGCGTCATTCAGAATGCCTTGTGAGATCGCGTGAAATGCAAGCTGTGGAAATGCTGAGTGAGCCGCTCATTGCAGGAGCGCGACGGCCAACGATATTCAGGTGCTGGTCGAAGGGCACGTTCGTTCCCTCGTGAAACCGTCGTCGCGGACTCCTGCAGCCGCGGGTTTTGAACAAGGTCATGGGACTCGGAGAAGCACGCTGCCCTTATTACTCGAGGAAACCGCGATGCGACTTTCCGTTTGTCGCTAACGATTTTGCCGACGTCGGCTTGGTCTGATTACTGGCGAGAATTTTCATCGCTTCTCGTCCTGCTCCGTGGCGAGCTCCGGCGACAAGAGACACTAGATGGCGAATTAGATGTGGGACGAAACGTGGGATGAATTTTAATCCCATTGGAATTTCTTAAACAGTGAAGGATGTTACTTGAAGGTTTGGCGGACTCCGTCTCCGCCAGAAATCCCGTCCAGACTAGTCCAACGCTGTTCACGGGCATCCAAGAAAACCAGCCGGCCGATGGGAAACGGTCTCTATCCGTCCGGCGCCTCGCGCTGGGGCTTCGCGTCATGTCGAGTACGCGGGCCGTCGGCGCGAGGCCTAGGATCGGCTGGGGGTTTCGAAGCCTAGGCCCCGTTCGTCGGCGCGTGCCCCTCAAGCTTGCGAGCGATCCGCCAGACGGCGCTGTCACCTTCAATGCAAAACCGGCTCTTGGTGATGAGGTCGCTTCGATCACGGACCAGAGCTTCGAGTTGGTCGCGGTTTGGGATCGACCGTCGCGGCATTTATTGAACATTGCGGGTGATCTGTTGTTCGCTGTCACCCAAATGCGTGCGTCGCACGCCGAGTAGCGCCTTCTGTCTCTGCTCTATCGTGGCGAAGCGGTAATTAAATCCGCACAGCCGGTGGAGTGACAGGAAAATGACAAATAACAAAGGAAACGCAGACGGCACATTCGAAAATTCGATCGAAAAGCGTTCTGAGACAAGCGAACCAAAAACGGGACTATCCCGCCGCGATCTACTCGCGGGTGCAGCGCTAGGTTCCATTGCGGCATCAACGATGACGATAGGACTTACCGACGATGCCGACGCTGCCTTTAAACATTTCGATTTCAAAAGTTTGGGCAAAGATCGTCGGTGCAAAAAAGGCAAAGGTACTTCGACCGACATTGGCTTGATAAACGGCAAGTTTCTCGACGGACAAAACAAGTCCTTCAGCTCGATGGCGATCAAGGATGGCCGCATCGCAGCGATAGGCTCGACAAAAGGACTGGATTCGGGCGCTCGTATCATCAATCTCAACGGGCGGACTGTGATCCCGGGCCTTATCAATATGCACGTGCATCATTCTCGGACCGGTACGACTCCGGACTACGAGGTGCGCGACATTGAAACGGCGTTCTCTATCAAGGAAATTCAGCAACTGCTCGTGCGTCGGGCAAAGGGTGTGCCGGCGGGGCGGTTCGTCGGCTGTCACCTTGGCTGGCACTACATTCAACTTAATGAAAAAAGGCCGCCGACGTTGGCCGAGCTGGATGCGGCATGTCCCAAACACGCGGTATATCTTTCAGGGCGTGCCGGGTTCGTTGAAGTCATGTTTGCCGTTACGAATACGCTTGGCAAAAGAGTCTTCGAGGCGGCGGGCATATCCGTCGATGCATCCGGACGCATCAACGCCACGCCGGAAGCGGCGCTCGCCGTGCTTCAGGCCGTTCAAACGCCAGAAGATAAGCTTCGTCAAACGTGGGACAACAACGCCTGGTCTCTCAGCAACGGCGTAACCAACGTCCTCGATCCGGGCGTAGCCGCCGTTACGGCACAGGATTACCCTGCGCTCGAACTCTGGCGGCAGGGCATGCTGCACGTTCGCCATCGGCTGAACTATGCGTCGAACAATCCGGATCAAGTCAACACACGCGTCCAGAATGTATTCCGATTGATGGGCGATGATATGTTCCGTGCCGGCGGGTTCGGTGAGTCGATCGGCACCCGTCCGGTGACATCGAGCACGCTGTTCGAACCAACCGCGGAAGCCATCGCGAAAGCGGGCTGGAAACTACAGAACCACACCGACTTCTTCGCCGACGTCGATTTCCAGCTGGCGGCGTTCCAACGCATAAACCAGAAGTATCCGCTTAAAGATCTTCGCTGGCAGTTGATCCACTGCTTCCAGACGACGCCTGCGCAATTGAAGGCTTTGAAGGATCTCGGTGTCGGCGTCGATCTCGAGAACGAACGCTATCTCGACCGGTTGGAGAGAGGGGGCGGACCGGCCTATCGGCAGATCGTCGATTCCGGAATAACGGTCGGCGGCGGAACCGACGGCAGTAACTACGCCCCGAACAATCCTTGGCTCAACATCTACTACGCGACGACAGGGATAAACGTCCGCGGGATTCCCGAAAATGCCAGCCAGAAAATCACGCGACTGGAAGCGCTGAAAATATGGACCGGCGGCAGCGCATATCAGAACTTCGACGATGATAAGGGATCATTCGAAGAGGGCAAGGTTGCCGATATGGCAGTCTTGAGCGCCGATCTACTGAAGGTCTCCGACGCCCAACTTCGGTGGATGAAGTCAGCGATGACAATCGTCGGAGGTAAAATCGTGCACGAAGGCGATTGGCCGGACTATGCACAAATCGGAGATGATTTCTTCTACACTGGGACATAAGTCTTCAACGAATTGAGGCGAGCATCTGCGCGGGCCATATCCGGCTCGCGTTGATGCTCGTCGACGACGCTCGCATGAGCGGCGACTAGACTGCCGGCGAGCCCCGGGTATCAGAGTCGAGATAGGTATCGAAGCACGCCGCAATGCTTCTCACAAATGGCTGGCCGCGGGGTGTCACAACGAAACCGCCCTCGACCTTCTCCAGAAGACCTGGGGTGTCCGCCTCGACCATCTCTCGGCCTTCCAGAATGACGCGCGATGCTAACGCTCCGAAGCGCTCGCGGATGTCGGTTTCGGAAAAGCTGAAGTCGCACATCAATTTCGCGATGACGTAGCGTCGAACGCAATCTTCGTCCGTCAGCTTGACGCCTCTGGTCGTGGCGAGCCCTGTCGCTGCAATACGCTTTTCGTATTCGGCCGGAGACGACACGTTCTGAAAATATGCGCTGCCGACGCAAGAGATGGCCGACGCTCCGATACCGACGAGGTTTTCTGATGTATCTGTCGTATATCCTTGAAAGTTGCGGCGGACGGGTCCGAGCGCCAAGGGGTCGTCCTTCAGGGCGTAATGGTCGAGTCCGATCTGGACGTATCCTGCGGCGTTGAGTATGCGCGCGGCTCTTTGGGACTGGGCAAAGCGTTCGACGCTGTCGGGGAGCGTCTTGGAATCAATAATCGATTGGTGTGCGAAGCGCGCGGGCAGGTGCGCGTATCCAAATAGCGCGACCCGATTGGGGCGCAGCGAAAGAACCTGCTCGACGGTCGCCTCTATTCCAGATCGGGTCTGCAGCGGCAGTCCATAAACGAGATCGACGTTGATCTTGTCGATACCGGCATCCCGCAAACTATCAACGCACGCCGACGTCACTTCGAACGACTGCTGCCGATTGATGGCGGCCTGAACGGCTGGGTCGAAGTCTTGGACCCCAATCGATACACGATTGACGTCTGCGCGCTTCAGAGCCTGCGCAAGAGACGCGCTCGCTTCACGCGGGTCGATCTCGACGGCGAATTCGGCGGTGGCGTCGATCTCGAACGAGTCACGAATGCGCGCTGCCAACGCCAGGATCTGCTCGCCGGTCAGGATGTTGGGCGAGCCGCCACCCCAATGCATATATGAGATCTTGTGCTTGGAGAGCCCAAGCCGTGCCAGGGCCAGCAATTCGGCTTCGAGAGCTTTCAAATAGCGGATCACCGGCTCCTTGGTGCGTGCAACTTTCATATTGCAGCCGCAGTACCAGCAAAGCTTCTTGCAGTACGGCACATGCACGTAGAGCGAAAACGGCGTGTCGTCCGCCAATTCGGTCAGAGCTGCTGCGAAGTCCTGAGCGCCGACGGTGTCTCGAAACTGAGCGGCGGTCGGATAGCTCGTATATCGTGGAACGGGAGTGCTCATGCGGCGCACGAAATCTGGTGACATCCCGTTATTTCTCCTGCCCGAGCGAGGCGGGGCATTTGACGCAGATTGACGATGATGATTTCCCGGCTCTGAGTGTCAGCAGCGGTATTCTGATGCAACGGGGATGGTCGCTCGTCATGATCCATTCCTGAAGGCGTGCGAGGTCTTCGACGGTCAGGGCTTTGCGTGCGGCTGGCAAAACGACGCTTTCTTCCCATGCGATATGGCGGCGCTGGTTTTCGAAATAGCCGCGAAGAATGTAGCCAAGCGTCTCTGGGTTCTGTGGCGCGCCGCTTTGCAACGCGTCCGTTAGCGCCTCGACGAGTTCGTCTGCGATGTCTTCGTCACACTCGTGTTGCTGGCTAAGAGACGCCAGTGCCTGAACGACGGTGTCGTTCGACGACAAACGCCCTCTGAGAATCGGGAAAAGCGCGTCTTCCTCGAATTTCGTGTGCGCCTTTACGCTTCCCTTCAGAATAGAGATCGCGATCACGGCCAACGCGGGTTCGAGTTTGGCCGGCAGGTTGTCGGCGATGCTTTCCAGAAGAGCGCACAACTCCAACTGCAGGGCGTGCTCTTCTTCAATGATCTCCAGGGGATGGGGCGTCCGGCAGACACCAGCATCATCCAGTCGCTTTGCGGGGCTGGCATCCGTCATGAGTGAACCCTCGAAAAACTGAGGCCGCGTTTTAGCGATGCGGTTTTACCGCCGCCCGTTATGTCGAACATGACCTAGATCAAGGCTGCCAGCGGCCCGTTATTCGACTGTGCGCTGCGAATTCGGATCGGGAGGCAGCTTTGCAGGACGTATTGGACGAGCGCTCTGGGCTCAGCGATACGCTGGCGCTGATAAGCGCGGTCATCATCGGCGCGATCGGTCTTGTGTTCGCGTTTGCTGGAGAGGAGGAGATCCTCCGGCTTCAGGGGCTTATCGTATTGGCGGCGGCGGTGGCAGCCGGCTTCTACGTTGCCACGCATCCGACGAACCTCAGACAAGAGAAGCGTTCCGGCTATTTCGACGGTCCCATTCGCGTTGCGACGGTGGCGTGCGTTTTCTGGGGGATTGTCGGATTTCTCGTTGGCGACATTCTGGCTTGGCAACTTTCGTTTCCGGCGCTGAACTTTGATTTGCCGTGGACCAACTTCGGGCGCCTGCGACCGGTTCACACGTCGGCCGTGATCTTCGCGTTCGGCGGCAACGCTCTCATCGCGACATCGCTTTATGTCGTTCAACGGACAAGCCAGGCTCGGCTCCCAGGCAAGTGGGCGCCGTGGTTCGTCGTCTGGGGGTATCAGCTTTTCATCGTTATCGCGGCGTCCGGTTACTTGATGGGCGTGACGCAAGGCAAGGAGTACGCGGAGCCCGAATGGTACGCCGACATCCTGCTGACGGTCGTATGGGTCGCCTATCTCCTCGTGTTTCTCGGTACGCTGAAGGATCGCCAAGAGCCGCACATCTACGTCGCGAACTGGTTCTTCCTGGGCTTCATCGTCACCGTCGCGATGCTGCATATCGTCAATAACCTGGCGCTGCCCGTGTCGTTTCTCGGAACGCTGAGCTATCCGCTCTTTCCCGGCGTTCAGGGTGCGATGACGCAATGGTGGTACGGGCACAATGCCGTTGGCTTCTTTCTGACGGCCGGGTTCCTCGGCATCATGTATTATTTCATTCCGAAGCGCGCCGAACGGCCGGTCTATTCCTACCGCCTATCGATCGTGCACTTCTGGTCGCTGATCTTCCTCTACATCTGGGCGGGACCGCATCACCTTCACTACACCGCGCTTCCCGAATGGGCGCAGACGCTCGGCATGACGTTCTCGATCATGCTCTGGATGCCGTCGTGGGGCGGCATGATCAACGGGCTCATGACGCTGTCCGGTGCGTGGGACAAGCTCAGGACTGATCCAGTCATCCGTCTGCTCGTCGTCAGCGTGGCGTTCTACGGAATGTCGACGTTCGAAGGGCCGCTGATGTCCATCAAGGAAGTCAACTCGCTCTCGCACTACACAGACTGGACGATCGGACACGTCCATTCCGGCGCGCTCGGCTGGGTCGGCATGATCTCGTTCGGCGCCGTCTACTGTCTGGTGCCATGGCTGTGGAAGCGGCAAGGCCTCTACTCGATGAAGCTGGTCGAGTGGCACTTCTGGCTCGCGATGATCGGCATCGTTCTCTACATCTCGTCGATGTGGGTTGCGGGCATCACGCAAGGTCTGATGTGGCGTGCCTACGACCGCCTCGGCTTCCTCAAATACTCCTTCATCGAAACCGTCGAGGCGATGCACTGGCCGTATGTCATTCGCGCGGCGGGTGGCGCGCTGTTCCTGCTCGGCGGGTTGATTATGGCCTACAACGTCTGGCGCACGATCCGGGGGGATCAGCCGGTCGATGTCCGTGATCAGGCGGCGGTAGCGGCGGCGCCTGAGCTGCGTCCCGGCGTCATCGCAATGCCAGCCGAATAACAGGAGCGATAATCGTGAACCACGCCATTTTTGAGCGAAACTCGATTATACTTCTGATCGGTGCTCTGATCGTCGTTTCGATCGGCGGCATCGTCGAGATCGCGCCGCTGTTCTACGTTCAGTCGACGATCGAGAAGGTGCAGGGGATGCGGCCCTATTCGCCGCTCGAGCTTGCCGGCCGCGACATCTACGTGCGCGAGGGCTGCTATAACTGTCACAGCCAAATGATCCGCTCGCTGCGCGACGAGGTCGAGCGCTACGGCCACTACTCTCTGGCTGCGGAAAGCATGTATGACCATCCGTTCCAGTGGGGTTCGAAGCGAACGGGGCCCGATCTTGCGCGCGTCGGCGGCAAGTATTCGGACGCCTGGCATGTCGAGCATATGCGTGATCCGCGTTCGGTCGTGCCTGCTTCCATCATGCCGGGGTATGCGTTTCTCGATCACACGCTTCTCGACTACTCGAACATTTCGAAGCGCATGAAGGCGTTGAAGGCGCTTGGCGTTCCTTATAGCGACGAGATGATTGCGAGTGCGGGTAAGGATGTCGTGGCGCAGATATCGCCCGACACCAAAGAAGCAAAGGCGCTCGTCGCGCGCTACCCGAAGGCGCAGGTGCGCAAGTTCGATGGCCAGCCGGCGGGGGAGAACGTCGAGCCCACGGAACTCGATGCCGTCGTCGCCTATCTGCAAATGCTCGGCACGCTCGTCGACTTCACGAAGTTCGATGCGAGTGGTCCAAACCTTCGATAAGGGGAGTTCGGCCTTGGCCTACGAAGACATTCAAATGGTCACGCAAATCGTGTCGCTGGCAATTTTCGCCGGCATCATGATCGCGGCATACATCTACGCCTTCCGCAGAAGCAACAAAGCCAAGTTCGCGGCGGCTTCGGAAATCCCGTTTCGCGCCGATACGCTCCCGGCCGATGAGGATAAACGATGAGCCAGGGCAAAAAAATCGACGAAGTGACGGGTGTCGAGACGACCGGACACGTCTGGGACGGCGACATCTACGAGCTCAATAAACCTCTGCCCAGGTGGTGGCTCTATACCTTCTATATCTCGATCTTGTGGGCCATCGGGTATTGGATAGTGTATCCCGCGTGGCCGACGATCAACGGCTACACGAAGGGTGTACTGAACTACAGCCAGCGCGATCAGGTGAAGCAAGATATCGAGGCGTGGAAGTCAGGCCACGCGAAATATCGCACGCAGATCGCCCAGATGTCGCTCGCCGACATTCGCAAGAACGACGAGCTGTTTCAGTTCTCGATTGCGGGCGGTGGGGCGCTGTTCGGCGAGAATTGCGCGGGTTGCCACGGGCGCGGGGCGCAGGGCGGCATCGGCTATCCTAACCTCAACGATGACGACTGGCTTTGGGGCGGTGATCTCGACAAAATTCATCAGACCATCGCATTCGGCATAAGAAGCGGCAATCCGAACGCACACGACAGTGCGATGCCGCGCTTCGGAACCGACAAGGTTCTCGATGAGGCGCAGATCCGGGACACCGCAAATTTCGTCCGCTCGCTCTCGCATCTCGACGTCGATCAGGAAGCGGCAAAGAGAGGCGCGCAGATTTTTGCTGACAACTGCGCCGCGTGCCACGGCGATCAAGGCAAAGGCAATCAGGATATGGGTGCGCCCAACCTGACGGACGCCATCTGGCTCTACGGCAGCTCGCAGGAGGCCGTGATGCAGAGCATCCGGACCGGGCGCGGCGGCGCGATGCCGGCGTGGTCCGAGCGTCTCGATCCGGTCGCGGTAAAAATGCTGACGCTCTTTGTTTATTCCCTCGGCGGAGGGCAAGCAGAAGCTGCGAGTGCCTCCGCTCCCGCGGCGGGCGCGGACAAACCGAAATGAACACGATGGACCGGCCGAACAAGTTTCTGATCGGTGGAGGAGACGAGGGGCGCCCCACGCCGCCTCCGCGGCAGTCGGACTACGTGCCGCGAACGAAAATCTATCCAAAGCGTGCGCGAGGAACCTTTCGCGGCATCAAGTGGATCGTGATGGCGGTTACGCTTGCCATCTACTACGTGGTGCCATGGTTGCGGTGGAACCGCGGCGAGGGCTTGCCCGATCAGGCCATTCTGTTCGACTTCGCCAATCAGCGGCTGTTGTTCGGCCCCATCGAAATCTGGGCGCAAGAATTCTACTACGTCACTGGGCTCCTTGTTCTCGGAGCGCTGGCCCTCTTTCTCGTCACCTCGGTCGCCGGCCGGATGTGGTGCGGATACGCTTGCCCGCAAACGGTCTGGACGGACCTGATGATTGCCATCGAGCGTTTCTGGCAAGGTGATCGCAATGCGCAGTTGCGCCTCGATTCCCAGCCGTGGTCATTCGAAAAGATCTGGAAGAAATCGATAACTCATCTGTCGTGGCTGGCGATTGCGGTCGCAACGGGCGGTGCGCTGGTCTTCTATTTCGGTGATGCGCCGACACTTGCCATCGAACTGGTGCACGGTACGGCACCGACCGTCGCCTATTTCTTCCTCGGACTGTTCACGCTGACGACTTATCTGCTTGGTGGGCTCGCCCGGGAGCAGGTCTGCATTTACATGTGTCCTTGGCCACGCATTCAGGGCGCGATGGTCGATCGCGATTCGCTTCTCATTTCCTATCGCGAGCTTCGGGGCGAACCGCGCGGCGCCCACAAGACGGGCACGACATGGGAAGGTCGCGGCGACTGCATCGACTGCAAGGCCTGCGTTGCGGTCTGTCCGATGGGCATCGACATTCGCAACGGATCGCAGCTCGAATGTATCCAGTGCGCGCTCTGCGTCGATGCGTGTAACGAGATCATGGATCGCGTCGGCCGGCCGCGCGAACTCATCGCCTATACGACTATCGGCAACCTCTCCAACGCCACGAGCTCGCCGCGCGAGGGCTGGCGGATCATTCGTCCGCGCACGATCCTTTATACGGTTATGATTACGCTTGTGGCGTCTCTTATGGGATGGTCGCTGCTCAATCGTGCCGACTTCGAGTTCAGCGTCATCCAGGATCGCAATCCGTTTTTCGTTGTGTTGAGCGACGGCGGACTACGCAACGGCTACATGATCAAGATCGCGAACAAGTTCGAGGGGGTGCGGCACTTCAAGTTGCGCTTCAAGGGGCCAGCCGATCTTCAGCCGAAGTTTGTGGAGTTCGACGGCACCGACCCGACGATAGAAGTCAACCCATCAGAAGTCAGGGCGGTCAAAGTCTTCCTGTTGCTCCCCGGCGCCCAAAGGAAAGAACTGAGGTCGGATGCCGAGCCCGTGACGATCGAGCTGCAGGATGTGGAGAGCGGCCAGACGGCATCACGCGCTACGATATTCAGGAGTCCGTCATGAGCGTCGCAGTATCGAAAGGTTCGCTTCGCGGGTGGCATGTCTTCGCGATCCTGGCCGGGTTCTTTCTGACCGTGACGGCCGTGGATGCAGTTTTGATCACCAAAGCCGTCTCTACGTTCAGCGGCGACACCGCCGACGCCTATCGCAAAGGCTTGGCCTACAATCAAACGCTCCAGGAAGAAGCGGATCAGAACCGGCTCGGATGGCATGAAAGCCGAACGTTCGATTCCAAGACCGGCCGCCTAGCAATTGCGTTGATGGATGAGAACCGGCAACCCATCGATGGTTTGCTAGTGAAGGCGGAAATCGGGCGCGCGACGACTGACATATTCGATCGCCGTTTTGACTTGGTGCCCTCGGGGAACGGGACTTACGCTGCCGACATTTCAGTACTTTCGGAAGGCACATGGACGCTTTCCGTCACCGCTGTGGAGAAGGACAAGGTCGTTTACAGATCGAGGGAACGGATATGGAAGCAGCCCTAGACGCCGGGCTTGCCGCGCAGGCGCCGGGCGCAGAGGCGCGGCAGACCATCGTGCTTTCAGTCCCGAGCATCGTTTGTGGGAACTGTATCCGTTCGGTTGAAAATACGCTGCGCGCGCTCCGTGGCGTCGAGGCGGCCCGCGCGAACCTGACGACCAAGCGCGTATCCGTCGTGGTCGACCCGTCTCTCAGCTCCACGATCGACCTCGCGGCAGCTCTCGAGCGTGCTGGATTTCCCGCCGCGCCGTTGATCGAGAACGCCGAAACGGAGCAGGCCGCGCGTGTGAGCGAGCTTCTCCCTCGTCTCGGTGTTGCCGGTTTTGCGGCCGGGAACATCATGATGCTTTCCGTGGCGGTCTGGTCCGGAGAGGTCAGCGACATGGACCGCTCCCTCATGGATCTGCTCCATTGGCTATCGGCGCTCATCGCGCTGCCGGCCGTCGCTTACGCAGGTCAACCCTTCTTCAAGTCGGCACTTGCGGCACTGAGGTCACGGCGCCTCAACATGGATGTGCCCATTTCGCTAGGCGTGCTGCTCGCGACGGGCATGAGTCTGTTCCAGACGATGCGCAGTTCGGAGCAGATCTACTTCGATGCCGCGACGACGCTCCTGTTCTTTTTGCTGATCGGCAGAGTGCTCGACGAACGCATGCGGACCAAGGCACGCGGAGCGGCCGAGAACCTGATTGGGCTCAGGGCGACGAACGCGACACTCGTTGCTCCGGATCAAACGACCAAGCTCGTGCTTGCGAGCACGCTCAAGCCAGGCATGATCATCGCCGTGGCCGCGGGCGAGCGCGTTGCAGGTGACGGGCAGGTGATCTCCGGCCAGAGCGATATCGATGAGAGTCTGATCAGCGGCGAAACGCGGCCGCGCGCCGTTTCGATCGGCGATCCCGTTTATGCGGGCACGATCAATTGTGGCGGCACCCTGCGCGTGCGCATTACAGCCGCGGAAGAAAACACGCTTCTCAGCGAAATCGGCCGCTTGATGCTCAACGCCGAGCAAAGCCGCGGCCGCTATGTACGTCTTGCAGATCGCGCCTCGCAAATTTACGCGCCCGCAGTCCATGTTCTCGGGCTTCTCACGTTCATCCTATGGATGGCGCTCGGTGCACCGTGGGATCAATCTCTCACGCACGCAATCGCCGTTCTCATCATTACGTGCCCGTGCGCTTTGGCTCTCGCCGTGCCCGCCGTTCAGGTCGCTGCGATGAGCCGTCTGTTCAGCAAAGGCGTTATTGTCAAAGCTCCTGACGGGCTCGAACGTCTCGCCGAGATCGATTGCGTCGTCTTCGACAAGACGGGAACTTTGACGACCGGCGAGTTGCGGCTCGAGACGAGCCATGGCGTCGATGTGGCTGCTCTGGGCCGGGCAGGATCGATTGCTGGGATGAGCAAGCATCCTTTCGCGCAAGCGCTGGCCAAGGCTGCACGTGCGGAGGGTATTCAAACGCGCGCCGTCGAGGGAGTCGAAGAAGTTCCGGGTTCGGGGCTCGTCACCACGTCCATGGGCTTCGAGGAGAAGGTCGGGTCGGCCGCGTGGGTTGGCGTCGGGGACCGGAACGCGTCGATCTGGTACGCGGCCGAAGGCAAGCCTGCTGTCGGCTTCGACTTCGTGGATGAACTACGGACGGACGCGGCGGCGTGCGTTTCTGAACTCCGGCACGCAGGATATCTCGTCAGACTGTTATCCGGAGACCGACGCGCCGCCGTTGCGCAAACGGCTGCGGCTTGCAGCATCAAGGATTGGACTGCAGAGGTTCGTCCAGACCAGAAGCTGGAGGTAATCGAAGTTCTGAAGGCGCGAGGATACAAGACGCTGATGGTCGGCGACGGTCTCAACGATGCGCCGGCGCTTGCTGCCGGACATGCCTCGCTGTCACCGGCATCCGCCATCGATATCGCGCAGACCACGGCGGACGCCGTTTTTCAAGGCGACGTTCTTCGGCCGGTCATAGAGACACTGTCGGTCGCCAAGGCCGCACGCCGCTTAGCGCTGCAGAACTTTGCGATCGCAATTCTCTACAATTCGATTTTCGTGCCGCTCGCGATGGCAGGCTACGTGACGCCTTTGATAGCGGCGCTCGCCATGTCGGGATCATCGATCATGGTCACGGCTAACGCGCTTCGTCTTCGCTCGAAGGCATTGCGCCTTCCCAACGCCGGAGCATCGGCATGACGTCGCTTGCTTGGCTCATTCCTGCTGCGCTGACGCTCGGGATGATGGGGCTCGCCGCCTTCCTCTGGGCACTTCGCAGCGGCCAATTCGACGATCTCGAAGGTGCCAAGTGGCGCGCGATCAGCGATGACAACGATCGCATGGCGGCGGAATCGGATCGGAGCCGAGCCGACGATGTTTAGCGAGAGCTTCTTCAGCGGTATGACCGTCGGGCTCGCCAGCGCGTTCCATTGCGGCGCGATGTGCGGTGGCATTGCCTGCGGAGCTAACCTGCTGCTCGGCGCGAAAACCTCCGGAGATAGAAATCTCAATCTCCTATTGATGCAGGCCGGGCGCATCTTGACTTACACGGCAATCGGCGTTGCGGCCGGAACTTTTGGCGGTGATATCCTGTCTCGCACGCCGATGCAGAGCCCGATCGTTCTGCAATGGGCGGCGGGGGCGTCGCTGTTATGGATGGGGCTGGTGCTCGCCGGACTGATGCCGAGGCTGTCCTTCATCGATCATGGCATGGAGGTTCTCGCTTCAAGTGTAAACTCCCTGCTGCGTCCCACGGGGCAGAGCCGATACTTAGCCCCCGTCATGCTCGGCGTCGTTTGGGGGCTCAATGCCTGTCCGATGGTTTACGGCGCGGCGTTGCTGGCAACGCTGACGCGCACGGGCGCACAAGGCGCGACTTTCATGCTCGGCTTCGGCGCCGGCACTGTGCCGGCCGTGATCGCATCAGCTTACGGGATCTCGTGGCTCAACAGGCGCGCCGGGGGAACGAGGCTCAATCTTTTGGCTGGTGGCGCCCTCATGGCGGGGGGTGTCGCCATCGTCTACTTTCCGCAGCATTTCGCCAGTGTGCTGTGTGTTGTCAAATAATTTGGTCGCGGGGTCGAGCGGCTTGGAGAAGCTATCCAGCGGTCCAGCTGAGAGGCGTTAGAAGTCCAGGCAGATCTTACCGAAGTGACTTGCCCCTTCTTGCAGCCGGAACGCATCGGCGATTTCCGCGAGGCTGAAGCTGCGGTCGATCACTGGGCGAATTCCTGTCGCGTCAAGTGCGCGGATGAATTCAATCTGCTCCCGCCGGCTGCCGACGATAAGGCCCTTCAGGCGCGCCTGCCGAGCCATCAGTAGAAAAGTCGGGACTTCGCCGGCGAGGCCGGTGAGCACGCCGATCAACGAGATGTGTCCGCCGATTGCGACGGATGCGATGGATTGCGGTAGCGTGCCCGGTCCACCGACTTCAACAACGTGATCGACGCCGCGTCCGCCCGTGAGCTCGCGAACGCGCTCGCTCCACTGCGGCACGGATTTGTAGTTGATGAGGTGATTGGCGCCGAGCGTGCGTGCGCGTTCGAGCTTCTCATCGGATGACGACGTGACGATCACCTCGGCGCCCATCGCCTTGGCGAGCTGGAGCGCGAAAATCGATACGCCACCGGTGCCTTGAACGAGAACGGTGTCGCCGGCTTTCAGATGGCCATCGACCACGAGCGCGCGCCATGCGGTGAGGCCGGCGGTTGTGAGGGTTGCCGCGTCGGCATGGCTGTAGCCTTTCGGCGCGTGGGTGAACCAATTCGCCGGGCGCACCACGACTTCGCAAGCGTAGCCATCGATGCCGTCACCCGGGGTCGAGGCGAAGTTGTCGACGTCCGGCGGACCATCCTGCCAAAGTGGGAAAAAGCAGGATACGACGTGGTCGCCGACCTTGAATTCCGTGACGCCTTCGCCGACGTCCTCGACGACGCCCGCGCCGTCGGACATCGGAATTCGTCCATCAGCCGTCGGCATTTTTCCGGTGACGACGAGGTAGTCGTGAAAGTTGAGTGAATTGGCATGAATGCGAACGCGGATTTCGCCGCGCCCCGTTTTGCCCGGATCCGCGAGATCGACGAGGGCAAGGTTGTCCAGTCCGCCGGGTGCGGTGAGTTTGATCGCTTTCATGTCACGTGTTCCGTCTTCTCATGAGGCATCCCCCCGCGATACCGCAGGCGCGCCGTTCTCTTAACGTATCGTGTCACGATGTCGAGCGCGCCGAGCTTCCCGTTTCGGAATCAGGACGCTTCGTTCGGCTGCACGGCAGAATGGAATGGATTAAAAATCGATTTGTTTGCTGGAAAGCTTGGCGCAAGCCGGCGAACCCTTCGGCAAGGAAGTGGTGAGCTGGGCATTTCACAAGGAAGGCAAAAATTGATAAGGACCGCGTGATTTGAGCGGTCCCACGAGATCAAGCGCCGATGCCAAGAGCGATCTGCCCCGATCGCGTCTCCACACTATAAATCCCCAAGAACGTCTCGCCTTTGTGAACGCCTGTCGTTAGCCAGCCGTTGATCTCGAACGTAAAACCTTCCGCCTGGTCCTCGATGCGCGCGATCGCTGCGTCCGTCGCGTCACCCTCGAGAGTGAAGTGAACGTACTCCCTATCAGGGTACGCCAGCGCGCACCGCAAAGCAGGCTTATCGGGACCGTCGACGATCTTCAGCATTTTTCTGGTCATGACTGATACTCCGCAAAGAAAGCCGCATTCCTTCAACTGGATTTATCAGTTGGGGTTCCTCAGAAGGGTGGCGCTGCGTCAGCGAACTTCGGCCGCAGGACGTCCTTCAAGCGCAGGCGATGCCGGTGGCGGACCGAATAAATTCTTTGCGCGACGGACCTTTCCGGATTCCTCGGGGAGAATACGATCCACCAGTTCGATGTCGAAGTGAATGACATTCGCGAACCCCTCAGTCGTCACCGACTGTTGGATGTACTCGCGGAGCTTCTCGGCGGACAGCGTCTGGCCGGGGAGCGGCGCCGCGCGAAGAACGAACCGGTTAACACCGGTCTGAAGAAATTGATGCTCGGCCAGCCTCGTCTCGTTGTGGAGGGCGAGGAGAAAAACATAATACGGAAGATCGCGGATCTCGCCGTCGACGTTAACCCAGAATTGATCCTTCGATCGTCCTTGGACGGCCTTCACGAGCGGCAGGAGACTTCCGCAGTCGCACGGCGTCGCGCTGATCGTGACGATGTCGTCGACCTCGTAGCGGATGATGGGCTGAGCCATATTGTACAGGTTCGTGAGGAGCACCTTGCTTCCCGGTGTGCCGTTCGGAACGGGCTTGCCGTTCGCGTAGACGACTTCGAGGAACGCGAGTTCGTCGTTCAGGTGGCTGCCGTGTGTCGTTTGGCATCCGCAGGTGAGGGCCATGCATTCGGCCATGCTGTAGACGTTCGTGATGTGCACTCCGAACGCTTTTTCCACGCGTTCAGCGATCGGCTCGGGGAGCGGCTCGCTGATGTTCATCATTTGCTCGAGATCGCGGGGACGCTTCAGGCGGCCCGCTTGGAGTTCGCGCGTGATCGTCTCGAGCGAGCTCGTGTAGCCGGTGATGAAGTTCGGCTGAAATTCATTCAGCTTCTCGACGAGCACGTCGGGCGGATCGAACACGGAGAGGCGCTGCAACTTGAGGAAGCGGCGGGCGCGCTCGGGGAAGTAATTGAAGAATGTACTGCTTGGATAAAACCCCGGCTTTTGCGTGATGATGGAGAAGCGCGCCGGATTGAACAAGCGCTGCAAGTGGGGCAGGAACCGCCGGCTCAATTTCTTGCCGCGTGCGAACTGGGCCGCAAAGGTCGTCAAAATTGCGGGCTTGTCTTGAACGATGATCGCCGGTTGCCCTTGGCTTCCCGAGGTATGGCAGACGGCGAATTTGTCTTTGTAGTAGGCCCCGATATTGGCGGGGTCCAACATGAAACGTTCAAGGTCGGCGCGGCGAAGATCGCGGTCGGTGAAGATGTCGTCGAGGTTCGCCATCATCTCGACCTTCGTAAGGGTTGGAAGATCAGTAATGGCGCAGGTTTTCAGATCTATGCCCTGGAACTTCTTTCGATAGTACGGGGAATTGTCATAGGCATATCGCAACAAATGGCGGAAGCGCTCCTCCTTGGCCTTCGCGCGGGCGGCGAGGTCGCCCGGACGCGGGGGCAGGAGAGAGCGGATAGCAAGCGCCAGCTTCAGTTGATCGTAAGCGGCGGCGAGAAATCCTCTCATTTGAGATATGCCTTCGAGATGGTTCCAGAGATCATTGATACGCGGCTAACACGGGCGAAAAGCAGGCAACATCGTTCTCCAGGCGATAACGGCCGGTAAATCGAAATGTCGGCTCCGTCCTGATTTTTCAAGGATATCACTCCGATCCTTTTGGGCTGGGGTCGTTGATTTTGAGATCGTCTTGAGGCGGCTCAGCGGACGGTCGGTGGCCCTCCCGTGTGAAGGCCAGGGAGAGGGCCCGGTAGAGAAGCTTCGGCCTCGGCCTGAAGTTCCGCTTCGTGACGCTTTAGGTAAAAGAAGATTGCAATCACTATTCCAATTGCGATTGCAATCGCGATGACCCCGAGCGGTCCTTGTACCTCGTGAAAGCTGCGGCTAAAGGTGTATGCAGACATACCGACGATGCTCGCCCAAATGAGGCCTCCGAGTGCGTTGGCCACAAGAAATCTCGGCCACGCAAGCCGGTTGATGCCGGCCAGCAAGGCCGCGAGGAACCGAAGAACGGCAAAGAAACGTCCGAAGAAGACGACCTTGCCGCCGTGCTTTTGGAAAAGGAATTGACCGAGCTTTATGCGGCCTTCGGTCAATCCGACATAGGAGCCGAATTTCAAAACCAGCGGATATCCGAATTCACGGCCGATGATATAGCCGATGTTGTCGCCGACGATCGCGCCGATGGTCGCTGCCGCGATGACCATGGCAATATTGCCGTCGTGAGTTGCGGCATAGATAGATGCGATGATCAGCACCGCCTCGCCCGGCAGCGGAATCCCCAAGCTTTCGAGCCCGACGATGATGCCAACGGTCCAGATGCCGTACGTTTCAAAAAGATGATGCAGCTCTGCTGGCGATATCAATAGCCGTTCCTTTTTGGCGGGCTGACAAAAGGCTGTCGAGAGGTGGTCCGCTAATGGAGGATCATTGTGCCGATAATCAAGACTTTGGGAACGCGGACGAGAACCGCATCGACGGAATACCGACGGCTCCAGCTACAACGTGGGGCGGGTGGCCAGCAATGGCAGGCGACCGCTGGTCTTCGGCGTCAATCATTTCGCCGAATATGAACAGCGTACTTTATTTCAGTGTGCGTCTCCTGGCATTGAAGCCGATCGCGGAACCTATTGAAGGTTATCGCCGTATTAACAAATCCTATGGTCGTGTCTGGCTGACAAAGAAGCGGTGCAACATGCCGTCAACCATTGCGGCAAATTGATCTGGCGGGCGGTCTTGCGCATTTGGAACTCCGATTTCAGAAATAGAGAATGATGTGGGTGCCTAAAAACGCATGGGCCGGACGGTCCCTGTCGCATCTTCCGGCTGGCCTCGCCGGAGACGCTGCTTTTCGGCTCTTTTGCATGCCGGAATTATCGCATTATCGCGCAGCCAATCATTTGCAGCTTGCGCAGCGGGCGCGCTTTCACTTGCGCAATGCCCACTGGCGCCGGATTGCGACGCCGGTCGCGGATATTCAAGCCTATGTCTTCGAGCCGGACCGCAGAGTTGCGTTGGGCACCGTGCTCGTCGTGCACGGATGGACTGGCGAAGCTTCATTCATGACAGCCGTCGCCGAGCCGATACGCCGGGCGGGATACCGCGTCGTTCTTTTCGATCTGCCGGCGCATGGGCTCAGCGGCGAACGTTCGACCAATCTCATCGAATGCGCGCGTGCGACGGCGATCATTGGCCGTCACTTCGGTCCGCTCAGCGCAATCGTTGCGCATTCGTTTGGCGGCATGATCTCGCTTGTTGCGGCCGAGGGGCGGCAGCCGATGCCTCATGCCCTTGAGACGCCGCGTATCGTTCTCGTTGCCAGTCCGAATAAGCTACCGGAAGTTACGGGTGAGTTTGCGGAGCGGTGGGGTCTTGATGGCGCAGGACGGCGCGCGTTCGAGGCGCGGCTGGAGCGCATATCAGGCCGCTCGCTCAACTGCTTCACTGTCGTCAAGCTTTTGCGGGCGACGGGGTGCGAAGCCCTTGTCGTGCATGACCGCGAGGACCACGAGGTCTCGTTTCGATGCGCCGAAGAGATCGTTTCGGAAACTGATGGTGCGGAATTGCTGCCGTATGCGGGCTTTGGCCATCGCAATATCCTCTTCGCACCGCCGGTCGCGCGAACGATCGTTTCGTATTTGTTGAAGGCGGAGAATAGCGAGCGTCAAAGAAGGTATAGCGATAACGCTGCTTGACTATATCGGTGGCCGGGAGGTCCCCAATTTCCCGGCCTTATCGTCTCGTTGATCATTTGAATTATAGCAGTAATATAAACGCGTTCAGTCGAAGGATGTCGCGCGGCATCGTGCGATTTCGTCGGCAAGCAATGCATTGATCATTCAAGCGCCGGGAGAACGTGATGATCTCTCTGAAAATCAACGGTCAGCCCCGAGACGTTGACACTTCCCCCGACACGCCTCTTCTCTGGGCACTTCGCGATTTGCTCGGACTGACAGGAACGAAGTTCGGATGCGGCATCGCGCAGTGCGGAGCCTGTACCGTTCATGTCGACGGCGAGGCGGTGCGCTCGTGTCAGCTGCCGATCGGTTCCGTCGGCGAACGCGCGATTACGACGATCGAAGGCATCGGCGCGACGGATGCCGGTGCCAAGGTTCAGAAGGCGTGGCTGGATCTCGAGGTCATCCAGTGCGGCTATTGCCAGTCCGGGCAGATCATGTCGGCGGCAGCACTGCTTGCCCATACGTCCAATCCCAGTGATGATGACATAGATGCGGCGATGGCCGGGAATATCTGCCGCTGCGGTACCTACGTCCGTATTCGCGCGGCGATCAAAAAAGCTGCAGCGGCATGACGGAGGTTCAAATGCGGACAAACCTAGCCTCCGAGGCAAGCCCCCTTTCTCGCCGTGATCTTATCAAAGCGGGAGCCGCGGGCATTTTGCTTGTCAGTTTTCGCCTGCCGATTGCGCGCGCTGCAGATGAGAGCTTTGCGCCCAATGGGTTCATTCGCGTCGGCAACGACGATGTCGTGACGCTCATCATGCCTCAGGTCGAGATGGGGCAAGGGATTTATACGAGCGTCGGGATGATCCTGGCGGATGAACTCGATGCCGATTTCAATAAGGTCGTTCTGGAGCACGCGCCGCCCGACGAGAAGCTTTACGCCAATCCGGCCTTTCACATTCAAGCGACCGGCGGCTCGACTTCGGTGCGGGCTTTCTGGATGCCGCTTCGCAAGGCGGGCGCCACCGCGCGAGCAATGCTCATCTCCGCTGCCGCGCAACAATGGAATGTCGAGCCGTCGAGCTGCCGGGCGTCGAATAGCGAGGTCATCCACGATGGAAGCGGGCGCAAAGTCGGCTTTGGAGCACTCGCCGCGCAAGCGGCAACGCAGAAGCCGCCGAGCGATCCGCCGCTCAAGCCGCTCAAAGACTTCACACTGATCGGCAAGCCGATCCCGCGGAAGGACACGCCGGAGAAGACCAACGGCACAGCCCAGTATGGCATCGACGTGATGCCGTCCGGCGTTCAGTTTGCGACGATCGCGGAATGCCCGGTTTTCGGCGGCAAAGTCGGGCGCGTCGACGACACCAAGGCCCGGGCCATAAAGGGCGTTCGTCAGGTCGTCGTGCTGGATGACCTTGTCGCGGTGGTCGGCGACTCGACGTGGACTGCGATGCAGGGCCTCGGTGCGCTGGACGTCACGTGGGACGAGGGACCGAACGTTGCGATTGGGTCTGCCGAAGTCTGGGATGCTTTGCGGAAGGCCAGCAAGGGCGAAGGCGTTGTCGCCAAAGAGCAGGGCGACGTCAAAGCAGCTTTCGCCGCCGGAGATCGATACGAAGCGGTCTACGAATTACCTTTTCTCGCTCACGCGACGATGGAGCCGCTCAACTGCACCGTCCACTTCACGAAAGACGCCTGCGAGGTCTGGACCGGAACGCAGGTTGTCGCGCGCGTCCAGTCGGAGGTCGCCAAAGCTCTCGGATTGCCGATCGAAAAAGTGACGGTGCACAATTTCCTGATCGGTGGCGGGTTCGGTCGTCGGCTCGAGCCCGATATGGCGGTCAAAGCAGCGCGGATCGCTCAGCACGTCGAAGGGCCGGTGAAAATCATTTGGCGGCGTGAAGAGGACATGCAGCACGATGTCTACCGGCCGGTCTATCACGATGCCCTCGCGGCGAGTGTGAAAGACGGCAAGATCACCGGCTGGACGCAACGGATCACCGGCGCGGCAATCATCGCCCGCTGGCTTCCTCCGGCCTTCCAGAAAGGCATCGATATCGATGCAGTCGACGGCGCGACCGATAACCCTTACGGCGTTCCTAACGTTCGGGTCGAGTACGTCAGGGCGGAGCCGCCGGCGGTGCCGACAGGGTTCTGGCGCGGCGTCGGGGCGAACAACAATTTCTTCGCGAGCGAGAGTTTCATCGATGAACTCGCGCACCGGGCGGGCGCGGATCCTGTCGCGTATCGGCTCAACATGCTCGACGCTACGCCGCGTCTCAAGGCTGCCGTTCAGCTGGCTGCGTCGAAGTCCGGCTGGGGTGGAGCGCTTCCTGCGCGCACAGGAAGGGGCATCTCGGCTCAGACCGCATTCGCCAGCTTCATTGCGACCGTTTGCGAGGCAGAGGTCGATGAGAATGGCGAAGTGCGTGTGCACCGGTTCGTTTCGGCCGTCGATACCGGTATCGCCGTCAATCCAGACACTATCGTCGCGCAGCTCGAGGGCGGTCTTATTTTCGGTCTGGCCGCCGCGTTGTTCGGGGAAATAACGATCGCGAAGGGGCGCGTCGAGCAGAGCAATTTCCACGACTACCGGATGCTGCGGATCAATGAGGCACCGAAAATCGAGGTGCATCTCATTTCCAGCACGGAGTTTCCTGGGGGGATCGGCGAAACGGGAACGACCGCCGCCCCGCCTGCTCTTACGAATGCGCTTTTCGCGGCGACAGGGGTTCGATTGCGAAGGTTGCCCATCGACCGCGACGCGCTCGCTGGGAGAAAGCCAGTATGAAGCAATCGTATTGGCTGGCGCTGCTCGCAGTCGTCGTAATCATCGCTGCGGTCTGGATCATCTACGTGCCGGGGCCGTTGGCATTTGCAAAGGGTGGTTCCGTCGCTCTATCCGATTACAAGGACGGCGATCCGACCGGCGTTCCGGCGAAGCTATCAAAAGACGATCTCGTTTCGCGCGGAAAGTATCTGACGCGCGCGGCCGATTGCGAGGCGTGTCATACGGCCAAGGGCGGCGAACCTTACGCCGGCGGCCTTGCTTTCAATCTCCCGTTCGGCACGCTCTACTCGCCGAACATCACACCGGACAAGGAAACGGGTATCGGCAATTGGACCGATGCCGACTTTTTGAAAGCCGTCCATAAGGGCATCGCGCCTGACGGGTCGCGCCTTTATCCGGCATTTCCCTACACATCTTATACGTTGCTGACGGATGACGATGTGCTGGCAATCAAGGCCTATCTGTTCAGTCTTGCCCCGGTTCGTCGCGAGGCTCCGCCGAACACACTTGCTTTCCCATTCAATCAACGCTGGGGGATGGTGTTCTGGTCACTCCTCTACAATAGCGACGAGAGGTTCCGGCCCGATCCGAAGCAAAGTGCGGAATGGAATCGCGGCGCGTATCTCGCCGAAGCGCTGGGCCATTGCGGCGAGTGCCATACGCCGCGCAATCTCATGCAGGCGCTCAACAACCGCAAAAAATTCGCGGGCGCGGTCACGGCCGGGTGGAAGGCCTACAACATTACGCAAGACAAAGAGACCGGCATCGGTAGCTGGGATGCGGACACGACGGCGAGGTTTCTCGCGCATGGTCACGTGGAAGGCTTCGGGACGGCTTCCGGACCGATGGGCGAGGCCATCGACATGAGCCTGATGCATTTGGAGCCGGAGGACATCAAAGCGCTCGTGACGTATTTGAAAACAATTCCGCCGATTTCCGATCCGGAGCTTCCGGTCCCCAAAACGACGCTGGCCTCGGCCTTCCCGAAAGCGCATGAGATTTCCGAAAACGAGCGTGGTGCGATGATTTTCGCGGGTGCTTGCGCGGCCTGTCACGGATGGTCGGGCGAAAGTCCTGTCCGGTCGTACGCGAACTTCGTCGGCGGCCGCGCGATCAACGATCCGAGCGCGAGGAATGTCGCGCAGGCCGTGATTTGGGGCGTGACCCGCCACTCGCCCGACGGCGAGGTTACGATGCCGGCATTCGGCAAAGCCTATTCGCCGGAAGAAATTGCCGCCGTCGTCAACTACGTCACCGCGCGTTTCGGTGCCGCGAAGTCGAATATTACGGCGCAAGACGTCGTGAAGATCGGCCAGCAGGCATCGCAGTAGGCGGCATTGCGCGTTCCCGGGCCCGACACGCTCGGAAAACCTTGTTCGTTCGGCGTCCGGCCGATAGGAACACGGGAGCCTTCCGGCGTCTCTTGGACGCCGGGTTGCTGCGCGTGTGATCCTCAATGCAAGACGAAAGACCGAGCGTGTCCGATCCTGTTGCCCACCGCATCGCGGCGCTGGCGGTGCTCCCCGTTTTCTTCAAGCTCGACGGCAAGCGGGTCGTTTTGGCGGGTGGAGGCGAGCCGTCGCTCTGGAAGGCCGAGCTTCTGTCGGCCGCGGGCGCCCACGTCGAAGTTTTCGCGGAGAGCTTTGCCCAAGGTTTTCGGGAACTGGCGGCGTCGCCACCCAACGGCCGGCTTGTCTTGAAGGATCGCCGCTGGACGCCGGAGGATCTGAGATCCGCGGCGCTCGCTGTCGGCGCTTTGGGCGACGATACGGAGGCCGCCGAATTCGCGTCTGCCGCCCGCGCAGCCGGCGTGCCTGTCAACGTCGTCGATCGTCCGGCATTCTGCGATTTTCAGTTTGGCGCGATCGTCAATCGTTCGCCCCTTGTCGTCGGGATCTCGACGGATGGCGCGGCGCCCGTCTTCGGTCAGGCGATCCGGTCGCTCATCGAAGGGCTGCTGCCGGAAAGCTTCAAGAGCTGGGCCGAGGCTGCGCGCACCTTACGGCGCGACAGCGATCGCTTCGGCGACACCATGGAGAAGAAGCGGCGCTTCTGGCAGCGGTTCACGGATTTCGCGATACGCCATGCCGATCGCGGACCGACGCCGGCGGATCTCGATCAGTTGATGGGCGAAGTTGCGGTTGAAGACCGCGGTCACCCGGTCGTCATCATCGAAATCGGCCCAGGCGGTGCGGAAGGTCTGACGCTTGGGGCCGTCCGAACGCTGCGCGGCGCCGACCATATATTTTTCGACGAAGACGTTCCGGCCGCCGTGACGGAGTTCGCCCGCCGAGAAGCCCGGAGATATCCGGTTGGGGCAGGGGCGCAAGATGCTCAGGCTGTCGTCGACGACATCGTGGCGGCGAGTGCCCAAGGCGGCCGGGTCGTGAGGATCAGAATGCGCGTGGCGCTTGAGGCGGGCCGGGAGGCGGACGAGGCCGGTATATTGCGAGCTGCAGGCCTTTCAGTGGTTGTCCTCCCGCCGGGCTTTGCTCCTTAGCGTGTGTCACGTCTCGGCGGCCTCCCGCGATCCACTGGCAGTTTCGTGGGTTCGGCCCTGCCGCCACGCCGTTGCCGTGAAGGCGTGCAAGTAAAAAGTATTAAGCGGTACTTGAGCCACAGGCCGTGATCGCTTCCGCAGGGGGCGAAAGATTTCTTTTTCTCTCAGATGGTTAGCGGACGCTTCATGAGCTCAGCGCGGCTTGGAATGGCGTTCCCACTTGTCTATACTTGAGACGAGGGGATCCGTTCGGATCAGAGTAGGCCACGTTGGCGGGTTAGCGCATCGCTTCCCACCAGTGGGTTTTGCTCGTCCGCTCCCTTTCGTTGTCTGTAAGTATTCGGAGTCGCCTGCGCATGCGCTGCAATCCATCATATTGGCTTTTGGGACTCGTCCCGATTGCGATGTTGACTTGGGTTGCCGTCCAACTCGAGCAGGGCAATATCGAGTACGACCTCGCCCACCGCTCGGGCGAAGCGCTGAAGCGCGCGGGCTTCGATTGGGCCAGCCTTCGCTTCGTCGGCCGCGACGTCGTGCTGATGGGGAAGGCGCCGGAAGAGCGCGATCCAGAAAAGGCACTTGCCTCAGTGGAGAACGTCTGGGGCGTCCGCGTCGCCAGCAACAGATCCGAACTCATCGACAGCGTTGCGGACTACCGCTGGTCGGTGATTTCGCCAGGCGCTGGCCGCATCCGGCTCGCGGGAAACGTTCCGTCGGAGGAGGCGAGACGGGAGCTCATCGATGCCGCCCGCACCGCCTTTCCGGGTAGCGAAGTTTCCGACGAGATGCGCTTGGCGCGTGGCTCGATCGACCGCCGCCAGTGGCTTGCGGGTGCGGTTTTCAGCATGCGCAGCCTTTCCGGGTTGAAGCGCGGAGAGGCGGAACTCGCCAACCTCAATCTGTCGATCAAGGGCGAGGCGAAGACATCGGCTGCCTATCGGGAGATCAAGACGGCGCTCGCAACACGGCGACCGGCTGGTGTTGGCCTTGCGCATGAAGATATCGCGCTGCCAATCGCCCGGCCCTTCGTATGGTCGATAAAGAAGAGCGGCACGGGGATCGCGGTCTCAGGTTTTGCGCCTTCCGACGAAGAGCGGGAGAAGCTCGGCGCGCGCACGAAGTCGCTGTTTTCCACAATGTCGATCTCCGACCGCACGGATATTGCGGCCGGTGCTCCCGATGGATGGGGCAAGGCGGCGACGATCGCGCTTGAACAGCTGGCGCAACTTCGGCTGGGCGAGGCTTCGATTGCCGACCGCGAGTTGACAGTCTCGGGCGAGGCGGCCGACGAGCAGATCGCTTCGGCTGTCAAAAAGACGTTGAAGCTTCAGGTGCCGCAAAACTTCCGGATCATCGATCAAATTCGCTTCTCGAAGCCGGATATCGTCGTGCCGGGCGGCGGCTATGTGATGGGCATCGTGAACGAGGGGGCGGCGCTCGATCTTGTCGGCATGATGCCGAGCGAAGCGGCGCGGGCCGCGCTTATCGATGCGGTGAAGGCGCGCTTTCCGGGGCGGCAGCTGAACGACAAATCGCAGGTGGCTCCTGGCGCGCCCGACGGGTGGCAGCAGTGCGTCGTCGCGGGCCTCGCGTCGTTGCCGCGCCTCAAGAAAGGCAAATCCATTCTCACCGATCGCCGGCTCGTGGTTTCGGGTGAGACCGACGATTATGCGGCCTCGCAATCGGTTCCGGGCGATGTAAAGGCTGCCGCAGGCCAGACGTGCGAAACGACGACGAATATCGCGTTTACGGGCCAGCTGAAGACGGACCTCACGTGGAAGGCGAGCCGCGAAGCCAACGGTATGGTTACGATCGGCGGCGAGGCCCCTGATGACGCGTCGCGCTTGCGTCTCGTCGAGATCGCACAGCAGATCTATGCGGGGTCGAACGTCACCGACAACATGAAGATCGTCGGCGCAGCGTCCGAGCCTTGGTCGTCGGCGGCGCATCTCGGGCTTGAAGAAATGGCGCGGTTACGCAACGGCGAAGTTACGATTTCAGGCAAGGAACTCGTGATCAAGGGAGCGGCGGAGAGCGAGCAAGTCGCCAATGACATCCGCAGCGTGCTTTCGACGGATTTGCCGCCGGGCTTCAAAAGCCGCGATGAGATCACGATCATGTCGGTCGAGGAGAAAGCGGCCGACAGTTGCCAGACGCTGATGCGCCAGACGACCGCCAAGGGCACGATCAACTTCGAGCGGGCTAAGGCGGATTTGACGCCCGACAGCACGCAGACGCTCAAGGATCTTGCTCAGATCGCGAACGAGTGTCCGACCTTCAGCATTCAAATCGAGGGGCATACGGACGCGGAGGGGACGGATGAGCGCAATTCGCGGCTTGCGGATCGCCGGGCGCGCGCGGTCGCGGATTTTCTTTCGCAGAACGGCGTCGATGCGCGCCGCCTGACAACGATCGGTTACGGGGCAACGCGGCCGATCGGAGACAATTCAACTGACGCAGGCCGCGCTAAAAATCGCCGTATCGAATTCACCGTCCGGGTCAACTGAGACGAACGCCGGGGAAAGCAACCATGGATTATCTGTTCCTGAAATTGATCTGGTGGATGGCAGCAGCATTTGCGCTGGGGCTCGTCGCCGGCTGGGTATCGTGCGGCGCTAAGAAATCCTGAGGTGCCGAACTTGGCCGATCTTGGAAGTGCTGAAGGAAGTGCAGGGCGAATTGTTGGGCATCCGATTAGGTAGGAAATGACGTACCTCCTGTTGCAGACATTCCTGCTTTTGCTCGCGTCGTATTTTGCGGGAGCGTTCGTTGCTTGCCTTGTGAAGCGGGTAGCTCTCGGCTCGTCTGCAGATCTCTCCGAAGATGTTTTGGCGCCAGTGCAGCTCGAGGTGCCTGTTCGTCCTCCGGTCATGTCGCCGTCGCCGCCGCCCGTTCGTGGCCGCGTGGCGCCTCGGATGCCGCAGCCCGTGGTCGCGCCGCGGGCGATCGACCCCGTGCAGCCTAAGATCGACGTCTTGCGGCGCCCGGAGCCGCGGCCTGCTCCGAAGGTGCTCGACCCTTCGCGTTTCTTGCGGGCGCTGATCGGGCCGGATCCCAACGAAGGTATTCCCCGGCGCGCAATCGTTGAATTGCGTCCCTCGGTATTGAAGCCCGTAACGGGGATTTACCGGCCGAAGCCGCCTGAGCCTGTGGCGCCGCCGGAACTCGAGCCGCCAGCTCCTGAGCCTATAGCGGAAGAAGCGCCGCCTTCATTGTTGCCCGAGCCTGAGCCCGTCACGAAACCGGAACGGCCTGGCGGTCTCGCCGCGAGATTGCGTGACGCGACGACGGCGGCTGCTGCCGGCGCTGTGGCCGCTGCAAAGGCCGCTGCGGCTGCGTCCGCCATGATGCCCGGTGCGTTCTCTCGAAAGGCCGTCGAGGAGGAGAAGAAGGAAGAGCCTGTAGAAACCGCGGCCGAGCCTGCGGAAGTGGCAATGGAAGATGTCCCGCTGGAATCGCCAATTCTCGGATATTCTGATGCGAACGTGTCGAAAGCGGAAACGCCAGCCGCGATCGCGCCCGAGTACCAGCCAGAACCCGAGCCGGAGCCAGAACGAGCGCCTGAACCCCAGCCAGCTCCAGCGCCCAAGATCGTTCAGCCGCCGGTCGCGAAGCCCATCGAAGGCGGGGATGATTTTCAGCGCATTCGCGCGATCGACGGCGACATCGAGCAGAGGCTGAAGGCCGCTGGCGTGAATTATTTCGAAGACATTGCCGGGTGGACGCAGGCCGACGTCAAACGGTATGGCCAAGACCTTCAAATACCGGGCCGGATCGACCGCGAGCAATGGGTCGAGCAGGCGCAAATTCTCGCCAAGGGCGGGGAGACGTATTATTCGCGCAACCGTTTGGCGGCGCTCAAATCGAGTGCTGCGGCTGCCGCTCCCAAGTCCACCACGGATAACGATCGTGGGCAAAAGGCTGAGTCGGATAGCGGCAACCCGGCATCGCCGCCGAGCGGGCAAGAGCGGACGGATTTGTCTGGTGTCGCAGCTGCGAGCCAGGGACGTTCGGTTGCGGAGATGGCTGCTGCCGCGGCTGCTGCAATCGCCGCTGCGTCCGCCAGCGTGACGCGCGGCTTGAAGCCCATCGAGCCGATTTCGCCGCTCTCCAAGGTCGATCCGAAGATCTCGATCCCTGCGAGGATCACCGACGCGATCCGAGAGCGGAACGGAGCCGCAGCGCCAGCGCCTGTCGCCAAGGATGACGCCGAAACTGACGCTGACGCGGCCGCAGAAGAGAGCGCACCGCCGTCGAGCGAGGCCGATGGATCCCACGACGATCTCAAGCGCATCCGTGGCATCGGCGTGTTGATCGAGAAGCGGCTGAACGCCTTAGGCGTCGGCACTTACGACCAGATCGCGAACTGGACGAGCGGCGACATCGATCGCATCAGCCGAAGCCTCGAATTCAAGGGCCGGATCGAACGCGAGAACTGGGTGGAGCAGGCGCGCATCCTGGCGAGCGGCGGTCAGACCGAATTTTCGCGGCGCGTGGACAGGGGCGAGGTCGATACCAGCCGCGAGACGTGACCAAAATCGCTGCGTGATAGCGTTCCATAGCGCGCACCGTCACGCGGCTCGTCCGTCTCGGCGAAGAACGATGCGATTGCCGATATCGTCGGCGCATCCCGCAATAGCGGTGCGTGGCCTTCATCGGGGACGGTGAGGGATTTGAGCCGGGGATGGCGCTGGCGCATTTCCTCGACCGTCTTTTCCGAGAGAAGGTCGGTATTTGCGCCACGGATGACGAGCACCGGTACGCGCTTCATCGCTTCGAACTGCGGCCATAGCTCCGGTATTGGGCCGTCGAGAACCGATAGACAATTCGCCAATTTGGGATCGTATCCTCGCGCGGGCTTGCCCTTCCGTTCATTGAAGAGCTGGCGGGCGACGGCTTCGAAATCCTTATCCGTCATCCTGGGAAAGTCGCGGCGAAAGAGATCGCCGACGATGCGCGTTGCGTCCTCCCAGTTCTTCGCGAGCGGAACGCGGCCGACGTAGCCGGCTATGCGCGCCAAGCCTTCGGCATCGATGACGGGACCGATGTCGTTCAGCACGACCGCTCCGATCAGCGACGGCTGGACGGCCGACAAAACCATGGTGACGAGGCCGCCTCGCGAGGTGCCGATGACACCGACGTTATGCAGACCAAGCATCGTCAGGAAATCGATGACGTCCTGCGTCTCGATCGGCACGGCGTAGTTCTTCCAATTGGCATCGTGATCGGAAAGGCCGCGTCCGCGCGTGTCGAGCGTAAAGACGTCGCGAGGAACATCGCCTCGGCTCAAGGCGATGGCAACGTCATGAAAGTCGCGGCTGTTGCGCGTCAAACCAGCGAGGCAAAGCACGGGACGCGCGCGCGATAGAGTCTGCGGCCGGTAGTGCCGCCCATAGAGGCGCAGCCCGTCGCGGCAGGTGAAGTAGATTTCCTCGAATTCTTGCCCGGTCGCCATTCGTGTGCCGTCGCCCTTGTCCTGAAGGTTTCAACCGTCGTTGTTCTCAGCAACGCCTTGCGTGTCGCCCGGCACCTTCGTGTCGCCGCGGTCGCGCAGAAGATCCTGCTTCAACCGAAGCGGATTTTTCATGCCGAGCCGGGCCCGGTAGATCTGGATGTTCGCCAAGACCTTTGTGACGTATTCCCGCGTCTCAGTGATCGGGATCCGTTCGATCCAGTCGATGGTGTCGACGTTGGGATCGCGCGGGTCGCCGTTTTCCCGGATCCATTGCCGGGCTCGTCCGGGGCCGGCGTTGTAGCCTGCGAGGCCCAGCACATATGAGCCGCCGAAGTCATCCATGCGATCGGCAATATAGGCGGATGCGATCATCACATTGTACGGGGGATCGGAAAGAAGGCGCGGGATCGAACATTTGATCTTGTAGTCGCGGCATACGTGATGCGCCGTCGGCGTCATCACCTGCAAGAGACCCTTGGCGCCTGCGCCCGAAACGGTTTGCGGGTCGAATTCGGTTTCCTGACGCGCGATGCCGAGCAGGAGCGGAAGCTCGGGCGGCGCCCGCAACGGCGCGTAACCCGGGAAGGGCTTCAGCGGATACCCGTAGGTCAGCAGGTTCTGTCCCTTGCCGATCGCGACCTTGGAAATGCGCAGCGACATCTGCGGATCGCCCAAAGCGTCGGCGAGGTAAGCTACCATTGCGACCTCGGCTTCGGTGTTCGCCGAGTTGCGAAGGCCGGCGAGCAGCGTGCGGGTAATTTCCCGCTGGAGATTGGCTTTGCGCGCGATGACCAGGGCTCTTGCTGCGTCGGACGACAAGAGCTTTTGGATTTGATCGGCCGCCGGGTAGGCGGGGGGCGACATCTCAAGGCTCGAACGGTTTGGCTCGAGCATTTGCATAGAAAGCAAGCCGTGGAAGGTATCCGGGTTCTTCGCGGCCGCGCGGTATTGCTTCAATGCTTCCGGCTTATCGCCGCGTGCATCGGCTACGCGGCCGAGCCAATAGGCTGCCTTGGCGCGGCTCAACGGACCATCGGCAGCCGTCGCCATATCCTTGAAGTGCCGCTGAGCGACATCGGCCTTATTGAGGTATCGGAACGCGATCCATCCGGCCAAGAACGTCTGGTCTTTACGCGGATTGACCGATAAGGGCCCCGCATCCTTGACGAGATCATATGCGAGTTTGGCGTTGCCCAGTTTCAGCGCGCCATAGGCAAGCTCGCGCCGTTCGGCCCACCATTCATCAAGTGCTGCGATTTTGTCCGGGTTGGGTGGAATGGCGAGGATGATTGCCGCCGCTTCCTCGGTTTTTCCGGCTTTGCGCAAAAGTTGCGCTTTATGAAAGGCGAGCCCCGTGTCGTCGCGACTGCCGGGGGGAAGAGCATTCATCAGCGCCTGCGCGTTCGACGCTCGATTGAATACGGCGAGGCGGGCTGTGGCTCTTTTGCGCTCGCTCTCGGGCAGAAGCGGAATGAGGCGGTGTGCGAGAGCGACGCGATCGGCGCGATTTCCGGCATAGCGGACGTCGTCCGTCACCAGCCGGTCGAAGCGCCATTTGTGATCTGCGGGCGACAGCAGACTACCGAAGCGATCGAGAAAGCCGTTTTCCAATGACGGAGGAATGCTCATCTCGCGCCATGCCTGCGCGGCGAGCTTTCGAGCTTCTTCCGTTTTGCCGTCGGCGAGATTGGCCGAGGCCAGGGCCGCGTACCCCGCGCCGGTCTCGGGCAGGGTATTTGGGAAGTAGCTTTTGATCGTCTTCGCGGTGCCGCCGTGCGTGAAGAGCGCTTCTTCAAAGCGCTGGGTCAGCGTCGGCCGGTCCGGCCATGCCGGATTGTCCTTTAGAAACTTTTGAAATTCCGGCGGCTCGCCGAGCCCGGCCCGCAAGCGGATCCAATCAGCGAGCTTGCGGACGACAGGGTCGTTAATTTTCTCTTTCGCTTCCATAAAGCGGCCGATGTCATTAGCGCGTACGGCGGCTATCGCCTGGCGCAGGGCTTCGACGTCTGCCGAATCAGGGGAGATCGATAAAAGTGGCGCGAGGGCCGCATCGAATTTGCGGAGCTGGTCCTTTTCGGCCGGCAGGAGCTGGGGCGCCGGCACGGGCTTCTGCGCCGATTCGGCTCGGGCGGGCGCGCTCGCGAGGGCAAATCCAAGGATCGCGACGGCCGCCGCGAATTTCGGCAAAGCGCGCGGAAGCGAGCGGATTAATATTGTATGATTGGGGGTTAGATGCATCGCTTCCTATAGGATGGAACGCCCAACCCGCCCGATCTTGCGGCGGGCTTTCCGAGCGCCTAATGTCGCGCCGCTTGCCTCATCAGCAACGTTAGACCGTATTAAGCGGAGACATGGCGACTGAAGCAAGCGGTTCAATCCGTACGAGGTGGCACGCGCGTGCGGCGAGACAGTGACCCATGGCCGTAACGGCATGAGTCTTTCACGTTGATTTCCCGAGCAAGGCCAAGGGCGCAGCATCGAGCGGTGTTCGTCACGGTCTTTTCAAGTTAAGGCGAACGCATGTTCAAAGGTTCAATTACGGCACTCATCACGCCATTTCGTAACGGGAAGGTGGACGAAGCCGCGTTTACGCGGTTCATCGATTGGCAGATCAGCGAGGGTACCCACGGGATCGTGCCTGTCGGGACGACAGGCGAAAGCCCGACGCTCGATCACGATGAACATAAGCGCGTGATCGCGCTCGCCGTAGAGGCCGCGAAGAAGCGTATTCCCGTGATTGCCGGTACGGGCTCGAACTCGACGGATGAGGCTGTCGAGCTTTCGCAGTATGCCGAGGAAGTTGGAGCGGACGGCGTGCTCATCGTTACGCCCTACTACAACAAGCCGAGCCAGGAAGGCCTCTATCAGCACTTCAAGGCGATCAACGACGCTATCAATATACCGATCGTTATCTACAACATTCCGAGCCGGTCGGTCGTCGACATGTCGGTCGCAACCATGGCGCGTTGTTTCGAGTTGAAGAATGTCGTCGGCGTCAAGGATGCGACGGCGAACCTCGCGCGCCCGTCGCAGACGCGTGCTGCACTGGGAACCGAGTTTTGCCAGCTCTCGGGCGAAGACGCGACGGCGCTCGCCTTCATGGCGCATGGCGGTCATGGCTGCATTTCCGTGGCCTCGAACGTTGCGCCGCGGCTCTGCGCCGAGTTTCAAAATGCGTGCATGGCCGGAGACTTCAAGAAGGCGCTGGCGCTGCAGGATCGGCTGATGCCGCTGCATGAGGTTCTCTTCATCGAGACGAACCCGGCGCCCGTAAAGTATGCCGTTTCGCGGCTGGGCTTCGGTACTCCGGATATGCGCCTTCCCATGGTTCCTGTCTCCGAGGCGAGCCGCCGGGCGATAGACGCAGTTCTGCTGCGCCTCGATCTCCTCGACGCAAAAGCCGCCGAGTGACGGCGGCCGGAAAGCATTGATCAATGGCTTCGAAACGGGACGACGGCACAACGCTGGTCGCCGAAAACCGCAAGGCGCGGCACGAGTATTTCATTACCGACAGCTGGGAAGCAGGCATCGAGCTTCTCGGGTCGGAAGTGAAATCGCTTCGCCGCGGTCAGTCGAATATCGCGGAGAGCTATGCTTCGGTTGAGGACGGCGGCGTCTGGCTGATCAACAGCTACATCGCGGAATATCCGGGAGCCGCGCTTTTTCCGCATGAGCCGCGCCGCAAACGGCGCCTTCTCATGCATGCGAGCGAGATCCACAAGATCGGTATCGCGGTCGAGCGGAAAGGCATGACGCTCGTTCCGCTCGAACTTTATTTCAACGAGAAGGGCCGGGCGAAGGTCAAGATCGGTTTGGCCGAAGGCAAGAACCACTCCGACAAGCGTCAGGATGCAGCCAAACGCGACTGGAACCGTCAGAAAGCACGTCTGATGCGAGAGAAGGGCTGAGCACGACCGGTCAACAGCGTGCTATTGAGTGCAATGTCAAATTTCCCAATTCCTGAGGACGACGGGGCCGCCAAACATCTGATCGCGGGGACGCGTCTTCCTGATGTCGCGCTCACCGCGACACGAGGGGCGAGCGTCAATCTCGCCCGCTATCAGGAGCGAGCCGTCGTTTTCGTCTACCCGATGACGGGGACGCCGGGCGTCGCCAACCCGCCTGATTGGGACATCATTCCGGGAGCGCACGGATCGACGCCGGAGGCGGAAGGATTTCGCGACGCGCATGAGGAATTCGAGCTTCTCGGCTACGAGATCTTCGGGCTCAGCAGTCAATCGCCGGACAGCCAGCAGGCTTTCGCGATGCGCGCCGGTATCCCGTATCTTCTGCTCAGCGACGAGACGTTCGCGTTCGCCGATGCACTGAAGCTGCCGCGCTTCGAGACGGGTGGAGCGACGTATCTCAAACGATTGACGATGATTATCCGGAACGGCGTGATCTATCGCGTCATCTATCCGGTGACAGCGCCCGGGACGCATGCGCAGGATTTGCTGGCGTCTCTCAGGCCAGCTCGCGCCTGATCTCGGCAAAAACCGATCGGAACATCTCGGTCGTCAGACGGCGCGTATTGGTATTGTAGCGCGAGCAATGGAAGCTGTCGTAGAGGACGCGATCAGGGCTCAGCTCGTGGCGCGCTCCGTGGGCAAACGGGTGGAGCGTTTTTCGTTTCTCGAGCGTTGCCAGCGTTTGATCGTGGGCTATGCGGCCGAGGGCGAGGATAACCTTCAATTTCGGTAGATTCGCCAACCGAGCCTCGAAGAAGGGGCGGCAATTGGCTATTTCGCTCGGCTCCGGCTTGTTCAGGGGTGGCACGCAGCGCACGGCATTCGTTATCATGCAGTCGATAAGCTTCAGCCCGTCGTCGGGGCTGGCGCGGTACTCGCCTTTGGCGAAACCGAATTCGAGCAGCGTTTGATAGAGGAGATCGCCGGCGTAATCGCCGGTGAAGGGTCGTCCCGTGCGGTTGGCGCCGTTTCGTCCGGGCGCCAGGCCGACGATCAGCAGACGGGCTTGGGAGGTGCCAAAGGACGGCACCGCTCCGTTGAACCAATCAGGTTCCTGGTTCTCGTTTTCCTTGCGGTAGGCGACGAGCCGCGGGCAGCGCGTACACTTTGCGGGAGGCTCGGGACCAAAGACTATTTTGCCCATTGCCCCGGGTGCCATGCGTCGATGCTCGTGTCGAAGAGAAAGTTCTTAGACTTCTTCTTCCGCGAGGTCATCGTCTCCGAGATAGTTGGAGTCGCGTGCAGGAGAAAGCGGCGGGCGAGCCGTATATTGGCGTGGCGAACGACCAGCGGGTCCGCCGCTCTGGGAGCGTCCAACCTGCTCTTCAAGATCGGCCAGGTCGACGAACTGATCGGCCTGACGGCGCAACTCATCGGCGACCATCGGCGGCTGAGTCTGAAGGGTCGAGACGACGCTTACGCGCTTGCCCTTTTGCTGCAGCGCTGCGACGAGGCTGCGGAAGTCTCCGTCGCCCGAGAAAATGACGATGTGATCAAGGTTGTCGGACAGACGCATGGCATCGACAGCCAGCTCGATATCCATGTTGCCTTTGATCTTCCGGCGGCCGGTGGCGTCGGTGAATTCCTTCGTCGGCTTAGTCACCATCGAAAAGCCGTTGTAGTCCAGCCAATCGATCAGCGGACGGATCGATGAATACTCCTGCTCCTCGGCGAGGGCCGTATAATAGAGCGCTCGTACGAGCTGACCCTTCTGCCGGAAGAGTCCGAGGAGGCGCTTGTAGTCAATGTCGAAGCCTAATGACTTGGCTGTCGCATAGAGGTTCGCGCCATCGATGAAGAGTGCAACTCGTTCGGTCGGATAAAAATGCATTTTTCTTTTCCTAAAAAGCGGAATGGTCCGAACTAAACGGCGTCCAGTAATCTCGCTGGAGGGGGCGTTGAAAGCCCGAGTCTCTAATCGGCTACAAGGACTTAGGTAATTACGGCAGGTTCAGGCATCTACGGTGTAGAACTCTGCTTTCCTAAGGGTTATCAGATGTGAATGCCAGTCAACAATTGTGACAATTAGTCTATTTAAACCCGATCGAGTTAGAATGCTACCGGGCGAGCAATTTTGCTTTTGCTTCTCCCGTGTACTACTTGCTTAATCCACAATTACGTGGCAAAGAGGCATCAGCGTGGCGCTGGAAGGCGGTCCGATCGGCTGTTTGCGCCCTATAATGCCCTACAACGTGCCAGTTTTACCAAGGGAAGGTTCTGCCCATGGCTCGCGTCACCGTCGAAGATTGCGTCGACAAAATTCCGAATAGATTTGAGTTGGTACTCCTCGCAGCGCATCGCGCGCGGTCGATCACCAACGGCAGCGCTATTACGATTGCCCCCGACGACGACAAGAACCCCGTCATCGCATTGCGCGAGATCGCAGAGCGTACGCTGTCGCCCGACGACATGCGCGAAACGCTGATTTCGTCGATCCAGAAAAATACCGAAGTCGACGAGCCGGAAGCCGTTGCAGCACCGTTGCTGCCGCCGGAGCGCCGCGCACCGATGCTGGGACGCGACGATCTTTCGTCCGATACGCAGGTCGACGTCATGACGGAAGAGCAGCTTCTTCGCGGCTTGGAGAGCATGACCCCGCTGGAGCCTTCGGCCAATATCGGATCGGGATCAGGTTCGGGTTCGGGTTCGCGCGAACGGGACCGCGATCCGCGCGATCGTTCTCGCTAAGACTCAATTCTTCTGCCTCGCGACATCACGCTCGCACTGATCCACTTTAATGTGTGCTGCGTCTTCGGTTACGCTTGCGCACTGAAGGAGTGCGGCGGGTCATGATGCGGCAATACGAACTCGTCGAGCGGGTTCTCAAATACGATCCAAAGGCAGACGAGGCGCTTCTCAACCGCGCCTACGTCTATGCGATGAAGGCGCACGGCCATCAGAAGCGTGCGTCGGGCGCGCCCTATTTTTCGCATCCGCTCGAAGTGGCGGCCATTCTCACCGATCTGAAGCTCGACGACGCAACGATTGCGACGGCGCTGCTTCACGACGTGATCGAGGACACGGATGCGACGCGAACCGAAATCGATCAGATGTTCGGGCCGGAGATCGGCAGCCTCGTCGACGGCCTGACGAAGATCAAGCGCCTGGATCTCGTTTCCAAAAAAGCTGAACAGGCGGAAAACTTCCGCAAGCTTCTCATCGCGATCTCGAGCGACATCCGCGTGCTTCTCGTCAAGCTCGCGGACCGTTTGCACAACATGCGAACGCTCGAGCACATGAGGCCCGAGAGCCGCCGTCGCAATTCGGAGGAGACGCTCGATATCTACGCGCCGCTCGCCGGCATGATGGGTATGCAGGCGCTTCGCGAGGAACTCGAGGATCACGCTTTTCGCTGGCTGCATCCCGAAGCCTACGATGCGCTCACCGAAAAGCTCGCGGAAATGCGCGAGCGCAATCGCGGGCTCGTCGAAGAGATCCGTCAGGCTATCGCGCGCAAGTGCGACGACGCCGGCATCAAGGCCGAGACGTTCGGAAGAGAGAAGAAGCCTTATGCCATCTGGAGCAAGATGAAGCATAAGCAGATCAGCCTCGAGCAACTCTCGGACATCTACGGCTTCCGGGTCATCGTGAGTTCGATCGAAGACTGCTACCGGGTGCTTGGCATCGTGCACACGACATGGAGCACCGTTCCCGGCCGCTTCAAGGATTACATCTCCGCTCCGAAGCGGAACAATTATCAGTCGATACACACGACCGTTTATGGTCCCCGTCATCAGCGCGTCGAGCTGCAAATCCGCACGTCCGACATGCAGCATATCGCCGAGTTCGGCATCGCGGCTCACGCGCTCTACAAGGATCAGCAGCACGGCCTCGTGAACGGCCATGAGTTCGAGGCCGGCATAGACGTAGACGACAGCCCCTATGGCCGTCTCCGGGTGATGATTTCTTCGCTGCTCGAAGCGGCGAACCCGGAAGAATTTCTCGAGCATACGAAGCTCGAGCTTTTTCACGACCAGGTTTTTTGCTTCACGCCGAAGGGCCGGCTCATTGCGCTGCCGCGCGGGGCGACGCCGCTCGACTTCGCGTATGCGGTGCACACGGATATCGGCAACGAGGCCACCGCCGCCTACATCAACGGCCGGCACGTACCCATCGATACGCATCTGCGGAACGGCGACGAAGTCGTCATCGAAACGTCGAAGGGGCACATCCGGCCGGCCGCGTGGGAGGCCTTCGCCGTTACCGGGCGTGCGCGGGCGGCGATACGAAGAGCGGCGCGCGAGGCCGAACGCCGGCGTTTCATCGAGCTCGGGCGGCAGCTCGTCAATTCGACGCTTGCCGGACTCGAGGTCGATTACTCGGAAGAGAAGGTTAAGGCGGCAGCGCCAAAGATCGGCTTCAAGACCGCCGATGACCTCTTAGCGGCGGTCGGGCGGAACGATATTCCGCTTCAAGACGTGGTTGGCGCCATCCTGCCCCAGGGGCAGGCGCCTGGAGATGAGGGCTATAAGCCGACGCGGCGCTTTGGCCGCGCCCGGGACCAGGAAGGCTGGTTCAACATCGAGAAGGTCAACAGCCTCAAGTTCCGGACGGCCGAGATCGACAGCACAACGGCGGTTTCAATCGGCGGTCCGAGCCAGGAGTTGCCGGTTGCGTTCGAGCCCGGAGGCGCGGTTCCGGGGGACCGGATCGTCGGCGTCATGGCTCCGGGCGAGGGGATTCGCGTCTTTCAGATCCATTCACCGCGTCTGAAGGAGTACGAAGAAGAGCATTGGATCGACGTGACCTGGGACGTCGATCCGGAGCGACCCCAGCGTTTTCCGGCCCGAATTAGCGTGACCGCCGTCAATGCGCCCGGTTCATTGGCCGAGATCGCCAAGGTGATCGGCGAGACGGGTGGCAATATCGACAATATCAAGATGGCTCGCCGTGCTGCAGACTTCACGGTGATGCATATCGAGCTCGAGGTTTTCGATTTGGTGCATTTGAACCACATCGTTGCAGGACTCAGGGCGAAATCCGCAGTTGCCAAGGTGGAACGGCTGTTCGAGTGAGCTATTGTATGCGTTTTGGGTAGTTGATTTCGGTAGAGTCGATAGGATCGTTGTGGGTTGAACGAGAAGCTTACAGCATCGGGAGAGCGTGACGGTTCCAGGCTGTTCAACATAGCTGCCGTGCGCTCGAAAATCCGGTTCTTCTGGCGACGAGTACTTCTTCTTCGCGCGACGCCGCATCAGGTGGCGCTCGGCTTCGCGATCGGCGTTTTCAGCGCCTTTACCCCGTTTCTCGGCGTCCAGACCATTCTCGCGTTTGCGCTGGCCTTCGTCCTCCGTGTCAGCATGCCCGCGGCGCTGCTCGGGACCTTCGTCGGCAATCCCCTGAGCTGGCCCGCCATCTGGAGCGGGTCTTACTTCGCGGGGGCGCTTCTTCTCGGGCAGGATCCGGCCTATGCGGCCGACCATTTTACCGACACGGCCAACGCGCTCGGCGCGACGTTGAGCGCTCCTTCGCCGGAGACGCTCAATACGGCGGTCGATTATCTTTCTCCGATCGTCGAGCCGATGATCGTCGGCGGTCTTCTCGTCGGCTTGATAGCGGCGGTGTTTAGCTACTATCCTACACGGCGAGCGGTGCGCGTTTTCCAACGGCACCGCAGGCTCCGCTGAACTATCGGCGGCAGGACAGTCCTTTCCTCATCATTGGTGGCAAAAGCACGTGGCGGCTAACCGTAAGCTTCCGGAAACCGGTCAATCGACGACGCCCGCTCGCGCGTTGCGGCTCGGCGTAAACATCGATCATGTCGCGACGCTCAGAAATGCGCGCGGCGGCCTCCATCCAGATCCGTTGCGTGCGGCTCATCTTGCGATCGAAGGGGGTGCCGACGGGATCACGGCGCATTTGCGCGAAGACCGCAGGCACATTTCCGATAGCGACATTACGCGGCTCAAGAACGAGCTGACGCGCCCGCTCAATCTGGAAATGGCCGCGACGGACGAGATGCTGGACATCGCGTTGCGCCATGTGCCGAACGCCTGTTGCCTTGTGCCGGAAAGGCGCGAGGAGCGGACGACCGAGGGCGGCCTCGATGTGCGGGGGGCGGCGAAATCTCTCGCGCCGTTGATTGCAAAGCTCAAGGATGCCGGCATTCGGGTATCGTTGTTCGTCGAGCCCGATATCAAGACGATCGAGGCGGCGTCGGCTGTCGGCGCCGACATTGTCGAGCTTCATACCGGCAAATATTGCCATCTCGCACTCGAACACGACGCGGCGGGCGTCGCTCGCGAACTCGAGCGGCATAAGAAAGCGGCGAATGCCGCAGCGTCGGCGGGGCTCGAGGTCCACGCCGGGCATGGGCTTACCTACAACACGGTGCAGCCGATTGCGCGCATCCCAGAAGTCGTCGAGCTGAATATTGGGCATTTCCTGATCGGGGAGGCGATCTTCGGTGGCCTCTCCATGGCCGTCCGGCGCATGCGCGTCCTGATGGATGAGGCGCGAGAAGCGCTCTCCATGCGGGGAGCGGGATGATCATCGGGATCGGCAACGATCTTTGTGATATCCGGCGGGTCGAGCGAACGATCGCGCGCTTTGGCGATCGTTTTCTCAACCGTGTATTCACTGCGGAAGAGCGCCGGAAGGCATTCTCACGGGCGCATTCGGCCCGAACTTTTGCAAAGCGGTTCGCGGCGAAGGAGGCTGCGTCGAAGGCTCTCGGGACCGGATTTCGCTACGGCGTGCATCTCAAGGACATCGGCGTCGTGAATGCTATATCCGGGCGTCCGACATTGGCGCTCACAGGGGGCGCGGCCGATCAGCTCGCGCGATTGATACCGGCGGGCTTCAAGGCCCGCATTGACGTCACTTTGACTGACGAATACCCGATGGCCCAAGCCATCGTCATTATTTCCGCAGTCCCGGCTCAAGAAAATCTACGCGACTGACCATTTCGCCGCGGCTATAAACGTCTTGGACGCGCTACTACATGCATTGTCCGGCAGCGTTGAGTTGCTGTTATTCCTTACGTTTTTGTCAGGTTTGTAGCCGTCGTTGCGGCTCAGGGGCAAACTCGCTATAGCGGACCGCCTAACAAGAAGCGAGCCCCGGCCAGTGCCGCCTGGCGGCGCAGAGGAGCCTCCGGATGAGCGTTGGTATTAAGACGTCGAGATCGAGTTGGTTTGAAACACTCGTCATCGTCGTCGAAGCACTCGCCATTGCGATGTTCGTCCGCATCTTCTTTTATCAGCCGTTCAATATCCCCTCTGGCTCGATGAAAGAAACGCTGCTGATCGGCGATTACCTTTTCGTTTCGAAGCTATCCTACGGGTACAGCAAGTTCTCGTTCCCGTTCAGTCCCAACATCTTCGAAGGGCGGATTTTCGGCGCCGAACCGAAGCGGGGCGACGTTGCCGTCTTCAAGCTGCCGCGGGATAACTCGACCGACTACATCAAGCGGGTCATCGGGCTCCCGGGTGACGAAATTCAGATGAAGAACGGCCAGCTCTTCATTAACGGTGCGGCCATTCCGAAGGAGCCCGCGGGCGAATTCACGACGTTCGAGGAGGGCCGGGAGCGGACCATTCCGGTGTTCGAGGAAACGCTTCCGAATGGCGTGAAGTATAAAGTTCTCGATAGCGACCCGAATGGACCCTATGACAACACGGGGGTCTACAAGGTTCCTGAGGGTCACTACTTCATGATGGGTGACAATCGCGACAATTCCACCGACAGTCGTGTTCGAAGCGCCGTCGGGTTCGTCCCTTATGAGAATTTTATCGGTCGTGCCGAGATCATCTTCTTCTCCGCTAAAGTCGATGAGCCCGATGCCTTCCGGTGGTACGCGCCCTGGACCTGGCCGTTTGACATCCGTTGGAACAGGTTCTTCAATCTCGTGCGGTGACCGCCACGCGGCATTTGCGCCATGCTGAGACCTCGGAAGTTTAAAGAACTCGAGACCAAACTGGGATACAGGTTCAAGGATCCTGCGCTCTTGGAGCGTGCGCTGACGCATGCGAGCGTTCGCGGTGGAAAAGTTGCCCGGTTCGACAACGAACGCCTGGAATTCATCGGTGATCGCGTTCTGGGTCTTGCGATCGCGGAGGCGCTCAACGGGCAGTATCCCGATGCGAGCGAGGGCGAACTCGCCCGCCGTTACAATCGCCTCGTCCGCGGGGAGGCCTGTGCCAAGGTCGCCCGCACCATCGGGCTCGGCGACCATCTCATTCTTTCGGAAAGCGAAGCCGACAGTGGCGGCCGAAATAAAACAACGATCCTTGCCGACGCCGCGGAAGCCCTCCTCGGCGCGGTGTTCATCGACGGCGGGTTCGAGAAGGCACGCGGCGTTGTCCACAGGCTCTGGCGGGAACAATCCGAGCTCGTTCCGGAAGTGGCGGTCGATGCCAAATCGGCCTTGCAGGAATGGGCCCAAGGTCAGGGGCTGGCACTACCTCGATATACGGTCGTCGCGCGCAACGGACCGGATCACGCGCCGCGATTTACGGCCGAAGTCTTGATCGCCGGGAAGGCGCCCGCACAGGGCGAGGGGGCATCGAAGCGCATTGCCGAGCAGGCCGCGGCAAGTGCTCTTCTAACCCGGGAAGGCGTAGGAGCGCACATAGGCGATGTCTAATAACACCACAGGTTCAGCGCCGCTCGACGCCGGTGACCGGCGATGCGGTTTCGTTGCCGTCATTGGGCCGACGAATGCCGGCAAGTCGACGCTCGTCAACGCGCTCGTCGGCGCCAAGGTCGCGATCGTTTCGCATAAAGTTCAAACGACCCGGGCTCCCATTCGCGGCATCGCGATGGAAGGGAACAGCCAGATCATCTTCATAGATACGGCCGGCATCTTCAATCCGAAGCGCCGATTGGATCGCGCGATGGTAGACGCGGCGTGGGGCGGGCTCGAAGACGCCGATGCGGTGCTGCTCGTCATCGATGCGGCAGCCAGCATAGATGACGACGTGAAAGGCATCATCGAGCGGCTCAAATCGGCCCGGATGCCGAAGATCGTCATCTTGAATAAGATTGACCGCGTGGACGACAAGCCGAGGCTCTTGTCGCTGGCGAAAATGGTCGATGAGCTGCTTGTTGCCGATCGCATTTTCATGATCTCGGCGACGGAAGGTCAGGGCATCAAGGATCTCAGATCCTATCTCGGAAATCTCGTACCTGTGGGTCCGTGGCACTATTCAGAAGATGACGTCACGGACGTGCCGATGCGGACGCAAGCGGCTGAGATGACCCGTGAAAGCGTCTATCGCTTCCTGCACCAGGAGCTGCCTTATACGACGACCGTCGAGACCACGGACTGGAAGAGCCTGAAGGACGGCTCGGCGCGCGTCGAGCAGACCATTTACGTCGAACGCGACAGCCAGAAGAAGATCGTGCTCGGCAAGGGCGGCGATACGATCAAGAAAATATCGAGCACGGCCCGACATGCGATCGAGGAGATGGCCGGCCACCGGGTGCATCTGTTTCTATTCGTCAAAGTGCGTGAGAACTGGGAAAGCGACCCTGAGCGTTATCGGGAAATGGGTCTGCCTTTCCCGAAATCGTAAGGCGCCGGTACCTAAGCCCATATGCAATGGTCCGATGAAGGCATTGTACTTTCGGTAAAGCCCCACGGCGAGACTGCCGCGATCGTCGATCTATGGACGAGAGCACATGGCCGGCACATGGGACTCGTGCACGGCGGCCGCTCGCGGCGGCTGCGTCCCGTTCTTCAGCCGGGCAACCACATCGATGCGGAATGGAAGGCGCGTCTCGCCGACCAACTCGGCACCATGAGCGTCGAAATGCGACGCGCTTTCGCTGCCGAGGCGATGGACGACGCGCAGGCGTTGATGGCGCTTTCCTCCATCACGTCCCTCACGCGGCTTCTGCCTGAGCGTGATCCGCATCCCAATCTTTACGAGATCACGCTGTTCGTTCTCGGCTTTCTCAATGATGCGACCGTGTGGCCCGCGCTTCTCGTCAGATGGGAGATGGCGCTGCTCGATGAGCTGGGCTTCGGCCTCGATCTCAGCCAGTGCGCGGCAACGGGCAGCAATGATCAGCTCATTTATGTGTCGCCGAAGTCCGGTCGCGCGGTCTCGGCATCGGCGGGCGAACCCTATCGCGATAAGCTTCTGGCACTTCCCCAGTTCCTGACGAAACAGCGATCCGGCGCGGTGACGATGCAGGACGTCAGTCTCGGGTTTGCGCTCACCGGGCATTTCATCGAAAAGCATCTTTTACTCCCGCGGGGAGAAACGCTCCCTCAATCGCGCGCGCGGCTCGTTGCGCTGCTTGCGGCCTGAGGTTCAGTCGCGCGATTTTGTTCGCGGTCATCGACGCGTATTCGATCGGGCCGGCGACGGATGTCCGGCAGGCGCTCGTTCTTCTAACAACTGCGAAGCGAAGTGATTGCGGGATCACGCGGCTTTGCGGCAAGCGACCGCGCCGCGGAGGTTTTGCCTTCTGCGGGCCGGAGCAATTCCACTGGCCACGTGCGCCCAGAACCGCACTCAGCCGGTCAGCCCGTTCGGAAATCCCCCCTTCCGGACGGGCTTTATTGTTTGCATCCGGCGACTCCCCTCCGGGGAGCCGGCCGCCGGATGCGCGAACAGGACCGGGCGATGCGAGCCTTCAGCAACCATTCATTCTGAGGTGTAGATAACTCTCCTGAAACTTACCCGTCGCGCACGCGGGAGCACGACGGGAGGTTACGGGGGTCGCAGCGGGGAGCTGCGGCCCCCGAACGTCTTTGGCTGTCTGTGATGGCTGCGCCACAGTACCGTCGACGGGCCTTTTGGGTTTCCAATTTCGTGCGGCTCTTAAGTCGCAATTAAGTATCACGACCTACGCTCCGGACCATGTAGTTGGCCTGGGTGTGTGGGGGCATTCGATGAGTGGGCTGCGGTCGCTGCCGATAAACGAGATGTTAAAGCGTCAGACGATCGGTTTGTCCGATATTTTGCTTCTGCGGCGCGTCTTTTACGATGACGGGATCATCTCGGCGGATGAAGCGGAAATTCTCTTCGCGCTGAACAACGCTTGCAATGCGTATCACCCCGAGTGGCCCGAATTCTTCATCGAGGCCATCACCGATTATATCGTCTATCAGGAAGCGCCGCGCGGCTACATCACGGCCGACAACGGTCATTGGTTGATCGATCGCGTTTCCAGAGACGGGAAGATCGATACGAAGACGGAACTCGAACTTATCGTCAATGTCATCGACAAGGCGCGCTGGGCGCCTGTCAGTCTCGTGAAGTTCGCGCTGGAGCAGGTGAAGCACGCTGTCGTCGACGGGGCGGGTCCGCTGCGCGACGGCAAAGCTCTGCAGGCCGGCACCATCAGCGAAGGCGAGGTCGATCTTCTTCGCCGCATGCTCTACGCATTCGCGGGCGATGGGAACGTCGCTGTGACGCGTGCCGAGGCCGACGTTCTCTTCGATATAGACGAAGCGATTTCGGCGTCCGCGCCCAATCCCGCATGGACCGATCTCTTCGTGAAGGCCATCGCGAACGTCATGATGGCGGCATCGGGCTACGCGGTTCCCTCGCGCGAGGAGGCGCTTCGGCAGGAAGCAACGCTCGAGGAGCCGGAAGAACAGACGTCCGTACTCGCCGCACTCCTGTCGATGGTGCAGTCGAACCTCGCTTCGGTGCAGGACGCGTATCACGATCAGACGGCAGAGGAGCGGGCGCTGGCCCGGCTCGAGCATCAGCGCATCGAGATCATCACGCATGAGGAAATCACCGAAGCGGAGGCGACTTGGCTCGTCAGCCGCCTCGGTCGCGACGGCCGCTTGAGCCCGAGCGAGAAGGCGCTGGTCTCCTATTTGAATCAGGAAAGCCCGCGGATTCACCCTGTTCTCACCGAGGCCGTCTGCAGGCTCGGCGACGCCGCCTAAGGCGTTAACCCGCCTCTCCTTAGCGACCGCCCGACCGTCCGGGTGAACGGCGGCCGCCGGCGATCTTCAGGTGTGCGGCAGCGGATCGCACAGCTAGCGGCATCGGCCTACTCGTGGCGTGTTTACGACGCCTTCCACACCCTCTAGAAGGGCGTGTTGCCTTGCGACAAGCTGAGGCACTTGAAAGTGCTTACGGGAAGGACCGGGACCCGCCGATGTTCAAAAAAATTCTGATTGCCAATCGCGGTGAAATCGCCTGCCGCGTTATCAAGTCGGCGCGCAAAATGGGCATCAAGACGGTCGCGGTCTATTCGGATGCCGATCGAGACGCCCTTCACGTCGAAATGGCGGACGAGGCCGTCCATATTGGTCCCGCGCCCGCCAATCAGTCCTACCTGCTGATGGATAAGATCATCGCGGCCTGCAAGGCGACGGGCGCCGAGGCGGTTCATCCGGGCTACGGATTTCTCTCGGAGCGCGAGGCGTTTCCGGTCGAGCTTCAGAAAAACGGCATCGTCTTCATCGGGCCCAATCCCGGAGCCATCGCGGCGATGGGCGACAAGATCGAGAGCAAGAAGGCGGCTGCCGCCGCCAAGGTCTCGACCGTCCCCGGCTACATGGGCGAAATCAAGGATGCCAAGCACGCGGTCGAGATCGCGAACCAGATTGGCTATCCGGTCATGATCAAGGCCTCCGCAGGTGGCGGCGGCAAGGGCATGCGCATCGCCTACGACGCAAAGGAAGCGGCGGAAGGTTTCGAGCTTGCCCGTTCCGAGGCCAAGTCGTCGTTCGGAGACGACCGTTGCTTCGTTGAAAAGTTCATCGAGAACCCTCGCCACATCGAAATTCAGGTGCTGGGCGATAAGCACGGCAACGTCGTTTATCTCGGCGAGCGCGAATGCTCCATTCAGCGCCGTAACCAGAAGGTCCTCGAGGAAGCGCCTTCGCCGTTGCTCGACGAGAAGACCCGGAAGGCGATGGGCGAGCAGGCCGTCGCCCTCTCGAAGGCCGTCGGTTACGACAGCGCCGGCACCGTCGAATTCGTCGCCGGCCAGGACCGCTCGTTCTATTTTCTCGAAATGAACACGCGTCTCCAGGTCGAACATCCGGTGACGGAACTCGTGACAGGCGTCGACCTCGTCGAGCAGATGATCCGGGTTGCGGCGGGCGAGAAGCTTCCGTTCAAGCAGTCGGACATCAAGCTCAAGGGCTGGGCCGTCGAAAGCCGGGTTTACGCTGAAGATCCATTCCGGAACTTCCTGCCTTCGATCGGCCGTTTGGTTAGGTACCGGCCTCCGGCTGAAGGCAGCAAGGACGGCGTTACGGTTCGGAACGACACCGGCGTCTTCGAGGGCGGCGAGATCTCGATGTATTACGACCCGATGATCGCCAAGCTCGTTACGCATGCGCCGACCCGTGAAGAGGCGATCGATGCGCAAGCGGCCGCTCTGGACGCGTTCTATATTGACGGCATCCAGCATAACGTCCCGTTCGTCTCGGCGATGATGCAGCATCCGCGCTGGCGTTCGGGCAAGATTTCGACGGGCTTCATCAAGGAAGAATACCCGGAAGGATTTACGCCCCGCGCGCCCGAGGGCAAGGATTTGATTACGCTCGCCGCTGTGGCGGGGACGATCGATCATCTGGGCAATACGCGCCGCCGCGACATCACGGATCAGATGTCGGGGCACTCGGTCAACTTTGCCAAGCGCCGTATCGTCAGGATCGGATCGGCCGAGGTCGAGCTCGAAGTTCTCGGCGCGATTCCTGGGCCTTACTACGTGTCGATCCTCGACGGCGACGGCCAGCCGACAAAGACAATGGAGATCACATCGGAGTGGTGGCCGGGCGAACCCGTCTGGTTTGGCACGGTCGACGGGGCAGATGTCGCCGTCCAGGTGCGTCCGATCTCCAACGGCATGACGCTTTCGTATCGTGGCATTCAGGCGCCGACGTACGTTTATACGCAACGCGAGGCCGAGCTTGCCGCGCTGATGCCGGTCAAGCTTGCGGCCGACATGTCGAAGTTCCTGCTGTGCCCGATGCCGGGGTTGGTCAAGGCCGTGAACGTGTCCGAGGGCCAAGAGGTCAAGGCAGGGGACAATCTGGCGATCGTAGAGGCCATGAAGATGGAGAACATCTTGAAGGCCGAGCGCGACGGCAAAGTGAAAAAGGTTGCGGCGAAACCCGGCGACAGCCTCGCGGTCGACGCGGTCATCCTCGAGTTCGCCTGAGTTTTTCGGTATGTGGCTGCCGGCCCCGCGTTGCGGGCCGCCATCCGAGATCAAATTGTGCCTGGCGGCATCACATTGGCGATGCCGGCCGCCAGGCAAAAGACAGACACGATCAGCCGAGCTTCGCGGCCGCTCGCCTCAATCCCCGCAGAATTGGCTCGTAAGCCTCTTCGTTCCGCGTTTCCGGATAGACCATATAGACCGGGTAAACGAATTTTCTCGCGCGTTTGGGCTCTCTCACCCGGCCGCGTGCGATCAGCTTGCGCACCATGCGCGCCGGAAAATACCCCGAGCACTCGTTCGCCAGCAGATAATCGAGGCCCATCGGTCCGAGATCGAGGCTGATCGCGGGGTTGGCATGCTCTGGAAATGCGGCCGCGTGATCCTGCAAGAAGTCTGCGCCCCAATCGACCAGCAGATAGTCGTTAACTCCGCGCCGCGTTGACGGTTTCGCCGAGGAAACCAAAACAAACTCTTCGTCAAAAAGGTGTTCGATAGTCAGGCCAGGGGGAGGCGATGGCCGATACATGATCGCGAGATCGAGCGTCCCTTCTATCAACCGCTGGCTCAACATCGGCGATGTGCCGGCAGTGGCGGAAACGGCGATCCCGGGGATCTGAACCCTCAATCCCGTGACCCATTTCAATAGGAATCCACCCCAAAGGCTCATCGGTGCTCCAACCGAGACGTGCTCGGGATGCTGATCGGCGAGCGAGACCTGCAGCTGAGCCTGCTGCCAAACGCGTACCATCGCGAGCGCATGCTTCTGGAAGAGTTCGCCGGCGCCGGTTAGTTCCGCGCCGGACTTGGAACGCGTGAAAAGTGGCCGTCCCAACAGGTCTTCGAGGCCTTTGATGCGTGCGGAGACGGTTGATTGGGTAATGTTCAGTTTGCGTGCGGTGTCGACGAAGCTTCCAGTCTCAGCGACGACGAGAAAGGTGCGAGCGAGATTGACGTCCATCGCGTGTGATCCTCATCGAGGAGTGGAAAACTCATCTATCGAAATTTCCGATATCACCAAACGTCAAATTTCGTTTGTGCATTGTCTTGAATCTTATCAATGTCAAGTCGACCCGACTCGAGTCAGGTCGACAGACGTGCGTCTGTCAACGATCCAAACGGAAGGACGATTTAAAATGGCTAAAGCTGCAAAGAAAGCCGCCAAGAAGGCCCCTGCCAAGAAGGCAGCTAAGAAGAAGAAGTAATGAATTTCTGCCGCGATCGCAGGAGCGGCCGTTTTGACCTTCTGGCTCTTACGGCTAGCGCGATCGCAGTTCTTCTTATGACCTCGGCTGCTTCCGCAGCCACGATTACCAACCGAGGTGATAAAGAGGTCAAGCTCACCATCACCCAGGGCTCATCTCGCCAAGATGAGATTCTGCCAATAGGTAAGGTGATCGACGGGGTCTGTCAGAAGAGCTGCATCATCCGCCTTAACGATAGTGTGAATGCCGAGTACGAACTCGAAGGTTCGGAAAGCGTCTCGGTCGAAGAGGGATTTCTCTACTACGATTCTCCCGAAAAGGGGCTCGCGCCGCCCGCTGGCAGCGCCTCGAAAGCGGGAGAGAGGAAGATAAGGTAGAGAAAAGGTTGCGGCATCGCCTGTTTGGCGCTTGTGTCCCCATCGGATGCAGGCGCCTTTTTCTTTTGTGGGGCCGCGATCGGGGCCGATCGTCCGCTTTGAGACTAGATTTCCAGCGCTTTGCCCGGCTCAACGAGCCTCGTCGGTCCGAAAATCTGTTGAAAACTTCCGCGTAGTGCGACGTCGACATCATAAAGCGTCACGGGCAAGCCGAGGTCCGCCAAGCTCGTCACGCCGTGGTCGCGGATCCCGCACGGGACGATCCCGCTGAACTGGGAAAGATCCGGGTCGACGTTGAGGGCGATGCCGTGGCTCGATACCCAGCGGCTGACACGCAGCCCGATCGCGGCGATCTTGTCCTCGATCATTTCACCCTTTGACGGCCGTCTCACCCAGATGCCGACGCGATCACGCCGGGTTTCGCCCTTCACGTTGAACTCGGCGAGGGTGGAGATCAGCCATGTTTCCAGATGAGTGATAAACTCACGGATGTCACGGCCGCGCGTTTCGAGATCAAGCATCACATAGGCCACGCGCTGACCCGGGCCGTGATAGGTGAACTGACCGCCGCGGTTCGTTTGATAAACAGGGAGCGAGCCGGAATTCAGAAGGTCTTTTTCCTTCGCACCCGTGCCGGCTGTGTAGAGCGGCGGATGCTCCAAGAGCCAGACCAGCTCCTTCGCTCGGCCCTCGCGGATCGCCGCCGTCCTGCGCGCCATGATGTCGAGGGCGCGATCATATTCGACGTAGCCATTGCTAACGGTCCAATCGACGGCGGCAGACAAGTTTGCAATCGATATTTTGGATGGCATCGGCGTTAATCTGGATGGTTCATTGACGACGGCGGACCTCGAAAATAGACGAAACTACCGCTGTTTCGATGGCTCGGCGCGGAGCCTAGCGTGACCTCCTCATTATATAGAGTGAGTCCGAGCCCATGGGTTCGACACGATCCTGTCAAACTGCCGCTTGCGTTTGTGGAAGGGCTCTGTTACGTCGGCGTCTTCGCGGATATGGGCAGCGCCAAAGCCCTTCGCGAATTCCAGATCTTACGGGTCTGAACTGCGGTTGTGGCGGAATTGGTAGACGCACTACCTTGAGGTGGTAGCGCTGGAAACGGCGTGAAGGTTCGAGTCCTTTCAACCGCACCATTAATTTTCAAGTGCTTACGTACTTGAGCAAGGTTTCCATCCGGAGCCGTCCGCCAACTATTGGCGGACGGGCTCCGTTTTTTTTTCCTCGATGCTTGGCCGGCAGAGTTGGTTAGTCGCTTGCCGGCCCGAATGTTAACGCGCTCGGCCTCAAGCGGTCGGCATGGCGACGTAGCGATTGCCCTGGGCCGTCTTCAACTGCATCAGAACGGCGCGCTTGCTCTGCTTCTTGGCGTCCTGGAGCGCCTGCGTCACATCGTGCGGACCCGATACCGATTTGCCTCCGACCGAGAGGATGATGTCGCCCTTCTGAATGCCCTTTTCGGCGGCTTTGCCGTCAGGGTCGATGGTCACGACGACGGCGCCGTCTCCGCCTGCGCCTTCCACCTGGTTGGCTGGGGCGAGCGTCATGCCGAGCTTCGTCGCGCTACCGGTCGGAGGGGCGATCTCGGCAGTCTTACCACTCGGATAGGCCGCGACAGTCAGATCGACTGTTTTATCGTGCCCATCGCGAATGAGGGCTATGCTGATCGTTTTTCCAGGCGAGATGGCGGCGATCGTGCGGGCAAGATCGCGTCCATCCTTGATCGGCCTTCCATCTACGGAAACGATCACATCCCGCGACTTGAGGCCGGCTGAGAGTGCCGGGCCACCGTCTTGCGGCTCGTCAACCAAGGCGCCTCTGGCCTCCTTCAGCCCGAGGGTCTCGGCAATATCGGGCGTTACCGGCTGGATCGATACGCCAATCCAACCGCGTACGACCTGGCCCGACGATTTGAGCTGGTCGGAAACGCGCTTTGCGGTTTCGGCGGGAATGTCGAAGGCGATGCCGACCGAGCCTCCGGATGGTGAAAATATGGCGGTGTTCACGCCAACGACTTCGCCCTTCTGGTTGAAGGTCGGGCCGCCCGAGTTGCCGTTATTGATCGGGGCGTCGATCTGAATGAAATCATCGTAAGGACCGGCGCCGATGTCGCGTCCGTTGGCGGACACGATGCCGGCGGTGACGGTGCCGCCGAGGCCAAACGGATTGCCCATCGCCACAACCCAATCACCGATGCGCGGGGCCTGCGAGGCAAAGCGCACGTACGGGAAGTCGGACGATCCCTCCACTTTCAGAAGGGCGATATCCGTTTTCGGGTCAGTACCGGCGACCTTCGCCGGATAGCGCTTTCCGTCCTCCATCGCGATCTCAACGGTCTTGGCGTGATCCACGACGTGATTATTCGTAATCATGTAGCCGTCTGCGGAAATGAAGAAGCCGGAGCCCTGCGCTTGCATCACGTGCTTGCGGGGTTCGGCATTGCCCTGTTCGGACTGCGGATCGGGTTGGCGGAAGTCGAAGGGTAGACCCTGAAGCGGATTGTCTCCGTCGTCCTGTCCCGCCGCATCCGCGACGTCATCGATCCGTTCCGATTTGACGAACACGGAAACAACCGCAGGTTTCACTCGCTCGACGAGGTTGGCGAAGCCCGGCTCGCCCTGGTCGCTCGCAGCAGAGTCGCTGAGGTTCGCGACCGGCGTCAGCATTGAAGAACCTGGCAGGCTGCTATTGTTGGCAAAGACTGCGGTCGTGCCGAGGGCCGCGATAATTGCGGCGCAGGCCGCCAGCGTTCGTTTGTGCGAAGCGATAATGCCCTTCACTTTGGGGGTGCTTGCCGTGTCATTCATCTTGGTCGTTCCTAAATAAATGAGGCCTGATGCAATGAGGGACGTGCGCGTTCAGGCGCGTCGGGGGGACTCCAATTTGCCTGCGCCAATCTTTCCGGAAGCCGTCCAACGCCTTAAAATTCAGAAAGCAATGGTGATGCGCCGGCGCGCTTCGCGAATACCCCTGCCGGCCGGAACATTCGTGCAGATGCGATGGTTACCGCTCAACGATGGTAGCCGCGTGAGCCGGGCAATCCGACATCGTCCAATTTGATCTATTTCCTTGGCAATGAAGTTGGATCGTTCGGCGCAAGATCCGCAGGACCATTAACGCTGGAGAGAACGCCATGTCCGATCTGATCGTCATCGTTTATCCGACCGAGGCGAAAGCCGAGGAAATGCGTGCGAAGCTTCTCGATCTTCAAAATCAGTATCTGCTGTCGATCGGCGATGCCGTCATCGCGGTGAGGCGTGAAGACGGCAAGGTGAGACTCAATCAGCTCTTGAATACGACCGCGGCGGGCGCGGTAACCGGCGGCTTTTGGGGCACCTTGGTCGGCTTGATCTTTCTGATGCCATTGCTCGGAGCGGCGGTCGGCGTCGCCTCGGGTGCGCTCGGCGGGGCATTGGCCGACTATGGCATCAACGACGACTTCATGAAGAAGCTAGCGTCAAAGCTGAAGCCGGGAAGCGCCGCCCTGTTTGTCGAAATCAGGAAGATGACGGAAGACAAGGTATTGGAGGCGATCAAAGGCACGGGCGGCGAGTTGCTGCAGACTTCGCTCGATCACACGAAGGAGCAAGCTCTGCGAGAGGCAATCTCGGCTCACCTTCCGCCGCCTCCGGAAGCGTCGCCGCCGCCGAATCCAAATCCCAATCCGACGTCCTGAATTCCGTGGCAGCCGATTGTCGGGTTGCGCTTGGAGTGCGTCGCGCACCATCGGGCCGTGCTGCGCGTGCGCATAGGCGCGGAGTCCGCGTGATCGATCGTGGGGCGGCTAGTGTACGGTCAATTGAAGAACGACCAGGGCAAATCCGGTTCCTTCGGCTTGCCGCCCTTTTTGGGTTTGCCGGCCGGCGCCGGAGTTCCCGAAGTTTCGCCCGATAGATCTTCCGAAATCGAGGGCTTGGTCGAGATTTTCTTGTAGCGGGACGGTTTGTGCTTCGATCCAGGCGGTGCCATTGCGGCGACGTCCGTTTCCTCCGTCGGCGTAGGCGCCGGGGACATGGGCCATACGATCGAGCGCGCAGCGATCGGATTCGCGGTCTTTTTTGCAGACTTGGCCGCGATTGCCTTAAGGGCCGCGTCGTCGTAGGACGCGATCGTCTCGACCTGGCCCTTGGGCACGAAGTGAACGACCTTGAAGCCGCGCTGCTGAAGTTCCTTCAACAGATCGGGGAGCATGGCGGCAGTCCACGCGTGAATATCGTGCATCAAAATGATGCCCTTCTTGGTCTTCGCAAGCTGGGCAAGGATGCGTTGCTGGACGACTTTCGGGCTACGCGTCAGGTAATCCTTGGAATCGACGTCGACCCAGATCGATCCGATATTCCGGTCCTTGAGATAACTCGAGGTCTGCTTCGTTCCGTTCAGATAGGGAAAGCGGAAAAGCGGCGCGACGGGCGCTCCCTTGGCCAGCGATACCGTTGAGATCGAAGCTTCGATTTCCTGCTGGGCTTTGGCCAGCGAGACGGCGCGGAGATTCTTATGTGACCACGTATGCGTGCCGACGGTGTGGCCTGCAGTCGCTACTTCCCGCACCATCGCGGGGTCGGAGAGCGCCATTTGGCCGACCATGAAGAAGGTCGCTTTGGTGCACTGGTCGGCGAGAGCCTTCAGGATGGGCCTGGTGACCGAACGTATCGGACCGTCATCGAAGGTCAGAACGACTTCGCCATCGTTGAGCAGCTGCTGAGCGCCGGGAGTGTCGCCGCCGATATCGCCGCCGGCTGCCGGGTCGATTTCGACGACGCGCGAGACACCCAAGCGAGTCGTATCGCCGGCGCAGGCGTCCAACTTAACGGATCCTCCGGCTTCGAACTCGGCCGAAAGCGGATTGTACGCTGCAAACGCCAAAAGCGACGCCAAGGCCGCAATGTAAATCGAAGGTTGCCGCATCTTTCTCGCTTCGTGCCCAGAGCCGAATTGCCCTTGTACGGGCGAGCACATCAATGTTCAAGGAATGGGCATTACGGGCCATCGATCGCTTTTCTTCTGTTACTGAATAGCCGCGATAACGGGCGGGCCGGTTAAATGGCAGGCAGGATTGCGGTTGTGCAGGCCGGCTGACATCGCCTGCCGCGTGCTGCATAGAGGCAACCCGCGTCGCGGAAACGTTAAATTGGAAGGTGCAGCAGATGGCGGTCAGCGTGAGGCCGGTGGTGGCAAGCGACGAGCAAGAGTGGCTAAAGCTCTTTCAGGATTACATCGTTTTCTACAAGGCGAGCGTGCCCAAGGATGTCATCGCGCTGACGTGGCGCCGTCTTCTCTCGCGAGAGGATAAAATGATGGCCCTGATCGCTCGCGACGCCGAGGGACGCGCAGTCGGCATTGCGGCTCTCGTCTTCCATCGGTCGACGTGGTCGTCCTCCTGGTATTGCTATCTTGAAGATCTCTTCGTCGCTTCCGACGTGCGCGGGCAGGGCGTCGGCCGGGCGCTGATCGAGGCGACATATGCGGAAGCGGATCGCCGCGGCGCGGAGCGGACGTATTGGGCGACCCAGGACGACAACGCGACGGCTCGCAAGCTTTACGACCGCGTCGGTCAGCTGACGGAGTTCGTCCAGTACCGGCGATAGGGCGTTCGTCAGACGAGGCTGTCGATGTGGTCGAAGAGTTCGACGGCCTGCGGATAGGCCCCGAGAATTTGGGACATCTCGCCGGAAAGCTCGCGCAACCTGGATTTCTGTGCGGAGGTCGGCGTTCCGGCGCGCATGAGCAACTCGAGTTCGGACAGGCGTTGTTCGAGATGCTGGGTGCCTGCCTGGCGCGCATAGAAGCGGTGCATTTCGACGATCGCCGGAAGGACGCCGGTGTAATCGATGAACGCGTCGGCCGATTGGCTGGGCGCGGCCGCTCCATTCAACGTCGATGATAGTGCCGGTTGCCCGCGCTGGGGTTGCGGCTGCTGCTGCGGGCGAGGCGCGGGGCCGGAGATTTCTGCCGGACCTTGGGCCGGACCTGAACCAGGACCTGGGCGCGGTCTCTGAGCGGCAGGCTGCGAATTTCGGTCCGGAGGGGCGCCGCTATTGCCTGGGTGGGCCGGGCGGCCGCCGGTCGTCACGTGTTGTTGTTGGCTCGGTGCGTGACCGCCGGAGTGAGCGGGCGCAAGATTTTCGATCTGGCCGCGCTCGAAGTCGACGCTGAACGTCATCGCCTCGTCGTTGCGGTTGATCTTCTCGGTGAGAATGCTGCGGACTTCTTCCAGTATGGAGCGGTCGGGCGCGGAAAATCGCGAGAGGATCCCATCGTTCGAAGAGATCAGCAGATAGTGCGTTTTATCTTCGGGACGAACCGCGAGGCCCGCGAATGCGAGTGCAATGAAACCAAGCACCACCGTTGCGCCGGTCGGCGTCAGCGGACCCCATGAGAAGTCCGGCCGCATCGAACCCAAGGTCATCAGAAAGAACAATGCCGCGAGCAGCCAGAAGAACGCCGTCGGCCGCGGCGTGACGTGCGTTCCGACACTCACCGTGGAAATGTTGGAGATCGCAATGGTTCGCGTCGGCGTCGACAGCACACGGCGGTCTACACGCAGCGACGCGAACGTCTTCGTTGCCGCCGCGCTCTCTCTAATCTGTCCCGAAAACACCATCGCATGCCTGATCATGGGACAACGTAATAGTCCGAGCCTGAGCATAGTCGATGCGGCACGGAAACAGAAGCCTCGGCACCCGGTTACACAGGCTTTTCAGCTTGCGGGGACGTCGAGCTTGCGCGTCAAATCTTCGAATTCCCTACGCAACTCATCGCTTTTGAAGATTTGCTCGAAGCTTGGGGCTTCGAGTTTCTGAATTGCTTCGAACGATGTCGAGCTTTCGCGAATCAAATTTCGAAGCTGCACGCTCGCTTCCACCGTCTCGTAGGTGTTGTCCGCGATTTTCAGGTCGTGCGTCGCCTTGAGGCGAGCACCGGCAATCTGTTCGCGCTGCTGCTGCAGATAGCGCTTGTATGCTTTTGCCGCTTCGTCAGCGACTTGCTGGCTCGCGCGATTGGACTCGAGCGCGCGCTGCTGGTCGGGCCGATTTTCCGCTTTCATCAATTCGGCTGTCCGGGTACGCGCGGCTGCGATGTCGGCAATGATGGCGTCGAGTTTCGGCAGGTACTGCGTGTCGATTTTCGTGATCGTGGCGTCTTGCGCCTGGACCAGCATAGCAAAGAGGGCGGCGTGCATGGCGAAATAGCGCCGGGCTGCCTCCATGTTATCGCCGGTCGTTCCGATCAGCTTTGCCAGTTGCCCGTCGATCATTTTCGCCGCGTTGAATACGGCGACGAGGCGAACGAGATCGCCCGAGAGCACGCTGTCGAGCAACAGATCGACCTGATCCTGTGCGAGATCGATGCCGGAGTTTTTCAAAGCCGTAGCAATCTCGGCTTTTTGGCTTTTGATCTCGGCGCGGTTTGCTTCGATCCTTTTTTTGTTCTCCGTAATCTGGTCTTCGATCGAGGCGACGGTGTCGTTCAGGATGCCGGGCAGTGTTGCGTCTTTCGGCGCAACGAGCTGCTTCTCCTTCAGCTTGACGTTCGCGTCCTCGAGCTCGCGGATGTTGTGACGTAGGACCTCCACCCGCTTTTGCACTTCGACGACTGGCGCGTTGGTGACGATTGCAAGTGCGGCATCGAGAAGATCGCGGACCTTGGCGTTGCGATCTTCGCGCGTCTCCTTCCAAAAGGGAGGGATGATGAATTCGTCGCGGCTCGGCAATTTACCCGCGCCCACACGCGTCGTCGCCGCATCCCTCAGGATCGCGTCGATCGCGGTCATCAGCGCTTTGGCCTGCTCGTATTGTGGATCGCCATCGCGCGGATCGGCGATCGCTGCCGGTGGCGCGGGAATCTCGGGCTTCGTCGATTTTTTGGTGGGATCGAGCGCGTTGTCGGGAGCTTCCGCCGCCGTCTTGCCTTCGACCGTCTTCAGCCAATCGGCAATGGCGTCGCGCTTCGCGGTCTGGGCGCTAACGCCGCTCGACAGCCCTAGCATCAAAATAATTGCGAGATATCGAGCCCTTGCGGGTCCCTGCTTTGCCGACATCGACGCCTCCACAGCCGCAATGGCGCGAAAATTCCGGCAAATCAATGGTGCCTGCCGTACACGGTAGATGCAATCGAACGGGGGGCTCGCCAATGTTATCGAGCCGCCGCCGCGCGGATCAGGCGCTGGAAGTCCTCGTCGACGTTGCGGACATCGTCCAGCACCAGCATCTCCCGGAACGGCGGGGCGCTTTTGTTCGCCGGTTCCGCGGGTATGCTGCGATTGACGCCTGCAGGTCCAAAATTTGCGTAAAGACGCAGCTTTTTTGGCCCGGCATGCAACGCGGCGAAGGGGGTGGGGGCGGACATCATGACAAATGTGGCCGTCGCTGCAAATTCGGTCGTAGGCACGGCGCGGCCGACTTCGCGGAGCACATGCTCGGCGAGCGGCCGCAAACCTTTGGCGTCGCTCAGGAGGTGCTGGATCGGGTCGCCGATCACCGGCGGCTGCGTTGGCGCTGCAGGCGGCGGTTGGGGTTTCAGGTCACGGAATGGCCGCGCGCGGGCAGGTGGTTCATCGCCTGCATCCCTCGCTGGATACCTCCCTGAATCCCTCCCTGAATCCCTGGGCGACGGTTGGCGGCTCGCGGTTCGCGGCTGGTTGCCAGTGTCGGCATAAATGAGCCGGCCATCATTGTGATGAATGCGCTCGAGCCACGAGGCCCACTGGAACTGAAAGCCCTGGTGACGAAGCCAATCGATGATGTCGTTGCGTTGCCTGAGGCCGGTTTCGCCGATCGCCGCCATCCAGCCGGCGAGGTCGCGGCCCGTGTCCTCGGCGAGCGCGGCTATGAACTCACGTTCCTTTTCGGCAAGATCGGTGCTCATGGCGGGTCAGATATCAAATCCAGCGCCGTGTGCGGGATTTATAGTCGGTATACGCGTCGCCAAAGATCGTTTCCAGGTGGCGCTCCTCCGGAATGATTTGCAGCGCCGTCACCAGAACGGCGAATAGCGCCGCGGCCACGACGAACCAGATCGATTTGGTGATCTCGGCTCCATAAAGGAGGAGCAAGACTTCGCCAAGGTAGATCGGATTGCGGAACCTGACGTAGGGGCCCGTCGTCACGAGCACCGTCGGGGATTTGTGCGGCGGGTTCTTCGTTCGATTTGCCGCGAGCGCCCTCAACGCAAAGACGATCAATAAAATTCCGAGAATTCCGCAGGTGAGGCCCAGCCAGTGCGCGGGGGCGTCATCGATCCCCGGCCACGGCAACGGCGCCACAATCGTCAGCGTCCAGCCGAGCGCGATTGCGCCCACCAGCAGCAGCGGCGGCCAAGGGATCACGGTTCCCATAGGGGAGGAAGCGGAGTCGCGGTCGGTCATGCGACTAGCTTATCGCCAAATGCCGCCGTGGTCAGCCGGACGTAATAGACTTCAGTTAGTTGGCCGCGGCGGGCGCCGGTGTGGCTCTGGGCTCGACGGAAGCCGGGGCCTTCTTCTTTTTCGGCGCCGGAATGGTCGGCGAGGGAGTTGCGAGCGGGTCTGTCTTCTTGAGTTCCGACTCGAGGTCGTAGCTCTTGCAACCCAACTCGACGAGGCGCTGATTGTACGCGTGGAGGGACTTGATATCCTCGGCGTAGGCGCCTTGAGGGTCGGTGCCGTGCGAAAGATTACCGAACGTCGCCGCCATGCCGGCCTGTATGCCGCGTGCCAAACCCGAAGCCTGTTTCCTATCCTCGAAACCGCGGAGTTGCAGAATGCGCACTTGCATCCGGCCCGAAATCTGTTTGCAATTGAGCTTGTCGTCCGGCGTATCCGGTTTCTGCTTCTTGGCGTGGGCCGCAGAGGGCAATGCCATCGCCAATGAGAGCAGGATAAATAAAGCTGTTGGTCGCATGGCCTCTCGCCATAAAGGTTAGGGGCGCAGCCCATACCATGTCCGCGGCGGTCTCAAGGCAAACCGCGAGTGCAGACGACACCCGACTGCGGCATCGACGACGGCCGCGTTCAGGTTGCTACGATTCCCGGTGTTTTCGGAACACCGGTTGGGGACTTCTTGCGAAACGGAATATTGCAATGCTGAATTGCCGGATTGGAACTTTGATCGTGGCGCTTTTGGCGAGCCCGGCGGCGGCTTTCGCTCAGGAGAACATACCAGGGCACGTCACGTGCGATTTCGACAACGGTTACGCCTGGACCTACGAAGCCGGAAAGTATCAAGCCGCTCCGCCAAAAGACCTGACGTTCGAGATCGGAAGCATCGATCTGGAGAGTCAGTCGGCGTCGCTTATTCTCGACGGGCGCACAGCCGCCAATCTCAAAATCGTACGCGCGATTAACGCCAATCATTTCCTCGAGGTCGTGAACGAGGGCTTTCTCAATCTTACGACCATTTATGACCGTGACCCTGCGACCGGAAAATTCCCAGCCGTGCATTCGCGGCACTTTGGGCTTTTCGGCCAGCCGGTTTTCGCCCAGTACGCCGGAAGCTGCGTTGCCAAGCCCTGAGCGGATCTGGATCGTCCCGTTGCCGTTGACCCTGTCCTGGTGCAAAAACGGTTCCCATGACATTGCACCTCGTCAAGCTCTGCGTCGGCGCCAGCACGATCGAGGATCTCGCCGCCTGGCAGACCGAACATCGCCCGTATAAGACCCACGACGGCAAGCGCTGCGTTTATCATCGGACGTTCCAATCGCCGAAACGAACGACCGAATTGCTTGATGGCGGTTCGATCTACTGGGTGATGAAGGGCGTCATTCTCGTGCGGCAGAAGCTCGTCGGCTTTGAAGACGGCACAAAGGACGACGGCACGCCGTGCTGTCTTCTGCTCTTCGCCCCGCCGCTCATTCCTGTCCGCCCCAGCCCCCGTCGCGCGTTCCAAGGCTGGCGGTATCTCAGCGCAGACGACGCTCCTCCCGATCTCACACCGGGCAAAAGCGATCAGATTGCATCGATGCCCGCTGATATGCGTAAGAAGCTCGCCGACTTGTGTCTGATCTGAACATCGAACCGAAATTCGAGCCATCCATGTCCCGTCCCCCTTTCACGCCGACAGTTGCAGCACTGCCGAAGCTCGTACCGTTTGTCGGTCCCGAGGCGATGGAGCGCGCACGAGGCCGTCCCTTTCGCGCCAGGCTCGGTGCCAATGAAAGCGTTTTCGGGCCGTCGCCGCTTGCCGTCGCGGCCATGCGCGAGGCGGCGGGCGAAAATTGGAAGTACTCGGATCCCGAGAGCTATGAATTGCGCGCGGTGATCGCCGCGTATCACGAGGTGCCGGTCGAGTGCGTCGTGGTCGGCGAGGGGATCGACGGGCTTCTCGGTCTCACATGCTCGTTGTTTCTGACGCCGGGCAGTCCTGTCGTCACGACCGACGGCGCCTATCCGACTTTCAATTTTCACGTTCTGGCGCATGGGGGAAAGGTGCATGCCGTGCCCATGCGCGCGTTTCGCGAGGACGTTCCGCGCCTCATCGAAACGGCCAAGACCGTTTGCGCGCCTCTGATTTATGTGTCCAATCCGAATAGTCCGATGGGGACGTGGTGGACCGCCGGCGACATTGCGGCGTTCATTGCGGAGCTTCCTCCCGAAACGCTGCTCGTTCTCGATGAAGCTTATTGCGATACGGCACCCGAGCCGACATCACCGGCGATCGACGTTTCAAATCCTCAAATCATCCGGTATCGGACCTTCTCGAAGGCTTACGGGCTTGCGGGCGCTCGCATCGGCTACGCCGTTGGGGAACGGAGCACGATCGAAGCATTCGATAAGGTTCGCAATCATTACGGGATCAATCGCGTGGGGCAGCTTGGCGCTTATGCCGCCCTTCGCGATCAGGATTATTTGAAAGGTGCCGTGGCGCAGATTGCAGCATCGCGAAACCGGATCAGGGCAATCGCGGAGGCGAACGGACTTTCCTCGCTTCCCTCCGCCGCCAGCTTTGTCGCCGTCGACTGTGGAGCGGATGGCGCGTTTGCATCGCGCGTGCTTACCGGCCTTTTGGACAGGGACGTCTTCGTCAGAAAGCCGGTCGCGAAGGGATTGGAGCACTTCATCCGCATTTCGTGCGGGCAGGATGAAGATCTCGCACTTTTCGCCGGTGCTTTGTCGGATGTGCTTGCTTCAGTGCACGCCTGACATCATCGGGGACCCTTGATCAGGAATCTTTGGATTTCCGAGTTCGCGGCTTCTTCTTCCGCAAACCCTGTTTCGCCGCTCGAGTTTCGATGCCCGAAATTAGGATACCGATCATGGTATCGAAAACCTCGTCGTCGCTGAGGTCGGCAAAAATCGGCAGCAGCTTCTTTGTGAGCGGCAGATCGCTCTGCCCTTCAATTTCTCTCAGAGTTGCGACGCTGGGTTTGTCGAGCAAGCCGCCGATCTCTCCCGAGCAGACGCCGAGTACGGCTGCGTACGTCGCGCATGCTACCGGCGGAATATCGGCCTCACGCAGGCCTGCGTCATAAAGAGCCTGATGCCATTCTTCGCTGATCTGCATGTCGCGCGGTCCGGTCGTCCAGAAGCGGAGCAACAACGGGAAGGCGTTCGGATAACGCTTGGCGACCTGGCGATATGCATTCGCCAGCCCGGTGAGGCGGGCCTGCCATCTCAATTGCGACTTCGGGGCGGCGACCTCTTCGTGCAACCGATGAGCGATGGCGCGTTCAAGGCCCTCCTTGGAGCCAAAGCGGTAACTCAATGTCGCAACGTCGCAGCCAATTGCCCGCGCGGCACACCGAAGGCCGAATCCCTCCAGGCCAGCGCGCTCAACTTCCATGAGCGAGGCGTGAACGAGGTCGGCTTCTAAAAGCCCTCTTTGGCCACGAGTGTGCTTCGTTTTCATCACTGTTGAAATTTGCCCTTGCGGACCGGCAAGTCAAGCATTATTCCAACGTTGTTGAAATGAACGGGCGGCGAGGGACATGACGTCTGCGATTGATGACGGAATAACCGAGCGCCAAAGGCTGTTGAGTATCGCAGCCGTCTGCTCGACGTCGTTCGGCACCGGGATTTCGTTCGGCATAGGCTTTCCGCTCACCTCGCTGACCTTCGAGCTGTGGAATCAGCCGAGCTGGATGATCGGACTGGCAGGGGCGGCTCCGCCTTTTGCAATCCTCTTGGCGCTTCCAATCGCGCCCCGTTTGATCGCCAAGTTCGGACCGGTTGGTTCAATCGTTGGCGGATGCTTGATCGGCGCTCTCGGCTTCTTGGCGCTCGCTCTCTTTCAATCGCCCTGGGCCTGGATTGCGATCCGTGTTCTCATGAGTGCCGGCTTTGCGATGCCGTGGCTCGTTGGCGAGACGTGGATCAATGCGGTCACGCGCGAGGAGACGCGCGGACGGGTCATCGCAATTTATGCAATGGTCTTTTTCACGGGCTATGCGATAGGGCCAGTTTTGTTGCAGGCACTTGGTCTCCATGGGCCATTGCCATTTCTCGCCGCGGCGGTGGTGACGGGGCTTTCCGGGTTCCCGGTCATGATCGGGCGGCAGCTCGCTCCGCCGGTCGAGCACGATACCAGTCTCAATGTCGCTGCTGCTTTTCGCTGGGCTCCGGTGGCGATGGTCGCTGCGTTTGTCGGCGGCTTTTCCGAGATCACCGTTCTCTCGTTGATCCCGAACGTGGCGCTCGCGGCCGGATGGTCTCAGTACCCCGCTTTGGCTTTGCTCACCGTCACGACGGTCGGCGGCATCGTGCTGCAGTATCCGGTCGGCTGGTTGTCGGACCGCGTCTCCCGCTTCGCCATGATGATCGTATCGGTGCTTCTGTTCATTGCGCTGGCTCTCGCGCTGCCGCTTGCCCTCACCAATCCGGTCGCCGGATACATGACTGCGTTTCTGATGGGCGGCGTCATTCTCGGGTTCTATGCGCTGGGCCTCGCCATCATCGGCGAACGGGTATCGGCCAGTGGCCTCGCGGCCGTGAACGCGGCATTCATCATCATGTACCAGCTCGGCGCTCTTGTCGGTCCGATCTCTGCCGGCATGGCGATGATGGACGATGCCGTACACGGCTTTGTCACCATCGTTATCGTGACGATGGTCATTACCGGTATCGCCTTACTCGTCTTCAATCGTATGGAGCGCCGGTGGGCGGCTGAGGCACTGGATCATGGTTAACGGTTTATTCGCGTCTCAGCGCTAGCCTCATGCAAGGTTCAGCGTTGCGGATATTCTCCGAGTTCGACCATGATCGTGCGGTCCATCCTGTCGTTTTTTTCCGTGCTCGCATTCGGCGCGATGACGGTCGCCGCTTTCTTTGCGGTGCTCCCTTGGTTTTCCGGTCATGTTCCTGAGAGCGTGCGCTCCCTGACCGAGGGGCTTGAGTTCAATTCCCTTATTATCGGACTGGTGCTCGGCTTGACGCTCGGCGCGGTTGGCCGCTGCAACTGGTCCGACATCCCGCGCCGTATCGTGACGTGGTTCCTCGTTCGCGAGCAGAAGTTTTTCTATTACGCGCTGATCGCCGTGTGCGGCGGGGTCCTTTTTTTCTACTGAGCGCACAATAGGAAAAGGCGGCCCTTTCGAGCCGCCTCTTCGTATTCCAAACTGCCGAGCAGCCCTTAGACCGAATAGTACATGTCGTACTCGACCGGGTGCGGCGTCATCTCGTAGCGCATGTTCTCTTCCATGCGCAGCGCGATGTAGGCGTCGATCATATCGTCGTTCATGACGCCGCCCGCTTTCAGGAAGTCACGATCCTTGTCGAGGCTGTCGAGCGCTTCGCGAAGCGAGGCCGCGACGGTCGGGATCTTGGCAAGCTCGGCCGGGGGCAAGTCGTAAAGGTTCTTGTCCATGGCCGGGCCCGGATCGATCTTGTTCTGAATGCCGTCGAGGCCGGCCATCAGCATCGCCGTGAAGGCGAGGTAGGGGTTCGCGCCCGGATCGGGGAAGCGGATTTCGATGCGCTTCGCCTTCGGGCTCGTGACGTGCGGAATGCGGCACGATGCCGAGCGGTTACGCGCCGAATAGGCGAGCAGCACGGGAGCTTCGAAGCCCGGAACCAAACGCTTGTAGGAGTTGGTCAACGGATTGGTGAAGGCGTTGATAGCCTTCGCGTGCTTCAGGATGCCGCCAATGTAGTAAAGGCACATCTGCGAGAGGTCCGCGTACTTGTCGCCCGCGAACATCGGCGTACTGCCCTTCCAGATGGACTGGTGGACGTGCATGCCCGAGCCGTTGTCGCCATAGACCGGCTTCGGCATGAACGTCGCCGTCTTACCGTAGGCCTGAGCGACGTTGTGCACGACGTACTTATAGATCTGCATGTGATCGGCCATCGTGATCATCGGGCCGAACTTGACGCCGAGCTCATGCTGGGCGGCCGCAACTTCGTGGTGATGCTTTTCGACGGCGACGCCCATCTCCGAGAGGACCGAGAGCATCTCGGAACGAATGTCCTGGGCGCTATCGATCGGGGGAACGGGGAAGTAGCCGCCCTTTACGCGGGGGCGATGGCCGAGGTTTCCGGTCTCGACGTCTGCGCCCGTGTTCGTCGGCAATTCGCTCGAGTCGACCTCGAAGCCGACCGAGTACATGTCGGTCGAGAAGCGAACGTCGTCAAAGATGAAGAATTCGGCTTCGGGGCCGAAGTAGACTTTGTCGCCGATGCCAAGCGACATCATGTAGGCTTCGGCCTTCTTGGCGACCGAGCGCGGATCGCGCTCATAGGGCTGACCGGTCGAGGGCTCGAGCACGTCGCAGAAAATCGCGACGGTCGTCTGAGCAAAGAAGGGGTCGATATGGGCCGTTGCCGGATCCGGCATCAACGTCATGTCGGACGCTTCGATCGACTTCCATCCAGCGATCGATGAGCCGTCGAAGGCGTAACCGTCGGTGAAGATACTTTCGTCGACGCAACTGACGTCGGCGGTGACGTGCTGCATCTTGCCTTTGGTGTCCGTGAACCGAAAGTCCACGAACTTGGCTTCCTTGTCCTTGATGAACTTCAGGACGTCACTCGCGTTTTTCATAGACACTCCCCTGTCTAGGCGTTTCGTTGCAACACACGCATGCCGGTTGTTGGGCCGACAAAGGCCGGTTCAGGCGTGGTCAGCTTTTGTAAAGTTCGGTTTAGATGGCATCTCGCCCGGATTCACCGGTGCGGATGCGAATAGCGTCTTCGATGGACGAGATAAAGATCTTACCGTCGCCGATGCGGCCTGTCTTCGCGGCCTTTTGGATGGACTCGACTGCCTTGTCCAGCATGTCGTCGCTCAAAACCACCTCAATCTTCACCTTCGGCAGGAAGTCGACGACATATTCGGCACCCCGGTAAAGTTCGGTGTGGCCCTTCTGGCGGCCGAACCCTTTTGCCTCGATGACGGTGATGCCTTGCAAGCCGATTTCTTGTAGCGCTTCTTTTACTTCATCGAGCTTGAAGGGCTTTATAATCGCTTCAATCTTTTTCATTTTCGCCCCTTGAATCGTGGACAGCATGTCGTTTGAAACTCACGCTTGCCCAGTGGCCCCAAGGCTAGCAGAGGCCGTGCCACCTGTGGTGTTTTTGAAAAACGTCACATATGTCAGCAGCTTAGCGTGTAGTTCCGGCTTCGGAGTTCGTCGCCGAGCGCTTAATACGCCTAAATTTGATGCCGGATGTATAATTTTCCGGCGAGTTCCATGCCCATTTCTGTCTCAACCGAACAAACGCTGAATTTAAAGGCAGGTCGCGGCGCTCCCCGTCTCGCCCATCAGGCTCGCACCAGGAACATGACATGAATGAATTGTTGACGCCCGCGGAAACGGGGGAAGCCGATCGCTTAACGGAGGCGGGAGGGACGCCCGGTCTGGACCTTATGGCGCGGGCCGGCAAAGCGGTCGCAGATGTGGCTGCGCTGATGACACGCGGGCCCGATACGCGCATCGCCGTACTTTGCGGGCCGGGGAACAATGGCGGCGATGGGTTCGTCGCAGCGAGGCTGTTGCGTAATGTCGGCTTCGACGTGCGCGTGTTCCTGCTCGGCGACAAGTCCGCTTTGAAGGGCGACGCCGCCGAAATGGCCCGGCGCTGGCCATTGCCCATTCGGGCCGCCACGCCCGATGCTCTGCAGAGCATGTATCTCGTCATAGACGCGCTTTTTGGAGCCGGTCTTTCGCGCCCGATCGAGGGCGATGCGGCCGAATTGGTCGAGGCGGTCAATGCCAGTGGGCTGCCGGTGCTTGCCGTCGATGTGCCGAGCGGCGTCGACGGGGCCAGCGGAGAGGTGAGGGGCGTCGCCATCAAGGCGCGGCGGACGGTCACGTTTTTCCGCAAAAAGCCGGGGCATCTCCTGATGCCGGGGCGCGACCTTTGCGGCGAGGTCACCGTTGCAGACATAGGCATCCCCGAGAGCGTGCTCGAAACCTTGAAGCCTCGCTTGCATGAGAATGCGCCCGGGATCTGGATCTCGGATTTCAATTGGCCGACGGACGGAGGCCATAAGTACGACCGAGGTCATGCGGTCATCGTGTCGGGGCCAGCGTTGCAAACGGGCGCTGCGCGACTGGGCGCGCGGGGCGCGCTCAGAGCCGGCGCGGGCGTCGTCACGATCGTCGGCAATTCGACTGCAACGGCGATCATTGCGACACAGGTCACATCGATCATGGTTCGCTCCGTGTCGGGAGCCAAGGCGCTCTCGGAATTCCTGCGCGACCAGCGGCGCAACGCGGTTCTGATCGGTCCGGGCGCGTCCGTTGGACCGGATACAGTGGCCGATGTTCTGGCAATCCTGAAGTCATCGGCGTCGGTGGTGCTCGATGCCGATGCGCTCACGTCGTTCGCGGATCCGGAGGACGACGGAGATCGTGCCGAGGCAAGCATGGGATTTCTTGCGCGCAACGGTGATCGTGGCCCGGCTCAGCCGTCCACGCTGTTCGCGGCGATCAAAGGGCGGCAAGCACCGGTCGTGATGACGCCGCACGAAGGTGAGTTCAAACGGCTCTTCGGTGAGCTTCCCGGTTCCAAAGTCGAGCGCGCGCGGACGGCAGCGGAGCAGTCGGGGGCCGTCATCATTCTCAAGGGCACGGATACGGTCATCGCGGCGCCCGACGGCCGCGCCATCATCAATTCGAACGCGCCGTCGTGGCTCGCGACGGCGGGCTCAGGCGACGTGCTTGCCGGTATCGTTACGGGGCTATTGGCGCAGCGCATGCCGGCATTTGAAGCTGCGTCGGCGGCTGTCTGGCTGCATGGCGAGGCCGCCAGCGCTTTCGGGATCGGCCTGATTGCCGAGGATCTTCCGGACGTTTTGCCCAAGGTTCTGCAGAAACTTTATGCGGAGAAGCCGAGGGGCAGACGTTAGGTGGTGACGCGCCCCGCCTGCTTGAGCTGATCGTCTGCGTGCAGAAACGCTTCGACCTCGGGCGTCGAGGGAGGGCTCACTTCCGAGACACCGAGGAGGGCCATCAGCCGGGCGATCTCTACGAACTTCCGTTCTTTCCGGTCGTAGAGGCCGCCTTTGAACAGGGCGCGAGCGGCGGCCTGTCCATCGCGCTTTCCGCCGTCGATGATGAACGTCTGCTCCATCACGACAAGAGCCGCGTCCCAACAGAGCAGACGCGTTTCGAGCCGGAACTTCTGGAACGGTCTCAGCTCACGCTGAAAGCGGATCGTGATGGCGCTGGCGATCGGCGTCCAACGATGGTTCAGCACCTGACGCCAGAGGCCGGAACGCACCATGACGTCGAGGCGGCCGAGATCCATCATCGTAAGATAGCGGCCGTTGTTCATATGGGCGGAGATGTCGAGGTCGTGCAGCCAGACCCGAAATTGAAGCACGGACGTCTGACGCGGTATGTCGAGGTGGCCGCGGCTGCGGGCCGTCAGCAGAACCCATATCAGTCTGAACCAAAGGTTCATCGGCGGGTCTCCGGAGCAACTCGCACCAGGGCCTCCTACGGCAGCTTTTACGTATGCGTCAACAGGACGGGAAGCCGCGAGCGGAATTCGCCATTGCCCGTCCGAGGGTCACAATGGCACCCTACCTCGTGTAAGATATGAATCGCGGTCCAAGGCACCCAAAAGGAATTTGGCTCAGATAATGAAAAGGGGCTTTCGCGCGGCGTCGGTATTGCTTGCATTGGCTTCGCCGTTGGCGATTGGGCCAGCGCTTGCGTCCGAGGGTGCTTCGGCGCCGTCGCAGGTTGAAGAGGGCGCGGCCCAGCTCGTTCGTGGCGACGTTGCGAAAGCCGTTACAACCTATACGGAGGCGTTGAAAGATACGGGGCTTGCCAACGATCGGCGCGCTACGATTCTCAATGACCGGGGCGTCGCCAACGTGCGGCTCGGCGAAACCAAGCTGGCGCTCGAAGATTACAATCGCGCAGTCGAGCTCTTTCCCGAATACCCCGTGGCTTATAACAATCGCGGCAATCTGCTGTTGGCGCTCGGGCAGTACGGCGAAGCGCTGAAGGATTTCGATCGCGCGATCGTGCTGGCGCCAGGATACGCGGCTGCCTATTCAAACCGCGGCAATGCGAAAATGAAGGCCGGTAAAACCGGTGATGCCATTCTTGATTTCACCAAGGCTATCGAGCTGATGCCGGCGAGTGCACCACCGCTGTCGGGCCGTGGTCTCGCTTACCTCGCAGCCGGTAAGCCGCACGCAGCGATCCGCGATTTTTCGCGCGCGGTGAACTCGGACGCTCGTTTTGCCTCCGCCTATCGAAACCGTGCCGAGGCACGCATGGCGGTGGCGCAAAGGGAAGAGGCGATCGAAGATCTTTCCCGCGCCGTCGCGTTCGACGTCGGTAACAGCGAGCTTTATGTTGTTCGCGGCTATGCGTATTTGCTGGACGGCAATACCGCGTCGGCGATCAAGGATTTTTCGCGGGCCATTGAGCTCGACGGCAAATCCAGCGCGGCCTACGAGGGGCGCGGTCTCGCCAACGGATTGGCAGAGGCGTCGGACGACGCTTATGCCGACCTCAACCGCGCGATTGAACTCGATCCGCGCTCGCCCGTCGCATTCGCCTTCCGTGCTTTCGTCTACAAGCAAAACAGCCAGGCGGACATTGGCGCCAAGGACGTGCAAACGGCCATCAAGCTCGATGCCAACTCGCCGGAAGCGCTTTGGGCGCGCGGCGAGATCGAGGAAGCAAACGGGGCCGCCGACACCGCGATTACGGATTTGCGGCGCGTGCTGCAGTTACGGCCGAGCTGGCGTTTCGCGGCGGACGCACTGAAGCGGCTCGGCGCGCCCCCCGACGATGCGGATGACAAGCCGGAGCCATCGCTCGATCTCGGAAAATGGCACGTCGTCCTGAGCGGAAAGGATTACGTGGCGACCAGCGAAGAGTATCCGCAGATCCGCGTTCCGCTCGAGATGACCGGGACGGGACTGCCGAAACTGCTCGCTTGGGAGGTCAAGCCGCCGCCGTACGCCAGCTATGGGATACTCCGGTTTTCGGGTGGCCGGGTGGCGGTAAAGGGCGGTTTCGAGGATGCCGAGCTGGCGGCGATCATCGACATCACATCGGCAAAGGTCATCGCGATCGAACCGGATCGGCTCGGCAACCGGGTGGCGACCTGGACGTGGGATGGCGATACGCTGCAGGTCGCGAGCGTCGATGGCGCGACGGACCAATATCAGCTTCGTCCCGTCAACGTCGCCGTCGCCGGTCAGCGGCGCCCTTATGGTGCGGGTCAGGCGAGCGATGCCGGTTCGCAACGGCGATCGAAGCCGAAAACGATATTCGATCTTTTGTTTGGCAACTGATGGTGGAGCCGTCACGGACGGCGAGATTGCGACGGGATGAATGAGCAGCGCGCCCGTCATTGTCTGGCTTCGCAATGACTTTCGGCTGCGCGATCATCCGGCGTTGAATGCCGCCGTCGCCGCCGGTTCGCCGGTTATTCCCCTTTACATTCTCGACGATGAAACGCCCGGCCAATGGGCGCTTGGCGGAGCGTCGCGGTGGTGGCTCGGCAAGACAATCGAGGCGTTCGCTCGTGATATCGCCGCTCGCGGCGGAAAGCTCATCCTCCGTCGTGGCGCGGTCGCACGCGAACTCGCGCGCGTCGTTGAAGAGACTGGAGCGACGGCGGTCTATTTCATGCGAGGCTACGAGCCGTCCGTGGCTGCGCTGGAAGATCAGTTGAAGCTGGCTTTCGACGATATGGGCGTCGCGTTCAAGCGGTACGGCGGACGCCTGCTGAGGACGCCTGAAGAGACGCGCACGAAGGCCGGCGGCGCCTACCAGGTCTTCACGCCATTCTGGCGGGCATTCACGAAAGATCTGACGCTGCCGAGAGCGTTGGCCGCGCCGGATCGGATCAAGGCGCCTTCGCGAACGCCGAAATCAGACGATCTTCGCGACTGGCAACTTTCTCCGTCGAAACCCGATTGGTCGCGGGGGCTCGCCAAGGCGTGGCAGCCGGGAGAAAGCGGAGCGCGCGCCCGGCTGGCGGAATTTACGAAAACGGGGCTCGCGACGTATGCGATAGATCGCAATCAACTCGATAGGGACGGCACGTCGCGCCTCTCGCCGCATCTGGCTTTCGGAGAGATCTCACCTGCCGCCTGCTGGCGGGCGGCAGCGGACGCGGCGCGCGGAAAGAGCGCAAACGATCAATCGATCGAGACATTTATGCGAGAGCTCGTATGGCGCGAGTTTTCGTATTCGCTGCTTTTTCATTTTCCGAAATTGCCTGAGGAGCCGCTTCGCCGCGAATTCGCGGAATTTCCCTGGCTCGGAGACGCTGGGCAATTGAAAGCGTGGCAACGCGGAAAAACCGGCTATCCGATCGTCGATGCCGGAATGCGCGAGTTATGGGCCACGGGCTACATGCACAATCGCGCGCGGATGATCGTGGCGTCATTTCTCGTCAAGCATCTGCTTATTCCTTGGACGGCGGGGGAAGCGTGCTTCTGGGATACGCTCGTCGATGCCGACCTCGCGAACAATTCCGCGAGCTGGCAGTGGGTTGCTGGCTGCGGGGCTGATGCGGCGCCGTATTTCCGCATCTTCAATCCTGTATTGCAGGGCGAGAAGTTCGATCCGAATGGCGACTACGTTCGGCGCTGGGTGCCCGAGCTTGCGGGATTAACGGCAGATGCAATTCATAAGCCTTGGACGGCGAAGCCTGAGAGCCTGGCGCAGGCAGGAGTTGTGCTCGGAAAGTCATATCCTCGGCCGCTCGTCGAACATGCCTATGCACGTGTTCGCGCCTTACAAGCCTATGAGCAAATAAAGGCCACTCCCAAAAAAGAAAATCGCGACTGAGTATTGGAGTGGATTCAAGCCGTTATCGGCTGAATGCGGGCATAAGAAGCGAAATGCTCATCGCGATATAAGAAACACATTCGTAATCTATTTGAATTTCCGGGCTTGATGAGACGCGATTTATTCGTGATTTTCTTAACCGTTCAGCATCTTTCGAGATATTATCGTGGTGTGAAGAAGCTTGTCGCGTATTGCGTAGGGAGTTGTGATGTTGCGGGCATTTATGTTGGCGGCGATTGTTTTCGCTGCTGTTCCTTCGGCCGGTGTGTTCGCTGAGACGTCGAAAACCGACGCTCCGGCAGCGACGACCACCGAAACCCAGTCGGGCACAACGATGTTCTTCGGGGACGCGAGCAAAGCCGCCGCTCCGGAAGCCGCAAAACAGCCAGCACCCGTCGCTGCAAAGCCGCAGCCGTTGCCGCCGCCGACGCTGACCGCCTCGGTCGATCTCAGCCGTCAGACGATGAGCGTTTCGGTCAACGGCGACCACCTCTACACCTGGGCGATCTCGTCAGGCACCGCTCAATTTCCTACGCCGACCGGAAACTTTCGCCCGGAATGGACCTCCAAAATGTGGTATTCGCGCAAATACGATAACGCGCCGATGCCCCATGCCGTTTTCATCAATGGCGGCGTGGCCGTGCATGGCACGTCACACGTACGTTCGCTCGGTGCTCCGGCTTCTCACGGCTGCATCCGGCTTGCGCCCGGGAATGCGAAGACCTTTTACAATCTCGTTCAGCGCCATGGGCTGCAGTTGACGCGTGTCAGCGTTCACGGACGTCCGAACTGGCGCGACGGGGCTGTTGCGAGCCGCCGGGAGTCGCGCCGGGAGGTTGACGTTGCAAATAGCAACCAGGGCGGTTGGTTCTGGGGCAACAGCTGGGGAAGCGCCGATTCATCCTACGATGCGCCGCCCGTGAAAAAGAAAGACCATAAGGGATACGCCTACGTCTACATCGATGGCGTGCCGACGAAGGTCTATCGGCAGAAGAATGGCGAGTACGTCTATAAAGTCCCGGCCAAGCCGAAAAATTATTACAACACGTACGGTTCCGCTTATTGATAGCGATGTGACTTCTCAAAAAGAAAAGGCCCGGTGTTTCCGGGCCTTTTTTTGCGGACTTCAGAACGGGTTCCAAGTCGGCTTTTCGGTGAAGCCCAGATATCCGACGTTTGCGCCGAGGCGCATGCCGACGCCCGAGCGGATCGGCGCCATGATGACCGGTCCGCCCTTGAGAACAGTCAGTCCGACGCCGCCGACGAAATATGCCGAGCCGTCGATCCCAGTGAAGTTGCGATAGAGCGCGGCCGGATCGTCCATATTGTAAATGAGGAAAAGCGTTCTCGATCCGGAGGCGCCAAAGTCGGTGCCGAGCGAGGGGCCGTGCCAATAGACTTTTTTGACGCCGGGCTGCGAGCGCATGAATAGGTTGCCCTGGCCGAAGCGGAGGCCGGCCAGGAATGCTCCGCCGCCCTCTATTCCGAGCACGTAAGCTGTCGGGCGTCCGAATTGCTTGAAGGCATGCTCGATGACGCTCGCAAGGCTCGTCGAAACCGTGCCGAAGAAACCCCGCGTCGCGTCGCGGATTTCGTCGATCGTATAGCCGCCTTCCGCGGGAGGTAGCGGTGCAGGGGGCGGGAACGGCAATCCTTCATTCGGCTGCGTCATGGCGACGACGGGTGGGCCGCTCGCATCATTGTGCTTCGTACTCGCGGCCCAGCCTTCTGACGGCGCTGGAGCTGCTTTCGCTACGACTTCGGGCGGCGGGCTCTTTTTGGCCTTTGGCGCACTTGGGGCCGGACTTTGCGGCGTGTTCTGAACCGGCTTCGGAGGCGCGGCAGGCGCAGCCGAAGCGACGGGCTTTGTGGGCTGGGCGTTGCGATGGGCCTCGGCGATCTTCTCATCGAGGCGCTTCAGCATGTAGTCGGACTTGCTCTTGATGACCGTATTCAGCTCGTCGGCGGCGGCGTGCAATTCCTGCAGCTTCGCGCAATCGGGCTGCACGCCCTCCGGCACGCGGCCGAGCGAATCCACGCGCAGCAACAGCGCGCTGCTCTTCTGGTCGAGGTCATCGAGCGTCGCGTCCTGGATCGCGTCCAGCGCCACGTTTTCGTAATCGGTATCGCTGAGTTTGAGAGCGGCCCGATAGCGCTGCATGCGTTCTTGGAGTTTGGGTTGTGCTTCAAGCGTCAGCGTTCTGAGGCTCGCGCCCGATTGGTCTATTGCGGCCGCGAAATCCTTCGTGGTGCAGGGCTCGGCCGCGGCGGCCGGTCCGGCGACAGCCAGCGAGGCGGCGAGGGCAAAGAGAGCTGGCAACAATCGCATAGGTCAGAAACTCCGGTGGTGTTGCCGTGCGGCGCACTCAAGACGGCTAGCGCGAGCGGACGAGTGCTGCAGGCTTCCTCTAACGTCGTGGCAGAGATTTGGCGGCGAGACGCGCCATGAAGCGGGGGGTGTCGACGACAATTCGCGTGTGCACACCGGATCCTATCTGTTCGACACCGTCGCTGGCCGAGACGTCGAAGGTCAGCTTGCGTCCGTCGACCGCTTTCAAGGTTGCCTTCGCCGTAACGGTGAAGCCGATCGGGGTGGGAGCAGAATGGGTCACGTTGAGGTGGACGCCCAGGCTCTGGTGATCATCCGGCAGATGCCCGTCGAGACAGTCGACGGCTGCTGCTTCCATCAAGGCAATGAGCATCGGGCTGGCGAAGACCGGGACGTCACCGCTGCCGACCTTCGTTGCGAGACGTTCTTCAGTGACAAGCGCACTTGCCGATCCTTCGAGGCCCACTTTCAACAATGATAAATCAGCCATTTCAGCCCGCTCCTGTTCATCCTGCAGGCCATAAGGTGCGAAATCTGCCAGATCAATAGGGAGGATGAATGACAGGCTCTTTGCGACGTTAACCTCGTTTCGCCGATGCGATGCACAACGCTCCCCCGACCGATCAAGATGCGGCGTGACTAGAAGGGGTTTGCCTGGCCTCCGAGGGGACGCGTGCTTCACCGCTTTCGCTGGTTCGTGATCGCATTTTCGATGGTGCTGGCACTCGCGCCATTCGCGGGCATTGCCGCGGCCGCTCTCCTCGCGCTGGTTGCCCGGTGCGAGATCAACGATGCGGCGAAAAACGCGTGCTTTGCGTTCGGCGCCGACCTTCAGCCGTGGCTATCCAGCCTGTCGACGACAGCGGTCCTCGGCAATATCACGCTTCCGGCCGTAGCCGCCGTCCTGATGTTTTGGGCCGTAGTCGAGAGCGCAGGGTTGCTTTTCCGGCGATAGCTCCCTCAAGGCCGGGAAAATTCCAGCAATCCCGGGAGGGCCGTGCCCTTGGGGCCAATTTCCGTCAAGGCAGCTGCGCAGCTTTCGTCGATGATGACCTTGCACTGGTTCGGATCATCCTCGCGAACGCAATGTTTGACCCTGATCCAGGCGTCGTAGATCTTCTTCTGCTGCGCCTTGAATTCCTCGAGTTCGGCGTCCGCGTAGAGGGCGGGAAGCGCCGACGCCTTGTCGGTTACCGTCGCACCCGTGCAGAGTTCAGCGGCGCCCAACGCCTGACCGTAGCGGGACCCGGTGTCCCGCGGCGTCAGACGGGCGGTCGCAACCGCTGCGCGGGTGGTGCCCACGATGTCCTCAGGAGGCTCGGCGGCGGCCGCTTCCCAGCACATGCTCCCCCAGAACATGCTCGCCGCAATCGCACCGATTAGAGATCCCAGGCTTTTATGATGCCCAAGGGACATCGCTTCCTCCACGCCAATTGTATCGACAAGCTTAGGGTGTTCCGCGCCTGATCGCCATGCCGGTCAGGGAATGGCTCCGCACAGGCTCGAACCGTTTCTCTTCGTCCGAAAATGAGGGCTATGCCTATACTTTTTAGTAAGTAGACCCGAATCCGCATTTCCGCAGTATCGCCGAATGCTTATATCGTGGCCGGGCATGCGAAAGCGCAACACCTGTCTTTGTCTTTGCTGCCGGGCGGGGATATAGTTTTTTGCGGGCCGGCTTCTTCATCGCGCCGTCCAAGGAGAATTCAGATGACGTCACGCTTTCTGGTTTCGGCAGCAGTGTTCGCGACATTCGTTGCCGTGGGCGCGAGCCCGAGCTTTGCACTTTCGACGAAAGAATGCAGCGTGAAGTACCAGGCAGCGAAGTCTGCCGGGACTTTGAACGGCGAGACCTGGAACGAATTCCGGAAGAAGGAATGCGCCGGGGGTGAGGCGGCTGCTCCGGCAACGACCGAGGAAAAGCCCGCTGCCAAGACCGAGACGACTGCACCGGCCCCTGCCGGCGCCGCTGTCTTCCCCAAGGCAATAGACGCAAAATATTCCAAGGAGACGGCGGGCAAAGCCCGTATGCACACCTGCCTCGATCAATACAGGGCCAACAAGGCGAACAACGGCAATGGTGGGCTCAAGTGGATCCAGAAGGGCGGCGGCTATTATAGCCAGTGCAACGCGTCGCTGAAGAAGTGATCAACGCTGCAGCTTCTCTTGACGAACGGTTCTCCTGAAACGGCAACGGCGAGATTTTTATCTCGCCGTTTTTGTTTTCTGATTGTCGCGCGGGTCTCAGCGCTTCGTGAGGCGGTCGCGCTGCCACGTGAGGAACATCACGGTGACGAGCGCGGTCAGGAACATCGTTCCCAGGATTGCCGGCTGACGCATGAATGCGCGCCAGACATCGAAGCCTTCGAGCCATCCGCCGCGGTTCGTCAGCACGTTGTTCAATACCAAAATGGCGAAAGCGACCAGCGATGTCAGCCCGGTTGCAATGACGGCTTCGACGAGCCGTTTCGTCATTCGGGGTACAGATATCGAATTGCGTCCAATTGCAAGTTGGGTCCGGTCCGACATTTTGTGCTCCTTTTGAGTTTCGGCGAAGGGGCACGGCGATCGCCACGGAGCCCCGGATTTATTCTCCCTATTTACCAGATTCGCTCCCTCGACGTGGCATAGGCGAGGCATTTGCCGATGCTCGATGGCGGTGGACTTATGCCAATTCTGATGTTTTCATCACCCGCGACGTCGCGGCGAAACGAATTCCTCACCATGTTTCGGCTTGCAGCAGCGGGGCTTGCGACGGTCGCGCTAGATTCATTGTGATGCTCGCAACGAGGGGGCATTCTCGCTGAAAAACAACCAGGTGAATGGGTGAGCTATGAGGACTGCTGTTCGTATCCTGATCGCGTTGGCGCTTCCGGTGCTGCTTTCGAATGCCGCCGCCAGCGGGGATTCGATATTTGATGTAGAGCACGCGCGTGCGGAGTACCGCGCGGGTCGACTGACGCATGAAAATGCGGACCTCATGGACCGGTGGGGTTGGCCGAGCGGCTGTTATTCGCGACCCTGCTTAGCGACACCGCCTCCGGACAGACCTTTCTACGTTCGCCGGCCGGATTGGCGAGCCCGGCGGTAACGGCGGCCAACGTCCAAGCGTATGCTCTTGAAGGTCAACAGTGGTTGGACGATATAGGGCGCATGGATAAGAAAACGATGCCGATGGACGAGTCTGAGTGGCGGAAGCGATTGTCGCCCGAGCAATATCGGGTGCTGCGCGAAAAGGGTACGGAGCCGCCGTTCACAGGCGAGTATCTGGAAGTCGACAGCGACGGCACGTTTACGTGCGCGGCGTGCGGCAACGCGCTCTTCTCGTCGGATGCGAAATTCGACTCCGGCACGGGTTGGCCATCGTTCGACGAGGCGCTTCCGGGCGCGGTCGAATATCATACCGACACCACTCACGGCATGGTTCGCACCGAGATCACATGTGCTCGTTGCGGCTCGCACCTCGGCCACGTTTTTGACGATGGCCCGACCGAGAGCGGAAAGCGCTATTGCATCAACTCCGTCTGCCTCAATCTCGACGAGACGGACGCGGCGGGTAAGAAGTAAAGCTCGGGGGCATTTCTTCCCGCTTAAGCGTGGGTGTCGTCGTGTTCGAGCCGGCGAACCTTCCTTATCGCTCGGATCCAGAGAACCAAGTAAGCGACCATCAGGACCATGAACGGCGTGGCTATCAGACCGTCGAGATCCGGGCTCGCGTGCGGGATGAAGCCGAAATGCATGCCAAGCTTTGCGAGGTTGGCGCCGCATAGCGCCACGAGCATCACGTTTCCTGTGGGGCCGAGATACTTCTCGGCGTGGTAATACGCCGTCAACCGACTGTTTTCAGGCGGCGCCGAGCCGGTCGCCAGCGAGTAAAGCGCGAGCGGCAACAGAACGAATGAAAAAGAATAGAGTGCGACTTCGAAGTTGCTGAGCATCGGGTCATCTCCTGGCCGGCCACGGCAGCAGCCTCAGCTGCGTGCAAGCGGTTATGGCCGGAGGACGATTGCGCTGCCTGTTCCTCGAGGAACGACCGGTGGCGTTTAGGATCAGGCGCGCGTTTTCCCTACTTTGCCCGTTGGCGAGACCAGCTCTTGAAAGGCCATGGCTGCAGCCGGAGCGCGGACTTTGCCTTCGTGGATGAAGTAGACGAAGACGTCTCGCGATTTCTGCGGGGGCTTGATCTTCGGATCGATCGTCGGAATATCTTGCGGCACGCTGCCGGATGCCCAGACCTTCGCGCGTTCGGCCCACTCACCGAGCGCCTTCGGCTTATAAGCCGTCGGGATCGTGTCTTGGCCTTTCTGTAGGCGCGCGTAGACGAAATCGGCCGTGACGTCGGCGATCGCGGGGTATGTCGCGTGATCGGCAAAGACGATGGCGACGGATTTTTTCCGCGCAAGTGCTATGAACTCCGGCGTGCAGAACGAGGGGTGGCGCGGTTCGACCGCATGTTTCAAATTGTGTCCGCCGACCTTCGCCGGGAGGAGATCGAGGAAGGCGGCGAAGTCCGCTTCGTCGAACTTTTTCGTCGGTGCGAATTGCCAGAGCAGGGGACCGAGCTTCGTTCCGAGTTCGGTTATGCCGGAATCGATGAAACGCGAGATCGATTCACCCGCCTCGGCCAGGACGCGGCGGTTCGTCGTGTAGCGGGGTCCTTTCAAGGAAAAGACAAAATTATCGGGACTTTCCTTGGCCCAGCTTGCAAACGTCGCCGGCTTTTGCGTGCGATAGTAGGTGCCGTTGACCTCAATCGTGGCAAGATGGTGGCTGGCGTATGGCAGCTCTTGTGAATGGGGAAGGCCATCGGGGTAGAACACGCCGCGCCAGGGCTCGAACGTCCATCCGCCGATTCCGGCGCGGATACTGCCGGTTGCGCTTTTACGGGGCATGGAGCGAGGCCCGCGCCGTTTTCTCGATGTAAAGAGCGTCAATCATCGGGTCCAGCGAATCGCCTAGTTTGGATGGAATTGTTTTTCCCGCGACCTCGGGGCGCATCATAGATAATCGCGGATATGCCATCTCGGCGTTTTTCCGCCGATCAATTATCATTCCTGGTTCGGGCCGGGGCAAGAAGAGTAATTTGCTACCGTTGGGATCAAACTTAGAAACATGACTGCCGAGGACGTGGGGCAAACGGCTGGTCTTTCTATTGCGGGCTTCGCGCGCTGGGGCACGGGCGCGTCGAATCGCGAGCGAAATTTCTACATCGCGCTCGCGTGCGCTGCGATCCTACACGCCTCGTTTTTCATAAGCGCCGCCCACAATGGCGATGCCAAGCGTCTGGGCAGCGAGAACGGCGCCGACGATGCGATCAGCGTTTCGCTGGTGACGGAAGCCGATCTCAAGAGCCGCGCGATGGCCGATGAGCCGGTGACGCCGCCGCCCGGCCCAATGGCGCCGACACAGGAGGCGCAGCCGCCGCCGCAGCCGGTCCCAACTCCGAAGCCGGAAGAAGCCCAGCAACAGCCCCAGCCTGAACCTCCCCCTCCGCCACAGAAGCAGGAGAAGCCGCAGCCTGAAACGCCTCCGGATGTGCCGGAGGAGGTAGCGGAACCCGACCCGGTGAAGCCCACTCAAGAGGCTGCGGCCAAGCCGGAAGAAGTCAGTCCCGAAAGCATCCCTCCGGATCTCTTCTCGCTGGAGACGGAAGATCCTTCGAAGACGCAGAGCAGCGACAAGCCGACGCCGAAGCCGGAGGCTAAGACAGAAAGCAAGCCCGAGACCAAAAAGCCGACGCCGAGCAAATCTGCATCCAAACCGCCCGCGAAGCCGCAAAAGAAGAACCTTGCGGCTCTCGATCTTTCAACGCCAGTGGCGCCGTCGTTCGGGGGCGGGGGCGGAGCCGCATTCCAGCGGCCGCCCGGCATTACGCGATCGGGCCTCAATGATGCGTTCGCTCGAGCAGTGATCCGCGCCTTGCAACAGACGATGCCGCAGCTCACTGGAGCGCTCGGCCGGGTGACGGTCAGGATACTGCTTTCGGAAAGCGGGAACGTCGTCGAGGTGAAGTTGCTGTCCGGCGCGAAGGATCCGTCACTCAGTCAGGACGTCGTGTTCGCCGCCAAGCAGACGAGCTATCCGATACCGCCTGCTGGTTCCAACCTCGCCGACCGCACGTTCATGGTCACGTATATTTACGACTGAAATCGTTCATTCGTCGTGCGGTTCGAGGGCGAAGCGCAGGCATCGTTCGCGCTTCCGGTCATGCGCTGCAATAGGATTTGATCAGCGAAGATATTCTGTCGGGAAGCCTTGGTCCTCTGCGTGCGTGGCCGACGAAACGGCCAAGCCGACAATCGTCAAGATGAGGAGAGCAAGGAGGAAGATAGCGTCAGTCTTTTCCGTCATGATCGCTCCAAATCGTCCATCGATGCAGCGAATAATCCGCTGTCGATCCAACTTGTGCGTGACCTCGAAAAGTTTCTTCAGACGTTGGGATAAGGGTAAGTTCGACTCAGGGTCGGTCTCAATAGTCAAAGTGAAGCAGCGCTGGCGAGACGCTGAACGAGTGGCGCCGGCGCTGCACTATGCAATTTCAATGTGCGATTAGCGCTGCGGAGCGTCTTGAGAAACCGATGCTGGTCCACCGAGCTTCATCGGTGTGTATTCCGGCGTCTCGCGACGGCAGGCTCCAAGCATCAACGCGGCAATGCATATTCCAAGAGCGGCGACTTTCATTGGTCTTTCTCCCGGTGTGACTGACTGCGGTGGGTATAATGAATGAGCGCAGGCAATTAACGTCTAGTCGATTAAGGTTGTTCCCAGGTTACCAAGTGCGCTGAATAAACGGCGTCCGCCTTCTCTCGACCATGCTCCAGCCATTGTGACGCGGTTTAATCCGATCCGTTCTCATCGTCGCGAGTGCTCTGCATGTCAGCGCGTCTTCGCCATCCCGCCTTCATTCTATCTGTTCTCGGATTGTTGTCCGGGCTGGTCGGCAGCCAGCTTATCGGCGGCAATTACGGCGCGGCTCCGGGTCCCGGCATCTACCTCGTTCTCACCGGACTGTGGTTCGGCCTGGTCGTGGGTTTTGGCGTCTGGCGCTTTGGCCCGGATTCCAGCAGCCTGACATCCGTCGCCGGTGCGGTCACTGCCGTTCTGACAACGTGGATCGCATGGGAAGCGGCGGTCAACGTCGCGATCCAGATCGATGGGCCGTTGCTCGAGGCGACGGGGCCCAGTGCGCTGAAGTCCTATGTCGCGGGCTTTGTCGCGGGCGCAGTCGGCGCCGGGATCACTTGGACCGGAGCGGCATTGCACGTGCCTTCGCTAAGAACCAGGGTCGCTTCCCTCAGCATCGTCGCGGCGGGAGCTATTCTCGGCTTGTTGTTGCCGATGACGAATACATATGACAGCGGCGCGGTCTTATTGATCCCATGGCAGACCGCGATCGCGGGATTGCTCGGCCTCAATATGCTACCCTTGCGTGGCCGGAGCCGGAGTTCCCCCGCGGCCTTTGCTTCCGCGGCTGATCAGGCCGGGAGGATGTTCGATGTTTGCTCGGATGACGTGCGCCGCTTTAATTGCGGGAATTCTGATCGCGCCGGTCGTGTCTGGTGCCGCCTACGCCGATGCCATCTCGGAAGAATCCGCCGGATCAATTGAAGATCTCCTGAAGTCGGGCTGGGAGATCGCAGGCTACGCCAGCAATTTCGACAACCGGTCGACCTTCATTCTGTTCAAGAAGCCCAACGAAAATTATCTCATTCAATGCCTCGCCGGGTACGACGTCACGCGATCCCCCCGCGTCTTCCATAACTGCTACCGGTTGCGGTGAGGGCGGCTTCGGCGTAAGTCGCTCCGGGGTCTTGGGCGTGGGAATGACAGCAAAAGCAAGCCGCGTAGCGTGGGCGATTGTCGGCATGCTGTGGGCTGTCGCGTTGCTCAATTATCTCGACCGGCAGCTCGTCGTCACGATGCCCGGTCCGATCAAGGCCGATCTTCGCCTCGGTGACGAGAAATTCGGACTTCTGTCGTCCGTCTTTCTTTGGGTCTACGGCATCTTTTCGCCCGTCGCGGGCTACGTTGCCGACCGGGTCGGCAAGAAGCCCGTTATTTTGGCCAGTCTCGTCGTCTGGTCGGCCGCCACGTTTGCGAGCGGGCTCGTCAGCTCATTCGAAGGCATGCTTCTTGCGCGCGCGACGCTCGGGATCAGCGAGGCCTTCTATATGCCTGCCGCCGTGGCGTTGATCGTCGAATATCACCGCGGACCGACACGCAGCCGGGCAACGGGTTTGCATCTCAGCGGGGTTTACGCGGGATCGGTGCTCGGGGGGCTCGGCGGCTTCATGGCGGAAGCGTTCGGCTGGCGTGCGGTCTTTCTCGTTGTCGGAGCCATCGGCGTAGCGTACGCGCTTTTGCTGACGATCATTTTCCCGGCTTCGTCCGACGGCGCGCATTCGACGGCGCCTGAGGATGTCGACGTTCCTTCTAAGGGTGGGGCCGCGTTCTCGACGCTGTTGTCGACGCCGGGCTTTCTGCTGCTCCTTGCGATGAACGTGCTCGATGGCGCCGCGTATTGGCCGGTACGGAATTGGCTTGCAGAGTTCTTCCGCGCGGAACTCGGTGTCGATCCGGCATGGGCGGGCGTTTATGGTCCTATGACGTTCAACGGCGCGGCATTCTTCGGAATGCTGATTGCGAGCAACGTTTCGGATTGGTGGGCGGGTTGGAACCTGCGGGCGCGTGCTCTCGTTCCGGCCATCGGTTTTATCATTGCGGCGCCTTGCCTCTTTCTGATGGGGGCCGTTGAATACGTTCCCGTCATTCTCGGCTGCATCGTCGTCGCGGGCATGTCGCAAGGGTTTCTCGATGCGAACCTGATGCCGGCGGTGTGCACGGTTGTCGATTTTCGCTTTCGAGCCACGGCATACGGGCTTCTGAACTTTGCAGGGACGACTGCGGGCGGTGTCATGACCTACGTCGGCGGCAGGTTGAAGGAGCAGCAGGTTCCGTTCAGCGCCACGTTTCAGTTTGCGAGCGGGATGATCCTGGTAGCGGGTCTTTTACTTTTGATGGTCAAGCCGGCGGCCCGGCGGTTGCAATCCTCCGACGCAGCGGTTGATGAAGCCGTGGCTCGCTGACGGCCTTAAGCTTCGCGCAAGCATATCCAAAGATACCCCGCGGTTAAGCCGATGTGATCTGAACAGCTATTAGTGGAAAGCGGCCGCGGCAGCCGGAGCGGAGCGCGGCGTTAGCTTTTCTCAACGTATTGAAAAGTATCAGAAGTTTTTGGCGCCGCCGGTGGGGCTGATTTTGAACCGGCTTCAGTTAAGTTCCGATGTTTTCTGAAATGAGAGCGCTGGACTGCTCACATGCCTCCAGGCTTACCTCATCTGTGTACCTCCTATTAATGCGCCGGCCCTAACGTTGGTTTTGCTCATGCTGATGAACCAAGCAGAGTTTGCGTGTGGTGGACCGAGTGACGGGCGATTCTATCCCTGCCGGCATCGACTCGACGATCGTCGAGAGGACGATCGATTCTGGCTTCCCGTTGTTGATGTTTCCCCGCCGGCTCGAGGCGGCATTCGAAGGCGAAGGCGCTGCCGAGCGGTGCCGGAAACTCGCTATCGGCGGCCTGTTCGGCATCGTGCTTTACAATCTGTTTTTGATATCGGACCGCCTGACGGCGCCCGATACTTTTCATATAGCGGTGTGGCTGCGCCTTGGGGTTGTTACGCCCATTGCGTTGCTCCTGATCGCGGCTCTTTACCTCAATCCGCCCGTCGCGGTGCGCGAATTGATTGTGGCAGGTGGCGCCGTCATCCTTGGAGCGGGCAGCAACTTCTATTTGATGCTGGTTGCACACGGGCAGCACCACGACGCTCAGCACCAAGTCATCATCTTGATCCTGCTTTTCGTGACGATGGTTGAGCGGGTTCGGTTCTGGTACGCGGTCGCGGCGTGTCTTGGGTGCTTTGCGATCCACGCCACGGCCCTGGCAATGCTTCCCGCCTACCCGCTCCAATATCAGATCTCGTCGAATGCCGTTTTCGGCTGTGCCGTTGTCCTGTCGATCTTCGCCTCGTACGTGCTCGAACGCGAAATGCGGATGAACTTTCTTCTGTCGCTGCGGGGACGTCTACAGCGCCGCGATCTCGACCTCGAGACCCGCCGCGATCCGTTGACCGGTCTTCTCAACCGCCGCTCGCTCGACGAAGTGATAGAAGCTTGCAACCAGAGCAAGTCTGCCGGGCTGGAACTCGCGATCGTGCTGCTCGATATCGACCGCTTCAAGTCATTCAACGATACCGCAGGTCATCAGGCAGGCGATGTATGCCTGAAGCGCGTCGCCGGCATCATTCAGAGCGAGCTGCGCGATTACGTAGATGCGGCGTTCCGGTTCGGCGGGGAAGAATTCATTCTCGTCCTGCGCGGGATTGATCTTGCCACCGCCGTCAGGATTTCGGAGCGCATCAGGCGCGCGATCGAAGACGCTGCAATTCCGCATCCCGCGTTACCATTGGGCGAAGTCGTAACCGTGAGCATGGGCGTCGCGTCCGCCGTTGTGAGCCGCGAGATACGAGTTGGCGTCATCATTGCCGCTGCAGATACGGCGCTATATGCGGCGAAGCGCAACGGACGAAATCAGGTTTCGCCACGCCTGCCGACCGCAGACATCGTCGAGATGCCGGATCGCAAACTTCGTTCGAAGTGAAATCCTCTCTGTGCCGATAAGTCTCAAGCCGCGCGTATTTTCGTCGAATTGAATTCGAAGGGACTGCTTTCCGTTGTGCGATCGCTCATCGGCGCGTGCTGAGCTTCGCAGCGTCTTGCTAAACTTCAATGCATGCATATGCGCATTCTTCATGCATCAGTCGATTTCTAACATGCGTGTGACGCGTGCGATTTCATTGACATCCTTCTTGCCCTGTTGCGTTTCTGTTTGTCGCTATTGACCGCGGAACAACGTCACGTCATTTGCGTTGCCTCTGGGGAATAGCTTTGAAGGAAGATCGAAATGCAAAGGCTCGCAATTTTTGCGGCGGTGACGCTTGCTTTGTCCGGTAGTGCTCTCGCGGTGAGCCAAGCTGTCAAGGATGCGTGCAGTTCCGATTACGCAGCCTATTGCAGCCAGCATAAAGTCGGTTCGGAAGCTGGAAGGCAGTGCATGCGCGAACATCGCAAAATGCTGACCGAGAGTTGCATTCATGCGCTCGGCAAGTCGAGCGAAGTCACGCAAGCCGACATCGAGCTCTACAAGCGCGAGCACCAGTAAGTAGCCGGTTCGAGATCCGGCGACCGCCGCCTGCCGTAAGCAGGCGGCGGATTGCTGTGTCCGGATCACCAGCGGACCTTATTCAACGAAAAAAACCGGATGAAGATTTTGCGCACGAGCGTGCTTGGCAATTTGCCGCGCGCGAAGTGCATGAACTTCGCCGTCGGCCCGACCGCATAGCGAAACTTGGGCCTCTTGGTCTCAAGTGCATTGGCGACCGCTTTGGCGACCTCTACCGGGTCCCGTGCAGCTTTTGCGACATGCGCGTCAACCACAACCTCGAGATGGTGCAGCATGGGAAAGTAAGGGCTCGTCTTTGGCAATACTCGCGGTGAGCTTTCCCAGATGCTCGTTTTGTACGCTCCGGGCTCGACCAATATAATATCGATATTGAAATGCTCGACCTCGTAGGCGAGGGACTCCGCCCATCCTTCGATCGCCCATTTGGATGCCGTGTATGGTGAGTTCGCTGGCATGCCAGCGAAGGCGGCCTCGCTCGAAATGATGACGATCCGCCCATGCCGCTGAGCGCGGAACGTAGGCAGCAAGCGCTTTGTCAGCGCCAGCACTCCGAAGTAATTGACCTCCATCACATGGCGCACGTGTTGTTCGTCCAGATCCTCGAACACGCCGCCGACCGCGACGCCGGCGTTTTGGACGACGGCGTCGAGAGGGCGATCAGGAAGGCCAAGGCTCGCGACCGCGCGGTCGATGGATTGCGGATCGGTCACGTCGAGCTGCTCTATCCGGACGTTCGAACTCGCTCCCCCGGCGGCCAGCGCACGGTCGAGCTCGTGGCGTTTTGCGAGGTCGCGCATGGTGGCGACGACGTCCCAGCCGCGTTTTGCAAGCTCGACAACCGTCACTAGACCGAAGCCGGACGATGTTCCGGTGACGAGAACTGTTGGCATGATCGGAAAACCTCTCCCGGGTTAGGGTCATCCAAGAGATTACGCGAGCAACGGCTCCGGGGCGAGGTCGCGCTGTTCCCTGGGGAACAGAGGCCCGTACGCACACGTGCTTTAGTCCGGCTGGCCGGCTTCCGCATCGCGGTGTCGGTCCCGAAGCGCCTAGTCTGTGGACCCGCCGGCTCACAGGTGCGGTGTAAAGCGGCCGACTCCCCGGCGCGATGGCTGGCCCCGGTCGTCGGGCCTAGTCGAGAAAGGTGACGCGGCCGGTTGCGATGTCGTGCATCGCGGAGACGATTTTCAGCTCCTTTGCGGCGACGAGGTCGACGAGGACGCTGCCATTTTTCGTGAGATTTTCGACTCCGAGCCTGGCGTTCGAGATTGCCACGCGCTGGACGAAATCATCGTTCTTCGCCGTGTGTTCCCCCGGCGCATCCTTGTTGGCTTCAACGGCGGGGCTGATCTTTGCGAGCAGCTCCGTCAACATGCCGAGTTTGGCGCCGTCGATTGCGCCTTTGACGGCGCCGCATTCGCTGTGGCCGAGCACGACAATCAGTTTCGCCCCGGCGAGCTTGGTCGCGAACTCGGAGCTGCCGATGATATCGTCGTTGACGACATTGCCAGCGACGCGGGCGCTGAAAATGTCGCCTATGCGCTGATCGAATACGAGTTCAGGGGGCACGCGGGAATCGATGCAGCCGATCACGATGGACGCCGGGTATTGCCCGGTTGCCGTGGCGTGCACTTGCTTCATGAGATTGCAATTCAGCGTTTTCCCGGAGACGAAGCGCTGGTTCCCCGCCTTCAGGCCCGCCAAGGCTTCATCAGGCGTGATCGCCGCCTGCCGGGCTTTCGTAAATGCCTCGCACTGCCCGGCCGCGAAGGCCCGGTCAAGTGTGAGCAGGCTCGCAGCGATAGCTCCGCTACGGCAGAACTGACGACGTGAGAACATGGCCATCCCCCTTGGCTCGAAGAGGAATCAGCTCGCATAAGCCTGAACGGTGCGCCGCTGCCCCGAAGCACTGTATGCACCAGTTCGCGGCAGGCGGTGAGTTCTTTTTATCGGCGTGAGCTTAAGTGCTCCCCAGTAGTGGCCCCCGGGCCGATCTGGTCGAGCCGGCTGCCAGCTGGCCCCCGCTATAGCAATTGCAGCGGGTCGGTGTGGCGGCGCGATTTGCCTTCGAAAAACGAGCCGTTCTCCAGCAACAGCCGCTTGTGCACGATGTCAGCGTTGACCGAGCAGGCGGCCTTGAGCGTCAGCAGGTTTGCGAAAATCTCGCCCGTAACCTCGCCCATCACCGTCACCTCCTCGGACTTGATCGTTCCTTCGATCACGCCGCGTTCTGTGACAATGAGCGAGAGGCAGTTAACGTCGCCAAGGACGGTCCCGTCGATGACGACGGGTCCAGGGTAATCTACGCCCCCTTCAATCGTCGCCGTGCGTGGGATGGAAAGCGTGCGGCCGATGTTTCCCGGCTTTCGCTCGATCATTGATATCGCCCCATAGCTGATGCCGTTTCCCGCGGGGGCACTTTTGGAAAGATTGGTGGCGAATTTCGGGCCTGACTGAACGATGTGACGTCTCGCCTCAAATTGTTTTCGCGGCGGCTTGCAACACCGCTTGCGCGTTCGCAGCCAATCGTATTAGCAACCGCCCGGAAACCGGCACTAAAAGGAGTCTTTATTGTCATGGCGGACAACACCAATACGAACGCGGCAATCGCGGACATGAAGCGCGAGATCGCCGAGCTCTCGGGGCTGTCGCTCGCCACGGGCGTCATCCTCACGCAGCTTCTGCAGAAAATCGCCAGCCGCGAGATGAACCCGCAGGCATCCGCCACCACGATCGTGAACAACGCACGAGCGGCAATCGAAAGCTTCACCTCGAAGGCGGGGTCAGATCCCGTGATGAAGGCGCGGGCGCTCGACGCGGTGAAGCAATACGAGGATCAGATCCGCTCGGTGCTTCGGGATTAGAAATTTTGCTGGCGCGCGGTGGCCCGGTTCTCTGTCGCGTCTCGCGACCGCCGCCGGCCGTGCGCCTCAGCATTTCGCGAAGCAGCCTTGGCTATTCCGCTTCGCGAATCCCGCCGTCTGCAGGAGGGGCTGCATTCGCCTCGCGGAAATCGACCACCGCTCACTAGGCTTCGCGTGGTCTAATCCGCTTTAAGAATTCCCATACCGGCAGAGCGGTCAGGCCGCCGACGAAACCTCCGATGTAGCTCGGCAACGGGAAGTTGAGAATGGAGAGCCACACACGGCCGGCAATCCAACTCACGAACAGCATCGCGATGACGGTGATGAGAAGCCGCTGCCAGAAGGGGAGGTGGAACATGTTTGGGTCCGAGATCGCTGAGGAAATATTGCAAGGCCGCCCGCCGATGCGTAACGGCGGAACGATTCTATCTTAGATCGGGGCGTTCGTCCGCGTTAGGATGGTTACCTTCGTTTTGCACGCGCCCCGTCCCTTCACATATTTCGTGTATATTTCGCATAGAGCGTTTTCATCACCTCCAGCGTGGCGGGGTCGGCTCTGGGGCCGCCGATATTTGTCGCCACAACGATCGCCAAGTCACGATCGACATCAACAATGACGGACGCGAAGTTCATGCCGTTCGAGCCATTGTGCGTCAGCAGCGGTTTATCTGACCAGTCGAACTTCGACAGACCCCAGCCGAGTGCGTAGGATCCGGTCTTCGGCGTGCCGGGCTTCGGGTTCTTAATCTCCATGTCAACGACCGGCTGATGGATGCGCTTCAGCGTCTCCGGCTTGACGAGCGCCGGTCCGCGCTTGCCTTCGCCTGCGTTCCATCCGGCCCACGTCGCGAAGTCCTTGATGCTCATGTGGGCGAGCCCGGCGGGGCCAAGGGAACTTGGAAGATCAGCCGGTTGGCCCCAGGGGAACGGGGTTACCTTGCCCTTGTCGTCGACGCGGTGGCCGACCGGAGCATCGTATTCGCCGAACGTCGCTTGCGCACCAAGACCGGCGGTCTTGAGGTCGAGCGGCATATAGATGCGCTCGAACATCAGCCGCTCCCAAGGCTTGCCGGAAGCCTTCTCGATCATCGCGCCGGCGATGACATAGCCGAGGTTCGCATACTGAAATTTGCCCGAATTTCCAAAGCTCGGATCGTGCTTCGAGCCCCAGTCCTTGATCATTCGCAAGCGCCAATCGGTGAGCGAGTGGTCGTGCGCGTCCGCGTCGAAGTAGAGCCTGCCGATCTCGTCGTTGTCAGCCGCCACGCCACTTGTGTGGGAGAGAAGCTCGCGCAGCGTAATGGCGCCAAATCTCGGCCGGAGACCGGGGATGACGGGGCCTAGCACCTCGCTGATGGTCGAGTCCCAGCGGAGCTTGCCTTCATCGACCAGCATGCCCGCGAGCGTCGCCGTCATCGCCTTGGTGTCGGAGCCGAGGTGGAAGCGGTCGTCAACCGTCACCAGCGCGTCCCTGCCGGAAACGCGGACGCCGACCGCGCCGGCCGCGACCAGCTTTCCATCCTTCACCACCGCGGCTGCGAGGGCCGGCAGCTGATATTTGGCGCGGATGGGATCGAGGATCGTGTTGAGGTTCTCTTCGGCGAGCGCGGGTGCCGTGCAATTCAAGGCGAAGAGCATTGCGAGGAAGGTGAAAAGGACGCGCATGAAACACCCGTTTTTTGTGACGATAGCTCGGAATGCCACACGCTGTCCCGGCTGACGGCCGGTCCGATAGGGGTTTGGTTTAGCGCCGGTTAAAACGACATCGTTCGACGGTATCTTAAGCGCCGGGAACGCCAGAAATGGCGACTGGGGCTTATATGGATTGTCTAAAATCAATATGTGTCGGGTGCGATGTGGTTAGGGTCGCCTCGAGGAAGCGCAACGCAACCTGACAGAGGGGCAAACAGGGGGCAGGTATGGGAAATCTTGGCAATTGCATCCGGATCATCGCGATGGCGCTCGGCACGCTTGCCGCGGTGTCGCCAGGCTTCGCCGCGCCACCGGACGATTATAACGCTGCCGCTAAAGGCCTGGCGATCCTCGAGAAGAATTGCGCGCGCTGCCATGCGCTCGGACTGACGGGCGCCAGTCCGCATCCGCAGGCGCCGCCGTTCCGCGACGTCGTCGAGCGCTATCCGGTTGAAGACCTCGAGGAATCGCTCGCCGAGGGCATCGTCTCCGGGCATCCCGACATGCCGGAATTCACCTTCGAGGCGGATGAGGTCAATTCGATCGTGACTTACCTCAACAGCCTGAAGGCGAAAGAGAACGCCAAATAGAGAGTTACACGCACGAGTTATCCTCAGGCGCGGCGCACGGACGGCCAGGCGACGATCGCGAAAAGGATCATCGACGCCAATAGTCCGGTGGAGCCTGCCGCAGCGAAGGGCTGGCCCGCTTCGGTGCGTCCCATGAAGATCTGGACGAGGCCGGCGAGCATGATCAGCAGGCTCGCCTCGGCCAGCCAGAAATGCGCGGCTGCGAGGCGGCTCTTAGCTGCGGCTGGGAAGAGATGATAGAAAAATCCGAATAGCGCGAAGCTGACCCAGCCGACGACGAGCATGTGTGCGTGCGTCGGCATTTGAGCATGATCTTCCGTCATGCCCATCACAAGGCCAAGCGTCATGCCGAGCACGGCGTAAATCAGCGCGGATGCGAAGAAGCGGCTTGCTAATCCGGTCATTGTTGTTCTCCCCGTCAGGTCTGTCTTTTCCGCCAGTAGTGCCCAAATGGCATTGCAGAAACGGTTGGCGAAGGCATTCGAGTCGTCTGATTAGCCGTGGCTAAGAGATACGACAAGGAGTTCAGTGATGAGATGGAATTGGCGGCTTATGGCGGGTGCCGCGTTGATCGTCATGTTTGCTGCACCGGCGGCGCAGGCGGAGACGGCGGCAAGCGCGGCGCGTGCTGCACGCGCTAAGAACTATCAGCACCGGAACCTTTACCCCGCGTACCCCGCAGAGCGTTTCAGCGGTCAGCACGAGACTTGGCGCGGCGGCGACCGTGATTTCGAGTATCGCCGGGCCCGTCGCCATGCTGCGGAACGCGGCTACAGATAGGGCAGGCGGCCCGAGCGGGGCGGCCGTTGCTCGGCCGGGTGATTTCGCGAGCAAATGCGGGAAGATAGGCGTTTCCAGCGCAGCTGGTGTGTCTTTCCGCCGCCCGGGTGGCCGGAACAGGGGCTCGCGCATCGCGTTCCCAACAGTATGCGCGGGCATGTCAACGCCTGCTTAACCGAACAGTCGGAGAGACACAGTGAGCGCAATGACGAAACGGAATTGGACGGCAGCGGCAGCGGCCGCATTGATGGTGGCGTTCGTTGCCCCTATGGCGCAGGCGGACTCGATTTCCAGTGTCGAGGGTGCGCGTGCGAAGGAACGCCAGGGCCGATATCTGAACAGACAGGATCGCGAGCAGCTGCGCCGCTACGGCGGCAACGACGATTCCTGGCGCGGCTATCGTGGATATGACTACAGCTACGGCTACGATGGTCCGGGCGTCAGCGTGTACGTTGGTCCGCGCGGATACTATGGACCGTACGATTACTAATTGCATCGAATTGCACCGATTTGAGCGGCGGACTTCCGGTCCGCCGCTTTTCTTTTGGGCCTAATGCCGCGGCCCGCTTCGTTGGAACGGTCGCGAAGCGTTCGAGTTGGCAACGCTATGTCAGAGCATCCATGCGCTGGCACTCCCGCCTGAAGACTTGGGGCCGGATACACGACAAGGAGTTCAGTGATGAAAAGGAATTGGACGGCTGCTGCGGGCGCAGCGTTGATCTTGGCGTCGTTTTTTGCGCCGTTGGCGCAGGCTGAGTCGATCTCCGGCGTCGAGGGCGCTCGCGCAAAGGCCCGGACGGGAGAGCCATTGAGCCCGCGCGAGCGCTCGATGCTGCACAGATGGGGTACCGGTACCGGCCGCCACATCCCGAGCGGCCGCGTCCATCGCAGCCCGCCGAATGGCGGGTATTAATTTGAGTTTTTGATGTGAGGAAGACGCAACGGGCGCGCGCAAGCGGCCGGTGAAGTAAGCAAGCACACACGGCGGCCGGCTCGCAGTAGGCGAGTCGCCGTGTGCAAATAAAAAACGGAAGCGGAGCGCGGGAAGCGCTAAAAGTGTTCCGGAACTTTAAAGCGCTTCGGGGGCGCTCCGCCGCAGGCACTCTTTTCCATTTGGGCGATATGGGCGGTTCCTTATGCCGCCAGCAGGGGTGCTGCATACTCCGAGCATCGCGCCAAATCCTGCGTTCGCGCCTTGGGCCGTTACGTCCTTGCGCGCGAACGATCACCTACGCCCCACCCCCAGTCGCTAAACGGGTCTCGAGACTGTCCGTCGGTCGTCGAGGCGAGGTGAGGGGAAGTATGGGGTGTGCGGAGAGAGCGGGGATAAGTTTTATTGGTGGGATTATTGCGATGCGCGGCTATTAAACTTCGTCACTGCATTATTGTAATCGGTAGTGGCTTCATCGGCTTCTCGTCTCAAGCAAGACAAAAATTCTTCGATTCCGAATTTGTAAGACACCATTCCGCGTTTGCAGCTGTCGAATTCGTTCTGGTCGTCAAATCTGCTGTAGCCATACACGCATGATGGTGCGTCGGGTTTATAACATGATGCATAAGAGATTCCTGGCAGGAAAATAAATCCTGTCACTAGTGCACGGATGCTAAGATTCATTTTTGTTCTCGATCTCATCCAGAAATTCCCGTCTCTTCGCCGGATCGGATCCGTGCTAATCGATACTTCGCTTGCAAAGCTAGTTATTTTACGTTTTGCACTTCCGCGTTCATTTCTTTATTCCGCGATTGTTGTAATGGGGCCCAGCTTGAATCATATTTGCGGAGCACGCTTCGCTGGGGGACGAAGACGACATGAAGCAAGAAGACTATCCTGCTTTATTCCTTGACGCTGATGCAGCCTCTAACCTGTATCAGTCCAAGTTCTTGCGGCTTATCCGTGGAGAGTACATGGTACTATTCCTCGCGGCCGTATTCTCAATGAATTTTTTTACCGATGTTATTTATGGCGTGCTTTACGCAGGTGTTTTCTTCGTGGGTTTGCTCGTCCTCGTGAGTCGGGCGCAGACCAAGCCAGAGCAGTGGTGGTATCGTTGTCGCGCACTCGCTGAGAGCGTGAAAACTTTAACGTGGCGCTACATGATGCGAGCCACGCCTTTTGAGGGTGATGAAGCGACTGCTAAGCTAAAATTACGCGACGAACTGCACAAAATGTTTCGTGAGAACAAGGATGTGGCAAAGCAGATAACCAATGACTGGTCGGGCAACAATCAGATAACAGAAGCTATGGTCGAGGTGCGAGGGCTAAAGCGGGTCGATCGGATGACCTATTACCTTAAACACCGCGTAGATGAACAGCGCGGTTGGTACAATCGCAAGTCAAAGACCAATCGAGACTGCGCAAAGTTGTGGTTTTGGATAAGCGGCATCGCTTACGTTCTCGCGGGCAGTATGGTCCTATCTCGCATTGCTTATCCCGATTGGAAGTTTTGGCCGATTGAACCGCTGATCGTCGTTGCCACGTCTATTGTTGGTTGGATGCAGATTAAAAAATTCAATGAGCTCGCCGCCGCTTACACGGTTGCTGCCCACGAAATAGGATTGATCCGTCCCATGGCGGACGCTGTGACCAATGAAGCGAGTTTTTCAGAGTTCGTGAATGATGCAGAGAAGGCGTTTTCGCGAGAGCACACTCTTTGGATTGCGAGACAATCGGATTAAGGGGGGGGCTGTGGCTAATGTTGCATACATCGTCTTCGATGGCGACAACGACAAGTGGGCATACGCCTATATTAAGGGATGGAAAGAAAATAAAAATATCGATTTTGACTATAACGATGCTCACGATCTGGACTCAATGAGCGGGCGTGCGCAATACGAGCAATATGTTAAGTCGAAGTTGCGAGAGCGGATGGAAGAATCAGACGCGGTTGTTGTTTTGATCGGCGAAAAAACGAAAAATCTTTACAAATACATTCGATGGGAATTGGACCTCGCGCTTGATCTCGGCCTACCCATTATCGCGGCCAATCTTAACAAAACGAATGGACAGGATGCTGACCTGTGTCCTGCCATTATTCGAGATAAGGCCTGTGTGGTGCATATTCCCTATACCCTTAAGGCGCTCAAGCACGCCATGACCAACTTTCCCGGATTTTTCCGCCGATTGAGTGCAGCAGAAAAGAAGGCCAAGACGACGTATTCATACAAGCAGTTCGATACGTAGACGTGTCCGCCCTGCCCGAATAGGCAAAGGGTTCGCGAGAGGCTACGTACTTTCGTTTGCCGGCCCCACCCGGCGCTGCGCGCCGCGCTCCCCGCAAGCGGGAGGGTAAGTTATTCCGCCGCTTGCTTCTTGCTCGCAGGCTTCGGCTTTCTCGCCAGCACCGGCTTCATGATACTGTCCCGTGTTGGTTTCCTTGACCTCGGTGCAGCGGAGGAAGCATGGCGTTCGCGATCAAGGCTGAGGTTGTCGATCCGCGTGCGGGGACGTTTGTGTTCGTCGCGCAGAAGACGATGTACGGCGGGAAGCTCATCGCCGAGGGCGACGTTATTTTCGTGTTCGCGAGCGAGAACGAGGGTGGGCAGGGGCTCATCGCGCGCGGCGTCGTCACTTCGGCTGAGGCGACTCCGAGGAAGCCCGGTGTCGAGCGGCAAACTCCGCGCGTGAGCGTCACGATCCGCCGCACAGCGCTCGCGAAGCAGCCGCTGGGTCGTGCCAAGCTCAAGGCTTTCTCCGATTGGAACGACGGCCGTCCGGAGACCGAGCTCAATTTCAAATTCTACCGGCAGGCGACGAACAAGATCGTCGGGATCTCGGATGAAGCCGCGATGTTTCTAGGTAGATTTTTCTAGTTGGCGCACGGCGACACGCGTTCCGCGCGCCGGCCGCCGTGCGCTGCTGGCCGCTTCCCCCACCCGGCGCTTTTTGATTGCGGCTTCCGACTCCGCTCCGCGGAGCCGGCCGGAAGCCGCGCTTTGCGCCACCCTCCCCGCAAGGGGGAGGTAAGTGATCGCGGGCGCGGACTCGATGGCGTCAGCCGCGGCGGGCCTTTTCGATGGCGGCGACGTCGATCTTCTGCATGGTCATCATGGCTTCGAACGCGCGCTTTGCTTCGTCGCCTCCGGCAGCCAGCGCCTCCATCAATACGCGCGGCGTGATCTGCCAGTTGACGCCCCATTTATCGCTGCACCACCCGCACTCGCTCTCCTTGCCGCCGTTGCCGACGATGGCATTCCAATAACGGTCGGTTTCCTCCTGATTGTCGGTGGCGATCTGAAAGGAGAAAGCTATGCTGTGCTTTATCTCCGGGCCGCCATTGATGCCCATGCACGGGATGCCGGCGACGGTGAATTCGACCACCAGCGGGTTGCCCTTCTTGCCGGACGGGTAGTCGCTCGGCGCGTAGTGGATGGCGCCGACTTTGCTGTCCGGGAAGGTCTTGGCGTAGAAGTGGGCGGCGGCTTCGGCGTCCTTGTCGTACCAGACGCAAATCGTGTTCTTGGGCACGCGGTGTCCTCCCTGAGAGACGTTTCGATCGCTTAGGTGCTTGGTTTTCTTAAGACGGTCTCGCCGGTCCAGTTCCGACATGGGGAAGTGTCTTTTGTGGGCGCCTTCCGACTCGCCTCCGGCGAGCCGGCCGGAAGGCGCGGGAATGTTGCTTCTTTCATGCATTATTGAAGTTCGAATAAGGCAATAAGCGTGCGCAACCGGCCGGCTCGCGGAACGCGAGTCGGTTGCGCCAACCAATGTTCCGCGGCGTTGGGTCTTCGTGCGAGCGCCTCGAATGCTTCGTCTCGATCCATTTTTACATTTGCATGATTCAACAAATGTTGTAGTGTGTAATTATGAACAGCAAAGACGCCGTGACCTGCCTTGCCGCCCTGGCCCATGACCAGCGTTTGGCCATCTTCCGCCTTCTGGTGAGGGAAGGCCCTTCCGGTCTGCCTGCAGGAGAGATTGCCGATGCCGTCGGCGCGACCCCAACGGGGGCTTCCTTCCATTTGAAGGAGCTGGACCGTGCGGGCCTCATCCACGCCACGCGGGTCGGCCGCTACATCCGCTATGCGGTGCATTTCGACAGGGTTCGCCAGATGCTGACGTTCCTGACGGAAGACTGCTGCCAGGGTCAGCCGGAGCTTTGCGGTTCAACGATCAAGAAAGCGCGCAAGTTGTGTAAGGGAGATGCGAAATGACCGAAGACCGCCCCCTCAACGTTCTCTTTCTCTGCACGGGCAATTCCGCCCGTTCGATCATCGCCGAGGCCATCATCAACCGCGTTGGCGCGGGAAAATTCAAAGGCTACAGCGCCGGAAGCATGCCCAAGGGGCAAGTGCATCCGCTGGCGATCAATCTGCTCAACAAACTCAATTACGACACGAGCGCGCTGCGGGCCAAAATCGACGTGACGCCTGAGAGGGCGTGAGACGTGGGACCGTATGCCCTTGGCCAGCGTCTTGGCGCGGAGTTCCTCGGCACGGCGATGCTCCTCGCCACGGTCATCGGCTCCGGTATCATGGGCGCCAAGCTCTCGGCCGGGAATGACGCTCTCGCGCTGTTGGGCAACACGCTTCCGACCGGAGCCATTCTCGTCGTGTTGATCACGGTCCTCGGCCCTGTTTCCGGCGCGCACTTCAATCCCGCCGTTTCAGGCGTGTTTTGCCTGCGCGGCGGGATCAGCTTCCGCCTCGCGCTCCTTTACGTCCTGGCGCAAGTCTGTGGAGGTCTTGTCGGCGTGGCTGCGGCGCACGCGATGTTCGACCTGCCGCTGATGCAGATGGCGACGAAGGCGAGGACCGGAACCGGTCAATGGTTCGCGGAAGGCGTCGCCACCTTCGGCCTGCTGCTGACCATTCTCGGCACGCTGCAGGCAAGACCCAAGGCCATGGCGGTCAACGTCGGTCTTTACATCACGGCCGCGTATTGGTTCACCGCATCGACTTCGTTTGCCAATCCGGCGGTGACGATTGCCCGCGCCTTCTCCGACACCTTCGCGGGCATCCGTTTAGCCGACGTTCCACCCTTCATTGCCGCGCAGCTCGCGGGTGCGCTGCTCGCCATGCTCGTGGCTGGATGGCTCTTCCATCCTTCACCTAGAAGAGAGACCAACACTGTGCTGACAAGGAAGATAGCGTAATGGCCAACAACGGCGCGGATGACCTGCACAACGTCGTCCATGATCATCTGCACATTCCGGCCGCCGAGAAGCTCGCCGCCACGGCAAGCCACAAGCCGCGCATCCTTCTTCTTTACGGCTCGCTCCGCGCGCGGTCGTACAGCCGCTTCCTCACGATGGAGGCGGCGCGCCTGCTGGAGCACTTCGGCGCCGAAGCCAAGATCTACGACCCGCACGGGCTTCCACTGCCGGACGATGTGCCGGAAACGCACCCCAAGGTGCAGGAGCTGCGCGAGCTTGCAGCGTGGTCTGAAGGACAGGTGTGGTGCTCGCCGGAGCGCCACGGCGCGATGAGCGGGGTGATGAAGTCCCAGATCGACTGGATACCCTTGTCCTCCGGCGCCATTCGGCCGACGCAGGGCAAAACCCTCGCGGTGATGCAGGTCAGCGGCGGCTCGCAGTCCTTCAACGCCGTGAACCAAATGCGCGTGCTTGGCCGCTGGATGCGGATGATCACCATTCCGAACCAATCGTCGGTGGCGAAGGCCTTCACCGAGTTCGACGAGGACGGCCGCATGAAGCCGTCGTCTTACTACGACCGCGTGGTGGACGTGATGGAGGAGCTGGTGAAGTTCACCCTGCTCACCCGCGACCGCGCGGACTATCTCGTAGATCGCTACAGCGAGCGGAAGGAGAGCGCCGAGGAGCTGTCACGGCGGGTCAACCAACGCTCCATCTAGCGCGCCTTTTCGATTGCGCCTTCCGACTCGCCTCCGGCGAGCCGGCCGGAAGGCGCGGGAATGTCGCGTCTTGTCCGCATCGCGCGCGTGCTCGCAAAGCGGTTGAGGCTGCCCCATCCGAGCGCCGCGCGACGCCTCACGCGATGCCCTTGCCGGATGGGTGAGGGGATTATCGGGAATGGGGAGAGGGCGGGGATAAGTTTTTTTTGGGGGAACGTAGAAGGCGCTGGGTGCAAATTGAGAGCGCGGGTTAAGTGGTCTGCTTCGGGCCAAAAGTAGCCCAAAGCATCACGAGTCCACGTCTAACTCCGCGTTCAGAAGCAAAGCCAGGCGCCTAAGCAGGTTGCGGGCGTCCCGCCCTTGCAGGCCATCTGCGAGGAGTGACACTCGATCATCCCCGAGCCGGTGCAGGTGGTTTTCACGGGCCCCTTCCCTATAAGCCCTCGCCCGGCAATCGTATTCTTAAGTGCGTTTGTGGAGAACAGAACTGCCAAATCGTGGGTGACGTTATCGCCAATGGCTCCGACCCTCGTACATTCGGCTGCCTGAGCCATCGCGGAAAGTGCGCCTACCATGACCGCGGCCACGAAGCCTAACTTGAAAACCTGCATTGCAACCCCCCGTGCGGACAAATCTACTCGAACGCTAGTCCAGTGCTTGGCGGTTGCCAAGTAAAGGACCGTTGCCGGCACAGATATTTCCCGCAGTGCGATTTATGAGGCGCACCGCATGGCCATCGATGCGTGTCCGATTTGGGTCAGAAGCAGACAAGTAAGGGCTCGCGGGTGAGGCTGCCCCATCCGAGCGCCGCGCGACGCCTCGTGCGATGCCCTTGCCGGATGGGTGAGGGGATTATTGGGGATGCGGAGAGGGCGGGGATAAGTTTTTTGTGGGGGTTAACCAAGCGCCGCGCATCGCGGTCTGTTCTGCAGAGCGGAGTCGCGATGCGCAACCAAAATAGAGAGCAGGATATTTAAGCTGGACCCATGTTCCGCTTCCCAACTTGTCTCAAAAAATCACTCAGTCCCTGCGGTACATCGGACCTTGTCGCAAGAGATCGCATAGTGAGGTGTTGGGTGGAAAAATGAAGTCGAACCGAGTTGTCGAATATCCCTCTGCTACCTGCCTGGCGTTCTACAGCTAACAGTTCAAGCCATTTCAGGAAGAATGCCAAGATAAATTTGCCCCGATGTCGGGAGGGCGAATCCAGACCCTCAAACTCTAGATCGATTTGCTTTGTCTCTTCAGCTCCAGGCTCGCGCATAAGGGGGATCAAAGCCTTCAAATCGTCTGAGGTCGCTATTATTCTGACGGCCGCGAGTTCCGTCGAAACGTATTTGGCGAGACGATTATCAATTCCGCTGCCTATCAATCCGATTGAGAGTCGGCGAGCATAGAAAATGCGCCTGTTTGCTGGCGACATACCTTCGCAAAAACTCTCTAAGTCTTTAGCGAAGGCAGAAAGCGCTCGATCAATTTGTTCGCCGATGCATTTAAATTCATCGATAAGAACACTTGAGAGAACTTTTGGTGAAACAAGATAGTTTTCGGTCGAGTACATGTCAGTCATGAATATGTCGGAACTTTGTGACTGCCCCTTCAGATCGTCAAAGTCGCGGTCGACGAAAAAATGCACTCCCTGGCTTAACTGCTTGTCGTGAGGGGCAAATTTCGATCTGAATATAAGTATTTGATCTTTTCCGTTTGCGAGTATGGGTTCGAAAATGATTGAGTCGTCACAACGCGATATCCATACGCAATAAGGTCCAATATCTTCGAAGCCCTCGAATACAAAGATCGGCTTTGTTTTCTCACGCGATCGAACAGCTAGAATCTGTAATTTGAGAACAATTGGACTTTTCCTACTCCGTCTTAGATCTGAGACCAAAGACGACATTTCAGGATCCTATTGTTTCATTGCGGGTGCGCGTGACGTCGAACGGACTCGCGCATGCATCTAACTCGTTTTCAAAAACAAAGGGAGAGTGTGTAATCGCTAGCAGCTGAAGGCAAGTTGGGGAGTTGACAACATCTGGTAACAACCGTCTCTGCCATTCTATTGATAATGACAATTCTGGTTCATCAATCAAAACGATTTTCTGCCTTTGACTCAGGTAGAGATGCGCGAATAAAGAAATGACTTGTTTTTCTCCAGATGATAAATCGTCCAGCCGAATTTCAGTCCCTGTCCAGACGTTCATGACTTTGACTTTCATCTGAGTCGCGTCGTACAGAAGTAGCTTCTGGTCACCAGAGCGGCTAAGATATTCATTCGAAATCTGAACGAATCTTTCTATATCCGACTCAACTTCCTTGGTTTGGTTCACCACCTTCGCAAGTCGCGCCAGGAAATAACGCAAAGGCTCGTGGCCCACGTCATTTATTTGGCCGCTATTGTAAAGGTTTGTAATAGCATCAAGCCGCTGTTTTGCATCGTTTGATGACTGTTCGATTCGGGAAAAAAATAATCTCAGCGTGTCAATTTCTGGAAGCGGTTCATGCTGCGCATCACGAACTGCAGAACGGCCTGCGAGCAAATCGTCGATAATGGCTGCGCTAATTTTGCGGTAACCGATATTTGACTGACGCTGTATGTATTCGGTGAGATACCCCAATCTGTCTTCGACGTCAGCCAAGCCATAGTTGATGCCTGACGTGGAAAGAGGTTGCTCAAAAGGCTCCTCAGAAAGAGATCTTCGTTGTAGTCGCGATGGGCGACCGTGTAGGCGTCGATTTTCGCGTTTGGATCTCGATAGTTCTACACGACGATAGGTGGGTAAATATAGAGTTTCGGTGGATCCTAGAATGGTTTTGAGTGTGGAGCTGACGTTCTCGGCCTCATCTGAATGATCAACATCGAGAGCTGTTTGAAGCACACGAATGCGATCTAATGTCCCTTCGGATGACCAGGGCGAATTCGTCCATACGCGGTGAAATATTGGGACTTCGCGAAAATCGTGGTGCTTTATTCGACGGACAGCGTCGCGTACGTCGGCTTCGCTCGCATCTGAATACAGGGTAAATTCTTGAAGTAACCTTTGAGCGTCCTCGCTGATTGTATGCAGTTGATTTCTGTGGAGTATGAGTGGACGTGGTAGTCCCGCCAGTTCACATTCTATTCGGTCGAACTGAAGATTTGATAGTTTTAAAAAATTGCGCGAAAGAAATGCGTCAAGCGAGGATAGAAAAATTGTTTTTCCGGCGCCATTTTCGGCAATCACAATTTTTGTTTTGTTCTGAAAATCGAGCCGGATGTTTTTGTATCCGTGAAGTCCAATGAGTTGGAAACTAATGAGGGGTTCATCTCCATTTGCCACAGACATCTTCCCTCTAATGCTAAGCAATAGGATTTCACTGAAGAACTAACATCATAAGATAGGGAATCTTGCAACCACAGCTGGAGTCCCTATGACGCCGGGGGCGGATTGCTAAGCCCGGGCCATTTAGCCTAATCTCCTAAGTTACTCCGCTGCCAGTTTCTTGTTCGCGGGCTTGGGCTTTCGCGCGAGGACGGGCTTCAGGTATTGCCCGGTGTAGCTTTCCTTGGTCTTGGCGACGTCTTCGGGGGTGCCGGCAGCAACAATAGTGCCGCCGCCGTCGCCGCCTTCGGGGCCGAGGTCGATGACCCAGTCGGCCGTCTTGATGACTTCGAGGTTGTGCTCGATGACGACGACGGTGTTGCCCGCGTCGGCAAGCTCGTGCAGCACTTCCAGAAGTTTCGCGACGTCGTGGAAGTGGAGGCCGGTCGTCGGCTCGTCGAGGATGTACAGCGTGCGTCCCGTCGCGCGCCGCGACAGCTCCTTCGACAGCTTGATGCGCTGCGCCTCGCCGCCCGATAGCGTCGTCGCCTGCTGGCCGATGTGGATGTAGCCCAGGCCGACGCGCGCGAGCGTTTCGAGCTTGTCGCGTATCGACGGCACGGCCTTGAAGAACTCTGCGCCTTCCTCGACCGTCATGTCGAGCACGTCGGCGATGGACTTCTCCTTGAAGGTGACGGCGAGCGTCTCGCGATTGTAGCGCTTGCCCTTGCATTCCTCGCACGTGACGTAGACGTCGGGCAGGAAGTGCATCTCGATCTTGATGACGCCGTCGCCCTGGCAGACTTCGCAGCGTCCGCCCTTGACGTTGAAGGAGAAGCGTCCCGGCTCGTAGCCGCGCGTTTTCGCTTCGGGGAGGCCTGCGAACCATTCGCGGATGGGCGTGAAGGCGCCCGTGTAGGTCGCGGGGTTCGAGCGCGGCGTGCGTCCGATCGGGCTCTGGTCGATGTCGATGATCTTGTCGAAGTGCTCGATGCCGGTGATCTTGTCGTGCTCGCCCGGATGTTCCTTGGCGTTGTTGAGCTTCCTCGCGACGGCCTTGAAGAGCGTGTCGATGAGCAGCGTCGATTTTCCGCCGCCGGAGACGCCGGTGATGCAGGTGAAGAGGCCGACGGGGATCGAGGCGGAGACGTTCTTCAGGTTGTTTTCGCGCGCACCGGTGACAGTGAGCATTTTCGATTTGTCGGGGGCGCGGCGCTTCTTCGGGACCGGCACGTAGCGGACGCCCGACAGGTATTCGCCGGTGAGGCTCGCCGGATTGTCCATGACGTCCTGCGGCGTGCCTTGCGCGACGATGCGGCCGCCGTGGATGCCCGCTCCCGGTCCGACGTCGACGACGTAATCGGCGCTCATGATCGCGTCCTCGTCGTGCTCGACGACGATCACGGTGTTGCCGATGTCTCTGAGGTGCTTCAGCGTGTCGAGCAGGCGATCGTTGTCGCGCTGGTGGAGGCCGATCGACGGCTCGTCGAGGACGTAGAGCACGCCGGTCAGGCCCGAGCCGATCTGGGACGCGAGGCGTATGCGCTGGCTTTCGCCGCCGGACAGCGTGCCGGATGCGCGCGACATCGTGAGGTACGTCAGGCCGACGTCGTTCAGGAATTTCAGGCGGTCGCGGATTTCCTTCAGGATGCGCGTTGCGATTTCCGATTGCTGCTTGGTGAAGGTCTTCGGGATTTCCGCGAACCAGTCGTTGGCGGTCTTGATCGAGAGATCGCAGACTTCGCCGATGTGCTTGCCGCCAACCTTCACGGCGAGCGCCTGCGGCTTCAGCCGGTAGCCGCCGCAGCCTTCGCACGGGTGCGCCGCCTGATAGCGCGACAGCTCTTCGCGGACCCAGTCAGAGTCGGTTTCCTTGAAGCGCCGCGCGATGTTGCCGATGACGCCTTCGAAGGGCTTCTCGGTCGAATAATTGCGCGTGCCGTCCCAGTAGGTGAAGACGATGTCTTCGTCGCCCGAGCCGAAGAGGATCGCGAGCTGCACGTGCTTCGGCAGCCGCTCCCACGGCGTCTTCATCGAAATCTTGTAGTGCTTCGCCAAGCTCTCGAGCGTCTGCTCGTAATAGGGAGACGAGACGCCGGTTTTCGCCCACGGATAGATCGCGCCCTTTTCGAGAGAGAGCGATCCGTCCGGCACGACGAGGTCGGGCTCGAAGCGGAGTTCGGAGCCGAGGCCGTCGCAGACGGGGCAGGCGCCCGCGGGGGCGTTGAACGAAAAGAGCCGGGGTTCGATTTCGTCGATCGTGAAGCCCGAGACGGGGCAGGCGAAGCGCGACGAGAAGATGATCCGCTCGTGCGTATCGTTCTTCGACTTGTTCGCGCCTTCGGTCTCGGATTTCGAGAGGGGCTTGTCGACGTATTCGGCAATCGCGAGGCCGTCGGCGAGCTTCAGGGATTGCTCGAAGGAATCGGCGAGGCGGGTGCCTAAGTCTTTCTTCACGACGATGCGATCGACGACGACGTCGATGTCGTGCTTGTACTTCTTGTCGAGCTTCGGGGCGTCACCGATGTCGTAGACGGTGCCGTTGATCTTGACGCGCTGGTAGCCCTTCTTCTGCCACTCGGCGATTTCCTTCTTGTATTCGCCTTTGCGGCCGCGCACGACCGGCGCGAGGATCAGAAGGCGGGTGCCCTCAGGCAGCGCCAGCACGCGGTCGACCATTTGCGCGACGGTCTGGCTTTCGATGGGGAGCCCGGTCGCGGGCGAATACGGAACGCCGACGCGCGCGAAGAGGAGACGCAGATAGTCGTAGATCTCGGTGACCGTGCCGACGGTGGAGCGGGGATTTTTCGACGTCGTCTTCTGCTCGATCGAGATGGCGGGCGACAGACCGTCGATGTGATCGACGTCGGGCTTCTGCATCATCTCGAGGAACTGGCGGGCATAGGCCGAAAGGCTTTCGACATAGCGGCGCTGGCCCTCGGCGTAGATCGTATCGAACGCCAGGGACGACTTCCCCGAGCCCGACAGCCCCGTAAAGACGACGAGCGCGTCACGCGGGATCTCGAGATCGACGTTTTTCAAATTGTGTTCACGCGCCCCGCGCACGTGGATAGTTTTCATCAGTTCGGACCCGGCGCGGGCGGGCGGCTTTTTCGCAGGTGATTTCATGAGGTAACGTCTACCCGAGGGGGGCTGGGGCGGCAATGCGACCCGAGCAAGCGCTCACAGATGATGCGCGGGCGTCGGGATTTCAAGGCTTTAGGTCGCTTTCGGAGCCGGCTGCCGGTGGGGGCGGTACCCCGGCGACCCGGAAGCCCGGCTCAGCCCTGCCCGGCGAGAATGTTTCCTCCCGGGCATCCGTTCACGGGTCTGTCAGCAAGCCGTCAGCATTCAGCCTTGACGGCACGGTAAGGCTCGCCGAAACCAGTCAAGCGTCGCTACCGGGAGGGCATATCAATGAGCGAAGCTCCATCTCTGCTGAATCTTGCGCACCCCGCGCATCCGGTGAACCGGAGCATTTCGGTCGTCAAGCTGCTCGTGCTTGCGGTTTCCGTTGCAGCTGCCGTCCCGACGGCGCGCAATCTCTATTTCTCGTGGAAAAACGACGTGCCGTTCAACCAGGTCGATCACCGGCTGGCGCAGGCCAAGCTTCTCGAGAAGAATTTCGATTGCAAGATCGACTACCGGTCGCTCGCGACGCAAGGCAATGCGCGGGTGGATGTGGGCTCATGTTCAAAGACCGGCGATATCTCGATCCGGGTGAAGAGCCCTGATGGCCAGGTGAACTACGAGTGGATCGCGTTCGAGCAGTTGCCGAAGCCGGCCTCGAGATCGGGAAGCCTCGTCGATCTTCTGATATCGCGCGCCTTCGCTGATGAATTGCAGCCGTCGAGCGATACGCCGATCGTGATCGCGCAGGATGCTGCCGTGCTTTGCCAGAGCAAGGCGGGCGACAACATCATCCGCGTCGTTCAGTCGGGCGGGCAGTGCGTCCAGGAAACGGTTTCCATTTTCCGCGGCTCCGTCGAGAAGAGCGAGCCGGTGCCGTGCGATAAGGCGTGCCCGATCAGGTGAGGCAAAGCGCAGGTTCCGCAACTGTTGTTGCAACATGCGCAATTAGAAAAGCGAATTCTCGCGGCACGGCCTTCGCCAGCCTCGAATAGGCATCGAATCGCGCCAATGCCGGAAGCGTTTCGATGATCTGTTCGGCAAGGTCGTCGACGGGACTTTCGGCGTTCAATACCGTGTGCCTATGGGCGTACCAGGGGTTCCATTTCTTCCGGGCGGCGACAATCCCTTTCCATTCGCGCGCGTCTTGTCCGAAAGAGTTGCCGGTCCTGGAAAGGAGGCGTCGTCGCGTCGTGGCTTCGGATGCTTCAAGCACAAAAATCTTCTTGAAGCGCGGCAGGTACATTTCCACGTTGCCGCTAATCCCGCAGATAAATCTCGGTTTCGGTGAGCGAAGCCATTCTTCCATTATCTCCTCATTCCAGAAAATCCCGTGCTTGCTGACATCGACGGGGCGCTCCGGCGTTGGGATGGCCTTCTTTGTTTTCAGACATCTCCACTCGGTCAGGGTCTGATCGATGTCGGCGTCGATCGCGCGGAATCCGCGCCGGGACAACTCGGCGGCGAGCGTCGATTTACCTGTTCCGCTGTGGCCCGTGATCAGGAATAGAGGCATGGCTTTGAGGGTCGCTCCTAAGTTTCTTTTTGGGTCAAGACGGCCGCTGTGTTCTGCGCGGCGCGTCGAGCCGATCGTGGTCGCGGAAGATGCGTCCGAGCTATGCCAGAGGGGAAGGCCGGCGACAACATCGTGCGTGTCGTTCAGCCGTGTCGTTCAGGCGGGCGGGCACTGCGTGAAGGAAACGGTTTCCATTTTCCGCGCTTCCGTTGAAAAGAGCGAGGCTCAGCCTTGCGATAAGGCGTGTCCGATCAAGTAACGGATTTGCTGATCGAAATATCCAGCGATGCGGTTCGCTAAGTGCGGTTCGCTAAGTGCGATCTCGGGGTGCCGCGAAGTTGCGGCTCGTTTTAGCAAATACCGAGCAACTCAAGAAGTCGTCCCGCAAGAATCCGGGCTGATACTCTCTCGATGGAACATTGCTCTTTCCCGCCAGCTTCATAATGGCTGGGCCTGGTGTTCCTTCGAGGCAGCAAAGACCTGCGCTTGCAAATGTTCCGCGCTTTTGAGGCGGAAGCCAGCCTTCAGTGGGGCCGAACTGCCGTCCCGATGCGCCGGAGGGGAAACGTGCCTTGGGGGCGACCCTTAGGGGGGCGACTGTTGGAGCGCCATTGTGACCTCGACTGCCACGGATCTCAAAACCAAAGACGTTACGGTTGACGACAAGCCGAAGCATCCGGTGATACGGCGAACATTGCTGATCCTGGGGCCAGTCGTCGCCGCTGGTATTGGGCTTTGGCTTTACCTGACCGGCGGCACGTATGTCAGCGAGCAGGATTCCTACGTCCACGCCGCCAATGTCACCATCAACCCGCAGGTTGCGGGCCAGGTGAGCCGGGTGGCAGTCGGGCCGAACGAACTCGTGAAGGAAGGCCAGCTGCTGTTCGTGATCGATCCGGAGCCCTTCCAGATCACGCTCGACGGAGCGAAGGCCAACTTGGAGACCGTCAGCCATAAGCTCAGAGCGCTCGTCGCGACCTACAAGCAGAATCTAGCGGATGTGGCGCAGGCTAAGGCTGACGTCGTCTACGCCAAACAGGAATTCGATCGCATCAGTGCGCTCGTGAAGGATGCCGTGGCAACGGAGGCGCAATTCGATCAGGCGCAGAAGGAGCTGCGCGTCGCCCAGCAGGCCGAGCGGGCAGCAGAATCCAATGCCGCAGCCACTTTGGCGGACTTGGGCGGCAACGTCGACATACCGATCGAACAGCACGCCAGCTATATGGCGGCGAAAGCGAAGGTCGCTCTCGCAGAGCGCAATGTGCGCCTCACCCGTATCCTCGCGCCTTTCGCCGGGACCGCAACAAGGGTCGAGAATATCCAGCCGGGGAGCTATTTGACCGTCGGGGCGTCGGCCTTCTCGTTGATCGGGTCTGATACCTGGGTGGATGCGAATATCAAGGAAACGGATCTCACGCACATCAAGGTCGGAGATCCGGCGACGATCGTTCTAGATTCCTATCCGGGGCAGACGCTGCAGGCGAAAGTGCAAAGCATCACGCCGGCAAGCGGATCCGTGTTCGCGTTGATCCCGGCCCAGAACGCCTCCGGCAACTGGGTCAAGGTCGTGCAGCGCATGCCGGTTCGGCTCATCGTCACGAAGCCCGACCCGAACGTCGTGATGCGCGACGGCGCGAGCGCGACCGTCTCGATCGATACCGGCTATCACCGCACGCTTAGAACGCTGTGGCGCGACCTGACCGGCTTGGTGGGATTCAGCTGATGTCGGGCGCCGCCGCAGCAGCACCAAGGCCGTTGGCGGGTTCGACACTGGCCTTCGTAACTGTTTGCGTGATGACGGCGGCGCTGATGGAGGCGTTGGATTCGACGATCGCCAACGTCGCGCTGCCGTACATGAAGGGCAGCCTCGCAACGACCGAATACCAGATCGAATGGGTGCTCACCTCCTACATCGTCGCCGCCGCGATCATCACTCCGGCGACGGGCTGGCTCGATGCGCGTTTCGGCCGGCGCCCGGTGTTCCTCATCTGTGTCGTCGGCTTCATTATTTTCTCGATGCTTTGCGGGACCGCCACGAACATCAGCGAGATGGTCACCTACCGCGTCATGCAGGGCGTGTTTGGCGCGCCACTCGTACCGCTGTCTCAGGCTGTTCTTCTCGACAGCTATCCGCTCTCTCAGCGCGGACAGGCGATGGCGATCTTCGGCATCGGCGTGATGCTGGGGCCGATCCTCGGGCCGACGCTCGGAGGCTGGCTGACCCAGAATTACAACTGGCGCTGGGTGTTCTACGTCAACGTGCCGTTCGGTGTCCTGACGTTTGTGCTCGGCTGGTTCTTTCTGGCGGAAAGGGACAAAATACCCAACGAAAAGCTCGACTGGATGGGCTTCGCGACGCTTAGTCTAGGGATAGCGTCTCTGCAGCTATTTCTCGACCGGGGCCAGCAACTCGACTGGTTTTCGTCGACGGAAATCAAGATCGAATTTGCGCTCGCGATCCTCGGCTTCTACCTCTTCATCGTCCACACGGCGACGGCGCGAAAGGCGTTCCTCGACGGTCGATTGTTCGTCGACCGAAATTTCGTGATGGGGAATGTGCTGATTTTCATCGTCGGCGCGGTGCTGCTTGCGACGTTGTCTCTGCTGTCGCCTTATCTTGAAGATCTAATGAACTATCCGGTGATGACAGCCGGACTGGTTCTCGCCCCGCGGGGCCTCGGCACAATGGCGGCGATGGTATTGGTTGGACGGCTGATATCGGTCGTCGACAGCAAATATCTATTGTTGGCCGGCTTGGTCATGACCGCCATCTCGCTCTATCAGATGAGCCAGTTCACGGCGGATATCTCGCAAGCGACGATCATCAATACCGGGATCATCCAAGGTTTCGGTCTCGGCTTCGTCTTCGTGCCGCTCAGCACAGTGACTTTCGCGACGCTGCCCGATGCGCTCAACGCGCAAGGGACCGGTTTCTTCAACCTGATGCGCAATGTCGGATCGAGCGTCGGCATTTCGGTGACGTCGTTCCTGTTGACCCGAAATTCCGACATCATGCATTCGGACCTCGCCGGCCACATCTCACCCTATAGCCGCGCCGTTCAAGATCTCGGTTCGACGATCGACCTGCACACGGAGAAGGGCAAGGCGATCGTCAACGATCTGGTCAACGCCCAGGCGGCGAACATCGCTTACGAAGATAATTTCCGGCTGATGATGTACCTGACCATTCTCTCGATGCCGCTCGTGTTCTTGCTGCGCCATACCAAGCCGGTGAAGGCGCATCACGCCACGGCCGGCGAAAGCGCGTAACGTGACGCGCCCCCGCCAGCCGATCGTCACCATTCGTCTTTTTGCGGCAAGCCGTCGGTGATGTCGTAGTAGTCGGATTTCGACGCGACGAAGATGTGCCCGCTGATCTTGAGATCCGTCGGTTGGTCGAGTGTTCCGGCTGTGATGTAGATGTCGGGGGCATCTGTTTGTTTCCAAAACAGATTGCTGCCGCAGCGCGAGCAGAAGCCCCTGTTCCCCGTCTCGGACGATTGAAACCAACGGAGCGCTTCGTCGGACAACATCGCAACGTTGCCGGCAGCGGTGCTCGTCATTGTCGCAAAGTTACCGCTCGTCTTGGCGCATTGCGAGCAGTGACACGCCACAATGGGATTGAGCGTGCCGTCGACTTCAAAACGCACGCTTTTACAGAGGCAACCGCCGCTTTTCTTTGCTGTCATCGTTGTCGTCTTTCGTTGGTGATTTCAGTTCTGACGCGAGTGCCCGTACATAACAGAGGAAATATGCGGGGGCGATAATGTGATCGATTTCCGCTTCGTGACGGGTTGACGACAAGAGGTTTGAAGCACACATTTGTATTGTGACGGTGCTGCTTTCGCTGACCGTTCCGGTAAATGCGTCTCGGCCGATGGGCCGATGAGCTGCGGTTTGGACAGCGAGCCGTGTCTGTTCGTGAGCGCGTAATGGCCCCGAGCTGATGCGGTAGGTAGCAGGCGTGACGGCGCAATTCTTGCGAGGAGAGGAGATGACTCCACCGGGTTATCAGACGAGACCTCGAGGACGTTCGCGAGGTCAGCAGCTAAGGTGAGCGCTCTCGAGAACTTGGCCGCGCTTGGCTGGGCTGTTTCCATAACAATTTGGATTATTCGTGAGGGCGGCGAAACCGCATCCTCAATTAAGGTCCGGTTATAATCTGGGCCATCCATCGAAGGTTAGAACCCCGCGCGTGATCCGAGGATCCGGCGGGGTTTTCTATTTTGATTGCGCGTTGGCGACTCCCCTGCGGGGGAGCCGGCCGCCTGTGCCGGACGTTATTGCGCTTGCGACTCCGCTTGGAGCCGGCCGCCACGCGCGGCAAATTCTGTCAGTCTTTGTGATTGGTGATGGCGGCGAACGTCGGGTCGTTCTGGCAGCGGCGCTCGTGCATCAGGAAATCATAATATCCGCAGCGGCCGTGGCCCGGATAATCGCGGCAGGCGGCCGGGCGCGCCTTATAGATCGTGCAGCGGCGTTCCTTGGTGTCGAAGAACTGGCAGATGCGGCCGTAGATTTTATCGCCCTTGCGGCGCATCAGGTATTTGTGGCCGTGGCCTTCGCGCGTGAATCGCCGCTTCGCCGTTTCGTATTTCAGCGTGAAATGTTTGGCGAGGCGTTCGACGTCGCGCTTGTTCAGCGCGATAACCGGATACGAACAGCAATATCCCGGACAGTTGAGGCAATTGTAGTGTGCCATTTGCGGCGTGGTGCTCCGAGGGCGCGCGCTCGCGCTATTATCTACAACGGCCTAGACGATGCTGCATGTCAGTCAAGAAGACATTCCTGGCACCGCAACACAATTTGGCGGCTGGGGCGGGGGGTGAGGATTCGCAGTGTCACTGTGAGGCCCTGCACGACCCCACTTGCGCGGATGGGGCGGTTTCCTATATAGAACAATTAGAGAACGTCCCACGGTCTGCCGCGCGTCTGGACTTCAGACGCCAAGGCCGTGGACAACAGTAAATGATTGGAAGAAGGCCGGTCGACGAGCCTTTAATATCGGCAGAGAGATTCCGCTCGCTTGAGCGGCGTGTCGATGCAACTCAATTGGTGCTGGCGTGTAGGAACTCCGTCGGCGCTGCGATCTGGCGGCCAACGCAATATGCGATCTGGCGGTCATCGCATTTCATTTAAGGAGACGAACGAATGGCAGGGTCGGTCAATAAGGTCATTCTGGTTGGCAATGTCGGCAAGGACCCTGAGATCCGCCGCACGCAAGACGGCCGACCGATCGCCAACTTGAGCATCGCGACGAGCGATACGTGGCGCGACAAGGCAACGGGCGAGCGCAAGGAAAAGACCGAGTGGCATCGCGTCGTCGTCTTCAGCGAGCCGCTTTGCAAGGTCATCGAGCAGTACGTCAAGAAGGGCGCGAAGCTCTACATCGAAGGCGCGCTGCAGACGCGCAAGTGGACCGATCAGAGCGGCGCCGAGAAGTATTCGACCGAGGTCGTCATTCAGGGCTTCAATGGTGCGCTGACGATGCTTGATGGCGCCGGTGGCGGTCGTGGCGCATCGGTCGGGATGCAGGAGAGCGGCGCCGATTACGGTTCGGACGGCGGGTTCGGCTCGTCCAACTCGGGTTCTGGCAGCTCAGGCGGTGGCGACACGCGTCGCGTCGCCAAGACCGGCGCTCCGAAGGGCGGCTTCGACAAGGCAATCGACGACGAGATTCCTTTCTAAGTTTGCACTTGGCGACGCTTTATTAGTTTGCACTTGGCGACTCCGCTACGCGGAGCCGGCCGCCAAGTGCGGAAGTTTGATTTTGCTCGTGGCGACTCGCGTTCTGCGAGCCGGCCGCCACGAGCGGCCTTGTGGGGACGCCAGATTTCTACTTGGCACTTGGCGACTCCCCTCCGGGGAGGCGGCCGCCAAGTGCGGACGTCTGATTGCTCGTGGCGCTCTTGTGAGTGCCCGTCGCCATCCGCGGTCTTGCGGATATGTTGAGAAACCGGTCGTCACGCGGGTTTGTTTTGAAATGGCGTCAACATGGGTGTTTAGTCAGCCCATTATTGTTTGATGCGATGTCGCCTCTTAATTTCCCCCGGCGCGAGCCGCGACGGGCGCTGGTTTCGGACAGAGGGACAGTCGTTGGCGGAATCGCAGCGTTCTGCGTATCAGTGGGCGGCGCTGCCAACGACTTGGACGTGAGACGCGTTTCTGCTCGCTGCAAACGTCTGCTCCGACTGCACCTCGATGTAGAGATTATGGACTTCCGGATAGCGTGATTTGATCGCCTTCTGCAGTCGCGCCGTCACGTCCTCGACCGTCCTCGCGCTTACCCAATCATCGAAATCGACGCTCGCCGTTACCAGGATGTCCTGGGGTGCGAGGTGCATCGTCCGAATTTCGTTGATCTTACGGATCGGTTTGCCGGAGCCCGTTTCCGTTTCGATGATTTCGCGTATGCCGGTTTGAACGGGTCGCGATGCCGCTTCGCCGACGATGAGCGAGCGGATTTCGCTCGACATGAAGATCGCGACGCAAGCGAGAACGCAACCGATCAAGATCGATGCGACGCCATCGGCCCAATCGTATCCACCAAGATGGGCGGCAAAAGTCCCCAGAAGCGCAATCGTCAAGCCGATCATTGCGGCCAGGTCTTCGAGCACGATTGCGAAGAGCGTCGGGTCTTTCGAGGCTCGGAGCGCGATGATGAAGCCCTGTCCGGACGATCGGCGTCTCTTATTGAATTCACCGACCGCCTTCACGGTCGAATAGCCTTCGAGCAGCATCGCGACGACGAGCACCGCGTAAAGTATGAAAACGTTCTGAAGCGGATGCGGGTGGAGGACCTTATCGACGCCTTCGTAGATCGCGACCACGGCGCCAAGAGAGAAGAGCACCATCGCGACGATGAAGCTCCAGAAGTAGATTTCCTTGCCGTGGCCGAAGGGATGTTGGGCATCCGGCGGCAGTTTTGCGCGGTTGATGCCGAGAAGCAGGAGGAGCTGGTTCGAGGTATCGACGACGGAGTGGATCGCTTCCGAGAGCATCGCCGACGACTGCGTCCAGGCGGCCGCCAGGAACTTCGCGATCGCAATGCCGAGGTTGCACGCGAACGCGACGAAAATAACGCCCTTCGATTCGCCTGCTTCCACTCTCGGTCTCCGCGCTTTTGAGCCTATGCCATCCCTAGCTGAAACGCGGCCGGAGCGTCCAGGCCGTTCAATCGCATACATCGTACACGCACAAAAAAGAGGCCCGGATTTCTCCGGGCCTCAAGGCAAGCGATCACGCGGTCGGCGCGCGAGCGCTATTTGAGCGGGGCGGCGGCTGCCCGAGAGCCGAGGAGGTCCGCCAAGTTGAAGCGGTAGCCGACGCCGACGGATACAATGAGCGGGTCGACGGTGACATCGGCTTTGACGCCGGTGTCTTTCCACGACGCGTCGGTATCGAGCCAGACTTTCTTGATGTCGGCGTTGAGATACCAGCCCCGGCCGATTTCGACGTCGACGCCGCCCTGCAGGGCGAAACCCCAGGAATCGTCGAGGCTGATTTTGGTGCCGCCAAGATCGCTGCGGCCGCCGTCGAAGTAGTGAATGTACTGAACGCCGGCGCCGACGTAGGGCTTGAAGCCGCTGATCGGATCAAAATGATATTGGAGAGTCAGGATCGGCGGGAAGACCCAGAAGCTGCCAAGGTCGGTACCTTTGAGATCGCCTTCGCCCTTCGCGTTGAGGCGCCCGAAGCAGCAAAAAAGCTCGGCGGCGACGTTCTTCGTGAAGAAGTGGGTGAGCGTCAGGGTCGGTATCCACTCGGTGCTGACGTGGGCGTCGGCACCCGGATCGATATTGACCTTCGCACTCGAGTCCGGCGCGACGAGCGTGCCTTGCACGCGCACCAGCGTGTTGCCGCTGTAGTCCCCGGCACTCGCCTTGGCGACGTTCAGCGATAGCCCAAGCGCCAGAAGTACGACCATTCCCACTCTTCGCATCCGTCGGCTCCTCTCAGAGTTCCTGCTGTCCCGCCGAGGCATTTGTCGACTCAGCGGTCTCTATGGGGGTTTATCGGTGCGTCGCTGCAGAGCGCCCAGAGCTCTTAGGCGCTGTCTTCTGACCGGCATCAGAACGATGCCGCGATCTCGATGTCTGTGATACGCGCGACACGGCATTTATTGATTCACATCAAATGCCGCTCCGCTTGTCCGGACGATAACGGCCAATCAAGAAGCCGAGCGCCCGTGCGGAGAGATCACCATGTCCATGATGGCCTACAACTCCGCCTTGAGAAGCGGCGAGCGCGCCGGCGAGCGCGTCAGAGCCGATGCGGAATTGATGCCATTGATGAGGCTTCAAGGGCGCGCGCAGTTCGTGCGCCTTGGCAGCTGCTGTGCGCTTGCGTCGCTTGGCAGCGGCTTCGTCTACGTTGTCGCCAAAGGCGTGGTCGGTATCGAATGCGCGGTTGCTTCCGGCGTCCGCGTCATCACCGCGCTGCTCTATCCCGGTGACGTCGTCGTTCCCGAACTGCAGGCGCCGCTGCCCGGGCTTGCGCTGAGGTCGCAACGGTCGGCCGAATTCTGGAAGATCACGACGACGGCCTTTGCCGAAGAATCGACAAGCGACAATCAGCTCTGGCAGACGATCTTTCTGCGTCTCAACGCTCAGAATGCCCGGCAGCAGATGCACGTGGCGGCGATGTCGGCGCTGAATTCTGAAGAGAAAGTAGCAGCGTTTCTCGTGGAGAGCGGAACCCGGCTCGGAATTCCGTCCGGCCGGTCGATCTCGTTCGAGCTGCCGCTATCTCGCTACAGCATCGCGGATTATCTTTCGCTCAACGCCGATACGGTTTCGCGCACATTCTCAGCGCTCGCCGCAGCGAAGATCATCGAGCGCCGAGGCCGCTTCCACATATCGGTTCGCGACTGGTCGGCGCTCGCAGCAAAATGCCCGCTCAGCGAGGCGATCATCAGGTTGCACGAAGCGGGAAAGCCAGCCCTTACCCGCTGACGGACAAATTCTTCGTATCGGCTCACGCTCATTCCCGGGTCGGTAAAACTCTCACACCACGTCATCCCCGCGAAGGCGGGGATCCGTTCAAACAGAAGTTCTTCGCAACTTTCAGGCTTGGACAGATCCCGGCCTACGCCGGGATGACGTCAGAGTGATTCACTCCGAGACGGCTTCCCGTTCTTCCGCTTCATCCTCGGGGATACGCTCGACGGAAACGACCTTTTCATCGGCGTCCGTCTTGAAGATGCGAACACCCTGGGTGTTGCGTCCGGCGATGCGGATGTCGTGCACGGGGCAGCGGATCAGCTGACCGCCGTCGGTGACGAGCATGATCTGATCGTTCCCACCGATCGGGAAGGATGCGAGCAGGCGGCCGTTGCGATCGTTGACAACCATCGCAACGATGCCCTTGCCGCCACGTCCCGACGTGCGGAACTCGAAGGACGACGAGCGCTTGCCGAAGCCCTTGGTCGAAACGGTCAGCACGAACTGCTCGGCCGCTTGCATGGCCGCGAAACGCTCGGGGCTGAGCGTCACGGCGTCCGCGCTCACCTCTTCCGCGTCGGCTTCCGGCACGGTCTCGGCGTCTTCAGCCTCCTCCGAGCGGCGCAGTGCGCTCGCCTGCTTCAGGTATGCGGCGCGTTCTTCGGCGGAGGCATCGAAGTGATCGAGGATCGCCATCGAAATCAGCTCGTCGCCCTCTTCGAGCCGGACGCCGCGGACGCCCGTCGAGTCGCGTCCCTTGAAGAGACGGATTTCATCGCCGATGAGGAAGCGGATGCACTTGCCTTCCGCGCTCGTCAGCAAGACGTCCTGATCGGGCTTGGCAATGGCGACCTGGACGATGCGATCACCCTCGTCGAGCTTCATCGCAATCTTGCCGTTGCGGTTGATGCTTTCGAAGTCGGCGAGCGCGTTGCGCCGCACGTTGCCGGACAGCGTCGCGAAGATCAGCTCCAGCTCGCCCCAGGTGGTGGAATCCTCCGGCAGCGGCAGGATCGACGTGATCACTTCGCCTTCTGCGAGCGGCAGGAGATTGACGAGCGCCTTGCCGGGCGATTGCGGAGATGCCGGAGGCAGGCGCCAGACCTTCATGCGGTAGCACATGCCGCGCGACGAGAAGAACAGCACGGGCGTGTGCGTCGACGTTACGAAAAGCTGGGTGACGAAATCCTCGTCACGCGTCGACATGCCGGAGCGGCCTTTGCCGCCGCGCCTCTGTGCGCGATAGGCCGCGAGAGGCACCCGCTTGATGTAGCCCTTGTGGCTGACGGTGACGACGCAATCTTCGCGCTGGATCAGGTCTTCGTCGTCGACGTCGCCCTCGAAATCCATGATCTCGGTTTTACGCGGCGTCGCGAATTCGTCTCTGATCGATGTCAGCTCGCCCTTGACGATTTCGACGACGCGGGCGCGCGATGCGAGGATTTCCAGGTATTCCCTGATCTCGATCGCGATCTTGTTCAATTCATCGGCGATTTCATCGCGGCCGAGAGCGGTGAGGCGTGCGAGCCGCAATTCGAGGATCGCTTTCGCCTGTTCCTCGGAAAGGCGGTATGAGCCTTCGGGCCCAACGGTGTGACGCGGATCGGCGATGAGAAGGATCAGCGAAGTCATGTCCTTCGCCGGCCAGTCGCGCGCCATCAATTGCTCTTTCGCCTCGGCGGGAGACGCCGAGTAGCGGATCAGCCTGATCACTTCGTCGATGTTGGCGACGGCGATCGCCAAGCCGACGAGGACGTGGGCGCGATCGCGCGCCTTGTTGAGGAGGTGCTTGATCCGGCGCGTCACGACTTCCTGGCGGAAGTGGGTGAAGGCCGTGATGAAGTCCTTCAGGTTGAGGCTTTCGGGCCGGCCGCCGTTGATCGCCAGCATGTTGGCGCCGAACGTCGTCTGGAGGTCGGAGTACTTATAGAGATTGTTCAAGACGACGTCGGCGACCGCATCGCGCTTCAATTCGATGACGATGCGGATGCCTTCGCGGTTCGATTCGTCCCAGAGGTCGGAGATGCCCTCGATCTTCTTGTCGCGCACGAGGTCGGCGATCTTCTCGATCAGTGTCCGCTTGTTGACCTGATAGGGAATTTCCGTGACGATGAGCGCCTCGCGGTCCTTGCGAATGTTCTCGACCACAACACGCGCGCGCATGATGATCGAGCCGCGGCCCTTGTGATAGGCGGAGAGAATGCCGCCGCGGCCGAGGATGATGCCCGCCGTTGGGAAGTCCGGCCCCTGAATGATCTGGGCCAGCTCGTCGATCGTGATCTCGGGATTTTCGAGTTCGGCGACGCAGGCGTCGATGACTTCGCCGAGATTGTGGGGCGGAATGTTCGTCGCCATGCCGACGGCGATGCCGCCCGCACCGTTGACGAGCAGGTTCGGAAACTTGGCGGGCAGGACGGACGGCTCTTTCAGCTGGCCGTCGTAGTTGTCCTTGAAATCGATCGTATCGTTGTCGAGATCGTCGAGAAGGTATGTCGCGACTTTGGCGAGGCGGGATTCGGTGTAGCGCTCTGCGGCCGGAGGATCGCCGTCGATGGAGCCGAAGTTGCCTTGGCCGTCGACGAGCGGAACGCGGACCGAGAAGTCCTGCGCGAGGCGAACGAGAGCGTCGTAGATCGCGAGGTTGCCGTGCGGATGGTATTTGCCCATCACCTCGCCGACGATACGCGCCGACTTGACGTACTTTTTGTTCCAGTCGAGCCCAAGCTCGTTCATCGCGAAGAGGATGCGGCGGTGCACAGGCTTCAAACCGTCGCGCACGTCGGGCAGCGCACGGGAGATGATGACGCTCATCGCGTAGTCGAGATAGGAGCGCTTCATCTCGTCCGAAATCAGGATCGGACGGATGTCGCTCGGCTCGCGGCCAGCCGGTTGGTCGTCGTCGCTTCTGTCGGTCAAAGTGAGCTCTTTCTGGGGTAAAATCGGGCGGGCTGGATGCGCCGGCGGCCGGTGCAAAATACGTTGCTATACTCTAGCAGAATTGAATTGCGAAAGCCACTCGCGCGGCGTCGTGCCACGGCCCCTTGGCTATCAAAAAATCCTTGTGAAAACAATGCATTGCATCGGCACCCGGTGCCCGGATCGGAACATGTGGACGACTTGCTGCAGACATACTCGGGATCTACAGGCTGAGCCCCGCGAGACAGTGAGCAGATTCGCTCGCCGACGCGGGCGGCGCGGCACCTTATCGAGCCCGCTCGCTAGCCCGAAAGGACAGATGAAATGACCGCTAAGATTGTTGCTCTGGCGCTTGGCGCGCTGATCGCCGGCGCGATGCCGGCCCTCGCCGACGATACGTTTTTCGCCGAACAGAAGCCGACGGAATATCTCGCCAGGGACCGCCTGCTCGGAGCGAACGTTCACGACAAGGACGGCAAGATCGTCGGCGACATCGAAGACCTCGTTGTCGACAGCGACAACAAAATCGTCGGCGTGATCATCGGCGTCGGCGGGTTGCTCGGCGTCGGCGAAAAGAAGGTCGCCGTCAGCCTGCCGTCGCTCGGTATCGAAGCGGCCGGCGGCAAGGTCAACGTCACGATGCCGTCGGCGACAATGGACTCGCTGGCAGCTGCGCCCGCGTATAAGCGCGCCAATCCGCCGATCGGCTGGCTGCAGCGGGCAGCCGACAAGAGCGACGAGCTCCGCGACAAGTCGGGCCCCGCTTACGAAAAGGCCAAGGAAGCCGCGAAGGAAGCCTACGAATCCGCAAAGGAGGCGGCAGGGCCTGTACTTGAAAAGGCCAAGGAGGAGGCTCGCGAAGCTCTCGACAAGGCAAAAGACGCGACGCATCCATCGGATCCGCCGAAGGCCAACTGACGCCAAGCCCGCTCAAAACATTCGAACATTGATTTGATGAAGCCCCCGGCGGGAACACTGCCGGGGTTTTTTGCGTTCAATGCACAAGAACCGCTGCAAAAAGCCAATTTAACCCGGCGAATTCCTAATCGCCATGGGAGGAGGTCTCGTGCGTATTCTTCTTATCGGATTGGGCGTGCTGTCCTTTGCTTTCGCTCCGGCGGCATTTGCGGCCGATTCCGATATTGCAATCGACGCCACGGGCGCCGAAGTGTTCAATAACAACTGCCGGACATGCCATTCGTGGAAGAAGGACGATAACCGCCTGGGGCCGAGCCTTCACGGCGTCGTCGGGCGAAAGGCCGGTTCCGTCGAAGGCTTCAATTATTCGCCCGCCATGAAGGAAGCCAACGTCACTTGGGACGAAGGCACGGTCGACAAGTTCATTGCCAATCCAGAAAGCGTCGTGCCGAACAACAGCATGAAGCCGTTTACCGGTATTTCCGACATCAAGACGCGCAAGGATATCGTGGACTTCCTGAAATCGAATCCGGATTGATAGGGTGGCGCGGGAATAGCGCGTCGTCGCCCGTCCCGCCGAGTCATTCATCCTATCCATCGAAGAATGCGCGTTGCTTGCCGATCCCCCTGGGCAATTCGCACGGCCGACGCTATTCAGGAGTTTCCTGAATTGCGAAGGCTCCCATGATCCGTATCGGCTTCTATTCCGGTTCTTTCGATCCAGTGACGCTCGGGCATACGGACGTGATCCGGCGCGCGGCGGGCCTTCTGGACAAGCTCGTCATCGGCATCGGCGTCAATCCGGGCAAGGCTCCGATGTTCGACGAAGCCGAGCGCGTGGCGATGCTCGAAGATGAAGTGCGCTCGATCGCCGAGGCGACGAAGACGGAGATCGCGATCGTTACGTTCTCCGGGCTCGCGGTCGATGCGGCGCGCGCCAACAAGGCGTCGATCATCATCCGCGGCCTTCGCGACGGGACCGACTTCGATTACGAAATGCAGATGGCGGGCATGAACGGCGAAATGGCGCCGGAGATTCAGACTGTCTATGTGGCGGCTTCGCCGTCCGTCCGGCATATCGCTGCGAACCTCGTTCGCGCCGTCGCATCGATGGGAGGCGATCCGTCGCCATTCGTGTCGAAAGCCGTGCTGAAGCGTCTCAAGGCAAAAGGGCCGAAAACGCGATAGGCCGACGTCATGGCCCCACGATCAAAAGCCGAGCTACTGGCGCTTCTTCGCAAAATTCCCATCGGCCGCGTTACGACGGCGGAGTGCCTTGCGGCGGAGACGGGCATTCCGGCGCCTCTCGCAGTCACGATGCTGTCTCAGCTTTCCGAAGATGAACGCGACCTCGTTCCGTGGCACCGGGTGGTTGCGAAAGGCGGCGGCATTGGCCGCGGTCCGCATCGCGATCAGCAGTTCGCGCGGCTCGTTCGCGAAGGGGTAATGGTTTCTCCGGCCGGCATCGTCCAGGACCTTGCCCGGCATCTGCTTGCGACGCTCGACGATGCGTCATTATTAAAAGCATCCCGGGTGGAGCCTCCGCCGCCGGAGGGCAAGCCCGCGGGCCGCTCGCGGGGTATGAAGCTCCGGCCGTAGCTCGGTGCCTCGGTAAGACGCCAGTTGGCCAAGCGGTCACTTGCGGGTCAGCCGTCAAATCGCCATAAGGGCGGCAACACTGCCCGCCGCCACATCGGATGGCCGTGATCGGCAAATGGAAACGCCGGCGAAATCATAAATCCACGAGGAGCGCCAATGGTCAGACTTCTTTCGGTAATTCTCGCGTCGTTGCTCGCAATGACTGCGTTCGGAGACATGCCGGCGCGCGCCGCTGGCGACAAGCTCGTCATCGAGCTCAAGAACGGCAAGGTCGTCATTCAGCTCCGGCCCGATCTCGCGCCAAAGACCGTCGAGCAGATCAAGACGCTCGCCAATCAGGGCTTCTACAACGGCATCAAGTGGCATCGCGTCATGGATGACTTCATGGCCCAGACCGGCGATCCGACGGGAACGGGCGCAGGCGGCTCGAAGCTTCCCGATCTTCCGGCTGAATTCTCGAATGAAGAGTTCAAGCGCGGCACCGTCGCGATGGCGCGCACGTCTGACCCCAATTCCGCGAACAGCCAGTTCTTCATCTGCTTCAACAGCATCGGCTGCGCGAGCCTCAAGGGCAGCTACACGATTTTCGGCCAGGTGGTCGAAGGCATGGAGTTCGTCGATCTGATCAAGCGCGGCGCACCGGGTTCCGGAACGGTAACCAACCCGGACGTCATGCAGAAAGTCTACGTGCAATAATTTCCGATACTTCCCATATCCCTGGCGATGTTCCGGGGGGACGCAGGGATAGAGAAGACTTCAAGAAAGGATGGTCTCATGGCCGAAATCAAAGATCCGGAAAACACGCTCGTCATCGAGACAACGAAAGGGCCCGTTACGATCGAGCTGCGCCCCGATCTCGCGCCGAAGCACGTCGAGCGTATCAAAACGCTCGCTCGTAACGGCTTCTACGACGGCATCGTTTTCCACCGCGTCATCCCTGGCTTCATGGCGCAGACCGGCTGTCCGCAGGGACGCGGAACTGGCAGCTCGGATCTGCCGAACCTGCCGGCCGAGTTCAACGCCGAGCCGCACGTGCGCGGCGTTTGCTCCATGGCGCGATCGGCGAACCCGAATTCGGCGAACAGCCAGTTCTTCATCTGCTTCGATGACGCGACGTTCCTCGACAAGCAGTATACGGTATGGGGCAAGGTGATCGACGGCATGGACAACGTCGACAAGATCGCCAAGGGCGAGCCGCCGCAGAACCCGGACAAGATGGTCAAGGTTCGCGTCGCAGCGGACGCAGCCTGATGCGCGACATCGGCAACAACGGTCAAGGCGCGCTCTCAAGCGCGCCTTTTCTCATTCTGGTATGGGCCGGTCTCGCGGGTGCCGCGGGCGTCGGGCTTGCCGCAGCGGCCGCGCATAAGGTCGACAGTCCGGCGCTCGGAACGGCGGCGAACATGCTGACGCTGCATGCTGCTGCGTCGGTCGGGATTTTTGCCGTTGCGCTGCGTGCGGTCTGGCGGAAGCTCTGGGGTGCGACGGCGCTTCTGATGCTCTTTGCGGCTTCACTCTTCACGGGCGAGATCGCGTTTCATACGTTCACGAACGATGCGACGTATCAGATGCTGGCGCCCGTCGGCGGGAGCTTGATGATCCTCAGCTGGCTGCTCGTCGCTCTTCTCGCCATTGCGGAGGCGCTCGCCAAGCGCTGAGCTGCTCATCTAAAGTCTTTTGATGCGTACCGATCTTTTCGATTTTGAATTGCCCGACAGCGCCATCGCGCTTTATCCCGCGGAGCCGCGCGATACTGCGCGCCTTCTCGTCGTGCATCCGGTTCAAGGCAGTTGCGCACGCGACGACGCCGATCTCGCGGATCGGAGCGTACGCGATTTGCCGAGCCTGCTGCGTCCGGGTGATGCTCTCGTGTTCAACGATACGAAGGTTATTCCGGCGGCGCTTACGGGTGTCCGCATCCGCGGCGAGACGCGGGCCAAGGTCGATTTCAATCTGACGAAGCGGACGGGCGAAAATTCGTGGCGAGCTTTTGCGCGTCCGGCGAAGCGTCTCGAGTCGGGCGACCGCGTGCACTTCGGCCATTCGCAAGATAGCTGCATGCTCGGCGCGCTGGACGCGACGGTTTCAGCGAAAGGCGAAGCGGGCGAGGTTGAGCTTGCGTTCGATCTGACGGGCGCGGCTCTCGACGAGGCGGTGAAGGCTGTCGGGCTGATGCCCTTGCCGCCCTATATTGCGCTGAAGCGGGAGAGCGATGTTCGCGACCGCGAAAGCTATCAGACGGTTTATGCCAGCAAGGAGGGCGCGGTTGCCGCGCCGACGGCCGGCCTGCATTTCACGCCCGAGCTGCTGGCGGCGCTCGATGCGCGGGGAATCTCGCGCCATTTCGTGACGCTGCATGTGGGACCCGGCACGTTTCTTCCCGTCAAGGCGGACGATACCGACGCACACGTGATGCATTCCGAATGGGGGGAGGTTTCGCCGGAAACCGCTTCGGCGCTCAACGACGTCAAGGCGCGCGGCGGGCGGATCGTGGCCGTCGGCACGACGTCGCTCCGTCTTCTCGAAAGCGCGGCGAAGGACGACGGCGCAATCGCGCCCTGGTCGGGCGAGACGGCGATTTTCATAACGCCCGGCTATCGCTTCAAGGCCATCGACATTCTGATGACGAATTTCCATCTGCCGCGCTCGACGCTGTTCATGCTCGTGTCGGCATTCGCGGGCCTTGGGACCATGCGCGCGGCCTACGGCCATGCGATCCGCTCCGGCTACCGGTTCTATTCCTACGGCGACGCTTCGCTTCTATTCCGCACCCCCGGCTGATATAGCAGGACCGGCAGCGAGGAAGGACCGCGCGATCCGGTCGAAGCCGCTCATTGCGTCGCATCATCAGACAGCTGGGTGTTTCCATGACATCGATAACCGGCATTACACGGGCCTTCGCGGCACTCGCTTGGTTTGCGGCGGCACCACTCGTTCCTTTTTCAGTGAACGTTGCAAAGGCCGACGAGGCTTGCACTTCGGTCAATGTTCCGCGCTGCGTGCAAAAGCTGCCGACGGGCATCGACATGGCGTACGTCGAAGTCGGGCCAGCCGACGGCAAGCCCGTCATTCTCATCCACGGTTTGACCGATAGCGCGCGGTCCTGGATGCTGACGATGGACGCGCTGCACAAGCTCGATCCCAAGCTCCGCATCATCGCGGTTGATTTGCGCGGCCATGGCCAGAGCAGCATGCCCGACGCCAAGACGTGCGCGGCGGCTCCGGAGGCCTGCTATCGCATGTCGGATCTCGCTGGCGATGTGATCGCCTTCATGGACGAGAAGGGCATTCACAAAGCCGATCTCGCCGGACATTCGATGGGTTCGTTCGTGGTGCAAGAGATCGCGCTCACGCATCCCGAGATGGTCGGGCACGCGATCTTGAATGCGACGGGCGCGAAGAGCGTCGGCAATGCGGCGCTTGGCGATTTCGTTTTGAACCAGACCATCGAAGGGGCCTGGAAGAAGTCGCTCGAGGCACAAGGCAAGGCGTTTCCGGCGGATGTCTACGAGTTGACGCCTCTCGATGCCGACCCGAAGGCTAGCGAGTGGATTGCGGCAAACTGGACCATCGATCCGGCTGCTGAGGCCTCGTTCCTCGAGCCTTACACGCCGGAGACGGCGAAGACGAAGCTCGGCACGTGGATCGGCGCGACGAAAGGGCTTCTCGCGCAGGACAATACCGCGCGACTAGAGAGCATGTCGGTGCCGACCCTCGTGATGTGGGCAACGCAGGACAGCATCTATCTGGCGAAGGATCAGGATGAGATCAAAGCGGCCCTCAAAGCGGCTGCCGCCAAGTCGGGCTTAACGTTCTACTGGAAGGAATATGGCAAGCTGCCGCTGCCGGCATCCGGAGCCCAGGAGACCGACATCGGCCACAACATCCAATGGTCGGCGGCGGAGACGGTGGCGAAGGATATCAACGCCTTCATCACGACGGGCGCTCCGACGCTGGATCTGGTGCATAGCGATGCGGCGCCGAACTTCAGCAAGCTCATCGTCGAGCCCGGCAAGGGCGTCGTCGAGAAGATCGGGAAGTAAGAGAAGCATTCAGTATTGCCGCCGGCCGGGGTTCAATCGCCTTGCCGGCGGTCACTGTTTTTTGAATTGAGATCAATGAACGTTGCGACCACGGAACACGTGACTGAGAAACCCTCGCCGGCATTCGGCTTTCGCCTTCTCACCCAAGACGGCAATGCGCGCCGCAGCGAGATCGTTACGCCGCGCGGCGTTATCCGCACGCCAGCGTTCATGCCGGTCGGCACCGTCGCGACCGTCAAGGCGCTTTACCCGGAGCAGGTGCGGGACGCGGGTGCCGATATTCTGCTCGGCAATACCTATCATCTGATGCTGCGCCCAGGCGCGGAGCGCGTCGCGAAGCTCGGCGGCCTGCACAAGTTCATGCGCTGGGAGAAGCCTATTCTCACCGACTCGGGTGGCTTCCAGGTGATGAGCCTCGGCAAGATCCGCAAGATCACGGAAGAGGGCGTCGCCTTCCAATCGCATATCGACGGCTCGCGGCACATGCTGTCGCCGGAACGTTCGATTGAGATCCAGTGTCTGCTCGGTTCCGATATCCAGATGCAGTTCGACGAATGCATCGAGCTTCCGGCTGAGCGAAAGGAGGTCGAGCGGGCGATGGAATTGTCGCTTCGTTGGGCCGAGCGGTCGAAACGCGCGTTCGAGATGCAACTTGCGTCAGGCGGTGCGGGGCCGGGGCAAGCGCTGTTCGCCATCGTGCAAGGCGGTACGGATGTGGAGCTTCGCCGGCGGTCGGCGGAGGCACTGGTCGGGATGGATTTTCCCGGCTACGCGGTCGGCGGGCTCGCGGTCGGCGAGGGGCATGAGGCCATGATCGCGACGCTCGGCGAGACGCTGCCGCATCTTCCGGCGGGGAAGCCGCGCTATCTGATGGGCGTCGGGACGCCGCTCGATCTGATCGAATCCGTCCGGCTCGGCGTCGACATGTTCGACTGCGTGATGCCAACGCGGAACGGCCGGCACGGCTATGCCTTTACGTGGAACGGTCCGGTCAACATGCGCAATGCCAAGCATGCCGAGGATCCGTCTCCGCTCGACGCGCTGAGTTCGTGTCCGGCGGCGCGCGAGTATTCCCGCGCCTACATTCATCACCTGATCAAGTCGGGCGAATATCTCGGCGCGATGATCCTGTCGTGGGTCAACACCGTCTTCTATCAGGACCTGATGGCGGCGATGCGGTCGGCGATCGACGACGGCCGCTTCGATGCATGGGCGGCGGAGACGAAGGCGCGCATCACCGCTGCTCCAACGGCTCAAGAGCCATAAGGCTCTCCCGGTGCGCGATGCGTTCGCGATGGATCAGGTAAAGTCCCGACATGACGATGACGAGCGATCCGGCGAAGCTCCACCGGTCCGGCTGATCGCCGAACACGACGTAGCTCAGCGTGATCATGCTGATGAGCTCGAAATAGAGAAACGGCGTCACGGCCGAGACCGGCGCGTGCTTGTAGGCCTGGATGATCAGGTAGTGACCGCCGCCGCCGAGTGCGCCGAGCGCCAACAGCAGAACCCACATCGAAATGCTGTCCGGCCATAGCCATTCGCTGATGGCGAACGGGGCTGAGACGATGGTTCCGACGACGGTTCCGTAGAACAGCGTCACGAGCGAGGTGTCGAACTCCGAAAGACGACGAGTTACGATAATCAGCAGGGAGTAGGCGAGCGTCGAGAGAAACGCTGCGATGAACGCGGGATGCACCGTGCTGACGCCCGGCCGCACGACGACGAGAACACCGAGGAATCCGACGAAAATCGCCGCGGCGCGGTGCCAGCCGATGTGTTCGCCAAGCAGGGGGACGGCAAGTGCTGCAACGATCAGCGGCGTCAAGAACGTGATCGAAAGCGTCTGGTCGAGCCGCAGATAAGTGACTGCAATGAAATTGCAGATGGTCGTCACGAGCATGAGCGTCGACCGGGTCAGCTGAAGTGTCAGATTTTTCGTCTTGAAGAGCTTCGGGATCGTCGCCGGACCCAGCACGAGCGCCATGCACAAGACCTGGCCCGCGAAACGGACCCAGACGATTTGCGAAACCGGAATGGCCGTCGTCGTGCAGAGATACTTTGCTGCCGTGTCGAGGGCGGCGAACAGCGTCACCGCCGTGCACATCAAGAGAATGGCCTTTAGCCGATTGGGCATGTTCGCGATGCTTCAAAAGCGGTGCGCGAGCACGCGGCCACAGAAGGAGGCCGGCGGCGCGCTGCGGATTAGCGGGAGGGGTAGCGGGTCAGGTCAATCGATGAATGCGAAGCGAGGGCTACTTTTTCTTGAGCAGGGCGTCTCGCTCCTTGAGAAGGGCGTCGAGTTGAGCTTGCTGGGTTGCGATCCGATCGGAATTGAGTTCGTCATCGGCTGCGCCTGAATAGCCAGCGGCCTGCTCGACAAGCTCGCGAAGATTGTCGCGGATGATCGCGATGCGCTGTTCAATTTCGGCGAGGGCTTCGGGGTCAGCCATGGCAATTCCTGTTCGATGCCGGTCGCGAGCGCCGAAAAGGCGAGGCGACTTGTTCGCTGTGTATACCGCTCAAGCCGAGTGCGAGCCACCCACGTTTATGCAGGGCTGCGACCATCCGTCAGAAGAGCTGGTGGAATGAGGGTTGCGGGTTCCGAGTACCGTTTCTATAAGCTCGCTTCGGCGCTGGACGCGCCGCATCCTTTCGAGGGCTGCGGCGAGGCATGGGCCGGAATGGCGCCGGACGGAATTCTTTCGTCCAAGTTATTGATTTGGTGCGTTAAAAGGGCCCGTAGCTCAGCGGTAGAGCATCTGACTTTTAATCAGAGGGTCGTTGGTTCGATCCCAACCGGGCTCACCACCAACATCAATAACTTCGTTCGCCTGCCGGAAGGATGGATCGCGGGAGCTGATCCTTCCGAGTCGCACGTAAAACTTTTCACTGAATTGACAGACGCGCTCGCGGCGGCCGACGCATTCACCGCTTCAAAGCCCGAGATGAGCGATCAGTAGGGCGGTGATTTCCGCGTGCGCTGGGATCGGGCGGCTTCTGTCCACCATGCGAGGTCATCCGCAAAACGTGGGAATGATTTCTTGAGCGCGGCTCCCGGTTCGCCGAGCGGCTCACCTTTATCGTTGAGCGTCTGGGCTATCGGTCCAACCGCGAGGGTTGAGGAGATGACGACCATTCCCATCTCCGACAGTGTGCCGTGCCAGGTAAAACTCGATCTTGCGCCAGCGATCCGGCCTGCGGAATAGCTGGCTATTGCCGCCGGACGCCAGAACCACTCCTCCAGGAAATGGTCGGTGAGATTTTTCAGACCCGGCTGCATTCCCCAATTGTATTCTCCCGTCACAAATACAAAGGCATGGGCCGCTTTGATCTTCTGCGCGAGTTCTTCCATCGCGGGCGGCGCGGACCCCGGCTTATATTCCTTGTACATTCGATCAAGCATCGGCAGGCCGACCGCCTTGGCGTCGATGAGTTCGACGTCATGGCCTCGCGCGCGGAGTTCGGAAACGATGAAGTCTGCAAGGCGGATGCCCATCCGGTCGCTTCGATAGGAACCGTAAAATACGAGGATGGTATCCGTCATTAAGCCATCTCCTTACCATCAACCTTCGCGGCCGCCTGCGGACGTGCGGTCTCGGGCAACGCCGAGCGGGTTCTCAGGTTCCGCGCCGTTGTTGTGAATTGGCGTTTACCGATTGCCGGGTGATTTCACATCGGCTTTGCATCATCGCCGTTGGGCCGGGCGAGTACCTCTTCGGATTTCGGCGCCGGCTTCAATGTCGACAGTGCCTCTTGCACCGTGGTCATGAACTGCGCTGGGAAGATGATGGTCGAATTCTTCTCGGTCGCGATCTCGGCCATCGTCTGCAGCGTTCGCAATTGCAGGGCGACCGGATGCTGAGTGATGATGTCGGCGGCCTCGCCGAGCCTCACTGCGGCCTGGAATTCCCCTTCGGCGGCGACGATCTTGGCGCGGCGTTCGCGTTCCGCTTCGGCCTCTTTCGCCATCGCGCGCTGCATGTTGTCGGGGAGGAAGATGTCCTTGATTTCCACTGCCGTGACGACTGTGCCCCACGGCACGGTGTGCGTGTCGATGACTTCCTTGATCAGCTCGTTGACGTCCGTCGTTTGCGCCAGGAGCTGATCGAGCGAGAAGCGGCCGACGACGTTCCGGACGGTCGTCTGGCTGATCTGATTGATCGCCTCGTAGACATTCTCGATCGCGATGACCGCCTTCTCGGGATCGGAAATATGGTAGTAGGCGACGGCCGCGATATCGATCGATACGTTGTCCTTGGTGATGATTTTCTGTGACGGAATTTGCATCGTGACGGTGCGGAGCGAAACGCGCGTCATCGTTTGAAACGGGGTCAAAAGGAAAATTAATCCCGGCCCTCGAACGCCTGCGAATTTGCCGAGCGCGAAAACAACGCCTCGCTCGTATTGGCGAAGGATGCGCAGGCATACGAAAATGTAAATGAGTAATACGATCGGGATGACAGGTCCGAACATTTTCCGATCTCCCTTGGCGGCATAGCCGCGGTGCGCAACCCAAAAACCGTCAGCGTGAGGATCGTTTGTTTACGTTATCATTATGGCAGGCCCGGCCGGAAGAATTTTGTCATCCGGCGCGGCGCTTGAATTGTTCGAGCGACTTCCAACTTAAGGTTTGAAGCCTGGAGGTCATGCGATGTCTCGATTGATAGCGATAGCGGCCGGTATGGCCATGTTTGCGGCAGCGGTTCCGGCCTATGCCGGCGGCGGTGGGGAAGCAGCAGAGTTACAGGCGGCCCGCTCGAATGCGCGCGCCGGAGGCCCGATAAGCGCTCGCGACGCCGAGCTGCTTCAACGTTACGGCTGCGAGAGCGGTACGAGAAGTTGGGCCTGCGGTAACGGAAGGCCTGATCGGCCTCGCTATTACGGGCGGTACCGCCGGTACTGAGACGAGGCATCTTTCCGAGCACATTCCCGGCAAGCGGCGAGTTGGAATAAAGCCGCAGCGGAATGTGAATACCGGAGGAATGGAATTGCAATTCGGCGCCGATACCGCGGTGACGTATAGCCATCTGAAATGGCTCTTTAATCGCCTCCATATGCAAATTCGAGCACGACACATCGCGCCGGTTTGAAACCAAATCGCGTTCGCAGGTGTTGGTCGACTACGAACTCGCGGGAGCATCCCGCCAAGTTGGAGGAACACGATGAGAAAATATATCGGTATTGCTGCCGCGCTTGCATCTGCTTTGCCGCTCGCAACGATCTCCACGACAGCTGATGCAGGTCCGCGTCATGGCTACGGCGGGCGGCATTACGCTCACGGCGGTTACGACCGTGGCCGTTACGGTCATCATCGCGGCCGTGGCTATTGGCACAATGGCCGCTGGATTGCACTCGGCATTGGCGCAGCTATCGTTGGTGCCGCAGCGGCTGATGCTTACGGCCCTTGCTACTGGCGCCATGGATACCGCTACTGCGACTAACGCCGCGCAAGTCTGAGAGAATTGCCCCGGTCTCGCGAGAGGCCGGGTTTTTATTTGCGTCGGCTCGCGTGCCGTTCGAAACGTGGCGGGCATGACGCGAGGTTTTACACAGGAGCCTGTGTACTATTCGATTTGTGTGGGAATCCGACGGCCGCGTGGTTGGCGGATGCCGGCCTCTCATGGTGCTTAGTGCGCTTCGAGTGAGAGGAGTATGTGATGTTTGGTTCTACGGCGTCTAAGGTCATTGCCTCCGTCGTTCTCGTCGCGTCCGCAGGCGGGACGGCGAGCCTTCCGGTAAAGCCGGAACATCCCGCATCGCGTGAAATTCCCGTCGCCCTCGACAATCGTTCGCTGCTCGTTGCAACGCTCGCGAATGGCGTAATCCGGATCCAGTGGATGGCGCGCGACGTCTGCGAGCGTGTTGAGTCTGCCGTGCTTGCGGGCGAAGCCGTCGCAGGCGTCAGGGCGGACGGCGTGAAGGTTTACATCGCTCGCGCTAACTGCAGCACACGGCGCGTTCCGGTCCATTCAGGCGCGACGGCTCTCAACGCTGCCGCCGAGAGAAACGCACACTTGGACAATTGAGCCAACGGCTTGCGGCGAGGCTGCCGATCCGGCTCGATGGCGAATTCGTAGATGTCGCCTATGAACGCAAGAAGGCCGCCTCTGGCATTGTCATAAAACCCTGCCAAGGACGGCCTTCGTGCAATATTACGCTAGAATACATAGGTAGATGCAATACGGTATACGTAGCAGCGGCGAACGCGGCTGGATATCATCCATTTGGATGATAGGCCGGTACAGAAATCGCGCGACGTGAGCAGGGCCGGGCCCTGTCGTGGATCGAAAATCGATGTTCAGGTCTTGTCATTTTGCCGACACCGTTTCCGGTGTCAGGCGGCATTCTGGCGGGTGTCCGGTTCTGCGCGGAGAATTTCGCGTATGACGTCGGCGGGCTGCGCCTTCTGAAACAGGAAGCCTTGCGCCAACGTGCAGCCGTAGTCCTTGACGATCTCGAACTGCTCGGCCGTTTCAACGCCTTCAGCCGTCGTCCGCATGCCGAGGGTCCGAGCCAGTTCGACGATGGTCGAAAGAATGGCGCGGGCTTCCATCGAGATCGCGAGATCGCGGACGAAGGACCGGTCGATCTTGATCTTTTGGAAGGGGACTTTGGTCAGCGAACTGAGCGAGGAGTAGCCCGTGCCGAAGTCGTCCATCGCGATTTCGACGCCGAGATCGCAGACCTGCCGCAGAATATGGGTCGCGAGCTGAACGTCCTTCATGATGGTCGATTCAGTGACTTCAATTATGAGGCGGTGGCTCGGCAAGCCGGATTCGGCGAGGGCCGTCTTGACGGTGTCGACGAAGCTTTCCGCTTCCAGCTCAATGGCGCTGACGTTGACGGACACGCTCGTCTGGTCGGGCCACGCCATTGCTTCCTTGCATGCCTGGCGCAGGACCTTCGCTCCCAGGTCGGCGATCATGCCGATTTCCTCGGCGATCGGAATGAAGTCGGCGGGGGAGGCAAGGCCGAGGCGGGGGTGCCGCCAGCGCAACAGCGCTTCGGCGCCGACGGCCGTCATCGTCTGTACGCAGAAAATCGGCTGGTAGTGGAGCTCGAATTCGTTGTTGTTGATGGCGTCGCGCACTTCGGTTTCGAGAAGATTGCGCGCCTTGACCTTGGCGTCGAGTTCGCGCTCGAAGAGCCGGTACGTGCCTCTTTGATCTTCCTTGGCTGCATAGAGCGCGAGGTCGGCGAGGCGGAAGAGTTCGATCGGATCGCAGCTATGATCCGGGGCCATCGCGATGCCGACGCTGCCTCCGCAGATCACGTCCTTCGTGCCGATGCGTACCGGCTCGCTGAGGATGCTGATCAGGCGTTCGGCCAGCTTCGTCGCGCTCGATGGATGATCGAGGTCGACAATCAACACCGCGAATTCGTCGCCGCCGAGGCGCGCCACGGTATCGGTTTCGCGAAGCGTCTTCGTCAGGCGATCGGCCATGACCTGCAATAGCTCGTCGCCGGCGGCGTGGCCGAGCGTGTCGTTTACGACTTTGAAATTGTCGAGGTCGAGCAAGAGAAGCGCCATGCGGTCGCCGCGTTTCGCCCGGGCCATCGCAAGCTGCATGCGCTCGGCAAGCAAGTGACGATTGGGGAGGGACGTCAACGCGTCGTGGCGGGCCATGTAGGCCGCCTTGCGATCCGCCTTCCGGCGTTCGGTCACATCGATGGCGGCGATTAGAAGGGCGTCGCGGCCCTCATGCACGAGCGGACGGACGTAGACTTCGACTTCCATCGAGCGTCCATCGCGGCGGTAATGCTTGAACGACTGCGGATCGTCGGTCTGACCAATATGCTGCACGCTGCTTTCGAACGGCAAAATGAGGTCGCCGCTCTGAATTTCCCGTAGCGACAGACGCGAGAAATCCCGGCGGGAGTAGCCGTAGTGAGAAACCGCGGCATTGTTGACGGCGAGTATGGCCATCTTGTCCCGGCTGACGACAAACATCGGCAAGGGGTTGTTCTCGAATAGAAGCCGGATCGATGCTTCGCGCTGCTTCATCTCGGTGATGTCGATGCGCAGGCTGATCAGGCCGCCCTCGCTGGTTCGGCATTCCTCGATCAGATAGCAACGCCCATCGTCGAGAAGCTGCTCGTGTGGAAGGGCGGGTGTGCGAAGGTTCTTCAGACGCTCGGCGAGCCAGGCTTCTTCGCGGCCGAAAGCCTCCGGATACATCTGGCGCTCGAGGCCGATGCGCACCGCTTCTTCGAGGCTGCCTCCGACGACGATCGTGTCGATGGCCCGATGATAAATCTGGGCATATTTTTTGTTCCAGGCGACATACCGGTTGTCGGCATCGAGGATCACGATGCCCTCGGGGAGGATTTCGATCGCCTCCTTCAACCGGTTGTGCATCTTCTCGAGCTCGGCCTTCTGTTCGGAAATGGCCTGTTCCTGGGTCTGAAGGTGATCGTTCAACCCGTCGCGCAGGGCGATTTCCGCCGATAGGCGCTCCTGCAGGCGCGACTGGGAATCGATCGTTTCGGCCAGCGGCATGACCGTCAGAAACGCGGTGAGGATCAGAAGCTGCGTCATCTGGACGTCTGTGAACACGGCGAGATGCGAGAGCTGCTCGGCACTTTGAAGGCCGATGGCGGTGCATATGAGAACGACAGCCGACATCAGCAACGTCGCGGCCGACGTCGCATTGGGGCCGAGGCGGCAAGCGATCAGCACGAGCACTGGCATGATGAGGAACGCGAGGTAGCGTTCAGACAGGCCGACAACCAGAACCATCGTAATCGCGAGGGCCGTGAAGAGCGCGTACACTTCCCAGCTCGATGCCATCGACGAGGGCGCCGTGCGGGCCAGACGAAGGCGGATGATCGCCGGAGTGACGGTCAACAAACCCAGCAAATCCGCCAAGAACCAGGACGTGAACACATGGAGCGTGGCGGCTTCGTACGTCGCCGCGGCGACAAAGGCCGCAGCTATTGCCGCGATGGTCGAACTCGCAATTGCGGCGATCGAGAACGACATCAGGAAGCGGAGGCTGCGGAATTCAGAGGGCTTCGATTCTTTGAAGTTGATTATGCGAAATGCAACGTAGGTCTCGAGGGTATTTGTCAGCGCGAAGCCGATGTTGGTCGCCAACTCGCGGTGCGCGACGATATTCGCGACGATATTCGCAATGAAACAAAGAAAGAGAATTTGGTGCCGGCGCCACGGCCGTTTCGCGAGGATGACTGCGGCGAGCGCTATTCCATTTGCCGGCCAGATGGTCGCTATGCGGTCAACGTTCTGAGTATAGGAAATGGACAGATAGGAGACGATGCCGAAAATGATCGCCACGGCGAACGCGCGAGCAAGCCCGTCGTTATCGGCCGCATAGAGCTTTCCAAGCTGCGAGAACGAGCGAAGGTGGTCCCCGCTATTCAACATGTCTAAAGCTTTCATTCCCCGTCGCGCCGAAGACCAGCGCGATATTCCCATTTCAAATCGGATAGGCGGGAAGCCTAATTAACAGGCAGAAATGCCAATTAATTCAGCAGTCTCCGTCACTTGTTCCAATCTTGAGTTAAGCTGAAGCGATATCATTAATTTAGGGTCAAGGCGGATATTGCGGGGCAGCAATTAGATTCGATTTGGCCCGGATAAATCGCCCATCGGTAATTCTGGCGACAATTCGGGCGGCAAAATCGGAGCGGCGGAAGCCGAACAATTAATTTTGTTAATTGATGGAGCGCGAGCCAGCATGGCCGTGCCGCGGTTTTTCGCGGCACGAACCAGGAGAGATGCGGGATCGACTCAGCGCCGGGTCTTCCAGCGCTTTATGTTCAGCGAAAGCCGGCGGCCTCGCGAAGTTTGCCGATTGCGTCTTTCATGGATGGCGATGTGAAGCGCGAGCGCCATGACGTACGCTGATCAAGAAGGGTTTCGGCTTCAGATCCGGTTTTACCGGCGCGTGCGGTGGATGCAATGGCGAGCGCTTGTTGGACCAGGGTCGGCCTCTGTGCTCGGCTACGGCTGTTGAGGTTTCGAAGGTTACCTGCAGTCAACGCTGGCAACTGCTTCGTCTTGCCGAGTGTCGCTCTCCGCAGACTGGCCTTCGCGACGGGTGCGGAGATCCCCAACTTGTCGATCGGGCGATCGACTGCCCATGCCGGATGCGCGACCGCGACAAGTGAAAGAACGACACACGCGCGCGCCGTGAATTTGATTCGCTTCAATTCCATCGCCGTCTCCCTGAATTTATTCGAACGCGAGAATTTTGCCGGAAAGCCCGAGCCGGGTTGGCTTTGGGTCGCGGATGATCTCGTGTGATGCGGCGGGGCCCTCGCCGCTGTTCCGCGTGGAACAGGCTCGTGTTGCGAGGGCGGGCGTTCCGTCGCAGCGACGGGGCGCACGTGCGCAATCACGAGGGATCGGGGCCCAGCTATGAGCCTGTGACAGTTCGCAGTTGCAAAATGGCGATGGCTCGGCTCTCGACGTGAAACAAATTCCGTAACATATGCCGTTAGTTACTCAGGCCCTCGCTCTTGTGCGGTGCGGCGAAGCTCGGCAGCAAGAAGAGGTGCGCATGGACGTGAGGGCGGACGCTTTTGACAGCGTGCAGACAACGCGCACGAAGCTAACCCCCCGTCAGGTCAACCTCGTACATTTCGCGCTGGCGATGGGCGGCTTCGCAATCGGCACGACCGAGTTCGCGGCGATGAGCCTGTTGCCGTATTTCGCGGCGACGTTCGGAATTTCCGAGCCTCATGCCGGATACGCCATCAGTGCGTATGCGCTCGGCGTTGTTGTCGGAGCGCCGGTCATCGCGGTGCTCGCTGCGAAATGGTCGCGGCGGATGTTGCTTCTGACGTTGATGATGGTCTTCGCCGTCTTCAACGTGATGACAGCGCTTTCGCCGACGTATGGCTCGATGGTCGCCTTTCGCTTTTTGAGCGGCATTCCGCACGGCGCTTACTTCGGTGTCGCGATGCTCGTTGCGGCGTCGCTCGTTCCAGCGAACGCCCGGTCGCAGGCGGTTGGCCGCGTGCTTATCGGTCTTACGATTGCGACGGTGATCGGTGTTCCCGTGGCGACGTGGATCGGGCAGGCGCTCGGCTGGCGTTCGGGTTTTGCGATCGTCGGCGTTCTGGCAGCTCTGACGGTTTCGCTCATTTGGTTCTACGTGCCGGCAGACCAGCCGACCAAGGAAGCCAGCATGTTGCGCGAGCTTGGCGCGCTGAAGCGGTCGCAGGTGTGGCTAACCCTTGCAATCGGCGCCATCGGCTTCGGCGGCATGTTCGCCGTCTATTCGTATCTCTCGTCGACACTGACGGACGTTACACACGTGCCTTCCTACGTGGTGCCGATCGTGCTCGTCTTCTTCGGCGCGGGCATGACAGTCGGCACGTACGTCACCGGCCGGCTCGCGGATCGGGCCTTGATGCCCACGGTCGGTGGGCTGTTGCTTTGGAGTTTGGTGTCGCTGGCGCTCTTCCCATTTGCGGCCGGCAACATCTACGCGGTGACGCTGGTGGTATTCATGATCGGCTGCGGAGGCGGTCTAGGAACCGCGCTGCAGACACGCTTGATGGACGTCGCCGGCGAAGCGCAGACGCTCGCCGCCGCTCTCAATCACAGCGCGTTCAACATGGCGAATGCCCTCGGCCCGTGGCTTGGCGGCATGGCCATCGCGGGTGGCTATGGCTGGACGTCGACCGGGTGGGTCGGCGTGGCGCTTGCGATCGGCGGCCTGTTCTTCTGGGCACTTTCGCTTCTTACCGACGGCACGCGGCGAGCGTGACCGGTTCGGCGGATCGTCACTGTTCTTCAGTGACCTGCGGCGCCGGCAGGGACCGCTTCGGGTTTTCGCATGAGCAGCGTGAAGAGCGCGGCAGACGCGAATAGTACAGTCAGCACCAGGAAGAGATCGGCAAACGACAGAACATTCGCCTGCATGCGCACCATCATCGCGAGCTTCTTCAGCGCCGCCATGTCGCCGTCGGCCTGCATTGCGTTCGTGAATGTCTGTTGCATTCCCGCGAGACGGTCTTCGGCGATGGGATGTCCCCACGAGACCTGCTCGTGCAAGCGTGCGAGATGCAGGTCGAGGCGCTTGTTCAGGAGTGTATTGATGATCGCCAGGCCGACAGCGCCGCCGAGGTTGCGCGTCAGGTTGAAGAGGCCGGAGGCGTTCTTCAGCTGGTCGGGCGGCAGGGTGCCGAGCGAGAGGTTGTTGATCGGCACCATGCACAGCATGAGCGAGGAACCGCGCAGGACCTGCGGAAGTAGCAACTCCCAGAAATCCCAGTCCGAGGTGATGCCGCTCGCGATATAGGTTCCGCTCGCAAAGCCGATGAAGCCGATCAACATCATGACGCGTGGATCGAGGATGCTCGAGAGGCGTCCGCTGATCGGCGCGGTCAGAAACATTGCGACGCCGGTGACGAACATCGTCTCGCCGATCATCAGGGAGCTGTAGCCGCGGATCTGGGCGAGGTACACGGGATAGACGTAGGTCAGACCATAGAGGCCTATGCCCATCGTGAAGCTGAAAGCCGAACCGAACGCGAAGTTCCTATTCTTGAAAGCCCTGAGTTCGACAATCGGGTCTTTCGCGGTCATGGCGCGCCAGAAGAAGACGATGGCGCCGATGACGGTCAGAACGCCGAAGATGGCGATGGTCTGATCGTCGAACCAGTCATAACGGGGGCCTTCCTCCAGCACGTATTCGAGCGAGCCGAGAAACATCGCCATCGCGATGAGGCCGACGTAGTCGAAGCGGTCGAAGAGGGCAAAATTCGGCTTGTCGAAGTCGACGAGGAAGTAGACGGCGATGGCGACGAGGATGCCGGGCACGACGTTGATGAGGAACAGCCAGTGCCATGAGAAGGCGTCGGTGAGATAGCCGCCGACCGTCGGTCCGATCGTCGGCGCCAGCGTCGCGACAAGGCCGATGATGGGGGAGACGATGTTGCGCTTCGACGGCGGAAACAGCGTGAAGGCGACGGCGAAGACGCTCGGGATCATGCCGCCGCCGATGAACCCTTGGATCGCGCGGTAGAGGATCATCTGGTCGATCGTCGTCGCGGTGGCGCAGAGGGCGCTCGCGGCCGTGAAGCCGACGGCGGCTGAAAAGAAGAGCACCCGCGTCGAGAGGGCGCGTGCGAGGAAGCCTGATAGCGGGATCATCACGACTTCGGCGATGAGATATGCCGTCTGGACCCACGGAATCTCGTCAGAGCTTGCCGAGAGGCCCGCCTGGATTTCCGTCAGCGACGCCGAGACGATCTGAATGTCGAGTATCGCCATGAACATGCCGAAGACCATGGCGAGGAAGCCCGCGAGCTGGCGCGGCGTGACGCCGATCCATTCGAGCTTCTGAGCTTCGTCAGGCAATTTGGTCAATTCGGCCATGGCTTAGTGCCGCCTTTCGCGGGCAGCTATCGCAGCGCGGCTTGATCGGGACCGGCGTCTTTCGGCGTCGTCCGCGTATCCACGCTGACGACGACGGAGAGACCGGGGCGCAATTTGTTGTGCGCGGTCGCCGCGGGAATGGTGATGCGAACGGGTACGCGCTGCACGATCTTCGTGAAGTTGCCCGTGGCGTTTTCAGGTGGCAGCAGCGAGAACTGGGAGCCCGATGCGGGCGAGACGCCTTCGACGGTGCCCTTCAGGGATTCGCCGTTCAAGGCGTCGACGCGTACCGTCGCGGTTTGGCCCGGGACGATTTCGGGAAGCTGCGTTTCCTTGAAGTTCGCATCGACGAAGACTTTGTCGAGCGGCACGACCGCGGCGAGGCGTTTGCCCGGCGTTACGTAATCACCGACCTGGACGCCGCGATTGCCGATGACGCCATCGAACGGCGCGCGGATGACGGTGAAGGAGAGATCGCGCGCGGCCTGGTCGACTGCGACCTGCAATTCCTTCGCGACCTTTTCCGCCTGATCGCGCTGGGCGTGGAGGAGAGCGACGTTGGCGTCGGCGGATTGAATTGCTGCTTCGTTGGCTTTCACTTGAGCGTAGGCGGAATCGCGCGCGGCGATGGTGGCGTCGAGCGATGCTTTCGTTGCGTAATCCTTGGCGGTCAATGCGTCCGTGCGCTTGAAGTCAGCGACGGTTTTGACGACGTTGGCTTTGGCGGAGTCGAGTTGCGCGCGGGCTTGTTCGCCGGAAGCTTCCGCCGCTTTTATCTGCGCATCGAAGGTTTTGATTGCTGCGAGCTGTGTCGCGAGCTTCGATTGGGCCTGCTCGAGCGCCAAGCGATAGTCGCCGTCGTCCAGCCGTACGAGTGTCTGGCCTTCCTTTACCTGCTGATTGTCGACGACGGGCACTTCCGCAACGATGGCCGGGATCTTCGGCGAAATGATCGCCATGTAGGCGCCGACGTAAGCATCGTCCGTCGAGACGAGGAAGCGGCCGACGGTGATGTATTCATAAGCGAAGTAGGTGAGGCCCATGAGGGCGAGCGCGCCGACGCCGAGGAATACCGGCTTGCGGCGGGATGCCGGCTTCGAGGTGCCGGACGCCGCCGTGGTCTCGGATTTCGATTCGCGTGCGTGGGGTTGCTCCGGCTTCTGCGCGGTTTCGGCTTTGGCCGCTTGCGTCTGGGCAAGCGCGCTCGGGTTGGAGCCTAAGCGCGGCCGTTCCTCGCCGTCCGATGCGGTGTCTCCGATCTCATTCGGTCTGGGGCGCAGCGCCAGACGACCACTCGAATTCCCACCCATAACACCCAATTCCCTTTAAACCGCGGAATTAAACCGACCGGTTCAGTTGATGACTTGACATACAACGCAGATGGGTGATTATCAAGATGAAACTGAACCGTTTGGTTCGATTTATTGTATGAGTGCTGAACCGCGAGTTCGGAACGTATAAGGATGACAAACATGGAAGCTGCGCATTTGACCCCAGAACCAGCGAGAGAAGACCGGCGCGGCGGTCGCCCTGCAGCGGGAACCGATCCGCAAAAGCGCCGCCAAATTTTGGAGGGCGCAGGCCGAATATTTTCGACCACGGGTTTCGATGCTTCGAGCATGAGCGACGTCGCTCGCGAAGCGCGCGTCTCAAAGGCGACGCTCTACGTCTATTTCCAGGACAAGGAGCATCTCTTCACCGCGATCTGCGCCGAGCGGCGCGATCGCAACATCTCCGAGATCCTCTCGTTGCTCGATACCGAGAAGCCATTTGAATCCGTTCTGACGGAATTCGGCACCGAGGTGTTGACGATCTTATCGGAGCCGTTCGTCGTCGCCGCGCATCGGATCGTCATCGGTGTCGCTGAACGGATGCCCGAAGTCGGGACCGAGTTCTTCGAACGTGGACCGAAGCGGGTCTCAGCCGCACTTGGCAAATTTCTCGATCATCACGTTGCGGCGGGGCGGCTCGAGATTGCAGACACCTATTTCGCTGCCACGCAGTTCTTGGAACTGATACAGGCCTCGATTATCCGCCCACGGCTTTATGGTGCGATCACCTCGCCGCCGACGCGTGACGAGATCGAAAAGAATGTCGCGTCCGCGATCGCGATCATGACCGCGGGCTACGCGCCGCGCGAACAGCGCTAGGCGGAACATTCACTTCCCGAGACGTGTCAGCTCGCGAGGGCTGGCACGCTCTCGGCGAAGTCGAGATCGCGGGGCTCAGTGGTTGGGACACCTGCGATCGTCCGCCAGCCCGGAAGATTGGCGAGCGTCGGGTCGATGTAGGTGTGGTGCCAGAGCTGCGTTGCGAGCACCGCAACGAGGCCAAGCTCGGCGGAGCTGCGTTGATAACCCCAGGGCGACAGCTCCTGATATTTCCCGCGCCACTCGCGCACAGCTTCAGGATCGAAATATCCGGCCTTCTTGATCGAGGCATCGCTCAAGAGTTCGTCGACGTATGGCAGCCGCTGCTGCAGGAAGAAGCCGTCGAGCGGCGCGCGGAACATGCCTTTCGGCCGCCACGCGATCTCTTTCGGCAGCCATTTTTCGGCGACGCGGCGAAGCAGATACTTCTCGGTGAGGCCCTTGAACTTCCACTTCGGATCGATGGCGGCAAGGAAATCGAAGACATTGTTGTCGAGGAACGGATAGCGCATCTCGACGGACTGGCTCATGGCGATGCGATCGCCCTTGAGACTCAGAAGCTGTCCGGGCAGATGGATTTTTCCGGCCCAGTAGACGCCGCGATTGACCGGATCCCAGGTCTTCGCGCGCGATATGTCGGGCTCGATTGCCGCGTAGGGATCGTGGTTGCCCAATTTGGCGAGCATGCTCTGGCTGTAGAAACGGGAACGCGACGCTCCGAGAAGACTGTAGAATCGCTGGAACGCGTGCATGCCGCCTGACGACTCTGCGTTGCGGACGAAATAAGCGATGGTCTCATCGTTGCAGCCGAGCCAGCGGTATAAGAATTTCTCGGCGAGGGACGACGCGACGCCTCCCGACGCTTTGCCCATCCAATCGAAGACGCGATCGAACTTGTACCAAGGGTAGCCGGCGAGCCATTCGTCGGAGCCTTCGCCCGTCAGCGCGACTTTGAAACCCTTTTCGTGCACCTTGCCGGCGAGCATCATCAGCGAGGTGCAGGACGTGTCCGTCACGGGAGCTTCTGTGGCGACGAGCAATTTCTGGTAGTTCGCGACGATGTCGTCCGATCCGCAAGGCACGATGTAGGGATCGGCGGAAAGGTGCTTCGAGATGATTGCCGCCTGCTCGGTTTCGTCGAGCTTCGGGTCGCGGATCTTGACGGTGAATGTTGCCGGTGCGGCGCCGAGAATATCCTTCGCCATCGCGACGACGGTGCTCGAGTCGACGCCGCCCGAGAGGTAGGAGGCGACGGGAACGTCAGCGCGCAGCCGCCGCTTCACAGCCTCGTAGAGAACGCTTTCGAATTCATCGACGAGTTTCTTCTCGTTCTGTCCGCGTGCCTCTTGGCCCGCAGCAGGGAAATCCATTTCCCAATAGGTGCGCTCGCTGATCGTTGCGTCTTCGCCGCTGCGGCCGCGCGAGATCGTCAAGAATTTGCCCGGAGGCAGAATGTTGATGCCTTCGAAGCAGCTGAACGGTCCCGGCACAGCCAAGAAATTAAAGACCGCATCGACGCCGCGCCGGTCGGGTTTCGGCTCGACCATTCCGGTCGCGAGGATCGTCTTGATTTCGGAACCGAAGATCAGCCAGTCGCTGCCGAACCGTGTCGTGCGTGTCCAGAAGAGAGGGCAGATGCCGAAGCGGTCGCGCGCTAGGATGAATTTCTGCTTGCGCTCATCGGCGAGGGCAACGGCGAACTGGCCGTTGAGCTTAGCGAACATGTCTTCTGCGAACTCTTCCCACATGTGCGGGAAAATTTCGGTATCGCAGTGCGTCTTCAAAACGTGGCCGCGGGTTCTCAGATCCTGGCGCCAATCGTCGTGATCGAAAATCTCGCCGTTGAAGATCGCCGTGATCTGCTTGTCTTCGTTGAAGACGGGCTGCTGGCCGTCGGCGAGGCCGACGATGCTGAGACGGCGGGAAGCAAATCCAAATCCGGGACGCTGCAGGTAGCCGTCTTCGTCGGGGCCGCGATGCACCATCGCGTCGGCTGCGCGTTTCAAAACGGACAGCGGAACGGAGCGCCTGCCCTTAAGGTCGATTATTCCGAAAATGCCACACATAGGAATTATCCAACGGTTCTCGCACGGCCGTCCGGGCTGCTGACGAGGGATGAAAAGTGCGACGCCGTCCCGCTCCGCCGGATGCGGAGACGCGGCCGCTTCTGCGACTGCGCCAATCGTAATGGATTGGCCTCCCAAAACCTATATGGCCACAAGGGCTCGCAATGGTGGTTACCGTTCGCGACAAATACGCGCGTCGCACGGCATTTTCGATAATTGGATCCTTCAGAAAGCGGCTGGATCGCTGCATTGCGTCAGCCGCGTAACGTTGCCTTGAATGACTTGCGTATTCATCCATTTTGCCTAGTCGCTCGCGGGGTGGTGCTGCCCGCGAGCGATTGCGCATTACGGATTAGGCTTGGCGGGCTCGGTCGCCTTGTCGGCGGCAGCCTTCGCATCGGCGGCGGCTTTATCGGCTGCGGCCTTGGCGTCTTCTGCAGTCTTTTCGGCAGCCGCCTTCGTGTCAGCAGCGGCTTTGTCAGCAGCAGCCTTCGCTTCGGTCGCAGCCTTGTCGGCCTCGGCTTTTTCCTTGGAATTGTCGCAGGCAATAAGTCCGAGAGCACTAATCACACTCAAGGCGACGAGAACTTTCCTCATTTTGACTTCTCCCTTTCATGCGCTTCCATTTTTTTATAGCAAGCATTTGCGTGCTGCGCATTCATTGGGGCGCAACCGGAAAGAGAAATCAAGGCAATAGAAAAGGTCGTGAATCCTGCGTTAAGGGCGAACTCTCAGTGTGAGGGGTAATTGAAGTTAAGCGTTCGGCTGCCGTTAATCTACTCGTTGCGGCGGCGCGTCATGAACGCAAGGCGTTCCAGGAGATGAGTATCCTGCTCATTCTTGATCAAGGCGCCGGCGAGCGGCGGAACGAGCTTTCTCGGATCTTTCTCGTTCAGTAACGCAGGGTCGATGTCCTCATGCAAGAGGAGCTTCAACCAGTCGAGAAGCTCAGATGTAGAAGGCTTTTTCTTCAGGCCCGGAACGTCGCGAAGTTCGTAGAAAACCCGCAAGGCGTCGCTGACGAGACGGTTTTTCAGGCCCGGGAAATGCACATCAACGATCCGGCGCATCGTCTCGGCGTCGGGGAACTTGATGAAATGAAAGAAGCAGCGGCGGAGAAATGCGTCCGGCAGCTCTTTCTCGTTGTTCGAGGTGATGAGCACTACGGGACGCGTCTTGGCCTTGATCGTCTCGCCCGTCTCGTAGACGAAGAATTCCATGCGATCGAGTTCTTGCAGAAGATCGTTGGGGAATTCGATGTCGGCCTTGTCGATTTCGTCGATCAGCAGCACACTGCGTTTCGGCGCTTCGAATGCGTCCCACAGCTTGCCGCGTTTGATATAGTTGGCGATATTCTTGACGCGCTCATCGCCGAGCTGACCATCTCGCAATCGCGAAACGGCATCATATTCGTAAAGGCCTTGCTGCGCTTTCGTCGTCGATTTGATGTGCCACTCGATCAACGGGGCATCGAGGGCCTTCGCGACCTCAGTCGCGAGGACCGATTTACCCGTGCCGGGCTCGCCCTTGATGAGGAGCGGCCGCTCAAGCCGGATCGCGGCGTTGACCGCGATCTTGAGGTCGGGCGTGGCGACGTAGGAGGAGGTGCCTTCGAAGTTCATGAGGGTGTGTAGGGGGCCTGAGAAGCGGGGGGCAAGGTGACTGAAGCGCACTCCTCGGCAAGGATCTGTTAAAGGCTGCGAGCTGAGGAATTCGTCGCTTCAGTATAAGTGTCTGTAATTGTTGAAGTAAAGCTATATCTGTCAAATTTAGTACGGCTTCGTAGCGAGCTTGACTCGGAGGGCCTCACCCATAGATAAGGGGCGGCCGAAAGAGGCCGAGTCAGGGTCGACTTTTTTTTGGCGGAGGACTATCGGCTCGAGCGAACGCAGCCTCTGGAGAGGCGGACGATGAGCAAGGCAACCGGAACGAAGACGGCGAAGCCTAAGACGGTCGCCAAGAAGCCCGTTGCGAAAGCCGGGCCCCCGTCGAAGAATGACAAAATTTTAGCGAGCGCTGGAAAGGCGGCTCAGGCTAAAAAGCCCGATACGTCAAAGGCCAAAGCGGCAAAGACCGCTGCTAAAGTGACACAGACCAAGGTTCCGACGGGGATCACCGCTCCGCCCGTTAGTAAGCCGGCGCCGCCGAAGCCGAGCCAGGCGAGTGCGCCTGCACGAACATTGGCTGCCGCAAAGCCGGCAGCGGCGAAAAAGTCAGAGGGTACAAGCACCAAGATGGCTGCACGTGTTAAGATTGCAGATATCGTTCTCCCGCCGGGCTACAAGCCTTCGGAGAATGAGCCTTTCATGAATGACATGCACAAGGCTTATTTCCGTAAGCGCCTGCTCGAATGGAAGGATGAGATCCTTCGTCAGACACGAGAGACGCTGGCGATTTTGCATGAGGATTCCACTCAGCACGCGGACCTTGCCGATCGCGCCACGTCGGAGACGGATCGGGCCACGGAGCTCAGGACGCGCGATCGCCAACGCAAGCTCATTTCCAAGATCGAAGCGGCGCTGGGCCGGATCGAGGACGGCTCGTATGGCTATTGCGAGGATACCGGCGAGCCGATCGGCCTGAAGCGCCTCGATGCGCGCCCGATCGCAACGCTGTCGGTCGAAGCTCAGGAGCGTCACGAGCGGCGCGAGAAGGTCTATCGCGAGGAATAAGGCCGGCGACCGGCTGAGCCGTATCGAAAGCGGACGATCCTTCACGGCTCGTTAAAGGTTTCGGCTCACATTCAATCTCGTCATGCCGTGCAGGCGTCTGGATGAGGTTGCGTCGTGAGCGCTCGTATCACTTTCGTGTTGTCCGCTGTTATCGCGGCCGCGACAGGCGGCCTTCCGCATTTCAATCGCGCAGAGGCCGAGCCCTTGAAAGTTCCCGTTGCGGCTCACCCGTTGCGCGTCGCCAATCCGGGCAGCTGGAAGATATCGACAGCTAGTCTCGTTACCAACGGCGCCAAGGCGGTCAGCGGTCCGGTCGCAAGCGAAACGCGGCGGCTCGATCTCAGCAAGCTCACGATGGCCGATTTCGGCGACGTCGAGCAGTCGCGCTAATTGAAATTAAAGTTTGGGCGGCGGAGCGGAGTGATCCGCGGGTTCCGGGCTGCGGTTGAAAAACGGTGTCCGGCGCACGGGCGCCGCCACCGCTTCGCTCGGCGCTTCGGTTGCCGGACGCCCGCTAGATGAATTGATTCCCGACTCGATGACGAGATCGACGGGGCCACCAATCATTACCAAATGCTCGACGTCATCCCGCCGGATGAGCACGAGTTTACGGCGGCTATCGACGCTGGCTTGATCTACAACGTCAAGGCGGCGCTCCCCTTTCTGCCGAAACAAAAAGGCCGACGGCGCAGTTCCTGTAAGGTAGGCGCGGACGAACACGGCCGCTCCCGCGCAGAGGAGGGCGATAACGGCCAGCAAGAACGTCCAAAAAACGTAGGTTTCCATTTCTGCCTCGCCGCCGGGTTACCGGTTGTGCCGATATCTTTCGAACTTCAAGGCTTCGATAGCCCCGAGTTGACTGCATGTTAACTCTCTTAAGCGAAGTCTTATGCAAGCGAAAAGCGCCGCACCGTTGCGGCACAGTTGCAGTTGCGTTTGAGTTCCATGTCCATGCCCCAGTCCGACGTCTCGATTTTCGAGAATCAGCTAGATTCTCTGTCCATGAAGGATCGCGAGGCGTTGAGGATCGATGCCGCCCCGATCGATCCGCTGAACTCAGCGGAAGGGTTCGGCGGTTTCCTCCCTATTATCATTGTCGCCGCTGCGGGTGGCTCAGTTTTGTTCGGGCTGCTGGCGAGTGGCTCGGGCGAGCCGTTGCTTTTGACGGTCATCGCGCTTTTGGCGATGTTCGGCGTTTTCATGCTTTTCGGCATCGCGGCCGGGCATATCAGGCTCGGGGCACGCGCGACGCCCTCTGACTTCCTCAAGGCTGCGATCGACGCTCACGACGAGCCGCACATCATCGCCAATCCCGACGGCACGGTTCTTTACGCGAACGCTGCCGTCGAGCGCATTCTCGGACGACATGAGGCGGGGCCCTTTTCGGCGCTTGAGACTTTGCTCACGGGCGATGCGGAGGGAACGCAGGCCTATTTCCAGCTGACGCGGGCAGCGGAGCGGGGCGAGGCGCGGCGCGAAGATGTTCGACTGCGCCCGAGCGTTGCGGGCCGCCCGTCTTGGGTTCGCATCAGCGTGCGTCCGTTCGCGACGTCCGATCAATCATCCGAGGATGTCTCGCCGCGTCAACGACTGGTCTCGTGGCAGATTACCGATGTTTCGAGCGAAAAGAGCCGCGAGGCTCAGCGCATCGAGAAACTCGAGGCTTCTCTCGCGGCGTTCGACGCCATGCCGGCCGGTTTCATGTGGGTTTCGTCCGTCGGTGGCGCGATCCTTCATGTCAACGCCGCGTTCGAACAGTGGCTCGGCTATCCGGCGGGCGCGTTGCGCGTGCGCAATCTCGGCCTCGCGGAACTCGCGGGCACTGAGGGTCTCCGTCTTCTCAAGCTGATGGCGACCATTCCGGAAGCCGATCAGCGCGTCATCGATCTTGATTTGACCCGGCAGGACGGCCGCATCGTCGCCCTCACGTTGCTCGTCGAGCCGGTCGGCGATCAGTCCGAACTCGGCTTCACGATCACGGCGATCAACCGGCAGACGGCAGGCCTCGTCGATCGCGGACAGCAGGATGTGCGCGCGTCGCAATTCTTCCAATCGGCGCCGTTCGGCATTGCCGCGCTCGATGCGGAAGGCCGGATCGCCAATTGCAACACGGCCTTCATGCGGATGGTTCTCGACGGCAAGCCGGCGCAGGATGTGCTCGCGGCGGAAGCGCTGTGCCGCACCGCGGACCCCGAAGAGCGTCTGCGCATCGAAGCGGGACTTGGCGAAGCTCTCACCGGCCGCGGCAACATTCAGCCGATCGAAATCACGGCCGGCGCACAACGCGAATTCACGCGCCGCATCTACATGTCGCCGCTCGCCGCCGTGCAAGGCGGAGCTGCAGCCGCGCTCTATGTGATGGACGCGACCGAGCAGAAGGTGCTCGAAGGCCGCGTCGCGCAGGCTCAGAAGATGGAAGCGGTCGGCAACCTCGCCGGCGGTATCGCACACGACTTCAACAACGTGCTGACGGCGATCATCGGCTTCTCGGATCTGCTGCTGCAAACGCACCGGCCGAGCGATGCGGCGTATCGGGACATCAAGAACATCCAGTCGGCGGCGAACCGCGCTGCGAGCCTCGTCGCCGGTCTTCTCGGCTTCTCGCGCAAGCAGACGCAGCAGGTGACGGTCGTCGATGTTGGCGACGTGACGTCAGAGATGATGCCCGTGCTCAAAACGCAGGTCGGCGAGAAAATCGATCTGAAGATCCAGGCCGAGCGTGATCTTTGGTACGTGAAGGCCGACAGCAATCAGCTCTATCAAGTCGTCTTGAACCTCGTCCGCAATGCGCGCGATGCCATGCCGAACGGCGGCAAGTTGACGATCAAGACGCGCAACGTGCCTGAGCGCGAAAGCCAGAAGATGAGCGGCGTTCCGGGCTTCACTCCCGGCGAATACGTCGTGATCGAAGTTGCGGACACCGGCACCGGCATGGCGCCGGAGGTGATGGAGAAAATCTTCGAGCCGTTCTTCACCACGAAGGGCGTCGGCAAAGGCACGGGTCTCGGGCTCGCGTCGGTCTACGGCATCGTCAAGCAGTCGGGCGGTTTCATTCAGCCCGAGAGCGAGATCGGCAAGGGCACGACATTCAAGGTGTTCCTGCCGCGTTACTTCGTCGAAGACGGCGAGGACGTCGAAACAGTTCTTCCGCAAACGATCGCCGCCGCCAAGAAGCAGCTTACGGCAACGGATCTTACGGGCACGGGCCGCGTGCTTCTCGTCGAGGACGAACCGGATGTCCGGCACTTCGCAACGCGGGCGCTACGGCGGCAGGGCTATCAGGTGATCGAAGCCGCCGATGGCTTGGAGGCTCTCGAGCTGATGGCCGCCAACGAAGGCGAGATCGACATCGTCGTGTCCGACGTCGTGATGCCGGAGATGGACGGTCCGGCGCTCTTCAAGGAACTCAGGAAGCGCAATCCGTCGATCAAGGTGATCTTCGTCTCGGGTTATCCGAATGAAGCTTTCCGCGAGACGATGGGCTCGGACGATTTCGCATTCCTGCCGAAGCCGTTCTCGCTGCCGCAGCTTGCTGCGAAGGTGAAGGACGAGCTGGCGAAGTAGTTTGTCGCAAAGGAATACCCCTCCCCCTTGCGGGGAGGGTGGCGCGGAGCGCCGGGTGGGGGCCGCCACGCGGGAGCTTTCGATTAGTCTCTGGATTACCCCCACCCCCTCCCCGCAAGGCGGAGGGGAATCGCATCGCGGCTCTGCTTTTTTTGTTTGCGCCCGGCGACTCCCCTCCGGGGAGCCGGCCGCAGCTCTTGTGTGGCGCATCGCGACTCTGCTCCGCAGAGCCGGCCGCGATGCGCGAAGTGAGATTTTAGATCTCGCCCTTCAAGCCGCGCTCGAAGTACTTGTGGATGATCTTGTCCTGGTTCTCGAGCAGCCAATCGATTGAAGGCTGGTAGTTCATCGCTTTATGAATGGCGAGCGAGGTCGCCTTGCGATGGATATCGAACAGTACCTTGTGGTCGAGCTTCTCGATCGTGGCGACGGACGGATGGAGCCATACCGAAACGATGATCCCCAGGTCGTCGACCTTGTCCTTGGGCAGGTCTCCCGAGCGCACGGCATCGAGCACGCCCATCGCGGTCGCGTATTGGACGGTGCCCATCAGGATGCTCGTGTAACGCTCGTTGTCGACGGTCACTTTGCTGACGCAGATCGTCGGCGGGCGAACCATGACGTCGGTGTTCAAGAGCGACAGTACGCGGGTGTGGCCTTTGACCTGATCGCCGAGGAGGGTCGCAAACGCGGTGCCGAACGGCCCGTCCATCTCGCCGATCGCAACCTCGGGCTCAGCCGCCGTTCCCGGGGGGCCGCCTGCAACGAGGGCTTCGCCGACGCGAATGCCGAAACGCCCTGATGCGGGGCGGGAAGTCGAGCTGCTCATTACGTGTTCACCTTGTGCTTCGGATTATCGTTATGGCGCCGGTTTTAGACGCGGGTATCGAGATAACCCAGAGTGCAGGTGGACGCGCCATAAGTTCCAGTTATGGCGCGTCTCGCGGTTTTCAGACGATCGGGGGCTTGTCGCCCCCCTATTTGCAGGGAATTTCGATCAGGCCGTCGGCAGCGGCGGAATATTTGCGGCAGACCTCGGGCTGACCGGCGTCGGCAACTGTCTTCGTTCCGGAGACCGGCTGCTCAGTCGACGAGGTCTTTGCTGGTGCCGGAGCGGCTGTAGTGGATAAAAGATCGCCCTTCTTCGCATCAGAACCCGTGTTGACTGATGCAGTCTGTTGGGCCGCCCGCTTGCTTGCGGCAACCTTCGCGGCCTCGGCCGCCTGCTCTCGACGTAAAGCCGCGAGGCGCGCCCGCTTTGCCGCGGCTGCGGCGGCCGCGCGCTCGGCGCGCAGTTCCTCGAGCTGCTGCTCGCGCGCCCTTTCAAACGCATGAAAGCGATGTTCGTGACTTGCGCAATGCGGATGCTCGTGCGCGGGCTGGCGTCCTTGATTGCGGAAGAACGAGCTCGCGTAGAACGTGCCCATTCCAGCGGCTTCGGCCTCTGATACGAAGGCACTGGCGGCGACCAGTGCGGCGACGAGCGTTGCGATCTTGAGCACGGAGGTAACTCCTTGGCTTAGGTTGAGGAGATTATTGCGCGGGGAGGGATGCGCCGCTGTTTCGAGCGGAACAGGCGTGCAGCGGAGCGCAACGACGCGGCATGGCGAGCTTGACGGGACTTCCAAAAAAGTTTTGCGGCTCGCTCGGCCGGCTGACGCCGATGAGCGAACCGCGAATGTTCTCCGGTTGGTGATGGCGGTTAGTGGCAGGGCGTCTCGATCAGGCTGTCGGTCGCGGCCGAATACCTGCGGCAGGTTTGGTCTGCGGCGACGGTATCGGTGCCCGGCGTCGTCGAAGACGCTTCGACGTTGTCAGGCGATGTTTTCTCGGCCGTCGTTATCTTGGCGGTATTGTCGGTCGCCGGCTGATCATTGTCAGCCGAAGGCAGGCGATCGCCTTTCTTCAGGATTGGCTTGTCGGCCTCGGGCGTCACCGGTGAGGTCGTCTCGGCCGCTGCAATCTGAGCGGCTTTCTGCTGCTGAAGCGCCAGCTGACGGGCGCGCTCGCGCTTGGCGGCCGCGGCTGCTGCCGCACGCTCTCTCGCAGCGATCATCTGACGACGGGCACGTTCGCGTTCATAGGCTTGTTCGCGGCGACGTTCTTCGGCGGCATGGGCGAGCATGCTGGCCGCTGCCATGCCGCCGAAGAAGAAACCGAGGCGGCGGCCAGGGCCGGCTTGGGCGGCCGACGTGAACGAGCTGGCGAGGACGGCGACTGAGATCAGCACGGCGGAAATCTTGAACACGGGAGCCTCCTTGGCTTGAACATGCACAGGAGATTGCACCCAGGCGACAAGTGGCGCTGTTTCGCCGGTTACAGTTGTAGCGTTAGTAGCGCTTGAGGTTTCGCGTTCGCGCGGAATGAGAACAAAACGAGATTGACAGATTCGGAACAAATCAAGTACACACATCCTTAATTGATGGCGTAGGGCGCTTGCCATAGGGATTGAGGGTGACACGATGGAACGGCCGGATTGGACTGTGCTCGAAGGGGGCAAAATGGATAAGAAGCAGGCGCTAGAGCAGGCACTCGCGCAGATCGACAAGGCCTTTGGCAAAGGGTCGATCATGCGGCTCGGCGCCCATGACAAGCTCGACATCGAGGCGATCTCCACGGGATCGCTCGGTCTCGATATTGCGCTCGGCATCGGCGGGTTGCCGAAGGGACGCATCATTGAGATCTATGGACCTGAATCTTCAGGCAAGACGACGCTGGCTTTGCAGGTCGTTGCGGAAGCTCAGAAGAAGGGCGGCATTTGCGCGTTCGTCGATGCTGAACACGCGATCGATCCGGGCTACGCGAAGAAGCTCGGCGTCAAGGTCGAGGAGCTCTTGATTTCGCAGCCCGATACCGGCGAGCAGGCGTTGGAAATCGCCGATACGCTCGTGCGCTCGGGCGCGGTCGACGTGCTTGTCGTTGATTCGGTTGCGGCGCTGACGCCGAAGGCCGAGCTCGAAGGCGAGATGGGCGACAGCCTTCCAGGTCTTCAGGCGCGCCTGATGAGCCAGGCACTGCGCAAGCTGACGGGTTCGATCTCGAAGTCGAACACGATGGTGATCTTCATCAACCAGATCCGCATGAAGATCGGCGTCATGTTCGGCAATCCGGAAACGACGACGGGCGGCAATGCGCTGAAGTTCTATGCTTCCGTTCGTCTCGATATTCGCCGTATCGGGCAGATCAAGGAACGCGAGGAAACGGTCGGCAACCAGACCCGCGTCAAGGTCGTCAAGAACAAGGTCGCACCGCCCTTCAAGCAGGTCGAGTTCGACATCATGTATGGCGAAGGCATCTCGAAGGTCGGCGAGTTGATCGATCTCGGCGTCAAGGCCGGGCTCGTCGAGAAGTCGGGCGCGTGGCTGTCCTATAACGGCGACCGTATCGGCCAGGGCCGCGAGAACGCGAAGACCTACCTCAAGGAAAATCCGAAGGCGGCGGCCGAGCTGGAGCGGGCTATCCGCGCCAATGCCGGGCTCATCGTCGAGAAGATGCTTGCCGATCCGGGTGTTGGTGAGGACGACGGGGAAGAGCCGGACGAGGACGGGGTTCTCCCGGACGAAGATTCGGGGAAGAAGGTCGCCAAGGCGAAGCGCTAAGGCGGTCACGATCCGCTGCTTCCGGCCAAGGATGCCTACCGGCGAACCGATCCCCGGATCAGCCCGAGGATCGGACGCCCGATGGGGTTTGGCTGGCGGGATTTGACGGGCGCCGGGCGTTCTGAAAATGCCGCGGCACGCGGCATTCCGTCCGCTATCGCCTTTTCTGGACACGTTCAGAGGCCGCCGCTACAACGGCGGCCTTAACCCGTTCCGAGGCGCGCTCTCGGGGCAAATTCACTCTCAATATCAGGCTCGAAAGCACCATATGGCCGGCGTCAGCGAAATCCGCGCTTCGTTTCTCGATTTCTTTGGAAAGAACGGGCACGAGATCGTGCCGTCATCCCCGCTCGTGCCGCGCAACGATCCGACGCTCATGTTCACGAACGCCGGAATGGTGCAGTTCAAGAATGTCTTCACCGGCCAGGAGACGCGCGCCATTCCTCGCGCCACGTCATCGCAGAAATGCGTGCGCGCCGGCGGCAAGCACAACGACCTCGACAATGTCGGCTATACGGCGCGCCATCACACGTTCTTCGAGATGCTCGGCAACTTCTCGTTCGGCGACTACTTCAAAGAGCGCGCGATCGAACTTGCCTGGAATTTGCTGACGAAGGACTTCGGCCTCGACAAGAAGCGGCTGCTGGTCACGATCTATCACACGGACGACGAAGCTTACGCGATCTGGAAGAAGATCACTGGGTTCGCCGACAGCCGGATCATTCGCATCCCGACGAGCGATAATTTCTGGCAGATGGGCGACACCGGTCCGTGCGGGCCGTGCTCGGAAATTTTCTTCGATCATGGCGATAAGATTCCGGGCGGTCCTCCGGGCTCTGCCGATGCCGACGGCGATCGCTTCATCGAGATCTGGAACCTCGTGTTCATGCAGTTTGAGCAACGCGGTCCCGGGGACCGCGTCGATCTTCCGCGTCCGTCGATCGACACGGGCATGGGGCTCGAGCGCGTCGCAGCGGTGCTGCAAGGTAAGCACGACAACTACGATATCGATCTCTTCCAGAATCTCATCCAGGCCATTCGCCAGGAAGCTCAGAAGGCCGGTGCGAAAGAGAGCGGCGGCGAGGGCGGTCCGGAGTTCCGGCATGTCGCGCAACGCGTCATCGCCGATCATCTTCGCTCGACAAGCTTCCTCATCGCGGATGGCGTGCTGCCGTCGAACGAGGGTCGCGGCTACGTGCTCCGCCGCATCATGCGCCGCGCCATGCGTTACGCTGCTCAGATCGGTTGCACCGAACCGCTGATGTATCATCTCGTACCGGCGCTCGTTCGCGAGATGGGGGATGCCTATCCGGAACTGGTCAGAGCGCAGCCGCTCATTGCCGAGACGCTGAAGCTCGAAGAGACGAAATTCAAGAAGACGCTCGACAATGGTTTGAAGCTGCTCGGCGAAAGCTCCGGCAACCTGAAGAAGGGTGCGGTGTTTCCCGGCGACGTCGCGTTCAAGCTCTACGATACCTACGGCTTTCCGCTGGATCTGACCGAAGACGCACTGAAGCCTCGCGGAATCACCGTCGACACGGCAGCGTTCGACGAAGCGATGAAGAAGCAAAAGGATGCCGCGCGCGCCGCCTGGAAGGGGTCGGGCGAGGCCGCGACCGAAGGCCAATGGTTCGAGATCAAGGACAAGACCGGCGCCACGGAATTCCTCGGCTACGATACGGAGACGGCTGAAGGCATCATCACCGCGCTCGTTTCGGGCCGTTCCGAAGCGAAGGAACTGAAAGCGGGCGACGAAGGCGCGCTCATTTTCAACCAGACGCCGTTCTACGGCGAAAGCGGCGGCCAGCTCGGCGATCAGGGTCTCGTGAAGGGCCCCAAGGGCGCGATTTTCCGCGTGACGGACACGCAGAAGAAGCTCGGCGATCTGTTCGTGCACTTCGGCAAGGTCGAGAAGGGAAGCTTCAAGGCGGGCGACGCCGTGGAGCTCGAGGTCGATCACGCGCGGCGCTTGGCGACGCGGGCCAACCATTCGGCGACGCATCTTCTGCATGAAGCCTTGCGGCAGGTGCTCGGCACGCACGTTGCGCAGAAGGGCTCGCTCGTTTCGCCCGATCGTTTGCGCTTCGACTTCTCGCACACGAAGCCGATGTCGGCGGAAGAAGTGAAGGCGGTCGAGGATATGGCGAACGCCGTGCTGCTCGAGAACACGCCGGTCGTCACGCGGCTGATGAACATCGACGATGCGCGCGCGACGGGCGCGATGGCACTCTTCGGTGAAAAGTACGGCGAGGAAGTTCGCGTCGTGTCGATGGGGTCGACACGCCCCGGCGCCAACAAGGCGTGGTCGGTCGAGCTTTGCGGCGGCACGCACGTGTCACGCACGGGCGACATCGGCCTCATCCGCGTTGTCGCCGAGAGCGGAAGTGCTGCCGGTGTCCGTCGGCTCGAGGCGCTGACGGGTGAAGGCGCGCGTGCCTATCTCGACGAGCAGGATGCGCGTGTGAAGGAGGCGGCAAGCGTTCTCAAGACGCGCCCCGAGGATTTGGTCGAGCGGCTGAAGCATCTTGTCGAGGAGCGCAAGGCTCTCGAGAAGCAGCTGGCGGATGCGAAGCGGCAGATCGCTCTAGGTGGCGGCGGTGCGGGCGCGGGTGCGGCAGCCAACGGCGAAGCTATTCGCAGCATCGGCAACGTCAAGCTGCTGGCGCGCACCGTTCAGGGTCTCAACCCCAAGGATCTGCGCGGCCTGATCGATGACGGCAAGAAGCAGGTCGGCTCGGGCATCGTTGCGGTTGTCGGCGTGACGGAAGACGGCAAAGCGGGCCTCGCGGTCGGCGTTACCGACGATCTCGTCAAGACGTGGAGCGCGGTCGATCTCGTCAAGGCCGGTGCGGAAGCACTCGGCGGCAAGGGCGGCGGCGGACGTCCGGACATGGCGCAGGCCGGTGGTCCGGATGGCGCGAAAGCGGGCGACGCGTTGAAGGCCATCGAGGCGCGGCTGGCGAGCTGACACGCTGGACGGCTGTTTGCTGCACTGCGAAGTGACGGAGCGTTACCTTTCGGGCATTTCACTAATGACCGCCGGGAAAAATGCGCTATATAGCCGCCGCTTTCTGAACCCGAGGACCATTGCAGATGACACGCACGCGTTCGCTCAGTTTCGCCGCCTTTTTGCTTGTCACGACATCAGCATGGGCTGACGACGCCATCATCAAGCTGCCGGCGACGCCGATGCCTTCCGCGGGACCGACCACGGCCGCGGCGACCGAGTTCTGCGGCGATGCGAGCGGCAAGGCCGAAGATCTGATCGCGCGCTATTCGTCGAAGGCCGGTTTGCAGCAGGTTTATACCAGCGACCTGTACGTTGCTTTCAGCGACGATCCGAAGAACGCGAGCGTGATGTACACGTTCACGACCAAGAACAATCCGGCTCATCCCGCCGCTGTCTGCCGAAAGGTGGTGCATGAGGGGGACGCCCTCACGGTGCAGATGAAGGTCGTCTGCGACGGCAAGGAAGAGCCGTGCGCCAAGCTTCAGAACGATTTCAACGTGATGACGGCGAAGATGCAGGCTGAGGTCGATCAGCAGATCGCTGCCGGGAAGAAGTAAGAATTTATGTTTGCGTCTGGCGGCTCCGCTAAGCGGAGCCGGCCGCTAGGCGCGCTCGTTCAAGCGGACCGTTCGCAATGTATGTGCGGACGTGGATACGCTGTCACGCCCACCCCAGAACGTCATCCCCGCGTAGGCGGGGATCTGTCTAAGGGTCCGTTCATTGCGAGTATCCAGGCCTGGACGGATCCCGGCCTTCGCCGGGATGACGAGTTTGTTTCAGCGAACACTATTGTCATCCCGGGCGAGCATTTTGCGAGACCCGGGACCCACCTTCGTCGCGGCCCTGGGTCCCGGCTCTGCGCTGCGCTCCGACCGGGATGACAAAGGGTGATGTAATCACCGACCGTCACCACCAACGCGTTGTCCGGCTTGGAGCTGAGGCTTTCGGCTATGCGGACTTCGCCATCGCGGCTTTGAGGTTGGAGTCGACCTTCTGGAGGAAGCCGGTCGTCGACAGCCATTTCTGATCGGGGCCGACGAGCAGCGCCAAGTCCTTCGTCATGTAGCCCTCTTCGACGGTTGCGATGCAGACGCGTTCGAGCGTCTGGCAGAATTTTGCAAGCTTTTCGTTGCCGTCGAGCTTGGCGCGGTGTCCGAGGCCCCGCGTCCAGGCGAAGATCGACGCGATCGAATTGGTCGACGTTTCCTTGCCCTTCTGATGTTCGCGGTAGTGCCGCGTGACGGTGCCGTGGGCTGCCTCCGCTTCGACTGTCTTGCCGTCCGGCGTCATCAGCACGCTCGTCATCAGGCCGAGCGATCCGAAGCCCTGCGCAACCGTATCGGATTGGACGTCGCCGTCGTAGTTCTTGCACGCCCAGACGTAGCCGCCCGACCACTTGAGCGCGCTCGCCACCATGTCGTCGATGAGGCGATGCTCGTAGGTGAGCTTGCGCTTCGTGAATTCGGCTTTGAACTCCGCCTCGTAGACTTCCTGGAAGATATCCTTGAAGCGGCCGTCGTAGGCCTTGAGGATCGTGTTCTTCGTCGAGAGGTAGACGGGATAGTTGCGCGACAGGCCGTAATTGAGCGAAGCACGCGCGAAGTCGCGGATCGATTCATCGAGATTGTACATCGCGAGCGCGACGCCTGCGGCCGGCGCCTTGAAGACTTCCTTCTCAATCACCGTTCCGTCCTCACCGACGAACTTGATCGTCAGCACGCCCTTGCCGGGGAACCTGAAGTCGGTCGCCTTATACTGATCGCCAAATGCGTGGCGGCCGACGATGATCGGCTCGGTCCAGCCGGGGACAAGGCGCGGCACGTTCTTACAGATGATCGGCTCGCGGAAGATGACGCCGCCCAAGATGTTACGGATCGTGCCGTTGGGGCTCTTCCACATTTCCTTCAGGCTGAATTCTTTGACGCGCGCTTCGTCGGGCGTGATGGTCGCGCATTTGATGCCGACGCCATGCTTCTTGATGGCGTTGCCGGCGTCGATCGTCACCTGGTCGCTGGTCTTGTCGCGGTTTTCGACGCTCAGGTCGTAGTATTCGAGATTAACGTCGAGGTAAGGGTGTATCAGGCTGTCCTTGATCAGCTTCCAGATGATGCGGGTCATCTCGTCGCCGTCGAGTTCGACGACGGTGCCTTCAACCTTGATTTTTTGCATGGGATGTCTCGCAAAGAAGAATGGAAGCTGGAAATTAAGACCATAGCGACAGGGTCGCGGCTCACGAAGTGAACCTTCGCCGCAGTCGTGCGGCAGATCTCGGATCGGTTCAAGTTCGAAGCGAAAAGAAGCGTGGATGTTGGGCACGATCCCGCCTAATTGTACGCCAGAAACGGCAAGCACTTAAGGCGCGCGGAGGCGTCACTTGAACGTCGAAACCGAAACGATGAAAAACGAGGCCGCGCCCGAGATCCGCATCGGGGGCGGCGTACCTGTGCTCGGTCCCCGGGACACTCCGGTCGCCGAGGTCGTACACGCCTGCCATTCCGCGTCGATCGACCAGGGACTCGCAGCGCTCGCCATTCCGGGGCTCAACCGCGAAACGCTCGAGCCTGTGCTGCAGTATTGCGCCGGGCTCCGCTGCGTTGCCGACAACGTGTCGTGCCCGGGCTGCAAACGGCGCACCGAGGCGCAGGGGATCGAGACGCTCGATCAGTTCATCCTCAGCAAGAAAGAAGTGATCGTCGGCGACGGCCGTGTCCGCCTCAAGGGCGAGGGAACGGAGACGGTTACGACACCTTGCCTCGAAACGCTTTCCAAGCAGTGGTCGGGCGAAAATTACTGGTTTTGGGCGCGCCGCGTCATTCGCAAACTGCGGCATGGGTTGCGCCGCGCGCACATGCGGGGCGAGCCGGTTGCGGGCGAAGGCGAGACGCCGTCGATCATTCTGATGGAACCACAACTCGCCGATAACATCGGCATGGTGGCGCGCGCGTGCGCGAACTTCGGGCTCGACGATCTGCGCCTCGTCAGCCCGCGCGACGGCTGGCCGAACGAAAAAGCGCGGATCGCAGCGTCGGGGGCGAACTACATCATCGACGATGCGCGGGCGTACGGCACGCTGGAAGAGAGCATCGCCGATCTGAACTGGGTCGGGGCCACGACGGCGCGCCAGCGGGATCTTCGCAAACCCGTGCTGACGCCGGAGCAGGCCATCGTCGAAATGCGGAAGCGGATCAGCCGCGGCGAGCGGTGCGGAGTGCTGTTCGGGCGCGAGCGTAACGGTCTCGAGACGAGCGAGGTCGCGGTGGCCGACGCGTTCATCATGATTCCAGTAAATTCTCGTTTCGCTTCTCTCAACTTGGCGCAGGCTGTGCTGCTGACGGGATACGAATGGATGCGAAGCGACGCCGGGCGAAGTCTCGGCCGGGTTACAACCTACGAGAAGCCTCTCACCGAGGGGCTTTACCTCGGACGGGACCGGCCGGCCACCAAGGAAGAACTGCTTGGATTATTTGAACATTTGGAGCGGGAGCTCGAGACCAACGGGTTCTTCAATCCCGCTCATCGCAGGTCAACGGTGTCACAAAATCTGCGTACACTCTTGACGAGGCTCAATGCGACAGAGCAGGAAGTCCGCACCCTTCGTGGCATAGTTGCCACGCTTTCACAGGGCAAAGGAAGGGCCAGAAAACGGGAAGAGTAGGTGCCTTCATATAGCCAAGTTTTGGGCCGAGCGATGCCAAGTCGATAGTCTACTGGCAATATGCAACGTGGCTACTGCGAGGGCCGCGCCTGGATTTCGCATTCACTAAAAAAGAAAATCGAAGAGGCGCTACTGGAGATGTGGATGAACACGAGGGCGGGGGTAGTGTTTGCGGGTGCGATGGCGTTGTCGCTGATGGGTACGGTGGTACCCGCCGGCGCGCAGGAGCTCAGCGAGCATGCCGTGAGATCATTTATGGAGTATGCGTGGTCGCTTACGCCGCAGCAATTCTCCAAGCCTGACGGGTCGGTCATCGTGATCGACAAAACCAAAAAGTCGGAAGTCGAGATTCCGCTCGACGTCGCGCGCGAAGTGATCAAGGCCGGCCGCCTTTCGGCCCATGCCCAGATCTGCGATCTGCGTGACGATCAGGTGCTCAATCACCGGGCCATGATGCGCCGGGAAGAGGCCAAGAAGAAGTGGACCCAGCAAAACCTCGTCTACATCAGCCAGTTGCACCTGACGACGGTCATGCTTCTGACGGGCCGGATCAAGCTCGTCGAGAAGGAGGGCGACAAGGAAGTCGTCGTCGACGAGAAGAAATCACCGGCTCAGACGTGCTCGGACGAGCAGCGCAAGAAGGTTAAGGAAATGATCGCGGCCTACGTTGCCGCCAGCCCGCCGCCCAATTTCGCAGCCGCGACACCGCCGGGGGCACCGGCTCCGGGCGCTACTCCGGGCGCTCCTGTCGCAACCGGGTCGACTTCGGTCACGGAAACGACGATTGATAAGAAATAAGCGGCAGATAGGCCGTTGACGAGGCGGCCGGACGCCGGTAAACCGTGTCTTCTTCGCGGGTCCTTTGGGGCCCGCGTTTGATTTGTGCGCACCCGTGGCGGGACTGTCGAAGGTCCATGCCTGTCGGCCCTCAAGTTGAGGGATGAGGAGGGGGCGCTCCAAAGTCACGGTTCAACCGGACCGTGCCATAACTCATGGAGTGCTAGAAGATGACTAAGCGCGTTCGCGCCAAGCATAAGATCGACCGCCGCCTCGGCGAGAACATCTGGGGCCGTCCGAAGAGCCCGCTCAACCGCCGCGAGAGCCGTCCCGGCCAGCATGGCGAGCGCCGTTCCGGCAAGCTTTCCGATTTCGGTCAGCAGCTGAAGGCCAAGCAGAAGCTCAAAGGTTATTACGCATCGATTTCGGAACGTCAGTTCCGTGCGGCTTACGATGAAGCTTCGCGCCTCAAGGGTTCGACGTCGGAGCACCTGATCGGACTTCTCGAGCGCCGTCTCGACGCGCTCGTCTACCGCGCCAAGTTCGTGCCGACGGTATTTGCCGCTCGCCAGTTCGTCAGCCACGGCCACGTGACCGTCAACGGCAAGCGCGTCACCGTTCCGAGCTACCGGCTCAAGATTGGCGACGTCGTTGAAGTTCGCGAGAAGGCGAAGCAGCTTGCTCTCGTTCTCGAAGCCATCAAGAGCGCCGAGCGCGATCTGCCGGATTACATCAACGTCGACCACAGCAAGATGACCGCGTCGCTGACGCGCGTTCCGGCCTTGAGCGACGTGCCGTATCCGGTCCAGATGGAACCGAACCTCGTCGTCGAATTCTATTCGCGCTAATCGCGCGCGACCGACAAGACTTTCGCTTTTGCCAAAAGGCCGGTGCTTCGTCGCCGGCCTTTTTGCTGCGCCGCGCGATCAAAGCCATCACCGTCATAGCTCTGTTCTTCATTTCCATATGAATAACGGTCGCTCGCCTCTCGTTTGGCTGTGTGCATAGAGTTGCGGTCAGAAGAACAATGCTTTGTTGGGGGGAAACACATGGCAAGCGTTGAAACGGGAGCTCTCGCCGATCCACAGACGAGGAGCATTACCGGGGCGGAACGAAAGGTCATTTTCGCGTCTTCGCTCGGCACGGTTTTCGAGTGGTACGACTTCTACCTTTATGGCTCGCTTGCGACGATCATCGCTGCGCAGTTCTTCTCGCTGAAAGATCCGGCGGGCGACTTCATCTACAATGAATCGACACGCAACATATTCGCTCTGCTCGCGTTTGCTGCTGGCTTCATCGTCCGGCCGTTCGGCGCCATCATCTTCGGACGAATTGGCGATCTCGTCGGGCGGAAAAACACCTTTCTCGTAACGATCCTGATCATGGGCCTGTCGACCTTCGTCGTCGGCCTGTTGCCGAATGCAGCGTCGATCGGCATCGCGGCGCCGATCATTCTGATCGCGCTTCGTCTGCTGCAGGGCTTGGCGCTCGGCGGCGAGTACGGCGGTGCCGCGACCTACGTCGCCGAGCACGCTCCGACGGGACGGCGCGGCTTGTATACGAGCTGGATACAGACTACGGCGACACTCGGCCTATTCCTGTCGCTCGTCGTCATCCTCGGGGTTCGTACCATCGTCGGCGAGGATGCATTCAAGGAATGGGGCTGGCGCATTCCATTCCTCGTCTCGATCCTTTTGCTCGGGGTCTCGGTCTGGATCCGTCTGTCGCTGTCGGAATCGCCCGCCTTCAAGAAGATGAAGGAGGAGGGCAAGGGCTCGAAGGCGCCGCTGACGGAAAGCTTCTTCCACTATCCCAACAACAAGTACGTTCTCTTAGCGCTGCTCGGCCTCGTCGCCGGCCAGGGCGTCGTCTGGTACACTGGCCAATTCTACGCGCTGTTCTTCCTGCAGAGCATCCTCAAGGTCGACGGCTACACCGCGAACCTCCTGATCGCGTGGTCGCTCTTGCTCGGCACGCTATTCTTCGTGTTCTTCGGGTGGCTGTCGGACAAGATCGGCCGCAAGCCAGTCATCCTCGCGGGCTGCCTGATCGCCGCTCTCACCTACTTCCCGCTCTTCAAGCTCCTTGCCGAGACGGCCAATCCGGCGCTCGCCCATGCGATCGAGACGGTGCAGGTGAAGGTCGTAGCCGATCCAGCCGAATGCGGCTCGCTGTTCAACCCGGTCGGCACACGCAAATATACGACCGCGTGCGACAAGGCTCGCGACTGGCTCGCCAAGGCGTCGGTCAAGTACACGACCGAGGCTGGACCGGCTGGTCAGCCGGCCAAGGTTGTGATTGCGGGCAAAGAAATTGCTGCCGCCGATCTTGAGAAGGCCGTTGGCGATCCGAAGGACAAGATCACGGTCGGAAGTCAGGCGATCACCGAGGCGGGCTATCCGAAGGCAGGCGATGCAAGCATCGTGAAGTTGTCCAGTCCTATCGACATCTTCAACCCTCAAGCCGGCACTGTGATCGGCATCCTGTTCATCCTGGTGCTCTATGTCACCATGGTCTACGGGCCTATCGCGGCGGCGCTGGTCGAACTCTTCCCGACCAAGATTCGCTACACCTCGATGTCATTGCCTTATCACATCGGCAATGGATGGTTCGGCGGCCTCCTGCCCGCCACCGCCTTCGCGATGGTGGCCGCGACAGGCGACATCTACTACGGCCTCTGGTACCCGATTGTGGTTGCGGCGGCGACGGCCGTGATTGGCTTCCTGTTCATTCCGGAAACGAAGGATCGCGACATCCATACGATCTGACGACGCTTCGGGTTAGCTCAAAGCTCGCTGAAAGGCCGCCTCGCTGGCGGCCTTTTTTGTTTACGCGCTTCCGCAAGTGGCGCGATCTCTCTCCCACCGTCATCCTGGCGAAGGCCGGGATCCATCCAGGCCGGATACTTGCGATGAATGGATGCTTGGACAGATCCCCGCCTGCGCGGGGATGACGTTTGTGGATGGCAGCGGAGGCCCGGGACCCACCTTGGTCGCGGTCCTGGGTCCCGGCTCTCCGCTTCGCGGCGGCCGGGATGACAAGGAGTGTGCGCTGAAGGGGGAGGTTTCGTTCAGCGCTTGCCGTAGAGATCGTTGAACGCCACCATGACGTGCTCGCGGTAAGCAGGGCGGGCTTTCAGCCGTTCATACCAGGCTTCGACGTTCGGAACGCGCGGGCGGTCGATTTCGAGGGTGTAGTAGCGGAAGAGAAGAGCGCCGGTCGTAATATCGGCAAGGCTCAAGCGGCTGCCGAGCATGTATTCTTTGCCCTGCAGCCAGCGATCGAGAAGCCCAAAATGCTTGGCGCTTTGCTCGACACCGCGATTGATTATCGACCAGTCTCTTTCCGCTTCGGGTGTGCGGTAGAAGGCCCAAAACACATCATTCAAGAAAGCCGGCTGCAACGTCGTCTCCGACCAATCCATCCAGCGTTCGTAATTGGACCGTTCAAAGGCATCGTCAGACCAGAAGCGGTCTTTGCCGTAGCGCGCCGCCAGGTAGCGAAGAATGGCGTGAGATTCCCAAACAGAGTGTCCCTCATCGTCGATCGTGGGAATGCGACTGTGAGGGTTCATGGCGAGGTATGCGGGTGTGTCGAGTTTCCCGAAGTCACCGCCGGCCAGGATGTGCTCGTGCGGGAGGTTCAATTCGCCAATGAGCCACATGACTTTTTGGACGTTCAAGGAGTTTCGGCGTCCCCAGACTTTCAGCATTGCTTTCTTCGCTCGCTCATCGATCTCCCCGTCGCGCGGGTGGGAACGATATAGCGGGATTGCGCGGGACATATCCAGGGCACGCCGCTCGATCCAAGATAGCGAACGATCTGCTCAGATGGTCTTCCATCCTCGGCGGCGGTGGTGTTCGCGCGCAATGGCGATGCCGGGATTTGGCGCGATGGCGGGGCCGCCATCAGGCCTGCGTTTGCGGCGCCGGCGGCCGGAGGGTGGCTCGGCGTTGGCCCAGCCGTACGCCAGGATCGTCATCAACGCAGAGGCCGCGAAGAAATAGACGCCCGGCAGCACGCGGGCTTCCGTATAGCCCGACGAGTTGACGTAGAAGATCATCAGCGCCAGCACCATGACGTCCGTCATCGAATAGCGGCCGATCCATTCCATCGTTGCAAACGATTTTCGGCGGAAATCATCCGGCATGTCGTGCGCGGTAATCAGCGTCAGTAGATAGAAGAGCTTCAGGAACGGGAAGAAGACGGATACGGCGAACACGATAGCGCAGAGGAAATATTCGTTGTTCTCGAAGAGTGCGTACATGATCGTCAGGATCGAATGCTCGTTCGTCCAGACATAGACGGTCGTGAAGCGGATCGTCGGCAATATGAGACCGAGCGCGAAGAATACCGTCGCGAGAATGATCAGGAAGCTCAGCGCGAAGTTGCGCCAGCCCGATGTCCGGGTCGCCTGGCCGACGTCGGGCTGAGGAATGACGGGGACGAGTTCGGGCGCCGCAGCCATCCCGTCTGTGCGGATCCAGGCATAAGAGAGGATCATCAGCATGACGGCTGCCGTGAAGAAGTAGACGCCGTTGAGGCTCGAGGCATCGTAGACGCCTTGGCTCTTTATGAAGAAGATCGTGAGGGCGAGCACGAGCACGTCGTGCATCGACCATTTGCCGAGCCATTCGAGCGCGCGCAGCCGGCTCTGGTGGCGAACGATCTCAGCAGGCGGCAAGGTCGAGACGAGCAGCAGGTAGAGAAGCTTCGTCACCGGCAGCAGAATCGAGAAGATCAGGACGATCAGTCCGAGGAACGTCTGGCCGTCGTGCAGGAGGACGCCGACAGTCGAGAGGAGCGAATGCTCCGTCGTCCAGAATGAGAAGGTCGTGAGCTTCAGGATCGGCATCGTGATGCCGAGCGCGAGACAGACGCTGGCGGTCAGGATGGTCAGCGAGAGAATGAAGCGCCTGCCGCCCAGCCACATCACCTGCACTATCCGGCTCCTGTTGCGGCCACGGAAAGCCCTTCCGCCATGCCCGCGAGGCAGCACTTCCGTTCGGCAAAATTGAGACAGCGGCCGGTCAAGCCGGGCGCGCGCTGAAGCGGTACGATAGTGCTCGTATAGCGGAGAGGAGCGTGTATGGCTGAGAGAGATCGAACGCCTGGGAATTTCGATCCGGCGGCGCATGCGCCCGACGGCCGTCAGCGGGCGCGTGGCCTCGGGCTGCCGATGCCGGGTGTCACGGGGGTGCTCAATTCCATCACGGACGTCGGCGGGGTGACTGTCGGCTTCACGACGCTTCGCAACAACGGGGGCACCGTACATACGGGCGTCACCGCGATCCTGCCGCGCGCGCCGGGCGATCTCTTGCACCCCGTCTGGGCTGGCGTCTTCTCGATGAACGGGAACGGCGAGATGACGGGTGCCCACTGGGTGCGCGATGCGGGGTGGTTCACCGGGCCTATCACGATCACCAATACGTTTTCGGTCGGTCTTGCCCATCACGCCACGCTCAAATGGATGGCGAAGCGCTTTCCTTCGCTCGGAGAGGATCTCTGGGCGCTTCCGGTCGCTGCCGAGACCTATGACGGGTATCTGAGCGACATCGCGGGCTTTCACGTCAGCGAAGAGCACGTGCTGGCCGCGATCGAGGGGGCGCTTTCGGGGCCGGTCGCCGAAGGTTGCGTCGGCGGCGGCGCGGGAATGATCGCGTATGAATTCAAGGGCGGAACGGGAACGGCTTCGCGGCGCGCGAGGACGCGTCTTGGAGAGCACACTGTCGGTGTGGTCGTGCAGGCCAATCATGGCATCCGCCCGTGGCTGACGGTCTGCGGCAAGCCGGTGGGCGACGCGTTGCCGGGGCGTCGCTGCCATAACGTGGAGCGGGGTTCGATCATCGTCATCATCGCGACCGACGCACCGCTGTTGCCAGGTCAACTCGAACGGCTGGCGCGGCGCGCTTCGATCGGCATCGGCCGCGGGGGAACGCCGTCCGGCAACAGCTCGGGCGATATTTTCCTGGCGTTCTCGACGGCCAACGATCCGGGGGCGCTGCCGGAGCCGGCGGCGCTGTCCTTCACGGCCGTCAGCAACGACGATCTGGATGGACTTTATCTCGCCGTCGTGGAGAGCGTGGAAGAGGCCGTGCTGAACGCCATGCTCGGCGCAGAGACGACGACGGGCAAGCACGGCCGGATCGTCGAGGCGATCGATGCGGAAAAACTAAAAGCGCTCGTGCTTGGATGAAGCAGCGAGCGCTTTGATCGTCGTCGATTCGGATTTCTGCAGAACGCCTCAGGCGTGCTGGTGAGAGTGGGGAATGCCCTTCTCGCAGATGAGGTCGTGGAGCTCGCCCGCGGAGTACATTTCGCGCATGATATCGCAGCCGCCGACGAACTCGCCCTTGACGTAGAGCTGAGGGATCGTCGGCCAGTTCGAGAACGTCTTGATGCCTTCGCGAATGCCCTGATCTTCGAGCACGTTCACGTCCTTGAAGGGCACGCCCAGATGCTCGAGGATCTTCACGGCGGTCGCCGAGAAACCGCACTGAGGGAACTGCTTTGTGCCCTTCATGAACAATACGACATCATTGTCGGCGATCGTTTTTGCGATGGTATCCTTGACCGGATCAGAGGCCATCCTGAGGCTCCTTGTTATTGGTGCCGGGGCAGCCCAAACGGCGCACCCGCTTCGTTTCGAGATGTGGGCGAGACAGGCCGTTTAGTCAATCGGGCGGTAGCGCAGTGGTCAGCTGCAGCGCGTGCAGAACGCCGCCCATATTGCCGCCCAGGGCGTCATAGACCATCTGGTGCTGCTGAACGCGGCTTTTGCCTTTGAAGGCGGCTGAAACGACGTGAGCGGCCCAGTGGTCGTTGTCGCCTGCCAGGTCCTTGAGCACGATCTGGGCGTCGGGAAAGCGGGTTTTTATCATCCGTTCGATGTCGGCCGCTGGCATTGGCATTTACGGGAACTCCGGTTCGTAGCAGGGGGATGGTTTCACTCGGCAATCTTTGCCCCGTTCGATCAGGTAGGGCAAGACTGGCGATCAGCCAATCTTATCGAATTGTCACGCGATTGCGATTGGACGTTATCAAGGGGCGTAGCTATGTTTAGTCATATTGGGAACGTCAAGTTCCTGAAGTCTAATGGAGGACACCATGAAGACCTGGACCAAGCCCGCAGTACGCGAGCAGGAAGTAGGCCTGGAAGTTACGTCGTACCTTCCGGCTGAGATCGACCTGATCTAAGTCGGTACTGCGTATTTGAATTCGAACGCGGCGGCAGGAAATCTGCCGTCGCGTTTTTTTGTGCCTGAATATCTTGGGAATACAGAGACACCCGCTGCAGGCAGACGCAGCGGGTGTCTCTCTTTGGCCGAGGAGGGGGGAACGCCTCGGCTTGTGCGAGCCTACTGCTCGCAATCGATGGTGACCTTCACCCAGGGAAGATCGAGCTTGCATTTTCCGGATTTGGTTCGCGTCAGGACCTTGTCCAGCTGCAGATCTCCAATCTTCATTTTGCCAAGAGCGCCGCCGATGTCGTCGGCCTTGCCTTCGTCACTGGCGTGATCATTCTTTGCGGTATCGGCCGTCGCTTCAGATGACGACGGCGCGGGCGCTTTCGTTTCACCGGATTTGTGCGTATCCGCAGGCGGAGCGGGTGAAGCCGGCTCGGCGCTCGCTTCCTTCGCTGCCGTGGACGGACCTTCAGCCGGCGCAGCCTTCGGTGCAACAGGAGCCGCAGGCTGAACTAATGCTGCGGTCGCGACATCAGGTTTTTTGACTGCGGGCGTATTGGCCTTCGTGTCGCTCTGATTGCCGGCCTCGTTACCGGGCTCACCGCAGAGCTGCAAATCTTGCGGCGCGCGTTTCCAGATCATCGTCTTCGACAGGAATTTCATGCCGGCGTAGCCGAGGACCTTGAGGTCGCCGTTTTCGAGCGGCGTCAGCTCGACATTGTACTTGCGGCCGCGTTCCGGCGAATAGATCCATCCGTTGTCCCAGCGGCCGCCGCCCATGGGGGCAACATCGCCGATGATTTGCTTGCCGCATCCATCCGCGTCCGTTGCCGATTGCACCCAAACGACATTGCCGCAAAGCAAGTCGCCGCAATGCTTGATCTCGACCGCGCCCCGGCCGGTATCATTCATCCAGATGCCGGTTGGGTCGGAAGCTGCCGATGCGCTCCCGGAGAGGGCCGGCACTAAAAAGGCGACGAACGCCGATGCGATGTATTTCCCTGCGCGCATGACATGATCCCTTTGGTGAATGATCTGGTTCGTTTCATCTCTCGGGTCTTCTTGCCCTAAGCCTTCCGGGAACGATGTTCCGGAGGTGACAACCCGTTTCGGATCGGACGCCAATATTTCGGTATCGCTGTGCTGAATTTTCCGAATGGGCATGAAACGATCTTTGAACCCCTAGCGTACCGGATTGTGTGAGACCAAAAAACATCGGCGCCCGTTGAAGCGTCGACCGGTCGCACTGTCCGTCCGGCGCTTCAATTTTTCGCATCGAAGTGCCGTTTTAGCTTTCAAAACAGGAGATTTCCCGATGATGAAGCCATTTCTGGCCGCGACGATGCTTGTCCTATCGGCCTCGGTTGTGTTCGCAGCTGACGACCTCTCGACGAAGGAAATGAAGGATAATCCAGGCGTTTCGGGCGGTGGTTCGACGTCTACACCGACGGCCAAGCCAAATTCGGGCAGTCTTTCGGAAGGTCAAATGCAGCATCAGCCAGGCGTCAACAGCGATAGGACCGGCACGACCGCCATGCCCAACGTGAAGCCGGCCGACGGTTCTCTTTCGCGTGAGGAAATGGATCAGAACCCAGGCGCGCGGAAATAGCGCGCAATGGTGAAACGCCGGTACTGACACATCCTGACACGGTACACGGAGTTTTTCGTAACCATTGTTGAAGAGAGGAGGGAGGCGAGCACGGAGCATCGCTTCCTTTCTTTTTGTGCAAGCGGGCGTTGATGCTCGGATCAAGTCCAAGCGAAGCTTCGCTTAGAGTTCGTGATAAATCGTACTGTTGATCGCCCTCAGGCATCGAAAATTCGCGGTGCCGTTCGATGTGATGTGCACATCGCATTGCCCCGTGTTTCCGGACGTTCGGCGAGCGCGTGTCCCGGTTTCGGGCGATGCTCAAGTCGCGCTTATGAGATGCTTATATTTTCGCTCTCGCGCTCCCGTCGAATCTTTATGCGCGATTGCCTACGTTGAACTTGCATCCGATGCGGCTGCAGGAGCGTTAAATGGTAATGCCCTTCGATTTTCGTAAACACGCCGATTTTCCAAACCGCTTCACCAGCGAAGTGGAGCGACAGATGAAGGAGAAAGAGCGTCGCGACCGGCAGACGGCGCTCATTTTCGCGCTTCTCATCGGGGCCTTCGCAGCGCTCGGTATCCTGTTGGTCATGAACAGCAACTCGCGGGTTGGGCCCAAGGACGTGAGCGATTGCTCTTCGGTCCAGCCAGAAGCCGCACGCCTTGCCTGCTTCGACGAACTTTCCCGCCATTCGAAATCCGAGCCTTTCAAGGGCGCGCCGCCAGCGGAGCTTGGCGGCAAGAAATAGCTTCCGAAAAAGGACATCTCGCATGCTCGCCAGCCAGCGTCGCGCGCAGCTTCTCGAATATTGCATCCTTCCCAACACGGAGTTTCAGGGCCCGGTCATAGGCCGGCTCGATGGACGCGATTTCTCGGAATTCGTTCGTGACGAATTCGGCCGTCTCTTCGTCTATTCCGGCGTTGCGCCGCGCCGGAGCGATGGACAGTTCGATCAGGACGCATTGAAAACCGGCGAATTCATCGTCCCACCGGGATTGATCTACCGGTACCGCGGAAAAGCGCGGCGGCGAGCGGCGTAGATTTCGCCTCGGTTCCGACGGGCAACCGAACGCTGAACCCGTACGCGTCCTACTTCAGGGCGTGCGCGAATCAACCTAACATCTGACGTCAAATCTTCTTTGAAGTGAACGGAGCGAGGCGCTCGCGAAAATACATCATTGCAGGGGGAAAAATGCGGACGGTCGTCTGCCATTTCTTCAATGAGGAATACATGTTGCCCTGGTGGCTCGATCACCACCGGCGCGTCTTCGACCACGGCATCATGATCGACTACAATTCGACGGACGGAAGCCGCGAGCTGATCAAGAAGTTCTGTCCCAGTTGGGAAATTCACACCACGCGGAACACTTATTTCGACAGCGCCTGCGTCGATCGCGAAGTCGAGGATTACGAGCGGACGTGCCGGTCGTGGCGCATGGCGCTCAATGTGACCGAATTTCTCTACGGCAATTTTCAGCAGCTGGACGAAGTCATCGCGCCGACGCGGCATTTTATCGGCAACTACGTCTTCGTCGACCCGATGAATGGTCCGCCGCCAGTGTACGGCCGTCCGCTGCACGAGCAGGCGACCTTCGGCTATTACGAGGATGATCCCAACTCTTTCAGAAAGCTAAATCTCGGGATGAGAGCGAGCCGCAGTCTTCACAATTTCGGGCCGCGATATCCCGAGTGCGGCGGGCGGCACTGGTCTCAGAGTCCGACGCTCAATGACTTGGCGATTTTCTACTACGGATATTCCGTTCTCAACGAGGACGGCATCGCGCGGAAACTGCAGATCCGCACGAAGATGAGCCCAGAGGAAATCCGGACTCGCGGCACGGACCATCCCAACACGGTCACGCGCGTGAAATACTTAGGCAATATCGATCGCTATCATCGGCCGCGATGCAAGGACCTGAGTGCGGTGATCGCGAAGCTCGCAAGCTACCAAGGTTACGGGCAGCTCGTGCCCGCTTGATCGCCTTGCGTTCGAATTATTTGCGCAGCGCAGATGAAGTTCCCGCCGGACGCAGGCGGGATGAAAGCGAGAGTTGACGATCTTTCGCCCACTCTCGCAGAAGGCCTTATTTGAGATCGAGTAGCTCGACGTCGAAGATCAGCGTGGCGTTGGGCGGGATGACTCCGCCGGCGCCGCGTGCTCCGTATCCCAACGCAGCCGGAATGATGAGCGTGCGCTTGCCGCCGACCTTCATCGACGCGACGCCTTCGTCCCAGCCCTTGATGACGCGACCGGTGCCGATGGGGAATTCGAAGGGGCTGCCGCGATCGACCGAGGAATCGAACTTGTTGCCCTTTTTTCCATCCTGATAGAGCCAGCCGGTGTAGTGCATCACGCAGATCTGGCCCGTCTCGGGCGAGGCGCCGGTGCCGACGACGGTGTCTTCGAACTGCAGGCCGGAGGGAGTGGTGGTCATTGTCGATCCTTGTGGTTCAGCGGATGCGTATTGGTTGGGAAGGATTGCACCGCTCAGAGCGAATGCTGCGGCGATGGCCATTATGGCCGGAAAGCGAGCGTGGCGCATTTGAGTTCCTTCAGCTGCTTGTTATTCGCGTCATTTCGGTGGGCGGCTGGTAGCGCCATCGCGGCACCAAGAGAAGCGCCGCGGTCAGAAGCGTACCCGCTATGGCCGTCACAGTTCCGAGTGTTATGACCAGCGGGTTGCCTGGGTTGGTCTTGACGGCCACGGCAATGCCTATCGCATGCGCGCCCGCCGTCAAAGCAGCCGATGCGAAATCGTGATAGCGACGCGCCCGGTTGGCTGTCTCAACCCACCGCGCATCGGTGTTGAAACTCGGAAGACGTTCGTGGGCCTGACCAAGCTGTTCAAGCTCAGACAGAAACCGGCGAATGTTCGCGAGAGCCGCCTCGGACTTGAAGTTGAGAAAGACGAGGCAGAGCGATGCGAGAGGGAACCCCAGCAGAAGCCAAGGCATCGAACTGTCGGAGTGATCGGTGCCCGGACGCGAGAGCGCAACCATCGCGGCGATCAACGACAGAACGATCGTCACATAAATCGCGATCGCTTGCTGGCGCTGGGCGATGCGTGCGTTCGCCTCTTGAGCTGCCGCGATGAAACGATAGTTGGCATCGACGATCGACATGCGTTCTCCAAAACCCGATGTCCGTTACGCCCCGAGTTCGTCGCCGCATCAGCTTCGGCATGAAGCCTTCAGACGCCGCTCTAGAGACATCCGCTGCTGAAAGCTCAGCGCTAAACCGATGGCTTGGCTTTATTCAGGATTGCCTCGAGCCGGCGATGATATTCCGCCTCCATCGCCAGCACGTGCTGGTAGACGTTGTCGAGTTCTTCCTTGCGATCCTCGTTCTGCGCTTCCTCGACCCAGGTCGCGAATTCTTCGCGCAAGGTGAAAAGGACGTCGAGCGCGCCTTTGATCTCACTCAATTCCTGTGCGGGTTGGGGATCGCTTTCGCTCGCCATTCAAAGCGCCTTTTTCGTTGGGATCGCCTGCAACGCTTACCATCGGATCTTTATGCTCGCAAAGAACAGCTGGCCGCCTGCTAGCGGCCAGCTGTTCTGGACGACGTCTATGCGCCCAACTCGCTCTGCATCAGGTTCGGCAGGAAGCCTTCGTGGGCTGCGCGGAGTTCCGATAGCGGCAAGGGTTTCTCGCCCTTGAGGCCGATGGCGTCGCCACTGACGCGGCCGACGATGCGTGCGGGCAATTCGAGAAGTCGTGCGCGCTCCAAGACTTCCTCGGCCTTCTGCGGCGTCACTTCGACGACGTAGCGGCCCTGGTCTTCGCCGAACCAGATGGCGTGTGCGGGAAGCTTGCCTTCATAGGGATAGAGTTCGACGCCGAGCCCACTGCTGCCGCCTGCGAGCGCCATCTCGGCGACGGCGACGAGAAGGCCACCGTCGGCGCAATCGTGCACTGCGAGCACGCGGCCTTCGCGGATCAGCGTGCGGATCAGACGTCCGGCCTTGATCTCGTCCTGGAGATCGACGGGCGGCGGGGCGCCATCGAATTTGCCGGTTGCGTGGCGCTGGTAGAGCGACTGGCCGAGGTGTCCTTCCTCGCGGCCGATCACGATCAGCATGTTGCCTTCGCTCTTCAGGCGAATGTCGGCAATCTTCGTCCAATCCGGAACGAGGCCGACGCCGCCGATCGCGGGGGTCGGGGGAATGCCGACGCCGTTCGTTTCGTTGTAGAGCGAGACGTTCCCGGAGACGACCGGATAGTCGAGCGCGGTGCAGGCTTCGGCCATGCCGCGGACGCTCGCCACGAACTGGCCCATGATCTCGGGCCGTTCGGGATTGGCGAAGTTCATGTTGTCGGTGATCGCGAGTGGATCGGCGCCGACGGCCGTGAGGTTTCGCCAGGTTTCGACGACGGCCTGCTTGGTGCCTTCCTCGGGATCGGCGGTGACGTAGCGGGGCGTCACGTCACAAGCGACGGCGATGCCCTTCTTCGTTCCGTGCACACGGACGACGCCCGCGTCGCCACCCGGACGGCCGACAGTGTCGCCCATCACCATGTGATCGTACTGTTCCCAGATCCAGCGGCGGGATGCGAGAGCGGGACCGCCCATCAAATCCTTCAGCGTGCCGAGGATCGAATTTGGTGCGGGCACCCATTCGGGGAGAATTTTCGATGGCTTCTTCGGCTCGATGTAAGGACGCTTGTACATCGGCGCGGAGTTCGCGAGCACGGGCACGGGAAGATCGGCTTCGATCTTGCCCTTGTGCTTGATGACCATGCGCTGGGTGTCGGTTGTCTGGCCGATGACAGCGAAGTCGAGGCCCCATTTGGTGAAGATGGCTTTCGCCTGTTCCTGGCGCTCGGGCTTCAGGATCATCAGCATGCGCTCTTGGCTTTCCGAGAGCATCATCTCGTAAGCGGTCATGCCGGTTTCGCGCTGGGGCACGAGATCGAGATCGAGTTCGATGCCGACGCCGCCCTTGTCGGCCATTTCCGAGGTCGACGAAGTGAGGCCGGCCGCGCCCATGTCCTGAATGGCGATGATGCTATCCGTCGCCATCAGTTCTAGGCAGGCTTCGATCAGCAGCTTTTCGGTGAAGGGGTCGCCGACTTGAACGGTCGGGCGTTTCTCATCGCTCTTCTCGTCGAACTCGGCGGACGCCATCGTGGCGCCGTGGATGCCGTCGCGGCCGGTTTTCGAGCCGACGTAGACGACGGGCAGGCCCACGCCCTTCGCGGCGGAGTAGAAAATCTTGTCGGTCTTCGCGAGGCCGACGCACATGGCGTTGACGAGGATGTTGTTGTTGTAGCCTTCGTCGAAGTTCGTCTCGCCGCCGATGGTCGGGACGCCGGTGCAGTTGCCGTAGTGGGCGATGCCGGCGACGACGCCGCCGACGAGGTGGCGGGTTTTCGGATGGTCCGGCGCGCCGAAGCGGAGCGCGTTCATGTTGGCGACGGGCCGTGCGCCCATCGTGAAGACGTCGCGCATGATGCCGCCGACGCCGGTCGCGGCGCCCTGGAACGGTTCGATGTAGGACGGGTGGTTGTGGCTCTCCATCTTGAAGACGACGGCATCGCCATCTCCGAGATCGACGACGCCAGCGTTCTCGCCGGGGCCCTGGATCACTTTCGGGCCGCTCGTCGGCAGGGTTTTCAGCCAGACGCGCGAGGATTTGTACGAGCAGTGCTCGCTCCACATCACCGAAAAGATGCCAAGCTCGCAGATCAGCGGCTCGCGGCCGAGGATTTCGAGCAATCGCTCGTATTCGTCGGGCTTGAGGCCGTGCTCGGCAACGATCTGAGGGGTGATCTTTCGCGTAGTCGTATCGGTCATCGGGGTTCCGTCGAGCGCTCGAATTGCGTCCGCTTATATGGGCTCGAGAACGGTTTGTCGCGTTCGTGCTCCCGTGGGCCCAACGGCCAAACGTCGCGATAACGCCGGCGCCCTCATGGCGGGAGGGGAGGCGGCCGCCCAGCCTTATCGGCGGCCGGCCGTTTCATTTGGCCTTTCCTGCCAAAAATCCAAGGAAAAGGGGCCTATCGGCGTCAATTGACCGGCGCTGCGGCCTTGCTGCGCCTGGCGAGCCAGCCCTGTATCTCGGCGATCTGCTTGTCCTGGGACTTGATGATGCCCTCAGCCAGCTTTCGGATTTTGGGATCCGTGCCGTACTCGAGTTCGGCCCTGGCCATGTCCAAGGCGCCTTGGTGGTGGGGAATCAGATTGGCGACGAAGTCGACGTCGGGATTGCCCGTGTAGGTCAGCGCGTGAATGGCCTCGTCCATTTTGTAGATCGCGGTTGCCAGCGCGCTCGCGGCCGGGGCTGCTGTAATGCCAGCTGCCGTATCCATTTTGAGGGTCTTGTCTTTTTTCACCCTTTCCGCAGTCATCCTTTCCGCAGTCATGGCGCGGGGAACGGGAGCGAGGCCCAGGCAAGTCAGAGCTGTGAAGTTTTTCATAGCTGTGAATTTTTTCATGAGCCTTCCTTTCGAGCAAAAGGGCCGCCGGAAGCTCAAGCGCTATCCTACTGGTGTTGGAGATCTTGAAATCTGAACCCTCGCATTTGATCCGAATTTTGCGCGGATTGGATGCACTGCTGCTGCCGCTACGCACTCGGCCGGCGACGCGCAGCTCTTAGTTTTTATGCTTGGCGAGCCAAGCGTTCATGCCGGCGATCTCTTGCTCTTGCGCTGCGATGATGTCCTCGGCGAGCTTCCGCATCTCCGGGTCTTTGCCGTACCGCAATTCAACTTTGGCCATGTCTATCGCGCCCTGGTGATGGGCGATCATGCCGTTGACGAAATCGACGTCGGCATCGCCCGTGTAGGGTATCGACATGGCTTTGTGCATCTTCTGATTTGCGGCTTCAAAGGCCTTCGACGAGCCGGCCCCCTCGGCGGTCTTTGCCGTGTCCATGTTCATGTGATCCATGCCCTTCATTTCCGCGTCTCCGGCGACTGCGGGCGTAATGGAAACGAGCGCGAGGCAGATCAGGGCCGCGATGTTTTTCATGGCCGTTCCTTTCGGGAAGTCCTTTCGCGAATTGTCATGCGCGAAGGCCGAGGGGACGCGATTTATCTGGTGGGCGTAAGGCACATCGCCACTCTCAGTTTCGAATTTGAAGACACTTCTGCGCGCATTGGATGTGGCACTTCCGTCCTACCCGTACGGGCTGTGACGGTTCCGCGCTGCAAAACTCGCAGTTCGGAATTGCGCAGTCTGGGGATTTTTTGCGGGGAGTCAGTACCTTATTTGGATCTCCAGCGACGACGTCACGTCCAGACAATTGTGCGCGGATTTGAACTCGACGCTCTTGGACAGTGGAGATCCTGTCATGACACGTTCCGCAAAACTCACGGGTATTGTGCTTCTCTCGGGCTTGGCTTTGCTTCCTGGTGCCAACGTATCGTCTGCTGACGAGGCATCCGGTTATCGCGTTGAGCCGCTTAAGGGCATCACCTTGGCGGTCGGGCAGAAGCGTGCGGTTGGCTATTACAAGAATGACGCCGGTTCCTGCCATCTGACACTCATGTTGGCGGATCCTTATTCCGAATCCGACAAGCCGGCGTCGGAGCCGGTGCGAGTCAATTTGACGGTTCGGGAAGGAACTTCGGCGCAGGTCGATGCGCTGAAAGGGTCACTCGCGTTCGCTTGTTCGACCGGCGCGTCAACGATGACCATACAACCCGTTCGGGAGTTCGCGTATAGCGCAGTTGCGAAATAAGTCAGAAGAGTTCCTCGTCGGTTTCAAGTCCACGCTTGCAAACTGTTCGAGTTGGGGCGGGGGCTACAACTCCCGCCCTCTTTTTTTGGTTTGCTAAAGCTTGGTAAGAGCTAACGATTTCGTGATTTTCCGGGGGTTGTGCGGCGCGCATAAGAGACCTGCCATTTGCCCCCTGGCGCCCGTCACGCGGATCACATATCTACACCGTAGAAGAGGCGACCCGGGGGCCTTATCCCGGGACCCGGTTTGGGATTGAGCCCAGCCGGTTAGCTCAAAACAGGTGATGTTATGAAGGCCTTCGTGTTCGCTGTATTTAGCTCGATGAGTTCTGCGTATGCAGCTCCTCGCAAAAATCAGCGGCGCGGGAACATCCGCTAAGCGGATCGTTCGACTGCATGGAAAAGGGGCCCTAGGGCCCCTTTTTTGTTGCTTGCTCGCTAGGCGTTACCAGCGACCCGAATACGCCGGGGCGAAGATCGGTTCGGACCGGAAGCGCGGCGCCGACGCCATCCTGATGAGCTGCTGCTTCGTCATGCGGCGAAGCTTTTCCGAAAGGTTGAGATAGAGCTGCTTCATGCGGATGAGACGCACGGGGCTCGCAGCGTTCGAACGCTGCTCGCGGTCGATCATTTCACGAACGCGGCTGACTCGTTCGAGAAGGGTCATAAAACGTCGGGACATGAATTTTCCTCCGGATCGAACTGGAGGTATGTCCGGGGCAATTCGACTCAGCACCGGGCACACCCGATGCGGTCCGACATCGCAGCACCGTTATGGCGCTGCCAGAGGGGCCCGGCCCCGCAATCATTAAACAGATGGGAAGGGTGGCAGCGGCGGCCAAGGGGGCAAACGCAAATGCCACGAAATGATCACAATGGAGCGAGACGGCGCGCGTCTGACATTGTCATCCTCGGGCTTGTCCCGAGGATCCATTCATCAGCGGGTGCGGAATTTGCGGCACGATGGATCCTCGGCATGAAGCCGAGGATGACATGTTGGGGAGTGAAGTCGGCATGACGGTGGGTGTTACGCGCCCTGGCCGAGCATGGTGCCCGCGAACTGGGCTCGATCAGGCCGCGGCTTCGAGCGTGGAGAGCAGCATGCTTTCGAAGACGCGCCGTCCATCCGTGCCGCCGAGGGCTTTTTCGTAGAGGCGTTCGGGATGGGGCATCATGCCAAGCACGCGTCCCGTTTCGTTGACGATGCCCGCGATGTTGCGCTGGGCGCCGTTCGGGCAGCTCTCGGGCGTCGTTTCACCTGCCTCGTTGGCATAGCGGAAAGCGACGCGGCCTTCGCCTTCGAGACGGTCGAGCGTCTCGCTGTCGGCAAAGTAGTTGCCTTCACCGTGCGCGATCGGGATCTTGATCACTTCGCCTTCGCGATAGCACTTCGTGAAGAACGTCTGATCATTCTCGACCTTCAGGAACACGTCGCGGCAGATGAAGTGCAGCGATGCATTGCGGAGCAGTGCTCCGGGAAGCAGGCCAGACTCGCAGAGGATCTGGAAGCCGTTGCAAATGCCGATGACGGGCGTGCCGGCGTTCGCCTTGGCGACGACGTCCTTCATGATCGGCGAGTGGGCAGCCATCGCACCGCAGCGAAGATAGTCGCCGTAGGAGAAGCCGCCGGGCAGCACGATCACGTCGGAAGAGGGAACGCTTGCGTCGCCGTGCCAGACCATCTTCGGGGCGAAGCCGGTCACCCGCTCGATCGCGGTCTGGACGTCGCGATCACAGTTCGATCCCGGAAAAACGATGACGGAGGCGCGGAGCACTTCAGATTTCCCGATTGATTGATGGACTATGCCTGATCTGCCGATAGGTCACAGGAGATAGTGGGACTCGATGCCTAAGTCCATCTGCCGCGCTGTCCCAGTCCTCGGGTATTCCCCTCCCCCTTGCGGGGAGGGGTTAGGGGTGGGGGTGACATTATCGAGACCGTTATGACCCCCACCCGACGCTGCGCGCCACCCTCCCCGCAAGGGGGAGGGGAAGCGAGGAAGCACCACGCATCTCGTCATCTTCGGACGAGCGAAGCTAAGGCCAGATATTTGCGATGAACCTCGACTTGGACGGATACCCGCCTGCGCGGGGATGACGTCGGAATTGATGTGGCCCTTACGGGGAACCGAGCGGCGAAAGCTTTTTCTTTTGTTCTTCGACTTCGGCACGGGACAGGTTCGTCAATCTGCTGTCCTCGGCCTTCGCCCCGGCCACCAGGGCCTGGAATTGAGCCTGATCGCCATAGCCGCAGACCTTGCTCTGCGCCGTCCAAACGCCCGTCACCTGTTTCACGAACTTGCGCAAGGTGACGGCGGGGTGCGCCGCGTCGCCCTGCTTGGTGAAGGTGATTTCAACGCGCCAGACGTCCGGCTGCGCGACTGCGACGACATTCGGGTTGCCGCCGCTTACCTGTTCGGCTCCGGGAACCCAGGCAGCCCAGTTGCGAAGCGCCTCGAACCCCATGCTGCAATCGAGATCGGGCGCGGCGGACACGGGCTCAGAGAGCGCAGGCCAAGGCCAGAGCGCAACCAAGGCAAGCGTCATCCGCAACCTTGGCGCCATGGCTCAACCGATTTCGTAGCTGTAGTTCTCGATGACGGTGTTGGCCAGCAGGTCCTTGCACATCTGCTCGACGATGGCTTTCGCCTTCGCCGGGTCGCTCTCTGCGAGGTCGACCTCGATGTACTTGCCCTGACGGACGTCGCCGACGCCCGTGATGCCTAATCCCTTGACTGCGCCTTCGATGGCTTTGCCCTGGGGATCGAGCACGCCGTTCTTCAATGTGATTTTGATGTGGGCTTTCATGGCGTCCTTCATTCTCTCTCCCCGCGCGAGGCAGGGAGAGAGAACAGAGTGTCAGTTCGTTAGTTCGGCTTGCCGTTTACGGGCGTGACCGGACCGTTGATTGGTGTGTTCGAAGCGACGAGCACCGGACCCGCACCGCGCGGACGCGGTGTCTCGGTCAGGACGCCGAGGCGGCGAGCCACTTCCTGATAGGCTTCGAGAACGCCGCCGAGATCGCGCCGGAAGCGGTCCTTGTCGAGCTTGTCGCCCGACTGGATGTCCCAAAGGCGGCAGCAATCGGGGCTGATTTCGTCGGCGAGGACGAGGCGGATCTGCTCGTTGTCGTAGAGACGGCCGAACTCGACCTTGAAGTCGACGAGGCGGATGCCGATGCCGAGGAAAAGACCGACCAAGAAATCGTTGATCCGCAGCGCGAGCTGCATGATCTCGTCGATCTCTTGCGGCGTTGCCCAACCGAACGCAGTGATGTGCTCTTCCGAGACCATCGGGTCGTTCAGGTCGTCCTTCTTGTAATAGAACTCGATGATCGAGCGCGGGAGCTGCGAGCCTTCTTCAAGGCCGAGGCGCGTCGACAACGAGCCTGCAGCAACGTTGCGCACGACGACTTCGAGCGGCACGATCTCTACCTCGCGGATCAACTGCTCGCGCATGTTGAGACGCTTGATGAAATGAGTCGGCACGCCGATCTCGCCGAGTTTGGTAAAAATATACTCGGAGATACGATTGTTCAGAACGCCCTTGCCCTCGATCAACGCATGTTTCTTTGCGTTGAAGGCGGTTGCGTCGTCCTTGAAGTGTTGAATGAGGGTGCCCGGTTCGGGACCCTCATAGAGGACCTTTGCTTTGCCCTCGTAAATTCGCCGACGCTTGTTCATTCCTGGACCTCTGAGGATCAACAGCTTGCTCTCACTCATTGCGATACACGGATCTTTTCACGAGTTCGTACACGGACGCTGACGCCTTGATTTTCCAACGTGTTTTCTTCATGTCGGGAAAGAAGCGGCGCACCTTTCGCGCTCGGATGTCTTGGGCGGACACTAGCCGAAGGAGGGGGGCGACACAATGTAGACCATGAGCCGCAGCACCTCTTATGGTGACCGGCAGCCAAGCCGTTGATTTAGCTCAGGGCGCGCGGTAACCCTGGGCTGAGATATGCGTTTGGCGAGCGTCTGCAATACGCGCACAGCGTGCAATCGCTGTCGATACAACCAAAAGTCCATACCGGCTGGCAGCCCGGACGAGGAGATGATCCATGACGACTTTCGACAACCGCGAGCGGGGATTTGAGAGCAAATTCGCCCACGACGAAGACCTGCGCTTCCGCGCCGAATCTCGTCGCAATAAAGCGATTGCTGAGTGGGCCGGCGCCAAGCTCGGTCTCGCAGGAGACGCGCTCGAAGCGTACGTGAAGGAAGTTCGCAAGGCCGATCTCGCCGAGGCGGGCGATGACGATGTCTTCCGGAAAGTGAAAGGCGATCTCGCTGCAAAGGGCATCGCAGTTTCGGATACGGAGATCCGCGCCTTCATGGCTGAAGCCCTGGCGAAGGCCGTGAGCGATATCGAATCAGCGAAGAGCTGAAGTTTTAGTTGGGCGTTGGCGACGCTCTTTAGTTGGCGTTTGCGACTACCCTGCGGGGAGCCGGCCGCAAATGCCGGAAGCGCCAGAAATTTTTCACGGACGGGGCTCATGCGGGCCCCGTTTCGTTATGCGGTGCTAGGCCAGCGCGGGGGCGTTGATCATCCGAGCTTTTTCAAGAACTGACCGAACTGCAGCAGCCCTTCCGGCCAGGGCCCGTGGCCCGACTCGATATTGATGTGGCCGCTTTCGCCCGCGTCGCTCAACGTGGCGCCCCATTTTCCCGCGAAATGTTCGGCGCGCGCGTAGCTGCAATAGAGATCGTTGTTGGCGACGACGACGTGTGAGGGAAACGGCAGGCGCCGTTCCGGCATCGTTTCAAAACCGCGCGTGCCTTTCTCGGGCGGCCAACGTTTGCCGCCGGTGTCGGGCCAGAAATCGGCATGGTCGAGATCGGCGGGCGCCACAAGGAACGCGCCGATGACGCGGTTGCGCTTCAGCTTGTCGGCTGCAAGGGCTACGGCCGCTACACCGACGGAATGAGCGACGACCACGACGGGCTGCGTTGCGCCGCTCGCGAATTTCGCCATGCGGTCGCCCCAGGTCTCGACGTCGGGATTATCCCAGTCCTGTTGGATGACGCGGCGCGCCGTCCGGAGATTTCGTTCCCACCGGCTCTGCCAGTGATCGGGACCGGAGTCCTGCCAGCCGGGCACAATGAGGATGTCGACTTCCGATGTTTTCATGCGGGAATCTGATTAACGGACGGCTCGCGCGGAGGGAAGAGCGGCAGAGCGACCGGGGAGGGCGGCTCCTGCGTGAGATCGCTATCGCATCCCGCATCGATCCGCAGTCTGCGGATGCTTCATCATTGGGAACCGCGAGCGAGGCACGGCGTTGGCGAATTACGCGACTTCAGCAGTCGAAGTCTGAGGAGAAACGCCCCCATGAAAATCGAAAATCTAGAAGACCTGTTCAATCATACGCTTGAAGACGTTTACTACGCGGAAAACAAGCTCGTTAAGGCGCTGCCGAAAATGGCGAAGGCGTCGGATTCGCCGCAGCTCGCCAAGCTTTTTACGACGCACATGGAAGAGACTAAAGAGCAAATCGCCCGGCTCGATGAAGTGTTCAAAGCTCTGGGTCGCAAGCCTAAGGCAACCGAGTGCCCGGCTATCAAGGGCATTCTCGAAGAAGGCGAAGAGCTGATGTCGGAGATCAAGGATCCCGATACGCGCGATGCCGCGATGATCGCCGCCGGACAGGCGGCTGAGCATTACGAGATCACCCGCTACGGCACGCTCGTCTCGTGGGCGAAGCTCTTGGGTCACAAGGAGATCGCAACGATCCTCGAGAAAACCCTGAAGGAAGAATACGGCGCAGACGACAAGCTGACGAAGCTTGCGGAAAGCCGTCTCAACAAGGAAGCAGCTTAACCGCTGTGAGGCTTGGAAAGAGACGCCGCTGCACGATGTGCCCGGCGTCTTTTTCTTATTCCGGCGCGCTTGTTTCAGTGCTCGGACAGGCTGGCCGTCTACTGATTAAAATTGCGGACAATATCTCAACTCTCCAGAAGGCCGGGAGCAATAGCCTAGCTTCGCTGTTCCTGCCTTTGGGGTTTTCGCATGAGCGTTCTTTCACGTTTTGCTTTGGTGGCCGGTTTCGCGTGCGCGTCGTTCACTCCGGTTCTGGCCGAGGTCAGCAAAGTGCTGCAGTCATGGCGCACGGACGATGGGTGGCTGACGGAGCTTCGGGAGCATTCCGATGGCGCTCATGTATGCACTACCGGCAAGGCCTTCCGTGATGCGCATACGTTCGGGCTCTCAATCGTCCAGAGCGGACCGACGATGCTCATAACGCTTGTCGATGAGGCGTCTCCGCCGTCCACGGCAGGCCCTATGAAATTTTCCGCCGGGTCCCAGGTGTTCGGCGCGCTAGCCTCGACAGCTGACGGGCCTGCCTTTGCGACTACCGAGCAGGAGAGCGGAAACACGCGTCGCATGATTTCCGATTTGCCCGATCAACTCGTGACCATCGATGTGGCAGATCGCCAATATAAACTGGACCTTTCGGGTCTGGCGAGGGCGCGCGAGCAGTTAAAGACTTGCGAGGCCGACGCGAAGCAATAACGCTATTGGAGCGGCGGCGCGGGCGGGTCGGAGAGCAGGTAGACGACGTAGGTCGCGCCGTTGGGGCTGCCGTTGTTGCGCGTCAGCGTTCCGAGCGGCTCGATCTTGCGGAATTTCTCGCGCATGAGAGGGAAATCGAGGCGTCTCTCAAGTTCGACGTAGAGGGCAGGTTTGGCGAGCGCCGACGCCGGGAGCGGGGCTAAAAATTCATAGCGAATGCGCTGATCGAGCTGCGCGACTTCGCTTCTTCCCTTGAGCCCCATCGCAATCTGGCCGGTCGTCGCGTAGCTCGACGTCGCGATCCAGCCGGCGCCCGTCTCGCGGCGCTTGGCTTCGATGGCGTCGGCGAACGCGGGCCAGCCGCGCATCTGTTCGGTCGGGTCCTTTGCGACCGCCACCAACGGATGAATCGCGTGGGCGTAAATGCCGGCCGTCATCACGAAGCCGATGCCGAGCGCGGACAGGAATGTCGTGCGCCGCCACTTCGGCGACACGGCGTCGAGCGCCAGCGCCGCGCAGATCGCGAGAGACGGATAGAGTGGTGCGGGCCAATTGCCCTGCACGCGGTCGTGCAGGGCGTGAGCGGTGAAGTAGATCAGCATCGGGACCACGGCCGCGACCAGCAGCACGTCAGGGCGGCTCCGGCCACGGCTTGCGATTGCCGCGCGCGTGACCCGCACGAGGCCCCATATGGCGAGAACCGCGATCACCGGGCTCGCAAGCGCGAGGAATGCGCCGATGAATTCGAGGAGGTAGTTCAGTCCGCCTGAGCCGCTATGTCCGACGCGCCCGAATTGCTTCGTGAAGGATGCCCAGCCGTGTTGTGCGTTCCAGATGAATACGGGGCTCGCGACGGCGGCCGCGATAATGCCGCCGATCCAAAGCTCGGGTGCGCGGAACCATTTGCGGTTGTCGGGGCACGCGATCAACCAGACCAGGATCGTGCCGCCGAGAAACAGGTTCGTATATTTCGACAGAAAGCCGAGGCCTGCGAACAGGCCGATGGCCAGCCACCATTTGGCATTCTGGCTCCGGTCGAGTTCTGCGAGCGCCCAGACGACGAGCCCTGCGGTAAGCACGGATGGCAGATCCGGCGTGACGACGATGCCGCCGACCGCGAGCAGCGGCATCGCCAGCATGATCCAAACCGACGCCCTAGCGATTTCCGGCCCGTAGAGGAGATACGCCGTACGCCAAAGGATAGCGGCTCCGGCGGCGACGATGATCGGCGCGAAGAGGCGAACGCCGAGATACGTATCTCCGGCGATCGCGCGCCCGGCGCCGATGACCCAGGCGACCATCGGCGGGTGATCGAGGTAGGAGAGCGAGAAGCCGAGCGTCCAGATCCGGTAATAAGCTTCGTCATCGACGAGCCCGGTGGCGCTCGCGAGCGCGAGACGAATGGCGGTGAGCGCGAGGACGGCTGCCAGAAGGATACTGTTGGCCGTCCGGTTGTCGAGCGGCGGTTTCGAAAACGCGCGTTCGGGGCTCGCGGGCCGGTTCGCGGCTTCGGGGGTGATGATACTAGCCGTCATCGGCGCCAGGTGAATGCAGAGCTGACCGCGTAATTGAAGACGGCCGCCATCAGTGCGCCTGCGATGCCGGCACGCCACCACGTCGTGTCGTGGCTATAGACGAGATCGGCAACGCCGATGTTCGCAAGCGCGCCGACGCTGCACACGGCATAGAAGATCAGCAGGCCTTTGAGCGCTTGGAAACCGCTGAGGCGGCGGTCGCGGAAGGTCAGCGCGTTGTTCAAGAAGAAGTTGAATGTCATGGCGACGAACGACGCGAAGATCTGGGCCGTATTGAAAGACGCGTCGGTGACGACGATCGCGCTTCTGAGCGCGAAGAGGTGGACGACGAGGCCCAGCGTTCCCACGAGCGCGAACAGGAAAAAACGCGGGGGCACCCAATTGCCCGCGAGCTTGGAAAGAAGCAGGCCCACGAAATCGGCAATCACGAGGCCGTCGAGTTTGGACTTTCCGACCCGGCGCGGGCGGAACACATAAGGAATCTCGCGGACGCGCACGCCGGCGGGCGCGGAAGCCAGAATGTCGAGCAGCAGTTTGAATCCGCCAGGGGAAAGGTTCGGAGCGATCGTATCGACGAGTTCTCGTCTGATCATGAAGAAGCCGCTCATCGGATCGCTGACGTTCGTCCGGAGGAGGAGGTTCGAGAGGCGCGTTGCAAGCTCGCTCGATAGGCGGCGGGCGGTCGAGAAGCCTTCGCGCGCTTCGCCGGACTGGCTGTAGCGCGTGCCGATGACGAGGTCGGTTTGCCCGCTTTCAATCTCGCTCAACATGCGCGGGAGCAATTTTTCATCGTGCTGGAGATCTGCATCGACGACTGCCACGATGTCGGCGCCGGATGCGAGCATCCCTTCGATCACCGCACCTGCCAAGCCACGGCGGCCAACTCTGCGCATGGCGCGCACGCGGTTGTCGCTTTCGCCGAGAGACCGGATGACTTTCATCGTTCCGTCGGGGCTGTCGTCGTCGACGAAGATGACTTCCCACCGGATGCCGGCGAGGGAGGCATCGAGGGCCGCGATCATGGCGCCGATGTTGCCGGCTTCGCAGTAGGTCGGCACGATGACGGAGAGGCGCGGCCGGGAATTGGCGATCACGCTCCGCGATCCGGAGGGTGAGGTCTCGGTATCGCTGTTTTGCGATCCGGCTTCAAGTTCGGACGTTACCATGAGCACCATCGAGCCAGCGGATTTGGCGGGCCGGTCGCTGGATCGGTTCCGCCGCCTGTCCGCGAAATGAGATCGAACAGCAGGTAGATGGCGGCCACGGTTGTGGCCATGACCACGCCCGCAAAGATGACGTCGGATAGAAAATGCGCGCCTTGCGACATTCGCACCGCGCCTGAGAACAGCCCCGCGAGGACACCGGCGCAGATGAGCCTGGTGCCCATGCCAGCAAAGAGAAATGCAGCGGCGAAGAACGTCGCGTAGGCCATCGATGCCTCGCCCGCGACGAACGAACAATTCTTCTCGCACTGGTTGGATGGGAGAAGTGGCGGTGAATACGTTTTGCTGCCGCCGAAATCGGCGAGGTGAACGGGCCGCGCGCGCCCCCAGTTGTCCTTCAGGATTGCGTTACTGACGACGCCCGGTCCGATGGCGAGGCACGCAGCCAGAAAGAGCCATTTCGGCGCCGTGAAACCGAGAAACGCGCGGCCGCGAAGGACGGTCGTTGCGAGGCCACAGGCGGTGACGATGCCGACGCCGACGAAAGCCAGAAAGAGCACAAAACGGATGAGGTCGGCTGCGGTCGACGACTTACCGTAAAAGATGCCGCCGCCGCCTTTTCCGGAGAATACGCCGTTGCCTTCATAAAAAAGCGCCGCCGTCTTTATGTCGATTTCCGGGAACACGCTGAAGACGATGCCAGCGATGACGCCGACGATCGCGGCGCCCCAGAGAAGCAACGAAACGTTCCGGTTTTTTTCTTGCGTGCCGAACTCGGCTTGCGGCTCTGCCGCCATCATTATTCCCATCGGACACTAAGCTTTCCGCCCGAGGCTCGGTTGGACTTCCGCTTTCCGGACGTCACGTAGCAGCATTCGACCGTGCCGGTCACTTACGCCGAACTCGGTTCGATCGAATTTTTACGGTCGGACTCCAATGTGTCGAAAAGGAGTTGCAAGCTTGCACCGGTCATCGCCATCAGCACCCCGGCGAAGATGACGTCGGATAGAAAGTGCCCGCCTTGAGCCATTCGCGTCAGGCCGGCGAGGGCGCCGAGCAGGATGCTCAATGTGACAAAATTGCGAGAGAGGGATTTGAACAGCAGCGCAGCAACGAACAGCACCATGAACACCGACGAGGCCTCTCCCGAAACGAACGAGCAATTGTAATTGCACTGGTTCGAGGCGGGGAAGGGTGCGGTGAATGCCTTGCTGCCGGCAAATTCGACGATGTCTCGCGGGCGGGCGCGGCCCCAGTGATCCTTGAAGCCGATGTTGGCGACAACGAGGGGGCCGGTCAGGAGGCAGACAGCAATGAACAGCCATTTGCGTATGCCGAGGCCAAGCCAACTGGCGGCTCGCCGCGCGGTGATGACCAGGCCGACGGCGGTCACCGCGCACGTCAGATAGAACAGGCCGTTGAACGTGAAGCGCAGCATTCCGAACATAGCCAGCTGGTTGCCGATGAACTGGCCGTTCCCGGCATAGAAGAGACGCGCGATCGCGAGGTCTATTCCCGGCACCAGAGCAAATACCGCGAATGCGAGGGCGCCGACAGCGACGGCGCCCTTGAGCAGGCTGATCGCGCCGATGACGGGCTGTTCTTCAGCCGCGTCACCCTCGTGGCGCTCTTCCGTCCCGAAAACAAAGCCCGGCGCCGACATCCCACCACCCCGACATATCTCGATTGAAAGCCTATCGGCAGTCGAGATGGCAGAGGCACGTCAGTTTCGTTACACTTCGGTGACGGTGCTGACGAACGACTTCAGGCGCTGCCGAAGACGCGCCGGAAAATCGTGTCGACGTGGGCCGTGTGATAGTCGATGTCGAACATCGCCTCGAGAGCGGCAGCTGGCACCTTGGCGGTCACGTCCTTGTCGGACTTGAGCTCGGTCAAGAAATCCTTGCCCAGTTCCCAGGTCTTCATGGCGTTGCGCTGGACGAGCGCGTAGGCGTCCTCGCGGCTGACGCCGGCCTGGGTCAAAGCCAGCAACACGCGCTGGGAATTGTGCAGGCCGCCGAGCTTTTCCATGTTCCGCTTCATCGTCTCCGGATAGACGACAAGCTTTTCGATGACGCCGGCGAGGCGCGCCAGCGCGAAGTCGAGCGTCACCGTCGCGTCAGGTCCGATCATCCGCTCGACGCTCGAATGCGAGATGTCCCGCTCGTGCCAGAGGGCGACGTTTTCCATGGCGGGGAGCGCGTAGGCGCGAACCATGCGGGCGAGACCCGTCAGGTTTTCCGAGAGCACGGGGTTGCGCTTGTGCGGCATCGCCGACGAGCCCTTCTGGCCCGGCGAGAAATATTCTTCCGCTTCGAGCACTTCGGTCCGCTGCAGATGACGGATCTCGATGGCGAGGCGCTCGATGCTCGAGGCGACGACGCCGAGCGTCGCGAAGTACATGGCGTGACGGTCGCGCGGAATAATCTGCGTCGACACGGGTTCGGGAACGAGCCCCATCTTCTCCGCGACGTATTCCTCGATCCGGGGATCGACGTTGGCGAAGGTTCCAACCGCGCCCGAGATGGCGCACGTCGCGACTTCCTTCCGGGCGGCGACCATGCGCTCGCGTGCGCGTTCGAACTCGGCATAGGCGTAGGCAAGCTTGACGCCGAACGTCGTCGGCTCGGCATGGATGCCGTGGCTGCGCCCGATGGTGATCGCGTCCTTGTATTCGAAGGCGCGGGTCTTGAGTGCGGCGAGAAGGCGATCGAGGTCCGCTATCAGGAGATCGGCGGCGCGTACCAACTGGACGTTCAAGCAGGTGTCCAGCACGTCGGACGAGGTCATTCCCTGATGGATGAAGCGGGCGTCGGGGCCCACGTGCTCGGCGAGGTGCGTCAAAAAGGCGATCACGTCATGTTTCGTAACCGCCTCGATTTCATCGATGCGGGCGACGTCGAAGGTCGCGGCCGAACCTTTTTCCCATATGTTTTTTGCCGCAGCCTCCGGAATTATGCCGATCCGGGCGCTGGCGGTCGCGGCGTGGGCTTCGATCTCGAACCAGATTCGGAAACGTGTTTCGGGCTCCCAGATGCGCGTCATTTCGGGTCGTGAATAGCGGGGTATCATAGAGCTAAATCCTTGATGCAACGCGGGAGGCGTAGCAGACGGGCCACGGCGCATCAATCGCCGGAGCCGGTTCCGACAGAGGCATAGCGAGACTTCGCTTAGGTACCGGCATTTTGCTGCTCTGCACCAAATGCTTTGAAACAATTCGTGAAGCGACGTTTCGATTGTCGCCCGTCTATCGCCACGAACGGCTGACCTAGTTTCCGCATTACGAGGCGGGCATTTCTGTTTTTCGTTCAGGTATTATTCAGGGCAGTTAAGCCACACTCGTAAAATTCGTCGGTCTACGTTCGAATTAGCGCATTCTATTCGTGTACGGGTGGGCCTACATAGAAATACCCAAGGATGTAATTGAGTCGAGGAGCTCTTCCCGGGTGGCAACAATGATCCCCCGTTCGAACTCCGCGATAAAAACCACAGCGGGAGACTTGAAGAACATGTCGCAACAGATGGGCAGCGGGGAACTGGCTGAATTGGTCCATCAGATGGAGCAGTCGGAAGACGATCCGCGCCAGTGCTACGCCCTCGTGAAAGAACGAATCACAGAGTTTCGGGATTCCGGCCGGGATATTCCGGATGTTTTGACGAAACTCGAGAGACGGCTAATGACGGAATGCATGCTGGCTTCTCAGGGGCGGTAATCCTGGGTCGGTAATCCTGGGTCGGTAATCCTGGGTCGCTAATCCTGGGCCGCTAATTCCGCTAAATAGCAAAGCTGGGAATGCCCGGCATTTGCGCCTCGTTTCATTGGTGGCCTTCGTGCCATCAGGTCGGCTTGCGCAATCTGGCGCGAGGCGGCCTTTTTTTTATGCGGCTTTACTATGCGGCGGGGCGGCGAAGCCTTCAGCGCAAGGTGCCGCGGAGCCGCCCGATGTTGCTCCGTTGCTACAGGACGTTATGGGTGCCGTCGCAATAGGGTTCGTCGTCGGTCGCCTTGCAGCCGCAGAGGTTAAAGGTGCCCGTGTGGTCCGGTACGAACCGCATCGGTTCAAATGACGTGCCTTCGTGCGAGCCGTCGCAAAAGGGCTGGGTCTTGGATCTGCCGCAGCGGCAGTACCAATATTCCTGGCCCTCAGTGAGGTCGACCTGATAGGGCCCGGTTTGGGCGACTACGGCCTCGTCAGACATCGTCGTACTCCATCTCGCGCGACTGGCACGCTGAACTTGGCTCGTTTGAATCGGCTCGCCGAACCGAGCTGGTGCAGCCCCTCGTTTTTTGACTCGCTATCGGGTTTGGGAGCGACGGGCAAGGGCCCGTGCTGTTCGGCTCGGCAGTCCGGCTTGGCCGTTTCGCTGCGACCTGCCTAACAAGCAGGCTGGCAACATTTTTCGGCAACGGCGTCCTAGACATCGGCAAACGGCTGGGCGAAGGTCGCAAAGAAGCGCGTGGAGTCCTGACGGGCGTGGCGGCGGGGGAATTGCTGTCCGAGCGGGGAAGGTCATCCAGCGCCAAAATGTCCTGTGACCAAAGATGTCCAGATCATGAGGGACCCGCGCATGGCCGATCTCTTCCGTAAGAAATCTGTCGCCTACGACGACTCGGACTTCGGCATGAAGCGTGTCTTGAGCGCGCTCGATCTGACGCTGCTCGGCATCGGCGCGATCATCGGAACCGGCATTTTCGTCCTGACCGGGGTGGCGGCTGCAACGCAGTCCGGCCCAGCCGTCGTTATGTCCTTCGTCGTTGCGGGATTGGCGTGCGGATTTGCGGCGCTGTCCTATGCCGAGCTTGCTTCGAGCGTCGGCGGTTGCGGAAGTGCCTACGGCTACAGTTATGCGGCGTTCGGTGAACTCATCGCCTGGATCATCGCCTGGGACCTCATCCTGGAATACGGCGTGTCGGTTGCGGCGGTGGCCAACGGTTGGTCAGGGTATTTCAACAACGCGCTGACGGCCATCGGCCTCGGGCTGCCGCCGGAGCTCACGAAGGGGCCCTTTGCGGGCGGGATCGTGAACCTTCCTGCGTTCGGCATCGTCTTCCTGTTGATGATCATGCTGATCATCGGGGTGAAGGAGACGGCGCGGGTGAATGCGGCGATGGTGGCGGTGAAGCTTGGGACGATCGCGATTTTCCTGGCCGTCGCGATCTTCAACATCCACCCCGAGAACTGGACGCCGTTCGCGCCGTTCGGCTGGTTCGACCACAATGCGGAAGGCAGGCCGGTCGGCATTCTGGCGGGCGCGTCTCTCGTCTTCTTCGCCTACGTCGGCTTCGATGCGGTTTCGACTGCGGTCGAAGAGGCCCGGGACCCGCAACGTGACGTGCCGCGGGGCCTGATCGGCTCGCTGATCTTCTGCACGATCATCTACATCGTCGTCTCGGGCGTGCTGACCGGCATCGTCAATTACACCGAACTCAATGTGTCCTCGCCCGTTGCGTTCGCGCTTCAAAAGATCGGGTACAACTGGGCTTCGGCGCTGGTCGCCGCGGGTGTCATCACGGGGCTGACGACCGTCATGCTCGTTCTCTACTACGCCCTGACGCGCATCATCGTCGGAGTGTCGCGAGACGGACTGCTCCCGCCATATTTCTCCGTGGTCAACCGCCGTACGCATACCCCCGTCCGCACGACGGTCATCGTCGGCTTCATCATGGCGATCATGGCCGGCTTCCTTCCGCTCGGCATTCTCGCGGAACTCGTGAACATCGGGACGCTCGCGGCGTTCGTTCTGGTGTGCGCCGGCGTGATCGCGCTCAGGCTGTCGCATCCGGATCTGCCGCGACCCTTCAAGATGCCCGGCGGCCTCATCATTCCCGTGCTCGGCATCATTTCGTGCGGCGCGCTGATCGGGTTCCTGCCGTTCGAGACGCACCTGCGTTTCATCATCTGGCTGGCGCTCGGGCTCGTCATCTACTTCGTGTATTCCATCAGGCACAGCCGGCTCGCGGTGGCATAGGCCGATTAACCCTCAAGACCCCACTGGAAAAAGACAAAGCGCGAGAGTAGGTTCCCGGCCGACCGCGGCCGCCTGAAAGCATCTTCCGTCGGCCCGGATACGAGGATCAACACAAATGGACTGCGACAGTCGAAGCGATACTTCGATTTCGCCCGTATCCCTCGAGCTCGGCTGATACCAGGCCCGCTCGGACGGCTGCGTGGTGGCCGAGAACCGGAAGGGCCTATACATGCTGCGCAGCTATCGCCGCGAAAATTCGCATCTCGTTTTGGCGCAGGAAGGCATTGCGGCCGAGACGGCCGGTCCGATCGATCTTCCGTTCTGGATCGATCTCTATAATCCGGCTCCCCAGGACAACCGCTATGTGGAGCAGTTGCTCGGTATTTCGCTGCCGACGCGGGAGGAGATGCAGGAGATCGAAGTCTCCGCCCGGCTCTATCAGGAGGACGGCGCCGAGTTCATGACGCTGACGGCTGCGTCTCAGCTTGAAAGCGACGAGCCGATCAACACGCCGATCACGTTCGTGCTCAAGGGCACCACGCTCGTGACCGTTCGCTATGCGGAACCGAAGGCCTTCGCCAATTTCGTCGTCCGCGCGCAGCGTTCCAATACGGTGCCGGTCGGGAACGGCGAGCAGATCATGATGGGCCTGATCGAAGCGCTGCTCGATCGCATGGCGGATGCTCTCGAGCGCGTCGGAACGGGGATCGATCAGGTTTCGCGGCAAGTCTTTCGTAAAGGCGGGAAGGGGAAGGAAAAGGCCTCACCTTCCAGCGAAGATCTGCAGGCGGTGATCGAGCGGATCGGCCAGGACGGCGATCTGTTGACGAAGGTCCGCGAAAGTCTCGTCAGCATCAACCGCGTGTTGACCTATCACACCAGCGTCGACCAGCAGGACAAGAAGGTCACGAAGGAAGCCAAGGCGCGCAGCAAGGTTTTGTATCGGGACGTGGTCGCGTTGACGGATCAGGCGACGTTCCTGTCGAGCAAGGTCAACTTCCTGCTCGACGCGACGCTCGGGCTCATCAATCTGCAGCAGAACCAGATCATCAAGATCTTCTCGGTCGCGGCGGTGGTGTTTCTGCCTCCGACGCTGGTCGCATCGATCTACGGCATGAACTTCGCCGATATTCCGGAACTCAGGTGGGGTCTCGGCTATCCGTTTGCGCTCGGCATGATGGTGATCTCGGCGATCCTGCCGTATCTCTATTTCAAGCGGCGCCGGTGGCTGTAGCTTTTGTTGAGCGTTGGCGACTCGCGTTCCGCGAGCCGGCCGAGTCATACGTTTGCGTTGGCGACTCCCGTTCCGGGAGCCGGCCGCCAACGCTGGCGGTTAGTGCGCTGTTCCGGTCATGCCGTCGTTGCTGGCCCAACGAAGCGTCGAACCTGTGCGCGTGACGGAGAAGCATTGCTCGCGGCCCGCCTGCCAGAGGTTCCAGCGCTGGCAGAACTGGTTGCCGGAAATGCGCCAGGTTCCGCGGTCTTCTGAGATCCCGCCTGAGAAGACGGCCATCGCTTTTGACTTGGCGCTCATCGTGCCACCGGGATTGTAGCGGATAGGAACCGACCCGAACGGCGCGGAAATGTAAATCGTCCGTCCGGCGAGTAGCCCGCGCAGCTCGATGCCAGTGAGATTGTCGGCCGCAACCTGAGTGGCCGATGCCATGATCGCTACCGTCGCCAACCCGGCGAGAACGCCTCGTCGCATGTTCATTTACCCCCGTCTCGAAATCGTAAAATTCGATAGGGAACGCTTTAGCAAATTGATGCGTGCGCTGCGAAACGAGCCTGTGGAAAAAGTAAAGATCGGGCGCGGATTGTTGCCGAGATAGCCCGATTCACTATTCTAGCAAGCGGCGTGCTGCCTTGTCCGGCGTCATCGTGCCCGAGAGCACGGCATCGGCGAGCGGATCGAGACCTTCCTTGCCGCCGGACTTGATGCGGGCGGCGACGATGTCGGCGGCGGCGCGCGCGATCAAATAGCGAGCCCTGCGGCGCCTTCTCTTGATCGCACCATCGGCTGCGACGCGGGTGCCGATTTCGTCGAACGCTTCGACGAGTGCGGGAACGCCATCGCCGCTCAACGCGCTGGTTTTCAGGACGGGGACTTTTTCCGCCGCCATCGCGCGGATCGACAGTGCGCCGACAAGCTGCTGCATCGTTTGTTCAGCGCCTGGGCGATCGGCTTTGTTGACGACGATGATGTCGGCGATTTCCAAAAGGCCGGATTTCATCGCCTGAATATCATCGCCCATTCCAGGCGCGGCGATGACGACGCGGATGTCGGCAACTTCCGCGACATCGACTTCGTTCTGTCCGGTGCCGACCGTTTCCAGCAGCACGATATCGAAGCCCGCGCCGTCGAGCGCGTCGATGATGCGGACGGCCGCGGGCGAGAGGCCGCCGAGATAACCGCGCGAGGCGAGCGAGCGTACGAAGACGCCGTCGTCGTCCAATGCCGCCGTCATGCGAATGCGATCACCGAGAATGGCGCCGCCCGAGATCGGGCTCGACGGATCGACGGCGATGACGCCGACGGTCCGGCCGTGCTGTCGCAGATGCGCGATGACGGCGTTGACGAGGGTCGATTTGCCGGCGCCCGGCGGCCCTGTAAATCCAACGACGAGCGCGTGCCCGAGATGAGGCTGCAGCGCCTGAAGCAACCCGGGCGCGGCTTCTGAGAGCCGTTCAAGCTCGGTGATCACCGTTGCGATGGCACGGCGTTCGCCCGCGCGCATACGGTCGACGTAGCTCGCGATTTCGGCGGCTGGAATGCGGGCAACGGGAGGAAGCGGATCTGCGGTCGTTTTGGTCATACGCGCTGATTAGAAGGGAAGCTGCCCGCACGCAACTGTGTTACCGCGGGCGGAAGGCGTGGGGTTGAGGCGGAGGGGTGAATGTGATCCTTTCTCCGCGGTGAGACGCCTAGCCGGGGGGGATCGTGTCGGACAAGGGCGATTGTCGGTCGAGACGATGCACGGTCGAGCGGTGAAGACGCACCGCTCCGACATAGACGGCCTGCGAGCCGTCGCCATACTGGGCGTTCTGGCCTTTCACTTCGGATTGGGCGGAGTGACGGGCGGCTACGGCGGAGTGGATGTTTTCTTTGTCATTTCCGGCTTTTTGATTGCCGGGATCATCAAATCCGAACTCGAGGCCGGCACTTTTTCCCTGACGCACTTCTACGTTCGGCGCATCCGCAGGATATTGCCTGCGCTGACGGTGTGTCTTGCCGCGACGACCCTTGCTGCGGCTTTCATTCTTTTCCCGCGTGACTTCCAGAATTACGGACGGAGCCTGCTGGCGGCTGCGCTCTCCTTATCGAATTTTTATTTCTCGGTCCGCAACGGCTATTTCGACGGCGCCGCAACGGAAAAGCCGCTTCTTCACACATGGTCGCTGGCGGTAGAAGAACAATTCTATATCGTCTTTCCGGTGGCTCTCATTCTGCTCTTCAAGTTAGCGCGGAAGAGCGTGTTGTCTGTGCTGGCGGCAATTGCGGCTCTTTCGCTCGCGTACAGCAGTTTCAGCGTCGCGCGCTCGCCAGATCCAGCCTTTTTCTCAACTTTAGGTCGGGTCTGGGAATTGGGCACCGGAACGCTTCTTGCCTTTGCCGCTTTGCCGCTTGCGTCGCGCCGCTGGGCAATCGAAGCCGAGGCAGGGGCGGGCGTTTTACTGATTGCCTTCGGCTATTTCTTCTACGACGACAATACGCTGTTTCCCGGATTGGCGGCGTTGCCGCTGTGCTTCGGAGCAGCACTCATCATTCACTCCGGCATGTCTCCGCAAAAATCGTTCGTGGCAAGATTGCTATCGTCGCCACCGATGGTGGGCATCGGGCTCATTTCCTACTCGATCTACCTCTGGCACTGGCCTTTGCTGGTGCTCTGCCAATATCGTTTTCCGGACGTCTTCGGAGCTGATGCCCCGCACGCGACGGCGGCGCGCATGGGGCTCGCGATAGCCAGCCTCGGTCTCGGTGCCTTGTCGTGGCGGTTCATCGAGGAACCTTTCCGGCGATCCGGAGGCATTTTGACGAAGACTGTATTCGGTGCAGGAGCCTCGGCAGTTTTGGCGATTGCCGCGACGTCTGCGGTAGTCATTGGACGTCCGAACTGGCTGCACAGATGGCCGGCGGCGATAGATGCAATGCAATTCAGAAGAACCGTTTCCGGGCGCGTCCTCGGATTGAAGCGGGAGCCGGAATGGCCACATGACACCTATCGGGTGGGCAACGAGGGCAGCACACCCGATACCGTTTTATGGGGTGACAGTTTCGCCCAAGCGCTCATCCCCGGGTTCATCACTTATTATAAAAAGACCGGGAAAGGCGCAGTCATAGCGGCTAATCCGGGATGCCCACCGCTGCCTAGTGTCACCTTCTACGGGCGCTCGCCGGGCGCGAATTGTAAACCTCGAAACAACGCTATTTTCAAAGCGGTCGCGGCGCGAGGTATCCGGCGCGTAATTCTCGTGGCGCGCTGGGAAGGATTTGCGAGCGCTGTTGTTCGGGACGGTGACGGAAATCCGGCTGTCTACACGAAACACGGGAATGCGGACGGCGCCGTTTTTGCCAGCACTCTTGAAGACGTCGTCCGGCGTCTCGCCGCGCAAGACAAAGATGTTGTCATACTGGGACCCGTGCCGATTCACAGATTTGATGTCGGCCCGACTATGGCTCGCCACATCGCATGGGGCCTGCCTCTACCGCCCGAACTGGCGTTGCAGGAGTTCACGCAGAACCAGCGTCTTGTCCTGCCGGTTCTCGCGCGGCTTGCGACCATCCCGCATGTCCGCGTCGTCTATCCGCATCTCAGTCTTTGCGACGGGAAGACCTGCCGTTACAGTGACGATGGCAAGCCGATGTATTCGGACGCCGGTCATCTTTCGCCGAACGGGGTGGCGACACTTTCACAAATGTTCGACGAGCTGTTCAATGGCGCGGCGAAGTCGGAGCCGCCAGTAGCTCTTCAGCCGTGATGGCCGTCAGAATTTGTCCAGCACGCTTTCCTCGGCCGCTTCCTCGGCCGCGGGTTTTTGCGGCTTCGCAGCTTTGAGTATGGCGGGGAGGATGTCTTCGGCCTTGTCGACAACGGTGAAGCGCACGTCGAGGCCGTCGCGTATGAAAGTCTCCTGCTTCATGTGTTCGAGAAGCTTCAGGAACTGATTCCAGAAACCGTCGATGTTGGCGATGATGATCGGCTTCGCGTGACGGCCGAGCTGGGACCACGTCAACTGTTCGACGAGTTCCTCGAGCGTGCCGACGCCGCCGGGAAGCGCCACGAACGCGTCGGCGCGATCGAACATCAGCTGTTTGCGCGTGTGCATATTCTCGACGACGATCAACTCGTCGACGTCTTTCAGCATCAACTCGCGGTTGCCGAGGAATTCCGGGATGATGCCCGTGACCTTGCCGCCGGCGCCGAGGGCGGAGCGGGCGACCTCGCCCATCAAGCCGAGGCTGCCGCCGCCGTAGATCAGGCGCATGCCGTTGTCGGCGAGTGCCTTGCCGAGCTTGCGTGCGGCCACGGTGTAAGCGGTGTTCAGTCCCTTTCCGGAGCCGCAATAAACGCAGACGCCTTCGATTTTTGAGGGGGGTGTGGAATTATCATCGTTGGCCGGTGCGCCGGCCATTTTTGTCATTTCATTCATTCTCGGTCCATTCTCAAACGATGTAGCATCAGTATTTGGGGGTTCGCCGCCGGGCCACCAGAGTATGAATAGGACGCATGCCGCTTTTGCGGGGCCGCGGTCTGTTCAAGAGGAATTTTCACGCCGTCGTAGCTCCGGGGCTTGGCGAGAGCGTGACACGTGTGCTTAGTTCATAGTCGAGTTAAAAGGCGATGTTATGAAAAATGACGAAGCCACGGTTTCCGCGAAGAAAACCGCGATCGTAAGCGCGCGGGCTGGCGCCGTTGCCGCGCTTCTCGTCCTTGCCGGGCTATTGCCGCTGCCGCTCGGGGCCGCCATCGATCAGGGGGATGCGGCGTCCAGCGGGACAACTGTCATTATCGCCAGTGATTTTCCAGCGGTCGCGATCGATAGCGAAGATACGCTCGACGCCGAAGACCGGCTTCCCGTGCTGGCTGAGGACGTTCCGAAGCAGGCCGACGCGCCGACAGGCTCCGATGCGCGGGAGATCGACGTCCGGCCGCCCGAGACTTCTCCCCCCGACGCCGACGTTTCGTCCGAGGGGGACAGCAATCTCACTCGGAGCTTATGGCCGCCGAAGGAGCTTGGGATTGCCGATCGCGTGCAAGACTGGCTGGCGCGTGCCAATCGCGAATTTCAATCGACGATCATTCGCCGGTTATCGACGCCGTCGGCTGTTGCGGGCGACGGCATCGCGCGCAAGATCGAAGATGTGAAGGACGAGGATGCAGCGGCTGCGGCGGCGGGCGCGCAAGAGGCGCTCAGTACGGCGCACGCGAAGCTCGCGGCCGAGGCTGAGGCCCAGCATCAGCGCGAACTGTCCGACGCTGCCGCGAAGGCTGCGGAGCAAGCCAAGGCTCGCGAAGCGGAAGCGGCTCGTATCGACGAGGAGCGGAAAGCGGCAGAAGAAAAGCGCCGCGCGGAGGAGCAAAAGCGGCAGGCTGAACTTCGGCTCGCCGAGGAAGAGAAAGCGGCGAAGCAGAAAGCCGCGGAGGAAGCGGCCGCGAAGGAGGCAGCCGAGAAAGCGGCTGCAGCGGCAAAAGAGCGAGAGATCGCCGAGAGGCAGGCAGCGGAAGCAGCTGCTGCAAAAAGGGCGGCGGAGGCAAAGGAGGCGGAAGCCAAGCAGCAAGCCTTGAGAGAAGCCGAGGCAGCCAAGGCTGCGGAAGAAGCCAAGGCGGCGGAGGCGGCAAAGGCAGCCAAGGAAGCCAAGGAAGCCAAGGAAGCGGAAGAGGCCAGGGCAGCGGAAGAAGCAAAGGCAGCGGAAGCGAAGCGGCGGGCGGATGAGGAAGCAGCCAGGATCGCTGCTGCTCAGGAGGCCGAGGCCCGGGCGAAGATTGCTGCCGCAAGCGAGGCTGCAGAAAAAGAACGCGCGGCCCAAGAGATTGCCAAGAAAGACGCGGAAGCCAAGCAGGCACTCGCTCCGCAGGCACTCGCTCCGCAAACCCCGGCTCCGACCAGGCAAGCGATGGTCGAGGACGAGGATAAGGACGAGACCAACGTCGCGGCTGCGCCGAGGGCGGCCGAGCAACCGTCAGTCAATGGCGCGCAGCCCGCGCGGAAAGTTGAAGGTAAATCGTCGGGCGAAAGCGAAGCCAAAGCCGCAGCGCGCAAGCCGCGCCATCATGCCCGCGTTCACAGGCAAGCGAGCAATCGCTCGGCCAATCGCTCAGTCAATCGCTCTGGCAACGCCGGGGCCAGTCAATCGGCGCATAAGGGTGGTCCGGTGGTGAAGCGCTGGGTCAGGCGTCCCCGCCAGGGCCGCTGCCGGCTTGCGGGCCACAAGGTCTTGCTGCCGGGCCGCTATACCGTCGCACGCGGCGACAACCTGTGGCTCATCGCCCTTCGGCACTATCACGACGGTTGGTATTTCCGGCGGATTTACCGCGCGAACCAGGATGTTATCCGCAATCCGAACCTGATCTATCCGTGCGAGCGGCTTTATCTGCCCAGCAGGTAACTGTGATGGACTTTCGCGCCGCGTAATCCTATCTGAAGCCCAATGCAAAGCGCCTTTGTCAATTGGTGCGCGGCGGTCCGCGATGGATTGCTGGCGCGCATTACCCCTTCCGCCGAGAGTTCTCGGGTTCTGAAAGCTCTCTGGCCTTACGTCTGGCCCGAGGACCGGCCGGATCTCAAGCGGACGGTCATCTGGTCGTTCGTCATTATCGTCATTGCCAAGGGCGTGACGGTCACGGTGCCGTTCACGCTCAAGTGGGCGACGGATGCGCTCGTCGCGTCGACCGGCGGCCACGTGTCGAGCAGCCAGACGCTGCCCTGGCTCATCGGCGCGCCGGTGGTGGCGACTATTCTCTACGGCATTGCGCGGATCGTGATGTCGCTGCTTGTGCAGGTCCGCGAGGGCATGTTCGCGCGCGTTGCGATGCATGCGGTCAGAAAGCTTGCGCTGTCGACATTCGAGCATATGCATCGGCTGTCGCTGCGGTTCCACCTCGAACGCAAGACGGGTGGACTGACGCGCGTTCTGGAGCGCGGCCGCGCCGGGATCGAGAACATCAGCCGCATGGCGCTGATGACGCTTATCCCGACCATCGTCGAATTTCTGATGATCATTGCCGTCTGCGCTTACGAGTTCGACTGGCGCTACATCGTGACCATCGTGCTGATGATTGCCGCCTACCTGTGGTTCACGGTGAAGGCGACCAACTGGCGGCTTGCGATCCGCCGGGCGATGAACGAGAGCGACACGGACGCCAACACGAAGGCGATCGACAGTCTTCTGAATTACGAGACCGTCAAATACTTCGGCGCGGAAGGCCGGGAAGCGGCGCGCTACGACAGGTCGATGGCAGCCTACGAGAAGGCGAGCATCAAGACCTACACGTCGCTTGCCGTCTTGAACTCAGGCCAGGCGATCATTTTCACGATCGCGCTGACGATCTGCCTCGTGATGTCGGCGACGGACATCGTGGCCGGCAAGGATACGGTCGGCCATTTCGCGATGGTCAACCTGCTGATGCTGCAACTTTTCATGCCGCTCAACTTCATGGGCATGGTGTATCGCGAGATCAAACAGGGGCTGACCGACATCGAGCGCATGATGGAAGTGCTCGAGAAGAACCCCGAGGTCGCCGATAAGCCCGGAGCAAAGGAACTCAAGGTGTCGGGCGGAGCGATCCGGTTCGACCACGTCGGCTTCGCGTACGATCCGGAGCGCGTGATTTTGAAGGACGTTTCGTTCGATGTGCCGGCGGGCAAGATGGTCGCCATCGTCGGGCCGTCGGGTGCGGGCAAGTCGACCGTCGCACGGCTGCTTCTGCGTTTCTACGACGTGACGGGCGGCAAAATCACGATCGACGGGCAGAATATTCGAGACGTGAGCCAGCATTCGCTGCGCTCGGCCATCGGCGTCGTGCCGCAGGATACGGTGCTGTTCAACGATACGATTTTCTACAACATCAAGTACGGCCGGGCGGATGCTACGGACGCGGAAGTCTATGCGGCTGCCAAGCTTGCGCAGATCGACGATTTCGTTCGCGCGCTCCCTGACGGCTACAATACGATGGTCGGCGAGCGGGGCCTCAAGCTCTCGGGCGGTGAGAAGCAGCGCGTCGCGATTGCGCGCACGATTTTGAAAGCGCCGCCGATCCTGCTGCTCGACGAAGCGACGAGCGCGCTCGACAGCCATACGGAACGGGAAATCCAGGACGCGCTCGACCGCGTTTCGAAAGACCGGACGACGGTCGTCATCGCGCACCGTTTGTCGACTATCATCCATGCGGACAGCATTCTGGTCCTGGAGGCGGGCCGCGTGGCCGAGCAGGGCACGCACGGCGAGCTGATCGCGAAGAACGGTCTTTATGCGAGCCTCTGGGCGCGTCAGCGGCAGGCCGAGAAGGCGCGCGAAGAACTTGCGCATGCGCTCGAAGAAGCCGGCGAGCCGGCGTAACGGCTCGGCGGTTTTCGGGTGGCTCGGATCAATCGGGGAGTGGTCTAGTCTTCGACGACTTTCCAGCCTTCGGGATGAGGCAGTTTTTTCCGCTTCGTCTCGGCTTCGTCGCGCGTTGTGAAGCGGATCGCCAGGGACCGCGGGACGAACACGTCACCGTTGCCGAGATAGGTGTGCTGTCCTGTGGCGCGAAATACGTCGTGCCGCTGCTCTTCCAGTAAATATGCCATTGGCCGAAATCTCGCGTTCGTCCCGGTGAGCCGGGGAAGAGTGACCGCAACTTTCGGCAAAAAACCAGCCCCGAGATAGGGGCCGGGAGAGCCATCTCGGGGCTAGTCGCGAGTTCAGCCTTTAGCCGTTCTGGGAAGCGTGTGGCTTAGCTCTAGCACCTGTCTCTATTCTATACAAAAAAAGTAATCAATATCCGAAATGGACCTGGGGGTCTTTTTTGCGCGGCGCGTTGACCCAAGTTTTGGGCAAGACCTGTCGCGAGCGGGGGCTTGGCATCAATCCCGGCAAAACATATCCCCGGTTCATCATCGGGTGTTAAATTTGGCCGTTCGACCGGCGGTGTCCGGTTTTTTGGAAGGATTTTGACGCTTGGACGGTCAGGAATTCAAGGAGACGGCAGGGCGGGTTCTCAGTGCGATCTGGCGCGGGTCGGTCATTGCGCTCTGGACCATGCGCGAGCTTCTGAGGACTTTCTGGTCGATCGTGCGGGGGCCTTTGATCGCCGCCCTCAATGTCGCCGCGGCGCTGATCATCCTCTTCGAGGAATGGGGATGGCGGCCGCTTTCCGAGCTTATCGGACGGCTCGCGAAATTCGCGCCCATCGCGGCGGTGGAGCGGTTTATCGCCGGGCTGCCTCCCTATGCGGCGCTCGTTGCGCTGGCGCTGCCGACATCGTTGCTGCTGCCGCTGAAGTTCGTTGCCGTATGGCTGCTCGCCAACGGGCATTTCGCGACGGCGACGCTGTTGTTCATCGGCGCAAAGCTCGCTTCGACGGCCATTCTTGCGCGGATATTCATACTGACGAAGCCGTCGCTGATGCAGATCGGCTGGTTCGCTAGTGCCTTCAATTGGTTGATGCCGTGGAAGGACGCGCTTTTCGCGCAGATACGGGCGTCGTGGGTCTGGCGGTATGGGCGCATCGTCAAGGCGCGGGTCGTGGCGAATGTCCAACAGGCCTGGAAGCGGCTCCGCCCGCGCGCTTCGGATCTATGGCGGCGATTGACTGGACGTGAGTTGCCGTTTGCCGGAAAGCCACCCGCGGAGCGCGATCTTTCGATAAAATGATTCGGGGCCGCCTGAGGCGGAGCGCAGCTGGAGGCGTGCGCTGGGAAGTTCTCCGGGCTGCGCCATTCCGTGTCCGGACAAAAACAATTGCAAACGGGCAACAGCGCATGGCCCGAGAATGTAGCGCCCATAGCATTTCCGCGATCCAATGTTGACGGGAGTGGTCAAGTATCTTCTTCTAAGTTGGAGTTGAGCCCGAGGCAGGGCATGAGGGGGTGAGGTTTGCGTGCGGCTGTTTGCAGGGCCGGCGCGGACCTTGTGGGGGCATACGAATGAGATTGAGAGTTTCGTCCGGCCTACTGCCAGTTTTGGCGTTGGGAACACTGACCGCGGCGGCCGGGGGCATGGCTAGCGGGGTGAGAGCGGAAGAGGCATCCATCACCGGCGTTCCGGAAGATTCGCTCGCTGCCGGCTGGAATGATCCGGTGCGCGCGGCATTCGCGAGCCGCGGCATCACTTACGGCGTCAACTGGATCGGCGAATACTGGAACGTCGCGTCGGGCGGCAACTCGCAGGGCTCGAACTTCGACGGCCGTTTTGATGTTCACACCGACATCGATCTCGAAAAGCTTGTGGGCTGGAAGGGCGCCGTCATCCACGCCAACGCCTTCTACATCCATGGCATCGGTGCTTCGACTGAGCGCGTCGGCAACATCTTCGCGGTCAGCAATATCGAAGGCTACGAGACGTTCCGGCTCGACGAAATTTGGCTGGAGCAGTCGCTGCTCGAGGACAAGTTGAAAGTGAAGGTCGGCTCGATCGCCGCCGATACCGAATTCTTCATCAGCGATACGGCTTCGCAGTTCATCAACGGCACGTTCGGCTGGCCCGGCATCACGGCTGCGGATCAGGCGGCAGGCGGACCTGGGTATCCGCTGGCTTCGCTCGGCGTGCGCTTGCAGTACCAGCCGACCGATAACCTCAACATCCTGGCCGCCGTCTTCAACGGCAGCCCGGCCAATCCTTTTTCGGAGAACCCGCAAAAGGACAACAATCACGGCGTGGAATTCCGTCTTCAGGACGCGCCGTTGCTGATGGTCGAAGCGCAGTACAAGTATGATGCCGGCCTGCCCGGAACCTTCAAGCTCGGTGGTTGGAAGCAGTTCAATCACTACGCGACGGACTTCCTCGATCCGACAGTTCTCGACACCAGCTACGGGATCTACGGCATCATCGACCAGCAGATCTGGAAGGGTGCGGACGACAAGGCGATCAACGCGTTCGTGCGGGTATCGGGCAGCCCCGACAAACAGAACCTGATCGATACCTATTTCGATACCGGCATCGTCTTCACGGGGTTCGTGCCGGGACGCAAGGAAGACGCCTTCGGCGCTGCGTTCGGCTATGGCCACATCTCGAACAAGTTCAGCCAGGCACAGGCCGATCCGGATAGCGATTTCACTTCGGATGTGATCTCGAATTACGAGTCCGTGCTCGAACTCAACTATCTCGCGAAGATCCGTCCTGGTTTCGCTATCTCGCCGGACTTCCAATACATCTGGAACCCCGGCGGCCGCGTCGGCAGCGATTCCGACGATCTGAAGCAGATCCCCAATGCCGCCGTTGTCGGCGTCAGGACCATTCTGAATTACTGAGCCTGCTTCATTCCTAAGCTCCGTTTCGGGTTTTCAAATCGCGATCTGACTTCGGCCTCCTAGCGCCGCCCCGATGGGTGCGCTAGGAGGCCTTTTCATGAGCGCAGCGCCAAATCACACAAAGCCTATTCTCATCGCCGGGCCGACGGCGAGCGGTAAGTCTGCGCTCGCGATGGCGATTGCCGAGCACGCCCGCGGCGAGATCATCAACGCCGACAGCATGCAGGTCTATCGGGAGCTACGCGTTCTCTCGGCGCGGCCGTCCGTGGAAGAAGAAGCCCGCGTTCCGCATGCGCTCTACGGGTTCGTGCCGGCGGGGGAAGCCTATTCCGCAGGGCGGTTCGTTCGCGATGCCGCGGCGGCCATCGCGAGGGCTCGAAGCGCGGGGCGGCGTCCGGTCATCGTCGGGGGCACGGGGCTCTATTTCAAGGCGCTGATCGAGGGGCTTTCGCCCATACCCGCCATAGCCGCCGACGTTCGCGACTACTGGCGCAGGGCAGGCGAGGAGCGGGGCGCCGGGGCCTTGCACAGCGAGCTTCTGCGGGTCGATCCCGTCATGGCCGAGCGCCTGGCTCCGACCGATACGCAACGGATCGTGCGCGCGCTCGAGGTGATCCAATCGACCGGACGGTCGCTCGCCGAGTGGCAATCATTGCGGGGCGAGCCGGTGATCGAGGAACCCGAGACGGTTCGCCTCGCGGTTTCCGGCGACCGAGCCGAACTGCATGCGCGGGCCGATGCTCGTTTCGATCGGATGATGCGGGAAGGGGCGCTCGACGAGGCGCGGGCTTTGTCGGCTCTGCAACTCGACCCCGATCTTCCGGCGATGCGGGCGATCGGAGTGCGGCCGCTTCTGCGGCTCGCCCGGGGTGAGATCGGCGAGGACGAGGCTCGCGAGCTTGCAAAAGCGGAGACCCGCCAGTACATCAAACGCCAGGAAACTTGGCTGAAAAGAAATATGATTTCGTGGGAACCTGTCACAACGAAAGAAACGGCAAGTTCATTGCGAGATATTTTCTCATTTATTCAGCGTTAGCGTTGACCTATTAGGCTCGGACCCCTACTTTCCCCCGACCTTTGAAACCGCCTGCAGGCTTTTGCCGGCGAAGGAGTTATTCATGGCACGCACGATGACCGGCGCCGAAATCGTTTTGCAGGCTCTCGCCGATCAGGGCGTCGAGCTGATCTTCGGGTATCCGGGCGGCGCGGTCCTTCCGATCTACGACGAGATCTTCAAGCAGGAGAAGATCCGGCACATTCTCGTTCGCCAGGAAGGCGGGGCGCTGCACTCGGCCGAAGGTTATGCGCGGTCGACCGGCAAGGTCGGCGTCTGCCTCGTGACGTCGGGGCCGGGCGCGACCAACGCCGTGACGGGCCTGACGGACGCTTTGATGGATTCCATTCCGCTCGTGTGCATCACGGGCCAAGTCGCGACGCACCTGATCGGCAACGATGCCTTCCAGGAATGCGATACCGTCGGCATCACGCGGCCGTGCACCAAGCACAACACGCTCGTCAAAAGCGTCAACGACCTCGCGCGGATATTGCACGAGGCGTTCTACATCGCGCGCACGGGGCGTCCAGGTCCGGTCGTCGTCGACATTCCGAAAGACGTGCAGTTTGCGCTCGGCAACTACGTCGGCCCGTCGAATATTCAGCATAAGACCTACCGGCCGAAGCTGAAGCCCGAACAAACGGCGGTGCGCGAAGCCGTGGATCTCATCGCGAGCGCCAAAAAGCCGGTTTTCTATACCGGCGGCGGCATCATCAACTCGGGTCCCAAAGCCAGCCAGCTGTTGCGCGAGTTCGTGCGGCTGACGGGCTATCCGATCACGTCGACGCTGATGGGCCTCGGCGCCTATCCGGCATCCGACAAGCAGTGGCTCGGCATGCTCGGCATGCACGGGACGTACGAAGCCAATCTCGCGATGCACGATTGCGACGTGATGATCAACATCGGCGCGCGCTTCGACGACCGCATCACCGGCCGCGTCGATGCGTTTTCACCGGGATCGAAGAAGATCCACGTCGATATCGATCCGTCGTCGATCAACAAGAACATCGTGGTCGATGTGCCGATCGTCGGCGATTGCGCCTACGTTCTCGAAGACATGCTGCGGATCTGGAAGGCGAAAGCGCCGGCCCTCGACAAGGCGGCGCATAAGGCCTGGTGGAAGCAGATCGATGGCTGGCGCGCGAAAAAATCGCTTGCGTATAAGAACTCCAAAGACATCATCATGCCGCAGTACGCGTGTCAGCGTCTGCAGGAGCTGACGAAGAATCGCGATACGTTCTTCACGACCGAGGTCGGCCAGCATCAGATGTGGGCGGCGCAGTTCCTCCAGTTCGAGGAGCCCAACCACTGGATGACGTCCGGAGGGCTAGGCACGATGGGATATGGATTGCCTGCCGCGATCGGTGTGCAGCTTGCGCATCCCCGCTCGCTCGTCATCGATGTCGCCGGCGACGCGTCGATCCTGATGAATATTCAGGAGTGCTCAACAGCAGTCCAATACCGCCTGCCGATCAAAGTTTTCATCATGAACAATGAGTACATGGGCATGGTGCGCCAGTGGCAGCAGCTGTTGCATGGCAACCGCTTGTCGGAGAGCTATACCGAGGCGCTTCCGGATTTCGTGAAGCTGGCCGAGGCCTATGGCTGGAAGGGCATGCGCTGCGAGCATCCGGCCGATCTCGACGATGCGATCAAAGAGATGATCAATACAGAGGGACCGGTGATCTTCGATTGCCGCGTCGCCAAGCTCGCGAACTGCTTCCCGATGATCCCATCGGGCAAGGGGCACAACGAGATGCTGCTCGGCGAGAACATTACCGACGAAGAAGTCGAGCGGGCTATCGACGATGCAGGAAAGGTACTGGTTTGAGAAGCGGGGGCTCTGGCTTCGGGATCGGTAGCATCGTGGCCGCCATTTGCATGGCGACCCTTGTTTCCGTGCCCCAGGCGTCGGCCGCCAAGGAAACTTGGGACCACGCCGCCAACATCAAGGACGCCGCAAAGCGCCTTGCCGAACTGCATCGCCGCGAAGGTTCTCAGGGCGTGCTGAAGTTCCTCGATGCCTGCTACCGGACGCAAACGCTCGCCAGCAACTATTCGGCGGGCCTCGAGTCGTGCATGGCGCAGGACTACATGCACAGCCAAGTGCTGGCGCAGATCTATGCGCGCATTCCGCAAGCCGACCGCGTCCGCATGGGCACGCCGGCGCCGGAAGACATCGCGCGTGGCATGGGCCAACGGTTCGTCGCGACGTTCAAGCAGTATAATATTTCGGTCAAAGAAGCCGAGAGCTTCAAGAAGATGGTCGATAAGAACGGCATGCCGATCTTCCTGAAGGCGATCTTTCCTCCGGGGAAGCCGGGTGAAGCTGACTCCGCTGCCGATCCCGGCAAGGCGAGCGACCGTTAGCGAAATGCTGAAGCTCGTCATTGCCAACAAGCTTTACTCGTCGTGGTCGCTCAGGCCGTGGCTTGTGCTGTCGGCTTTCAACGTCCCGTTCGAGGAAGTCATCATTCCTTTGCGGACGCCCGAGAGCCGCAACCTCGTACTCGAATATTCGCCATCCGGCAAAGTGCCGGCACTGGTCGACGGTGACGTATCGGTTTGGGAAAGCCTCGCCATCATCGAATATCTGGCGGAGAAGTTTCCCGAGCTTGCGATCTGGCCGCGCGATGCCCAAGCCCGGGCGCACGCACGCGCAATCTCGAACGAGATGCACGCCGGTTTTCAGGCGCTGAGGCAAGGATGCCCGATGCATCTCGGCGCTCGTTTTGCGACGCCGCCGTTAACCGAACCGCTGCAGGCGTGCATCGACCGGATCGAAGATATCTGGTCGGGGGCGCGCAATCGCTTTGCGGGCAGCCAGCCTTTTCTCTACGGTGCGTTCTCGGCGGCCGATGCGATGTATGCGCCCGTCGTCACGCGCTTCGACACCTATCAAATTCCCGTGCGCGAGGCCACGCGAGCCTATATGGATGCCGTTCTCGCGCATCCCGCATACGAAGCGTGGCGGGCGGCAGCGCTGGTCGAGCCGTGGCGCATTCCGGAATATTCGGCCGGTCACACGCCGGTCGAAAGCTTCATCTGATCCAACATTTCACCAGACACCCAAGAGACCGACGATGTCCGACCTAACGAAGCAAATGCCGCCGCCGAGCGTTCTCAGATCGCAGGAGATCGTATCGCGTACGCTCTCGGTCGTCGTCGATAACGAGCCGGGCGTGCTGGCGCGCGTCATCGGCCTTTTTGCGGGCCGCGGCTACAACATCGACTCGTTGACCGTGACCGAGGTCGAGCACGAGAAGCGCTTGTCGCGCATTACCGTGATCACGAGCGGCACGCCGGCAGTGCTGCAGCAGATCAAGCATCAGCTCGAGCGGCTCGTTCCGGTGCACCGCGTTCGCGATCTGACGGAAGAGGGCGGTTCCATCGAGCGGGAACTTGCGCTCGTGAAGGTCGCGGGCAAGGGCGACAAGCGCATCGAAGCTTTGCGGCTGGCCGAGATCTTCCGCGCGAAGGTCGTCGATACGTCGATCGAGCATTTCGTTTTCGAGGTCACGGGCAAGCCGTCGAAGATCGAGACGTTCATTCAGCTGATGTCGGAACTTGGGCTCGTCGAAGTGTCACGCACGGGCATAGCTGCTATCGGCCGTGGGGCAGTTGGCTGATCTCCCAAGATCACTGCAGATTGTGATCGGTAACAGGGAGGCCGGTTCGCCGGGTTGCCGTTCGAGTGTCGCAGGATCTCTTTCTCTCGTTCCTTACGTTTGCGTTCGTCTCGAGCATGACGCCCGGGCCGAACAACATGATGCTGTTGACGTCCGGCGTTAATTTCGGGTTCGCCCGGACGCGGCCGCATGTTCTCGGCGTGACGATCGGGTTCACGATCATGTTCGCGTCGGTCGCTCTCGGCGCGGGCCGGATATTCACGGTGTTCCCGACGCTTTACTCGGTGCTGCGCGTCGTCAGCATCGGATACCTGTTGTGGCTCGCGTGGCGGATCGCGACGGCGGGGACGAGCAATCCGGTCGTGACCGACAAGGCCCGCCCGATGACCTTCTTCGAGGCGGTGCTTTTCCAGTGGGTCAATCCCAAAGGCGTGATGGTGGCGCTGAGCGTCGCAGCGAACTACATTTCGCCTGCGAATCTTTGGGCCGGCGTTGCATTGATTTCAGCAGTTTGCCTCACGGTCTCGCTGATTTCAGCCTCGACCTGGGCGTTCTTCGGCACGTCGCTTCGGCCGCTGCTGGCCAATCCGAGGCAAGTCCGGATTTTCAACGTGGCGATGGCCGTTGCGCTCGTTGCGTCGCTGTGGCCGCTCGTCCACGAAATGATTTGAGAGATTGACGCCGAGCGTCAGCTCTTCTTGGCGAGCCGGGCGTTCTCGTGTGCCAACGCCTCGGCCGATTCAGAGAAAGTGTTACTGACATCTTTCAGTCCAAAATTTTGCTTGTCGAGCCCTTTGAAGCCGGATGACCCGTCCGATGTCGCGTAAAGCGGCACCGCGCTCGGCGGCTGGCTGAATGTGATCAAAAATGCCTGGAGTTTCGGCTGGTAATTGCCGTCGACGCCCTTTGCGCAGCGGTCAGGGCCTTCGACGGCGGCGCAAGCGGCGAGCGAATTATAGGATGGGGCGCGGCTCTGATGCAGTGCAACCGCCTTATCGATCGCCTGTCCGCACTCATCGATGGTGAGCTTCTGGCGGCTGGCGCAATCTCCGGAGGAAATGAAGATCCCCGTTTCGGCCTTTGCCTTCGGTGCGGCCGGGGCCGCGCTGTTGCCACAACCGGCAAGTGCTACTGCGGCAGACAAAATTCCGAATAATGCGATTGTTCGCATGGGGCGGGTCCGAATTGGGCGTCAGATATCGCAATTCTGCGCTTTTCCCAGTTAGGGTTCGGTTAATTGTTGCAAGGGGCGACAAGAAAAAGGGGGCGCAGAAATATTCGTGCTAGGGCAGTCGGTAGCACCCCGGCCCGTTGAATCCTTATCCCGATCTCTGTAGGTTCCGCCCAGATTTCAGGGCGCCCGGCTCAAAGCTGATCCGGGCCCCCTTGCTTTCAACCCAGCCCGACTGTCGATATCGACCGGGGAACCCGAGAGGCCGCCCATGCGCGTCTATTACGATCGTGATGCCGACATCAACCTCATCAAATCAAAAAAAGTCGCGGTCGTCGGCTATGGCAGCCAGGGCCATGCGCACGCGCTGAACCTCAAGGATTCGGGCGTCAAGGACATCGTCATTGCGCTCCGTAAGGGTTCGGGTTCGGCGCAGAAGGCCGAGGGCGCCGGTCTCAAGGTCATGGAAGTCGCGGACGCGGCCAAGTGGGCCGATGTCATCATGATGCTGACGCCGGACGAACTGCAGGCCGACATCTACAAAGAGCAGCTCGAGCCCAACATGAAAAAGGGCGCAGCGCTTCTTTTCGCGCACGGCCTCAACGTGCATTTCAATCTGATCGAGCCGCGTGCGGACCTCGACGTCGGCATGGTGGCGCCGAAGGGCCCCGGCCACACGGTGCGCGGAGAATATCAGAAGGGCGGCGGCGTGCCGTGCCTGATCGCTGTCCACCAGGACAAGAGCGGCAACGCGCACGATCTCTTCCTGTCTTATGCGTCTGCAATCGGCGGCGGCCGTTCGGGCGTGATCGAGACGACGTTCCGCGAAGAATGCGAGACGGATCTCTTCGGTGAGCAGGCCGTGCTTTGCGGCGGCCTCGTCGAGATGATCCGCGCCGGCTTCGAGACGCTGGTCGAAGCGGGCTATGCGCCGGAGATGGCGTACTTCGAATGCCTGCACGAAGTGAAGCTGATCGTCGACCTCATCTACGAGGGTGGCATTGCCAACATGAACTACTCGATCTCGAACACGGCCGAGTACGGTGAGTACAAGACGGGTCCGAGAATCATCACGTCCGAGACGAAGGCCGAGATGAAGCGCGTGCTCGCCGACATTCAGACCGGCCGCTTCACGCGCGACTGGATGCTCGAGTGCAAGGCGGGGCAGCCGAACTTCAAGGCGACGCGCCGCTTGAACGATAGCCATCAGATCGAGGAAGTCGGCGCGAAGCTGCGCGCGATGATGCCCTGGATCTCGAAGAACAAGCTGGTCGATAAGGGCAAGAACTAAGAGCGCCGGCGGCTGACGGGCGGTTTCGCACAGCGTGAACCGCCCGCACTACTGCGCTTTGGGGAGGGTTAACGTGCGGCAGCGCGGGCGGTCTACGTCAAATCCAGCCAACTGACCTTTCGGACAATCGACTGGGACTAACGCGGGCGGCAGAGGAGCGGGGACCTCTGCCGCCCGTTTCCGATTCTGCCGCTTGCACGGCTTCTTCGGATTTAAAGGGGCTCTGACGCAGCGCGGCCGCTGCGTGAGCCCGATGGTGTTTCCATCGGGCGGCAGGTGATCCATCATCACACCTCGCCGCAATGAAACCTGGTGCAACACCAGGATGCTGAAACCGGCCAAAGGTGCTGGGAGATCTTGACTGTCGCCCCCCAGCGACGCTGTCGTGAGTGTCATATGCGTGCCGAATCTTGGCCGCGTCATGACGAAACTTGGCTGAACCCAAGGCTAGAACGTTTTTGTGCAATTGGAATTCACATCGATAAATGCCGAACATATTTGTGCTTCGAGCATTTGAAAGGGAGCTGAAATTGCGCGGGCGAGTTCTAGTCAAACGGAGACTTATTTGTGACTCGCGCGCTCGCGCGTTTCGTTTCGCGGTGGCGCTCACGTGATTGCGCGCGCAATACCGAATGCCGGTTTTCCTTTCGCCAACGGCGTTAAATCCGTTGCCGATTGCTCGTTAAAACTCTCAGGCGAAGCTTGGCCTTTTGCGCAAGAGCATGCGAGCGCGATCGATGCGCATTGGCAGGCGGCGACGAACGAGAACCCTGCGTACTTCAACGGCATCGTGCATCTCATTGACAGTGTACGGTTCGTCGACGGCGTGCTTCACGCGACGCTGACGCGCACGGAGTTCAAGAGTTATCTCTACTGGCGCATGCACGGCTTTCCCGAAGCCGGCGTTCTCGACGGATTTGGATCGGCGCTCATCCGGACATCGGACGGCGAGTACCTGCTTGGTGAACAGATGCCGGGCAACGTGAACTACGGGTTCGCGTGTCTGCCTTCGGGCTTCATCGACGAACGCGATGTGCTTCCTGACGGCACGATCGACATCACACGGAGCATCGAGCGGGAGATTGCGGAAGAGCTCGGCGATGTCGCGAAGCTCGTTCAAAAGGAGAAGGGCTTCATCGTCACGCGCTCGGACACGCAGATGTCATTCGCGGTTCCTTTTTACGCGCCCGTGCCGACGGCCGAGATCGTGCGCCTTCTCGAGGCACACAACGCGACCTGTGACGATCCGGAAATCCAAACGATCATTCCTGTCGCAAATCGCGACGATATCGAGCGCCTCAACATGCTGCCTTCGACCCGGGCGACGATGGAGGCGCTTTTCGCCGCGCGCCGAGGGCCTTCGGCGGATTGAAAAAGGGCTTGGCTGCGGCTGAGGCTTGCCGCATGGTTCCGGCCGCTCGCGTTGATGCTCAAGGTCTATACGCGCGCGGGGCAATCTCGACGGCAAACGAAGCAGCGGGGAGTACGGCGCACGATGGCGCTCACGTATCATGTCCTGGACGTTTTTACCGAACGGCCTTTCGGCGGCAATCCGCTAGCGGTCGTGCTCGGCGCCGATCGCCTCAGCGCCACCGAGATGCAAACGATCGCCCGGGAGTTCAATCTCTCCGAGACGGTCTTCGTGTTGACGACGACGACGCCCGGGCATACGGCGCGCATCCGCATTTTCACGCCGAGCCGGGAGCTGCCGTTCGCCGGCCACCCGACGATCGGGACGGCGGTGCTATTGGCCGAGCTTCGCGCGCTGCTTGGGAACGGCGAGAGCGATGCGATCATCGCGCTCGAGGAAGAGATCGGCAGCCTTCGGGTCGGGGTGCGCATGCGCGCGGGCGGGGCGTCGTTCGGAGAGTTCGATGCACCGAAGCTCAGCTGCGTTCCGGAAATCATGTCGGAGCCGGAGCAGATAGCGGCGGCCGTGGGTCTCATTCCCAATGAGATCACCTTCGAAAATCACAAGGCGACGCTTGTCAGAAGTGCGCCATCGTTCGCATTCGTGCCGGTGTCGAACCTCGATGCCATGGCGAAGGTGAGAATTGCGCCCCAGCATTGGGCGCGGGCGTTCACCGATCGCGGTGTCAACGGCGCCTATCTCTACACGCGCCAGTGCGTTCGCGGTCAATCGGCGTTTCATGCGCGGATGTTTGCGCCGGATCTCGGCGTCGGCGAAGATCCGGCGACCGGGTCGGCGGCGGCAAGCTTCGCCTACGTCATCCAGGAATTCGACGCCTTACCCGATGGCGTGCATAAGCGCGGCATCGAGCAGGGGTTCGAAATGGGTCGCCCGAGCGCGATCTCGCTGACGATGACGATCGCGCGCGGCAAGCTCGACGGTGTGCGCATCGGCGGTTACGCCGTGCGCGTCGCCGAGGGCACACTCCAGATCTGATCTCTCATTTGCGCGCCGCCATTGGCAACATGCGGTGAAGCGTGTTGTTCTTGAGCACGTGGTGATGTGCGAGTGCTGCAATCGCGTGCAGGCCGATCACGTAATAGAGCGCGTTGCCGATGAACTCGTGGACCTCTTTGAGGGTGCCCGCGAGATCTTTGTTTTCGCCGATGATGAAGGGGAGCTCTAACCCGAAAAAGGGCGCCGGGCGGCCGGCAGCGTTCGACATCAGCCAGCCGAGCAGCGGCATCGCGATCATCGCAGCATAGAGGGCAGCATGGGCGCTGTGCGCGATCGCGGTCTGCCATGCCGGGGGCGTGGGAATGATCGACGGCGCCGCGGTCCGGCTCCGGATGAAGATGCGGACGACGACCAGGAAGAGGATCGCTAGCCCCAACGATTTGTGGGTGAGCATCAGCAGGTCGCGCGTCGGGCTGCCCTTGGGATAGAACTCGTGCAGCTCGACGGCGGCGAGAATGCCGACGAATATCAGAGCCGTGATCCAATGCAGTGCGATGAGGGACGGCGGATAGGTGGTCGCCCTAGCAGATGGCTCTATGGCTGTGGTCACGCGATCTTCTCCCCCGAAATGCTCTTCGATTTGGCGCTTTGGCCCCTTCTGAACGGGTTTTAGGGCCGTTATCCGTTGGAGCGCCATGAAAATTGCCGCAGACCACGGATTTTTGCCGGGGCTGAGGGGCGCGACGGTCGAACGGCTTGATTTTGGGGAGCCAGATCGGCTATTCAGCCCGGACTGAATTGATCGGCCGGGTCGTTCGGCCATTTCGCTGGGTTGTCTGCCTTCATGGCGCGCGCGACGGACATTGCTGCTGATTTTTTGTTTGATTCCGGTGCTTTCGCGCATGGCGAGCACGGCGGTACAATCGCGCCTCATCTCCTGCTTTCGGCTCTTCTACTTACCGGCCCCTGGGCCGCATGACACCCCGGCCGTCGCCGGGTTCGTGCCCAGGGGATGAGACGGTCACCAATCGAGCTCGATAGCGATCGCGGCAGACCCAAGGGTCGCCCGGCAAAGGATGAAAAGCGATGACTTCCCCGACCAAGGCCGCGCCGAAGCGCGACGAAGACAAGATTATCATTTTTGATACAACCTTGCGCGACGGCGAGCAGTGTCCCGGCGCAACGATGACGTTCGAGGAGAAGCTGCAGGTCGCCGAGCTTCTCGATGCGATGGGCGTCGACGTTATCGAGGCAGGTTTTCCGATCGCATCGGAAGGCGACTTCGAGGCGGTGACCGAGATCGCCAAGCTCGCCAAGCAGTCGGTCATCTGCGGTCTTGCCCGCGCGAACTTCAACGACATTGACCGGGCGGGCGAAGCCATCAAGCCGGCGAAGCGCGGCCGCATTCATACGTTCATCGGGACCTCGCCGCTCCACCGCCAGCATCAGCTGCAGCTCACCCAGGAGCAGGTGCACGAGCGTGTCGTCGCGTCGGTGACGCGGGCGCGCGGCTACACCGACGACGTCGAGTGGAGCGCGATGGACGCGACGCGCACCGAGCATGATTATCTCTGCCGGGTCGTCGAAGCGGCGATCAAGGCCGGCGCCACGACGATCAACATTCCCGATACGGTCGGCTACGCGCTGCCGGAAGAGTATTTCGACCTCATCACGATGCTGAAGACGCGCGTTCCCGGCATGGACAAGGTCGTGATCTCGACCCATTGCCACGACGATCTGGGTCTTGCCGTCGCCAACTCGCTCGCGGGCGTTCGCGCCGGCGCGCGGCAGATCGAATGCACGATCAACGGTCTCGGCGAACGCGCAGGCAACGCCGCCTTGGAAGAGATCGTCATGGCCATTCGCACGCGCCACGATCTCATGCCGTACACCACGGGCATTCAGTCCGAGATGCTGGCGCGGGCTTCGAAGCTCGTTTCGGCGGTGACGAATTTCCCGGTGCAATACAACAAGGCGATCGTCGGCCGGAACGCTTTCGCGCACGAGAGCGGCATCCATCAGGACGGCGTTTTGAAGAACACCGAGACCTACGAGATCATGACGCCGGAGTCCGTCGGCGTCGGAAAATCGTCACTGGTCATGGGCAAGCACTCGGGGCGGGCGGCGTTCAAGTCGAAGCTGAAAGAACTCGGCTATACGCTCGGCGACAATGCGATGGAGGATGCCTTCAATCGCTTCAAGGCGCTCGCCGATCGCAAGAAGCATGTCTATGACGAGGATATCGAAGCCCTTGTCGACGACGGCATGGCGCACATGAACGACCGGGTAAAAGTCGCGGCTCTGACCGTGATTGCGGGCACGATGGGGCCGCAGTCGGCGACGCTGACGCTCGACATCGACGGGCAGTCGAAAACGGTGCAGAGCGCCGGCAATGGGCCGGTCGATGCAACTTTCAATGCGATCAGACAGCTCTTTCCGCATAACGCACGCCTGGATCTCTATCAGGTGCACGCGGTAACGGAGGGCACCGACGCACAAGCCGAGGTGTCGGTGCGTCTCGAGGAGGATGGCCGCGTCGCCACGGGGCGCGCCGCCGATCCCGATACGCTCGTTGCGTCCGCCCGGGCTTTTGTCGCCGCGCTTAATAAGCTTGTCGTGAAGCGGCAGAAAACCGCCCAGGCTCAGCAGGCAATTTAGGCGAATTAGCAGATTTTCGCTTAACTTTTAGTCGGGGTAGCGTGCAGCAATGTGCGCTACCCCGCGCCCGTTTGTCTGTATAACAACAGAAGCCGCAGCCCGTTACCATTCGCTCAGAAGCCTTGCTTTGGACAGGCCGGCCATCTTGTATAACGCCTTCCACACCATAAGCTGGGCGGCATCAGATTAGGCCAGGTTCGCGAATGTTCGGTTTAGGCTTCGGCAGCGTACTTCCCGATAACATTGCGATTGATCTCGGCACTGCGAACACGCTCGTTTACGTCGAGGGTCGCGGCGTCATCATCAACGAGCCGTCCGTCGTCGCCATTCGCTCGCGCGGTGGCGTCCGCGATGTACTGGCGGTCGGCGAGAAGGCGAAGCAGATGCTCGGCCGGACGCCGGAAAGCATCGAAACGATACGGCCGCTGCGCGACGGCGTGATTGCCGATTTCATCGCGACCGAGGAAATGCTGCGCCAGTTCATCGGGCGCACGAAGTCGCTCATCGAATTCGTACGCCCGCGGATTTTGATCTGTGTGCCAGCAGGCGCGACGCCCGTGGAGCGGCGCGCTGTCTACGAGACGGCGCTGTCGGCCGGGGCCCGGAAGGTCTTTCTCGTCGAGGAGCCTGTCGCGGCGGCGATCGGGGCGGGGTTGCCCATCGACGAGCCCAAGGGATCGATGGTGGTCGATATCGGCGGCGGGACGACGGACATCGCGGTTCTGTCTCTCGGCGGCGTGGTGCAGGCGCGCTCAATCCGCTGCGGCGGCACGGCGATGGACGATGCCATCGTCCGTTACGTCAGGCGCAAGCATCAACTGGTGATCGGCGAAGCGAATGCCGAGCGCATCAAGATCGAGGCGGGTTCGGCGTCGCGCATCATCAACGGCGAAACTGCCGAAATTTTTATTCGCGGCCGGGAGATCAGGGAGGGGAAGGCGAAGACGGTCGTTCTCGGGCCGCACGATATCGCGGAGGCGCTCGAGGGAACGGTCGAGCAGATCGCCGAATTCATCCAGCACGGAATCGAGGATCTGCCGGCGGAAATTTCGACGGATATCTGCGAGCGCGGTATTCACCTTTCGGGCGGCGGCGCCAAGCTCGCCAAGCTCGACGAGGAACTGGAACGCAGGATCGGCGTCAAGGTTCATTTACCCGAGCTGCCGGAGCAATGCGTCATTGCGGGGACGGCTGCGATATTGCGCTCGCTGAAGGAACGCGAGCATCTTTTGATCAGGCCTTGACCTGCGCCAATGCAGGTTGAGAGCAGCGGATAAATTGTTATGGCCCGGCTGAGGGACGACAACCTTTTTCTGCGGCGCGGCGATAGCGTGACGGCGGGAAAGCGCGCGCGGCCCGTGCTGCTGCTTCTTGTGTTCGCCGCCGCCGGCTTAATGTTGCTCAGCCGGCTCGACCACGGGATGATCGGCGACGTCCGCTGGCGGGCTCAGTCCTGGCTGACGCCAGTTCTGCAGGGCGCGATGATACCGGCCGAGCCGGTTCGCGAAATCGGACGAACGATATCGACGCAAGTCGATCTCAGAAACGAACTCGCGCGGCTCGGCCAAGAAAATCAAAAGCTCGAGAGCTGGAAGTGGCGGGCGCGCCAACTCGAAGCGAAGGTCGCCGAGCTCGAAGCATTGGCGAAGGTTGTCCCCGAGCAGAAGCTCGATTTCGTAACGAGCCGCGTCATCGCGGAATCGAACGGCGCGTTCGTGCGCAGCGTAACGATCGACGCGGGGCGAGCGCGGGGCGTCAAAGAGGGTTATCCGGTCATCAACGCCGATGGACTCGTAGGACGTATCGTCGACGCCAGTCAGAGCGTTGCCCGCGTGCTGCTTGCGACGGATCTCAACAGCCGAATTCCCGTTCAGATCGGCCCCAACGCCGTCCGCGGTATTCTTGCCGGAGACAACGGTCCCCGTCCGAAGCTCATCTACATTCCCGATGGCGCCAACATCGCGATCGGCGATGATGTTGCGACGTCCGGCACGGGCGGGTTGTTTCCCGCCGGTCTTCGCCTCGGAACGGTCGCGGGAAATCTCTCGGACCCGCGCGTTCAATTGCGTGCCGACCTCGACCGTTTGGATTACGTGAGCGTGCTCTTCTATGCCGATCCGTTCCGCGACCTCACCGACGATCTCGCGAACCGCAGGACGGCCGGGGAAGCAAACAACGTCGCTTCGCCGGGTCTTGCTCCGATCGGGAAACCAAAATGATGTGGTTTCGCTTTCTGATGCCGGTCATTTCCGTCGTGGTGCTGACGCTCGCGGCCGTGTTGCCGTGGGGGCTGGCGGCTGAAGATCGCTTCGTGCTGCCGCTCCTGCCCGTCATCGCGATTTACCGGTGGACGCTCGACAGGGATGCGTGGTTGCCGGAGTGGGTGGTCTTTCTCGCCGGCTTGACGCTCGACGTGTTGACGCAAGGTCCTCTCGGATATTGGGCGCTCGTTTATCTCTTCGCCTATGCCGTCGCGTTATTCGCCTCGCGCGTGAGGAGCGATAGCGCCTTCGGCAGAATGGCCCTCCTCGCCGGTGCGATCCTGCTGGTGACCGCCTTCGCGTGGCTATTGGCCTCCCTCTATTTTCTGCAAATGTTGAACTGGGCGCCCTATGCGAGGAGCGCGATCGTCGCGATGTTCGCCGCACTTTTGGTTGTTCCAGTGCTCGGCCTTATCCGATCCGTATCGAGGCCGCCGCGAGGTATCCGTTTCACTCGAGGCAGCGGATGACGGAAACCTCCAATGGGGATCGACGGCAACTGGATCAATTCACACGGCGAAGCCTGCTGCTCGGCGGCGTGCAAGCGGCGGGCTTGGGCCTTGTCGGTTGGAGGCTGTTCGATCTGCAGGTGATGGGCGCTCACCGTTATGGGCCGCTCGCGGAGAATAACCGTCTCAATCTGCAGGTCGTGGCGCCCAAGCGCGGGCGTATTCTCGATCGCTCGGGACGCGTGCTGGCCGACAACGAACAAGTTTTTCGCGTTACGATCACGCCGGCAATCGCAAAGAACGTGGGCGGCGTTCTGCGGCGCGTCAGCCGTATTCTGCCGCTTACGGACGACGAGATCGCGAAGATCGTCGCGCGGGCGCGGAAGCAGGGGCGGAACGTTCCGACGACCGTCGCATCGGATTTGAGTTTCGAACAGGTGGCGCATCTCAATCTCGCCGCGCCGAGCCTTCCCGGCATCAACACCGAGTTCGCGCTGCGGCGTCGCTATCTTGGCGGGTCGGCGCTCTGCCATGTCGTGGGCTTTGTCGGAAGCGTCGAGCGGTTCACGATCGACGATGATGCCGTTGCGAGGCTGCCGGAAATGCGCATCGGCAAAAGCGGCGCTGAATTGGGGTTCGATGGCGACCTCCGCGGCGCGGGCGGGACGCAGAAAGTCGAAGTCGATGCGCGCGGGCGCGTCGTCCGCAATCTCGAGACGGTCGATCCGGTTGCGGGCCGCGATGTGACGCTGACGATCGATTCCGAGCTACAGCGGCTGGTCGGCGACCGGCTGCAAAGCGGAGCCTCTGCGGCGGCTGCCGTGCTGGTCGATATCCAAACGGGCGGGATCGTCGTCATGGCTTCGGCTCCGGGGTTCGACCCGGGAGCCATTGCGGGTGGAATAACGGCCGCCGACTGGCAGAAGCTCGCGCAATCGGAAGACAAGCCGCTTCTCAATCGCGCTGTCGCCGGCCAGTACGCGCCCGGTTCAACTTTCGTTGTGGTGACGGCGCTCGCTGCGCTCGAAGCCGGTGTGCTGTCGCCGGGCGAACGCATCGTCTGCCACGGTGAGTACGAATATCGCGGAGACGTGTACCGCTGCTCGAAGCGGGAAGGGCATGGAAGCCTCTCCCTTCATGAAGCGATCAGTTCGTCTTGCGAAGTGTTCTTCTGCGAAGTGGCCGCCCGCTTGGGTATCGCGCGGCTCTCGGCTGCCGCGCGGGCGCTCGGGCTTGGAGCGACGTGGAACTTCGGGCTCAGCGAGGAAAAATCCGGGCTTGTTCCGGATCCCGATTGGAAGCGGGGCAATCTCAATTCGGCTTGGCTCGGCGGCGAGACGCTGCTGACCGGCATCGGACAAGGCTACGTGCAGGCGACGCCGTTGCAGCTTGCCGTGATGACGGCGCGGATCGCTTCCGGGCGGAGCGTCGTGCCTCAGCTCGAGAAGCGCGACGGCATATCCGGGTTCGTGCCTCTTGGCTTCAGTGAGGCGCATGTCGACGCCGTTAGGCAGGGCATGGCCGCCGCCGTCAACGAGCAGGGTGGGAGTGCGGAGGAGGCCAAGCTCGGCGCGGGCCGGCCAGTTGTTGCGGGCAAAACCGGGGCATCGAAGATGTTCATCGGCTATGAGCCGGCGGAGACGCCGCGATATGCCATCGCAACCGTCGTCGAGCGCGGCAACGCGTCAGCGGCTCTTCTCGCGCGCGATATTCTGAACTTCGCCGTCGATCGCGCGGATCATGCCGGCGGCAAGTCTCCGCAAGGCGGCGGCGTTTCTCCCACGGGCGACGACACCGGGAAGGCCGGATGATGGACGCGCTGTTTTCCGCTTGGAGCACGAGCCGGCCGCTTCGCCTCAGCGACAAGCTGTGGCGCATTCACTGGCCCGTGCTTCTGACGGCGTGCCTGCTCGCGGGTATCGGGACGGCGACGCTTTATTCCGTTTCCGGCGGCTCGTTTCAGCCGTGGGCGGAACGGCACACGCTGCGCTTTCTGGTCATGCTTGGCATTGTCGTCGCCATGGCGACCGTTCGCCTCGAAGTGTGGATGAAGCTCGCTTATCCGGCGTATCTCGCGGCGCTCGCAATGTTGGCGCTCGTGCCGTTTGCCGGTTCGGAGGCGCTCGGTGCGAAGCGATGGATCGACATTGGTCCGATCTCGTTCCAGCCGTCGGAGCTTATGAAGCTCGCCCTCGTTGCGGCGCTTGCGCGTTTTTATTTCCAGCTTCCGCCCGAAAAAATCGGAAAGCCTCAGTATGTCTTGGCGCCGCTGGTGTTGATCGGGGTGCCGGTGTTTCTGACCATGCAGCAGCCCGATCTCGGATCGGCTTGCCTGTTCGTTGCGCTCGGTTTGGCGCTGATGTTTCTCGCGGGCGTACCGCTTCGGTATTTCGCGCTCGGCGGGCTGATCACCATTGCCTCTCTGCCGGTGATCTGGTCGGGAATGCACGACTATCAGAAGCGACGCGTCGAAGTTTTCATCAATCCCGGCATGGACCCGCTGGGTTCGGGTTATCACATCACGCAATCGAAGATCGCGCTCGGCGCGGGAGGCGTTGCGGGAAAGGGCTTCATGCAGGGCACGCAGAGCCAGCTCGACTTCGTGCCGGAGAAGCACACCGATTTCATCGCGAGCATCATCGGCGAAGAGTGGGGCTTCAAGGGGATGCTGGTTTTGATCGCGATTTACGCCCTGCTCATTCTGATGATGATGATCATGGCGCAGAGGTGCGAGAACCGTTTCGCGCGCCTCGCCATTGCCGGGTCGGCGACCACATTTTTCCTCTACGTGTTCTTCAATCTCGCCATGGTCACCGGGCTCGTTCCTGTCGTCGGCATACCGCTGCCGCTCGTCTCGTACGGCGGCACATCGATGACGACGCTGATGATCGGTCTCGGGTTGGCGATGTCGGCGTATGTCCATGGGCGGGCCGCCGGGCGCTGAGCACGGGGCGCCCCTAGCCGATGGAGCGCCTCGGAAGCCCCCAAAATCGGCGTTTATTTCACAGGGCTGTTATAGTTTGAGGAGGGGGGTGGACAGCGCCCCCGGCCGATGCTATTCGCTCCTCCGAAGGGGCCCGCATTCGGGCCCCTTCGCCGTCCTTTGGAGCTTCGGCTCCCTTCGTCAGGCCGGTCATTGGTACGGGTGATTAGCTCAGTTGGTAGAGCAGCTGACTCTTAATCAGCGGGTCCACGGTTCGAGCCCGTGATCACCCACCAATAACATCAATAACTTACTTCAATCGCTATTGATCATTCCGACTCTGCGGTCGATGCTTCATTCCGACTCTTGGCCGCGGATTGTTCTCGATTTTGATTGCTTTCGATCCAGGCGCGACGGCGCCGTGCGGCGGTGACGCGCTGGGTCTCAGTCCGCTTCACATAGAGCCTCGCGGCTTCCGGCGTTTTGTGCCCCGAGAGTGCCATGACGCCCTGCTCTGTAAGTTCAGCATCGCCGAGTTCCGTGAGGCCGCCATGCCTGCAGGCGGCCAATGTGAGATCACGCGCAAGTTTGGCTTTCGTGGCGGCCTTTCGTACTCGCGCGCGGGCATCGCGCATTTTGAATGGGCGAGCTGGCTTCGATTTTCCCCTTTTCGGCATCATCAACACGACAGGAACGCCGAGGCGGTCCAAGCCCTCGAGATATGCTGTCAGCTCTGGGAACAGAGGGCCATCTTCATCTGAAAGCGGCAGCCACACGAGTTCACCCGTCTTGTGGTGAAGGATACGAACCGCATCTGGTCGTTCCGTTGGACGGTAATCCGTCCAGGTGAGATGGCCGGCTAAGACATTTTCGGGGCGTTGATGCCATTCGAAACAAATCAAGGGCACAGCAGCGAGATGAATTTCGCCCACTGCAATGAGCGCCTTGTGGAGCGCATAGGCTTCCTCGCGCGAGGCGGGTCGTGTCGTGCTGGTGTTGTAATCGAGTTCAACCCCTCGGAACGGATTTTCGGAAGGAATGGTCTTTGGATAGAGCCGATGGACGGCGTCCCACGCTCTTGCCATGATAGTGATGGCCAGGTTTGCAGTTCGGAGACGTCGCTCGACCCGTTTTCCCGGTTGAAGTTTGGCGTAGAGCGTATCTACCGCCCGGGCGCTCATTGAGGTGGCCTTGAGTTGACCCAGCCGTCCGCCGTCCTTCGTTTGGTAGAGCAAAACTAGGTCGAAGACTTTTTGATATTCAAGGCGCGATCTGGCTGAAACCTTTTCCCAAGCCCGGCTGCGTTTATAGCGCTCGACGAGCCAATCGAGCGAGCCCATGTCACCGCGTGCGTCAAGATCCGGGGGCGTCTCTGGTCGCAATCGCCAAGCATCGAGATGATGATTTAGAAGTTCGGCGCGCGCGATCGCTCCAGCATAGCTGTTTCCAAGAGATTGGCGATGAACTGGGCAACCAGCTTTTAGATCCCGGGTGGCCGGCGCCCAATAATAACAAATGCCGCTTCCACCCAGCTGTTTGGCGACCATATAGCGAGGCCAATTCGCCGGCTTCAAAGTAGATCTGCGACGTCGACGCTTTTGAGGGTTTTGCATGTCAATCGCTCGATAGATCTGTCCAATTCATCACGTAACCATCGCCGACCTTTGCCTGGTATTATGGTGGGAGGAGGATAGATTCTTCCCGCCGATCGCAAAAAGCTCCGCACAGAGACTTCATCGACGTATCGTGCCGCGGTCTCAGCGCGCATCAGACGCGGCCATTGGCGATCGCCAAGGGGCAACGATTGTATTCTCGAAAGTGCGTCTGAGTCTGATCGCATGCCTCCTGGATGGGAGCGAACAGCAAGCCTCGCAAGTTCAGAATTTATGCATCCGGCAATGGCAGGGTTTGCCGAGGTTTGTCCTGGTTCGCCAGGATTTCACTTTCTCGTTATCTTAAATTAGGCCACGGAATGTTTGATCGTTGCGGGCCTAATACTTTACTAGTCGGACTTGCCTGCTTCGCGTAAACAGCACTAACGCCAAAATAGTAAGACCAAGCCTCTGGCATCCGGTTATTTGCGCTGGCGCCGACGAACAATGTTTCTCAGAGTTTCCATCTGCTGATCGGCTCCCACAAGACGAAGGCTGTTTTGTCCAAATGGCAGACATTCGCGAAATTAAGAGGTGCTCCAACAGCGCGTTGTTGGCGGCGTCAGCTTGTCGATGTTAACCGGACACCCGGGGCTTTTCAGAAGTGGCCTCAAGCAAATCGGTCGGCCGCCTTCAATGAAGCGGTTGCTGACCTATCCTTCGATACGTCTTGCCGGCGATCATGCGTTTGACCTAGCCGACATTGCGGGCCTCGATCTTAAGCGCAATATCTTCGACGGATAGCCGTGTCTCCGACAGACGGCGGATGCTGCAGACTTGACCCGGCGTCAAAACATCCTCCCTGCCGGCCAGCACCTTCAGATAAAAATCGTCGCTCCGCCAAAGTTCGGCGAGAAAAGGATTTGTCACGCTGCTCTGCGGTGCAGAGCCTTTAATTCCGGTGACGGCCGACTTCGAGAAAGTCGATTGCTCAGACGAGGACGTTCATGCTGCCAATCATGGCGATGGTGCGGCCTGAGAGGCCAATTTGGGCGTAGGGATTCTGCGCTCACCAAATCGTGAAACCCCGCCAAACCCTGCCAACCCATGACGTTACATGCCAGGCCCGAGTGCGAGAAAATGGGCCTTTTCATAAGAGTTTTTCGCGGTTTTGATCGTGCGCGTCGGCAAGGCTGACGGCAGGTGCGGGGCATCGCACACCGAGGACACTTAGGAGGGAAGGTCATGCGCGTTGATTGGAATGAACGAATAGGCGGCATCAAAATGATTGAAATTCGCGATTTTCTGAGGGTCCACGGGCGCCACGTATCGAAGTCTCTCGTATCGCAGCGTTTAAGCGTTGGTGAAGAAACCGCGATGATTATCGTTGGAAAGCTATTGTCAGAAGATTTTGTAGCCGTCGAGGATGAGGATCGAGGTGAGCGACGCTATAAAATAACCGACAAGGGGTGTCGGCTAGCCTCCACGCGGGCTGTCAAAAGGATCGACAGGCACGAGGCTGTGCCCATCCTTCATAGATTTCATGCTCGTATTGAAGCGGTGAATGCGCGACGCGACCTTATTTTCTTCATAAGGGAGGTACGCCTGTTTGGAAGCTTCATAGACCCGCTAGCGACGGACTACGGTGACCTAGACGTCGCGATAGACTTTCAAGATAAGTCAAGGTTCAATGGCGATCTCAAGGGTCATTGCGAGGCGCGAGCAGACCTCCATGGCAGGTTTCTGTACGGGTGGCATGCGGTTAAGTACTGCAAAGAGGAAGTCAGGAAGCTCGTAGCGGCACGAGATCGTTATATCTCTGTGAGTTGCATGGTGACGCTCGAGCGGATTAAGGCGCCTTCAGAACCGTTCTATATAGCGCCCGATAAAGTCGATGACCTTACAACGTCTGAACATGCTTCTGCTACATAGCCGGAAACGGACTGCTCCGGCGGCGCAGGTGGTCAAGGTTCTTAACAGCCTGAACCACAAAGGAAATTTTCGGGATTCGCTTGGAGCTCCCCAGGGGCCTTCCCGCGATGAGGTTCGATGCCCAGAAGAGGACTCGAACCCGGTTTGGCGCCCCAGGAGGGACTCGAACTCAGTCTGGTGCCCTCCAGGGATTCACTGATCGCCCCCCAAACAATCCATGCAAAAGAAGCATTCAGTGAATGCCGCACGCGGTGGGTCGTCAGGGGGCGACACAAGCATTGATCATCATGCGCACCTTGCATGGCTCGCGAAATATCCTGCGAAACGACCAGGAATAAAGAGGTCTGGCAGGGTTTGGCGGGGTGAGAAAAAATGCTCGGTGCAGGGCTTAATAGGGCATATTTGAGGCGCAACAGGGGGCGGATAGCCTAGTTCCTAGCGTGCTCAATGATCCTCTGAGGTCACGCGCTGATCAGCCAATGTGATCATTTCAAGGATCAAAGTTTCGGGTTCGATGTGAAGGGGGTCGAATGCCGCGACACGGTCCTTCGCCCACTGAAGCCAATCCGCGAGCGAGCGGTCCGCTACGACCACTGAGAAGTCGGCAGTGTTGCGCTCAAGGTGGGCAATGAGCACCCCTAGTTTGTCCAGAGCCTCGAGTCGCTTGGCGTATGAAACAAATTCCGCCCAACGACGCTCGTCGCGCCGTCTGTATGCTTCTTCCTCACGTTTTTTCTGCCGTTCATCGAATTCTCGTTTTGCCCGCTTCTCTTCGTCCTGTCGTATGCGAAGAAGCGCGGGTGCCGCCTTGAGAAGTGCGGAAACAATCTCGGGCGCCATGTCCTCCAGTCGCTTGGTGGCGGTGTCCTTCCACTGTCTTCGGATGAGGTTGTGCTGCCCTAAGAAGCTCTCGATGCTGAAGATGAAGTCGCCGGTCGGTTTGAGGTCATAAGAGATGTCATTGACCCCGCTTCTTTTTATTGCGGTACGTCTTTTCCTTTCGCGCAGAGTGCAGCTAATCTCGATCGTTTCATATGCGAAATAGATGTGATTTCGTTCGTGTCGTGCGAGAGGTTTGATGCCGTGCTCTTCGACCGCTTTGAATATTGGATCCAAGATCTGTTGCTTGCGTAGCTCTGACGCGCTCCGGACCGATGCGAAGTGGGGATGAGTAGCAATGAAATCCTTCCGTTGTTCACGCCATCCAGCGATAACCGGATGCGGTTTTAATGAGGCTCTTGACTGATCCTCTTGTTCCTCCTGACGTGTAAGGACGATATGGGAAGGCGTCGCTGGCGATGGGCTGGGTAATTTGCGTTGGAAGACAAATTTGCCTTCTTGTTTGCGCTTCCAATAGGAGGGGCGCGGGTAAGGAATCTGAAGTTCATCGAAGATTTTTTTCAGGCGGTGAGGCGTGATGCTCAATTCCTGCGCCAGCGTCTCTAAAGGAGCCTTCCATGCGCGCGTGTACAACTCCTTGCGCGTGTGAATTGTCTCGCTGTTCTGACTCGGATCCCGCATGTGATCCTCAATACGAGAGGAGGACCCCCACCAGAAAAAAGGGTCCTTTTTTGTGCAGCCTCGTTGCATGATGGTTAGCGGCCTGGGTATCTTTGGATTTGCAGGGGTGTTTGCCCACTCAAGCACCCCTTTCAAATAGTGAGTAAAAAGGACCCTTTTTGATACTTTTCCACCATCTACTTGGATGCTGCCCGCAATCACCTGAGGGTGGTGCTGGCGTCATAGGACTTTGGGCATGCTGATTGGCTATGCGCGCGTTTCCACGGATGACCAGAGTCTGGATCTGCAGATCGACGCGCTCAAGCAGGCAAAATGCACGAAGATCTTTTGCGACCCGGGATATTCAGGTGCGCTCGAATACCGGCCAGCTCTCGATGAAGCGATACGTTGGCTGAAGACAGGCGATACGCTTGTCACCTGGAGACTTGATCGATTGGGCCGAAGCCTTTCCCATCTCATCTCACTCGTCGCGGATCTCGAGGGCAGGGGAGTGGCGTTCCGGTCGATTTCGGATGCTATCGATACGAGCACCGCTGGTGGCCGGCTTCAGTTTCATCTGTTGGGCGCTTTGGCCGAGTTTGAACGTTCCCTCATCAGTGAACGCACCAAAGCGGGGTTAGCTGCTGCTCGTGCCAGAGGTACGAGGTTGGGACGGCCAGCGAAGCTCGTTCGAAGAGACTGCGACGCGGCTCCTACGAAACCCGCGAAATCGCCTTTGGCGAATGTGGCCCAAGCCTAAATGTTTCTCCGGTCACACTGCGGCGAGCAATTTCTGTCCGACGCAACGTTAGGCCAATCAGTGGCAGACAATCGGTTTCGCAAGTATCCGTTGAATTGTATTTCTACGCTCAAATGTCATCTCATGCGCGAGGACATTGCTATGATGTCCACTCACGCTCGACGTCGCTCGTTGCCATCGCTTGAGGCCTGCCGCGTGCCGTCGCACTTTGGATATTGTGTGCATCCGTAGAACTTTCCACGCCGCCCGGTACGAAGCGCTGTTGGGGATTTGCACTTAGGACATTTTGGGCCGAGTAGAGGCAGTGAATCTGCATCGGGATCTTCAGCGTTTCGTGTAGCACTATTGCCGTTCAGTGACTTCTCGTTTGCCCTCCAGCCGCACTCGCTTTCACAGGCGAAGTACGGACCAAACCGGCCATCGTTATAGATGGATCGGCTGTCGCATTCCGGACAACGCGGGTTTTCGGCATCAGCGACAGATGAGGCGGCCTTGTCTGTCGACATACGCCGTTTTGACATGTGACCAGCGATTGCAGCCGCATAGCCTTCGTTGACGGCGCGGGTCATCGTTTCATCGGAGCGGCCCGCGTGGCTAAGGGCGTTGAGCGAGCCCAGCCAAACGATCCGATTGTCGATCAGGCAAATTTTTTGGTGGATCTTTGCACGGCAATCGACAGTCACACCGATGCCTTCGAGCATGTCGAGAGCTTCACTGCCTTGCTCTCGTGGTACGGAGCCATTGGTCTGTGGGGGGCGCGTGACGCATCGGATCTTCAACCCATCGGCAATTTTGGCGCGGAACAAGTCGCCCAGCTTCCCGACGCGGGCAGGCGTGACATAGCCGGAGAAAATAACGATCGATCGCTTTGCTTCACGGATATCGTGCTCCAGTGCCAGTTCGAAAGTTGGCTCGTCGAAGATGCCGAACGTCTCGATCATCTTTTCGAACGGCGGCTGTCCCAAGAGACCCTTCAGATCCCGCTCTATGGGGCGTAAGGCGAGGACGTCGCTGCCTCGGATTACCTGGCCACCTCCCTGCATATCAAAGAGCACCGAACGAAGCAGGGATGTGGAGGGCAATTTGCGGTCGAGGTAGGTGAGGTTTGCCAGCACAATCAGTCGATGCTTGGCGCGACTGATGGCAACGTTGATGAGGCGTGCGCCGACATTCTTCGGCGGCACGCCTTGGACGAACTGACCCAGGCTCCAGGCCCCACCATGTGATTCTGGGATGTCCAGTAGCATCGTGCTGCGTTCGTCGCCCTGGTAGCTGTGGACCGTGCCGACCTGCACTTTGTCGTGTAGATTTTCTCCCTCCAGAAGTTTGCCTATGATCTTTGCCTGCGCGGAATAGGGCGTGCAGATACCTAGATCCTCATGCTCTTGAATGGCGCCGTGCTTGGCGAAGTGGAACGCAATATTCCTCACGAGGAGCGCGTTCATCAGGTTGAATCGGGAGAAGAAGGCGTTCTGCGATTCAAACGGCCACAGGTCGGAGGTGTCGACAATCGTCAGGGGCTGATTGAAGGGCGGAGGTACTTGGTCCGTCGCTTCGAGCCGATCCGCGGCAGTTCCAAGTTTTCCGGCATACATTGGCTCGGCGATCAGCTGGCAGATGGTGCGATGCATGCGATACTGCGTGTTGAGCATCATGATGCGCGGATCGTTCTCATTAATTCCGTTAGCGGTGAAGGCGTCCGTGCCAATGGCATCAACGATGCTCTGCTGTTCACTCGGTACAATGGGGGGGATCTGCCGAAAGTCGCCGCACACGATGACGCGATCTTTGGCGAGGCCGGTTGCGAACCACGCCACAGGCAGCAGCACCATCGATGCCTCGTCTATGATGACCAAATCGACTTGGCCGATTTCTCGGACGGCCAAGTAGGCTTTGGTACACGTGACTCCGAGTATGCGCGCTTCCTTGATAATGGTTTCGCGAATGGCAGCAATCTTGGCCTCGATATCACGCAGCTCTGCGATAAAATCTGAGCGCTCGTCGGCAGCGATGCGGATGGCTTCCTCGGCCGCCGTCCTATCTTCTCCGGCAAGGGTGTTTCGCATGGCGTCATGATCGGTGGCAGCCGCGTCGAACACGCGTTTGGCGGTTTCGTAACGCTGCCTGACAGCTTGCATCTGGGCTTCAATATTCGCGTGTTCGGCCTCAGCGGCGGCAAGATCACGCGTGATGCTTTCTTCATTGCGGCTCAGCAAGGTGAAGAAGGCCTTCTGCCGCTTCTCCAGCTCGGCCTGGAAATCGGTCGTGCGCTGCGCGTTGCGTTGGTGCGAGCGTTGGGCGCTCTCGGCGTCGGAGGCAATCTTCGCAAGCAGTTCGCGTGCTGCCGCCAGCTCCGCGGCGGCTCGGTCAAGCTTCCCGAATCTTGCAATAAGTCGCTGGCTCTTGAGGGTCCGGGCATCGAGCAACTCCAAAGCACGCTCGACCTGCGCGCGACGGTGCCGCAACTCCTGGCTGCGCCGTTCCACGATGCCGTCGATGGTAACGTAGTCCGCGTAGTCGTTGAGTTTTTTGTCGGCGATCCGACCTAATCTGACGACCCGCCCTTCCCGCATGGCTGGATGGTCAGTCTCAAGGGCTTTACAGATGCTGTACAGCACCTGATCGACGGCTTTATTCGTATTTGAGCAGACAAGGATGCGCCGACCGCTTTCGAAAACCGCTCGGACGATCTCGGCCAACGTCTTAGTCTTGCCACAGCCGGGGGGACCCCAGATCCACGTTACGGCGGCGGTGGATGCCGCCGCGAAGGCGCGCTGCTGTGCTGCGTTGAGCTCTTTCGGCGGCTTTGCATCGATGAGCTCTGGCTTGGTAGGATGGGCATTCCGGCCAGCGATGCTGTCGGCAAGATCACGGTTGAGGCTCACTTCGCCTTTCTTGACCTGCTCGATCTTGGTCACCAATGCGGCAAGCAGGGCGGTGGTGTCAATGACCAGAATGGCCTTGGCGATCTCGGCGCCTAAATCTTCGCGTAGGGCAAGAACGAGGCGACCTGCTGAGATGGAGACGATGGTGCCTTCGACGCGGCGTCCAAAGGCCTGCAGCTCAATCTGAGCTTCTTCGAACAGCTCGGCTTCGTCAGTGAAAGGAAATGCATAGAGTATGTCGTCCTGCGCAGTCTCCAGCCGTTCGCCATTCTCCAGCTCGTAGCGTTTCTGGTTGGCGCTGTTGCGCTTAATCTCGGCAATGAGTGCATTGAGAGCCGCGATGAATAGGTCGGGCAGGTCGGCGTCCTTCGCAACCGGCAGCGTCAGTTCTTGACTGAGCGTGCGCTGCCACGGTTCGGGTAAGCCGGATGTGCCTGGCGGCCTTATGCGTGTGAGGCTTGCCGGGCGTTTTTGGTCGTCGGGATGAAGATGGCTGTTGGTGGTATCAGGGGAGCCCTCCGGCGCTAAGTTGCCATCCTGCTCGTCATCAGGTTCATCGCGGGATGGTCCAGGGGGTAGTTCAATAATTACATTATCGTCGGCCGCTGCCATCTCCTGAATGCGCTGGAGTACTTCAGCGTTCAGCTGCTTCGCACCTGCGGTGCTGCGGAAAGTTAGCTCCTCGCGAAGCTGCTCTAGGATGGCATGCTCATGTCCGCGTTCTTCGTACAGCTTGCGTAGCTGAGCGATGCCAAATTGTATTAAAGGTCGCCGCATTGATGCCCCCACTCAGCGGAATGAGTGGCGGATTAAGCCTCTGGCATCAAGCAACCGACCGATTTTCTTCGGTGACATGATTGAGGCAGCTACTTGCTGTGGCGGACCTGTGGCCGTTTGGCCTCAGAGAACTGTCGCCTTCGCCGATTACCGACTGGCTCTTCCTGGCCCTTACAGCGACGGCCTTCCGAAATGTTGGCAGTCCTTCAGGACCTCAAAGAGACCAAGCGATCTAAAGTCTGCTTTCTCGGTATTGCTGTCTCCTGATCGTGACCGTAATGGCGAGGAAGCGGAAGTCGCTCTTAGTCGACGATTAGCATCAATTTGGCTGCGCCGAACGGCCGCTGTTCGCCCCGAACCTGGCGAACTGAGCGGTTGCAAGTGGTACACACGTCGGAGCTTGGTACACATCAGGGCCATCACGTCATTGTTGCTGCCCGCGTCATTCGCGTAAGCTAGGCTCTGACCCTCATCGGGCTGAGATTGATCTGCAGCTCAGCCACGATGGGCTCCCGCTCTTGTTCGGGGATCTCTTTAAGCAGATAGGCGATCAAGTCCTCCTGCTGACTCTGACCAAACACCATCCGATAAATGGCCAGGGCTCGGCGCAAATCGTGCAACCTCGCGGCGTCACGACTGAAGGGGAGGGCCGGGACATGGCGCTCGATATGTGCGTCGCCGGCAAACAGCCAATAGGGTTCGAGGTCGTTGCGGCCTGGTCCTCGTTCGCGGGCGGCAATGTCGAAGGCCGTATGCCAGACGTCGGGGCCTGCAGCGCGTAATGCGGCTAGGCCATGCGCGGTTGCGACGTTCTTGCGGATCGCATGCCCCTTATAGCGGTGAACGCGCCCCTCACGTTGCTCTAGATCGACCGGGTTCGAGGGCAGGTTCCAATGTGTGATGGCGTGGCAGTAGTGATGAAAGTCCAGTCCTTCCTGGCCGACCGAAGTCGAGGCGAGGACGAACGGCCAGAATGGCGAGTTGAATGCGGCGCGAACGCGTTCTTTCCGGGTTACACCGGAGTCGTCGAGTGCGCCCGTCTCCTCGTCCGATTGCTGGTCGCCAAAGCGCATGGCAAAGCGGTTGCGAAGGCGTTCGGGCTTCACCTGCACAGATCGGGTGTAGGGTGGCGCGCTGATAGCATCGATGGTGATGTTGGCTGTGCGGATGGTCAGCGCTTCGATGATGGCGTTGGAGAGGGATCTCGCAACCTCTCCCGCCGATCGGTCGCTGGTCTCGGATCCTTCCTGGAGCAGGTGCGCATACTCATCGAGAACTGCCTGCAATCCTCCTGCATGCGCGTAGGCGAGTGCCATTTTCCAATAGGGCTCGTCCGTCATCACCGCACGGACGAGCTCGATCACCTCGGGATGATTGAAGAGCGACAGAAAGGCGTGGCCAACCCGGCCGGCCGCCTCACGCACACTCACACCCTCCATGGAGCATCCACCACCTCTGCGACTAAACGCTCTGAGGGCTGCAGTGGCCGGCCCCGAAGATGCGGATAGCGCCAACACTTCACAGAGATCGTCGGGCTTCCGGCCGAGCATCGTTGCTCCTGAACGCACAGCAGCGATCGTATCCCGCGCGAAGTGGACGTGGTCTGCCCAGCGGCCGTCGTCCTCGGCCTCGTCGTTCGACTTGCTCAATCCCCAGGTCTTAGCGAGCGCGGAGTTCGTCCACCACGCGCTGGAAGCGACCGAATATTGTGCCTCATCGAGCAGCATGGGGGCTAGCCAATACCATCGCTCGTCGGCAGGGCCTGCGTGGTCCGCGACAATCTCAAGTGTGGAGAGAAGCTCGGAAACTTTGCGCGCAAGCCGATCTCGCATCTCGGCAGCTGATACCACCTCTGCCGCAGCGAGGGCCAGAGGGTCACAGGCCGTTGCCAGTGTCAGAGAAGGATAGACGAGCAGCAGAAAAGGAAGACCGGACGGACGGCCCGCAGAATAGCTGAATCGGAGGAGGCCACGTTGCTTCAGGCGATCGTCTTGCGTGACCTTGGAGCGCGGCGCCGTCGCCCGCATCATCTGGCGTTCGGCTTCATAGGACAGCATCGATGCCAGGGCCCTCGGGACCATGTGCCATGCCGAGAAGACGAGGCGCTTGGTGACATTCTGCAATTCCGGCGCCGAGTATGGACCATCAAGATCGTAATGGCGCAGCGAGGGCGGCAACCAGAGCAGGCGCCACATGCCACGTCCCACGGTCTCCTCGACCAGCCCCCGCAGTCGCGCATTCGCGGGATCGATCTGTTGGTAGTTGGCGAGGCGTGCCGCGTCGATGAAGCAGTCGCCATGTCTGCGAACCAGCTCAATCAATTCGCGCTGCTGATCCCATGCCTTAAAGGACTTCTTGAGCTTGTAGTCGTCCATGAAGTTGAAGAGATAAGGCGATGATTTCCAGTACTCGACAATATCGCCCTCCTCGATCAGATCGGCAATCGCCTGGGCTCCAAGATAACCGCGAACATCGTGCTCCTTGAGCGGTACGTTCGGCGGGCTGACCTCCCGCAGCATCCGCGGACTGCCTGGAAAAGTGTTTCGCTCTGTTCGCGCGATCGTCCGCCGCAATCGCGCTTCGAGGGCCCTCACGGCGGTGGTCAGCTTGGACATTCCGTTCGGTTGCATGACGTCGACGAGCGCGGCGCGATAGTCGGCGAGCAGCTCCTCGATCTCGTCCGACGTCCCATTCTCCAGAAAGCGGAGCGTGGACAAAAAATCACTGTAATGGTCGTCGCCGGTCTCGTGATGCAACGACAGGGCGCGGTAGGGCGTCGCGGACAGAAGCAGGACCCTGGCGCCGAGCTCCTGATTGGACTGAAACAAATCCCGCGCGAGGTCGCCCGCCTCATTGTCGTCTTTGAGCAGATGGCTGAAGCGCTGGAATTCATCGAGAATGATCAGGTCTGGTCGTATGGAAGTCAGGCAAACCCTGGCCAGCAGCTGCCTCATGTCCCCAAGCCAGCGCGTGCGCTCCTGGGCCTCCTCCACCGTCGGTCGCGAGTTGCTGCGGGCAAAGACTTCGCAAAGTGCGTCGAAGCGCCGCTTGAGATCAGCTGCTTTTCGTTTCCGATCTTGAGCGATGGACTGCTCGAGTGTCGTAGTAAAGTGCGTCCTGATCTCGGGATTCACTCGGTCATGATCGAAGCGAGCCAAGTGAGCCTGGAACCTGTCTGCCCCAGCCTGATTGCGCAGGACATGGAGCGCCGCCTTGCGCCCATTGAATTGCCAAACCTCATCGAGCAGCGCGTACAGCAGCACACGCTCGTCGTAGCGGCCTCCGCCCTTGGATTGCTCGAACGAGGTGGAGGGGGTGAGCGCGATAAAATTGACCCGATTGGCTGCCATCATCTTCAACTCGAGCGGCAGCAGCGTCAAACGCGTGGCCTGCGCCGCATCGGCAAGCTGTGGGATGCGCATCCGCTTAATGTTCTGCCGTGCGATGTCGGCGTTCGAGCAGACATAGAGAATGTTAATCTGGTGCTGGGTCCGGCTCAGATGGGAGATCGCCTTCGCGATCACGCCTTTGGCGATCAGGGTCTTGCCCAGCCCGACCTCGTCGGCAACGAGAAAGCGAGCGCTCGAGCCTTCCTCGTAGAGGCGCGCGAAAGCGTAGTCGACCGTTGCCCGCTGAAAGTCCTTCAGTTTTGCCAATGTGGAGGCGGGGTCGTGCCACATGATTATGTATTCCTCGCACGCTCGGCCGTCTGCCAGATTGGCTCCCAAATCTGATTGAACTCGGCGCTGAGCAGTGCAGAGCTGGTGCTTTCCCGACGCAGCACGTCGATCACGGAGTTCACGCGTTCCAATTGATCCGGCGATCTGTGCAGTGCACGAAGCATGGTTTCAACCAACCGGGTCTCCGCCATCGTCTTGGACGACTGGGCACCGGTGCCATCCCGGATCAGTTGCTGAATATGATGCGACGAGAGCTCGCCCCCGTCGCCAGCGGCCAAGAGGAACAGGATGTAGCGCAACAGCTGCTCTCGACTACTGATCATCGATCGCAGTACGCGATCCTGCCGATCCTCCGGTGCGCCCTCCATGGGCAGATCGAGCACGAACTCGCAGGTCATCGGCTTACCGTTGAGTTTGGCTGTGATCTCGATGCCGAGCAGCGGCGTCAAACCTTCGAAGGAGACAGCGCGGAATGAAAGTGGAGCGCTCAAGTCCAGGGCACGATCAGGCGGTAGTGTGATCAACCGCGCCTTAGCGTCGATCTCGTTCGGGAGGATGGACGGCGCTTTCCAGACAATCGCAACGTCGAACCGATCCGGCTCTTGTCCGGTGGCGACGACGACGCGACCACCAGCGACTGAGATTGCTCGTTTGGCGACACGAACAAGATCGTCAAATTGTCGAAGGGCAGGATCGGGTGCAACGCTGACAGTCGCAGCCTCGTAGGGCTTCAAAAGATCAGCGAATAGCAACTCGCCCTGCACCTGACGCAGCAGAACATCAACGCCGACGTCGCTGCGCGGCCCCGTCAATTGGACCATGAACTCCACATTATGCCGGAGCGCATGGTTCGTGGCGTTAAACGATCCGCTGAAGACGTGACTTTCCCAGCCCTGGTCCCTGACGAAAACCTTGGCGTGAAGCCCTTCGAGGGACTCTAAGACCTCTTCGCGCGGCAGCGTGTCGTCTTCCGATTCCGATTGGAGATCGGGGAGGAGCTGAAAGGCGCTTTTGCACGCCTGCAAGGTCGATGGCGGCAACTCCTGCAAAGCCTCGAGCCGGGAGACGACGTGCGTTTCCGATGAGAGGTCTTGGAAACCCTTGACGACATCGTTGGAGAGGAACGGTGCGATGATCAGGGATTTGCGGGCGGCTTGCTCGAATGCCCGCGTCGGTAGGCCCTCAAGCCCGCCGGTCCAGAACGCAAGCGCCTTGAAGGGCTTGGGAACGTCAAATCTCACGCGTCGCAACTCATCCGACAGCCGCGCTACTCCCGCTGCGTGGGCCCGTGTGAGCGGTCGGAGCGCGAGTTCGGGAAGTGCCCCGATCAAGTCCGCCAAGGGGTGGTTGGCCGCAAACGCGAGTTCTCGCTCGGTCAACACGCCATCCAGAATGACTGCGGTGTCCCATGACCGATCGAACGTGAGGTTTCTGCTGAGGCAAAGCACGCGGTACCGAACGCTCGCGTCCCCCTCCTGAAAACGCAGAGCCCAAACTTTGGGATGGAACACGCCCTGCTCATCCGGGGGCTGAACGCCATAGATTGATTGTTCGAGGAAGGTGACGAGGGGTGGATACTTGGCTGGCAGACGGATCTGGCCGGACTGGCAGAACACCGCATACTTGTCGCCATAGCGGCGCAGGGCCTCGAGCAAAGCCAACGGATCTGCGGCAAGCTCTCCGTCGGGCTTTTGCCAGTCGCAGAACGCAAACGACAGCGGCAACAGCAAGGCGCTGACGAGATCGAGGGAGAAGGTCGTCCCAACGGCAAAATCCAAGCAGCATCCGACCGGCGGCCGCAACAACTCGATAAGATGCTCACGATCCCCCGGCTTAAGCATCGCCGCCTCCAAGGCCATCGAAGATATCGCCGATCAAAATCTGAGAAATCCGCCAGCGGTAGTCGAGCGGAGCAATCCCACTGTCCCCGCCCCAGAGTTCGCTGGCTCGCGGGTTATTGATCCGGGCCAACTGCTTTTTGATTTGGCGCTCACGGTACGTGACGAGATTGCGCGCTACTTCCGAGTGGGCAATATCGCGTGGGCCAGCATCGAGCACAAGCTGCCACCATTCGTTGACGAAACTTCGTGTGTTTGGCGTGATGCGCGCATTCTGGTCGAGGACCACTGTCCAAAACTCCCCGTTTTTCCAATGTTCGAGCGACTGCCGACGCTCGGCGATCAAGTCGCTCCATTCCCTGAGGAGTAGGCAGTAGCGGTCCCGACGCGTGTCGTTATTTGTCTGTTCGGCCAGGATGAGATTGTAGAGCAGGGGTGCCCCGTGCATCAGCGCTGAGAAGTTTCGGGCATGGTCGAGCTGAACCGACAGCTTGCCGTTGAGGCGCTGGTAATACGGATGCTCCCAGGCAAACGTCATGTCATCTTCCCGCTTGCCGTGCCGGACCAAAGCGGCAAGCAAAGATCCCGAGCAGCCTGGGCTGAGGGTGATTCGCTCGGCGAGGTATTTCGCCTCGCGTCGGCTCAGACGCAGAGAGCACGTCGTCAGGAAGCCGGGCGGAGGCGAGATCAGCCCACCATGCCAGTTGGGGGCGATTAGGTCATCGTGCTCGCTTCCGCGCTCGGACAGGCGCCCGGCGTGACGCGCTTGACCTTGATAATACCGATCGAGGCTACGGTAGTATTGAGTTTGAGACCCTATGAATGAGCGGATGCCCCAAACGCCGAGGCCCTGCCAATAGACGCTACTGGCCAGTCGCTTCAGGTTGCTGCGGGCGAGTCGGCCGATATTGCCCGCGTTGTCATTCGAAGCCTCGATGTGCTCGATTAAGTCGATTTCGGTGTTGCGTCCGCGGGCCTCGATCTGAGCTGAGGAAACCCGACGCCCCTCGAGATGTTGATAGATCCAGGGGATGAGCAGAAAGTAGCGCGCGCGCGTCATGATCGTCGACGTGCCGGGAAACAGCATGTCGGCGAAGGCATCGCGGATGGAGCCTATCCCGAGCTCGTCGACCGTCTCCGACTCCCGGAAGAGCTCGATGACGTCGAGCATCTTGCGACGCTCACGCTCCGAGTAGTCAAGCCAGACGAATGATGACATTCAGGTAGTGCTCCGACTAAGCGTGATGTGGGTGCAGGTTCTGAGAGATGGTTTGTAGCCTACCCACGGCTGCGCCAATCCACACCGGGCACCAGCGAGCGATTTGTGGATTGATTACACCAGAGAACTTGTTCTGCGGCTTCTACTGCACTTGATGTGGACCAGCGGAGGAAGCCGGTTCCCCGTTGGCCGCATCTCTGGGCTTTTGGCCCCGGTCCGGAATCCATTCAGATGCGGTCGACCGGAAGCCCGTTGGCCAGCACGAGGCGCAAGCCACTCGTGTTCTCATCCAGTATCTGAAGGGCCATTTTCCTTGAGTTCCGCAAACTTGACCGCCATCGTCGGGTTGTCCCGAGTCAGCTTCTTGATCGTAACGTCCTGCGCCTTGTCGTTGGCAAGACGAAGGTTCCGATCGGCGCCAATCAGGGCTTCCCTCGTCTTCTGTAGGTGGTCGATCGACTTGTCGATCTCATCGATCGCCGTTTGGAAACGCCTGGACGCGAGGTCAAAGTTCTTCGCGAAGCCAGTCTTGAACGTCTCGAGTTGGGTCTCGAATTGAGTGATGTCTATATTCTGCGCCTTAACGAGTGCCAGCTCCGACTTGTACTTGAGGGAGTTTAGTCCCGCATTCCGCAGAAGCGTGATGATTGGAAGAAAGAACTGCGGTCGGACGATGTACATCTTCGGGTAGCGGTGAAACACATCGACGATCCCGGTGTTGTAAAGCTCACTATCGGGTTCGAGCAGGGATACTAAAACCGCGTACTCGCACCCCTTCTCTGTACGATCCCGGTCGAGTTCCTTTAGGAAGTCCTCGTTCTTATTCTTCGTCGCGGTGCGATCACTCTCGTTCTTCATCTCAAACATGACCGAGATGATCTCATTGCCAGACTCATCTGAGTCGCGAAAGATGTAGTCGCCCTTGCTGCCAGACCGCGCATCGTTATCCTTCTCGAAATATGCCCTCGGAAACGCCATCGCGCGAATGCGGTTGAACTCAGTCTCGCAGTGCTGCTCAAGGGTTTCGCCGACCATCTTCGTCGACAGGCGAGCCTTCATCTCCCGCAGGCGCTCGATCGCGTCGTCGCGATCCTTGATCTGGGTTTCGTACTTATCCTTGAGCGCGTTCTCTGAAAGTTGCTTCTCAAGCTTTGCTAGCTCAACGTCGCTCTTAAGTTCGTCGCGCTCCCTTTCAACCGCATTGATCGCTTCTGTTATCGCAAGTTTGTGAGCCACTTCGTTGGCGGCGAGTTGAGCCTTAAGGTCTTGGATTTCGCTATCTTTGGCGGTGGCCGCTTTTTGTAGCTCGTTCGCCGACCTCGCCTCACTTAACTCTAAAGCAGCTTTCTTATCCTGCTCAGCTTGCGCAAGTTCGCTGGCCAGCGAGTCACGCTCTTTTTCGACTGCGCTTACCGCTTGGGTGACGGCGAGCCGGCGTTCAACCTCTCCAGCATCGAGCTGCGACTTCAATTCTTGTATCTTAGTGTCCTTGGCTGCAGTCGAACTCTGCAATTCGCCGGTGAATTTCGTCTGCGCAAGTTCGATGGCGGACTGCTTGTCGCGCTCGGCCAGTTCGAGCCGCTCGTGCAGCTGCTTCTCGAACTCGCTATTGTGGACTTGCTTCAGGATGTCCGCATACCCGGCTTCGTCGATCTTGAATGCCTTACTGCAGTGGGGGCAGATGATTTCGTGCATAACGAATTACCCTTTCCAAAACCGGAAGTGTATCGGCCTGTTTTCATTCTTCAGTCTGCGACGCTGCTGCGCTCGCCGGACGTTCGTGACCTGCTTTTCAACAGGGTTATTGTGGTGTTCAATCCAGCCTCAAGAGCGTTGACGCAGATATCAGGCGATCAATGCTTACGGCCTTTTTCGTCACCACCAGCTCGTTAAAGAAGACCAGACCGCCAAGATCCTTGCGGTAAGCTTGCCCCGCGATCCGACAATCGACGGTCGTGCGGCGATGGCGTCGCGTCGGTCGCGTGCCTGCACGGCCGCGATTTGCTTCGCATTGAAAGCACCCGCCCAGCGGATTTGTCCACGTTCGATCCAATAGTGCGAGCGGCACGGAAGGCTCCAATTCCCGATAGATGGATACAGCGAAACTCTGTCACCGTCTTCGACCAATCTCCATTTGGCGGGGTTGAGAGGGTCACCACCTCATGGCCGCAACCGCAACAGCACAAGTGCATCGCGGTTGCGAAGCGGCTGGAGACGTACAGCACACCGACCTCAAGCTTATCGGGCACTGAATCTATGTGCTTAATTTTAAGGCGGGTGATACGTGTCATTCGTCACCCTCGGTAACGATATCGCCCGACGCAATGGAGTAGCCGCGGTAGGAAGCCTTGCGCATGTCGTGATAGATGCCGACGAGCTGCTTCCAGCGAATGACGGCGAGCGCGGCATTGAGCGCGTTGAGCTCGGCGGACTGGATGTTTGCCGAGTAGGCGTTGAGACCGCCGTCATCAGTGGCATAGGAGATGCGCGCAACCGCCGCCTGTCTCGTTTCTGGCGTGCTGCATACAGTCCTGACGATGCCGCCGAGCTTATCGTCAGTGACGAGAACACCCATGCCGACCTCGATGAAGCATGTGCCGCTGGAAGTGAGCCGTTCGACGGCCTTGCGCTTGGCGTCACCGGTGTCCATGCAGACGAATACGAAATCCAGCCCGTCGAGAAGATGCAGGTTGCCATCGTCGATGTTGATGTCGTGCAGCACGATGCCGCGGTGCATCCTCCTGTAGATGGCACCGAGATAATCGGTCTTCTTAGGTTTCGATGTGAGGTCCGCAAGTGATGGCGCGCCCGGCGAGCGGAAGGCGTTGTGGTTTAGAAAGAGATCGCCGTCGATGACCCGTATCTCGGCGACCAAGGTCTTGGCGACGAGATCGAACACGTAGCTGCCGGTGCCGCCGGCACCGAGGATACCAATCTTGAGGCCCGCGACGCGCGCGTTGATGGCAGCGATGCCGGCCCGGCTCGATGCCGTATCGGCATACTCGAATACGCTGTCGCCTGGATCGGCGGGGATCGCAGGAAAGGTCTGCGCTTTCGCGTTCGGGTCGATCATGGCGGCCTCGCCTGCGATGCGGCCCACATAGGTCCTCACCTTGTGATGATAGTCGCGGTAGTCGGCCTTGGCAGAGAACGTGTGATCGATCTGGAGGCCTTCTGCGAGTTGCTCTACGTTCGAGGCGTTGGCAATCGTGGTGATCTTCGTGCCGCTCGCGTGGCACGGGTGTTCGCCGATCCAGTAGGCGATGTGCGAGTGCGGCTTAGAGGCCGTCTCGCCTGCGAGATCAAGCGGCATCACGAGGATGCCGCTCGAAACGGACTTGTTGCTGGTGACGAAGGGAACGTCACGGACGAGTAGGTGACCGCCCATGATGGCAAGATCGAAGCCCTCATCTTCGAGGTGCTGCAGATCGGGACTACGAGCGATTAGTCGGCGTGACATCGAATTCCATCCCATTCTTGATCTTGACGGACTGGCCCTCAAGGAGAGTGCCGGAGGCGTTGGCTTCTGGGCCGCGGGTGAACTGGATCGTGAACTGCACGCCTTCCCCCGTCGGCGGCTTCTCAAAGGCAAGCAAGATCAGCTCCTCGAAGGTGAGGCTCTCCTTGGAGGTAGTTTTGCGCCTGGTGTTGACGACGATGACGAAGGTGCGGGCCCGAGTGACGAGGTGCTCGGTTCCTTGCTCGTCGAGCCGCACGATGCTGCCCTTTTCGATGACCGTCTCGGTGCCGTCATGGCGGCGCTGCACGATGTCTTTTCCGATGTCCGCCGGTCCGAGCAGTTTTTCGAGGATGGAGCCCGAAATGCTAGGCTCTCCCCAGCCGAGCTGGCGGGTGTCGAGCGTGAAGCGGTAGAGGCGGTCGGAATGAAAGGCGATGAACTTGCGCGTTTCGTTCGCCGTATGCTCCGTCAGACGCACATCCTCGAAGTCGCCATTGGGCATGATGCCGAGGAGAATGTGCTCATCCGGCGGGATCAGCCCGACGGCGGCGAGAATCTCGGCGCCGGTCGGATTCGGGTGATCGATCTTGACGGTCTTGGCGTCGAGTGTAGCGTCGGTCACGCTGTAGCGGTGTTGTTGAGGCACGCTTTTGAACTCCTGAGCGTTGCCGGCGCGGAGGTTTGCGGCGGCTTCTGATCAGGCAATCGCAGCGACATTCATGAACCGGAAAGCTCAGCGTCAAATTTTTGCCGAGATCGCGCCATCGGGCAGTGCGCCGCAATGGAAGAGGTGCGGGCAGCGTGGACAACGTCGATCGACCGGTTGGCGGATAAAGGCGCCTTGGCGAATGTTGGCGACGGCGGTTTCAGCTTTGACCCGACGGTTGGCCAGGACCTTGGGGGAGATCTCCGCGGGCGTGGTGGTCGCGGACGTCAGATGCACGACTTCGACGACGGTCTGGGGGCCATACGCGGCGCGGGCCGCGAGCAGCAGGACGGTATAGTCCAGCCCGTCAAATTCTTCCGAACTCTTGCGTCCGGTCTTCACCTTCCTCACCGCTACGGCACCATCGGCTCTGCGCACGATGTGATTGGGAACGGCAGTGACACGGCTTTGACCGAGCGCGAGCGTCAGCGGCTTTGGCTCGACGAGGGGGCCGGCCGTGCGTGAGCCGAGGAGGTACGAAAGCAGCTCCCCTGCGATACGCCGATAGTCAGATGCAAAGGGATGATCGACAGGCCCGTTTGCCTGCCAGGCGGCATCGAGTTGCGTTTCGGCGACGCCGGGCTCGGGGTTGCTGGCCGGAAAGGATTCCGAGACCCAATCGAGGACTGATTGCAAAGCGTCATGCATGCGAGTGAAGGCCGTCTCGGAGCGGCGGCCTCCGAGTTTGAGGACATGCGTGTAGAAGAAACGCCGCGGACAATCCTCGAACTGCCCGAGTTGGTGATCGGTGAGCGCGGGCGGCGTGGTCCAGGTGATGGCTACATCCTCGATAGCAGGCGATGGTCCGGCAATGGAACGCGGCGTCCGCACCATGTCCAGATGTGCGGTGAACCGATCCAGAAAGAGTGACGGATTGCGCTTTTTGCCACCTGGCTGCAGCGACGAGGCCGACAGGTGGAGCTCGTCACGTGCGCGGGAGAGTGCGACGAACAGGACGCACTCCTGCTCCTGGTCGTGACCCTGTTTGAGGACTTCGAGGCCAGGGAGATTCTCGGCGCTGGAGATTAGCCCGTCTGGTGGCGGACACCGGGGCGCCCGATTGGGAAGGGGCATCTTGCTTGCGATCAGGTCGGGCAGGTGGACGATCGGGAACTCGAGCCCCTTGCTGCCGTGAATGGTCATCAGGTGCACGGCGTCGATGGACTGCGCCGCGGCGGGAAGCTGCCGCAGCTCGCGGTCGTCTGAGATGAGGATGAGCCGGCGGATTCGGTCGAGGAAGCGCCGGATCGGCGCTCCCCGGGCGGACGGCTGCACTTGTGCGAAGGCCAGCAGCTGCCAGATCGCGATGGCTTGCATACGGGATGCAACGTCGCTTGCGCCGTGCAGCGTGCGTGCGATTCCCGGCTTGTCGAGGACAAGTGCAGTCAGCACGTCCCATGGGCGCGAAGCTAAGTCGAAAGAGGAGAGAGCATCCGCAAGGTCCGCGATAGCCTGGCGCCCTGCTGCAGAGATATGCGGAACGGCTGTCGCTATCCGTCGCCAGTCGAGTGGCCTTGCCGACGTCTCGCGCAACATGCGCGTCAGCGTTTGGACGTCGGCGAGCGGCATACGGCTCGCATCCAGCGTCGCGACCGAGACGAGCGCCGGTGCAAAGGGGTCCTGGAGGAGCGAAAGGAGAGCGAGCAGGGATTTGATCTCTGGTCGTTCGAACAGGCCGCCAAGATAGAGGACAGGGATTCCGCGGGCTTCGAGACCGGATGCAAACTGAGCGAGGCGTCCGTTGCTGACGCAAAGCACAGCCTGGTCGCGATAGCTCGCGCCGGTTGTCTTGGCATCCTCTATCGCTGCGGCTACGACGCCGATCTCATCTTCGGGAGTGCCGGCGACGCGAAGCTTGGGCCGTACTCCGCTGGCGCCGCGGTTTGGATCGAGGTCAACCGGCAAGGCTGAATGAGACGCCAGCATGGTCCGGGCGAACGCCTGGAACGTAGTGATGATCTCCTGCCTCGATCGGTAATTGACCGCAAGCGGCGCTGCCTCTGCGCCAGAAAAGTCTGTTGCGAAGGACGCCATGTTGGCCGAGGAGGCACCACGAAAGCGGTAGATGGACTGCCGGGCGTCGCCTACGACCCAGATGCGATTACCGGGCTGGCGCAGCTGCTGAAGCAGTCGCACGCTTGCTCGGTTTACATCCTGGTATTCGTCGACGATGATGTGACGATGGCGGTTTGCGAGCACGGCACGGGCATCTGCGTCGTTTTCCACGAGCCTTACAGGCATCGCGACGAGGTCGCCGAAGTCGACCATGCCCTTCTCGTTCAGGATCTTCTCGTAGACCTCGTAGACCTGGGCGACCTCCACACATTTTTCGGCCCGTTCGCGAGCGTCGGGATCGCTCCCGGCCTTCGCAAGCATGGCATCGGCAGACTCGCGATACCGCTTCGCATCGGCGACTTCGTCCTTGGCACGCGAGATGCCGGCGAGGATATCGGCGAGAACGAGAGTCGGGTCCCATAGATTGCGGAAATGGCGCAAGGGGAGCCGTGCGAGCTCGTCCTCAAGCAACTCGATCGCCTCGCTGCGATCAATTAGGCGGGGAGCTTCAGCCAAACCCAGGCGCTCGTGGAAGCGCCGAATGACGTCGAGGCCGAAGGAATGGAATGTTCCTGCCCAGATACCGGCGGCAGCTTCGGGGTGCTTGCGTTCCAGGCGGTGGATCAGCTCGGCTGCAGCCTTGTTGGAAAAAGTAAGCGCGAGGATCGACTCCGGCGCGACGCCATCATGCAGAAGACTATCGATGTGATGAACGAGCGTCTGCGTCTTTCCCGTGCCTGGGCCGGCTTGCAGTTGGAATGCAAGTCCGCGTTTGGCAGCGGCAGCGGCCTGGGAGTGATCGAGCGGTTTCTCGGGCTTGGCCTCAGTGGAGGAGTCCGCCGACGGCACCTCTGGGAGCAACAGGGCATCGAGCAGTTGCTGCGTGATGACTTCGAGAGGTGCCTTCTGACGTGAGGCGATGGCCTGACGCGATAAGCTCTGATCAAGATAGAGGCCACGAAGCCATGTGCGCGGGAGCAGAAATTCGCGCGCAAAGAGATCCATACGAACTTCGCGGCGTTCGCGGCGCGAATAATCGACCACTCGCTCGGCGGCAGACATGGCTTCGGTAGAATTGGGTTGGTTGAAATGAGAGACCACATCATCGCGGTCGCCGCCTTCGAGCACGACATGGCCGATCTCGTGGGCGATGAGTAACGCCCGCTGGAAATCGGTCGCGTCTTTCACAACCAGGATATGCGCAGCCTGGTGATCGAACGATGCCCTGCCGCCCTTGAGCCCGGGATGTTCGGGCGCGACGAAGTAGACTTCGAGATTGCGCCGATCAACCTCAGCCATGGCGAAGGCGAGCGGCTGCCCCGGATCGTGGCCAGCAGCTACGGCCTGAGAGTGGAGGCGGGCGGCCGCCTGACGTGCAGTCTCGGCGGCATCCATTGCTCAATCCATGAAAGCTCTGAGTTTTTGTTGCTGCTCATCATCGAGGTCGGAGTTTCCTATGGCGTCCGCAAACGCGATGCGTTTGTCCGCTCCGGGCTTCTGGTCGGACTTGAAACGCTCGCTGGCTGCGACCATCGGCGGTCGGGCGAGATCATCCATCACGGCCGACACCGTGCTGGACAGCTCCCTGGCGAGTAGCTCGACAAACCGGCGAGGGATGGTGGTGGCATCGATGATGCGGTCGCGCAGCTGAACTAGGAAAAGGGTGTTGACGCCTATGCGTTTGGCAAGCGCCCGGAATTCGGCCGGCGGCAGAGCGGCGATCAGGCTTCCGGCGGCACCGAGACTCTTAGTCTCCAGCGAAGTGGCGCTCGACCTGAATGTCTCCCAGGCACGGTCGACGGTAGCATCCTGCGGTGAGCAGCAGGCGTCCTCACGAAGCGGAACGATCATCAGCTCAACGGCGAGATCAGCGAGTGCGCCGGCGTACCCCGGGTAGCGACGAACGTATTCTGCAAGCGTAGCTGGGCTTGCATCGTTTTCGCAGGAGAAGGCGAGCAAGACGTCCTCTTGGGCTGGACTGGTCTGACTGGTCATGACGCATACTCCCCTGCAAGGGCCTTTCTGAGCTTGAAGATCGCGCGGTCGCGTCGGTTGCGGACGGTTTTTTCAGTGCAACCCAACAGCTTGGCTATTGTCACGGCACCAGGTTCCTTGCCGTCGATCGGTATGCCTTTGAGCATGAGGCCGATCACTGTTTTCTCGTCGTTCGGCAAGTGGTCAATCGCAGCGACGAGGTCAGACCGGAAAGCCGGATCATCGAATTTTTCGCGCGATTGGCCAAGGAACGCTTCTGCTGCCCGCTCGACGGCGGCCGTCGGCTCGCCGGTGTTGGCGTCGTCAATCGGCTCGGTCCTGAGGCGCTCAGGACCGAGTTTGCGAAGCACGTCGACGCGCAAAGCTGCCAGGGCCTTATCGAAGACGACCTCGAAAATGTCGAGCCGATCGCCACCCTGGGTTCGGTCTTGCGCGATCATTGTGGCGAACCTGCTTGCAATTTCGGCGCGGATCTCGTCGACGTTGCGGTATTGAGAGGTTGAGATGGCGTTGCGCGACAAGGATTCGACGCGCGCGAGCAGGATGCGGAAGAGTGCCTCGAAGTGGCTGTCGCGGTTGTCCTGGCGCGTCGCCCGGATCGCGTGGAGGAGTACCTCAGACGGCAAATATATCGGGTCGTGTCGGTTTGTAATGCTGAACCGCGAGAGCAACGCGGCACGGTCGAGCATGGCGACCTCGTCGATGAGCTGGTCGACGGTGGTCTGCCGGCGGTAGCGCACGCCATTGGCGTTGGTCTTGGTCAGTGGGGGCGGCATCGCGCGTCTCGTGGAGCCGGCGCAGGAACGCCTGGCAAATGCAAATTTGAGGGAATAGCGACGAGAATCGCTCTGCGATCATCCTACTTACGAGTCATCGTTTTCTCAACGTGCATCTCTCTGGATTCGCAATTCACGGTAGAGCAGCCCCGTGGCGCTCTCGACTTCGGGCAAGCCGGCGAATGAGGTAGCAGGTCGTGTCCGGTTCGAGCGTGGCGAGCGCCTGATTGAGGTCGAGTGAAATGGCGTTGGTCGCAGACCAGAGCGCGCCGCCAGTTAGTTATTCTCTCCGGCCTCCTCGACTGCGGACGCTGTACTTCAGTAACTGGAGCTGATCTACAGCATTTGTGAGCCGCTCGGTTACGGAGCAACCGACGTCTGAAATGGGATTGAGCGCGAACGTCAGTGCGTCATCGCTTCCGGCGCTGACCTTCACCCCGTCCGATGCACCCGCGCGTAATTGCGAACGGTCCATTGGCATTCCGACACATCGGATAACCCATTGATAGCGCGTGGTAGGTATATGGCCATAAAAGTCGGAATGGCCATTGATCTACAACATAAATGCGCTGACTCTTAATCAGCGGGTCCACGGTTCGAGCCCGTGATCACCCACCAAATATTGGAAATCTCGGAGAGATTTTCGCGATACGTTTTACATTTGCAGCAGACTATCAGAAATTCGTTCGCCGCAATGTTCGGCTCTTATTCTGATATCAGACCGAACAATCTTTCACTCTCGATCTCCGCTTTGGGCCAATAGCGGCCCGGAAAGCAATTGGCCTAATCAACATGATCAGGCTCGTATTTTGCCCTTAGGGGCATTCAGGCATCCCAGTGCTCTTCTCCGATAGTCAGACATGAGTCCCCGGACGCGTCTGCTGGCATACATATTGCGAATAACCCGTATGCTGTCGGGGCGCCTTTCTGAAAAATCCAATGCTTCGCGGCACTTGTAGAAGATGATCGATACGCGCGCCTTATTGCGTGTATCGCATCATTGCCAAACTTGTGCGCAGACGCGGTTACGGTTGAACAAGAACTGAGCACAATCAGCGAGCCGAAAGCGATGTTTTGGAAAAAACGGACGAGCGGAGACCCATCTCATCAAATGGAAAATGCGATCTCATCCGGGGGGACGATCGCGGAGCCGGAGGTAGTGAAAGCCACTTCCGTCGATGCCGTGCCGAATCCCACTTCGCAAGTCGATCAGATGCTCGCCTACGTCTATGAGCAGACGCGTCCTATCACCCACGGAGTTTTGGCAGACTACATTCCGGAGCTCTCAAAGGTTCCGGCCGATTCCTTCGGTATTGCTGTGGCCACGACCAAGGGCAAGCTTCATAAGGTGGGAGACGCTGACGTCGAATTCACAATCCAGTCGACGTCGAAGGCGCTCACCTATTGCATGGCGCTCGAGCTCGTCGGCCGCAAAGAGGTTCTATCGCGCGCCGGAGTTGAACCAAGCGGCGATCCATTCAATGCCATTGAATTTAGCCCGGAGACCCGCAGGCCATTCAATCCGATGGTCAATGCCGGTGCCATCGCCATTTCGGGATTACTGCGCGATATCCTCGGCGAGCAGAAGGCATTCGATCTTGTCCTCGATCGATTTTCTCGCGCCGCAGGACGTCAACTGTCACTCAATGAAAGCGTCTATCGTTCCGAGGCAGCGACGGGACATCGGAACAGAGCGATTGGGCATTTACTTCTAAGCGTGGGAGCCATGACCGAGCCGGTAGAGCCCGTCCTCGACCTCTATTTCAAGCAGTGCTCGGTCATGGTGACGGCAACGGATTTGGCCCGCATCGGCGCGACGATTGCCAATCTCGGGGTCAATCCGGTCACCAATGAGCAAGTCTTCGATATCGATGCGGTGCGTGATACGCAGTCGGTCATGTTCACCTGCGGAATGTACGACTACTCCGGCGGCTGGGCCTACGAAGTGGGGATTCCCGCAAAAAGCGGAGTTGGGGGCGGCATCCTCGGCGTGGTCAACCGGCAAATCGGCATCGGCACATATTCCCCGCGCCTCGACAGCAATGGCAATTCGGTGCGAGGTGTCGCGAGCTATCGAATGATGTCGGATAGCCTTGGTCTGCACTCCTTCGACCTGACGAACACGGGTTCGGGTTTCGTGAGTTCGTTCTTCACTTCGGACACAGCAGAAAACTGAAGCCCACATAACGGTATTGGACAGGACAAGAAAGCCCGGGAAGCGGCAAGAAAAGTCGGGAGAAAAAGAGATGCGTTTAGATCAAGTCGGGCTGCCGGGCGGCATACTCAAGGTAAAACTTAGCGGGCCGCTCGATATCGCTGGCGCAGGGCAAGTCGATGCGCCCTTCAGCGCCATTTCGAGCAACAATGATAAGGTCATTATCGACTTCAAGGACGTTACGTTCCTAGCCTCGATCGGAATCAGGCTTCTCGTGAAAGCCGCGCGGAATATCGCCAAAAGAAACGGGCGTCTTGTCGTGTTCAGCCCAACAGATGATGCGCGAAAGGTTCTGCGCTCAACCGGAATCGACAGCATCGTCCTTGTCGTAGCGGACGAGGCGGCCGCGATCGCGACGTGTGGGTGACAGTTGAGCGTCAATGAAATTCGCAGGTCAGATCAGTCTCCAGCCCACACCCTCCGACGTTACACGATTGAATGCCTGGCTCGACCGAACGTTTGTTGAAAGCCGCATTGAAAAATCGTTGGCGGCCGATCTTAAACTCTGTCTCAACGAGATCGTCGCCAATCTCATCAGCTACGGCCTCAAGGATCGCGCGGGCCCGTTCATATCTATCGACATCAATCTTCAACCGGGCTGCGCCAAGGCGACCGTCCGGGACAACGGTGCCTATTTCGACATCCGGGAATGGCCGCTTCCTAAGGATCGAGATTTGATGTCGGGTGAGCCTGGCGGCTTTGGCGTCGCGCTTATCCGAGAACGCGCCAGCCGGATCGACTACGCGCGCGAGGGAGAGTTCAATCGTCTCGATATCGCATGTGAAGGCTAGCCGCGGAAACGGAGCGCCACGCATGTTATGTCGTCGGACTGCTCGGTTCCTTCTGCAAAGCGTTCCACCTCGGCGGTCAAGTGTTGAACCATTTCGGCCGATGCGACGTGGGTTCTCTTGTTCAGCCATTTCATGAGGCGCTCGGAGCCGAAGACCCGACCGTCGATGTTGAATGCCTCTGTGATCCCGTCGGTGAGAAGAACGACAGCGTCGCCTGGTGAAAGGTGGCGCATCGCGGTCGGATATTCCGCACCATCGAACAGACCAATCGCGGGGCCCATGTGATTTATTTGTTCGAAATCTTGGATACCGGTCAATAATACAGCATCGTCATGTCCGGCGCTCGAGAACGTCAAGACACCGGTCTCGAGATCGAGCACGGCATAGGCGATCGTGACGAACATGCCTTCGGTATTGTCGCGTGCCAGAATGGAATTGACTTTGGACAGCACCTGTCCGGGCTCATCGTTCTCAAACGCGATCGTCCGTAGCACGGTTCGTGAGACGCTCATGAAGAGCGCGGCGGGTACGCCCTTGCCGGAAACATCGCCTACCAAGAAGCCGAGCTTTCTATCGTTGATCAGGAAATAATCGTAGAAATCGCCACCCACAGACTTGGCGGGCTTCATGATGGCGAAAATATCGAACTTGTCATCGAGCGGACCGGTCGGGATAGCTTGCGGAAGAAAGGTCCGCTGGATCTGTGCCGCTGACTCCATCTCCTGTGCGATGCGCTGTAATGCCTGACGGCCGCGGTTGCGCTCGCTTTCCGCCTCGAAGTAGAGGTAGCCGGTCCCCAAGATGTAGGCGGCGGAATTGGTCATGATCGGGAACACTGCGTCCAAAAGCAACCCATAGGAAAAAGCCCAGAGGCTGCCCAAGACAAATAGACAAACCGTAGCAAATCCGACGATGGCAGCAATCCGTGCGCCCCACAGATAGATCATCGCCGCCAGCAGCAGGGTCGAGATCACCGTGACAGCGATTTCCATTCCCTTGGCGTAGTCCGGACGGACGAGTGGAGCGCCATCGATCAACTGTTCCAACGCCTGCGCATTGATTTCGACGCCGGAAATGACGGGATCGAGCGGTGTCGCGCGCAAATCGAGAAGTCCCGGCGCGCTCGTGCCGACGATTGCGACGCGGCCTTCGAGACTGCCGGGCGGCACCGTGTCTCGAAGCACGTCGGCAGCAGAAATCGAACGTTTAGGATCGTGCCGTGAGAAGTGAAGCCATAGTTGGCCATCGGCATCAGTCGGGATGATTGCGTCACCGATCCCGACCGTCGTAATGCCTGTGTTTCCGGTGAAGCCACCCTCTCCGGCGGTGCGCACGCGGATCGTCTTCGCGCCGATGAGCACACGCAGCGACTCGCCAACGAGCGAGGGATAGAGTTCGCCCGCTATGCTGACGAGCAAGGGAATACGGCGGAGGATTTGGTCGTGGTCCGGCAACCAGTTTAACGCGCCGATTCCGGCGGCCTCGTGCGCAAGAACAGGGATATTGCCGGATGCACCGGGGAATCTGTGAACAAAAGCAGAGGCATTTTCGCCGATCGTCGCAAACGATGCCTTGGCCTGTGAGGTGAAACCCGTATCCCTGGACGTGCCGATGATGCCGAGCACGATGGGGCGACCGCGCAATGATTTCGCCATCGCATCGTCGGGGGATGGCGCGTCAGCATAGGTGTCGAGAAGCGGCTTTAACTCGGGGGCGTTGCGCAATGCTTCCGGCAATTGGGCCAACAGGCCCGGCGTCTGGTCCGGAAAAACCATATCGAATGCTACGACGCGGACGCCCGACGCAAAGAGCCTGTCAATGAGCCGAGCGAGGACGTCGCGTTTCCACGGCCAATTGCCGAATGCCTTTATCGAGGGTTCGTCGACATCGATGATACGGACCGGATAATCAGCGTTCACAGCGCGCGGCATCGTTTGCTGCAGAACGTCGAAGCCGAGCAATCGCAAACGGGCGATAAATTCTGGGTCTTTCTCACGTAACTGGACGCTTGCTGCCAGCACTCCGGCGATCAGCAGCCAGTAAGTCGCGCGAATGCTCAGCCAGCGATCGCGAGGCGCCTCTTTATGCAGCATGTCGACTAAAAAACGCCCGTGGTGGATTTCGTGGAGCATGATACATAAGGCTCAGAATGAGGGAAATACTTTATTCGGATATTTTGCATGCGGAGCAATTTGCTGCCGAGCCTTCGACGTGCTGGCCAAGTCGTCGTCGTGTTTGCGGCGATATGGCTCGCGTTCGACAGTCCGGCCTTCGCTGACGACGGCGCGCCAGAGATTGGCACCGCCCTAACGATCAAGCGACAGGTCGTTGCAACGCTCGGCGAGGAAAAACGAGATTTGCAGGAAGGTGGCCGCGTTCACCGCTCCGAATATCTGGAGACGGGGAGCGAGGCGCAGGCGGAGTTGAAGCTCGACGACCAGACGAAGCTTGCTCTCGGGCCGAACGCTGGTCTGAAGCTCGATGATTTCGTGATCGGAAATTCAGGCGGTATAACGAGCATCGGGGTCAATTTCATCAAGGGCACATTTCGTTTCATCACCGGCTCGGAAAAGAAAGATGCCTATCGCATCGACACGCCGTCAGCGACGATCGGCGTGCGCGGAACGGTGTTCGACGTCTATGTCGACGGTAATGGCGATACCCTGGTGCTTCTCCAGGAGGGCGAGGTTGATATCTGCACGAAGACGCATACATGCCGCCGCCATAATACCGTCGGGCGCATCGTTCGGGCGACGGTTGGGGGCATACTTTCAGCGCCCCTCAAGTTTTCAAAGGACCTCATTCCGGGGCTGGGAGTCGGCACTGCATTTCCGTTTGTCGGAAAGACTCTGCGCATCGATCCCATCCGGCGATTGAAAACAGCCGATATCATTGCCGATCCTGCCACAAAAGCGGGACGCTCCATTACGAAGGGAGCGGGTGAAATCGGCCGATCGCTTCGGAAGGCCATTCCATTTTAGGTTGATTGGGAATTCATCACGGGAGACTGCTTTGCGATCCCGACATGTCAGCTATCCATCCTAAATCAGACGGTACGATCTTCCGTTGCCGATGTCCGCAATGGGCCAAAACCAGACATCAGCGTATTCAACTGAGCGCTAAGTGAGGGCTTGTTATCGGTTGGCCGGCGGCCAATCGGAGCGCATCAACTCCATCAGAACTTCATCGGACCGGCCATCGCGGGAAAATCGGGACAGCTGATAACGGCCGCATTCGCGAAAGCCGCATCCGCGATAAAGCTCAATCGCGGACTGATTTGCGGCCGTGACCGAAAGATGCAGCGTGAAGAGGTCCAATGATCGGAACGCCCAATCGATCGCCATTCGCGTGGCTCGCAGCCCGTGACCCTGCCGGCGATATTTTGATTCAGCAATCGCTAGCCTTAATATTCCGACGCGATGGCGAGACTGTACATAAAGCCCCGTATAGCCGATTGGGACGAGGCTTTCGTTCTCTCTCGCGCACACCAACCAGGTGCTGCGACGTGTTCGACGAACGAATTCCTCGGGCGTCTGGTCGTAATAGGGCAGAGGAAGAAATTCCCAGTCGCCCATGACGCCTATAAGCTCCTGGTCCGCAAACCAGCGCTCGAATAGTTTCGGTGTGTCATCATTGAACGGACAAAGGGCCGTCGCGCCATCGACGAAGCTCGGATGAAGCGGCGCTAATGGCGCCATCGCAGAGCCCATTGTCCTCGGCCAGTCGAAACTGATCATCTGCGTCATGCTTAAGGTGCCAATATCAAATGATTGCCGGGGCTATATTACTCCGCAGGGATCACGTGCCTGAGACGCTTTCGTGACCATTGCGCTCGCAAGCTCGCCCACATGCGGTGAAGAAGCTCTCGACAGCGCAGGTGTCGAGGGAGATGGTCTCCGTGAAATTTGCGGTAGAGCGCGAGCAACTCCACTTGCTGGTGCTGCTGTGCTCTGGTGCTCTCGCGCAACTTCGCTTTCATCTCCGCCAACTTCTTGAGCTTGCCATGGATGCCTTCCAGCTCGGCCCACATGGGGTCAACATCCTTCGCGAGCTGTTCCAGATAGGGCGCGAAGGAATCGTCCGCGACGAGCGCTGCTGGCTTTGCTTGCGCCGCCTCGCGATAAATGGCTTCGAGCCTATCGACGGCGACGTCGATCGTGCATTCAACGCGGACTTTTGCCGTGATCCGCTCCAAATCTGAGGGCGAATACCTGTCGATCTGCTTTCGCAGCCACTGCTCGTTGATCTGGCTAGACGACATGAAATAGCGCGGTCCGAAATTCGAGAAGGCCCATTCGTCGAATGTGTCGGCGGTTACAAGCGCGCCGGCTTGTCCCGGAATGATGGGTATAACTGCGCAGCCTGTCGCCATCGCCTCCAACGCGCATTTGCCGATGGCGAAGACGAGATCGTATTGCTGAAGGAAGACCTCGGGGCGCGGTCGGTGGCTTTTATATGCGTGCCCGATTTTGTCGAGTTTGATGCCAAGAGCTGCGCACGCGGCCTCCAGTTGAACAAGCTCGGCCTCAGGTAGACGCGATCCCCCGAACAGCAGTGCGTTGCGAATTTGCGCCGGCGCCCGGCGCACTTCGGAGAAGCGCGTCGTATTGACGAAATTCGGAATGAACGTAACGCGCTCGGGCGCCAGTCCGAGTTCAGCTTGAGTGCGAAGCACCATCCACTCGCACATCATCACATATCTGCCGATCCTGCCGTGGACGGGAGGTCTTTCGACCCATGGCTGCGTGCCATGGCAGTAGTAAATTGCCGATGATGTCGGGAACCTCGCAATCGCGGCCATAGCGGGCAAGTGGTGCTGACCGTGGATCAGGTCAGGTGTCCACGGGGCGTCGCGGAGCTCGCACAGAACCTGTACGCCGCTCGGCAGCAGCAGCTTGGCGACATCGCCGATCTTCGGGCTGTACACCGCGATCTCGTGCCCGCGAGCGGCCAAAGTCTTTGCCACTTCAACAGTCACCATCTCCGAGCCAGCGACATTGCTCAGCTCGCGCTGCGTCATCACGATGCGCATGACACCTCCTGATGGGATACGAAAGCGCGCTCCGGCGGACTGGCCACGATGAGGCTCGATGCGGAGGGAGTCGTCAAATACCCTATTCCGAAATCGAGCCGGCGACTGTCTTTCGAGGCCAGATACGCGCGCGCGAGGCTCGATTGGTCATATCGAGAGAAGACAGGGATGTCAGACGTAAATTGGCCATGAAGACCAACGCTCCAGCGCCACGTCTTCAGCAAATCGTAGGGAACGCCGCTTGGATCCTGAACCAATACCGACGCGTGATCCCTGATCACTTGCCGTAACCTCTCAAACGGCGGCTCGTGCAGCAGATAGCTCGCGCTCTTCACGAACACGGCCAGACCTTTAGCCGCCAAGAGACGGCGATGCAGGCTGCTGCTTTCACTCCAATGACCGTCACGCAAATCCTGCCGGAAGTAATGCAGGCGCCGAGGATCATCTCTCTCGCCGAACTCAATGCACAGACCTTCTGCTCCATCGATGAACTCGAGCGAGAGCAACGGCAATCCGCAACGGGCAATCTGCGTCAGAAGCAAAGGCAATACGCTGCGCACGTTAGTCGCCGCCAAACTGCGGTGAAGGTCCTTCGTGATGAAGTAAGAAAAGCAAAGATAATGGCGCATCGCCTCGAGGGTGTCGCCGAATTCAAACGCGGGCGACAACGCGTCAAGCGGCCAAAGCGAACAGGGCTCGAAGCCGACGAGGATATACTCGCGGGCATTCGGGGAGAGGTAGTAGGGAAAACAAAAGTCGGGACCGCCGAAGGGGTAGAACACCGTCTCCGGGTCGTAGCGTTCGCCGACGCTGTTTTCGGCCCAGGTTTTAAAGGGCAATCCGAACGTCCGGAGAAAGGTGTCGAATTGATCGTCCAGTTGCCGTGCCGTCTTTTGCCATTGCTTGCCGCGGCCATAGACCCGCGCGTGCTGCCGCGTCTTGGGTCCCGACAGTGCGAACGTCAAATCCCGCAAGCGGGCTTGGCAAGCGCTATTCCGGTTGGTGAAGGTGGGGGGCTCTCGGCGCTGATCAGTCTGGAACAAGTGAGGCTCCGCTGGTTCGATCGGGGATGCCGAGACTGAGAGTCAAGAGCTGGCGGGCATCGCTCCAAATTTGATCCATGGTGCTGTTCAGCGCGATAACGATGCGCCGCATCTGTCTCAAAGAACCGGACGCGACGAGGCAGTTGCCCGATGCTCGAGTGAAGCCCGTTTTCATGCCGTCGCAGGCCGGCATCGTACGCAACAAGCGATTGGTATTGTTCAAGCGCACCGATGATCCGTCGCCGTGGATCAAATTGCAGGCCTGTGTGGCGACGATGGCTCGCACATCGGGAATGTCGTCGACCGTTCTTGCGAGGACCGCAACATCTTCGGCGGTAGAAAACTGCTCTTCGTGGGGGAGGCCGCCGGGATTGCAAAACCGGCTGCTGTGCATTCCCAACTCTTTCGCGCGCACGTTCATCGCATCTACGAAAGCTTGGACCTTGCCGGAGTGGTCACGGGCCAGGGCACTCGCGGCATCGTTGGCGCTGCCAATCAGCATTGCTGAAAGCAAGCTCTGCCGGGAATAAGCGTCGCCGGGGCGGAGACCCGCCGTCACGGGTAGACATTGCGCATCTGCCGGCAGATCTTCCGGCAATACTTCGATGCGTTCTTTCAACGATCCCCTTTCAACAATAAGGAGGGCCGTCAGTAACTTTTGAATGCTGGCGATAGGACGGCCCACGGTGGGATTTTTTGAGAAGAGAACGGCGCCACTTTTTGGCTCGATGACGATTACCCGTTCGGCCGCAATCGGAAGCGCTGCGAAGCTTGTCGCCGGAGACTTCGAAAGTCTCAAAAAGGGCCTAGCAGGCATTCGGCTTACAGATGGCCCAGCGACGGCAGTATCGAGATTCGCAATTGTCTCGCTTTTCTCCGCCATTCCAGACGTAAATCCTTGTACCCGCGCGCAAACCCCTATTGCTTACTGGTGATTCGATTGGCGACGAAGCCGGCCGCCTGATTTACTTGTGCACTATCTGTTCAAAACATTATTTGCTCTTGAATGCCCTATGCTTGAGCCGGCACGGAAACGTTGATTCCGTTCGAGCACGACCCACCAAATGCAAGAAAAACTGAGGATGTTCGGCGCTAAGCCACCGTAGTCGGACTGTTACTGATCGGCAGAGTCACTTCGGCGTCGCCTAGCTCTGTGAGCCCAGATATTTTGCTACGGATAATCCAACGCGCCGGCCCTGTATCGCGCACGAGCCGCTTGCCTTGAGCGGGGAAAGAACGTTGCCGGCTGCGAAGACGCCGGGGACGTTCGTCAGTCCGGCGCGGTTGACTGCGAGACCGCCGGTTTGTCCATCGACCTTGACAGGACCGGTCGCGACGGCTGCGACTTCGGGTATCCAACCGGCGGTGAATACGACGCCATCGCAGGCGATCGTCTCGGTTCCGCGAGGGCCATCGACAACGATGCCTGAAACGCGGTTGTCGCGCGCTTTGATCGCAGCGACGTGCGTGCGAAGGCGAATATCGATGCCGATCGCTTTGGCGAGCCATCCCACGGGGCGGAATGAGCTGATCCGCGGGCCGTCATCCACCATCATGCGTACTTTCAACCCTGCATGATGTGCGGTCCATATCGCCGAGAATGATACGTGCTCTGTGCCGACAACGACGATTGATTTCATGGCGGCGGGGAAGGGGACACTCCGCGCGACCATCTGCTGAAGCAACCCTGTGGTCAAAACTCCAGCTTCCGGCCGGTCCCCTGGCACCATTCTGTTGCCACGGTTTGCTTCGCGAATGCCTGTCGCGAGAATTACGGTGCGAGGCTTGATGATCCGATAGCCGCATTCGGGCCCGGTGATCGAAACAGCGGGACCGTTATCGAGGGCGGTCATGGTGGTGCTGCAGAGGATGCGCACGTTTTTGTCTTCGACAGCGCGGACGAGACGCGCGGAAAATTCAGGACCAAATCGGGGAATTGCCGAATAGCCGATGCCGAAACCCGGATGCGCGCAGAAGCGCGGCAGGCCGCCGGGCGCATCATCGCGATCGATGATGAGGATGTCGCTCACGCCGCGTTTTGTCAGTTCGGCCGCTGCGGCCAGACCTGCGGGGCCTGCGCCGACGATAAGTACCTTCGGGTCACGCATCGCGCTTGACCTTTGCTTCGTCGAACATGGCCTGCACGCGCGCGCCGCAATAGAAGCCCTGACAACGGCCGAACATTGCGCGTGTGCGTCGCTTCAGAGCTTTGATCGATGCCGGTGGGACCGGTGAGTTGAGAGCGTCCCGCACTTCTCCGACGCTGATCCGTTCGCAATGACAGAGCATATCCGTATACGCGGGATCGGCCCCGATTTTCTCCGGATCCGCCCAGGGTCGAATGCTGGTTTCCGATAGATCCGGCACGCGCACGCCGCGCACTGGATTGACCGGCTGCTTATCGAAAACGTTTGGAAACACGAGAGACATCACATGTTCGGCGATACCCAAGGCGCCTGAAAACCCTGTCGAGCGAATGCCTGCAACCGTCAGCCAGCGCTCATCGAAGCGCGGGATGATTTGATAATCGCTGTGGTTGGTTGCTGGCCGCATGCCGGCATAGATCGTGTTCACCGGCATGCCACGCAGGCTCGGAACCATGTCATCGATTGCCTGCCGTAACGCGCGGAGTCCGGCCTCGGTGACGCCGCGGTCGTCGCGATCTTCCACCTCTTCGGCAGTCGGGCCGACGAGTACGTTTCCGAATATCGTCGGCGATATCAGAATGCCGCGCGATGCCGGTGTCGGTGTCGGATACGCGATGATGTCGTGGATCGCTCGCGCCGGCTTGTCGAGCAGAATGTATTGCCCGCGCCGAGGGCGCATCACGAAATCGGAATGGCCGACCAAGCTCTCGACCATATCGGCACGGATACCGCCCGCGTTGATGACCAGACCGGCATCGAGAACGTCGCCACGGTTGTTACTCAACCGCCAGCCGCGAGCGTTTCGCTCGGCGCGTGAGACGCGCCACGGCCGCCAGAACGCGACTCCATTGGTGACCGCGTCGAGTACATAGGCGTATGGCGTCGAGAACGGATCGGCGATGATTTCATCGGGCATCCATTGCGCACAAAGAACACCGGGGCGGAACTGAGGCCAACGCCTTGCCACTTCATAGCCCTCGAGCAGGTGGACGTTGTGAAACCCTTCGCTATGGACTTCCTCGACAAGCTTCTCGACAGTCGCGCGTTGCTCGTCAGTCCAGGCCAGCATGATGGCGCCGGTCTTGCGCATCGGCAGGCCAAGTTGCGGAGCCTCAGTCATATAGCGTTGGTACCCGCGCACAACGAGATCGCGCTCCAGGGAACCGGCCGGCGTGTCGTGTCCCTCGGTCATGAGGGCGGAGTTGCCTTTGCTCGACTCGTCGCCAAGATCCGTATTGGCTTCGAGCAGAACGACTTTCAAGTCGTAGCGGGATAGATCGCGGGCAATCGCCGAACCGACGACTCCCGCGCCAATGACCGCGATATCGAACTGAGCACTCATGAAAATAGTCTCAGCATTCGGTCGATGCAGAGATTCGTGTACGAAACCATGTCGCCCTGCGGTCCGCCGTGACGGAGTTGAGCGAGGCACCACAAGGCCTCGCGTACGATGAGAGCCACGCGCTGTTGTTCCAATACTTCGGTGCGATGAGGCCCGTATGCGGCAAGCAGCCTTTGTGTTTCAGCCGGAGTGAGATCGCCATTCGAGATGACTGATGCGAGATCGATTTCAGGAGCGCCGCGCCCGGAGTATTCCCAATCGATCAGCAGCAAACCGGTTGTGGTGCGCATCAAGTTTTCAGGGATGATGTCGGTGTGGACGAGACAGTCGCCATGGAGATTTGGCTCGCCCAGCAGCCGGATGATGGTCTCGCGCGGTACGGGTAGCTCGTCGTCGGGCGTCGTTTCGAGATAGTTACGGCAGATCGCAACGCCGCAGCGCGCCGTGATCGTGCGAGGTGCGGGGCGGGCATGAAGGCGGCGAAGAACTGCGGCGATCGCGTCAATCGTCTCGTCGTCATGCATGTCAGCGGCGCACAAGGTGGCGCCGTCGACGAAGGCAGTAATCAGGATGCCGTTGTCGGCGTAGTGGACGCCCGGTGAAACGCCTAATTCGGCCGCGAATTTCGCGCACGCCTGCTCATTCGTGCGCTTCACGTCGTGATGCGGTAAGTCTACGCCCATGCGGCCGAAATAGCGGTCATCGCCATGGCGGATGATGAAGTTGCGGTTGGTCCGGCCTTTCTCCAAAGGCACCAGGCTCGGTGTGCTACGCCAGATCGGCAAAGCAGCGATGGCTTCCTCCTCGGTCATCCTTTGACGGCTCCGAATGTCAGTCCGCGCGCCATGTAGCGCGAGAGCGAGAACGTCAGAGCAAAGACCGGAAGCAGGACAACGACGCCAAGTGCAAGCGCCGGTCCCCAGAGGATGCCGCGATGCGTGAGTGCCAATCCGACGATTGGGGGCAGCGGCCGCAAGTCTCCGCCCACGAGCGTGTTCGCGATCATGAATTCGTTCCAACTGAAGATGAATACGAACACGGCGCAGCAAATCAATCCGGGCACGGACAACGGAAGGATGGCGCGCCAAAGCACACCGAACGGACGGCAGCCATCGACCGTCGCAGCCTCGTCAATCTCGCGCGGGATCTCCTCGACGAAAGATTTGAGAACGAGAATGGCGAATGGCAGCTGGAACGCCGTGTTGAGGAGGATGAGAACCGTCAGCGTATTATAAAGCCCGACCTGTCGCATCAAGATGAACAGCGGCACGACTGCCGCGATCGGCGGGATCATCTTGAGGCTCAGGATCTCAAATGTGATCGCGTCTTTGCCTTTGATCGGAAACCGGGCAAGCCCGTAGGCTGCAGGCAAAGCCAACAGCAAAGTGAGGACCGTCGTCGCAACGCTGACGATGATACTGTTCACCAGATGCCGTTCGACATTCCAATTGTCAAAAATGAAATACCAATGATCGAGCGTCGGCGTGAAGAACCATACGGGGGTTGGAGAGAGGAGATCGGCTTGCGCCTTGAAGGCGCCGAGGATCATCCATGCCAATGGAAACAGGAACAGCGCAACGATCAGGATGTTGGCGGCGAGATGCGCGGCTTCGAGCCAGCTCTTGCGACGGTTCTCAGCCATTTGACAGCACTCGCTTGAATGTAAAGGCGCTGAATGCCGTGACCATCAGCAACACGAGGAACGACATCGCCGATGCCAAAGCCACGTTGAGGTTCACCAGTCCCTCGCGCTGAATGAGAAGAGTGATGAGATCCGTTGCGCGCGCAGGGCCGCCCTTCGTCAGAACGAAGACCGTGTCGAATGTCGCGATCGCAAACATCACGCGGAATGCCAGCGCCACCGCAATTATGCGAGACATGAGCGGCAGCGTGATGTGGATCAGCAAGTCGAATGATCGCGATCCGTCGACTTCAGCCGCTTCGAAGACTTCTTCCGGCAAGCCCTCAAGCCCTGCCAGCAGGATCAGAAACATGAAGGGCGTCCACTGCCAGACGTCCATGATGATGATTGACACCATCGCGAGGATGGGATCCGCAAGCCAGAGAAGCGTACCGAAGCCCAACTGTTGACCGGCATAGGGGATGATCCCGAAGTCGCTGTTGAGCATCAGCTTCCAGATCAAGCCGACGCTGACTGGTGTTGCCATCAACGGCAGCATGAGGAGCGCGCGCATAATGGGATGCGTGTTGCGCATGGATTTGAAGGAGAGCGCGAGCGCAAAGCCGATCAGAAATTCGAGCGAAATCGCTGCGACGAGAAAAATCACCGTCACTGCGAGAGAACTTCCGAACGCGCTGTTCGTCAGAACGCTCCAATACGTATCGAGCCCGACAAAACGCGTGATGGGGCTCGTCAGCCGCATGTTCGTCAGGCTCGCATAGAGCGAGTACAGCATCGGATAGACCAGAATGACGGTCAGAAACACGCCAGCGGGAAGAAAAAACCAAAGGCCCTGACGAGCCGCCCGCGCATTGGGCCCCTTCATGCTTTTTCCTTCGATCGCGATAAAATATTCACGCCGCTCTCCGTGAGTGCCGACGGGATTTCGGCGCGCGAGCAGCCGCACACCAGATGATCGACGGCATACATGGCGACGCCGATGACGCGTTTGACCGACATGAGTTTTGTTTTGGTCGCGACCGCTGCGACGCTTTTTGATTGAGACGCCATTCTCCGCGCCAGAGCGGCATCCTCTGCATTCAGGAATGTCAGTCCCTGTTCGGGATGCAGGCCATCGGGCGAAATGATTGCAAGGTCGGCGTTGATCTGGGCAGCCATGGCTTCAGCAAATGGACCGGACGTCGCCAGCGATGATTGCCGCACAAAACCGCCGAGCAAACATGCGGTGATCGATTTGCTCTCCGACAGCTTGGCAGCGACGTTGACAGCCGGTGTCGCGACGAACAACTCGATCCCGCTCTCGACGATCAGTTTCGCGATCGCCATCACGGTTGAGCCATCATTCATGAACAATGTGCTTCCCGGAGCGAGGAGGGGAAGGATCGCCTCCGCGATCGCTTGCTTCTCTTCGGCGTCGATGGCTTCGCGCTGCGCAAAATTTTGCTCGGCTTCGCGAAGAAGCGGAACGGCCGCGCCGCCGTGGCTTCGTTCGAGTTCGTCATTGTCTTCTAGAGCCGCGAGATCCCGGCGGATGGTGGCAGGCGAGGCATTCAAAAGCGCGCACAGCTCTTCAACCGTCGCAGATTGCTGGGTGCGGAGGATCCGACGGATTTCGGCCCGGCGCACGCCGGGGGCTCGCTTCGATTTTTGCATTGCCGCATTATAATCGATCAGGTGCGCACAAAACAATCACTATCAATCATAGTGTTTGCGTTTTGTGATTATTTCCTTTTACTGTCACGAAAGTGCAGGCCTGAAAAGGGGTGACGGGATGAGTTCGAGAAATTTGGCAAAGCATGCTGGTGCGGTGCTGTTGGGTGGCTCGGTGCTGGCCGCAGTTTTTGGCGGAACGCTTTCTGTCGCGAAAGCGGAAGAGCTGCGGATCATCGCCACCGGCGAGCCCTATGGTCTCGGCCTCAAGGCGGCGGCGAAGGTCTTCGAAACGAAGACCGGTATCAAAGTCACGGTCGACCAGTTTCCTTACTCAGATGCCTACAACAAGCAAGTTCTGCTCGGCACCGCTGGGTCCGATGAATACGACATGATGGTGCTGGACTGCATCTGGCTGCCAATTTTCGTGAAGAACAAGTGGGTTCAGCCGTTCGAGCCTCTCGAGGAAAAAGCAAAAGAGAAAGTCGAGTGGGACGCGTTCTTGCCGGGCATCGCGGACGCCTACGACGTCATTGACGGCAAGCGCTGGGCTGCGCCCGTCGATTTCTTCATCGAAGTGATGGGCTATCGTACCGATCTTTTCGAGAAGGCCGGCCTCAAAGAACCGCCGAAGACGTGGGATGAATTCAAGGCTCACGCGGAGAAGCTGAACGATCCGGCCAACAACGTCTACGGCGTCGTGAGCATGCCGGGCGAGCAGGATGGCGGGTATTCGGAGTGGACCGTGCGTCTCGCAAGCCTTCCGATGCCGCCGAACTCTACCCAGTTCGTCTGGGACAAGAATTTCAAGCCGATGCTGGAGAACGACGGCAACGGCCGGAAGGCACTGGATCGCTGGCTCGAGATCAAGCCTTTCACCGCGCCTGGCGCAAACGAGATGGGCTACGCCGAAGCCACCAATGCGTACATGCAGGGCAACGCTGCAATGTACATCAACTGGTTCGGATTCTTCCCCGACATCGAAAATCCCGAAACCAGCAAGGTTCTCGGCAAGGTCGCGTATGCGCTGCCTCCGCGTGAGACGCTCGACGGAAAGCGCACCGATTATATCGGCGGCTACCAGATCGCGATTGCAGCTAATGCACCGAAGCCGGATGCGTCGTATCAGTTCATCGCGTTCGTCACGAGTGCTGAAGGGCAAGACATCATGCTCGAAGCCGGTGCATCAGGCGCCTATCGCGCTGACGTCTACAACAACGATAAATGGCTGACGAAGTTTCCCTTCCTGAAGCCTGTCAAAGAGACGGAAGTGCTGGTTCCGTTGACGTCCGGGCTCGCGGAATATGTTGAGATGCAGCGGACCGTTTACGATCAGCTGTTCGCGGCCTGGGTCGGAAAGTCGACCTCCGACGCAGCTATTTCGACTGCGAACAAAAACCTCGACGAGCTGATGAAGTCGCTCGGTTATCAGAAGTGACGGAAGGGGCCGGCTTCGTGCCGGCCCGCTCCACCATCAGCGAGACTTCAATGGCCGACGTTTCCCTGCGCCGCGTATCGAAAAGCTTTGGTGCGACCGATGTCATTCCAGAGCTGGATCTTGTGATCCGCAGCGGCGAATTCACCGTTCTTCTCGGTCCGTCCGGTTGCGGCAAGACCACGCTCTTGCGCATGGTCGCCGGACTGGAGGACCCAAGCAACGGCGAAATCTTCATCGGTGATCGCGCGGTGACGAGATTGCGTCCGAGCGAGCGCGACATCGCGATGGTCTTCCAGAGCTATGCGCTTTACCCGCATTTGACGGTCGGAGAAAACCTGGCCTTTCCTTTGCGGGTCAAAGGAATGCCCAAGGCTGAGCGCGAGTGGCAGGTCGCCCGCGTGAGTGGTTTGCTCGGGCTGGCGGAACTCCTCGATCGCAAGCCGAGACAGCTCTCCGGCGGTCAACGCCAGCGTGTTGCGCTCGGCCGGGCGATGGTGCGCGAACCGGATGTATTTCTGTTCGATGAGCCGTTGTCGAACCTCGACGCGAGCATGCGCGAGGAAATGCGGTCCGAGCTGATCCGTTTCCACGAACAGCAGAAGAAGACCGTGATCTACGTGACTCATGATCAGGTCGAGGCCATGACGATGGCCCAGCGTATCGTCATTATGTGCAAGGGCGTGATCCAGCAGATCGGCACTGCACGCGAAGTTTATAAGACGCCTGCCAACACCTTCGTTGCCCGCTTCATCGGCAGTCCGGGTATGAATCTCCTGGACCTGAAACGTGACGGCGCTGGCATAACCGTTGGCGGCGCGCAGGCGGACGTCAGCGCCGGTTGCGTGTTGCCGAATGATCCGAATTTCATCCTGGGCTGCCGTCCCGAGGATATCCAACTGGAAGCTTCGGGTGGCGAGGGCATTCGTTTTCCGGCGACCGTTGTCGCCCTGCAGCCGCTCGGCGCATCGCTCCTCGTCGATTTGGAAACGGACGGAGGAAAGGTCCGCCTGGTCGCTGTCACGGCATGGCGGGAGCCGATGCCGGAGCCAGGGAGCGTCATATCGCTGTTCGCGCCGGCTTCCAGCATATCCATGTTCGATGCTGAGACCGGTGCGCGAATGAGCGAGAAAAGCACCGCCTAAGGTTCGCGCGCGCATACATGGGGGGTTGGGTTTGGTCGCAGCCCTTCGCACCTTTGCGCGAGCATCGCTTACATGGCTGAAGTGCGCAGCTGCAGCCCTATCATTATGACGCCCACGGCGGCGACCCAGCTTCCGCTTGCCCGCAATGCGATCAGTCGCCATTCCATGCCGCCCTGAAGGAAAGAAATCGCGAGGGCCGTAATCAGCGTGACGAAAACATAACCGACCGCTGCGACCCCGCAGATAAACAGTAGGCGGTCCGTGTCTTGCGTCATCGCCTGGCCGTTGTGGTAGCCGTGCAGCAGAGCGATGAGCGTGCCGAGGCCGACAAAGACCGGGAAGGGAAGCTTGGCGGCCGCTGCAACAGCCAGGCCCGTGACGACGATGACTGCAAGGTTCCAGGCTGGAGAGATGGACAGAGCCGGTGCAACAACCGACAGCAGCGCTCCTCCCACAAGGGAGATCGGAAATACGAACAACAACCAGCGTGCGTTCCGTGAATCCTGAATAGAAGCAAGGACCGCGAGCGCAAACCAAGGCACGACGTCCTCAGGACCGGAGAGCGGATGAAGCACGCCGCCGTAAAAGTCGCCGAGGGTCGTGTTGATGAGATGTGCATCGGCGCTCGCGGGCGCGGCGACGAGTGCGAGCGCCGCAGCAATGGCGCGGATCAGCGTTCCCTTTTTCAAGCCACCAATCCCATTGCGCTCAAGAGGAAGTATCCGCCGATTGCACCAATCGCGGCCCCGCTGGCACGAACGAGCTGTGCGCCGGCCGGCCAACGGGTGAGCACGCCGATGACGATGCCGCAGAGATGCAAGAGGCCAGTGGCGACGACGAAGCCCACACCGAAAGCGAGGGGATCGGCGGCTTCAGGCAACTCGCGTCCATGCGCGTAGCCGTGGAAAACCGCGAAGACGCTTACGAGGAGGGCGGCGACCCAAAGCGGAGGGCGGATATTCATCGCGACCGCTAGCCCGAGCGCAATTCCTGAAATCGCAATCATGATTTCCGTGAAGGGCAGATCAAATCCCGAGACGCCGAAGAGGCCGCCGATCGCCATCACAAGCGGGAACGCAATCGGCAGTATCCAGATCGCGGGATTGCCGAGTTGGGCACCCCATAGGCCGACTGCCACCATGGCGACGAGGTGATCGACGCCGGTGATCGGATGCATGAAGCCAGAGAGCAGTCCAGCGGACGTGCCCGTTCCCGTGTGCGCAAACGCAGGCGCGAGGGGCATGAGCGCGAATATCGTGGCCAAGGCCAAGCTCGCTTTGAGCGAAGCGATTTTCATTTCTTTGACTCCTTCGGGAAATCCTTGGCTTTCAGATGCGCGAGAGAAACCAAAATGAGGCGACGCTACCGATGGCGTAGGCAGGTAACGCTGCAGCCCATTGAGGCAGCATGGATTGTGTTGTGCGATGAGCCCACATCAGCGCGAGCACGAGCAGGACGAAGAGAAGTTGTCCGATCTCGACGCCGACATTGAAAAAGAGGAGGGCCATCGGCAGGACTGCGGACGGAATACCGATGGTAGTGAGCGCCGTGGCGAAGCCCAGTCCGTGCAGAAGGCCGAACATGAACGCGACAAACCAAGGATAGCGAGCCGTAAGGCCTATTTGACCGCGCTGAAGCTTGACGATCTCCACGCCAAGAAAAACGATGCTGAGCGCGATGGCTGCATTGAGCGGCTGCTCGGGAACACCAACCCATCCAAATGTCGCTGCGGCCAGCGACAAGCTATGCGCGATGGTGAAAGCCGTGATGGTGCGAACGAGCATCCATGGGCCGCGTACAAGCCAGATCAACCCGAGAACGAACAGCAGGTGATCGATGCCACGCAGGATGTGATCGATGCCGAGATTGATGTAGGTGCTGGCAAGGTCGAGCCACGCATTCAGATCATGACCAGGATCGCGAGCAAGCGTCACCACAGGATTGGCCGCGCTGACGGTGTAGGCATGCACTGGGCCTTCCTTGGCGATGACCCGGATCATCGCCGCCGATTGCTTGCTGCCGAGGCCGGTAAAACTCAGCTGACCGACTAGACCCTTTTCACCACAGTTGAGATCGGGTGCGTTCCAGACGCAGTGTTCGGGAAAAATCGGATGGTAGCTCTGTTCCGTCGGCGGCATCGTCCACTGCGTAAAGTAGCGACCCGGCGCCATCTCGCGCAGCGTCATCACGGCCATCGAAGCCTCGTGAGCCGATGCCGTGCCCGCCGAATTGAAATGCGAGCCGAGGAAGGCCAGCAATGTCAATAAAAGTGCTGGCACACCTGCGAACACGTTTCGTGCAGCGCCGATCATGGCTCACCGCGCCTGATGACGTAGGCCTTCGCCATGTCGCGTATCGTGGCCACGCCTAGGCGGCGCGCGCGGTCGTCTTTCCACTCATTGATGAGCTGGGTCTCGATCTCGTCCATTCGAACGGCGTGGCCAGGAACGAACGAGTCGAGGCGGACGATATGCCAGCCAGAAGCTGATTGCAGGGTCGTCCACTTGCCGACCGGGAGGGCGGCGATCTGGTCGACAAATGTCTTCCCGAAGGACGATTCGAGACTTGGCTTGGGGCGGTCGGCAAAAATTTGCGCGCGCAACCGCACCTCTTCCGGCTCGCTGCCGGATTCGATCTGCTGAAGTGTTGCTTTTGCCTGGACCTCGGCTTCCGGTCCGGTGAAAGGGACCTCGAAGAAGCCGACAAAATCCGGAACGTCGTACTGGGCGCGTCTCTCTTCGAACCATTCCGAAAGTTGCTGCCGGGTCGGCTCTTCGACATTGACGTTGCCGAATACGAGAAGGCGCATTTTCTGCATGATGCGTTCGCGGATCATGTCATCGCCGCGGTCTAAACCCTGAGCGAGCGCCTCACGATACGTCACCTCGTTGAGGATCCAATTATCGATCAAGCGCGTGAGCTCGGCTTTGCTCGGCTCGATGTCGTGCTTCTCTTTGTAGAGGTCGATGATCGATTGCCGAACCTCAGGCGTCACTTCGATGAGCCGCTCTTTGCTCACCGATGGCGTGACGGCGGCGTGGACCGCAAACAACAGTGCGCCAATCAGCAGAAAGTGCAGAAGCGGTTCGCGCGCCAAACTTGCAAATGCTGAATTCTGTGGAACGTCTGTTGACGGCGTCGTTCTGCCGTCGGCAGGCGGCGTGAAAGTCATAACGGATATTTGACTCCCTAACATCCCGGTCGCGGAATTCGGCCGCGTGTGGCCGCCATTCACTGCGCGAGCAAAGTGGGATTAAACGCACCGAGATGTCGGGCCTATGACAGTGCAAAGCGATGGGGCGAAATGAGTTTCGATTCATGTGCGCCGACAGGGTGCTTTCCTCGGACGCTGTTATTTTTCCTTCAGACCTCTGTCATCGTCAGTAGTTATCCGTCGCGCGGTCCGCTCTGAGGCGGTTCAATCATGGGGCTACAGGGAAATTGAGAGGGTATGTCTAAATCAGATTCTTACGGTCGCCGCGTCGTGCAGGCGTCAGCGCTGGTCATCGCAGCGAGCGTTGCCGGGTTCGCGCCCGCCAACGCCGGTAATTCCGGTGAAACCGACAGCTATATGGCGGGTGACTTTCACAACCACACCACCTGCACCGACGGCACCACCTCGCTCGAGACGATGATCACCAAGTCGATCAATACGTTCGATCTCGACTGGATGGCACAGGCAGGCCACGGCGGCAGCTACACACGTGACTGCCGTTACGACGATCCGGAAGGTGATTCCTCGAAGACCGGCAGCGGCAAGCTCTGGGAACAGACGATTGGCGCCGCCGCAATCAAAGGCGACGTCGCGAACTCGACTTCGTACTCTCCCGATGGACTGCCTCACCGCGCCATGTGGCGTTGGCAGATGCTGCAGGAGTTCGTGTATCCCGAAGTTTCGCGGATGTCGAAGAAGCTTAAAAATCCGATGCTGTACGTCGGCCTCGAGACCAACTCTCCCGGCCACGAGCACGTCAGCAGCACGGTTCTCGGTGCGCAGCGTTCTTGGGATTGGAAGGGCAGCACGGGCAACGTCGACGCGCTTGCCGAGTTCGAATACCGGTTCGATCGCAGCGACACGGATATGAGCGGTCCAGGCGGTACGCCGGGTGTCGCCAATAGCGGCATCTGGAAGGGCAAGGTCGCGAATGCCTCCGGCACCGGGCTCGGCACGGCGAACCACATCAACAAAGCTGTTCCGAGCGTTGCCTGGATGCAGGCCAATTATCCGCTGCAGAGCTACTTCGTTCCGGCTCACGTAGAGCGCGCCGGCGTGTTCGACCCGAACGGTAACCGTGGCTTCAACGTCGAGCACTTCCGCGACTTCAATAACGCGGGCCCGACGGTTGCAGTCGGCTTCGAAACGATGCCGGGCCATCAGGCCAGCAATAACCGCGGCGAATATCGCAAAAATTTCGGCGGTGCGGGCATCGACTCCGCTGGCGTAACGACCTTTGGCGGCACGGGGATTTACGGCGCCAAGATCGGCGGCCTGTGGGATGCAATGCTCGGCGAAGGCCGCAATTGGTTCTTCTTTGCGAGCTCCGATTGGCACAACCGCGGCGCGTTCAGCCCGTACGTTCGTGAATCGACGCAGGACTTCTATCCTGGTGAATATCAGAAGCTCTATATCCCGCGTCCTGGCAGCCGTTCAGTTTTGCTGCGTCCGCAGCTGATCGTCGATGCGGTACGTGCCGGCAACTCGTTCTCTGTTTCGGGTGACCTGATCTCCGGCGAGTTGTCGTACAGGGCCGAGCTTATCGAGGAATGCGTGCTCCCCAGGAGGAACCAGCCCTGCACTCGTGTGACGAATGTTGCGAAGATGGGCGAGACCTTGGTTGTTCCGCGCGGCAAGTCCGTTCGGATCACGCTCACGGTTACCGATCCGGACAAGGCGAACAACTCGCCGTACAAGTTCAACAACCCGTCGTTGCTGCAGGTTGGCATCAAGCAGCCGCTGAACAAGCCGAAGCTCGACCATGTCGACTTCATTCGCGGCGAGGTCACCGGCGTCATTGCGCCGACTGATCCGAAGTACACGGACGCGACGAACGCTACGGCTGCCATTTATGCCACGTTCGATGGCAACAAGTGGACGAAGCAGGGCCAGAAGCGCACGATGAGCTTCGTTATTCCGAACGTCCAGAGCAACCAGTACGTCCGCGCCCGCGGCACCAACCTGCCTCGCTCGACGCCGCTCGAGACGGATGCTCAGGGCAACCCGCTGGCGGATCTCGATCCGACGGCGATCACGGACGCGAAGAACACGATCCCCTGCACCGACAAGGCCTGCCCTGCCCACTTGCAGGTCTTGAACGGTCAGAAGTTCTCAAGCTACGACGTCGCAGCTTGGGCGGATCTGTGGTTCTACACGAACCCGATCTTCATCCGCGTATCTGATCAGCCGAAGCTTCTGGTTGAGAAGAACGCCGAGCTCGCACAGCAGCTCGCGAAGAACTAACGGCATAGGTGCGATCGTGATCTCGCGGTCGCACCGTCTTCCGAAGAATGTGACTGGGGGCCGGCTTCCGGCTCCCAGTTTTCTTTTCGCGAGTGCGCCCAGAGGCTCACGCGCAGCGCGTCGCCTTGCCGGCCGTTAATTCAATGAACCAGGCACGGCGGACCATGACGACCGGGGCGGCTTGTCGCGACCAAGCGGCGCGACTTTTGACGCTGCTACCTTTGAGGGTCAGGTGTAGCGCGGCAATTGACGTTCAACGAACATCCGACGGCGCGGCATCTTCAGGTGGTACCGCCACGGGCATTACCGGATTGCTCGGTTGCTGCAGGTCTTGGGACGTGACGGTGAAGGGAATGACGCCGCCATCCGAGTGATAGTGCTGACGCACATCGGCAAGCCATTCGAGTTGGTATTTGCCAGGCGGCAGCGGCTTGGTCACTGCGATCTCGACCTTGAAGACATCCTCATTCGTCTTTGGCCATTCGATTGGCCATATCTCGCGCCCGTTATCGACGCTCACAAGCCGGACTTCGGTCAGATGAATTCCCTCCGAGAAACTGATGTGCATCGTCGTCGGGGGTTCTTTCAGGATATCGCCAACGGCCGGAACGGACGTGTCGTACATTTCCTGAGCGCGCGTTTGCGCCGGCATGAGCAGTGATGCGCCAAGTGCCAGCATGGGGATGTAGGCGCCGCGCACGATAACGGTTCGCATGATCAACTTCTTTTGGACGAGAGGCTTTGGTCTAGAAAGCGAGCATCATCAAATTTCAAGAGAAGTTGACCGCGTAGCCGAATGAATCGAGCCGTTTTGGAACCGCGTTGAAGGCAACCGAAATGCGGCGGTCGCCGTGGTTCACCGGCACTTCGTGAAGCAGATAGCTCGGAAACAAAACGAGGTCCCCGGCGGAGATCACCGGCATCGCCCATTTGCTGCCGTTGAACGGACCGTATTTCACATTTTTGTTTTGATTGCTGAAGATGAAATCCGTACCGCCGAGGCTTTTGTGAAAGACCAGATTTGCAGAGCGATGAGAGTTTGTCAGGTAGAGCACGCCCGATACGAAGCTATTCGCGTGCGTGTGGATTGCCTGCTTTCCGCCGGTTTCGAGGATGTTGATCCAGATCTCTTTGATCGTCCACTCGAGGTCTTCGCCGAATAGTAAGGCACCGAACTCGACGAGCTTCGGCCGGATGAGCTTGCTCACCTCGAGAAAGGACTCTCGTCCGCTCGGGCTCATAATTTCGCTATGAGAGAGTTGGTTCGACTTGTCGTTATCCAGCTTGCGGGAAGCTGCGAACTCGCTGGTCAACCGGCGTATCAAGTCTTCATGCAAAAGCTTTTCAACGCGCATCACCGGAGTGGGAAATAGCTGAGCAATTTGGCTCATGAATGCTTAGTGTCTCCGAAGTTAGTCGCGCCCTTTTGCCTTTGTCTTGTGAACAACCGATGACAGTTAGACATCGGAATATTTCGGTGGCGCGGCGGCCGGCATCGGGGCATTGTCCCGCCCGAAATACGTCTCGGAGGGGAAATGCTGAAGGTTTGCCGCCATCTTCTTATCGTGGCTTGCGTCTTCCTGCTTCGTGCGCAACCTTCGCTCGCTGCCAGCCTGACTGTCGCTGGCGACAGTCCGCGTGAGAGCGTCACGCTCACGATTGAAGACATGGCCGTGGGCGGCATCCTTCAGAACCTCAGTGAAAAATACGGATTCGAAATTCTCGGGATCGAGAAGGTCGACGAGGGCGGCGACACGCTGTCAGCGACCCTCTCGGGAGACCTCCACAGCATTCTCGAGCGCCTGCTTCGCAACCGCAACCACGTTATCGTTCGCTCAACCGATACCGTTAGCGGCATCGAGAAGGTCATAGTCATCGACGCTGTTTATGGTGCCCGCCAGGCGAAGGCGGTTGTGAGGGGGGCCGCGGGCCATGCTCCGGCGGCGCCTCGTCAGGGGTATTCCGACGACGGGAAACGCACTCGTCCGCGAAATGTCGGAAGCGGTCCGGACGAATAAGTTTTCTGAGCATGTGCGTGTCGATCCACATGCCATGTGCTGGGTCGTCCCTTAGTGATTGAGACTCACAGAGAGCGGTGTGCCATCGCTGCGCTCCAGAAATACGGATGCTGCTTCTACCGTCGCAACGCGCCAGCTGCCCACCATATCTCCACTCTCTACACGAAAGCTCGTTCCATCGGCGGCATTGCGCAGGAGCGCGATTGCACGATCGCCGTTGAGAACCACGCCGAGCAATTCGTAGACAGGTTTCTCGCCGATCAATGTTGTGTCCTGGTGCTTGGCTGTATCGGTCTCGACCGGGCGCCTGCGGGTTGGTGCGAACAGCGGGCGCTCGACCGTGTCCCTCAGCTCATCTTTCGAGATCGCTACCAGAGGATTGCCGATCGAGATGTGGCTCGACTGCTTGTTTTCATCGTTTGATGACAAGTCAGGATCGGTTTGGTCTTGCGGCTCGCCGGATGCGATGGGCGGCGCAGAAGCCATGGGGCTTGGCTGCTGGTTGTCGAACCAGACCAGGCAGGCAAGAGCCAGACAAGCCACGATCATCAGGTAGAGACGGTACTGATTCATCTTTCAGGGCGTCCCGTTCTTTTTAGCAAAGCCGCTCAACTGAAGCGTCACATCGTATGGGCCGATGTAATTCGGATCGGGAGCTTGGAAATCGCCCTGCCTGGAGCGAATGGCAATCTCATCGAGAAAGATCAACGGTGTGCCGGTTTCCAGGTCGTAAAGAATATCGCGCAGCCCATCAACTCCGACGCTGATCGAGAGACCCATGGGAATGCGCACCAAATTTCCATCCTCCTGCGGCGGCAGGATTTGAAAGCTCGATGCGGCTCCGCCGTGCGCGACCACGAGATTGTTCAGCAGTTTTTGCAGATTGGCTCCCGCAATTCCTGTGGTTTCGCCTTTGAGAAGCAGATCCGTGTCTTGCCCGAGCATGGCCAATTCGCTGTTCTCTTTCCGAACCTCTCCCTCCGTGGCCAACTGCCGTTGGAGGTTCGAGAGCTCCACCTGATGCTCCGATATGGCGGCATCGATTGTGCTTAAACGCACGAAAGGCGCGGCGGCGAATAGCACCATGAGCGCAAGTGCGGCGGCCAATACCGAAAGGGAAACGACGTTGGCGGATATCTCTGAGCGCGCGGTCATGGCTGGTCTTCCAAATTCGCGCCGCCTTCAGCGCGGCCGACGATTGAGAATGTCCCGACAGAGTCGCCTTCTTGGCGGGTTGTCGGAGCGGAAAAGCGAACGTCCTCAAAATGCGGGCTGTCCTCGAGTTTCGTGATCAATGCCGTTGGGTCATCGGACTTTCCAACTATGCGGGTCTCGCGGCCGTGAATTTCAAACTCCGTAAGGTAGGCGCTGTCCGGCAAGGCCCGGCTCATGGCTTCGAATAGGAGAAATGCGGGTGGCTCGGTGATCTTGCGTTTGGTCAGATGCTCGCGCTGCTCTTTAAGGCGCGTATTTTCGTCGTTGAGCTTGGTGATCTCTTCGACTTGCGATTTGCTGGCGATAATTTTCACTTCGAGGTCGTCGTTCCGCGACATGTGGTCGAATGCCAGGTAGAAGCCGAAGCTTCCCATCGCGACGCTTGCCGCGAGAAGAACCATCAACACAATGTGCAGCACCTGCTCTGTCTGCTTCAGCGCGTCTGCTTCCAGGGACAGGAGTTCAATACCCGTCGTGGCTTTGGGTTCCGACGCGAAATCGACGGCGTATGGTTTCAGCCCGAGCGCATAGGCTCGAAGCAATGCATTGTCGACGATTTTTCGCGTCGTTGCCGCGACGTAGATGTCGAGTTGGTCCGGTGAGTCCGCATTGGCGCCGACGATTTGATAGCCATAGTGGGTCTCTTCCACCGGCCAGGGGACGATGCGTTCCATCTGGTTTCGCAGCAGGGGCTCGACGAGATCGCTTGCGGCAGCTGGAATTTGAATGGTGCGGTCGACGATGTCGCTTGCCGACAGGCGTAACAGGATCTTCTTGTGGTCTTTGCCTGCCTCCTGAGTGGCGCGCTTTCTCATTGCTGCGATCTCCTCGGGCGCAGCGTTCGCCGAGAGCCGCAGGACAGGTCCGTTCGCGGTTGGGTCGCCGGCGTGCACCGATATTCCTTCAGGGGTGTTCAGCAGAAGCGTGCTCCAGCCGCGCGGTCCCGAGTTGCGGGACGTCAGTATGCGGCTCAAGTCGCGGATCCAACGTGCATAGAGTTGAGCTGCGGCGCTGGAGAGTTCGTCTACGGTCATGGTGCTGCTCGGGCGATCTCGTGCTGGATATCGGTCAATTGAGGAGTGCAAGGGGACGTTCGGAAATCAGACGGTAGGGAGCATCGTTGTCGAATGCGGGCATGAGAACGAAGGCCTTCGCTGCGCGATAGTCTTGGCCGGGCCTCTGCGTTTCGACGGACACCAAATAGGCGGGTCCGGTTTCGTCGGTGAAGAATGAGCTGACTTTGTCCATCACCGGAGGAGCACTCGACTGGTCATCGCTGGCGGCTCGCATGTACGTCCGCACTTTCTCGATATCGAATAGCGTCATGTTGGGAATTGAGGAGAGAACGGCGTCGGGTGCAGACAGAGGATTTACAAGACCTTCGCGGCTATAGACGGTGAGATACGGCAGGAGCTGCTTGTAGAGTTCCAGCGTCATGCCCTCGACGTAGCGAAGTTGGGTAACGTCTAGGAAAGCGGCAGGTCGCGAGGGATCGTTCGATTTCGCGCTGGTGTTTTTAATATTCTGGTCCAAATCGCCGGCCGCCTCGCCGCGAGTCTTGAGAATGCGATCGCGGATTTCTCTCGCTTGTTGCTCGGACGAGGTGAATTGCCGAAAGAGGCCGAGTAGAAGGCCGCCATCGGCTCTGTTCAGGTCGATGAGGCCGTTGGGGTCCGCTATGGTGATCTTCAGGTTGGCACCAGCAAACACCACCTGATGGGGCTTGCCATCTGCCAGCCATCGCAGGTCCGCATCGTCGTCGATCAAGTGTGCGGCGGCGATTTCGGCGCCCGCGTCGAGAAGCGCTTCTGCGGTCGTTATCTGAATTTCAGACGATGCTAAAGACGCTCCGCTGCGGGCTGTGACGCCGAAGGCCGACACGAGAAGAGCCGCGGATGCGATGATCCACAGAACGATGAGGAGCGCCACGCCGCGTTGTCTGCCCGCATCTCTGTCGCTGTACGCGCCCGATAGTGGAAAGACCGGTCTACTCATGTTCAGCTTTCTCTCTGGGGTTGGCTTCGTCGTGATCACTGTTTGATGCTTTCCCAAGTGCGCCGTCCTTCGCGGCGCTGCAAAGCGGAGACTTCTCCTCGATGCAGGCAAGTTCCGCGTCAGCACGGATGGCCACTACGAGCGGCGGGGCGAGGGGCTTCTGCTCTCTGACGTCGATGATCTCGAGGCGGACGAGATCGGGCAGCCGATTTTGATAGGGCCACGATATAAGCCAACTCTTCTGCCCATCGTTCGCCATCGCGTAGGAAAACCGATAGGCGAATGGTCCCTCGAGGAGAGACACATGATTTGCCGGCGTCGCGCCCGGAAAAGTTTGCATGGCGGGCTGATAAGGCGCGCGCGCTCTGATCAGCTCCGTGCCTTGGTCCCCTGAGCCGGCCGAATAGCGGACGAAGTAGAGACCTGTCTCAGATGGGTAAGGCGGCTCGACGGTGACGAAGGAGAGCGCATCGCGCTCGCCGGAAAAGAGGTAGCGCGGAGATGCCCCGTCGGCGTTGATCAAGCGCTGCAGGCCCGCTGCATCTCTGTTCAGGATGTCATACGAGCGGGAGACCATGTCCAAGGTCTCGATATGTTTTGAGTTCGCCTCCCAGTTCGTCGAGAAGATGCGGATCCCAACACCCAAGAGCGCGAGAACGACGCTCAGAATCGTGATGCTGACGAGCAATTCGACGAGCGTGAAGCCGGCTTCGTCTGGCCGCCTGAGGGGAACGTCCGTCCGGCTTTTAGGCAACGGTTGGAAGCTATTCATCGGCGCGTCCGAACTTCAGCGTATCAAGTTGGAGGCGTCTCGCCCGGTCCCAGGTGACAGCGACGCGGATGCGGTTGAGGCGCCATTGATCGGATTTGATGAGGCCCCAAGCCGCTTCTTCCCGCGCGATATCGATCGACCACTTGAAGCGGCCGTCCGAGCCACTGCGTGAACCTGGATGAATGTTCCATCCGCGGGCGGCCTCTGCGAGCAGGGATTGGGCAATGATGCGTGCTCGTGTTCCGTCTGTGGCAGCGCTCGCCGCCCGCATGGCGGCCGCGTGCGCCTCGTATAGGCTGACGAACGCAATTGCGAGGATCGTCAGAGCCGTCATGGTCTCGAGAAGCGTGAAGCCTGCGCGGGGATCTGCGGCCAGTTCCTCAATTGAGCACCCTTGTCGACACGCGGCCTGTGAGCCAGTTGACGCGAACCTCATACGCTTGCCTTTCAGAACTCAGTTTGATCGTCGCTCCCGTGGAGCTGCCGTTCGGGAAGAAGCGAATTCCGCTCGCCGTCGGGGAGCGGCGTTCGCTTTCAGCGGCAGTCACGTCGACAGCAATGGCGCGATTGATGGCCACGGGTGCGCGTCCATCGCTGAACGCGACCCCGCGGGCGTTGACGTCGATGATTGCCACGCGGTCCTTTCCCCTGGCGATGGCGTCCGAGCGCAGGTCGCGTAAGCGGGAAGCCGTCTCTATCGCAGCCGCCTTCAGCTCCAGCGCGCCCGTTCCCGGGCGATTGAACGCGGACAGTGCGACGACCATCATGCCGAGAACAACCATAACGGCCAGAACCTCGAGCAACGTGAAGCCGGCGGCGCGATTGCCGGGCGGGCTAATCGCCGGTCGAGACATCCTGATCCTCGCCTCCTCCACCCTCACGCTTATCGGCGCCCAGCGAAATGACGTCGAAAGCGGCGCGCTGGCCGGGGACGCGGTAAATGTAGGGCTGTCCCCACGGATCGAGCGGCACCCGATCGGTCTTTAGATAGGGGCCGTTCCAGGCATTGATGCCGGTAGGCCGCTGCACGAGCGCGCTCAATCCCTCGCGCGCATCTGGATAACGGCCGGCATCGAGCTTGAACAATTCGAGCGAGGTGGCGAGGCTCGAGATCTGGACCTTGGCGGTCTTCGTACGCGAGCTGCCGAGATAGCCTATGACGCGGGGCGCAACGAGGCTCGCGAGCAGCACGAGGATCACCATCACCACCAGAAGTTCGATGAGCGTGAAGCCTGCCTCGTGGGATCGGTCCCGCGCGTTGCGTCCGTCCTGCGTGCCGCGCTTGGCCTGTGGCTCGCCATGGCGTCTGCGGCGCGATAGATGGAGCATTGAATACATGGCCTTTCCTTTTCGATCGTGTGTCGACGTTGCTAGAGCGCCAAGTCATTGACGCTGATGACGGCGCTCAGAATGGACATGATGATGCCGGCGACAAATCCGCTCACGAGCAGAATGATGACGGGCTCCATAATCGTGAACGTCCGCTGTACCGACGTCTCGAGCTTCTCCTCGAACATGTCCGCCATGTGAGAGAGCGATGCCGTGAGGTTGCCGGTCTCTTCGCCGACGCGCAGCATGTTGACGACGACGGGCGGGAACAGGCCGGAGCGTGACAACGGTTCGAGGAAGCTCTTTCCTTTGCGAAGCGCGTCGTAGGTTTCGTCGAGAACGTCGGCTGCGAACTTGCTGTTGATGACGTCACGCACGAGTTTCATCGCGACGGGCAATGCAACTCCGTTCTCAAGCAGAATTCCAAGTGCGCGGCAGAAGCGGATCGTGAGATTGAGCTGCATAATCGTGCCGATCAGCGGCATACGAAGCAACGACGTCTCTATCCTTTGCCGGCCTAGCCCCCGTTGCCAGGCGAAGATTATCGCCAGCACGGAGAGGCTGAGCCCCATGAGCAAATAGTGGCCATTGGCGATAAGCCAATCTGAGGCTCCGATGACGACGCGGGCCTGTTCGGGAATAGTTGTGCCGCCCTGGATGATCATTTGCTTGAAGCGCGGCACGACGAACAGAAGCATGATCGTGACGGCGGCGATGGCGACGACAATCAAGATGCTCGGATAGAGAACCTGCGACAGGGCTTTGCCCCGGAGCTTTTGCGCTTTTTCGCGCCATTGCGCGATGCGATCGAGAACAGGTTCGAGCGTGCCGCTCGCCTCGGCGACGCGTACCATGCTGACGTAGATGGGCGGGAATGCCTTGCCTTGGGCCTCCAGGGCTTCGTGGAAACTCTTTCCACTCCTGATCAGCCCGGCGATGTCGCCGATGAGCCGCTTCAAGTTTTTGGAGCGCGCATCCCTTTGCAAGAAGCCGAGACATTGATCGAGCGGAAGGCCCGCTTTCAGCAGCATGGCGAGCTCGCGCGTAAAGAGGGTAATCTGGCTTTCGGAGGGTTTGCCGGAGATATTTCCGATCGCGCCCTTCGCTTGGCCAGCGCGCTTACCCTCGCTGACATCGATCGCCATGTGTCCGAGTTTGTGCAGGTACTCGATGACGCTGGCGGGACTGACGGCTTCCATTTCGCCGGTCAGTTTGCCGCCGCTGCGGGTAACAGCGCTATATCGGTAGAGCGTCACTGGAGATCCTCGCGGCGGCTATATATCAAGCGCCACCCGGCGCACTTCCTCGGGCGTGGTCAGCCCGGCGCGGCACTTCGCGAGCCCGTCCGTGATCATTTTGGTCATGCCGTTGCGGCATGCCACGTCCTCGATCGCTGCCGGGCGCGCATTTGGCTGGATGAGATTGCGGATCTCATCGTCCACGTCGAGCACCTCAGCGATGACGATACGGTCGCTGTAGCCGGTGCCAAAGCATCGATCGCAACCGACAGCATGCCACTGCTCTTGCACGGCTAACGCCGACGCGGTCGATCGGTGTTGCGGGGAAAAGAAGGCTTCTTCCGGCGCCGCCGCCAATTTCTTGCAGTGGGAGCACAACACTCTCACGAGCCGCTGACCGATGACGCAGCGGAGCGATGAGGCAAGAAGGAAGGCGTCTATGCCCATATCGAGAAGGCGCGGGATGGCGCCCGCAGCGGTGTTCGTATGGAGCGTCGACAGCACGAGATGGCCTGTAAGTGCCGCATGAATGCCGATGCTTGCTGTTTCGGCATCGCGCATTTCGCCGACCATCATGACGTCGGGGTCGTGCCTCAAGAACGAACGCAAAGCGCTCGCGAAGGTCAGGCCGATCGCGGGTTTCGCCTGCGTTTGATTTACGCCTTTGATCTCGTACTCGATGGGGTCCTCGATGGAGAGGATTTTCCGGTGCGATTGATTGAGTACGGAAAGCGCGGTCGCGAGCGTGGTGGTTTTGCCGCTGCCAGTTGGCCCCGTGACGAGGATCAGCCCATAGGGAGCTGAAAGCTCTTTGCGAATGACGTTCTCATCGCGTGGTGAAAAGCCGAGTGCGGAGAAGTCCAAGACGCGGCGGACGTTGTCGAGCAAGCGGATTGCGACGGCCTCGCCATGGATCGTCGGTATGGTTGCTATGCGCAAATCGAGGCGATGGTCGTCGACGCGGATGCGGGCGCGTCCGTCTTGAGGCAGCCGCCGCTCGGCAATGTTCAGGCCGGAAAGGATCTTGATCCGCGAGATGATCGCCTTCGACATTTGCGATGGAGGCGGCGTCGTATCACGAAGCATGCCATCCACGCGCATGCGAATGGCAAGGAGACCGTCGAACGGCTCGATATGGATGTCGGTGGCGCGCGCGTGGACCGCGTCCTTAAGCATTTGATTTACAAATCGTACGACCGGCGCGCCGAGCGCCATGTCGCGCAAATGCTCGACGTCGTCGCCTGATGTTTCGGTTGGCGCCTCCGTCCAAACCGACGGCGCATCACGGCGACGGGCCGCATGCTCGATCGCGTTCTGAATGTCCTCGGCCGATGCGGCGAGGGGGATGATCGGGCGCTCCAATGCGAGACGCACGGCGTTGATCGTCTTGACGTCGGATGGATCCTCCATGGCGAGGAGCACCGCGCCGTCGACCCCTTCGAGCGGAAGGACTTTATTCTCGCGCAAGAACGCATGGGAAATGCTGCTGAAAGCGGATGGCTGGTTCAGCCATTGGTCTTCGCGGACCACTCGAACGCCGTGATATTCGGCAACGGCGTGAACCAGCGCGTGCGTTGTCAGCGCAGAGGACTTTCGTAAAGCGGCACGCAGCGTCGCGCCTGTTTCCCGGCGAAAGCGCTCGACCTTGTCGAAGTCAGACCTTGATATGAGGCCACGCTCCAGCAGGTAGTCCTCGAACGCGGGCGCGTCCTCTCTCGCGACGCTCGCGTGATCGCTCGTTCTAGCGCTTTGGATTTGAGTACCGTCCACCGTGGGCCAAGGGGTTTGCGCACTACCGGACCCGCTCGAGGCAGTGGCCCTGGATGCAAAGTTACGATTGCTCAATGCCGTGCGGCATCGCGCGGCGGACATTGTCGCAAAGCTGTGACAGGCGGATGTCATGGCATTGCGGGGGACATCAACAAGCAGACGATGATGGTATTCGGACTCTGGTCTCGGCGAAGTCGCCGACGACTGTCGTCCGGCCGATGCCTTCGTCGATGAACCATCGTGCGGGGTGCGCGCGCGGCGGATGGTGATGTGCGAGGCGAGGGCGTGCGTTGCGAAGGATTTATGACGTTACGTGTGGGCAACAGACGAATTTCAAAGACGACGAGCGACGAAGGAAACTCGTGCGATGTGCAAAGCGATCGCGATAAGGCGTCGCGCGCTCTGTTTCGAGTCATCGAGGGTCTAGCGTCGTGAACGAGAAAGAAGGGGGAATGCTCGCATTTTGGCTGGTCCAGGTTTCGCGGACTCCGCGTGAGCAAGAGAAGTATTGGCCGATCGACCGCGTTCGAAGCTCGATCGCAAGAGGGTAAGATCCTGCAAGTTTCCGATTCAGCACTTAGCGGCGCGCGGCGCTCGCTAATGATTTGCCGGGCCCGTTCGTTCCTGGCGAGCCTGGTTTGTGCGGTGCTTGCCGCCTGTTCGTCTCCGGGCGCGGTGCCCTCGTTGGGGCCGCCGGATATGATCGACCAATTGTCGAATGCGGATTTATCCGCCAATGGCGGACGGCCTACGCGACAGCAAAGTGCGGAACGGTCGAACGTCGATGGCTATGCAGAAAAATATCCAGGCACCGACACGGTTGCCAAGCCCAGGCAAACATCGCACGGGGTTACGCAGGGGCGGAACGGCTTTGAGTTGAATTTCAACGACGCCGAGCTTTCGGATCTCGCGAAAGTCATATTGAAAGACACGCTCAGCATCCCGTACGCCTACGATCCCGCTGTGCAGGGACGTGTGACGCTATCGACCGGTGGCGCCGTGTCGCGTGAGGAATTGCTTTCGATACTCGAAAGTACGTTGGCGATGTATCACGGCTCCTTGATCGTCGAGGGTAGCCTCTATCGCATTGTCCCGATGACGGAAGGCAATCTCAAAGCCGTCTCCTCCTTCGACTATGCGAGGGAACGTGAGTCCGTCGGTCCAGGGTTCGGCGTGACGATCATGCCGCTGAAGTTCGTTTCGAGCGCGACGATGATGCGGATGCTCGAGTCCGTCTCGGCGCGTCAAGACGGACTCGGCGTGAGCGTCGACAAGAACCTGCTCATCATTCGTGGCACAGGCCGCGAGCGTGAATCGCTTCTTCAACTGGCGTCGACGTTCGACGTCGATTGGATGCGGGGCCAGTCGGCCGGCATCTATGTTCTAAAGAACGCGGCGCCCGATGATGTCATCAAGGAACTGCAGCAGGTCTTCCAGAGCGAAGGGCAGGGCAAGGGGCTCGTGCTCTTTCAGCCGATCGTCCGATTGAACGCGATCCTGGTTCTGGCACAGAAATCGAAATTCCTGGATGAGATCGAATCCTGGGTCGCCCGGCTCGATCGCGCCGGCGGCGAGGGTGAGGACTTCTACGTCTACCGCGTGGAGAACGGGCGGGCCAAGGATCTTGCGGCTTTGCTCATGGAAGCGTTCACGGGATCGAGCGGTGGCGGCGGCGGCCGTCAAGCCGAGGAAACACAGGTTGCGCCGACCGAGATCGCCACCAGCATGAGCTCGCAAAGCCGTGGCGGTAGTAGCGGTAGTAACAACATTGGCGGAGAACGGGAGGGTCGAGCGTCTTCCGACAAACGGGCTGATGCCAATGCCATAGCGTCGGCGGTAACGTCATCGCTCGCAGCCGATACGATGGGGATTTCGGGAGCCGGAGGTGGCCGATCCCGCGGGGCGGGGGTTCGCGTCACGCCGGATGAGCGCAACAACAAGCTGCTCATCAAGGCGTCGGGCGCGGACCTGCGGAAAATCCTCAGCATTCTGCGCCGCATTGATCAGCCGCCCTTGCAGGTGCTGATCAATGCCACGCTTGCGGAAGTGACGCTCAACGACAATCTCAAGTATGGCGTGCAATTCTTCCTGCAGAAGAACGGCGGTAAAGGCGGCGGCCTTGGCTTCACGAATGGATCGCAGATCGAAATTTCGCCGTCCGCGCCCGGCCTGAACTTCATTGTCGGCAACATCGCGTCGAACCCGAGAGTCGTGCTCGATGCGCTGGCGACCGAAACCGCGGTGCGTGTCGTCTCGTCACCGTCGGTCGTGGTGCTCCATAATCAGACGGCCACCTTACAGGTCGGTGACGAAGTTCCGATCACTACGCGGCAGGCGACGAGTGTCATCAATCCGGACTCGCCGGTCGTCAATGAGATCACGTTCAAAAATACCGGTGTGATCCTCAAGGTGACGCCGAGGATCAATTCGAACGGTCTCGTGACGATGGAGATCGGGCAGGAAATCAGCGCCGTTACAGGCGCCACGAACTCCGAGACGTTGACGCCGACCATTTCGCAGCGTCGCATCAGCAGTACGATTGCGGTGCAGAGCGGACAAATGGTCGTGCTTGGTGGTCTCATCAGCGAGCAGGTCGATCGCGAGAAGAAGCGCGTTCCCGTCGTGAGCAAGATTCCCTATCTCGGCGACTTGATCGGCAATACCACGAACGGGAGATCCAGAGCGGAGCTCGTCGTGTTCTTGCGGCCCACCGTCATCCACGATCCGCAGGACGCAAGCAATGTCGCCGAGGCCGTTCGGGGCGGGATGCAGTCCATGGCACCGCGGGCCGCGGCTTGGGATAACCAGAGCGACAATCGCAAGCTCAAATAGCTGGCTCGACAGTCGGACAATAAGCTGAGGGATGAGAACCCCTCGCTTCTCCATGGATTGATTGTGATCTTTCGCATCCAAGATTCAAACAAGATCTCTCGCGCGTGGTGCGCGTCATGCGTCGCACCGATATTGCAGGTCGTTTGAAAAAAATGAAAAGACTGGTTGCGAAATTCGTGAAACCAGTTTATCCGCTCACGCCATGAATAGACGACCCACACGACCGACGAGTAGACCGTCACGCTATCAAGCGTGATCGGCTAATTGCGTTTCGTCGGGGTGTAGCTCAGGGCGTAGAGCATCCGGTTTGGGACCGGAGGGTCGCAGGTTCAAATCCTGTCATCCCGACCAATTGCTTCCGTAACTCCAATGTTGGAACAGCCCTTTTTCACGGGCTGTTACGCGTTCGAGACCATGCCGGAAGCGCCACTTTTGATCGTGGAGACCTTAATATGACAGAGAGAGCTGATCCTTATAAGGCGCGCGCGCGTGAGCTTGCTATTGCAGCAGGTTATGCGGACCCCGATGTCAAAGTCGATCGCGGCCCAGAGCTGAAGCCGTGGCCTGCATGGTGCGGCTTTCGCCAGGCTGCGCGCGACGAACAGTTGGCGCGCGAAGCAGCCGACGCTGCGAAGTCAATCGCCAATCTTCGGCCCCAGGACGACAAGTATCGCGATGCGCCCATGAAGATCATCGGCACGCACCACGAGGCGACGGTCACCCAGATGCAGAACTGCATGAGCGTCGGTAACGTCGTCGCCGGCGTCGTCTGCGCTGATGGCCATTTGGGTTATGCCCAGCCCGTTGGTGGTGTTATCGCCTACGAGAAACAAATTTCGATTTCCGGTGTCGGCTTCGACATCGGGTGCGGGAACATGGCCGTTCGCCTCGATACGCCCTTTGCGTCGATCGAGAGCAAGATTGGCGACATCGCGCGCGATATAGCGAAGGTAATCTCGTTCGGCGTCGGCCGGACCAATGCAGATCGCGTCGAGCATGATCTTTTCGACGATGGCGACGCGTGGAAGGCGTCGGATATGGACGCCTATCGGCCGAAGGCAGCCGCCCAGCTCGGCACCGTCGGGTCTGGGAACCACTATGTCGATCTTCTGCGCGACGAAGACGGCTTCGTCTGGATTGGCGTGCACTTCGGCTCACGCGGCCTCGGCCACACGAGCGCGACGCGCTACCTGAAAGCCGCTGGCGGACAGGATGGCATGAACGTCCCGCCCGCGGTCGTCGATGAAGACTCCGAGTTGGGGACGCGCTACATCGCGGCCATGGAACTCGCCGGCCGGTATTCCTATGCAGGACGGGAGTGGGTTGTCGAGCGCGTGCGCCAGATCATCGGCGGCCACATCACCGATCTCGTTCATAACCATCACAACTACGCTTGGCGCGAGATGCACGGCGGCCGCGATCTCTGGGTTGTCCGTAAGGGCGCCACCCCGGCGTTCCCCGGCCAGCGTGGCTTTGTCGGCGGCTCGATGGGTGATGATGCCGTGATCCTCGAAGGCATCGACAGCCCACAGGCAAAGGCGTCGCTTTACTCCACGGTCCACGGCGCTGGCCGCGTCTTCGGTCGCAAGGAAGCCAAACGGCGGTTTTCGCGCCAGCAAATGGATGAATGGTTGCGGTCGCGGGGCGTCACGCTCGTAGGGGCCGATCTAGACGAGAGCCCGATGGCCTATCGCCGGTTGGATGAGGTGCTTGCGCATCATACCAGTAGCGTCCGCGTGCTGCACAGACTCACCCCGTTCGTCGTCGTCATGGCCGGTGATGGCGAATTCGATCCGTGGAAAGACTAGAAACAGAAAGGGCCATCGGCGCTTCGGGTCGCTGCGGTCCGGCTCTTGAACCGATTGCCTTTCGGAGAGTTCTAAAAATTGCGCCGCGCCCCGTTAGCCGCTTCGTCCACGGCGCCGGCAGCGGGGCTAAGAAAAAGGCGCCCGAGCGCCGCCAACGACTTGGGAGGAAAAGCCATGCCGTTCGCGCCACCACAACGGGGTCGGTCCATTGAATACTTCATTCTGCATGACGCAAAGCCTACCGGCCAATCAGTCGGGCTCTACGCAAACCGGGAAATCCCGGAGTCCGTCGTCGACGATTTTGGCCGGCGCTATGTCTTTGCCGGCATCGCGCCGCGCCGACAGAATGGAGATTTCGACGTTGACGCCCTTCGGTCCGGAGAATTCATCCTGAAGCCGGGACTACTCTATCGTATCGAACGCAGACAGCCGTCGTGGTTCGGGTCGCTGTTTCGATAGCGGCCCGAAGTTTTGTCCGTCTGCTTCCGCTGATCATGGCTTCAGTGCGATCGCAGGCTGAGCGATAGGTGGCGCCAGTTTGGCTGACGCACACTACGCAATCGCAAAATCGGATTCCGATCGTTCCTCAATTCGATCGCGAATCCTATCGAACGTTGTGCGGGTATCGAACCAAGGTGAAATTGCGCTTCTCAGCCGCGAATTCAATTCGAAGCGACGGCCGCCAGTCCAGATTGGTGCGCATGGCGTCATCCATTCTGCAAGCCGAGACTCGACCGGCGCGCCATTTGCCCAAATCACGTGATGATCTTCCAATTCGATGTGGAAATACGTGATCGAGTCGCGGTCATAATCCGAGCAACGCACGATCGACTTGCCGTTGACCAAATTGCGGGCCGGTATAAGGACGCCATCGACGTAGAGCGCGTGATTGGGCGAGAGGTAAAGGTCTCTCTGAGGCTGGTTCGGACCGAGCGCACCCTGACACACCTTGATCGGAGCAACGTCGTCACTCCATTTCTCGTCGCCACGACGTTCAGCCGTCCAACTTCGAATTTTCTTAATTGTTCGGGTGCCTCCTGAAATCGTGGGGAGAGTATCTCCCGCTCGAAGGTCCTCCACTGTTCGTTCGCAGTTTGCCGTGAGGATCTTGGTGCCCGTTAGAAAGCAGGCAACCAGACCGCCGCCACCGCCGCCACCGCTCCAGCCCGAACCACCGGAACCAGGGCCGTCGCCAAAGCCAAAGTCCCAGCCACCGCCGCCGCCGCCGCCGGAATTTCCGCCACCAGTGTTGGCGCCGCCGCCGGAATTGCCACCTCCCCCGCCACCGGCGTTGGCATGATCGCCACCGGAACTCCCTCCGCCTGGCTTGGTACTGCCGCCGCCGGAATTGCGTCTGCCGCCAGCGTTGGCGCTGCCGCCGCCGGAATCTCTGCCTCGAGCGTTGCCGCCACCGCCACCGCCAGCACCACCGCCGCCGCCAGCACCGCCTCCGCTGCCGGAGTTGGGGCCGCCGCCACCAGCGTTGCCACCACTACCGCCGCCGCCTTGGCAGGCACGACGGGAAGTGTCGCAAAATCGATCATTCCTCAATCCGGCCAAAGCGCTTTTCGCTGTAATCGTCGATGCGAGAGCCGTAGAGCCAACTATACCCGCAATTGCGATGACATTGCGCCGTGTTCTTCCAGGGCTGACCTTCGTCACATCGCCTGATTGAACCGTTTGCGTTTTAATATGGGACATTTTTCATTACTCACGACAACTTGGACGCCCACCTTGCAAGATGGGTGACAATCTCGACGCAATTTGCGAGCGGAATACCCCGATTAAGGAAACCCCCACGATGCCGCAGGATATCGGGAATAAGTCCGACGTGGAATCTCTTTTTCTTGCTGCGCCGCGTGGTGCTCGAGTTGGCGTGTTGCGCCGCCAGAACTAATCGGGGCGATTCAATGATTTCAGTACGAACCAGGCGTCGACAGATGCAGTTGAAGTATGCCGCACCATGTTGTCCGCGCCGATAAGTAATTTAATCCCGGGGGCGACCGGACACTCATGACCCTCGCAGTCTGCGCAATTGCGAAGGCTGGGGCCGTGAAACGTCAGAGGGGGCGCGGAACATCGATTTGGCCGCGCGGACATTCCAAGGCTGCTCGATCCCAATTGGCCAGCCGAGCCGCTGCCTCGTATGTCGTTTCGAGGAATCCCAGAAGCGATTGATCGGGATCGGAAGCACTTTTCACGACGCTGTACGGCAGGAGGAACTCGCCCGCCTTCTCGTCAAAGAAGGCTTCGTCGGGGGTGACCCGTTGAGATGAAAAGCCATTCGGTGCTGGATAGGCATAAGAATAGAATGCGGGATAGTCGACCGGACCGCCCCCTGGCCAAAATCCAGCAGAACTGACTTCGTGTGAATAGGCTTCGCGCGTCACGGGATCAGGCAGCCCTGGAATGCCGCCCGGATGGAGGGGCGCGCGGCGTCCCGAAAATCGCGTTACTGCCAGATCGAAACTGCCCCAGAAGAGATGGACCGGGCTGACCTTGCCCAGGAAGCCCGTTCGAAAATACTTCAGCACGCGATCAACCTGGACGAGGGCACGCCAAAACCGGTTTACCGCATCCGCGTCGTAGGACCCATGCATGGTGTCCATCGCGAATGGAACCGCGTCAGGGACTTCGTTTGGTCGGCCATTGATTTTCGTCGTAACTCCGAGCTCATCAGTCAGCTCGCCGAAGCGCTTGTAGAAATCAGCCACGCTCATCGGCTGCAGCGCGAAAGCTCGTCGCGAGCCATCGGTGACGGTGCCGATCAGGCTATGATCTATGAAGTCGAAGTCGAACTGCAGGCCCCGGCTGCCCGCAGGGATCAAGGATGTCGTGAGGCCGCGGGACGTGACATAGAACGTCGCGTGCCAGGAGTGGTTTACCCATGGCGTGCGCGCGAGACGATACTTGCCGACAATCTGGGTCCATAAGTGCAAGGTGGCGCAGGACTCTTTCCATGGGCCATAAGGAATGTCGGGCCACGCATCTGTCATGTCTCGTCACCCATCGCTACCGTTAGCGGCGATCCCGGGGTGTCCGCTTAGCATCGATAAAGCGGAGTTTCGGGGCGGCGGCCCTGATCGAAACGGCACGCACGTGCCCCGATCCCTCCATACAGTGTGGAAAGGGCGAAGGACGAATTCAAGCTCAGCAATCGAAGTTCATCTGACGAGGAAGAAATACATTCCCAGCAGGAGTACTGCCATGAACGCTAGGAACATTCTCGCAATGCGCAGCGCGCTTCGATAGAACCGCACATGCTCATCAAAGTCTTGGGTGTCTGGTACATGACCTGAAGCACCGCGCTGCTCACCCTCACGTTGCAAAATACCCAGAGCAGAATCAGCCATGAAATCACCTCCCAAAGAAATTGGTCTGAATTTTCCGTGCCGTTTCGCGCAGGTGAATGCTTGGAGTTCACAGGGCGGAGTAAGCAAGTCCAGATTTTGAAAATATGATTTTCTGCAGTGCAGTGAGAGATGTCTTCGCCCCGTCGCTCATGGCGAGATTGCCAGTTTCCCGGCCGGCGTTCAATGCGCTCGGTAGATGATCGACAGAAAGCTCATTGCCTTTCTGGTGGGTTCGAAGATCGATTTACGGTAGCGGCAGGCAATTATAGCCGTAGCCTTTGATCTTTTTCATAATCGGCGCGGACGACGTCACGATGCCTTCGATCTTTTCGCGGCCGAGCGCGGCGACGACGCTCGTTTCATCATAGTCGCGCAGCGCTTCGCCTTTGTGCTGTTCGACGTACGCGCAGGCCTGATCGGAATAGCAGGCGACTGCCAGTTCATTGAGGGACGCCGGATCACCCGATTTGAGGCAGATAAGTTCTGGTGATCCCGCGCTTGCCGGTACGATCGCGCTCAGAAGCGCGATTGCCGCGAACGCCAACTGCCGTGGACTAAGACGAAACCGCAGGCGCATCGGGACGCCTCCTGACTATCTGTGGACGGTAACGTAGTGGGCGATCGGAACGGCGGCAATCGGATCAGCCGCTGGATCGCGCGCTCGGTGGCGGTCATCGTTTGCATCGTCGGGCTATTGATGCTGAGCGGGATCCCCCGGGGTATGTCATCGCTTTATCTTGAGGCAGCGGATCAAGACTGGATCGGCCAGAACGGCTATTCGGTTACGATCGAGGATAAGAATCTGGTCATCTCAGGATATCTGGCGTGGGGCGTGCTCGGCGCCGTGTCGCGTGAACTCTCCGCTAATCCCGGCGTGCAAATGTTTATCTTGAACAGTCCGGGCGGCCATGTCGGCGTCGGTACGCGTCTCTACGATGTGATCAAGTCGCGCGGGCTCGATACCTATACGACGGAGCAGTGTGCGAGCGCGTGCATCATACCGTTCCTCGGAGGCAACAACAGGTATCTGCAGAAGGGCGCGAAGTTGGGGTTCCACGCCGTCGGTGGCGAAGCGGGCAACTCGATTGCAGCCGGCACCGCAAAAGTGTTGTCAGTTTATCGGACCGCGAATGTGCCTGAGCCGTTCATTCAGCGAATGCTCGCGACGCCGGTCGAAAGCGCTTGGTATCCGAGCCCCAAGGAGCTGATGGCAGCGAACGTCGTAACAGAACTGGTCCAGTGAGTGCAAAAGCCCAAAGAAAGTGCGCGAATGTCGGGCCGCTCATGATTTTGCCTCGCGCGCGATGAGCTTGCGTTTGCGCTCTACGCCCCAGCGATAGCCGGACAACGAGCCGTCGTTGCGCACCACGCGGTGGCACGGGATGGCAACTGCGATCTTGTTGGCGGCGCAGGCGGCGGCGACCGCCCGGACGGCCTTTGGCATCCCGATCTTCTCGGCGATCTCGCTGTAGGTAGCGGTTGTTCCGACGGGAATTTCGCGGAGCGCCTGCCAAACGCGGTGCTGGAAGGCCGTGCCGCGCATGTCGAGGGGGAGATCGATGCCTGACTCCGGCGCTTCGACCAGGCCCACGACTTTCGCCATGACGTCTTCGAAGGCGCTATCTCCACCGATCAGGTTGGCTTTCGGAAAGCGGTCCTCGAGGTCATGGATCAGCACTTCGGGATCGTCACCGAAGAGGATCGCGGCGATGCCCTTGTCACTGGCGGCGACGAGGATCGATCCGAGTGAGCACTCGCCGACCGCAAAGCGCATGTCCGCGTTCGTGCCGCCCGAGCGAAAGTCGGTCGGCGTCATGCCGAGCACCTCGGCGGAATTCGCGTAGAAGCGGCCGCTCGAATTGAAACCCGACTCATGGATAGCTTCCGTCACCGAGCGTGATTTCGTCAGATTTTCTCGTACGCGCTTCTGGCGATGCGCGACAGCGTAGTCCTTCGGCGTGACGCCTGCGATCGTCTTGAAGACGCGATGGAAGTGATACGCACTGAGGCCCGCCGTGTGCGCCAAGTCGTCGAGCGTTGGCGCCTCTTCTGACTCGGCGATCAATTGGCAGGCTTCCGCGACCTTGGCGGCATAGCGCTGATGGAGCGAGGGCTCGTTCGGCTTGCAACGTTTGCACGGACGAAAGCCGGCGCGCTCGGCATCCTCGCAAGAGGCATGAAACGCAACATTCTCGCGGTTCGCGAGGCGCGCCGCGCACGACGGCCGGCAATAGACGCCGGTTGTTGCGACGGAATAAAAGAACGTGCCGTCGAAATTCCGGTCACGGGCCTTAACGGCATTCCAGTAGATCGTTTTGGTATCGACGCCGGCCGAGCGCGCTCTTTTGGTTCTCGCGACGTGGCCATGGGAAACAGGGATCATTTTGCGTTCTTTCGTCATTGAATTATGCCCCGCAAAATAAGCGGTGATCTCTGTCCCTTCACTCCGGTCCTTGCTGTCAAATTCAGATTGTCGACATCGGAGGCCTAGATGTCCAGTACAACGCGATAACGTGCCTTGCCATCAAGTAAGTGCTCGAAGCGTGGCTTGCGGATGTGAAAATCACTGCTGGCAAAGAGCGCTCCATTCGCTGTAGAAAGAAGCGCGAAGCGAGCCTCAAGCGCGTGCGGAAGTGCGGCTGATCAGCTTTCCCATATGCCCTGACAACACCAAAACAATCCGAGTCTGATGTTGCTGAAAGCCTGGACACTCCGCCTCCACCGATGGTTGGCGCTCATTTTTGCCTTGCCCTTGATGATCGTCTTTTTGACAGGCCTCATCCTGGCATTCGAGCCCGGGATTGTGGCTTCGACGCTAAAACCAAACGTTGTCGACGCCACTAAAATCGAAGCGGCTCTCGCCAAGCATGATCCGGAAGGCACCGTAGAGCGCATCTTTATTCATGGTTATCTCGGCACGCTTGTTCTCCGCGATCGCGGCGGTACGGAAATTGATCTCGAGACCGGCGAGATTGCCAGCCAACCGAGCACCACGCTTGCCGTGTATGCGCTGGCGCGCCGGATTCACAAAACACTGCTGCTCGAAGACGGCGGTTGGGGCGTGACCATCTCCACCATCGCGATGGTCTCTCTGGTTGTGATCGGGCTTGTGATGGGTACGAGGCCATTGCGCAACACGGTCAGCGGTTGGCACACGGGCGCCGCATGGACAGCCCTGCCGCTGATCCTCATTGCGCCGCTCACCGGACTGGCGCTGATATACAAGGTGACGTTTGCCGGGCCGGAGCCGACCATTGCGGCCGAGGCTGCACCGCGCTCGATCATCGAAGCGCTGCGCATCGTTGCACGCGAACGAGATCTGGCGACGCTCTTGACCTTGCGCCTGAGAAAGAGCGGTGCCGAAGCGCGATTCATCGAAGACGGCGAATATCGAAACTATGCCGTTTCGACGGACGGTCTCGTCGTCAAGCCGCGTAATTGGCCGAAGCTGCTGCACGAAGGCAACTGGGCGGGCGTCTGGTCCGCTTCCGCCAATGCGGTGACCTCGCTGGTTCTGATCCTGTTGCTTTCGACGGGACTTCTCATGTGGGCGCGACGCCGGTTGAGGCGCCGCCGGCCTTCACGCGGCGCCGTGAAATCCGAACGGAGCTTAGAGAAATTCCTCGTAAATTGATCAGCATACATGCGCATGTGTGACACTTTTGTGCCACCGTCATCCTAATGCTTCAATTTTTGGTATACAATGTTGTAAGCTTGTATCCGGCATGATGTTTACCCCTTCAAATTTTTGTCTTGAGGGGAAACGGAATGACTTGGGACGTGCGTGTTCATTCGGCGTGTGCGGCGCTGGCTTTGGCGGGCTCCTTCACGGTTGCGAATGCGCAAGAAGAGGGAACCGCGCTCCCGCCGGTCACCGTCACGGCGACCGACCAAGAAAACCCCGGCAAGAAAGCAGCAAGCAAAAAGGCCAAGGCGTCTCAAAGCGGTTCGTCTTCTTCCTCGCAAGCTCCAGCAACGCAACCAACGGATTCCCAGTCCGCAACTTCGGCCGTTGCTTCCGGCAACGCGGTCAGCAATGCCGCGGTCGACGCGCTCGCGCTCCGTTCCGAGGCTCCGAACGCCACCGTCGTGATCGAGGGCGCGCAACTCCAGCAGTATAACAATTTGAGCATCGGCGACGCTGTGCGCCGGCTTCCGGGGGTGACGTTCCCAGGCGTCAATCGCTCGCGCGATATCAAGTTGCGCGGCATAGGCAAGGAATACACACAGGTCTTGCTCGACGGGCGTCCGCTCCTCGATGGCGATTCCAGCCGCAACATGGAAGTTGATCGCATTCCCGCAACTTTCATTGAGCGGATTGAAATAACGCGCAGCCCGTTGGCCAGCATGCGTTCGGAGGGTGCCGCCGGCACCGTCAACATCATAACGCGCCGCGATTTCGGCCCATCGGGCGGACAGATTACGATTGGCTCCGGCTACGTCGAAGGCAACGGGACGCCCGGCGAATTTTCGGCCTGGAATGGCGGACAAGTCGGTGCTCTCCGCTATTTCATCGGCGGCGGATATCAGCGCCGTCTCGTTCAGGAAAGCTCGAATGAGTTCGTTTTCGGCGCGAACGGGACGACGCCCAGGGGCGGCAGCCTTGTCGACCAGCATCGGAAGTTCGACGAATATACGTTCCTGTCTCGCTTTGAACTCGCTATCGACCCCGCCAACACGATTATTTTCTCACCGACCTATCTACGTACAAACGAATTTCGCGACCAGCACACACTCCGGCTAAACAACGACCAAGCTTCGGCCAATCGCGATACGCATGAAGTTCGTCATCGCATCCGCGAAACATACGGCAGCTATCTTGAATGGCAGCACGCATTCAGCGGGCTGTCGAGCTCGAGCGTCTTCTTCGATTATCAGCGCGGACGCGAGGACACGACGCGTGAATCCACGCAAACGAGCCTGCCGGGCGGCTCGCCCGTCGTGCAGGCGCCGCGCTTTGTACCTATAGAGCTCGAACGCATCGCTTCCGGCGGCTCGGTTACGACGCGCGTCCGCGGCCATGAACTCGAAGCCGGAATTGGCTGGGCGCAGACGCAGCGGGCCGAGAACGAGGTGCGCGGTTTGACCAACGTTCCCCTTCCGGAGCGCAACTACGAGATCAGCGAAGCCATTTATCACGCCTACGTCAGCGATGCGTTTTCGGTTTTTGGTCACGACAAGCTGACGCTCGGCCTCAGGTTCGAATATAGCATTGTCGAAACGATAGATTTTGCGAAGAACAGCTTCGACAACGATGCAGCGGATTTGAATCCGTCCATCCAATACAAGTTAGCGGCAACGCCGAACCTCGACTTCCGGGTCGGTGTCGCCCGGACGCTGCGCCGTCCCGACCTGCGCGATCTCACTCCGACCGTCGTTACCGGAAGCGGAACGATCGCCGATCCGGATCAGCAGGGCAATCCCGACATCTCGCCAGAAAAAATTTGGGGCTTGGATGTCGGCACCGATTTCTTCCTCTTCCAGCGATCGGGGCTCTTGTCGGCCAATTTCTTTGCGCGGTCTTTCGAGGACAAGATCGAGAGAACCCTGGCGCAGGACGGTTCCCGCTGGATCTCAACGCCGCGTAACGCGGGCGACGGCGAACTCTACGGCGTGGAACTCGAAGGCCGGCTGCCGATGCACATGATCGGGCTTCCGGATCTGACGCTCTGGGCCAACGGAACGGCGATGAAGTCGGAACTCACCGATCAGCAGACGGGACAGACGCGTCGCTTTGCGGAGCAACCGGACCTGATCACGAACGTCGGCGCCGACTACTACGTGCGTGCATGGGCGACGACGTTCGGATTGGGCTACAACCGCACTTACGCATATGACCAAAACATTGAGCAGGTGAACGGGACCAGCCAGCATACGAGCTTCTCAAATCTCGATCGCTTGGATGCTTCGGCACGCATCTCGCTCGATGAGAACGTCGTGCTCACTTTGTCGGCCAGTAACCTGCTTCGCGCCGACGATGATCGCACGATAACGACGCGCAATTCTGCCGGGGCGATCACGGCTCGGACTCACAGCATCGAGCCGTCACCTTCGGTCTACTACGCTCGCCTGTCGTACGGCTGGTAAGATCGATTTGATCGCAAACGATGATGCGCTAAAAATTTGCGTACGGTCTTCGGATCGTGCGCAAATTTTGTTTCCGAAGAAGATATCAGTGTCCGCTCGCGGCGGTCTCTGGTTGTGGCCAGGAGGCCGGATCGTCGGGCTCGCCAAGGCCGACGAGATGTGCCGCCGAACGCCAGGCATGATGGGCGATGCGGTTGAGCCGCCGGGCGACTTCGATCCGCGCGAAGGCATCCGCCGCGGTCAATTTTTCCGGCGCGACAGAGGCAAGCATCGCAGCGCGATAGTCCCGCTGACGCGCATCGAGTTCTGTCGCGGCCCTCGCCACTTCAGTGAGCGCCGCGGCAACGTCGGGCGAAACACCCCAGCCGATGGCCTCGGCTCGCGCACTTAGCGCGGTTTCCGATGTGATCGAGCTACCCACCGCCTCTGCCGCGCGCATGGCCTCTCTGCACAGCTCGGCATTGCGAAGGTCATAGGGAGCTTCGGCTAGCTGTTTTCCAAGGCCGCCGTCCGCCAGGACTTCGATGAGGCGCAAGGCGTGATCGAGTGCGTGCAGCGTGCTCGTCATGCGCAGCCGCTCGGCTTCCGTCTCGGGCGGCTCTTGCAATTCAGACAAGAAATCCCGCACCTCTTTGAGCGCAGCACCCGATTTCGCAACGTCCGCCTCAGCGACGCTGGGCCCGCCTGAAAGAGCGGCGGAAACCGAGGCGGCGACTGTCGTGAGGATGTCAGCCACCACGCGCCGGGCGGTCTCGACCGCGATCACCGGATTAGCGAGCGCGTTCGGATCGAGCGCGCGCTGAAGCGCCGTCTGCTTGGACGGCAGGAGCCGCTCCACGACTTCCGTAAACCCCTGCGTTGCCGGAAGGAGTACTGCTACACCCACGACGTTATAGAGAGTGTGGTAGGCGGCAAGGAGCGTCATTCCATCAATCGACGCGGCGAAGGCGTTCATCAGTGCCGCCGTGAACGGAAAGGCCACGATCGCGATGAGCGCCGCGATTACCTTGAACAGCACATAAGCGAGGGCGAGGCGCTTCGCTGTCGTGCTGGCGCCAATGGCAGCCAACGCGGAGCTCGTCGCCGTCCCGATATTCTGACCGATGATCAGCGCCGCGCCCTGTTCCAAGTTCACCGCTCCGGCGTAGAAAGCCGAAAGGGTGACTGCAATGGCAGCCGTCGATGACTGCATCACCGCGGTCATGACCAAGCCGATGGCGATCAGGGTCATGAGGCCGCCGAAGCCCGAAATCCAGCCGACGCCCGGCGCGCCTAGCACCGCGGGCAGATCGGACGGATTCAGGACCTCCGCCAAACCGCTCATCCCTTCTTGGAGGGTCGTCAGGCCGTAGAGTACCAGCGCGAAGCCAGCAACTGCGGCGCCCGCCGCTGCGATCCGCCCGCTGCCAAGCAATTTTGCCAGCGCGCCGGCGAAGATCAGTGGCAACGCATAGGTCGAGAGCGAAACGCGCACGCCGATAAGCGCGACGAGCCAGCCCGTGCCCGTCGTGCCGACGTTGGCGCCGAACACCAGTCCGAGCCCTTGTTGAAATGTCAGGAGGCCGGCGCTAACGAGGCCGATCGTCATCATCGTCACCGCGCTCGATGACTGTACGAGCAGCGTGACGACAGCGCCCCACAAGGCTCCCGACACCGGCGTAGCCGCCGCTTTGCCGAGGACGGTGCGCAAGGCAGATCCCGCCAGCGCCTTCAGACCATCGGTCATAATGGACATGCCGAGGAGAAACAGCCCGACGCCGCCGAGAATGGCAATTGCTGTAGACATGTTCGTCCCGCCTACGCATCGATATGGCGTTCGTCAGAGTTAAACTCTCATAGCCATTAGCCTAGAGCGCCCTTGCGAAATCAAGTGAGCTCCCAAAATGCCCCGTAATTTCGAATTTGTGTGAGTGCTTCGTAAGCCTACGTCCCGAAGCGGAGAATGCAGAACTCGATACGGCGTTAATATCAGTCGCCAGCTTAACGCGACGCCACGACCGTAACGTTCGATGCGAAACGAGCGCTCGGCTGAATGTTCGCGGGCATCCGATAACGTAGCGCAGCCATGGTTCTATTTTCTCGCTCGCTGATCTTCTATAATTAGCAGAGTTTAGTCAGAGATCAAACGCCGCGGCATTGCCGCGCAATCTGCTTCAAGGGAGCGTCTCATGACAGCAAGTTTTCCCGCATCCCATCTGCGCTTGAAACGTGCGTACGAACCGCCGGAGTCTTCCGACGGCGTTCGGATACTCGTCGATCGGCTCTGGCCTCGCGGGGTCAGTAAAGAAAAGGCTTCGCTCGACGAGTGGGAAAAAGACATTGCGCCGAGCACCGAGCTTCGCAAATGGTTCGGCCATGATCCGGAGCGCTGGGCGGAATTTCAACGCCGCTACCGCGCCGAACTTCGAGAGCATGACGATATACTGAAGCGCATTCGTGCGCTCGCCAAGTCGCATACCGTCACGCTCGTTTACAGCGCGCATGACGAGGAACACAATGATGCGGTTGTGCTGAAGGACGTCCTGCTCGGACGGAATACCTAAGTGTTTTCTTTGCGCTATCCAGGTAATGGCAAGTCGAGGTGCCAAGTTCGCAGGCCAGTTGTCTCTCAGATCAACACAGCCTGAGCCTGGCACGCGTTTGCGAGGAAGCCCAGTACGTGTCTGCGTCAACGATCGTCCCAATCGAGAGCCCGCCGTCTCATGCCAACACACTCGACGGGTTGGTGAGGTCTATCCGCGCGTGCCGGGTCTGCCGTGACAATCCCCGCCATGGGAAGCCGTTGGCTCATGAGCCACGACCCATCCTCCAGATTTCGAAGACGGCGCGCATCTGCGTCGTTGGCCAAGCTCCCGGAACGCGCGTCCATAAAAGCGGCCGTCCGTTTGATGATCCATCTGGTGTCAGGTTGAGGCAGTGGCTCGGTATTGATGAGACTGCATTCTACGATTCCTCCAAGATCGCGATCATCGGGATGGGATTTTGCTTTCCGGGGTTGACGCCTGACGGTAGCGACTTGCCGCCCCGCCGGGAGTGCGCGGAGATATGGCGAGCGGCATTGTTCGCGCATTTGCAGAATGTGAAGCTGTTCGTGATTATTGGCGGCTACGCTCAACGATGGCATCTCGGCCGGGAGGCCGCGCGCCAGGGCGTCAATCAGACCGTGCAGCAATGGCGCGATGTTTACGACGCAGATCCGTCATTGCGCAGAATTCCGTTGCCGCATCCATCGTGGCGCAACAACAAATGGCTTGAAAGCAATACGTGGTTCGACACGGATCTGCTTCCGGTGCTGCGAGCAGACGTGCGCCGCCTGCTCAAGTGAATCCGATGTGGGACGGCGACAAGGCTTCTCCGTTTGATTTCATCCGCAGGTCATCGTGCGCAGAGATCGTATTAAATGCGTGCCAAATCCTTTAGGCGGGAGCAGGCGTCGTCGATGTAATTTGGTTGGCAGTAAGATGCTTCGGGACGCCATCTGCCGCCGATACTTTGGTTCTGCCGATGCCTGAGTGCACTTGATTGGGATGTGCAGAGACGCGCCAGAAGCCGTTGCGAAACTATTCATTGCGCTGACCGATCGAGAAGGAGCGACAGATGAAAGTTCTGATGGTGATAACCTCGCATGACACTCTCGGTAATACCGGCCGCAAGACCGGCTTTTGGCTCGAAGAGCTCGCTGCTCCCTATTACGTGTTCAAGGACTCGGGAGCCGAGATTACGCTCGCATCCCCGAAGGGCGGCCGGCCACCGCTTGACCCCAAGAGCAACGAGCCTGAATTCCGAACTGAGTTGACACTCCGGTTCGAGAAGGACGCGGCCGCTGAGGCTCAGCTCGACAAAACGCTTCGTCTTGACAGCGTCAGGCAAGAAGACTTCGACAGCGTTTTCTATCCGGGCGGTCATGGGCCAATGTGGGATCTCGCCGAAGACAAGCACTCGATCAAGTTGATCGAATCCTTCCTTGCCGCCGGCAAACCGATAGGTGTCGTCTGTCATTCCACCGGAGCGCTGCGTCATGTCAAAACGCCGGACGGCAAGGTTCTCGTAGAGGGAAAGGAAGTTACTGGCTTTACCGACGGCGAAGAGGAAGCCGTTGGTCTCACGAAAATCGTGCCCTTCCTGGTCGAAGATGAAATGTTGAAGCTCGGTGCCGTCTTTTCGAAGAAGGCGAACTGGGAGCCTCACGTCGTGACCGACGGCCTACTGACGACGGGACAGAATCCGCATTCCTCGGGCCCGGCGGCCAATGTTCTCCTCGCCCAAATAGCCGAGCACCGCAAGGCACCCGCGGTTGCGAAATCATGATTTGGCCCTTGAGCGGACCACCTGATCCGTGTGCAACCGGCGGACCAGAGTGGCGAGTGTCCTCGCCACTCATCAATTTCAAGTCGAGCTGTTTGTAAACTTCCTCCAAGATATGCAGTGTTCTGAGTAACGCGCCCGAAATTCCCAAAGTTCGCCCTTGCAGAATGCCCGCCATTCCGTTTGATTGCAGTCTAGGATTGGCCAAAGGAAGCTAAGTAGACGACGTCAGAACTCCCACCCCACGACTAGGAATAGCCAGTGCCGCTTGGAGACGTTGTTTCGAGCGACGGTTTTCCGTGCGGAATATTCAGGAGAATTCGATGACAAAGCTCACCACCGGCGCGTTTCTTATCGGCATTTTGGCGATTGGATATTTCACCGTTGTCCAACCCGCTTCCGCAGTCGCCCAATCGTTAGATGAGCTCGCAACGGGTTGCGCGGGTTGCCACGGCGAGAACGGCGTTCCGATCGACAAGACAATTCCGAACATCTGGGGGCAGAACCGCTCCTACCTGCTGACCCAGCTTCTCGATTTCAAACGGGGGCACCGTGTGAATGAGCAGATGAGCCCTATGGTCGAGGCGCTCAGCAAGACGGACATGGAAGCGCTTGCAACGCACTTCTCGAAACTGTCGTGGCCGGATTTGCAGCAACCGCCCGTGCCGGATGATGTAAAGGCCAAGGCCCGTGCGATCCTCAATCCGTTGAATTGCCGGGGCTGTCACCAGGAGCACTATCAGGGCGATATGGTGAGGCCGCGTCTTGCCGGCCAGCAGGACGATTACCTGGTTAAGACGATGACGGATTTCCATACGGGCGACCGCAAGACGTATCTCGGTATGGTCGCCTTGATGAAGTCCATCGATGAAGCGGATATCAAAGCGCTCGGGGCGTATCTGGCCGCTCTGAAGCTGCCCGGCCATATTGATCAGCCCCACTAGTCAACTCGGGCGTCTTCATTCTGACGCGGTTGGTCGCGGCTCCGGGGGAGCGTCGTGATCACTATGGCGTTCGCGTCGGTCGGACACATCGAACCCGATGCGGACGGAGCTTTGTGCTTGTCGCGAAGGTCATCGCGCATTGCTGACGCACGGCCTGCGCGCGCGAAAGGTTGCCGCGACGAGCGAGCTGAAATTGGCCATCTGCGGGGTTGCCAGATGTGACCGTGACAAGTATTGGCCATTCGGGCGCAATCAGGTGGACACAATCGGCCGATAATCCAGCGCCCAGAACTGCAACCGAGGTGACATGATGCGCATTTTTTCGATTGGTCTGACTGCGGCCGCTCTTCTTGTATCGGCGGTATCGGCCGAAGCCCAAAGTCTCCGTCTCGATGACCGGGGCTTTTCTTTCAAGTTCGGTCCGAATGACCGGCAGGGAGACGTCGAAGGAAAGCGGGCCAATTGTGAAGTCTACGCCCGTATCGCGCAGGTTCAAGCAGATGCCAACGACCGTTTTAGATGCGGATTTCGCGGCCCGCGCTGGGATCGCGATTTGAGGCCCCATTTCACGTGGTGCCGGTGGACGCCCCGCCGTGTGGTCGCCGATGAGCAGCGGGGCCGGTCCGAACAACTTCAGGACTGCTTCAACCGTCTCGGCGATTTCGACGGCCGTCGCTGAGCAGCAGATCGCGCAAGGCAATCATTCCGCGCCCCGGGGGGAACTCTCTCCGGGGCGTCATTTACCGGGGGCCGCTATTTGCGCTTACCGGTTCCCCATCCAGCTTTGATGGCTTTAGAAATTTCCTCAACGAACAGCCTCGTTTTGGTCGGCACTAAATGCCCTGGCGGCAAGACTGCATAGACTCCGTCATCGCCGCGTCCGCCCCATCCGGGCAAGACTTCAATGAGTTTTCCGGCACGGATCGCAGGGCCTGCCAGCCAATCGGCCATGTAGGTGATCCCAAGTCCCTCAATCGCTGCCATCAGCACCGCTTCCGAATTGTCCGCAACGAGGGGGCCTGCAGGATGCACCGTCCTACGCTTGCCGTCCTTCATGAGAAGCCAGTCAGGCCAAGCGGCGTGTCCAGAAAATCCTAAGCAATCGTGATTGGCCAAGGCTTCCGGCGTGCGCGGCGTGCCGCGCTTGGTGAGATAGCTTGGGGCGGCCACAATCACATAGCGGTAAGAGGCAATTTTCCGTACCGTGAGCGAGTTGTCGCGCAGTGTGCCCACGCGAATGGCGAGATCAAATCCATCCGCGACGAGATCGACGCGGCGGTCGGAGAAATGAGCGTCGATCCGAATTTGCGGGTGTTGCTTCAGAAACGCCGGAAGGAGAGGCGCGATCCATTGGCGGCCAAATGTAACGGGCAGAGAGATCCTCAAGACGCCTTGCGGCCTAGTGGCAATGTCACTTGCTTCCCGGTTCGCCTGAGCGAGTTCGTCCAAGATGACCTGAATGCGTCTGTAGTAGAGTTTGCCGGCTTCGGTGAGCGTCACCCGTCTCGTCGTGCGGGACATCAAGCGGACGCCCAGTTGCTCCTCGAGCTGACTGAGCCGCCGCGAAATGACGGACGCATCACGATCGAGCTTGCGTGCAGCCGTCGTGAAGCTCCCTGTTTCCGCCACGGCCGCGAAAGCTTCCAGCTGTTCCAGCCCCGGCGGCTCGCGACTTTCCTGCATGGTATGCAACAATTAAATGCGTTGGAGCCTGATTATTTCGCTCGCGTTTTGGGGTTATCTCAGCATCATCAAAAATTCCAGGAGTTTATTGCGATGAAAACTTTCCTCAGCATCGGAGCCGGTCCAGGCATGGGCTTCGCAACAGCCGAACGGTTCGCCAAGGAGGGATTTCGGGTTGTCTTGAGCGGCAGGAACAAGGCCAAGGCGGAAGAGCTTGCAACCCAGCTGAAAGCCAACGGCTATGACGCCGATGCTCGCTCGGTAGATGCAAGCGATCCGGCGAGCGTTGTCTCTCTGATTGCGCAGATGGAGAAGGAATTTGGCGCGATCGATGTTCTTCACTACAACGCCGCTTCCATGCGCAAGGCGACGATCGCCGAACAGCCGCTCGACTCGTTCAATAGCGATTTGGCCGTGAACGTTGGAGGAGCGCTCGTTGCGGCTCAAGCTGTTGCGGCGAAAATGGGCGAGCGGGGTTCAGGATCAATTCTCCTGACCGGCGGCGGCTTTGCGCTGGAGCCGAGCCCCGAATATCTGTCGCTCAGCATCGGCAAAGCAGGGATTCGCGCGCTGGCGCTCGGGTTGTTCGAGAACTTGAAGGCGAAGGGCGTCCACGTTGCAACCGTCACCGTTGCAGCATTCGTCAATCCGGGATCGAAGGACGCGCAGGCCGTGGCGGAAGAGTTCTGGAAGCTTCACAGCCAGCCAAAAGGGGCGTGGACAGTGGAGGCAATATACAAGGGTTGATCGATGATCTGACCCACAAATTTCATCCTCGTGCCGGTGGTGACGTCATGTCTGCCATACAAATTTCGGAACCTAGCGCGACGGAATGTTAAACCCCTTCGGCCTTTTCTTCGATGACTTTCGGCATTTCGGGATATATGACGCGCTCGGACGTGAACCGAGGCCCCGTGAGCCCGTTGTTCTGTCCATCTCCCGAAATGCAGGCGCGAAAGAAAAATAAGAAATGCTCGACGAAAAGCTTGAACCGATTTTTGCTGATGTTCTGCGCCGCAATCCTGGCGAGGACGAATTTCACCAGGCAGTACGCGAGGTTCTGGATAGCCTCGGTGCGGTGATCGCCAAACATCCCGATTATGCCGAAGGGGCGCTGATCGAGCGCATTTGCGAGCCGGAGCGGCAAATCATCTTCCGGGTGCCTTGGGTCGACGACAAGGGGCAAGTGCAGATCAATCGCGGCTTTCGCGTCCAGTTCAACTCGGCGCTCGGCCCGTTCAAAGGCGGCTTGCGCTTCCATCCGAGCGTGTTGCTCGGCACGGTCAAATTCCTCGGCTTCGAGCAGGTCTTCAAGAACGCGCTCACCGGAATGCCTATCGGCGGCGGCAAGGGCGGCTCGGACTTCGATCCCAAGGGACGCTCCGAGCATGAGATCATGCGCTTTTGTCAGTCGTTCATGACGGAGCTCTCGCGCCATCTCGGAGAATACACGGACGTTCCGGCCGGCGACATCGGCGTCGGTCAGCGTGAGATCGGCTACATGTTCGGCCAGTACAAGCGGATAACCAACCGCTACGAGTCGGGCGTTCTCACGGGCAAGGGCCTGACGTGGGGCGGATCGCGGGTGCGCACAGAAGCGACGGGATACGGCGCCGTCTATTTCGTCGAGCGCATGCTCGGCACGCGCAAACAAAGTTTCGACGGCAAGAAGGTTATCGTCTCCGGCGCGGGCAACGTTGCCATCTACACGATCGAAAAGGTGAGCAAGCTCGGCGGCCGTGTGATCGCGTGCTCGGATTCCCACGGTTACGTGGTCGAGAATAGCGGCTCGGGTATCGATCTCGACCTGCTCAAGGAAATCAAGGAGAAGAAGCGGGGCCGCGTTGCCGATTACGCCGCGGCGCGCGGCGCTGGGGTGACATACGTTCCGGGTGGGCAGATCTGGGATGTTCCGGCGGACATTGCGATGCCTTCTGCAACTCAGAACGAGCTGACAGCGCATGACGCGCGGACGCTCGTGAAGAACGGGGTGATCGCTGTTGGAGAAGGCGCCAACATGCCCTGCACACCGGAAGCCGTCCGCGTGTTCATGGAGGGGAACGTGCTGTTTGCGCCCGGCAAGGCGGCGAATGCCGGCGGCGTCGCGACGAGTGCGCTTGAGATGCAGCAAAATGCATCGCGCGATTCCTGGACATTCGAAGCGACTGAACAGCGCCTCGCCAACATTATGAACGGCATCCATGACCGCTGCGCGGAAGTGGCGGATGTCTACGGCTCGCCTGGAAACTACGTTCTCGGTGCGAACGTCACCGGCTTCATCAGGGTCGCGGAGGCAATGCGCGCCCTTGGCGTCGTGTAAGGCCAGCGCTGAAGGCGGATGCAACACACTATAGATCGCTCCGGGCGCTTTGTGCGTCCGGAGCTGCGAAGGCTTCCCCGATGCCGTTCGGGTCATGAATCGACGCGCAATCGCTGCCGATACTGAGCACCTAGAATTTAATCTAATTCGTTCGTCTCATTCTTTGAAACTGGCAATCACAATCCGACAACGCTAATGCGCGACGTCCGTTCGCGGCATCTAGTTGGAAGACGTGCGCCCAGGCATTTGAGGCGCACTCATCTAGGTAGGAGAGTTCCATATGGGAAAATCCCTCATCGTTTGGTTCTTGGTCGTGCTGTCCTGCACTGCCGGCGCGGTGGTGCGGGCGGAAGCGCAGACACCGTTGGGTGAAGTCGAGTGCGCTGACGTCTGGAAGAAAGCCGGCGGGCATGACCTTAGCCCGGACCAGGCGAAGCCGTTCATCAAGGACTTCGTGCAGCTCGACACCGACAAAAACGGCGCGATCAATTGGGAGGAGTTCAAGGCTGGGTGCGCGAACGGCTTGGTGCACAAATAACGTCGTAGGATGGCGTTAAGCGCTTTTGTCCGATCGGCGCGTGGAAAGCTCGCGTCGATCGTTTTTTATCTGGTTGCCTTAGATATACGCATGGCGACGTCGTGCTGAGGGAAGGCGTCGCGTCTCGGTTCGCTTCACGTAATGCAGGCGGCGCATTCTGTGGTTCCCGCAGCGCATGAGACATTGATCTGCATCAAATGGAAGGCATCGCTCATCGCTTCTCCTTAGCAATTGCCGAACTGAGTGCGAACCCGAGCATGCTCTTGCGGACGCCACTGTCGGCGCGACGTAAAAATGTGCGGAGCGCGCAGTTCCTGCGCAGATGCCGATCGTGAGTGACAGAGATCAATTTTTCCATATGCGAATGAATAATTCCATCATCCGTGGGTTATAGAACCCGACGACGCGATTCGTTTTCTGTTCGCGGTGCATGGGGCCGATAGCGCCTGGGTTGGGATACAAGGCACAACGATGGAAAATGAAACGCGCAACGCTACACTGAATGACCGCCTCGCCTTCATCGGGCTCGATAGCGATCAATGCGCGAGCATCCGCAGCATCAAAAACATTGTCGACGGAGAGCTTCCGGTTGCCCTGGATCAGTTCTATCGCACCATTCAAGAAACGCCCGAAACTCGCAAATTCTTCAAGAATTCTGCGCATATGAATGCCGCGAAGAGCGCGCAGATCGCCCATTGGGAGTCTATAACCGCGGCACGATTCGATGAGCAGTATTTCACCAATGTCCGGAGGGTCGGCGAGGCCCATGCGCGTATCGGCCTTGAACCGCGGTGGTACATCGGGGGCTATGCGATTGTCGTTCAGCACCTCATCAAATCCATTCTGAACGATACGTGGCAAAAGGGCTTCTCGTTCGGGCGCCAAAGGAAGGGACCTGAAGAAATCGGCCAATGCCTTGGAGCGTTGGTGAAGGCCATGATGCTGGATATGGATCTCTCGATTTCCGTTTACGTGGAAGCTGCGGAAGCCGCGCGATTGAAGCTCGAAAGGGAGATGGCACTCGAAGAAGAACGCAAGCGCGATGAGGAAGCGCAACGGGAAGCCGAGAGAAAAGCTCAAGAGGAAACGGCCAACAGCGAGCGCACGGCGGTCCTGACCGCCATGAGCACGGCGATTGCGAAGCTCGCCAAAAAAGATTTGACCTCACGGATGAAGCACGACCTTCCTGTCGCCTATCAGGGTGTGCAACGTGAGTTTGACTCCGCCGTGGAGCAGTTCGAAACCGCGCTCCAACACGTCGCGACAAGCGCCGATGCGATGGTGTCCGGCACCAAGGAGATTTCCTCGGCGGCCGATGATCTGTCGCGGCGCACCGAGCAGCAGGCGGCAAGCCTCGAAGAAACCGCCGCTGCGCTGGCGGAGATCACCACGACAGTGACGAAAACCGCGAGCGAATCCGCTCAAGCACGCGATGTGGCAGCGACGGCTAAAGGCGCTGCGGAAGCAAGCCGAAAAGTCGTTCGCGAGGCAGTGGACGCGATGGCCGATATCGAAAATTCCTCGAAGGAAATCGCGAAAATCATCGGCGTCATCGACGAAATTGCTTTTCAGACAAACCTGTTGGCTCTCAACGCGGGCGTCGAGGCCGCGCGCGCTGGCGATGCTGGGCGGGGGTTCGCGGTCGTGGCGTCGGAAGTGCGGGCGCTGGCGCAACGCTCCGCAGAAGCGGCGAAGCAAATCAAGTCGCTGATCTCTCGCTCGAGCGAGCAAGTGGAGCACGGCGTACGCTTCGTTTCCGACAGCGGCGCGACGCTCGAACAAATCATTTCGCACGTGACGAGCATCAACGAGATGATCTTGTCCATTGCCCACGCCGCCGAAGAACAGGCAACGGGCCTGGCGCAGGTCAACATCGCGATCAACGATCTCGATCAGACCACGCAACAGAATGCCGCCATGGTGGAGGAGACGACAGCTGCCTGTCACAGTCTCGGCCAGGAGACCGGCCAGCTCTCGCGCCTCGTCAGCGAGTTCAAGCTCGGGGCAAGCGGCGTTGCGTCGCTTCGTAAGACCGCGGATCGCATGGCTTCGAAGATCACGCCGAGGCTGCTGCAATCGTCCGGCAAAAAGAGCGGGTCGTCCTTGCGGGCTGCCTCCGCTCAGGAAAAGCCAGAGTGGGAAGAATTCTGAGAACGATGCACGCAGGTCTGCGTCATTGGTTTCAGCCAGTTGCGTGACCTCTGTCGGACGATCTCTTCCTAATCGCGAAGTTCTCGTCGGGGGCCGGGCATCGTGCCCGGCCGATGCGGGCACCGTGCTCTGGCGCCTCCCATATGCTTAGGCAATTTTCCTTCGAGGGTCATCGGTAGGTATCGGGCGTGCCGGCGTGAGTTGGCATTCCTCAATGACGCCTTCGACCGACAATCGGACGCTTTGGTGGGATATACGATATAGTTCGCATGCTATATCGATATCTGCGTTACCATAAAAAAAGCCGGGAGGAAAAAATGCCTTTAGACTCTTCGATTCCGAGCCATCTGAGATGTCCGCGCACGCGAACGCGCCGGGTCAGCGACAGCTGGAATCCCCCAGTCCCGATGTATTCGGCGCGCGGTGAGGAATCCGTTCAGAACCTCGTCATGGCTTACCTCGGCGTGCAGTCCAAAGGCGACGAGATGAAAGGGCGCGCGTGCGCGGCGTTTCAGAATATCCTGCAGAGCTTCAAACAACCTGACGGGCCGGGCCGGCACGATCTCGTTCAGTTCGTCGATGCTGAGGGCTATCTGAATTTGATCGCCGTCGCATATTGGATCGACCCGACGACCTACGATAAGTGGAACGAGAGCCCGGCCATCTCACATTGGTGGGCTTCCGAAGATCGTCTCAAGGAAGGTGTCGGCTATTTTCGCGAAGTGCTCCGCCCGCGCATGGAGCAGTTCGAGACCATCTTCACGCATGAGCACGGGCCGCTCGAAGGCGTCAGCATTTTGCTGGGTGGGATGAGCGAACCTATCATCGAGCACGGTTATTGGGGATCGATGCGCGATCGTTTGCCGTTGTCGCAGACCGATACCTTGGACCCCTCGGGCACCCTCACTTTGAAGGAAGGAACGCCGGCTCTCGGCGGCCGTGTCATCGTGGGCGGGCATCAGAACGTGGCGCTCATCCGCTCGGGCGAGGATTGGAGTTTGACGGAAGGCGAAGAGCGGCGCACTTGGTTCGAAGACATCGAGCCCGTGCTTCACGAAGGTATGAATTACCTGCGCGACGACGGCCTCGAATCCGGCTGCTATTGCAACCGCTATCTCCATCACATGGACGAGAACGGCAATCTCTTGGAGAAGGGCTTTGGATACAGCCTTTGGCGTTCAATCACCAATCTCGAGCAGTGGGCGGAATCGCACCATACCCATCTGCAGATATTTGTGACGTTCAACCGCCTCGCCAAGAAATTCAAGAACCTCACGCTCTATCACGAGGTCTCGGTATTCGACGCGGCAAACCAGTATTACGAATACATCAACTGCCATCCGAAGACCGGATTGTTGCGCGCCGTATGACGGCTGGGCCGGTGGCTCTGGAAAGCGTCACCGGCCTCGACCTGTGGGGGAGTTGAATTCGAAAGATACTCAGCGATAGGGCGCAACCTGGGAGGGTTGGCGCAACGACGTTTCAGCAGGCTTAAGCTGAACATTCGCTCCACTCAGGCGTCGATAGAGGTCGCGCCGTTTGGCAATCGGCCACCAATCGTACAAGAAAATTTCGAGTGGCTTCCAGTTCGCAACCCAGCCGAGGATGTACAGATTTTCCCTTAGGTAAATGCTGATGTTGCCTGTTCCGAGAGCCCTCGGAATGACCTGCGCACCAAGAATACAAAGTGCGAGCACCGCCGCGCCGATCAGCGCTGACTTCCGGCCAATACTAAAAAGTTGCTTGAGTTCGCGAGCAGTCACTCCAGCTCGATATTCAAAGTACCGGTGAAATGATTCATTGAGTTCCTTCGCATGCTCGCTTCTGAGCTCGCTTGCGGGTACGTGGATGACGATCCGGATTGGCTTGTCGTGGGGAAGCTCACGAGCCCAACTCACGATGTATTCTTCTGCATGACGATCGAGGTCCCGCTCGCGAAAAGGGAACGGGTCAAGTGAATCGAAAAGCTGCGAGATTTTATCAACCCGGATTTCGATGCTCTCGTCTTGATCGCCCATGATGGCACGTCTCTCTGTTCGAATAGGACCCGCGTGCGATCGATTGAAGCTTTTTGCTACAACTTTCCGGCTGCGACGCGGATAGCGGTCCTTGCTCCGAATTTTGTCGATGGAGGCGAGGCGAAAAATATTCGAGCATCATTGCAAGATGCTGCTGCCTGGCCTTTGAGCGTTCTCTCGTTAGTCCTGAAGCTGCTTCAGTTCGGCGGACCTTGGCATTGCATCAAAGAGCCAGCGAGACGTTCGCTTCATTTCTTAAATAATGAAGATTAGATGCTTGAGCCGCGAGGGTGTCAAGACAGCGGTTCATCAACCGGGATATCGAGGACCGCGGCAACACACCTGATATCGTCGATACGACGATGCTCGCGCGCGGCAAGAAGAAATGCGATTGGTACGAATGCCGAATTAGTGCGATGCCTCCGACGGTGTTTTCGGAGGCAAAATAGTAGACACGTTGATCCAACTGGCCCTGCTTCCTGCAAGATGCGGCGTCGCCCCCGCACGCCGCATAACAGCTTGCCGGGTTTGCTACCCGGGCGCGACGGCATTGTGCGCGCTAACGACCGATCCAAATATATGGTCGATAATCCCGGAATCGTCTGGAAAAAGATACGTTGGATTCAATTCATTTAATTCCGCATTCTTATTCAAGTTCTGGATATCGTCTGGAGACTCTATGACGTAAAAGCGATCATTCGCGGCTCTTAGTAGTGGAATATCCGCGAATGAATTGCCGAATGCCATGGATATCGAATAATCCGTTTTCAGAATTTCGATGGCGGCTTCCTTCTCCGATACGTTGCCGAAATTCCGCACGACGCGTTTCGTATGGATGCCTTGAACGTTCTGCTCGATTTGCAACGCCAGAACACGATCTGCGTAGATCCGCGGCGCAAATGCTTCGAGGACCTCGATTGGACTTCCGCTGACCACGATGATGGTCATGCCCATCTCTGAGAGACGCGCGGTGGTGTCTTGGACAAATGAGAAAAGACCATTGTCCTGCTTGGCGAATTGGATCGCAACCTCGCGCACATCGTCCGCCTTCTGTCCTTCCAAGGTCGCTGCATAGGCGTCGGCGATGTCATCGATCAAGCCGCCGTAGGAAATGCGCTCTGCGTGAAAATCTTCGAAAATGTCCGTTACGCGTTTTTGATGGATGGCCGGCAGGTTCAATTCGCGAGTGAGAAATGGCATCCAGTCGAGGAACATGTACCCTTTCCGCAGCGTGCCATCCCAATCGACAAGACATACGCGCGGTTTTTCGTCTTTGTATTCCATTTTTGGATCTTTCTCTCTTTGAGCGTGGGCGCAGTTGTCCGTTACGCGGCGAGCGTCGCGTCAATAAGAAGCGCCAATAAGATTTCAATGGTTTTGTTGATGTGGGCCACTCGCTATATGCAAATTAGCGATTTATAACGCCACGATCATTGAACCTCACGATAGGGCGCGGTGGAACAGTCGATGAACCAGATCAAAGGTCTCCTTTTCGATAAAGACGGCACAATTCTGGATTTCTACAAGACGTGGATTCCCATCAACCGGAGCACGGTGCTGGAGGCTGCGGGTGGAGACGTAGAGCTCGCCGCGAAGCTGCTCCGGGCAAGTGGTCATGATCCGGATACCGATATCGTCGCGCCAGGAGCCGTTCTGATTGGAGCTGATGTCGCCGAGCTCGCCGTATTTTTTGCCGATTTTCTGAAAGAACGGGCGCCGGCGAATTTGGTCGAGATCATTGCGAAGAATTTTCGCGAAGGCGGCGCCAAGCACGCGACGTTGATCGACGGCGCGACCGAGGAAATCGCAAGGTTGGGTTCTTCGGGATACCGGTTAGGGCTCGCGACGAATGATACGTTCGATGGCCTGGAAGCGTCGCTCGGGCGCTTCGAGAACTTGCTCGACATGTTCGAATTTCGCGTCGGATGCGATAGCGGCCACGGTGCGAAGCCCGAGCCGGGAATGGGATTGGCGTTCGCTGAAATGACCGGCCTCCATCCGTCTGCCTGCGCGATAATCGGAGATTCAACACACGATCTCGAGATGGGCCGACGCGCGGGCTTTGGGCTTTGTATCGGTGTTCTGACTGGTCCGTCCCGGCGCGTCGACCTTGAGCCGCATGCGGATATCGTGATCGATAGCATCCTCGATCTCACCAAGGTCCTCGGGGAACGCGGCGCGGGGACGCCTGCATGAGACGATCGCCCTCGTAAAAGTGTTGTACTCGTCGCAGAAAATGTTGCAATCTCCAAATTCATGACCGTGGCCGGTCCTAGGTAGCGGGGACCGGCTGTCGGGAGCGCCGCCCCGCGCCGGGAATATGACCGGCGCAGGGGCGAAATTTTGGAGGATCGAATGCCGGACGGTGCGCAAAAGACAGTCCAGATTCTGGAGCTCAATGCGTACGGTGGCGATCCGCAAAGTAGAGAGCAAAGCCCGCTTCTGAAGCGCAGGCTTCGGAATGCCGGCGCGTCGTCCGTGCTGTTCTATCGCGAGCCCATAGAGATGGTCTCGGGGAGCGGTGCGTGGATGGTGGCCGCGAACGGCAAGCGCTATTTGGATTTTTACAACAATGTCCCGTCAGTCGGGCATTGTCATCCTCACGTGGTTGCAGCCGTGGCGGATCAGATGGCCCGGCTCAATATCAACACGCGCTATTTAAATGCGCGTGTCGATGACTACCTCGACCGGCTGAAGTCGACATTTCCATCGGCGCTCTCGAACGTGGTCCTCACATGCAGCGGCAGCGAGGCGAACGATATCGCGATGCGTGTCGCAATCGCGGCCACGGAGAAACGAGGCTTCATCGTTGCCGAGAATGCCTATCACGGCAACACCGCGTGGGTGACGGAGATCTCGCCGGCCGCTCTGAAGAAACGCACGTTGCCGGATCATGTCATAGCAATTCCGGCTCCCGCTTCGGGACCGCTTGCCGGGAAAAACTTTGCTGCAAGCGTGGAGCGCGCGATTTCCGAGTTGACGGCGCGCGGGCACGGACTTGCGGCATTGATCTGTGACTCGATTTTTTCGAGCGACGGAATTTTTGCAGATCCTGCGGGCTTCTTGAAGGAGGCAGTCGAGAAGACGCGGGAGGCGGGCGGTCTCTACATTGCGGATGAAGTTCAGCCGGGCTTTGCGCGCAGCGGTGATTCGTTCTGGGGCTTCGGCCGCCACGGCGTTGAGCCCGACATCGTCACGATGGGGAAACCGATCGGAAACGGTTTTCCAATGGCTGGCATGGCGACGCGCCCTGATCTGCTCGAACGCTTCTGCCGTGAGGTCGGTTACTTCAACACGTTTGGCGGCAACCCTGTCGCCGCTGCCGCAGGGATGGCTGTTCTAGAGGTCATCGAATCCGAGGGACTTCAAGAAAACGCCCGGAAAATCGGCGGATATCTGAAGAGCAGGCTCGAGGACGTCGAGCGAACGACATCCGGTATCGGCGAGGTTCGCGGCGCGGGTCTTTTTGTTGGCGTCGATATCTGCAGCGATGGTCGCCCGGATGCGAAGAAGACTTCGGACGTGATCAATAAGCTCAAGGACAAGGGCATATTGGTCGGTGCGGCCGGCCTGTTCGCCAATACGCTGAAATTGCGGCCGCCGTTGTGTCTGACCCAAAGCGAGGCCGACATCTTCGCGGACGCGTTGCGGGATGCTCTTTCGACCTGAGCCGAGGAGCAATACCGTTCGCGTTCTGGGGCGATGTCCCACCGTCCTCGCGCGGTCTATTCTTCGGCGACGATGATCTCAACGTCGGCTTCTTCGAGTGCTTCGAGAAGCTCTCCCTCGGGCGCGATGTCGGTAATAAGTATGTCGACATCATCGAGCTTGCATACGAGTTCCAAGCACGTATTGCCGAATTTCGAATGATCGACCATCAGGACGGTTCGCGCCGACTGAGCAACGATTGCGCGCTCCGCCCATGCGATACCCGAGACGACCTCGGTGCCGCCGAGAGCGCTTAGGCCGCTGACACTCAGCAACGATGTGTCGAAGCGAAATTTTCCGATGAATTCGGTCGTTTCAGGTCCCCACGTGCAACCCTCTGCGGGATCGTATTCTCCGGGAGCAATGACGACTCGGGTTCGGGAGTCCGGTGCGAAGCAACTGCTCGCAGCCAAGTTGTTCGTGAAGACCGTTAGCCGGCGATTTTCAGCGGCGAGATGCTTGGCAAAAGTATAGGCGGTCGCGCCAGGACCAAGCATCAGTACATCCTTGTCCGAAAAGAGCTTGATGGCGCTGCGTGCGATTGCTGATTTGACGTCGGCAAATGCAATCAACCGCTCGGCCCACGGCGGTTCGGAGCCGACCGACTTCGCAACAGCGCCGCCGTAGTGCCTCTGAACCAAATCCTTTTCGTGCAGGAAGTCGAGGTCCCGCCGGATGGTCTCGGTGGAAACGTTCAGCGTGCGCGCCAATTCCGTGATGCGCAAAGATGCGTTGGTGTTGAGCGCCTTGAGAACGCGATCACGTCGATCGTCCGGCCGTAGCTTCGTCATCGGCTTGCTGCTCTTGGGCTGTTGTTCGCCCATGTTTGTTGTCCCTGTTCGCGGCATTTGCCAATAAGTAATCAAAAAATGTGGAACCTCCAACAAAAAGTGTTGAAGTCACCAAAATATTCAATTACGAAATATCCCATGTGACGGACCTGGCGTCTGAATGGGGTGCGCAATGATCGAAACGGGATCGTCGAGCGGAACTCTAAGAGCGGAGATCGAAGCTCTTCAGTTTTGGCGCGGTCCTGTCGCTCTCCGTCCTCTTGTCGGCGGTCTCTGTAACGATAACTTCGTCGCACAGGATTCGTCCGGCACTTATGTCGTCCGGTCCGGCCGCGACATCCCCATTCACGGAATCTTCCAGGGCTTCGTCCAAACGGCGATGCGCGCCGCGACGGAAATCGGCGTTACGCCGGCACTTCGTTACGCGACGCCGAATATCACCGTCATCGATTTCGTCGAAGGACGACATCTACAATCTGAAGACATTCGCAACGAGGCGATCCTCACAGCGCTCGTCGGCCGTATCCGAAAATTGCACGACGGCGGCGAGGCGATCCGTGGCTCTCTCAGCTATTTCTGGCCGTTCCATGTCGTTCGCCAGTACGTGCGCTATTGTTTGGAAAATGGCTCGCGTCTGAAGGACGAAATCGAGGTTCTAGGCGATCATGCAGCTTCGCTCGAGCGCATGGTCTCTCCGTTTCGGCCCACTTTCACGCACAACGACGTCGTTCCGCAAAACATCATGCTGAACGAACGCGGGCAGGTGCTGCTAATCGATTGGGACTACGGCGCCTACGGGCATCCGCTTTTTGATCTTGCCGGCATTACCGCAAACGCAGACGACTGCGATGAGGTTGAGCCCAAGATCCTCAATCTCTATGCGGGCGGCTCACACTACGAACTGTGGAAGCAGTTCCGCTTGTTCAAGCTCATCGTCAATCTGCGTGAAGCGCTCTGGGGCGCTGTGCAGGAAATCGCTTCGCCGCTCGATCAAGAAATCGTCCAAGCCGGAATGGCCTCGATCTACCCTGATCAAGAGCAGGGATACTCTGGCTACACCGAACTCAACCGCAAGCGGTTCTATCGAAACTTCGCGCAATTCAAAACTCTCTACGGCTGAGGTCTGCAGCCGTTCTCAACGCGTTCGAAAATTGAAATCCCTCTAGGATTCCCATGACAAGCAATCTCCCAAAAGAAGCACACATCGTCATCATCGGAGGAGGTATCGTTGGCTGCTCTGTTGCCTATCACCTGGCAAAGCTCGGCCAGAAAGATGTCGTGCTTCTCGAGCGAAACAAGCTGACATCCGGCTCGACGTGGCACGCAGCAGGCGCCATTGGACAGCTTCGTTCGAGTTCTAATATCACGCGTCTCCTCGGCTATTCAGTCGAGCTTTACGATCGGCTCGAAGCCGAGACGGGCCAGGCGACCGGGTGGGTGAAGAACGGGTCGCTGCGTCTTGCGCGCACGAAAGAGCGCCGCGCGGAATTCGAGCGGGCGGCCACCACGGCGCGGTCGTTTGGCTTGCAGTTCGACATCATTACGCCGGCAGAAGCGAAAGAGATCGTTCCTCAAATCGACATCACGGGACTCGATTGCGCGGGGTTCGTGCCGAGCGACGGCGTCGGAAATCCGAGCGACATCACGATGGCGCTGGCGAAGGGCGCGCGCCAAGGCGGCGTGCGGATTTTCGAGGACGTCGTCGTGACCGCGGTCGAAACCGATAACGGGTCGGTCGAGGCGGTCGTCACCAATCGTGGCCGCATCGCCTGCGATATCGTTGTCAATTGCGGAGGGATCTGGGCTCCGGAATTAGGACGGATGGCCGGCGTCAACGTGCCGTTGCAGCCCGCTTACCACCAGTACTTCGTAACGGAGCAGATCGAGGGTCTGCGCCGTCACATGCCGACGATCCGCGACACCGACTATCAGACCTATTTCAAGGAAGACGTCGGAGGTCTTCAGGTCGGCGGATACGAGTTCAATCCAATTCCCTTCGATGTGCCGCGTATTCCCGATGGCCACGAATTCAAGCTGATGGAGCCCGACGTCGATCATTTCGAGCCGTTGCTCGAAAACGCGATGCGGCTCGTGCCGGCGCTGCGGAATGTCGGCGTGAAGACCTGGTTCAACGGCATCGAGTCTTTCACCGAAGATGGCATGTTCATTCTGGGCGAGGCACCGGAGGTCAGGAACTATTTTGTCGGCGCCGGCTTTAACGCGTTCGGTATCGCTGCGGGCGGCGGAGCGGGCAGAGCGCTTGCCGAATGGATCGTCGAGGGTGAGCCGGCCTTCGACATGTGGGCGGTCGACATCCGCCGGTTCGGCAAACATCACCGGTCGCGGCGCACCGTCATGGCTCGCTCGCTCGAAGGGCAGGCCGCGCACTACGCGATGGGATGGCCGCATCTTGAAACGAACGCGGCGCGTCCGCTGCGGCGCAGCCCGCTTTATGATCGCCTAAAGGGAGAGGGCTGCAGTTTCGGAGCCAAGTATGGCTGGGAACGTCCGAATTGGTTTGCCCCGGCGGGCGTCGAACCGGTCGACGTCTACAGCTTTGATCACCAGAACTGGCGTCCTTACGTCGCCGAGGAGCACCACGCTGCGCGCAATAATGCCGCGATCTTCGATCAGACGTCCTTCGCGAAATTCATCATCGAAGGTCCGGATGCCGAAGCGGAACTGCAGCGCATTTGCGCCAACGATGTCGCGAAGCCCGTCGGCAGCCTGATCTATACGCAGATGCTCAATCGGCGTGGTGGTATCGAAGCCGACGTCACGATCAGCAGACTCGGTGAGAACCGCTTCTATATGGTGACGGGTACCGGCTTCGCCAATCACGATGCCGACCATCTGCTCAGGCACATCACGCCCGGCGCGCGTTTATCGGTGCAGGACGTTACGTCCGCATACGCCTGTCTCTCCGTGATGGGGCCCGCTGCCCGGAATATCCTGCAGCCACTTGCCGAAGCCGATCTCAGCAACACTGCATTTCCCTTCGCGACGTGTCAGCAGATCTTCATCGCCGGTGCGCCCGTCATCGCTGCGCGCGTTACCTTCGTTGGCGAACTTGGCTGGGAACTTCATGTTCCGACCGAGTACGCGCTGACGCTCTATGATGCGATCAAGGCCGCCGGCGCTTCGTACGGAATCCGTGACGCCGGATATAGAACGATCGACTCGCTCAGGTTGGAGAAGACCTATCGCGTCTGGTCGGCCGATATTGGGCCGGATTACACGCCTTACGAAGCCGGTCTGGGCTTCGCGGTTCGCTTGAAAAAGGCCGTCGACTTCATCGGACGTGAGGCGTTGCTGAAGGCGAAGGAGCGCCCACTAACCAAACGTCTCGTTGCTTTCAGCGTCGATCCGGAGATCGTGCTGCTCGGCCGCGAGACCATTTACCGGGACGGCGAGCGTATCGGATGGCTGACCTCGGGCGGGTCGGGTCACACCGTCGGCCGGAGCATTGGTCTTGGCTATTTGCGTTCGGACAAGGGTTTGGACGACGCGATCCTCAAGTCAGCAAACAACTACGAGCTCGAAGTCAGAACCCGGCGGGTTCCGGCAACGCTGCATCTCGAACCGCTTTATGACGCGCCCGGAGTGAAGGTTCGCTCCTGACGCGCACATAAGAAGGACCGGCTTATCCGGCGACCAACCGCAAAGAAGAAAACCAGGGGACTGAAATGCGAAAGACCCAGTTGTCTTTATTACTCGGCGCGATTGCCGCGACGTCGACATCGACCTTCAGCGGGCAGACGCTGGCGGCCAACTCGACCGATCCCATAAAGCTCATCCTCAATGACTGGACGGGTGAGCTCCTGAGCACGCGGATCATGGGCGAAGCGCTGAAGCGGGAAGGGATCAAGGTCGATTACGTTCAAGCCGACGCTATGGCGCAGTTCCAGGGACTTCAGACCGGCGATCTCCACGTCGTGATGGAGGTCTGGTCGACGACCCAAAAGGATGTGTTCGACAAGGCGTTGAAGACCGGCAAGGTCGAGAACCTCGGCGAGTCAGGCATGAACGCCCGCGAGGAATGGTGGTATCCGGAATACATGAAGGAGAAATGCCCCGGTCTGCCGGACTGGAAGGCATTGAAAGAACCCGAGTGCGTCAAAGCGTTCTCGACGGCCGATACCGCGCCTAAAGGCCGCTACCTCGGTGCTCCTGTCACTTGGGGCGGGTTTGATGAAGAGCGGATCGCGGCGCTCGGATTGGATTTCGAAGTGATCCACGCGGGTACGGATGCGGCTCTCTTCGCTGAGCTCGATTCCGCTTACGCCCGCAAGGCGCCGATCATTCTTTGGATCTATTCGCCGCATTGGGCGCCTTCTGTCTACAAGGGAGAATTCGTCGAGTTCCCGCCGTTCACGCCCGCTTGCTACGACGAGAAAAAATACGACTGCGGCAAGCCATTTGGTCCGATCTGGAAAGCCGCGTGGTCCGGCGTCAAAGACAAGTGGCCGAAAGCGCACGCCGCGATCTCGAAATTCAATATGCCGACGGACGAGATGAATGCGCTCATCGTCAAGGTCGATCGTGATAAGCAGCCCTTGGAGGATGTCGCCGCGAAATGGCTCGATGAAAACGAGGCACGCTGGAAGGCCTGGTTTCAATAAATGAGCGCCGCAGGCAGCCGCTCGGCGCTGCCTGCGGATCGTCTTCCCTCGCGTCCGACCGGATGATCCCGACGATGAAGAAAGAGATTGGCCAACTCTCCGATAGCTCGGTGAAGCTGAGCTGCCGGAATTTGTGGAAGCTCTACGGACCCTTTCCGGAGCGGTTCGCGCAGGAATCGCAGCTTCGCCAAGCGCTGAACAGCGGACGCGAGTTCACAGCCCTTCGCGATATCAATCTCGATATCCGGCATGGCGAGATTTTTGTCGTGATGGGGTTATCCGGTTCGGGCAAGTCAACGCTTCTGCGCTGTCTGACGCGGCTTGTGGAGCCGAGCTTCGGCGAAGTCCTTCTGGATGGTGCGCCGCTGACGTCACTCGACGCACAAGGCCTGATGAACATTCGCCGTCACAAGATGGCGATGGTGTTCCAGAATTTTGCGCTGCTGCCGCATCTGACGGTCGCCGAAAATATCGGTCTGCCGCTGAAGATCCGGGGATCCGATACAGCAGAAATCAACCGGGTTGTCCCGGAGATGACGGCGCTTGTCGGGCTCTCGGGCATGTCGCAGCGACTGCCGCATCAGCTTTCGGGCGGTCAACAGCAGCGTGTCGGATTGGCTCGAGCACTTGCCGGCGATCCTGAACTTCTCTTTCTCGATGAACCTTTTTCCGCTCTCGATCCGTTGATCCGTCGCGAACTGCAAGGCGAAGTGATCCGCCTGCAGTCCCGCCTGAAGAAGACGATGATCTTCGTTACGCATGATTTCAACGAGGCGGTCCGGTTGGGCGACACGATCGTCATCATGAAGGACGGCAAGGTCGTTCAGACGGGCGCGCCGGAGGATATCGTCGCCAATCCTATCGACGATTATGTCGGTTCGTTCGTGGCTGGCGTCGATCAGACGCGCGTCATCAGCTGCGGCCGCATCGCGATACCCGCGAAATCGAGTGCCTATGCGGTGACGGTGGATGACCGCGCGAAAATTGTTGAAGTAGCGGATCTCGTTGCGAACTCGAATGGCCCCGTGGGCGTGGTTGATCAAAGCGGACACGTAAGCGGCGAGATCGACGCTACGACGGTTCTGCGCATGTTGGCGTCAGGCTCTAGAGAAAGGCTGGCGTCTTGACGGTAAGGATGGACTCAATACCGCTGCGAGATGGCGGCTTATTTCGAGAACGGCGCTTTGGCGTCGCGGTTGCGATCGCACTCGTTCTCGTTCTCATCTCAACGATGGTGCCGGCCGCCGCCGTCTATCCGCCGGCGTGGAAGCTGCCGCTCGGTAACATGCTGACGACGGCGCTCGAGTTCCTCGTCGAGCACATATCATTTATAACCCGCGCCATCGCCCAGGTCGTACAGGCTCCGCTGGTGCTCGCCTCCGGATTGCTTGCGAACGGGATGGAAATCCCGTTCGGCAATACAAGGATCGAGCTGCCGCCGCTGTCGTGGGCTGGAATTGCCGGCGCCGTGATATGGGCCGGCTATTACGCTGGCGGATTCCGGCTCGCCCTGCTGCAAGCCTTAGGCTGCGCCTATCTTCTGCTGTTCGGCCAATGGAACGGCGCGATGTTGACGCTGGCGTCAGTCGCCGTTTGTGTTCCGGTTGCCGTCATATCCGGTCTTCTCGTCGGCGTGCTCGCGCATCTTCGGCCGAAATTGAATACGTGGCTTTTGGCGCCCGGCCTCGACATCATGCAGACGGTGCCGGCATTCGCCTATCTCATTCCAACGCTTTTGCTGTTCGGCTTTGGGCCCGTGGCCGCGATGATCGCGACCGTGATTTTCGCGATGCCGCCGATGGCGCGCGTGACGTGCCTCGCGCTCAACCAGACGCCGGTCGAGATCCGTGAACTTGCGAAAATGATCGGCTGCACCGAGCGGCAGACTATCTGGCGCATTCTCCTGCCGTCGGTATTGCCGTCGCTGCTCGTCGGTCTCAATCAAACGGTGATGATGACCCTCAACATGGTCATCGTGGCATCGATGATTGGCGCGGGTGGTTTGGGATTCGACGTTCTGCGCGCCTTGCGGCAACTCGATATCGATCGCGGCTTCGAAGCAGGTGCGGCGATCGTTGCGATCGCGGTGATGCTGGACCGGCAAGGCGTAGCTATCGCTCATCTTGCGCGTCCCGCCGAGGCGCTGCGGTCGCGGCGGTGGGTGTGGATCGCGCCTATCGGCTTCATCATCGCGATGACGCTGCTCGGCGCTGAATTCGGTTGGCTGCAGAATTTTCCGCGTGAGTTGCGGTTTTCGACCGGTGGCGTTCTTGGCGACGCCGTGCGCTGGATCAACGTGAATTACTTCGACACGATGGAAGCCCTGCGGGTGTTCGTGCTGTCGTATCTAATGAACCCGATCAAGATTTATCTGACCACGACGCCGTGGATCATCACTTTGGGCTTCGTGGCGATTGGGGCCTATCTCATCGCCGGCTTCCGTTTGGCCCTGCTGAGCGTCTTCGCATTCGGGTTCTGCCTTGTCGACGGACTGTGGGACAAGGCGATGATAACGCTATACCTGTGCTTGTCGGCGACGGTGGTAGCGACCTTGATCGGTATTCCGATCGCCATTCTTGCAGCGCGGTTTGACGGTCTCTATCGGGCGACGACGGTTGCGGTCGAAGTGCTTCAGACGTTGCCGAGCTTCGTCTACCTCATTCCCGCGGTGATGCTGTTTCGCGTTGGCGATTTTGCTGCACTTCTCGCCATCGTCGCATTTGCGATCACGCCAATCATCAAATTCACGATGACGGCCTTGCGTGCCGTACCCGCGGATCTGATCGAGGCGGGACGGTCCATGGGCTGCTCGAAGTCGCAGTTGGACAGATATATTCTTTTGCCGATTGCGTTTCCGACAATCCTTCTCGGCATCAATCAAGCCATTCTGTTCGCGCTCGCCATGGTGGTCATTACGGCGCTCGTCGGCACACGGGATCTTGGCCAGGAAGTCTACATGGCGCTGACGGCCGCCGATCCGGGTCGCGGCATCGTTGCCGGCCTCGGCTTGGCGTTTCTCGGAATCTTCATCGATCGGCTCTTTCAAGCGGGCGTCGCCGGCTTGCAGCGCAGATCACACGTAAACGATGGCATCGGGTATGAGCCGGTGCCGAGCGAAGTCAAATAGCAAGCAAAATAGGACCGTAGGCAATGGTGCCGACCTCAGCGGAATTCGTAATCATTGGCGGCGGCATCATCGGCTGCAGCATCGCTTATCATCTTGCCAAGGCTGGCAAGACCGACATCGTCGTGCTGGAACAGTTTCAGCTGACGCATGGCGCGACCTGGCACGCGGCCGGCGTCGTCGGTCAGCTTCGCCCGTCGCGGAACGTCACGCGGATGCTGCAGAAGAGCATCGAGCTCTATGACACCCTCGAGGCCGATACCGGACAGGCAATCGACTGGAAGAAGGTCGGCAGTCTCCGCATCGCCTCGTCGAAAGATCGCATGAAGGAGTACAAGCGCTCCGCGACGACGGCGAAATCCTTCGGTCTCGAAATGCACCTTCTGACACCCAAGGAGGCGCAGGATCTCTTCCCCATCATGACGCTCGATGGTGTCGAGGGCGCGACCTACATCGACTCGGACGGCTACGTCGATCCTGCGAGCTTGTGCCAGGCACTTGCGGCCGGCGCGCGCAAGCGTGGCGTGAAGTTCGTGCAAAACTGCCAGGTAACCGGCTTCAAATCGGAAGGGCGCCGCATCGTCGAAGTGCAGACGAGCCAAGGCAATATCCGCGCCGAGACGGTTGTGAACGCGAGCGGTATGTGGGGTCACGAACTCGGCAAGATGATGGGCACGCGGGTGCCGGCTTTTGCCGTCGAGCATCAATACCTCATCACCGATCCCATCCCCGATCTGCCTAAGGGCATGCCGACGGTTCGCGATCCCGATCTTCTTCTCTACTGGAAGCCGGAGGTGCGCGGCATCGTCGTCGGTGGTTATGAGCCGAACACGGTCGCGTTTGCGCGGGACGGTATTCCGGCAGGATGGGATCAGCGCCTGATCCAGGAGAACTACGAGCGCTTCGAACAGCTGGCGATCAACGCCGCCAAGCGCACTCCGGTCGTCGGCACGGTCGGCGTCAGAGCCATGATCAACGGCGCCATTCCGATTTCGGCCGACGGCGACTTCGTCATGGGCCGCGTCTCCGAGCTCGATAACGTCTTCGTGTCGTGCGGCTTCATCTATGGAATCGCGGCGGCCGGCGGAGCGGGCGCGGCGATGGCCGAATGGATCCTCGAAGGCCGCCCGACCAACAACTTGTGGCCGCTCGACGTGCGCCGGTTCAACTTCCATCACAACACGAAGTACTTCATGTACGACCGTGCGATCGAGATCTACGCCAAGCACTACGCGATGAAGTGGCCCGTCGAGGAGCGCGATTCCGTCCGCAACATCCGCTGCTCGCCACTATATTTCCCGTTGAAGGAAAGGGGCGGTGTTTTCGGTTCTCGCGCGGGTTGGGAACGGCCGAACTGGTTCGCGCCTCCGGGTATCGAAGCCGTCGACAAGCCCTCCTTCGATTGGCCGAACTGGTTCGAGCCGGTCGCGGCCGAACATCGCCACGTTCGCGAAAGCGTTGGGTTGATCGATCTTTCCTCCTTCGCAAAAATGGAGGTCTTCGGTCCGAGCGCGCTCTCCAGTCTGCAGCGGCTGGCGGTTGCCGATGTCGACCGGCCTGTTGGCAGCCTCATCTACACGCAGCTTTGCAACGAGCGTGGCGGCATCGAGGCCGACGTCACCTTCTGCCGCCTGGAAGAAGATCGCTTCTATGTGATCACGGGTACGGCATACGGCGACCACGACTTCGGCTGGATACGCAAGCACTTGCCGACCGACGGTTCCGTCCGAACGCTCGACGTTACATCGGCCTATGCCGTCATCAATATTTGCGGACCGAAAGCACGCGACGTGCTTGCGAAGGTCGCCGAGCAAAACGTCGGCGGCGATGTCTTCAAGTACGGAGAGATGAAGCATCTGACCGTCGGCGCTGCGCCGGTGATGGCACTTCGCGTGTCGTTCACAGGAGAACTTGGATATGAGCTGCACATTCCGACTGAATATGCAGTCCACGTCTATCGAGTGCTTCACGAGGCAGGCGCAGAGTTCGGCATCAGGGACTTTGGCTATCGCGCGCTCAACAGCCTGCGCATGGAGAAGGGATACCAGATCTGGGCGACCGATATCTCGCCGGACTATTCCCCTTACGCCGCCGGACTCGATTGGGTGATCGGAAAGAACAAGAAGGACTTCATCGGCCGCGAGGCTCTTGAAAAAATCGCTGCCGAAGGTCCGGATCGTAAGCTCTGCGTCTTCAAGCTCAGTCGCAAGGTTCCGGTCTACGGCGGAGAAGCCATCCTACGTAACGGGAAGGTGCTTGGCGTCACGACAAGCGCTGACTTCGGACACACGGTCGGTGCGCCGATCGTTTACGGCTACGTCGCAGCTTCCGAGGCTGTCCACGAAGACTACGACATCGAAGTCTACAGCGAAATTGTCCCTGCCACGAGAGCGAGCGAACCGCTCTACGATCCGGCCGGGCTGCGCTTCACTCTTTGAAAATCAGGGGAGAGAAAATGGACATCCAGGAACAGGAACGGCAGCGCCGTGCCCGCGAAGTCGCAGCGTCGGTCATCGGCGGCGGTATCGTTGGGCCCGAAGACGTTGGCATCGAGCTGCTCGGCGGCATGACGAACCGCAATTATCTGGTGAACGTGAACGGCAGAACCTACGTCGTCCGCATTCCGGGCGAGGGGACTGAAGAGTACTTGGACCGCAAGGCCGACGGGCAGGCGGCGCAGATAACTTCGGATCTCGGAGTCAACGCACACCTCGTCCACTACGATACAGCCGCAGGCGTGCAGATCACGAAGTTCATCGAGAACGGCAAGACGATGAACGCCGATCTCTTCCAGGATCCGGACGCCGTTCGCCGAGCCGCGCTGAGCTTCCGCAAGCTTCACACGAGTGGCGCGAAATTTCACAATCGCTTCGACGAAAAGGTCATCGCGCAAGAATACCTCGATATGCTTCGCAGCAAGGGTGCGCGTTTTCCGGATGGCTACGAGCGCGTCCAGAGTGAGGCTGATGCCATTCGCGAAGTCCTGGCGGCGACCTGCGGAGAGCTCGCTCCTTGCCACAACGACCCGGCTCCGGAAAACCTCGTCGATACCGGCGAGCGTGTCCACATCCTTGATTGGGAGTTCGGCGGGAACAACGATCCATTCTGGGACCTCGCCGATCTCTCGGTTGAGACGGGATTTACGGAAGAGCAGGATCGCATTCTGCTTGAAGCCTATCTCGGACGGCCCCCCAAGGAGAGCGAGTACGGCCGGATCGTTTTGCACAAAGCGCTGGTCTTCCTTCTTTGGACGCTCTGGGGCGTGATCCAGGAGACGAACAAAAATCCGCGTCCGGCTTATCACTTCGCCAGTTTCTGGGACTATGCAATGGACCGCTTCACGCGGTGCCAGAAAATCATGAATGCGGATAATTTCCGCGGTCTCGTCGAAGTCGTGCGCACCGGGGGCTGAAGAGCAATGAAGGTTCTCGTTCCCGTAAAGCGCGTCGTCGACTTCAACGTGAAGATCCGCGTGAAGCCGGACAACTCGGGCGTCGATCTTGCCAACGTCAAGATGGCGATCAATCCGTTCGATGAAATTTCGGTCGAGGCGGCGGTTCGCCTGAAAGAAGCCGGACAGGCCACCGAGGTCGTAGCCGTTTCGATCGGTCCGGCAAAGGCCGAGGAGACGCTACGGTCCGCGCTCGCCATGGGCGCCGACCGCGCGATCCTCATCGAAACCGATGACACAGTCGAGCCGCTGGCGGTCGCCAAAATCCTCAAATGTGTCGCCGATACCGAGAAGCCTGGCCTCATCATCGTCGGTAAGCAGGCGATCGATGATGATTCAAATCAAACCGGCCAGATGCTTGCTGCACTGCTCGGCTGGGCGCAGGCTACGTTCGCGTCCAAGATCGAACTGGGCGATCAAAAGGCGGCCGTGACGCGCGAAGTAGATGGTGGTTTGCAGACCATCGAGGTCAAGCTTCCAGCGGTGGTCACCACCGATCTGAGACTGAACGAGCCGCGCTATGCTTCGCTTCCGAACATCATGAAGGCGAAGAAAAAGCCGATCGAAAAGAGAATCGCCGCTGATTTGGGTGTCGCGACCGCGCCGCGCCTCAAGGTCTTGAAGACCGAAGAGCCGGCGACCCGCAAGGCAGGCATCAAGGTAACATCTGTCGGGGAACTCATCGAGAAGCTCAGAAGCGAAGCCGGCGTACTTTAAGATTAGAAGGAAAGAACAGAGCAATGGCCATTCTTCTTCTGGCTGAACACGACAATCGTACGCTTTCCGATCAGACCGCCAGGGCGTTGACTGCCGCCCGTGAGATCGGCAGCGAGATCCATGTTCTGGTCGCGGGCAAGGATGCAAATGCTGCAGCCGGTGAAGCAGCCAAGCTTGCAGGTGTTTCAAAGGTTCTTCTGGCCGATAGCGATGCTCTCGCCAACAATCTGGCAGAACCGCTCGCGGCATTGATCGTTTCGATCGCCGGGGGCTACGACACCATTATCGCCGCGGCGACGGCTTCGGCGAAAAACGTGATGCCGCGTGTCGCTGCGCTTCTCGATGTTGCACAGGTTTCGGAGATTATCGCAGTCGTTTCGCCCGATACCTTCAAGCGTCCGATCTATGCAGGCAACGCCATCCAGACCGTGCAGACGACGGACGCCAAGAAGGTGATCACCGTGCGCGCCGCCGCTTTCCAACCGTCGGATGCGGGCGGTTCGGTTGCAATCGAGGCTGTGCAGGCGGCAGCTGACCCGGGTTTGTCGAGCTTCGTGAAGGACGCTATCTCATCCAGCGACCGGCCCGAATTGACGTCCGCAAAGATCGTCATCTCCGGTGGCCGGGCGCTCGGATCTTCGGAAAAGTTCAAAGAGGTCATCCTTCCCGTCGCCGAGAAACTCGGGGCGGCTGTCGGCGCCTCGCGCGCGGCCGTCGATGCGGGCTACGCGCCGAACGATTGGCAGGTGGGACAGACGGGGAAAGTCGTGGCTCCCCAGCTCTACATCGCCTGCGGTATCTCGGGAGCCATTCAACACCTCGCCGGCATGAAGGATTCCAAATTCATCGTCGCGATCAATAAGGACGCGGACGCACCGATCTTTCAGGTCGCGGATTATGGATTGGTCGCCGATTTGTTCGACGTCCTTCCGGAGTTCGAAAAGGCGCTGTGACGAGGTTGCGGCCGGGAACGCTCAACGCAGGCCGCAGCTTTCGCCTCGAACGATCCAACGGTCAAATAGTCAAGATCTGAGATCCGGGCTCGCGCGTTCCGCGCGCCCGCCTTCGATCTCTGCGTCACCGCGACCCACAGACATCATACCAAATTCCGGCCGACCCAATTGTTGGCCGAACCGGACAGAGGTAATGAGTCGGCGGTGGGAGCGCTTGGTCTCTTTGCAAGCCCCATGTTCGCCGAGATCGTGCGTCTCCCGCGCGAGTCTCCGCTGTCTGGGGGATTGCGAGGATGAACGACGCGCCGGTTCTATCGAATATCGTCGATGCCGTCGGCAACACGCCGTTGGTGCGTTTGCAAGAGGCCTCGGAGCAGACGGGCTGCACCATTCTCGGCAAGGCCGAGTTCATGAATCCCGGCCAATCCGTGAAGGACAGAGCTGCAGTATTCCTGATCGAGGATGCGTTGAAGCGGGGCGCGGTTGCGCGTGGGGGCGTCATCGTCGAAGGCACCGCCGGCAACACGGGCATCGGATTGACGCTTGTCGGCAAGCATTATGACCTGCGGAGCGTGATCGTCATTCCCGATACGCAGTCGGCTGAGAAGAAGGCGACGCTGCGCATCCTGGGGGCGACGCTCGTCGAAGTGCCGGCGGTTCCTTACGTAAATCCGAATAACTACGTGCACTATTCGCGCCGCCTTGCCGAGGCGATTGGCGCTCGCGAGCCCAACGGTGCTTGCTGGGCCAATCAGTTCGACAATCCTGCAAACCGCGACGGCCACGCGCGCACGACGGCCGAGGAGATATGGCAGCAGACCGGCGGGAAGATCGACGGCTTCGTCGCCTCCGTCGGAACCGGGGGAACGCTGGCCGGTATCGCGCTCGGTCTCCGGAACAAGAATAAAGCCGTCAAGGTCGCGCTTGCCGATCCGCCCGGAGCAGCTCTCTACTCTTATTACACATCCGGCGTGCTCAAAGCCGAAGGTACATCGATCACCGAAGGCATCGGGCAGGGACGGATTACGCGCAATCTCGAAGGCTTTGCGCCTGACGAAGCTTATCAAATCCCGGATGACGAGGCCGTCGCCATAACGCATCGCCTGCTCGAAGCGGAGGGGATTTGCGTCGGCGCTTCCACGGGCGTGAATATTGCGGGCGCCATTCGGCTGGCGAAGAGCTTGGGACCCGGCCGCACGATCGTGACGATCCTCTGTGATCACGGAATGCGCTACCAGTCGAAGCTCTTCAACGCCGAATTCCTGCGCGCGAAGGGCTTGCCGGTCCCGGCTTGGCTCGCGGCCGAGCAAGCGGATGTTCCCGACGTATTCGTGCCGGGTTGAGGCATCGATAGCCTAAATTCGGCGTGTAAACCGTGCCCGGAAGGCGCGGTTGCGCGCGCCGTCCTATCTTCCCGTTGTCATAAGCAAAGCAATTATTCTTTGTTCGTTATGACGCCGCGAAAATCTAACATTCTGGACGACTGATGATCCGCACACATTCCTGATGGTTTCGATCGTGGTACATGACCTTCTTGCGGCCGGCCCCCGTTTGCTTTCAAGCGATTCGAACACCGAAGAACCCGTTGTACCTTGGAACATCGATACCGTCGTTTCCGAACTCAGGGAGGCGAGGGGGCGCACCAAAAGAGTAATCCAGGCGGGCAATCGCCGTGCGCCGCTACCCAGTCCCGAGAAACTTCAACAAGCCATACAAGGCATCTATGCATCGCTGTTTCCGCGCCATGCGGGGGCGTTCGATCATAGCGATGAAGGCATCGCGTTCTTTGTCGGCAACACGCTGAATGCGGCACTGCACATCTTGCTCGATCAGGTTCGGCGCGAGCACGCTTTCGTCGATGAAACGCGGGCTTCGCACGAGAGTTCGCTTTCCGCCGAGGAGATCGTGACGGCGTTCTCACGCGAACTACCGCAAATCTATGAGCTGCTGGAAAGCGACATTCGTGCCGCCTACGAAGGCGACCCGTCAGCAAAGAGCACAGAAGAAGTTCTGCTGAGTTTCCCGGGTATCAAAGCCATTGTGCACCATCGCGTCGCGCACGCGCTGCATCTTCTCGGTTCGCCGGTCGTTGCGCGGATTATCGCCGAGCTCGCGCATTCACAAACCGGCATCGACATTCATCCGGGCGCGAAGATCGGCGGGAGCTTCTTCATCGATCACGGCACCGGCGTCGTAATCGGGGAGACCGCCGTCATTGGTCAACGCGTGCGGATTTATCAGGCGGTGACGCTTGGGGCGAAACGGTTCTCCGTCGATGAAGGCGGTGCGCTCGTCAAAGGCGAGCCACGACACCCGATCGTTGAAGACGACGTCGTCATCTACGCCGGCGCGACCATACTCGGGCGCATCACGATCGGCAGGGGCTCATCCATCGGCGGCAATATCTGGCTGACGCGCAGTGTTCCGCCGAACAGCAATGTCGTCCAGGCGCAAGCGCGCACGGAGACGTTCGATCACGGATCTGGAATATAATTCTAATATGCTGATCTTGACGCGGATATCGTTTCAAACGATAAGCCTATATCGGAATTTAATGCTCTAATATAACAGACAGCGAGAGAGCTATGGCAGACGATACCCAAACTGCGCTGGGCGATATTGCAGCAAGGCAATTAGCCAATGCGACTAAGACCGTTCCGCAAATGTCGAGCATCACGCCGCGTTGGCTGGTGCACTTCCTGAGCTGGGTGCCGGTCGAAGCGGGCATCTATCGCGTCAACAAAGTGCGCGATGCCGACAGCGTCGAAGTGGCATGCTCGGTGCGCGACGAGCGCGTTCTGCCGCAAACCTATGTCGATTACATCGAGAACCCGCGCGAGTATCTTTTGAGCGCTGTGCAGACGGTTCTCGATATTCATACGCGCGTTTCCGATCTCTACAGCGTTCCGCACAATCAGATCAAAGAGCAGCTGCGCCTGACTATCGAGACGGTGAAGGAGCGCCAGGAGAGCGAACTCATCAATAACAAGGAGTACGGCCTCCTTGCGCACGCTGCGGCCTCGCAGAAGATCAAAACGCGCTCTGGCCCGCCGACGCCCGACGATCTCGACGAGCTGATTGCCAAGGTTTGGAAAGAGCCTGCGTTCTTCCTTGCGCATCCGCAGGCGATCGCTGCGTTCGGACGCGAATGCACCCGTCGCGGTGTACCGCCGCCGACAGTCACGCTGTTCGGTTCGCCATTCCTCACGTGGCGCGGCATCCCGCTCATTCCCTCCGACAAGCTCGAGGTGAAGGGCGGAAAAACCAACATTCTTCTGATTAGAACTGGTGAAGCCAAGCAGGGCGTCGTCGGTCTCTTCCAGCCCGGTCTGCCGGGCGAACTGACCAAGGGTCTTTCCGTCCGCTTCATGGGCATCAATGATCAGGCGATCGCCTCCTATCTCGTCTCACTCTATTGCTCGCTCGCCGTTCTGACGGACGACGCGCTGGGAGTTCTGGAGAACGTCGAGGTGGGCAAGTATCATGTCTATAGCTAATCTCGGATCGGGTGCTGCCGACCTCGACGCTTTGGCGGCAGCGGCGCGGGATCCCAGAGGCGGCGTTCAACCGCCAGCAGGGCTTCCGGACGTCGCTACACTGACGAAGCTCGCCAACGCGTTCTACGCGGCTTTGCCGGGGCAATCGTTGCCGGTATCGGCCGGGCCGTCGCTGCCTGGGTTCGGCGCTTCGCCGGTTGAGGTCGCCGGTTCGTCAGCGCCGCATGCTGCGGCGTCTGCCACGTCTCCTCTGCCGACGCCCGGAATCTCCGGTACGCTCGCGACACCGACGATTGGTTCGCCATTGGACAGTTCAGCAATTGACGATCGGGTATTCGACAGCCTGGCCGGTGCCGCAATCCCTTCGCCGCCTTCGAGCACCCTTTCCGGGCCTTCGCTGCCCGGTTTCGGAGCGTCTCCGACGGAAGCGGCCGGACAAGCAGTTGCTCAATCAGCGCCAACGACAAACGTCGCATCGATTCCGGGCATTGACGCGCCAGCGACTGCCGTTCCGGCTTCGACGCGCGATGTCTCGGTCATTGATCTCAACGGCGTCGACACCCTGACGCGAACACCGGATCCGCTGCTGCCATCGAGTGTCGATGCGGGCCCATCGCTTTCCGGCTTTGGCGGCTCGAGGGACATACCCGCTCGACCGGAAGCATCGCGCTCGGCGGATGCCCTCCCTGGGATTTCCCAGTCTTCACCTCCGCAACCTCCGCCTGCGACGCCGCCGCCCCAGGTGCTCTCCAATCATACCGGCATTGAGACACCGCATTCGGGCGGGTCGATCCGTCAGTATGACCGCATCGCCCTGCCATTCGAAGCCGAACTCAGATCGCTGTTGGCGCCGCTTGCGGCTGAGCCGTACGCGCATGGTCGCGGCGCGGATGTCGGGTCGGGTTTCTATTTTCTGGACCGGCAAGAGCCGTCTGCGCGCGGTATCAGCGTTCCGGGCGCCGAAGCACCGGCCCGTCTTCCGGCATCTGGCGGCATCGGCTTCGACGTCGACGGCGTTCGCCGCGATTTCCCCATTTTGAATGAGAGGGTCAACGGCCGTCCGCTCATCTGGTTCGACAACGCGGCGACGACGCAAAAGCCGAAATCCGTCATCGAGCGACTCAAATATTTCTACGAGCACGAAAACTCGAACATTCACCGCGCGGCACACGAGCTTGCAGCTCGCGCGACCGACGCCTACGAAGGCGCGCGCTCGAAAATCGCCCGTTTCCTCAACGCGGGATCGGCTGAAGAGATCATCTTCACGCGCGGCGCGACCGAAGCGATTAATCTGGTCGCCGCTACGTTCGGACAGCAGCACATCGGGGCCGGCGACGAAATCGTCGTCACCAACCTCGAGCATCATGCCAACATCGTACCGTGGCAGCAGCTTTGCCTCGCAAAGGGCGCGAAACTCAGGGTTGCGCCGGTCGATGATTGCGGCGCGCTGTTGCTCGATGAGTTCGGGAAGCTTCTGAACAGCCGGACCAAGCTTGTCGCGTTCACGCAGGTCTCGAATGCGCTGGGTACGATCACGCCCGCCAAGACAATTGTCGAAATGGCGCATCGTGTCGGTGCTCGCGTGCTCGTCGACGGTGCGCAGTCGGTTTCGCACATGAAAGTCGATGTGCAGGATCTCGACGCCGACTTCTTCGTCTTCTCCGGCCACAAGATCTTCGCTCCGACCGGCATTGGCGTTCTCTACGGCAAGAAGGCGCTGATGGACTCGCTGCCGCCCTATCAGACCGGCGGCAACATGATCCGCGACGTGACGTTCGAGCGGGTCGAGTTTCACAAGTCGCCGCAGCGGTTCGAGGCGGGCACCGGCAATATCGCCGACGCCGTCGGCTTGGGCGCAGCAATCGATTACGTCGAACGCATCGGGCTCCAAAACATCGCCGATTACGAGCACAAGTTGCTCGTCTACGCGACTGAGCGGCTTCTGCAGATCCCAGGTCTAAGGATCATCGGGACCGCGCCCGAGAAGGCGAGCGTGATCTCGCTGACGCTGAAGGGCATACCGAGCGAAGAGATCGGGTCGCGTCTCAATAAGTATGGGATCGCGGTGCGCTCGGGGCATCACTGCGCGCAGCCGATCCTGAGACGCTTCGGCCAGGAGACGACGGTTCGACCCTCGTTCGCATTCTACAATACGTGCGGCGAGATCGATGTGCTGGTTGGTGCACTGAAGGACATACAAGCCGAGACCGGTCTGACGCGGCTCTAACCGGTTTTCGGCAAAGTTCTTATTGGCCGCGCCTCAAAAGGTTGAGCTTGTAGGAATGGCCGGTGACGTGCCGGTGGAACAGCGAACTGCAGATCACGATGAAAGCTGCGCCAGTCAGGATGGGTGCAACTAAGAACGGCCGTCCCGAATGCGCGAATGCGATGACGATCGGGTTCGCGCCGGCGGGCGGATGAAGCGTGTCCGTCGGGAGCATTGCGGAAATGGCGATGCCAACTCCAAGCGCGATCGCTATCGGCGATGATCCGATGCACGTTGTGACAAGCAGTCCGCATGCCGCCGTTACAAGGTGTCCACCGACGACGTTGTACGGCTGAGCCAGCGGGCTCGCGGGCGCACCGAATACCAGTGCGCAACTCGCTCCGAAGGGGGCGATGAGCAACGGCGCAACGTCTGCCGCGTTTGCGATTGTCAGCAGCAGGATCGTAAGAAAAGCGCCAAAGCCCGCGAATGCCGAGAGGCGCCATGGTCTCGCGAACAGCCAAGCGACGGCACGGCTCTGCGAAGATGCCGGTATTACATCGGAATCGATTTAAGTCATTGCATCCATGAGGGCAAGACGAGGGGGCGCCGAAGCAGAACGTCTGCTTCGGCGACTGAAGTTCGCTATTTCTTGAACTTCACTTCTTGAACTTCGCGGCCTCTTCCGAGCCGCTGGTGGCGTTACCGGCGCTGTAGGAATGGGCGCCGACGCCCGCCAGCTTACCGCCCTGCACGACGAGGTACTCGTTGCGGATCGGCTTCCCTGCGAAGTAGCACTCGAGGATCTCGCGCGTGCCCGCAGCGTAGCGCGTTTGCGCCGAGAGCGACGTGCCCGAGATGTGGGGCGTCATGCCGTGATGCGGCATGGTGCGCCACGGATGGTCCTGCGGCGGAGGCTGCGGGAACCACACGTCGCCCGCGTAGCCAGCGAGTTGCCCGCTTTCGAGTGCGCGCACGATGGCGTCGCGATCGCAGAGCTTGCCGCGTGCCGTGTTGACCAGATAGGCGCCACGCTTGAAGTTCTTGAGCGACTTATCGTTGATCATGTGCTCGGTTTCGGGATGCAGCGGGCAGTTCAACGTCACCACGTCGCAAACCTTGGTGAGGCTCTCGAGGCTGGTGTGGTGGGTGAGGTTGAGCTCCTTCTCGACTGCCTCAGGCAGACGATGGCGGTCCATGTAGTGCAGGTGGACATCGTAGGGTTTGAGCATACGCAGGACGCGCAGGCCGATGCGACCGGCTGCAACTGTGCCGATATGCATGCCTTCGATGTCGTAGGAGCGGGCAACGCAATCGGCGATGTTCCAGCCGCCCTTGATCACCCAATTGTAGGAGGGGATGTAGTTGCGGACGAGCGAGAGCATCATCATCACCACGTGTTCGGCAACGCTATTGCTGTTGCAATAAGTGACTTCCGCGACCGTGATGTTGCGGTCCATCGCAGCTTGCAAATCGGTGTGATCGGAGCCGATGCCGGCAGTAACGATCATCTTGAGCTTAGGCGCCTTGGCGATGCGTTCGGCCGTCATGTAGGCGGGCCAGAACGGCTGCGAGATGACGATTTCGGCGTCGTGCAGCTCTTGATCGAGCTTGGAGTTCGCGCCGTCCTTGTCGCTCGTCACGACAAGCGTGTGACCGGCGGCTTCCAGGAATTTCCGCAGGCCGAGTTCGCCTGAGACACTGCCGAGCAGCGCGCCGGGTTTGAAATCGATGGCCGACGGTGTCGGCGTCGTCTGGCCATCGGGATATTTCGTGATCTTCGGGATGTCGTCGCGGGCGTAGGATTTAGGGTAGCCATCTATGGGATCGTCATAGAGGACACATACGATTTTTGCCATGTTGATCTCCTTCATGGAATTGGCCATGAGGCGGCGCTTCGTCAGGGGGCGCCGGACGAATGACATATAGTCATGGATTGCCAGGCTGCGCGGACTGTCGAGTCAGCACCGTTTTGGGTCAAACGAATGGTATTTAACGGCTCATTGATGCCATCGATCAAACGTTATGAAGCGACTTAAGGCTGAGCTGCGCTTCAAGGTCGAGCTCCGAGATCACCTCATGCTTCCGCCGGCCGAAAGCATCTTTTCTGGCCGCGGAACGGCCGTGCAATTCGTTCTGAATTTGCGTCATCGACGAGGCGATAAATAAGCCCGGGCATCGCGAGGACCTCGCCCGTTCGAAGATTGTCCGCAATCAGTCGCCGGTCGCTCCGCCTCGACGCGATGCCGGAGAAAATGAAGTGGCGCCCTGATGCGTCGCGCATATATTCCGGAAACTCATGCCCGCGATAGTTTCCTATCGCTGGCCCGACCGGAACCGGATCGACGAAGGAGAATTTCGGCTGACGCCGACCCTGACTGAGCGTTCGCGGGAAGGCAGAGATCGTCAGGTCAGACATCATGAACATGCGCGCTCTTCCTCCTGTGTCGACTTCGCACAGCCGCCGGCCGAAGCACCGCCGGGGGCAGCGAGCAGCATCACGCGCGACCCCGCGGCGTAAAAGATCGAAAATTTCAATCGACAGCATTGCCAGAATTAATGCTGCGGCGCACGGCAAGGTGCCGGTCCGCACAAGCACGCAATGATTTTCCGAGGTTCAATCGGTTTCGAGCGAACCGCTGATTTCCGACAGCAGCAACTGGCGCGCGAGTTTTCTCGGTGCGCGGGGGTTGGTGATGATGAAAACCGGCGTCGACGGCCGCTCGGTATCTTGGATCAGAGGCCACAGGCGGCCGGCCTGGACATCGGGCTCAGCGAATTTCTCGGGCAGGAAGCAAATGCCGACGTTCAACAAGGTCAGCCGCTTGGCAGCGTCGAGATGCTCCGACAGCCCGGCAACGACACGGCCAAGGCCATGACGGGTTCTAAACTCGGTCAATGCGCCCGGTTCATCGGCGCCAGTCAAAATAAAGGCTTCCGATGCGAGAGCGCCGGGATCGTCGAACGTGCGGCCGAAGAGCCGGTGTGCCGGGCCGACGTACGGCCTGTGCACCTCATTGAACAAAAAGTCATATTTGAGATCGCTGCGCAGAGCGCTCGCGGGGGCCACGCCGATGTCGATCTCGTCGCGCAGGAGCGCGCCCGCAACCGAATCCCCGGTCTTGATATCGATGATGATCTCAGCCTTGGGGTGACTGCCGTGGAAGCGCGAAATGGCGCTGTCCAGCTGATCGCACACGAGACAGGAAACAACTTGGATAGAGACACGTCCGGCGACACTGTCGCCCGCCTTGGAAACCTTTTTTGGCAACTGCTGCACAAGTCCGTTGATCGACCCGCAGGAGTCCGCGATCAGCATGCCTTCGTCCGTCAGCGCGAAGCCGCTCGGTCCTCGTTCGCAGAGCTTGACGCCGAGCTGCGATTCGAGCCGCTTGAGCGCCAAGCTCAACGCCGGCTGCTTGCGGCTGAGCGCTCCGCTCGCCCGGCTGATGCCTCCGGACTGCGCGATCTCGTGGAACGTCTTCAGAAGGTTCCAGTCGAGATTTCGCGAGAAGGAAGCGATGTTCTTGGCCATGGCCGTGTCCTCATTCCAGGGGAAGCGCAGGTCGACGGCGCGCGGGATGCGCGCCGTGGTCGTCATGATACGATGCCCTGCATTCTATGAACTCAGTTTTATTCGGCTTGGCGTGCGCAGCAAGTGTCGGGCTCGCGGATTTCATGGCCCGCTTCAGCTCACGCGCGCTCGGCGCGACGTTGACGTATGCCTTTGTGCTGCTTGTCGGCGTGATGACGTCGTCGGTATGGATCGCCGTCAGTGCCGAGAAAATCGTTTGGACCCCAGCCGGATGTGGTCTTGCCGTAGCGCACGGTTTGAGCGTCGCCACCATGTGCATGCTACTCTACGCGGGGTTGGCGCGTGGCCCGGTTGCGATCGTGGCTCCGATCGTCGCGGCGCATCCTGCGTTCGTGCTCGTCGTCAACGTGGCGATGGGGCTTCGGCCGACAACGTACCAGTGGGCGGCAATGGGTGTCGTTATTGTGGGCGGCATCCTCATCGCCAGGAGCGCAGAAGCGCATCCTCAATTTGCGGCGACCGACGGCAAGGAGCTACGCAAGACGGTCCTTATCGCGCTCGGTGCTTGCCTCGCCTACGTCGCCCTCGTTACGACGGGCCAAGCGTCGGCGCAGATGATCGGCGGACTGCAGACCTTGTGGCTTGGCCGATTGAGCGGCTTTCTTCTGGTAGGTGTCATCCTTGCGCTGCAGTGTCGGAGCATAGCCATTCCGCGTGCATGGCTTCCGTTTGTCGGTGCGCAGGGGCTTCTCGAAACGATCGGATACGTGGCATTTCTTGCTGGCTCGACGACCGCCAGCCCACACATCACAATGGTCGTCGCTTCGACCTTCAGCGTCGTGACCGTTGTGCTGGCGAAGTTTGTCCTGAAGGAACCCGTCAGCCACCAGCAGTGGCTCGCCGTCGCGATGATCGCGGCGGGAACGGCCGTACTTTCCGGATCGGGCTAATTCAGGTGCTGTCAGTCTTTTTGCGTAGGGTCTGGAGCTACTCCGTCGGGGTCGCGCCAAGACGGTAAATATTACGAATATGAGGTGCGCATCGAAAGTTGCTTGGAGAGAACGAAAGTTTCGTGATAGTAGACGTCCCCGGAAAGTGGAGTCGCGAAAAACGCCGCCGATTCGGACAGCGGGCCTTCGCCTGCGCGGATTGCTTCGTATTCTCGCGTCCTGAGGGGAATCATCAGCATGTCCGTGAAGTCCGACATCGAAATTGCACGCGAAGCAAAGATTAAGCCCATCGCGGAGGTCGCCGCCAAGGTCGGCGTTCCATCGCACGCACTCATTCCTTATGGGTGGACCAAGGCCAAAATTTCGTCCGACTATCTCAAAGACATTGAAAGTTTTAGCGACGGCAAGGTCATCCTGGTGACGGCGATCAGCCCGACGCCGGCGGGCGAGGGCAAGACGACAACGACGGTCGGTCTCAGCGACGGCTTGAACCACATCGGCAAGAAGGCGATCGCGGCGCTGCGCGAACCGTCGCTCGGGCCGTGCTTCGGCGTCAAGGGCGGCGCGGCGGGCGGCGGCTACGCCCAGGTCGTGCCGATGGAGGACATCAACCTCCACTTCACCGGTGACTTCCACGCCATCACCAGCGCCCACAATCTGCTGTCGGCGCTGATCGACAACCACATCTACTGGGGCAACGCGCTGGGTATCGACCAGCGCCGCGTCGGCTGGAAGCGCGTGCTCGATATGAACGATCGCGCGCTGCGCTCGATCGTCAATTCCTTGGGCGGCGTTTCGAACGGCTTCCCGCGTGAGGACGGCTTCGACATCACCGTCGCCTCCGAGGTCATGGCCATCCTTTGCCTGTCGAAGGATCTCAAAGACCTCGAGAACCGTCTCGGCAACATCATCGTCGCCTACACGCGCGATAAGAAGCCGATCCGCGCCCGCGACTTGAAGGCCGACGGCGCCATGACGGTGCTCCTGAAGGACGCGCTGCAGCCGAACCTGGTGCAGACGCTCGAGAACAACCCCGTCTTCATCCACGGCGGCCCGTTCGCCAACATCGCGCACGGCTGCAACTCGGTGCTGGCGACGAAGACGGCGATGAAGCTTGCCGATTACGTCGTCACCGAAGCCGGCTTCGGCGCCGACTTGGGCGCCGAGAAGTTCTTCGACATCAAGTGCCGCAAGGCCGGCATCGCACCGTCCGTCGTCGTCATCGTCGCCACGGTGCGCGCGCTGAAGATGCACGGCGGCGTCGCCAAGGACGATCTCAAGGCCGAGAACGCGGCCGCGGTCGCCAAGGGCTGCGAAAACCTCAAGCGCCACATCGAGAACGTCAACAAGTTCGGCGTGCCGGCCGTCGTCGCCGTGAACAAGTTCATCACCGACACCGACGCCGAAATCGCCGAGGTGCAGAAGGCGGCCGAAAGCATGGGCACGAAGGCGTTCCTGTGCACGCACTGGGCCGATGGCGGCAAGGGCACCGAGGGTCTGGCCCATCACGTCGTCAAGGTGATCGACGAGGGCAAGGCGAACTTCAAGCCGCTCTATCCCGACGACATGAAGCTGCGCGACAAGGTGAAGACGATCGCGACGGAAATCTATCGCGCCGCCGACATCGCCTGCGATGCGAGTGTCGAAAATCAGTTCAAGGATCTCGAGGCCGCGGGCTTCGGGCACTTCCCGGTGTGCATGGCGAAGACGCAGTACTCGTTCTCGACCGACGCCTCGAAGCGCGGCGCGCCGACGGGCCACATCGTGCCCATCCGCGAGCTGAGATTGTCCGCCGGCGCCGAGTTCATCGTCGTCGTCACGGGCGAGATCATGACGATGCCGGGCCTGCCGAAGGTGCCATCGGCGGACTCGATCCGGCTCGACGACAAGGGGCAGATCCAGGGACTGTTCTAACATCTGGCGCCGGCGCTTCTCCCAGCCGGGAAGCGCCGGTGCCGACCAAAAATGATGCGCCAGACGCGCTCGGAATGCCTCGATCAAACTTCTGCCAACGCGCTCCAGAGTTCTTCTGTGAGCGCAGCAACACTTCAGCGAGCAACACAATGACAGCCAAAATTATCGACGGTAAGGCCGTGGCAGCGGGTGTTCGTCAAGAGTGCCGCCAACGGGTTGACGTTCTCAAAAAGAAATTTGGTGTGTCGCCGGGCCTTGCCGTCATCATGGTCGGAGAAGACCCGGCGTCGGCCGTATATGTGCGAAAGAAGATCCAGGCCTGCGCCGACGTTGGCATCGATTCCCGCAAGTTTCTGTTTCCGGCCGACGTAGAACAGTCAGCCGTCATCGATAAAATTACTGAGCTCAGCGCCAACCCATCGATCCACGGAATCCTGGTGCAGCTGCCGCTGCCGAAACATTTCGATGTCAAGGCCGTTCTTGGCGCCATCGATCAGGAAAAGGATGTCGACGGTTTTCATCTCTACAACGTCGGCGGCTTGGTGATCGGCGATACGGTGTTCCCGCCTTGCACGCCATACGGCGTCATGCTGCTTCTCGATCATGCCGGTGTCGACGTCGCCGGCCGCAATGCGGTCGTCGTCGGTGCGAGCAACATCGTCGGCAAGCCGATGGCGCTGATGTTGATGCAGCGCGAGGCGACGGTCTCGGTTTGTCACGCGAAGACCCGTGATCTCGCACAATTCACAATTCTTGCCGACATTCTGATCGTGGCGGCGGGGTATCCCAATCTCATAACGGCGCCGATGGTGAAGTCGGGCGCGGTCGTCATCGATGTCGGCATCAATCGCCTGGCGAACGGTCAGCTGGTGGGTGATTGCGATTTTGAAGGTGTGCGCCGTCGCGCGTCGATGATCACGCCCGTTCCGGGCGGTGTCGGCCCAATGACGGTGACGATGCTGCTCGTCAACACGATCAACTCTGCCGAACGTTCTCTGAATGCCGCCGGTCATCAGCCAATGCTTGGCCGTTCCATTTGTGCTGCTACACCGGGCATTTAAGCTGAGCGCGCCAAGCATGATCGCGTGTGTAACCTGAGCGGGCGCATGCGATCACTTGCCTTCGGTCAGCGCCACACTTGTCTGCACGAACATTCGTCTTCAGCCTAAGCTTGCAACTCGCCGTCGAAGTCACTTAATGTTCTCGGGGGGAAGGCAAATCTTTCCGCGCGCGATCCTTTGGGTGTTTTTACCGCGGTGCAATATGTCTTCGAACAACACTCGGCACGATGATTTTTTCCGGAATCTCGATTGGAACCTGTTCAAGATCTTCTGCATCATTGCTGAAACCGGGGGCGTCACAGCGGCGGCGGCGCTTCTGCGTCGCAAACAACCTTCGATAAGTCTCGCGCTGCAACGGCTCGAAGGTCAACTCAATGTGCGTCTATGCGAACGAGGCCCGAGCGGTTTCGAGCTGACCGACGAGGGCCGGGCGCTCGCCAACACGTGTATGAAGCTGAAGGCCCTGGTGCGCGGCATTCCGGATGCGATGGCCGACACGCTCAACACTGTCAGCGGCCATGTGCGCATCAAAATGATAAGCAATGTCGTCAGCGAAATTTTGGACGACGTCATCATGTCGTTTCACAGGAAGTGTCCGAATGTCGAGTTGATCGTCGATGTGGCCAGCTGGTCCGATGTCATCAATGCGCTGCTTCGCAAAGAGATCGACATCGGCGTCGCACCATCGCGCAGCAAACGCGCTGACCTCATCTATCATCCGTTGTTTCGCGAGACGCATCGTCCCTATTGCGGGCGCGGCCATCGCCTCTATGGTCAGAAAATTCTCGATCCTAAAGCACTGGCGGAAGAACCTTTCATCCTGACAGGCGCCGACGAGCCCGATCAGCTCTCGGATTTCCGGCTCAAATACGGAATAGGGCAAAAGGTTTCGGGAATTTCTCAGCATCTTGAAGAAGCGCGCCGATTGGCAATCCTGGGAGTTGGGCTTTGCTTCCTCCCCGATGGTTATGCAGCGCCTGACGTTTCGTCGGGCCGGCTGTGGCCGCTGCTCGGCAAACGCAACGCTCCGGCCATGGAGATTTTCATCATCTCGAATCCAGACCGGCCTTGGCACATGGCGCACATTTTGTTCATCGAAGAGTTGAAAGCGATCGTCTGCGAAGCGAAACGGGCTCGCTCACTCGTCGGCGCTGACTACGCGACTGACTAGCTAAATTCCAGATTGACCACCGCCGAATTTGAACGGGACGCGCGCTTCAGTGCGCGGCCAATGCGAGATGGCGTTCGCGCTGCAGCATAGATACTGGCAATGCTTTCCATTTGAATTTTGGGCGTTTTATTGAGCATCTCCGCGCCGCTACTTTCTCCGCGACAACTTAGATCGAGCAAAACGTAGATTTTGCAGTCTTTGTCGGGAGGTAGAGCCTTGGAAAGTGCGATATCGAAATCGCGCGACGCCTCGTCATTCTCGCAACAAAATTTGCCCAGTGAGAACACCGAAGCCGCGCCAATTTATATTCCACCGAAAGAAAGATTCCTCGAGTTTCGAAGGCAGCCGAGTGCGCAACGGGCTGCGGTGTTGGCGTGCGCCGGAGCGTTGATGTTCCTTGGTCTGTGGGAGGCTGGCCACTATCTGACGCCGGCATCGGCCCGCAAGTTCTTTCCGTCCATCGGCGAGGTGGGCTCCGCACTCTACGTCTTGTTCGCCGAGCGTAACTTCCTGCAGGACGTCTCGGTGAGCTGTTGGCGGATTTTCATCAGCTTCATGGCGGCTTCCGCGATTGCCGTGCCGATCGGCATTCTGATGGGCAGCTTCGGCAACATTCGTGCCCTCTTCAACCCGACGCTGACGGCTTGGCGGTATCTGCCGGCCGCTTCGTTCATTCCGCTTCTGCTCGTTTGGTTTGGACCCACCGACCAGGCAAAGATCGCGCTGCTCTTCATCGGCGTTATCTTCTTCCTGATCTCGCTGGTGCTGGATAACACCACCGCAATCCAGAAGGAGTTTGTGGAAGCCGGACTGACGATGGGCGCATCACGCCGCACCATTCTCACAGGCATCGTGGTGCCCGCTGCTCTTCCGGCGATCTTCGATTCCATGCGCAACATGATCGCGGTGAGCTGGACCTATCTCGTCATCGCCGAAATCGTCGGCGCGCAGGACGGCATCGGCGCCGTGATGATGCGTGCCGGACGTTTTCTCAACGTCGACGTGATCATGGCCGGCATCGTCACTATCGGTGCATTGGGTCTGCTCACAGATCTCATTTTCCGGGGCATTTGCCGCGCGCTGTTCCCGTGGAACGTCGAGCGGAGGTCGTAACATGAACATCGTCGCAAAGGATTTTACGCCGGTGACAACCGTTCCCCCCCTCAAGGCGTCCCGCATCAGCAAGGAGTATCTGGGCGGAACATTCAAAGCGCTCGACGACGTGTCGTTCGAGCTGCAGGAGAACCAAATCACAGCGTTCGTCGGGCCGTCAGGATGCGGAAAGACGACGATGCTGCGGATCATCGCGGGGCTGGAATATCCCACACGCGGACGGCTGGAAGTTTTCGGCAAGAACGTGCAGGGGCCTGGTCCCGATCGCGGCATGATCTTCCAGGCCTACACGTCGTTCCCCTGGCTCACCGCCATGCAGAACGTCGAATACGGCATGAAGATTCTCAAGGTTCCGGCTGCAGAACGCCGCGAACGCACGATGAATTTTCTCAAGCTCGTGCATCTCGAGAAGTTTGCCGACTCCTATCCGCGCAGTCTGTCCGGCGGCATGAAGCAACGCGTCGCGCTCGCTCGAACGCTGGCGCAGAACCCGGCGATCATCCTGATGGACGAGCCCTTCGGCGCGTTGGACGCACAGGTGCGTTGGGAAATGCAGGAACTCATGATCGAGTTGATCGAGCGTGAGAAGAAGACGGTCGTCGCGATCACGCATGACATCGAGGAAGCAATCTATCTGGCTGATCGCATCATTTTCTTCAGCCGGCAGCCAGGCCGCATCAAAGCCGATATCCCGCTCACTTTCAAAGGCGGACGGCGCATCAAGCAGAAAGAAGAGCTGCTGGAACTGCCGGGGTATGCGGAGCTCGAGCGTCAGCTGTTTGCGATGATGCGCGAGGAAATCAAATAGCCAATCAGTTTTGACGACGTGAATCCCAAGGATTGAAGATCGTTCAGGAGACGGCACACAATGAAAAACAAGTCGTTTACGAACATGTTGCTCGCTCTCGGTTTGCTGGCCGCTACGGCGCCAGTGGCCGCGCCTCGGGCGATCGCAGCCGAAAAAGTCAGCGTGGCGATCATATCGTTCTCGCCTTATGCGCCCTGGTATATCGTCAAGGCGAAAGGCCTTGCCAAGGATATCGATCTCGACGTGAAAATCATCGAGGGCATAACCGAAAAGAATGCGGCGATCACGTCGGGGCAAGTCCAATGCATGAACAACACCATGGACAGCATGGTATTGGCGCGCGCGGGTGACCTGCCGGTCAAGGTCGTCGCGTTCTCGGACATGTCCTACGGCCTCGACAAGATGGTGGTCACGAAGGACATCAATTCGGTCGAGGATTTCAAGGGTAAGAAGTTCGGCGCCGACTACGGCTTTCTCAATCATATGTGGATGCTGCTCACGATGAAGCGGGCAGGGATCGACATGAAGGAGCTGCATCACGCGGTCATGCTTCCGCAGGAAAGCGCTGCTGCTTTCGCCAGCGGCGGCACAGACATCGACGTCAATTACGATCCGTTTGCCGCCCAGTCCTTGAAGCGCGAGGGCGCCAAGATATTCAAGTCGAGCCTTACGGACCGCACTTGGGAGCGCGGGCTCATTTCCGATGCCATCGCCTGCAACGAAGCATGGCTCGCCGAGAAGCCGGCGGTCGCCAAGGAGCTACTCCGCGCGTGGTTCGAGGCGGTCAACTGGTGGAAGGAGAATCCCGAGGAAGGCGATGCGATCGTCGCCAAGGGTCTTTCTTGGCCGATCGCCGACGTGAAGCTCAATCAGTACGGCGCGATCATGCTCAACATCAACCAGAACATGGGCGCGCTTGGTTTGGAGGGCGGCAAACCTCTCTGCGAAAGCCTGCCTGAGGAAGCTCCTCGCGCTCCTGATGGCAAAGGCTGGGGCTCGCTGTTTAACGGGCCGGATTGCGCTGCCGGTTATGCGGAGCAGACGTGGGATCTGTTCAGTGAAACGTATCTCGCCGCCGGCGTTTCCCAGAAGAACGTGAAATCGAGCGAGGCGTTCGATCAATCGATCCTTTCCGCGCTCGCCGCGGACGGCTTTGCGACCAAGTACCCGTCGAACAAATGGATTGGACGGCTTGGTCCGCAGTAGTGGCCGCAGGACTCATCAACTCCGCGATTGTCTGCATATCTAAACAGTAAAGGTCATTTCGAAATGGCGCGCAGTCCTAAAGATCACGATCACGACCATCCCCATACGCATCGTCACGGCCATTCGCATGGCGTCCGGCGCGAAGACACGCATGGCGCTAAGAGCATGGAGACGTTGTCTCGCATCTCCCAGACCAAGCAGGACGAGGAAACGGCCCGGTCGCTGCAGTACGGGCTCGAAGCCGCCTCATCCGTCATCGATCGCAACATCTCGTTGTTCAGCCGGGGTCATCAGCCCGCGTTTGCCGGCATCAATACCTTCATGAAGGCGCCGTACTGCGAAGACATTCGCAAGATCGGCAACTTCGAGGCGGCCTTTGTCGGCGCGCCCTTCGACTCGGCGACGACCTACCGGCCCGGCACACGCTTTGGGCCGCAAGCGGTCCGCCGGATCTCGGCGCTCTACGACGGCTATTGGTTCGATGGCGGCGTGGATATCTATGAGGAGCTCGATCTTTGTGATGCGGGAGACATCTTCGTCATTCCGGGCAACATCGAGAAGACGTTCGACCAGGTAACGAAGGCCGTTTCGCACATCTACACGTCGGGCGTTTTCCCGATCATCTGCGGCGGCGATCACAGCTTGGGCTTCCCCAACGTCCGCGGCATTGCTCCGCACATCGACGGCAATGTCGGCATCATTCACATCGACCGGCACATCGATATCCAAGAAAAGGATATGGATGAGCGCATGCATACGACGCCGTGGTTCTGGACGACGAACGAGGGAACGCACGCCTCGCATCGCGATCATAGCCACATGCACGATGTCGGCTTGCCCAACTGCCATCCGAAAAATCTCGTGCAGATCGGCATCGGCGGCTGGTACGGCAATCGTCCGGGCACGGCGGTCGCCAAGCGCCGCGGCACGAGCGTGCTGACGATGCATGACGTGCAGCACTACGGTCCGAAGAAGGCCGCTGAAATCGCCCTCGAGATGGCGTGGGAAGGCTGCAAGGCGGTCTATCTGTCGTTCGATATCGACTCGATCGATCCGGGTTTCGCGCCCGGTACCGGTTCGCCGGAGCCCGGCGGACTTCTGCCGCGCGAAGCTTTCGAGATGATTCATACGATCGCGGCCGAAGGCCTGTGCGGCATGGAAGTCGTCGAGGTGTCGCCGCCGTACGACGTCAACGACAACACGGCGCAGCTCGCCTGCCGGGTCGTACTCGATGTGCTTGGAACCCTGGTGGCGAACGGCAAGCTCGGCCATCGCAGCAAAGTCATGAAATAGGAGGGCGTACGATGAGACATTCACGCGTGCAGCACGTTCTAAAAGCCTTCGGCGCCGGCTCGATTCTGATGGTGGCTGCAGTTGCGCCGGCGTCGGCTCATGTCGGACTCGGCGCAGTCCACACGTTCAGTCAAGGCTTTCTGCATCCCATGAACGGCCTCGACCACATGATCGCGATGCTGGCGGTCGGGTTCTTTGCAATGAACGTTGGAGGTGCGGGACGTTGGCTCGTGCCTGCGGCATTCGTCGCGGCGATGATGTTCGGCGGTTGGCTCGGCTATGAGGGCTGGGCGCTGCCGATGGTCGAACAAACTATCGGCTTGTCGGTCGTTGCCTTGAGTGCGGCGGTGGCCGTCGGCGTTCGGCCGCCGACCGTCATCGCGATGGCGGCGGTTGGGCTGTTCGCCGTTTTCCATGGTCACGCCCATGGTAACGAGGGCGTTGGGCTTGGCTTTGCCTTTCTTCCCTATGCTGCAGGATTCGTTGTCGCGACGGCGCTTCTGCACATTTCGGGAATGGTCTCGAGCCTCTGCCTCGATCAGCTGAAGCCATCGCTGGCGCTGACGCTCAAGAAGGCAACGGGCGCGATCGGCGCGATGGCGGGCGCTTCGCTGCTTCTCGGGTTGATGACCTGAGATGGCATTCAAAGTGGGGTAAGTCTCAATGGAGACTTGCCCCACTTTCAATAGGACAACGGCCGCCTTGGCGGCCTTTATTTTGTAAGGCTAGGTCTCAGCGCATTCGCGTCATTGTTGAATTCTGATTTTCGAGAGCGTTTGCCACGGCGCGAAAATGTTTCATCAACGTGGCTCCGATGTCGGGCGCTATTCCAACCCGATCAATCGCTTTCGACATGCAGAGAAGCCAGGCGTCTTTTTCCGCCGTTCCGATTTCGACATGGCGGTGCATTTCGCGAACATCTGAGTGGCCGTATTTTTCGACATAGAGTTTCGGTCCGCCCAAGAATCCGGAAAGGAAATTGAACTGCTCAATTCGCGAATGTGCGACGCCGTGCCCTCTCAGATGCAGCAGGTGTAAAATCTCGCCTTCCGGTTCCGTTTCGACAATGTCGTAGAACGTGTCGACGAGCATTTGGACCCGGCTTGCACCTCCCATTCGTTCGTACAGCGATACAACCATCGATCTCATCCCTCTTTCCGGAGACGTGGTGATTCCATTTCATCCGGTAAGCCGCTCGAACTTTGCCACATGCGATCGACGTTTGGGCGCCGGGCGTAGATCATTGAGCAAGTTCACTGGCCTTGTTCCAGTTGCTTTGATTTCAACTGCAGAAGCTCCTCCGCTTCGCGCACGATACGTTCGATGATATTCGACGCCGGCTCGATGTCATGGATCAAACCGACGACTTCGCCCACGAAGGTGTTGCTTTCCTCGGGATCGCCATCGGCCCAGGCTTTGCGATATTTGGCAGCCTCTTGGTCGGCGACAGTCAGCAGTTCCTGCTCACGACCGTGCCAACGTTCGATAAAGCGGTTCTTGAGTACGCGTGCGGTATAACGCGGAGGCCAATCGAGCTTGCGCGCCAGATCCATGACTTGCGAGCGAATGGTATTGTCGCCGGTTGCCGCCAGTGCGGCCGCGTGCATGCGGTCACTCACGTTTGCTTCCTTGGAAGCCCAAAGGCGCGAGCCGATCAGAACGCCATCAGCCCCCAACATGAGAGCCGCCGCAAGGCCTCGTCCATCGCCAATGCCGCCAGCCGCACATAGAAGGGTGTCCGGGTTTTCCTTCGCAATCAAATCCGCGACTTCAGGAACAAGGCCGAACGTGCCGCGCTTTTCCCCGTGACCGCCGGCTTCTGAACCCTGCGCGACGATGACGTCGGCCCCGCATGCGAGCGCCCTTTCGGCGTCACGGCGCGTCTGGATTTGGCAGATCAGCGTGATGCCGCGTTCTTTGATGCGGTTGGCAAGCGGCGCCGGATCGTCGAACGACAATAAAATCGCCGCTGGCTTTTTACTGAGGACCAGATCGAGGAGCGCCGGTTGTTTCCGCAATGACCAGGTGATGAAGCCGCATCCGACCCTTTGATTTCCGGCGGCGCGAAACTCTTCGTTGATCCAGTCTGCATCGCCATATCCGCCGCCGATGAGGCCGAGCCCCCCGGCTGCCGAGACAGTCGCAGCGAGGCGTCCGCCGGCTGCAAATGCCATTGGCGCGGAGATAATAGGGTGGCGCAACTTTAGCCGTTCTGTCAGGCGTGTTTTAAGCACTGTGGTATCCTCTATCGGCCGATTTGATCAGCGTTGTCGAGAACGCCGAGAAGAGCCTTGCGGTTGGCGATGATGTCGGCCAGCGTCCAGTCGTCCAACACCTCGAAATAGGCCTCGAGCGCGCGGTGAAGGACGCGCTTCAATCGACACACATCGGTGATGCGGCAGGTGTTCCCGGCGCCGAAACATTCGACGAGTTGAAAGTCGTCTTCGACCGCACGCAGAACTTCACCGAGCGTTACTTCTCCGGCCGATTTACCGAGGCGAAGTCCGCCACCGCGCCCCCGCTGCGTTTCGACGAAGCCGAGCTGGCCCAGCCGATGCACGACCTTCATCAGATGATTTGCGGAAATCCCATAGGCTTCAGCGATTTCGTCGATCGTCGCAAGGCGGTCGGGATGAGATCCAAGGTACATGAGGACGCGTAGTGAGTAGTCGGCGAGAACGGTCAGTCGCATGGGGGTTCCGCGCAAACAAAAGAGGGTCTACATCGCTCACTTGACTAAAGATGCATTCATCATACATCTTATAGGGGAATTTGCGCAAGGTATCTGTTATGCAACGACCACCACATCCGAAAGCGCCGGGCCTCGATGCCGGTGTCGACGAGGAGATGATCGGCATGCTGGTCGATCGCTTCTATGCGGCCGTCCGCCGGGACGAGATTCTTGGCCCGGTATTCGAGGCGCGCATTCAAGATTGGGATGATCATCTCGAAAAGCTGCGGGCGTTCTGGTCGTCGGTCGTCTTGATGACTGGAAGCTATAAAGGCCGGCCGATGCCCGTGCATCTCGCCATCGAGGAAATCTCCAAAGAGCATTTCGCGCGGTGGCTCGATCTTTTTGGCAAGACCGCGTTGGCCGTTTGTCCGCCTGCTGCTGCATCTCTCTTCATTGATCGAGCAGGGCGGATCGCCGAGTCCCTTCAGATGGGCATAAGCCTACATCGGGGCGACAATTCCGTTCTCCACATGCCGCGAGAACGGGCGACGGGAACGTCCGAATAAGTGATCTAATATTTTTCCGGGGCCGGGAACCTTTTCGAATCCGGGCCATCCAATCTCTGATAAGTTCTCGAACGTACGGAGATGTCACTGATGGTCCTATCGCATGTCGAAAGCGGCAGGAGGGATGACCGGGAGGCCGATCTTATTCGCCGCGCCGTGGGACGAGACGAGTCCGCAATACGTGCCATCATCCAGGCGAACAACCGCCGTCTCTACCGTGTCGCGCGGAGTATTGTGCGCGACGATGGCGCGGCCGAGGATGTGCTGCAGGAGAGCTATCTTCGCGCTTTTTCGGCCCTGCCTGAATTCCGGGGCGGATCGTCTCTTTCGACGTGGCTGACACGCATCGTCTTAAATCAGGCATTGCAGCATCTTCGCCGCCGTTCCGAAGTTCCGAACTCGGCGATCGATCCTCCCCAAGCTCAAGGCGAGGTCATTCCGTTCCCGCTATCCGGTCATCCATTCATAGATCCCGAGCGCGCCATGGCTCAACGAGAACTCTGTCATCTGCTGGAACGGGCGATCGACGAACTTCCGGAAGACTTTCGCACTGTTCTCATCGCGCGTGCCATAGAAGATATGAGTATAGAGGAAACGGCGGAATTGTTGGGGCTTCGCGCTGAAACGGTGAAAACACGGCTGCATCGCGCCCGCCGTCTTCTAAAGACTGCACTTGCCGAACACATGGACTCGCTCTTCAGCGATGTTTTTCCTTTCCAAGGCAAGCGCTGCGAGAGACTGGCGAATGCCGTCATAAAGCAACTCGTCCCAGGCTCCCGATAGCGGGAACCTTTGTCAAACGACGGCATCCAATCCTTCGTGACGTCGACATGCCACTCACGGCAAGACGATCCCGGAGGTTTTCAAGATGCGAATGATTGAGATCAGCGGTGTCGCTGCCGCTATCGTATTAGCGGCTGTGACGGCGCCCGTTCACGCAGCCGACAAACCATCAGACGCGCAGATCGCGCACATCGCGTATACGGCCGGCGACCTCGATATCAAAGCGGCTCAGCTGGCTTTGAAGAAATCCAAAAACGCCGACGTTCGCGCGTTTGCCAGCGACATGGTGCGAGACCACCAGGCTGTGAACGATAAGGCGTTGGCTCTGGTGAAGAAGCTTGGCGTCACGCCCGAGGACAACGACACCAGCAAAGGTTTGGTCGAGCAATCGGGTGAAAAGCAGGCGGAACTGGCGAAGCTATCGGGCCAGGACTTCGACAAGAGTTACGTCGACAACGAGGTCGCGTATCACAAGACCGTCAACGGTGCGCTTCAATCGACACTCATTCCGTCGGCCGATAACGGCGAACTCAAGAGCCTGCTACAGACCGGCCTCAAAATATTCACGGGCCACATGGAGCACGCAGAGCATCTTGCGAGCACGCTTCATTGAGAGGAGAAACTTATGCTGTTGGTTTGGCGCCGTGCGGCCTTGATTGTCTTGGCGCAAGCTTGCCCTACCGGCGCCGGCGGGAGAGGTTGTGCAAGTTAAAATCAATGATCTCGCATTTGTCCCAGCGGAGATCAGGGTGAACGTTGGCGATCAAGTGGAATGGGTGAACGAGGATTTCATCGATCATACCGCCACAGCAAATAGCGGAGAGTGGGACGTCATGGTTCCGGCTGGGAAGTCGGGGCAGGTGCAGCTCGATCACGCTGCGACGATCACTTATTTCTGTCGTGTCCATCCCGGGATGACAGGGACGATCCACGTCAGCGCCAACCGGTGAAGAGGATCGCTTGCGATCCTCACACCTTGTTCGCGGCTCATTGCTTCTCGGGAATAGGCAGGCACTCCATCACTTCCACCCGGTCGCCCGGGAAAATCATGAAATGCGGGTGGTTGAGGAACAATTTGGCGGCTTCTTCCTGCGAATTTGCCTTCACGAGCGTCCATGCACCCAATTCATTGCGGGTATCAGAAACGCCGTTTTTGTCCGTACGCTTTGTTTTGCCGAGGGGGGAACCCATTTCTACGATCGCGTCTTTGTGGTCCGAGACCCATTTGTGCCACTCCGCGATGCCCTTCTGCCCTCGCTCGTTGCGCTCGGCTTCAGGTAGTTTCTTCCACGCATCCATCGCTTCCGCACTGCCGAGGAATATGGCGAGATAGGTTTTCATATCGATGCTCCAATGATTGGATTTCGGTGCGGATGTTCAGGCATCTATCAATCGCCGAACATCCGCTGTCGCTCCATGTTATTCCTTTTTCAGAGGACCGTTGACCGCCCAGAGGACGCCGAACGGATCCTTCAACTGACCGTAGCGATCGCCCCAGAACATGTTGGCGACCGGCATAATAGCGGTGCAGCCGGCGCCGACGGCGCGATCATACCAAGCGTCGGCGTCATCGACCTTGAGCATGACGCTGAAGCCCGCGGGTGGAACCCAAGGGTGGCCGTGCTCGGGATAGCAATCGCTCATCATGACGGATGCGTTGTTGATGTAGAGATGAGCGTGCATGGTGCGGCCCTTCTCATCGGGCGGCATCACCCATGCAACTTCGGCAGCGAACGCCTTCTTGTAGAACTCAACGGCTTTCACGGCGCCGTCGACGGAAAGATAGCAAACGGCGCCACCTTTGACCTGCGGGTGGGGATATTCGGACATGAAAACCTCCTTGTGCTGCGTCTCCAGGACGGACGTGCAGGCGCGGAGCCGACACTCCTTTCGTGAAATTTTATCTCGGGTCGTGCATCAGCCGATCGAGGTGACGGCGAATGTGGGCGGCTTGCGCGGGCGTTCCAGCGAGTGCGATGGCGCGGTCGAAATCGGCGCGGGCTTCAGCGGAACGTCCGAGCTGCAAAAGGAAGGCGCCGCGTGCGCCAAAATAATGAAAATAGCCGGATAATGCCTTTTCCAGCGGTGCGATCATAGCAAGGCCGGCTTCAGGACCATGCAACTTGGCAGTCGCCACGGCGCGGTTCAACGTGACCACCGGCGAGGGCTGCATTCGTTCGAGGGCCGCATAGAGTGCATCTATTCCGGCCCATTGGGTATCGGCGGCGGTGGCGGCCCGGGCGTGTGTCGCTGCAATGGCGGCCTGCACCTGATAGGGACCTGGACGGTTGTGACGCATCGCCTTGTCGATCAGAGCCAATCCTTCGCTGATCAGCTTGGCGTTCCAACGCGTGCGGTCTTGATCGTCGAGCAGGACGGCTTCGCCGGTTTCATCAAAGCGCGCCGGCAACCGCGACTGCTGCAGGAGCATCAGCGCGATTAGGCCCATGATTTCCGGCTCGGTCTGGAAGAGGCGCAAGAGCAATCGCGCCAGCCGGATCGCCTCGTCACAAAGCGGTGCGCGGTCTGGATCGTTTCCCGCCGAATATCCTTCGTTGAACAACAGGTAGATCATGGCGGCGACCGCCGCGAGCCGCTCAGACCGTTCGACGGGACCGGGCGCCTCGAAAGGTACATCAGCTTTCGCGATGCGGGCTTTGGCGCGCGTGATGCGCTGTTCCATCGCTGCATCGCTCACGAGGAAGGCGCGGGCGATCTGGGCCACGGTCAGACCGGAGACGATGCGTAATGCCAACGCGATCTGCTGCGTCGCCGGAAGCTCAGGATGACAGCAGATAAACAGCAGCCTGAGTACATCGTCGCGATAATGCGAACCATCCAAGCGATCAATCAGCGGCGCCTCGGCGTCTTCGAGGTTTGAGATGATATCGTGGGAGGGGAGTTCGACATCGCGGCTGCGTTTGCGCGCGCCATCGAGTGCCGCATTGCGCCCGACCAGGATCAACCACGCAGTCGGATCGCGGGGCGGGCCGTTCTGAGGCCAGCTTTTCAGCGCGCGCAAGCAGGCTTCCTGGTACGCCTCTTCGGCGATATCCATGTCGCGGAAATAGCGTAGCAGCGCCGCGACCGCCTGAGGCCTGGCGGCGGTCAGCGCGCCGTGAATCCAGGCAGGGTCATGGATCACCTCGTTCATCTCAATAGGCCTTGATGCGATCCTTAGGTGCGTTGGGCCGTGCCTCCGGGAGATACAAGGCGACGGGGCGGATCTCGTACACACTCGTGGGGTTAGCGGCGGAAAGCTCACGCGCGATAGCGAGGGCCGCATCGAGATCCGGCACGTCAATCACGTAGAAGCCGAGCAGCTGCTCTTTCGTTTCCGCGAAGGGTCCATCGATGACCATGTCGGGCCCGCGGAGGGTCGTTGCGGCAGTCGTTGGCAACAAGCGCAGTGCAGGGCCGAGCTTGCCTTCCTTCACAAGTCTTTCATGGACCACATTCAGGCGGTTCATGACGGCATCGTCTTCCTCCTTGCTCCAGGACCAGACGACATCTTCCTTGTTGTAACAAAGCAGGGTGTAGAGCATGGCGTTTCCTTTGCAGCGTCCCGAGGACGTCTCAGTATGCCCTGTCCCGACAGGAGCGCGAAAAAATAAATCCTCATGGCGATGTCGGGCCGACTAATCGGGCAGCGTCCTAGTGCCGAAAGCTGGAGAGAAAACATGACACAAGGCACCTACGATCTCGTTCTTAACCGGTTGCTCGACGCGCCCGCGGACAAACTTTTCCGTTGCTGGACGGAGGCCGACCTCTTGAAACAGTGGTTCGCGCCCAAACCCTGGACGACACCGGAAGCCAAGCTCGACGCGCGGCCGGGCGGCGCCAGCAGCATCACCATGCGGAGCCCCGAAGGCCAGGACATGCCTAACACCGGCCAGTATCTGGAAGTCGTCGTCAACCGGAAGCTCGTTTTCACGGATGCCTTCACCGGCGATTGGCAACCGCGCGACGGGCAGCCTTTTATGGTGGTGGCGATCACCTTCGAGCCTGAAGGCGACAAGACTCGCTACGTCGCGACAGTCCGCCACTGGACCGAGGCCGACAAGAAAAAGCATGAGGAAATGGGTTTTCAAAAGGGCTGGGGCCAATGCACCGATCAGCTCGAAGCTTTGGCACGAACGCTCTAGGAGGCCGCAATGACGATCAGAAGCGTCACGCCGTTCCTTTGGTTCAACACCGAGGCTGAAGACGCCGCGAATTTCTATGTCTCGCTGTTCCCCAACGCGAAAATCACAAATGTCTCGCGGTACGGCGATGCGGGGCCGGGACCCAAAGGCAGCGCCATGGTTGTGGGTTTCGAGATCTCAGGCCAGCGCCTTGTTGCGCTCAACGGCGGGCCGAACTTCAAACTCGACGAAGCTTTTTCCTTGCTTGTCGATTGTACCGAGCAGGAGGACATCGACCGGCTGTGGTCGGCGCTGGGCCAAGGCGGCAGCTATAATGCCTGCGGATGGTTGAAGGATCGCTTCGGACTGTCATGGCAGATCAACTATGCGGGTCTGCCCGACCTCATCAGCGGTCCGAACGGCGGCAAGGTGATGGCCGCGATGATGGGGATGACCAAGATCGATATCCAGGCTCTCAAGGATGCTCGTGCAGGCGCGCAGACTTAACGGGCGGTGAGGAAATACAAGTCCAATCGCCTCAAAGCTGAGCCGCTTCGCAAGGAACGCAATCACCATAGTGCGTTCTTCCGCTTGCTTGCTTTGACGGTTGAGGAGTGTCGTGAGTTTTCAGTCACCTGTTGGCGTTGATCCAACAGGTGGCTCATCCAGTCGAGCAAAGGCTCGATTGCGTTCGAGAACTTCACGACGTGGAGAAATGAACATGATCAGGTTGTTCGCTGTTGCCTTTTCTTTGGCCGTCGCAACCTCTGCGCATGCGCTGCCGATCGCGCCGCTTCATCAGCCGGACGGCGTGATCATGCAAGTGCGCCAAGGATGCGGCCCGGGCCGTGTGCGCGTTAATGGCATTTGCGTAGCGCGGACCACTATTCGCCATGCCCGTCGCGAAGTTCGCAGGTGTCGACGGTGGCACGGAGGTACGTGCATTCGCTGGCATTAGGTGACAGTCGCGCGTTACGATCGCCTAAGCATTTGGGATCAAACCGCCACCTGCTGTAACGCGCATGTCTCGCGTGCCAACAGTGAATGAATCTCTTTCGCTGGCCGAGGCTTGCTAAACAGATAGCCTTGAACCTCGGTGCAGCCTTCGTGGCGAAGCTGCGCGAGCTCGGCTTCCGTTTCGACGCCCTCGGCGGTGGTCGCCATCCCAAGGGCGCTGCCGATGTTTGCAACCGCTCGCACGATGGCGATCGAATCCGGGTTGGCCGAGAGATCCTGTATGAACGAACGGTCTATCTTGATTTTGTCGAACGGAAATTTGCGCAGATAGCCCAGGCTCGAATATCCGGTGCCGAAATCGTCCATCGAAATGCGAACGCCTAACGCGCGCAGATCGTTGAGCATCGCGATCGTCGCATCGGTATCATGCAGCATGACCGCTTCGGTAATTTCGAGTTCGAGCCGCTGGCCCGAGAGCCCGGAATTCCCCAATGCAGCAACCACCTGAAGCACGAGCGCGTTATTCTTGAACTGCAAGGGCGAGAGATTGACAGCGACCTTGATGTGAGATGGCCACGCCGTCGCGTCGGCGCAGGCGCGGTTCAACACCCAGTTGCCGATGGCCCCGATAAGGCCGGTCTCTTCGGCGAGCGGGATGAAATCTGCCGGCGACACCGTTCCTCGAGTCGGGTGCTGCCAGCGGACGAGCGCTTCGAAGCCGCTGATCTCATTGGTTTCGAGACGGATCAAAGGTTGATAGTAAAGCTCGAGCTCGTCCATTTCGATTGCCTTGCGAAGATCGACCTCGAGCGCGCGGCGTTCTTGCAATTTGGCATCCATCCCGGGTTCGAAGAAGTGATAGGTGGCGCGGCCAGCTTCCTTGGCTTTATACATCGCCATGTCGGCGTTTTTGATCAGCTGGTCAGCGGTTTCTCCATCTCCCGGCGCCATTGCGATGCCGATGCTGACGCCGACGACAACTTGGTGGCCAAGCACTTCGAATGGCGCGCTCAATTCTGCAATGATGCGCTGAGCCAGGATCGTGGCGCCGTGAGGTTGGTCCGCGTCGACTTGCACGATGGCGAATTCATCGCCTCCAAGGCGTGCGACGAGGTCGTGCTTCCTGACGCATGCACGCAATCTGTCTGCCACCGCCTGGAGCAACGCATCGCCTACGGGGTGGCCCAATGTGTCATTGACGGTTTTGAAGTGATCAAGGTCAAGGCACAAGGTTGAGACGCTACGTCCGTGCTCAATGCCTTTCAGCGCGATTTCCATCGCCTCGCGGAAGCGCAGCCTGTTGGGTAGATCGGTCAGGGCATCGTGATGAGCCATGTGGGCGATCTTGGCGTCGATCTCGCGGCGTTCCGTAATGTCCTCGTGAATCGCGACAGAGCCGCCGTCGAGCATGGGTTGATGGGAGATCGCGATGAACTGGCCGCCAGCAAGTTCATCGACTGTGTAAATGGGCTTACGTTCCCGAACCGCCGCTATGCGGTTTTCGACGGAGAAGCCTTCGGCCTGGGGGAAGCGGCCGTTGGCGTGGCGAGCCTGCAGAATCGTACGAAGCGGCGTGCCAGTAACAGTGTGTTCGGGCTGTAATTCATAGAGTTCGGCATAACGGCGGTTGCAGACGATCAGATTCTGATCGGCGTCGAACATGCAGAGACCTTGGGGCAGGTTATTGATCGCGGCGTCGACGCGCGCGTATTGAACGGCCAAGGTTTCCTGCGCTGCCGCGAGTTTGGCGATCATCGATTGGAAGGAGCGCGCGAGCGTGCCGATCTCGTCGATGCGAACGAGAGTTCGATCTCCATATGCAAAGGTACGCGCGCTGCCCTCGCGAATGCGCAGTGCTGTTTCGCTAAGCTGTCGCAACGGGCGAGCTACGGAATAGTGGGCGAGCGCAAGCGCCAGCATGACGATGAGGAACGTTCCCATTGCCAGTGCCGCGATAATGATACGTAATTCCCGTGCCTGCTCGTTCTGCGCCTCAGCCAGCGTTTCCCGGGATTCGCCGCCCAGAATGTTCGTGAGCCGGTTCATCTGTGCAAGCGTGTCGTCGAGTGCTGCCTCGAAGCGGAGATCGAGCATCTCATCGATGCGACGCTGTTTGTCGCCAGATTCTATCGCGTCACGGATCTGACGTGCAGTCGCTTCGACGTGCCGAAGTTTGTCTCGGATTGCATCGCTATCTTGGGTGCGCGTCGGGAAATAGTCGGAAACTGCGTGCAGCCACTGGCGCACCGCGGCGATTTGATTGGCGATCTCATTGCTTGCCGCGCGTGCGGCCTCGAGTTCCGAGGCGGCCATGCTTTTGTAAGCTGCCAAGCCGACATTGTTCAAAGCGGCCTTAGCCTCGGCTAATGCGAGGCGGGCAGGTGCTACGCGTTCGACCATCGTCCGATTGACGTGATCGAGGCTTTGCGCGCTGTGCAGCACATACCAATTGGCGAATGCAGATAGCGCGCCGAGGGTGACGATGAGCAACGCAGCTTTTGCAGCGATGCCGAAAGAAAAGGTGGTCGTGAATTTCATGGCATGAATGTACCGGTGGCCCCGGTACGCCATTAGGCAAAAAGTGTTTTTGATTCACTAATGCATTGAAAAAAAGAAGTATTCTGGCTTTGATATGACTGTTTTATGACAGCCGCTGCGTCACTGGAAAAAGCGTTGGGTTGGCTCAGCCCAATACAAAAGCAGGCTGAGCAAATGCGACGTATGCATTCGCTCAGCCGTGAAGGTTGCCGAAGGTTTTCCCGTTGACGGGAGCGCCCCGAAATCGTGAGACGTTCTACTTTCTTTTACCGCTACCAGCGGGTGGCGCTGGGCGAGTGCGGGCCGCTGCGGCATCCTCCATCAGCTCGTACCACATCGCATTGAGCACGGCGAAGGCGGCGGCGAGCGGCAGACCGAGCAGCCAAGCGAAATACCACATGATCAATCTCTCCTTTCGTTGGTCTCAGTACGCGTGGCCGCGCTCGTCGCGGATCGCCTTTTCGTCAACCTTGCCCCACATCACGTGATAGACCCAGGTCGTATACGCGATGACGGTCGGCACGAAGATCACCGCGACCACCAGCATGATGAAAAGCGTCATGTGGCTCGATGAGGAATCCCAGACCGTCAGGCTCGATCTCGGATCGACGGACGACGGCAGGATGAACGGAAACATCGAGAGCCCGACCGTCGCGATGATGCCGAAGATCGAAAGCGAAGTCGCAAGGATCGCGGCGATTTCCCGGCGCGCTCCCATGAAGACAAACGCCGCAGCTGCGCCGGCGATGCCAAGCAATGGAGCAAGCATCATCCAGTGGTGCGAACTGTAATTATCGAACCATGCTCCGGGCACTTTGGCGACTGTCTTCGCCAATGGATTCGAAGGGCCGAGCGGGTTCACCGTGCTCGTGATGTGATAGCCGTCAATTCCCGCCCAAAGCGCAACGCCGCCAAGGACGAAGAGGACGGCGGTCGCGAGGGCGGCAATTTTCCCATAAGCCCGGGAGCGATCCGCCACGACACCTTTGGTTTTCAACGTGAGCCACGCCGAACCGTGCATGACGAGCATGGCGACCGACAGAATTCCGCAGAGCAGGGCGAATGGATTGAGCAACTCGAACAGCGTCGTTCCTTCGTAGAAGATGCGCAACTCGTCGTTGAAGTGAAACGGTACGCCTTGGAGGACGTTGCCGACGGCAACGCCAAAGATCAGCGACGGTACGGCGCCACCCACGAACAGCGCCCAATCCCATGCTGTGCGCCAGGTCGCGTCGTCTCGTTTCGACCGGTACTTGAATCCTACCGGCCGCAGGATGAGGGCGAAGAGGATTGCGAACATCGCAAGATAGAAGCCGGAGAACGAAACTGCGTAGAGCGGCGGCCATGCAGCGAAGATCGCGCCGCCGGCGAGGATCAACCAGACCTGATTGCCCTCCCACGTCGGACCAATGCTGTTGATGACTACCCTGCGTTCAAGATCGGTTTTCCCCACGAATGGCAATAGGGTTGCGGTTCCGAGATCGAAGCCGTCAGTGACTGCAAATGCGATCAGGAGCACGCCGAGAAGAAGCCACCAGATGATGCGGAGGGTTTCGTAATCGATGAGTTGGTGGAGGATCATTTGTCTACTCCGCAGCGATGAGTGAAGGAGGAACGAGAATGGCTTCGGGCTCATCATCAGGTTTGGGGCCGCTTTGAATGGCGCGCAGCATAAGACCCATCTCAATGATGAAGAGCACTGTGTAGATCACGATGAAACCGAGCAGCGTCAGGAGAACGGTCATTGCGCCGAGGCTCGAAACGGCTGCTGCGGTCGGCAGTATCCCTTCGATGATCCAGGGTTGCCGGCCGAATTCCGCGACGACCCATCCGAGTTCGGCTGCGATCCATGGCAGTGGTATGGCGAATACGGCTAGCCGCAGAAGCCATGGGTAATGGTCGAGCCTACGCCGCGCCGACAGGTAGAAGAACGTGCCCGTCAGCAGAATGAAGAAGAAGCCGAGACCGACCATGATGCGGAACGACCAGAAGAGGGAAGGGACGCTTGGTACCGTATCCCATGCCGCTTGATCGATCTGGGCGTCCGTCGCCTTGCGCGGATCATCGACATAGCGCTTCAAGAGCAGAGCGTAGCCGAGATCGCGGCCGTTCTTCTCCAGAGCGTCGCGTGCCGCTTGCGGAACGGCCGACTGATCGCTCGCCGCGCGGATTTGCTGGACGGCGTCGTAGGCGGAAATGCCTTGCCGGATACGAACCTTTGCGTGCTCGACAAGATCTTCGATGCCAGGAATTTGGGTCGTCAACGAGCGGGTGCCGATCAAGCCCATCACCCAAGGGATGTGCACGGCGAAATGGGTTTCACGCGATTCCTGATCGGGGAATCCGAAGAGGGTGAAAGCGGCCGGGGCGGGTTCGGTCTTCCACATCGCTTCGATCGCGGCGAGCTTCATCTTCTGATGCTCCGTCGACAGGTAGCCGCTTTCATCGCCGAGGACGACGACGGACAGGGCCGACGCAAGCCCGAACGATGCCGCGACGGTCATCGAGCGCTTGGCGAGATCGACGTAACGCCGATTGTACAAGTACCAGGCGGAAACACCGAGGACGAAGATGGAAGCGGTGACGTAGCCAGCCGAAACGGTATGTACGAACTTCGCTTGCGCGACCGGGTTGAACACCACCTCGAAAAAGTCCGTGACCTCCATTCGCATCGTTTGCGGATTGAACGCCGAGCCGACCGGGTTCTGCATCCAGCCGTTCGCAATGAGAATCCAAAGGGCAGACAAGTTGGAACCTATCGCAACGGCCCACGTCGCCATCAGATGCCCGACCTTCGAAAGCCTGTCCCAGCCGAAAAAGAAAAGGCCGACGAACGTTGCTTCGAGGAAGAAGGCCATCAGCCCTTCGATGGCGAGCGGTGCGCCGAATATGTCGCCGACGTAGTGGCTGTAGTAGCTCCAGTTCATGCCGAACTGAAATTCCATGACGAGGCCGGTCGCGACGCCGAGAACGAAGTTGATGCCGAACAACGTGCCCCAGAATTTCGTCATCTGACGCCAGATGGTTCTGCCGGTCATCACGTAGACCGTCTCCATGATGGCGAGGAGCACGGAAAGACCAAGCGTCAACGGCACGAACAGGAAATGATAAAGTGCGGTCACCGCAAATTGCAGGCGCGACAGCGCGACGATGTCGAGTTCCATCTGCTTTATGTCCGGCCTACGGCCGGCCCCCTTTCGAATTGACGGCGCCAATCGGACGCCGCCGGTTCCGTTCTTTCAATCTTGTCGCAACGCCGCGAGCGCGGTTTCGAAAGCCGCCTCGCCGCGTCGTGGGCTCGCAACGACGTGCCCCCGTTTCATGATCAGCAACCGGTCTGCGATTTCGGCTTCCCGCTGTATGTGAGTCGCAATGACGAGCGTGCGACCGCTGGCGTTGGCCTTGAGGCGCGCAATGACGTCGCGAGCGGTTGCGCCATCAAGCCCTTCGGTTGGTTCATCCAAGAGCCAAAGACGCGTGTCGCGCAGAAAGAGGCGCGCGAGCGCGAGGCGACGCGCTTCACCACCGGAAAGTCCGAGCCCGCCTTCGCCGAGCCGAGTATCGAGGCCTTTCGGCTGCCCCGCGATGTAGGCGCCCAATCCGGCGGCGGTGAGTGCGTGCAAAATCTGGCTGTCATCTGCGGTGGGATCAGCGAGGCGTAGATTGTCGCGAAGCGAATCTGCGAAGAGCTCAGTCCGCTGCGTCAGCAAAGTTCCCGGAACGCTCACGACCTTGCCGTCCTCAATCGGGATCTCGCCAGCAATTACCCCCAGCAGCGTCGACTTGCCGGCTCCGCTCTCTCCGATCAGAGCCAACCGCTCGCCGCTCCGAAGCGACAGCGAAAGATCGCGGAGCAGCAATTGAGGCGCGTGTTCATGCCGGACAGACACGTGGTCGAGGCTTACGGCTATCCCATCCGGCGGATCGGAACGTTGCGGAGATGCGACGGTCAAAAGACGCGGGCCGATGCGTCGCGCGGCGAGGCGCGTCCGCCCGAGTTCGATCGCGCCACGGCGCAAAGCGGCGAAGGGTTCAAGCGCGGCGACAACAATCAGCACGGCAAAGGATGCAACCGGCGCGCTGATGTTGCCGGATTTGGCGAGCGCGGCAACGACGAGAAGCATCGCTGCGATCAAAATTGCGTTCGCTATTCCGAACGCAGCGAAAACTGCTGTTTCGACGAAGTTAAGCCGATCGTCGGCGTTGGCGAGCTTTCGGTCAGCGTCGGCAATCTTTCCGCGTTGAGCCGTTAGCCGTCCGGCCATGACGAGTTCTGTTTGGCCGGAGACGAGATCGATCACGCGTGAGCGCAGCACTTCGAGCGCATGGGCACGGCGCCGGGCAGGGCGTTCAGCAGCGCGTGCGGCTAGAAGGGGAACAGCGAGGCCTGTCGCAATGAGGAACGCACCGGCGGCGAGGCCGACGACGGGGTGAAGAAGCCCGAGGGCGACACCTATGGCCAAAGCAGCGGCAAACGCCGCGCCCAATGGCACCAGGACGCGCAAGTAAAGAGAATCGAGCGCGTCGACATCCTGCGTGATGCGAAAGAGAAGCTTCGCCGGACGCATGCGCAGTTCTTCCGCGGCGCGCCTCTCAGACGAGCCCCGGAAAAGGCGCTCGCGCAGTTCGGCAAGGGTGCCGAGCGTGGCATCGTGGGTGATCAGGCGCTCGCCGTATCGGCTCGCCGTTCGTGCAAGCGCAAAGAAGCGGATGCCAGCCGAGGGAGAAAAGACATCGAACGCGAGCGCAGTCGCCGCGCTCATGCCTGCGATTGCCGTCGCGGTGATGAACCAACCCGAGAGCCCGAGTAAAGCGATGCCGCTCAGAATGGTCGCTGTGCTGATCAGCATCCCCAGGAGAAGCTTCCGGCGCGGTCCGCGCCAAAAGAGTTCGAGAACGGGTTTCAGGTCGTCAAAGGTTCGGGTCATGCCGCCTTCTCCAGGCGTAAGCGCCGGAAGTCGACGATCCGATCCATGCGTGCTGCAAGCCTCAGGTCGTGGGTCGCCACGATGAGCGTCTTGTTGCGTGCGAGAGTCAGCAGGTTGTCCGTTATCTCTTGTGCCGTATCGGCATCGAGATGCGCGGTCGGCTCATCGCCGAGGATAAGGGCGACATTGGCGCTGGCCGCGATACGCGCGAGCGCGAGTCGCAGTGCTTCGCCGCCGGAAAGTCCGATGCCGTTTTCACCCACGGTGTTCAAGCCGCGCACCGTGGCAATTTCATCGAGCCTCGCAAAGTGCAACGCGCTCGCGACGTTCGCCGGATCACTGGTCCGCCCGAGGGTAATATTGCTGGCGAGGGTGCCGGCAAAGACGTGCGGCCGCTGGCCAATCCAAGCGATGCTTTTCCGTAGAGTTGCAGCGGATTCGTCAGAGAGCCGGTCGCCGCCGATCGAGATTGCGCCCGACGTCGAAGTCGTAAGGCCAGCCAACAGCGCGAGAAGCGTCGATTTGCCTGAGCCGCTTGGACCTAGCAGGGCGACGTGTTCGCCCGGCGCAACCGAGAGGTCGAAGTGATCGAATACGGGCGTTTCGCTTCCCGGATATCGAAAGCTCAAGTTCTTGATGTGAACGGCGGGCGCGCGGCGCTCAACGTGCGCTGTCTGTTGAACGTCACAATCGCTGCCGAGCATTCCGGGGCCATTTGTCGTCGCCAAGCGCGCGAGTTCATCGCGTGCGGCGCGGCCCGCGGCACGGTCGTGCCAGGCAGACGAGAGTTCGCGTAGAGGCTCGAAGAATGCGGGTGCAAGCAGGAGAATGAACAGTCCTTCGCTCAAGCTCAACGGGGCACCCCACGTGCCAAAGCCCAATTGTCCGAGCAGATGAAATCCGACGTAGACAGCGACCATCGCAACGCCGAGAGCCGAAAAAAGCTCGAGAACGGCGGATGACAGAAATGCGATTTTGAGAACGGCCATCGTTCGTCTGCGGAGGCTTTCGGCGTCGGTGCGAAGCCGCCGTGCCGTCACGTCCACAGCGTCGAGAGAGCGGATGGTCGCGATGCCGCGTAGCCGGTCGAGCAGGAATGCGTTCATGCCGCCCGCTTCGATGAGCTGGGCTTCGCTCGCTTGCTGAGCACGCCAGCCGATCAGCGCCATGAAAATCGGGATGAGCGGTGCAGCAATGAGCAGCACAACAGCTGCTGCCCAAGAGAGCGTCAGGACAGATATAAAGATGAAAACCGGTACGAAAACTGCCCGCATTCTCGCGATTTCGAAGCGGGCGAGATAGGGCACGATCATCTCAGCCTGTTCGACGACCACGCTCGCGGCACGTCCAGACGCCGGACGTGCTTGGTCGAGCGGGGAGTGCGCAGCGAGTGCGGTGACCACACCATTTCTGGATGCGGTCACGGCCGCGCGCGCAGTACGGAACGCCATGCGGCTGCCCGTACTCTCAAAAAAGGCCCTCAATATCCCGATGAGAAGGACACCAAGGGCAAGCCAACCGATGCGCTCAGAACCCGCCGCGTTCGCAATGTCGCCGATCGCGATGGCGATCAACGCCGCCTGGGGCAGCCACAGTAATGATGCTGTGATCTGAAGAGCTGCGCTTGCTTTGTTCGTGGCGATGTCCAAAGGACCTGACACTTCTTGTCTTCTCCCCACGGGCCGCGGCGGCAAGCAGCGCCATTGCCCGAATCTTTCCAGCCGGATCAATTGTACATAGCCCGGTCCAGAGCATTGACCAATATCAATGGTGATCACGCATCTTGAGTCAGCATCTTTTGAGGAGGGATAACTGCAAAACTTCCGCTGATCGCGTTTTAGTGCGTGCTGCAACGACCTCGAGCGAGGGCCACTCGCCCCGGCGGCCGGTCTAACGGCCAACCGCCAATGAGGGTTTTCTCGTCCCCAATATCAGTCGTGACAGAAATTAGACCGGCCCGCGGGAGAACGTGCGGCTTAGCGTTTTCGAGAGTTGTGTTGGAGGTATTCGCGCTGAAAATCTCTTGTCACAATCTTGTATTCCTCGCGTCGTTGATAAGTGCTCGGTGCGGGGCGATTTGCTGAATAGATCCATCCACATATGCGGCGTTGTTGAAGCGGCTTCGAGCGTTGCTTGAAGGTGCCGTATCGAAAAATAGGTGGCGCAATCATGGTCGAATATCGCCCCCAGTATCAGGCCAGCCGATTCGCGATTGTCGTCAATTCGCAATTTGGGTTTGTGCGCTCGACTCTCTCCTAATCTCAAGCGCCAGGCAATTTACTTTCTATTCAGCGCATCGGAATTGGCAAGCCGGCTCCTGTCAGAAACGACAGCAGCGCTAAGACGGCTAGTAGGTCAAGCAATTAGCGGAAGCATTTCGCTCTTTTGTGATCGCCCGCAGTGCTGCCAGTCGCGACGTCGTTTTCGTTCACTGTTTTAAGCCTGAAAAGGTATTGAATATGCTGCTGAGCGTTGTGCGTCGCGCGTCGTCATTATTCAATCTGATGTTTCCTCTGGTTTTTCTCACGGTTTTTGCCTGGATTGCCTATCCAAAATTTTTAGAGCCGGGCCTGATGCGGTCGGCTGCAATCAGCACGGCGCCGAGCCTCAGCGGCAAGGACGAGCTTGCTGTGGCGACAACACCAAAGTTCCTTGATCGGTGGGAGCCACCGGCACAGCCCGTAACGCGGCCCGGCGACAATTCGTTGGTGTCAGTCGGCGACACGCTGCAGGTCGCGTTCTATGAGCGGCTGATCAATGAGGAAGACAAATGGTCGGCACGAACCTTTTCCAAACGACCTGCCATAAGCTTTCAGCAACGTACGGAGTTGTCCGGGGAGTATGAAGTCCACGAAGATGGCACCGTGATCGTGCCGCTTCTCGGCGCTTTCCCAGTCGCCAAGCGTACGGTTGCTGAATTCGAGGAAGACGCGAAAAAGGCCTTCGAACAACTCGTCGGCCGCTTTGCATTCATGAGCGTTACGATCAATCGCCGGCCTGTCTATGTCGTCGGGCCAGTGAAAAAGCCAGGCTATTATAAATTCACGGAAGGTCTGACGGTATTTCATGTCGTGGCATTGGCCGGCGGCTTTGAACGTACATCGGTCGATCTCGACCACATGCTGCAGGCGATCCGTGAAGTCGAGACGAAACAAAAGACAGGCGACCGCCTGAAGAGGCTTTGGGCTAAGTTGAATGTCCTCGAAGCCGAGCGCGACGGGACAACGGCTGCTCCATCTCGCAATCTGCTGCGTCTGTGTAACGAGAGCGAGGCATTCGCGCTTATCGCTTCAGAGAATTCTGTTCGCCAATTGGCGCTGCGCAATAGCCAAGCTCAGGCGGCCAATCTTGCCGCGTCTCTTCAGTCGGCGCGTGACGAATTGGCAAGTCATCAAAGACTTCGGGATCAGGTCGAATCCGGCATTTCAGTGAGAACACAAAGGCTCGCCGATCTAGACAGTCTTGGCGACAAGATCGGCCGGCCATTGCGTTCGCAAGTTGCGGCGGAACTCGGCGATACAAAGGCTCGGGTTCAAGAAACGGCGGTCGCTCTTCACGCGGCCGAGGCGAAAGTTTCGCAACTGGAAAAAGACAAGCTGACATTCGAGAACCAGACAAAAATCGATCTACAGCAACAGATCGTGGATCTGCAGTCCCAGATCGCCGAGGCATCCAGCACGACGTCCGCCAGTAGCGGGGCACTCGATGCGATGCGGACGGCGTTGGCGATCAATGACGATGGCACCGATGGTGCAACGATGTTCCAGATCGTACGGGGGCCGAGGACAAACCGGCAAGTCATCAATGCGACAGGGATGGAGTCCGTCAATCCCGGCGATCTCGTTCGTGTGCTGGTCAATCCGCCGGCCAGCAAATCCCCGATGTAAGTCTTTTTCCCATTCTCCTATTCCTTCCGCGTTCCTGGAGTCAGATCCTTGACTATCGCCGCCATTCATTCTCAGGCTGTCACCGACGCTCCGCTCAGGTTTCCCGGAGGCAAGCTCGACATTCCGAAGGTCAGCGTCGTCATGCCGACGCTGAATGAAGCCAACAATCTTCCGATTGTCTTCGCCAAAATGCCTGCATGGGTGCACGAAATCATCATCGTCGATGGCCGATCCACCGACAACACGCGCGAGGTAGCGCTCTCGTTGCATCATGCGGTTCGCATTCTTGAAGAACCGAAAAAGGGGAAGGGTGCAGCGCTGCGAGCGGGCTTTGGCGCGGCTACCGGCGACATAATCGTATCAATCGACGCCGATGGATCGATGAGCGCCGACGAATTGATTTTGTTCGTTGCCGCTTTGATGGCGGGCGCCGACTTCGTGAAGGGATCGCGCTTTATCCAAGGCGGCGGCACAGAAGACATGTCGATCTTTCGCATGCTGGGCAATTGGGCGCTCACGCATATTGTTCGCGTATTATATGGATCAGGATTTTCTGATCTTTGCTACGGTTACAATGCCTTCTGGAAAATGCATTTGCCGCTGTTGAATATCACCTGCGACGGATTTGAGATCGAGACTGCTTTGAATCTCAGCGCGCTCAGATCTGGCGTGAAGATTGTCGAAATTCCCTCTTTCGAAAAGAACCGGGTGCACGGGCAAAGCAATCTCAACGCATTTACCGACGGCTTCCGGGTGCTCTGGACAATTATGAAGGAGATGTTCCGCCGGCAAGCTTCGCCAACTCACCTAAGCGCGCCGTCGACCGTAAATGGCTTTGTGAAATCCTGATCGCGTAGGACAGAGTGCGGGGCCGGCAATGCGTATTCTGATGGTCGCAGCTCGTTACTTCCCATTTGCGGGCGGCACAGAAATGCACGTCCACGAAGTTGCTACGCGCCTCGTCAGGCGCGGGCACGATGTTTCGGTGGTGACCGCCAACCCTGGTGGCGTGCTACCCGAGCACGAAATTGTTGCTGGCATCGACATCATACGAGTCCGCAGCTGGCCGAAATCCCGCGATTGGCAATTTGCACCGGGTCTCGCTCGCGTCATCGGACAATCGGGATGCGATGTCATGCACGTTCAAGGCTATCATACATTCTTCGCACCCTTCGCGATGTGGGCCGCGAAGCGTCATGCGATTCCGTTTGTCTTGTCGTTCCATAGCGGAGGGCACTCATCACCGCTCCGCAACCGATTGCGACATATCCAAGCGAGGATGATTGCGCCTCTGGTGCGACCGGCTCGGCGATATATTGCAGTTTCGGAATTCGAAGTTGAACATTTCGCTGAGGCGATGTCGCTTCCATCCGACAAATTTCTGGTGGTGCCGAATGGGGCCAATCTCAACGCCTCGCTACCTAGGCCGGACGTGCCGGAAGATGAAAATCTGATCCTTTCGATCGGTAGGCTCGAACGCTACAAAGGTCATCACCGCGCCATCGACGCGATGCCGCTTCTCTTGCGCCTGCGCCCCAAGGCGCGGCTGCAGATCGTCGGCACGGGACCGTATGAACGCACATTGCGACAGCGCATCCACCAGCTTCGCCTCGATGAACATGTGACTATCGGTTCTATCCCGGCGTCGGACCGTGGCGCCATGGCAACCCTGTTGGCCCAGGCGCGCTTGGCTGTTCTTTTCAGCGATTACGAAGCGCATCCCGTCGCCGTCATTGAAGCGCTCTCGCTCAACAAGACGGTCGTCGTGACCGCGACGTCTGGACTGCGTGAGCTTGCTGACAGGTCCCTCGCGTACGCGGTTCCTCTTGACGCGGGAGCCGAGACCATCGCCGCGGCAATGTCGAATGCGATGGATATCAAGCCAACGCCCAGATCGCTCGCGCTTTCGACTTGGGATGAATGCACGGCAACTCTCGAGAGCGTCTATAAAGTTCTGCTTGCAGAACGGTCCGAAGCGTCTCGCTTTCCAACGCCATGTGAGGCGAGATGAAGGGCCGGCTTCAATCCATGTTGCGCTTGGCGCGACCGCTGTTTTCCGCGGACGCGGACTATCCGGGAGAATTTGCCGGCGAGGCGGAGCGAGATTGGGGCTGCTTCCCGGCTCTGGCCTTATGGTCGGGAATGGCGATCGTGGTAGCGGCTGCGGCCGCTGAAGCCAATCGGCGCGAATATTCGTTCGCATCGGCACTATTTTACGCGTCAATCGCGGCGCTCATCTTTCCGATTGCATGGCGGATGGTCTGGCTGGGCGTTCCGCGCGCGGAACGAATAGCGACGATTTTGCTCGCCTCTACCGGACTGTTCTGCCTGCGCCTCATCCATGAACCAATATCGTTCGTTGATCACGATGCGTTTCTTCATTGGGCGACGGCTAACGATATTATGAGGACGGGGAAGCTCTTCACGCCGAACCCGCTATTACCCATTTCGCCGGTCTATCCAGGCCTCGAGATCATCGCGACGGCGCTGTCGGAGTTGACGACCCTCTCGATTTTCGTCTGCGGGCAACTGTTGATGTTTGTTTGCCGGGCGATTTTCGTCATCTGCCTATTTCTTTTCTACGAACGCCTCTCCGGTTCGTCACGGGTCGGGTCGCTCGGCGTGTTGGTTTACATGGGGGCATCAAGCTTCGCCTTCTTCGACACGACTTTTTCCTACGGAAGCCTAGCGCTGTTTTTCATGGTCATCGCGTTGCTGATTGATGACCGCATGGGAAGGGCTGCCAGTTGGCGGTGCTTCTTCATGGTCGCTATTCCCGTGCTTGGCGCGCTCGCTGTTACCCACCATCTCACCGCGTTCATTACGGCATCCCTGTTGACTGGGGTGGCGGCTTTCGAGATCGCCCGACGCAAGTCGATGCGGTCTTTCGGTTACATGATTGCCATGCCTGCCGCGGCCCTGATTTTTTCGATCGGCTGGAGCGTTTCGACTGGAAATCCGAGCGAAGACTATCTTGGGCCCGTTTTTGGCCATGCCATATCGGAAGCCTCGCGCTTTCTATCTTTTGAGGGCGGCCGAATTCCGTTCGTCGCCGAAGATGGAACGACGGCTCCTCTTTGGCTGCGGGTAACGACGGTTCTTTCGGTGGTTATCCTATGCGCTGGATTAGCGACGAGCTTCTTCCGCGCTTTGGCTCGTGCCGGCGTGCCGGTCCTGTGGGATAAGTTTCCAACGGGCTGGCGGGGCTTTCTCAAATGGGACAGCAGCAGTCTCGTCATCCTGACGCTGGTGACGTTTGCGTATCCAATCAGCATCGTGCTGCGGATGACGCGCGCGGGTTGGGAAATCGGCAATCGCATCGGACCGTTTGCATTCCTCGGTGTCGGTATTGTCGTCGCCATCGGCATCGTGACGTTCTGGCAGAAAGCTTCGAGAAGCCGCTTGCGGTCCGGCCTCATCGGTACGGCCATGACGTTCATCGTGATCGGCGGCATCTTCAGCGGCAGCGGCAATTATATCCTCGGTAGCCCACGCTATCGGGTTTCGGCCGATTCCGCGTCGGTCGAACCTATGGCGATTAGCGCTGCAACATGGACTCGCGAGTGGCTCGGAACCCGTAACCGCTTCTTCGCCGATCGCACGAACCGATTGCTGCTGGCGGCTTATGGCGGACAGCAGGTGATTACGTTGCTTTACGACAAGCGGGATCTGGGTGACGTTGAATTTTCGCCAAAGTTTGGGCCGCCCGAGCGTGAGGCTATCCGCGAAGCCTCAGTCGATTATTTTCTTCTCGACTTCAGGTTGACCGAACAGCTGCCGTTGATGGGCTTCTATTTCGATCCCGGTCCGGTTTACCGGGAGCCGCCGGATCCACAGGTTCTCTTCAAGTTTAATAACGTCACCGGAATCAGCCGCGTTTTCGACAACGGCTACCAGTCAATCATCAATGTTGCTCAAGCCCGGGATAGCGCCGATGCCCACTAATGCGGCCCTATGTGCGATGCTCGCCGTTCTGCTTCTCGTGTCGTCGCTTCTGCCGGAAGCCATCCGCGTGCTCGTCGCAGTTCCGATGGTTCTTCTGGTCCCCGGCTATGTCGCGACGAAAGTCGCGTTTCCGAGAGAGCCTTTGGATTTGGAGCGGCTGTGTTTCGCCGTTGGTGTGAGCCTCGCTGTCACCGTGCTCATCGGCCTGCTCTTGAATGTGGTTCACATGATGAATGTCGCCGGTTGGTCGCTTGGGCTCGGCGGATTGACGCTCGTAATGCTGCCGTTTGCAAAATGGGGCGCGTCCAAACCGGAGCCATTACCGGCATTCAGGAGCGCGCAGAAACTCTCCTTGACCTTTGGTTCTTTGCTTGCGGTGTCGGCGGTGCTGCTGTCAGGCATTGGGTATAGCCAGCTTAGAGAGTTTCATTTTACCGAATTGTGGATGGTGCCGACGCAAACCGCGCCAACCTATCGCCTAGGCATCACAAACCAAGAGCAGATCGCGATGGGTTACGACTTGGAAGTCGTCTCGCCCGACGCGGTTGTTGCGTCTTGGAATGATATCCCGCTTGCGCCCGGCGCGACTTGGCAGCGCGATATTCAGTTGCCGATTAAGCGAAATGCGTCCGTCGAGCAGCGTTTCACGGCGCGTCTTTACAAACACGGCGATCCGACGGCGGCCATGCAGCGCGTGTGGGCTTCAATTCCGCCTACCGCCGCGGCGAAGCTTGTGCGTTTGAGCGACACGGATGGCGCTGACGAACGGCCGGACATCGAGGGGATGCGCTGATGCGAATTCTCATGCTCAGCCAGTTTTTCCCGCCAATCATTGGAGGCGAGGAGCGGCATGTCAAAGTCTTGAGCGAAGCTCTGGTTCAACGGGGACACGACGTGAGCGTCGCCACGATCAAGCATGGTGACCAACCTGACTTCGATATCGTCTCTGGCGTTAAGATCTACCGCTTAGAGGGTATGCTCCAGCGAAATGCCGTTCTTTTCACGGAAGGTCAGCGGCGGCATGCGCCACCCTTTCCCGATCCCGAATTAACGTTTCGTCTCAATCGCGTTGTGCGCGCGGAAAAACCGGATGTTGTTCACGCTCATAACTGGCTGCTCCATTCCTATCTGCCGCTGCAAAGAATTTACAAGAAGCGGTTGGTCGTAACGCTTCACGATTACAGCAGTGTTTGCGCCAAGAAGAATATGATCCACGCGGGTGTACCTTGTGGCGGGCCCTCGACATTCAAATGCCTGCCTTGCGCCGGCGAGCACTACGGCAATCTCAAAGGCGCCGTGACGTGGTTGATGAATTCGTCGCTCGGCAAATCCGGTCTTCGTGAAGTCGACGCCTTCATTCCGGTCAGTCATGCCGTTGCTTTGCGATGCGGATTGGATGCCAAGCGTGACGAATATCAAGTCATTCCCACCTTCATCTCGAGAGATGTAACGAAGCTTCAGGGTGGGCAAGACGCGCATCTCGCCAAGCTGCCGAAATCAGACTTTCTACTCTTCGTCGGTGACCTGACCCGGCTGAAGGGTATTCACACATTGCTTGCTGCATATGGACGAATGCGAGGAGTGCCTCCGCTCGTGCTGATCGGAAGACGCTGCAAGGATACGCCAACGGAGTTGCCGGGCAACGTCACCCTTCTCGAGAGTTGGCCGCATGCCGCCGTGCTGCACGCTTGGAGCCGATCCCTTTTTGGGATCGTGCCGTCAGAGGGTCTCGAAACCTGCGGGACCGTTGTTATGGAGGCCAACGCTTTCGGGAAGCCGGTCGTTGCTAGCCGCACCGGTGGTCTGTCGGAGACGGTGATCGATGGCAAGACCGGCATTTTAATTCCCCCGGGTGACGTCGACGCACTGCATGGAGCGTTGCTCACCATGCTGCAGGACGTCGATCTCCGCGAACGGATGGGTACAGCGAGCCTAGTGCACTCCGAAGGTTACATGCCCGATGCCATCGTCCCGCGCATCGAACATATCTACGAGGGTGCGAAATTTTCGCAATTTGCGGAGGCGCGACGGTGAGAATTTGCGTCGTCATTGGCCGATCTTGCGCGCGCGAGTGGCACAACCTGCTTGCGAGGCGGTTGGTTCACGATCGGCACGAGGTCGCGATTTTTATTAGCGAAGTAGGCACACCGCTTCCGTCTCTTATTGTGACGACACTGGCTTTCGAGCGTCTGGTCTATGGCATTGCCTCAAAATCTCTGCTGACCGCGATCCTCGTCGATAAATCATTCGATGGGATCCGTCGTACTGACGATGTCAATGAAAGCTTCGACGTCGTCTTGCGCCTCGATGGAGACGCATCTGCCGCGCCCATTGGCGCACGCTCTTTTCATCCATTGTTCAATGTGCATCAAAGCGAAGTTGGCGCCGTTCACGCCATCCTCGACGGCCAAGACGTCATGATTGGTGTGGGGAGTTCGAGCGAAAGCACGCATGCGAATGAGTACGCCATCGAAACTGAACTTCCGACGATCATAGGCAAGACGCTCAACAACGCGTGTGCCCGCATGATCGATCTTCTGGCTTGGCACTCCACGCTCAATCCGACCCTGCCTACCGGCTCCAAGAGCGTCGGTCTTTGTCGAAGGAGCAACTCTCCGGTGCTTCTTCGGCATGCGGCAGCGACCCTTACGAAGCGTCTTTTGCGGCGGCTCGATATGCTTGCGCGCGGTGGCGACCGGTGGATGATCGGTTGGCGACACGCCGCCAATCAGCCGTTGGAAATTGACGGAGGCGGAGCGTCGCTCACTTATCGCAGGGTTCCTGACGACGGGCAGCGGTTTCTTGCTGATCCATTTCCCGTCGTTGACGGCGGTCGCTCGTGGTTGTTTTGCGAGGAGTATCCTTACGCCACCGGACGCGGAATTATATCAGTCATCGATCTCGACGATCCCGCGGGCGTGGCACGACCGATCATCGAAGAGTCCCATCATCTCTCATATCCGATGGTGTTCGCAGATGACGGAAGATGGTGGATGATTCCGGAGTCCGGTGCCAGTAACCGCATCGTTCTTTATCGCTGCGAAGCATTCCCCTTCAAGTGGACTTATGAAGCGACACTTATCGACGTCGCCGCGTCCGATCCGACGCTTTACCGTGACGAGACAGGTTATTGGCTGATCTTTACGTCGTGCGAAGGAGCAGGATCGCCATCCGATCGTCTCTGTCTTTATCACGCTCCAACGCTGTATGGCCCTTGGCGGCCATGTGGACAGCAGCCGCTGGCCATCGATGCGCGTACGTCTCGCCCGGCCGGCCACATCCTCAATGTCGGTGGCGCTCTCTACCGTCCGGCGCAAGACTGTTCGAGGCTGTATGGCAGCGGCATCGTTTGGTGCCAATTCTCCCTGCCTCTCGCAAGGCCGTTCGAGCAAGTCGAAATTGCAACGTTGTCGCCTAGAGATGCCCGATCATTCCGGGGCGCTCACACCTATAACCGCAGCGGCAGTATTGAAGCTATCGACGTCTATGGCGCTCCTTCAGACGATGCGATCGATTTGGCTTTTCTGCCGGTTGCAAAGGGGAAATCAAATTCGCTCAGCGGCCAGGCCCCTGCGCTTCGAACCAGTCAGGAGGCGGCGAATGTCAGCGTGTGATAGCGTCTCCGTGATCATTTGCGTCCATTCCGACAAGCGTTGGGACGCCATTTTCGAGGCGGTTCACTCGGTCCGGTCTCAGAGCCGTCCGGTCCTCGAAACGCTGATTGTCGTCGATCACAACGCCGAACTGGAAAGGCGCCTCGAAGAATCGCTCCCGGGCGTCACTGTCGTTCCCAATAGCCAGGATCGGGGGTTGTCCGGCGCCCGCAACACCGGCGTCGCTCTTGCGAAGGGAGCCCTGCTGCTATTCCTCGATGACGATGCTGCTCTCGAACCGGATTGGGTTCGCGAAGCCATGAAGCATTTCGGCAGCGGCAAGACTATGGGCGTCACGAGTCGCATCGTACCGCAATGGCAAGGGATCAGACCGTTTTGGTTTCCGGATGAGTTTCTTTGGGTCGTGGGCTGCACGTACGAAGGCATGCGGCCCGGAGCTGTAAGGAATCTCATCGGGGCTGCCATGTGCGTCCGGCGCGATCTGTTCAGCAGCGTCGGCGGTTTTAATCATCGTCTCGGCCGGAGCGGCGGCCGGCTACCGATGGGCTGCGAAGAAACAGAGCTCTGCATCCGCGCTGGGGCGGCCTTTCCAGGAAGCGCATTTATCTTCGATGCAAAGCCTTGTGCTTTCCACGTCGTTGGCGATGAACGCCTGACAGTTGGCTATTTCATTCGCAGGTGTTTTGCGGAAGGCAAATCGAAGGCGGCGCTTGCGGCGGTCGCACCGCCATCGGCGGCACTTTCAACCGAACGACGGTATGTCTTGAGTGTGCTTCCGCGCGGGGTTCTACGCGGAATGTCGGCATTCTTTCACGGTGACATCGGAGGCCTCGGCCGGGCCAGCGCAATCATCGGCGGCTTCATCGCGACGCTCGTTGGCTACCTGAGCGGAATGGGATTTCGCAAGGGTGGTCGTCTTGCGCACCCGCTTGTTCTGCGCGGGTCGGGAGAGCCGCGATGAAAAGGCTGTTCCGCTTCTGGATGCCACGTCTAAAAAGCGATCTGATCGTGAACCAGACGCTCTTGACCAATGCCGGCTTTCTGACGGTCGCGGCTGCTGCAAGCGCGCTGATGGGCTTTCTGTTCTGGGTCTGGACGGCGCGTATCCTTCCTCCTGAACGGCAGGGACTTGCTGCCGCGACGATTTCAGTGATGAATCTCATCGCGTTCTGTGGCGAATTCAGCCTTGGCACGCTTTTGATGGGGCGGCCCGACTCGGGGCGAGGTGTGTACGGATTAATAACTGCAGCCATACTGTGCGGTGTTCTGACAAGCCTAGCGGTGGGTTGCATTTTTATTGGTTGCAGCAGTTGGCTGTCTCCACAACTGCAATCCATGCTCAGCAGCCACAGTCTTGTGTTTCTTACGGGAGTGGTGGCAACGGCGATCGCGATTACCGCAGATGGGGCTGCCATCGGGTTACTTGCGAGCTGGGCCCGTATGGTGCGAGAAATCGTCTTTTCGTTGCTGCGCTTGCTGCTGCTGTTTCTTGTGCTTTCATATTCCTTGGCACCTCAAGCATCAGCAATTGTATCTGTTTGGATTGCGGCGCTCGTCGCCTCCCTTGGCTGCATTCTCGTTTATACCGTTTATCATCGCGAGCTGCTCGCCTGGCCTGACTTTGCCGGGCTTAGAACCTATGCCGCAGATATCTTCGGTCATCACATTCTCAATCTTGGCGCACTCGGACCTTCGATTGCATTGCCATTTCTTGTGACCGTCGTTTTATCGCCGACCGTCAACGCTGTCTTTTATGCGGCGTGGATGTTGCTGCAGGCTGCGATGCTTGTGCCTGCGGCGGTTGGCACCGCGCTCTTCGCGACGTCTTCCTCCGATCCCGATACAGCAGCACAGCGTTTGCGGTTTTCATTGGGATTGTCGGCGGCTTTTGGCATCTTGGGCGGCCTTGCCTGCTATTTGTTCCTGAAGCCAATTCTCGGCTTTTTCAATCCACGGTATCCTGAGATCGCCGGCGCAGGCTTGGATTGGCTGGGCTTCAGCTTGCTGCCGACTATGATCAAGTATCACTATATTGCGGTCATGCGTTTGCAGCGTCGAATGACGACAGCCGCGCTCATGATGTTCGCTGGGGCTCTTATCGAAGTCGTTGCCGTCGTTGTTGGCGGCTTGAGCGGCGGCCTGTTCGGTCTCACGGCTCTTTGGCTGGTAGCCGTTACGCTTCAATCACTCATGCAACTTCCCGCGATAATCAACGCTGCAGGCTGGAACCTACGGTTTGGCCCGCCAGTGGCGCAGAGTTGAGGAGTCGGCCATGCAAAGACGCTCCGCTATTGTTCTCGTGTCACTGGTCATCTTATCGCTTCTGCTGCTGCCGGCTCACCTTTCCTATGGTGTGGATCGATCGCCGTTTGTAACTCGGAGCGGAACTCATTTTGCTGTCGATGGGATTCCTTTCTACGTTGCCGGCGTCAACAATCACTATCTTCCCTACGGATCGCTGCAGGAGGTGACCGACGTTCTCGATGACGCCGTCGCGATGCATGCCAATGTCATACGGACGTTCATTCAGCCGGTGATAGGATCGCTCGATAATGATGTGCCCGCCATTTGGGATTGGAGAAGCACGGCTGAGACGAGCAATCTCGGAGTTCACGGCGTCTACATGCTCTATTGGGATGCAACGCAATCCCGGATGGCTATCAATGATGGCGCGAACGGCATGCGCCGCATCGACTTTCTTCTCGAGGAGGCTCGCAAGCGGAACCTCAAGGTTATTCTGGCATTTCTAGATTTCTGGTCATACACGGGCGGCGCCCAACAGATGCGCGCTTGGTACGGCAGCGACGACACTTACACGTTCTTTGCGAAGGACCCGCGGACGACCGCCGACTACAAGAACTGGGTCCAGGCAGTCATCACGCGGGAGAATAGTATCAACGGCAAGCGCTATGCCGACGATCCGACCATCTTCGCTTGGGAGCTGATGAACGAACCGGACATCCATCCGATTCCACTTCTCCGATCATGGTTGGCCGATATGGCTCAATTCGTGAAATCGCACGATCGCAATCACTTGCTCGCGAGCGGTCACGGCAATTCGAACGGGGATTTCTTTGATCTCCAAACCGAGGGCATCGATTTCGGCACTTGGCACGGTTACCCGCGTTTCAACGACATAACTCCCGCCGAAATGAACGAGCGCATCAATGCGTTCTGCGCGATCGGCGCGAGATACAACAAGCCTGTGCTGCTCGAGGAGTTTGGTTTGTCCAGGGTTCACGAGGACCAGATCGGCGTCTACCAAAGCTGGCTGAATACGATCTATCAGAACCAAGACTGCTCCGGCTGGATGGTCTGGCGTCTTGTCTCGCGGCAGGAAAGCGGGAAGTATCCGGATGACTCGGTCGATGGGTTCGATATTCACAACGATGATAGTCCGTTGTGGCGCCTCATGCAGGCGGCAGCCGTGCGGCAAATTTCGAAGCCCACTCTTTCTTTTTCAATTCAAGATCCATCAACCAAATAAACCAACGACATTTGCCGCCGCGAACTTTTTGAATCATTCTGACCCGTAATACTGCGAGTATTTTATGACGATAGAACATACTGCAAACGGCAATCCACGCGGCACGCGCCAAGAGATCGATGCCTTGAGAGGCACAGGTCTTCTTCAGTCCAGGGATGAATGGGCAGCTCGCAACGACGAGTTGTCGGCTTCGTTGAACCAGCTCATTCGGAGGTATCGCCTCGCCAGGACCGACAATGCCCTGGACGTCGGCTGTATGTCGGGCGAGCTGACAGATCGTTACGGCGAAGGTTTGAATCTCAGCTGGTCGGGCATCGATCCGGATATTCCTGAAAGCAAAATTTCCCGCAACGGCGCGCGTCTCTATCCAGGCTTCGGTCACCAGCTGGCTTTTCCCAATGATCACTTCGACTGCGTTACCTTTGCGAACGTCTATGAACATGTGCCGCCTGCACTGCGCGCTGCGACATTAGCGGAGATCTACCGCTGTTTGACGCCGGGGGGCATTCTCGTCGGACAATTGCCGAACCCATACTTTCCTATCGAGTCGCACAGTCGCTTGCCGTTCCTTGGTGTGTTGCCGCGACCGCTTCAGCGCGTGTATTGGCGGCTGACGCCCACGGGGTGGGATTTCGAGAAGGCGCATTTTTTCAGCGTCTCGATGAACGATCTTAAGCGAAGAGCGCAGGCGTGCGGCTTCGAAGTCATTGCTGTGCGAAATTTCAACTACTCGGTGCGTGCGATACCAAAATCGGTGCACTGGCTCGCTGCCATTCATTCGCGCCTTGGAATCCTTCCCTGGGCTTGGCAGTTCGCATTTCGAAAGCCGCTGTAATTTTTTTTCAGTTTTCAAATTAAGACCGGGGATCTTCCTGACGATCATGAACGATAACGCGCCACTCACCAGAGCTATTTGCCGGGAGATCGAGGAAGCAGATCTCGACGGAGTTGCAGACCTTCTTGCAAAAGGTTTCCCAAGTTACGATCGCGCAGTTTGGAAGGGCGTCTGTCAGCGTTTGGCCGATCGACCGTGGCCCGGCGGCTTTCCAAGATTTGGATGGATGTTGGAAAGTAAAGGCCGTGTTGTCGGCAGCATTTTCACAATTTTCACCGCGGTCCCCTTAGAGCGGCGCGTTGAGATCCGTTGCAGTACGTCAAGTTGGTTTGTGGAGGCGAAATTTCGTGGCCAAGGCTTCCGCTTGGCGCGGCAAGCAGCCAAATTCAACGACGTCATTTATTTCAATCCAACACCCGGCGCCGGCACGCGTCCTGTCCTCGATCATCTGGGCTTCGCGCCTTATTGCAGAGGACATTTCTTAGCGGTTGCGGCGGCGAGTCCTACTCGGGGGTCTGCGCACATCTGCGATTATGCCGATTACAATTCCAAGGGCTCAAGGCTTTCGCCCGCAGATGCTGCGTTGCTGGCGGATCACAGCAATTACGGCTGTATCAGTCTGGTGTGCGAAGCGGGCGATATGGCACTTCCGTTCGTATTCCTGAGGCGCAGGCAGTATGTTTCCTATGCGCAGTTGATCTACTGCAGGCAGCCTTCCGACATCATCAAATACGCAGGACTTATCGGCCGGCATCTTCTCAAGCGGGGCATCCCGCTTCTGGCGATCGATTGTAATGGCCCCATCAAGGGATTGATCGGGCATTTCATGGATAACAAGCCGAAATTCTTCAAAGGGCAGAGGGCCCCGCGACTTGGTGACTTGGCCTATAGTGAGTTGGCCTTCTTCGGCGATTATGTCAGCGGATTCCGCGCCGAATAAAAAAGGCGTTTGCCTGTGGTCGGCGGCGTTTCGCCGAATTCCGAAAACAAATGCGCGAATGGAATTGCATCTCCGTGCGGCCGATATGCGGCTCGCCGAAGAATGTTGGAATATTGAATCAACATTAATCCTTCTTTCACCCCTGCTGGATAAAACAATCATCGCTACTTAATGCGTCGAAAAATTATTGATGAGTGTAAGCCGCCTTTTGCGGTTGATTGAATTCACAGCAGCGCGGATTTTTGTTCTCATATTCTCGCAGAGATAATTGTCAGTCGATTTCTTGATTTCGCGGCCTGTCAGGCTGCTGTTCTCGAATTGGTAGATCTGTTCATCGGTATTTCTGCGCGGCGGTAATGTTCGACGCGAACGTATGATTTTTGTTGCATTCATTGGGAGATCTAGTGGCGCCGAGGGCATTGGCCTTTGAGGCCTACGCTAGAAGAAGCTGATTTTTTCTCCAATTTTAGGGGGCATTCCATGTTGAATGTATCGGCGGGGGCTGGTGGCCTCCCAGGGGAAGGCGATCTGGGGAAGGACGGGGCCGCGACACCGAAGACGAATGGTCACGCGAAGACTCCGGGCAATATTGCCTACCTCAACCGCGATGAAGCGGGCGTCAATGCCGCAAATTCAATGGTGCCGTCCTCGTCGGCGAGCGGCTTTTGGGCACTTGCTGCAATAGCTGCGCATTACAGAATTGCGGCTCAGCCCGAGCAAATAGCCCATTCTCTCGGCATTTACGGAAAGCATTGCAGTAGCGAGGATATCGTCCGTGGCGCTCAGAAAATAGGACTGAAGTCGAAAATTCTGAAGCAGCAGAATATCGATCGCCTGAATGTCGTGCCGCTGCCCGCGGTTTTGCGCCTGAATGACGGCCAGTATATCGTTCTTTCCAATAGGCTTGCCGACGGTCGGTTTCGGCTCGTATCTCCAATCACGCGTGCAGTGAAGGTGGCGGACTCGGCTGCACTGGCCGAATGCTGGGGGGGTGAAATAATCCTTCTGCGGCGTCGTTTGGCGGGTGCTGGTATAAGCCCGGCGGCGTTCAATTATCGCTGGTTTCTCGCTTCGATTTGGCGGTATCGCCGTCCGCTCTCTCATGTGCTGGCGGCTTCATTATTCATCCAGCTGTTTGCATTGATCACGCCTCTGTTCTTTCAGGTGATCATCGACAAGGTTCTCCCCTACAAGGGCGAGTCGACGCTGTTGGTTATTGTTGGCGGCCTGGTTTTGCTGGGTGCGTTCGACGTCACGCTCCAATATTTGCGCTCCTATGCTCTCAACCACACAACAAGCCGGATAGATGTCGAGCTTGGTGCGCGGTTGTTCGATCATCTGCTGCGCCTGCCGCTCTCATATTTCGAAACGCGACCGACCGGGCAGACCGTTGCTCGCATTCGAGAACTCGAGACGATACGGTCGTTCCTCACGGGCCAAGGGCTGTCGTCAATTATCGACTCGCTGTTTGCGGTCATTTTCATTTCCGTTCTGTTTTGCTACTCGGCGCTGCTCGCAACAATCGTATTGGCGTCGATCCCTTTCTACGTGGGGATCGCCGTCCTGGTCAGGCCCATACTGCGTCAGCGGATCGACGAGCGCTTCAACTGCGGGGCGGCCAGTCAGCAGTTCCTGGTCGAGTCGATCGTCGGCATGCAGACGCTCAAGGCGGCGTCGATCGAGCCGACCTTGGGCAATGAGTGGGAAGAGAAGCTTGCTTCCTATGTGCGCACATCGTTCAAGGCAGTCACCTTAAGCAATCTCGGGCAGAACGCGATCCAGTATGTGGGAAAGGCGACTACCGCCTTTGTAATTCTATTTGGGGCGCGCGCAGTGATGAACGGGGAGATGAGCATCGGCGCGTTGGTTGCCTTCACGATGATCATGAACCAGGCTATCGCGCCGATACTTCGGCTCTCGCAACTTTGGCAAGACTTCCAGCAAGTTCATATTTCGGTAGACCGCCTCGGCGATATTTTGCGAAGTCCGGTCGAGAACAAGCCTCAAGCGTGCGCGAGCCTCGCGCCTTTGCGTGGTGCCATCAAGTTCAGCGACGTCAGTTTCCGGTATTCGCCCGACGGCAGTGATGTGCTGAGGGATATCAATATCGAAATTCCGGAGGGTCAGGTCATCGGGATCGTGGGTCCTTCGGGATCCGGAAAATCTACGCTGACGAAGCTGGTTCAGAGGCTTTATCGTCCAGAGCGCGGGCAGATTTTCTTGGACGGCATCGATATCGGACACGTCGACACGAGCTGGCTACGACGCCAGATCGGGGTGGTCCTGCAAGAGAACCTTTTGTTCAACCGTTCCATTCACGACAACATCGCGCTTGCCAATCCGGCATTGCCGCGCAGTGCGATCATGTCGGCTGCGAAGCTCGCGGGCGCCGATGAATTCATTTCGAAGCTGCCACTTGGCTACGACACGTTGATAGAGGAACGCGGCGCCAACCTGTCTGGAGGGCAGCGGCAGCGCATCGCGATTGCGCGAGCCTTGGTCACGCAGCCACGCATCCTGATCCTGGATGAGGCGACGAGTGCGCTCGACTACGAGAGTGAGCAAATCATTCGCGCGAATATGCGGGAAATGACGAAGGGGCGCACCGTCATCATCATCGCACATCGCCTGGCGGCGGTGCAGTGCTGCGAACGCATTATCGTTGTCAAAGATGGGAGCATTGTCGAAGACGGCTCGCCCATTGAGCTTCGCAAGCGCGTCGGCGGTGCCTACGCGACCCTTCATAAACTTCAGTTTTCGACGATGGAGGCTTAAGTGAAAGCGCGCGCTGTCCGGTTGATCGGGTGCCTGTCGTTGTTCGCCGGCATCCTCGGTATTACCCATCAACTCTTCTTATATTTTGCAGGTGGCGCTTGGGGCGGGCGCCCATCGTCCCCATCCGTCATCGGCTGGTGGATGGACGTTTCGTCCGCAGTGATGGCATCGGCCCGCAACGCGGGTGACGCGCTAAATGGGCAGCCATTGGTGTTGGCGTTTGTCGAGCTACTTGTTTCGGTTCCGGTGGCGCTGGCTCTTTTCTTCGCAATATTTTCCTTGGCGTCGCGCAATTCGTTCAGCGGCCTTGCCGGTGCGATTGCGCGGTTCTTCACCAGAGGCGGTTTGCGGCCGGTTCTCAGAGACCGCGGCGTTGCTGTCTCCCCGGCCACGCGTCAGCGAATGGAAGCGGTGCATCGGGAGTTTCTACCGGCGGCGCTCGAGCTTGTTGAAACGCCACCATCGCCCATCGCCGTCGCTTTGCTTTGGTTCGTTTGTCTCGGCTTTTCGTCCGTGCTGGCGTGGTCGTATTTCGGCCATCTCGATATTTATGCGACGGCGAGCGGCAAAATTCAGCCCAGAGGCGGCTCAAAAATCGTTCAGCCATTGTTGCCGGGTAAAGTCATCGCGATGCACGTTGAAAACGGCAGTCACGTCAAGGCGGGCGATCTTCTTATCGAACTTGATCCGACCGAAACGGCGGCCGATAAAACAGCGCAAGCATTGGAACTTCAGGCCACGCGAGCAGAAATTGCGCGGCGGGAGGTCGCCGTTGCAATCGCGCGTAGCGATACTCTCGCGTTGCGGCCCATTCCTTTCGACGAGAGCCTCGGCGACGTTCTGCGCGATCGGGAAGAGCACGTTCTCGTGGCCGATGTTGCTCACTTGGTTTCAACGCGTGACAGCCTCGAAGCACAGTTGAGAGAGGCGGGCGCGCGTTACGATCATACGACGATGACGGTCGCGGCGAGGAAGAGTTTGCTCGCCGTATTGAAGGAGCGCGTGGACGTAAGAAATGAGATCGACTCGCAGGGTGGGGGATACCGCGCAAGGGTTCTCGATGCCATGCAGGAATATGAGCGGGAAAAGACAAATCTCGCGAGCGATCAGGGTGAGCTCATTGAGGTCGAGGCAGCCAAGAATTCCGCTAAGGCCAAAATCGACGAAGCTATTGCGCAGTTCATATCTGAGCAAACGGCGAAGCTCGCCGAGGCTCAGCGCAAGCGCGACGGGTTGGTGCAGGATCTCATCAAAGCGACCGTGAAAGAGGCGCAGACGCGGCTGGTGGCGCCGATCGACGGAATGGTTCAGCAACTTTCCGTGACGACGGTCGGACAGGTTGTGTCGAGCGGGCAATCCCTCATGACGATTGTGCCGGATGATGCTCCAATCGAAATTGAAGCCATGATCCTCAATCGCGACATCGGTTTCGTGAAGGTGGGACAACCCGTGACGATCAAGGTCGATGCGTTTCCATTCACGCGATATGGGACGCTCGAGGGTACCGTCACGACCATCTCGCATGATGGCGTCGATCAGAAAACGGCTGCAAATCTTAGCGACGCCGCAAGCCTGACGAGGCCGCAAGGGGCACCCACTTCTACAAATGCCGCAACAGCAGAGACGCTCGCGTTTCCTGCCAGAATAACCATCTCGCGAGAAACGATCGATGTCGACGGAGAGAAAATTCGGCTGCGTCCCGGGATGTCGGTGAGTGCCGAGGTCAAGACAGGGCAGCGTCGCGCCATCGACTACGTGTTGTCTCCGCTTCGCGAAATTCAATCCGCTTCGCTGCAGGAACGCTAATCGAATTAGGTGCTCAATATCGATGATTATGAAAGTCTGGAATAAAATATCATAGCTCAGTGGTCAGAATGTTTTCAAAAATTTTGAAGGTGCGCGATGTCGAATGCAATTGTACTTGAGAATGAGAAGCCGGGAGCTCCCCAAAGCGAATGGATGCTTCAGCCGGGCGAGGCGAGTTCGAGTATCGAGGGGTTCACGACCTCGATGAGCACGAATTTGGGGAGCACAGTCAATTTCAAAATCAACACAGACTCCAACGATTACCGGATCGATATCTATCGTTTGGGATATTATGGCGGCGATGGGGCTACGCTCGTTACGTCGATGGAGCACCAGGGCGCGGTCAACCAGCCCAATCCGATAACTGACCCGACCACCGGCAACATCGACGCCGGGAATTGGAGCGTCACGGATTCATGGAATATCCCAACCAACGCGACATCCGGCGTCTACATCGCTAAATTGACCCGTCTGGACGGAACGAGTGGCGAAAACATCATTCCGTTCGTTGTGACGAATAATGCGAGCACCTCCGACATCATCTTTCAAACATCGGATTCAACCTGGCAAGCTTACAATGCCTGGGGTGGCGGAAGCTTCTACACCGATACGGCACAGAACATCAGCTACAACCGGCCGATTCAAACTCCTGCCGGGCCTGACGATACGACGGCGTCGGGACCTTGGGATTTCGTTTTCGGCGAGGAACTGCCGGCGATATATTTTCTCGAGAAGAACGGTTACGACGTCAGCTATCAATCCGGTATCGATACGGCGACGAACGGCAGCCTCTTGCTCAACCACAAGGCATTTTTGTCGGTCGGCCACGATGAATATTGGACTGCACAGCAGCAGAATAATGTCCGCGCGGCTCGCGACGCGGGCGTCAGTCTCAATTTTTGGAGCGGCAACGAAAGCTATTGGACGACCGAGCTTCTTCCGAGCATCGACGGAAGCGGAGATCCCAATCGCACGCTGGTGACCTACAAAACATCAGCCACGGGATTGCAGAATCCCGATGGCGTATGGACGGGTGCGACCCGTGATCCAGCTGGCGGCCTTATTCCCGAGAACGGACTTTCCGGCCAGATGTACTACGTGGATTGGGACCACAATACTCCGCTCAATCCAATCACCGTGCCGTACAAGTACGCTCAACTGAACATCTGGAAAAACACGGAAGTCGCTAATCTCCAACCCGGACAAACATATACAAGTCAGAGTGACTACCTAGGATACGAATGGGATGTGAACGCCACATCAAGCGAGGTGGCGAACAATGGGTTCAGTCCAGCGGGTCTCGTGCCTCTGTCGTCCACCACGGTGACGTCTGACGCGGTGAGCAATGCCTACATCCTCACGGGATTGATCACGGGCACTGCAACCCACAATCTGACCCTGTATCGTGCGCCCAGCGGTGCGCTAGTATTCGCCGCGGGAAGCATCATGTGGTCTTGGTCCCTCTCGTCCTTGCATACGCCGGGGCCGGACGGGTCGCCAACCGATGCGCCAGCCGATCCGGCCTTCCAGCAGGCGATGGTCAATCTTCTGGCTCAAGAGGGAATTCAGCCGCAATCGCTGGATTCGAGCTTGGTCTTGGCCTCGCAATCGACGGACTTCTTGCCGCCGACCACGGTTATCTCAACGAACACCGCCGCACAGTTCGTTGCGGGGCAGCTCGTAACAATCACCGGTACAGCAACGGACCAGGGCGGCGGCGTCGTTGCGGGCGTAGAAGTATCGACCGACGGCGGCAACACTTGGCATGAAGCCAATTTCGCAGCGGCCGCCGCGAATGTCAGCTGGTCTTACACGTGGACGCCCGCCGCGACGGGTTCCTATACCATTTTGGCGCGTTCGGTGGATGACGTCGCCAATCTTGCGCATCCTCTTCTCAGCCCCAATTTTTCGATCACAGATTTCTACAGTAATTTTGCGGTGTCGCAGGGATGGGCTAGCGCGGATACGTTACGTACGCTCGCTGATTTCAATGGTGATGGCCGGGCCGATTTCGTCGGGTTCGGCGCTTCAACGGTCTATGCTTCTGCGTCTCTCGGGGACGCGTCTCAGTATAATGGCGGCGCGAGCTTCTCGACGAGTCTCAGATCCTTAGCCAATGATTTTACAATCGCTCAAGGCTACACGGCGGCGAACCAGCGCGGAATGGATTTTGTCGGAAACCTCTCGAGTTCACCGACGGATCACTTCGATACGCTTTGGGCGGTCGGCGCGGACGGGTTTCATTACGCTTCTGTTGCGAGTTCGGGCGCGGCAACCGGGTCGAAGGTCTATAACAACTTCGGGCTCGCCCAAGGCTGGACCCAGACGTACGGCGTCGATGTCGCCTTCCTCTCCAAATCCGATGCCTACGCCTCAATCGTCGGGTTCGGCGTTTCCGGTCTTTGGGTTGGACAGCAGGCGTTCAATCCTACGGCGACGCCAGCGGCAAGCTATATTGCTGCGGGCTCGCAAACGCTCGGCGGCGCATCGGGATGGGACAGCACGTTGGATATCCAAACGTTCCGCGATTACCGGGGCAACATGATCGACTTGAACAACGACGGAATTGCCGACTTCGTCGGAATGGGACCGACCGGATTGGAATACGCTTACGGTCAGTTTACCGCCGGTGCGACCGCGGGGTCACAGGTCTACTCGCTCGGTGCCATTCAGAAGGGCTCTACCGGAACGAATATCGATTTCGGCCGAGACCAGGGGTGGGATACGTCGACGTCGGATCGCATTCTTGCCGACATCAATGGAGATGGGCGGCTTGATGTCGTCGCTTTCGGCGACGCTGGCGTTTGGGTCTCGATCGGTCAGCAGGCCAATGCCGACGGAAGCGGTGCGTTCGGCGCAGCATACCTCGCCATGGCGAACTTCGGTACGCAGCAAGGGTGGAGCACAGCTGTAAACACACGCGTGTTAGGCGACCTCTACGGTAATGGTAAGATCGATATCGTCGGTTTCGGCGCGGATTATACGTTTATTGCAACGCCGACGGTGGACGCCGCGACCGGACATGTGACGTTTGGGATCAGCGAAAGCTTGCATGCTTACGGAACGAATGAAGGGTACTCACCCTCTCAGAATTTCCGTGGCGTCGCAGATGTCAACGGGACCGGTGTCGATAGCATTGTGGTGAGCAGTCTATCGAATACTCAAATCGTCAGTCACGTATAAGCGTGCCACTCAATTGGGTCATGGGCTGCCGGCTTCGTATCCGGCGGCCCCAGACCCAGTGATGTTTCAATTGCCCCGCTGCGGACGGTTTCGTACTCGCGCTTGCATTTCCCGCAACAGCAGCCAGCGCACAGGCTTGTTTGGATTTTTCAGGGCAATCTTCCACCAGGGCCTTCGCTCGTGGAAGTAATAGGAGATTGGCCGTCGAGAGATCAGCACGGAATTTGCCGCCGAAATATCGGGCTCTTCTCCGTCGTTTTCGCCCGCCCCTTTCCAAGCCTTGTAGCTCAAGTCGGTCGCATCGAGTGCGGCGGCAAACGTGACCTTTCCACCGGGCGAACTCACCTCGTGTTTGACGAGAACCGCATCGATATGACTTCTGAAGCTTATGGGCGCCGCGTCCGGGAATAGTTCGACGCGAGCTTCAATCCGATTGCTTGCGATGTAGCGATGCCCGCTCGCGCATGCTCGCATATGGAAATCCCAATCGACATTTCGGTCCAAAGTCTCATCGAAGCCGATGGCTTCGATAGCGGCGCGTCGTCCCACCATTTCGATGGTGCCGAAAAGATTCGCCACGACCCCCGTATTCAGCGCCTCTCCTAATCGAACTCTATCAGGATGCAGAACCTCGGGCTCGGACGGCAGCTTCTCGAAAATCAATTGCGGGATCACGAAGTCAAAATCGGGTTGCGTGTTGAGCGTCTCTACGGCATCGACCAGAAACGCCGCGTCGATCGACGTACCGGCTCTGCAAAATGCAACGATGTCATTCTCGGCGCTGCGGATCCCCAGATTGCAGAGTGCCGCAAGGCCGCCGCGAAAGCCGAGTTCGACGATCTTGACCGTCCCTTCGGAAACGAGCGTTGAGCCCTTCAGACGTTCAAAAACCGCTGCTCGTTCGAGTGCGGATGGGCTGCGATCACATGCGAAGATAACTTCGACGTCCAGTCCTTCCACTTGAAGCGCCGAATAGATCGTATCCATCGGATCGCCATACTCATTGCTTGTTGCAACGATGATTGAGAGCCGCTTCGGCTCAGCGTCGGACGGCCGCGACGATCTGCTTATCGCAGTATGCGTCCAATATGGCGCGGCGGCGGGTTTCAATGCCACCCGCTCATGCTTCAGTCCATGGCGGCGTGACCACATGTCTTGAAGCAAGCCGACAAGATCGTGGGCAGTACCATCGAACTTCTCGCAACTGGTTCCATTCACCCAAGGCGTCTTAGGGCCGAAGGCAGGATTGCCGCTGTTGAGAATGACGAGCGCACCCAGGAGATTTGCTTCATACGCGGCAAGACAGAAGCTCTCGTAGGCAGCGGGAAATATTGCGACCGAATTGGAAATGGTCTCTTCCCGCATGGAGTTATTCAGATTGTCCAGAATCTTGATGCGCGCTTTGAGATGGTCTGGAATCAAGTTTTCGCAATGCCGGTACAGTTCGTCGTTGACGATATGCGCCAGTAATAATGCGTCGCCTTGATATTCAGGGGTGGAGTCCATGAAGCCGACGGCGGCATTGATGAATACGTGTGCTCGTTTCACCCACTGAATCTTGCTGGTGAACACGAGCGGGGTGCTCTCAGTGAATTTGGTGCTCGCTTCGCGTTCGTCGGATTCCAGCAGCACCGGCGGAGTTTCAACGACTGCCTTTCGCTTCCATGCTTCGTTGAAGCCAAAATGCGAAGCGACATCATCTATGATCGGTTGAAGGTGACCAACGACGATGTCGGCGTCGGATAGAGCTTTCCGCTCGATATCGGCAATCACCAAATTTCCACAATGGGCAGGGCGGTGGTCTCGGCTGCGTAGAACAGCCTCCGTGCTGTGGATTCGTACGGCGATCGTTGAGTGCGCGAAGGCGCGACCCATCAATTTTTCCTGCAGCGTGGCTAGTGCAACGCCGCCAAAGTCGGGAAATTCGATAACATCGAAGGGGCCTGAATGTTGTTCTATGGCGCGAAGCGCTTTCATCAGTTCGGCGGATTGGCTGTGACGGGTCAGCATGAAGGCGTCGGCAGGCGGATAGCTGATATCTTCGGCAGGAGTCCGGGAAGCCCAAGCCTTGGCGTCGAAAAAATTACACGCGGGGTGGACGCGTCGGAACAATCCCTCACTCAGTGCCTTCTCGCCGTACCAAAGGATGGAAAACTCAAGGCTGGGATCACCGCCATAAGTCTTGAGTAGATTATGAACTAGAACTCCAATTCCGCCCGATGTAAAATTCTTCAGCTCGAACGTTGCGATGCAGACGCGAATGGCCATAAAGCGATCTCTTGAAAATTAGAGGTTGAGAAATTCGGCATAACGTTTTTTCGAAACGCGCGTAATTTCAGATGCGTAATCCGACATGATTGCCTGCAGCTCGGGATTGTTCATCGAGCTCAGGTAATCAAGGCGCTTTCCGATTTCACGCACATTGAAGGGGTTCGCGATTACGCTGAGCGCCGTAAACGGATGCTCTGTGAGCGCGTCGAGAAACAGCGGTCCCGAAAGCACCATTGCTCCTGCGCCGAGTGCTTCCATGTCGACCATGGGATGGCAATCGATCGTCGTGACATTTACGCTAACGTCGATGTCGTGCAGGAATGCGATGTGATTGTGATGACCCGCGTATAGCACCTTTTTGCATCTCGCCGTCTCGGGCATCGTCCCAAGAATTTTTCCATAGTGGAGAATTTCCTGAATCGAGCTCGATAGCGCAGCTCCGAGAAGACTCGAGTGCAAGTTCTTGCGGATATCAGGAAAGGCCGGCACCAGAGCAATCTTGCGATTTCCGGCAAAGGCCGGGACAAGCCGGCGCCGGTTGGTTGAGGGGGGGCAGTTGAGGAGCATCGGTTCGTATGCCCGCGGGAACACCATGCCCATGCCGGACTTCATCATGTGCACACGCCGGACGATGCCCTGCCGGCAGATGGTCATGGCGCGCTCGAAAAATTGAGCTTCGGGTTTCCACGCAAGTTGGCTCAGATTCCCGTGCCAAACGAGGTAGCATTCGATCCCGGCTGCACGCACCAGCCGGATGGCGCGCTCGGCGGCGTCTGAGAAGCCATGAAAGACAGCTTTCTGGATGCCCCACTCTTCGAGCTGGATAACGAGTTTCATCAGATCGCCCTTGCTGAGGGGGCGCTGCAAAGGGATCGCCACTTTGTGGCCCGGCTGCACGCCAGCGGCGGAACGTATCCCGTGCCAATTCTGATGAAAAATATGGGCGACGCGCGCGAAGTGCCGGTCATTTCGGGCATAGCGACAGTCGCCGTCGGCGTCGAACTGGATTTCTGAAGACAGTTGCCGGGGGCTTATCGTTCCGTGCTTATTTTCATCGTCCTCGGGTGGCTCGGTGGGCTCCTGTTTGCCTGCAAGTCCGACCAGCTCGCGAAGTAGAGAACTTCGGTTGGCCGCCGGTTCGGCTCTGACGCTACGGCTGACTTGGAGTTGATCCGGTTCAATCCAATCGCTCTGTTTTACGTCATCGGCGGCAAACGATTTGAAATTCGGCTTCGCAGATATTGGCTTTTGTTGAGGTGGCGACCGGAAGGGAAAGTAACCTGACGGTCCCGGGCGGGCGATCTCATCTGAGCCGATGGGCATCGGATGATTGGCTGGCGCGAGCATCTCAGAAATTTGGAGTTCGATGCCGGCTAGGAGGCGCTGAGCCCGTTCCCGTGAATGCAGCACTGCAGCATGCGCTTCGGACGTCAGGCACCAGTTCAACGCTGCGTCCATCGCTTCGGGCGTTGCTTCATCTGCTTGCAAGCACACCGGCCACTCAAGGGTCCGAGCTTGCGCGGTGACTTTGTCGCCGCCTGCAACGGAGTCCACAGCAATCACAGGCACGCCATTTCGAAGTGCGAAGACAAGCCCGTGCAATCGATTTGTAATCAACGTGTCGACAACGCCGATGAGCGCGCTGACGCCTTCGGGCGACCCAATGCCGCCCGCGTTTGACGCTTTCGGCCACCGCGTATCGACATCGAATACCGGCAATCCGCGCCGTTCGATTAAATCGTTTATGCTGTCGATGACTTTGCTGTGTCTCTGCCTCGCACCATACTCATGCTGGCTCTTGATAAGACAGCGGCCCAACACCGGAACCTTTTCCGTTCCGACCAAAAATGTGAGGTCGGGCCTGGTGGCTGCATCGGAATCGCGCTCGAGCAATACATCGAAAGGATTCCACACGGCGAGCGGTTCCACCATCGTCAGATTGATGCCGATGCGTTTGCAGTGCCCGTATTGGTCGATATCGAAATTGTGGTTCTGAAGCAGGCCGGGCCAGCAAGGACCGCAAACAATGACGAGATGAGTATAGGAACGCGGCTCTGCCATTGCCGGGCTGATGGAGCCCTTGAGCTCGCTGCGAACGTTGGCTCCGAAGGCGGCGACGTCGTAGCGTAGTCGAGCGTTCGCAAGACACCGCTTGACGAACTCCAGACATTGAATATCGCCGACCGTTGAAAAATGGCCGAGCAAAAGCGCTCGTTGCTGGGCCGAGCTCGGATCGTCAAAGCGAATTTGTTTCATATCTTGCAAAGGACTCTCTTGGAGCCGAGCTCGCGATTCAGAGCCAGGACGAGGCCAAGGCCGCCTTGTGAGATGTGCGGATCATCGCGTGACAATGAAGTCTTGTTCTATGACGCATGAGCGGCTCCCAATATCGGCGCCCGATGAAACAAAATGGACGTGAACTAAAAGTCAGGGGTGGCTGAAAATGCAGTGCCCGGTGAGATTAATGCCGCCAACAACAGCACAGCGCGGGCCGTGTAGAACAGTTGCCATCTGGTATAATCAGACGGTCGCGATATGGTTATCCACAAAAGACCCTTATGTTCTGAGGCTTGAATATCTGCGGACCCCTGAATTCTGAAATCGAGTTCGAACTGCGTGACCTCAGGGTTTGTGTACAATCGGTGATTTATCCGCAGGCGTTGAGTTCACTGTGAGCCCTGGGTGGAGGAACGGAAGATGAGCGAACCTCGAATTGTGCAGGGTAACGGCGAAGTTGTGGTCCAGTGCGCCGGTGGCTCCAAATGGTGTTCTGTCCTTCTGTGGGAAGATGTTGCTCCCGCAGAGAGAAGACTGGCGCTCGTGAAGCGGAAAGACACGGGTCAGGTCTTTGCAGCGAAGCGAAAGCTTGACGGGTGGATCGAGTTGTCTTGGGGCGACGTCATGGACGCGCTTGCGAGGGATGCTCGCACGCAGGACAACGTGATTGAGATGCTCGCTCGTGCGGCAGTCGGCGAGTAGGAATTAGATCACTCGCCCGACTGAGCTTTCCGCCAGACAGAGTGAGGCTGATCTCTGTCAGCGCTTTCCGTATGCCGTGAAGATGTAATCTTTTGCTGAAACGATCGTATGGCAGGCGAAGCCGCACTTGGCGTCGTTTTCCTGCGGCGGCTGATCATCGACGGTCGCGGGTGTGAACTCGTCGGATTTGGCGTCGTATATAAACGCGGCGTATCCCCATCCGCCGCTATCGGCGAAGCGCTTGCTATCCTTCTCGATGAAGTCAACGTTTTGCTGGGCGCCGGGTATCGTCGTTGGACCGGGGGCTTCGGTACTCTTTTCCGGTTTCCAATGGACTTTCGCGATTTTGGAGCCGTCAGGGAAAGGCTTGCCGTTTTCGGGAATTCCGGACTTGTAGGCCTCGATCATCACGGGGTTGGCCAGGATGACGGCAATGGCGCCTTCTGTATGACTGACGGAGACGGCGGGCCAATCTTCGTATCCTTTGAACTCGGAGAACGCGAGCCCGTTCGGGACGCTCACCGTATATCTATCTTGGGCGGCAATGGCCAACCCTCCGACGACTGTGAGCGATCCCGCGATGATCACAATCGGCCACGATTGACTTCCATTCATGACTCACCCCTTTGCTCCACTTTGCACGCTGAAGTCAGTGACTTTGTGTCATTCCGTGACGTTAGAATCCATAGGCCAACCGTCTGGGCGATGGATCGAAATTGCAGCTTTGGCTTTGATTTTGAAATTTGACTCCCCCGATAGCGCGCGCTTCGGTAATGCGGCGTTGCCGAACATCGTTCGTGTGCGGAGTTGTGCTAAATTTGCTGCTTTCCATTTGCGGGCAGTGTGCGTCCGAATTTTTCTGACATGGCCGGGAATAAACCGCGTGTCCCTCGAGTCTACCCTTTCGATCCGCCAAGTCGCGGACCTTTGAGAGGATATTGACATGAGCGACAGCAAGAACGACGAGGGCGTGAACCGGCGGCATGCGCTGGAATGCATGGTCTGGGCGGGAACGGGTGTGCTTTGGACGGTTGCCGGCGGTGTTCCGACATCGCTATCGTTGCTTGATGCCGCCGAGGCCGCTGAAGCTGCGAAAAGCGGGTTCACGTTTCTCCAGATATCCGACAGTCATGTGGGGTTCGACAAGCCGGCCAATCCGCACGCGCTCGATACGCTCAAGGAGGCAGTTGGCCGGGTCAATGCGCTGCCCGTGAAGCCCACGTTTATGCTGCACACCGGCGACATCACCCACAGTGCCAAGCCCTCAGAATTTGATCTCGCAAACCAAGTTATCGGCGGCACCGGCGTCGATGTGCATTACGTGCCCGGCGAACATGACATCACGGACGAAGCAACCGAGAAGGCATATCTCGAGCGGTACGGTAAGGGCACGAAAGGCGGAGGCTGGTACAGTTTCGACGATAACGGCGTGCACTTCGTCGGTTTGAACAACGTCACAAACCTGAAGTCATTCGGCCTCGGGTATCTCGGTAAGGAGCAGCTCGAATGGCTCGAAGACGATCTTCGCCCGCTCAAGTCATCAACGCCGATTGTCATTTTCGCGCACATTCCGCTCTGGTCCGTCTATCCGAACTGGGGATGGGGCACCGATGACGCCGCAATCGCACTTGGCTACCTCAAGCGCTTCGGGTCGGTGACCGTTCTCAACGGCCACATTCACCAGCTGATGCAGAAGGTCGAAGGAAACATCACATTCCACACTGCGCGTTCGACGGCCTTTCCGCAACCGGCGCCGGGAACGGCACCCTCTCCGGGCCCGATGGTCGTGCCGGCGGAGAAGCTCCGCAGCGTGCTCGGGACGACGAGCGTGGCGTTCAAAAGAACGGAGTCGCCTCTCGCCATAACCGACACGTCATTGGCGGGGTAGTGTGATGAAGCTTGAGATGATACGCGCGGCGGCGGGGCTCGCTGCCGGCGCAATGGGAATGATCTTCCTGATATCGACCGTCCATGCGGCCGCAGATGCCGCTCACGGCGAGCAAATTTACCAGAGCTGCCAGGACTGTCATTCGCTCGACACCAACGATGTCGGCCCGAAACATCGGGGCGTATTCGGCAGAAAGGCTGGCTCGGTTCCCGATTACAGCTATTCCGCTCCCCTCAAGAAGTCGGGTATTACATGGGATCAAGACAGCCTCGACCGATGGCTTACGGATCCGCAGAAACTAGTGCCGGGTTCGAAGATGTTCTTTCACCTCGATGGCGCCCAAGATCGAGCCGACGTGATCGAGTATTTGAAGGAACGGGCGAAGTAGGTGCCAGACCGCGCAATCATGCGAGGCGTGATGGACGAACGGCAACGATTTAGCGAGGCGGTGCTCCCGTACGTCGACGATGCGTTGTCTCTCGCGCGTTGGCTGACCGGGAATGCCGCCGACGCCGAAGATGTCGTTCAGGAGGCTTGCCTGAGGGCTTTCGGCGCCATCGCGTCGGTCCAAAACGCCAACGCACGAGCCTGGCTTCTCGCGATTGTTCGCAATACTGCTTTCAGCTGGATGGCAAAGAACCGGCCGAAGGCCATCACGACGACGGATGACGCGGGGATTTTTGAACAGGCTGGGCTCGAGATGGCTGAACCACAGGCATCGCCCGAAGCGATCTTGATAAGGAAAGCCGATGCCGCGCAATTGGAGAATGCGATCGCGGCATTGCCACTTGCCTATCGCGAGGTTCTGGTTCTGAGAGAGATCGAAGATCTGAGTTATCGAGAGATATCGAAGGTCTTATCCATCCCGGTCGGTACTGTGATGTCGCGATTGGCGCGCGCGAGGAGTTCGCTTATTCAACGCATCGGCATGGCGGGTGAGGGAAAGGCTGGTGCAGCATGATCAAACCATCGTCATGGTCCTCCCGGGAAGAGTCCCTCATTCTGTTGAATGCCTATCTCGACGACGAACTCGACGCGGCTTCGGCATTGGACGTCGAGCGGCGTCTGGCGGCCGATCCCGCTCTGCGGGCCGAGCACGACCGGATCGCTGAATTGCGCAGCACGCTGGCGTCTCACCTCTCGGCGCAGCGCGCATCGGATGACTTCAAGCGGCGCATCGCGGCGATTGCTGAGCCGTCGCGGGATGTTGTCGTAGCGCTGCCGCCGCGGCCATCTCGAACCTACGATTGGCGTCAGATGGCTGCCGCTGCGGCCGTTGCCGCTGCCATCACGGCGGGTGGGATGTACGGCGTTCTGCGTCAGAACTCCGGTGTCAACGAAATTGCGGCCATCGTTGCCGATCATCAGCGCGCTTTATTGGCGGCTCAGCCCTTCGATATCGCGTCGAGTGACAGGCATACCGTCAAGCCATGGTTCGACAGCAAGCTCGCCCTTTCGCCCCAGGTCGTCGATTTGGCTGGAGCCGGCTTTCCGCTTGCCGGCGGGCGCGTGGAAATCGTTGACGGAAAGCCCGTGCCCGTTCTCGTCTACCAGCGTCGCGCCCACATCATCAGTGTGGTGGCGGTACCGCGCGCGGGCCAAATGTCGAGCACCGCACCGGCGCTTCAGACGACCAAGGACGGATATTCCGTGATCCGCTGGTTCGGCCGGGATTTCGAATATTTTGCCGTGTCGGATTTGCCGGAACTCGAACTTCGTGAATTCGTTTCGCGTTGGCGCGAGGTGACGCCCGGTGGCTGATCGATTGGACCGTAGTCAAAAATTGCTATCGGCGATGCCGCTTCTCGATAGAGTTCTGACGATGCTCAAGCGATCGTTTGTGGCGACCGCGGTTACGTTCATCCTTGCTGGCGATGGAACCCAGGCTCAGCCCTTGTCTTTGTCCTCAACCTCGGCAACTACGACCTATCAAACGCTCGCGGTGGATGGCGTGAAGATCTTCTATCGCGAAGCCGGTCCGCGCCATGCTCCGACCCTGCTGCTCTTGCACGGGTTTCCATCTTCATCGCGGATGTTCGATACGCTTATTCCGTTGCTCGCCGATCGCTATCACCTCGTTGCACCGGATTATCCCGGCTTCGGGCAGAGCGATGCTCCGCCGGCATCGGCCTTCGCCTATACATTCGATCATGAAGCCCGCGTCATTGAGGATTTCATCGAGGCGCTGGGCCTTAAAAAGTACGTCCTATTCATGCAGGATTATGGCGGCCCCGTCGGCTTCCGGCTTGCGGTCTCTCATCCGGAACGCATTCAGGCGATGATCGTCCAAAATGCCGTGGCGCACGAAGTGGGGCTTGGACCGATATGGGAGGCTCGAGAAGCCTATTGGAAGAACCGTGCGGCGCTTGAAGCGGACTTCATCTCGAGCTTCACCTCGCTTGACGCCTGTAAGCAACGCCATGTCGGAACGAGTCCCCGCATCGAGCGCTACAATCCCGACATCTGGGCCGAGGAATTCGCGGCGCTGTCGCGGCCCGGCCAATCCAAGATTCAGGCCGATCTCTTTTATGATTACCGGAACAACGTGGCCTCGTACCCGCGCTGGCAGGCGTGGCTGCGCCAATATAAGCCGCCCATGCTTGTCGTCTGGGGCAAATACGATCCGTCATTCGCGGTTGCAGGAGCGACAGCGTACGCGCAAGATGTGCCCGATGCGGAGGTCCACATCCTCGATGCCGGACACTTCGCCCTTGACGAGGCGGTGGATCAGATAGCGGCTCTGATGCGCACTTTCCTCGCCAAGCAAAAGCTGAATGCTTCGTAACTCGGTCCAAGAAATCAACTAGACAAGCCGATAACGATCATTTCGGCATGAGTGCGAGTAGGGATATGTCGGAAGCGCAGTCTATCATTGAAAAGCGACGCGAGCAGATGTTTCCCGTGCTGGCGCCCCAGGAGATCGACCGTCTCCGCCGGTTCGGTGATCTCAAGTCGTTCAACACAGGTGATGCCCTCGCGGAAATCGGAAAAGTCAGCGCTGGGTTGGCCATCATCCTCGACGGCAAAGTCGACGTCACGCAGCATGATACGAGCGGTCACCGCGTGCGGATCGTTACGCACGGGCCGGGGTCTTTCTTAGGGGAGCTTGCCCAGCTTTCCGGCCGGCCATCTTTGGTCGATGCGCGTGCGCATGACGAAGTGGAGGCGCTGATTATCGGGCCTCAGAAGCTTCGGGCATTGCTCATCGCGGAAGCCGAACTTGGCGAGCGCATTATGCGGGCTCTCATCTTGCGCCGCGTCGGCTTGCTTGAGACCGGTGGAGGCGGTCCTGTTATCGTCGGGCCTGCCGACAACAGCGACGTGCTGCGTCTCGAGAATTTTCTGGGGCGCAATGGTCATCCCCATCTACGGCTCGATCCCACGACAGATGCCGAGGCCCGCGTTCTTATCGAACGGTTCCATGTGAACGGAGACACGCTGCCAATTGTTCTCTGTCCTGGCGGCCAACTTCTTCAAAATCCGTCCGAGGTGGCGCTTGCCCGTTGCATCGGTCTTGTGGGGCCTATCGATGCAACGCGCGTTTACGATGTGGCTGTAGTTGGCGCGGGACCCGCGGGAATGGCGGCGGCTGTCTATGCAGCCTCGGAGGGATTGTCGGTTCTCGTGCTCGATTGCCGATCGTTTGGTGGGCAGGCCGGCGCGTCATCTCGCATCGAAAACTATCTCGGCTTTCCGACCGGCATCACGGGCATGGCGTTGATGGCACGGGCCTACAATCAGGCGCAGAAGTTCGGGGCTGAATTTGCCATTCCTGCCCAAGTCGTGGGGCTCGAATCCAGTAACAATCCGGATCAACGCGGCTTCATTCTGACCATGAAAGATGGCGAGCGCGTCACCGCGCGTTCCGTGGTTCTTGCAGGCGGAGTCCGGTACCGGCATCTTGATGTGGCGAATGTCGACGAATTCGAGGGAAGCGGCGTCCATTACTGGGCGTCGCCCGTTGAAGGCCGGCTTTGCTCCAAGCAGGAAGTCGTTCTGGTGGGTGCGGGAAATTCGGCGGGGCAAGCCGTGGTTTACCTAGCGAGCAGGGCCGCCAAAGTCTGGCTGCTCGCGCGTGGTGGCGACATCTCAGCGAGCATGTCGCAATATTTGGTGGACCGTATTCGTGGTCTCGCAAATGTAGAAGTGCAAACGCAGGCGGAGGTTACGCGTCTCGAAGGACGCGATGGTGTTCTCGACGCGATCCATTGGAGAACGGCGACGGGGGAAGATGTTCGCCGCGAGATCCATCATCTCTTTCTTTTTATCGGAGCCGATCCCGAGACGGATTGGCTGTCGGGATCTGGCGTATGCCTCGATCCGAAGGGATTTGTTCTAACCGGTGCCGCGGCGGGTGATGGCTCGAGCCTTTTGGAAACGAGCGTCGCCGGAGTGTTTGCCATTGGCGATATTCGTGCAGGCTCAATCAAACGCGTGGCGGCGGGCGTGGGCGAGGGAGCGCAAGTTGTTGCCGCGCTTCATGCGTATCTTGCCTCGGTCAACCATGCCCGACCTGCTATAGGTTAACTGGCTCGCTGGGACCCTGTCGGAGGAGAAGCAGAGGTCGCACGGACGGAACCTTAATTCCGGCGGCTGCTAGTCTTTTGGGCTATGTGCGCCGACCAATTGCCTACTTTGAGTTTCGACGGCTTCTCTTGAATCTTATCGATGAATGCAATGAAATTGTTGGCGGTCAGAACCGAGGACTCATTCGAATTGTCGCTGTCAGGTGCGCGTTCGATGACACACTCCATTTCTCCCTCCTCACCGATGCGCATGTGAGCGAAGAACAGCTGCGCCTTCACGAGCCGCTGGAAATCGAAGAGGGATGTGGAGATGTAGCGATCTGCGTTCGCGCTTTTCCTGTTCGGCACATAATCGACGTCGCATAGCAGCGTGTAGCCGTCCCGCAACGCTGCGCGGGCCTCGACGAACGTTGAAGACGTTCTCAATATGTTGAGAGGCGGGTTTTGAAAGCCGTAGCTTGCCAGCCTAGTCGTGTTCATTGGCGACGCCGTGATCATCGCTGTTTTTAAGCCGGCTCGGTCCAGGGCCGCGAGGATTGCATATTCGCCTTTTGAATGGATTGTCGTAATTATGGATTGGCGCAAGCAAAGTTCGTCGATGATATTGCGATCAGAAAGGGTGACTTCCGGTTCGAAGTTTGGGAAAAAATATTTGAAGATTTGCCGAAAATCGTAGTGCCGAATGTTCCGGGCTGGAATTTTTCTGTAATTATTGAAAGCGGAGCTATTCCGGTCGAGCATTTTCCAGCCCTCTCTGAAAAGTGCGCCGGTCGGTCTGCGGCGGTAGCGCATCAAGAATACGAAAACCCAAATATTTTGACCGATAAACCACAGGTGCTTTAAGTCGGTTTTGAGTTTCTTGCGGGTGGTCATCGAGTCCTAGAAACCTTTACGAACAGAGAATGCTTGCGCGAGTGACGCAGGTCGTATGTTAGGCGGTTTACTTCGTAAACTCCTTCGCTATCTTCCTCGAAACTCAAGCGGGTTCGGGGAAATTTGCATATGAAGTCCGTGCAGGATGCAGCGATTGCGAAGGCCATTATCCTGTCTCGAGATTTCGGCACCTACTCCATGGCGGATCGCTACCGCGATCTGGCGGAGCGGACGAAACTTGATTTCTCGCCAGCCATCAGATTGCTCGACTGCCTGCCGGTTTTTATCGATGGCGACGTTCATCAGAGAGTCCGCAAGGCCATGGCCAAGCAGATCTCGAAAACCAAGGATTGCCAACTTGCTGCCAGCCGAGAACAGCTTGCAATCCTATTCGAGCGAGTTTTCCGGAAGAATACACAGATAGAATTGGTCGAGGAATTTTCTAAACCGCTATGGCGTGCAATTTCGGCTTCTATTGTGCCGCCGAACAGCGAAGCCTTGGACCTTGTCGACGAGATTCCGACGCTATTCAGCCCCATCTTATCCTTACGGGAAAGGATCAGGATCAGCGACAGAATCGGGGCCTATCTAGGTGCAGATCCGGAAGAAGGGGACGATAGGCTTTTCCTTCTCGGTCTCGCCGCGTTGGGGGCGAGGCCCTTTGTCGGGACATTGAGCTTGTCGCTCTATGAGGTTTTTAAAGAAAATCCCAAAGCTCGCATGTGCGATCTCGCCTGGCCGCGACTTTATCCCTCAAGCTCGCTTCGTTATGTGGACCGAATTTGCGGAAAAGAGGTGGAGGTCGACAAATCCGCGTTTCATCCGGGCGAGCGGGTAAGATGCTTTACGCAAAGCGCAGACTATTCGAACGAGGAAAACACCCATGCTCTGTTCGGATACGGAGCGCACACGTGTTTGGGAAAGTCGATTTCCGAAAAAGTATGGGGGCTTGTGGTTGAGGCGTTTTCGCGAAGCGATCTGAGGGCGGAACCTCTCACGATCGCGATGTGTCCTCACAACGATCCATTCCTGATGCCAACGCAAATTCATATTGCGCTGACCTGAAGCAAGTCTACGCCGGTTCTCTCAGTTCTGCCCTCATCTCGGCGAGGTGTTCGGAAAGCTGTCCGATCGTCAACGTAGCTGGGAAGTTCACGATCTCGATGTTCATCCCGAGCGCGTCCTCGATGTCCATGGCGAGTTGCAACGTATCGAGGCTGTCGAGATCCAGCGATTGTAGCGTTATGAATTGCGCGTTCTTCACGGTTAAATCTGAAGCCTTTTCGGGGCTCAACTTCCGCAATTTGTCGATGACTACAGAGATTATGTCTGGGTTCATCTGCCCCCACTGAGTTTGATCGGAGCCGTAGAAGTGATTTATGCTAAGCTTGCAAACAAGGACAATAATGCAACACTGCGGGACAACCGCAGTGGCGGGCTGGGATTTTAACAGACTTTGCGAGCACGGCCTCCGCTTGCAGCGAGTTGCGGAGGGAGTTGCCGCTGAATCTCAACGGCGGGCGATCGACGTTTGCCTTCTGCTTGAAGACGTCTTGCTATATCAATGAGACCGGGCACGCTTCGACTGATGCGCGCCACATTGCGAAGCGCGGCGATGCGCGCATAAGCCATCACTGGGGCGCATTGCGTTTCAAGCTTATAATATAGGCAATCACGTCATCGCGGTCTTGCTTCGAGAGGATGAAGTTCGGCATTGTCGGGTGGGCGGTATCCAGCCACGCCGAAAGCGCGAGGCCCGTCATTCCCGATGTGTTCGCGACGCTTGTGAAACTGGGTGCGCCGGCATTCGGCGATAGCGCCTCATTTTCCTTGACGGCGTGGCATTCGGAACAATGATCCAACGCGAATGTGCGCCCTACGTTCGCGTTGCCGGGCTCCCCCGCGTGCGCCTCTACCGGCGTAAGGAGCGCCAGCGTCATGGCAAGCACGTAATGCGATTTTGTCCCACTAAAGACTTTGCTCGTCATGCTTTCACCCATCGAAATGAGATACGCGGTGAGCCGGAACAACAACTGGTCGTGTCGAATTTTCTAGCTCACAGATGCGCTAATGGGCAAGTAGCACTGGTACCTTCGTATGTTGCAGGACATCTCGCGAGACGCCGCCCAAAATGAACTCTCGAAATCTGGAATGACCATAGACACCCATGACAATGAGGTCTTGATACGTGCGACGCGTATGCACCAGAAGCCGATTGGCAACGGACAGATCATCCTGGGCAACCGTTTCGGTCTCAGCATGAACGCCATGGCGCAGAAGCGAGGAAGCGAGTTCATCGCTAGATGTGCGGTTGCTTCCGTCGGGCGGGGTGTCACCGTTCTCCGTCACGGTCAAAATGCGAACGCGCTGAGCGTCTTTCAGGATAGGCAATGCATCGAACGCGGCGCGTGCGGCTTCCTTGGTCGGCTTCCAAGCGATGGTGACGTCTTTGCCTATTTGCTCAAAATCACCTTCCTGCGGAACGACGAGAGTGGGCCGGCCGCTCTCGAGCGCGACGCGTTCCGGGACGTCGTCAATCCAGGGATTTTGCCCTCTCTGACTGACGATGACTAAATCGGCCGAGCGTGCATGATCGATGACGGCATCCGCAACGTTGGCATCGAAGCTTGAATCGTCTGTTCGCCATTCGTGGGTGATATTGCTCGCTTCTTTGATCTTGGCATCGAAGACAAGCTTGATACGCTGTTCTTGCTCACGATAGCTGGCGAGCTGATCTTCCATCCACGTCACTGCAAACGGGCCTACGAGGTCAGGCGGGGGAGCGGCCGACGGCATCACGTAAAGGCCGATGACATGCGCGCCGCCGCTACGCGCTATAGTGGCGGCCGTCTTTATAAGGTGTGGGACGCGCTTTTCGTCGTTCAAGTGCAGCAGCATCGTCCGGTATGGCATGGCGAACCCTCCAGCTCGTAATTCTTCGGCTGTAGCCAGGCAGAAGCGGCAGCTTATCTTCCTTCAGCCGGCGATCTCTTCGAGGCGATTGGCATCAAGAATGCGAACGTCATTTCCATTCTGAATCTCGATGACGCGCATCATCCTGAGTTTCGTCAGCGTGCGGCTGACCGTCTCGATCGTCAAGCCGAGCAGATCGGCAATATCGGAGCGGCGCATCGGCAGGTTAATAAGATCTTCTTCCAAGTGGCCGCTGCGGCCCTTCAATTCGATAAGAAACGAAGCTATTCGTTCCATCGCGGTGCCCTGACCGACGCTGACGAGCAGCCGGCGCGCGGCCGAGAGTTCTGCTGAGACAGCGTTATAGAGCCGGAAGGCGAGGGCCGGATCTCGCGCCGCATCATGTTCGAGCTGGGATGTTGGCAGACACCTGACCTTGCAGGCGCAGGTCGCCTGCGCGTCGAAAACATGGTCGCCAAACATGCCCAGGCCGATGTAATCACCGGGATAGGCAAAGTCGATAATCTGGCGCCGTCCGTCGCTCAGGACTTTTGACAGAGCGATCACACCGTCTTCGATGCGATATACATGGGTCCTCGGGTCTCCTTCGCAAAAGACATGCTCTTTCGCCTCGATGCGCCGGACGGTCCCCGAATGGAAGCCGTCAAGACCGTCAACAGGATGGCGGTTAGGCGCTTTCCGACCGGTTTTGAAGCCCGTGGCCTGCTCGGTTTGTGGCGCGCTATACATGTCCCGTGTATCCTTCTGCCCTGCATCGTCGGGGGGCATAAGACAGGATTAACGTACCGGGCATTTGCGCTCTGTGTAATCAATTGTAATAGATTGTAACCGGCCTGAGGTTTGGAACCCCGCGTTGTGACAGAAATACTCGTTGTCGATGATGATCCCGAGATCCGAAGCCTACTCAAGACGTGCTTCGAGCGGGAAGGTTACGACGTCATTGAAGCGCCTGACGCCAAGAACGCTCGTGCTGCGCTGGAGCGCGGCACCATCAGCCTCATAACTTTGGATCTGACGCTCGGCCGCGATGACGGTCTAAGTCTCGCGCGAGAAATCCGCGCGTCCTGCGACGTGCCGATCGTGATGCTTTCCGGCAAGGGCGATACGGTCGATCGCATCGTCGGGCTGGAGGTAGGCGCGGACGATTACATTGCGAAGCCTTTCAGTCCGCGCGAGGTTCTGGCGCGCGTGCGCGCGGTGTTGAGACGGAGGGAGGGCGGCAATGCGCCGGTCGCTCGACCGGCCTCCGCGCATGAAGTTTTCCGTTTCGGCAGTTGGACGCTCGACATAACGAGCCGCGAACTCAAGGGGCAATTGAACGAGCGCCGCGAGTTGACGACGGCTGAATTCAATTTGCTCGAGCTCTTCGTGCGGCACGCGCACCGGGTGCTGTCGCGAGACGAAATTATGGATCTCCTCAAGGGGCACGATTACTCGCCACTCGATCGCTCGATCGACGCGCTCGTCAGCCGGTTGCGCCGAAAAATCGACGACGAGACGGATGCGGAGCACATCAAATCGATCCGCGGGGTCGGGTATATGTTCGCGAGCGACGTGCGCCGGACTGTTTAGGCTGTCAGTCGCGCAGCGACGTTTGGCGCGCTGCCTTCTTATCGATCGTCGCGCGCAACGTGCTGGCGAGCTGTTTCTGCGTGTATGGCTTGCGCAGAATTGGCCAGAAAGTGTCGGCTTCGCTCTTGACGGCCGCATCGTCGGAGAATCCCGTTGTCAAAATGACCGGGAGGTCCGGCAAGCGGGCAGAGATCCAGGTTGCGAGTTCAATACCGGTCATGCCGCCCGGCATCACGATATCGGTGAATACGGCGCTGACCTGTTGTCCGCTTTCGAGCGCCGCCTTTGCCTCGACGCCGCTCGCACACTCGACCGTATCATAACCCAGCCGCTTGAGCCGGTTGACGGTCAACTGGCGAACGTCCCGGTTGTCCTCGACGACCAAGATGCACTCGCCGTTCGCATGCGGTTCCGTGGCGAGAGACAAGGTTTCGTCGTGCTGCGCGGCCTCTTCGTCGCAACGGGGCAGGTACATATTTACGGTCGTGCCGACGCCTGGCTCGCTGTTGATCGTGATATTGCCGTTCGACTGCTTGATGAAGCCATAGATCGTACTGAGGCCGAGGCCCGTGCCGCGTCCTACAGGCTTGGTCGTGAAGAAGGGTTCGAACACGCGGCTCAAAACATCGTTGCTCATCCCAATACCGTTGTCGGAAACGGAAATGCGCACATAATCTCCGGCTTTGAGCGAATCCTCGAGGCCGGTCTCTCCTTCTTCGAGAACGACATTGTCTGTTCGGACTGCCAGGGTGCCGCCTTCCGGCATCGCATCGCGTGCGTTGATGGCGAGGTTCAAGACCGCCGCTTCGACCTCTCCGGCGTCGGCGCGGACGAGCCATAAAGGCGACGCAAGTTGGATGCGAAGGTCGATCATGTCGCCGAGCGTGCGACGGAGCAGTTCCGCCATGGTGCGCACTTGATCGTTCAAGTTGATGACTGCGGGCGCGAGATGGCGCCGGCGTGCAAAGGTTAAGAGGCGTTTCGTCAGCCGCGCGCCAGAATCTGCCGCTCGTGCTGCCCGATCAAGAAGATCTCGATCCTGCTCGCGCAAAGGCTGCTCTTCGAGAAGCTCCAGGTTGCCCGAGATGATCGTCAGCAGGTTGTTGAAGTCGTGAGCGATGCCGCCGGTGAGCTGTCCGATGGCTTCAAGACGTTGCGATTTGACTGCTGCTTCTTTGTTTTTGAGCGTTTCAGTGACGTCGCGAAAGACGCTCACCCGGACACTCGGCCTCGCGTGTTGATCGACGACCTGCGTGATGATCCCTTCGGCCGGAAAACTGCTTCCGTCCTTCCGGCGTAACATCACGGAGAGAATGACGTCCGGCGCTCGCTCGATCGATCGTGAAATATCGAATTCAATCTGAGGAAGGCTCTCGGGATTTCCGAACAAATTCGCCCATGCCATGCCGGTGGCTTCGGCCACGTCATACCCGAATATTTTCGTTGCGGCGGGGTTGAAGAGAAGGATTTTGCCGTCGGGGGACGAGATGACGAGAGCTTCGGGGACGTGCTCGAAAACCGTCTCGAACAGAAGTGACTGACGATCCACCTCATCCTGCAACTTCGCGCGGTCGCTGAGATCGTTGATGATGCCGGAGAAGAAGCGCCGGCCGTCGACCATGAATTCGCTGACGGCCAAGTGAATCGGGAAGATGCTGCCATTCTTCCGTTGGCCTTGGACTTCGCGGCCGATGCCGATGATGCGCTTCTCGCCTGTCTTGACATGGCGGCCGATATAATCGTCGTGCTCCGTGCGATAGGGCTCGGGCATCAGCATTTTAATATTTTGGTTGAGCATTTCGTCGGCACGGTACCCGAACATCACTTCCGTCGCCGGATTGACGCTTCGGATGCGGCCGGTGTCGTCGATCGCCAGGATGGCGGAAACCGCGGAATCCAGAATCGCCTGGAGCATTGATGACCTTGAGATTATTGCTTGGCTCGTCTGCACCTTAATGCCTCGGCAATCGGCAATCCAGCTGACTACGCCGGATCGGAGCGTCATAAAATATTCGGCGTGAGGCGGCTCAGAACTGATCTCGATCAAGGTCCGAAGGGCGCAAGGGCTCCAAAATGGCAGTCCGAAATGGGAGCCTTTACGCCATTGGCCGAACAAACAGGAACATCACAGTTCGACGACGACCATCCTGGGGCAAGGTTTCTTGCTGACCATGCCCTACAACTCGAAGTTTGCCGTGGGCTGCTTGCGCTCGCGGACGGACTGCCGAAAACAGCCGACCACAATCTCACTCAACGCCTCCTTGAAATATTCAACGCAGCTTGGCTGGGGCATGTCCGCTTTCAAGACGAAGTGATTTGCCCGCTTCTCAAACGCCGGCACGGAGGGGGGCAATGGGAATGTGCGGCACTATTTGATCGCCAGCACAGCGAAATCCGTTTCGCCAATGATGAACTCGTCGAGACCCTTCGCGTCGCCGTATCCAGCGGGGCGGCAAGCGATACGTTGGCGTATCTTTTGCGGCATGTTTCGGAGCGCAGGCGGGATCACATCGAAGCTGAACACGTTTTACTTCTGCCTGTCTTGCGTGAGGCCCTTGCTCCGATCGAACGCAAAACCTACCTCGAATGGGCTGCGGCCAATCCGTTGCCGTTCGCCGGGCTCGCACTGGACAGTTGAATCCGGAAAATTTCAAAGCTTCAGGGAATTGCGGAAATGAAACCGACACGCACCTGGATCCTTATAGCGGATGGCGCTCATGCGCGAATGGTCGAGGCCCTAGGCAAGGGACATGGCCTTCATGAAGTGGCGGGAACGGAAACCCGGCTGCATATTCCGCCGAGCCATCTTTTGGGAAAAGCCGAGCCGGGCCGGGTTCACGAATCCGTCGGGTATACGCGGCACGCCATTGAACCCAAAAGCGACCCGCATGATTCTCTGGAGGTTCAGTTCGCCGATCAACTTGCCGATCATCTTCGCCAGTACGTGGAGATCAACGCCTTCGACAGGCTCGTGATCGTGGCGCCACCAACAATGCTTGGCTATCTGCGAAAGCGCTTGGTGACTGACGTCACCTCGAAGGTGATCGCCGAGGTAGACAAGGACCTGACGAAGGTTCCTAACGACGATGTCGCTTCGCACCTCGAGAATGTTGTTTACCTATAGGCGTGAGATACGCTTTTTAAATGAGCGAAATCCTGCGCGGCAGCAGCCGCTTGGAGCTTAGCGCTGCTGAATGGATTCCAGGTAGTCTTTCAACTGGATTACGGCTCGCCGGGAGAACGCGCCTCCGCGTTTGCCGCTACCGCCTTGGACGCTAAATACTTTGCCCCAGATCGGCATGTCACGCGTACCATGGGCGGTAACATTGCCCCCGTAACGAATGGTTTCGACGATGCGTTCGGCTGGGAATTCTCCGCCGGAGCGTTTGCTGATCGTCGTCAAGTCGGAGGGCGCAACCTTGAGCACGTCGGCAATCGGCCCGTTTCCTTTCCCGTCCGCGCCGTGGCATTGCGCACAATGACCGGCAAACAAAAGTTGCCCTAAAGATGCTTCCGACGCCGCCGGTGTTTTCGCACCTACTGCCGTTACGAACGCCGTCGCGACGAGAATGGAAAGTGCGGCAATGATGATTCCTGCGTTGGCTCGCTTGGCTTTCGCGGGGGCGATGGCCGCCATTGTTTTATCTCCGGCTGATTGGCCGCTGCAGGGCTTACCAAATGTTTGAACGCGCAGAGAAGAATGTTCGGGGCATGTACGCGATGAAGTGAATTCGATGGCACTGATTTTAGAATATGTGTTTCATTTGGCATTAAATTTGACGGAAGTTTCGGACATTGGCAATCTCGATTGCGCCACGTCAATGGCAACTGATCCGCGTCGCGATAGGGCTTAGGTGACTTGAACCACAGGAGTTCACGACGTGCCTATGTCCGATCAAACAATCAGCCGGCGCGTCAGGCCCATCAAACATTACGCACCTGTTGCTGCCCGCCTATTGGCGATTGCCGCCGCGGCTTGTGCCGTTACGTCCCTGGCTAATGCTCAATCCAACGAGCAGGAGCCTGTCCAGGAGCCCGGCGCGATACAAGCGATACAAGCGAAGAAGCCAGATCCCGAGAACGGGCGCGCCGTTGCTCGTGCGCTGTGCACGAACTGCCATATGATCGGAGATCAGCCTAACTCGGCTGTGAACGCTGACGTGCCGAGCTTTGTCGCGATTGCCAATATTCATGATCAATCAGCCGAGCGCATATCGAATTGGTTGCTCAATGCTCATGGGCCAATGCCAAACGTTCATCTGACGCGGAAGGAACTTGGCGACGTCGCCGCATATATAATGTCTCTGCGCCAACCCAAGCCGTAGCTTTGTGGCGTTGAGACGTGATGCGCTGGGCACATCCGTCCATCTCATGCCAAGCACCAGGGTCGCGCAGGGTGGCAGGCGTACGCAGCGATTGCGTTCAATCACGCACGCTCCGATCAGCATTTTTCAACTTGTCGAAATTCTTGGCTTCATTGGCATTAATGAGGTGGCCGATCCGAGCGCTGTCGACGTCTGCGCCGTCGAAATTTGCGCCCCGAACATTTGCGTCAGTCAAATCGCTCGCGGCGAGCTCGGCTTTTCTCAAGTTGGCGTTTGTCAGATCAGCTCCCCGGAGCGAGGCGTACTCCATCATGACGCGAGCCATATTGGCGCCTTTGAACGATGACCCATCAAGATTGGCGCTCTTGAAGGCACCGCGCATAAGTCCCATCGATTGATTTTTTTCGTCGGCTGACAGATTTGCTCCGTCGAACTTTGCACCCGTGACGCTGGCATTGCTGAAATCCGCCGCGACGTGGGCGTTCGAGAAATCGGCGCCGTCAAGCTTTGACCCACCGAACTGCGTGGCAAACAGGCTCGAACCTTTCAGCTTTGCTCCCGTCAGATTGGATTTCAGAGCCCAGGCCTGATCCAGTACGACGCCTTCAAGGTTGGCGTCTTTGAAATTGACGTTGTTGATCCTCGCGGACTGCAACTTGGTCCGCCTGAGGTCCATGCCTGAGAGGTCAAGGCCGTTCAGGCTTTTACCGCTGAGATCAAGAACCTCTGCTCCCCGAAGTTTGGCCAGACCGGATTCGATATCCGCTCTCGTCATCTCAGATTTCGTGAAGGCGGGAGAGGAGGTATCGAGGCCGGTCATGTCTTGAGCGACCACAGCAGGCGGCAAGCTGGCCATCGTCAGGATTGCTGCGTAGCTCGCAGCGATGAATTTCAACATCGGGACCATCGGGGCAGCACCAGCGATCGAATGACCGCATCTCGGGTGCTGCACAGATATGTACGTATTCGACCCCGGCTCTTACAAGGGCGGCCTAAGGCCAAAAATTATCCATCGACAGAGGCCCAGAACGCGGGGCTCGAACGGCCGCTTTTCGGAGCTGTTGGCCGAGATGCGCTTGCCTCTGCAGTGAAATCCACGCTTTGGCGCGTAGGCTACGTTTGAGTCCGGTGTAACTAAGTTGCAACGCTAAAAGACGTTCGCCGCATTATTTCGTATCTGGGAATTAGTCCTATATCTCCGGCCGTTGCCCTGCAGATATCAACAAACCGTTAAAAGCAGGTCAATCAGCGTGGGTCTTAGTAACAGGTAGCGACGAATGCGGAACTTGCACGTCTAAATCCGCGACCGGCCGACGAGCCAACGGAACCACTCAAAAGCAATCAATCAACAATGGCCAGCCGGGGTCGTCCGGGTGGGGGGAAAAGTCATGTCTGTGTCAAACCACGTTTTGAGGCGTCCTGCCGCGCAATTGATGCTTGCTTCCCTTGGGGCCGCGCTCTGCATGGGGGTGTCGCAGCAGGCGCTGGCCGCGTGCGCAGGATCGGTCGCTTCGCCGAATTCAAATGCGGTCACCGTGCTCTGTAACAATGCGGGCGGGGACCCTAACGCCAATTTGACCGTCAACGACAATACGACGTACGTGGACACCACGACAAAGGCGTCGGGCAGCAACGTGCTGCTGCAATTCGATGGGCACGGACGCGAGCTCATCAATAACGGCACTATCACAAACGACCGGATCATCAACGGTGGCTCGGGAAGAAATCACACCGCGGTCGTGATGGGCGCATCGACGATAAATGCTGGCAACGGCACGACGTTCGATAGCGTGACCGTCGGCGCGACGACGACGACGATCAAGCTCGGGCCGACGGTCAACGCGGGCTGGGTCAATCAATCGATCGTCTTGGGTTCCTACGATGGTGACGACTTTGCCCCCGGGCAAGCTTTCGTCATACAGTCGGTAGACACGGTCAATAATACGGTGACTGTCGTGGGTGTGGTCCCGTCAACCTATACCGGTGCCGGCGACCAGCGCTATTCCATCGTTTCGAACTACGGCGGCACGACGACCGTCAACGGCGTTGCCTACAACAACGTCATCATCAACTCGGGCACAATTTCGAGCAGCATCAAGGGCGCCGAGATCACCGCCAACCAGACCGGGGCGTCGCCGACAATCACCTCGGCGTCCAATACCGGTACGGTCAAAGGCGTGACGACGTCTGTTGCCGGAACCTATCTCATTCAGAACAATGCGAGCGGAACGATCAAGGCGACGCACGACGGCATTGGCACGACGGCAGCCGTCGAAGCCGGCGGTCAGGTCACGAGCCTTACGATCGAGAACTCCGGCAAGATCATTGCCGAGCGCACGACGGCGCTAACGCTCGCCGCGGTATCAGCCACGGCGGCTCCGACGGCAACGGAGGCCAATTGGCCCGGCTTCACCGCGCAGAACGTCGCGCTTGTCTCGGGCGTCTATTCGGAAGAAGAGGCGCAATCGATCACCGTCAACAACCGAGCTGGCGGCCTTATTCAGGGCAAGGGCGACTACAGCGGCGCCCTCTATCTCCGCGCCGAAGAGCAGAGCATCACCAACTACGGCACCATCGAGCACCTATCGTCGTCAGGCGATTATTCCAAGGGCTATGCGATTGCCTCGGTGTCCAATGGCGGCGAAATCCGCGAACTCGAATTCACCAACTACGGTACTGTCCACGGCGATATACTTTCCGTGAACGGCAACGCCCTGCGTTGGTATGCGCTGAGCACTTCGGGCATCGGATCCGTCGACAGTAGGCTGCTCATCAATAGCCATACCGGCCAGGCGAACAGCGAGATCGAGAACAAGGCGTCCGGCACGATCATAGGTAACTTCTGGTATAGCAACGGCGAGCACGAGCTCGAGAACGAAGGCAAAATCGTCGGCAATATCGACGTCGATCAGCGCGACACGACTTACGGCACCGTTTCGGGTTCCGTCGTGACGGTCCTCGCGGGTGACGACGATAACCCGGGGCCCTCGAACAATACCAGTCAGGGCGCCGGTTTCACGATCCGCGGCGACAAGACGTTCGAGTTCGAGAACAGCGGCAGCTTCACCGGCAATCTCACGATCACGAACGCCACCAGCACAATCACCAACGGCGTGTATGGTTCCCAGACGATCAATAAGACGGTTGCCAGCGACAACAGCATCGAAAACAGCGGCAAGTTTGATGGCAACATCACGATCAAAGACGTTGCAGGCGCAAAGAACACCGTCACTCTCGTTGACGACGGTTTCGGCCGCAAGGACGATGGCTCGGTAAACACCGCAACGGGCAACATTACCGCCACGACCGGCACGGGTAACAACATCCTCAATCTCGAGGGCACGGGCACGTTGCGTGGGGACGTATCGAAGTTCACTACCTTGAAACTTGCCGCAAGCGATGACGCAGGCGGCGGTGACGATGACGACGATGATGATGCACCGGCGGCGTCGGGCGGCCCGAACTGGACGTTAGCTTTCGGCAAGACGTTCGAGTTCCTGTCTGCTGCGAACATCGACGCGGGTACTCTCAACGTCGCCGGAACCCTGAAGACGCCGACAGCCAACATCGGCGAGGACGGCACGCTGAAGGGCACGGGCACGATCGAGGGCAACGTTCTCAACAAGGGCACGATCGATCTCGAAGACAACACGCTTCACGTCGTCGGTAACGTCACGCTCGACGACGACGCCAAGCTCGCCACGACGATCACGAATAGCGGCAACGGCATTCTCGCCATCACGGGACACCTGAACGCCGACGACGATGCGGCAGTTGTCGCGAACCTCGAACGCGTGGTCTGGTCGGGCGAGTCGTTCACGGTCGCCACCACAACAACCGGCATCACCGGACTTCCGGAGGTCGCAGAGACTGCCCTCATGCATTGGGACGCCAGCGTCGTCTCCAATAACCTGATCATCACCGCCGACGTGGTCGATGCCAACGAGATCGAAGGCATCTCCAAACCGGGGGCAAGCGCCATCAACGCTCTTCTTGGCTTCGATAGTGAGCTTGGCGTCGCGATGCTCGGCGTCGAGGACGAGGACGACGTAAGGAAAGCCGGCAATCAGCTTGCTCCTGAAACGAACTTCGCCACCCAGCAAGCGGCGATTGCTTTGAACAATGCGGTCGGACAGCACATCGATATGCGCCTCAATGCAGTTGGCGCCACCGGTGCAGCGCCGGTCGCATCCGGACCTTATGGGCTCGGGATGAAGCAGCCGTCGGACCCGAACCGTTCGAACCTCGGCGGTGGGCTCAAGGATGATGCCGACTTCGTTGCGCCGCGCAGTGCAGCGCTTTGGGGCCAAGCCTTCGGAGCCGGATTAAACCAAAATGGACGCGAACAAGTCGACGGCTATGATGCTCGCATCTACGGTGCACTTGCCGGTTACGACAACTGGATCTCACCAGGAGTTCGCGTCGGTGTCGCCGGTGGTTATGCGAATACCCGGATTACCGGCGACGGAGATACTTCGCGAAACCACACCGAAATCGACAGCTACCTGTTCCAAGCCTACGGTGCGGTCAAGGGATCGGGATGGTATGCGTCGGCGCGCACGGGCTTCACTTGGAATGATTATGACACCACGCGTGTTCTGACCATTCCCTTCACCGATAAGGCAGAGGGCAGCCATGACGGCGGTCAATTCAATGCTTCGGTCGAAATCGGTGCTCCCATGCGTTTCGCCAGCACGATCCTTACGCCCGTCGCATCGCTGACGTATTCGCGGCTTCACCAGAACGGCTATACGGAGAGCAGCGATGGCGGCATGGCGCTCGACGTTGCCAGCCAGGATAACGACTCGCTGGTGTCCGGCCTCGGTCTGAAGGTGCTCGTTCCCATCGCGAACGATACTGTCATCCAGGGCCGCGCACTGTGGCTGCATGAATTTGCCGACGACGCACAGAACGTCACGGCGAGCTTTGCAGCAGGCGGCGGTACCTTTGCTGCAGGCGGCCCCGCGGTTGGACGAGACACTGCAGCGCTCGGCGTCGGTATGCTCGCTCAGATCAGCGCGGAATCGACGTTCGAACTGAACTACGACGCCAACGTTCGCGAGGATTACCTGGCGCACATCGGTTCGGCCCGTATCGACGTTCACTTCTAATCCAGGCCTCGTTCGAGGCTCGGTCATCAAGGCAGGGGATCGCGTTAATTCGCGGTCCCCTTTTTCGCTTTACGCGCGCACGTCTGGGCTCAAATTTCGTTTCCGACTTAGCGGGGAATCAGAGGCCTCAGCTTGTTGGTCAGTCGGGAACACAGACAGCGACGGGGAGCGGCCCTAAATGCCAATCAACTTGTCGGAGCTGCCAATTCGGCTACGGCGACATCACCGTCGGTGACGTAGTGGTTCACGTGCTTCGTGACCAGCTCGTCGCCGGTTTTATAGTTGGTCACTTTTCCGATGACGCCGCGCTTGCTCAATTCCTCGACGATGAAATTCCGTTCGGCGTTGGTGTCGGAGTCGGTCGCGTGCGTCATTTGAAATGTCATGCGCGTCAAAGATAAGCCGGTATCCTTGGTGCCGGCTCCCACCCAGAGCACGTGCTCATCGTCCGCTGGGCGCTCGTCGTTCAGCCAGAAGGCGGCTGAGTTCCAGTCCGTCTCGGCATCCTTGAGATTTTGGGCCCAGAAGCGGACGTGGTGCCGCTTGCGCGGGCTATTTTCGATCGCTTTTTGAAATCCGACGTCCTGACCGCGTCCAAAAAGATAGAGCGTGCTGAATGGCGCGGTCGGGTACGGCGTGTTGAGAACGAAGGCCCGTGCCATTCGCCACGAGCTGCCGATGTCCAACTTATCCGCTTCGGTCCAGCCCGCAGCCGCGAACGCAGCACGGAGCTGAGCCGCGGTGCCGGCCAATGCCAAGTTCACGGGGTCGCCCGGCAGGCCGTCTCCCGTGATCGTGAAGCTCGGCACGTGTTGGCGTTGCAGAATTTTCAGACCCATTCGGACGGCGCGCGGGAGAATGAGATACGCGCCGATGACGTACGTGGCGCTCACGGCGAGGATCCACGGCAGTCTGCGGTCGACCAATTCAAAGACATCCACAATCAGCCAGACGCTCAAGACGCCGAGGCCGAAAATAGCTATCCGCTGCAATGTGCGAATTGCTAACCGCATAATCTATTCTCTCCCGACAATGGCTCCCCGGGTCACGTGCGTACTAATTCGACGCGCGAATAAGGGATGCAATCGCAAACTTTTCCGAGATCGATCGATTCCGCCAGCTAATAGCGTCTTCGTTAACCGCTACCTTTCATGTCGCCGGTGAGGTGGGCAAGTGCATGACCGCTTCGTGACACTAACCGGAGCTGTTGGATCGAGGTCTGTTAGGGCCCGGTCACCGCGGCCGACCAACCATTTAGCCTTCAACACGCTTGAGCCAGAATGTAGCGGCCGCTCCGATGTTACTATACGGTAGTGGCTCAATTTGAGAGATCAGATCGCGGTCCGTAGTTCCTCTGACTGGGTTTTAAGTCGATGGTCGAGCATAGTTTGCGCAGCACGGGAAGCGCAAAAATTTCCGATGAAGAGTTCCGTCTGAAATTTGAGAATGCGGACCTTCGCCGCTTGCTGATCGAGGCTGGCTTGCATTCTGCCGAACAGGATGTTGCGGCCAAATTGCATACACTGCTGATGGAAGAACTCTACCATCGCGTTCAAAACACGCTGGCGGTGACCCAGGCGATTGCATCCCAAAGCATCAGCAGCGCTCAAAGCTTGGAAGAAGCCGGCGATGCAATCCGGCATCGTTTGACGGCATTGAGCAGCGCGCACCGTCTTTTGTTGGAAACAAGCTGGGGCCCGACACCCCTAATTTCCATCGTGAAAGCTGCTATCGAGCCGTTTGATGTTCAGGATCACGGGCGTTTCACAATTCAAATTCCCGATGTCGACGTTACGGCCTTGGCCGTTCAACCGCTCGCATTGATGCTGAACGAATTGTGCACCAACGCGACAAAGTACGGCGCACTTTCCAGCGCGACGGGGACGGTCTCAATCGTGGCTGAAGGCGATACGACCCAACAATCGTTACGCCTGGTTTGGAAGGAACAGGGCGGCCCGGCCGTGAAAGCTCCCACGCGTCGAAGTTTTGGATCACGCTTGATCGAGCAAAGTTTGTTTCGCGATGAACGGGCGAAGCTCGCCTTCGGGCCGTCCGGCGTCGTTTGCACGGTCCAGGTTCCTATCGCATCAATCGAGAAATGATCCGCCTCGAATTTGCTGGCGCGTTTTCTTCTCGGAAGTGTCCTGCCCGAGCGCTCCGCTTTCTGCCGCGTGTGGCAGTTTTTCGTCATTGACTCGTTATCGTCGATCGTGTGCTTATGGCGATGTGACGGTTCCATTCGCGTGAAGTCGCGCGGATGGTGAAAATGGGAACGCGGTGCGACACCTTTGGTGTCAATGCCGAGACTGCCCCCGCAACTGTAAGCGGCGAGTCCGCTCCGGTTATACCACTGATGGCCTCATTCTGGAGGCCCTCGGGAAGGTCGGAGAAGACGCTCGAGCCGCAAGTCAGGAGACCTGCCATCACAAGCTGCCCATCTCCCGTGCGTGGGGCGCGGAAGAGCGGAAACCCGTAGCGGCGGCTGATGTGTCAACCGGTGGGGAGCCACGCAGGTCGTGCGGGTCGTTGCGCTGAGGGGATAAAATACTGCGCCGAACGTCAGTTTGAACACGATCCCTTGGGGAGACGTGAACGAGGACGCGTGCGGGTATCCACTGAGCCTTTGCCGGTATGCCCTCTGGGAGCGATCCACCCTTACGTCATGCGACGGGGGTCTTCATGCAACGCGTCTTCATGCGCCGCACCGCAAGTGCAGCCATACTCTGTACAATCACATCACTTTCCGCGATCGAAGCCAGCGCTCAAGTATCCACTGCGCCGCTTACCGATCTCCCGGAAGTCACAGTTACATCCACCGAGGATCCTCAGGCGAAGAAGAAGGCGCCGACTGCCGCTCAACAAAGCTCGACACCTCGTAATTCCGGCGGCGGGGCCGCAGGGACGGCCCGTGGCGCCGATAATTCGGATGTGGCCGTTTCGCCGACCGGCATCGCCTCGCCTGTCGAGCAGATCGCAAGCTCCGTTACGGTCATCACATCAAAGGAAATCCAGGCGCAGCAGCGCCGCACGCTGCCGGACGTTCTCAAGAGCGTTCCGGGGCTCAACGTCGTGCAGAGGGGCGGCCCCGGTGGCCAGACCTCAATTTTCATGCGCGGAACAAACTCAAATCACACGAAGATCTTGATCGATGGCATCGACGTCAGCGATCCGAGCAATTCCAACCGCAGCTTTGACATCGGCCAGTTGCTGACGACGGACATCGAACGCGTCGAAGTCTTGCGCGGCCCGCAGAGCGGCCTTTACGGCGCGGATGCCTTGGGCGGCGTCATCGTCATCAATACCAAGGCGGGGAAGGGACCGCCCAAGGCCACCGGCATGATCGAAGGCGGCTCGTTCGGCACGTTCAACCAGGCAACGAGCATCAGCGGCGGGACAGACCGCTACAACTACTCGTTCAACGCTTCGCATTTTCGTGCCGACGATACGCCGGTTACGCCGTTCGATCTTCTGTTGCCAGGCGAGGCGCGCCACAGCAACCGTTACGACAACTGGACGTATTCGACGAAGATCGGCGTGGACCTGACAAAGGACGTGACGGTGAATTTCGTCACTCGCTATACTGATGCGACGTTGCACTACACCAGCGATAATTACGACTATCCGAGCCACCCCAGTTCATCGCTGTCGCGTTCGGATTTCGATCAGCTCTTTACGCGCGGCGAAGTCGTGTGGATGGCGCTGGGTGGCAACCTGACGAACTTCTTCGGCGTCAACTATGCCAATCTCCAGACGTACAACTTCGATCCCTTATCGGGGAGAAATTCCAGCGAAGGAGAACGTTTCAAATACGACTGGCGCAGCGTTCTTCGCGTGGGCCCCGGCTATACGATCGTGACCGGCGCCGAGCATCATAACGAGCAGCTCGATTCCCCGGCTCTGTTCGCCGAGGAGTGGAACAATGCGGCATTCGCGGAGCTGCAGTCGGAGATCTTCCGCAACTTCTTCCTTGTCGCCAACGTCCGGTATGATGACAACGAAAGCTTCGGCGGTCACACTACGTGGCGCGTCGCGCCGGCCTACGTCATCGAAGCGACGGGCACAAAGCTGAAGGGCAGCATCGGCACCGCGTTCAAAGCGCCGACGCTCAGCCAGCGGTTCCAGGATTCTCCGCCGTACTTCTATGGCAATCCGAACCTCGCGCCCGAGGAAAGTCTTGGCATGGATGCCGGATTCGAGCAGGCCATTCTCGGAGGGCGCGCTCAGTTTGGTGCAACCTACTTTTTCAACGACATCACAAATCTGATCGAAAGCAACGCGACCTACACGTCATATGACAATGTCGGCAAAGCCCGAACCTCGGGCGTGGAAGTCTTTGCGTCGGCCGATGTTGCGGACAACCTTCGTATTCGCGCGGACTATACCTATACGGAGGCGACCAACGAAATCACGCACGCGCAACTGCTTCGCCGTCCGCGCAACAAGGCGAGTTTGTCGGCCGGCTGGACGCCCTATGATCCGCTGCTGCTGACCGCGTCGCTGGTCTACATCGGCGAAGCGGCCGACATCGATCGCTCAACCTATGCCAATGTCACTCTGCCGGGTTTCACGCTGGTCAACGTGGCGGCCGACTATAACCTCAAGGACGGCATCAGTCTCTTCGGGCGGATCGACAACCTCTTCGACAAACACTACGAAAATCCGAACGGCTTCGAAGGGACCGGGATTGGCGCTTATGCCGGTCTTCGGTTCACGAACTGAAACTCCTGCGAGAGGGCAGTCAAACGCCCTCTCGCCTCGGACTGCCTCTGTGCTATTATCTGACAATACAGGAGACATCGAATGACCTTGAAGACGCTCACCAACGACAACGCCGCCACCGGACTTTGGATCGCGTTGATCGCCGCTCTCACGATCGCCGGCAGCTTGACATTCGCGTGCGCTGCGCCGCTCGCGGCCGTCGCCGCGATCGCCGGAACGAAAATGAAGAGCGGCGAAGGCGTTGCGCTGGTCGTAGTGGCTTGGCTCGCGAATCAGGTCGTCGGTTATGGAATTCTCGACTATCCGATGACGGCGGACTCGTTCGCTTGGGGCGCTGCAATCGGCGTTGCTAGCGTTGTTGCGTTCTTGGGAACACGCGTCGTCTCGGTCGCTGCGGGATCATCGCCACTCGTTCTCGCCGGCGCATTTCTCGCAGCTTTCGCGGCATACGAGGCGGCGCTCTATGGAGCCGGATTTGTTCTCGGATCTTCGGATGAGGCGTTCTCCGCGGCGGTTGTGGAGCGCGTCTTGATGATCAATCTCGCGGCGTTCGCCGGTTTGCTTCTGTTGCATCGTGCGGCGGTCGCGATTTCGTTGATCCGGTCTGAAGACGCTCTCCCGGCAACGGCTTAAATCCCGGCCTTCTACAACTCTAGCCTTCTACGACGGCGGCGAGCTGCATGGCCTCCATGTCCTGGAGCCATGCGGCTATGCCGTCGCGCATTGCCTTGTAGACCGCCGCTCCGATTGCTTCGCCGGCGGCCGTATGCATTCCCGCGAACCGCACGGAGCCGCCACGGGGTGCCGCCACGACGATGCAGTCGGTGCCGGTCCCCGTAATCGCGACGCCGGATCGGCGCACACCAGCATCGAGAATAGCGGCCGTTCTTGCTTCAGCTGCAATCGTGATCGCTTCGATCAAAGCCGCTTCCGTAAGCGACTTTGATATATGCACCATCGTGTTGATCGTACCGACGCTCGTTCGTGCGGCGGCGAACCGCTGGCCTACTCTCTCCCCATTCGAGAGCCCGACGGTGGTGACGCACGTCGCAACGTCGTCCTCAACCGCGACTTGCGACGTGTGATGCCTGCTTACGTCGCGCGACGTGATGAGCGAGACGGCATCCGCCAGTTTGGCTTTCGCGATGCGGCTGGCAATGATCTGCTCGGGGTCCTGACCGGCAGGCAAATCGGCATCGCGGATTTCGATCCAGGCCACCTGCCGGGCATTTTGAAATCCCGGCCTTGTGAGCGACCAACTCAGCATTTGCTGGGGCTCATGGAAGTTTGCGAGCAGGAGCCGGTGCGTGTGGGAGAGGGCAAAAGGAACGCTTGGAAGGTCGGTAGCGCACATTCCGGTTACCTGATCCGCCGCATCTTCCTTTCGTCTCATCAACTGTCGTGCCCTGGGGTCTATGCGAGTTGTACGCCTGTGCGAATGCGAGGGGACCCAACGCAGGATCGCAGCGTGCTTTGTGTTGGATTAGCCGTGGTTCCGCCCGTTGCCAAGCGTCGAGATGTCTCCGCGCCGTGCTTGGGTTCGATCATGCAACATTTGTCAGGGGGTACTTGTCGCGCAACTGCGTGGAACGCCGCTAGACGATCCAAACGCCGAGGCGCCGGCGGGCCATCAGGACTCCGACTGCGGCGGTGACGATCGCCTCGAACGCGTTGAACAGAGCTATCCCCAGAAGCAGCCCTTGGCTTGCGAGAATGATCTTGGCGGCTGTTCCCGCGGCGATGATGCAGATGCGCGCGCGTGAGTATTCGCGCTCCATCCCGCACATCGGAGCGACGAGGCTATGCAAGCCGCCGATTGCGGATACCAGAGGCCCGAGCGCAAGGACTGGTAGGAGGATCGCGTATTTCGCGAATTCCGGCCGGAATATCGACATTATCTCGGTTCGAAAGATCAGCAAGACAACTGACAAGAACACGACGATCGAGCCAACGCCTCGCGAGATCTGTCGCGATAGCCTCACGATCTCGCGGGGATTATGCTCGCTATATGCCAACGGAATGAGGGGCGCGCTGGTGATCGCAGCTCCATAGGGCAGCAAATACAGAATCTGAATTGTCCTCTGGGCTGCGTAGTAGGCGCCGAGTTCTACGCTCGATACCGAAGACATTATGCCGAGAACGAGAATGTCGATTTGCGTTCCCGCTTGGCTGATGAAATTGAGCGCGAAGAACGCAAGGCCGCTGGGCTTCGGATATTCTGAAAGCGCGGCGGGATCGCCTTTCGGAGTTCTGTACCAAGCACGCAGCACAAACGCCGCCGAAATTGCGATCGGGACGAGGTAAGCCACCAGAAGCAGCCAACCCAAGAGTGTCGCGTTGGGATGCGCATGCCCGAAGACGATGACGACCAGGCCCGCCGCCAAGATCAGCTTCCAAGCGATTTCCTTTGCGAACACCGCCGGCAAGGTATGTCCGCATCCCCGCTGAATTGCGAAGTTCAGCTCGTTCAATCCGCTCATGATAACGAGGCCGCCGAGGAGGCCTAGAATCTCAAAGTCCGAAGACCGAAGCGCGTGGTAACCGTAGAGCATTCCGACGGCCGCGAAAAACAGCAGCCCTGCGCCGGCGATGATTAAGCAGCGTTTCAATAGAGGGCGAAACCCATGATTTCCGCGCGCGACGACGAGGGGCAAGTCGCGAAGCAATATCGACTCTTGGCCGATGGTTGCGACGCCGCCAAAGAGTGCTGCTGATGACATCAGCAGAACGAAATCGCCAAAGCCTTGCGTGGTCGTAGCGCGAGCCGCAAGCGCGATGATGATGTAGCCGAGCCCCGCGCCGCAAATCCGCATGAACAGCGCGGTCGATTGCTCTATTCGCTCACGAGAAACGTAGGTTGCGAGCAGCTTCCACTCTGCGAAAGACGAATATTTCGCGCTGCTCATGTGCCCTGCTGCATCGTCGAGTTGAGAAGCTCATGGTCTGTCGGACGAGTGAATATCGCAGTGACGCTTGCGCTCTACGTACATCGATGAGAATGCGCATAGGCGCGATGAGCAACGGGACATTTGAGCGCTGCTCGCATCAGGTGGAGTGCCAAAAACTAAGTTTCGTGCGGTGAGGCTTCGCTAACGATCTGTGTGCGGCGCATATCGCGTTAGTGATCGAATAACCAAAAACCCTGCGTCAGCTGTCCACGGTTACTTTCGCTTTTCCGGGAGTTACGGTGATCGCGGTGGGCAGCGCGTTTCGTAGTTTTTTCGCGAGTAGCTGCCATGGATGCCTACTCAAAGCCGCCACTTCGCGTGCTGCACGTTGTGCGCCAGTACCCTCCATCGGTCGGAGGTCTGGAGGAATATGTAAGGCAACTTGTCGAAAGGCAGTCCGGGTCCTCTCGCGTCACGGTCCTTACTCTGGACCGGCTGTTCGGCACGTCGCGCAAATTGAAAAAGGTGCAGCGAGTCAATCGTGCGGTTGTCGTGCGCGTGCGATACATCGGCTTCAGCCGCTTTTTCATTCCATTCCTATCGCCGAAATTATTGCGCAGATACGATCTCATTCATCTGCACTCTCTGGATCAATTCACCGATCTCATCAGTATCTATCGAAGACTGGGCGTTCCGCCGCTGATCGTGACCTCGCACGGCCTCTTTTTTCACACGCACAAATTCGACAAGCTCAAAGATCTGTATTTCAGGACCATTTCGCGGGTGACGCTATCGCAGGCGAAGAAGATTTTCGCGGTGAGCCATAGCGATCAGAGGAAGCTTGAAGAGATCGGCATCCGGTCGGAGGTGTTGCTGAACCCCGTCGAGCCGTTTCCTTGGCTTTACGCGGGCGGTCATCACCTAATTTATTGGGGCCGGATTGCCGAAAACAAATCCGTCGATCGGCTGATTCCGTTTTTTGGGCATCTGGTGATGGCGGATAGCACGAGAAAGCTTTTTATCGTCGGCTCAGGAACGGCCGCCGATATGGAGCGTTTGAACCACAAAATTCGCGCCGCCAAATTGACCGACAACATTCATCGACTTGGGTATCTCGATGGCGCCAAGCTTCAGGCGTTGATCAAGGATTGCGGGTTCACGGTGTCGGCGTCGCAGTACGAAGGCTACGGACTGGTGCAAGTGGAGGGAATGTCGGCCGGGCTTTTGCCGGTCATGCAAAAGAATTCTGCTTTTGAAGAGATTTTTGAGCGCTCGAGAACAGGTTTGTTGCTTGATTTTGCCGATGCCGAGATTGCGGCCGAACGGTTTCTCCAGTGGGAGAAGACACAGAATATTCAGGATCGAGAACGCGCGCGTCGCTTTGCGTTGGGGTGTGCTTGGCCACCCGCCGCGGCTCGAATTGAAGCGACCTACCAGGATGTGATTGCCAGCGAGACTTAGCATCGAGGAGTTGGGATGTCGCAAAGTTGTTTGCCACGGCTCCCAAGCCGAAAAATATTTGGTGTTGATGTCGCCACACTCAGTAAGTCCGAAGCTCTGGATGTTATTGTCGATGGGCTGCGAACTTCCCGATCCATAAATGTGGCGTTTGCGAACGCAAACTTGTTGTTAAAGGCGCGGAGGGACCCGCTGCTTCAGCGTCAGCTCGGTGGAATGCTTGTTTTGAATGACGGCGTGGGGGTCGATATCGCTTCGCGGATTTTGTACGGAAAGGGATTTCCTGAGAATTTAAATGGTACGGATTTAACGCCGGAACTGCTCAAGAGACTGCCTAAACGGACGCCGGTGTTTTTATATGGCTCTCGTCCGGCGGTCGTCTGCCGCGCCGCTGAGATCCTCCGTCAGAAATACCAATCCGAAATATGCGGAGTGTGCGACGGGTACTGCGATAACCCAGATGTAGCTGTAGACGCGATCAAGCGCGCGCATGCAAAAGTTGTGCTCGTCGCGCTTGGGAATCCGAAGCAGGAACAATGGATGTCGGAGAAGGTCTCGGCTTGCGGCGTTCTTGCTCTGGGTGTCGGTGGTTATCTCGATGTCGAAACCGGGCGCGTAAAGCGCCCGCCCCGCTGGCTGCGGACCGCAAAGTGCGAATGGCTATTCCGGATAACTCAGGAGCCGTCGCGGCTGTGGCGGCGATATACAATCGAAGTCATCTGGTTCCTTGCGGCCGTTGCGCTCGATCGAATCGCGGTCTCTTCGCCGTGGGGGAGGCTGAGGCGTGAATTATGAGCGGTATAGTCCGCATGTAGATATTCCATCCGGCCTGCTGACGCGAGAAGCCGTCGATAAGCTGATCGCCGGAATCGTGATCGCAACTCTGGCGTTCAACGCGGTGCTCGCGGCCGTCAATGCACACGTTGTGGCCGTGACGAATGGGGAGGTGATCGCAGCGGAGTTGCTGATATTTTTCTGCAGCACCCTTCTTCTGGTATTGACGCTCGCCCCTCATGATCGCCCGTGGCTTGCGCTCATGTTTCTGTTCATTGGCATCGGCTTGGTTATAAGCCTATTTAGAGATGAGCTGGTTGCAAAGAATATCCGCGACGTGCTGTCGATACCGGTCTTTGTGATGCTCGGTTTGCGGTATTCGAGCAATCCCGTATCATTGTTTTCCAAGTTGCAATTCGTTGTTGTTTTCTTTGCTCTCCTGGAGATCGCCTATCCCGATCTCTTCTCGGACATCTTTGATGTCAGGAGTTACTACATAAATTCCCGCAACTTTGCGGCTGACGATTTCTGGAACTCGGATTCGTCGCTCTTCGTCAGTGCGACACGGCCTGGCGAGCGTTTTTTTTCCTTTGTCGATATTCACCGCGTTTCCTCCCTATTTCTCGAGCCGGTTTCGCTCGGTAATTACGTTTGCATCGTCGTGATCTTGCTCATCTGCTTCTGGCCGACCCTTTCGTCGATCATGCGCGCTTGGCTTATCGTTTCGACAGCCTTTCTGCTGGTTGCCTGCGATGGGCGTTTTGCGACGGTCACTTCGGCCCTTATCCTGCTTTGTGTGCCGCTGGCGTCCAAGCTGCCTTCGCGCGCTGCCGTTTTCTATTTGCCGGCGATCCTGACACTCGGCGCAATCGGGGTTTATGCATTTCACCCAGATCCTCTGAGTGACGACTTTGGTGGTCGCGTCGCGAAAACGATGGAACTCGCGGGAAATCTCAATTTTTACGATATGCTGGGCATGGCCCAATGGAGCGAGATCAACGACAATCTCGATAGCGGATTGACTTACCTGATCGTTACGCAAACCCTGCTCGGGGGATGTTTCGTGTGGTTGTTCACAACGCTCGTCGCGAGCGATCGTGTTCCGGACATGGAACTCCGGCTCCGCATTCGGCGTGCAACACATGCGGTCGCCCTTTTCATCGGGCTCAATCTGCTTGTCAGCTATTCGCTCTTTTCAATCAAATCCGCCGCATTTCTGTGGTTCTTGTACGGAGCGGCGATCAAGCCGATGCCTGAAGATTATGCTGCTGGCGATTAGCTTCGTGATTGGTTCTCCTGTTTAGTTTTGGGCGGCTTCGGTCGGCTCTGGGGAATGGGAGCGCTCAACTGTCAACACATCACCGGGCTCGAGCCGCGTTCCCGCGTTCGCGGGCGTTGCTTCGCCCTGGCCCTGCTTCGCAATCGTGAAGTGGCCCTTGGTTGTGCGAAGCAGGCTGTCCGGTGTCGCCACCTGGGCTTCGAAGGTCAATCTCTTGGCGGTCGCGATCTTTGCTTTCGTGTCATCTATTTCGGCGCGAGTCGCTTGGGTGTCTCGATTGATGCGTTCGGCTCGTTGAACCTGCAAATCAAGTTTCGCTTGCTCGGTCTGGCTGATGTTCTGCTGTGCTTGCAAGACGAGCGTATTCATACCCTGGATATTTCCTGACACTTGCGCGAGCGTTCTCTCGAGCAATTGCTTACGGGGTTTCTGCGTCAAGCCTTGGGCCACGAGCCCTGTGACGCTTGCGAGTTCGTCTTGCACCGAGCGATATTGTTCTCGCTCGCTTTCGATTTGCGCTTTGATCGATGTGACCTCGCCCTCGTAGATTTGATGAAAGCGATCGAATGTCGACTTGCGTTGTTCGAAGCTGTCGTTGTTCGTCGCGAAGATGGCTCGTTCCTCGGCGACGAGACGTGCTTCAGGCGAGGTGCTGTCCAACTTGCTCCATTCGGATGGAAAGACCAAGTCCTTTGCGCCGCTTTGCTCTGCTGCCAATCTTATCTGGCGGGCGAGAAGTTGTTTCATGCGCGTCTGCAATACGTCGATGTCGCCTTTCGCGGCTATCGCGTCGCGTTCGAGGCGCAACGATGCTACGTCAACGAGGCGATAGTATCCGCCGGCTACGCTGACGGCCTGCATGACGGTCAAGCCCGGTTTGAAGGGAAAAGCGCCAGGGCTTTGCACATCGCCGAGAACGTAGAACGGCCGGAAAATGACGATTTCCGTCGTCGCGCTCGGGATGTCGTTCAACTTCTGCCGCTGCTGCAACTCGGTTGCGACCTTGGTTGCTACCTGGGAAGCGGTGAGGCCTTTGACTGGCACTTCACCGACCAGGGGCAGGAAGATCGTTCCTGTCGCGGTGACATTGAATTCGCCGGAAAGATCAGGCCAGTCGTGTACAGCAATGCGAACTTTGTCGCCCGTATCGAGGGTGTAGTCGGCTGCGAAGAGCGGCGTTGCAGGTAGGGCGATGAGAAATAGTGTCAAGCCAAATAAAGCACGTATGAGGGCGTTCGGCATTTTTACTCTCCCGCTGTCCATTCGATATGAGGGACCGGTGGAGTACCCTTTCCGACGTTGTCTCCGGGCGGGTCCATTCCAAGGCCTCTCGACGAAGGATTGAACTTACTTTTCGTGTGGGCTGATGCATGGGATTGCGGCGACGGCGAACGGCGCCCGCGAAACATTTTGTCGCTGGCTTTATTGAGGAGCACGCCGATAAGTTTGGATCTTACGGGACCCGCTGAATCCAAGATCATCGCCAGCTGCTCGGCCGAAGTTTTATTCCATTCGATTACGAGGAGTATTCCGTGCACAATCGGTTGAGCCTCACGAACGTCTGGAACCGGATCAAGGGGCGGCAGGTCGATGAGGATCCTGTCGTACTCACGCGCCAATTCGTTGAAGAATTTTTCATTCGTCGCGTTCAGGAGGGAACCTGGGTGTGAGCCGTTCTCGCTCGCTGGGTTGGGCAGAAATTCGAGGCCGGTCTTATCGCACGTCCAAAGGATATCCGGGAGATTTCGGCCATCGAGTGCTTGGGCCAATCCGGCGGCGGCTCCGGGGGAAAGCAATGCGGTAAGGCCAGGGTTATATGGATCCGCGTCGACCAGAAGGACTTTCTGATTCGTGATCGCCATAAGTCTAGCAAGATTGGCGGCTACGACTGATTTTCCTTCGCCGGAAGCAGGAGATGTAATGCCGATAATGACGGGATTGCTGTCTTTGTGCTCGAGAATAGCCGCTCGGGTATTTCTCAGGGCATGAGCGAAGTGACTTTGCGGATTGTTGATTGCCCAAAGGAGAGACGGATCCGTCCAGACGGTTTGGCGGTTCGTGCGCGGTGATCGATTGCGTGTTGCCAGTTTCGAGTACCATGGTGCTTTTTTCATGCAGGGCAGCATGCCGAAGCATTCCGCGTCACACACCCGTTCAACGGCCTCGCGCGTTTTTATCCGATTGTCGAACCAGTCGAATGTGAACGCCAAGGTGAAGCCGAAGACCAATCCCGATGCGAGCCCGAGCGCCAGGATGAACCCGTCCGGCAGCTGGTCTCTTTTCAAGGGCGGTGTTGCTTCGCTCACCACGCGAGCGGTTGTTCCGAGTGACGCGACTTTGCTGCGCAACCATGGGCTAACGGAGTTCGCGACGTCGGCATTCGAATTCGCCTGATCGTCCAGGTACGCCTTGACCACGGCGTTCGTTATTTTCGCGGCCTTGACCGGATCTACCGACGTTGCGCGTACGTCGATCAGATAGCTTTCGCCGATGCGGCTCGCGTGTATTTTGCTTTGTAGTTTATCGAGAACCTGGGCTTCCTTCCTTTGCTCTGTCTCTGGCACGGAGGACTTGGGCAGGAATTCTGGGTCGTTGGTCAGGCCCAACGCTTTCATTGCATCGCGGGCGATTTTATCGGACAGGAGGATCGCTACCTGACTCTGCAGCAACGGAGAACTTATCGACGACGTCGGGAGGATGGCCTCCTGGGGATTGAATTGAAGAATTCGATTGTCGATGCCCAATCGAGACGCTGCGGTATAGGTCGATCCTCTCATCGATACGTAGATTGCAGCCATCGCGAGAAAGAGTGCCGGGAAAGCGATCAGAATGGTTCGGTGGCGCGAGATGGTATCCCAAAGGAATTCGCTGGAATGGGGGGGCGCCCTCCGCGCATCGTGGTTGCGAACCAGCATCAAAGCGCCTTTCTATGCCCGAGAACTCAGGTGGTGCTTGGTCAGAGAGCGTTTGGCCCGAACAGGGCAAGAGGCGTGCGGGCCAAAATTTTGAGGTCCAACAGGAACGACCAGCGCCGTACATAGGCGCGATCGCGATTTACGCGCATCGAAATATCTTCGATGGTGTTCGTCGGGCCGCGCAGGCCTGAGATTTGAGCCAGTCCGGTCAGACCAGGTCGAACAAGAAGTCGATCTAAATAGTTGGGAACGATACGGGCGTAATGCTGGTCCATCGCAAGAGCATGAGGGCGAGGGCCAACCAATGACATGTCTCCCATCAACACGTTGAACAGCTGGGGCAGCTCATCGATGCTGGTTCGACGAAGCCATCGGCCAAGAGGGGTGACGCGTGGATCGGCGCTTCGCGCTTGAACGAAGGCGCCATCGGACTCTTGCACCTTCATGCTGCGAAACTTCATTAATGTGAAAACTTTGCCATTCCGACCGAAGCGCTTCTGATGAAACAATGCAGGTCCATCGGATTCCAAGCGTATGAGAAGCCCGATCAGAATGAGACTCGGCGCCAGAAACGCTAGCAACGCGCCCGATACAGTGATATCCAATGAGCGCTTCAAGAAAGCGGTATTGGCCTTATGGGCGCGCGCATGAAGCAGCGCTTGCACTCCGGATTCTGCGGAGATGGCAAGCTCACGGTGTTGAAATTGATCGTTAAGAAGAATTGTTTCGGCGTCAGAGACAGTGCGGAAATGCATGCACGCTCCTCCAAATTGAGGTAACTCAGCGCAGATCTGAGATCTACTCAGGTATTAGAAAAAATGAACTCCACTCATTCATCGATCAATTCTAGCGAACAAAAAAGCGATCCGACGCAGGAACATATTTGTTCGACTGCCGATGCCGCCAGTTCGCTGGCGCCTGCTCAGATCAGCAAGGGAAGAGCCCGATTGCTTGGGCTTCTATTCGTCGGAGGCGTGTCGCTCGTTGTCTGGCTTTTCGTCGCGCTACTATTTTCTAAATAAGAAAAAAGTCCGTTCTCCGGTTTATGCGTTGCAGCGGAGGTTCACGGTCGCACTGCAAAAACCTAAGCTATCAACTGCAGAAGTGAAAGCATGACCAATGCGTCTTTTTGTCCGTAGGCGTCGTATCTTATTGGGCCGATCGTGAGGCATTGCACTTTTTCAGATTCGTCCCGCTATGCGATCACAGGCGCTTAGTTGATCCATTTTTAAAATGGCTACTCTTGCGAAGTGAACTTTTCAGAAAGCCTGTCCGCTTTGCCCGCCGTCATATTTTGCCGAGGATCATACCGCCTGCGCGTGGTTCTCTTCAGGGCCCACCAACGAAGATCAAGGTCGTGGGACTTCTGTCATCGGCCTCCGGGCTCGGCCGTTCGGCGCGGCTCTGCATTCAGCAGGTTGAGAAATACGGCTGCGAAGTTTCGACGAGTGACGTTGCGGGATTTTACTCGAGCGGGGATGATGTAACGTATCAACGTGGCTCCCCCCGCCTTCAAACGAATGTTTCGATATTTCATTTGAACGCGCCGATGCTGCTGCCGGGGATCATTACGGCAGGGCTTCGCTCCTACTACAACTCGTACAACATCGCGTATTGGGCGTGGGAACTCGAGTGTTTGCCGAAGGACTGGATCGACGCCATGCGGTTCGTCGATGCGTTCATGGTTCCAAGTCGTTTTTGCCAACGAACGATGCAACGCTACACGACGAAGCCGGTGCTAACGGTGCCTCATCCGATCCAGTTGGACATGGGCAATGTGGTTCCTTCGAAGCCGAAAAACGGGACTTTCCGGGTTCTTTCCATCTTCAATTTGGGTTCCTCCTTCGAAAGGAAGAATCCGCTCGCGGTCATACGCGGGTTTAGAGCAGCATTCGGCGATGAAGAGGGCGTCGAGCTTGTTCTGAAGACATCGCAAGGCAAGCGTTATCCGCAGGATCTCGCTGCCATCAGGAGCGAGATCGGGGAGAGCCCGAATATAAGCGTCATCGATCAAGTCTGGTCGGATGAGCAACTGTCAGAACTTTATTGCTCGTCGGACGTCTACATCTCGTTGCACCGCTCGGAAGGTTTTGGGCTGACGATCGCAGAGGCGATACTTATGGAGGTTCCCGTTATCGCGACGGGCTGGTCCGGGAATGTTGATTTCTGCTCGCCAGACAAGATGTCGGCCGTGGCGTACAAACTCATTGCGTTTGCCGATGACGATCCAGCGTATCACGGCGTTTCGGATGCCGTGTGGGCGGAGCCGTCGGTCGAGTCTGCTGCGCGCGAACTTCAAAAAGTGAGAAGCGATCCTGCCGGTTCGATCAAGCGGGCACGCGAGGCGAAGGCCGAGTTCTTGTCATATCTTGGCCGGCATACTTACGCCGCGGCGTTGGATGCTTTGGTTCGCCGCAACGGCTCGTAGCTTTTACGGTTCGAATGTCGTGCGCGCGTTTCAGGCCTTTACGGCGGTTTGGTGCGCAAATCGCCGTTTGCGGCTGATCGCGTAGGGTAGGCGAACGATAGAGGGTGGCAATCTCAGATGCGCTGCGGCCGTGTGAAAGATGCCCATCGGCTGCAACCGCCGCGCCGCCGGATAGTCGTCCGAAAGTACCAATTCGCGAGCCGCTTTCACGTCTCCGCGGCTTAATCGTTCGTTGATAGCCGCAACCAAGAAAATCGCCAAGCGCTGCCTTTGAAGATCGCGGTAGGCGGCGGGAACGTTGACCTCTCGCAAAAATGCGTAGATCGGAAGATGATCAAGGCGTTCGGTTTCGGCTCCGGGCGTCAGCCGATAGCGATGCGTTACGCTGGAGGTGAGGAAGAGCGATGCGTCGCCGCTCAATTCCGCCAATCGCAGGGCAAAAGCCACGTCAACTGCAGAGCCGGGGTTGGCGGGCAACGCCGTTGCCGCACGTTTTGCCAAATCGGTCCTTAGCAAAAAACCGTTGCTCGGCAACTGTAGTGATAAAACCGAAAACCAAACGCTATGAATGCGGTCCAAGAACTCTTCGGTTCTGAGGTACGTTTTATTGAATTGCTCTGTTTCCGCAGCCAGCAGCGCACCGCTTGAGTCGATAATTTGCTGGACGCCGAAAGCGCCAATCGCCGAGGGACTTTCGTAGGCGGCCTTGATCGTTAGGTCCATTCCGCCCGGCGTGAACATGTCGTCGTCGTGCAGCAACGATACGTACGGCGTGGTGACGTGATTGAATAACCTAATGATGTTGTCGCGCTGGGACGCGACCGCGGCCCTTGGCAAATACTCAATGCTCACACCGTCAGGCAATGCGAGGGCTTTGAGCATTTCGCTGGTTTCGGTCGTGCGGGAATCGTCGCCAACGATAATGCGTAAAGGCCGATAGGCTTGCGTTACGCATGAGTGAATTGCAGCCTTCAAGAGCTGAGGCCGTTCGAAGGTCGGGATGCACACACTCACCGGATCAGGCATTCGATGCTCCAATTCGTCTGCGGCAAGGTGCGGCAGGGTTCCCTGGGGCGCTCAGGTGTCTCGTTCTCGTCGATGACGATCAAGCCGGTTCGGCTGCTCAGAATCAATGACGCATAAACGGCGCAGTACGAAAAATGGCTTCAGGCTCGCTGGCGGGAACTTCCCCCGAGAGCAGGAGTAGGTGTTGTTGTTTCACTGCATTCATCAGCGTGGGGAGTTATCCCTTTTGCGCTGGGCACCTGCGCGACATCACCAGTTTTGCCAAACCGGCGAACGCGTGTTGGTGCGGCGCTGGGCGTATCTCGAAGCGCCTTCCAAAGCGAGCCACAGCTATCCGCGATAGACGGCGTTCGACAATCGTTGCGGGGCCGTTGACAGCAGAGCATCCGGGAGCGGGACGATGTTTGATTACTTCAAGCTGCCTTCCGTTGCCCTAATCGCGCTCGTGACAGCTGCATTCACCCCGGCAGGCGTGTTCTGTTCGCGGACGTTGGCTGCCGGAAATGACCTCGCCACTAACGATACACATGGCGAAAAGTCACCGGATGATTTTTGCCGGAACAAGCAGGATGGCGTTTATGTCATCGGTGGCGACCCTCTCGTCTTATCGGAGGGCGATAGTTTCAATATTCATCTGTTTGCCTGCCGTCTGACCGATGGGCAAACGGTTCAAATGCAAATTTCGGGAGTGGCGAGCGACGACAATCTGTTGGAGGAGTCTTATGATGTGGCCGCGCAGAAGGCTCTTTCATCGCGGCCCGGTCTGTCGCTCGAGCCTGTGACATCGCATGATTTTCAATATCGCCTGTCCGCTGGCACCTATGAATTAAATTTCCCGTTCAAGTTTGCGCGCGGGCGAAATTTCACGGGCAGCGATGCCGCTCCGTGGGCACCAGGGAAGCAGGAGCAGATCGATTTCATGATTGCTCCAGGGTCGGTCAATCCGGCCACGATCCATGACTCATCAACATTCAAGCTCGTGACCGAGGGCCCACGCTTTGCAGGTGGTGACGATCGCGCAGTCCGATGGTCGATTTTGCGTTCCGTTCCGGCGATTGCCGCAGGCGAAAGCGTTATATTTGAGCTTGATGAAAGCGGTGCCGCGATCAAGAAGCCGACCAAGATTGGCATCGGTATCCATCCGAGCAGTACGGTGGATGAGGGTGCCTTTCAGGGTAAGATCGGTGATGCGATCGCTGCGGCGGTGCCGCCGGGAACGTACGATCCTGCGAGCGGCGTGTTGACCTTCGATGCTCAAACGAAGTTTCCCATAAAATTCACGATGACCGCGCGCGACGATCCAAAATCGGGAGATTTTGTTCTGGGTCTCAAAGACAACGAGACCGGGGAGATCGATGCGGGTCGCGCGGGCGTTCACCTCGGGGACTGGACTTTGCCTCCGGCGAAGCCCGCAATGGGCGTCAATATGGCGAGCGGTGAGTTCGGCCAGGGCACTACGTTCAACAAGGATTACGTCTATCCGGAAAATGCGCGCATCGACTGGTCCAAGGAGCAGGGGTTCAAGATCCTTCGCGTCCCGTTCAAGTTTCAAAACATCCAGCCTGGTCCTGATAGAGACATTCGCAGTCAAGACCTGCAGGAACTCGGCCGCGTGGCATCACGGTGTGCGCGCAACGAGATCATTTGCATCCTGGATATGCACAATTACGGATCGTACTATAGCGACGACGGCAAGGGGTTTGGACTGGCGGGTTCCAACGGTGTTTCCAATCAAAAGTTAGCGAAGCTCTGGGCCAATCTCTCCGTGCATTTCAAGAACAACCCGTACATCTGGTTTGGCCTGATGAACGAGCCGCACGAACAGTCGGCGCTCGAGTGGATAAAGACGGCGAACACAATCGCTTTGGCCATTCGCGATGCCGGTGTGCCGAACAAGATCGTCTTTCAAGGTTCCTATTGGGATGGCGCGCACTCGTGGGATTCATCTGACAATAGCGTGCAGGTTCTCAAGGCGTACGATCCTCTGAACAACTTCGCGGTCGAGGCTCATCAATATCTTGACCTGGATTCTTCCGGGACATCCTCCTTCTGCATGCCGCTCAGCGGCTCGCATCGTCTCGATCCGTTCACGACGTGGCTGAAGAAATACAAGATGCAGGGCATCATCGGCGAGGCGGGGTGGGCCAATAATTTCCTTTGTCTCCATGAGGGCGAGGATATGCTCAACAGTTGGAAGAGCGCGATGGCGACGCCTTCCGAGGGAGGCTACATAGGTTTCACGTATTGGGCCGCGGGCCCTTGGTGGGATAAGAACTATCCCTATCTCGTCGAGCCGCGACCCTTCCCAGGCGGCGCGGCACCGCCGATGCTTGACCAACTTAAAAAGTACATTCCGCGCTGACTGTCGTTAGGGGACGCCGTGAGCAATATTTACCCAGTCATTTTGTCGGGCGGTTCGGGGACGCGGCTGTGGCCGCTGTCGCGGGCGATGTATCCGAAGCAGTTCATTCGTTTCTTCAACGGTCAAAGCGCGTCGTTCCTCGGTGCGGCGCTCGGGCGGCTGCCGGCGCCTGAGGGTTTCGAGCGGCCGATCCTCCTCTGCAACAACGATCACCGGTTTCTGGTGCGCGAGGAGTTGGAACGCGCCGGCCTCGAGCCGCGCGCCATCGTGCTCGAGCCCATCGCGCGCAACACGGCGCCGGCCATCGCGGTCGCGGCGCTGATTGCGCTTGCCGACAATCCGGACGCCGTTCTCGCGGTCATGCCGTCCGATCACGTCATCGAAGACGGCGCGGCGTTCGCCAAGAACATCCGGCGCGCGGCGGAGGTTGCGGCGACGGGCAAGCTCGTCCTCTTCGGCATCAAGCCGACGGAACCGCATACGGGTTACGGTTACATCAAGCGCGGCGCGGCGCTCGCGGGTTTCGACGGTCATGCGT